>CBDDEH010000004.1:0-2010095 GCA_965226865.1 Dehalococcoidia bacterium | reverse complement strand
CGACGTTGCCGACCAGGACCTGTCCCCAGTTGGTGTCGTTGCCCGCGTCGATGAGCCACCGGCGCGGGTCGCCCGGCAGGGACTCGGCCATCGCCCTGCGTGCGGCGGCGTTGTCGGCGCAGCCGATGAGCAGGGAGCTCCCGTAGGAGGGGAGGCCGGGGTAGCGGCCCCCGTCGGGGCGCGAGTCCTCCACCCGGAAGGCGTAGACCGAGTAGCCGACGGGACGCCGGTAGGCCCGTGCCAGCCGGTCGGCGAGGGCCTGGCTCTTGAACCGGCCCACGTCTTCGGGGTAGAAGTTCTGGCGAAGCAGGTTGTGGGGCTCCACCCGGTCATGGTCGACCAGGACGATGGTGGCCTCCCGCCCCTGGAAGAGCCGGCAGAGGCCCTCGGCCACGAAGCCGCCGGTCCCGCCGCAGCCGACCACGGTGATCCAGGGGTTGTCCAGCAGGAATGCGTTGTCCAGGTAGTAGGGCATTCTTACCTCCTTGTCGTTGGATTAGGTTGTGCAATCGGTTTTTCGTGTCGGCTCCGGCTCCCCGCCCATGAGCCGGAGTCCCGGGTTCGGGCCGTCGAACACCTGCGGCCAGTCCACCGGGGCGAAGTGGCCGTAGACCCCGACCCGGAGACGCAGCTCCGGTAGTGGGGCGTCAAGGCGTCCAGCGACGCCGTAGATGCGGAAGCCCTGTTCGTCCCGGTCGTCGGTGGCCGAGAAGAAGGCGCGGGCGCTGCCGTGGGAGTGGAACTCGGCGACCACCCCGGCGGGGGGCTGATACGCGAGTCTCGTTGCGGTCCCGCCTGCGGGGGGACGACCAGCCTGTAGCCGTCCCCGTCCCACCGCACGGCGAAAAACCGCTCGGTGTCCGGGGCGTCCTGGAACCAGCGCAGCCCCAGCTCGAAGAGCTGCGCCGGGATGGGGCCGTGGGTGAGTTGCACCTTCTCGGCCACGGGAGCGAGCCCGCGCACCGAGCCGGGGGCGACCAGCACCCGCGCCGTCAGGTGGGTGCTCTGGGACTGGACGTAGACACCCCCCGATCCCAGCACGTAGTCGTAGCCGATCCCCTGGACTCCGGCGAGTCCGCCGGAGTGGTTGACCAGGTAGCCCACCGGCCCCGGTGCCCCGCTAGCGGTAGCCACGTCTCCCTTCGGAGACCGCCATCGCTTGGGCCACCGTGCATTGGGGAACCAGGTCCTCAACCGGGTACTCAGTCTTTCCATCGAGCTCCTCCCATAGCGCTTGCAGGTTGTCGGCGTGCTTCTTCGAGCGGTCCCGTGAATCGCCGGTAAGCGAGAAGTAGGACTGGAAGAAGGACTCCGGTATCAGTCCCACCTCCTCGGGGAACCGGTGGCTTCCGGGGCAGACCCGCCCGTCCCTGAAGACGTTGAAGGCGGGGGCCCGGAAGAGATGCTGCTCGGGGTCGGTAGGCCGGCTCAGCGCGGCGTAGACCCAGGGCGGGCGGCCCGGCGAGCAGACGAAGACCAGCCCCGGCATGGGCAGCCGGAGCCGGGCGGGGGGCTTGAACGCCTCCCGTTGCAGGGCCACCGGCCAGACCTGTGGCGGCCGCCAGAGGGCAACCACCTGCCCGGTCTCGCCCTGGCCCCACCACAGGGCCTCTTGGGGCAGGAGCCCCGAAGAGAACCCCAGGTGCTGGGTGAACACGTTGGCGATGGCGTCCGCCGAGACGGTCCGCACCCAGGTGGCGTCGTTCTCGAAGCCCCGCAGGAGGATGGTCTCCTTGTAGACCTCCAGCTGTATCTGGAGCTCGTCCCTTGGCATGTCCGCCGGTCCCGGCAGGGACCATTGGGTCGTATCGACTGCATCAGTCATGGTTGTTGTCCTCCTGTTCTTTTTCTTGGTTGGGGAGCCGCCCCAGGACGACGTCCAGCATCTCGGCGAAGCGGCCAGGGAGGTCTTCCTCCAGCCAGTCGGTCAGCTTGCCCACCGCGTCCATGAGGGCGACGGCCTTGCGCCACTCCTCCGTGCCCTCCTGGATGATGTCGTCGTCCCAGGGGTCGGAGAACCCGTCGTAGTTGCCGTCTTCGTAGGTGTGGTCGAGGAAGAAGTTGCCGGTCTCGGCAAAGACCCAGGAGCACGCCTGGGCCGCCCCCTCGAACCTCGTCCCTTTCAGCGCGTCGGCGAGGTCGTCCAGGGGTATGCCGCCCTGGGGAATCCTCTCCAATGTCTCCTGCGGGATGCGTTCGGCGGCCGACTCCAGCCAGGCCACCCGTATCCCGTCGTCTGCCATGTAGGAGGAATCGGGGGGCTTGACCAGGAGAGCCATGGCCGAGAGGCCCTCGCGGTAGCCGTCCCACATCTCGTGGAGGCCGTCGTAGCCGAAGCCCATCAGGTCGAAGGGGATGCCCTGCCTCAGCCAGGACCACGGAGGTTGTTCCCCCTTCTCCTCCGTCCAGAACTCGATGAACGGCGCGTAGAGGGGGAAGTGCCGCTCTCCGAAGAGATTGGCGAAGCGCTCCACCCTCCCGCGTACGTCGGGGGCCGAAAGCGCCGCCTCCGCCTCCTGGGGGAAGAGACGGCGCACCAGCCCCACGAACCATGCGTAGTCGTCGGCGTATCCGACTAAGGTGACCAGCTCCCGCAGCGACGGCGGACGCCGCAGGAGCAGGTTCGCAAGGCCGCTCAGTTGCGCCGGGGCCGAAGCTGCCATCGCAGCGCCTCCAGTAGCCGCCCCGTGGAGGCGGCGTAGTCCTGGGCCTGGACGCAGGCCAGCTCCACGTCCTGCTGCCGGGCGGCCGCGGCGTCCAGGTCGAAGGAGCCGTCGGGCCGTGTGAGCTCCGCCGTGAGCTCAAGGATGCTGAGGCCCGCAGGCGGGGTTGCCGCCAGCAGACCGGCAAAGGTGCGGTTATCCATCGGATGCCCTCCTTACTCTTTGGCGTGGGCGAAGGCGCCCTTGGTGCCCACCCGCCGCTGGAACTCGTAGATGGTGTCGTCGCCCCTCTTGGTCTCCTTCACCGAGGCGTTGGCGATCTCCCCGTAGAAGTCGGAGAGCGTTGCCTTCACCTGGTCGACGCTCATCTGGGGGTCCGGGTCGGGGAACTCTCTGTCGTCGTAAACAAACACGCGTGCCATCGTTTTTCTCCTTTGTGATTGCTCTGTCTTGCTGCGTTGCCATTTGCGAGGAGGCCGCCGCTCGGTTAGCGACGACCTCTCCCGTGCCTAGCGGTCTAGCGTCCTGCGCCGACCGGCTCTTCCTCTCGCTCCATCTCCACCGCCCACTCGAACAGGGACAGTGACGGGGTCTGGGTCTTGCCGCCCCGGCCCCTGGGCTTGACCGGCTCTTCGGCCATGAACTCCGCCCAGGAGAACAGCGACTGCTGCGGCTCCGGGGCCTCGTCCCCGTATCCAGTACGGGGCAGGCTGTGGTGGCCGTTGGTCCCGTTCCCGTTGACCGGCAGGCGGCCGTTGCCCAGTACGAGATCGACCGTCGGCCCGATGCCGTCGTCGTGGTGGCCATTGCCGTTGACGGCCTCCGGTTCGACCTCCACCAGCTTCCAGTCGTCGTCCACCAGGTATTCCTCGGCGGTTGCCTCGGCGTCCCGCGCCTGGGCGAAGACCGCCTCCACCGTCTCCGCCTCGTCCTCCTCGTCGCCGCTGACGATCCTCCTCGCCAGCGCCATCATCAGGTCGTCCCCGTCGTCTCCGTAGGCGGCAAGCCCGTCCTCCGGCAGCTCTCCCTCGACGGCGAGGGAGCTTTGCAGCTTCTTCGCCACCAGCTTCAGCGCGTCCGCCTGGAGGGTGTTCCGGTAGGCCATGAACACCACCTTCACCGGTCGGGTCTGCCCGATGCGCCACGACCGCCGCGACGCCTGCCGCATCACGTAGACGCTGTAATCAGTTTCGAACCAGACCAAGGTCTGGAAGTCGATGAGGTCGAGGCCGGTCTGCACCAGCCTGGGATGGCAGATCATCACGTCGATGCCCTGCTTGACCCTGTCCGCCACCCACGCCTCCCTCTTGTCCGGGGCCACCGCGTCGGCCTTCATCACCGCCACCCGGAACCCGTGCCGGGTGAGGATGTCCTCCATCCGTTCGGTGATGTCCCTGCGTCCCCGTGTGCGTGGCGTACACCAGCACCTTCCTCCCTTCGAGCCGCTCCGCCGCCACGAGGTCCACCAGCGCTTGCTCCTTGGGGTAGAGCTTCTCTTCCGACAGCGGCGGGACCTGCACGATCACGTCCCCGCTCCGGGGGTCGAAGACCGTCTCCCCCTTGGTGCAGCCTCGGGGTAGGCGAGAAGGGTTTGCAGGTAGGTCGCCAGGAGCCGCTTCGAGCCGGCCTTGAGAGCCTCAGCCAGCTTCAGCCGCAACTCCTCGTACACGGTGGTGTAGGCGCTGCGCTGGGAGTAGCCCGTCGCGTCCTGCTCCGAGTCCATCGAGGAGAGCAGGATCTGCTCGTCGTAGGGGGGCAGCCCCGACGCCACGTCGGAGAGCCGCAGGAAGACGGTGTTGCCGATGATGTGGAAGAGGGCCGATGGCACGAGGCCCGGCCGCTCCCTGACCACCTTGCGGAACTTGCGCCGCCTGCTGTTGCGCCCGTCCTCCACCGCGTCGTCGTCGTCCTTGCCGACGGTGACCTCCTCGAAGCCGTACCGCTGTATCCAGCGGTGCTCGTCGGAGCGCTCGAACTCCGTCCTGAGGTCCGGGCTGAACCGGTAGAGCAGGTGGAAGAGCGTCGAGCTGTAGCCGCCCATCAGCGTCCCCGACAGGCTGAGGGACTTGCCGCAGGCGTCGGCGAGGACCCCGGCGGCGATGCCCTGGGCGGAACCCCGCCCCTTGTACTCATGGACCTCGTCACCAATGAGCAGGTCGAAGAAGCCCTTCATCCGGTGCTTGACGTAGTCCGCCAACGGGTAGCGGGCCGGCCCGGACTTGTCGGCCTGCCACAGGGGGCCGCCGCAGCCGGCGCAGGTGTGCTTGCGGCGGCTCAGGTCGGCGTCCGTCAGGGGCACGCCGTCCTTGTCCACGACCTGCGCCGTGCAGTCGGGGCAGCAGGGGACCCGGAAGGGCTCGCCCGTCTCCTCGTCCCGCAACAGCCTGCCCTTGGACACGGCCCACCGCTGTAGCACGGCGGGCATCCAGCGGTAGGAGAGCTTGGCCTTCTCCCGGCTCATCACCGCGAAGAGGGGGCCGGAGCCGGTGGAGAGGCGCAGCCGCTCCAGGTCGGTGATGGACCTGACGATGACGGCGCGGGCGCCGGGCACCGTCATCTCCACCTCCCGCTTCCACTTGGGCACCAGGTGCGGCGGGCAGAGGATCAGCATCCTCTGGAAGCCCGCCATGTGCGCTGCGGCGGCGGCGATGAAGGTCTTGCCCGTGCCCATCTCGCCGACCACGGTGGTGCCCCGGTGGGCTTCGAGGGAGAGGGCCGCGCCCTTGATGGCGTCCTCCTGCGCCCCCAGGGGCTTGCGGAGCAGCCGGGGGAGCCTGTGCCCGTTCTCCGAGGGCCGGTAGAGGGGCGGGTAGGACTCCACCACCCGCCGGGCGATGGCCTCCTTGAATGTGTCGATGAACGCTCCGAGGTTCATGTCTTTCTCCTTCCTTGATGTGAGTGCTTGGGGTTGGGCGATGGGCGAGGCCCGCAGCTAGAGCGGGGCCTCGTGGATGCGGCTGAGTCCAGCCGTCTATGCCGCCTTCGGGAGGGTCTCCCGCCGCTCCGCGTCGTCGTAGCAGCGGCCCTTCAGGTGGTAGGACTTCACCGGGGTGGAGACGGCTCGTCCGCCGAGGATGTCCACCGAGGCGGTCTGCATGGCGGGTTCGCCAGGGGCGATGGGCTGCCCGCACCGGGCGCAGACGTCGAGGGTCATGGTCGTCTGCATACTTCAACCTTCCTTTCCTTATGAGTGGGTGTTCCTGAATCGTTCCGGTAAAGCGAAGGCCCCGCAGGTCGAAGGGACCAACGGGGCCTCGTGGCGCGGCTTTGGTAAGCCGTCTATGCTGCGATGTCGGTGATCTCGCCGCCGTGCAGGTCCAGGGCGACCACGGTGGTCTTGAGCTTCTCCCGGTGGACCTCCTTCTCCGGGCTGTCCTCCACCATGACCATCTCCTTCGAGGTGCGGCCCTTGACCAGGATGCGCCTGCCCTCTGCTTCGAGGCACAGGTGTCCAGGAAGCCCGCCGCCACCAGCATCGCCATGTGTCCCCGTCGCAGGGGCATCAGCGGGCGGGTTCGAGTGTCCCTGGCGGGCCAGAGGGTGTCGGTGATCTCCGTGCTGGCCCACAGCCCCGACCGCCGCGCCTCGGCAGCGGCCGCGACGGGATCGACGGTGCGGGTGGTGAACAGGATGTCCCCGGCGGGGGTGGTCTCCGGGCTGTAGTCCGTGTAGGGGTGGGAGCGCAGGGGCTCCGGCTCCCCCTCCGCCCACTCCAGCGCCATCCGCTCCGCGTGGGCGTCGGGAACGGGGTCGGCCTTCCGGTAACCCATCAAGACCACCTGGTCGAAGACCTGGCGCTCCGGGTCGGGGAAGGCCCAGCAGCGCATCCGCCCGTAGTGGGTGGACAGGTAACGGGCCGAGACCGCGAGGCGCTGCCGGGGAACGATGAAGACCAGCAGGCCGGCGTCGGCCAGGTAGCGCGTGCAGTGCGTCAGGAAGGCGTGCTCCGTCCGCTTGTCTTCCGAGTCATGGTCATACGGTGGATTCAACAAGAGCAGCCCGAAGGCCCCGTTCGCTATGGAGGTGGCGAACAGGTCGGAGGCCAGGGCGTGGTCGAGCCGCTCCTCGGCCTCCTGCGCCCGGTCCCGGTGCAGCTCGACGCCGTAGGTCTCGATGGTGATGGCGTTGGGCCTGTCGAGGCGCTGGGCCAACTGCGCCAGCGCCTCCCCCGCCCCGCAGCAGGGGTCAAGGATGCGCAGCGTGTCCCGGCCCCGGTTATAGGCGCCGGAGGGAGTGTGAATCAGCTCCGCGATCAGGTCGACGACCCTGGGCGGCGTGGGGTAGAACCCGCCTTTTGCCTGTGCAGCGAGTCTCATGTCGATTCTCCTTTCGTGTCTTGTCTCGTGTTGTGCGCCGCGTCAGGCGGCGATTGCTAGGTCTTTGCGTTCGGTGACCAACCCGACCACCTCGCCGACGCCCACGTTGCGCTGGTAGCAGAGGACTTGGTGAGTCCCGATGCTCTCGGCGCACGCGGTGCAGAAGGCGGTGATGAGCTCGGCGTGGCTGGCGACGGTCATCCGCCGCACCAGCACGGAGCCGCCCTGGGGCAGGGTGTGGCGGTAGAGCATGACCGTGGGGTCCCGCTTCTCCGCTTCCGTGGCGGGCCGGTAGAAGTGGGGCTGGCCTGAGCTGGTCAGGTGCGTGGTGTGGTTGTGCTTGCAGTAGCGGCAGGTCTCCCCGTCGGGGGAGAAGCGCCGCCAGGCGGTCCCGTTCCGGTCCTGCCTGCGCTTGTTCTTTCGTGTTGCCCGCTTCAGCATCCTATCCATCGTTCTCCTCCTCCCTGGGCAGGGTGAGCCAGCCCGACGCCACGGCGCCGGAGAGGTCTTCGCGGAGCGTGCCGGCCTTGGGGGAGCACCGGTAGGCGGAGACGCCGACGGACTGGAGGGGGACGATCTCCCCGTTGTCCAGGCCCCGCCGCCAGAGCCAGTCGGCCCAGGAGCCGTGCAGGGGCAGCGGGCTGCGCTTGTCCAGGAAGCGGTGATGGAGCGCGGGTGCCTCCTCTTCCGTCTGCGCCAGCAGGAGGAAGCTGTCCTTCTCGAATCCGTACTCGGCGGTCTTGGTGTACACCAGGGCGTGCCAGCCGCCGGAGACCGGCAGGCGGGCAATCTTGGTCGTCCAGGTGCCGATGGTCTCGTGGGGAACGACGCACCGCTTGTATCCCCCGCTGAGCGCCATGCCGTCCGCGCCCCGGATGATGTGGGCAACGTCCGGCGGCTGCTTGAGCAGCGAGGCCCAGATCGCCTTGAGCGCGGTCTGGGAGCCGACCATCGAGACGAACCAGAGGCCGTCGGTCTCCTCGTCGCGGGCGAAGGCGTCGGCGGTGGCCGAGAACCCCCCGGCCGAGATGGTGTAGAGGTCTTCGGGGTCTATCGTGTGGGTTGCGAGCATGGGATGTCTCCTTCTTGCTTGTGTGTCGTGGATGCGTGGGGAGCGACTCCCCGCGTGTGAGAGCCGGGCGGCCTGCGCCGCCCGGTCTAGTAGCCTGCCCCGTACTGGATAAGGGGTCAGGACATGAGGCCCCGTTCCTTGAGGCTGACGAACCGTTCGCCGCCGATGACCACATGGTCGAGCAGCTCGATGTCCAGCAGCTTGCCCGCCTGGACCAGCTCGCGGGTGAGGGCCGCGTCCTCCGGGCTGGGCGTCGGATCGCCGGACGGGTGGTTGTGGCTGACGATGATGCCGGGGACGGCCTCGACGACCGCCGGGCGGAAGACCTCGGCGGCCCGGACGATGGCCGACGAGACGTTGCCCTGGTAGATGACCCGCTGGCCCATGACCTCGTTCCTGGTGTTGAGCAGCAGCACCCGCAGCTGCTCCTGGGCGAGGGGAGCCATCTCCGGCCCCAGCAGCCTGCGCACGTCGTCGGGGCAGGAGATGACGGGCAGGTCTCCCGTGGGGCGCTCCGGCTGGGTCTCGACCTGGTAGCGCATGGCGATCTCGCCCAGCAGGTTCAGGTTGCTGCGCAGGGCGTCCAGCAAAGCCTGCCCTGAGCCTGCCGAAGGGATGTCGGTCTGTTGTGCGGTGATGGCGGTCATGTCGGCCTCCTTCGTTATCGGTTAGAACAGAAGCGGGGCCGCCCCTGTAGAGGGAAGCGGCCCCGTGTTGCGCCTTCGGGAAGGCGTCGCTCTGCGGGTTGTGGGACTAGAAGGGAGAGGCGGCGACCGGCTGCTTGATGTCCGAGGCGTCGCCGTTGTCCTTCCCGCCGTTGCCGCCCCTGGAGTCGAGGAACACGACCTCGGAGGCGTATATCTCGGTGCGGTAGCGCCGCTGCCCGTCGTCGCCCTCCCAGGTGTTCTGGACCAGGCGTCCGGCCACGTAGATGCGGTCGCCCTTGCCGACGTACTCGTTCACCGCCTCGGCCTGCTTGCCCCAGCAGACGACCGAGTGCCAGTCGGCCTCGACCTCCCCGTCCTGGCGGCGGCGCTCGGTGGCCAGCCGCAGCTGGGCGACAGCCGTGCCGTTCGGCGTGTAGCGCATCTCAGTGTCCGTCCCGACCCTGCCCAAAAGCTCTACCTTGTTGATCGTGCGTGCCATTGCGGTTCCTCCTGCATGGTGTAGCGCGGGCTTTGCCGCGCCCGGTTGAAAGAAAGCGGGGCCGTCCCTGGATAGGGAAACGGCCCCGTGGTGCGCCCAGCTCAGACGGGCGTCGCGCTGCGGTTGCGGAGCTAGAAGGGGGAGGCGGCAACCGGCTCCTCGATGTCCGAGGCGTCGCCGTTGTCCCTCCCGCCGTTGCCGCCCCTGGAGTCGAGGAAGACGACCTCGGAGGCGTGAATCTCGGTGCGGTAGCGGCGCTGCCCGTCGTCGCCCTCCCAGGTGTTCTGGACCAGGCGTCCAGCGATGTAGATGCGGTCGCCCTTCCCGACGTACTGGTTCACCGCCTCGGCGGTCTTGCTCCAGCAGACGACGTTGTGCCAGTCGGCCTCGACCTCCCCGTCCTGGCGGCGGCGCTCGGTGGCCAGCCGCAGCTGGGCGACAGCCGTGCCGTTCGGCGTGTAGCGCATCTCAATGTCCGTCCCGACCCTGCCCAAAAGCTCCACCTTGTTGATCGTGCGTGCCATTTCGATTCCTCCTGCATGTCGTGGCGCGGACGTTGCCGCGCCCGGTTGAATGTGAGCGGGGCCGTCCCGATAGAGGGAAGCGGCCCCGTGATGCGCTCCGGCTGGGGAGCGTCTAGCTGACCCGCAGGTACTCGGAGACGTTCTCGGTGACGATCTCCGAGCGGGTCTCCGGGTCCAGCAGGTTGTTGAGCCGCCTGTAGTCCACCGAGTAGCGGCGGGACGTGACCATGCCCACGGAACGGGTCTTCGCCCGCCCTTGGAGCTTGGCCTTGTCCACCCCCTGCTGGCCCAGCCAGGTCCCGAGCTTCTCCACCACCCACTTCTTCTCGTCCTCGAACTCCCGGATGGTGTCCTGTATCTCCTCGTACTCGTGGAGCGCGTTCCGCGCCTGCTCGTCGGTCACCGGCTCCACAGGCTCGGCGTCCTCGGCGGGTTCCGCTTCCCCTTCGGCCTCCGCCGCCGTCCCCGGCAGGCAGACGTTGAGGAATGGGCAGGACTTGCACTGCCAATCCGTGACGGAGTAGTCCCGTTCCGGCAGGGCGTCGGGGTCCGGCCCGCTCTGGACGAGGTGAGCGCCCAACTGTCCGAGCCACTCGGAGGCCCGCTCCAGGGCCTGCCCCACCCGCTCGGCGGGGATGACCTCGTAGTCCCACTGGCGGCTGCCGGTGTCCATCGTGGCGATCACCGCGTCCCGCAGCTCCCCGAAGGTCCCCAGGGTGTAGAAGGCTGCCTGGGCTACCGACGCTGGGTGGCTGCGCTCCGCTCCCAACGTCCGCCACCGCTTGAACGCCTCGGGGCCCCTGGTCTTGACCTC
Source organism: Dehalococcoidia bacterium (assembly GCA_965226865.1). Lineage (GTDB taxonomy): Bacteria > Chloroflexota > Dehalococcoidia > Lucifugimonadales > JAGWBF01 > CBDDEH01. Next base: position 1,999,560 of record CBDDEH010000004.1, on the reverse strand, counting down.
GACGACCGCCTCGCCGCCGAACAGGGGCATGACGCCCGTGGCGTCGGGGTGTCCCGTCACCAGCATGTTGGGGCCGACCTGCACCGACACCTGCTGCGGGTCCTGGGGGTCTGCCTGCCGGGTGCGGCGGAAGCGGACGACGAGACGGAGATGGAGGGAGAGGAGGTTAGCGACCAGGAGGCGCGGGACGCGGTGGCGGCCTACGCGGAAGCCCAGGAAGCCATCAAGGAGCCGGAGAAGGTCAAGCGCAGCGCGCTCGACACCCTGAAGGCGTGGATGCGCCGCCAGGGGGACGCGAAGGCGACCGTCAACGGACGCACGGTCAGCCTGGTCCGCTCGACTCGCTACTCGGTCAACTACCGCAGGCTCAACGAGCTGCTCGCCCCGGAGGTCCGGGCCGACCGGGTGACCTAGACGCTCCCACAACGGAGCGCAGGACGGGGCCGCTTCCCTCTAAAGGGAACGGCTCCGCCGAATCTCATACAACCCCATAGGAGAGGAGAAACCATGCTTGACCAGAAGGGAAACGCCAAGACCACGACCTGGCAGGACAACCACAGCGGGCGCCGCAGGCACAAGCTCATGACGAAGGAGCTCGGGGACACGATCCCCGCGATCGGAGCCAACGAGAACGTCGAGGACTACGACGACGTTCTCGCCCCGGCCAAGCTTTTCAGCCCCTACAGCAACTGGACCTGGTACGTCACCGAGTGGGACCCCGAGACCGGACTGTGCTTCGGCCTCGTCGAGGGGTTCGAGACGGAAGTCGGCTACTTCGACCTCACCGAGTTGGCGGAGGCAACCGTGTTCGGCAGCGTCCCCGCCGTGGAGCGCGACCTGTACTGGAAGCCGATGACCCTCGGCGAGATCAGGAGACTGTCGTAGAGGATGGCGACCTGGTGACCAGCGGTCATAGACGCAATCAGGGAAGAAACAAAGGAGGACAGATGAGCAGATTCGCGCCCAAGACCCTGCGGAAGATGCCGCCCGCCACCCGCGAGATCGCACGGCTGGCCAACGAGCTGGCCTCGGTCCAGACCCGCCTGGCCAACCGCATCGGGGGGCTGGTAAGCACGGAGATGATGGCGAGGGCCTCGGAGCGAGTGTTCTGTAGCAACGCCGCCCACGCCGAGGTCGTGGACGCCGCCCTGGGCTACTTCAGGGCGGTGGACAACCCGAAGGCCCACGCGGGCGAAGCCGTGGACGCCCTGGCAAGGCTCAGGCGCTCGGTCGAAGCCTTCGACCCCGACCGGCTCTTCGGCGAGCCGGGGCCTGAGCCGCAGCACATCGAGTTCAGCTAGACGCTCCGAAGCGGGAGCGCAGGACGGGGCCGCTTCCCTCTACAGGGACGGCCCCGCTCTCATTCAACCGGGCGCGGCATGGCTGCGCCACAACATTCAGGAGGAATCGAAATGGCACGCACCATCAACAAGGTAGAGCTTTTGGGCAGAGTGGGTACCGAGCCGGAGATGCAGTACACCCCCAACGGCACCGCCGTCACCAAGCTGCGGCTGGCGACGGACCGCCGCCGCCAGGACGGGGAGGTCGAGGCCGACTGGCACAACGTCGTCATCTGGAGCAAGACCGCCGAAGCCGTCAACGAATACATCGGCAAGGGCCACCGCATCTACGTCGCCGGACGCCTGGTGAACAACACCTGGGAGGGGGACGACGGGCAGCGGCGCTACCGCACCGAGATTCACGCCTCCGAGGTCGTCTTCCTCGACTCTCGCAACGGCAACGGGAACGGCGGGCAGGTCAACGACGGCGACGCCTCGGACGTCGAGCAGACGGTCGCCGCCTCTCCTTTCTAGCCCGTCAACCGACAACCGCATAGCGACGCCTCACTGAAGGCGCACCACGGGGCCGCGCCCCTCTACAGGGCGCGGCCCCGCTCCTGTTTCTAACCGAAAACGAAGGAGGCCGACATGACCAGGAAGAAGACCCTCACCAAGGACGCCGCGCTGCTGGAGGCGCTGCGCAGCAACCTGCACCTGCTGGGCGAGATCGCCATGCGCTACGAGGTCGAGACCCAGCCTGAGCGCCCGGAGGACCCGCCCGCCATCAACTGCCCCGACGACGTGCGCAGGCTGCTGGGGCCGGAGATGGCGCAACTGGCCCAGGAGCAGCTTCGGGTGCTGCTATTGGACACCAAGAACAACGTCGTGGGCCAGAGGGTGGTCTACCAAGGGAACGTATCGTCGGCCATCGTCAGGCCCGCCGAGGTGCTGCGCCCCGCCGTCATCGAAGCCGTCCCCAGCATCATCATCAGCCACAACCACCCCAGCCAGGACCCGACGCCCAGCCCGGAGGACGTGGCCATCACCAGGGAGATTTTCCAGGCGGCAAAGCTCCTGGGCATCGAGCTTCTGGACCATGTCGTCATCGGCGGGGAGAAGTTCATCAGCCTCAAGGAGCGGGGCCTCATGGCCTGACGCTCCACAAGTCCGGTCGGCCCACGCCGTCCGGCCCGCACGCGGGGGATTCGCTCTCCCGCGCATCATCCGACACCAACCACAAGGAGAGATACCATGCTTGCGACACACGACCTGTCTGCCGACAAGGCAGGCAGCCTCGACCCCGAAGACCTGTTTACGATCAGCGCGGGCGGCTTCTCGGCCACCGCCGACGCCTTCGCCCGCGACCCCGACTCCCAGGGACTCTGGTTCCTGTCGATGGTGGGAAGCCAGACGGCGCTCAAGGCCATCTGGGCCTCCCTGCTCAAGCAGCCCCCGGAAGTGGCCCACCTCATCAAAGGGGCGGACGGAATGGCGCTTTCGGGCGGCTACGAGCGTTGCTCCATCCCGTACAACACGATCGGCACCTGGACGACCAAGATAGCCCGCCTGCCGGTGAGCGGCGGATGGCACGCGCTGGTCTTTACCAAGACGGCGGAATACGCCTTCGAGCGGGACGACTTCCTGCTGCTGGTGCAGAGCGAGGGCGAGGCCCCCGCGCTGCACCACCGTTTCCTCGACAAGAGAAGTCCCCTGCCCCTGCACCGCTCCTGGGCCGGCTGGCTGTGGGAGCGGGGCCTGGAGAACGGCGAGATAGCGCCGCTCCAGTCCTCCGGCGTCGTCGCCTACAGGTGCTCCCCCAACGCCGAGCGGCTCAGGGAGGACCTCTCCGGGGCCGTGGCGTCTGGAAGGCTGGCGCTGCCGGAGGAGGGGACCGATGGATAGGACGCTGAAGCGGGCCAAGCGGCCCAGCAAGCGGCGGAACCACCGCAACGCCGGAGCGTGGCGGCGCTTCTCGCCGGACGGGACGGCCTGCCGCTTCTGCGAGCACGACGGCTCGGCCCACCTGTGCGCCTCCGGCCAACCCCATTTTTACAGGAGGGCGACGGAGGAGGAGCGCAACGACCTCCGGTTGACCCTGTACCGCCACGACACGCCGGAAGGCGGCTCGGCGCTGGTCAGGCGGGTGGTCGTCGCCAACCATGCCGAGCTGATAACCGCCTTCTGCACATCCTGCGCCAAGGCGATGCAGACCGGCCAGGTGCTCTGCTACCAGCGCACCCTCGCCACCGGAGAGGTGGTGGGGGTCAGGACAAACAACACGGAAGGGAGATAGACATGAACAGGGAACAGACCGTCTACTTCACCTGCCCCCACTGCGACGAGCGGTTCGCCCGGGTGGAGGAGCTGGACAGGGACATCCACACCGGGGAGACCTACCACTGCGGCTCGTGCGGCATCCAGGTGATCTTCCAGGCGGTGACCGCCGAGGACTACGTGCCGCCCCCCAGGGCGAGAAGGGACTGCCGCTTCTGCAACCCCGAACCCTGCCGGTTCGGGCCGCCAACGGACACGACAGACGATACAGAGAAAGGAGAGACGACATGAGACTTGCAGCACAGGCGAAAGGCGGATTTTACCCCACGCCGGAGCGGGTCGTTGACCTGCTCGCGGGGCTGATTCACACCCCCACCGGCTACTACCACAGGGACCGGGAGACCCTCCGCATCCTCGACCCCTGCTGCGGGGCTGGGGAGGCGCTGGCGCAGCTTGCCGGGCGCATGGACGCGCCCAACGCCATCCCCATCGAGACCTACGGCGTCGAGCTGCACCGGGACCGGGCGGAGGAGGCGGAGAAGCGGCTCGGCCACGCCCTGGCCTCGGACCTGTTCGCCACATCCGTAGCGAACGGGGCCTTCGGGCTGCTCCTTTTGAATCCGCCATATGACCATGACTCGGAAGACAAGCGGACGGAGCACGCCTTCCTGACCCACACGACGCGCTACCTGGCCGAGGGCGGGCTGCTGGTGTTCATCGTCCCCAGGCAGCGCCTCGCGGTCTCGGCCCGCTATCTCTCCACCCACTACGGGCGGACGCGGTGCTGGGCCTTCCCCGACCCGGAGCGCGAGGTCTTCGACCAGGTCGTGCTCATGGCCTACCGGAAGGCCGACCCCGTGCCCGACGCCCACGCCGAGAGCATGGTGCTGGAGTGGGCGGTGGGGGAGCCGGAGCCGATGCGCCCCGAACAGTACCCGCCGTTCACGCCGAAGACCACGCCGAGCGGGGACATCCTGTTCACCACCCGCACCGTCGATCCCGTCGCGGCTGCTGCCGAGGCCAGGCGGTCGGGGCTGTGGACGAGCACGGAGATAACCGACACCCTCTGGCCCGCCAGGGACACCCGCACCCGCCCGCTGATGCCCCTCAGGCGGGGACACATGGCGATGCTGGTGGCGGCGGGCTTCCTGGACAACCTCTGCCTGGAGGCCGAGGGCCGGCGCATACTGGTCAAGGGCCGCACCTCGAAGGAGATGGTCATGGTGGAGGACTCCCCGGAGAAGGAGGTCCACCGGGAGAAGCTCAAGACCACCGTGGTCGCCCTGGACCTGCACGGCGGAGAGATCACCGACATCGCAGCATAGACGGCTCGCCCCAAGAGCCGCGCCCCGAGGCCCCGCCATCCCTCTACCGGGAAACGGCGGGGCCTCGCTTCGTCTGGACGCAACACCCTTATAAAGGAAGGAAGGTCGTGAAGATGCAGACGACCATGACGCTGGAAGCCTGCTGCCGCTGCGGGCAGCCCATCGCCCCCGGCGAACCGGCCATGCAGACCGCCTCGGTGGACATCATCGGCGGAAGGGCGGTCTCCTCCCCGGTGAAGTCCTACCACCTGCGGGGCAGGTGCTACGACGACGCAAAGCGGCGGGAGTCCCTCCCCAACGCAGCATAGACGGCTCACACGAGCCGCTCACGAGGCCCCGTTGGTCCCATCGACTGGCGGGGCATCGCCTATCGCCCAACCCCAAGCACTCTCATAAAGGAAGGAGAAAGACATGAACCTCGGACAGTTCATCGACACGTTCAAGGACGCCATCGCCCAGCGGGTGGTGGAGTCCTACCCACCCCTCTACCGGCCCTCAGAGAACGGCCACAAGCTCCCCCGCCTGCTCCGCAAGCCCCTGGGGGCGCAGGAGGACGCCATAAAGGGAGCGGCCCTCTCCCTCGAAGCCCACCGGGGCACCACCGTCGTCGGCGAGATGGGCACCGGCAAGACCTTCATCGCCGCCGCCGCAGCACATCTGGCGGGCTTCAAGCGGGTCCTGGTCCTCTGCCCGCCCCACCTGGTCCCCAAGTGGAAGCGGGAGGTGGAGATGACGGTGCCCGGCGCACGCGCCGTCATCGTCAAGTCCATCACCGACCTGGAGCGGCTTCGCCTCTCCGTCGGCTCCGGCCCCCTCTTCGCGGTGATGAGCCGTGAGAAGGCCAAGCTCTCCTACCGCTGGATGCCCGCCGTGATAGAGCGGTGGGCAACGTCGAAGGGCAGGCTCCTTCGGGACGAGGAGACGGGCGAGCCGTTCCGGGTCCCCTGTTGCCCCGACTGCACCGCCCAGATCGTGGACAAGGACGGCGTTCCCCTCACGGACGAGGACCTGAACCGCCGCAAGCACACCTGCGCCGGCTGCGGCTCTCCCCTCTGGCAGGCCGACAAGTCCGGCCCCGCCCGCTACCCTTTGGCCGACTACGTGAAGCACCACATGAAGGGCTTCTTCGACCTGCTGGTCGGGGATGAGGTCCATGAATATAAGGGGCGCGGAAGCGCCCAGGGCATCGCCGCCGGAGTCCTCGCCGACGTCTGCGGCAAGTCCCTCAGCCTGTCGGGGACTCTGATGGGCGGGTATTCGAGCACGCTGTTCCACCTGCTCTACCGGTTCTCGCCTGAGATTCGCACGGACTTCGGACGCTCCGACGAGCACCGCTGGATTCAGCGGTACGGCTTCGAGGAGCACACCGTCGGCAAGCCCGACGACGACTCGGTGGAGGACGGGAGGTTCAGCAGGCGGCGCAAGTACCGCAAGGTGGTGGGAGAGGCCGGGCCTTGTGCCCTCCGCCCTCTTCCACATCATCGGCAACACCTCCGGCCGGGCCTTGGTCTTCCTCAGACTGGCCGACGTTGCCTCGGGGCTGCCGCCCTACGACGAGCAGGTGATGCTGTCCAGCATGGACTCGGAGGAGGACGCGACGGGCTACTCCCAGCGCAGCGCCTACAACACCGTGTACGAGGAGCTGCGGCTGAAGCTGGCGGAGGCTCTCAAGGCTGGCTCCAAGCGGCTGCTGGCGACCTACCTGCAAACCCTGTTGGCCTACCCCGACGGCTGCACCAGGGGGGAGACGGTCTTCGACCCCAGGAGCGGGGACGTGATCGTGCAGGTGCCGCCCCTCTCCGAGGAGCGGCTCTACCCCAAGGAGAAGGCCCTCATCGACATGGTGGCGGCGGAGCGGATGGAGGGCCGCAGGGTGCTGGTCTACGCCACGCACACCGGGACGCGGGACATCACCGGGCGGATGGACGACATGCTCACACGGCACGGGTTCCGCGTGGCGGTGATGAAGGCCGACGCCGTTGCCCCGGAACGGCGGGAGGCGTGGGTGGCGGACAGGGTGAAGGAGGGCATCGACGTGATGATATGCCACCCCAGGCTGGTGCAGACGGGGTTGGACTTGATCGACTTCCCAACGCTGATCTGGTACGAAACTGATTACAGCGTCTACGTAATGCGGCAGGCGTCGCGGCGGTCGTGGCGCATCGGGCAGACCCGCCCGGTCAAGGTGGTGTTCATGAGCTACAAGAACACGCTACAGGCCGACGCCCTCAAGCTGGTGGCGAAGAAGCTGCAAAGCTCGCTGGCGGTGGAGGGCGAGCTGCCGGAGGACGGGCTGGCCGCCTACGGAGACGACGGCGACGACCTGATGATGGCGCTGGCCCGGAAGATCGTCAGCGGGGACGAGGAGGAGGACGAGACGGTGGAGGCGGTCTTCGCCCAGGCCAGGGACGCCGAGGCCGCTTCGGAAGAGTTCCTGGTGGACGACGGCTGGAAGGTCGTCGAAGTCGAGCCGGAGGCCGTAGACGTCAATGGCAACGGGACCAATGGTCACCACGCTGACGGCATCGAGCCGACGGTCGAGCTGGTCCTGGACACCGGCCACGTGTCCGCCAACGGGAACGGACACGCGGCAGTCCCGGTCAATGGCCACCACGACGAGGCCCCGGAGCCGCAGCAGACGCTGTTCTCCTGGGCGGAGTTCATGGCCGAGGAGCCGGTCAAGCCCAAGGGCCGGGGCCGCAAGCCTCAGCCCGCAGCCGCGTCCCTGTTCGAGTGGGCGCTGGAGATGGAGCAGGAAAGAGAGGAAGAGCCGGTCCGGCGCGGGACGCTAGGCCGCAAGGGTACGGGAGAGGTCGCCGCACATGGAGCGACGACCTCCCCGCGAACGTGGCAACGCAGCAAGGACAACAGCGACTCACAAAGGAGATGAAGAGATGGCAAGAGTATTCGTATACGACGACCGCGAGTTCCCCGACCCCGACCCCGAGATGAGCGTCGACCAGGTGAAGGCCACCCTGAGCGACTTCTACGGGGAGATAGCCAACGCCTCGGTGAAGGAGACCAGTCGGGGCGACGACACGATCTACGAGTTCCAGCGGCGGGTGGGCACCAAGGGCGCCTTCACCCTCGCCAAAGAGTAAGGAGGCATCCGATGGACAACCGGACCTTTGCCGGTCTGCTGGCGGCAACCCCGCCGGTAGACCTCAGCATCCTTGAGCTCACGGCGGAGCTCACACGGCCCGACGGCTCCTTCGACCTGGACGCCGCGGCCGCCCGGCAGTCAGATGTGGAGATGGCCTGCGTCCAGGCGCGGGACTACGCGGCGGCCACGGGCCGCTTGTTGGAGGCGATGCGATGGAAGCTGCGGCCCCGGCGCAACTGAGCGGGCTGGCGAAACTGCTCCTGCGGCGTCCGCCGTTGTTGCGGGAGTTGGTCACGCTGGTCGGATACGCCGACGACTACACCTGGTTCGCGGGGCTGGTCCGCCGCCTCTTTCCCGAGGAGGCGGAGGCGGCGCTTTCGGCCCCCGACGTACGCACGAGGGTGGAGCGCTTCGCCAATCTCTTCGGGGAGCGGCACTTCCCCCTCTACGCGCCTTTCATAGAGTTCTGGCTGGACGAGGAAGGGGAAGAACCTCCCTGGTCCTGGATGCGGAGGGGCATCCCCTTCGAGCTGATGGGCTTCGGCTACGACGGCCTGCACGAGATGTGGAACGGCTACCGCGACGGGCTCTCGGCTATGGCCCTGCTGGTCAGGCCCGCCGACGCCTACTACGACGGCCCCGACGGGATACGGGTGGCCTGGCTGGAGTCGGCCGCCGAGCGCATCCCGCAAGAGGCCCTGCTCCGGGTCCCCGAAGGCGGCATTCCCCTGGACGACCTTACCGATGCGCTGAAGGAGACCCGGTTCGAGGGGGCGGCGCAAGCCTGCTCCTGGGTCTTCGCCGAGACCGGCAACTTCTTCCTCGACCACTGCTACGACGACGGGAATTACGACGGGTTCGCCGACCCCTGGGAGGACGACATCATCCATGAGGGAACCGAGGAGTGGCGCAAGGCCAGCGCCCTCATGGACTCGGTGAGCCGGCTGGCCGACTGGCTGGAGGAGGACCTCCCCGGCCGCTTCGCCGAGATGCTGGACTTCGTGCTGGTGCGGCTTCCCAATCAAGAACAGGAGGATAACGACCATGAGTGACGACACCGACACGACCCAATGGTCCTTGCCGGGCGGAACCGACCTGCCCAGGGACGACCTCAAGATGCAGATGGAGGTCTACAACGAGACCATCCTGCTGCGGGGCTTCGACGGCGACGCCACGTGGGTCAGGACCGTCTCGGCGGACGAGATCGCCAACGTGTTCACCCAGCACCTGGGGTTCTCCTCGGGGCTTCTGCCCCAGGACGCCATCTGGTGGAACCAGGGCGAGACAGGCCAGGTGGTGGCGCTCTGGAGGCCGCCGCAGGTGTGGTCCGTGGCCCTGCAACGGGAGGCGTTCAAGCCTCCCGCCCGGCTCCGGCTTCCCATGCCGGGCCTGGTCTTCGTCTGCTCACCGGGCCGCGCCCCCTGGGTCTACGCCGCAGCGAGCCGTCCGACCGACACCGAGCAGCCGCTATTCCGGGCCCCGGCCTTCAACGTCTTCAGAGACGGGAGGGTCTGTCCCGGTAGCCACCGGTTCCCCGAGGAGGTGGGGCTGATACCGGAGTCCTTCTTCCAGTCCTTCTTCTCGCTTACCGGAGACAGCCGGGACCGCTCGAAGAAGCACCCCGACAACCTGCAATCACTATGGGAGGAACTCGATGGAAAGACTGCATACCCGACTGAGGACCTGGTTTCCCAATGCACGGTGGCCCAAGCCATGGCGGTCTCCGAGGGGAGACGGGGCTACCGCTAGCGCCGGGCCGGTGCCGGTGGGCTACCTGGTCAACCACCCAGGCGGATTCGCCGGAGTCCAGGGGATCGGCTACGACTACGTGCTGGGATCGGAGGGCGTCTACGTCCAGTCCCGAAGCGCCCACCTGGTGGCGCGGGTACCGGTCGCCCCCGGCACGGTGCGAGGGCTCGCTCCCGTGGCCGAGAAGGTGGCGCTGACCCACGGCCCCATCCCGGCAAGCCTCTTCGAGCTGGGGCTGCGCTGGTTCCAGGACGCCCCGGACACCGAGCGGTTCTTTGCGGTGCGCTGGGACGGGGACGGCTACCGGCTTGTGGTCCCCCCGCAGGCGGGCACCGCCACGAGACTCGCCTACCTGCCCCCTGCCGGAGTGGTCGCCGAGTTCCACTCTCACGGAAGCTCCCGCGCCTTCTTCTCGGCCACCGACGACCGGGACGAGCAGGGCTTCCGCATCTACGGCGTCGTCGGACGCCTCGACGCCCCACTGCCTGAGCTGCGTCTCCGGGTCGGGGTCTACGGCCACTTCGCCCCGGTGGACTGGCGCAAGGTCTTCGACGGCCCGGACCCCGGCGTCCGGCTCATGGGTGAAGAGCCTGAATCGACGCTAGACACCAATCAATAGACAAGGAGGTAACTGCAAATGCCCTACTACCTGGACAACGCATTCCTGCTGGACAACCCGTGGATCACCGTGGTCGGCTGCGGCGGGACCGGCGGCTTCGTGGCCGAGGGCCTCTGCCGCCTCTTCCAGGGACGGGAGGCCACCATCGTCCTGGTCGACCACGACCGGGTGGAGCCCCACAACCTGCTGCGCCAGAACTTCTACGCGGAGGACGTGGGCCGGTTCAAGAGCCAGGCCCTCGCCGACCGGCTGGCCAGGGCCTACCGGCGTCCCGTCGGCTACTCGGTCTACCCCTTCCGGGAGGAGAAGTCCCGCTCCGATGGAGGCCGCTACCCCGGCCTGCCCGCCTACGGGAACTCCCTGCTCATCGGCTGCGCCGACAACGCCGCAGCACGCAGGGCGATGGCGGAGTGCCTGCCGGGCGACCCGCGCCGGTGGCTCATCGACGCGGGCAACGACACCAACTGGGGACAGGTGCTCATCGGCAACGTCGCCGACCGGGACTTTGGGGACGAACCCGCCTTCGCAGGCGAGACCTGCTACCTGCTGCCCGCGCCCACGGTGCAGCGGCCCGACCTGCTGACGGCGGTGTCGACCACGCCGCCGGGCGTGGACTGCGCGGCGGCCCTCGACCTCACCGACCAGGACCCCACCATCAACCAGATGATGGCGTCGCTGGCGCTACAGGTAGTCCGCCGCATGGTGGCGGGAACCTGCCCCTTCATGGGCCTCTACCTGGACATGGAGCAGGGCACGGTCACCCCGACCTACGCCACCCCGGAGGCGGTGGCGCGGGTGGTGCGGTCCGACTCGGATGAGAGGGAACGGCGTCCTGACGGCCAGGGGATGACGTTGGCGTCCTGACGATTGGGATTAACAACGCCGATAGATAAGAAACAAAGGAGAGAACAATCATGCCTAATGAGAATGAAACGGAAGCAACCCGCTCAGATGCCCTAAGCGCTGCCGAGAGTCTCTTTGGCGATACGACGGCCGACCAGACTGTCGCCGTTGCTGAAGAAGAAGACTCCAAGAACGAGACCGAACAGGACTCGCAAGGCTCAGAGGTCGGTGAGGGCCAGACTGCCGAAGATGAGGTCAGTCCGCCAGAGGACCTGAAGGTGGTCATGTCCATCAAGGACGGCAGGGCCACGGTAGGGGTGCAACGGCCCTCGTCGGACCCGTACATCGAGCCGGTCGATGCCACGGAGCTGTCAGGGGTGACGCAGGAGGTCCTTGCAGTAGTCGAAAGGGCGAGGGCTAAATGGGAAGACGCGCCCAAGTATCCCGCCTACGTGAGGCCCGCTGCCTCGACGGGGCGTCGGGGTCGCCGTGGACAGGGAGCAGCGCAGGCTGCTCCCGCTGAGCGAGAGGCAGGCCAACAGCAACCGGAAGCGCTGAGGCTGTTCTAAGGGCCGGACCGTGCCTCAAAGGGTTCGGTAGGAGTGACAGGGCAGGTGGTCGTTCTAGTAACGGCCACCTGCCTTCCTTCGGCGGTCACATATATGGACGTTTTTTGCATTTGTGTGGTAAGCGGCCATGACAGTAGGCTGCTGAGGTTGAGCGGTCGCTGTTCTCCTGGGCGAAATTCATGGCGGACGTGCTGTAGAAACAACCCAACCGGAAACCGAAGCCATCGTCGATTTCGCAGTTCGAGGGACGCTGAGCCTGGTAAAGGGACGGGAAAGCGAGGAAGAGATCGTGAGCGCAGGAAGCTGACCCTGAAGCAACGGGGGCAGCCATCGCCTTAGTACGGTGGCTGTCCCCGCCTAGCCTCTTGTGCGGCTGTTGCTTGTTATCACAAGTCTTGGCAGTCCAGAGGAGAGGCCGGGACCTAACTGTGGCTGGGATCTGAACTTACTCGGAGGTGGCTCGCCCATCGGGGTCCACGAAGCGAGTGCACCACCCCCTATTAACCGCCAACTCATTCCGTTCTTTAATTCTCGTTTCAAATGCCTCCCGGTCGATAGGACCGCCAAAGCTCAGATTGAAATGTGAGGGAGCCCCTGGGATCGATCGGATGGCTGCGCTCAACGAGTTCGAGTCAGGCGGGGCCGACAGAAACTCGTCCATTGACTCCTGTGGCGCTTGCAGCAATATCACTGGCTCGGGACTGCATGCCACGCTCTTAGGGGTGATGATGTAAAGAACCCTGTACCCGCCTATCTCATCAGGAACATTCGCTACCCAACTGTCGTCATAATCGGCATCAAAGACCGGTAAGTGGTGGGGTTCCGCGACACCGACTTCCAGTCCGGGGGCCTTCTGAGTATGATTGGATGCGCGGGGCTCAATCCGGATAGGGTCAGTCACCGTTTCCGTAGCCGCCATGAGATGGGTCGGTGCCCGTTGGGACACCGGGTCTTGTTGCTTCTCGGGCGAGGCGGCGGCGACGAGGATGACCATGGAAATGACCAGGACGATTCCAAGACAAGCAATCGCAGTTCTTTTCATATGCTAATCCTACAGATGCCAATTATACCACAGCAAGCCGGTGAATCAAGGTTTCGTTTCTTGCTGTCCATTGGGTTGGGAGTCGACAAAAGGGGGACAGGCTCAGTAGCACATCTGTCCCCCTTCTGTTCGCTCTCTACTGGCCTCGCCCCAAAACCAGCATGCGCAAACTTAGTCGATGCTTGCGGGTGTTGTCGGCAATCTCGTTCTTGTCTTGGGCCACGTGACCGACTATGCATCGGTTGTCCCCTGGTTGAATCGGACGCGTCAATAGAATAGGACTCATCGGCTTTGCTTGGGATCTCCAGGCTGAAGCTTGCCGGTCGCTTAAGATTGGGTTCGAACAAGATGCCCATGTCCACGGCGTAGACACCGTATGGCGCTTTACTCCAGACCGTACATCTGCTTGTCATCGCCTCTGGTTTACGCTTGTGGAATCTCCATCCTCCTCCGGCTCTCGGATCTGGCATCGGGCCTGCCGCTCTAAGGTCTGCGCGGGCCGGTTTATCCCCCCATCGCTGCAATGCGCCTGTATCCACGTAATATATGCCTTACGAGTCATGCTACGCCGACGGGCCTCGCTGTCGATAAACTCTGCGACGTCCTCTTCCAGTGTCAGGCCAGCCCGGACACTCTTGCCCGAAGGCCGGATCAGCGGTATGGAGACCAGCAGGTTCCCTTGTGGTGTTTCGACGGACTGGAACGGGCTGGGGGCCGCAAGTTCTTCCCCGATCCTTCTCGGACTCAATCGCGTAGGAGCACGTCCTCGGCATTCAGAAGGGCCTCATCTACCGTGTGGCACGCCATCTCCGCCATAGGCTCCCTCGGCGCGGTCCGCAATGCTGGATATCGAATCATGGCATCCCTCCTATTCTGTGCGATAGTGCGGGCCATACCTGTGGAGAGTATCAGGTGGCGTGGCACGGTTAATGCGCGGATGCCTGTAGATGTCATGGCTTGAGCCGTGTCGGTCAGGTACCAACCTTCCCGCTCCAGTCTCCGCTGTATCCGCCGCCTGTTTGTCTCCATCCGTATAAATATTAGCACGTGAGGCCCTCTCCAACCCCTGACGGTTATGCCGTCCGCATAGATTGCTGGAGGCATCTCATTGCTGTCTATCGTCAAGTCAGATCTTGCGGCAGGCGTCGCTCCTGGCGCATCTGCTCATCCTACAGGGGCACCCTGCGCACTAACGCGCTCAAGCTGGTGGCCAAGAAGCTCCAGAGCTGGCTAGCTGCGGAGAGGAGCTGCCCGAGTGGCCGCATACGGCGACGGGGGACGACCTGATGATGGCCCTGGCCCGCAAGATCGTCAGCGGTGAGGAGGACGACGCCGAGACGGTGGAGGATGTCCTCGCCCAGGCCAGGGACGCCCCGCTTCGGAAGAGTTCCTGGTGGACGACGGCTGGAAGGTCGTCGAGGTCGAGCCGGAGGCCGTAGAGGTTGGCAACGGGACCAATGGTCACCACGCCAACGGCATCGGGCCGACGGTCGAGCTGGTGCTGGCGAACGGCCACCACGCCAACGGGAACGGGAACGGCCATGCGCCTGCCCCGGTCAACGGGAACGGCCACAGCCGAGGCCCCGGAGCCGCAGCAGTACCATGGCCGAGGAGCTCAAGCCGGCGGCAAACAGAAGCCAGCGACCCTCCCAATGTTCCGTTGGAGCAGGAGAGGGCTTGGTCGGCGCGGGACGCTCCAGAAGTAAAGGGGCAGCCATCGGAAAGACGGTGGCTGCCCTGAGCCGCCTATATATGAGCCAGTCTCAGAAGTCTGACCCCTCAAGGTCGTCGATTTCTGGATGCCGGCTTCCGCTGGCATATATTCTCTGACGCATTCCTAACCTAGTCATAGCATAAGACGCTAGAATCGGTCTGACCCCTGTAGCGCGAAACCAGGCAGGAGGCTTTGTGAGACAGGCTCTGTATGCGGCCCTTTTTACGTTTCAGGCCAGGCTGAGTAAGGGAATCCTTAGCTGTCGGGCGGATAAGGACCTATAACAAGCCCAATGAAACTCAATGGGACAAGAAGTGCAGAGGCTAGGAAGCGGTCATCTGGTCTGAAGAGCCCGGAAGAGTAGGAGATCGACTTGCCGACCTTTTCCAACTCCCTCCTCTATCTCTAAGTCCTGACCGAAGTGTACGGGGACGGACCTTACAGAAGGCGCTAGCCGTTCCATTGCTTCCGCCTGCCAAGGCTACCAACTGCTGCCCCCTCTTCCCTGTGGAGCCAGCGGTCAAGTGTGGGTTCAACCCGAGACTCTTTTGGGCTGCCGTTGGTGAAATCAATTCACATACACTATTGGCGAACATCGCCACGTACCGTGGTCGCGGTACTTCTCGAAATATGGCCATCCACACATGATGTACCAAGCGGCAGGTGTATCGTAGACGACCCTGTCGATGGTTTCGGAGAGCGTTCGGTCGTCACACCCGGCACTTGATGAGCAACTGCTGGTAGGCACGTGCACGCCCACGTCCCTAGTGCGGGAGCGGCGTGTGAACAACTCCCACTCCTCCTCCGTTTGGTTCCACCAGAAGAATTTGACCTCATACTCCTGTTCGGCCCACGTTTGATCCTTCCAAGTGAAGGTGGCCTCTGTGCCAGAGGAGCTCGCGGTCATGCTCCCCGTGTCGCCAGTGTGGTAGAAGTCTTCAACGTCATTGCCATCAGAAGCGTTCGGACCAGTCAGTCCATCGCAATGCACGATCTTGTTGTTAGCGTTCCTCTTCATCCCATCCATAATTGTCGTACGAGAACCGTTGCACGTGCGAGAGGAGTCGTTATATCCCTCGTGCAATGCGTACAGGTGGCCAAGCTCATGGGAGATTGCTGCCTGTCGGCTGCCTACACCCCAATCGGATCGGTCTTGAACCCATACTTGGGCCGTATCTTGGTAGTTGGCGTCTGCCCAGAAATCGTTTGAAAAAGTACGTCCATGTACGCATGCAGGAGCACTTGAGCTAAACGGGCAATCTCCTAGTTTGAACTCTATGTCGTAGTCCGACGGGCGCTCTATCCACGTTAGCTCTGGAATCTCGGCTGTCCAGTCATCGATGGCACTCATGACGTCAGAACGCAACGGGCTGTCTGCCTTCCAGTACATGTTCGCATCGTACTGCACCCACCAAAGATGAGCGTAGTTCTCCTTGCCAGCCTGTGCTTTCTGCTTCCCAGAATCGTAGTTCAGATAGAGACCGTTATGGTGGGCGACAACGACACCAACGGACACTACAGTTAGCATCAATATGAACAGGACCGCGGCTGTGGCCTTCCGTTTGGTGTTCATCGCAACGCTTCCTGAATGAAGTCGAACGCTGCCAAGTCGGAGTCGGACGACCCAGGAACGAACTGCCCGGTGTGCTCCTCGATGCCCACGCGAGAATCTCCGCGCCGAAGCCCATATATCGGTGTATTCGGGCAGGATTCACCCTCGACGCACAACACGTGATCGACTATCCCCTCCACGTACACATCTGTGGGCAACTGAACTTGTCGGCCCGCAATCTCGATTACCGTTCCTGCGGTGTGCGACCCCCATGACGGTGTGCCACGCCGCGCTTTGATCTCATTGCGCTCCTCGCTGCTCAGACCGTCTTGGGTTGAACGGGGTTCCGGTATATTCGGTGGCGGAGATGGCCGAGATTCCGGAGGTGGCGGTGTTGAATCAGACCCACCCGCAGCCGTACCGGCAGCTAGGGCAATCACCGCAACTATCAAAAAAACCGGGACAGCCCCGATCAAGACCCACTTTCTTGTCTTCATAGCTTCCTCCTGCCGAATCCATTGAGATATTTATGAATTCTGGTCGGTTGGCAGCCTGCCTCTCTATTCGGGGACCGAGACCATGATTCTCTCGTAAAAAGTCTGCGCAGGTGGAATTAGAACAACCGTACACTTGCCTGGTACAATATATACCCTCTGTTCCGTGTACTACCCCAACATACGCTAGCGCTCAGGTGTGCTAAAGCGCTTGAACTTCCTCAAAACGGGTTTTTACGAGGGAATCAGACCATGCCACCCATATATTATGATTTTATCAATTATCACAAATCCTGATGCTTTGTCAACCTGGGCGTTGGATTCACCTATACTTAAGACGCTACGATGGTGTCATTGCGAAACGGTGACCAGATCGTTCCCGGCGGCGCGACCGCAACCCGAGAACCTCAGTTTGTCTCGCCACCCAGTCCCTCGTGCAAGGCAGAGGAGGTCTTCGTCCTCAACTCCTTGGAAGTCGTAACGGACTGACTCTGGGCTAATTTACCAAGAGAGGCCGGGCTACGAGCCCTCCGCTGTCTGTGGACACAGGTGGTGTCGCCGCCAGCAATGCGCCGACCTATCATAATTGATTCTCTCGTAAAAAGTCTGTGCAGGTCGAATTAGAACAACCGTACCCTTGCCTGGATACAATATACAGTCTCTGTTCCGTGTACTACCCCAACATACGGTGGCGCTCAGATATGCTAAAGCGCTGGAACTTCCTCAAAACGGGTTTTTACGAGGGAATCATAATTGTAAGGTAACGGACCCTATGCGGCTCACAGAACCACCCGCAATTCAAAGGTGGTGCTGTCTACCGTCAAGTCGTATCTACACGATGCGGCAGGCGTCGCGCCGATCCTGGCGCATCGAGCAGACCCGGCCGGTGGAAGTGGCGTTCATGGCCTACAGGGGCACCCTTCGAACTAACGCGCTCAAGCTGGTGGCCAAGAAGCTCCAGAGCTGGCTAGCTGCGGAGAGGAGCTGCCCGAGGACGGCTGGCGGTGTTTGGTGACGATGAGGACGACCTGATGATGGCCCTAGGAGGAAGATCGTGAATGGAGAGGGGGAGGACTCAGCGGGGGCTTCGCAGTAGCTGCTTGTCCATGTGTGTGGCCTTCTTTTGTTCAGGCTTAGCCCGTAAGTATCGGGCAAGGGGGTCGATCTGCTATGTGTGAAGCCCATCCTGCTGTCCGCTCGTCAAGCCAGAGCGGGGCCTTGCATGATACCGGCACCGAAGCTGGGTTTCTTGTCAGTCCTTCGCCAGAGAAACGATGGGCGTGATACAATATGCAAGCACGACGCCATTTATATAAAGGAGGGCGAATCGTGGCGGCATACACTGTACTGAGGAGGTTTGTTCCAGTAGTAGGCGTAGTCATCCTGGCTCTGACGGTGTTCCTTGGCACCGTCTATGCGGATGACGCTTCGGATGCGGATCAGGCTCCGAATGAGCCAGTGGACACTATAGCGGTGTCTCTGACAGTTGACTGCTCGCTAACTCCGGATACGCCCGAGATACGTCGAGAGCTTGCTGATCGGAATCTCTGTGGATATGGAAACGGAACCGTGGATGGAGACGAAGAGGTAGAGCCGTACGGAACCGTGGTCGGAAATTGCGGCTCGCTTACCTTGAACCTATTCAATAGCGGGGGTGGATTTCTCCACTGGCAAACGATAATCACATCGAGTCAAGGGCCGATGTTCAGTGCATCATATTCAGGAAGTGCCCACAACCTGTATACAGGCGGAGGCCATTACGTGAGTGGGAGCGATAGTTGGATATTCTCTAGCTATTGGCAAGACGATCAAGCTGTATATACCGGGCCAGGTGTGATATGGGGAATAATCACCTCCGCCACAAGCACCTTGGTTTGGGGTGGCGTCTGCACCGCTGCGGGTACCCCTACTGATGTCGTTTGGGTGACTTAAACAAGGGCCACTTCAGAGTTGCACAGCCCCTTCAGCTAACTGTGCAACTCTGATTCCTTAGGATTGGGGCACCACTCTGGCTGCTCTTCGCCTGCTAAATGGTGGAGCCAGACAGCCTGCCTGTGCTTTCGGTCTTTATTGGCTCGGACACGGCCTGGATATACTTACTGCCGAGGCCTTAAATGTCCCAGGTTCTCACATATGACACCGTTGTTGGACGGGAACTCGGACTACAGGATCGAATGACGGCCCTCAGGAATTTGAGGCCGGGCACCCGATTGTCGTGGCCGGAAGGCGACCTTTCACGGGAGGTGCTACGCGAACTGCTCAGCTTGTCGGAGAGCGTTGATGTTCTGCGGTGGCTTGAGGCTGAAAGGGGCGCTGCCGTAGCTCTGCTGGCCATCGAACAGAGCTTGGACATGGCTGGAATGATGTACGGCGCCCAGAACAGAATTGTCTCCGGTATGCTCACAAGCGAGCAAGAACGGCAGGTGCATCAATCCCTACAGGACAAGTATGGCGCCATGTATGGCCCACTGCTTCGATCGGATGAGGATTGGGGCGCTCCCAAGCAGAGGGGCGATATCGTCGATGGCCCGTCAGAGCATCGCCATCTTGTGGATGCTCTGACGCGGCTTCGCCGGAAGATTAGTCTGCCGGCGGAGACTTCCCCAAGCCGCTCTCAGGTCGATCCGGGACCGGATACGCTCCTCGCCGATCTGCTGAGGCTTCCAGATTCCACAGACCCGGCGCGGTGGCTTCAGGACCACCGTCTGTCCCTTTCCTCTCGGCTCGTGCTGGAACATCTCCTACAGGGAGCATTCCCAATGGGAGATCTCGTGCTCTCTGCAACAAACGGCTCCTCACTCCGTTCGATACGTCCGAAGGTGCACACTCGCTCAAAAGGTCTTCTCCACGTAAAGGTACAGCAGATCGATATCCTGGAGCTTGGCTTTGCTGTCCGTGTAAGAGTCCGATTCCGCCTTCCCAAGGGATGGTCCTCCGCGAAACAGCCGGGGATTGTCCGGCAGTGGGAGGGGTTTAGAAGTGTCAGAGACAATGCTGGCCACCACTACGTGGTGCAGGTTGCGTCCGGTGGCGTCTCCAACCAGATATGGTGGTGGCATGGGGATCAAACACTCGTCTGTTGGCCCGCGCTTGAAGACGCACGGGAGTTGACATTGGAGGCCCAACCGGCGTATCTGTCCCTGTATCGGCCCCCAGGCGAAGGGGGTACCCTCATACCGATACCGGGACCCAGCTTGGGCAGAATAAGCTGTACGGCCGTTATCGGCGAGTAGAACGATTCTCTCGTGGGCCGAGTTCATGGCCGAGGAGCCGTTGAAGCCCAAGGGCCGGGGCCGCAAGCCCCAGCCCACAACCGCGTCCCTGTTCGATTGGGCGCTAGACATGGAGCAGGAGCGGGAGGAGGAGCCGGTCGGCGCGGGGCGCTAGGAGTCCGAGCTGCAAGACACCAGTCGGAGGAGAGAACAAGAGGAGGCACTTGGCATGAGCAGGATATTTAGCCGTGTAACGTTTACCCTCATTTTGGCAGTGGTGTTGTCGACTCTAGGAGCATCCAATGTATTTGCGGAATCACCAAGGCTAGGGGAGTTCACTGTTGCTACTGTGGAGCAAATGGAAAGGCTGAGGGAGCGACTTCCAGATGCTCCTCCAGTTACAGAACTGGGGGCACTCGTGGGTCCAGGTGGGGATTATGCGCGTGACCTGGTCGACAACCCTTGGGGTTGCTACGGACAGACGGACTATCCCCATGCATCCGACAGCGAAGGACCTTGGGTAGTTAATGTACACGCCAGGACGGTATGCCCAAACGGGTTCGAAGTGCCCGAAATTTGGGTAGAGACCGAACTCTATAGGCAAACGCATTGTTTTCTGGGGTTCTGCTTCGGATTGGAGCCTTGGGGTCCGGAGGTTTCCGATACCGTCTACAACGCGTACAGCATTGAAGTAACAACACATGGCCCCTGCGAGAACGGGCGTTATAGGGCCATCAGCGCCCATTGGATGTTAGGTCCGGACGGCAACACATACGGTGGGATTACATCGAATAGCCGGAAGGTAAGTAATTGTCCGTAAACGGGCTTTTGAAAGCTGCTGCCCGTGTGCTCGACTTGGTATCTGTAGGGCAAAGGCAGCCGCAGGGCAAGAACCATCAACCCGACGGTGTCGAGTTGATGAACGCTCCCTACCCGGCCAATTGGATCAAGGAGCGGCTTGGAGACTGGGCTTCAGAGAAGGGAAGGTTCGTAGGATCTCTAGTCCCAGAGGGATTTGAAGCCTACGCACGAGTCTTTCACCCGGCCAAACTCTGGAAAGCTGACCGAAGTTGGGAACAGGTGAGGTGGTCCACTGTGGCGTCGTGGAACGGGAAAGTCGTTCATCCACAGATGCAGTTCTGTCGAATCGCAAACCTTGACGTACACTTAGACGAAAAACCTTCGTGGGGCCGCATCCCGTTCTATGGGATGCTACCCGAGGACGAGTGCCAGGTTCTGATCAGTGTCCTCAAAGGGTTCACTTCCACACCCGAACGCTGCTATTTCTCCCTTTGGCACGGCTATGGATTCCTTGATGACCGCTACTTCAAGAGGGTAGCTAAGTTGAAAGTTCCACGCAGGGAGGAGTACTTGGTCTTTTGTGGCCCTCTGGACAGCATCATGTCGTTTTACAAGCATGTTGGGGGAAGATGGGGGCAATCGCCGAACATTTGGTGGCCAGAAGACCGGGCCTGGTGCGTTGCAACCGAAATAGATTCTTTGGATACCTACATTGGCGGTAGCAAAGCTTGTATAGAGCGAGTTCTTGGGCGCCCAGACCTAGAGGCGCTCCCTATAGGTCTGGGTGCACGTGTAGACGCCTCTGGCGATACCATCAACGTCTAAGAAAACCCATGGTTGGTTTGACTGTTTCCTAATCTCTCACGAAGATAATTGACGATATTGGGGCATTACAACCGCAACGTCCGCACAAGCGCGACCATCGTGTGAGAGACTTGTCGTGTGGGCTAAGCCGGGGTGGCCTGAGCGACTCCTTTATTACTCCGCCCTTTACACGCTTGGAAGAGCTTAGCTGTGGGGTCCGCCGCCCGACCACAACACTTCATCGAACATGTACTCCGGCTAGGGTACGGAAAACCTTCAAGCCTACCCCGGCTAGAAGTAATGTGACGGGAGCAGCGTACAGCACGAAAACTGCTCCGAATACAGTCGGGATCACCGAGCACAAAAGACAAAGACTCGCTGGGATCAGCCACTTGGGGCTATTGGGCCTGAGGATCAGTCCGATGCCCGCGGCGGACGCTAGCACCAGCGTCGCCATGTTAAGGAGGTTTATTTCTGCTGTCGGGCGGACTAGCAGGGAGACGAAGAGGCCTACGCTGACCGCAAGTGCTAGCGCCCCACTGCCTACGAGCGTCAATTGCTCCAAGTGTCTGATAAATCTAGCCAACGTAATTCAGCCCGTTCAGATCTATTACGGTTGCTGAATTTTCCCGCCCCGACAGACCTCTTCCCAAAATATGGGCAGGGCTCCCTCGGTCAAGTCGCATGTGTACGAATAGCCGTATGCAGTGCCGTACCACTGCGCGTACATAGTATACTCGATGTTCAGATCGTTCTGAAACTCCCCTTCGACCTCTATCCACACGTAGTCCGGTCCATGCGGATAGTATGTGGAGGAACAGTCTTCAATCGTCCAGCCCGGGAACCATGAGTTCCAACAGTAAGCGTAAGGGCTATGGCCACCCGATACCGAGTCATCTTCCTCCCAGTAATAGAGATGGGCGTACACGTAAGTCGCAGGCACATCAAACTGTTCGAGGATAGTGTAGCCGACCCACCCCGCACGTTCTTCGCGAGAGCTGGAGTCGACTCCGGTATCCTCTGTGGCCATCGGTTCGCCGCCGCTAGGCACCAAACCTGGGACAGGAGAAATGAACTGTCCGTTTTCAGCCGGTGCTGTATGCGCTAGCGTGTTTTCGGCTTCTGAAATTGGTTGAATGTCATAAACGACAGCCCTGCACTGTTCATCGAAACGCCAGCTAATCGCAAGAGGGCTACTTCCATTTTGCACGCGTGCCCCGATCTTGATAGGAGTGTGGATCACACACATTGAGTCTCGAAGCGTGGCACTGCCAACGACAGAACCAACCTGGATCTCAGTTTCCTGACCTTGCGAAAACCCCAACGCTTGGCCTTCGTTGCCAGCGCCCTCGTCGCCGGAGCCTTCGTCGCCGGAGCCCTCTTCACCGGAGCCTTCGTCGCCAGCCCCCTGATCGCCGGTAGCCTGATGATTTGAGGATTCATTAGCGGTGTTCTCATTGCCGGAACCATCAGCAAGTGCTACGCGAGAGAAAACACAGAAGGCAGCCAACGCAAGCGCCAATACCGCGAAAAGAAAAGCGTACTCGATTCGTCTAGTCATGTTGTTTCCATTCCTTTCTGGTCAGTTTGTAACCTTCAACAAGAGTTTCACTGCCACATGCCCTAGCAACTCAGCCTATTGAAGCACATTCGCAAGGGATACCCATTCGCGGGCACCGTGCTGCAAACGCCCCCACACCGTCTACGGGATTGTTATCCAGTCGGAGGTACTAAAGCCAGTTTCGGTAAAGCGGCTACAGCCTGAAAGCGTTGTAGGGCTGGTTCCGCAAGGCCCGCGCGATACGGTGAAAGCTTGATTGCCTGAACCCCAGTTCCCAGTCGGTGTCTGATTTCACCCGCCGGTAAAACGCTTGAAACCCGGCGCCGCTCATTGCACTGGCCGGTACTCGTGGCCAGCGCACCTCCGGTGAGCGAACGATGGCCAATGTGGGCATTCAAGGGAACGAACGGGGCACCTAAGTCGCGCTAGAACGTCCTGTGTCGAAGACAACGGGGACCTGGTTAATCTGGATGCGCTCTAGCCACCACGGTCTTAGCCACGGCTCCCGCCGTCGCTTCCAAACGTAACGCATCTCACCTTGAGAATGCGCCACCCCACTACGACGACGGCAGCCAACACCAATCCCATGAACAGCACAACGGACCAAAATAATATGAAGGAGGAAAATAAGGCTCCAACGACCCAAGTCTCTGCCAACCCAAACCTGTTCAACACAAGAAAAGACACAGGTGTCGCCAGAGTCACTACTAGAGCAAATCCGACCACCACTACCAAGACCACGAGTGCCGTCTTTATGGCAGTACTCCTCTGGTGGATGTACGTGAATACTAGCAAAGCCCAATCCCCGAAGTCAAACGGAACGCGGGATTGCCTACGGGGGGAGACCCCTATGGCAACGGAGCCCTCGTAGTAGTCCGAGCCGGGGAAAGCCCGGTACATGGCGAAGGAGGGCAGGTGGTTTCGACGGAATACGACAGGGAGGTATGCATAATGCAAAACGCCGAAACTGTATTGAACGTCACACGCGAACGCGGAGAAAGAGAATTGCCGCTGGAGAACATCTATCGGCTGCTTTGCAACCGGGAACTCTACCTGAGGGCCTACGGCCATCTCTACTCAAACCAGGGGGGCGATGACCAAGGGAACCACCGCAGAGACCGTGGACGGCATGTCACTGGCCAAAATCGACCGACTTATCGAGGAACTTCGGTATGAGCGGTTCCGGTGGACGCCAGTTAGACGGGTCAACATTCCCAAGCCAAATGGGGGAACCCGTCCTCTGGGCATACCGACGTGGACGGACAAGATGCTGCAAGAGGTTATCCGGATGATTCTGGAAGCCTTTTTCTGGTTAGAGCGGCATTCTGGAGACCACCTGGAGTTGAATACCTGGTATCAGCGGTACCTATAACACTGTGCGCCCTCATATGGGCATGAATATGCTAACTCCTAGGGAGGCTATCAACCTGTACCTAAAGTCCGGAGAGAATAAGTGGGACTTGACAAACGAGGGGAAACATGCTATGAAGTACCATGGCCTGATCTAACAGCTTTCGAGCTTTTGCGCCACACGTAGGGTCGGTAATGTCGTAATGCTATATGCCATTTTGACATAGCCTTCGGTCAAGTACCTAAGGAGGTAACAGTATGAAAATGAAGTTCTGGTTCATGGTAGGGCTGATGTTGTTCACCATGCTTGCGCTTTCGGGGGTTGTACTTGCCGGGGGTGGGGACAGGCCCCCAGGAGAAAGTTCGAGCGTCCAGATCACGGTTGAAGGCCAAGACCCCAGAACCGGGGTCGCGGAGGGCGACGTGATACACGAAGGAACCGGATTGGCCGGTGAATGCGGTATCCCAGACGTCAGGATTGAGATGTCAGGCGACGTGAGCAAGGTACGAGTGGGAATAGAAGAAGGAACCTGCAACCTGGTCGTCAAAGAGCTCGTCCCCAGACAGGCAGAGGAGGAGCGCAGTGACGCCGACGCCGACGCCGAAGGGTATAAGTGGAGAGTCGATGCTCTTGCGAAGGTCGTCGGCTTTCAATCGATAGACGACCTGACGAAGACACGGTCCAAAGTTGACTTCAAGATGGCAAACTTCACCGGCGGAGGGGCTGTGTTCGATGGGAGCAACCGGGCAGGGAGTTGCTGGGGCAATCATTTCCCATCGCCACCGTTCTACTATTACGTGGACGAATGCGTCTACGACGGTAGCAGTTTGAGTGGCCCAACTCTGATTTACTCGACAGTGCGGGGCGAGTACGATCACCGCGTGCCTCTGAGTCCATTCGGGCACACGACCACCGCAACGGCGGCCGCGAGGGGATATCAAGTGATGCCCTATGTGTTCCTCGCAGTATGCACCGGTTCCAGCTTGCCTCCCTGGCCGGCTGACTTGGAATGCGAGCTAGCCTGGGAGTACTTGGGCTATGAGTAGAGCGCACTCGCGCCCGTGACGGTCAGTGGCAAGCCCCGCCTCCTCGCTCCCAGTCAATCAGGAGTGGTATGGAAACCTTAATCTGGATGTCAGTGGTCGGGGTATTCCTCGTAGCGGGGTTGTTTGCGGGAGCCCGCAAGCTGTGGAGATACCTTGATGACCAGGGACGCAGGGACAAGGGTAACAGGGGACGCTGAACAACGACAACTGTTCGTTGCGGGTTGATGTCCTGCCCATGACGCTGCTGTGCTTCTGCCGTGCGACAGTTGGGCTGTCAGCGTGAAGAGTACCTCGAACTCCTCGGCCCCTCCGAGGGGGGCCAGATATTTGACGTAGTTGGGGATTGCAGGGCGAGCAGGTCTCGAGTAGCAGTGCCGCACCTTCGAGCGGAGAAGGCGCTACAGCAGCACCCTAAGGGAGCTCGCCCAAACCCTTTCATAACGTTGACCTTCTCGGGTCCCATTCTGTCCCACTTTCGCTGATTGACAACAATAGCCGGAGTAATGTTCCAAACCCAACTATCATTCTGACTCTGAATCTGTGCCCTCCTCCCTCGCACCCCGCTGTAGAGACCGAACTCTACAAGAAAACGCATTGTTTTCTGGGGATCTGCTTCGGATTGGAACCTTGGGGTCCGGAGGTTTCCGATACCGGTACAACGCGTACAGCATTGAAGTAACAACACATGGCCCCTGCGAGAACGGGCGTTATAGGGCCATCAGCGCCCATTGGATGTTAGGTCCGGACGGCAACACATACGGTGGGATTACATCGAATAGCCGGAAGGTAAGTAAATGTCCGTAAACGGGCTTTTGAAAGCTACTGCCCGTGTGCTCGACTGCCAGCGGTCGGTCTTAACCTCGCGGCTCCGGTTTAATCGCTGGGGCCGTTTCACGTAGGAAACATAATGGATACAGCACTGTTGATGTTGGCAATCGTCCTCAGTTGCATAGCCCTCTCTGTAGCTATCTACCTGTGGCTGACCAAACATAGCCCATCGCCTCGTCGTGTCGTCACCAAAGGGATACCCGAAGATATGCTGGTGACCGTTGGACCGGAAACGAGGAGGTCGCTAGTGATAAACGGCGTGGTTACCTACCGCAAGGTCGAGGGGTTCGAATACGAGGAAGGATACGTGTACAGATTGAGGGTAGTTATGAAGAAAGGACAGTACCGGCTGGTCGAGGTCGTCAGCAAAGAGCCTATGGTAGAATAATCACGAGCGAGACAGCCAGCAAAGATCTACGTGACGAACGCGGACGGCTCCGGCCTAACCCGCCTGCCCAATAACTCGGCTACGGACGGCAACCCAAGCTGGTCGATCATTAAGGCAGCGGGACCCTGAAGCGTCACGTCCTCCGCCCGCAGGTAATGTCCGCAGGTTCGCCCAGCCTGGGAGGGAGATTAAGCAATGGCCGCATGGGTTTGGCTTCTCATGATGACACCGCCTTCTGCAATACTGCTAATCGTAGGGATTACGGTGGTGAGAAGAAAGTACGGGGGAGTACGTCACGTGCTCGGTATCGTAGCGGTTGTGGCGGGAGTGCTCTTCGCGGTAACGACTATTGCGGTTCTGCCTGCCATTAGTACAACTACCACACCAGAGGAGCCGCCTCCTACGGTAATTCCAAGAGGAGGATAGAATTCAAGCCATGGCGAAGGGGCCACAGGGATTGCACCCTGTGGCCCCTTCGCTTTGCTCGTTTGCTGGCCCGTCTTGGCGATTTCGGTTGGGACCTCAGGAAATGAACCTCTCAGCAGCTACTCTGTTGAGCCAATCGGTCGAGACGTTGCCGCCGCCCATCCCCACTTGTCATAGTCATGATTGTAAGTTGGCAGACCCTAGGAAGCTTCCAGGCCCATCCACATCTCAAAGATGGGACTGCCTACCGTCCAATCAGGCCCGCATACGAGGGATCGAACATCCTCAACTGTTGTCACTTCAGCCTTCTCTTAGACCAACCGCCCACGAGTACCGCAGTTTTTTGTGTCTATTAAAAACCGCGGACCCTGGTCTGGGGCGCGAAGGCAAAGGACAACGCCGAGCCGGTGCGGGTGGAGAAGGCGTTCCCCGCCATCATCACGAAGGCCCAGTTCAACCGAGTCGGCAAGCTGATGCGCGCCCGTGCTCCCAAGAGGTCCCATCCCCGAAGGGTCGGAAGCACCTACCTGCTCAGCGGTCTGGTCAAGTGCAAGGCGTGCGGCAGGGCGCTCTCAGGCCAGGACGCCAAGAGCGGCCAGTTCTCCTACTACGTCTGCCAGTCGATCATGAAACGCGGCAAGAACGCCTGCGTTACCCCCAGGCTCAACGCCCGCCGCTTCGAGCAGATGATCGTCGACAAGATTCGCTCCAACATCCTCACCGAGGGGAGCATCACCGAGCTGGTGAGGGCGGTGGACGAGGAGATGGACGGCATAGCCAGCGAGCAGCGCAAGAGGCTGGAGACCATCGCCACGGAGCTTGAGGACGTGAAGCGCCGGCTGGGCCGCATCTGGAACGCCATCGAGACGTCCGACATTGACATCGCCGACGCCTCAGACAGGGTCAAAGAGCACCGGGAGCGGAAGGAGCGTCTTGAGGATGCGGCGGCGCGCCAGGGCAATCCTCTCCCAGCGCAGGGCGCACCTGGACGACGTGAAGACTATCTCCGCCTACGCCAAGGACTCAATGAAGGACTTCCTCCAAGAGAGCGAGCTGACCGAGCGCAGGTCCTTCATTGAGTCCTTCGTCAAAGAGATCATCGTCATTCCCGGCGACGCTCTCATACGCTATACCATCCCCATTTCTCAATCGACACCAAAAGCTGCAGTACTCGTGGGCGGTCGATTTGGATGCGACCGGGTAAGGTCAGGCGGATCGACAGGTGGGCGTGCCACCTCAACCCTGATAGCCGGTTCGATCCCTCACAGATGGGCCTACGTGGATGGTAGGTAGTACCATCTTCGAGATGTGGCTAGGGGCTCTGTGTAACGCCCAAGTTACACGCGGATTGCATAATGGGGGCCGAGGTTGCCCAAGAGATGGGAGATAGTTGCATGTCGCTCGACTGGCAACTACCTGTAACCGTAAAGTAAGGTCAGCACCGTGAAACTCAAACTGTCCTTTGCCGCTCTTGCCATACTGGTGCTCGCCTCAGTCTTGTTGGTTGCCTGCTCGTCTTCTCCTGGCGAAGACATACCAGCACCCGGCAACACTTCAACAGTGGAGGTTGCCCCTACTGGCGAGGAGATATTCGCCTCAAATTGTGCTGCCTGTCATGGAGCCGATGGCGAGGGTCAGCCCGACTGGCATGTCAGGAAGACGGATGGCACCCTGCCGCCGCCGCCTCTGAATGGCGATGGCCACACCTGGCACCATGCGGACGGCCTCCTGTACGAAATTGTCAGCCAGGGCGGAAAGATGCTGGAAGACCCTAGTTATCCGGGCTTCAAGAGTGCCATGCCGGCATTTGGTGACCGGCTCAGCCATGAGCAGATAATCGAAGTGCTCACGTACGTAAAGAGTCTCTGGGGCGACAAGACCAGTCGGGGATTGTCCATCGTGGAGTCACAGGCGTTGGTTAGTGAGCAGGATCCCTTCTCGCCGGAAGGGGAGCAGAACTAGCTGCGGAAGGAGGGCTAGAATCGCGCTGCTGATATGCCATCAATGGAGCCGTGATGACCTCAAGCTGCATTCGCCTCGTATGGCAGCCAATTCAACACAAAGACCGGCAGCGCGCAGAATCCGGGGAGACTGATAGTTGGGTTGCTGCTAACCGTCAAGGAGGGCCCACCAACGCATACGGTAGATACCACCATCTTCGAAATGTGGCTCGGCAACCTATCGACGCACCAAGGTCTCTCAATTCCTGTAGCGTGACGCGTCGGGACGCAGGGACGCTGATGCGACGTGACCGGGTAGTAGGCCGACACGGATGGTAGGTGGGGAAGTCAGTCTTCCAGATGTGGCTTGCGACCCTAAGTAGGCCCGAAGGATCGGTTCGATCCTCACCAAGTGGGCCGAAGTGGATGGTAGGTGGTACCATCTTTGAGATGTGGCTAGGGGGCTCTCTGAGCATAGCGAGGCCCCCGCCCACGGTATTATGGGGGTGTGGCAGAGCAGAGGATTTCGAGAGGGGTCATGGCGGTCCTGCACGCGTTGTTCTGGACCTTGGACCAACATTCGCAGCACAAACTAGACACGAAGAACTCAGGTACTCTTGGGACGTGGACTTGAAGCCAACGCACAGTTGGACGACACCATGCGTGCGGGGTGCGTCACAACCCTTAATGCGGGTTTGATTCTCATGGGATGGTCTCATTGTTCAATGTTCAATGTGCCCTTCGCATAGCGACCATATCCATTGGTGCAGGCCATTTGGGTGGACAGCTGTGCCACTGCTCCTCCTGTCCCTTGTCCATGTCCGCCAGCCTAGCCTGTCACACCCTTTGATACAGTTAACGAGGATCAACGACATATAGGCCAGGCACGGGCCTGACGTGGAGATATGGGTTTGCATTGCGCCGATGCGTGTCCCGGCAGGAGATCAACCAGCCGCTATAGATCATGTCTCGGATCCTGTAGTCAGCCATCACTTTGGCGATTCTGACGCTGGCCCGGGCATCTTCCGAGCCATCATCTTCGCGAGCAAAGTATCGAGCTTCGCTGTCCTCCATCATGCGAACTATCGCCTCCAAGTCGGTTATGTTTGACTGGAAGATGCGCATAGGATCCGATTCCAGCCGGTTGGCATAGCGGCGTTTGAGCCAACTGGCCCCAACGAAAAGCCCTATGGCCCAACCAACGAGCCCAATGAGGTCAAGCAGGTTGATTTCGTTCGTGAATGTGAAGTCCATGTCGATGCCCACTCCCTACCGTACAAAACTGTCCTCATCAACGGGAAACCGAGTACGAGCGCCTTATCATCTACCAGAGAATCTAGTCAACATCGGCCAGGAAACTCCCCCTCGACACCGGGCACCTGCGGCCTACGGTCTCACAAGTCCAACGCCCACGTCACACACTCCAACATCCTGTATGGATGCTTGATTCTCTCGTAAAAAGTCTATGCAGGCCGAATTAGAACAAACGTACCCACGCCTGGGTACAATATATAGTCTCTGTTCCGTATACTACCCCAACATACGGCAGCGCTCAGATGTGCTAAATCGCCGGAACTTCCTCAAAACGGGTTTTTACGAGGGAATCATGCTTGGCAGATGCCGTCAGCCTTCATTGGCGAACCGTGCCGCGGGAAGACGTATCGTTGCCCGTGCAGAGGCACCCCGAACCTTACTAAGAGACTGCGGGGTGTGTCACGTACCCAATTACCACATCGAGAGACCGAGCCAGTCGCTAACCCCCAGAGTGCGATCTACTAATAGGTTGCTATCCTTGTCAGAGGTTCACGATACAGTATATCATGTTGTGTACCCGTTACGTAAGGCGTTATAATGATTCGAGGCTTCAGAGACCGGGAGACTGAGCGGTTCTTTGCCGGAGAGTTTGTCCAGGACTTCCAAGGCTTCTCAGGCCAAGCAACTCGCCGCCTGACGGTTCTGGACAACGCTGAGTCCCTGAGAGACCTGGTCGGCCTCCCCCGCAACAGGCTGGAGTCCCTCGCAGGGGACCGTGCAGGTCAGTACAGCATACGAATCAACCGCCAGTGGCGAATTTGCTTCCGCTGGGGAGACGATGGACCCTTCGACGTGGAGATCGTCGACTACCACCGTTAAGGAGAGTGGCATGAACGTGACCAATGGTATGCGCCCGGTACATCCGGGCGAGATACTGGCTGAAGAGCTTGAGGAGCTTGGCATGTCCGCCAACGCGATGGCTAGGGCTCTCAGAGTGCCGACCAACCGGATCACCGCTATCCTGAAGGGTCAGCGTGGGGTGACCGCCGACACCGCGCTTCGCCTCTCGCGCTATTTCGGGACGACGCCGCAGCTCTGGCTCAACCTGCAGAAGACCTTTGAGTTGCGGGCGGCCGAGATCGAGTCGGGGGAAACCATCGCGGAACAAGTACGTCCAAGGGAGGCAGTCCAGATCGCCAACGGCCGAGATTAAGTTGGCTCAGACGGTACATGGAAAGGACCCGGAGATCAACGAGCTGCCTCGATTCTCAAGGTGGGATCACTCTTGTGCGTGACGGCGTCGGCCCGTTGCTGTCGCGGTGTCTCTCGCTGGACCTTGAAGTCGGAGTTCAGGATCGCCGTATCCACGCTTTCGCCGGAGTGCGACCCGATACCGGCCAGACTCTGACCTTCCCTTCAAAGGGCAATGACCTCGCCACGGCGCTGGCCAGTCTGGACGACCTTGCGGTTGAAGCAGACTTCTTGCTCGGCCACAATTTGATCGATTTCGATCTGCCGCACCTCCAAGCCGCGAACCCCGAATTGCGGCTATTGAAGGTGCCAGCGGTGGACACCCTCAGACTCAATCCCTTGGCCTTTCCCCGGAACCCCTATCACCACCTCGTCAAGCACTACCAGGACGGAGGGCTCAGAAGGGGCCGAATCAACGACCCGGAGCTGGACGCCAGTCTTACGTTGGAGGTCTTCGCCGACCAACTGAAGGCGTTTGCGAAGGCACCTTCGGACCTGTTGCTGGCCTGGCATTGGCTGACGACGGTGGACGGGGGGGAGGGCTTCGAAAGGGTCTTTTCGTCTCTGCGGCAGATGTCAAGGCCGTCCGACCTCGAGGCACACCACGCTATCCGAACTCGCCTCGCCGACGACGCCTGTCGGACCCACACCCTGGAAGTAATCAGGGATACGGTGGGGCTGGGCTGGCCGTTGGCGTACGCACTGGCGTGGATGTCGGTGTCTGGGGGCAACTCTGTGATGCCTCCATGGGTGCGGCACCAGTTCCCCGATGCCGGTCGGCTGGTCCGCCGGTTGCGGGACGCGGCCTGCGTCGATCCCGAATGTGGCTGGTGCCGGGAACGGCATGACGCCAGTAAAGAGCTGATCCGCTGGTTCGGCTTTCCGGACTTCCGGCCTGAGCCCACCGACGAGGGCGGACGGCCAATGCAGAAGTCCATGGTTGAGGCTGCGATGGCGGGAGAGCACGTCCTCGGAATCCTGCCTACTGGGACCGGCAAGTCGGTCTGCTATCAGATACCAGCGCTGCCCCGCTTCGACAAGACCGGTGCGTTGACAGTGGTGATTTCGCCACTGGTCGCCCTCATGGCTGACCAGGTGGCAGGACTGGAAGCCCGGGGCATCGGTTCCTGCGTCACCATTAACGGGCTCATGTCAATGCCTGAGCGGGCTGATGCGTTGGACAGGGTGCGGTTGGGGGATGCAGGCATCCTGATAGTCGCCCCGGAGCAACTCCGTAGCGTCTCGATTCGGAACGCCTTGGCGCAGCGCGAGATCGGCGCGTGGGTACTGGACGAAGCCCACTGCCTTTCGAAGTGGGGACACGATTTTCGGCCGGACTACCGCTACGTGGGGAGATTCATCCGGGAGAAGGCGGGTGATGAGCCGGTGCCCCCAGTTCTGTGCCTTACCGCGACCGCCAAGCCCGATGTGAAGGCCGAGATCGTCGACTACTTCCACGACGAGCTCGGCATCAAGCTCACACTGATCACGCCATGGCCGACGGGATCATGACCCAGGCCGAGGAATCCCGGCTCCGGGACCGGCTCGAACTGGACTCCTCCGGCACCGACCGGCTCATGCTCGACGCCAAGCTGGCCGCCATCGCCTTCGGCGGGACCTTCACCGGAGCGTCCACTCAGCTCTATAGGACTGGTAATTATCGGCTTGCCACACCCAAAGGATCTCACTACAATTCAAGTGACCTAAGGCGAACGGCTGGGTTACAACACAGGTGTCACGCTCCCCTTCGTGGTAGGAACGCTGCCTAAGACCTGCGGCGAAAATTCTAGCCGAGCGAGTCGCGGAGACCGTCCACGCGCTGCGGTAAACCACCAGTCCGCACATCTGGCATCCACCGAATATCAAGCCGACAATGATTGCGAGAACCAGGCATCCCGACCAAGCACTATTGGCATTACGGGACTGAGATCGATGCTTCGCTGTTCGCTCATCGCAGGGGTCTTCGCGGCGACGGTTGCCCTGTCGGCCTGCGGAGCGAGTGAAGCCGTGCCCCCCACGTCGGCCCCCGTGGAGACGCTTCCCACAGTGACGCCGGAAGCCGCGTCCCCCACGTCGGCCCCCGTGCAGACACCTCCCACAGTGACGCCGGAAGCCGCCTGGGCAATCGAGGACGCCTATCACAGCTTTGGCAACCCGGACGCCGGCGTGGTGGTGGTGAACAGCCAGGGCGGACCAATGCCGGCCCTTGTCCGAAAGCGTGAGATACTTGAGAAGCTGGGCCTGCTCAACCTCGAACGCATACACCTAGTGAATGTCCATCAAGCCCAGACCATCAACCCCGCCCCATTCACCGCCGCAGACATCACGTTCGACGAAGCCAAGGCGGCTGATGGGGAAAGCGTGGAGGTCCTGGCCGCCCTCGTGGACCACTTCCAGGCTCAAGGCAAGACGGTCTACGTTGTCGGGATATCCTTCGGCGCATTCATGGTCCAGGAGCTCCTCGCCACGCAGGGCAACGTCGCCGAGGGATATCTGATTGCCAATGGACGGCTCGACATGCCGCCTACGATATGGACGGTGTTCGCCGAGGGCCGTACCGTCGGCTTCGTGGACGGCGTGGAGATCGAGGACCCCAGGACTGGAGGGCACGAACCGGCCCCCGAGGGCACGGTCCCGCTCCAGCGCAACATGGCCCGGCTCGCGGCCGGCCTCGGACACTACCGCTACACCGAACGGCTCGCCGGTATCGACATGACCAACGTGGTATACCTTTCCGGGACCTTAGACGAGCAGGTGGGACGCCTCAGCGATGCCGAGGTCGCGTTCCTCGCCGAACGCGGGGCTGACGTCGTTCAATATGACGGCGG
Source organism: Dehalococcoidia bacterium (assembly GCA_965226865.1). GTDB lineage: Bacteria > Chloroflexota > Dehalococcoidia > Lucifugimonadales > JAGWBF01 > CBDDEH01. The sequence goes on along the minus strand of CBDDEH010000004.1, from coordinate 1,965,306 downwards.
CCATTCCGTGCCCGATGCCGCAGCCCTCGATGCCTTCGGCCGCCTCTTTCCCTCCGGTCTTCTCAACTGATATCTGCTCGGTAGTTTTTGGAGTTTTGCACTTCCCTCTATTCGCATTAAACCATAGCACGCGTTCAGGGTTGTTAAGACTTGGAAGGTGAAAACGCGACCATTCGTAAAGCCGCGGTCAGGTCGTGCCGTTGCTCTTCTGAGCCGTCGTATGGGGCGTTGAGGTGCTTTGAGAGCGTGCGGGCGGTCAAACGATGGCGGCGCTCATATTCTACGAATTCGTTATGGACTTCTTCAGGAGCCAGGAAGCGCTGGTTTGGGGTAAATCTCCGGCGTCCAACATGGATTTCCACGGCAGGGGACATTTGCAAATTTCGGTACCAGTCCGAGTCTTCGCCGTATCCGGACATCGCTATGTATTCGTCCTTAGCCTTGTCGTACCTGGCTACTTCTACCACGATATAGTGGCGTTTTCCTGTGGTACGGCCTAGGTGAGTAATCATCAGAAAACGGCTGCTCAGCAGCCAACCAAACTTGAGACGATACAACCATACGGGGAGTTTATAGAGGGGCAGTAGCCAGGCATTTGGCCGGCGCCTTCGATTCATGGGCGCCAGTCTGGAGCCCCGTCGATGGCAGATTCGGTGTTGGTCAGACGAGTCTGATTGGAGCCGTCCGCGTTCATCACGTATATCTCAATGTTGCCATCCACGTTGGTCGTAAACGCGATTTTAGAGCCGTCGGGCGACCAGGCTGGGGAGTTGCCGAGGGCCGGGGTCGGCAAGGGCCTTACATTGGAGCCATCGGGGTCCATAACGTATATAGCCAACGAGGAACTGCCACGCCGGTCTACTTCTCTCGCCGTGGCTAAGAGGATCTTACTTCCGTCGGGCGACCAGGCCGGGGTACGGTCGTCGGCTTGATTGGATGTCAACCCGGTTTGGTTGGAGCCGTCGATGTTCATAGCGTACAGCTCCACGGCCCTGTCCCTGTCCGAGTTGAAGACGATTTTGGAGCCATCAGGCGACCAGGCCGGCGAGCTGTCGAGCGCCCGGTGACCGGTGAGGTTGATTTGATTGGAGCCGTCGGCGTCCATTAGGTAGACTTCTCTGCTACGATTCCTTCCAGATATGAAAGCTATCTTAGACCCGTCGGGCGACCATTTGGGAGACGTGTCCAAACCTGGGTGGTTGGTTAAATTAATTTGATTGGAGCCGTCAGGGTCCATCAGATACACTTCCCAGTTGCCGCTCCGATCTGAGCTGAAGGCTATTTTAGAGCCGTCCGGAGACCATGCGGCCCATCGGTCGTCGGCGTCGTTGAACGTGAGGCGGGTCTGATTGGAGCCTTCGGATTCCATGACGTATATTTCGTGGTTACCGTCCCGGTTGGAGTGGAAGACGATCTGCTCCCCTGAGGATACTGATGTAGTTGTGGCTGAAGGGCCGTTTCCGCATGCCATACCCAAAATACCAAGAATAATGGCCGTGCCAATCCAAATCCGGATATTCAATCTGGTTGCTCCCTACTCATCAATTCTCCAGTGAAACTACGGCCAAACGGCTAATACGGATGTGGGGAGAGATGATACTGACATTCTAGCGATTGCGCAACTGACCAGCCGGTTACGAGCCTAAACCACACCGGCTTCTTCGAGGGCTAGCAGATCCTGTTTGGACAGGCCCAGATCTCGGCAATAGACCTCTTCGTCGTGTTCGCCCACCAGTGGAGCCCTTCGCGATATATTCCATTGTGCTTCGCTGTATATTGCGGGTGCTCCCGGATAGGTGAAGCCATTCCCCAACTCAGGGTGATCCACTTCCACGAAGAAGCCTAGCTCCTGGAAATGGTCGTCCGTTTCGATCTCCTCCATGGTCCTGACTGCGCCCCAGGTGAAGTCTCTAGCCTGCCCTCCGTGATAGGCCTCGTCCTGGGGGACCCGCTTGATGAACTCCTGAAACAGGGCGTCAATGTGTGAGATGTCTTTCTGAATAGTCTCCGTGTCCTGGTATTTCTCGTCCTTCAGGTCGTTAGCGAATCCGTACTCATCCATCCAATCCGACAGAGCCGTGAGGTGCGTGGGCGTCATGCGGCTGGCCAGCCTGTTGACGTTGAGCCATTTGCCGTCCTTACAACGCACCTGAGCTTTAGGGATCGGGTCGGGAACCCCTGACCGTCCCGTGTTACGGCGGACTGTACGCCCCTCGTAGACGTACATCGGTATCGCTATTTCAGTGCCGTGGACGCAAGCCTCGTGCATTGAGGCATCGATGTATTGTCCTTCTCCGCTGATGTCTCGGTAAAAAATGGCGGAAACGATGGCCAGACAGGTGTGGTAGTTGGATATATGCCAGGCGGCTCCAGTGCCCGGCGCTATGGGAGGAGCATCGGGGACGTCATCGTCCTCATACCCACAGGAGGCCATCTGCCCACCCCCAGCCATGTGCACCAGGTCAGAAGCCAGGTAGTCCCTCCAAGGCCCGGTCTGCCCAAAGGGAGTCAGCGAGCACATGATCAGCCTGGGGTTGATGGCGCTCAGCTCCTCATACCCCAAGCCGAGACCAGGGAGGTACCCCGGAGGTCTGGTCTCCAGCACCACGTCGGCTGTGGCCACCAGCCCCTTGAACAGCTCCCGCCCATCCCCGGTATTCAGGTCCAGGGTTATCCCCCTCTTTGAGGTGTTGTAGTGCCAGAAGTACAGGCTCCTATCGGGATGTGGTATGTCGTCCAGGAAGGGGCCCACGGAGCGGGTACGTTCCCCACCGGGGGGCTCTATCTTGATCACGTCGGCACCCAGGTCTCCCATCAGCTTCCCGCAGAACTGCCCCTTCTCGTCGGCCATCTCCAGCACCCTCAGCCCCGACAGGGGCCCATGGGGGGTAGGCTCCTGCGTCATCTCAACGACTCCTCGAGGTAGGGGTACTTGGGCATGGTGGTGGGCCAGAAGGTACCGTCCTCAAACCCCTCCCTTATCTCCTCTATGTCCAGTCCCAGCACCTCCTCCAGCACCTCCCGGGTGTGCTGGCCTATCATGGGGGCGGAGGAGTGCATCTTGGGAGGTGTCTTGCTCATCCTGAAGGGGGCGTTCTGGAACCTCCTCTCGCCCAGCAGGGGATGGTCCAACACGGTACACACGTCTCTGGCCTTGAGTTGGGCATCGTGTTCCACTATGTCCTGGGCATCCTGCACCGGCATGGCCCTCACCCCCACGTCCTGGCACCTGGCCATGACCTCATACTTGTCCAGGGTCAGGGTCCATTCCTCTATACCCCTGTCCATCTCCTCCTGGTTGTCGATGCGGTCACCGACCGTGGAGAACCTGATGTCGGCGGCCCACCTGGGGTTGCCCATGACCCCCACAAGCTTTTGCCACTCCTCGTCGGAGAGGCAGACGATGGTGCACCAGTCGTTATAGCCGCCGCCCGCGGTGCGGTATGCGTTGTGGGGTGCCGCGATGGGCCCCCGGTAGTTGTTGAGCTTGGGTGCACCGGGCCACACCGTGCGATTGCCAGGGGGGAATCCTTCCCTGTGTGAGGGCCGTCGGTTTACTGTCCTGTCCAGGAAGGCAGCACCCTGCAGCGTAATTCCGTTGGCGACCTGCGACAGGTCCACGTGCTGTCCCTTCCCTGTCCGCTCCCTGTGGTGAAGGGCAGTGACCAGACATATCGCGCCGTACAGACCGCCCATGTCGTCCAAATAGGACCAACCCCAGCCCGCCGGCTGAACTCCTGGTAGCCCTGACTGGAAGGTCAATCCCGAAATGGCCTGAGCGGTAGCACCCATGGAAACATAATGGTGGCTGGGACCAGTATGACCGAACCCGGCCATCGAGACGTAAATGATTCCTGGTCTTATTTTTTCCATATCGGCGTAACCCAGGCCCCAGTTTTGCATTATCCTCGAGCTGAAGTTCTCGACGACGACGTCTGAGGAACCGATGAGCCGCTTCAGGAGTTCGAAGCCTTTAGGGGAGCGTACGTTGAGGCTGATACCACGCTTGTTGGCGTTGGACTCGTTGAACTGGCCGCTGGAGTTCAGGCCGGGCCCGATCTCCTTAGGCATTGTAAAGGGGTAGTTACGGATTACATCCGGACGCTCAGGCCACTCGATCTTGATGATGTCTGCGCCCAGAGCACCCAGCCAGCGGTTGGCCCAGGGTCCAGCCCGGATCCAGGTGAAGTCTACGATCCGTATGCCATCAAGAGGTCGTGGCAGAGTAATGTCCTCTCCGTGGTTTGAGACCTTTGGATTGTACTCCATAGACGAGTCGCTCTCAATTGCCTGCTATTTCCAGGAATTGCTCCTTGTGTTGGAGGGTGGTTATCAAGAATAATGTGTCCAGACAGACAAATGGGTTCGTACCGCGTAACCCAGTACAAAGGATGTAGGAAATGAGCGCTGGTAAAGGGCGGTTAGGCATCCTGGTGGGCGGCGGCCCTGCACCAGGAATCAACAGCGCAATCAGCGCTGCCACCATCGAAGCAATCAACTCAGGCCTGGAAGTGGTGGGCATATTGGACGGGTTCGAGCACCTCATGAAGGGCCAATTAGACCAGGTGCGCTCATTGGATATACCGGATGTCTCCCGCATCCATTTCCAGGGAGGCTCCATTCTTCGTACCTCGCAAGCCAACCCGACAAAGAAGCCGGAAGACCTTGAGCGAACAGTCCAATCCCTTAAAGAGTTGGGAATAGGCTACATGGTTGTTATCGGCGGAGACGACACCGCCAGGGAGGATTCGGAGTCGTGAGAGCTTCGAAGGGCGCTGTTCGCTTCGCCCAGATACCCAAAACAATCGACAATGACCTGCCCCTTCCTGGGGCATTCCGACATTCGGTTTCGAGACTGCCCGGCACTTGGGCACGGAGCTCGTTCTGAATGTGATGGAGGATTCTCGTACTACCAACTGTTGGTACTTCGTAGTCGTTATGGGCCGGGGCGCCGGACATCTAGCTCTTGGGATATGCAAAGCCGCCGCGCTACCATGACCCTTATCCCGGAGGAGTTCCCAGGGGACCGAGTCAGCATAAACGACGTTTGCAGCGTCCTCGAAGGCGCGATCTTAAAACGGCGCACTATGGGACGAGAGGACGGCGTAGTCGTCATCGCGGAGGGCATCGGAGAGAGGCTAGACCCGGATGAGCTTGCCAAGATGCCCGGTGTGGAGGTGGAGTACGACCCCTACGGGCACATCCGTCTGGGAGAGATACCGCTGCCCTCCATCTTGCGACGGGAGGTCCAGCGCCGGTTCGAGGCCCGCGGCGACAAGGTCAAAACGGTGGAAGTCTCCGTAGGGTATGCTTTGCGCTGCGCTCAACCTATACCGTTCGACATCGACTATACCCGTACGTTGGGCAACGGTGCGGTCAGATTTCTGCTGGCCGAAAACAACGACGAGCGCCTCAAAGACGGTGGGATCGTCTGCCTTGAGGGGGGTGACCTGCGCATCCTTCCCTATGACGAACTGATGGACCCGGCCACCGGCCGGACCCGTGTCCGCTTAGTGGATATTAACTCTGATCACTATAAGGTGGCCCGTAAATACATGATACGGCTGGAGAAACGGGACCTGGAGGATAGCGAAATGCGGGCCAGGCTTATGGAGGTTGGGAAAATGACATCGGAACAGTTGGATCAGGCCTTCGCCCCCATTCTCAAAATGCCCTGACCGACTACCTCGTTGGTCTGCTTAAATGCGCATCTTTATTCTTATCCCGGTTATCCTGCTGCTAGTAGTTTCTTGCGGCAAGAGAGAGCAGGAGGAAATCCTCGTCTTCGCCGCTGCCAGCCTTACGGATGTGATGGAACGTCTGGGTGAGCAGTTTGCTCAAGAAGAGGAGATCAACGTCGTATTCAACTTTGGAGGCTCCGTAGCCTTGGCACAGCAAATAAAACGTGGGGCGCCGGCAGATATCTATTTATCGGCTGGCACTCAGCCTATGGACATCCTTCAAGATGACGATCGGATCGTTCCGGATACAAGAGTCGATCTGTTGACCAATCGGTTAGTGCTGGTCGGAGGTCTCAACAACCGGAAAAATCTCGAGATCAATTCGATAGAAGACCTGACCGGAATCGACGCTCGCATCGCCATCGCAGACCCAGATCTGGCCCCGGCTGGCTCGTATGCCAGGGAGGCGCTACAGAACTTGAGCCTGTGGGAGCAGGTCAAATCGCGGCTGGTCTTTGGCCTCGACGTTCGTGTGGCACTTGGTTACGTGGAAAGCGGCAACGCCGACCTGGGGATCGTCTACGTGACTGATACCGTTGTGAGTGACGAGATGGCTGTTATCGACTCCTTTCCGGAAACCAGTCACTCGCCGATACTATATCCGGCGGCTCTTGTGAAGCGCTCCTCGAACAGGGAGGTGGCGATCAGGTTCTTGGATTTTCTCGAGGGTGTCGCGGCGCGGAAAATATTCCACGAGCACGGCTTTGTAACCGCGACTGAATGATCGTATCCGTTTCCCCCTTGCCCTTCTCCTGATAATATGAGTCCTGATCTAATCGGGATTCGGTCCATGGCCCGGAAACACAACCCAGGAGAGTAAGCACGTGATCTCTTCCGACGAACTTCAAGTGATTGCCCTATCCCTGCAAGTGGCCGCCGTTGGCACGGTCATAGGACTGCCTATTGCTTTGTTGATTGGCTGGCTGCTGGCCAAATCTTCCATGCGCGGAAAGGCGATCCTTGATACTTTGGTCTCCTTCCCGCTGGTTCTGCCTCCGGTAGTAACGGGATACGCCCTTTTGCTCCTCTTGGGCAGAAATGGCCCTATAGGAGGCGTGCTTCATGACTTGTTCGGTGTAGACGCTGTTTTCACATGGGTGACTGCGGCTTTGGCAGCCGGCCTTGTTTCTTTACCGTTGATGGTCAGGACCATAGAGATTGCGATGTCGAGCGTGGACCACAGGCTAGAATCAGCGGCACGGAGCCTTGGGGCTGGACCTCTGAAAACCTTCTATACCGTTACCGTGCCCCTTGCGCACAGGGGCATTCTGGCAGCGGCCGTGCTGGCCTTTGCCCGAGGCCTGGGCGAGTTCGGTGCCACCATAGTCGTCGCGGGCAATATCCCGGGAAAGACTCAGACAATGCCCCTGTTCATCTTCAACCGTATTCAAGTAGGGGACGATGCCGCTGCGGTAAGGCTTATCGTTGCTTCCCTGATACTCGCTTTCGTTGCTCTGACCGCGCATAGATATCTCGCTCGGCGAGCGGTAATTTGATGCGGGCCCAGTAGGTGCATGAACCACAACGCCGTTCTGGAGTTAAGGCTGACCAAGAGCTATCCGGGTTTTAACCTGAAGGTTGAGGCAACTTTCCCTCCGGGCGTCACTGCCGTTTTCGGCCCTTCAGGCAGCGGCAAGACCACTGTGCTCAACTGTATTGCCGGACTCGACAACCCTGACCAGGGAGAGATAATCCTCGAAGGTACGCCACTGTTTTCCAGTTCGAGGAAGCTCAACCTGAAGCCGGAAAAACGAAGGCTGGGTTATGTGTTCCAGGATGGCCTGCTCTTCCCACACCAGACCGTAGGGGCCAATATCAGGTACGGGTTTGACATGACACCTACCGACCGCAGGAAGGTACAGCCCGAGAAATTGGTGGATTTGCTTGAGTTGGGACCTCTCCTAGACCGCCGTCCAGCCAACTTGTCGGCGGGAGAACGCCAGAGGGTCGCTCTGGCCCGCGCGGTGGCCACTTCACCCCAATTGTTGTTGATGGATGAGCCTCTGGGTTCGCTGGATATGGGGCTACGTGGTAAGATTCTCAGATATCTCAAAGGCATGCGCCGAGAGTTCGGCATCCCGATAGTTTATGTTTCCCACTCAATCTCGGAGGTTCTGGCCATCGCCGACCGGGCCCTTGTTATTTCCGGTGGGAAACAGCTAGCCTTCGCCGAGCCCAGGAAAGTAATTCTCGAACCGTTCGTTCACTCCGTGATCGACACAGGAGGCCTCGAGAACCTGCTTGATGTTGAACTGGTCCATGAAACGGGAGAAGGCCTCGCCGGCGCCAAATTGGGAGATAGCCTTCTGTGGCTGCCCACTGTCCCACAAGATATTGCTATCGGAGATACAATATCCATTGCCGTCAGGGCTGGGGACATAATAATAGCCGTCGACGAACCTTCTCGTATAAGCGCTCGGAACCTGCTCAGAGCTCGTATAGACGGGCTGCACCGAATCGGTAACAAAGTGGTTGTTTACGCTGATGTTGGTGTCTTGCTGGTGGTAGAGATCACATCTGAAGCACTGGATTCTCTGGCACTGTCCGAAGGCCAAGAGGTGTTCCTGGTCATGAAGTCGAGCTCTATCATCGTCCTTAATTAAAAAGCGCTTGAGCATCGGCTAAAAGGAGAATAAATGGCCAAACTAACCGGCGCTCACCTAATGGTGCGTGCCTTGAAACTCGAAGGTATAAAGAAGATCTTCACCCTGGTGGGGGATACCATTCTTCCCCTGGTCGATGCTGCGGAGGACGAGGGTATAGAGTTTATAGACACGCGCCACGAGGCTGCGGCTATGCACATGGCCGATGCTTGGGCGAGGGTGACAGGCGAGCCTGCCGTGGCTCTTTTCACGGGAGGCCCGGGCTTCTCCAATGCCATATCGGCTCTTCCCAACGTTTATACTGCGGAGAGCCCCGTGATTTTCATCAGTGGCTCGAGCCCCCTTTCACTGAAGGGCATGTACTCGTTCCAGGAGATCGACCAGGTCGAAATGGCAGCTCCAGTGACCAAGGGCTCATGGCTGGTCCATGACCGCCGAAGAATACCCGACTTTGTTTCAAGGGCGTTTCGTACCGCGCTGTCTGGCCGGCCCGGCCCCGTCCATTTGACCGTGCCCCTAGACATTCAAGAGCAGGTCGCATCCGAAGATGAGCTGCCAAGATACAACCCAGGCGAATATCGCACCCGTGGCCGGTCCGAAGGCGATCCAAAGCTGATCCAGGAAGCGATCGCTCTGCTGAATGGAGCCGAGCGCCCTGTCGTCGTGGTGGCAAACCCGGCCCGATATTCTCTCCCGCCGGCTGTCCTCGAGGAGTTCATAGAAGTTTCCGGTTTGCCTGTTTTTACGATAGAGCAGGCTCGTGGCCTGATCTCCGACGACCATCCTCTTTGCTTCGGTTACGCAGATAGAGCGATCAATGGTGCCGCCAGGCGCTTCAGTGAAGCCGATGTGGTGCTTCTGCTGGGCAAGCGATTGGATTTTCGGTATAGCTTCGGACATTCCCCATTCTTCCATCCGGACGCCAATTTGATTCAGGTAGATCCGGAACCAACGGAGATCGGAAGAAACCGGGGCGTTTCTTTGGGAGTAGTGGGCGACATTGGTGCCGTGGTACGGCAGCTTGAGGTGGCAGCCAAAGTCCGGAAGTGGGACCAGGGACGCCTTTCTCCGTGGCTGGATACCCTAAGAGAGGACCGCCGAAAGTGGATCGAAGACCTGGAGAGCAACGCAACCGACGACCTCCCCTTACACCCCATCCGAGTCTTCAAGGAGCTCAAGGGCCTGGCGGATGGCAATACGATTCTTATATTCGATGGCGGTGACTATGTCCAATGGGGTAGGTCCTACCTGCCGGCGAGAGGGCTGGGACGATGGATGCGTCTGGGGCCCCTCAGCCAGCTTGGATGTGGGATACCGTACGCCATGGCGGCGAAGCTGGCCCGACCCGATGCCAGAGTGCTGCTGTTTATCGGTGACGGCTCATTCGGCTTCTATGGCATGGAATACGACACCGCGATACGTCACAACATCCCCTTTACTGCCATCCTAGGGAACGACAGTCTCTGGGGAATAGACCGCAACTTCCAGCTTGCTTATTACGGCAGAGCAGTTGCCACCGACCTCAGGTCGGTCAGGTACGACAAAGTTGTGGAGGCCCTTGGAGGCCACGGTGAGTACGTCGAAAAAGCAGAAGGCATAGTTCCCGCCATCGAACGGGCCACGGAATCAGAGAAACCGTCCCTGGTTAATGTTGTCATCAGGTCGGTACGTAGCCCCCTTGCCGATGCGATGATCGCCAACAAGCTGAAATAAACGGACGCGCCCTGAGCCTTTGTTGCTGTCCCAATCGGCCGATGGTAGAATGAGGCTGCGGTTCAAAGCTAGTCGAAACGGAAACGAGTACATAAATCCATGCTTAAGATCGGTCGCACAGTAACCCGTCCCGGCAAGAAACTTGGTGACCCTCCCACCATCATCAACGTTCCCGAAGAGCTCGAAACAGTTCCAGGTATACAGCAGATACCCACAGATGTGGACTACTACGCCAGGGATTTCCCCCTAGACAGCATCAACATAGAGCATAGCGCTTCGATAGCTTGGGGATGGGCTCTGGCCAGTGAAGAGCATCTCGAATTCAGAAGAGTTCACGATAAGCTAAATAAACCTATGGTCCAGGCTGCATTGGAGTCGGGTGACATTGAGCCGACGGCAAAACCAGCTCCCGGCAAGGACGTCACGCCGGACATTAAGAACAAAGCACGAGAATTGGGCTTCAATGAAGTGGGCATTACCCGCATGGACCGACGCTATATATTCAAGTCGAAGAAAGACTGGGTCAAGTTTCCGCATGCGATCTGCCTGGCTTACGAGCAGGACTACGAGCCTACCCAGACCGCTCCCAGTATGGAAGCCGAGGGGCCGCATTTTGGTATATACCGGGTAATCAATGTGCTGGCCATTCAACTGGCGGATTACCTTCGCAGTTTGGGATACCATGCCCAGATTCAGAATCCCAACGACAACAGTGGGGCCTGCCTGCCGATGTTCGTAGAGGCCGGTCTGGGGCAGTTGGGCGCCAACGGACAGCTACTATCGCCCTATTTCGGTTCCCGAGCAAGGCTTCTTATAGTCACAACCGACGCGCAGGTGACATATGACAAGCCGGTTGATTACGGTATGACTGCCTTCTGTAGCTACTGTCAGGTGTGCGTCAATCGTTGCCCCGGCCGGGCCATCCCAAGGCAAAAGGTGTGGTGGCGAGGTGTCAACAAGCACAAAATCAGCTACAAAAGATGCCGGCCGGTGGTCTCAAAATACGACGGATGCGGTGTGTGTATGAGCACCTGTCCAGTCCAGCGGTTTGGGATGAAGGCCGCATTGGATCACTATGCCGAAACCGGGCAGGTGCTGGGCAAGGGGACTAATCTACTAGAGGGCTACTCAGTCCAGGGCATGGGATATTTCGGACCCGGCGAATTGCCGAAGCTGGATCCCGATTTGTTCACCATGCCTCAGGGTAAGTCTGAGGACGTCGGGTTCCAAGAGCTTAAGGAGAAAATCAAAGCCGGGCAAATCCCCGATAGCGAAGCAGGCGACCAAACGATGAAGGAGTTCAAGCAGCAGGTGGAAAGGTACCTGGCCAAAACTTCCACAGCAGCGCCCGCACCACTACCCGACGAGCCCTAGGAGGAAGATTCGGAATGTTAAAGATAGGACACACAGTAACCCGTCCCGGCAGAAAGTCGGGAGACCCTCCTGTGACGATCGATGTCCCCGAGGAATTGGAAAGGACGCCGGGTATCGAGCAGATACCGACCGATGTGGACTATTACGCTCGAGATTATCCGCTGGAAAGTCAGAATATCGAGTTAACAGCCGATCGGGAGTGGGCCTATAGCCATTACACGAAAGAGGACCTCGAACACCGAAAGATCCATGACCGGTTGAACAGGCCCATCGTAGCTGCCCATAGGGTTTCTGGTGACGTCGAACCAACGGCGAAACCGGTGCCAGGCAAAGACGTTGCCCAGGATATCAAGAACAGAGCCCATGAGTTGGGGTACGCTGACGTAGGGATCACTCGCTTGGACAAGCGCTATATATTCAAATCCAAGAAAGACTGGGTCAAGTTTCCCAGTGCTATCTGTATGGCCCACGAGCAGGAGTACGCACCAACCCAGACCGCTCCGAGTATGGAAGCCGAAGGGCCTCACTTCGGAACCTACCGCCTCATAGGTGCGCTGGGTATTGAAATGGCAGACTATATCCGCAGTCTTGGTTACCATGCTCAAATCCACAGCCCCAATGACAATAGCGGAGCTTATATCCCCATGTTTGTAGAAGCTGGGCTTGGTCAGCTTGGCGCCAACGGGCAATTGCTCTCACCCCACTTTGGCTCGCGTGCCAGACTGATGATTATTACTACCGATGCCCAGGTAACATACGATGACCCTATCGACTACGGCATGACTGCCTTCTGCAACAACTGTCAGGTGTGCGTCAATCGCTGTCCGGGTCGTGCAATACCCAGGGATAGGGTGTGGTGGAGGGGCGTGCACAAGAACAAGATCAGCTACCGGCGATGCCGCCCCGTCGTGGTGCAGTACGAGGGCTGCGCTGTATGCATGAGAGTTTGTCCGGTCCAAAGGTTCGGCATGAAAGAGGTTTTGGACCACTACACCAAAACCGGACAGGTTTTGGGTAAAGGAACCCATTTGCTCGAAGGCTTCAACATGGACGGCAAAGGGTACTTCGGCCCGGGTGAGTTACCTAGTTTCGACCAGGAATTCTTCAATCTACCCAAGGGCAGGTCAGAAGACGTGGTCTTTGAGGAACTCAAGGAGCGTATCAAATCCGGCGAAGTCACCGACGATGAAAATGGCGCCCAGGCCCTTCGCGAGTTTAAAAAGCGAATAGAAAAATACGTCAGCAGAGTCTCCACCATGTCGAGGCCAGCACCGCCGGAGGAGCCCTAAAGGCTCCTGCTCCCGCAGCCAATAACGCTGGCCAGTGGCGATGAGCTAAACCACTGGCTTAACCGTCTACATCTAAGAACTAAATCCCATTAATGCCCGTAGTAGCCCGTAGTAGAATGAAGCCGTGGACGTGACTTGGAAATCCATCTTGTTGTTGGTCTCGCTAGCTCTTGCCGTGGGACTGACTACTGGCGTAGTCTTTGGTGCCCTGGACCGGGAGTTCGACAAGCCCATCTCCGCTACAGTCACTGTAAAAGTGGCCTCTTCAGAGGAAGCCGCCGACGTCAACGACGACGGACAAGTTGACGACCTTGACCTGCGCATCGTCGCCCGCAGCATTAACACCAGTCCTCCCAGGAACCCCAGGGCCGACGTTGATGGCGACGGCTCCGTTAACGTTTTCGACCTCGCCTTCGTAGGCTTCCATTACGCCCCAGTACAGCCTCCACCTGAGCCGGTAATCGCAGCTCTTGGTGCCAGCAAAGACAACACCCTCTACCAGAGCGCTACGGGTGCTCTCAGCAACGGGGCTGGGCAACACTTCTTTGCTGGGAAAAACAACGGTGGCTTAACCCGCCGGGGGGTTGTCGCGTTCAATATCAGCGGGAGTATCCCGGCCGGATCTACTATTAACAGCGTGAGCTTAATCCTCAACATGTCCAGGACAATATCAGGGGCCCAGTCAGTTTCGCTGTACAGGCTTACGGCCGACTGGGGCGAGGGCAGATCCGACGCTCTTGGACAAGAGGGAGGTGGCGCTCCGTCGGCTGCGGGAGACGCGACTTGGGTGCACAGATTCTTCGATACGACAAACTGGGGGTCTCAGGGTGGCGATTTCTCAGGCTCGGCCAGCGCTAGTACAATGGTTGCAGGTATCGGTGGCTATACGTGGGGCTCGACTTCTCAGATGGTCAGCGACGTGCAGGCGTGGCTGGACAATCCCTCCAGCAACTTTGGATGGCTGCTCCGGGGCAACGAGGGTGTCAGCCGAACCACCAAACGGTTCGACACCAAGGAGAACGGTGCAGTTGACAACCGGCCGGTCCTGACCGTCAACTACACGCCTCCCAGCTAAAACGACTCAAATCGGTTAGTCTCTTATAGATGTTCTTGAATACCCGTTTCGATTGGGTTATCATGCTGGCCGTCAGGAGTTCAGGTGAAAAGCAAGGATTTCCTCTCAATAACTAATCTCGAGCCTCAAGAGATACAGGAAACTATCTCTAGGGCCTCTAAAATGGCCGGAGAAGCCACAAAGCCGGTTTTGGCTGGTAAGACTGTGGCCTTGCTGTTTGAGAAGCCGTCCTTGCGCACAAGGGTGAGCTTTGAGATGGCGGTACATCAGCTCGGAGGCTACCCTTTCTACTTGAGTCCGCAGGAAGTTGGCCTGGGTGTCCGTGAAGCAGTCTCGGACGTGGCGAGGGTCTTGTCTCGTTGGGTCGATTGCATCGTCGCCAGGGTTTATTCCCATTCCAATCTGGAAGAGATGGCTAGATATTCTTCGGTGCCCGTGATAAACGCGCTATCCGACCTTGAGCATCCTTGCCAGACCCTTGCCGACCTGCAGACAATATGTGAGCAAAAGGGGACGTTGGAAGGCCTGAAGATTGTCTTTATAGGGGACGGCAACAACGTGGCCAGGAGCCTTTGCCTGGGTGCCGCATCACTCGGGGCTAGTTTCACCATCGCTTCGCCACCGGAGTACAGCCTTAACGTGGCAGCCTTGGAGCTCGCTAAAAGGCTTTCCAAGAAGGCCGACATAGAAGTAAAGGCGATGGTTGACCCCAGAGAAGCTGTTTCAGGGGCCGATGTGGTTTACACTGACGTTTGGGCCAGCATGGGCCAAGAGGCCGAGACGAGGGAGCGCATCAAGGCATTCAAAGGCTATACGGTGGATGCTGACTTGCTCGCCAACGCCAAAGGTGATGCCATATTTATGCACGATATGCCTGTCCACTATGGACAGGAAGTCGCTCAGGGGATGTTAGAACATCCTCAATCAGTGGTGTACCAGCAGGCTGAAAATCGGTTGCATGTCCAAAAAGCCTTGCTAGAGATGATGTTGGGCTAGTAGCTAGCACTATCACTGAAATTCTTTCCGGGTTCGTTATTGAAATGCCAAATTCACTCGTTGCTATTGTTGGACGGCCTAACGTAGGCAAGTCCACCCTGTTTAATCGGTTGGTCAGCAGTAGGGTAGCCATCGTCACTGATGTGCCTGGCACCACAAGGGACCGGCTTATGGCAGAGGTTTCCTGGCAAGACCGTAAGTTCACACTGGTGGACACCGGAGGTCTTGAACCCACACCTTCGGGCGATCTCGGAAGCGAAATAAAAGCGCAGGTTGAGGCTGCCGTCGGAGAGGCTGACCTTATAGTTTTTCTGGTTGACGTAGGTGATGGACTAACTCCAGGCGATCGGGATATCGCCGACTGGCTCAGGCGCACTGAGAAGCCGCTGATCCTGGCGGTGAACAAAGTGGACAACCCCAGCCGAGAAGTCTCCGCCGCCGAGTTTCATCAGCTAGGCCTGGAAGAGCCGTTGCTTATCAGTGCTTACCATAACCTTGGGGTTCATGATCTCCTCGCTAAAATAGTGTCTCTCCTCCCGGTTTCGAAGGGCGATGAAGAGCAGGACCAAGATGTCATGAAGCTGGCCATCGTTGGCCGGACCAACGTAGGCAAATCGATGCTAATGAATACGATTCTCGGCCAGAAGAGGTCTATCGTCAGCGAGGTTCCTGGCACAACTCGAGACGCGTTGGACACCCAGTTCACATACGATGGAAGGCCCGTCATCCTGATAGACACGGCTGGTATACGGCGTCGGGGCAAGGTTGAGCGAGGCGTAGAGTACTATAGTGTGCTTAGGGCCGGCCGAGCTGTGGAGAGATGCGACGTGGCTCTGCTTGTACTGGATGCAAGCGAATTAGCTACGGCCCAGGACGCTCACGTGTCTAGCTACGCTTGGGATGGCTATAGAGGCATTATCGTTGTGGTGAACAAATGGGACCTAATTACCAACGAATATGGCACCGAAAAAAAAGAGGCAATCCACACTATTAGACGGCGTTTCCACTTTATGCCCTACGTACCAATTTGTTTTGTATCGGCTCTTAAAGGGCAGGGCATCGAAGGCCTAATGTCCTTGGCTCGTGAAGTGTATGAGGAGAGGCTAAAGCGGGTATCAGCCAGAGATCTTAGCTATGTGTTGACAAGCGCCCTGGCCGCCCGGATGCCCGCGTCCAGGAAGGGCAAGCGCGCCAGAATCGAAGCGGTTCGGCAAGTAGACGTTAACCCTCCAACCTTTGTCTTTTCGGTCAAGAACCCCGAAAACGTCCACTTCTCCTATGAACGGTATCTGGAGAACCGGCTGCGATCGGATCTCGGGTTCGCTCACACCCATCTAAGGCTGGTGTTCAAAGGCAGGAAATGACCACATGGTGATGATTGCCATAGGTCTTACCGTTCCCATGCTGTTGGCGGCCTACGTCCTGATTGTCGCCGTCGCTTTAAATCATGATAAAGCGTCCACACAATATACGCTGGTGGTCCCTATTTCTTATTCAATAGGGTCGATCCCATGGGGATTTCTGTTTACCTGGGTAGCCAAAGGAATAGATATCAGGGAGTTCGGAAGTGGCCGAACCGGCACTTCTAACGTACTCAGGACCATCGGAGGCCACTTCGCGGTCTTTGTTCTGGCCCTGGACTTGAGCAAAGGACTGTCCGTGGCGCTGATGGCCCGTTTGGTCATAGAAACGCCAACCGGCGAAGTGACTGCTGGGCTCCTGGCCTTGCTTGGACACAACTGGCCTCCTCTCCTTGGCTTCAAAGGAGGGAGGGGCATCGCCACGGGACTCGGCGGGTTGCTGATCATGGAGCCCATCGCAGCAGGAATCGGGATTGCAGTTTTCGCTTCGATTACTCTTTTTACCAGATATTTATCCCTTGGTTCCGTTATCGGAGTGGCTACGACCGTTCTGGCGGTTTTTGTCATGGTCGTTCTGGACGAGTTGTCCGCGACGTACCTTCTTTACGCGGGTATAGGCGGCGCTATGATCATCTGGCAGCATAGAGACAACATAATGCGTCTTCTGCGGGGTACCGAGCGAAGGTTAGGCCAACCCGCTGAGGGACTAAACGAACCATCCCACTCCGGCTTGGGTCAGGGATGACCAGAGTGAAACCGGTCACCATAGTCGGAACCACTACCTGGGGTACCACACTCGGTCTGATCCTCGCCCGGCGCGATATACCGACGAAGATGCTCGCCCGTACCTCGGAGGAAGCCAACGCTCTCGAAGATAAACGAGGGAACTCCCGTTTCCTACCGGACGTAAAGTTCCCTGATTCCTTGAGGGTAACTCACGATCCGGAAGAGGCTTTATCTGAGGCGCAGATGGTAATCGTCGCGGTGCCGTCCAGCAGCTTCAGGCACAACGTGAAGGGCATTCAGGCGTATATTGAAGGCTCACCGCTGGTACTGAGCGCTTCCAAGGGCCTGGAAATGGATACCGGAATGCGTATGAGCGAGATTATGGAGGATGAGCTTTCGGAGGACCTAAGCTCGCGTACATGCGTACTCTCTGGACCAAATTTGGCGCTGGAGATCGTGCGAGGCGTCCCGGCGTCCGCTGTTGTCGCCTCGAGGGATCAACAGGCTGCCGAAGAAGCCCAGGGAACTCTAATGTCGTCCAGGTTCAGGGTGTACACCAACAACGACGTAATCGGCGTGGAACTCGGAGGGGCGTTGAAGAACATCATCGCCTTGGGCGCTGGCATCTGTGATGGTCTGAGCTATGGAGACAATGGGAAGGCGGCCTTCATTACCCGAGGCCTAGCGGAGATTACCCGTCTGGGCGTCGCTGCCGGCGCCAGCCCCATCACGTTCGCGGGCCTGGCGGGCCTGGGCGACCTGGTTGCTACGTGCGCCAGCCCACTAAGCCGTAATCATTACGTGGGTGAACAACTGGCTGCAGGTAGGCCGCTCAAGGAAATTTTGGACTCGATGGTGAACGTAGCTGAAGGGGTGTACTCGACGGTCGCGGCCCTCAAAATGGCGGAGAAACTCGGTGTCGAGATGCCGATAGCTCAGGCCGCCTATAACGTGTTGTTTGAGGACCTGGACCCGAAACAGGCTGTGGCCGAGCTCATGGGACGCCCTCCCCGACCCGAATGGGAAGGTATGGGCTAAAGGGAACTCTGGCTTTATCTGCCCATTTCCCCAGACTCGTACATGACTGCGGTTACCGTGGCAATAGCCGCCGTTTCCGAGCGCAAAATCCGCTTGCCGAGGCTCACCGGACTCACTCCACGAGCACGAGCATAGGCTACTTCGGATTCCTCGAAACCTCCCTCGGGTCCAATAAAGATGCTGACGTGTCCCGAGCCTTCGCCTCGTATGAGTGACCGTAGCTGGGCACTGTCTTCCCGTTCCCAGGGAATCAACGACACGTCACCTTCGTCGATCCCGTCGCAAGGCTCTTTGAAGGAGGCCGGGTTTCGCAACTCCGGCAGCAAGCACCTCCCGGATTGCTCAGCGGCTTCGGCGATGATCCTGCTCCAGCGCCGGTACCTGGTGGTCTGTCGCTCGGCCCGTTGCTGGGGTATGGACCGCTGGGAAATGATGGGCGCGAACTCAGACACTCCCAGCTCAGTACACTTTTGAAGTACCCATTCGAACTTTTCGCCCTTTAAAAGGGCCTGATACAAAATTACCTTTGTCGTGGGCTCGCCCTGGCATTCTTGGGTGACCAGTACCTCCCCATCGACGAATCCTTTCCCAAATCCCTTTATCCGGACTCGATGTTCCTTTCCGGAGTTGTCTAGCAAGCTTATTTCGTCCCCGGTAGACATACGCAGGACATGGCTGATCTGCCGCGCGACGTCTCCTTCCAGCTTTACGCATTGGTCACGTATCCAGTCCGGCGGGACGAAGAACCGGTGCATCAATCTCCCCGTGTGAACAGCGAGGCTACCCAATCTTCTCGGTAGCATGACTTGACGTAGGAAAGCTCTGCCGAAGTTAGAGTGTTCCGTAGCTCAGGAAACTTGTCTTCCAGGAATCCAGAGGCCACTAAAATCCCCCCGACCTTGAGATTCCGGCCAAAATACTTGGCCTGTTCCTGTATGACTCTGGCGCTGATGTTGGCGAGGATAATATCAAAACGGCTGTCTTTGGCAACGCCGTGGGGCAACGTTCCTTTGGCAGGACGTACGACGGCGCCGAGGCCACTGGCCCTAATGTTCTTCCTCGCAACCTTTACAGCTTCGGAGTCAACGTCCAGAGCCACCACGGAAGACGCTCCCAATTTAGCCGCTGCTATCGATAGGATCGCGGAGCCGCATCCCAGATCCAGCACATCCATTCCAGGCCTTACAAGTTCTTCCATCGCTTCCAGACACATATGTGTGGTCGGGTGGTAGCCTGTCCCGAAGGCCATACCTGGGTCCAACTCGATCACCACTTCTCTGGGTTGTGCTTCGTACACTACCCAAGAAGGCTTAACGACCAGGTTCCTTCCCACTTTGAGCAGGTTGAAGTGGGCCTTCCAGGCTTCCTGCCAATCGGCCTTTTTCAGATCTTCCACTATCAGGTCTCCAAGGTCTTGAAGCCTTCGCATCAGGTTGATGCCCACCTCGATCCGCGCCCGCCGGTGTTTCGATGTGCCGGGCAGGTACGTCTTCAACAGCGCCAATCCGGTTCCATCGTTCTCCACCGACAGCCCGCGACCGTAGCGGGTAAACAGGTGGGATATGGGCTCTACGTACTCCCAGGGGGCCTTGATGCTAATCTCTTGCCACGCCATACACCCTCATCTTGTAAAACTCCGGCCCACGTGATAGTGGGCCGTTGAACGAACTTCTATCTGAATGAAAAAACGAATCAAGGGGGTTGGCCAAAAGCGTCCTTTATTTTATCGAACAGCCCTTTGTCGTCGGCATCGGAATCCGTGGGCTTCTCCATCGTTTTCTCCAACTCCTCCAGAAGGGCTCGTTGGTTGGCATCCAAAGTCGTTGGTATTTGCATCTTGATCGGTATGATCAGGTCTCCTCGGCGACGGCCGTTTATGTGGTGTACCCCTTTGCCCTTGACTCGGAATACCGAATCCGGCTGGGTACCGGGGGGTATCTTTAAGTTTTCGGTTCTACCTTCCAGGGTCGGCACCTCAATTTCGTCTCCCAACGTTGCCTGGATGAAATTAATCGGAAGCTCATAGACGAGGTCATTGCCCTCCCTGGCAAACAGGCTATGGTCCATAACCGAAAGCATAATGTACAGGTTCCCGGGTGGGCCACCGTTGACACCGGAGTCTCCTTCGCTGGTTAGCCGGATCTGCATCCCGCTTTCCACTCCTGCTGGAATCTTGACGGATATTTTCCGGTTCCGTCGTTCCAATCCCGCACCCCGACAGTTGGCGCACGGATCGGTTATGATCGAGCCCTTGCCCTGACATGCGGGACAGGCGGTTACTTGGGTAAATTGCCCGAAGACACTCCTCTGGGACCGCCGTACCTGTCCCATCCCCTTACAGGTTTCGCAGGTGATTGGTGACTTGCCCGGCTCGCTGCCCGATCCGTGACATAAGTGGCACCGTTCCACCCGTGTGATGTCCACCTGCCGTTCCGTACCGAACACCGCCTCTTCAAAGGGGATGGTGACTGAGTACTGGATGTCGCGGCCTCTTTGGGCAGTCCTTTGCCATGTTCTCCCGGTACCACCGCCGAAGAAGGAGTCGAATATGTCCCCAAAGCCGCCGAATATGTCAAAACCCTCGAAGTCCTTTCCGGGGCCATTGCCCACGTCTACCCCGTCGTGCCCGAAGCGATCGTACCTGGTGCGCGCCTGATGATCGGTGAGCACTTGGTACGCCTGATTTACTTCCTTGAACTTTTCGGCGGCGTCCGGGTTCTTGTTGCGGTCGGGATGGAACTCAAGAGCCTTCTTCCGGAAGGCCTTTCGTATCTGTTCTTCCGAGGCGCCCTTGGGAACACCCAGGACATCATAAAGGTCCCTTTTAGCCATTCAAAGCTGCCTAACGCAGATTAGAGTCGAACCCATTATAAATCACCTTAGCTACACCCTCAAGGAAACGCACACCGGGAAGCTGATGCAATACTTGGTGGGGAGGGGGCGTGACTGAGAGTTACAGAGATCTTGGCCGCACTATGACCGACCGTGAAGGCCTATCATCAGGTCGCTCATGACGGAGGACAGGAATTCGACTGTAGCGATTACGTTGGGGTATTCCATACGAGTGGGCCCTATCACGCCTATGGTGCCCGACGCTTCCTGAGGAATACCGTACTGGCTGAGTATGACACCGAAGGGCTTCAGTGCTTCGAGATGGTTTTCAACGCCGATGAAGACCACCGGGTCACCTTCTTCCGGAGCTTCCGAAAGTAAGCTCTTTAGTAGCGTTTTTTCTTCCAGAACCTCAGCGATCTGCCTGGCGTTTTCGTTTTTGGCAAACTCCGGCTGGTTGAAGAGCATGCGGAGCCCGTCCGCCCGGTGTTCCAGTGAGGCCTCTTGTTCGATTTCCTTCAAAGTGAGCACCGTGTCGTCAAGCACTTTCTCTTCGAGAGGCCCCAGGTCCATATTTTTAGCCTCTATCTCGTGGTAGGAGAGGCCGGACAATGCATCGCTCAATCTGTTCGCGATTTCTGTTAGCTCGTCTTGAGAAGTGGGCTTTTCAATAGGAAGGATATGCTGCCTTAGTCTTGTTTCTTGAAGAACGATAATCAGCATCGCAAAGAGGTCTTGCAGATAGACGAGCTGGATATATTTCAGCTTGGAAGAGGACGCTCGCGGGAAGGTGACTATCGCCAGATTGGTAACTATCTTGGACAGTTCCTCGGCTGCCGACGCGATCCACGATTCTGGGTCCCAATGTGCTTCGGTGAACCGCTGTCGTATACGCTCTTGTACATCCAACGGCGGAACAGGTTTCTGTTCCATCGATTCGACGTAGTACCTATAGCCCTTGTCCGACGGAACCGCCCCGGCCGAGATATGGGGTCGCATTATATACCCCTCTTCTTCCAGAGCCGCCATCTCATTTCTGATGGTAGCCGGGCTTGCCTTGAGGAGTTCCTTGCGGGCGATGTCTTCAGATGCTACCGGGGTTGCGCTGTTGATGTATTCATTTATCAGTATTCTGAGGACAGTTTCTTGCCGTGTTCTCAACATGTTTCGTCAGCTACTAACCTGTATTGACACGGAATCTAGCATTCCGCCCTTACCGTGTCAAGCATTGACTTGCTACCTACCATGCAATTATACTCTCCCGTGGTCTTGTTTGTAATAGCAGCTACTAGGGAGTGATTTTGAGGTCACTGGCCACTTCCGCCACCCTGGTCGACGTAATTTTCCCCCCAACACAGGCTGACAGCCGAACTGCGAGGCTGGCCCGCGACGCGGTGTTGATGCTGGGCTTCACAGGCTTCGTGATCCTCTGCGCTCAAGTCGTTATCCGCCTGCCATTCACGCCGGTTCCAATCACTGGGCAGACGTTCGCAGTATTGATTACTGGTGGCGCTTTGGGGGTCTGGCGTGGAGTCGGTGCTCTGAGCCTTTACATGCTGCTTGGGATCTTCGGCGCTCAGGTGTACGCCCCCAACCTGGACATGACTGGACAGACTATTCACTTCATATTGCCATGGGAGGGCACTGGTTCTCTTCCCTGGGACCTGGCCAGCGGTGGATATATCGTCGGCTTCATATTCGCCGCGGGGGCAGTGGGATATATGGCCAACAGAGGTTGGGACCGAGGCCAGTGGTTGATCGCGGGATTACTCATAGGCAACGCCATACTGTATATACCTGGACTCCTATGGTTGGCTCACTTTCTCGATATTTCGTTTGAAAAGACCCTTGTGTTTGGTCTATACCCATTCATCGTGGGCGATTTAATCAAGCTGTACGTGGCCTCGCTGGCCCTGCCATCGGCCTGGGCCATCGTCAAACGTCTCAAAGGATAAATAGTTGGACATCACCTGGTTTGGACTCTCCTGCTTTCGGTTGCGCTCTCAAGACATTGCCGTCGTCACGGACCCGTTCCCGCACTCACTGGGCCTTAGCATGGGTGAACCATCGGCCCTTGCCGTGACCGTCAGTCAGGATCACCCCAACTACAGCTTTGTGGATGGCGTGGAAGGGAACCCGAAGGTGTTAAAGGGCCCTGGTGAGTATGAGCTGGCTGGGATATATATCACCGGTGTGATGACACCCGGGAGTGAGGAAGATCCAGAAGAGCCGCGGAACACTGCCTATTTGATCGAGGTCGAGGGGATACGGCTGTGTCATCTCGGGAATATCAAGGTTCCCCTGGCGAACAAACAGGTCGAGGCACTGTCACCCGTAGATGTCCTTTTGCTGCCTGTCGGTGGTGCCCCCGCTGTGGAATTGTCTCAGGCCATCGAGATGATCGGCAGCCTGGACCCGAAAATAGTCATACCCATGCATTACAAGGTGCCATACCTCAAAGTAAAGCTAGGAGAGGTGAGGGCCTTTCTGCGCGAGATGGGAATACGGGGTCTACAGCCGCAGAACAGGCTTAACGTAGGGGTAGCCAATCTGCCCCACGAGATGCGGGTTGTTATTCTCGAACACCAGGGTAAGTCCCCAGCTTAGAAAGCCCTTCTGCGGCGCGCCGCGAACAATACCAAAGCGCCCACTACTACGGCGATTATTCCAACGATCAATGCTATTCTTGATAGCCGTGGCACCGAGGAGTCCCCAGGAATTGGCAACACCGGTGTCGACGTCGGTATCGGGGTTATCGTAGGTGTCGGCTCCGGTGTTGGCGTAGCCTCCTTCGGTGGTGCCTCCCCGAAGTGCAAGTTCAGCGTTTGAGTTATATCGTCTGGTGTCCGCGCCGGATTGTAAATTGCAGTCTCGTCTGCCTGGGTTATGCCAAACTCGGTTATCAGGTGAAACGTGATCTGTTTGCCCACGAAAGAGTGTTCCGGCGGGCCAATCGATAGACTAATGTACCTACCCGGCTCGGGAATTATCGCAGGCGCGCTTTGCCATCCCGCTTCACTTTCACATCCATCGATGCAGGCGACCAAGGCTAGGTCGGCCTCCCCGGGCTCGTCCATTACGAAGATTTCGCCCCGGTAGAATATAGGACCAGGAGGTTGAGAGAGTCCTTGCTCCGGAGCGGCAGCAAGGGCGACGGATAGAACTATCAGGTTGGCAGCTATCGCTAAAAGGATGAAAACGCCGCGTCGCATACGTTGGGCCTCCTGAAGCAGTTTGTCCGGCAAACTGGCCTCAGTCCATTATACGCATACTCTCGCTGAATTCTAAATACAGTTTTTGCGGATTTTATGTGCGACTTTTGGGGCTGCAGTACAAATGTTGTTCTTCCAACACCCCAGCCCACCGTCATCCCTCCCTGCTCCCGCAACCGCTCGTAGTAGCTCTCCCGACTCCTACAAGCTCATGCGAGTCCGCTCCGCTCGTGGTGAGCCAGTCGAACCAGAGCGGCCATGAGCTCCCCTTCGACGATGCTCAGGGTGATTCGTTCGGCTCCCTTTGCCGCTCGTGGTGAGCCAGTCGAACCATGATACTTTCGACCATCTCCCGGGACCCCGTCCTCCAGTGAGGGGGCTCTTCGACATGCTAAGAGTGAGCCGGGAATGTGGGGGTACCCCCACATTCCCGGCGGGGCTGTGGCCCTGCATCCCGATCCGTCTGAGTGGACGAACCATGAGAAAGTCCGATATAGGGATGACGGCGATTCCTCCATCTTTCTATGACGGACAGAGAACGACATGGCAGCGGCACATCTCCCCCCCCCCCCCCCCCCCCCATACCAGTCTTCCGCTTTTCAAGGGGGGAGGAGCTTCTTAAAAAGAGAGGAGGCCCCACTAACCAGTGGGGCCTCCTCTTATCTGCCCGTATCAGGTAGGCTACGGTACCAATGTACCAGCGGCTGTGAAGAACACCCAGTAGCCTCTGCCTATCTGCACAGAATCTGTCAGGTCAGTCAGAGGTGCGACAGGCGGAGTCGCTGGAGCCACTCCCGGCGCTATTCGGTGCCACGCACCCCTATCGAAGGTAAACGCTACCGACCAACCGGCGGCCCCTAGATAAGTGTTCGCGTTCAGCTTTGTCCCTTGAGGGATCTGGTCGATGGACAGCAGGCTGATGATGGGCACCAGGTTCCACTCGCCACCGGTTACGGAAATGGTGGGTAGCACCTCTCCGGAACCTTGCGGCGGGACGGATACGGTTACCGTTACCGTGGCGGTCGCCCGTACCCAGTACGCGTGACCAGCGTCTATCGTGGTCAGGGACCCTTCGAAGACGCCTCCCACTCGCTCAGCCACCAGCCACGGACCCAGCGGATGGCCGGGGTCGTAGGTGAACACCAGGTCCACGTCCTGGGCATCTCCGAACACGGCGTTTACGTCGCCGTTCAGCGGCCTGCCGGGCATCGATACCAGGTTCATACCTGGCACCAGACCCAGGGCGAAGGACGGCTGCACCACTACGGTGAAGGTCAGCACCTGGTCAGCGGCCAGGGTGTTGCCCAGGGCGTCAGTGCCATTGAAAGTCAGTGTGTGGGCACCCAGGCCTATGGCGCTGATAGCGATGATGAAGCGCTGTCCACCTCTCGTGCTGGAGAGAGGCAACACGTCCCGCTCACCGGCAAGTCCGGCATCCAGCACAACCTTGCTCAAGGTGACGTTGGCGTCGGTGTCACCGACGTATTCGCCAGCTTCTTGCAGCCAGTTTATCTCTATGAAGAACGGATCGGCCTCAGACGGAGTGGCCCCTCCGAGCGGATTGCTCGTCAGGTCACCTGTTGCGTCTGTGGGCGTTGGTAGAGCGCTGTCGACCTCTATTGAGGTAGCCCCAGCGTCCTGCCACCTCTGCTGACCGGTGATACCCCTGTTCCGGGTCCCGTCTTCCGAGGTCACGACGATGCTGTAGCGACCCGGAGCGAGCCCGGCCAGAGTGAATTGCCAACTGGTGTCAGTAAGTTTGGTGCTCCTCGGCAAATCCACACCGGACGGGATGGCTACGGCGGTTGCCGGATCGTCCGCTGTAGACACGAACAGGTCTACGTCGGGTTCGAGTGTTCGTATGGCTTCGTCTACCGAAACGGTTATGACGACACCTCCGGTGCTCCGTGTCGCATCCAGGGTTACCGTGGCGAGAGGAGCTATACCGTCGGTCGCGGTTACCGTTCCGGTGGCGATGACGTTGCCCGCGGGATCAGCCAGAGCCCCTACTATTGCTATCGAGGGAGTCGCACTGCCGGACAGAGCACCCACCACTAGGAACACGTTCTCCGGGGAGTCCGCGAACCACAGGACATTGTCCGGGTTGGCGCCGTCGACTGTGAAGTCTGTCGTCGCGGCGACGCCATCCAGCGGCTCGCTGAACTCTACCCTGATCATGGTTGGGTCGGCGTTGCCGGGCAGGAAGGTTCCGACACCCGTGCGCCGGTCACCCTCGATCTGGTCAAGTGTGTCGTTCCAACTCTCGCCTGTGAAGGCTCCGACCATGGCCGGGTTCTGTTTATCGATGCGAACCGTGTAAGGCTGGTTGCCGAGGGTTGTCGCGTCGGCCGGATCGTCGGGAACGGCGTCTGTGGTGCTTGTGTTACCGGAGCTATCGGTGGCCGTTACCCACCAGCTGACGATCGTAACACCGTCGTCGTCTATGGTGAAGTTGGCACCGAGGAAGGTGTCTATGTCGGCTAGGCCAGCCGATGCGGTGACCAGACCGTCCTGAACAGTCGCGGTGATCAGGTCACCGGTGTCGAACAATGTGACCCCTGATGTACCAGCGCCGACACCTGGGAATGCGGGGGTTGCGGCGCCGGCAGCCGTGTCTATGGCTGAGAACACGATACTGGTCGTGTCCACGCCGGAGTCGGCGTCGCTTATCTCAATCGATAGGACCTGCGCGATATCGTCAGACGCGCCACCGTTTGCAGGACTCGGGTTGGCGAACTCAGGGGCATCTGCCTCTGAGTCCACGTTAGCCGAATCGTTACCGGAAGTCACGGTCGCTCGTGAACCAGCGGCGACGAATATTATTGGCCTTGGGTTCGCCGCGGGCAGCAATGCGTTTTGCTGGTCGCCACCGACCTCAAGGGCATACGCCACCGTAAAGGTCGTGCCGGCGGCGATGCCGGAAGCGGCGGATGCGTTGGTGAAGGTGACGTCGTTTCCGTTTACGGCGGTCGCGGTCAGACCGGCAACTATGGTGCCACCGGTGGCAACACCCGTGATGACAATTACGTCCGCTCCTGTGATCCCGCCGGCGCCGTTAGCGTCTTGAGGTGGGAAGAGCAACGTGGCCGTAAAGGTGGGCGTAGCGCCACCGGCCGTGGTCACGGCCGTTGGAACTGTAACCGTCTCGGAACCGAGGTAGCTGACGCCCAGCACTGAGATGTGGCTGGCAAGCGTCGAGGCAGTGTCGCCGGTTCCGATGATTACGGCAACCTCAACCGCTCCGGTGGCGGCATCGACGCTCAATACTCTGAAGACGTCGCCAGAGGAGGCCACAGTGTCCCTGTTGGAGGGAATTACCATGCTTGGGCCAATGGCCGCAGGGTTCTGAACTGGAGCGAAATCTACATTGAAGGTGAAGCTTTCCGAACCACGGTAGGTGACCTTAACCTCGTCACCCGTGGTAAGTGCCGTGGTCGCGTCGGTTGTTACAGTGATTGTACCTGCATTGGCGTCTACAATAGCTACGAAGGACACGCCAGTTGTATCGATGGATGGCGCCAAGCTTCCGGGGTTAATGGGTGGATTGTCCACCGTTACGACAAAGGCAGACCCTGTACCAACGACACCAGCCGTTGCGTGGGATTCCGCCGAGAACAGTTTGTTACCCTGCAACCCTTGAGGAACGTCGTGCTGCTGGTGGGTTGGGGTGTTGAGAACACCAATGCCAGTTCCCATGTCGATAACGACGCTGTCTGAGATCTGGAAGGAGCCAGCGTAACTACCAGCCGGTCCCGCACCACTCTCAACTACCACCAAGTCGAAGTTGTCTGGGAGCGCTGTTCCCACGCCGTCGCCCTTTACATTGACCAATGCGGCTTCCTGGGGCGACGTGGAGAAGTTGATAACGAAAGTTGAACGGCCGCCTATGGCCTCACTCGTCACGAACCGGATGCTGCCGCTTGTCCCGCTTATGAGCTCGGAGACGCTGATTTCGCCAGCGGTGAAACCGGTTTCGCCGGAGATCGTGATATCCGACACTGTTGCCGCGCTACCGTCGGCGGCTACCAGTGGGAGCAGATCGTCCGCAGTCGACCCACCGGTCAAGGTAATCGTCGCACCCACCGCGTCGCCTAGAAGAGTGTTGATAAAGATCCGGAACGTGTCGCCAGCAAGCAGTCCTCCCGCGGGAATTGTTATTCTAGGAGGCGAGAAGGCACCGCCCGTCGTGACGGAGTCGGTCACGTCCAGAGCGACGTTGGTCAACGTTACCGTGACCTGCCGGCTTCCCGATGTGACGTTGACAGTGTCAGGGCTTACGACGGTCTTGTCGGTAGTAAGTTGACCGTCGGAAAGCAATGAGGCACCGCTAAGTGCTGGGACAACCCATACCAGCAGAGATAGTAACAGGATTGTTGTTGCTATAGGACCGAGATAAAACCAGGAACGCGTCTTTTTCATAGATTACCCCCTCGTGATACTAACTTGGATGGAAAATAAGACCTTGGAGTCTCCAACTGCGCCCTGGGAACTACCGACTGATCCCTTTTGGGCGGACTAAGGATGAAACTGAACATAGAATACCCTTCTCGCGAAAGTTCGCCAATATTCATAACACTGTCTGGATTTTATTGTCAAGGATATGGGCATAACTTTTCCGCATCAAATCGCCCATTTCCGGGTGATACCTCAACAAATGCCAGGCGTTCCCCTTTTCAGCTTTGAGATCAAGGCTATTTCAGCCGTTCTCAAAGCGAACTCGTCGGAACTATACTAACTATTAAATGCCTTGTCAAGCGATGTTTCGACCGAGTTCAAACGCCTTCTTGAACAAGCCAAAACCTACGTCTCTTACCAGCACGCTCTATTATCCTTCTTTGGACAAGTTGGCCAGGAATTCCTGGTTGTTGGTAGACTTGGCTAGCCGTTCCAGGACCTTTTCGGTCGCGTCGGCGCTATGTTGAAGGTCGTTGGCCAGGAGTGCCACCATCCTACGCAGGAGGACAATCTGTTTGTAAGTCGGGTCGTCGTAGAACAGCTCCTCCCTTCGGGTACCGCTGCGCTGTATATCGATGGCAGGGAAGAAGCGCCTTTCGGCGAGCCGCCGGTCCAGATGGAGCTCCATATTTCCGGTGCCTTTGAACTCTTCGTAAATAACCTCGTCCATTCGGCTGCCGGTGTCGACAAGGCAGTTGGCGATAATCGTGAGGCTGCCACCTCCCTCGACGTTTCGGGCCGCTCCAAAGAACCGTTTGGGTGGGTACAACGCTACCGGATCGATACCACCCGAAAGCGTTCGCCCACTGGTCGGGACCGCCAGGTTGTAGGCCCTGGTAAAGCGGGTGATGCTGTCCAGCAGGATGACGACGTCCTTGTCACACTCCACGAATCTCTTTGCCCGCTCCAGGGCTACCTCACCTACTCTACACTGGTCCTCCACCGACTCGTCAAAGGTAGAGGCAAATACCTCTCCCTTGATGGAGCGGCGTATATCGGTCACCTCTTCGGGGCGCTCCCCGATAAGCACTACCATTATGTCGACTTCTGGGAAGTTGCTGGCGACGCCGTTGGCGATGTGCTTTAGGACCGTCGTCTTGCCAGCCTTGGGCGGCGAGACGATCAAACCACGCTGACCAAGCCCGATCGGCGCGAAAAGGTCGATCATTCTGGTGGCCAGGGGTTTTGCATCGGTTTCGAGTATGAGTTGCTTGTCGGGGAAGATCGGCGTCAAGCTTTCGAAAGAGGCCCTGGAGCGGGTGTTTTCCGGGTCCAGCCCGTTCACCTGTTCGACTCTGACCAACCCGAAGTAGCGCTCGCCCTCCTTGGGTGGCCTCACCTGTCCCGTGACAGTGTCGCCGGTCCGGAGACTAAAACGCCTGATCTGGGATTGGGATACGTAGACGTCTCCGGCAGCCGGTCGCAGCTCGTTCTGTCTCAAGAACCCATACCCGTCAGCCATGATGTCCAGCAAGCCGGTCGCCATGAGGCCATGCTGGTCGGAAGTTGCCTGGAAGATACGCTGGAGGACGTCCTCGCGGCGCAAGCTGTCCAGAGATGTGCCGTCCTCTAGCCCAATATCTCTAGCGATGACGATTAACTCGTCCTTTGATTTCTTATCTAAATCCCCGATATCTAGTACCCGTTCTGTAGTCACGAAATTCTCCTCATAGTTGGGTGGACTCTAAGACGAAGCTTTACGCCGGTCTTCTAAAAATCGCGCCTGACCTTTGTCGGTAACAGGATGATTGATAATTGCCTTCAGAACCGAGGAGGGCATAGTCGCCATATCGGCGCCAGCTTTGGCTGCCATGACACCTTGCAACGGGCTGCGTAACCCCGCTTACAACCCCTAGCCGGGCTCCTTGGGCGATTTCGTCGATATTTGCAGTATCTAAAAACAGTTCCATGAAGAGTTCTCGCGCCTACCTTATATATTTAAGGAACTTCGGTGACGAGGATCGACTATGAGAAAGGTGCTATCCACATAGATGAGCCAAAAAATCCTGGGACTACCTCACGCGCTCAATAGGCTCGGCCCCATTGGAAACATTCAACGGCAGAGGCGGCTGAGCTCCCTCTCGCAGGGTTTCTTTCGCTGCTCCAACGAATTCCCTGAAGAGTGGGTGTGGCCGGTCGGGTCTGGACTGAAACTCCGGATGGAACTGGGTTCCCAGCATAAACGGGTGCTCCTCGATCTCCATGATTTCAACCAGATGGCCGTCTTGGGAGACACCACTGGCCATCAGCCCCCGGGCTTCCAGTGCTTCCCGAAAGGTGTTGTTGAGTTCGAACCGGTGCCGATGTCTCTCGTTGACCAACGTCTTTTCGTAAGCACGCTGAGCCAGACTTCCTCCCAACAGACTGCAGGGATATGAGCCGAGCCGCATGGTTCCACCCATTTCGGTGACGGACCTTTGCTCCGGCATTATGTCGATCACGGGATGGGGAGTATCCGGGTCTATCTCAGAAGAGTTTGCATCGCCCAACCCCAGAACCGATCTAGCATACTCGACCACCATTACCTGAAGTCCCATGCAGAGACCCAGGTAGGGAATGGTGTTCTCCCGAGCATAGCGAGCGGCTTCTACCATCCCGTCTACCCCCCTGGGGCCGAAGGCGCCGGGAACTACGATGCCGTTTGCCGACTTGAGCAGGTTATCTGCGCCCTCCCGCTCAATGTCCTCCGAATGTATCCACTGGATCTCGATCTCTTTGTCGTGTTTCAAACCCGCGTGGTTGAGCGCTTCTTTAACCGATATGTACGAGTCGGGAAGCTCAACATACTTGCCCACCAGTGCTATGACTACCTTTTCCTTGGGTTGGTTCATGTGGTCCACCATGCCAGCCCAGCCGGCCATGTTTCTACCAGTCCCTGACAAGCTCAACGAGCTCACCAGGAGGTCTCCTAACCCGCACTCCTCCAACACCAGCGGAACTTCGTACACCAAGGACAGGGTAGGCAGTGGGAAAACTCCCTCCTTGGGTACGTCGCAAAATAGAGATATTTTTTCCTTGATGGATTCGGGAATCTCGCAGTCGCTACGGCAGACTATTGCATCAGGCTGGATACCTATGCTCCGCAGCTCCTTAACACTGTGCTGCGTGGGTTTAGTCTTCAATTCTCCGGTGGTGGACATGTTGGGCAGCAACGTCACATGTATGTAGAACACGTTGTCTCGACCAACCTCGTTGCGCATCTGCCGAATCGCCTCCAGGAATGGAAGCCCTTCGATGTCTCCTACAGTGCCCCCAACCTCCACTACGATCACATCAGCGCCACTCTCGTTAGCGAGATTCAGTATATTTGATTTGATCTCGTTGGTAACGTGGGGAACCGCCTGGATCGTACCTCCAAGGAAATCACCTTTGCGCTCCTTGGCCAGGATAGAAAGGTACACCTGGCCGGCAGTCAAGCTGGAAGATTTGGTAAGCTCCAGGTCTATAAAGCGTTCGTAGTGGCCGAGGTCCAGGTCGGTCTCTCCGCCGTCCTTTGTAACAAACACCTCTCCATGCTGATACGGCGACATTGTTCCTGGGTCCACGTTGAGGTAGGGGTCTAACTTCATGACAGAGACGGAGATTCCGCGGCTTTTAAGAATCCGGCCTATCGAGGCCACGCTGATCCCCTTGCCGACTGAACTGACTACCCCTCCGGTAACGAAGATGTACTTAATGCCCATAGGTGAGCCCATATTGTTCAAACTTTCGGAGAGCGGCCTTTCACAATAGGAAAATCAGAAGGGGTTGATGTGGGAAATCACCAGAGATTGACGCCATCCAGCAGTCAACTTACCGATTATAGGGCGTACATCTCTAATATGTCAAGCATAACAAGACTAGTGCAAGGGTCAATCTTAATGACTCCTACGTGGCACTTACTCGTCAGGAGAATCAGGGGCCACCTGGGTCTTCGAGGAACTTGAAGATGTCGGCCTCAGAGGAGAGAACCACCGTCGTATTCGACGTCAGGAAAATTTTATATGCTTGAAGGCTTCTCTGAAAGCTATAGAACTCAGGGTTCTGCTCCAGCGCATCGGCGAAGATTCGGATGGCCTCAGCTTCGCCTTCACCTCTTGATCTATTGGCGTCCCGCTCGGCCTCAGCGAGAATGACGGTCCGGTCTCTTTCAGCGGCTGCTGTAATCTTGGCTTCTTCTTCGGCGCCCTCCGCGCGAAGCTCTTTTGCGATCCGTTCACGTTCAGCCCGCATCCTGGCGAAAATGTTGGGCAGTGCGTCCGGTGGAAACTCGGCCCGTTTCATCCTTATGTCTATGATCTGAACGCCGAGAGCCTCTCCCTCTCCTCCAACCTCCCTGTTGGCTGCGGCAAGCACGTTGTTCAGTATCTCCTGCCTCGTGTTTGTCGCGGTTACGACAGTTTCGCCCTCGGGCGATTCCTCGATCTTACCGCCGATGATCTCTTGTCGTGTCCTGCTAGCGACCTCCTCCTTCAGGTTCGACGCGACGATACTTCCTAACCGACTCTCGGCACCGCTTAAGGTTCGCAGCTTTTCAAAAAACTTCCTCACGTCAGTGATTTGGTAACGGGTGTAGGAATCTATGATCAGGTTTTGTTTGTCAATATCGTTCAGGGTCCTGGGAGGAGTGTCTAATCTTAGTACCCTTCTGTCGAATGTGTTCACCGTGTCGATAAAAGGAACCTTGCCTTAAGACCTGACGAAGTGTGTGTGGCCTTGATTTCACCAAATCTTGTTACGACCACGAGCTGAGTCCGATCAACAGTGAAAAGGGTCTGGGGGCCCAAGATGCCCAGGAGAATTACAATTACGATTGCTATTATCGGAACTTTCATGATGGTTATGGACCTTCGGCCGCTGGTGTCGGCCCAGTTGTTACCGGTGCCGGTGCCCCTTGCTCAAAAAGTGGTTCCAGAGGCAAGAACGGTAGCACGTTGCCACCCGCCTGGGGCGCTACTATAAACTTTGTAACACCGGGAAGGATCTCCTCCATGGCTTCAAGGTAAAGCCTCTGGCGGGTCACCTCTTTGGAATTTTCATACTCGCGAAGAACAAAGAGGAAGCGGTCTGCCTCACCTTCAGCGTTGGCAATTCGTTCCCTCCTGAAAGCCTCGGCAGCCTGAAGTATCTTTTCCGCGTCACCTCGAGCCCTTGGGATGATGTCTCGCTGAAATCCTTCTGCATTGTTAATAAGGGTCTCTTTATCTTGCCTGGCTCGGTTCACGTCCTGAAACGCGTCTATCACTTCTACCGGAGCCCTGACCTCCTGGAGCAAAACAGCGGTGATCTCTATCCCGGCCCCATATCCATCAAGTATGCTTTGGAGCAGGACCAAGGTCTCCTCCTGGACCTGTGGTTTGTTTTCCGTCAGAACGTCATCTATCGTCCTTTGTCCGACCACCAGACGTAAAGCGGCCTCCGTCGCGTCTTTCAGAGTACGGCCTTCAGGCCTGTCTGCCGGGATGTCCCTGGTCCCGCTCGGAATGCTCTCGCCGGGATCGGCCACGTTGAAGAGGAAATCCCGTAGATTTTTGATCCGGTACTGTATAACCAATGGGACGTCAACGATATTCAGGTCTCCGGCTATCATCTGAGCTTCTTCCAAGAGAACGCCAGACGAAACGTCGCCCAAAGAGCTAAACCCCAGATCCATGCTACGGATCTCTTCTATGGATTCGACGTTGCGTGTGCCGATAGGGGCAGGCCACCACCAGTGAAGCCCTTCCTGCTCGATTCTGCAACATGTTCCGAAGGTTCGTATGGCGGCTTGTTCACCAGGACTAACCGTGTAGACGCCCGTCGCCAGCCAGATGATCAGGGAGGCACCGAGGATTCCAAAGACAGCCAACGAGAAGGCGTTGCCGCCGAACTTTTGAGAAACACCCTTTATGGAGTCGGTAATCCGTTTAAGGATCAGGTCAAGATCGATCTCAGGTTCTCGTTTGGGCTGTTGGTACATTCAACTTCCTTGCGGTTGCCGGGGTCGCTATCCAGCGAACGCGTCGCTAATTATACCTGCATCGCCAAGAGTACTGCAATGGGTTTAGGCACGGTTGCAAAAAGGATTGCTTTTCTCAACTGCAACATAGAGCGACATGCAACAATATATAACGCAATGAGTAGTTAGGGGCTTGACAATCTAGCTTCGCTCATGTATCATTATACCATAGTGATTTAGGTAGGAGCGGCCAATATGGACCTCATCAAAGTGTTTCATCGATTCCCAGACCACGAGTCTTGCCTTGAGCACTTGGAGCAAGTGCGCTGGGGTGATAGGCCAGTCTGCCCACTCTGTGGTTCCTTGAGCGTAGCGCGCAAGGCCGACTCCTTCCGACAAGGCCGATGGAATTGTCACGACTGCAAGTCCAGTTTCAATGTGCTGTCCAGCACTATCTTCCAGAAGACCAAGCTCCCCTTGCAGAAGTGGTTTCTCGCTATCTCGCTGGTGCTGAATGCCAAAAAGAGCGTCTCTTCTCACCAACTGGCCCGCGATCTTGACCTCAATCAGAAGTCCGCTTGGTACATGGCTATGCGGATACGACGGGCGATGGTTAGCCAGGGCGAGTTGCTGTCTGGCATAGTGGAAGCGGACGAGACCTACATCGGCGGACGACCCCGAAAGCCCAACAAGCGCAAGGACGACGTGAAGCATCCTCGCGGGCGCGGCACTGACAAGCTTCCCATCGTTGGAGCGGTAGAGCGCGGCGGCAACGTCGCTGCCCAACCTTCACCCCGGATTACATCCCATGACTTGAGCATGTTCCTACAGAAGAATGTGGACAGAGACGCCTTGTTAGTGACCGACCAGTTTCGGGGTTACTGGGGAATGAGCAAGCGGATGCGCCACACAACTATTGATCATTCTGTCCAGTATGCAGAGGGCTTGGTTCACACCAACACCATAGAAGGATTCTGGAGTCTTCTCAAGAGGGCTTAGTATGGCACACACCACCATTACACCAAGGGCTTTGCACTGGCCTACGCGGTGGAGGCTTGCTTCAAATACAACGCACGCAAAGCCTCCGACCCCTTCTCGGCATTCATCCGGTCGGCTGTATCGGTGACGGCATGAATCGGCTCTACTACGGCGATTGCCTCACCATCATGCAAGACTGGCCTTTGCACTCCGTTGATTTGATTTACCTCGACCCTCCCTTTAACTCCAACCGCCAGTACAACTCCATATACAAGGACGAAACGGGTCGGCCTTTACCGGACCAGATAGAGGCGTTTTGCGATATGTGGGTACTGGACGCGGAACGGGAACGGGCTATCCGGACAATGCCCGTGCTAATGCGGGAAAGTGGGCTTGATGACTCCGTAGCGGAGTTGTGGAGGCTCTGGATGCAAGCCCTCCGGGGAACACAGCCGCGTCTCTTGGCTTACCTGTCATATATGGCGCAACGCTTACTCATTATGAAGCGGATATTAAAGCCGACCGGAAGCATCTACTACCATTGCGACCCAACGGCCAGTCACTATATCAAGGCTCTTATGGATGCTGTTTTCGGGCATGAGAATTTCCAGAATGAAATCGTTTGGCAGCGCACCTCCGCCCACAATGATGCACGCAGGTATGTAGCCATTCACGATACCATCTTGTTTTACAGCCGGACTGGAAACTGGAACTGGCACACCCAATTCCAACCCTACGACGATAAACACCTAGCCCGTTTCCGACATCAAGACCCTGATGGTCGTCGATGGACAGACGGCGACTTGACGGCCAAAGGACTAACTGGTGGTGGTTATGAGTATGAGTACGAGGGCAAGAATGAGAATTGGCGCGTTCCGCTAGAGACAATGGAGCGACTGGATAGGGAAGGTCGATTGCATCGCACTCGCAAAGGTGGTTTCCGCGTCAAGAGATATCTGGATGAACTGGGAGGTCGCCCCGCGCAATCCATATGGGTCGATATTCCGCCTATCAACTCTCAAGCGTCAGAGCGGATGGGCTATGCTACACAGAAGCCCGTAGCACTTATGGAGCGCATAATCAGTGCTTCCAGTAACCACGGAGACGTGGTGCTTGACCCATTTTGCGGGTGTGCTACCACCATTGAAGCCGCGCATAAACTCGACCGCCAATGGATAGGGATAGACATTGCCATTCACGCGATCAAGCGCGTTGCTCGTATGCGGCTTGAGGAACGATTGGGGTTAGTGGAGGGGCCAGACTTCACCATCGACGGGATTCCTAGCACACTGGAAGGCGCGGCCGACCTTTGGACAAAGGACAAGTACCACTTCCAGCAATGGGCTGTGGAGCAAGCGGATGGTTTTGTCACCACCAAGCGGACGGCGGACGGCGGCGTTGACGGGCGAATTTACTTCGCTGTGCCACATGGTAGGGAATTGCAAAGCCTGGCCGTAGAGGTTAAAGGTGGATCGAATGTGGATATCAAGGTGATACGCGAACTGAGGGCTGTCTTGGAGTACGATAACGCCCTTATGACTGGACTGATTATCCGTCTACCCTTGGGAGCTACAAAGACACGCAACTTCACCCGATTCATGGCTGATGCTGGCATGATTGAGTTATGGGGTAATGAGTATCCCAGAATGCAGATGTTGACAGTTGAGGAGATACTGGAGGGGAAGCGATTTGCAACCCCGACCGTTGTAGGTCGGCATACTCAGAGTCCAAGAATGCCGGGGTTGCCCGCATGAGTGAAGCCCACGAGAACGAACTACTCCAGAATATAGCATCACTAGAAGGGCAAGCTCTTGCACAAAAAGTCATCTTGGCAATACTAGTCCATTGCGCCCGCACGTCGCAATCGTTCGATGTTGTTTACCGGGAGATTGATAGCATCAAGCAACTTTTTATAGAGGGCGCATTGACAATGTTCCCCAGTCAACGTATTTTTTTCACAATGGGCTTTAATGACGGATTCTCCTCTTCCGCCGGAATGGCCGATGCTATCTCTGAGATTTTGGCTGCCCGTGGACATAACTAACCCCCGTCTATGCGTTTGCACCAAGCCCCTAACTACTCATTGCGATATATAATGTGTGGGCTTGACTATAGATGGAGGACTTTCGATGGGTGAATACGGAGTGATAATCAAGCCCAGTCATGAGATGACCCGCATACAGGTAAGCTGTAAGCACCAGAGCGGTTTGCTGTACATGGTCCCGGCTGAGAAAAGCTGGGTATGCTCCCAGGAACATATGCCGGCCCATGCGTTGGCCGGGTTCCTCAGAGAGCTTATGGAGCTTGACAACCCTGCAGTTAAAGGACTAATGCAGCGTTGGGGAATCTACTTTAGACAGCTACCATTGGAAGGCGAAGAATCCGAAACCCAGAAGCAGCCTTGAGATAACTTGTAAAGGCAGTTTACCTTAGGTTCAGGCGACGTCACGCTGGCTGGGCATCGTAGGGCTCAGGTTCGGGTTCGGTTGGACGATGGGTTGCCGAGTTGCTGGTGCTGATGGCAACGGCTCTGGCTCTGGCTCCGGGATGGCGGGCTCGGCAGCGGGCGGTTCACCATCAAGCAACCGCTTTAAAGCCTCACCCTCCACCGATTCATGCTTCATAAGATACTTGGCGACTTCCTCGAGCTTGGTTTTGTGGGTGATCAGTATCTCTTGCGCTCTTTGATACGCGTTCTCTACAAGGGACTGCACCTCGTGATCGATCTCCTCGGCTATCTTATCGCTGTAGTCTCGTTCTTCATGGATCTCACGCCCCAGGAAGACCAGCTCCTCCCGTTTGCCAAACGTACGAGGTCCGAGGTGCTCGCTCATGCCATACTGCTTGATCATCCGGAGTGCCAACCTGGTAGCGGTTTCCAGATCGTTACTTGCTCCTGTGGTTATCTCGGTGAAGATCAGCTCTTCGGAGACTCGACCGCCCAGGGCGGTGGCAAGCATATCGTCGAACTGGTTTTTGGTTAGCAGGTGTCGGTCGTCCTTGGGAAGGAGCCGGGTGTATCCGCCCATGGCTCCACGGGCCACAATGGAAATCTTATGGACAGGGTCAGCATGAGGCAGCTTCGAGGCCACCATGGCATGGCCGGCCTCGTGGTATGCAGTCATTTCCTTTTCTTTGGGGTTGATGATCCGGCCTTTGCGCTCAGGTCCAGCGACTACCCTGTCTATGGCCTCTTCAAACTCGGACATAGTTATAAGCTTCTTGTTACGACGTGCCGCAAGTAAGGCCGACTCGTTTACCAAGTTGGCAAGATCGGCGCCGCTGAACCCAGGAGTCTCTTTTCCGACGGTCTCTAGATTAACTTCATGGGCGAGAGGCTTGCCCGCCGCATGAACTTTCAGTACGGCGATCCGACCTTGTATATCCGGAAGGTCCAGTACAACCCGTCGATCGAATCGGCCTGGACGAAGGAGAGCGGGGTCAAGGATGTCCGGACGGTTGGTTGCCGCGATGACGATCACGTTGGTATTGGTCTCGAAACCGTCCATCTCCACCAGGATCTGGTTCAGGGTCTGCTCCCGCTCGTCATGCCCGCCGCCGACGCCGGCGCCTCTATGTCGCCCGACGGCGTCTATTTCGTCGACGAAAACTATACAAGGCGAGTTTCTCTTGGCCTGGTCGAAGAGATCACGTACTCTAGCGGCTCCCACTCCGACAAACATCTCTACGAACTCGCTACCGCTGATGGAGAAGAAGGGTACGGCGGCTTCTCCCGCTACTGCCCGCGCCAGCAGGGTCTTGCCCGTGCCGGGCTGCCCTACTACCAGCAAGCCTTTCGGTATGCGGGCACCCATGGAGAGGAATCTGTCAGGAAACTTCAAGAATTCGACAACCTCTGCCAGTTCTTCCTTGGCCTCCTCGACACCGGCCACGTCCGCGAAGGTGACTGTAGGCCGGTTTACTATAAACAGGCGCGCCCGGCTCCTGCCGAAGCTCATGGTCTGGTTGCTGCTTCCCTGGGCTTGCCTCATCATGAAAAAGATGAGGCCACCAAAGAAGATCAGAGGCAGGAAGTTGATCAGTATGCCAAAGAAGTTGCCAAAACCGCTGTTTCCTTTAAAAGTAACGGAAACGCCACCCGGACCTGTTTCGATCCCCTCGTCTTGAAGCACTTTTAGTACGTCGGTCTCTTTGCTGATGCGGCTCTTGAACTTTTCCCCGTTTCGAACGACCGTGACGGTCTCGCCTCGGACCTCTATGTCCTGGATCAGCCCTTCCCTGGCCCATTCGACAATGTCGGTAATACTTCTCTCTTCAGTTCCGCCAAATCCGCGGACCATGGTAAAGAAGATGGCGATTACCGCCACGAATATAAGTAGGTATATGAAGCTGTTCCTCATCTACCTATCGATCCTTCTCATAACTCATAATACGACCGCGGCTCCCCAAAGGATTTTCGGGTGCCTCTAAACGCAATAATACGATGCCTTCAATACAAAAGTAAAGCCTAAAAGGTTTGTTCTGGATGCAATAGACGCCTTCTAGCAGCCCCTCTAGCGGTAAGAAGTTATGTAACAAACTGTTTACAAAAAGGCAACACGCCTGTAACACCGCTTCCTGACAATGCAGCCACATCAGTCTGATGGGGGTGTGTGATGTCGCGAAGGGCTCTGTCGATGGTCTTTGTAGGCCTGGTGGCCGTATCTTTGGTCGCGGGGTACACAGTCACCTTTGCTGATGGTGATCCAAATGGTGCTGATACTCTTGCGGCAGACCCGACTGCTGCAGTCAACTTTGCGTGGACATTGATGGCCGCCTTCTTGGTGTTCTTCATGCAGGCGGGCTTCGCTTTTCTTGGCGCAGGGCTGATACGATCCAGAAACACCGCCAACTATATGACCAAGAGCTTCATGGACTTCGCCATCGCCTCGCTCTCTTTCTGGGCCTTCGGCTTTGCCATCATGTTTGGTGGAGGCGCATTGCTCGGTTCGGGCTCAGGCTTGGAGGAAGGGAACAATTTCATCGGCCGCTCCGGCTTCTTCCTGACTGGGGATGCCTATGACGTAAGCACCATGACGACCTGGATATTCCAGATGGTCTTTGCCGGCACGGCGGCCACCATCGTCGCGGGCGCTCTGGCTGAGCGCACCAACATCCACGCTTACCTGGCCTATAGCTTTATTTTGGGGGCGGTGATTTACCCCTTATATGGCCACTGGGTCTGGGGAGGTGGATGGCTCGGGTCATGGATTGATATCAATGGCGTTGTAGGAGCTTGGGATTTCGCGGGTTCTGGAGTGGTGCATGCCGTCGGTGGATTAGTTGCATTGGCCGGTGCTGCGGTTGTTGGCCCACGCATCGGTAAGTTCAACGCCGATGGAACCTCCAACAAGATTCCCGGTCACAATCTCCCCTATGTGGTTATCGGCACGTTTATCCTGTTCTTTGGCTGGTTTGGTTTTAACGCGGGAAGCACTCTTGCGGCCACCGAACTCAGGATAGCCGTCATCGCCACGAATACCCTTTTGGCAGGATCTGCAGGTGCGGTAGTAGCCATGTACTTTAGCATCGTCCGTACAGGTAAGGCTGACGTAGTGTTCGCCTGCAATGGGACCCTGGCGGGCCTGGTGGCGATAACCGCCCCATGCGCCTTTGTGGAGCCGTGGGCCGCCGTGGTTATTGGTAGCCTGGGCGCATTGGTAATGATCGGCGGTCTCTCCTTCGTGGAGAGGGTGCTGAAGGTCGACGACCCGGTGGGGGCGGTCTCCGCCCATGGTTTCGCCGGGCTGTGGGGCCTTCTGGCGTTGGGGATCTTCGCCGACGGAACCTATCTCGGAGTTTCGGGGCTCATTGAAGGCCAATGGGAGCAACTGGTCATTCAGCTTATCTCAGTGGGCGTCGTCACATCATGGAGTCTGGTCACCGGCTTTACCCTCTTCACCTTGCTCAAGCATACAATGGGCGTACGTGCCCCCAGAGAAGAGGAGTTTCAGGGACTCGATGTTCCAGAGCATGGGATTGAGGCTTATCCAGCCGATGCTCCCGCTGTCGCTGGTGGCTATTCCGAGCCACCAGCGCTGAATCCTCCTATTTTGTTGCGGAAAACGTAACATAGATTTAACAATCTCGAAAAATTTGTGCAACACATAGGTTGTAGAGTAGCTCAAGAGGTCTTATTCATATGGAGGTTCGATACTAATGGAAGTTGTGGTGGCTGGCTTGGCCTTCGCGGGACTCTTCGGTCTTTGGGTCATCCTACCAAAAAAGTTTTTGCGCAAACAGCGCTAATCGATACGAGAGAATATTGCCCTGACACTATAGCCAGGGCATAGTTTGGTTTGCCTGCCCATAAGGGTCTGGGCAATAGATTACCAGAACCCCAGCCTGGCTCTCGACCCAGAATCCGTTAATTGACAAGGTCTTTGTAGGCAGAGTCGGCTGGTCGGTGGAATCGCGGTCAGCGGTCCCAGTGATCCTGGCCGTCTTTTCGGTGTGAAGTGGGCTTCCCCAGCGGCTAAACTGCCCAAATTTCGCCGATGCAAAATGGCTGACAGCAACACGAGGAGGTAGACGGATATGACCCCTGAGGAAGTAGTGAAATTTTGTCACAATAACGACATTCAAATTATCGACTTGAAATTCACCGACCTACCAGGCACTTTCCAGCATCTTTCGATTCCGTTATCAGAGCTATCGGAGAAGAATATAGAGGAAGGGTATGGATTCGACGGTTCGAGTATTAGAGGATTCAAGGTCATTGAGGAGAGCGATATGCTCCTTATGCCCGATACCTCGACTGCACACGTGGACCCCTTCTATGAGGTCCCCACACTGACGGTGATTTGTAACGTAATGGATCCGGTGACACGGGATTTTTACTCTCGCGACCCCAGGCGCATAGCTCGGAAGGCCGAAGAAGCGCTAAAGGAGACGGGAATCGCTGACATAAGCTATTGGGGCCCTGAACTGGAGCATTTCGTTTTCGATTCGGCAAGCTTCGATCAGAATGCTCACAGCGGTTATTATTTTATAGATTCCGACGAAGGTATATGGAATTCCGGTCAGCCGAACAGCTTGGACGGTGGCCCTAATCTGGCTTATCGCCCCAGGCACAAGGAGGGTTACTTCCCGGTACCACCCTTCGATACTCTGCAGGACCTGCGCTCGGAGATGACCGAGAAGCTAATTCACTTCGGAATAGAAGTCGAGAAGCACCATCATGAAGTGGCAACTGCCGGTCAGGGCGAGATCGACTTAAGGTACGATACCCTAACCACCATGGCTGATAGTGTCATGATCCAAAAGTATGTCGTTAAAAACGTGGCTAGAGCCCATGGCAAAGTGGCTACGTTCATGCCGAAACCGATCTTTCAGGACAACGGCTCCGGCATGCATACCCACCAGAGCCTGTGGAAGGATGGAACCAACCTCTTCTACGATGCGAGGGGCTACGCTCTGTTAAGTAAGATGTGCAGATTCTATATCGGCGGGCTACTTAAACATACACCGGCTCTCCTGGGCTTCATAGCGCCCACCACCAATTCATATAGGCGGCTCGTACCGGGTTTCGAAGCTCCCGTTAACCTCGTGTATTCACAACGCAACCGTAGCGCCTGTATACGTATACCAACCTACTTCTCGGCGCCAGCAGCCAGACGTATCGAGTATCGGGTACCAGATCCTTCCTGCAACCCATATCTGGCTTTCTCGGCTATGCTCATGGCGGGAATCGACGGAATCATCAATGAGATAGACCCTGGGGACCCTATGGACGTAGACCTTTACTCCCTACCGCCTCGAAAGGCGGCCAGGATCAAGCAGGTACCAGGAAGTCTTGAAGAGGTGCTCG
The DNA here is from genome assembly GCA_965226865.1 of Dehalococcoidia bacterium. Taxonomy (GTDB): domain Bacteria; phylum Chloroflexota; class Dehalococcoidia; order Lucifugimonadales; family JAGWBF01; genus CBDDEH01. The sequence goes on along the minus strand of CBDDEH010000004.1, from coordinate 1,922,186 downwards.
ACGCCCTGGAAAAGGACCATCAGTTTCTCCTGAGGGGGGGCGTCTTCACTGAGGATCTGATCGAAACGTGGTTGGAATATAAACGTACTCGCGAAGTAGATGAAATCAGGCTAAGGCCCCATCCCCACGAGTTCTTCTTGTATTTCGACACCTAGAACATAACCAGGAAACAGGGATTTGCGAGCCGTTTCCCCAGACCTGAGCGGCATTGATAGCCAAATTGACGGCGTATTTGGGGTTCGGTACAATCAGCGTACCTATCCTCTGCCGAGGCGGTCATCGCCCCGGCGGATTTATCCCAGGGGCAGAGCCGCCAAAACTCCTGACCCTGGATACGGAGGACAGCCATGGTCGTAGCGCAAGACGAGGCCAAGGCATTCGTTCTCACGACCTCGAGAGAAAACGACGTTAAATTCATACGTCTATGGTTTTGCGACATCCTGGGCAACCTCAAGGGATTCGCCATAACCGTTGAGGAACTGGAAGACGCCCTGGAGCGAGGGATCGGTTTCGATGGCTCTGCCATCGAGGGCATTACCCGAATCAACGAAAGCGACATGGTGGCCATGCCGGATCCCACCACCTTCCGTATCTTGCCCTGGCGCCCCAAGGAGAACTCTGTCGCAAGAATGTTTTGCGACATTCAGACACCCATGGGTGAGCCCTTTGAGGGTGACCCGAGGCAGGTCCTCAAAAGAAACGTTCAGGGAGCGGCAGACCTGGGGTACACCTATTATGTGGGTCCGGAATTGGAATATTTTTATTTTAAGAGCGCCGACAACCCGCAAGTTCTGGACCAGGGTGGTTATTTCGACCAGCTTCAGATGGAATACGCCACTGACCTCAGACGGGAAACCGTTCTCACCCTGGCTGATATGGGGATACCTGTCAAGTACTCCCATCACGAAGCAGCGCCCAGCCAGCAGGAGATAGACCTACAGTATACCGATGCCCTAACCATGGCCGATAACGTCATCACAGCCAAGCTGGTCATAAAAGAGGTAGCGTCGTGGAACAACGTGTACGCCACTTTTATGCCCAAGCCCATCTACGGGATAAACGGCTCGGGCATGCACGTTCACCAGTCGCTGTTCCAAGGCGACCACAACGCGTTCCACGACCCTTCCGGCTCCTCCAAACTATCCGACCTGGGAAGACTCTACATCGCAGGGCTAATGCGACACGCCCCTGAGATAACCGTGGTGACCAATCAATGGGTAAACTCCTACAAAAGACTGGTGCCCGGGTATGAGGCTCCCATGTTCGTCTCATGGGCTTGGGTAAATCGCTCTGACTTGATCCGCGTTCCTGCCTACAAGCCCGGTCGTGAGGACTCGGTTCGCATCGAATATCGGGCTCCTGACCCAGCGTGTAATCCGTATTTAGCCTTCAGCGTGATGCTGGCCGCGGGTCTTCAGGGGATCGAGAAAGAATATCCCGTGCCGCCCCCGGTGGAGGAGAACGTTTTCGGAATGGGAGTACAAGAGCTCGAGGACCGGGGAATAGGCATGCTCCCTAGCGGCCTCCACGAGGCAATCCTCGTCGCCGAAAAAAGCGAGCTACTCCGTGAATCGCTGGGAGACCACGTCTTCGAGGGATTCATTCAGAATAAGAAAATCGAATGGGAAAACTACAGATCCCACGTGACCGATTACGAGTTGAAACGCTACCTACCTTCACTCTAGCATCATTAGGCCCGATAATAGAGCCATACCCCCCTTGTGATTTTATTAACAAAGTTGTTTCATATATGTACAGTGGGGCCCCATGGTATTATGGTAAGTGCCATAGGAACCCGAGGACATAATGGCTAAGAAACCATTACCGATACTTGTAAAACAAGGGCTGTATGATCCCGACTTTGAGCGGGATAGCTGCGGTGTAGGTGTTGTCGCCAACATCAAGGGCGTAAAGTCCCATGATGTCATCGACAACGCCCTTCAGGTTCTCATCAACCTGGGCCATAGAGGTGCCTGTGGCGCCGATCCAAAAACCGGCGATGGGGCTGGCATATTGCTGCAGATGCCCCACGAGTTTTTCGCTAAAGAGTGCAAAATGCTTGGCATCACCCTTCCCGAACCTGGCGAGTACGCTGTCGGAATGGTGTTCCTACCCCAGGACATGGCCCAAAGGGAGCGATGCCAGGAGATTTTTGAGGAATACGTACAGAAAGAGGGGCAACGCACGCTGGGTTGGCGCGATGTGCCACTGGACCCCTCCCAAATCGGTGACATTTCCCGGCAGGTTATGCCGTTCATACGCCAGGTGTTCGTCGGGCGGGGGCCTCAAACAGCCGACCAGCCCCAGTTCGACCGTAAGCTGTATGTCATCAGGAGGCAGGTGGAGAAGGCGATCGAAGCTTCGGGTATGGCGGACGCTGACAGCTTCTACATTGCCAGCTTTTTCACCAACCGCATAGTTTACAAAGGTCTTCTCATGGCGAGCCAGATCTCTGGATTTTATCTCGATCTGGCCGACCCAAGCGTAATCACCTCCTTTGGAATGGTCCACTCCCGCTTCAGCACCAACACACTGGGATCGTGGAAGCTGGCCCATCCTTATCGCATGTTAGTCCACAACGGCGAGATTAACACCCTCCGGGGCAACATTAATGCCATGGTGGCCAGGCAGGCCATGTTCTCCTCTCCCCTGTTCGGAGATGATATGGAGAAACTGTTCCCCATTATCACCCCGGGACAGAGCGATACCGCCGGTATAGATAACGCCCTTGAGCTTCTTCTCACAACCGGCAGGCCTTTACACCATTGCATGATGATGTTGGTGCCGGAGGCCTGGGGCGATCATATCCAGATGCCTCAAGAGAAAAAGGACTTCTACGAATACCACTCATGTTTGATGGAGCCATGGGATGGACCTGCGCTCCTGGCATTTACCGATGGTGTCAGAGTTGGGGCCATACTAGACCGAAACGGCCTCAGGCCATTCCGATACCTGGTCACTAAGGATAACCTTTTAGTCATGGCTTCAGAAGCCGGAGTTCTTGAGATACCGCCCGAAAATGTTCTGTTCAAGGCTCGGTTGCAGCCCGGACGCATGTTTTACGTCGATTTCGCGGAAGGCCGGATCGTCGAGGACGAGGAAATAAAGGCGGGCTTATCCAGAGCCAAACCCTACGGGGAGTGGCTGGCAGAAAACAGAGTGAGGTTGGAGGAGCTTCCGGAGACGGAAACCGTACACCAAACTGATTTCGATACCCTTATCCAACGTCAGCAAGTCTTCGGGTACACACTCGAAGACCTTCGAATGATCTTGGAACCCATGGGCATCGAGGGTGCGGAGCCGATTGGCTCCATGGGGAACGACGCTCCCCTGGCGGTGCTGTCAGACAAGCCTCAGATCGTCTTCAACTACTTTAAGCAGCTCTTCGCTCAGGTGACCAATCCACCCCTTGATGCGATCCGAGAGGAGCTGGTAACGTCCACTGAGAGCTTCATAGGGTCCGAACGCAACCTGTTCGAAGAGACCCCTGAGCATTGTCGCCAGCTAAAAATAAAGGAACCCGTAATCACCAACGAAGAGTTGGAGAAAATCCGCAACATCGACGTCAACGGGATGAAGGCGATCACTATCTCCACGTTGTTTCACGCGCAAGAGGCTCCGGGTGCTATGGAGCACGCGCTTGAAGAGGTTTGCTCCAAGGTCTCTCAGGCAGTCAAGGACGGATACAGCATAATAATCCTATCCGACCGCGGGGTCGACGCCCAGCATGCTCCTATACCCAGCTTGCTTGCCACCTCGGCGGTACACCATCATCTTATCCGAGAAGGACTGCGCACCAGGGTTGGACTGGTGGTGGAGTCGGGAGAGCCAAGGGAGGTCGCCCATTTCGCCCTCCTAAGTGGGTATGGCGCCGGCGCTGTTAACCCATACCTAGCCTTCGAAACTCTGGAGGATCTGGAGAGGCAGGGTATCTTCCCATCTGAAATCGACGCCAAGAAGGCCCAGAAGAACTTCATCAAAGCGGTCCACAAAGGGTCTGTAAAGGTGATGTCCAAGATGGGCATTTCCACAATCCAGGGCTATCGCGGAGCCCAGATATTCGAGGCCGTGGGATTGTCCCGGGAACTGGTCGACCGCTACTTCACCTGGACTTCTTCGAGAATAGGTGGAATAGGCATCGACGTGATTGAGCAAGAGTCCTTGCAGCGCCATTCCAGTGCCCATCCGGAGTTCGAGGTGGCTGCGAACCTCAAGTTGGACACAGGCGGCAGCTATCAGTGGCGGTGGGGTGGCGAGTATCACATGTATAACCCCGATACGATAGCCAAGCTCCAGCACGCAGTACGCATCAACAGCTATGAGACATATGAGAGTTTCGCCGAACTCATCGACGAGCAGGACAAACAGTTGTCGACCCTTCGTGGGATGCTGGAGTTCAAGACGCTAGATGAGCCTATCCCGCTGGAAGAAGTGGAACCGGCGTCGGAGATCGTAAAGCGGTTTGCCACCGGAGCCATATCTTTGGGCTCCATCAGCAGAGAGGCTCACGAGACCATGGCGATCGCCATGAACCGTATCGGTGCCAGGAGCAACACCGGAGAAGGAGGAGAAGACTACCACAGGTATACCCTCGATGCCAACGGTGATAACCGTAACAGCGCTATAAAGCAGGTAGCCTCCGGGCGGTTCGGCGTCACCAACAACTACCTGGTTCACGCTGCCGACCTGCAGATAAAGATGGCCCAGGGCTCCAAGCCTGGCGAGGGAGGGCAGCTACCCGGGCATAAGGTAGACGAGTACATTGGGTGGGTGCGCCAGTCCACTCCGGGAGTGGAGCTCATATCCCCTCCGCCCCACCATGACATCTACTCCATCGAGGATCTGGCCCAGCTTATATACGACCTCAAGTACACGAACCCCAGAGCCCGTATCCATGTCAAGCTGGTGGCCGAGGTAGGAGTGGGCACTATTGCCGCCGGAGTGTCCAAAGGGCATGCCGATGTGGTGCTTATCAGCGGCGACAGCGGTGGAACGGGCGCCTCGCCCGAGTCGTCCATCAAACATGCTGGACTGCCGTGGGAGCTTGGCTTGGCCGAAACCCAGCAGGTCTTGGTGATGAACGACCTCAGGGGACGCATAGTCGTTCAAACCGATGGCCAGTTGAAGACCGGCCGAGACGTGTCAATCGCCTGTCTTCTTGGCGCAGACGAATTCGGATTTGCGACCGCTCCCCTCATCACGATGGGGTGCATCATGCTGCGCAAGTGTCACTTGAATACCTGCTCGGTAGGTATTGCTACCCAGGACCCCGATCTTCGAAAGAAGTTCGCCGGTGAGCCTGAAAATGTCATTAACTACTTCTTTTTTGTAGCTGAGCACATGAGAAACATCATGGCACAGCTAGGGTTCTGCACCGTGGATGAGATGATAGGTAGGGTAGATAAGCTGGAGACAAAAAGCGCCATCGATCACTGGAAGGCCAAGGGCATAGACCTTACGAGCCTTCTGCATAAGCCGGACGTGCCCGATTGGGTTGCGACATACCGCTGTCAGGAGCAGGATCACGGCCTGGACAAGGCCTTCGACCGCAAGCTTATCAAGCTGGCTAAAAATGCATTGGAGACCAAGAAACCCGTTCGTATAGAGATGCCGATAAACAACTCTCGACGAACCGTGGGAGCCATGCTCAGCGGTGAGGTTTCGTTGCGCTATGGTGAGGAGGGCCTGCCTGAGGATACTATACAACTATACTTCAAAGGATCGGCCGGGCAGAGCTTTGGCGCCTTCCTGGCCAAAGGTGTGTCCGTAACCCTGGAGGGCGACGCCAACGACTATTTCGCCAAAGGTATTTCTGGCGGTCGCATCGTCGTTTTCCCTTCGAAGGGTTCTACTTTCGTTCCTGAAGAGAACGTAATCGTCGGCAACGTGGTGCTCTACGGTGCTACGGGTGGCAAGGTCTTCATAAGGGGCATCGCAGGGGAACGTTTCGCCGTACGCAACAGCGGCGCCAAGACCGTGGTTGAAGGTATTGGAGACCACGGGTGTGAGTACATGACTCGAGGCACTGTGGTGATTCTTGGGCCAACGGGCCGGAACTTCGCGGCAGGTATGAGCGGCGGGTTCGCCTATGTGTTGGACGTGGATGGTAAATTCAAGAGCCGCTGCAACACCCAGATGGTCGATCTTGAGCCGGTCGTCGAGGATGATGACCTCCAGGTTCTACGAGAGTTGATTCAGGAGCATCTGGACTATACCGGAAGCGAAAATGCGAAAAGGGTTCTCGATTCCTGGGATGATACGGCACCCAGGTTTGTGAAGGTATACCCGATTGCCTACCGCCGTGTGCTGGAACAGCAAAAAGCCAGGCAGCAAGAGCCGGAACTCATACCCCATGGGTAAGGTTACAGGATTCAAAGAGTTTGACCGTAAGGGTCCGGGAAAGCGCCCGATTAACCTTCGTGTCCAGGACTACCAGGAGTTCTACGAGGACTGGCCGGATCAACAGTCACAGGAACAGGCCGCCCGGTGTATGAATTGCGCGCTCCCCTTCTGCCACACCGGCTGTCCTTTGGGTAACATCATCCCTGACTGGAACGATCTGGTCTACAGGGGTCGGTGGGAGGAAGCCCTAGAATCGCTTCACTCGACTAACAACTTCCCGGAGTTTACGGGGCGGATTTGCCCCGCTCCCTGCGAGGCCGCCTGTGTCCTAACCATAAACCAGGACCCGGTCACCATCGAGTATATCGAAAAGGCCATCGCCGACCGGGGCTTTGCCGAAGGATGGATCGAACCAGAGCCACCCCAAAGACGCACCGGGAAAAAGGTAGCGATTGTTGGCTCTGGGCCGGCGGGCCTTGCCGCCGCTCAGCAGCTCAACCGCGCCGGCCACTCGGTCACCGTCTTCGAGAGGGATGACTACGTCGGTGGGCTATTGACCCTTGGGATACCTGATTTCAAGCTTGAAAAGTCGGTGGTGCAACGACGTGTAAAGCTGATGGAAGAAGAGGGCGTTGAGTTCCAGACCGGGGTCAATGTCGGTGTGAGCTACAGTATCGAAGAGCTACGCAAGAGCTTCGATGCTATATTGCTGGCCGGTGGCTCGACCCACGCCCGGGACCTGGATGTACCGGGTAGGGACCTCAAGGGAATTTACCAGGCCATGGCATACCTGCCTCAGCAGAATAAGATCAACGCCGGTGAGCACATGGCTCCCGAAGATAGAATGACCGCCGAGGGCAAGAGGGTGGTGATACTGGGAGGGGGCGACACCGGAGCCGACTGTCTGGGCACCTCCCATCGTCAGGGCGCCGAGGTGGTCTACCAATTCGAGATAATGCCTGAGCCGCCCGTGGAAAGACGAGAAGACAATCCATGGCCCGACTGGCCTATTATTCTGAGGTCTTCGGCTGCACATGAAGAGGGTGGAGTCAGGGACTATAGCATCCTCACCAAGAGTTTTTCCGGCCGCAACGGTAACGTCGAAAGGCTTCATGCAGTGAGGGTCAAGTGGGAGAAGGCTGCCAACGGCCGTCCCACCATGCAGGAGGTCCCCGGCAGCGAGTTTGAAATTGAGACCGAGCTGGTATTGCTGGCTATGGGATTCCTACATCCTGAGCACAATGGGATGATCGACGATCTTGGCGTGGAGCTGGACGGAAGAGGTAACGTTAAGATAGACCAGACCCGAATGACCAGTGAACCCGGTATCTTCGCCGCTGGAGACATGTCCCGTGGCCAATCTCTGGTGGTCTGGGCCATCTCGGAAGGCCGGGATGCGGCTCACCACATGGACAGATATCTTGTCGGGTCCACAGCGCTTCCCAGGTCCCCTAAACGCTAGCGGTCGAAACTGCTTGCCAGTTCCACCAGCTTGGATAGGGCAGGGCTGAAATCCGCGCGGGCCTTTATCAATACCAGGTTACCCTTCCTCGAAACCTCTGTGTCCTTGAGAAACTCGAAGGCGCTGCCCACCCTTACTATCTCTTCTTTCACGATTGGCACCGCCAAAATAGCAGTCGGTGCGCCGGAGAAGCTTAGCACACCCCAAAGAACAATATCTTTGGCTTCTTGGGTGACCGAGAAGGCCAATCCACCGCACAGATCTGTCGCCTGCGAGGTTAGCTGCCCGAATGAGGCACAGTCCTTGGTCGCGACCATGACTATTCCCTGGGGCAATGATTCAAGCATCGACTCGAACACCGGGTCGGATGCGAAACCCGGCTCGGACGTAGCGACGTTATCCAGTACGATCTTCAACGCATCGACACTGCTGACAGTTGTAGGCGGAAGGCTTATAACCAAAGCAATGGTGTCGTCGGCTATCGCACTGGCCGCCATCTTCACGGTGATAAAGAACTCGACGTCGAAGCCCCAGATCTGGAAATCCCTGTAGGATTCAGGTGCCACCCCAGCCTCGTCTGTCCCCCGGATGGCTGCAACAAGGTCTTCTACGCTAGTAGGACCTCTAAGTGTGAGCAATACAGCCGTGTCGCCTAGGGCGTAAGCGAAGGCGTCCGTGGATTCCAGTACCGCCCCGGCCGCCGGGCCCAAAGCCGACAGGATGTCTTCCTCTTCCAGGGCGTCGAACAGCACCGGGTTGTTGACGATGGAGCGAACGTCCAGGATCAACACAGGGTCGTAACCGGCCGGTATCCCAGCTAGGAGGTCCCCGACCGCCTGCGCGTCAATGGGGCTGGCTCAGGAGTAGGAGTAGGCTCAGGCGTGGACGTTGGTGTCTGAGCAGGGGTTGCCGTTGGGACTGGCGTGTTTGTGGGAGCAGATGTGCTGTCAGTGCACCCCAGGACGACGAGGGGCATTGCGATTATCGTTGCGAATATGGCTAGCCTTGCAGGCAGTATCAAAGCGGGTTCTCAAACCTCGTCGGAGCTTTGGAGCTTCGAGGGAATATTGCCACCGATAATGATACCATATGGAGGTGGCTACGGCCTTCACAGCGCTATGTGTGCCATGTACCATGTTTGATGCCCCATTGCTACGACTATGAATGACAAGAAAGAATCACTCTTTCGAGAGCCCTTTTCTGCAATGGTTACCCAGGCCGATGAGGATATAGACCTGGCCGCCGCCGCCCTTTATATCTGTGGCGAGGAGCATCCGGACCTGGATGTGGACTGGTACCTGAACGTGTTGGATGCTCTCGGTAGGGACGCTGGTAATCACATCGGAGACGAATTGGACCTGAGGACGAAGGTGGAGGCGCTCAGCGACTTCTTGTGCGTACAACAGGGCTTCCGGGGCGGCAGCGAAGAATACTACGACCCTCGAAACAGCTACCTGAATGAAGTGCTGGACAGGAGGGTTGGAATACCGATTACCCTGTCCCTGGTTTATATGGAGGTGGCACGCAGGCTCGGCGTTGTATTCGAAGGCATCGGGCTGCCAGGTCATTTCATTATAAGGACGGGGCCACTCGACCAGGAGCTGTACGTGGACCCGTTCAATGGGGGCGAGATCATGTCCAGGTCAGACTGCGAGAGAGCGGTACACGACCTGTTCCAGGGTAGAATCCAGTTCAAGGAAGAGTTCCTTAGACCCTATACGAAAAAGGACATCTTGATACGGATCCTTGCCAACCTTAAGCAAAACTACGTGAGAAAAGAAGACTACGATCGAGCAGTCTCCGCGGCCGACATCACCTATATGATCGCCCCATCTTTGGAGACCAACCTCAAAGACAGGGCCCTTTGTCATTACGCCCTAAAACACTACAAGCTGGCCATAAAAGACTTCGAAGCCTATCTCAAAATAGCTCCGGATGCTGAAGACGCAAAGGACGTTAAGCGCCAGATACGCAGCATCCGGAAAATACTCCTAAGCCTCAACTAACCAACGGTACCCGCTTGGTCCCACTAGTTGCCGCCCAGTACGGTGCTCAATATAATCAAAGTGATTACTACCAGGATTCCCACGGCCGCGAAGCCAATGGATTTCTTTTTGCCCAGCCTGTCGGTGCTCCAGAGCCCGGCGGCTAGACCAGGAATCGCCATTATTAAGGAGACCACTATCTTACGAGTCGCATCGTCTCGGGACTCCAGGATCGAGAAAACCCCGACTGCGATGGCCAGGATCGTCCAGATCCACCCCAGGAACCCAATCATTTCACGGTTTATGTAGCTCAACAGATTGCTCAATGGTCTGCAAGCAATGCTAGATCAAATTGCTCGAGGCTATCGAGAATCATATGTGCCTGGCTGATGTCCAGTCCGCGAGTGGAATCTGTCCTGACGGCTATCGTGTAGGTTCCGGACGCAACGGCCGCGGCGATTCCCACCGGAGAGTCCTCTATAGCGACGCAATTTTCTGGAGGGAGCCTCAGGCGTCGGGCTGCCAGAAGATAGATGTCCGGCTCGGGCTTACCCTGATCTACGTCGTCGCCACCCAGCACAATGTCGAAGGTTTCCCGCAGTCCAAGCAGGTCCAGCTTTAAGCTAAGCCAGGAGCGGAGGGAAGAAGAGGCCACCGCAGATTTCAGATGACGTCGTCCTAGCTCCTCCAGGAGGCGGGCTACGCCCGGTTGAGGCGTCATTTCATCTTTGAGTACCTGCCTGACCGAGGGATCGTACTTGTCCCGATAGTATGCTAGTGGTAGAGGCAGAGTCCGGAGCCTGACGATTCGACGCCAGGTCTCTTCCACGGTGGTTCCGAGGAGGTGGTCCAGGTTCTCTTTCTCCGTGATGGGAACAACCTTTTCCTCCTCCAAGACCCGGTTGATCGCCTTGAAGTAGAGGGGCTCGCTGTCGACCAGGACCCCGTCCATGTCGAATATGACCGCTCGGAATTTCCCCAACGTTTCAGTATTGATAATTGCCCAACGTTTCAGTATTGATAATTGATTGTAAGTGATTCAGGTTCTACAATGTCAACGTGCCATGTTCGCAGGCCGTAGGCAGGCCATAGATTCGTCTCATACTAGTCGATCGGCGATCGTGTAACTTGGCGAGGAGGATCGCGTGACAACACCTATATCGACACCAAACGTGGAGCTGGAAACGTTACGTGGCGAGATACAAAAAGAATACACAGTAGTTGCCAACACCCCTGAGACCAGCTTCCACTTTCAGACAGGAAGGCCCCTTGCGGAATTGTTGGGGTATTCTCCCGATATGATCGAATCGGTCCCGGCCGGTAATTTGGAATCTTTCGCCGGGACCGGGAACCCGTTCTCGTTGGATAGGATCGAGCCGGGCGAACACGTCGTAGATGTGGGTTCAGGAGCTGGTTTCGACAGTTTGATCGCTGCCAGTTTGGTCGGACCGACCGGCAAAGTGATCGGAGTCGACATGACTCCAGCGATGCTGGATAAAGCGCGGGTTGGGGCCTCTGAAGCAGGCCTAGCCAATGTGGAGTCCCATGAGGACCACGCTGAACGCCTTCCCGTTGCCGATGATTGGGCCGACGTGATAATTTCCAACGGCGTGGTCAATTTATGCCCCGACAAGCCCGCGGTGTTCAAAGAGATGTACCGCGTACTTAAACCGGGTGGTCGACTTCAAATTGGGGACATTCTGGTACAGAAAGCGGTGCCTGAGGAGGCCAAAGAAGATATCGGCCTCTGGACCGGGTGAATCGCCGGCGCTCTGCTGGAGGCAGAGCTTCGGATGGTCGTGGAGGGGGCTAATTTCCATGGGTTTGAAATCACCCAAAAGATCGACGTCTTCGAAGGCGCGGCTCAGCAGTCCAGCGCTGAAGCCTTCGGCACGTTAGGCATAACCTTCAAGGCGATAAAACCAGCTTAAGTAGAGACAGACTGCTTGGCCTGCCCTCAGTAATCAGGTGTTGAGACCCAGGATGGCCCCGATTCTAGCGCATCGGGCCATTTGTATCGCTTGACTTGCCCCGTTGTAGTGAAGTAACCGGAATGGTGGCCCCGACCGGGGTCAACTTTGTCATGCACCCAGAGCAACGCTTGTCTTTAGGCACCTTCTGCACCAGACGGGAGCCTTGGTTTGGAGTTGTCCTCACGAAGCGAGTCCATTTAGCTGTTCGGCTTCTTTTCACGTTTCATGCGAGCCTGTCTAGCCTTGGCGACAATAGCCGCAAAGGCGATCGACTTGTTGATCCCGTCTTCCTGCTCCGCCAGCTGTATTAGGAGCAACCCCACGATGTCGTTCCGAAATCCTGAAGAGATGGCTTGATCTGTCGCAATTTCGATTGTTATCCTCCGCTGGACTGGAACTTTGATGTTCTCAGGACGATCCCAAAGTGCTGCTTGTTCAACCGGTAGGTTCTGTGTCCCTTAGAATTTTCGCGGTATCCTCTTGTCGCCCCGCGCACCAGACGTGAGGTTGCACCCTCATTGGACATATCGAGAGGATGTCGATCTCTCTGCCTCAAGTGGACCCTATCATCGAGAAGCCGTTTCCTCTTACATCTAGCGTGAGGCTAAAATAAGAGAGTCTACCGCTGGGGTGTCTCGTAAACCTTCATCCGATGGTAAGGCTGGTGGAAGTTCCAGTAAACACCTTTGTGGGCTCACTGCATGGAACACCTGACCCGGTGACCGATAGCCCAGGGCTTGATGGGGCCGCTCTTGGTTGTAGAAGGCCAGATAAGCCCCAATCCCCTTTCTGGCCTCAGTCCCATTTTGGTATGCCTTCAGGTACACCTCCTCGTACTTGATGCTGCGCCACAGCCGTTCCACGAAGACGTTGTCCATGCACCGGCCCCTGCCGTCCATGCTCACTTGAACGCCTTGCGCCAGCAGCATGCTGGTGAAGGCCTCGCTGGTGAACTGGCTGCCCTGGTCGGTGTTGAAGATCTGTGGCCGACCCTTGCTCAAGGCCTCTTCCAGAGCCGCAACACAGAAGTCTACCTCCAGGGTGTTGGACAGCCGCCAGGCCAGCACGTAGCGGCTGTGCCAGTCCATGATGGCCACCAAGTAGAGGAAACCCCGAGCCATGGGTATGTAGGTGATGTCGGTGGCCCACACCTGGTTGACCCGGTTGATCTCCAGCCCCCTGAGCAAGTACGGATAGACCTTATGCCCTGGGTTTGGCTTGCTGGTGTTGGGACGCCGGTAGATGGCCTCCAGGCCTATCAGCTGCATCAGCCGGCGGACCCGCTTGCGGTTGACCTGGTGTCCGTGATTTCTGAGCCAGGCAGTCATCCTTCTGGAGCCGTAGAAAGGTGTCTTCAGGTACTGTTGGTCTATGAGGGCCATCAACTCCAAGTCCTCGGCGCCGGCCTCGGTTGGCAGGTAGTACAACGCGGAGCGGCTGATACCCAGCAAGGCGCACTGGCGCACCAGAGACAGCTTCGGTTCTTCTCGGTCAATCATGGCCCGGCGTTGGGACCGGCTCACAACCCGAAGCTCCGTGACAAAAATCCCGTTCCACCTTGAGCTGCCCAATCTGTTGGTAGAGCTGGGCAGTGAGGACCTCTTGGTCCTTCTCCTGGCGTCCAGCACCATTTTCAAAGAGGTGCGGCGCCCCCTGAGTCAAGGCCTTCTTCCAGGCATGGATCTGGCTCGGGTGGACTTCAAACCGGCTGGCCAGCTCTGCAATGGTGTGCTCCCCTTGGAGCGCGGCCAAAGCCACTTTGGCCTTGAAGACTGGGCTGTGCTTCTTACGTGTTTGCTTCATGTCCTGCTCCTTGTTTCCGTCCTATTTTAGGAGTGGGACTCTCTCTTAGCCACCTGTCCGAATTTTGGGGTCCACCTCAAACCTCTCTTACTCGTTGCTCAAGGTCATCGCGGACATGGCGTTCCCGATCCAGGTTTTCGCTGACCTCGCTCGCCAAGGTTTCCAGCTCTTCGCGGCTAAGGTGCTAGAAGTTTGCTGGAGGCTTGGTGTGATCCTCTAACATTGATTGTGGCCTCCGAGGGTAGTTAATGGGCAATGCTACTCGCAGGTCTTCTGGGGCTACGGTTGTACCCGCACCAGGAACAGTGGCTTAGGACAATTGTCTATCAGGTTGGCAACAACGCCCCCGTAAGTGACTCCGAAAGTTGCTCCTCCCCCCTGGGTGGTCATGAGTACCATCCGAACGTCCGGCTCAACGGCCCGGGCCACTAGTTGTTGGGATATAGCTTCGTTGAGAGCGAATTGCATTCTTTGGCCTAGCGACTGGCCGATCATGCCGGTCATCTGATATTGGACTCTCACACCTTTATTCTCCAACCTGGTGCTCAGGCTGTTGAAATAGTCGGTCAGATGCCAGGTCCTTACTTCAACCTCTTCCTTACGAGACCCTATTTCAGGGATTCCAATGATCGACTCTCTCGCCGGAAGAAAGACGTGAAAGAGCACAATGGTCATGTCCAGCGAGGATGCCAGTTCTTCCGCGTACGGAATGGCACTTTCTGAAAATAACGACAAGTCGAGAGGAATGGCCGGCGACTGTCGGAGTCAGGTCGCACCAGGGGGAGCGATGCTTGAGCATGGAGTTGAGGATAACGAGCAGCTTGCGCATGCAGGCTGTGAGGGCCAACTTCTTCGGCTTACCAGCGGCCAGCAGCCGCTGGTAGAAGTCCCGTATGAGGGGGTTGAAGCGGCTGGCTACCAACGCTCCCATGTACAGGACGGCGCGGATCCGGGCGCGTCCACCCCAGACGGTACGTTTGCCCCGCAGCGTGCCGCTGTCCCGGTTGAAGGGAGCCACTCCCACGAGGGCGGCGATCTCCCGGCGGTCCAACGTGCCCAGCTCCGGCAGGTGGGCCAGGAGGGTGAGGGAGAGCTGTTCTCCCACGCCGGGGACGGTGCGCAGGAGGTCATCCTTCTCCCGCTATACGGGACTCTGACGGAGAGTCTGCCGCAAGCCCTCGTCCAGGTCGTCCAACTCACCCTCCAGCCATGCAATGTGGGCCTCGATGCGGGGACGCACGGCGACGGTGGCGGAGCTCAGGCGGTTCTTCTCCGAGACCAGCATGGTCATCACCTGGTGCCTGCGGGCAGCCAGGGAGTTGAGGGCCTGGGTCTCGGCGTCCCGTAGAGGGCGCACAGGCGGGCGGACTGCTTCGGCGAAGTGGGCTAGGACCGCTGCGTCAAGCGAGTCCGTCTTCGCCAGCTTCCCAGTGGCCTTGGCGAAGTCTCGCACCTGGCGCGGGTTGACGACGACCACCGGCACTGCCTCGGCTGCCAGGGCGGCCACCAACGGCAGTTCCAAGCCGCCCGAGGCCTCCAGCAGCACCATGACCGGTTCCAGGGTCTTCAGCCGGGAGACCAGCTGCCTGATCCCTGCCTCGTCATAGGACACCCGCCATCTGTCGTCCGCTGGACGGATGGCAACGTCCACCTGGGCTTTGGCTACATCGATGCCTACGTAGGTCTCTTCCTGCTCCATGAGCACCTCCTGCGAATTACTGGCCCGTCCTTGCAAGATGCGGGCTCGATTGGCCCAGGCAACTTGTATGATCAATACGCTCGGTCAATAGGCCTATTGGCTGGGCAGGCGGGGAGGGCGCGTCGCAAGCAACTGGGTGAGCCAGGCGGAACCCTGGACTGCACCGGCGAACAGTGAGACACCCTTCCCTCCGTACTGGTCGCTCCGAACGGATACACGGGCTTCGGGCCCGCATCTACAAGTGTGGAGGACACAGGCACCATCAAACCGGGAGGGTAAGACATGGAAGTGGTAGCAGGCATTGACGTAGGCAAAGTCAGCTTGGACGTTTCGGTATCAGAGGGTCCGGTACTCCGGTTCGGCAACACGGCGAAAAGCATTACCAGGCTGCTGAGACATCTGAAGGAGCAGTGCACCACCATGACCGTGTGCGAATCCACCGGCGGGTACGAGCGGCTACTGGTCAGCCGGTTGCGGAAGGCCGAGATAGCAGTGCGCGTGGCTCACCCGAGCCGGGTGCGTTCCTTCGCCCGGGCCTGCGGCTACGAAGCCAAAACCGATCCTAGAGACGCTCAGGTGCTGTCCCGTTTCGGCCAGGTGTTCCCTGATTCAGACACGCCGGAACTGGAGCCGGAACGCGAGGAATTGCAGGACTTGCTGCGCAGGCGGCGGCAGTTCGTGGAACAGCGAGTCCAGGAGCTGAACCGGCTGGACAAGGGCGTCTCCGCTGCCGTTGCCAACTCTACCAAGCGCCACATCGCCTGGCTGGATAAGGAGATTGCGCAGCTGGAGGAGGAGTACCAGGAAGCGCTGCAGAGTAGCTCTTCCCTGGCCCAGCGCGCCGCGTTGTACCGCACCGTGCCTGGTGTGGGACCATTGACCGCTGCCATCCTGGTAGCCCATCTGCCCGAACTGGGCCATTGGGACAGCAAAGCATTGACCTCCCTGGTGGGTCTGGCCCCCTGGTCTCGAGATAGCGGCCAGAAGCGAGGCCAGAGGGCAATCCGGGGCGGCCGCGGCATAGTGCGTAAAGCCCTCTACCTCTGTGCATGCTCAGTGATTCAGGTCAATGGCGAACTACGCCGTTTCTACCAGAACCTGCGTCAACGTGGGAAACCCGGAAACTTGGCCTTGGTGGCAGTGATGCGCAAGCTGCTGTTGCAGTTGAACGCGCTAGCTCGGCGGCAAACACCCTGGGTTGTGCGGCCCGGATAGAGGTATCTACTCCTCAATTTGGCAAAGACCTTGACACCCAACCACGGATACTGTTCGGGCTCTGTTCGGGAGGGGTGCGGCGACCCTCGCTTCGTGACGGTCTTCTATGACCTGGGAGGTTGCGGTCTGCCGCGCCCCGATCCACCTAAGTGAAGTGATTGTTACACACCAAAACCAAGATACAAGGAGGTTGTCAGCAACTATGGGATCGTCGCCCGATGGCTGCGTGTTGATAGGCTCGTCAAGCTTGGTCTCCGATGATCCCAGTTGGTAAATCATTGGTAGTTTCCCAACGCCAAATCCGCTCATCGGGACAGCCCTTCTACTTGTGGACTGATAGTGTTCATGTTTCCAACACACGTGTCTGCGTTGGCCGCTCAACGTCCACCGACGACCATACCCGAACCAACATGGATATGATAAAGAATAGAAGCCCTGCCGCTATTAATACATCTCCTATGCTGAAAGCTATGCCCCATGAACCCATAAACCTGGGAGAGGCAAAGATGTCAGACAGCCACCAGAAGTTGGTGTCTTGTCTGTCCAAAAGGATATCTTTGCTACTTTGAACCGGGCTCCCCAGCGATAGGGTTTGGGTATAGCCCTCGGGAGAGACCCTGTCCAGGGTCTCCGGGCTGACGGGCATCAAGCCCCCGTTCGACCCGATAACGATTATGTTCAATAAAACGCCGAGGGCCATGATGCGCATCCCCGGAAGACGGATATTCAGGGCCATGACACCCAGAACGAATAGGAAGGTGGAGATCAAACTTAGTCTAAGGAAAACCTCCGGCACCACGTCGGCCCCGTGTAACCGGATAATGGCCGACTGGGCCAGCAGCGCCAGGATTGGCACGTACCAAAACCGGATTGAGAAGGGAAAAGAAACCCTTCTCGCGGATTTTTCGAATTGGTTGTCGAGTACCGTGGACTGATCCATAACAACCCCTTGATTCAGAGATCGCTTAACAGAGGGATATTCATCCCTTGGTGTCCATTTGAGGGTGCCAACTCCATCTTGGCACCCTCAAATCTTGGGACGGGAGAGCTATGGACAGCCCAATGGCGGACACCAGGGCGCTCCGCCAGCGGCGGCCAACGCCACAGCCACGATCCCCAAAGAAACAAGAACCAGCAGACTCTTATACAATTTCCTCATGTTGAGACCTCCAAAAGAACTCGCCTCGACGGCTAAAAAGAGTATAAACAGTCAGCAGTCACGAATCAGTCACGAGTTTTAGGAGTCTATCTGGAGGTGCAAGGTCTGAAGGGGCGTTTTAGGGGCGGGACATCTGGGCCTAGCGACCTTTCAGGACAGCCTGGTAACGAGAGCTCACCTGCTGAGAGGGTGTCTCGCCAAGCTCGTCCTGAATTCGGGAGGCATACTTGCGATAGGACATGATGGCGGCCTCGCGGTTTCCAAGACGGCCATAAGCCTCTATCAGGCTGTTAACCGATTCCTCGTTGCAGGGGTCCTGGTCCAGTATCAGCCTGCCGCTTCGAATCGCCTTTTCGTACTCGTGGGCATCCATGTAATGCCTGCAAAGTTGGCCAAGTATGGACATATAGGCATTCTGGATCTCTCTTCGGGCAAGGTCTATCCACTCGGCATCAAAATCTGCCAGAAACTCTCCCTTGTACAACTCCACCGCTTCTTCCAGCAGACTGTAGACCGTCTCTCGGGGCAGTCCATTGGTACCGGCTGTTTGGACCAGGCGTTCGAACTCCCTGGCGTCCAGCCGCCACTGGTCATTGGAGTTTAACATGTACATGCCCTGGCGCTCGATTATGGCATCTCTGTATAGGGCTCTTCTGATGCGATACAGGGCCGATTGGAAAGAGCTGTTGCCCTTTTCAGGGGAGCAGTCGGGCCAGATAGCCTCGATCACCTCTTCCTTCCGCAGCTCCTTCGAATTGTTGATGAAGTAGAGAAGCGTCAATAGCGCCGTCTTGCCCTCCCAGGCCTTCCTGGGGACCTCGCGGCCATTGAACACCGCTCTGATAGCACCCAGGCTATAGCAGTCTATTTTGTTGGAGCTCACGGCGGCTTCTTCGGAAGCCACACGCGCTTCCAGCAACCTGGTGCTCCTGGCCTTCTGCAGAAGCGGGTAGAAACACTTTTCGCCGATTCCTTGAGAGAGAGCATGCTCGATCAGGTCTGCCTTCCCCCTCACCTCGGCAACAAGGAAAGTGTCATGTCGCAGTTTTTGGAGAAGGTCGGCCAGCATGATTAAATGAATCCCACAATTCTGGATGTCTCCGGCGCTAAAGGACAGATTGGCCAGGAAGAACTCTGTCTTGGCCAGCTCCTGAGGAACGTTGGCTTGAGACAGGATCGTAGCCGCTTTTTCGAGCAAAGGAGCCGCGCCCTTATAATCGCCTTTCTCGGAGAGGATGGCTCCCAGTGACCGTTTGTAGAGACCTTCTTCGAGGTCGCTTAGCCTGGTGCTTTCGGAGAGACTCTGGCGGACCAGGGACTCAGCCTTGTCCAGTTGACCTACTAACCTGTAAGCGGTCGCCATGGCATCAAGCAGGTAGGGAATCAATGAGGCTAGCTCAGCACGATAGGCCTTCTCAAGGGCCTCCTGATAAAACTCGAGGGAGCCAGCGACATCTCCGGCGTCCCGCTTGACGTCAGCCAGCGTAGCGAGGGCATAGGCCTCGGGTCTCAGGTTGTGGCAATCTCTCGCAATACGGATACTTTGCAGCAGGGTCTCCTGGGCGTAATCAAAATCTCCCTGCACATAGCAAAGCATACCTATATTGTTGAAAACCTCCGCCAGGGACTTTGGATTATCCACCTTGCCGTAGTATTGCCTGGCTCGCTCGAAGTGGGAAAGGGCTTCGGGATATTTTGCCCATTGCCCGTAAATCAGACCCAGGACGTTATGCATCTCAGCCGCACTATGAGTCTCTCCTGAGAGCTCAAAAGACCGTAGCGCCTCCTTCAACGGCTCGAGTGCGGCATCAAATTCGCCTTTCTGGAAGAAACTCAACCCTAAGTGCTTCAACGCGCCAGCCTTCAGGCTGGCGTTACCAATTGCGTCGTTATGCACCGCATTTCGCAGAGCCTTTCGGGAAACGTCTATGGCCTCGTTAAACAACCCCTTATAACGAAAGGCGACACTCTTGACGAACAAGGCGCGTGTTATCCCTTCAATATCTTCTAAACTTTGAAATCTTTCCTGAGCCCGATCGGAAATCTCCAATGCGCTTCCTGGATTTCCGATCGCAGTTGCTATCCATGATTGGCATACTAGCAGCAATGGATGTTCGTCTACTAAATGCCTGGGAAGCGCTTCAATCCAGCGCTTCAGGCTGTGCCAGTTCCCGTGATGCAACAAGGACCTAGAGACTTCTTCAAGTAACCTTGCCGCTTTCTCGAATGCCTTGGCACTCAGGTAGTGGTCGATGGCTTCGGGAATTCTTCCACGCCGCTCGTAAGCTTCCCCGGCGCTCTGGTGGAGCGTTTCGAGGGCTGCCGGGTTTTCTTTGGCCAGCGTATCCATCAAGAAGTCGCGGAATAGATTGTGGAGCCTGAAGACGGGATTGGGGTCTGCGGTATAGGACACCAACAGGTCATGGCGTCTGAGATGGGACAGCCAGAGCCTGCTGTTACTGTAGCCGGTTACTTCATCGCAGATGTCCGGCTCCAGCTCGTCAAGGACGCTCACGCTTAGGAGAAAGCTTTTGAGCTCGTCGGGCTGGTGGGTAAATACCTCGTTGGCGAGATACTGGAACAGGTCGTCCTCGGCGTCAGGTGTTATCTCGAGGGGTCGGTCGGCGTTCATATTTTCGGCGAAAAGGATGATGGCCGAAATCCAGCCCGCAGTCTTTTCGATCAGGTCCGACGACTGGGACTCATCCAGCTCCCGGTGATATATCGAGCTGAAGAACTCCCTTATCTCTGTCTTCGAAAAGCGGAGATGCTCCTCCGTAACCCTGGACACTTCCCTTAAGGCCCTAAGCCTGGGCAATGCCGGCACCTGGGGCCTGTGCCTGCTCACCAGAAACAGGCGCAGGTTTTCGGGCAGAGGGGTTAACAATGCATCGGCAAGCTCGATGATCTCGGGGTTTTCTTCGACGACGTGGAAGTCGTCCAGCACCAGAACGAAAATCTCGGGAATCTGATTATGGACCTCGTTAAGGATCGATGCGAGCCTGTCCCGCCATCCGTTTCCTTTAAAGGCATCTTCCCCCATCGCGGCAGGAGAGTTTTGCTTGATATATGGGAACCAGTGGGAAATGGAGGAGGCAATATCTTGAAGAAGCTTCATCGGGTCCTGGTCGGAGCGGTCCAGGCTCATCCATGACACCGGCATGTCGGTGTCATGGATGAACTGCGCAAGGAGGCTCGTCTTTCCATAGCCGGCCGGGGCCTGGACTATGGTGACTTTACGCAAGGCAGCCGAGTGGAGTAAATTAAGCAATCGGCGACGCGCGACCAAGTCTGGCCTCGGCGTAGGTGGGAGGATCTTCGTGATAAAGTCAGTAGCTAACATATGGGGTTAGCCCTTGCGAACATAAGATATACCATGTTTTGGGAATTAAATCTAGTTCGTGCAACGACTTAGCCAGCCTCAGCTACTCCATTCCGATACCGCTAGGTGCGGGACTGGAAGCGTATAAGTAAAAGTACGTATGGAAAAATCGACTGTCAGATGCAACAATACCCAACGGTAAGCGTTACAGTACGTTGGTGGAGGCTGAAGTTGAAAGTCGCGACGTTGTTTCTAGTTCTGCTCAGCACAATTCTGGTAGTCTCTTGCACGTCCTCTACCAGCACGCCAACTCCCACACCAGGGGCGATAGGTACCGCGACACCCGTACCGACGGCCACACCCACGCCAGAGCCAACGCCGACGGCCACAGAAGTGGTGTCAGCCAGGGCAAACTTCAGAAGGGTCTGGCAAGACCCGCCCACGCTGGACCCGGCTTTGGCAACCGACGGTTTCTCCATAGGCATCATCGCTGAAATCTTCAGCGGGCTTGTAACACTCTCGACAGATGATCCTGATCAGGTTGTGGTGGGAGACCTAGCCGAAAGCTGGTCGACAGATGATGATGGCTCCAGCTATACCTTCCACATCCGGGACGGCGTCCTGTTCCATGACGGCACACCGGTAACGGCTCAGGACTTCAGGTTCTCGCTGGAGAGGGCACTCGACCCTGCCAACCAATCTCCTTCAGCCCCCGTATTCCTTAACGATATCCTAGGCGCCGAGGCATTCCTGGGCGGCGAAGCTCAAAGCGTTTCGGGTATCGAGGCCATCAGCGACCTCGACCTAAAGATAACCCTGGAGGCCCCTCGGGCCTATTTCATCTCCAAAATAACCCACCCGGTAGCCTTTGTCGTCGACCGGGGCAATGTTGAGCAGGGACCGGCCTGGACCCGCGAGCCCAACGGTACCGGCGCCTTCAAACTCAAGAGGTGGGCTGAAGGCGAAGAGATGGTGCTTGAACGCAACGAGTCCTACTATGGCGGCGTCCCAAGACTGACCGAGGCCACCTTCATCCTCACCGGAGGCTCGCGGTTGTTGCTGTACGAGACCGGCGAGATAGACGTGCTGGAGGTAGAAACGGAGGATGTCGAACTGGTGACCGATCCCGACAATTCCCTGAGCAAAGAAGTGCTTCGAGTAAGACCCGACTTTTCTCTCGTATACATCGCTTACAACAACGACGAGCCGCCTTTCGACGACCGCGAAGTGCGCCAGGCCTTTAACCTGGCAGTGGACAAGGAAACCATAGCCACAGAACTTGAGATGGGGCTGAACATACCCGCTTATGGGATTCTGCCCCCTGGGTTTCCCGGCAATGACCCGGACTTTCAAGGCCTCCGATTCGACCCCTCCAGAGCCAAGCGACTCATAGACCAGTCTTCCTACGCCGGTAGCAGAGAACTGTCCAGAATTGTGCTGACCGTACCGGCCAGCCCTATGGGCGTCCCTCCCTACCTTGAAGCCATCACTGAGATGTGGCGCCAGAATCTGGGCGTGCAAGTAGAGACCCAGCAACTGGAGTTCGGCACCTTCATCGGGGACATGTTTCAGGGCAACTTACAAGTCTTCGCGATACAATGGGTACCTGACTACCCTGATCCCCACGCTTTTTTGGACATACTGTTCCATAGCGAAAGCTTCAACAACGTCAATAGCTATAAGAACGTGGAGGTAGACCGGCTGTTAGAGACGGCCAGGAACATCTCCGACTCGGCTGAAAGGCTGGGACTATATCAGGAGGCAGAAAGGGCGATCTCGGAAGACGCCACCTGGCTGCCGCTCTGGTTCAGCGGCGACCGGCTTTATCTAGTCAAGCCGTACGTCAGAGGGTTCAACCCTTCGCCTTTGATCAGGCCCATCCTCAAAGACGTGTTCTTCGTCGCCGAATAAAGTGGGCCGTGTGTCCGGAGGACCAGCATTTGATTGACGGCAAGGTCTTTGTTACACGCCAGATCGGTCCGAAGGCCATCGCAATACTGCAGCGCGAGTTCGCCGCCGTCGAGGTGTGGCCGGAGGAGATGCCCCCTTCTCAGCAAACTCTTATCGAAAAAGCCCATGGATGTCTGGCACTGGTTACCACACCAGTCGACAGAATAGACAAGAGGGTGTTTGAGGCTGCTCCCCAACTCAAAATAGTTTCCAACGTCGCCGTGGGGTTCGACAACATCGACGTGGCGGAGGCAACGAGAAGGGGGGTGTTGGTGGGCAACACACCCCTTGTCCTCAGCGCCACCACAGCCGATCTGGCCTTCTCACTCCTTCTGGCAGTCGCGCGGCGAGTAGTGGAGACAGCCTGGTATGTACGGGATGGGAGATGGAAGACCTGGCATCCTCTTGGAAACCTCGGCCATGATGCTCATCATAAGACGCTGGGAATCGTCGGGCTGGGTCAAATAGGACTCGAGGTCGCTAAACGAGGTCAGAGCTTCGACATGGAGGTCATCTATTCCAGCCGTACCCGCAGGCCCGATCTTGAGGAAAAATTCGGACTCCAGTTTGTCCCTGACCTGGAATCCCTCTTGGGCCGAGCAGACTTCGTCTCTCTACACGTTCCTCTGACGCCCGGAACGCGCCACTTGATCGGGAAACAGCAACTCCAGTGGATGAAACCCACGGCATTCCTGATTAATACATCACGTGGCGCTGTGGTAGACCAGAAGGCCCTTTACGATGCTCTAAAGGGCGGAATCATAGCTGGTGCTGCCTTGGACGTTACCGACCCGGAACCCATTCCCACAGACGACCCCCTTCTGACACTTCCCAATGTGATCATCACACCCCACATCGGCAGCGCTTCTCACGAGACCAGGGCAAATATGGCTATAATGGCAGTGGAGAACGCCGTCGCGGCGTTAAAGGGGAAGCAGATGCCTTCCTGCGTCAACCCTGATGTTTTACAAAGGAACCGTGCTTAAGAGATCAAACTCCGTGGGCTTATGGTGGACGATATTGGTCCCGGCAATCCTCGGCGCGTTCCTTGTCGGCTGTGGCTCAGACGATGCCAAGCCGACGGCAGATAACCTTCCAGCAGTCACCGAGGTCAGCGTTCCTCAAATAGTTCCAAGGTTCCTGCTAAGTGGATGGATAAACCCCATAGGGGAGGATGCGGACCTGGGGCCCTTCGCGGAGACCCTCCGGGCGTTTGTTATCACGTCACAGGAGGAACTGGACGAGTTTCTAGGCAGCATCGACCTGCTACGAACGGTAGGCAACCTCGCTTCCCTGAGCAGGACAGACCTTGAGCAAGACATAATGCTGGGAATCTACTACCTGTGGCGACCACTAAAAGGAGACCCCCTCTCCATCCTCGGCGTGTCTTCAGGTGGCGACGAGGTTGTAGTTGACGTCGAGCTTGTGGAAGACCCGCTCGGCGATGAACGTCCGTTCCTCCTAGGGCCGGTGCATATTTCGGCGGTGGACCGAAAAGAACTACCCACAGGAACTCCTGTGGAATTCGTCTTCTCGGTCAACGGCAAAGAGGCGGCCAGATTGACACGGGCTCTGGAATAAAGGCATAGACTGGCTGCGGAACCGCTGACTTTACAGTAGGCAATATCGGATGCTAGTCTGTCCTTAATTCCAAGGGCCATATTGGTAGCACCACGCTAGCTTGGAGCCCCAAAGCCGAAGTGGCGGAACGGTAGACGCGGCGGTCTCAAAAACCGTTGGGGGCAACCCCGTGTGAGTTCGACTCTCACCTTCGGCACCACGATTTTGTATCTGGATTCCCGCTTTTCCTGATGAGGCCATTTGGAAGCGCAGGCGAGAATTGCCAAAGCTATTCTGGAAAGCAAATTTCTAGTTCGAAGTGGTAGACTTGTGACGCAGAAAGGCAGATTATCGGTATAGCTGCGTTCAGTGGAGATTAGCTGACATGCACGTGGGATACCTGCTGACTCGGGCCGCCAGTCATCATCCAGGCCGCCCGGCCTGGATGCAGGAAGACCGCCGCGTTTCCTTCGGGCAAGCTGAGAAACGGGTGAACGCTCTGGCCAACTCCCTGATAGCCCTGGGAGGACAGCCCGGTGACCGTGTGGGCATGTTGGCACCCAACCGCCTCGAGGGGCTTGAGACACTCCTGGCGCCGATGAAAGCTCGAATGGCCGTGGTGCCCTTAAACGTCCGCCTCCACCCGAAAGAGCACGAATTCATTCTCAACGATTCGGGATGTTTCGCACTCATCTACGATTCGAGTTTTACCGAGCAGGTAGCCGGTATGAGGCCGTCTCTCGAAACCATGAAACAGTTCATCTGCATCGGTCAGGGGACTGAAGGCGATATATCTTATGAGGACCTGATCGACTCCGGACAGCATGAGGAACCCGGGTCAAGCCGGTCTCCCGAAGACCTCGCCTGGGTCTTTTACACGTCGGGCACAACGGGAAGGCCGAAGGGCGCCATGCTGTCCCACCGCAATCTTACGACCATGGTGAGCAATTTCCTGGTGGACGTGAATCCGGCTGCCGTTGACGACGTTTTGCTCCACGCCGCCCCGATTACCCACGGTTCGGGAATGTCAATATTCCACCACATCGCCCGCGGCGCAGCTAGCGCCTTCCCATCGGTCAAGAGCTTCGAGCCTCCCGGCATTTTCGCAGCCATCGAGAAGTACCGAGCGACCACCCTGTTCCTGGCGCCGACTATGATCAACATATTAGTGGCCAGCCCGGATAAATCGAATTACGACCTCTCAAGCCTTCATACAATCATCTATGGTGGATCCCCCATGTACTCCGAGCATCTGATCGAAGCTATGCGCTGCTTCGGAAACATCTTCGTCCAAGTATATGGCTTAGGTGAGTCCCCCATGACAATCACGACTCTACCGAAAGAGGAGCACCTGGTCGGCGACGACCCAGACCGCAAACGACGCCTGAGCTCCGCCGGAAGGGAGACAGCCAACGTCCGGATCAGGGTAGTGGACGAACAAGACAACCAGTTGCCTCCCGGCCAGCCAGGCGAAATAGTGGTGCGCAGCGATCTGGTGATGAAGGGTTACTGGAACAGGCCGGAGACCAATGAAGAGGTCCTTCGAGACGGTTGGTTCCATACCGGGGACGTCGGCTACCTCGACTCCGAAGGCTATCTCTTCATCACCGACCGGATGAAAGACATGATCATCAGCGGAGGAGCGAATATTTACCCTAGAGAGGTGGAAGAGGTCATTTCGCAGCACCCGGCCGTCGCGGAAGTTGCCGTCATCGGTGTGCCGGACGAGAAGTGGGGAGAGGCGGTATCAGCCCTGGTGGTCAAGAAGGATGGCGCAGAGGTGAGCGCCGGGGAGATTATAGAGTACTGCAAAGACCATCTGGCCAGCTACAAAAAACCTCAGTCCGTGGAGTTCTTAATCAGCCTGCCGAAGAACGCGTATGGCAAGGTGTTGAAACGAGAGTTGCGGGAACCATATTGGACGGGTCAAGAGCGGAAGGTTTAAGAAATATCCTTCGCAGCTAGCTGTGACGTAGGAGTCCTTCTTCAAGCATAGCCTGGATGGCCCCGTCGAATGCCTCCAGACACCGGTCTATATCCTCCTCGGTGTGCACCCCCGAGAGCACCCCACTAGCCCTAGACATCAGGTCTGCGCCTCGGACGTTGAGGGCCTGTCGGAACCTGGTAAGAGTCTCGGCCGGCACACCCCTGATGGTGTCAGCGTCGAGGCCGTCTATCGGAAGCCTGTGATAACCTCGTCCAAAATCATTGCCGCTCCATATTGCTGCGTCAACCGCCTAATACGCTCCAGGAAATCGATGGGGAGGGGAATTGCTCCGTAAGATGCCCCAGAGCCCTCAGTGATGACCCCGGCAACGTCATCATCGGTAGCCAATACATGTTCCAAGGCATCTATGCCAGGCGGTAATCGTCGTACGGTGGGGTGGTGCCTGGCATGACGTAATCGTGCCATCCGTGATAGTGGCCTTCCCATCGTATGATCTTGTTTTACCCGCATGCCCACGCGCGATGCGCATGGCCAGCATCGTCGCCTAAGCTCCTGATCCAACAAACCGGACCTTGTCCGCGCATGGGATTAGATTCCTGACCCGCTCGCCCCACTCCAACTCTGCTTCGTTGGGCTGCCCGTACTGTGACCCTCTCGGGGCCGCCTCAATCAGCGCCTCAACAATGGCTGGATGGGCGTGTCCCAGCAAAAGAACCGGAACCCAGGCCGAAGTCGACGTACTCGTTGCCATCCACGTCCCACTTCTGCGGACCGTCGCCCTTTGCTATGGATACCGAGAAGGGCTCTATGATCCGCAAATCATGGCTCACTCCGGCTGGAAAACCTCTTAGCCTTATTGAAGAGCTCGGCAGATCTTGGATTTTTCTCAATGTATTCTTCTCTTATAGCCTTGGCCATATGATTCTCCTATATACGAGACCGTTCCTCTACGAGAACGTCGGACGCTGGCCTAGCCATGGGCGAGCCTGTTCAAAGGCTGCGGAAGCCCGCAGCACCGCCTTCTCTTCGCCGCATCGACCCACGATTTGGAGTCCTATGGGTAATCCGTCCGATGAAAACCCGCACGGAACGCTGGCGGCCGGCTGCATTGACAGGTTGAATGGGTAGGTAAGGGGGGTGAAGCCAAGAAATGGCTCGACCTGTTTGCCGCCGATTATGACTGGGTTTTGTCCAATCGGAAAAGCGGGAACGGCCACCGTCGGAGTCAATAGCAGGTTGAATTTCTCGAACAGACCTTGCATACGTGCTTGCAGATGAACGGTCCCGTGTAACGCCATGGAGTAGTCGGACGCCGTCATTTCCAGGCCGTGTTCGATGAATTTCCTTGAATAGTCTTCCAGTTCTTCGATGCGATCGTTCAGCAGATGTCCCAGGGTGGTGTAGCTGAACGCGGCCATATTATCCCAAAATATGGGATACGGATCGTCCAAGCCCACCTCCGCCTCCTCCACGACGCAGCCCAGATCGGTGAATGCCAACGCAGCCCGAGAACAGATCGCCGACACTTCGGGGTCAACGGGGGCGTAACCCAAATCGGGGCTCCAACCCACACGCAAGCCACGCACACCTTGGCCCAGCGACCCGACAAAATCAGGAGGCTCCTCTCGTATACACCCAGGGTCACGGCTGTCGGGACCTGTCATAGTTTGTAGTAGCAAGGCAGCGTCTCTCACAGTACGCGTTATAGGTCCTGCCTGGCCGAAGGTGTTGTAGGCCGCGACGCCGTCGGCTCCAGTCCTGGGTACCCTCCCTTGAGTCGGCTTGATGCCGTAGACACCGCAGAAACTGGCAGGGATCCGTATAGAGCCCCCGCCGTCACTACCGGTAGCGACTGCGCAAAGACCCGCCGCTACCGCCGCTCCGGCACCCCCACTGGAGCCGCCGGAAGTGCGCTCCCTGTCCCAGGGGTTGCGGCAGGCGTCGCCCAGCTTGTTCTCTGTTGTACCGGACAGGCCGAACTCAGGGGCATTGGTCTTCCCCAAGATGATAGCTCCCGATTTACGAACCCTTTCGACGACAATGGAGTCTTTGTCGGGTATCTGGTCTTTGAAAAGAAGGCTCCCCATGGTTGTGCGGATTCCTCGTGTTAAATCCAGGTCTTTGATTGCTATGGGGATGCCATGAAGTGAACCCAGAGAATTTCCCCGCGCCAGCGCCTGGTCGGCCTTCTTGGCCGACTCCAGAGCTTGTTCGGAGGCTACGGTGAGATAAGCATTCAGAAGGTGGTTGGTTGACTCTATACGTTTGAGGAACAGGTTCGTCAACTCCAAGGAGGAAACTTGTTTGGAGCGTATGAGGGCTGTCATGTCCGATGCGGACGCAAACGCCAGATCATCGTCCGGCACACTCATCTCCTCGAAGGCCGATCGGGGGCAGGCTAAGCTAGGGGTTGAGCTTCGGCAAGATGTCCTTCGCCAGCCGCTCACTCTGTTCTGTCACATTGTACACTGGATTTAGGATGATCAGGTCAACGCCGAGGGAAAGGACCTCAGCTAGACCGTCCAAACACTCCTGCTCATTACCGATTACAGATACCTTGTCGGCCAGCGATGCGTTCCCGTAGTGCAGTCCGAACCAGTCCCGGAGCTTTGTCACCGCTCCAGGTTTATCGTCGTCAACCGCCATATAGACTCTCTTGGAAATGGCGAAGGTCGCCGGGTCCCTGTCCGCCTCGGCCAAAAATCGCCGCACTGTATCCGATTGGCGATGAAAAGCTGACGTGGAAACGGCTCCAGCTCCCATCCAGCCATCGCCGAGTTTAACGGCCCGCCTTAGGGCTGGCTCCGAATACCCTCCAAACCATATGGGCGGATAGGGATTTTGAAATGGCTTCGGCTGAACTGAAAGGTCATCCATGTTCCAGAACCGGCTATGGAGAGTCACCCCTTTTTCAGTCCACAACTTCTTCATTAGCGAAAGGCCATCTTCGAACCGGCTTACTCGACCTTGGGCGGAGAGCCCAAAGGCAGGGTAGACATCGGTATATCCACCAAGTCCGATTCCAAGAATGACCCTTCCCCCCGATAGTTGGTCAAGGGTTGCTATCCTCTTGGCCAAGAGGATGGGATTTCTGAAAGTGCTCAGAATGACGGATGTGCCCAGCTTGATTCTGCTGCTGGCCGCGGCCGAGTAGGATAACAGAGTTATTGGGTCCAGGGCAGGCATATCTCCCAACAGGTGGTCCTGTACCCACGCACTGTGGTATCCCAAAGATTCGGCCTGAGACAGAAAGCTACGAATCAGAGGAGGATCGACGTTCCCATCCGGGAACATCTGTGGAATGGCGATTCCGAACGCAGTTTTGACTGTCGTCAACATCTCTCCACATTGTACATGGTCTTATCAACGATTTTCCCGACTAATGGGCATTCTCAATGCAGCCAGTCATTGACTAGCCAGTATCCTGTTTGTATAATTCGGCGCAGTCGATGAAGGTCGTCGACATGACAAGGCAATCGTTCAAATTCGGAAGGAGACATCCAGTGAAACTAAGCAAATTACTGGCTCTAGGGATAATGATTATCGGAATAGTGCTGGTAGCCGCTGCGTGCGGCGACGATGCAACGTCAACTCCAGTAGTGGTGAGGGAAACGGTGACGGTGCCAGAAACCGTCATTGTGACCGCCACACCAGCTCCGACTCCCACTGCGGAACCTGTCGTTTCACGCCTGAGAATAGCCAGTGAAGCACAGGTTGAGACCAACCAGCCTTATCTGTCCCAAGCCCAAACCCTGGGCGCCCAGATCACGCCGGTGTTCGAAGGCTTGACGATGGAGGACGTGGACCTGAAGTCCTTGCCGATGCTGGCCACCGATTGGACTGTCAGCGACGATGGTCTGACCTGGACGTTTAACCTACGCGAGGGTGTGCCGTTCCATTACGACAACGGAGATTTCTCAGCCGAGGACGTGCGGTTCACATGGGAGCTTGCCACCAGTGAGGAATCACCCGTAGGTTTGAAAGAAACCCTCGAGGGCTACCTTAATAGTATGGTCATACACAACGGCAACAGCTTCTCGGTAACCACGGCCCAAATCGATCCCAACCTGTGCTGCGGAAGATTCTTCATGGTGTGGTTCTTCGGAGATATCTTGAGCAGTGCCTACTTTGAAGGAGAAGGGGAACAGGGGCTGTTGGACCAGATGGTAGGAACCGGACCTTACCGGTTCGTGGAGCGAACGCTAGGCTCCTCCGTTCTGCACGAGCGTGTCCCATATGATCACTGGCGCGTGAGAGGCGAGTTCGATGAAAT
Organism: Dehalococcoidia bacterium; assembly: GCA_965226865.1. Lineage (GTDB taxonomy): Bacteria > Chloroflexota > Dehalococcoidia > Lucifugimonadales > JAGWBF01 > CBDDEH01. The sequence continues at coordinate 1,891,495 of CBDDEH010000004.1, read as the reverse complement.
CGAAGTGCTAATAGCTAGCGAGCCAGGAACCCGGCTGGCCATGTTGCTGACCGGAGAGGCCGACATGGCCTCGTTACCCGATGACCTCAAGCCCGCAGCCGAATCAGGTGGTATGCGTGTTATATCGGCCATCTCCCCTGCGCAGAACCTATATATGGCCTTCGGCGGAAACTACCTGCCGACAAGGGATAACTTTGATGTCAGCCCTTGGACGAATCCCAAGGTCAGGAGGGCGCTAAACCACGCAATTAACCGTGACGAGCTCAATGACACCCTCCTGGGTGGCAAGGGCAAGCCCATGGTCAACGCTTTCTGGGACCCCGGCATGCCTGGCTGGAACCCGGCCTGGTTGGATGAAGAACACTACAAGTACGATCCTGCGCTGGCGAAGCAGTTACTTGCCGAGGTCGAGGCTGAGAGCGGCCCGATCGACTGGTCTGAAGCGACAGTGCTTCTGAGCCCGAGAGCGGTGCTTCCCCAGCTAGAGGACGTTGGCGAGGCCATTTTCAACTACTGGGCGGCGCTTGACATACCGATCACGCTCGATCCTAGGGGCGACAACGCCTATTTCGTAGACAGAATGAGAAGTCTGAATCTGCAAAATCTCGCCATCGCAGACATCGCGCCAAGAATTTCGTGGCCGAGGTACTTTAGCATCTGGTACGAGAGCAACGGGTCTACACACTTCTTCGAGAATCCGTTCCTTGATCAAAAATTCGCTGAGCTAGTGAGCGAGCCAGACCCGCAAAGGCGTGAGCAGATATCCAGAGAGATGGGCGACTTCACCTATGATAACTATGCCTACGTGCCGTTATTCAGCTTGACCGCTGAGGTAGTGGTAAATCCCGATGTCATAGGAGAATACAATTGGTCAGGCGTAATGCCCTGGCGGCAAATCGAAAATATCAAGATCGCCAGGTAACGACCCAGGCCATCTGTACAAACAAGGGGAATTGATACTCGAAAGGGCTCTGCCATTAAACGGGCCGGGCCCTTTCGTTATTGACTGGGAAGGTAACCGAGCTTATGATGCGAATAATAGAGTTCAGACCTGAAAGCGGGGTAGCAGGATGCCAGAATACGACCTGATAATACGAGGCGGCACTATCGTGGATGGGACTAAAACTCCACGTTACATCAGCGATATAGCCATCAAGGACGGCAAGATCGCCAAGATAAGCGGTCTCAAGCGAAGTTCGGCAGCTAGGGAATTGGATGCCTCGGGCCTCATAGTAGCTCCCGGCTTTGTGGACCTGCACACCCATTACGACGCTCAAATCCAGTGGGACCCCTACTGCACGATGTCCGGGTGGCACGGCGTTACTTCTGTCGCCATCGGGAACTGCGGCTTCGGCCTTGCGCCGTGTCACGAAAAGGACAGGGAAAGGGCTATGCTGTCCCTGACCCGCACAGAGGCCATTCCCATCAATGCCATGAAAGCAGGTGTATCGTGGGACTGGGAAAGCTTCCCAGAGTTTCTCGCAACGCTGGCACGTATACCAAAAGGAGTGAACGTGACCACGGGCGTTCCTCTAACGCCCCTGTATGGTTGGGTAATGGGATGGGAGGAAGCCAAGAAGAGGCGACCGACCGAGGCTGAGCTCAAGGAGATGTGCCGCCTTATTAACGAGGCGATGGACGCCGGAGCATCCGGCTGGTCCGCTCAGGTTGGTGGCGTCGATTCTCCTCAAAGGGATTACGACGGCTCGCCTTTAATTACCGACCTGCTAACCGACGAAGAAATCCTGACCTTCGCCAAGGTCCTGGCCGACCGCGATGAAGGCTTTATTGAGCTTTCGTACCGCCAGGTTGGCGAGGGAGGCATCCTCGACGAAGGGCCAGTACGGAAGATGTTCGAGCGAGTCGCCGAGGCGAGCCGTAGGCCAATCCTGTACCAACAGGTAGAGCCCAAGAATGAGCATATGCCCCGGCTGAAATGGGTCGAGGACTGTATTAACAGAGGACTTCGGGTATACGCTCAGGGGTTCACCAGCCGCAGCGGCCTGGAGATGACCTTCAAAGAGTGGAACCTCTTCGATGACAGCCCAACGTGGCGTGCAGTGACGATAGGTACACCTGAGGAACGGAAGCAGAAGATGCAGGACCAGGAGCATCGCCAGAGGATGCGTGAGGAATGGGACGGAGGTGCCATCCGGCCCGGCAGCAACATGGTTGGTTCCCTGGAGGGTCTGTTGGTCGCGGAAGTGGCCAACCCCGAATTCGAAGAGTTCGAGGGAATGACCGGAAAGCAGCTCGCCGAAAAAACAGGCAAGCATGTCGTCGACGCCATCCTCGACCTGGTGGTGGCGGACGACCTGAATACCGAGTTTTCGATACAGCTGGCCGATCCTAGCGGTAGACTCGAGTGCACAACTCAAATAGCCAACTCGCCATATGCCATCGGTGGAGTTTCCGATGGCGGCGCTCACGTCAAGTTCTATGTTGCCGGTAGCTTCCCGACAGATATGCTGGTATGGCTGGTCCGAGATGAAGGCACGGTCTCTCTCGAAGATGCCCATTACAAGCTGAGCTATTTCCCAGCCTTTTGCGCTGGAATCAAAGACCGTGGATACCTGCGAGAGGGCCTGGCAGCCGATATCGTGGTCTATAACTTGGAGGATCTGTCGCTGAAACCGACGGAGGTGCTCCATGACCTCCCAGGTGATGAATGGCGCAGGGTGCAGCGAGCTGACGGGTACCGGTGGACCTTGGTGAACGGTCAGATCACCTTCGAAAACGGGAAGCCGACTGGAGAACTGCCAGGTACACTCCTACGCAACGGCGGCGGATAGAGACTTCCTAACAACGTGCTATTTGCGGGGCCACTGCTTGGTCACGGCCTCTCTATACTATTCTTGATAGCTATTCCCAAAGCGTATCTGCCAACTTGCGGGCATGGTATTCGGGTCCACCTAAAGAGACGGCTGCCGCCAGAGCGCGACGCGTATACAACTCCAGCGGGTGCTCTGTGTAGTAACCGACGCCTCCGACAATCTGGTGGGCCATGCGGGTCATGGCCGGATACACACGGCTCAGCTTCAGTTTGGCCGCCGACACAGCCCGATCAGCCGGCATGTTCTGGGATAAATACCAGCATGCCTGGTAGGTGAGCATCCGGCTGACCTCAAGGTCCCGGTACATGTCGACGCAGTGATGTTGCACTGCCTGGAATCCACCGATAGGCCGCCCGAACTGGACTCGCCACTTGGCATATTCCACTGTCAGGTCCAAGACAACCTGGGCTCCGCCCACCATCTCGGCACACTTCAGCGCCGTAGCCTGCAAAAGCAAGCGTTCCAGAGCCTTCGACCCTTCGCCAAGGTCCCCCACCAGCCCGTCATTTCCAACCTTGACGTCGTCGAATGAAACCTCGAACTGCTTATCGCCAACTGTTGTAACCATCTGACGAAGACGGATTGAAGGGTCAGTCCTATCAACGATAAATAGGGATAGACTGTCATCCTGCGTCTTCGCCAGACAAACGAGGTGGTCCGCAACATGGGCATCGTAGACAAAACGTTTGGAACCCTGTAGCACGAAACCGTCGTCGATTAACCTGGCAGAGGTGCTTAAGCTTGTGTTGTCGAATTCCTCACCCTCCTCAAGGTAGGCCAGGGATAGTAGGGCATCCCCTGCTGCAATTCTGGGAAGCAGGGCACGCTTTTGCTCTTCGGAGCCTGCTTGTAGCAATAGCAACCCTCCCATGACCACCGACGAAAAGAAGGGTGTGGGAGCGGCGGCGAACCCCAACTCCTCCACAAGAAGGCTTAAATCGAAGAAGTCTCCTCCAGATCCGCCATACTCGATGGGAAAGCTCCAACCCAGCCATCCTAGCTCGGCCAGCTTACGCCAGAGTTCGGGGGGGTTGCCACGCTCGTCCTTTTCCATAGCGCGAACGAGTTCCTTGGGGCACTCCCGCTGGAGGAACTCCCTGGCGGAGTTTTTCAACATCTGCTGCGATTCAGACAGAAGGATTTCCAATTAGCACTCTATCCGTTCCCGATTATCGATGCTGTCCTAGCTACGAGGTAGCCCAAGCCCCCGTGAAGCGATAACGTTGCGCGTAATATCGAAGCCACCCGCCGCGAAGCTAAAGTAAAGGTTCTCTTTATAGTCGTGTTCGAAGCCACCGGCAGCCGGAGCCAGTGGGTCGTCCCCTCGCAACTGGGCCAAAGGTCCTATCATCTCTACTCCCCAGGCATCAAGAAGCCTCACGGTCTCCCTTTTAACCAGTACGGCCAATCCAGCTTCGTGCTGGGGGCTCATACCGCGAGCATGCTGGGAGGCAAGCCAGTAGCTCATCAACCGTGCTCCTTCTACTTCCGTGTACAGTTCCGCGAGACGCTGGCGTACGGCTGGGTCCTTGATCATTGGCTTGCCCCGGCGAAGGGTACCGGCGCAGTAATTCACAATGCGGTCAAAGTCGCTTAAGACCAGACCTGGGTTGCTGAAAGAGGCCCGCTCGAAGTCGATAGCCCCCATGATGTAGTACCAACCCTTGTCGACCTCGCCGACCAGATGAGTCTTGGGCACGTGAACTGCCTCGAAAGAGACCGTTGGGTGGTGCCAACCGCTTATGGTTGTAAAAGCGCCAAGCGTGATTCCTTGGCTGCTCATATCGACTATCAGCAGAGATATACCTTTATGCTTGGGAACATCAGGATTGGTCCGCACGCCGATCCACCCATATTGGACGTGATGTGCGTCGGAGCAGAATGCCTTGCTTCCTGTGACGACGAACTCGTCTCCATCTTGTACCGCTCGTGTATTCAAAGACGCCAGATCGGAACCGGCCTCGGACTCGGTGTATCCAACGAAAAACTCGATATCTCCGGCGGCGATGCGGGGTATAAAGAATCTCTTCTGGTCTTCAGTACCGTAGGCGATGATGGATGGGGCGATATAGGTAACGCTCCGGGGCAGCGTGGGTGCCCTAAGGTACTCTATTTCTTCGGCGAGGATGGCCTGGAAAATGATATTCTTGCCACCACCGCCGTACTCCTCGGGCAGGCTAACTCCCAGATATCCGTTGGCCGCTAATTTCTTCCGAAAGGCCTCGGAGAAGTCCCAGGAATATCCACCGAATTCACTGGGGTCGCGGTTTTCAGCTATGACATCTGCGGTCAGCTCTCGGGCCAAAAACTCGCGCACTTCACGTCGGAAGGTTTCTTGTTCTTCAGTAAATGTGAAACGCAACGCTCTTGCTCCTGTTGCTGCGAAGCAATTGTAGGGGGTTCTCGAAAAAGCCTGGTCTAATATGAGTCGTGGATGGCATTGTACTTCTACGGCAATGGGGCGTCTACTCGATTACCCCCCTGTCAACCAGCCCTTGCACTTCGTCGGGAAGTAGACCCGCGAGGCCGCCGAGTAACTCCAAGGTATGCTCACCTAACAAAGGTGGCCTATTGATTTTCACAGATTTCATGTCGCTTATTCGCCATGGCACCCCCAGCAAACGTCTGCGTCCAGCCTCAGGATGGTCCACGGACCGCACGAACCCACGGGCTTTCAGATGAGGGTCATTTAGCAGGTCCTTCGCGTTGAACGACGGTCCGGCTGGTACTCCGGCATCCTGAAGCAAGCGGAAAGCTTCCTCACGAGGAAGGCTGCGTGTCCACTGAGTGATCGCCGAGTCGATTTCGTCGTGGCGGGCGTGTCTGCCTTCGGAGGTGTCAAGCAGGGTATCTTCCGCCAGATCGGGCCGTTTCATGACCCGGCAAAGAGCTTTCCACTGGGCCTTTGTAGTGATCGAAACGCCGATCCAGGCATCCCAGCCCCTGCAACTATATATCCCTTGGGGCGCGTGGACGCGGTCACGGTTTCCTAGGAACTCGGGCTCTCTTCCGTTGACCACATAGTCGAAGACAGCCTCTGGCATGAAATGGGACAGCACTTCGGACATTGACAAATCGATGTACTGTCCCAGGCCTGTTTTTTCGCGATGGTAAAGCGCCTCGATAACGGCCAGGCAAGCGTACAGTCCGCTGATCGTGTCCGGCGCAAAGGAACCGAGGAGTCGTGGCCGGTCTCCTGGGAAGCCCGTCATCATGGTCATCCCGCTGGCCATATTTACACCGCTGTGCAGGGCGGCGTAATGAGCCATGGCCCCTTTGCGGCCGAAACCACCTAGGGAGAGCATGATTATATCGGGCCTTATCCTCCTCAGTTCACTGTATCCCAGGCCCAGTCGCTCGATTGTCCCGGTAGCGAAGTTTTCCAGTACGACGTCGGACAAACCCACCAGCTTTTTGACGGCTAGGAGACCCTGAGGGTCGGCCACGTTCAGTGTCAGGCTCATCTTGTTGGTCCCCACGTAGTTAAAGCTCGCGGTGTTTGGGGTTTGAGGCCGACCAAGTACAAATGGAGGACTTCCTCTCATGAGTGCCCGTTCTCGCGTTTCAACGACTATGACCTCCGCCCCCATCCAGCCCAGAATTTGGCTACAAAAGGGTATTGAAACAAACTGGCCGAAGTCGATAATCCTAACCCCTTCGAGGGGCAGCGTCTTATCCCATCCTTTGTTCGATTCGCCCTTGTTTACTACCGCGTCGATCTGATCGAGTATCTCTTCGGTATGTTCTCCCAGTTTTGGGGCGGCTCGACGCATGTGAAGTGGTGTCTCGGACAATATGAACGGACTGCCGGGAACCTTTGCGGTCTTGTTTCCAGACACTGGCGCGCTCCAGAAGTAGCCCCGGTCTCTTTCATGGTCCGAGTCCACAACGCGCGACAACGTAAAGGCGGAGAAGCATGGAAGACCGACGTTCTGGGTCATCTGCATGATTTCTTCTCCGCTATACTGGGTCGTCCATTCCAGGAGCAGAGGATAGAGGGCGTCCCAGTTAGCGGCCCGACTCAAGCTGTCCTGGAACACCTCTAGTTCTGCCCAGTCCGGGTTGCCCATCAGACCAACAAGAGATTTCCACATATGATCATAGGGGATGGCCAGCAGAACGAAGCCGTCCTTACACGGCATCACCAAATTGGGCATGCGTGCCACCTCGACAGGGCGACGCCCCGTGATCAGGCGGCGATAGGTGTAGCTGGCCACGTCACGCGTAAGCACGCTTGCCACCGCCTCCTGGGCCGAGACTTCGACGTGACGGCCCTTTCCGTCCCTTTGCCTCAACCGGAGCGCTAGAAGAGTGCTTATGGCGCCGACAGTACCGGCGATAAGCTCGGCGATGGGCGTGGATGGGCGAAGAGGGGGCTCTTTCAATGGATCGTCGACATGGTCTGGCAGGCCCGGTGTCGCGTAGGCGAGGCCACCCATGTTATAGATGACGTGGTCATTGGCTAGATAGTCCCTGTAAGGCCCTCTCTCTCCAAAGGGCGTGATTGATGCGTAGATCAGGCGAGGATGGAGTCTATGCAACCGGCGCCAGGTCAGGCCCAAAGAACGTGCCTTCAAAGGGGATAAGTTTGTCACCAACACATCGGCCCATTCCAGGAGCCGGGCAAAAGTGGCTCGCTGGTCAAGGCCGTCCAGGTCGAGGCATATCCCACGTTTGTTGACATTGGTCAGCAGGAAGAGTCCGCTCCGTTCGGGATCGGGGATATCGTCTGGAAACGGGCCACGGGTACGTGCAGGGTCGCCGGTAGGGGGCTCTACCTTGATAACGTCGGCGCCGGCGTCGGCCAGCAGGCGGCCGCAGTGTGCGGACATGGACGTACTGCCATATTCGACGATGTGTATATCTTGTAATGGGAGCATTCTTAGATTCTAAGAAGGGTGGGAGATGACTCGTGGAAGTATGATAACATCCCTGGATTAGGTTAAATTGACACGGAAAATGCTGATAAGTATGATTAGCCATCCAATACGGCCACGGTATTAATTCTATGAAGAAACAAGAATTTGGTGTCATCGATGCGGTATGCAACCTGCTAACGCCTGAGAGGGTAGCGAGGAGGGGCGAAGGACAGATCCTGTACACCCAGACCTTTAAGGGTTCCGAGGCAGGGCGGGAAGGCGTGACGGTTGAGCAGCTTTTGGAGCGGATGGACGCTCTGGGTATAGAGCGGGCCTTTCTGATAGCCGAAAAGGCCGGTTCCAAGTACCATGGTGCCTTCTGGAATCCCACCTACGAAGAAATCGCCGAGGTGACCGCCGCCTATCCCGATAGGTTCAGCGCTTTAGCTGGAATCGATCCATTGGAAGGAATGGAAGGAGTAAGGCAGTTGGAGTCCGCCGTGCGGGATATGGGATTTATCGGAGCCCATCTGTACCCCCACTGGTTCGAGATGGAACCCGATCACCGCAAATACTATCCCTTCTACGCCAAGTGTGTGGAGTTGAACGTACCGATCCAGATGCAAGTGGGACAGTGTTTGATTTACCGCAACGACATTCCACCGTTGAGGAGCGTGGGACGTCCTATCTTTCTGGATACAGTGGCCTGTGACCTTCCTGAGCTAAAGATAATCGGTATCCATACCGGCTATCCCTGGGTGGAAGAGATGATCTCGGTTGCGGCTAAACACCCCAACGTTTACATAGGCTCGGACGCCTACGCTCCCCGCTATTGGAAACCCGAGTTTGTACACTTCATCAACTCCTGGGGACAAGACAAGGTCATATTCGGGACCGACTTCCCTGTTATCGACCAGGAACGTGCCCTACGGGAGATAGACGGGTTGAATCTGAAGCCCGAAACCCGGAAGAAACTACTCAGGGAAAACGCCATAAGGGTGTACAACCTCAAATCCTAAACACCAGGGCATTACAGACCATAGATTTAGCATACTCGAAGGAATCGGCGACCGAGAAGGAGACGTCCTGATGGGCTTTAGCAGTGAAACGATCGCAAAGCGAGCCGAGAAGGTGCGGCAGGGGATGCGAAAGCGAGGACTTGCCGCCCTGGTTCTCTACTACGCCGTTCCCAGAAGCACGATGCTCGACTTAGTCTCTTCGGGCAACGTCCGATACCTCACCGGGTGGAGCACCAAGGAGGTACCGGCGATGCTGGTTCTGCCTCTTGACGAAGAGCCGGTGCTGATCGTACGGACTCCCTTCGCAAAAGCCGCTATAGAGATGAAGAAGCCCCTCTGGATCGGTGACCTCAGGATTGAAGGAAATGCCAACATGTACGGGTCGCTCGCGCGGCAGATTCTTCAAGAGCGTGGAATTTCATCGGGTCGAATCGGCGTTTCAGGCCAGACAGAGATGCCCGAAACAACCTACAAGGGCCTTACTTCGGATTCTTCGGGGGGGTCTTCAGGATGGGAGTTCGAGGCGGCGGACGACCTGGTGTTCCAGGAGCGCATTATCAAGGACCCTGAAGAGATCGAAATGCACCGGATAGCATCGAAAATCTCGGACAGCGTGATGTACTCGATAATGAACGGGGCCCGGGCACCCGGGAAATGGGCATGGCAGCTAATGGCCGAGGCGGAGCACACCGGTCGTTCGTTTGGCGCCGAGCATTCCACCATCTGGTTAGACACCGGGCCGGTGCTCGACCCGCCCGGCTTTGACCTGTGGGAACAGCAGCGGGAGATTCAAGACGGCGACCGGATCAACGCGGGAACTTATATCATATACGAGGGCTACTGGGGGCATTCGCTGAGAATGGGGATAAGAGGCAAGCCGAGCCCTGAGTTAAAACGATACGCAGAAGCCATAATAGAAGTGCAAGACGCTGGCATAGACGCCCTCAAACCTGGAAAACCATTGGTCGGCGTCAACAAAGCCATGAAGGCGGTGATCGACAAATACAGCCCCCTCCCTGAGGAGAAGGATTCCATGCGATTTCGCCCAGGACACGGACTGGGCCTACAATACGCCGACCCTCTGGTATCGGACGCCTTCCCTCAGCCTGGAAGCATGGGGATTTCCGGTGGACACGGAGACGAAACAACCCTGACTGCACAGCCGGGTATGGTGATGGAGCTTCATCCCAACTTCAGCGTTCCTGGGCTGGGTTCGGTTTGTATGGGCGACGTGGTCTTGGTGACCGAGTCTGGCGCCGAGCGGTTGACCAAGTTCCCTAGAGAGTTGTACGAAATCTAAGCCCACTACTCAATGGACTAGGGGCGCGACCCGTTCGTGGAACAGTGCTAGTTGGTCCAGCTCGTCATCGACCGGCCAAAGGAATACTCGCTGAGCCCCGGCAGCCTTGTATGCCGCCAGTTTCTGCGCGCATTCTCCTGCGGGACCGATCAAAAGACGCTCCCTCAACTCCTCCTCCGGCCGGTTAATAGCCGGACTCACCACATCTTTTATAATCCGGTCAGCCGTTGTGCGGTCCTCAGTGATGTACATGAACATGGTTGCAATAGCGTTGGGGAACCGGTCGGGGTCCTTATCAGCTAGCGGGAGGTGTTCGCGTAGACGGCTCCAGGCGCTGTTAAAAAGGTCCGGTGTCGTGTTATACGCTGAAGCAAGCCAGCCATCGCCGAGTCGCGCGGTCCTTTTGAGACCAGCCTCCGAGCCCCAGCTACCGATCCATATGGGAGGCCCGGCCTGTTGGGTTGGGATGGGCGCAAGAGTAATCTCCTCAGTGGAATAGAACGTTCCCTTAAAGGCACCGGAATCGGGCAGCCACAGTACGCGAAGGGTTTGAACAGCCTCGTCCAGCCTCTTCCAGCGCTCCTCGAACGGTATCCCCACGCTGGCGTAGTCTCGCGACGAAGAGCCCGGTCCCACACCCACTATCAGACGACCTCCAGAGAGGATGTCGATAGCCGCAAGAGCCTTGGCAGTTGACACGGGCCCACGGACGACGGGAAGCGCAACCGTGGTAACTAGGGTCATGCGCCCCGTCTTGCTAAGTACTGCCGACAAAGCAACCAGCCCATCGAGCCACGGACGGGAAAATATCAGGTGATCATTGGCAGCGATAGCCTGAAACCCTAAACCGTCGGCAACCTCGGTGTATGCCATTAGGTCTCCGAGAACAAAACGCTCGCCATTGAAACCTATTAGCGGTAGATGGGCTCCGTAATCCATGGTTACCTCCGAGCAGTGCGATAATATAATCGCTTTTTTCGCGGGTAGGCCACAGAACGTAGTATCTCAGCCGGGGGGATTACTACTTGAGCTCCGGTTGAGGGTTTTCGAGGCCCAGGGCCAGTGTACGTGGCATCATTTCCGTCAGCTCTTCTATCGTCCAACGGCCATCTTTGAAAATCTGGCGGTTGAGCTCCATTGGTCGGTACCAGCCGCAAGAACCTCCTATGCTATAAAACGCGTGCCCGTTGATATAGCTCGCAGCTTCGGTGCACAGGTAGGTTACCAGGGGTGCCACGTCCTCTGGAGGTGTCAGAACCAGATCTGCCATACTGTTTTCGAGGGCCTTGCTCATAGGATCGCCAGCACTGGTAACGGCCTTATGTTGGCTACGACCTGCGCTGGACATACGGGTTTCCGCGCCTCCGGGAAGCACCATGTTGACGGTGATCCCCAAAATTCCGAGCTCGAAGCAAATGAGATTGGTCAGCCCATAGACCCCACCTTTGGATGCGCCGTAGTTGGCCCTTCGGCCTGCCACACCACCGCCACGTATGATGCCGGCGGGCGAGCCGATGTTGACGATGCGTCCGTATCGCTGATGGCGCATGGGTACGCAGGCGTGGCGGATGTAGTTAAAAGTGCCTTTCAGGTTCACGTCCAACACCAGGTCCCAGTCTTGCTCGGTCATTTCGTGAAGCCAGACCCGCCTGGAAATGCCGGCATTGTTTACAAGGATGTCCAACCTGCCAAAGGCGTCGATAGCAGACTGCACCAGCCGTCTGGCACCTTCGAAATCTGCCACGTCCTCGTAGTTAGCTATGGCTTCTCCACCGTTTGCCTTGATTTCGGCAACTGCGTCGTCGGCCACGGAAACGGATTCACCCTCACCGAGTACGTCGCTGCCCAGATCATTGACAACTACGCTAGCCCCTTCCTGGGCCATCAGGTCCGCGATGGCCCGGCCTATTCCCATTCCAGATCCAGTAACGATCGCGACCCGACCTTTCAATCGCTCACTCATATAACTATCTCCCGATGGTTCTTCATGGATATCTTTCGCTTCGAAATGGCCCTTACCTTATCGTCGCGCGTATTAGGTGTCAACCTGCCCGATAGTTGACACCTAACAGGAAGCGCTATATAAGAGTGAGAGTTTCGGACAATCTGAAAAGCCCGAAGGAGCGTTAATGTCGATTTTAGAAGGCAAGGTCGCTATTATTACCGGCGGCGGCGGCTGGCTTGGCAGAGGGATAACGTTGGCGTTAGCCAAGGAGGGCGCCAGGCCTGCCGTTGTGGACCTCAATCCGGATGCCGCCAACGCGATCGCCGCGGAAGTCAATGAGCTAGGCATGTCCGCCCTTGCCGTGCCTTGCAACGTAGGAAACGAGAAGCACGTCCAAGAGATGGTCGCCACGGCGGCCAGGGAGCTCGGCCCTATAGACATACTAGTCAACGCCGCGCAGAGCTGGGGTGGAGAGAAACCTTACCTCAGCGAGTGGGAGCCACTGGAGACCATCTCTGAAGAGCAGTGGGATGAAGTTTTCCAGACCGGTATCAAGGCAACCTGGTACTGTTGCAAAGCAGTCTTGCCATATATGCGCGAACGGGGAGGCAAGGTGATCAATTTCGGCTCCATCGCAGGTATAGACGGCCTGGCCGGTATGTCAGACTACGCCGCTAATAAAGAAGCTATTCGCTCCTTCACCAAGGTGGCCGCACGAGAGTGGGGCAAATACAAAATCAACGTGAACCTTATTTCCCCGTTGGCGCAGGCCAAAAGGACGGAAAAGATAAAGGCAGCTTACGGGGAAGGCTCCACGGAAATGAAGGAGTGGAACAAATTTCTTAAAGAGTATATTGAGAATTTGCCGATCCAGCGGGTCGGGGATCCGGAGAAAGACATCGGGCGAGTCGCCGTCTTCCTGGCAGGTCCCGACTCGGACTATATCACCGGGCACACCTTCATGGTTGATGGTGGCGCCCATATGCTGTAGCCGTGGAACTCTGTCGGCTAGTTGCTACTTTCGCCCGTTGGTGGAGATTCCCCAAAGGCGGGCAGGGTTGTCCGAGAGGACCTTCTTTTTAGATTCGTCGGGTAGTTCGCCGTACTCCAAAATCTTTTGCACCGACCGCGGCGAGATACTGTCCGGATGCGAGTAGTCCGAGCCGAACACAAGCCCATCCAAGCCGACCTTTTTGGCCACAAAAGGAACGTAGTCCACTTCTTCCGGCTCGAAGCCGATGAAAAGCTGGTCTCCGAAATAATCTCTTGGGTCCTTCTTGGGTTCAGGGACAAACCCGGGGAACATTTCGAGATGCTCGTGGAGCCTGTCCAGATACCATGGCAGCCACCCAACTCCGTTCTCCAGCCAAGCTACTCTTAGCTTGGGGAAGGTCTCCAGGACTCCACTGGCGATGAAGCCCACAACTGAGTATGGGCCGTCGGAGGCCATGAACATGTGCTTGTAGAGCACGTTGTCTAATCGCTGCTGCCCAACCCCGAATACCATGTTTTGATGAATTGTTACCGGAATGTCGAGCCTCTCGCATTCCTCCAATATGGGATAGTATTTTTCTTTCCAAGTCCAATCCCGCTTGAACTGAGCCGGGATAAAGGCACCACCCAGACCCAACTCAGTTACAGCACGGCGCAGCTCAGTGACTCCGGACTGGATATCGTGAAGAGGTATTAAAGCCGTGGACCGAATCCGGTCCCGATTGTGCTTGCAAAACTCGGCTGCCCAATCGTTAAACGCGCGACACCAAAACACCGATACCTCTGGATTGTCGATCAAACAGTGGATGTTCTGAGAGGCGCTACCAAAAATGTAGGTCACGTCTATGCCCTCATGGTCCATGTCCTTTATCCGTTCAACCGGGTCCCTTTCCCCATCTCGGTTTACCCACTCGCCCTCGGCCCGCCAATCAGGAAGAAAACCATATGGGCCGGACCGAAACTCGGCGTTGGGCCAGATTTTAGAGTGCTCGATGACCCAGGTACGGTTGTATTTCAAATAGGCTCCCACTTGGGCGTTGCGTGCCTCGTCTGACTCACCGGGCTGGGTAGTATCAAAAAACTCCCTGGGGGCGAGACCTCTTAGCTCCTCCGGGAATGCCTTCCATTCGTGGACCAGGTGTTCGTTGACGTGGGAGTCGGAATCGATTATGGGATAGTCTGGACGGGTTCCACCGATGTATGGCTTCGGCATTTGACCTCCTGGGAAAAGATCTTGTATTGCCTTGGTATCGGCTATCGGAGCGGAGTATACCACCCGTATCCTGGAGGGTCAAAACAAAAACCACCCCGCCGTTATTCGTGGGCCTCTTTGATTTTACCTCTTGACAAATTTAGTTCTAAATAGTATATTTCTAAAAATAATACAACTAACACAAGTATATTGTTCAGAACTATCATCACGGAGGAAAATGTGAGTAGCAACCCCCAGCCCAAACAGCTCCCGACCACCTCTTACGCGATTCTTGGCCTTCTGAGCTTCGGCGAAAGCTCGGGCTATGATCTCAAACACTTCGCAGACGTCAGCATCAGGTACTTCTTTTGGAGCCCTGCCAGCAGCCAGGTGTACTCGGAGCTACGGCGACTGACAGCGCTCGGTTACGTAACCGAGCGTAATGTCGCCCAGGAGCGCCGGCCAGACAAACGCATATACCGGATCACCCAGGAAGGAGAACAAGCCCTGCGCGACTGGTTGTCCGACCCGACGGTGAACCAAGACACTGTCAAAAGCACTCCGTTACTAAAGCTCTTTTTTGGAAAGCATACAGATTGGGACACCCTCGTCGCCCAATTGGAAGAGTACAAGCGGCAGTCAGAGGAACTACTTTCTCAGTTCGAGAGCATCGAAAGGGAGATCTCAAATAAAGACGATCTCTTTTTCCCTTACCTCACTCTCAAGTCTGGGTTCGCCCACGCTCACGCCAGGATTCAATGGGCCAACGAGGCCCTTGAGGAGATAAAGAAGAGGCGGTCCAAGCAGTCTTAGGTTCCCGTATCAGTAGAAACTTTAGGAGGTTCGTGATGGCTAACCGCAGCGGCATTACATTCGCAAAAGTTGGGGATTTCCTCGAGCGTAACTCGGGTCGGGTAATCCTGGCAACCGTTGCCCTGACCCTTCTGCTGGTAATCCCTTTAATTGCTATGGACACGGATGATGTAGCGTCCAGAGACCCTTCCGGCGAGGTGTTCGAACTCGAGGATGAGATCGACGACCGATTGGAGTCCTTGATCCACGGCAACGCGTTCATAGTAGAGTCTCGTAGCGGAGATATCCTCACACAGGCCTCACTTTGGGAGCTTTATCAGAACACACAGGCCTTATTATCAGCCGACGAAAAAGGCGAGTTGGCACCAAACGACCTGCCAGAACAGTCCTACCTGTACAACTCCTTTGATCTTGATACAAACCGGCCCATCCTTGGTGTAATCACTTTGGCGGACGAGGTACAGCGAGTCCTCAGCGATCCCAGCTTCGGATCGTCCCTGGAATCCGCCACTAACGACCAGGTCAAACTGGCGGTCCACTTCGTGTTCTCGGATCCTACGGCCAGCGGCCTCAGGGACACCTTGTCAGTGCAGGCCACCAGCGAGAAACAGACCGTCAACGGGATTGAAATAGATTACTGGGAGTCCCCGGCCCTGTTCTTCGACGTCCTGGCGGACAACCAAAAGCTGGGAGGAGGAACGTCCCGCTCAGGCATAGCGGTGGATGACACGATCCTGGACAAGGAAGAGTTCAACCGCAACGTCCAGGAAATACTGAGGGGCGGCGAGACCACGTATAAACTATGGGCATCGCCATAGACCAAAATCTGGAAGCGGAGGACGAGGGAACAACTGCCGGCATGTTCATCATGGTCACCGTTGTAACCGCTGTCGCCGTCGTGGGTATTAGCCTTCGCTCATACTGGGCCACCGCACTCACCGGCGTGGGTTTGGGAGTCCTCATGATATGGCTGAAAGGCTTCTCGAACCTTGTAGGAATCAAAAGCGATCTGGTCATCGATCTCATTGTTCCTATAGCCATGATCTCCCTCGGTGTAGACTTCGTAGTCCATGCCGTCCGCCGGTATCAGGAACAAAAGGCCTTGGGATATCTTCCCAGGCGGGCTCTCGCCGTCGGCCTGGCGGCGGTTATGGGAGCCCTTTTGCTAGCCATGTTAAGCGATGGCATCGCCTTCCTCTCCAACACCTCCTCCGAGATCGAAGCAGTAATACACTTCGGCATCGCCGCTGGAATCGCGGTAGCATCCTCGTTCGTAGTGCTCGGCGTCGCGGTGCCGCTTGTTATGATGCGGATCGACGCCCTCACAGGTACCAACCGTGGACCCAAATCACGGGCCGACGGTTAATGACGTTAGCAAACAGCATTGGTGCCGCTGTGTTGGCTGGGACTGGCGTAATCCTCCTGGTTGCCGTAAGCCCGGTGGCCGGGATAGTAGTTCTCCTGGCGACAACCATTGGGTTTGTTGTGGTTCCTTTTGTGATCATAGCCAGACGAAATCGGGCCATGGGCGAGACGAGCGCTCCTGAAATCCCGGTTCAAAGAATAGGACCGTCGGACGCGCGAGCCGGATGGGTGGTTTCCATAGTCACTGGGCTTGCCCGCTATCGGCCTGTGGTCCTGCTGGCCGCGGCCGGAATAACGGCGGCCTCAGTGTTCTTCGCTTTCAAACTGGACCCGACCTTCGACGTTAAAGATTTCTTCGAGAGCAAATCCGACTTCGTCATCAGCCTCGACAAGCTTGACGAACACGTAGGCGAGCGGGGCGGAGAACCGGCCGTCATATTCGTCAAAGGGGACTTGACCGATCCCGATGCCCTCGCGGCGATACAGGGTTTTGTCGCCGGTCTTGCAAACAACCCTTACGTCGCCAAGAACGCTGACGGGGAGCCTGCCATATTCGACTTGAACATCCTAAATATGTTGGAAAAGATCACCGGAAATGAATATGCCATTGAGCAGGTACAGCAGACAACCGGCGTCGAGATAACCGACGAGGATGCCGACGGGATTCCAGACTCTAGGGAGCAGGTGAGCGCGGCATACGACTATATACTCCAAAACGGGGTCCCTCAGGACGAGGAAACCCTTGTGTTCAAGGCCGGTGAAGTGAGTGAAGTGCTCTCCATTGGCCAAGGGAGCCAGGAAGCTCTGACTATTTTGGTGATCGGAATACCGGGAACCCGGGAGCAGACCATAGTGAAGTCGGCCCGGCAGGCGATCACCAGCGACCTGGATGTGTTGCGTGGGGGTCCACAGCTTGCCAGGGTCGGGCTGACTGGTTCTCCATTCGCCAGAGACGAACAGCTCAACGCGACAACCAAAACATTGCAGACCTCTTTGCCGATAGCCGCAGCCGCGTCACTGGTGCTCTTACTGATAGCCATGCGCTCACTCCGTTACGCGGTAGTCACCGTTATCCCCGTCGGGCTTGTGGTCGCGTGGCTTTACGGTCTGATGCAAATCGTGGGCTTCAGCTGAACTTCGTCACAGCTACTATTGGTGCGGTGTCAATCGGTGTGGGGATCGACTACTCCATTCACATGACAGAGCGCTTCCGGGAAGCGCTTGGGAGGGCAGACAACAGGATGGAGGCGCTGGCAAAGGCCGCCAATGGCACAGGAGTGGCGCTGCTGGCATCGGCCGCGTCCAGCATAGTGGGGTTCGCTATCATGGGTTTCGCCCCGATGCCTCTGTTTTCGACATATGGGATGCTGACGGCCATCATGATATTCTTTGCTCTCGCCGCGTCTCTTGTAGTCCTGCCATCACTGCTGTTGGTGGCCACCCCGGAGAAACAGACCCAGCAGGCCTCTAATAAACCAGCTCCATCGGCCGTTTAACTTGCAAGCGTCAGGGGCAAACGGCCTCAAGGCCGTCAGACTGAGGACAAGAGCGTGAACCTGACTTATTTTTCTCCGAAAGCACAAAAGCGTGGAAGCGACATTGAGGGACGAGGCCTCTTTGGCAAAGAGCCGATGTCCAAGGGCGAAATCGTCGTCGTAAAGGGCGGCTACGTTATGACCAAGGCCCAACGGGACAAAGTTGAAGAAAAGCTGGGGCCTGCCGAGATTCAAGTAACTGAAGACCTTTTCATCGGACCTACCACCCAAATGGAACGCGAGGGCGCTATGATCCACCTGAACCATTCCTGCGAGCCTAACCTCGGCGTTCAGGGGCAGATCGTGTTCGTCGCCCTGCGCGATATCGTGAAGGACGAGGAACTGACGTTTGACTATGCGATGACAGACGACGAGCCCTACGAAATGAGGTGCAACTGTGGGGCGACAAACTGTCGCGGAGTGGTAGCGGGGCGGGATTGGATGAAAAAGGAGGTGCAGCAGAAGTATGATGGCTACTTTTCATGGTTCATACAGAGAAGAATCGACTCTCAGAAATCCTGACTGAGATCGCCTACTTCTTCAACTCTCCGATGAATTGGTCTATTTGGTCTTCGTCAACCCCTAATTGAATCGCCCGTTCAACGTCCCACCAACTCCTGAGTTCGCTCAAACACGCGATAGCTAGGACTTGAAGCAGCCCGCACCCCGGTGACTTGGCACCCGTATTCTGGAGGGTCAAAACCGAACCACCCCGCCGTAAAACGGCGGGGTGGTTCGGTTTTCCGATAAGGTCGAGTGGGGGGCTACTGCTCCCAGATGATCTGGCGAATGTTCATACCCAGAGCCCCATTGCCAGGAGAGTAGTCGCTTGGGACTTGTTCGTTCCCGACGAAGGTCGGGCCGGCCCGGGCGATGGGAATCGTAACGAAATTCTCAACGACGTACTTGTCCACCGCAGCCGCCGCGGCTTCGAATGTCTCTACGTCCGAGGCCGTTTGCACCGCCGTCACCAGCGGATCCAAATTCTCAGAGTCACAGACGAATTTGGCGACACCGTCACACCGGAGCAGGAACGGATAGCCCGAAAGGGGATTGATGATCCCGGGTATCGGGAAGATGGTCACCGACGGCTCGGGCAGTGTCCCTCCAAACCACGCTGGGCGATAGCCGCCACCATAGTCGCGGTAGGTCAGTTCGGACTTGACACCAACCGCCTCGAAGAAGCCGGCAATCGCGCCTGCAATCGACAGCGCCTCAGGCCAGCCGACTTTGGGGAAGGCTTCCAGCTTAATGGTGAGCTCTTCGCCTCCTTCTCCGTATCCGGCATCTGTCAGGAGTTGCTTAGCCCGCTCAGGGTTGTATTCGCCGGGGGCGAACTCTCTGTAGCCGATCGCGGCGGGGGTCAGGAAGTTCCCATGAACGTCTCCCAGCCCTTGCAGAACGAACTCGACAAGCTCTTCACGGTTTATAGCCAAGGACAGGGCTTCTCTCAGCCTGATATCCTGGAAGATCGTGTCTTGATCAGGGAACTCCGGAGTCCCACGCCAAAGCATGAAGAAGAGCTGGAGGATGTCGCTAAGAGGTTTGTTGAATCCCTGGAAACCTTCCTCCACCAGACTCTTTGCTCTTTCACGGGAAATATCGGCGAAGTCGGCTTGTCCCGTCTTAAGCATGGCAATGCGGGTGGACTCCTCGAAGACCAAATTGAAGGTAACCTCTTTGAACCTGGGCGTACCTACGGCGAAATGCTCACCCGCCGACTCCAGCTTGAGGTTCGAGCCCACCTGGCGAGACGCGAACTTGTAGGGCCCGGTGCCGATCGGGCTTTGATTATGGGCCTCTTTCCCCACAGTCTCTATATGGTCTTTGGAGATGGCTACCAACGAGGCATTTGCCTGTTCGGAGAGGAATCCTTCATAGCCGATCGGGGCTTTGGCTGTGAACGTAAAGGTTATTTCATACTTCCCCGTCGCCTCCCAAGAATCCAGAGCGTTTACTACGTTGTTGATGTCGACGGAGATCCTGTCAGGGTCGTTGACGAGCCGATCCATTCCGAAAACGAAGTCTTCAGCGTCAAATTCGTCTCCGTTGTGGAAGGGAATACCCTGACGGAAGTTGAATACTGCTGTCTTGCCGTCGGGCGCGATCGCCCAGGATTCCGCAAGCCCGCTATCGTCTATGCAGCAACCATCCCTGGTCATGCCCAGCGGCCAGTCATAGATCAACTGTAGATACGGCTTGTTGTCGGCGGCTACAAACAGGGGGTCCAGGTTCTCGTTGCCAAAGTTGCTAAGGGCGATCACCAGCTCTTCCTTTGGAGGCGGAGGCGGCGGTACTGGAGTCGGTGTTGGCGCTGGTGTGGAAGTCGGCGCCACGACTACCGTCTCAACGACTGTTACCTCTCTGGTAACTTCCACTGGCACCTCTTTGGTTACCTCCACCACTTTGGTGACTTCGACGGTTTCTCTGACAACGACCGGGGTGGCCGTCGCAGATGGCGTTGCCGTGGCATCATCACCGCAAGCCACCGCTATTATGAACAGCAACACCAAAGGCAAAAAGATCAGATATTTTGGTTTGATCCCTTTGAGCATAGCTACATCCTCCTAAACGGATTTAGACTTCCCGCAATTTAACAACCAGCCCCTGGATTTGTCAACATAACGGGTGTATATCTACAGAAGGCGCGTAAAACACCCAGCCCACGCAGCCGTCTGTATAGAATATGGTCTAACGCGCCCGAGGAGATGTCGAATGTGCAGGAGCATCAAGACCTTGCGAACACCACATGCCAGAGCTACCGACGAAGAGGTCCGGGCAGCCGCGCTCCAGTTCGTACGCAAGATCAGCGGCTACAGAAAACCGTCGATGGCAAACACCGAAGCGTTCGACGCCGCGGTCGATGAAATAGCCGCTGTGTCACATCAACTCCTCGCTTCACTCAAACACTCAGCAGTCAAGACCTAACGCAGAACACACAGGTGGTCCCAAGTCGCTGGACTGTGTCAAGTGGCCTCGGCTATGATGGCCCGGATGTCTGCGCCTCCTGACAGGGAACCCGAGCAACCTTCCAAATTCGCCAACCTACCCTTTTACTACGGCTGGGTGATTGTCGGTATGGCTGGTTTGACTATGTTCGTCAGGGCACCTGCCCAAGCTCTTGGGTTGTCCCTTTTCGTCGACCCAATCGCCGATGACCTTGAGCTATCCAGAACTGTGGTCTCGGCTATGTTTACGGGAGGCGCTTTAACTGCTGCTGTGGCGATGATATTCGTCGGCCGACTGGTCGACCGTTATGGGTCTCGGGTAATGCTAACTGCCAGCGCGTTCTTTTTCGGACTTGCCGCCATCGGCATGAGTAGGGTAGAGGATGCCGCTAGCTTATACGCAGGAATGGCAGGCATTCGGACTGCGGGGCAAGGAGCCCTTCTACTCATCGCCACCACGATGGTATCAGTGTGGTTCATACGATTAAGGGGCAGGGCTACAGCTTTAACCATAGTGGGTGGGGCGGTCAGTTGGGCAGCTTTCCCTCCGCTGGCCCATGTTCTGATCTCACAGCTAGACTGGCGCCAGGCATGGATAGTCGTTGGGTTGATTATTTGGGGTCTGTTGTTGCTGCCCTCAGCACTATTTGTCCGCCGTTCACCCGAGTCGGTGGGACTACTTCCGGACGGTGATCAGAGAATGCATCAGAGCCTGGATGCGGGACGGAGATCCAAGCCAGTGTCGGAGACCGATTGGTCACTCAGGGAAGCGATCGGAACCGGTGCTTTTTGGTTGATTCTTCTCGCGATGCTGGCCCCAGGATGCGTAACTACCGCGTTGATGTTCCACCACGTTTCCATTATGGCCAGCCACGGCATCGACACAGGCATTGCTGCTGCGGTCCTGAGCTCTTTGGTAATAGTATCCTTTGGCGGTATATTCGCGTCCGGATTCCTGGCCGATCTTTTGCCCAACAGATTCTTGTTGGTCGCCGCCCAGGTTGGACTGATACTATCGATGCTGCTGACCCTCGGCATTTCTCAGCCCTGGCACGCCTTCATCTATGGAAGTACCCTCGGTCTTACTGTCGGGTTTATAACGCCATTAGGGTCCGTTATCTGGGCCAACTATTTTGGGCGCCGCTACCTCGGGAGCGTCCGTGGTGCCTCCCAAGTTGGAACCTCGATCTTCGCCGCTATAGGCCCGCTACTCTTCAGCGTCATATTTGACCTGACGCACGACTATAACACCGCCGTTCTGATCCTTCTAGCAGCGCCTGTAGCTTCGGCGATAGCCGCGTTGCTGGCCCTCCCTCCGCAAAAACGTGCAGACCAAGTCAGGTATCAGGAAGTCTGAGAATGTGTAGCCAATCGAGTGAGAAGGGAGGGAAGTAGGAGCAATTGACACCCTGAGCTTGGAAGAATAGACTGCGTTCAATCCCTATTGAGAAGAGGAACTCGCTATGGCTGACTACGATATCCTGATAAAGGGTGGCACAATCGTTGATGGGACGCGTACCCCTCGCTACAAAGGCGATCTGGCGATCAAGGACGGAAGAATCGCGAGAATAGGGGGCGTGCGCTCCAGCACAGCCGACAAGGTGCTTGACGCCTCGGGCCTCTACGTAGTTCCCGGATTTGTTGATCTCCACACTCACTACGACGCCCAGATCCAATGGGACCCCTACTGCACACTATCAGGCTGGCACGGTGTGACATCTGTGGTAATTGGCAACTGCGGTTTCGGCTTCGCTCCCTGTCGCGAGGAGGATCGTGACCGGTCGATGCTGACCCTGACGCGTAACGAGGCCATACCCTACGCAGCGATGCAGCATGGCATGCTGTGGGACTGGCTCACTTTCCCGGAGTTTCTGGATACCCTTGACCGGATTCCAAAGGGGGTAAACGTGCTTCCCTACCAGGCACTTACACCTTTGTTTTCGTGGGTAATGGGTTGGGATGAGGCCAAAAAGAGGCGACCTACGGAAAAAGAACTGAAGGAGATGCACCGTTTACTGGATGTGGCTATGGACGCTGGTGCCTGCGGTTGGTCCGCCCAGGTTCTTGGACGGGACTCCATCCAGCGAGACTTTGACGGGACACCTATGATCACCGACCTTATGACGG
Source organism: Dehalococcoidia bacterium (assembly GCA_965226865.1). Classification (GTDB taxonomy): domain Bacteria; phylum Chloroflexota; class Dehalococcoidia; order Lucifugimonadales; family JAGWBF01; genus CBDDEH01. Next base: position 1,868,565 of record CBDDEH010000004.1, on the reverse strand, counting down.
ACGAAGAGCTTCTGAGTTTTGCGAGGGTCCTTAGAGATCGAGATGAAGGGTTCATAGAGCTATCTTACGGTAAGGACGTCGCCCACGATGAAGCAGGGGAGTTGGGGAAACTGAGGTTCTATGAGCAGGTGGCCGAGGCGGCCAACCGGCCCGTCCTCTTCCAGATGATTCAGGTCTATGACCACGATCCTAGTATCCACAGGGGCAGGCTTAGCTGGCTGGAGGAGTGCGCCCAGAAAGGGCTCCGGATGTATGGCCAGGGATTCATCAGCCGAAATCCCTTCGAGTTGACTTTTGAGGAGTGGAACCTATTCGACGACAGCCCGGCCTGGCGGAAGGCGACGTTAGGATCCGTTGAAGAGCGGAAGAAGAAGATGGAGGACCCGGAGCTGCGAGCGGAGATGCGGGCTGAGTGGGACTCCGGGCTCAAGCCCGGGAGCGGACTCTTTGTAGGCTCACTGGAGGGCCTCGTAATTGGAGAGGTAGGTAACCAGAAGTTCGAGCATTATATAGGAGAGAAGTGCGGAGACATCGCGGCCAAAGAAGGCAAGCACATCGTAGATACGGTTCTTGACTTAACGTTAGCTGACAATCTGCAGACCGAGTTCATGGCCCCATTGGGGCGCACCGATCCTGTACATACTGCGGAGATACTAAAGTCACCATTCACCGTGCCTGGAGTATCTGACGGTGGTGCTCACGTCAAATTCTATACCGGCGCCAACTATCCAACCGATACCTTGATCTGGCAGGTAAGGGATGAAGAGCAATTGACACTGGAGGAGGCCCACTACAAGCTGAGCTATATGCCAGCCTTCTGTGCCGGGTTCCGAAACCGCGGGTTACTACACGAGGGTGCGCCGGCGGACGTTCTGGTTTATGACTTGGACAGCCTGACCCTGGGTCCCACGGAGATCGCCCACGATCTGCCCGGGGATGAATGGCGGCGCATCCAGAAGGCGGAAGGTTACCGCTGGACCATCGTAAACGGAGAAATAACCCTGGAAGACGGTAAACCTACGGGAGCAACGTCCGGCAGGCTGTTGCGCCACGGTAGGGGCTGAGCCGGGACAATAGCAGATTAGCCCAGCTTGCAGCGGTGCTCTCCCCCAGAGCTCAGTCTTCTACCTGGGGCCATATCGGACGCCATATCCCTGTCCAACCTGGTACGGATTCAAACACCAGGTCGTGTGGTCTGGGTTGTCCTCCCTGCTGCCGCACCTTACGCACGTGCTCGCTCACTACTTCGTACCAGATGGGCATGTACTTTTCACGGATCTCCTGAAATATGGCCGCGCACTTCGAAAGGTCCACATCGCTCTCGTAGAGCGCCAGGAACATTCCCTCTCCCTCCTGAGGAGGGTCGTACCGCCGGTACCGGTACGCAGTGTGGAAGTAGCCGGTCGCCAGGAACTCGGGCAGGTGCATGTCGTTGTACCACTGGTTGAACTCTTCTTCTCTGCTCGGGTTTTGACAACTGGTCTGGCTAATGCTGATGAAAGTCACCGGGTTGAGTTTCTGAGGCTTCGCGGGCCCCACAGCGACGAAGGGCTGGGTCCAGACCGTCTCTCCGCCAGGTAGAAGGCGGCCTCGCGCCCGCAGCTCTTCGGTGGCCCGGCGCACCTCCTCCATGGCCTCCTTCAAGTCAACGTAGTCTGACTCCCAGACTGCCAGGTACCTGGCCTTCGGCTCATCAATCGCTTCGTACCGGTAGATACGGTCAAACACGCCCAGACCCAGGATGTCCGGAACGTGAGTGTGGTTGAACCAATCGTTGAACTCATCCTCTTCCCCTGGAGTTGGATTAATGAAAGCAACGACTGCGCTACGGGGGTACTTACCGTACATGGTTCAACTCCCGCATGGACATTGGCCGGTATCCACCCACTCGCGGTCCTCCCGTTTATTAGTCAGTTTTTCGGCTAGTCAATGTCGTAGATTCTAGCCGCATTGCCACCGGCCATCTTCGCCTTCTCCTCTTCGGTGGAACCCGCCAGGATCTCATCAAGAATCTGCCTACTTCGTGGGAAGGTTGACTCGGGATGGGGATAGTCAGAGCCCCATTGGAGATTATCCACACCGATGAAATCCTTGAGCATTATGCCCAGAGCGTCCTCTTGAAACCCGACGAATACGTTGCCATGGAAGTAGTCGCTGGGAAGCGTGTCCTCCTTGAACCGGTGCCAGTGGGGTAGCTGGATTCTCTGGGTGTAGGTGTAGTCCATCCGCTCAAGCAAATGGGGTATCCAGGATAGCTCATGCTCGACTGACCCCACACATAGTTCGGGATACCGCTCGAACACACCACCGAAGATCATCTGGGTTAGGGACATTCTAACCCAGTGGTCCGCATTGCAGTAGTATTCAGGAGTCATTTCAGTGAAGTCCAGCAGTTCAGACATTGATCCAGGGCCAGGCCGCATGGTGCCGATGTGTAGGGAGAGGGGCACACCCAAGTCCTGGGCCGCCGCCCAGAAGGGCTCGTACTCAGGCAAGTGATAGCCCCTTGCTGGGTGGGGGTAGACGGGGATCATGGCGCCGACGAGCCCAAGGTTGTGGCAGCGCTCCAGTTCCTTTACCGCCCATTGGACGTCGTCCAGGAGGAGCATCGCAATCCCCTTCAGGCGCTTGGGATACGATTTACAATAGTCGGCAAGCCAGTCGTTGTATACGCTCAAAAGGGACTGGACGAGCTCATGGTCAGGCACGGTGTAAAGAATTACCCCTTGGTTGGGATAGATGACGCCTGCCTCCACCCCATCCAGGTCCATATCCTTTATGCGACCGTCGGCATCATAGGCCCCCAGTAGGAGGGTTTCAATTTGCCCAGATAGAGACAGCTTTTCAACTTCCTCGAACCTTAGGCCAGGCTGAGCTGCAGCAACGACGGGGATCCCCTTGATGCCGTCGGTGTGCCACCAATCGGTGCCATCTTCCGACCTTATGATCCGTGGCGCACGATCCTTGAACTTGGCCTCAACCCTGCCGGTCCACAAGTCCGGGGGCTCAGAGATATGGTCGTCTGCTGAGATTAGTCTGTAGCCGCTCATTGTCACCCCTCCTGGATCAGGTTAGGCTAGTCGAAAACGGAAGACCCTCGTCCCGTTCTCACCGACGATTTTAGTCTTCTCTTCAGAGGGCTTCCAGCAACCCAATTACTTCCTCTGTTGACTTGATGTCAGCATCCTTGTAGTTCATGCTCATGACGGAAGCCTCATGAAGTTGGGGTGCTTGGGCCGCAGTGGCGTCCTCTACAACAATGGTCCCGTAGTCCAGTTCCGCGGCGCTCCGTGCTGAGGACTCAATACAGCCGTTGGTCACTACGCCCACGAAGATGAGAGTTTGGATTCCCAAGTTACGCAACAGCCGGTCTATGTTAGTGGAGTTGAAGGGACTAGAGGTGGATTTGCTGATGACCAGCTCGTCCCCCTGGGGCCCTACCTCGGGCAAAATCTCTGCCTCCTTTGTGTTGCTCGGTGCGCGCATGCCCATAGATTTGTAGCGCCTGCTGCTCTCCCTCCCATCCAAGGTGTCGGAGGCAATACGGAGATGGATGATCTCAATCCCAATCCTGCGGGCCGTGGACTGCAGCCGCTGGACGTTGGGTATGACCGTGCTCTGCAACTGGTTCCAATAGTAATCTAGGAAATCGCCAAGACCCAGCTTTTGGGCCCTGGTTCCCAGTCCATAGTCGGGATGAGCACATGCATATTGGATATCAATGCAGACAAGGGCGGTGGTTTCTTTGGTCAGCTTGAGCTCCTGGAAAGGCCCGGCGAGTATCCGCAGCTTCTCCAGCAACTCCTCGTTAGAGATTCTCATAGCTGGCGCCTTGACCATGGCCTCCTCCTCTCTGAACCTTCCAGGTTATTCAGTAATTCTGTAGAGCCACGCCAAAGGTTGGCACCAATATAGGGCTGCGCCAGGGAGGGCGTCAAGGATTTAACACGTGCCCTAGTAGAGTACCGCTAAGCTGAGTTAAGCAGATGCCTGGCCGAGGAGCCTAGGTCGCAATGCTTTGGACCTAGTCAAGATGATATATCCTGGCAGCATTGCCACCGGAGATCTTGGCCTTGTCCTCCTCGGTACAGTCCACGAGGATCTCATCTAGAATCTCCATACTCTTCGGGAACGTGGATTCCTGATGGGGATAATCCGAGCCCCACTGGAGATTGTCAACGCCGATCAGATCCCTATCTCTGATAGCTAGATCGTCGGCCTGGAAGCCAACGAATACGTTCTTTCGAAAGTAATCGCTCGGAAGCATTTCACTAAAGTCGTGCCAACCTTCCCTATGAACTCTCTGGGTGGCACTGTAGTCCATACGCTTCAAAAAATGGGGGACCCAGGCCGCATCATGCTCGATTGATCCTATTTGCAGTTTCGGGTACCGTTCGAATACGCCGCTGAAGATAATGTGGGCGAGAGACATCCGTACCCAGTGCTCCGCATTGATAATGAAGGCCGGAGTCAGAGTATCGAGGTTGGCAAACTCCTGGTCGGCGCTCGCGCGAGCCGTGCCAACATGGAGGCTGAGGGGTATTCCCATGTCCTGGGCCGCGGCCCAAAGGGGCTCGTACTCGCTGGAAAAGTAACCCCGCTCTTGAGGAGGATACACGCTGATAACGGCCCCGGCGAGACCCATGCTTACGCAGCGCTCTAGCTCCTTTATCGCTGACGGAATGTCGTCGGTGTTGAGCACCGCGTTCCCCTTAATACGTCCAGGATGCGCCCCGCAGAACTCAGAGAGCCAGTCGTTGTAAGCCTGGAACACAGCAGTGAGAAGGTCGCCATCTGGTATTGAATACAGTAGAAGACCAACCGTAGGATATACCACGCTGACATCGATACCGTCTATGTCCATGTCCTTGACGTGCTCATCGGGAATATAGCCACCAGGTCGCACGTTCTCCAACGTATCTGTCTGGGTTAGGCTCCCGGGATCTTCGAATCTCGTGCCCGCCTGCGAGCCTGGAGCTACCCCAACGACCTTGCGCCCTTCGCAATACCACCAGTCACCTTCTTCATCATGTATGATGCGAGGCGCCCGGTCCCTAAATCGGGAATCGAGCCTGATGGTCCACAAGTCCGATGGCTCGAATACATGGTTATCCGCCGATATTATCTTGTAGCTACCCATGCTTGAGCTTCTCCGCCCTCAAGTCACTATGCTAAGTTTACTAAAGTAGGTGTGTCAACATTCACTCTTGTGTTGACAACGGCGTTTCGCCACTTGCGATTAGGGGTTGTTCACTTACATGCGTCACGCACGGCCTGGGAGAAGCCTGCCAGTCTAGGGTTATTAGTCCCGGCGGCTCGATAGCCGTTGGAGATGAAGGCCACGGCCAGCCCCGAATCGAAATCCCCCCAGCCCACGGACGTGCCCGCTCCCACATGACCGAAGGTATTTTTGTCGTCTATTCCTGATGAACCCATACGTGGGTCGGCCAAGGCGATACCAAGGCCCATGTACACATATCGCTGGGTGGTAAGATCCATCCCTTCGATCTGGAGTGAAGTCACTTCTTTGATCGTCTCGGGTTTGAGTATCTTCACACCGTCCAGGGTGCCACCACGTTCCATCATGGCATAAAACCGGGCCAGGTCGCGGGCCGTGGAGATGCCACATGTCCCCGGGTTCACGGCCTGATGCACCTCAGGCTTGTCGAAGGTATCAATCAAGAAGGGCACATCCGAGTCCTCTGTATAATGTACTCTGGATACCCGGTCCTCCAACGATGCTGGAAGGCCCACGTAACTGTCCTTCATCCCCAAGGGCCCAGTCAGCTCCTCTTGCAGGAACTGGCTGAAGGGCCGCCCATCGACCCTCCGCACCAGCTCGGAGACAACCCAGCCGTAGTTGAATCCATGATAGGCCAACACGGACCCCGGCTCATGGGCTGGGGTGAGCTGCTCCATAGCCCTAACCACTGCGTCCCAGTCTCTCCACTTGTCCCACGTGAGATCTGGCGGGGTGTCAGGAAAGCCTCCCATGTGTGTTAGTAAGTGACGCACCGTGACCCCAGCCTTGTCGTTCTGAGCAAACTCGGGCCAGTGCTTGGCCACCGGGTCATCCCAGGCCAGCTTACCCCGCTCCCAGAGGATTGCTACGCATACTCCAGCCCATGGCTTGCTGGATGAATAGAGGACGAACATGGTGTCCTGGGCGACGGCCCTCCCTGAATCTGTGTCGGCCATACCCCCGTAGAGGTCCAGCACGGGCTTGCCGTGGCGGTACACGACCAGGGCTGCGCCGGGATGGGAACCGTTGTTGATATACCCGCGGAAGAGTGCCTCAACCTTGCCGAGGACCTGGGAATCCATCTGGACACTCTCCGCCTCTACTACCATGACGTCTCCTCCACTGGTCTAGCTCTTTTCTGGCCGTTTTCGGTTCAGCCGTACCTAACCAGACCTTCGTCCGACATGGCCTTGATAGTCCCGTCAAAGGCCTCCAGACTCCGGTCAATTTCCGCTTCAGTATGGACGCCTGAGAGTACTCCGCTACAGCGGGACATGATCTCCATCCCCCGCACATTAAGTCCCTGTCGGAATGCGGCCTGAACTTCCGCAGGGATGCTCCTCAAGGCGGTAGCGTCTAGGTCGTCAATAGACCTGGAGCCAAAATACACGTGAAAGGTGGAAGAGTCTCCATAAACACAGGCTGCCACTTCCCGCCGATCTATCACCTCTCTCATTCCGTTCCGCATGCGCTCGGCCATTCGATCGGCTTGCTGATTCATCTCTCCCGTGGCGACGATTTTCAGGGTGGCATTCCCCGTTGCAGAGCAGATGGGGTTGCCATTGAAAGTCCCCCCATGGGAAACCCGATCAAAGCGGTCGTGTTGGGAATCGCCAGTGATCTCCATTACCTGCATGAATTCGTTACTACCTGCCACGGCTCCTCCGGGCAACCCTCCGGTCAGGATTTTGGCCATTGTGCACAGGTCGGGTATAATTCCGTATTTCTTTTGGAAACCCCCAGGGCTCCATCGGAATCCCGTAATAACCTCATCCAGGATCATCACGACACCATACTGCTTCGTCAGTCGCCTGACACCCTCGATGAATTCAGGCGTAACGGGAACAGCGCCATAAGACGATCCGGAACCCTCGCTGATGACGGCGGCGATATCGTTGTCAGTGGTCAGGGTACGCTCCAGTATATCCAGGTCTGTCGGCAGGACAATCACCGATTCCAACGTGCCCTTCGGAATGCCCGTTGACACTGGTTTATCGTAGGGAGGAAGAGTCCCAGGCATTACGTAGTCGTGCCACCCGTGATAGTGAGCCTCCCACCGGACAATCTTGTCCTTTCCGGTGTAGGCGCGGGCGATACGCATCGCCAGCATCGTGGCCTCGGCGCCCGATCCCACGAAGCGGACTTTGTCCGCGCAGGGCATAAGGTCGCACACTCGCTCCGCCCACTCCAACTCCCCTTCGATCGAGTGGCTATAGTGGGAACCCTTGGGCGCGGCCTGTACGAGGGCTTCAACGAATGCCGGATGGGCGTGGCCCAACAGCAACGACGCCGACCCCAAGCCATAGTCTATATATTCGTTCCCATCCACGTCCCACATCCGGGGTCCTTGGCCTCGCACGATGCAGATGGGGAAAGGATCGATGGCATGTATGTCGTGGCTAACTCCAGAGGGAAGTACCCTTTGGAATTTCGGGTAAAGCTCCGCTGACTTGGGATTCTTGCTAATAAATTCTTCTCTAATAGTCTCGGCCACAGATTCTCCTCCAACCAACACGAGTTGCCCCTCTGTGCAATGGACTTTAGCATAGTCCTGTGCCGGTCCCAACACAACCGGTCATCCCTGGAAAGGCGCTTGACAGGGTTTAGCGGGTGGAACTAGTATGCAGCCCGGCGCTGGATAGGATACCAGGAGGGCGATATGAATCTGATAGTACGCAATGTGAGACTTATTGACGGGACCGGCGCCAAGCCCGTACCGCGTGTCAGCGTCGAAGTTAAAAACGGTGTAATAAGTTGGACCGGCGAGGACACGGCTCGCCCGAGAAAGCAAACCAATCAAGAGGAGATTAATGGGCTGGGTCTGACCCTAATCCCCGGGATGATAGATTGCCACGAGCACTTCACCGGTGACGGTGGCCTGGACAACATGGAACGACTGTTGAACGACTCGGCGGATGTATTTACATTGAGGGCAGTCGACAATGGCAAGCGGGCTCTCATGTCCGGGGTTACCTCTGCCCGAGACGTTGGAGCCCGCTTTGGAGTCAACATCCGCCTTGCCCAAGATACTGCATCTGGAGCAGAGTCAGGCCCACGGATCATAGCTGCTGGGGAGTGGCTACAGTTTCCAGGAACCTGGCCGCCTGGGCTAACGAGGCGTATTGAAACCGTTGAGGAATTATTGGAGGCGATACGAGAGCAGATCGACAATGGAGCCGGGCTCATCAAGATAGGTGCAACGGGTGAGGGGCCTAACGGAGAGCAGTTCGCTACCCTGGGCGCAGAAGCGCTGAATGCAGCAGTTGGAGCAGCTCACAAAGCCGGACTCAAAATAGCCGCCCACTGCCTTGGTTTTGAGGGTAGTCGTCAAGCAGCGGAGGCGGGTGTGGACTCTATTGAGCACGGCACATTTTTGGATCAAGATACCATAGAGTTAATGGCCCAAAAGGGCACTTATATGGTGCCCACTATGTCCGTCTACGACGCTCTGTTGAGGCTGGGCCCCGAAATGGGTAGGTCCAAGGAGCAGATGGACGACACCTTGTACCGCAAAGACCAGAATCAGGACAGCTTCAGGAGGGCCATGAAAGCAGGGGTAAAAATCGCCGCTGGCACAGACGCCGGAGGTGCCCCAAACCGCCATGGTTTTATAGCTAGGGAAGTCGAGTTGATGGTGGAGGCTGGAATGAGCCCAGAGTCAGCTCTAGAAGCCACGACCAGGGAGGCGGCCAACCTTCTGGGCATCGAAGACCAGATCGGGACTATTGAGATAGGTAAGCAAGCCGACATGGTACTGATCGATGGCGACCCCCATTCGGATCCAGCGGCCCTACGCAACGTCTGGGCGGTATTGCAGGCCGGAAGGCGCGTCCGGTAGCAGGCTAGTTCAAAAAGCCGTATAGCTTGGCGGCGTTATCGCGAATAATTTTGAGGCGGGTGCGTTCTTCCAGGCTTCCCAAGTCCCGATTGATGATGTCCCTAGAGTAGGGCCATACTCCGTCTGGATGGGGATAGTCGGACCCCCAAATGATGTTGTCCTCGCCGGCCAGGCTCACGAAGCCGGCTACGATCTCTTCCTGTTGGTATGTCGTGTATCCTTGACGCCGCCAGAAGTCGCTGGGACTCATGCTTAGACCAAGGTGTTCGAATCGAGCATGATGTTCGTAGTCCATCCTCTCCAAAGCGTAGGGCATCCAGCTAACGCCGGACTCGCCCAGAACGAACTTGAAGTCGGGGAAGCGGTCGCAGGCGCCGCCGAAAACGAGGCTGGCGAGGTATTCCATACCATCGATCTGGAACAACGTAAGCCTTGTCGCTCGGAATTGGTCGTTTAGGGCCTCCGCGTCAACCGGATCGGGCTCCCGCACCCTTGCTCCCGTGGTGTGGAAGGAGATGGGCATTCCGCACTCGGCGGAGGCCTTCCACAGAACATCCCAATCCGGGTGGTATATAGGCTTTCCAGCAGTGCCCGCGGGAAACTCGCCGCCCCGGAGTCCCAGCTTGGCAGCCCGGCGCAATTCGTCGGCCGCCGACTGGGGCTCATAAGTAGGGACGCAGGCCAGTGCAGCCAACCGGTCCGGATTGCTGTTGCAGAAATCGGCGACCCAATCGTTGTAGATTCGGAAGCACACGGTCGTCAAATCCGGATCGCCGAGCTTGACGGCCACTCCCAAAATCCCATAAAGGACCTCGGCCTGGACTCCGTCCATGTCCTGGTCCTTGATCCGGAGGTCTGGCGTCGTCGGCCGGTAGTAACCCTTGGCACCGTCCTCATAGAAGCCGGTAGAATCCATCCGGTCCACCTGTTTGTCTTTCCCCTTGAGCGATTCCAGGTCGCGGCCACCCGATCCAACGGCCGCAACTCCTCCCAGATCGATGTCCTTGGCTTGCCAGCGCTTCCCCTTGGCCGTATCTACCACCCGCGGCACTTTATCTCTCCATCCAGACGGCGCGTTGGATACGAAAAGATCGGCCGGAAGCCAGGTCAGGTCGACATGAGAATCGCCGGAGATAATTTCATATTCCATAATTGCCTACGTGTATCCTCGAGTGTACAGGTAATATAGCCCCAGATGTTTGGCGTGTCCAGCGGTTCAATATAACTACCGATATAGTAGACGTGTCGCCAAGCGCCAACTATCATGGCTCCCAGTGACAAATTTGTCTGACCCCCATTACCAAAGCCCACCGTCCAGATTTACGAGCTTTCCCTTTTTCTACGGCTGGATCGTCCTTGCTGTCGCTGGATTGGCGCTGTTCGCGTCGGGTCCGGGGCAGACATTCAGCATATCTGTTTTCATCGACCCAATCATAGAAGACACCGGCTGGTCCCGAACACTGGTATCGGGCATGTACACCGCCGGGTCTCTCACTGGCGCTTTGGCCATGATATTCGTGGGTCGCCTGCTGGACAGGTATGGCGCCCGAACAATGCTTGTGGCCGTTGGTTTCTTATTCGGCATCGCAGTTGCCTCGATGGGTGCCGTCAGACACCCAGCCCAGCTATACGCCGGGTTCGTGGGAATCCGATCGCTAGGCCAGGGCTCACTCACCCTTATACCCACAACCTTGGTTTCGATATGGTTCATCCGATTGAGAGGAAGGGCCATCGCTGTAACAACCCTCGGCGGCATGGCTGGCTGGGCCGCGTTTCCAGCTATTATCCACCTTCTAATCTCTTCATCCGACTGGAGACAAGCCTGGATTGTCCTCGGGATTATGGTCTGGGGAATATTGCTCCTTCCTTCCATTATTTTCATAAGACGGTCTCCTGAGTCCATCGGGCTGCTCCCTGACGGTGACAAGCCTCAAAGCCAATCAACCTCGAAAGAAACACTTGTACGCCATTCAGCGGACGACTGGACCCTGAGCGAGGCGTTGAGAACTCCGACCTTTTGGCTATTGTTGTTCGCGATTTCGTCGCCCGCACTGATCACAACGGCGATGTCGTTCCACCACGTGTCCATCATCACCAGCCGTGGGGAAGACTCTGGCCTGGCCGCTACGATATTGGGTTTTATGGCCCCCATCGCTCTGTGCACTAGCTTTGTAGCTGGCTACCTAGTTGATAAAGTACCGAACAGGCACGTGGTGGCGGGAACCCATACAATGCTGGCAGGTGCAATGTTGTGGTCTCTGCAGATGTCCGGAACATCGCAAATGTTCATATATGGAGGAATGTTGGGCACCGTTACCGGATTCAATACAATGACAACGGCCGTTATATGGGCCAACTACTACGGTCGCGGTGCCCTCGGTAGTATCAGAGGTGTGGCCCAGGTCGGCTTAATCGGATTCGCGGCGCTGGGGCCACTGCCCTTCGGGTTCTTGTTCGATCTGACAGACAGTTACAAACTTCCGGTAGGAGTTTTCCTGGCGTTGCCGGTAGCCGCCGGAACTGCGGCACTACTGGCTCGTTCACCGCAACGTAGGCCCAGCACCTAGCCCACATTGCGGGCCTTGCGGCCAACAAGATACAATACGGCGAAGATAACGATCACAAGCGACGTCGCCGACGGGAGCAAAGACGATGAAGGTCTACTGGCGGGAGCACAAGTCAGGGCAGAAGCTGATGCTGGACCCCGGGACTGGCGAGGAAATGGACGTGGGCGCAGTCCGCAAGACCCCTCGCGGTTTCGATGCCATGGCGAAGACCCTCGGCTACGACCCTGGGCGTGCGGAGAGAGGGTTTCCCACGATCGAAGAAGCCAAGGCTTTTGTCGAGTCCTTCCATCCGTGGGATATTTACGTGGGCGATGCAGAAGTAGAGTTCGACCCAACAGTGCACCCGATGCCGGGATAGCCACGGACAGAGTGATACCCGGTGTAACCCGCCATGGGAAATAAAAAGCTTCGCTATACCTGGCGCTGGGAGATGCCAGCGTCTCCCCAAAGAGTCTGGCCCATCGTATCAGACACCCATGCGTTCAATCAGGCAATCGGGATTGGGCCGTGGACGTTCACGGAAACCCCAGACCCGCAGGGCGGTTCCATACGCGAAGGGTCATTCAAGTCCTTGGGTCGACAGATCACCTGGGATGAACGGCCCTTTGAGTGGGTGGATGGCCAAGCATTCAGCGTTCTCCGTATCTTCCACAACGGCCCATTCCTGACAGTTGTCACAGGCCTTGAGCTGGAACCCACGGACAACAGTACAACACTGATATACACTATCGAGGCGGAACCCAGGTCCTTTCTCTGGGGGATCGTCACCCGGTATTACTTTGGGTTCCACACCCGCCGACAGTTGGACAGGGTATTTGGAAACTTCGCCAAGCACCTGAAAGGAGAGACTGAGTCGGCCCTCCCCCAATCGGCACCTCAACTCCCACGAGGGCGTATCGACCGTGTAAAAAACCTCCAGTCGTCGCTGACGGACGCAGGATTCGGATATCCCTTGGCTCAACGGTTGGTTAATCACGTCTCTGAGGCTCCGGACGACCACTGCCAACGAATCAGACCTTATTCCCTTGCCGATAGCTGGAACGAAGACAGGGAAACCGTGCTCCGCATCTGCCTCCATGCGACGAGGCTAGGGTTATTAGAGCTACGTTGGGATGTGATGTGTCCTCTCTGCCTGGGTGCGAAGGGGACAGTTTCTTCGCTGGCGGAGCTCCGCCAACAGGCTCACTGTTCTTCGTGCAATATCCAGTTCGACTCCAACTTCGACCGTTTCGTAGAGGTCTCCTTCAGGCCTTCGGAATGGATTCGCCAACTCGAAATGGGCAGCTATTGTGTCGGTGGGCCGGGCAATACCCGGCACATCCTTGTGCAGCAGACGCTCGAACCCAAGTCGAAGACAACGCTGACCGTAGATCTGGCTGACGGCCTGTGCAGGCTTAGAGGGCCTCAGATAGAGGGAGGCGGCGTGATAGAGGTAGACCGGGGAAATGGCTCCGAGGAACTGGTCCAGTTCTCATTGTCCAGAACCGGGATATCGCCCGAAATGATACAGGTGGCTCCATGCACATTGCGCCTCGCCCTAGAAAATGCGGGCGACAAGAGTGTCCAGGTGATATTCGAACGGACCGAGTGGCCAAAGGATTCGACCACGGCAGCGCAGGTCACGGCTTTACAGGATTTCAGAGATCTGTTCTCTTCGGAAGTGCTGGCTCCAGAGGAGCATTTCCAGGTGCGCTATCTAACCTTCATGTTCACGGACCTCGTCGCGTCAACCGCGATGTACCGCGAGCGCGGGGACGCGCCAGCCTACGCCCTTGTAAGGGACCATTTCGAGGTATTAAAAGAGCAGATAACGAAGCACCACGGTGCGGTAGTAAAAACCATCGGAGACGCCGTGATGGCGGTCTTCCAAGAGCCGGGAGACGCTATTGCCTCCGGTCTTGATATCCACGACTCCCTTCAAGAAGAGGCCGGTCTGCTCCTGAAAATCGGCGTTCATGCCGGGCCGTGTATGGTGGTTAACCTGGATGGACGCCTCGATTATTTCGGGACTACGGTTAACACTGCTGTCCGGCTGGAGAGTCACAGCGGAGGTGGTGACGTTGTCGTCCGCGCGGACATGCTCGAGGACTCAATTGTGGCGAATGTGCTAGCCGATCAGGAGATTGCCACAGAGAGGCTTAAGGTCGGCTTAAAGGGATTTGAGGACGAGGTCCCAATCTGCCGTATCACCCGGCGAAGGGATGCTAAGGGGAAGTAGATCTAAGCTATCCAGTCAGTGGGCCTGACGTTGGAGTACGCAGGTTGCTAAGGCGGCTTCTTAGCCGCTTCTGGAGATACAGACGGACTCTGGAGTAAGCAGGATCCCAAATGGGGGGTCGCTGCAGCGCCGCCTTGGCACGCGCCACCTTGTTGTGTGCAGCTTGCATCAGAAAAGCTCGGTTTTGGAAGGTTTCATAGATCGCGAAGCTCAAGACCACGAGGGCTACTGCGGCTATGGCATCGAGCACGTAATGCATCCCAGTAACGATGATGGCGTACAGCACCGAGGTGGGGTAGAGCACACCCAAACCCTTTAACCAAAGAGGACCGACCCTGAAGAAGAGTACCCCCAAAATGAGTGTCCACGCCAAGTGAAGGCTGGGCATAGCCGCATACAGGTTGTAGTAGTTGCCAGTTTCTTCTCTCGAGTACCAGGAAGGCCCAAAGGCAGCTACGGTGTTCAGGAAACCGTAGCCGTCGATAAACCTTGGCGGCATTAGAGGGAAGGCCATGAAAACGATGATAGCTATGACGAAGCTTATAAGCATAACGCTTCTGTAGTAGAAGTACCTCTTGCGGCTAATGACATAAACCAACAAAGCCGTGATCAGTATCACCGGCCAGTATGTAAATATGTACAGGGCGTTGGCGAGCAAAGCGGGCCACTTGCCCGCCTGAAGTACCCACTGTTGCCAGTCTGTTTCCCAGAGAATCCCCACCGAGCGTTCTAAAGAGATTACTTTTTGGGCATTGTTAAAGGCAGTCTCTTGACCGACGAACACCATGCTGAGAAGCAGATAGATCAAATAAAGCCCGAAGATAAGGACTAATTCTCGGGCGTGAGATACGATACCTTCTGAGCCAAGCAGCTTCTGGATAGGAAGGGCTGGTTTTTTTATGTTCGAGATTGTTCCCATTAAAACAACTCTAGACGCAGTCTTATCGGGGGATTGTAGCGGCGGCTAGTCGGACTTTTTACTGGCGAGCATATCGCCCTGCCGTTTCCTTCCGGCAGGGCTCTCAAGGTAAACGTTACACGTCAGGCAGCCGACTTGAGCCGCTGGCTCCTCTCCCTTAAAGAGTCTTCGGGCGCTCAAATAGTTATTGTTGTTCCAGATCTGCTTCACTGAGTGTTCCTTGACGTTTCCGAAATCGTCGGACGCATCGGTAAGATAGCAGCAGGGAGCATAGCCGCCATCCCAATTAATGACTCCGCTTCTCCAGAGCCGCCAGCAACGGGGGCCGTTTTCGGCGTATGGTTTTTCGAAGGGCGACTCACGCAAAAACTCGCCAGTATTCACAGGCAGCCAGTGTTTAGCAGTCTCAGTGTCCTCCTCACCATGAGGAAAATCCACCTTCTTGAAAATGATGCCATCGATTCCTAATTCGTCGGCCAATTGGCGAGCTTGCTGTACTTGGTGCTCGTTTTGGCGCATCACTATGAACTGCCATTCGATGTATGGAGTCCTGCTACCCAGCTCTTGCTTCTTCTGCACCAGCAATCTGATGTTATCCAGAACTCTGTGAAGGTGTCCGCCGACCCGATATATCTCATACACATCCTGGGTAGTGCCATCTAACGAGACTATAAGGGTGTCAAGTCCCGACTCGATGAGGTCCTCAGCCATCTTGGGAGTCAAAGGTTTGTTGAGGTTGGAACTTATGATTGTGGCTAATCTGGCCCTGTGGGCATAGTCCACGAATTTGTCGATCTCTTTGTTGAGGAACGGCTCACCCCAGCTATAAAGGGTAATCCAGATGCAGCTATCTTTGATCTCATCTACCACCTTCGTGAAGGTGTCGAAGTGCATGACCCCCTTGTCTCGACTCACCGTACCCAGGCCTGTGTGACACAAGGGACACTTCAACTGGCATATGTTTGTGGTATCGATCTCCCATTCGTAGGCGGAGCCCCAGACTTTCGTACGCCCGAAGCGCAGTTGAATTTCGATACGCCAGAAATTAAGGAGCTTCTTCCAAGTCCAATAGCGCAGAGCAAGTTGGACACGTTGGGATGATCGGCCATCGGCCACGTTCCGGATGCTTGTGCGGCTTACCTGGAAAAAGCGCTCCAGCGTACTAATCGTGCCGAGGGCGATGGCAGCCAAGATGGGGATCAGCCAATCACTTTGGCGCCGTTTACTAGCGGTTCTGTGTCCGAAGGGCCACAGTTTTAATCCATGGCTAACGGCTTTCCCGTTTTGATATCCATTGACGTGGCCGTTCGCCTTGATATCAGCTTTCATTTCCTTGGTGCGCGTCTCCAAAACCCACCTTTCGCCGGCGGTTCTTTAGGCCGCCCATTTGGCACCAGGAGGCGCAGGTATCAACGTAGCAGAGGCGTAAGACGTCGTCAAGTAGTGGAGTGGAGCATGTTTGGGAAGTAGAGAGCTGCCGTTTTAGCGATCTGCGATCTGGAGTTTATCAGCCAGCTCGGCGTCACTTGGCTCCACCAGAATGGACCCGTCCGAGAAAAGGATTGTGGGGATTGTCCGTCGGCCATTGTTAACCTTAACGACATACTCTCTAGCCACCGGGTCCTGGTCGATGTCATACCAATCGTAGGCGATTTCACGCTCGTCGAAGAACTTCTTGGCCCGTCTACAATCGCCGCACCAAAGGGCGCCGTACATTCTTATTGGGGCCTCCGCCATTGTACTCACGAGTATACTTCAGTGTGGGGGTAAAAATCTTCCCATGCCCAGTCAAATGCTGTGCTGTAGGGCAGCTCCTTCAAAAGCTGTCCTCGCAACTCGCCCTCACTCGCCAGACCACTACTCGGATCCCAAAGGGAGCCTGTGTCCAGGTCTCTGATTTGGCCGTCAACCCATTCGAAGAATAGCGTTCGATCCTGAACCTGCCGCGCGAAGATATGGACCGATCTGCCCGTTCGAAGGGATACGCCTTGGCCTCGTCCCCGAGGGCGACTCCGACAACGTAAGTGTCCCCGCGAAACTCGAATGGGTTGACTCCCCCCCCTGGCGTAGTTGCCGACGTCTAGGACCTTGGTGTCTGGGTGTTCATCCAGCCAAGTAGCCCACGGCACCACCTCGACAGGTATCATATCTAGCCTGATACCTTGATGCGTCCCTATAAGCCCGCTTCCAGTGGGCTGGGACCAGACGCTGCCGGCCTCATGGTCGTACCATGTCATCGCTCTTTTGTATAGTGCGCCGTAGTTCCCAAAGGTGTGGGTTTTACCGTCGATTCTCCGGTCGTGCACGAGACCGGTGCCGCAAATTGGTCACCAGGTGACCAATAAGGGAACCCCGCCTACCACGTCGTTCACCATTTCACGGAAACGGAGAACGCCAATCGGATAGGCTCGAGCGTCGCCGTTGATGGCCACTCCCATGACGTGGTCCTCGCCGAGTAGCTTGGCTTCGCCTGCGCTGACAAAGCTAGGATCATAGATTGGCTTGATGTCATCTTTGTCCAGAAGCTTCCTCAGGTCACCTATCAGTAGCTGAGGTGAGGCGTTGGATATGGGGTCTCGGCCCGCAGTCTCGCGAGTAGGCGTGATTTGGGGTGTTTCGACAGAGTCATTGGCCGCAGAGCCGCGAGGCGCAGCCCTGTCGCCATTCGTGGAGGAGCCGCCCTGCGTAGCGAGAACGCCAGCGACAACACCGCCTGCCACTGCAAGCGAAAGCCCTGCGACGAGCAGCTTCGTTGGACTCAAGTAAACCAGAAGGCCCTTCATCCGATGTTTAGATGTACTTCGGAACTGGGGGGTTCAAATCCGAGTGCCCGGCTCATAGTCATGTCTCCCTATGTGATAATACGGGATTGGAAGGTCCCACGGTTCCGTGGTAGACGCAACTCAGCTACGAGCTACTCAGCCGCATCCTCAAGTGGTAAGCTGGATTTGGTATTACCATGTCAGATATTAGCAAACCGCGAGTCGTTGTCGTCGCCGACGACCCCTTAGCCCGGGCGGGACTTGCGACCTTGCTCTCGGAGCATGGTGAGTCCATGGTCGTTGGCCAGACTGCCTGGGAAAACGATATGTCGGTGATAGTAGAGGCCTTCAATCCTGAAGTCCTGGTCTGGGACTTGGGTTCGGACTCGGTAAATACCCTGGAAAAGCCGCTACCCCTATCTGAGCTTGGCCCACCAGTATTGGCCCTGCTAGCCACAACTTCTGCGGCTCAGGACGCGTGGAGGGCTGGCGCCAAGGGCCTGCTGCTCCGAGACAGCGATGTTTCCGCCATCTCCTCCGCGATAAATGCGCTAGCCTGGGGAGAAGTAGTTCTGGACCGTGACATTGCCGAAGACCTTATTCCAATACACGATGCGCTACCAGCACGTCCGGAGGAGGACTTAACTCCGAGAGAGCTTGACGTATTGAGACTAATAGCCGAAGGGCTCCCCAACAAGGTAATTGCCGACCGGTTAGGCATCAGCGACCACACAGTCAAATTCCACATCAATTCGATCCTGGGCAAGCTAGGGGCCGAGAGTAGGACAGAAGCCGTGGTGCTAGCCAGCCGCCTGGGGTTGATCGTTATTTAACCTAGCCGTTTTTCCAGGTCCGAGCCCAATCGAATGGTGAATGTCCCCTTGTATCCCAGCACGTAAAGTAAAAGAAATAATATTTGTATTGATCCAGGAGGTCATTAAATGGCAGAAATCCTTTCGACGCTATCTGAATCGCTGGCAGCCACTGTGGAAGACGCCGGCAAAGGAGTTGTACAGGTTAACGCGCGGGGTCGCCTGCCCGCCAGCGGCATTATATGGTCTTCCGATGGTATTGTAGCCACCGCCCACCACGTGGTGGAACGAGATGACAGGATCAGTGTTGGCCTGCCCAACGGAGAGACCGTTGGAGCGACCCTCATAGGCAGGGACCCAAGTACCGACCTGGCAGTATTGAAGGCTGATGCCAAAGGGTTGGAAATTCCTTCACGGTCCGACTTCCGGGATGTACGAGTTGGGCACATAGTGCTGGCTCTTGGGAGGCCCGGACAGTCTATCCGAGCTACTCTCGGCGTGGTCAGCGCCCTCAGCCAGAACTGGCGCGCACCCACCGGGGGAAAGCTGGACCACTACCTACAAACCGACGTGGTTATGTACCCGGGCTTTTCCGGAGGGCCACTGGTTGATGTGTCCAGCCAGATCCTGGGAATCAACACATCGGCGCTGTTACGAGGCGTGTCTCTGACCATCTCATCGCCGACCATAGGCAAAGTTGTTGAACAGTTGGTGTCCCACGGCAAGATACGCCGGGGATACTTGGGAGTATCTTCTCAACCGGTCCGTCTACCCGAGGCGCTGGGTAAACAGCTTGGGCAGGAAACGGGTCTGGTCTTGCTGTCGGTTGAGCCTGGCAGCCCGGCTCAAAAGGGAGGCCTGCTGCTAGGAGACACGCTGCTGTCACTGGACGGTCAGCCGGTCCCCCACCTGGACTCTCTGCTATCCTTCCTTACGGATGACACGGTCGGTCGAGAAGTAAAGATCCGCCTTGTACGGGGAGGAGAGGTTCAAGAGCAACCGGTAGTCGTTGGAGAAAAGGCTTAGGTGATGTAACATGGTGGACCTGCTTGCAAAATTGAACACTGAGATGGCGGATGTGGCGGAAGGAGCTCGTCGGGGGTTAGTACGGATCCAGAACAGGCACGGAACCGGCTCTGGTATCATATGCCACCCCGGTGGGCTGATCGTCACCAACGCCCACGTGGTCGCGCGCGGGCCGCTACAGGTCGTGTTCCCAGATGGGAATACGCTAAATGGCAAGCTCCTTTCCCGCGATACGAATAGAGACCTGGCGGCTCTATCGGTGGACGCCACCGGACTGCCGGTCGTTCCCTTCGGCGAGTCGAAGAACCTTCAACCCGGCGAGTGGGCATTGGCAATCGGGAACCCTTGGGGAGTCCAGGGGGCAGCAACGGCTGGAGTCGTCATAGGTTCGTCGCGAGGCCGCGACTTGACCCCAGGCGACCGAGAGTGGATCTCGGTTAGCCTACCCCTCAGACCGGGACATTCCGGAGGGCCTTTGTTGGACGCCCATGGTGAGGTGGTAGGAATAAACACCATGATGAACGGCCCCGAGGTTGGAATGGCCGTACCGGTGCACGTAGTCAAGGCATTTTTACGGGAAACTCTAGGTTCCGCTGACTCGCACAAGGTGATTTAGAACGCCCCAAGCGACCTCACCTTTGCTGCTCCACTGAGTCTACTTTGGCTGCCACTGTCTCCTTCGGCACCTTTTCACTCTCGAAAGAGCTACCTTGTTACCGATGAGGACTGCGGTTTGCCTGTAAACTCGTGAGCCTGCTGAGCTCAATCGCTTGGGACTTTTTCAACATATCATGATGCCAAGTCGCTGTCAATGGGCAACCTATTTGAGAATTATTTCACAAACAGCCCACCGTCGCCTGCAATCATTACGAATATCGTAAACAACCTACTAGTTTCGGCAATTCCTGATTTGAAGCAGCGCATTAGTTTATTAATCGCTGTCTTCTATGTGAACCTACCGGGGCTTTGCGAAATCCGAAGCCAGACTCTGAATGACTGGCTCCACCTGGCCAAGCGACGAGACCGTTGCGTCGGGCTTCACTTCCAGGCCATCGTTCTGGGGGTTCTGTGTCCCGATCCAGACGGCCTTCATCCCAGCCTGCTGAGCCCCGCGTACGTCGTTCAACAGGTCGTCACCGATATGAACAACTTCTTCGGGGTGTACGTTCATGGACCTGGCCATCATGAGGAACATCTCCCTGGAAGGCTTGGAAAGCCCGATTTCATCGGAGAAGGTCAACACATCAAAAAAGTCGAGGATTCCGGCACGCTGCATGAAGGCTCTGAATGTGAATCCAGGGGTCAGTCCCGTATTAGAAATCAGTCCGATGCTGTATCCCATACTCTTCACTCCACCTAGGACGCGCGTTGCATCCGGATGAAGACTCGGTGGCGAGTGCCAAAAAGCATCGGCGTAGCTTGCAGCTATGCGGTCCACCACCTCCTTGGGAAGGCGGTGGAAGAGACCCTCATCGACAGAGTTGATAAAAATCTTGATTTGCTCCATAAAACTGATGTCCAACGACTCGGCCTTGATCTCCTGACAAGTTTGGGAGCATTCGACGTACCCTTGCCTCACTCGTTCCTCTGCGAACACTGCGCCGGCGTCCTTCAAAGACTCACTGATCCCTTCGAGGCGCTTGTCCATACGGGATTTGCCTCGCTCCGGGGCATCCAGGATCAGGGTCTGCCATAGGTCGAAGGTTATGCCGCGAACACCGGCCATTCTGAATCTCCCATTTCACGATACCACAAGTGCCTCGTGGACGGGTCAGATAGAGTGGCCGTCAAGCTCCCGATGGTGCTCCATTTGAGTCCATGCCATAGGTAGGTTCTGTGCTATACTGCAACCAAACGGGTAGAACTGAGATGCGTACGTTTCGCGTGGCCCTGGCCCAGATCAACATCACAGTTGGCGATCTGGACGGAAACGCCGGAAAAATAATCGACTTCATAGACCTTGCGCGAGGGCAAAACGCAGATCTGGTGGCCTTCCCAGAGATGGCGATTCCCGGATATCCCCCCGAAGACCTGCTTTTCAAGCTCTCCTTTATCCGCGACAACAAGGCTGCACTGCAAAGAGTCGTGGAAGCGTCCAAGGGCATCGCGGTGGTTGTGGGGTTTGCGGACGACGACTCTGACATATACAACGCCGCCGCCGTAGCCCATGACGGGCAGATGGTGGGTGTATACCGCAAGATGTACCTCCCGACCTACGGAGTTTTCGATGAGGACCGCTACTTCGAGCGAGGGTCTGTCTGTCCGGTTTACACCATCAACGGAACAAAGGTCGGAGTCAACATCTGCGAGGATATCTGGTACGCGGTCGGTCCTATTGCCGTACAGAGAGACGCTGGGGCGGAGCTGATCGTGAATATAAGTGCTTCTCCCTATTACGCTGGTAAACATTCGCATAGGGAAAGCACGATCGGTACGAGAGCTGCTGATAACGAGCTGTATGTGGCATACGTGAATGCCATCGGCGGTCAAGACGAGCTGGTGTTCGATGGCGCCAGCCTGATTGCGGACCAGACCGGCGCGTTGGTTGCCAGGGGCAGACAGTTCGAAGAAGACCTGATCATAGCGGACCTGGACGTCGAAGCGGTAATGCGATCTCGCCTGCTGGACCCCAGAGTACGTAAAGAAAACTCGGCGATACTACGTGAAATAGGCACACCTGAGCTTGTTCACGTTTCCGAGTACAGCCTATCCAAGAAAACACCCCTGCCCGACGCCAACGGCCACCAAGCCTTAAGCGCCGTAAGAGAGGTCTATGAGGCTTTGGTCCTGGGCACGGGAGACTATGTGCGAAAAAGTGGGTTCAACAAAGTGTTGTTAGGGCTGTCCGGCGGTATCGACTCCTCGCTAACCGCCTGTTTGGCCACCGACGCACTTGGCGCAGACAACGTCCTGGGAGTCTCGATGCCTTCCCGATATTCCAGTGAGGGCAGCATAGTTGACGCCAAGTTACTGGCGGAAAACCTGGGCATCGAACTGTGGACGATCCCTATCGAACCCGCTCACGCGGCTTACGCCGACATGCTGGAGCCCCACTTCAAAGGCACCGAACCCAATATAGCCGAGGAGAATATACAGGCGAGAATACGAGGCAACACGTTGATGGCTATTTCCAACAAGTTCGGCTGGCTGGTATTGGCCACCGGAAACAAGAGCGAGATAGCCATGGGGTTCTCGACGCTGTACGGAGACTCCGTAGGTGGCCTCGCGGTACTCAGAGACGTTCCCAAAACCCTGGTGTACGAGCTTGCCGGGTGGCGTAACCAGCACAGCGACCCTAAAGGCGTGATACCTGAATCGGTGCTTGAAAAACCTCCGACGGCAGAGTTGAGGCCAGGCCAGATAGATCAGGACACTCTACCTCCGTATGAAGTACTGGACCCGATCATGAAGCTGTATGTGGAAGATGATCGGAGCTACCAGGAGATAGTGGATGTGGGATTCGACCCGTCCGTGGTGAAGCAAATCATAACCACCGTGGACAAAAACGAGTACAAGCGTAGGCAGGCTCCACCAGGAGTTAAGATCACCCCACGGGCATTCGGAAAAGACTGGCGACTGCCCATCGTCAACAGATACCGACAGTTTTAAACCGGTTCCGGTTCCATTTCCACCCTACTCTTGAGTGTGACGGCTCGTCCTTGTTAGCCCCCAAGGGGTATGCTAACATGCCTTGAGTTAGGCATGTGGACAGGAGGGGGAATGACCACGGAAAAAGACAAGTCCCTTGAAATAGCGATCTCTCAGATCGAGCGTCATTATGGCAAGGGCGCCATCATGCGACTTGGGGAAGTGGGCCACAAGCTGCTAACTGAGGTCATTCCCACGGGCTCCCTGTCCCTGGACCTCGCCCTAGGTGTTGGCGGTATTCCCAAGGGCCGTGTCACGGAAATATACGGTGCAGAAGCCGCCGGCAAATCTACCCTCGCCATCCATGTGATGGCCGAGACACAGAAAATGGGAGGGACTGCCGCGTACGTGGATGTGGAACACGCCCTTGACCCTACATACGCATCAAACTGTGGCGTAAATTTGGATGACTTGCTCATCGCCCAACCCGATAGCGGTGAGCAGGCTCTGGAGATCACCGAATACCTGGTCCGAAGCGGCGCCGTCGACACCGTCGTAATCGATAGTGTCGCAGCACTGGTACCCAAGTCGGAACTGGAGGGCGACATGGGTGACTCCCATGTGGGACTGCAGGCGAGGCTCATGTCTCAGGCCCTCCGGAAACTAACCGCCGCCATTCACCATTCTGGAACGTCAGTGATCTTCATAAATCAACTCAGGGAAAAGGTCGGAGTAATGTATGGCAGCCCAGAAGTCACCCCCGGTGGAAGGGCTTTGAAATTCTACAGCTCGGTACGCATAGACCTGCGGCGAATAGATTCCATTAAAGTAGGCTCTCAGGTGATGGGTAACAGGGTTAGAGCCAAGATTGTAAAAAATAAGGTCGCCCCTCCTTTCCGCAACGCCGAATTCGATATCATGTTCAACCAGGGGATCAACAAAATGGGCGACATCGTGGACCTGGGCGTAACCCATGACATCGTCAAGAAGTCTGGGGCCTTCTTCAGCTATGGTGAGGACCGTTTGGGCCAGGGCCGAGAGAACGCCAAGGAGTTTCTGGCCCAGCATCCTGAGATGGCCCGAGAGATCGAATCGAAAATACGTCTGGCAGCCCAAGCTCTCCTGGGGCAACCTGCTGCCGTCGGTGTGAACGCCAACAACGACATTCAAGAGCTCTAGGCAAGTTTGATTTGTTCGTAAAAACCCCTCGCCAGCCTGGGCAAGGTGGGGATAATGTAATAAAAGGTCGTGGGCGCTGCGCCTGGCCGAGGGAGGGGAGGATGTTCCGAATACGAGACCCGCAAGAGAGCCTCTGGCAGTCCCAGTTCCTGGTGACGCCGAAGAAGGCTAAGCGCCTGGAGAGAAGTTGGGCCGAGGTTTTCCGAAACGAGGCGCTCCCCCTGATTGACGAGGAGCGCTTTGCTCCCATGTACTGCGTGGACAACGGCCGTCCCAACCGGGCGGTGCAGACCGTCCTCGGGGTCCACCTCCTCAAAGAGATGTTCAACCTCACCGACGATGAAGCTCTGGAACAACTAGAGTTCAACCCTTCGGCAAGCTCAGGGCAGGCTCTGCTCTGGCACCACGCCCTGCGGCTGGACATCGAGGAGACCCACCTGCCCCAGAAGACCCTCCACAACTTCCGAGTTCGCCTGATGCAGCACGACGGTGGCTGGCTGGCTTTCCAGGAGACCACGGACCGGATCATCCAGGCGCTGGGCATACGCACCGGAAAGCAACGGCTGGACTCCACCCACATCATGAGCAACATCGCCACACTCACCCGGCTGGGCCTGTTCTGTGAGACGATGCGGTTGTTCCTGCGGGCCTTGCGCTGGGAGCACCCAGAGCTTCGCCCTGGGGTTCCGGAGGGCCTCCTAGGGCGCTATTTGAAGGAAGAAGACGAGGCGACCCACTACGAGGACGCCCGCACGGGGGAGGGTCGGCGACGCCTTTCGGTCTGTGCCCGGGACCTCTACCGGCTGGTGGACCGGTTCCATGGCACGACTGCTGCCCAGCTGGAGGAGTACCGGCTGCTGGAGCGGCTGCTGCGGGAGCAGTGCCATGTGGGCAAACACCAGGACGGGCGCCCCAGGGACGATGACGACGATGCTGGGGAATGCAAGGTGCCCGTGGCCTTGAAGGACCCGAAGCAGGTGTCCGCCGACTCGCTGCAATCGCCCCACGACCCGGATGTGACCTACAGCGGCCACAAGGGGAAGGGGTACGAGGTGCAGGTGGCGGAGACCTGCCACGAGGAGAACGCCACCCAGCTCATCACCCACGTGGAGGTGACCCCCTCGAGTGGGAGCGACACCGACGTGAGCGTGCCGGTCGTTGACGGGCTCGCGGAGCGGAAGGTCCGACCGGACGAGCTCTTCGCCGACACGGCGTATGGGTCGGGCCGCAATGCCTTCGAAGCCTCGCGCCGGGGAACGGAACTGGTGAGCCCGGTGGCGGGGTCGGCGCCGGGGAACTCGCACGAAGGAGAGGGTGACGGACCACCGCCGCTCACCGCCGCGGACTTTCAGATCGACGTCACAGGGGAGCAGGCCACGGCGTGCCCCGCCGGCCACCCGTCCATCGAGGAGTACGAGCTGAAGGATGCGCCGGAGCGGGTAGAGGTCCACTTTGCCGGGACAACATGCGAGCCCTGCCCCTTGCGATCCCGTTGCCCGGTGAAGCTGGACCGGCGTGCGGGGGCCTACGTCCTCAAGGCGGACCTGGTGAAGGTGAACATCGAGCGGCGCCGGAGGGCCGAGGCCACCGAGGAGTGGCGCAAGCGGTATGACATAAGGGCTGGTATCGAGGGAACGAACTCCGAGCTGAAGCGCGCCCACGGGCTTGGGCGCTTGCGGGTGCGAGGGGGCCGTCGGGTGCGGCTTGCCGTCTACCTGAAGGCGTTGGCGTGCAACTTCAAGCGGATGGTCCATGCACGCCTGGTGGAGATGGAGAACACGGCTCAGCGGGCGGTCGGGACGGTACCTGCGGTCGCGGCCGCATGAGGGCGCCGCTCCACAACTTCCACCGGGTGCCCTGAGCCACGGAAGGGGTACCGCAACGGGATCACGCTTGTCCTGAGCGCAGCAGATAGGGCGGTGAGGCCAGCAGCCGGCATCCCGTGGCCTCCTCCGCTCCAGACCACCTTCGCACGCCAGGGCTCATCTCAAACAGGCCTTGTTACGAGGGAATCAAAATTGGTTGCCCTGATAACGTCAAATGGCTCTGGAGGTCTCTAAGTGTCCGGCTGGCATCTTCAAGCTCTCCTTTGAGCGCATAAAGGGCTACCAAATGGGACGGTATATCGAACAAGGAATAAGTCGTGCCGTAATCGGGACCTCGATCTGCCCACTCAAGACCGGCGACGGGGTCTCTGAGAACCACTCCTAACATTCGGGCCCCGCAGGCCCGACTTAGATCCGCCTGGAATCCCAGCTTTCCTTGGGAGGAGACCTGCCATGCCCTTTCTAGGGCCTCCCGTGCCTGTATGATAGCGTTATGACCCAAAGCCGAACCCAGAGGCGAGCACGCATTGGCGATGACAGCAGACGATCCAAGGCGCTCCCCTACATCTAGTGCCCGGCGGGCCCAGGACAGCGATTTGCTTAACTCAAGGTGATCCAAATGAGCTAATGCACGGCCGCAGTAACCCAGACCGTGGGGAATATCCTCTGACTCCGTGCCTAGGAGCACCTCGGCCTTGTCGAAGTGCTCCAGCGCCAGAGTCAAATCCTGTACCACCAGGTTGCCGCTATGCATATGTTCTCGACCCAGTTGGGAGTGAATGGTGGCGGCTTTATAGTGATTGTCTAGGTCTTCATAGAAACTTAGTGCCTGCTCCAGGTAACCCACCGCCTGTCTAGCCTTGATCCCAGACTTGTAGCAGGCGCTTCCAAGGTTCTCTGCAGCTGCAGCCCTTTCTTCCAGATGGCCTCCTAGCTCCTCCCACAGGTCCAAGGCATCCTGATACAAGGGAATCGCACGGCCCCAATCGAACAGGGAACTGGATTTCTCTCCCGCCTGGTAAGAGTAGATTGCGCCTAAGGTAGCATCACTCCCGTGGGTGAAATGGTAAGCTAGTTCACCAAGACGGGAAGGATACAAATTACTCAACGCTTGGCCAGCCTGCAGATGGTAACGGCGTCGACGTGCACCGGGAATGATCTTGTAAAGTGCTTCTCGAAAATGGTCTTCTGGGAAAGAATACAGTTCGTCTGTTGGAGATTGGGTGTGATCCACCAAAAGGCCGGCGGCCATAGCATGATCAATCATCGCGACCAATCGGTCTTCAGGCAAGTTAGCCATAGGCGACAGAGCCGCGAAGCTGAATTCTTGACCCAGCACAGAGGCCTGCTGGAGCATGGCGACCACATCCTCGCCGAGGCGGGTGACCCGCTCCTGAACTAGCAGCTTCACAGATTCAGGGATACCTAGCCCGGTAATATCGAGCACCTCCCAGCGACCCTCTACTCGACGCACGGCCTTGTTCTCTACCAGGTACCGGAGTACTTCTTCCACGGAGAAAGGATTGCCTCGATTGATCGCATAGATGGGGGCCTGGAGTTGGGCGGCTGTCGAGGTGCCGAAGGCATGAGAGATCATCATGCCGGTCTCTGCCTCAGTCAACTACAGGCTCATGAAGGAGCTGTGGGCGTACACAGGGAATCGCATCTCAGTGCGGTTTGAGTATGAGTGGCACGATGCCTCTGGCCAGTGGTATCGTACCCACGGAAACGAACACTGGGAATTCGAGGTACCCACGGAAACGAACACTGGGAATTCGACGAGAACGGATTCATGCGAAGGCGCGACATGAGCGCGAACGACATTCCGATTGACGAATCCGAGCGCAGATTGTGACGACCGCCACTGATCTACGGGCTTCATGCCCCTCTTCGAGATAGCCATAACCCGAGAGGGCAGCGATGTAGTTCTTGTAAAAGAACAGCCTCGGGAGGGCCCGGAGGCGACTGATCCGTGTTTCTGGTGGAGACGGGGGAGGGTCAGTCAGAAACAATTTGCAAACTTCGTTGGCGATTCGTATCGGGGGTGGATCCGAGTAGGTGCAGCTAGTGGATGTCGCTAACCAAGCGGGAAGCGAGTGTTGGTCAACATCTGCCCAGAAACGAACTTCATCCCCCCTTGTGCGGCATCCAGGTGACAGCCGCGCTCTTCCACACTCAAGGAGGACTTAAGATAAATAGACGAGCCCAGGTCCTCCGGCCGGACGGCTCTCCTATAGCCAACCCGTATGCTGGAGGAGGAACGGCAGTAGGGGTATCAGGCTCGGGCCCGGCTGGATACCTGTCTGGTAACGGCCTGATAACGGCACTCGGTTGGGGCAAGGTAGCTGGCGAAGATGCCGCGGATTCCATTTTAGGTACAAAAACCGACTGAACGATCCTCAAATACTGGGTTTGATGGCTGTCAACTGGCGTGTCATACTTGCGGCAAATAACCGTCCTTGGGCAAAAACATGCAGGTGACCGTCCCACCGGTCCGTGTTATCATCTAGGGCTCCTTGAGTTGCCCAATCCTGCTATCAATACCCTCTGCCTCCAACGACAACTTCTCCCACTCTTCCCAGAGTGAATGCGCTTGCTCTTTGAGCGCTCGGTACTGTTCTGCCGAAGTGGCTAGCTGAGACGAGTCTTCAAACTGATCTGGGCTGGAGAACAGAACCTCCAAGCGCGCAATACTCGCCTCCTGGGCTACCAAGTTAGAATTGATTTCATCTATCCGTGTAGCCAATTTTCGGGCCTCCTTGGTGAGGACCCGGCGCAGTTCCTCGTCGGCGCTTCGCGGTCGCCCCGAGCGTCCTCTGGCGGATTGGGTGCTGGAAGAGGCTTGCTGCAAAATATGATCGCCCGCCTCGTTGGCGACAACACCAGCGGTACGTTGCGCGACCTCTATCCCTTTCCGATACAAGTAACTGTCGTAGTCGCCAGGAAAGTGCCTGAGTTGGCCGTTATTGGCCTCAATGATTTTGTTGGCGATCTGCCGGATTAGGGTGCGGTCGTGGGTTATGAAGCAGATAGTGCCACGATAGTCGCTGAGGGCGTCGGCGAGAATCTCCCTGGAGGCTATATCCAGATGGTTGGTTGGCTCATCCATCAGCAACAGGCTACTTGGTTGGACCAGTAGCCTCGCAAGGGCGACCCTCGCCTTTTCTCCACCAGACAAAACGGATATGGGCTTGCGGACATCGTTTCCGCTGAACAGAAAGCCACCGAGGATATGACGGAGGTTCTGGTCTGATTCCTGGGGTGCGGCTTGCTGAAGCTCCTCGATAAGCGTGCTGTCAGGTTTGAGGAACTCCAATACATGCTGAGCATAGTAGGCCGTGATCACGTTGTGCCCAGTCCTTCGCTCACCCTCCTCAAAAGAAAGGGCACCAGCAAGAATCCTTAGAATGGTGGTCTTGCCGGACCCGTTCGGACCAACTAGTGCGACTCGGTCACCGCGCATCAGCGCCAGGTTTAAACCTCGATAGACGTCGTGATCGCCGTAGGATTTGCTAATGTTAGTAAGACAGATTGCTTCTGCACCACTCCTTGGCGGCTCTGGAAAGGAATAGTGGACCCTCTTGGTCGCTCTGGGTAGCTGAATTTGTTGTACTTTCTCAAGTTGTTTCAACCGGCTCTGCACCTGAGAGGCTTTCCGGGCCTTATAGCGAAAGCGCTCGACAAAGCGCAGCTGCCTCTGGATCTCACGTTCCTGCCTGGCCGCAGCAGCCTGTCTTAGCTGAAGAGAACGCTCGCTGGCTATAAGATAGTTGTCATAGTTGCCCCTGAGCAGCACCACTTCGTCTTGTGTGATAGCCTGAGGTGGACCCCAAAATTCGGACAGGTGGCTAAGAGAGAGTCCCGCTCCTAAAATAGGACGGAAACAAGGAGCAGGACATGAAGCAAACACGTAAGAAGCACAGCCCAGTCTTCAAGGCCAAAGTGGCTTTGGCCGCGCTCCAAGGGGAGCACACCATTGCAGAGCTGGCCAGCCGGTTTGAAGTCCACCCGAGCCAGATCCATGCCTGGAAGAAGGCCTTGACTCAGGGGGCGCCGCACCTCTTTGAAAATGGTGCTGGACGCCAGGAGAAGGACCAAGAGGTCCTCACTGCCCAGCTCTACCAACAGATTGGGCAGCTCAAGGTGGAACGGGATTTTTGTCACGGAGCTTCGGGTTGTGAGCCGGTCCCAACGCCGGGCCATGATTGACCGAGAAGAACCGAAGCTGTCTCTGGTGCGCCAGTGCGCCTTGCTGGGTATCAGCCGCTCCGCGTTGTACTACCTGCCAACCGAGGCCGGCGCCGAGGACTTGGAGTTGATGGCCCTCATAGACCAACAGTACCTGAAGACACCTTTCTACGGCTCCAGAAGGATGACTGCCTGGCTCAGAAATCACGGACACCAGGTCAACCGCAAGCGGGTCCGCCGGCTGATGCAGCTGATAGGCCTGGAGGCCATCTACCGGCGTCCCAACACCAGCAAGCCAAACCCAGGGCATAAGGTCTATCCGTACTTGCTCAGGGGGCTGGAGATCAACCGGGTCAACCAGGTGTGGGCCACCGACATCACCTACATACCCATGGCTCGGGGTTTCCTCTACTTGGTGGCCATCATGGACTGGCACAGCCGCTACGTGCTGGCCTGGCGGCTGTCCAACACCCTGGAGGTAGACTTCTGTGTTGCGGCTCTGGAAGAGGCCTTGAGCAAGGGTCGGCCACAGATCTTCAACACCGACCAGGGCAGCCAGTTCACCAGCGAGGCCTTCACCAGCATGCTGCTGGCGCAAGGCGTTCAAGTGAGCATGGACGGCAGGGGCCGGTGCATGGACAACGTCTTCGTGGAACGGCTGTGGCGCAGCATCAAGTACGAGGAGGTGTACCTGAAGGCATACCAAAATGGGACTGAGGCCAGAAAGGGGATTGGGGCTTATCTGGCCTTCTACAACCAAGAGCGGCCCCATCAAGCCCTGGGCTATCGGTCACCGGGTCAGGTGTTCCAAGCAGTGAGCCCACAAAGGTGTTTACTGGAACTTCCACCAGCCTTACCATCGGATGAAGGTTTACGAGACACCCCAGCGGTAGACTCTCTTATTTTAGCCTCACCGCTGTCCTGATGATGGGGTCCACTTGAGCCAGCACCATGGTTGCTACCTGGTTCAAGAAAGTCCGGTCGTGGGAGGTGACGACTATCGCTCCGCGGAATGAGGACAGGTACTTCTCAAACCATAAGTTTGCGTTAAGGTCCAGGTGATTGGTTGGCTCGTCCAGGAGCAACACATCCGGTTTCATGAACAGCAACTTTCCCAGGACAGCGCGCATAAGCCAACCGCCGCTAAACTCGCCGAGGGGTCGGTGGAAGTCGTCTTGCTTAAATCCTAGCCCGGAGAGGATCGCCTTAGCCTCATGCTCCCTGTAGCTTACATCAGCCGCCTCTAACGCCGATTGAAGCTGGCGGAGTTGTCGCATCAGCTCATCATGGTTATCTGGGTTAGTCTGTAACGAAAGAGACTCGTGAATGGCGGCGATGCGGTCTCTTAGAGTGGTCACTTCAGGAGATTCCTCAAGCACATCTTCTATCAATGTTTTGCTGGAACCCCCAGCGTTCTCCTGTTTGAGGTAGCCTATAGTGACGTTGCGCTTCTTGGAAACGCCCCCCAGTATCCGGAGAGATATCGCCAGCCAAGATGTCCAAGAGTGTCGTCTTACCCGAACCGTTGGCGCCTATAAGCGCAATGCACTCTCCGGCTGCAACGGTAAGGTTTAGTTCATCGAACAGAATCCGGCTTCCGTAGGCTTTACTGACGTTGACAGCGCTTAGCATCTTGACCTCTGTGGTTTAAGCGGGCAGATTGGGAGGTGTTTCATTGAACTAGACCAGAGAAGCTCTAAGGGACGTTGCGAATTGTTCAATTTGCCACCTCCTCACCTCAGGTGACCGGAGCTCAGCACCCAAAGTGTGTGGGGCCCTCCCTAGGCGTTCCAGGCCCGCCATGGGCCATACGAGGGCAGGGTCAATAGACAGTTGCATGCCCAGCTTTGCTCTCCACTTCTTCAGTACCTGCAGGCGGTCAATCTCAACACGTGTAGCTGCAGGGACGCTGAAATAGATCGGGTTGCCGATTGGTGGGTCGGCCAATCCCTTGCGAAGAGCCGCACTCAGGAGTCTGCCAAGCCTGGAGTCAACTTGCTTCCTGAGGGAAGGAAGTTGGGCTGGATCGGCGTTTGGATTGGACGCTAATTGGATCAGAGCTTCGTGCGGCAGAACATAGTAGGGAGGGCGGTTGCGACGCCGAGCCTCGGCTTCTCGCAACATGAATAGTCGTTTTAAGATTGCCTTTGCTTGCCCATTCAGCCTGCGGCTGCCCTTCAACGATTGAAACGCCGTTTCTGGGTCCGGAGCAACGTAACGGATCTCTTCCAAACGAGCGCACTCTTCAGAGACCCAAGAAGACCTTGCGAGGGTTCGCAGCTTGGTCTCAAGCGCCTCTTGGATACTCGGAAGATACCAGACATCTGCGGCTGCGTAATTCAAGGCGTGCTGACTGAGTGGCCGATGGGACCAATCGCTTTTTTGAATGTGGGAAGCTTTGGGGATGTGGATCCCCAGCAAAGCCTCACTCAGAGCTGACAGTCCGATCTGCTCCATACCGATAAAGCGGGCTGCGATGGACGTGTCGAAGACGTTCCGTACCCGGAATCCCCACTCTCTGTCCAGGCACCTCACGTCGTAGTCAGCACCCTGCATCACCTTTACTACCGCCTCGTCTGCCAGTACTTCGCCGATTGGTTTCATATCATCAACTACAAGGGTATCGATTAAGTACACTTTGCTGCTGGTCGCCACTTGAACCAAACAGACCCTTTCAGGGTACCTGTGCCGGCTGTTTGATTCGGTATCTATGGCGATACATTCGTGATGGGATAAGATATGGACCAGGTCAGAAACCTGCCCTGAAGTGGTTAAGAGTTCGGGAGCAATTGACGTTTGGTGTTCCGTAATTTCCATCGAACCTCGTGGCGTCATGCAGGTTACATGTCCCGTTAATAGTAGACGGTAGCGCCTCTAAGCACCAGAGTTGCACCCGGGACAAAATCGCCAAGGGCCGGAGGTAGCGACTCGATCGATGAAGAAGCAGTAAGATAGCCACCTATAGCTTAGGCTAGGGCTAGTAGATGGGCAGCAGCCCTGGCCCAGTTTGTTGTTGCAGATGAAGCCTAAGAACACCTAAGGAGACGAACATGGCATACATAGATCTGACAATGCCAATAAATGAACGGACGCCGGTGTATCCCGGTGATCCGTCGGCAGATTTCCGAAGAATCGCCTTTTGTGAGAAGGACGGCTGGAACGGACACCGCGTATCCATGAACACTCATTTCGGGACCCATATTGATGCCCCGTGGCACATGCTGGATGACGGCAAGAAACTAACTGAATATTCCATTGATCATTTCATCGGGCGCGCTGTTTTGCTCGACGTAAGGGGGCGGCAACAGATTGAGGCGAGTTTGGTAACCATAGAGTGTGACGACATAGTCTTGTTGAGAACAGATCATACCAAGACATACGAATGCCTAGTTTCTTTGCCGACAACCCTGTTATCACAATGGAGTTCGCGAAGGAGCTAGTCGAGAAACGGGTACGCATCGTCGGCATCGATTCTTTCTCACCAGATAATCCCCCATTTGAGGTACACAAGCACTTCTTCAGGAATGATATTCTCAGCTTAGAGAATCTGGTAAATCTGGATTTGATCACACTGGGGTCGTTTACGATCTTCATAATGCCGCTCTATTTGGATCAAGGAGACGGGGCTCCATGCAGGGTGGTTGCCAAAGTATGAACCTCAAGGGAGTTCAAAGAACGGTGACCCTCCAAAATGGGTAGTCAGCATTTGTATCTAGCATGCCATATCCAACAGACTGAGGAAAAATGGGAGGAGTTCTTTCGGAAAAGCGAATACCAGCCCTATGAGGCAGTCTAGTTCCCGCCACCCATGGTCTAGTACACCTCTGCCGCCGCCACCGACTCGTCAGGCGGAAATGCTATCCCCAGTATCCCGGCCCTTTGCAAGTTGTACGCGGTGTCTATCTCCTTCGGGTCAACTATCGGCATCGCGCCGGGGTCCTGGCCGCTGAGGTCCCCCCAGGACTCCAGCGTAGATTCCGGTCTTGTATCCGGAGTTGCCGGCAGACATAAGGATGCCGTCTTCAGCCCTCTCAGCCACTTGGCTTTGAGATAGCGACAACCAGGGAGGGCAGCGAGTAATCCTTATAAAAGAAAAGCCTCCGGGGGGGTCCGGAGGCAACTGATCCGTGTTTCTGGTGGAGACCGGGGAGGGTCGAACTATACCTCAAACACGGTCTAGGGGTTTTGGTAGCCTAACACTGCCTATCAGTTTGGCTAGTTTGAGTACCCTAGAGTAACTCGCAAGTTAGTCAACATAGTTACCCTACCGTATACCAGCTATGCTCGGTGACTTGTTAGTGTAGGCTAACCGCAACAATAATCTAATCGGTTATTGGTTGGAACGCGTGATAATCGAAGTGTGGACCTATAATCAGTACGCTGGCAGGGGTTGTCTTGAGACTCTGAAAGCTCTCGTTGCCAATCCCGCCGATCCTCGTTATTTGTTGCCCTGGGGAGCGTGGGCAACAAATACGTAGGCCCCACCCAGGTAAAACCCGGCGATGGAGGAGCAAATCCTTGAGGAGGCTTTAGGCCGTAGGTTGCGCCACAGGTTGGAGGATTCCTTCCATCTTAGCTCTCCAAAAGGGTGATAGTGTCCTGAGGGACCCGCCGGGGGCTTACAGGTGGTGCAATCAGATCGCGTAGACGTTTT
The DNA here is from genome assembly GCA_965226865.1 of Dehalococcoidia bacterium. GTDB lineage: Bacteria > Chloroflexota > Dehalococcoidia > Lucifugimonadales > JAGWBF01 > CBDDEH01. The sequence continues at coordinate 1,833,746 of CBDDEH010000004.1, read as the reverse complement.
TGCTAGGAGGCCAATAAGGAGGAAGAAACCAGGGTTTTCGCACCACCTTTATCTAATATGCAGCACTGATCTGGTTAATGCAATGTCATATACCGATCAATTTACAGGATAACCTAGTTGCCTATGCCGGGGACTTTGTTTGAGCAGGGCAAGACCAGTCCAGACACACTTGACCGAAATTGCTATCCCGGCCACTAAGTGTTATTCTGCAGTTCCTATCGCCCAACTATTTCAAATAGCCAATCGGAAAAGCCTGGGAATATGGGAGAGTTGAAATAACCCGTAAGGAAGTATCCAAACAACACATTTCAAGCTCCAGGTTCCCAATTCCTGCCGACTGCCATTCTTGCAACCTTTTCATTCCCGGACTTGTCAGCCCCTCAGCTTAGGTCTCGGAGGCGATCCGCGTGAGGTCTCTCACCTCAATCCCTATGTTCGCCTACTCGGTTATCCATGGAGGGAGTCATGGAACAAAAAGAAGTTGATAACCTTTCTTCCCTATACGGAGGTTATTGGGCGCATCAGGTCGATGACTTCTGTTATATGACCAATCCCTATTTTCCGTCGGAGCGGCTCCTTGAGGCTATGCAGGCAAACCTACGTGTCTTGATCAAGTCGTATCCATCTACTAACTGGTATCTGTCATCAGTCTTGGCCCGGAACCTGAACCTCACCCACAAAGAGGTTGTGGTCGCCAACGGAGCCAGTGAGCTTATAAACTTCATCATTGCCAGGTTCGTTAAAAACCTAGCGGTACCGGTGCCGACGTTTGACGAGTTCACCAACAGAGCCAAGGTCCAAGGAAAGCAAGTCAGCCCCTTTTCTATCGCAAGGCGGTTCACACTGGACATCGATGAGTTCATTAGTCATGTCAGGACGACCAACTCGAACTCAGCCCTGCTAATCCGTCCCAATAACCCCACGGGTGGTTACGTATCCAAGGAAGAGCTTGTCCACTTTCTGAACACTATGACTGATTTGGACCTTATTCTCGTTGACGAGTCCTTCATGGATTTCGTGGACGCGGAGGTAGACCCATCTGCTATAGACTTGATCTATCAGTACCCCAATCTGATGATAATTAAAAGCCTCTCCAAGAATTATGGCATCCCAGGGCTCAGGCTGGGTTATGCTGCCGCAGGTAGCTCTGCTTGGATTGAGGCTTTGCGGAGTGACCTGCCGATTTGGAACATCAACTCCCTGGCCCAGTTTTTCTTTGAAGAGATGGGAGATTACCTACCGGAGTATGAAAACTCCTGTCACAGGGTGCGGGCATCCACCGATAGGTTGCTTAGGGGACTCGAGGAGGTCTCCTATCTCTATCCCTACCCAACCCAGGGTAACTTCATCTTGTGTTGGGTCCTCTATGGGTTCACGGCCCAAGAGCTAACCGGCCGCCTCTTCGAACACGCCAGGATATTGATAAACGACTGCGGTTCAAAAGACGGGCTTGACGATCGTTTCATTCGCTTTGCCAGTCGCACTGACGAAGACAACGACCGCCTGTTGAAGGCTCTTCAGGACCTTTCTCCCTCGGTAGATGGTCGACTAACGGCAAAAGTTGGTGAGGTGATCTCTTGAAAGCAGTGATTCTAGCGGCTGGGACAGGATCAAGGCTACGCTGGCTCACCGATAACTGTCCCAAATGTCTGGTTTGCGTTCACGGTAAACCGGTGATGGAATACCAACTCGAGGCACTAGAAGAGGCCGGTGTGCGCAGCTGTGTGCTGGTGGTCGGTTATCGCGCCGGTCAGATTCGCAGTCATTTCGGTACTGAGTATGGTGGAGTCGCGCTGTCATACGTGGAGAACCGGAGATTTGCCGAGACCAACAACATCTATTCTCTTTGGTTGGCCCGGGAAAAGCTGGACGAAGACATTCTCCTTCTGGAAGGGGACTTGATCTTCGATCCGGTCATGCTGAGGAATCTGGTCAGATCTGTGGACTCCAACGTGGCAGTGGTCGACAGTTACAAGCCCGACATGGACGGTACCGTCATACTTGTCGAGGACGGGGTAGTGGACTCGATGGTCCTGAAAGTGAACCAGGGGCCTGATTTCGATTACGGTCGGGCTTTGAAGACGGTGAATATATATAAACTCTCTGGAGATGCTTTAAGAACCCAAGTGTTCCCTGAGATGGCCAGGTTTATGGACGGCCAAAGGACTGACCAATATTATGAAGCGGTGTTTGCCGAGCTGGTTGCCCAAGGGCGGCTCCGTTTGAATGTCTTACCCTCCGCTAATCACAAATGGGCGGAAATTGATTCAATATCCGACCTGAACGCGGCGGAGAAGCTGTTCCCAGCTAGGGCCCCTGCGAGAAGTTGATATATTCTGGATAAACCTGGTTACGTATATGGGCTGCGAGTGGCAAACAGAATACACTAAAGGTTGTGGAACTTGAATAGGAGGAGTCCCAATGGATACCGCTAAAGCCTGGTCAAAGACCAGTGCAATTGACTTCTACTCTCAGCATCGACAGGAGGTCTCTGACCTGTATCCGTCTGAGAAGGTGTTCCTGCCGCGAGTGTTGTTTCCAGGCGCTAAGGTCCTGGATGTGGGATGCGCATCCGGCGGTTTCTTCAACATCATGAGGTCACTGGAACCTTCTATTGAATATACCGGTATAGACATTTCTGAGCCTGCGATAGAACTGGCCAAGAACAAGTACTCCGAGGCTCAGTTTCAGGTTACCGACGGGATGAAGATACCTTTCGATGATAACAGCTTCGACCTTGTTCATTGCACCAGTGTACTGGTGATTGAGCACCGGTATGAAGAGATACTGAAGGAGATGTACAGGGTTTCCAACCGGTTCGTTCTGGTCGACATGAGGCTATTGAAAGGCATCGGAAATATGCTCGACGTTGACCAGTCTTACTATCGGATAAAGTTCGATAATGAAGTAGAGGAGGCCACGGTCCCCTATGTAGTCTGCGATGTTGACCGGGTTGTGAGCTATATCCTGGGATTGGCTCCCAAGCCTGAAGCACTAAAGGGCACTGGCTATTTCCATGACGTTTCGCCAATGGCGGCTACGCCCTATCCCGAGGTTTGTATGTCAGTTCTACTCATCCAAAAGGGTCGCTCTGGTACCATGGATACCGAGCTGGACATGAATGACCTGCCGCTGGAGTTCGAACTAAAAACACGCTAGCTAACCTGTCCACGGGTCCTTAATTAGTCTTACAGCGGCTCGTTTCAGAGCCAATCGAAACAGCTATCCCAATCGGAGAGGCAATTCATGGAACCGAAGTGGATCGAGTGGTCCAAGAGACTTGCTTCCATCTCACAAAACGGGTTGGAATACTCGAAGGAAGCCTTTGACATTGAGCGTTACACTGCCGTCCGGGAAATCGCTACTGAGATTCTGGGTGAGCATACAGGCACCGATGTGACCCAGATCAGAGATCTGTTTGCGAGAGAGCGGGGTCACGCCACACCTAAGGTGGACGTCCGAGGTGTGGTGTTCCAGAAAGACAGACTTCTGCTAGTGAGGGAGCTAGACGACGGAATGTGGACCGTACCTGGTGGGTGGGCCGACGTCAACGAGTCAGCCAGCGAGGCCGTGGTACGTGAAGTTTACGAGGAGTCTGGATACCATACGGACGCGGTGAAATTGCTGGCACTTTATGATAGAGCGCGCCACAAGCACCCACCGTATCCCTTCTCTGTATACATGATCTTCTTCCTCTGCGAATTGACCGGCGGCTCTCCCCAAAAAAGCGTTGAAACAGACATGGTGGCCTTCTTCGGTCGAAACGAGCTTCCTGATCTGTCCCGTTATAGAGTCACACCCGCGCAGCTAGACCGGCTTTTCCAGCTACGTGAGTGTCCGCAAAGTCCCACAGTTTTCGATTAGACTGCAACGTTAGACATTGAGGGGCATCATCAGGAGGAGCCTATGTTCGAGTTCCAAAGCAGTGAAAGTCCAGTGGACTACTCGGAAGAGTTCTACAGGTCCCATGCCAAACGCTATTCAGATGTCGCCCACCAACTGATCCAGTCAGTTTATATAAAGTCATCGCAAGAAGCCTTGAAATCTGACCTGGACCTGCTGGAGTTTCTGACTAAGATAGTATCCGGCAGGCGTGGCCTGGACGCTGGCTGCGGCGCGGGGGCTCGGGACGTTTATAACCTTTGGAGCAAAGGGTTTGATATTTATGGGGTTGATGCGGTGGAGGAAAATATAGAGGTTGCGAAAGAGCTTCATCCCGAGATCGCCAACAGGGTCTTTGTTTCAGACCTCAGATACCCATTGGAATTCGAGGATGAGACCTTCGATTTCGTCATTTGCAACGCAGTTATTCAGCACATAGAGCCTGAGGCCCTGCGCGATGTTACCCTCGTTGACCTGGCGAGAGTGTTAAAGCCCGGTGGGATACTCCAGTTCATGTTCAAGAACGGGAAAGGGATAATTTCGGTCTACGACAAAGATTACGACGCAGAACGTTCGTTTCAACTCTACGACGAGCACGAAATATTGGAGCAGCTGAAAACACTTAACCTGGATTTGGTAGCAGCGGATAGTCCGTCCCATCTTGGTGGGATCATGTATTTCACAGACCCCAAACCGGTTGATCACTGCGTCTTCTATGTGAGAAAAGCCAGTAGCTGACCGGCAACGGTCTGGCTTGCCCTGGAAACTGCAAACACAGGCCTGTGAATCCTTTAGCCATTCCCAAAAAGTAGAACGCCCCGCCATTTAGATAGCGGCAGTTGGACTTGTTCCTCGGGTTGCGAGTTGTCGGGGTGGCCCAGGTGTACTACCTCGGTGCCATCATCGGGGCTCCATTGGCCTTGAGCAATCCATCTCAGGTCCGTGTTCACGGTCTAGTTCTACTCTGGCCAGTGGTATCGCACCCACGGAAACGAACACTGGGAATTCGACGAGAACGGATTCATGCGAAGGCGCGACATGAGCGCGAACGACAGTCCGATTGACGAGGCCGAGCGCAGATTGTGACTACCGCCACTGATCTACTGGCCTCACGCCCTTGTTCGAGATGGCGACAACCAGGGATGGTAGTGACGTAATCCTTATAAAAGAAAGGCTTCCGGGGGGTCCGGAGGCCACTGATCCGTGTTTCAGGTGGAGACGGAGCAGGGTCGAACTCCCCCGGCAACACGGGTTGATAATGGCGCTGGCTGCGTAAAATAAGGACCCCGCTCTATGAATACTGTCCGTACGAATAAATCAATGAGCGCCACCTGGTTAATGGCGCTCATCTTGAATGTGCCTGCCTATTGTTGAATGACAGGGCGGTCTACTCTTACCCTCCGGCGAACTGTTGGCCCATCACAGCTTCCAGCGCTTCTGTCGTGGTGGCGTTATCACCCAGATACAGTGTGAACTTGCACCGGTGCGAAACGATGATTGAACGGAGTGGGGCTCCCAGAAGGCCGGATTGGTTCGGCGACGATAGGGGTTGACTGCCGTTCGATAATTTGGTGGAATGGCTGCATCTTGCTGAAGGAGGTATCGAATGACCTAACCAGTGGGAATGATCAAGCGACGTAATATGGTGATGCAAGTTGTTCTGATGGTTATTGCCCTTGGTATTTATGGCATCTACCCTTCTCCCTTTGATCAACGTGTATGCTTACTATAAGCAGGGCGGGGGTGTGGAAGCGCTGACAGACGGAACCATGAACAAATGGATTATATTCATCCTGTGGCTGGTCTTTTCGCCTGCTGTCTGGTTCATTACTCAGACAGAGTTGAACAAGCGAGCTTCTGAAGCCACATAATTGACCTAGGCCCATTTTCAAAGCAGCGGACGTGGAGATCAAGCGTCCGCGGGCACCGGTGCGAAGCTGGAGATCAGCCACTGGCCTTCCCGCTGTTTCAGCACGATCCTCACATCGACGTGCACCTCCGAGGGGAAGTCCACATCGTACCCGACTGCGACCTCGGCGGTATCAGGGGCCTCCGAAATGATCTCGATAGTGAGATTCTTGATATCGATGTCCGGCAAGGCGGCGTCCTCGATGCCCTCGCCAAATTCTGGCAGGAAGGTGGCGGCCAGCCGTTCCGGATCGCTGGCCTCCAGGCTGCGGAAGTACTCCCTCACAGTCGCCTCCGGACCGGAGCCACCGCCACAGGCGGAGAGCAGGGCTCCCAGCGTCAGGGCCGCCACTAATACGAAATTCCTCATTCGGACTCCCTATTCTTGCTAGCGCCGAGTTTGAACAGCCGCATCTGGAACCCCCGGAACTTTTCTTCAGTCCCAATCGCCATAACAATAGCACAGGGAAAATGCAGAAGGGGGGGGAAGTCCGAGAGTGAAGCTAAAGGAAGGGCTGCACTTCCTGACGTTTTGGCTCCACTGTTTTGCCTACAGCGGTGATGTGAGATTGTCAAGGTGTCGAGCTATAATTATAATCGTGCTTAGTTCACTTGGGCGCAAACCAGTTGAAATGGGAAACGTTAGTTAAAGACCCCCACCCCTTGCGGGAGCGAAGTTAGGAGGAATCATGAGTCTATTTCTCGTACGACACGAGCATACCGAAGAGACGTGCCCCACCCCAAAAATGGGCCCCGTGCTGTTGCAGCACATATCAGAGGCCAACGCCTCCCAAATGGGTATCAACATTCATGGGAAAATGGCAGGAGGTCACACCTTTGTCGCGATTCTGGAAGCCGAGAACAGGCAAAAGGTGGAAGGGTTTATGCCCCCCTTTGCTCAGGCTGGCTTGGTAGAGATTACGGCTGGCGTCACCTGTGAGGAGGTGGTAGAAGGGGGCACATGCAGTGTGGGCTTGACTATGGCCAGGCAAGACGAACCATATTCACGTGTGAACTCAGACGAAGCTGCACGGATGCTCGAAAGGGAGAAAGAAGGCACCGCGATAGTCGACGTGCGCGGCGACGATGAGTGGGTGACGGGGCATGTCAAGGGCGCTATCCATATACCCGTTGACGACCTCCAGAGTAGGATAGATGAACTCCCACGAGATAAGACGCTCCTGTTCATCTGCGCGACTGGGAGGCGCGCCGGGCGAGCCTGCGAGATAGCGTCAACCATGGGATACCCGTCTGAGAGCCTGTATAATGTGGAAGACGGCACCCCCACCTGGATCGAGAGAAACCACCCTACTTCCTACGGCGAGGACCCTTAAGGTCAAAAAGGCGTTGCCTAGATACGCTCGTCCCGCAGCGAACTTGTGATCCATAGCTTCTGAGAAGCTAAAAAGGAGACGACATGTATTTCAAGCAGTTCCTTCACGACGACCTCGGCTGCTCCTCCTACCTCATCGCCTCCCGGGACTCGCGGGAGGCAGCGGTGATTGATCCTCACCGGGACGTGCAGCAGTACCTCGACCTGGCCGCCGAGCGCGAATACAAGATCGTCGCCGTTATTGATACCCATTTGCATGCTGACCACGTCTCAGGCAACCGGGACTTGGCTGCGGCGACGGGCGCACAACTCTACCTGCATGAGGAGGCCGATATTCTCTTTCCCTTCCAGCCGTTGCAGGATGGCGACACGATTTCCCTCGGCCAGGTTATTCTCCGAGTGGTTCACACGCCGGGGCACCGCCCCGAGGGGCTGTCGCTGCTAGTGGTTAATCCACCGCGAAGCCCCGAGCCGTCCATGGTGCTCAGTGGGGACTCACTGTTCGTGGGCGATGTGGGGCGGCCGGACTTCGGCGGACCAGAAGGGGCCAGACAGCAGTATCAAAGCATCCAGAAGCTACTTCAGCTAGAGGACTATGTCGAGGTGTTCCCTGCCCACTTCGAAGGGTCGTGCGGCAAAGGCATGTGTGGTCGTCCTAGTAGTACCATCGGCTTCGAGCGACGCTTCAACCTAGCGTTGCAGCTTTCTGAGCAAGAATTCCTCCAATATGCCTCCCAGCCCCCGTCACAGCCCCTCAACATGACCTCCATCCTCGCGGCTAACCGTGGCGAGGCCAGCTATTCTTGGCCGCAGGTGGCGCACGACCCGGAAATACCTAGTATCGAGGCCGTTGAAGCGGCAGCTTGGCTCCGGGAGCGCCAGGCCTGCGTCCTTGACGTGCGGGGCCCGTGGGAATATGCCAAAGGTCGCATTCCGGGCGCACTTTCTCTGCCTCAAGCGGACCTAGCGCGACGTTTGGCAGAGGTGCCAAAGGACCGTGACGTGCTCGTCGTGTGTGCCACAGGGAATCGTTCCTTGCGCTCGGCTGGCTTCCTAAAAGCCGTCGGCCACACCCGTGTCACCAACCTGGCCGGAGGCACCAACGGTTGGATAGAAGCCGGCAATCCCGTCGAGACAGAGCACTGAGCCGGGGGCTTTAAATGCCTACGAGCGACCCGTGTCCACATTGTGAGACAGGCACCGATTTTGAGACCACGGCGGAAGCTCACAAAGCCGTTTCCACCCTCTCCGCCCTTTGCTACGAGTTTTACGACGGTCGGTCTCGTTGAGCGCTGGGCGAAGGCATTATAGAAAGAGCGGTTAGGCGATGAACAAGGAATATCAAGAGCTTCCCGTAAATCGCAGATGGATCAGATGGAATACAGGACTGATTTTGCTAGCGGGTCTATCAGCCATGTTATTAATGGGCTGTTACAGTAGATCTGGCACAGCCTCGCCTACGCCACAACCTACAGGCCTGGTACCAGCCAACGTCGAGGGTGTGGAGATTCAGGTAGCGGCTACGGAACCACCGAGCGCCACCCTCATCGTATTCTTCCAGCTGCGCGATGCTTGCGAGTCGTTCTATGGATACAGTCTGACCCGTCAAGGCGACGAATTCCGCGTCGAAGTCACGAACCTGAGACCGGATCTGGACTGCTCCGGGAGCCATAGGACACTAACCACGAGGTTACCCTTAGATACGTATGACATCGAAGCGTGTAAGAGGTACGTAGTAGTCGTTAACGACAGTGTCACATATTCGGTGTTGGCAAGCTGCCCCGGCACTCCGTGATCGTTTACTGGGCCCAGGAGTAGAGGGCCAACGTCCTTAGTTTTCACCCCTAGGCTATAGCTTCACCGCGGCCTGCGTAGTTTTATTGACCCTCTGGTGAACCCACTCCCCCAGATGCTCCTGATGGACCGCTGATGTTGGTTCTTCTCAGGGTTTTTGGGGCATCGAGCTCGTGCTGTATCCAGAGCCAACCGGTGTATACTTGCCGGATGCCGACTCTGCTGGAAGCCAAGGGACTGACCAAGCGCTACGGCCAGACCATCGCCCTCGAGTCGGTGGATTTCCAGGTCGACGAGGGGATAACCGGACTGCTGGGTCCGAACGGCGCCGGAAAGAGCACGGTGATCAAGCTGTTTCTGGGACTCATCAAACCGACCTCCGGGTCTGCCGAGGTCATGGGTCAAAAGCCCTATGAGACTGTCGAAAGCAGGGCGAGACTCGGATATATGCCGGAGCACGACTGTCTGCCAGGGAATATCACGGCCTCGGAGTTCTTGGCGCATATGGCGCAGGTGAGCGGCCTCCCACCTTCCTACGCCCGAACTCGTGCGGCCGACGTGTTGCGCCATGTCGGGTTGGACGAGGAGCGCTACCGTCCTGTACGCGAGTACTCGACGGGAATGAAGCAGAGGCTGAAGCTGGCCCAGGCCCTCGTCCACGATCCCGTTCTCGTGCTCCTGGACGAGGCCACCGCGGGGCTGGACCCGGGCGGCAGAGAGGAAATGCTGGAGCTGGTCCGGCGCACCGGCAGGGAATTCGGCATCAGCATAGTGCTCTCTTCGCACCTGATGGGCGATGTCGAGACCACCTGCGACCACATCATCGTCCTAGATGGCGGCCACGTCTCGGACCAGGGGGCTGTATCCGGGTTTATTCAGGAAACACAGACCTTATTCATCGACGTCGATAGCAATCTCGACGGACTGGTCGAGGCCCTGGCGAGGCGGGGCATTGAGGCGACGGTCAGAGGAGCTTCGGTAGTCGTCGAGCAGGAGAGCGAAGAGCAATACGACGCCATACGTGACGCCGTCGTAGAATCTGATGCCCGGCTGCGCCGGCTGGCGCCCCGCCGTCACGAGCTGACCGACCTCTTCCGGAGCAGGCCCGAATGACCGAGCCTCTTGGCGAGGTCTTCGATCTCGGCTACCGGCGTTATGGCGGTCCCCGCGAGGGCAGGATGCGAGCCCGGAAGGCGCTGTGGGTCAACGGAGTGCGCACCGCCCTGGGCCTGGGCCGAGGTACTCTCGCAAAGGCCCTCCCCATACTGCTTTTCATAGCCGTCATGATCCCAGCCGTGGTGGCGGTTCTCATCGCATCGGTCGCCGACATCGGCGCCGATATCGTGGACCATTCCGACTACTACAGGATCGTCTCCGTCATCCTGGTCCTGTTCTCCGCGATCATCGCACCCGAGCTCCTGTGTTCCGACCGGCGCGACGGAGTCATCAATCTTTACCTGGTCCGGCCTCTGACCACGACGGACTATGTGGGTGGGCGCTGGCTGGCTTTTCTCTCCGTGACCCTGGCCCTGGTATTGTTTGGGCAGGTGGTCTTGCTGATCGGGCTGACCCTCGCGGCGGACGAGCCGCTCGACTATCTCCGGGACAACTGGCTCGACGTCCCTCGCTTTCTGCTGGCAGGTCTCGTCGTTGCGGTTTTCACCACGACTTTGCCCCTGGCCGTCGCCGCTTTCACAACCCGCCGTGCCTATGCCGCCTCCTTTGTCATCGGTGTCTTCATCATCTCCATCCCGATAGCCGAGATACTCTCCGACTGTGGTGAGGAGCGGCATGGAGGTAGGATCGAAGGGCCGTGCGAACCTCAGACCGGCGAGGCGGGAAAGTGGCTGGCCCTTCTGAATGTCCCGCAGGTGCCGATGCACGTGAACGACGTGATCTTCGACGTCGACTCTGAAGACCGGACCAACATACACGTGAATGAACTGCCGGATATCGTCCCCATCGGATGGTATCTACTCCTTATCGCTGGGCCGGGATTCGCGCTTTGGTGGCGCTACCAGAGGATAAGGGTATGACCGTGTCCCAGCATACTCAGAAGGACACAGCTATGGAGCCCACCATCGTCGTCAGCGCCGTGTCCAAGTGGTTCGGCAGCGTTGTGGCCGTGAACGACATATCGCTTCAGGTGTACCCGGGTGTGACCGGCCTACTGGGGCCCAATGGCGCCGGAAAAACTACTCTGCTACGCATGATCACAGGTCTGGCAGGGCCGTCCGATGGTGAGGTGAGACTGCTCGGTGAATCCGTGCGGAACAACCCGAATCTGTACAGCCGCATCGGTGTCATGTCGGAGCACGAGACAGTTTACGAGTTCTTCACCGGTCGAGAGTTCGTGGAGTTCTCTGCAAACCTCCATCGTCTGTCTCCGATCACGCCGGCGGTGGACCGGGCTATAGCCTCGGTGGGGCTCACGGACGTGCAGAACCGGCCTCTTGGCACCTACTCTCGCGGGATGCGACAGCGGATGCGGTTGGCAGGCGCCATGGTCCATGACCCGGAGATGCTGATACTGGACGAGCCGCTTAATGGCACCGACCCGCGCCAGCGCATCGAGTTTCAGGACCTGATGCGCCGCCTGGCCGACGAGGGCCGCACCATACTCATCTCCTCACACATCCTCGAGGAGGTGGAGACTCTCGCCGACAGGATCCTGCTCATTGTCAGCGGCAAGCTGGCCGCATCCGGCGACTTCCGTGCTATTAGAGCGAAGCTGGACGAGCGCCCATACAAGCTACGCATAGTCGTGAGCGACCCTCGTTCCATGGCCGCGGCGCTGGTACGGACAGACGCGGTTGACTCGGTCACCGTCGACCCCGACGGAGCTCTGGTGGTTCTGAGCAGGAACGTGTTGGCGCTTCAGCACTCCGTGCCGCGCCTGGCCCAGGAGCAGGGGATACGTCTGCTGCGAGTCGAGCCGCTGGATGAATCTCTGGAGAGCGTCTTCAGCTACCTGGTTGGGAACTAGATGGCACCGATGTTCAGGCTATCGCTCCGCCAGCTGGCCACCCGCCGGCGGCTCCTGCTGGTGCTGCTACTGGTGGCCCTGCCGATAGGTCTGGCCGCTCTGGTTTCTGCTACCCTGAACGAGGACGAGTCGTCCAACGAAGACTTCATCAACATTTTGCTCGATGGCATGCTCATCGCGGGAATCTTGCCCATCGTCACAATGGTGTTGGCGACTTCGGCGTTCGGTAACGAGTTGGAAGACCGCACCTTGGGTTACCTGGTCATGAAGCCTCTGTCCAGGCTGCGAATCGTAATTCCTAAGCTGCTGGCATCGGTCGCCGTTGGAGCACCGCTGCTGATCGCCAGCGGTATCGGTGCGACGCTGTTGGGTGCCAGTGGTCTGGGCAAAGAGCTCCTGGTGCTCGACGGCGACCTTCGAGCCGCGGTTGCGGTCGGAGTGGCGGTGCTGGCTGGCGTGGTCACGTATGCCACCATATTTCTGTGGGCCGGTCTCATGACCTCCCGCGCACTGGCATTCGCCCTCATCTACGTATTCCTGTGGGAAGACCTGATCGGCACGTACCTCGAAGGCATCCAGTACCTCAGTGTGCGGGCGTATACCCTGGGCATTCTGCACGGGATGGATGAGGGCACCTTTGAGTCGCTGGAGGGAAGGGTCATCGAGTTCCAGGCTGCCATAGTTGGAGCGGTTGTCGTCACGGCGTTGTTCTTCTGGCTGACGGTCCGGCGCCTGCGCCGTATGGACGTTCCCTAGGGGCCCTAACGAATCAACATCTGGCCTCAAGGCGAGGGTGCGTCGAGTACTGGTTTTCCACCCGGTTGCTAATGATGTTAGATACCATGCCCTTGCTTACGCGCCCGTGTGCCTTTTCTTCTTAAACGTCTCCATTGCAGCGTCGGCATTCCCAAAGTCATCCGAAGTGAAGCCATAGAGGTGGGCACCACCCAAGAGAATCTCGGCGGCCATCTCTCGGGGTACGGTGTTCAGCAGGGTACGAGACACGTCGGGGAAGTCTGAGTCAAAGTGGGGGTAGTCGGTGGAGATGCACATACGATCGGCGCCAATAAGCTTGGCTGTGGGTTCAGTCTCCTCCTCGCTCCCCTCTACCGCTGCCCAGCAGTTGCGCCGGAAGTATTCCTTCGGCGATAGGGAGAGATAGGGGGCGTGAGACTCGCGGTAGTTTGGGTAATCCCACTCAATGCGGGTAAGCAACCCGGGTACCCACGAGTTCTGGGCTTCCAGGTAGCCGACCCTGAGTTTAGGATAAAACTCAAACACGCCTCCGACAATCTGTGCGATCAAGGCCTGCTGCATCTCGATCCAATGGCTGGCAACGTGACGATAGAACCGATTTTCGCCATACAGGAGGTTCATATGGGAGTACCACGCGCCGGTCCCTTCGTGGAAGCACCACGCTACATCCAGTTCCTCATGCAAGCGGTATAGGGGCTCCCAGTAATTAGAATGCCAATAGTGGTCGTTGACCAGGTTGGGGCGTATGAAGGAACCCACGGCGCCCAAATCCTTTACACAACGTACCAACTCCTGGCATGCCAAGTTCACGTCTTGCATCGGCAGCATGGCGGCAAATTTCAATTGGTACGGGCTAAACTGGCAGAACTCGTGCATCCAGTTGTTATAGGCTTGGGCGAGCGCCAGGGAAAGATAAGGGTCCAGGTTATTTCGGGCGAGCAGATTGAGACCGATCGTGGGGAACAGGACGGAGATGTCCACTCCTTCCATTTCCATGGCCATGACCTGGGCCTCGGCGTCATAGTCCCGCTGGATGGCGAAGTCCAAATGCCCCTCCCTAGCGAGGCGAGCATCAGATAACTGGGCGGTGCCGAAAGCCTGGGTGATGGGACTGGTGGCTGCGGACCTCGTCGGTTTTCTGTGTTGCTGGAGGTCCCTGTCCATAGACATCGGAAGCCCGTCGATTATCAGGTACCCTCTGCGTGGTCGCCCATCTGAGCCCACCGGAGTTGTGACCCTTTCTCTGAATTTCGGATCCAGGTGTTTCTCGAAAAGGTCTGGCGGCTCCATGACATGCATATCTGAATCGACAAATCTGAGTCCGTCGCGCATGATGTCCTCCCGTTTCCTAGGCTGGCTCTACACCCAGCGGGGCTGGCTGTCCCTGGGAATACCAAAAGTGTGCTTGCCAATCAACTCTAGAGCATCGTAGCCGCCGAAAGGAAGCGTGGGGCCGGAGCGAACGTCCCGGTAGTAACGCTCCAGAGGCAGCCCCTTGGATAGGGCTGCTCCCCCGACCATCTCCATGGCTTTGTTTACCACGTCCACGGCCGTTTCCGTTACAAAGTACTGCAGGGCAGTCGCGTCGATGATGGCTTGCTCATCTATCTCTTTGGCGTCTGAGAGCTTGGTAGCTGTATAAAGCTGGAAGGCCCAGGCCGCCTTTAGTCCGATGTCGATCTGGGCCGCCAGGAACTGCTTGCCGGGTTGGTGGCTCTGGGGATGCTGGAAAGGCGCCTTGACCCGCTTTTTGACGTATTCCACAGCGAAGTCCCGGGCGGCCGTGGCGATGCCCAGGTAGATGGCGGCGAAGGTGGCACCGCGCCAAGCGCCGAGATAGGAGATATATTGGTCCCAATGCCAGGGCTCGCGACGAACCACCTTGGCTTCTTCGACGAACAGGTTTTCGAATACCCAGCTATGGCTGGCGCTGGCCCGCATGGACATGGTGTCCCAGTCGTTGAGGCATACCAGGCCAGGGGTGTCTTTGGGGACGGTGAACATGAGGACGACCTCGCCCTCGACTGGGTCGTCGTAGAGAGCGGTGGAGTTGAAGAGGTCTCCCACCGGACTGTTGGTGCCAAAGGCCTTGCGCCCGTTGACGCGAAACCCTCCCTCCACCCGCTCTGCTTTAGAGGTGCTGTAAACGTTGCCAGCGTGACCCAAAAGGGTGTCTACCCCCAGGTCGGTATTGGCACCGAACAACACCAACTTTTTCCGAGCTATTTCTTCCAACTGTGGCCCCAGGATTTTCTGTCCGTCCCGCCATGCCTGGGAGAAGACCCACGCCGCGCACAGATGCATATTGACCGCAAGGGCGGTGACTCCGTCCCCCCGCGCCAGTCGCTCCTGTGCCAGACACATGTCAAGTAGCGAGGCGCCACCTCCGCCCAGTTCCTCCGGGATTGGCATATTGGTGTAGCCGGAGGCTTTCATCGCCGCGAAGTTCTCCACAGGAAACTGTTGTCTCGATCGTGTTGCGCCGCTCTAGTTGCGAAGTCGTCGGCGTGCCGGCCAGCTAATTCAACCCATTGCGACGGTGGCTCCGTGAGTTCCTCGACCATGAGATTCCGCTCCGTCTGCAGGTTCCGGCCCCTGCTGTATTACGCGATTACCGTCTGTATATACCACAGGCCAATGGAGGGTAGCAAAGCCCCTGCCAATGGGAGACCGTTTGGCGATGGCCTCAATCCGACTCGGTCAGGAACGCAACAACTTCCGTGACAAAAAGATCAGGTGCGGTGTCTATGGCGTTATGTCCCTGGTCTGGCATCACATTCATCCTGGAGTCCGCGAGCACTTGCAATAGGGCTTCGGCCGACTCCTTCAGGCGTGAAAGGTTGTTGCCGCCAACGAGGAGGAGGGTGCGGGCTTGGATACCTTTTAGCCGTTCGGAGTCAAATACGTAATCAAGGGTTCGTAGTTCCCTGGGTATCGTGTGGGCTGCGGCCACTCGATTTGACCAGTCGGCCAGCGCCTGTGTCTGCTCCAGTTGCTCGGCAGGAAGCCTGATAAGATCGCGCATAAAAGTGGTCAGCAACTCCTCCTTTTGCCCATGGTCAGCCATGATCTGCAGACGTTGGATCATCTCGGGAGGTATAGGGTTCCCACCTGAAGGCCAGCCTTCGTAGACAATCAGGTTGCGCACGTTTGAAGTTAATAATGCAGCCCCGATCGCACACATGCCACCAGAGGAGTGGCCAAGCAAGTTGACCCCCACGCCAATGGAGTCGACAATGGCGGCGATGTCCTCAAACTCACGCTCGATCGAATACTTGTCAGCATCTCCACTCAGAGGGCGGCCCCGTCTGTCGACGGCATACACGGTGAAGCACTTTTCCAGTGCTGGGAGAACGGGAGCCCAGCGATTATGGTCACCTATTGTTCCGTGCATCAAGACCAAGGGTGGTCCCCCACCACTACGGTGGTAGCCTATGGGTGTGCCGTCTTTAGATATAGCCTTTTCCATCTGTGCTATCTACTTTCGCAGGATTGTAAGCGAGTCTTCGGATTTTCGGGTGTGTCGCCACCGTAATGAAGAAATCGACTCCCGATCGTGATCTAGATTGGTGTTCCTTGATGATTGTACCAGAGTCGAACTCCACCCGAGGCACGAGCTGCAGGTGGCGCTGGCTGGTAGTTAGGTCGTCTACGTATCCGGCTCTTTAACCTATCCTGACTTTCTATCACTGTTTCCATAGAAACAAGGCTAAAGAAAACGACCGGACAAAGGGGGTGGCCTAATTTTCGTATCTAAGCTGCCCTATCTAGCGGACGTAAGCAAAAAAGGGATGTTTTTTTGGTGACCCAACCGGTAAAAGTATTGTTCCTAGTGTAGGGTGGACTGCCGAGCATCTTCACTCTGCGAAGAGGCTGGGGTATGGAAATCTAAATAGAAGACCGATCGATGAGTCATCCTAATGACCGTTGGAGAAATCAGCCATATTCCTGATTAAAAGGGGCGATGCTCCGGCCATCATAGAGTGTGGAACGAATCGGATGAGGAGAGAGCAATACCTGTCCATCCAGAAATAAAAGAAATGCTCGGTCAAGCCAGCGCCGAGCCGTCGCCCGACGCCACTGGCTTGACCATACAGCAGCAGCGCGAGGCCACCGATAGCATGGTGGCAGGCCTAGCGGCGTTAAGCGAGGAAGGACCGGAGGTCGCGGAAGTGCGCGACCGTATCGTTCCCGGGCCCCATGGCGAGTTCCCGGTTCGTGTCTTCACGCCGGAAGGCCCCGGGCCGTTTCCCGCCTATGTCTACTTTCATGGAGGAGGGTGGAGCATGGGAAACATCGCGATGACAGAGGGCGAGTGGCGGCACATCGCACGGGACGTTGGATGCGTGGTCGTGTCCGTCGACTACCACCTGGCGCCCGAGCACAAGTTCCCCATCCCGTTGGAGGACTGCTACGCGGCCACCACCTGGGTTGTAGAGCACGACGCCGAGCTCGGGGTCGACCCTGAGCGGGTGGCGGTCGGCGACGGCAGCTCGGGGGGGCAACCTCGCCGCGTCCGTGGCGCTGATGGCCCGAGACCGAGGCGGGCCGAAGTTGCTGCTCCAAGTGCTCGACGTCCCCGCCATCGACTCCCGCATGAAGACGCCATCTATGGAGGAAAACGGCCAGGGTTACCTGCTCACCAAAGAAGCGATGCAGCAGTTCTGGGACTACTATCTCCGGGGACCTGACGACGCGAGGAATCCCTACGCCTCGCCGGCCTTCGCGGAAGACCTGTCAGGGCTGCCCCCGGCCTTGGTGCTGACGGCCGAATACGACCCCCTGCGCGACGAGGGGGAGGAGTACGGTCGGCGACTCCAGGCCGCCGGAGTGCCGGCGACGGTCTCCCGCTACGACGGGATGATTCACGGCCTTACTTTTTTTACGAAGATCCTGTCGGCGGCGAGGGAGGGCCGCACAGAGGTGACTGCAGCACTCCGCCGGGCGTTCAAACTCGGAGCGTGACGTCTGAGGAACCACCGGGGAGCTTAGCATCGCTGCTCTCGTAAATCTTCAACGTCCAGGTCTGGTACCCTAAACAGGTCGTCGAAGTTTACGTACCAACTCCGCAGAAAGGAAAATAGAAATGACTAGTTATGACCCTCGATACGATAAGCTGTTGCTATCACAATCGATGCAACCTCGCTTGCTCGTTTTGAAGGTCTGACTCCGACCAATAATGGAACGCTGGCCTTAGTTGGTAGCGGCGAGTACACCGTCGAGATGGACCACGTGGACAGGTTCCTCCTAGAGCGCCTGCCAGGCACGCCCGGGTCGTCTGTATGCCAACGGCCGCAGGCCGCGAAAGTCGTGAGCGGATCAACTATTGGTCCGAACTGGGCACCAGACACTTCTCCCGCCTTGGCGTCGAGTGTGAGCCTGTGGAGGTCATCGATCGGGCCACAGCGATGAGCGAAACGCTGATGCAGCGCATTTCTCGGGCTAACTTCGTATATCTCTCCGGAGGCGATCCGCAATACCTTTACCGAACGCTCGAAGGTACCCAAGCCTGGACTGCGATCTCCGAGGTTCTTGAGAAGGGCGGAATCGTGGCCGGTTGCAGCGCGGGAGCCATGATCTGGGGAGAGCAGATCCCGAGTCTAAAGCCGCCGCCGTTTCGATGGAGACGCGGGTTTAACGCGATTCCCGGGACGACGATCATCCCTCATTTCGATGACCCGCCAGGCTGGGTGCTGGCTCTGTTCAAAGCGATCAGTTTCTCTCGACCTACGTTTGTAGGCATCGAAGGCCACACGGCGTTGGTAGCCAGCGATGGCAAATTACAAGTCGTGGGCAAAGGCGCTGTTACTATTTGGGGCAGAGGGATTAAGAAACGGTACGAAAGTCGTGTGGCCGAAGGCAGATGAGTAGCGATCACGCCAACGTAATCGTTCCGACTTGGGTGCCTGTCGTACCGCCACTCGTAGCAGGCTTACTTCTGCATTTCTTGGGGACGCAATTGAGATTCTTCCCAGAGTGGTGGATCGGCCATGCCGTCGGATGGCCGTTGGTTGTGGCAGGATTCCTTCTGTTGGCATGGTCGATTCGGACGATGTTTCGCGTGGGCGCAGACCCCGATCTTCACAAGCCGACTACAGCCATAGTCGCTACCGGCCCTTACGCGCTCAGCCGCAACCCCATCTACGTCTCGTTTAACATGGTCTATGTAGGAATCGTGTTTATGGTGAACGCAGTCTGGCCGATCGCAGTCCTGCCGGTCGGAATCGCCCTGATGTACTATGGCGTCGTCGCCCGCGAGGAGAACTATCTGGAGAGGGTGTTCGGGGATGAGTATCTGGAGTACAAGGCGAGGGTCCGTCGCTGGGTGTAGCATAGCCCACTAGCGGTACCGAACTCTATCTTGAGGCAATACCGGCCGAGGATTGCATGTTCAGCCACTGGTCAGAACATGCCTCAGGGAACAGCCCCCAGAAGACGATTGTGATAAGCAGGCATATGGATGTGGTAGCGAATTTCTCCTGCTCAGAGCCAAGGTTTGTCATGTCTTTGGCAGGTTCTCTTAGGTAACGTGTTCCTTTCCCTATCCTGACTTTCTATGACTGTTTCCACGAAAACGGCCTGATCGAACGACCAAAAAAGAGGGTAGATCGTTCGGTATCTAGGCTGCCATATCTACGGGACGTGAGCAAAAAAGGGAATGGTGTTTTCGAGTGGTCAACGCACCATCTCTCACAACGACCCATGAATAGTCTAGAATATTGCACAAAGCCCTTCGGTCAGGGCGATGCCGTCAGTAGGCCAAGCGTCCTATAGAAGGGCTATAACCGTCGAGCAGAAGGGAAACCAGTCCATGCCGTTACAACTGATGCCTCGCCCACCACGGCTACCGGTGTTCTTGCAGGGTCGCAGCACCGAAGAGTACGTACCCCCACTATACAGACCTCAAACCGTCACCGCGGTGGAACGAGTGGTTGCCGGGGGTCCCGAGAATGCGGCTCGCCTCGGTATATCGCTGGGAGACTACTGGACCAGTCGGCGGGGTACCGCCGCAGCCTTGCTGGAGCTGGATAAAGCGTGGGGTGGTGGCTTCTACAACGTGCCGGATGAGGCGGCGTTGGATAGGGCCGCTGCGGATGAAGCCCTGGGTGGCAATGAACTGGTCATTGATGCGCAAACCCATTACATCTCCACCCGCGTCACCTATCAGAGCAATGCTTTCGTGCTGGCCAGCATGGGTGAGAGCGTCGCAGGCGACAGGTTCAAGGGCCTCAGCAAGCTTCTGGAGAAGCATAAAGAGGCAGGCTTTTCACTGGCCGAGTATCTCCGCTGCATCTTCCTGGAGAGCGAAACGGCTGTTGCGGTCCTTTCCACGGGGCCGGGAGCAGAGGGAAAGGACAACGCCCGCCACGTTACCAACGCTGAAATGATCGGAACAAGGGAGCTGATTGACCGGTTCGCCGGTACAGGTCGCTTAATCAACCATTGTGGGATACATCCCAACGTCCCTGGTGAAATCGAGATGATGGACCGATGGGCAGACTGGTGCCATCCTGCCGGCTGGAAGGTCTACACGGTGTACGGCGCTGATGGCCTGGGAGGTTTTCATTGGGAGGACCCCAATTGGATGCTGGACGACGATATGTACGGCGAGCCCTTTTTGAAACGCGCCCTGGAGACGAAGGCACCCATAGTCAGCGCCCACAAAGGGCTGAGCGGTGGAGCCACCAAAGGCTGGGACGGCCCATCCTCGCCAAGGGACATCGGGCCGGCGGCGGCTGCCTTCCCGAATATCACGTTTCTTGTCTACCACTCGGGCTACGAGCCCCGGGAGGGGGACCGGGAGGAGGGGCCCTATTCGGAGGAGACATCCCACATCGGCACGAACCGGCTGGTCAAAAGCCTGAAGGACGCGAGGATCGGCCCGGGCTCCAACGTATACGCGGAGTTGGGGACCACGTGGTATCTGATAATGGCCCATCCTCTCGAGGCGGGCCATGTCATGGGTAAGCTGCTGCTGGCGCTGGGTGAGGACAACATACTGTGGGGCACAGATTGCTTGTGGTACGGCTCCCCGCAGCCCCTTATAGATACCTTTCGTGCCTTCCAGATCCCCGAGGAGCATAGGGAACGTTACGGCTATCCGCAGCTAACCCCCAGGGCGAAGGAGAAAATCCTGGGGCTGAACGCTGCCCGACTCTATGGGATGGACCCGGAGCAGGTGCGCAACGATACCAACAACGACGATCTGGCGTGGGTGAAGAGTGCGCTGGCTGAGTTCCAGGCCAAGGGCACTCCTTCCCTTGGCTAGGCGAGGGACCCCCCATGGGTAATCTAAGGCGCCCTGAGAATTCAGCTTGCCGCGATAGTCTTTGCTGCCGCTTGGGTACCACCCTTCGGGCAGCCGTTGTCCAATATGACCAGTTCTCCCGATTCCAGCGCCCGCCAGATTGATCCTGCTATCTGGAGAGCGGCTTCATCTTCTCCCAACCAATCCAGCATCATGACAGACGAGAGTATTTGAGACAGCGGATTCGCCACCCCTTTTCCCGCGATGTCTGGCGCGCTGCCATGAATGGGCTCGAAATAACATTGACGATACCCGGTTGACAGGTTGCCGGATGGGCACACACCGATTCCACCCACCGTAGCACCCCCTAGATCGCTCAAGATATCACCCAAAAAGTTCTCCATGACCAGGACATCAAATCGATCAGGTTGCAGGACCAGGGCCTGAGCTGCGGCGTCCGCATACATGTAATCTCGCTGGATGTCGGGATATTCCTCACCGACCTCGTCGAATATCCGTCGGAAGAGAGCAAAAGTCTTGAGAATATTGCTCTTGTCTGCACACGTCACACGTCGAATGCCGTCTCTGGGGGAGCCATTACGTTTTCTGGCCATCTCAAACGCGAATCTGACTATTCGCTCCACTCCAGGCCGGGTGACAAGAAGGGTGTCAGCCATCGCCGAGTCATTGCCCACACCGAGGTTGCGGGAGGCGTACAGACCCTCCGTATTTTCCCTGACTATTACATAGTCGATCTGGCCCGGCGCTGCTTTCAGCGGCGATGGTATACCTGGCAAAAGCTTGATGGGTCTAACATTCGCGTAGAGGTCCAGGCCCTGACGCAGGAGTCCTCCCAGTAATCCTGCCTCCGTGCCATCGGGATTCCGAATATTTGGATCACCAACCGGACCTTTCAGGATAGCGTCGGCTTGACGACAGGCATCGAGGGTCTCCAGAGACATCGACGTTCCTGTTTTTTGGTAAAAACCAGCTCCGGCGTCATGGTATTCCAAATCGAGCCGAAAACTCCCTTGACGCTTCTGGGCCGCCGACAGCACGTGGACCGCGGCCTCCACCAACTCTGGCCCAATGCCGTCCCCGGGTATGACGACCACCTTGTAACTTTTCATCTCAGTTTAGCTGTCATATCTTTACGAACTTCTGCACCCTTTCGAGGCTGAAGTCCACTGAGTAGATGTCCCCACGAGAGTCCGTAAACACATTATGCCCGTTGGTGAAGGTCAGGCCCCGGGCCAGCAGCTCTCCCTCTAGGTTTATTATGCTGAGTCGGGGGACCATGTCGGTGACGTAGGCAATCTGGTCAGAGTCGATATGTATTCCCATCGGCCTTATAAAGTCGGTCCACTCGGTGATGTACTGGCCATCCCTGGTGAACACCTGAACGCGGTTATTCTCCCGGTCGCACACGAACACCCGGCCGTCGGCGGATAACCTCAGACTGTGGGGTACCCTGAACTGACCTGGGCCGCTGCCCGGGCTCCCGAAGGATGAGAGGTGCTCGCCTTCCGGGGTGAACCGGTGCACGCTGGAGTTGGCGTAGCCATCTGAAATGTATATTTCTCCCCAGGGGGACACCGAAATGTCGGTGGGGTGATTGAATGGCGCCTGCATCTGGGCTCTGTTCCTCGTGCCTAGAGCCATCACCCTCTTCCCATCGGTTGTGTACTTTAGGACCTGGTGGGCCTCCCTGTCGGCCAGGTACACCTCGTCGTTGGGGCTGATGTAGATCAGGTGACAGTCCGGCTGCTCGTTGGGAGGTCTGGCCCAAGCGTCCAGAAAGTAACCGTCCTGGTCGAAGACCAGCACGTGTAGGCGGCTTTTCTGGACCACGTAAACCCTATCACTGGAATCCACCGCCACTCCACTGGGCTTCTCAAAGGCCTGCCCTGGAGGGAGTCGCGGCCAGTCGCCGTGGTACTCGTAGACGTACTCTCCGGTGCCAACAGTTACGGTCATTTAGAACCGCCTAATCGAGTCTATATGCCCATTTGCCGTTTCCACTGTCAATCTTGGGCTGACATCAAGTTGTTGTCAACGTGACCTATCGTGAACGAGGGATAACTCTTCAAAACTCACTGGCAAAAAGGTCATTTAGAACGCTGCGGAAAAAGGGATGAGGGTAGCCAGGGGGAGGTGCGTGCCTGGAGGAGTTGGAAGGCGGAAACGTGGTGAAAGCTGCCTCCGTTACCTGGCGAAGCTGGATACAGGCTACTGTCAGGCCCCAAGAACCAACAACGAGGAGGAGGACCTATTTGTACTGGAGGGCCAGTTCAGCATCGGTCCTGACCGGTTCGGCAAACACTTTTATGCCCGCCTACCTGCAGGGACTCAGTGGGGCGCCATGGATGTGACGAAGGAATCCATTATCTATTGTAAATATGGCACATGACAATTTACCAATCAAACGGCCAAAGAGTCGTCAGGGAGCGGCAAAAATCCTGGCTCTGAAACGGTAGGAGCCACCCATCAGCGCCGTCATACCAGTCTCTTTAGGCAGCGGCAGCTAACGCCTGGGCAGTCCTTCGACGCGTCCAAAGCATTCCCAAGGACGGGATTAGCGCCAGGCCAAACGCGATGAGGAGCATGTACGTCAAAGGAATGGCTAGCCAGGCGCCGCCTATGGCTAGGAGATAGTAACGGGGCACCCGGCCCAAGACGTTTGCGGACACGTATTTGAGCAGAGGGTAGTTGGAACTGAGAGCCAGTACCCGAACCGGGAAGAAGGGGAGCGGGGTGAAAGCAAAGACCACAATGGTCCACCACGGGCGCCAGTAGAAGCAGCGAACCGCAGCCTGATAGAAGGAAGTCCGTTTCAATGGTGCGAACCTTCGAAGCGCCAAGACCTTTTTGACGGTGAAGTAGTCGATGAGGGACGCTGTGATGGTAGCGAGGCTAAATAAGAGCACCACGAAGCCGGGGTGGTAAATAGTGCCGGCATACATTACCGCAGGCTCTTGAGGCAACAGGGTGCCGGGTAGGAAATACCAAAAGTAACCGGCCAAATGCCACCATTCCCCGATCATGAACCCGATCAAAAGAGTGCCCAGCAGAGCAGGGGCTATGGCGGCGGCGGCTATCCACACCCTGGGGTGGCGGCGGACGACTCGAAGCAAGAAGGCAGCGGTCAATTTAGTCTCATGACGGCCAACGGCCTCCCGGGTGAAAACAGCTTCCTTTAAACATGATCTATCAGGGTCTACCGACCGCGGCTAAGGTCAAGACTCCCATAAGGACAATCAGGCCGGTTATAGGAAAGAGTGCGTCCATATTCATTCGGCCACGGCGGCTTGCCTGGCGGCTATTTCCTGCTTTACACGGTCAATTTCGCGTTGAAGCCCTGCATACTCAGCCTCGGCTTTTCGGAAATCCTCCAAAAGCCCCAACTCTTCGAGCTTCTCGGCTATCGCTTCAGCTTCCGGTGCTCCAAGACTCTGGAAAGAGGTCAACAGAACGTGGGCCATTCGTTGCAGCATGTTACCGTCATGGCAGGCGATACAGCTCTCAATGTTCCACATCAATCCCGGGCGTTCTTCATGAACCATTCAAGGGTTTCATTTAACAGTTGTTGGTCACCCTGGGCCTGATCTATCGCCTGCTCCCAATCGATTGGCGGGGCCGGAGTGGCGGTGTCTTTGCCAGTCCATATCCAACCATTCTTAAGCGGAACCGAGTTGTTGATGATATCTAGCAACGTTTTAGGTTCAAAGGGCTTATGTACGTAGGAGTCCATACCGGCGTTGATGAACTGAGTATGGTCACCCTCAAGAGCCGTCATCGCAACCACTGGGGTGTGCTTTGAGTTGCTCGTTTCTTTGGTCCTGATAGCTGTCGTGGCCTCGATACCATTCAGCTCAGGCATTTGGATATCCATCAGGACTAGATCGAAGGTTTCTTTTTCATGAGCGGAGACAGCTTCTTTGCCGTTGGTGGTAGCCATGACAGTGAAACCATGCTTTTCTAGCAGTCTCGTGACCAGCCTCCGGGTAACGGAGTCGTCTTCGGCGACGAGAACACGGAGCCCGCGTCCGCAATCGGGCGCAATGCCGTCAGCGATGCCAAGGTTCTTCGACTCACCGGATTCTTCGTAATCCAACTTTTCGGTTCCTCTTCGTGCTTCTTTCTGTCCATGTTCGCCACTTGGGCCGGTCGCAGCCCTGCGGGCATCTTGTGGGTCCACGATGACTCTATGGTGTGGCTTCAATTTGGAAGTCTGTCGTCTCACGCGGCCAGCAGGTTTTCCCTAGTCGACAGTGCCTCTTCCAATCGGCCAACTTCCGATTGAAGCTCGCCGTACGTCCGGTCGATGTCTTCTATGTTCTCTTCCCTGCCCATTGTCTCAAGCTTGAATGACAACTCATGGGCTTTATGAGCACTCATGTTGCCAACCGCACCCTTGAAAGCATGGGCTGATCGCTGGATGGATGTGCAGTCCCCAAGCTCGATGGACGCCTGAATCTCCGCCATCATCTTCGGACATTCGTCTAGGAAGATCTCGACGATCTCATCGAACAGCTCAATGTCTCCCTCGACTCGGTTGAGAGCATCCTCTATATCGTACGGTTGCGGTTCTGGGTATGGATTCTCGTTAGCTGGCAAGCTTTTCATACTGGGGGTCTCCTCTAGTAACATTCTGGATAAGTTCTACTAGTTTCTGCGTCATTATTGGCTTTGAGATATACTCATCCATTCCCGAGTCCAAGTACCTCTCGCGATCGCCCGTCATGGCGTTGCCGGTGATGGCGATAATAGGGGTATATGTACCGGGGTACAGATATAGATTATAACAGCACAGGGTCGGCTCCAAATGGGGGGGTACCCGAAACGTAAGGGTGGCCGCACCCAATACCATTGATTACAGACCCTTGAGATTACGACCGCTAAGTATTGAGCGTGATCACGCGGCTTTGCCAGATGAGATCGCCTACTCTTTAGTTGGCATCGGCATCGCCAGGAACGGCTCGACCGATGTGGGCTCGTCCTCGCCCCAGACGCGGGCAAGGGCGGCTTGAATCTTTTGCTCGAAGCGGGCGATGAGCTCGCGGTTGGCGGCCACCAGCGCTTGCGCGACTTCGATCTCGGCAAGTATCGTTTGCTGCGTGGCGAGGGGTGGAACCGGGACCTTGGTATCGAACAACTGTAAACGGTTGATTTTGGGAATGCTCACCCGTTCGTAGTAGCCGCGAATGCGATCGTTGAAGGCGTCCGAGAACATATACGTCGACATCTCCCTAGTACGGTCTCATGTTGACTGGCCCATCAATGTGAGGTATTTTGGTCAAGCTATCAGAAATCGTTTGAAGCCGAGATACTGAAGTACGTCAAAGTCTATAGACTAGATATTCAGAAATGCCTAACTACAATCTGAACCGTCTAGGCGACGTTGAATTCGAACGCCTCTTCCAAGCCCTCCTTAAGAAAGTAATCGGTGCCGGCACGGTTACTTTTGGAGAAGGGCCTGACGGGGGAAGAGAGGCAACTTATTCAGGGAAGGCTGATTATCCATCCCGCGCGCAGCAGTGGAAGGGTGAGTGGATCTTTCAAGCTAAGTTCCACGATATTCAAAGAATTGGAGCTGACAAAGCCCGGAAGCAGATTCCTCTGGATTTAAAGGATGAACTTGGGAAGATTACAGGAAGATACGATAGGAAGTGCGACAACTACATCCTCGCAACCAACGTGCCGTTATCTTCTGTGCCTACTAGCGGAACCCACGGCAACATCGCGGATGCAATAGCCCCCGAGTTTCGGGACAAGATCAAAAACATTCAGGTATGGGGCTTCGACGAGATTGCGCGGCTACCTCATGAATTTCGTGAAGTGAAGAATGCCTTATCAGGATTCTGTGATGCTCTCAACGAAGGCATCGAGTCCATGCCAGGTCAATGGGAGATCACTGGGCTCATTATTAGATTCAGCCAGATTAAAGGGCTGGAAGAGGAAGTTGCTCTCCTTCTTGAAATTCTCTCCAGAATGTCGGATGGTCGGTTAAAAGATCGGTCAACCCGAGGGTTTTATCGATTTGACTCTGCGGCTAAGGTTCTTCAAAAGGTCTATAAGACGGCAGTCGCATCTGGAGATCTCGCTTTTGATGGCTTCCTAAAATGTCTGTCCTCTTCAATTCAGAGTAGGCGTTGTAGAGAAAACCTAGCCTCCAATCGGCTACATCTCGACACCCAAGCAGTTCTCGCGAAACTTGAGGATAGCGGCGGAGCAGTCTTGGAGGGAGCTATCTGGGCATTAGCTTATAGCGATTTGGTCGGGTTCGAGGATAGGACCCGGATGCTGGGATACTCAAAGAATGAGAAAACACCGTTCGATTACGCTTGGGCTGAACTTGCCACAAACATGGTTGGTGAGACGGATAGTCTAGAAACAACAAGCTACTTGGAATCAATCTTCTCAACTGTAGACCAATATCCTCAATCCGTCAGATGTGCTGCTCTAGAGCAATATCGACTGATAGCGAAAAGCACGGCGGAAGATATTAGAAAACAAGAACAAAGCTTAGGGTTACCCCAGGCAGGGGTGCGATAGAAGGCAACAATCGGGGTTACCAACCACAGTGGACTCGTCTACTCTGCCCACTTGCATGATTGGAAACCGTCCAAAGGACTGGCATGACCCCAAGCTCGCGCTGCATCCAGAGATAGGTTAGACACCCTACCCTTACGCACCCTTTGAGGGTACCTCTCGCTACATACCGAGCGTGATTATCCGGCTCTGCCAGACGAGGTCGACTATCTTGTCCAGAGCGTCATGCTTGGGTTTTCGCACGTTTAAGACCCTTTTCCTGATCCTGGGAGCCAGCTTCTGTATGTAGTCACATTGCTTGCGAAAATCGTTCAGGGTCAGCTTTTCTCCGCCGAGAAAGACATGGTCCAGCCGGTCCTGGTAGGGGTCGAACTGGTCTCTGACCACCGAGCACGCCTTTTTGAAAAACTCATGTATCTGCTTTTCTCGTACTCGCTGGAACCGCATCTGGGAGGTGCCGCCGGCGCTGTGCCGGCCTTTGACAAATCTGGTGTCGGTCTTGGAGCTTAATAGCGCGTCGCCCTGGAACACCCCAACCAAGAACCTCCCCAGGCGAAGCAGTACCACTCCCAACAGGTACTCTCTGGTCAGCAGGGCTCGTAGCTGCGACGTGTCCCAACCCTGGACGTATTGGTCACGCTCGATTGGGAAGGGTGGCAGGACTATTAGTTTGCGTTCGTGGCTCCAGAAGACCGCCGCGCCGGACTCCGACGACTCGATCTGGGGAGCGACTTCGCTCAAATGGGCAACCCATTCTTCAGAAGAAAACTGAGAGAGGTCGCGGGTTTCCGGGGTGGTGTACAGGGTCCTTGGGCTGGTAACGACCGTGGCATCGAGTTCGTCGAGCAGGCGATGCAAGCCTGCCTTGCTCAAAAGACGGTCGCCTGTTAAACGTGGGATATCATTGGGTGTATCCATGGAGCGGCGCAAGGGCCCAAAGCTGATGGGGCCACTTATATACGCTGACCCCTCTTAATGCCTCTTTTCATTCTCCCAAACTCAGAAGCTATCTCAGCCCCGAGTATAAGGATAAAGGCCGAAAAGTATATCCATACCATCAGTACCACGATAGATGCCACGTTTCCATACAGCTGGTTATATCCGGCAAAGTTTTCCAGATACCACACGAAAAGATTCTTTGCAACCTCGAACAGAATGCCAGCGACAAGGGCTCCCAGCCAGATATATCTCCAATAGGTAAGAGTGTTCGGAATGTATTTATAGATGGCGAGAAACACCCCGAAAGTGATGAGCAGAGCAGGAGTTTTTAGGATAGCCGTTACGGCCTGACCGCCTAATAGGTCTGCTACGGACTGCCCGGCGATCTCTATAGTAGTGGCCCATTGAAGAAAACTTGTCACGGCCAGGGAAAACGCGACTAGGACCCCCACTAGGAGGGCCATAGCGATCTGGCGAGGTTTGCTCACCAAGAAAGGCCTATCCCGATGGATGTCCCAGGCCCGATTGACTGATCGGGATATCGTGCCAAAAACAGCACTGCCTGCCCATAACATGCCCAAAATAGAAGCGATTCCCAGAGCCCCCCGGTACTTGACGACACCAGTGATGCTGTTGGTTACGAATTCCTCGGATCCCGGCAAGTACTCGACGATAAAGTCTACAATTTCTTTTTGTCTGGACGGAGAATCCGCGACCACTCCTACGATGGCCGTCAACCCCAAAACCAATGGGAATAGAGATAGAACGGCATAGTAGCTTATGCTTGCAGCCATATGCGTCGCATCATCCTCACCAAGTTCTTGAACCACTCGGACTACAAGTCGCACCGGCGCACTTTTGCCAAACTTTGTCTGTGTAAGGTCCGCCTTGAGTCTGTCGAACCCTCCACCGAATACCCTAATTGTAAAAACCGCCCTGGATTTAATCCTGAGCACTATTTCCTGGATCGTTTTAAGCATTTGACCCCAAGCTGCACTTGTTTAGGCGCTGTGAGACAAGAGAGTGTAATAGGCAATAGAAGCTGCCAGGTCAGTGCCACCTGCACTCACTAGGGAACGGCCAGCCGCCCAGAGGGTGCGTGCGTGCCAATTCACTCGTTGACTGGTCGATTTCATCGGTTCAAAACCTCGAGACGAGGATGATTGCACACATTGTAATGGATAAATAATAAACCAGCCGGTTGATCAACCGGCTGGTTTATTACAAGATGCAACTGTTCATCGCTCGAACGATAACCCGAGCGTTGGTTATGAGCTATACCGTTACTATGCCTCTTCCTTCTTGAATGGTGCTCGGAGCACGACCTTCACCCCGGCGATGGTTCCCGATACGGCGTTGGTCACAGATTCGGCAGTCTTTTCGCCAAAGGCCCCAGCAGCTCCGACAGCTCCGTTGGCGGCAGCCGATGCAGCATCCTCAGCCTTCAACCCAGCGCTCTTTGCGCCTTCAATGGCTCCTTCGACTGCGCCCTTGGCCACCTTTGCCACGTCCGCACCAACTTCCGCAGACCCCTTGATCAACCCTCGGGTGGTCTCCTCGACGGCCTGAGTGGCACTACCGCCTATCTTCTGAGTGCCAGCTATGGTCCCGATTACGGCATCGCGGGCAGTGGTCGCCAGGTCTCCGCCAGTCTCGTTAGTTCCGCGGATAAGGCCCTTCGCAACGCTGAAAGCGGCGTCCTCGGTTTTCAGGCCCAAACCTTTCGCTGTTTCCAGAGCGCCTTCAACGGCGTTTCTGGCTACGTCACCTACGCTGCCGCCTACCCCGGCTGTGGCGGTTATCAAACCTCGGGAAGTCTCCTCTGCAGCTTGGATCGCGTTGCCTCCGATACTATTGGTCCCTTTAATCGTGGATTGGATCGTGTCCTTGGCTGCTGTCGCCAGGTCTCCACCAACATCTTTGGTAGCTTTTATCGCTCCTTGAGCAACACTGGCGGCCGTATCCTCCGCCTTGAGGCCGATACTTTTGGTGGACTCCATGGCCCCTTCCACAGCCCCTCGAGCGGCAGAGTGGACGTCTCCGCCCACTTCTGTAGTGCCTTTTATCGCCGCGCGCACCGTGTCACTCAGAGTACCCGCAGTTACCGTCGTTACCTCTCCAGCACCCTTGATGACTCCAATAACAGCCCCCTTTGATACCGAACCCAGCTCTGTACCAACTTCGTTGGCCGCTTGGATGGCGCCGGTCAGGGCATCAGTCATCAGTCCTTGACCCTCTTTTACGATATCCCTTGTTCCCTTGAGGGCGTTTACGGTGCTGGATCGGGTGACTTCGACTGTGTTTCCCACTACGTCCCCCGCACCCTTGACCGTCCCGAGCAATGCGTCCTTCACACTCTTCCCCAGATTTCCTAATGGCATGATGCCCGCCTTTCTAAAACAAGTGATTTAGTCCTTGGTAACACTGCTCACTAAAGCAGAACTTCCCTTGTTTGTCAAATTGTCGCACAAGCCGGCAGAAAGTTAGGCCCAAGAGAGGCGCTGAACGGCCAATCATGGTCTGGATGCCCGGAGCTGTTTCCAGCTAGTCTCCAAAAGCCTGACGAATGGTCAACTCCATCCCTCCGACGTTACCAGTCAATGCGTCGGCAACTCTTTCGCCGGTGGACTCATCTATGTTGTAGGCGGCTTCAACCATCGTGCTGGCGACTGAATGGGCCAGTTTCTCGGCATCCCCTCTGGATGTTCCTCCGGCTTCGATCGCACCTTCGAGAACCTTTCTAGCGAACTTCCCCAGGTCGCTTTCACTTTGTGCTGCCCTCTCCATAAGCTCAAGAGCGGCGCTGATCGACCCCTGAATGACGTTCCCATGAATACCGTTGATACCCTCGACTAACCCTTTGATGGTAGCCCCCGCAACATCTTCAATGTCGATTTCCAGCTGTTCTGCGGCATCCATCGCGCCGCGGGTTATCTGCAGAATAGTGACATCTATCGGCATACCGACCGATATGGAAGCAAGCACAGCCCCTTCGGCGGCTTCCTGGCATGCCTTGACCGGGTTGCCTCCTGTTTCCTTTGAGCCCTGGATTGCTCCTGCGACGGCGTTATAAATGAGGTTCTCCGTCGCTTGTTCTGCCTCTTTAACGCCTTGGATAACTCCTATCACGGTCTCTTTTACCGAGGTTGTGCCTTCCACCCTCGTGGCATGAATAGCTCCTATCACCGCTTCCCTGGCTGGTTTATCCGATTTCATGTCAGATCTCAGAACCAATCTGAGTGCGTTGACTGTCGATTCCCGTATGGCCTTCGCGGGTAAACGGGTTGCCCGGCTCGCCTTGGACAAACTTTCTGTAAATGTTTCCCTAAAATGCACTCCGAACCCGCTTTGGGGTGAGTGGATCAGTTCCACTTGCTTTTCGAATTCGTCCATATCGACTTTCGAGGTCTTGATGCTCTTGGGTGATATGAGGCCTCCGGAGAAGATCAGTTGCATGGCCTCTGGTACGGTCAGATCTGTGTCCAGAACCTCATCTGGCGGCAACATTACAACGAATCCCGAATTGGGTAACGGGGCCGTGGGTACGTAGACGGCAAGTCTTTTGCCGACCCCTTCCACCTCGACGATACCTGTGAGGAATCCGATACTCCAGGTATTTGGCTTGGGAAATTGAGCTAGCACAACCCTCTTGAAACCGGTCGCGTTAGTTCCGGAAAAAGACTCGATTAGTTGCCTGTTCGCCGAATATATCGTACCGACAAATGGAATTTTCAAAACAGACGATTGAACCCATTGAAGGATTCCGCGACCTAGCTTATAAGCGAAGACTACTCCGGTTAAATAGACCAAAAGTACCGCCGCGACGATGCCCGGCCCAGGCAACGATAAATCTATGCCGAACTGCTCCAAAATCCAAGATATCCACGGGCGAAGGACCCCATCTG
Source organism: Dehalococcoidia bacterium (assembly GCA_965226865.1). Classification (GTDB taxonomy): domain Bacteria; phylum Chloroflexota; class Dehalococcoidia; order Lucifugimonadales; family JAGWBF01; genus CBDDEH01. The sequence goes on along the minus strand of CBDDEH010000004.1, from coordinate 1,801,443 downwards.
CTAGATCGAACAGAAACTTGACGATCACATACGTGAACGCCACAGGGATCAGTAGCAGGAGGCCTGTGATGAGTGACGTCCGTAAGTGCCCTAGTAGTCGGCTCCTGATAACCCATAGTTCGCGGCCGATTCGCCCGCCGGCACTTCTCACCTGGATATTCTTGCGATTTGATGTCATATCAGACACTTCCTGTGCGCCTTTATAGCACATGGGAGCTTATGTGAAAAGCCTGTCGCTATCCCCTCTGGCGTTCCCGGTGGCCTGCCTGTTGCCAGTTTGGATCTTTGGCATTTCGCACGTAGTCAACGGAACATCTCCACATACGAAGCGACTTCGCTCAAATGGGCAACCCATTTTTCGGAAGAAAATGCAGAGAGGTCGCGGGTTTCTGGGGTGGCGTACAGGGTTCTGGGGTTGGTAACGACCGTGGCATCGAGTTCGTCGAGCAGGCGATGCAAGCCTGCCTTGCTTAAGAGACGGTCGCCTGTTAAATGTGGGATATCCTTGGGTGCATCCATGGAGAGGCGCGAGGACGAAAGCTGCCAAAGTTGATCTTAAACGCAGCATAGGCTCCGGCGCCGAGGGTGTCAAGAAAACTATCAGCGGCTACGCTGGTAGGCTTGGTCAGCTATGCAGCGAGTTCGGTCAACTCAGCAACCATGGCCTGTGCCGAGACCATAGCCATCGGGGCGCTGCCATCCGGAATGTCCTTGTGGAACCCGCATTGCGCGCAATTCACATAGGGGCCGAATGTATCGCTGTCTTGGAAGAGATCTCCGGAGCAGCGTGGGCAACCTTGATTTGTTCGTAAAAACCCCTCGCCAGCCTGGGCAAGGTGGGGATAATGTAATAAAAGGTCGTGGGCGCTGCGCCTGGCCGAGGGAGGGGAGGATGTTCCGAATACGAGACCCGCAAGAGAGCCTCTGGCAGTCCCAGTTCCTGGTGACGCCGAAGAAGGCTAAGCGCCTGGAGAGAAGTTGGGCCGAGGTTTTCCGAAACGAGGCGCTCCCCCTGATTGACGAGGAGCGCTTTGCTCCCATGTACTGCGTGGACAACGGCCGTCCCAACCGGGCGGTGCAGACCGTCCTCGGGGTCCACCTCCTCAAAGAGATGTTCAACCTCACCGACGATGAAGCTCTGGAACAACTAGAGTTCAACCCTTCGGCAAGCTCAGGGCAGGCTCTGCTCTGGCACCACGCCCTGCGGCTGGACATCGAGGAGACCCACCTGCCCCAGAAGACCCTCCACAACTTCCGAGTTCGCCTGATGCAGCACGACGGTGGCCGGCTGGCTTTCCAGGAGACCACGGACCGGATCATCCAGGCGCTGGGCATACGCACCGGAAAGCAACGGCTGGACTCCACCCACATCATGAGCAACATCGCCACACTCACCCGGCTGGGCCTGTTCTGTGAGACGATGCGGTTGTTCCTGCGGGCCTTGCGCTGGGAGCACCCAGAGCTTCGCCCTGGGGTTCCGGAGGGCCTCCTAGGGCGCTATTTGAAGGAAGAAGACGAGGCGACCCACTACGAGGACGCCCGCACGGGGGAGGGTCGGCGACGCCTTTCGGTCTGTGCCCGGGACCTCTACCGGCTGGTGGACCGGTTCCATGGCACGACTGCTGCCCAGCTGGAGGAGTACCGGCTGCTGGAGCGGCTGCTGCGGGAGCAGTGCCATGTGGGCAAACACCAGGACGGGCGCCCCAGGGACGATGACGACGATGCTGGGGAATGCAAGGTGCCCGTGGCCTTGAAGGACCCGAAGCAGGTGTCCGCCGACTCGCTGCAATCGCCCCACGACCCGGATGTGACCTACAGCGGCCACAAGGGGAAGGGGTACGAGGTGCAGGTGGCGGAGACCTGCCACGAGGAGAACGCCACCCAGCTCATCACCCACGTGGAGGTGACCCCCTCGAGTGGGAGCGACACCGACGTGAGCGTGCCGGTCGTTGACGGGCTCGCGGAGCGGAAGGTCCGACCGGACGAGCTCTTCGCCGACACGGCGTATGGGTCGGGCCGCAATGCCTTCGAAGCCTCGCGCCGGGGAACTCGCACGAAGGAGAGGGTGACGGACCACCGCCGCTCACCGCCGCGGACTTTCAGATCGACGTCACAGGGGAGCAGGCCACGGCGTGCCCCGCCGGCCACCCGTCCATCGAGGAGTACGAGCTGAAGGATGCGCCGGAGCGGGTAGAGGTCCACTTTGCCGGGACAACATGCGAGCCCTGCCCCTTGCGATCCCGTTGCCCAGTGAAGCTGGACCGGCGTGCGGGGGCCTACGTCCTCAAGGCGGACCTGGTGAAGGTGAACATCGAGCGGCGCCGGAGGGCCGAGGCCACCGAGGAGTGGCGCAAGCGGTATGACATAAGGGCTGGTATCGAGGGAACGAACTCCGAGCTGAAGCGCGCCCACGGGCTTGGGCGCTTGCGGGTGCGAGGGGGCCGTCGGGTGCGGCTTGCCGTCTACCTGAAGGCGTTGGCGTGCAACTTCAAGCGGATGGTCCATGCACGCCTGGTGGAGATGGAGAACACGGCTCAGCGGGCGGTCGGGACGGTACCTGCGGTCGCGGCCGCATGAGGGCGCCGCTCCACAACTTCCACCGGGTGCCCTGAGCCACGGAAGGGGTACCGCAACGGGATCACGCTTGTCCTGAGCGCAGCAGATAGGGCGGTGAGGCCAGCAGCCGGCATCCCGTGGCCTCCTCCGCTCCAGACCACCTTCGCACGCCAGGGCTCATCTCAAACAGGCCTTGTTACGAGGGAATCAACTCTTGAAATAGAACATCTTTCCTCCTGAATCGGCGGCATGCGGTTGTCATGCCGTAACATTGAAACTCTGGAACCTATTTTCCTGTACTTGGTTCGAGAATCGTAGAGAGGTTTCACATAGACTTGCCTGCGCGAAATACCAGGCAGGGAAGTGTATGCCCACCGGAGGCTCGGGGTGGCTTCACTTATCAGCTGCCCATACGATTGGGCCGCTGCTTGACTGAGCGAACCCCCTTCTCTACACTGCTAAACACCATCGCTCTGGCATCTCTGGAGGGACTTGGATGGACATAAAGCCCTACATCAGAAACATTCCGGATTTTCCCAAACCTGGAATCCTGTTCAAGGACATCACCCCCCTGTTAAAAGAGCCCGCAGCCTTTCGCTACGTTGTCGATGCCTTCGCTGACCGATACGCAAACAAGCAGATTGACACGGTGGTCGGTATCGAAGCCCGTGGGTTCATATTCGGCGCTGCCCTGGCCTACAAGATGGAGAGGCTGTTCGTGCCCGCTCGTAAGCAGGGCAAGCTGCCGGCCGACTCCAACATGGCCGAGTACGACCTCGAGTACGGGACCAACGTCGTCGAGATGCACAAGGACGGCATCTCGCCCGGCCATAACGTTCTGGTGGTCGACGACCTCCTGGCAACCGGGGGCACACTGGCGGCCACCGCTCAACTGGTGGAGCAGTCCGGTGGTCACGTGGAGAGCATGGCCCTGGTCATCGAACTCACCGAGCTTGAGGGCAGAAACCGCCTCAACGGCTACGACGTCTTCTCCCTGATCAAATACTGACCCCCAATGGCTGACCGAATTACCGTAGGCAACGTCGAGGTCATGGCCTTCGTCGACTTGGTCCCTCCCGCTTATGCTCCGCCCCTGTTTTTCCCCGACATCCCTTTGGAAGACTGGGAGCCTTACAGAGCCGAGTTCCTGGATAACGGAAGGATCCAGCTTTACTTCGGATGCTTTGTTATCCGTTCCGGCGATCAGTTGATACTGGTGGACAGCGGAATCGGGCCCGGGCCCCATCCCACTCAAGGGAATGGCGGGGGTCAACTCCTGGACCTTTTGTCACAACAGGGAATCAACCCTGGAGATATTACTACAGTCGTTCACACCCACCTGCACGGCGACCATGTCGGTTGGAACCTTTCGCAAAGCGACAGCGGGCTTGTCCCCGCGTTCCCCAACGCCCGCTACCTGGTGCCCAAATTGGACTGGGATCACATCCACTCTCCTTCAATGAAAGCCGAGGCTGCGATGGTCAGGGACTGCGTGGTCCCTCTCGAAGCCCTCGGGGTCATGGACCTGATCGAGGGCGACTACACGATAACGGGCGACGTGCGCACACTTCCCGCGCCCGGGCACACACCTGGACACATCGTCGTATCTATAACCTCCTCAGGAGAAAACGCCGCCTTGGTCGGCGACCTGGTCCACGTTCCGGTACAGGTGCAGGAGCCTGGCTGGTGCGCTCGACCCGATTGGGACAAGCAACTGAGCCGGCGAAACCGCGAAGCCATGTTGGACAGATGGGAACAGGACGGGGCAATAGTAGGGGCGGGCCATTTCAAACCCCAACAGCGCTTCGGGCGAGTCGTCAAGCTCCAGGGCCGTCGCTACTGGCAAGGCCTGTAGCTGATCCGTCCTGCCCAGCCTACAACGGCGGGTGGCGTTTGTGCCAGTCGGTGGCCTGCTCGTAGGCGTGGGCGACCCGCAGCAATGTCTCCTCGTCGAAAGGCTTCCCGGCAAGCTGCAGGCCAACAGGTAACCCCTCGTCGGAGAAACCACAGGGCACCGTGATAGCCGGAAACCCGTTGAGGTTGAAAGGCCGTGTGTATTGGGTCAACGCCGTGACCGGGCCTGCCATCTGGTCTCCTACCTTGATCTCCTGGGCACCGATCTTATAGGCCGTCACCGGTAGGGTAGGGCCCGCGAGCACGTCCACTTTACTCAGCAACTCATGGCTATCGCGTATGAACAGCACACGGGCCCTCTGGGCCTGGAGGTAGTCGGCCGCAGAAACAAAGAATCCTGCCTCGATGCGCAGGCGGACCGGCGGGTAGAGATGCGGGCCCTGAGTACGGGCCAGCTCGCCGAGGCTGGCCGCCCCTTCGGCCAACAGTATCGTATTGGCTATAGCGAGGGACTCGTGGTACATAGGCCATGAAACGTCGGTAATAATCGCTCCAAGTTCCTCGAGCACACCGAATGCTTTACGCACCGCCACTTCGACTTGAGGGTCCGGCGCCGTCTCGAAGTATTCCTTGGGTACTCCGACCTTTAGGCCCCGGATGTCGCCCGTAAGCGCTTTGGCGTAATCGGGGACCGGGATCTTTACCGATGACGTGTCCTTGGGATCATATCCCGCGACCGCATTCATTGCCAGCGCGCAGTCTTCCACCGCCCGGGTCATCGGCCCGGCGTGGTCTTGAGACCAGGACAGGGCCGCGATACCGTGGCGACTTAACCGCCCGTACGTAGGTTTGAGGCCGGCGATACCGCAAAGGGCGGCGGGGATACGAATAGAACCCCCGGTATCGCTTCCCATGGTCAACGGGCACTCACCGGCGGCCGCCGCCGATCCTGAGCCGCCGCTGGAGCCCCCGGCTATCAGCTCTGGGTTCCAGGGGTTGTGCATGTGGCCGTAGTCCGGGTTTTCTCCTGTGGGGCCATAGGCCAACTGGTGTAAGTTTAGCTTTCCCAGGAAGACGGCTCCAGCCTCCTTGAACGTGGTGGCAATTGTGGAGTCGAATGTTGGTATGAAATCGTCGAATAGTCTGGTACCAGACGAATTGCGAATGCCATTCACGTAGAACAGGTCCTTGAGGGCAAATGGGACCCCGTGGAGCGGGCCCCTATACTTGCCTTTCTTGATCTCCCGTTCAGCTCGGCGAGCGGCTGCGATGGCTTGATCGGGCACAAGGGTGATGAAGGAGTTTAATATAGGCTCCAGGGAGTCGATACGGGATAGGTGGGCTTCTACGACTTCAACGGGAGAGACCTGTTTAGTCTGGATCAGACGGCCCATCTCGCCGGCGCTGAGGTAGCAGAGTTCGGTTGGGTCCACGGCTGCTACTCTTGAACGAGGCTGAACACAGAGGTGGGCTCTATTCCCGTGAAGTCGAGCTTCGCGAAGGCATCTCGTCCCGGCACCGCGGCCAGGACGAACTTATAGAGCTCGTCCATGTGGTTACCGTCCGAGGTGTCAAGCCCGGCCGCCTCGGCGATGCTGAGGAAGGCTTCATAGGTCACCCTGCTTTCATCAGACATCGTCTTACATATCCCCATCGGGACCGAATTGTGGGCATGCAGGCATGTTACAGCCTCCTGATTTCAGAGCCGCCAGGCTTAGCGGGGAAAGGCGTCTTTCAGCCCACCATCCACGGGAATCATGGCCCCAGTCGTCTTCGCCGAAACGTCGCTGGCCAGGAACAGGACCGCCTCCGCCACGTCCTCAGCCGTTATCCGCTCTTTGAGTAGGTTTCGCTGCCGGTAAAAGTCCTCCAGTGCGTCCATACCTATACCATGGGCCTGGGCCCTCTGCTCACGCACCTCTTTCGACCAGAGGTTTGAGCCCTGAAACACCGCATCCGGATTGACCACGTTGCAGCGAATCCCGAACTCGCCGTTTTCGATTGCCAGCACCCTGGCGAGTTGCACTTGGGCGGCCTTGGAGGCGCTGTAGGCGCCGAAGTCCTTTCCCGGCGAAGTAACATTTTTGGTACCGACGCACACGATGCTTCCGCCCAGGCCCTGCTCCTTCATCAGCCTAACAGCCTCTCTGGATACAAGGAAGTGACCGGTCGCGTTGACGTCGATGGCTCGCTGCCAATCTCGCAAATCCAACTCGTCGATTGCGCCGACCGGGGCGATCCCGGCGTTGGATACCAGGATGTCCAGACCTCCGTAGGTCAGTCTTGCCTGCTGGAAAGCGGCCGCGACTTCCTTCTCACTTGTCACGTCCAATCCGCAAGCCGCTGCCCTCCCATATCCCTGGGACTTATTGATTTGTTCCGCCACTACCTGAGCACTTTCCCCATCTATATCTGTGACCATCACGTGGGCGCCCTCTGCAGCCAGCCGTTGGGCGATGGCCTGGCCCAAGCCGTGAGCTGCGCCGGTGACCAGTGCGACCCGTCGGGCCAGGCTCTTCTCTGGTGGGGCAAGCGTCAGCTTATACAACTCCATAGGCCAGTATTCAGCCTCGAAAGCGTCTTTGTCAGTCAGGGAAGTATATTCGCTGACCGACTGAGACGAGTGAAGAACACCTATCGTGTGGTGGTATATGTCGCCGGTGATTAGGGCTCCACGGGCATCCTTGCCCGTGGTCCACGCCCCCACTCCGGGCACCAGGACCACCCTCGGATAAGGATCGAGCATCGGCTCAGCGGCGCTGCCGTATTTGCTGTACCAGCCACCGTAGACTTCTGCATATCTCTCGATGCCCCGTCGGAGGGAGTCGAGTGTGGATGTAACGTCTTCCGGGTCCTTCGCCTCGACCCATAACGGCTTCTGCTTGGTCTGGATCAAGTGGTCTGGCGTCGCCGGCCCTACGCCGCTCAGGCTCTGGCCTTTTTCCGAGCCTACAAAGCCCAACACGTCGTCGGCATCGTCATATCGGAGCACCGATCGCTTGCCTCTGCTCACAAGTCCCCTGAGAGTCGGGGCGATGGCAGCAGCCACTTGATGACGGCGTTCGGTGTCGAGAGGTCGTTGCTTTAGACTCCCGAACACTTTTTTGCCCACGGCCTGCACCTTGGCGTAGTCCTCTGCCTCGGTCACCAGGTCGACGTGAATGTTATAGGCGGCTTTGGTGGTGTCTGCCCAGGTGAACAACCCATGATTCATCAGCACGACGCCTTCGAGCTTCGGGTTGTCCTGTACCGCCTGGCCTACTTTTTTCGATAGGAGGAATCCAGGTCTTATGTATTCGACGACTGCGACTCGATCGCCGTACACCTTGTACAAGACGTCTTCCGAATCTTTGTTATTGGTCAAGGCTACGACGTCGTCTGCATGGGAATGGGCGACGCTTTTGAAGGGAAGGAAAGCGTGAAGCAGAGTCTCTATGGATGGCCTTGGAGCGCCGGAGTCCAGCATGCATTTAGCGAGGTAGGCAACCATATCCTCGTCCGACATCGCATCGCTCTGGAAAAGCGGAATCACCTCCTGTAGTCGGAGACTTGGGAAGTGCTTCCGTTCGATGGACTTCATGTCTGACCCAGAGCCCTTGATCATCATTACTTCAGTGTCTCGGCCCAGGTGGTCCTTCTCGGTTGTCTTTATTGATGTATTTCCGCCGCCCCAGACGACCAGTGACGTATCGGCTCCGATCAAACGGCTCTGATATACCAGCAGGTCCAGGTCATCCATCTTGGCGGTTTCGGCGTCATTCCAGAGGTTTCGCACCTATCCTCCTTAACTTTATGGGCACGGGTGAGATTAACATAGCTAAATCTGGGATATTATCCCGGAGGTTAGAACCTTTTGCAAACCTCCCGGATATTACCGGACCGTTCATGGTGATCCCTTCGTCCTTCCGCCTGAGCGGATTGGGCGCCTTATTTCCGCCCGCATTGTCCCCCAAACCCCCACCAGATGGGTTCCCCCTCTGGACACCCTCTTTTCACTGTTATGGTGAGTCCTTCGTCTTTCCCCTTGAAGGATCGAACCATGAGACAAAGAGAAAGCCGGGCCGAAAAAATCGGCCCGGCTTTTAAAAACGACTGTACCTTAGCCTCTGGATAGTGGAAGGAAGGCATTTTCCAAAATGAAGCGATGGGCTTTCTCAGGGAACTGCCTTTTGAATTTCCCCGGGAGCAAAACTCAACCGGTTCTACCTCCAGACAGAGCACCCACCGAACGACCTAGGAGGTGGACCTGACAACCTCGGGCGGCAAAGCCACCCAAATGAAGCCACGCCTCGACTCCCTAGAAAGGAGGTGATCCAGCCGCACCTTCCGGTACAGCTACCTTGTTACGACTTCGTCCCAGTCACCGGGCCCACCCTCGGCACCTGCCTCCCGCCAATTGGCGGGTTAGCTCAGCGACTTCGGGTGTTCTCGGCTTCCATGACGTGACGGGCGGTGTGTACAAGGCCCGGGAACGTATTCACCGCAGTGTGCTGACCTGCGGTTACTAGCGATTCCACGTTCACGCAGGCGAGTTGCAGCCTGCGATTCCAACTGGGGCCGGCTTTGGTGGGATTGGCTCCAGCTCGCGCTTTCGCAACCCATTGTACCGGCCATTGTAGCGTGTGTGTAGCCCAGGGCGTAAGGGCCATGCTGACTTGACGTCATCCCCACCTTCCTCCCCCTTGTGGGGGGCTGTCCCGCTAGAGAGTGTAACTAACGGCGAGGGTTGCGCTCGTTGCGGGACTTAACCCAACACCTCACGGCACGAGCTGACGACAGCCATGCAGCACCTGTGAAGGCTCCCGTATTGCTACGGGTCGTCACCCTTTCGGGTTCCTACTACCAACATGTCAAGCCCTGGTAAGGTTCTTCGCTTAGCATCGAATTAAACCACACGCTCCACCGCTTGTGCGGGCCCCCGTCAATTCTTTTGAGTTTTAGCCTTGCGGCCGTACTCCCCAGGCGGGATGCTTATCGCGTTAGCTTCGGCACAGGGGGGGTCGATACCCCCAATACCCAGCATCCATCGTTTAGGGCGTGGACTACCCGGGTATCTAATCCGGTTTGCTACCCACGCTTTCGCGCCTCAGTGTCAGGAACAGCCCAGAAGGTCGCTTTCGCCACTGGCGTTCCTCCCGATATCTACGCATTTCACCGCTACACCGGGAATTCCACCTTCCTCTACTGCCCTCGAGCCAAGCAGTATCCCCTGACCTCTCCCAGTTAAGCCGGGAGCTTTCACAGGAGACTTGCCTGGCCACCTACGCGCTCTTTACGCCCAGTGAATCCGGGTAACGCTTGCCCCCTACGTATTACCGCGGCTGCTGGCACGTAGTTAGCCGGGGCTTATTCCCGAGGTACCGTCCTTACTCTTCCCTCGGAAAAGGAGTTTACAACCCGTAAGCCTTCATCCTCCACGCGGCGTCGCTGGGTCAGGCTTTCGCCCATTGCCCAAGATCCCCTGCTGCTGCCTCCCGTAGGAGTGGGGGCCGTGTCTCAGTCCCCCTCTGGCTGGTCGCCCTCTCAGACCAGCTACCCGTCATAGGCTTGGTAGGCTTTTACCCCACCAACTACCTGATAGGACGCGAGCCCCTCCTCTGGCGTAACTCCGAAGAGCACTTTCTTCCTCTAGCCAGAGCTAGAGGATCTTATGCGGTATTAGCCTCGATTTCTCGGGGTTTTACCCCACCAAAGGGCAGGTAACTCACGCGTTACTCAGCCGTCTGCCGCTTTCCGTTGTCCCGCCGAAGCGGGACTGGCTCGCTCGACTTGCATGCATTAGGCGCGCCGCCAGCGTTCACCCTGAGCCAAGATCAAACTCTCTATCAGTAACCTTACCTTCCTTCCACTATCCAATTGTTAAGGTACAGCTTGCCCCGTCAAATCGGTCGGAAACGATACCGCCTCTGCCCGATCGGAATCGGCAAGAGACTAAATATTAGACTCTTTCTAGGATGGTGTCAATACTTTTGCAAGTCCGGAAGGATAGTGCGACAAAGGTGATCAGGGCCGTTCTTCCCACTCCTCATCCGTCAGTCCGTCGTCCCCATAAGCCCCGGCGGCCATGCGCCTTATTCGTCTCCCCATTAACGTAATGGTAACGACTGCCAGAAGGGCCAGAGCGAGGGCTCCGATAATGAATGTGCCTGTGCTGGCGAAAGGCGCTCTGTTGTCTCTAGCGAAACCTTGGGGCACTTGGCTGAGGTCGATTGCCATCTTCGGTCGAGCTCGTCTAGCCCAAAACCGTAGTTGGTCCGCAGTGCAGGGTCGGCGCTTATACCTTGGTCTAGCGTATCCACAAACGACTTGAAGCGGTCCGGACCTTCGCTATCTATCAGGTATCCGACTACGCTCTCGGCTTTTCGGTAAAAATTTCGGATGTCGCCAGCCGTTCCAGGGATGGAGAACATATGCCTCAACGGCATCAGGTCTCTGGGAACGCCCGAGGGAAACAAACGCCTGTAGTTCGGAGCTCCCGGCTCCACGTGGGTGGCGAATCCCTCGTTTACCCAGGCCGGAACCCGAGCGCCCGGGGACCCGGTGGCATCTCCTAGAAGCAGATGGGCCGACTCGTGGACAATGAGCCTCGAGTCCAACCCCAGACCAACAAAAGTTCTCATTTCTGTGAAGGCGAAACCCTGAAACACCTGCCCCTCGGCCGTTGTCCTACTCTGGAACGGAAGGGCTTCCGCCGCCTCGGAACGGGAGTTATAAATTACGCCACGGATGGGAGTCTCTAATCCTACGTCAAGCAGGTCGGCGATGTCGGTCAGTGACGTTTCGACTGAAGCGGCTACCTGTTGGACTCGGTCTGCGGCCAAGCCGTGCCAGTATATGGTCAGGGGCCCGGCTTGGGCTGTTTGCCATTCGAATTTGCTATCTATAAATACGAATCGTTCGAGATCCGTATAGAATGTATTGCCGTTGGTGTCCCTGATGGAATAATAGTATTCGATCTCGGCTCCCGGAGGCAGATAGTTAAGCCCCGAGGTCATAATGTCCAGGCTGGCCTCCAAATGGTTCGAAGGACGGAACTCGGGATATGTATATGTCCATATGCCGTTGGGCGCAGTCCGATAGTACAGCTTGATCTCTACTATCTCCTGGTCACCTTCGACCTCCAGGTTGAATATCAGGTCGCTGGGAAATCTAACCAGGCTCTCGTTGGTTATGACCCGGATTTCGTCGCCGGCCGCGACAGCTACCGACACCTTCAACAAGGCCAGGCTGACTGCCAGTAAACAAAGGGCTAAAAGAGACCGCTTCAACATGTTGTTAGACCAGAGGAGCACTATTAGAGATTATACTTTATTACGACGCTGAGCCTGGCCAGGTTTCGCAAAGGGTTGCCCAGGTCTGGAACATTGGGTTAATTTAGAGCTAGTGAGAATGGAGGATACGATTTGGTCCGTCTCGACAAGCGTTTGTATCGGAAGATAATAGATCACGCACTCGAGGACGACTCCATCGAGTGCTGCGGCATCCTTGCAGGTGAGGATGGTGAGTTCAGTCAGCTTTATCGAATGACCAACGTGGAGAACAGTCCCTACCGGTTTAGCTGGGATCCAAAGGAATTACTCCCGGTGTGGAATGAAATGGAAGACAACAATTGGGAGCATCGAGCTGTGTACCACTCCCATACCCACTCAGAAGCCTACCCGTCGTCCACTGACATCCGCCTTGCAGCCTGGCCGGAGGCATACTACATCATAGTGTCTCTAACGGATAAGGAACGCCCGCAGATGAGAGCGTTCATGATAGTAGATGGTTCTGTGTCAGAAGAAGAGTTGGTGGTCGTCTAAGATGGCCTATTTCAGGTCGGCCACCGCCTGTGCTGTTTTTCGAGAGGGTGGGGCACCCAAAAAGAGAAAGAGGCTGGACCCAATCAAGGCAAGGGTTCCGACGGTCAAGAATGGAACGTCGTAATTCCCGGTTGCATCGAACATGTAACCGGCGAATAGGGGAGCACCAAACAGCCCTAAACTCAATGGCATCATAGCCATGCCAGTCACTCTGGCGAATGCACGGCGGTCGTAATAAACACTCCAGATCGCCGCAGTTAAAGGGTTACGTCCCCCATGCCCTAAACCAAGAACGATTGCGAAAAGAATGGCTGTTGCTGGGCTGTCTGCCAGAAATACCAGAACAAAGACCGATAAAGCCTGTACCATCGCAAAACCTGAGACCGCCAGATGTATCGGCATCCGGTCTCCTATGTAGCCTCCGACCAGGGTGGTTATTGCCTGTATCGCCATATAAGTCGAGACCACCCAGCCGATCATCTGAAGGGAGAGGCCGCGTTCTTCAAGCATCAAGCCGAGGTGAACGTGTATCGAGACCATGACCATGGCCAAAGACGTATGCCCGAGGGTGATCAGCCAGAATAACCGGCTCCTGAATACCTCTCGCCAGGTTGGAAGGGGTTGCTCGGAAGTTCGCGATGGGCTTTGCACCGGATTCTGCGGAATCGAAGCGGGGGGGGGTAGCTCGTCGCCATCTGGATGCTGTCCATAGTCCTCGGGCCTGTTACGAACGAGGCGGGATAGGGGAAAGGCGATCAGCATAAGGAAAAATCCTATTCCTGCTGTCGTCGCTCGCCATCCGAACCTTTCTGCGTCGGGGTCTATTGCCCATACCAGGGCCGGAATCAGCACCACACCTCCCAGAGCTCTACCCTCCGAGGCCATCGCCATCGCCATCGTCTTTCGCCGAATAAACCAACTGTTGAGGGCGGTCATCATCGCGTTCCACGTGCCCATGAACGTGCCTGCGTTAATGACCAAAAACGCAAGGTACAAATGCCATAGCTCATGGACCTGGCTGAACAGGAGGAACCCGAAGCCGGAAATGACCAGGCCAAGGAAGTTCATCCTTTTGGGTCCGAAACGTTCGATTAGGATACCGACCATTGGACCCATCAGTCCCGTTTGCACCCTTGTTAGGGCGTATGCCCACGCTAGCTCGCCTGCGCTCCAGGAGGGGAAGTTATCCCCGTGTCTGAGCACGACAAACCAGGCCGAGATGCCCGTGGCGAAAGGAGTGCTTATAAGAATTACGAATCCGGCGATGCCCACCAGCCACCAGCCATAAAACACGGTTCGTACGCGAGTAGCTGGTGGGATTTGCCGGGCAGGTCTCAAAGATATCCTTTATGAGCGGTGCTGGTTCAGGTGCCGTAAGCGACGGAATCCATCGCTTTGAAGGCTGGTAACGGCCTTACGTATCATAGGATTCGAATCGACCGACTGCAACGTGGGTCGGAGCCGAGTTTACGGATTAATCCTCTGTTGCGTCGTGGTATAGTTGCCGAGGTCTCCGGATAAGACAGGTCTCGCTGCTATTTATAATGCAAGAGTTGAAGAAAACCGACACGGCTAGCAGCATTTCAGCGTCCCAGCGTCGAACCTCACTATTAAGCAAGCTGCAGACTCCCAGCGCACTGAAATACCCCGAATTTCGCAGGTTCCTCCTGGGTCACTTCACATCTGTAACCGGACTTCAGATGCTGATGGGTTTCTCTCTGGGGTGGCTCATTTTCCAAGAGACTGGAGAAGATGCCCGTTACATCGGGTATGTGACGGCATGTATCGCAGCACCGGGCGTTGCAATGGGCCTTTTTGGTGGGGTAGTCGCCGACAAGTTTAGCCCTCAACGAATTATTGGGTTCACCCAATCTCTCACAGCGGTCGTTGTCGCGGCTCTTGCAGTACTGGTTCTGACCGATAGAGTCGAACCGTGGCACGTCTTGCTCGTAGCCTTTCTAATGTCTACTTTCCAGACTTTCGATATTCCTATACGGGTTGCTGTTTATCCACTCTTGGTGGAGAAGAAGGCCATAGCCAATTCCGTCACCCTTGTTGAACTTTCGTGGACCGGCATGCGGGTCCTCGCTCCGGCGGCAGCGGGGGTCATTGTCGGCCGGGCCAGCATCGCAGCGGCAATATTTGTCAGTGCTGGTGGCTTTGTAGTGCTTTCTCTTCTGGCCCAGACACTAAAGGTCCCCCGTATCGAGCGGCCCCGGGGGACTGTTTTCAGGGAGATGGTTTCGGGATTTTCATTTATCAAACGGGAACCTTTGTACCTGTCCATCACGCTGATGATCTACCTGACCGCCTTTTTTGGCTTTTCATACTTGTTTTTGATGCCGGTGTTCGCCACCGAGGTATTGGACGTTGGGGCCGAGAAAATCGGATTGCTCCTTGGCGCCGCTGGGTTGGGAGCCTTGGCCGGTGTGCTTGTCTCCGCCAACTTTGGCAGGTTGCGGGTGAACGGTAAAATATTGCTCAGCGGCCTGTTAATGTTCGGGATATTCCTGGTAACGTTCTCGATTACGTCTGAGTTGCAGCTCTACGAGCTATCGATGGTTGTGCTGTTTTTCGCGGAGTTTTCTTCATCCATCTATTCGATGTCATTCTTGACTGCGGTTCAAACCCTAGTGCCAAACGAATACCGGGGCAGGGTAATGGGCGTTATGACAATCGCGTGGAGTCTGGTTGCTCTGGGTGGACTCGAAGCCTCTTTGGTGGCCCACTACTGGAGCGCGCCGGCAGCGGTCGGAATTGGAGGTGGGGCCTTGGTGGCGTTGGCGTTGATAACCGCTGTCGGAAACCGCCATATCCGCACGCTGGGTGCCGCTACGAGATCTGCTCAATAACCAGAGACTCAGATAGCCTCGACCACTCTCGTGCCCATTTCCGATGTGCCGACGAGCGTGATCTTGGCTTCCGAGCCATCGCCAGTCGCGATATCGGGTGTGCGGTAACCGTCTTCCAGTGCCGAATCTACCGCCCGTTCGATCCGTGAGGCCTCTTCGGTGAGGCCTAACGAGTAACGCATCATGAGAGCTACCGTAAGTATGGTCGCCAGTGGGTTGGCACTGCCTTTTCCCGCTATATCCGGAGCGCTTCCATGTATAGGTTCATACAGGCCTACTGTTCGTTTGCCTTCCAGGGGTATGCCGGCCAGGCTGGCTGAGGGCAAGAGGCCCATCGATGCCGACAGGACTGCCGCCTCATCGGTCAGGATGTCCCCGAAAGTGTTTTCGGCGACGATGACGTCGAACCTGGAGGGGTTTTGGATAAGCTGCATGGCGCAGTTGTCCACCAACATGTGCTCCAGGTGCACGCCCTGATATTGGGAGGCCAGCTCATTGGCCACCTGCCGCCATAATCTGGAGGTTTCCAGTACGTTTGCCTTGTCTACGGAGGTTAGCTTTTTTCGCCGTTTCTTGGCCAGCTCGAACCCAACACGCAGGACGCGTTCTATCTCCTGCTGGCTGTAGCGCAAGGTGTCGACACTCGTCCAGCCATGTTTTGTTTCTCTTCGACGTTTGGGCAGCCCGTAATACAGCCCACCTGTGAGCTCCCGTACGACGACTATATCCACGTTCTCAAGAACGTGGCGCTTCAACACGCTGGAGTCCGTTAGCTGTGGGAACACTTTTACCGGGCGGATGTTGGCGAACACGCCAAGGCCTTTGCGGATTTGCAGAAGTCCATCTTCCGGGTGCACTTCCGCCTTAGGGTCGTCCCACTTAGGGCCGCCCACAGCCCCCATGAGGACGGCGTCAGACCGGCGGGCTTTCTCGACGCTGTCAGGTCTTAGCGCCACGCCGTATTTGTCTATCGCAATGCCGCCTATCTCGTCGTAACTCAGGTGGAAGTCATGCCCGTACTTCTGCCCTATGTTGACCATGACCTTTACGCCTTGGTCAATCACATCCGGGCCGATTCCGTCGCCCGGCAGCACTGTGATTTTGTAATCCATCGCCTGAGACTCCTGTCGACACGTTCGCTTATGCGAATAAACACCAGGGATTGTACACCCACTTTGGGTGACAGGCTAGGTTCGACCCGGAAGGGCGGCTCCTTCTCATCAGCTACAAATCACATCCTGGCGGCGTCGATTTGGCTTGACACTCAATCCAACCTGAAAGTATGATTGACGTGAGGCCGTGAGCCTCGGAAAACTGAATACGCTAAGGCGGAAAGGAGAGTCCAATGAA
Organism: Dehalococcoidia bacterium; assembly: GCA_965226865.1. Lineage (GTDB taxonomy): Bacteria > Chloroflexota > Dehalococcoidia > Lucifugimonadales > JAGWBF01 > CBDDEH01. Next base: position 1,785,029 of record CBDDEH010000004.1, on the reverse strand, counting down.
CCCGTTCAGATTCCTTGCCGACCTAGCGGGTGCTGGACGTTTAAAAGCTGCTAAAGAGGAAGCTCGAAAAACCCTGGCTGAAGCTGAGGAGCAAAAGCGGAAGACGCTCCTCGAGGCACGTGAGGAAGCCTTAAAAACACGTTCTTCCGTGGAAGCTGAGCTTAAGGAGAGAAGAAAGGAACTCCAACGCATAGAGCAAAGGAATACCCAGCGAGAAGAGAACCTGGAGCGCAAGGGGCAGTCCTTAGAGAGCCAGGAACACAATTTGGCCGCGAAAGAACAGAGCATAGATGCGGCCAAAGAAGAGCTGGGAAGCCTTAAGAATCAGCACCTGAAGCAGCTTGAAGAGGTTGCCCGGCTCTCGTTTACAGAAGCTAAAGACATACTGTTCAAAAAAGCAGAGGGTGAGATAAAACACGATCTTACCCGCAGCTACAGAGAGTTCGAGCAGCAGATCAAAGAAGAAGCAGACCAGAGAGCCCGCAAGGTCATCACTTCGGCCATCCATAGGTTGGCCTCAACTGTAACTTCGGAGCACACCACGTCGGTGGTGCGTCTACCTAACGATGAGATGAAAGGGCGTCTCATCGGCCGTGAGGGACGGAATGTCAAGGTCCTCGAGGCCCTTACCGGGGTGGACGTAATCATAGATGACACACCGGAGGCTGTTACCGTCTCCTGTTTTGACCCGGTTCGCAGAGAAACAGCGCGGCTAGCCCTCGAGAAACTCGTTTTGGATGGAAGAATTCAGCCTGCCCGGATCGAAGATGTCGTCGCTCAGACCCAGGAGGAAATGGAAGAAACAATGCAGAGAGCTGGCGAGCAAGCGACCTTCGACGCCGGTGTAAGTGGCCTCAATGTCGAAATAGTGAAGCTACTGGGCCGTCTAAAATATCGCTATAGCTATGGCGAGAACGTGCTACAGCATTCCGTGGAGGTCTCGGTGATCGCCTCGATGTTAGCCGCTGAGATAGGGGCGAACATCGAAGTGGCAAGGACGGGGGGATTGTTGCATGATATTGGTAAGTCACTGACCCATGAAGTGTCAGGTCCCCACGCGGAAATCGGCGCCGATCTTGCCTTGAAATATGGTATCCATCCAGAGGTACACAGAGCCATTATGGAACACCACGACGAGGAAAGGGGCTCTGTAGAGGCCTTCCTCGTTGCGGCGGCCGACGCAATAAGCGCGGCACGACCAGGCGCTAGAAAAGAGTCCGTTGAACAATACGTCAAACGCCTTGAGGCATTGGAAGGGGTGGCATATAGCTTCCCCAACATTGAAAAGGCCTTCGCCATCCAGGCAGGGCGTGAGGTCCGCGTCATGGTTAAACCTGACGATATCGACGACATCGGTGCCACCGAACTGGCCAGAGACATTGCTAAAAAAGTAGAAGAAGACCTGGTATTTCCAGGCCAGATTAAGGTCACGGTTATCAGAGAGAAGCGCTCCGTGGAGTTCGCCAGATAAAGCGGCGAAGACGCGGCCAGGTAAATATGTGACTGGGAACATAAAGACCAGGGGGTTGGACGTGGAGTTCATCCCCTGGTCTTTATGTTGTATAGGATAGGCTTTACATCCTGAGTATCATTACTGTGTGGCCCATCTATGATTCGAGTGGAAGGAGCGTTTTTTGCGTGTCCTCGTGATAGGCGACGTTGTCGGGAAGCCCGGAAGAAACGCCATTGGAGAGCTTGTTCCTCACCTCAGGGAGGAGCTGAGATTGGACCTTGTAATTGCCAATGGGGAGAATGGCGCGGGAGGCTTTGGTGTCACTCCTGAGACGGCCCATGAGTTGTTTGACAACGAGGTGGATGTGATTACTTCCGGCAATCACATCTGGAAACACAAGGAGATAGTCCCCTTTATCAACGAAGAATGGCCCTTGATCCGACCTGCCAACTACCCCGCGGGTACACCGGGCCGAGGTTATATAATCCTGGGCGAAACGATGATTATCAACCTGATGGGGCGGGTGTTTATGGAACCCCTGGAATGTCCTTTCAAAATGGCGGATCAGATATTAAATGAGGTTAAAGGGGCGAACGAACCCAAGATAATAATCGTGGATTTTCATGCCGAAGCTACTTCGGAGAAGCAAGCCTTGGGCTGGTACCTGGACGGCCGGGTCAGTGCGGTTGTAGGCACTCACACTCATGTGGGTACGGCAGACGCAAGAGTCCTTCCTCGGGGCACCGCTTATATTTCGGACATCGGTATGTGCGGCCCACGTGATTCTGTGATTGGGTCCGATATCGGTGCTGTTCTCGACCGATTTCTTACTCAGATGCCCCAGCGTTTGACGGTCCCGAACGGCCCGGCAATACTAAACTCCGTCTTGTTGGACATTGATGGAAATACCGGCGGTGCGACACATATAGAGCGAATAGATAGGATGGTGGACTGATATGTATGTGGTTGACCTTCACATGCACACAATCGCTTCCGATGGCAGGCTAAGCCCAACCGAGTTGATTGACTTTGTCGCCGGAAAGGGCCTGAAGGTCATTGCCGTGACAGATCACGATTGTACCGATGGGTTGGAGGAAGCCTTTGAAGCCGCCAAAAAATTCCCGGAGTTGACCGTGATCCCCGGAATAGAGTTCAGTACTCAGGTTCCGGGGGATGAGATCCACATCCTCGGCTACTTTATCCAATACGACAATCGAGAAGTCCAGGAGATCCTTGAGGAAGCCCGGCGTCGCAGGTTGGACAGAGGGGGAGCGATGGTAGAGAAGCTCCGGGAGATGGGGTTTGATATCGAGTGGGATCGGGTCAAAGAGATCGCCGGCGACGGCTCCATAGGCAGGCCTCACATCGCCTTGGCGTTGCTGGAAAAGGCGTATATCGCCAACACCAACGAGGCTTTTGACAAGTACATAGGCAGAAACAAGCCAGCCTATGTTGAGCGGCAGAAAATTTCTCCCACAGAAGCAATCAAGATGATAAATAGCTGGGGAGGAGCCGCCGTTTTGGCCCATCCGGTTCATATTGACAACCTCGAACCTGTGCTCAAAGACCTTAAAGAGGCTGGACTCGCTGGTATGGAGGTGTACTACGCTGAGTATTCAGCGGCCAAGATACGAGACCTAGCAGAGATCGCCAGGAGGTATGGTCTTTTGCCATGCGGAGGCAGTGATTATCATGCTATGGGGAAACCCAACGAGCAGTTGCCCGGGTCCATGGGACCGAGTCTGGATACGGTCAAAGCGCTGGAGAGACTCTCGACGGAACATGCTTCAGCCAGGCCTTAAACCCGTTCAATTGACAGAAACGTATTAAAGTATGGAACTCGCTGCACTTTACGCTTATTCCTACCTGATTGGCGCCGTGCCTACCGCTTACATCATTGGTAAGCTGGTTAGAGGAATTGATATACGCGAGTTCGGCAGCGGCAACGTAGGAGGCTCAAATGTCTTCTGCAACGTAGGCAAAAGTTGGACTATACCCCTCGGACTATTCGAGGTATTCGTCAAAGGTGGTTCTCCGGTATGGATAGGTTTATACGTACTGGACTTGGAAAGATCCTCGGCGGCATTGATAGGTGCTCCCCTCTTGGCCATCGCCGGGCACAACTGGTCTCTGTTCCTCAAGTTCACCGGGGGCCGGGGAATTGTGGTGGCTTCAGGAGTGTTGCTGGCTTTGGCATATCGTGAGCTAATCTTATTTGGTGCAATTGCTGTAGGAGGTTGGGTGATTTTTAGGAGCTCAGGAATCTGGGTGTTGATCTCTTTGCTCTTACTTCCTTTTTGGAGCTTGCTATTCGGCGAACCTATGGCTGTTACCTGGTTCTGTGTCGGATTGTTGGCGCTGGTGGCCGTGAAACGACTGACATCCAATTGGTCACCCCTTCCAGAAGGCATGCCAACTAGCCTTGTGCTGCTCAACCGTGTTACAAAAGATAGGGATATCTCCGCGAGGGAGGATTGGGTTCACCGGCGGCCCAAGGAAAAAGATCGGAGCGTCAATAGGTAATGGAACAGGCACAGCCAGAAGAACGCCACGAGGCCCATGCGGAACAGGAATTGGGGCTGCATCAGTGCTCTTATCATCCTGATGTCCAAACGGGGCTGGGGTGCGGGAGGTGTGGCCGGTATATCTGTCCCAAGTGTATGATTCAAACTCCCGTCGGTGCCAGATGCCAGGAATGTGCTCGCGTTGTCAAGCACCCCACCTATGACGTAAAGACCTCATACTACCTTCGAGCCGCTCTGGCAGGTGGTGGTGTGGCGGTAGTCGGTGGGGTTATATGGGGTCTGGTGGCCTCGACCGTCCCATTTACGGCGTGGCTGCTGGGGATCGGAGTGGGCTATCTCATCGGGGAGACGGTGAGCGCTACGAGCAACCGAAAACGGGGTACCGGTCTGGCGGTCGTCGCAGGTGTATGCATGGTTCTTGCTGGATTGGCCAGTGGATTCATATTGGATCTCTTCGGTCTACTGGTCGTGGCCCTCGGTGGCTATATCGCCGTGAACCGGGTTAAATAGCTCTTCCCAAAGGTGCTCTACAGTATTCCTGACTATTCCTGAGCCGAAGCCTCGCCGCCGTAAATGAGCGGTCAACTTCCTCCTGAAGTCTTTCGGACCACCGTGGGTGAACCTTTTTGCCACCTTGTTTCCGGCCCGGAGGGCTGCCTGCTCTTCGTCGAACCCTTCTAATGCTGCTTCAACCGTTTCTGTGGCCACTCCCATCCTCAAAAGCTCCCATCGGATGGTAGATGCCCCCCGTGGCCTGTTGCGTTCTCTGCTTTGTAGCCAAAAGCTGGAAAAGGCCGAGTCGTTGATGAGACCCTGATTTTTGAGGTGGTCTATAGCCCCGTCGACGAGGTGATGTGGAAACTTTCTTGAGAGCCTCTGCCGTATCTCTGTTTCGCTACGCGGTCTGTAGGACAGAAGTCTCAGAGCGGCATCGACGATTGATGTGTCCATAACTAAGGCGGGAGAAGGCTTGATTCCCTCGTAACAAGGCCTGTTTGAGATGAGCCCTGGCGTGCGAAGGTGGTCTGGAGCGGAGGAGGCCACGGGATGCCGGCTGCTGGCCTCACCGCCCTATCTGCTGCGCTCAGGACAAGCGTGATCCCGTTGCGGTACCCCTTCCGTGGCTCAGGGCACCCGGTGGAAGTTGTGGAGCGGCGCCCTCATGCGGCCGCGACCGCAGGTACCGTCCCGACCGCCCGCTGAGCCGTGTTCTCCATCTCCACCAGGCGTGCATGGACCATCCGCTTGAAGTTGCACGCCAACGCCTTCAGGTAGACGGCAAGCCGCACCCGACGGCCCCCTCGCACCCGCAAGCGCCCAAGCCCGTGGGCGCGCTTCAGCTCGGAGTTCGTTCCCTCGATACCAGCCCTTATGTCATACCGCTTGCGCCACTCCTCGGTGGCCTCGGCCCTCCGGCGCCGCTCGATGTTCACCTTCACCAGGTCCGCCTTGAGGACGTAGGCCCCCGCACGCCGGTCCAGCTTCACCGGGCAACGGGATCGCAAGGGGCAGGGGCTCGCATGTTGTCCCGGCAAAGTGGACCTCTACCCGCTCCGGCGCATCCTTCAGCTCGTACTCCTCGATGGACGGGTGGCCGGCGGGGCACGCCGTGGCCTGCTCCCCTGTGACGTCGATCTGAAAGTCCGCGGCGGTGAGCGGCGGTGGTCCGTCACCCTCTCCTTCATGCGAGTTCCCCGGCGCCGACCCCGCCACCGGGCTCACCAGTTCCGTTCCCCGGCGCGAGGCTTCGAAGGCATTGCGGCCCGACCCATACGCCGTGTCGGCGAAGAGCTCGTCCGGTCGGACCTTCCGCTCCGCGAGCCCGTCAACGACCGGCACGCTCACGTCGGTGTCGCTCCCACTCGAGGGGGTCACCTCCACGTGGGTGATGAGCTGGGTGGCGTTCTCCTCGTGGCAGGTGTCCGCCACCTGCACCTCGTACCCCTTCCCCTTGTGGCCGCTGTAGGTCACATCCGGGTCGTGGGGCGATTGCAGCGAGTCGGCGGACACCTGCTTCGGGTCCTTCAAGGCCACGGGCACCTTGCATTCCCCAGCATCGTCGTCATCGTCCCTGGGGCGCCCGTCCTGGTGTTTGCCCACATGGCACTGCTCCCGCAGCAGCCGCTCCAGCAGCCGGTACTCCTCCAGCTGGGCAGCAGTCGTGCCATGGAACCGGTCCACCAGCCGGTAGAGGTCCCGGGCACAGACCGAAAGGCGTCGCCGACCCTCCCCCGTGCGGGCGTCCTCGTAGTGGGTCGCCTCGTCTTCTTCCTTCAAATAGCGCCCTAGGAGGCCCTCCGGAACCCCAGGGCGAAGCTCTGGGTGCTCCCAGCGCAAGGCCCGCAGGAACAACCGCATCGTCTCACAGAACAGGCCCAGCCGGGTGAGTGTGGCGATGTTGCTCATGATGTGGGTGGAGTCCAGCCGTTGCTTTCCGGTGCGTATGCCCAGCGCCTGGATGATCCGGTCCGTGGTCTCCTGGAAAGCCAGCCAGCCACCGTCGTGCTGCATCAGGCGAACTCGGAAGTTGTGGAGGGTCTTCTGGGGCAGGTGGGTCTCCTCGATGTCCAGCCGCAGGGCGTGGTGCCAGAGCAGAGCCTGCCCTGAGCTTGCCGAAGGGTTGAACTCTAGTTGTTCCAGAGCTTCATCGTCGGTGAGGTTGAACATCTCTTTGAGGAGGTGGACCCCGAGGACGGTCTGCACCGCCCGGTTGGGACGGCCGTTGTCCACGCAGTACATGGGAGCAAAGCGCTCCTCGTCAATCAGGGGGAGCGCCTCGTTTCGGAAAACCTCGGCCCAACTTCTCTCCAGGCGCTTAGCCTTCTTCGGCGTCACCAGGAACTGGGACTGCCAGAGGCTCTCTTGCGGGTCTCGTATTCGGAACATCCTCCCCTCCCTCGGCCAGGCGCAGCGCCCACGACCTTTTATTACATTATCCCCACCTTGCCCAGGCTGGCGAGGGGTTTTTACGAACAAATCAAAGATTGGCCGTTCCGCACTTTCCCCCTGACGTTCTTTTCATCAGAGGCCATGACTCTTGATAAACCTGCCGCAGTGCCTGCACCGGGAGCTATTATGCCAAGCCTACTATCACCTTCAAACGTGAGGATTTTGTCGTCTATGACCCATTCAGTTTGGACTGCTTGGCTTTCGGCCATTTCCCGCAGTTTACGCTGGACTGCCCCATTGGTTATGCGATTTGTGTCCAGAGTCCTACGGATGATGTGGAGTAGGTTTTCATTTACCCACTTCTGTTTTACTTCTGAGTGTTCTATTTTACAGTCCCAAAATTCAGCGATTGTTTCGGGTGCCATTGCTGTCTCTCCTCCTTACTCTTGTGGGTCCAGCTGTCCCACCATCCATCGCCGGGGCTGCGTTCAGCCTCCACCGTGCCGAGCGGCTCGGTCCCGAATCCAGGCGCGTGATGAAGCCCTGTTGGGACAGCTTCCAGCACAGCTTGCTGATGTAGCTATACTCGACCCCCATCAGATCGGCCAGCTTCTGATAGCCCTGGGTGTAGACCCCATCCTCGGCATGGTGAGACATCAACCTCAGCAAGGTCTTACGGTTATTGGACGGGGGGTTCCTCCAACATCTGCAAAATCCGGTGCGGGGTGCGGGGTGTTGATGTGCCGTCCTTCCAGCGTTGTACGGCATGGCGATGAACGCCCATCCTCTCTGCGATCATGCTCACCGGCCAACCCATCGCCATGAGCGCGGTGATGGCATCGGGGATGGTCGCGGCCTCCCGCTCTTTCGCCACGGCTGGCGGCTCCTCCGACAGCATCCTGACCAGCGAGATGACTCGATATAACCGAGGTCTGGTGCGACCAAGCGACCAGTATTGGACGCTCTTCAGCGTTGTTCCCAGCGTCCGGGCGATGTCTATGGGCCGCCAGCCTTTGCCCTTCAGCTCTTCAATAACTTGTGGGACAGGCAACTCGACCATCATACTCGCCCGTGAAATAGGCAACTGCATAGGTGGGACCAAGCACTATGACCGCCTTCAGTAATGGCTCTTTGAAACGCATTTCTTGTCTCCCGTCCAGATGGTCTTGTCCGCAAGGTTTGGGCGTTGCCATGCTCATTGCTCCTTTATGGCCCCAGATGACCTTTCGACAGTTGCTCCATCAGGTCATTGTTCCACTCACCCTCCACCTGAAGTATCGCCTTGGCGTCATACAGGAACGCCTCTATCAGGTTGTGGGACAGGTATACATAGGTCCCAGGCTGGCGCATGGTATGTAGCGATGCCGCCGCCGAACCCGCCGCTATGTCCCACGTTTCCAGGTCCACCAGAGGCGGGTTGTTGAAGCTACCCCGTTCCCACACGTAGTCGCCCTGTCCGCCTATCAGATGGGGATAGGACTGGCGGTTGGACTGAGCGTGGACAATCAGCACGTTCTCGCCCACGCTGGCCGTCAGCGCCCCGTCGCCCTGCAATGCCCCCGTGACGCCGTTGAACACTATGTGAGTAGGCTTGAGGGTCTGCATTACCGCAGGGTCGTCCGCAAGCGAGACGGCGGGCGAGTCATACCGCTTGAACTCACCGTCCTCATCCCTGGGGATGTAGTAGTCCTGCTCGCCGATGTAGTAGGCGCGGTCATACCGCAGGCGGTTGCCATTCGGGTCCCGGAGGCCGTCCTTGGGCAGCACCATGATGGCGCCGTTCATCCCGTGGACGACATGCCAGGGGGCCATGCCGCCGCCCGGAGCGCAGTGATAGACGAACACTCCGGGCTTGGTTGCACGGAACCGCAGCACCACCTCCTCGCCGGGGCATACGTGGGTCAGCCCGCCGCCGCCCAGCGCTCAGATGGAGGCGTGGAAGTCCACGTGTGGAGGAGTGCGTTGCTGTCCGGATTGACCAGGGTAAGCTCCACGTAGTCGCCCTCGTGGACGACGATGATGGGACCGGGCACCGAGCCATCGAAGGTGAAGGCCCAGATGAACACGCCCGGCGCTATCTCGATCTCCTTCTCCTCAATGACCATCCTCACCTGGACAACCCTGGGACTGCCGGAGTTGACCTGCTGGTGTTGAGGCAGCGCGGGAGGCGGGACCAGCGTCTGGGACACCCGCTCCAAGGATGCGATGTCCTCCGGTTCGTAGGTGGTGGGACCTGTCCAGTAGGTGGTTATGGGAGTGGGAGTTGGCGGCAATGTGATGGCTGTGGGAGTGGGCTGGGCCGTTTCAGATGAGCAGGCCAGGGCCGTCCCCGCTATGAGGCATAGCAGGGCAAGCAGTATGGACATGTATATGGATGAGGCCTGGTCATGGGCCCCTCCTTCGTATGTAAAAGAGGGCGCAGGGGCGAGCGTGATGGAGGGGCCACCTCCCCGCCTGTGCCCTCCCGAAAGGTGGGTGGAACGGGCCGGTGGGTAGCAAGTCACCGGCCCGCGAGGTTTATTGTCTGCGTCTGGTGGTGGCGTAGAAGACGCCGCCTGTACCTACCAGTGCCAGGATGCCGATGATCAGCGCGGCTATGGCCAGGGCACTACCGCCAGAGGAGCCTTCCATACCCTGTTGTCCGGGTTCTCCCGCCGGGCCCAGTAGGCCCTTAGCGCCCTGAGACCCGGTGTCGCCCTGTGCGCCGGTGTCACCCTGAGCGCCACGAGCCCCGGTGTCGCCCTGTGCGCCACGTGCGCCCTGTGCGCCACGTGCGCCCTGTGTTCCCCTCTCGCCCTGGGGACCCTGCTCACCCTGAAGGCCCTGCGTACCCTTATCGCCGGGGTCTCCCTTAGCTCCAGGGTCGCCCTGGGGACCCTGCTCACCCTGAAGGCCCTGCGTACCCTTATCGCCGGGGTCTCCCTTAGCTCCAGGGTCGCCCTGGGGACCCTGCTCACCCTGAAGGCCCTGCGTACCCTTATCGCCCGTTGAACCCGGCGGGCCTTGTGGTCCCTGAGGTCCCGTAGAACCCGCTGCTCCCGATGGCCCCTGTCCTCCCGATGGCCCTGACGGACCGCGAGGGCCTCTGGGGGCCTCGACACTGACGGTGGAATCGTCAATGGGGGTGTCGTCCCCCTGGCCATTCGTCATGACGCCGGAGAAGGTGTAGGAGCCTATGGAAATGGGGGCCATGACCACGTAGGTGAAGCTTGTTTGACGCAGTAGGGTAATAGTCAACTCTTGACCGTCCATTGCCACACGTATATCAGATGGCTTAACGGAGTCTGCCACGTAGCTGAACCCACTAGGCAGCGTCTCCACCACCTGGCCGAAGCTGCCGTAGTTGGCAACCCGTATGGTCACGGTCAACTCAGCACCGAGACCCACCGACGACGGCACGCTGCGGGTGGCTGTGGGCACCGGGGCATCAACCGTCACCCTGGAAGCTCGGATGGTGTGACGATTGCCTTCACCATCGCTGAGGCTACCGGTGAAGTCGTAGCTGCCCCCTGTGCTGGAGGCCATGACCTTGTAGTTGAAGGTCGTATCACCCTGGAGGGTGAACCTCACTACCTGCCCGCTCACCTTGGTCCTGATGCTGGACGGGCTGGTGGAGTTCTCCACGTAGGAGAATCCGTCGGGCAGTGTCTCCACGACTTGCCCGAAGCTGCCGTAGGTGGCGGCGATGGTCATCGTGAACTCCTCGCCGGGGGTCACCGTTGTCTTGGAAAGCATCCTGGTGGCACCGGGTTGTGTTGGCGTGACCGGAGGAGGAGTCGATGTGGGGGTTGCCCTCTGTCCACCCGTGATCGTCACGTCGGAAGCGTCGACGATGTCGCGGCTATTTTCCGAGCCGTCAGTGACGGTGCCTCTAAAGGTGTAGCCATCCGCCATGTTGGAGGCGGTGACTCGGTAGCTGAAAATCGGACTGGTTCCCTGGATGGTGAACCTCACTACCTGACCGCTCACCTTGGTCCTGATGCTGGACGGGCTGGTGGAGTTCTCCACGTAGGAGAATCCGTCGGGCAGTGTCTCCACGACTTGCCCGAAGCTGTCGAGGTTGGCTACATTGATGGTTACTGTTATCTCGCCCCCAGGGGCAACCGATGACGGGGCAAAGGACCTGGTGGCACTGTGGCCGCTGGCGCCGGCCTGGCCCGAAGGCCAGAGTCCGACTAACAGTGCCAAGCCCAATATCATGGCGGTTGCCAGCAGGAGCGACGGCAACATTGTTATGTTTCTGACCAAGCTATTCCTCCTAATCTATGTTCTGTACGCCCTCCGCTCCGGGGCGTTAGCTTCCCAGACCTTCAAAGAAGAGGTCTATGAGGTCGAGCACCTGCTCGCGGGTGATGCTGACGTCAGGGTCGAAGAAGTCGTCAATGGCGTTCAGCACCTCGTCTCTGTCTATCTTGCCGTTGTCGTTGGCGTCGTAGCGGTCCTTCAGGGTCGCCACTTCGTCCACGTCGGTGACGTTACTGGATGACACTTTCATAGCACTCTTGCCGGGACCGTACCCGTCGGTGTAGCTGGCCGTGGCCCGCAGGTACATGCCTATGTCGGCCGCAACCGGTGTGTAGCTCGCGTTGGTGGCCCCGCTGATGTCGTCGAAGGATCCGGCTGCGGTACCCGCCTTGGCCCACTGCCATGTGGTGCCAGTGACGACGCCATCAGCATCGGTTAGGGTGGCAGTTATCGCCGTTCCGACCCTGGGCTGCTGTGTCGACAGGCTCACCGTTCCGTCCTCGTTCACGTTGGTCACGTTGATGGTGACGGCCTTCATGGCGGTATTGGTCCCGTCGTTGGCTTCCACCGTCACCTCGTAGTCATTCATCATGTCGGCGTCCGCCGGGGTCTCGAAGTCTGGGGAGCTCCTGAAGGTGAGCACTCCGGTGTTGCTGATCATGAAGTCTCCCATGTCGGCTCCCGACAGGCTCCAGGTTGCGCTGGCCGCATCCCGTCCAGCGGCCATGTAGGGCGTCACGTTGCCCGTCCCGTTCTCGGCGTAGCTGACGGCGCGCAGGCCCGTTATCACCAGGCCGCCGACTATGATCTCCGGGACTTCGTCCATGTCGGTGACCATGATGGTCACGTCAATGGAGTCGCTGAGGCCGTTGGGGTCGGTGGCCGTGACTGTCACCATGTAGCTGTTCTTGGCCTCGTAGTCCAGCTTGGTGCCGGCGTTCAGGTGTATCTGGCCGCCTCGTACGATGGGGTCGTCGGCCTCGTCGTTGCTGACTTTGAACAAGCCTGCGTCCATGCCGGTCAGTTTGTAGGTGAGGAGGTCGCCGCCGTTGGGATCGGTGGCGGTCACCTTAGCCCCCACGTTGCCCTGCGTGTTTTCAAGAGCACTATTTGGCTTGGCGTCCTCCCGCACCTCTCGGGTGGTGTCGGTTTCTTTGAAGCTGGGGGCGCGGAAGTCTTTGTTGGCTATCACTACGTTGGCCGATGTTCTCATAGCGGTCTTTCCGGTCCCCCTCCGGTCGGTGTAGCTGGCCGTGGCCCGCAGGTACATGCCTATGTCGGCCGTGGTCGGGGTGTAGGTGGCAGACGTGGCACCCTCGATGGTCATCTCCGTATCGGCGTTGTCGGCAGCGTCCGTTGTGCCGTCCCGCTCCCATTTCCACGTGACATCCTTCACGCCGCCGTCGGAGTCTTCCAGGGACGCGGTCAACTCGACCGCAACCTTGGGCGCGACCGTCGATAGCTTGACCTCCCCCACCTCCTCTTGGTCGTTGACCATGACGGTCATGGGCCGGGTGCCCTTGTTCTTGCCGTCGGAGACCTCCACCGTCACCCGGTACAGGTTGTTGGAGGCGGCAGGCTTCTCGTAGTCGGGCATTTCCTTGAAGGTGAGCGTCCCAGGGGTGGCGTCGTCCTGATTGCCGATGTTGAAGTCGCTGGCATCAGTGCCGGTCAGCTTCCAGACCAGGTCATCTCCGTCGGGGTCGGTTGCCGTGTAGACCGCCACCACTATGGTGGTAGCTATATTCTCAAGCTTGGGCAGCGCCCTCGTGGGTCCTGTGATAGTCGGAGCCTCGTTCACGTCCTTGACTGCGACGGTGACCTCGATTTCTCCCGTCCCACCCGTCGGGTCGGTGGCGGTGACCGTTACGCTGTGTTGAGTGGCAGTCGCGTATTCCAGCGGCATCCTGGTCTTCAGCTGACCGGTGGTGGTGATGCTGAAGTTGACCTGGGAGGTGGGGTCCACTGCGTAGGTCAGCCTGTTTCTGTGCTCAGGGTTCGTATCGCTGGCCACAAAGGTGCCCACGAGCGTACCAGCCGGTTTGCCCTCGTCCACGCTCCTTGCCGCGTCGGGGTTCGTGAAAGTAGGGTCGACGTTCCCCTCAGGAGCAGGAGCCGCCCTCACGGAAATGGTGGTTGTCTTGGTCCTATCTTTACTCAGGGCGGGGTAGGTGACCTCGACCGTTATGATCCCGGTATCCGAGGGAGCAGGGATAGGTGCATCTGCCACGTCGTTGGCTGTGCCCTCAACCACACCGGACCACTTCCAGTTGGCTTCATTGCGGTCTGCCTCGGTAGCATCGCCACCGGTCAGGCTTACGGTCAGGGCTTGGCCCTCCTGGGCAAACTTGGGCGATACGGTGATGCTTTCCTGCTCAACCACGTTGGTCACTTTGACGGTGAACGTCCTGAAGGACAATAATGCGGCCTCCGTGTGAGCGGCGTCCCCTAAGTTGGAGGCATCGTCGGAGGCGACGACTCTCACCGGGTAGCTGTTGTTCGTGATGCCAGAGGGCGCGTTCTCGTAGTCGGGCGGGCTCTTGAAGCTGAGCGCCCCGGACTTGCCGTTGATGGTGAGGGCACCCTCAACGGGGTAGACGCCGCCCTCGGACAGAGCCAGCGACCAGTAGACCGGCCGCTTCTCGGGGTCGGTCGCGCTGAACGTCTGGATGGTGCCCGTGCCGTTCTCCCTGAACTCCTTGGTAAGGTTGTCCTCCTGGGTTATATCGGGGACTTCGTTCACGGGCATGATGTTGATGGTCACGTCTATGGTGGCGGAGTCCTGGGACGGGTCGGTGGCGGTGACGGTGACCATGTAGGACTTCTTCTTCTCGTAGTCCAGCTTGGTGCCGGCACCCACTTCAATCTGGCCGCCTTCGGTGCCCTGCCTCAACCGGAACTTGTCCGCGTCGGGGCCGCCCAGGGTGTAGGTCAGTATCTCCGTATTATCGATCTCGGTGGCATTGGCGTCGGTGGCATTGGCGTCGGTGGCTTTGACCGGGGTGCCGACGTTGTCTCTACCATCGTCGGAAACGTCGTCATCGGAGACTGCCAGCGTGTTCTCAGGTATGTCCCTGGTGGTGGAGGTTATGACATTGCCGGTGGCATCCTCGAACCGAGGGGCCTGGTTCGCCTGGTTCGCCTCCACCGTACTGTCCGACGCTCCCGTGCTCGACGTGGAACCGAAGTTGTCGGTGTAGGTGGCCCACACATACAGGGTTGTGGGAGCATCCGTAACGTCCGTAGGCTTGGGCGTGTAGGTGGCCGACGTGGCCTTGGCGATGGCGGCGTCGGAGTCGAGGATGCCGTCGCCGTTGGAGTCGGGGTCGGCGTTGTACCACTGCCACTTGACGCTTTCCGCCACGACCCCGTCTTCGTCGGTCAGGGTGGCCGTGAAGGGGATACGGACCCTGGGCCGCACCGAGGAGAAGGTTATCACCCCGTCGTCGTCGGCGTTGCTGATGGTGATGACCACGTCCCGGGTGGCGGTCAGCTTGGGCTTGGTAGAGTCGGTGGCTATCACCGTTACCATGTAGACGTTGTCTCCGTTGGAGTCCGCGGGACTCTCGAAGTTGGGTATTTCCTTGAAGGTGAGCTCGCCAGCGTTGCTGATGGAGAAGTCTCCCATGTCAGCTCCACTCAGCGACCAGGCACAGGTGCTACCGTCGCTGGTGCTGGTACACTGGCCTTCGGATGCAGTAGATTCTTGGTCAGTCGCCATGTAGGTGCTGACCATATCGGCTATGACGGTGTTCTCCGCGTGGCTTACTTTGGTAGCTCCTGCGGTCATCGTCGGAGCTTCGTTCACGTTCTTGATGGTGATGTTCACGGCGACCGAGCCGCTGTTTTCGTCCACGGCAGTCACAGCGTTGGGGTCACCGAACGGGTCGGTAGCCCTGACTGTGACTGTGTGTTGGAATGGATCTGTTAGGACCTCGCGATCCAGCATGGTCCGGGAGCCTACAGTTATCTGACCAGTGGCTCGGTTGATGCTGTAGAGGCTCTTCTCCCCTCCTTCTTCCAGGGTATAAGTCAGCACGTCGCCGGCATCGCCAGCCGTGACCGGCTTGCCCACGTTGGTGCCCGGAGGCGAGTTCTCGTCTATACTTCTTATTACCCCGCTAGCGAACGCAGGGGCGGCGTTGTTGGGAGGCGCCTTCCGGACCGTGTGGGCCGAGACCGCCATGGCGGTCTTGTCATCGCCATGCTCGTCGGTGTAGGTGGCGGTCACACGGAGGTACTGGCCGACGGTGTCCGCAACCGGCGTGTAACGGTCACTCGCTTTAACGGCGGCGGCGGAGTCAGTGTCTCCGGCACCGGCGCCGGAGATAAGACTCCAGGGTCCGCTCATCGCCGAGGACTGCTCCCACTTCCACGTTTCGTTGGCAATGGGGCGGCCTGTACTACGGGAGTCCTGGTCAGTCAGGGTGGCGGTCAGTTCAACGCCCACCTGGGGCTGCTGGGCCGACAGGGAGATGCTCCCGTCCTCGTCCACGTCGGTGACGGTGACGGTGACCTTGTGGTAGGCATCTTTGCGTCCCGTCACACCGAGGGCATCGTCGGAGGCGACCACCACTATCTTGTACACGTTTTCAGCGATTGACGAATTTGGCACCTCGAAGTCGGGGGGTAGCTTGAAGCTCAGCACGCCGTCGCTGATGGAGAAGGCGCCTTCGTCGACGATATCGGTGGCTGCCACATTGTCGATATCAGTGGCGTCGTCCAGCAGTGACCAGTAGACGGGCCGCCCTTCGGGGTCGAGGCCGGTGTAGGTCGCCACCGGGTCGGTGCCGTTCTCGGCGTAGTCGATAGACGCGTCCTGCGCGCCGACGGGCCGGATGACGAGGAACGCCGCCGCGAGAGCCACCAGCGTCACCAAGATGATTCCCTTGTATGCCATGCTTCCATATCTAGGTGCCATTACGTCGTACACTCCTTGCTGTTATGCTTATGCGCTCCCAGTCGATCGTATCGCCCACTATGAAACTACAAACCTCGATCGCTTGTCAAGGGGGCGAAGCAACTTACTGCGCCGAATTGGTGCAGTTTCGGACCTCAGGGGCTCTTGCTTGCCGTCAACCTGCACCGGCACGCCGGGCGCATCCACCACCAGTTCCTTGGGCCGCCGTTGCCGCGGCATCTGCGCGTAGGGGCTGCGACGGGGTTGGAGCGCTTCCCGCAGGAGGGCCTGGGCCTTCAGGCGATCACCTTCCCGAACCGCGCGCCCGTAGCAGTCAGGACAGGCTCGCCCACATCCGAGGGCGCGGCCCACACCACCGCGGTCTGTCCGTCTTCGGGGTATGCCAGCCCCCTGAAAGTCCGGGGGGGGGGGGGTAAGCGGGGCGCGGGAGGCCCCCCGGCGGGGCGGGAAGCGCCCGCGCCCACAAGCATCAATGGGAGATAAACAGGGTTGAACACGGTGTTGCGGTTACCCCCTCGGTTCTATGATTACGCGCCCGCCGTCAGTGATTTCCACGTACAGGCTATGGCTGTCCATCAGGTCCATGCCCAGCAGGGGTGCGACGCCCACTGCGTCAATGTCAACGTATCGTGGCCGACCGTCCCAGACCACTGTGGCGCCGTGGACGTTGAAGGCCACCACCGTACCGTACCGTCAGCCAGAGCCGACCGGCTACGGATCACAAAGGGCAACTCCAACTCAGCCACCAGCTCCGGCGGCAAGGCCAGATTGCCGCTGTACCCGGTGTCTATCACGGCTTCTATCTCCCGCTCCCGGTCCTCCGGACCTCGTACCGGAAGGCTCACTACCGCTTCAAGAAAGCCGTTCACCACACCCTCTATCACTTGGCTCTCCACAGGGAACTGCCCCCGAAGGTGCGCAACGTAGGATGCCCCACCCGCACCAACCAGGCATCGGCGTCCGGGCGTCGGGCACGCAGACGCTCCGCTGCGGCAAGGACGCTACCGGCGATGGCGTAGTCCCCGCTGTCCACGTCGATGGCGACGAACTCGCCATGATGGTCCGCCTCAACAAGATGGCGGATGTCCCTATCGTATATCTCATCGCCGAGGCGACCCGTCTCCTCGGCAGGCCGGCGGACTGGCGTTGCCATCTCTTCGACCCCTTTCTCAGGGCATTGTTCCTACCGATGCGATTCTACCATGTTGCGTCTTTTCATTTTCTGTAAAACCGCACATCGTCATTCCGGCCTGTCTGCGGCAGGCAGGGAATCCAGTGGGAGCCCAAGCTGTAGATTCCCACTTTCGTGGGAATGACGGGTGTGGACATTAGACACCTTTCACGGACCTGCCTCACCATCAGGCAGGGTTGAGCGACTTTGAAAAGACCCTGGGGGTGCACACATGGCCTGGCGGTCCGGGCCGAAACGCAAGAAAGGCGACATATATGAACGAGCCTGGGGAGGCCGCCAACGCAGCGGCGGCCTCCCCTTCTCCCGTGCGGTCCAGCGACCCGTGTCGACCACCTTCGTTTCCCGCTCCAAGCAGAGCGCCCATTAGAAGAGGACTAAGCTGCCGTCGCCTCCGGCTGTGTCAACATGGCGGAGCAGCCCCGCTCGACCACATGCGTCACAGACACCCGGCCCCTGCCGTCGTACCCCGCACGGTAGGCGTACTCCGCCTTCGCGCCCCATGGCACCCGGCCGCCGACCCGAATGGAGCCGCCGCCGTCCTTACTGCCACGCCCAGGCCCACCGGCGCCGCGCACCACCATCCCGCTCCGCTCGCCCTTCCGCCAGCCTAGCACCTTCACCTCGGCGGGCATGACCCGCTCCTCCGCCTTCGACCGCTGGAACAGGACCCCGTGCAGCTTCTTCAGGGCCCCCGGCGACGGATTGTTCCTGCCGGTCATGATCTGGGAGAGATGAGCGGAGCTGATTCCGGCACGCCGGGCAACCTCGTTCTGGCTGACCCCATGAGCGTCCATCAGCTCCCACACGGCTTGGCGATCAACGGAGGCGCACCTGGCAGGGGCAACCTTCGCCGGAGCCTCCAAAGCCGACTCCACCCGCGCCTGCACCTTCACGCCCATGCTCTGGCGGCCGCGGGCAACCTGCGTCATGTAGCTGTAGGACACCCCAGTCCGGTCGGCCAGGTCCTTCATGGTCATGCCCAGCGTGCGGGCGCGCTCCCGGATGAAGCTGCTCTCCCCGGTCACCATGCCGCCCTGGCGGTTGGCGCACTGTGCGGGCGCGACCTTCGCCGGAGCCTCCAAAGCCGACTCCACCCGCGCCTGCACCTTCACGCCCATGCTCTGGCGGCCGCGGGCAACCTGCGTCATGTAGCTGTAGGACACCCCAGTCCGGTCGGCCAGGTCCTTCATGGTCATGCCCAGCGTGCGGGCGCGCTCCCGGATGAAGCTGCTCTCCCCGGTCACCATGCCGCCCTGGCGGTAGACGATCCCCTGGCCGGGAACCTCTCCCAGCACCGCCACGACCTTCTCCCGCATCTTCGGAGTCCACGGCCTGCCCCGTTCGCAATCTGGGACAGGTATCCCGCGGACACGCCCATCAGGGCCGCAAGCTCCTTCATGGTGAGCCCCCGCCGCCTGGCCGCGGCCCTGAGCTCGCTCTCAGCTCCCGCCGTCTCCTTGGTCCGATTGGTCTGTGCCGTCGTTGCCGTCGTCATGTCGCTTCCTCCTTGTAATGAAGAAGCGGGACCGCCCCCCTGTGGGAGACAGTCCCGCTCGGTATCGCGTCCCGGTGGCCGGGACTGTCTCCGTGAGTGGCGTTGTGGCCGTGTCGCACGGCCGGTTGCGGCGTACCCATAGGGGACGCCGTGTGCAAGGCAAGTCCTCTGAGTCAGATCAAGGGCAAGCCTCGTCTCGCATCGGGCACAGGTCTTCCCCGTTGAAGGGGGTCGGGAGAGGACCCATGCGATGGCTGTGGAGTTGGGAAAAGGGGGATGGAGGCCCGCAGGGAGTGCGGGCTGAGGGAGTGGGGAGGGCCGGATACCCTCGATAGAGGCTGCTACCGGGCGGCTCGCTCCGCCCGTTTAAGCAGGCGCAGCCCAGGTCCCTGCGAGTCGCAGAGGCCCGGGGAGGACGTGCGTTTCAGTTCGGGATTGCGCCGAGAGTGCGAGTCAAACCTTCACCAAGGGCCTCAGCCCCCGCAGGCTGCGCCGAGAGACCAGCTTGCCCGGCTTCCAGCGCATCCCAAGGACCGCATCGACCTCAAGCGTCCCGCCGTCTCTGGTGGGAACCAGGGCGGCGGCCCGGCCCGTGCCCTGGTTGTAGACCAGCGCGTCCCGGTCCCCGAACCGCCGCTTCACCAGGTCCGTCCACTCGGCGTAGGCCCACCGAGCCTGATGCGGCTCAGCCTTCGTCGTGTCCGTGCCGGCGAGTACCGCCAGAGCCGCGTCAACGTCCCCGGCCTACCTGAGCCGCCGCGCCTCGTGAACGCTCTTGGCCACGCTCGGTGTCTCCGTCGCCAGTGCCGTCTCCGGCTGCTCCGAGAACAGCGCCGCCATCACCCGGTCGACCAGCTCTTCCAGGCTGCGCCGGGGCTTTCCCACCGTCGCCATCGTCCGATTGCCAGTTGCCAATGTTGCTGTTGTCATCATGTACCTCCTGTGCGTTGTGTTGCCTTTGCGTTGCGCCCGGTTGCGGGCAAAGAAGAAGGGCCGGCTCCGGTTGGAACCGACCCTTCTGGTTGGGACGTGCTATGTGCGGCTCAAATCCGTCAGCGGCGGAACCTCCCTGCCCGGCGTCGCATCAGGGCTCGTGACGTCAGCCACGAGCCTACGCGGAACCCGAGACAGGTGAGGATCGCCACCTCCAGGCCATGGCCGAGCAGCAACGGAGCGGAGAATGCCAGCCCAGCCACTGCGTACCACTCGAACCTCCACCTAGGCCACTCCCTGAGCCACCAGAGCCTGTCAACCGGCTCGGCCAGAGATTCGTAGGCGCTCCGAAGGGGCCACCCTATCTGCACCCCCAGGGCGTCCGCCGCCATCTCGCGAGAGCAGCCCCCGGTGTGGCAGCGCGCGTCAATGCCGTTGCCGCCGGGCCTTTGCCTGAACGCCAGCCGGTCCGACTCCCCGCCATGGCAGACCGCCGTCGTCCAGAACCAGCCCCGCTCGAAGCTGACGTGATGCGGCAGCCGATTGGCGATCCACAATGCGCTTGGTCCCACGTACTGCTCCCTCACGTCCATGCCTCCCTCGTCGTCGATGTCCGTCCGTTCCGATTCCAAGTCGCCTCCTTCCCCAATGTCGTGTGTCCGCAATGCTTCCATGCTTGTCATACCTCCTTGTATCTTGGTTTTGGTGTGTAACAATCACTTCACTAAACCCGAATCCACCGAAGGACACCGATGGACGGCGTGAGGACAGCGGAAGGGGGTGGGTGAGGGAGCTACAGGGGAGATGGCCTGGGGTCTTGGGGTAGATGGGAGGCCGGCGGACGGTCTTCAGTCGCCGCACAGGGCCCCTAAGGCCCTATGCGGGAGTTGCGATGCGCGGGATGGCGAGAGGATACGCAGCAGGGGACTCTCGCGACCGGGGTGGCGCGAGATTGCGGGGACGTTGGGTCAGTTGCAGGCTGGCCGTCAGGCCGGGAACGGAATGGCTTGCAGCCGGGCCAAGGCGCGACTGAACTGGGTTTCCCAGGGCCAGCGCCGGGGGAGATGCAAAGTGAGGCGGCGCGCCGAGCGGGTGATCCGTCCCACCAGAGCGAAGACCCGTCGTCTGAGGGTCTTGGTGGTCACGATCTGCTGACCCAGGCCGATGCGGGCTGTCCAGCGGGCCAGGTTGTGCGCCATCACCTGGACCGCCAGCCAGGCGCCGTTGGCGGCGAAGCGCCCCGACGGCATGTGGTTCAGCCCGACGCCGTACTTGAGGTCGCGTATGGCGTTCTCGACCTCGGCGTGGCGGCGATGGTCAGCCTCCAGTTCGAGCAACTCCCCGTCCCGGTCGGTGATGAAGCCGTGATAGCTGTATCTGGCGAAGAGGGCCAGCTGGGAACCGGGTGTCGGCTTCACCCGCCGGACAATGAGCCGCGCCGGCGGGGCGTCCGGCTTGGTCTGGAACGGGGTGTAAGTCGTCTCGGCGACATCGGCGGCGCCGTCCATCCAGTGGGGAATGGGAGTCCAGTCCTCCTCTGGTATCGCCTCGATCAGGTCCCGCAGGCTGGCGCGCTGGCGGATGGTGATGGAGAAGCGGACATCCATTTCCCGGCAGGCGGCAACGACAGTGTGGGCGTAGAAGCCGCTGTCGGCCCGCACCGTGAGTTGCCCCCTGGCCCCGCCGTAGCGCACCCGTCCCACCGTCTCACGCAGGAAGTGGGCGGCGCCACGGGCGGTGTTGGCACGGGCCCTCGCGCAGCCGGGACATCAGCACGTCTCCGGTGCCGGCGGCAATGGCCAGCAGCGGGTGATAGCCCCGGGCGCCGGTATAGCCGTGGTGGCGCGCTCCCTCCTTGGCCAGTCCGTAGGTCTCGCAGATGGTCGAGTCCAGGTCGATGGTCAGGGGCGAGTCGCCGGGTCCGGCCCCAGCGGCCCAGGCCCGGGCCAACAACTGGCGGCTCACGCGGTCGAGTTGACGGACATGCCCCCACCGGAAGCTGCGCAGGAAGGTCCCCAGGGTGGATGGCGCCTTGACCACGCAGCCTGGAACACCGACCGTCCCACCAGCGCGCAGCGCATCGGCGTCGTCGATGCAGTCGCCGCCTGCCAGCGCGGAAGCGACCAGCGTCAGCATCTTGTCCCCAGTGTTCGCCCGTCCCGGCGCTCCGCCGAGGTCAAGGTGATGGTCGACGAGTTCCCGCAGGCCCAGGTGCCGGGCTAGGGTGGCCGGCAGGAGCAGGCCGGCATTGGCCACCAGGCGATGGTCGTCAAAGAGGATGCGGATACGGTCGGGTTTGTTCTGTGGCAGCATCTATTGGGTGCTCCTTGTTTCCGGGCGGGTTTCTGTTCCAAAACCATTATCCCAGATTCAGAGGAGCACCCGCTGGCTTCTTCAAGGCCTGTCCCCAAGGCCGTCCTTCGGTGGATTCGGGCTTAGATGAAGAAAGAGAGGAGGAGTTGGTCGGCCTGCCTGCTGGCTAGGCAGGCGCAGGGCGCTGACTCATCAATTACAGGGGCAGCCACTGCTTGGACACGATGGCTGCCCCTGCTCGTCTATGTGTGTGGCCTTTTGTCGTTCAGGACACATCGCTCGTATGCAAGCGGCAAGGCGTCAATCTCCCAATGCGTGTCCCTTGTTTTGTTGCCGCCCCGGCCAGACCAGGACGGGACCCGATAAGCCCCGGAGTCGTGTCCGGGGCAACGCGGTCTATCACAGCTCGTTGAACGCTCCTGTGGTTGGGCACGTTCGCGGCACAGTATGGGACCAGGATCATCAGATAGATGGAGGACTTTCGATTAGCCGACCACTCACGTACTTGTGTAGGACACTCGACATGAGCGCCTGGTAGGGTATCCCTTTCTCGTCCGCCTGCCTTTGGATGGCCTCCAGATCATTGCCGGAGATGTGGATGTTGACCTGGCTATCCTTCTCGAAGGTGGCGCGAGCGTATGCTCTGTACCGTTCAATCTCGGCGTCGCGCTCCGCTATCGGACGCCACTCGTCACGCTCGAACGTCGTCAGCATGTCCTTTTCTTCCCTATCAATCTCACTCATCTTCATAACTCTTGGACAGATAGGTTCTCGTGGCCTTTCGGCTGGGGATATTCGTCTTCAGAAACACCTCAGATTCAGATTCCACGAATGGAACCAGGTATGCGTAGTCTCTGATTCTGACGACGAATATGCGCTGGCCTGCGTACATCTCCTGGTTCGGGTGCTCCAGTATGTCCAGCAGGTCCCCCTGGTCTATATGGAAGATCACTTCCTCGAAACTGACCCCTCTTCGTTCCTGTAGAAGTTGGTTCTTGTCGTGATTCCAAGAGAAGAGAGGCACTCCGGCATTGTACCACCGCGTACTACCGTACGGGGCGATGTGTGTCCAGAACATGACCATGGTAGCATAACCCAAGACTGTACAATAGCATCGGCTATACTAGCTCAAGTTGGTGCTGTGGCCTTCTCTCGCGAGGTCCCTATGGCGGGCTACCTCTGCGTAGCACCAACCGGGGTCTTGCGAAAACATGCTCACGACTGCTCGCCGTCCATCGCCACCGACCTCTCTCTTTGGAGGTTACCGAGGCTCCTATTCTAGCACTGCATGAGGGTCACGCGTTGTGAGGTCTGAGATGAGGTTGTTCTAGGATGACGAGGTCTTGTGAGGGCGAAGGGGCTTACCTTATGTTTCGTGGCACGTGGCACGTGGCACAGCAATTCGGGGTCGATGATGATCGCAACGGCAGTAGTCATGCTGCTAGCTTCGTGCACATCTTCCGGAGACAACAACTAGCTGCCCCCGTACGCACACAGAGAGTCAGGAGGCGCGGTCCGTACAGACATCGAAGAGGCCGGCCGTGGGTTGGCGATACTGGAGCAAACCTCAGACAGCCCAACGATATCCAAGCGGATTATTCTCAGCCATGAGGAAGACGCATTAGCCTTTGGCTTTGCAGTGATATCCGGTCCCTCAACGATTCGGGGCACATTCCTAGAAGACCCACCATTGAGGGTTTCGCCCAGGATTACACCGGGAGACGGGGTTGCCGACTTCTTTGCTGCCGTATGGATAGATGACAAGACGGACGAATTGCACTACGACTTGTTTATGGATACGGACTGGCAAGACTTGATTGAGGGTGATCTCGCAATTCATACTCAGGCGATCGTGGATGGCAAGTTACAGCTCAGCAGGGAACCCATCGATTATTCTGAAGCCATTGGGGCCGTGTATCACAAGGAACTCGTGTTTACCCATGTCCTTCAGAATATCCGTACTCTTGGGCCGGTCGTTGGGGTCACTAACGTGCCCGGAGACACCGAGGAGTTCTTGCGGACCCTGTCGACACTAGATTTGGAACCCGAGCATATCGTTGTCAGCTTCAGCGGTGATGGATGTGCCGAAGGAATTTTCCCTCAATCAGGGCTGGAAGCTGGCATAGGATATGGCTCCAGTACCCTCTCCAAGGAGAAGTGCTGATACCACCTTGGGGCCCCACATACGCGTCTAGCCTATTGAGGGCTAACCAACCTGTGGAATTCGATGCCTGCACACGGGAGAGTCCCGCCAATCCACGCCGCCGGAATAAGGAGAATTGCCTTTGTCACATCGTAGACGGCAACAGCTGCGAGCATAACTATACTGACTCCCCAAGCCCAGACCGAGGCTGCCGGAATCGGAATCAGGGCAGTGTTGGAACGTTCGGACTACTGCCGTAGCTCCGCACCTTTCTCCCTCTCCCTTCCCAGCAAATGCTTCTCCAAGGCCACTCCCGCTATCAAAAACCCTACATCTATAGAGTTTGTCTCATAGACCGGTGGGCGAGCTGACTAACACAGGTGTGGGAGCGATGGGCCTCAAGAGAGGTCGGCCCGTCCAGTTCCACCGGCCGCTTGTCGGCCCCCAGAAAGGTCGTCTGCCTCTCTTAGTTCCATGGCGCCTAGGCCCAGCCCCAAGGGGCTTGGCCACTGCGCCATAGCTTGAGCAAGTTATGGGTCATCCCTGCCAGCGACCACTCACTCTGTGCAGCGCCCAACCCCCGTCTCATAAACCGTCGGAGCCCCTGTCCTTCCTTGATCTGTCCGAACACCGGCTCCACCAGTACACCCCGCTTCTTGTACAGAGCTCGGCCTCCCTTTGTCAGAAGCTCGCGCTCCATCCTGTCCCTCGGGCTCAGTCCCTTTGGTATACGTCCTCGGGGACACCCCTTCTCCCGTAGCATCTTCCGCTGTTTCCAATCCTTGGTGGTGGCAATAAGAAGCTCAGGCATCTCTGGCCAGGAGCAAGCCCTGATGTTGGCCTCACTCCAGTACCCGGCATCGGCTAGGCCCGCTTTTGGCCGGTCCTCTATGCCGGCTGCCTCCAGAGTATGCGCCATGGTTTGGAGCATCGGCTCCAGTTGCTGCACATCGTTGGCCTCTTGGGTCACTCCACCGGCTACTATGATCTGCTCCTCGCTCACCACCGCCTGGGCATTGTAGCCCTGCACGTACCCTTGCCTGGTCTTCATGATGCGGCTGTCCGGGTCGGTGGTATTAGCCTTCGCCTCTTCGGTAGGAAGTGGCTCTACCACCTTGGGCTTTCGCCCCCGCTTCTTTTTGCCTGTGGCCTCTTCTTCTGCCCGCCGTTGCTCCACGTGCTCTTGGACAGCCTTGGCTGCTGCTTCAGCCTCCCGCTCCAGACGTTCCTTGCCTTCCTTCACGCGCTTTCGCCGCTCCCTCCGTCCCCCTAGCCCTTCCGGTAGATCATCCCCTCGCCGGTCGGGACCGTAATGGGCATCCTCTTCAGCATCCGCTGCCTTGGCCTCTGCCAACATACGCTGCACTTCTTCTTCAATGGCCTGGTGGCTCCGGTTGGTGGCCAGCGCCGCGTTGGCTGCCACCTTCGTCCCATCAAGAGCCACTACCCCCAGCTTCACCAGTCCCGCTTCATGGCATAACCTCAGTACCTCTACAAAGAGCTCCTCGAGCGCCTCCTCCTGCTCCGCCCTAAAGCGACAGATGGCACGGAAGTCTGGCTGCCGGTTGGCCGCCACCACCCGGAAACCTACATCTTCCTCGAGAGCACGGGCTATGCGCCTGGAACTCCGTAGACCCAGACAGTAGGCGTACAACAGGATGGCCGCCATCATTCCCGGATCGTAGGCCGCTGCACCCCAGCCATCACTTCGGTAGGCTGCATAGAACTCCCTCAGATCCATCTGCCCTACTGCATCCACAATGAGCCAGGCCAGGTGACCCTCGCTCAACCAATCCCTCATGGACGGCGGCATCAAGTAGCGAAGGTCTCGCTCCCAGCGCAGAAGGTTATAAGCCATAGTATCGTACCTGCCAGTTGTCTCTATCAGCTTACTCCTTCACCAACCCCAGAGGACTCTCCCTCAGGGCGACCGCCCGTGACCTGGGCATCCACAGAAACACCGTACGTAAGTACGCCTTGGCTGAAAGCCCGCCACTGAGGAAGAAGAAAAGCGCCGCAAGGACACCACAGCCTGAAACGGTAGCATCTGCCTAACCGGCCATTTTCGCAGACCAATTTGGTGGACATTTTCGCTGGACAACAACACAGGACCACCAATAGCCTTTGAGAGGAAGTATACTTTCAGCAATCAGCAAGTCGAACCATTGACTGTCCACTGAACTGGGGTAACTCCAGCTTCATAGGCATCTGGTAAATTGCCCGGGTCGTTAAGGCCTAGTGAAAGGGGTATCCAATGAAGATTCAGACCATCGGGCTCGGGGCTCTGGTCGGTGGCTTGCTCACTGTACCGATGGTTGCAGTGATGTACCTGGCAGACAAGTGGCTCGACCTCTCATTCGCACCGTATGACATCTTCGACTGGATTGCCCGCATTCTGCCTGGGCCGGTCGTGACGTTCGGCATTGATCTGATGATTGATAGCCTGGAAACGCTGGGCCTCAACGTCGCGGCAACTGCGAAGACCGCCGAAAATATCCTGGCGGTGCTAACGTTCGCCATCGCCGGAATCGTGGCAACCGTCATCGTATATGGTGTTGTTGGACGCCGGCTTGCCGGTAGCGGACCCGGTTTGGGCCTCCTGCTGGGTGCCGTCTTGGGCCTGCCGATAGCGATCATCTCAGCAAGCATGGCCCAATCCTCGACCCCCGTGTCATTCATCTTCCTGTGGGTCCTCGGCGTGTTCTGTGTCTGGGGCGTCGCCACGGTCGCCACGGCCCGCAGACTCCTACCTCAGTGCTCCTCCACGACGATCGGTCCGTCGGCGCAGGAGGACACGCGGTCCGTCGAAGTGGTCGGCAGGCGGCAGTTCCTCATCCAAATGGGTGCGGCTACGGCTACCGTCACGGTTGTCGGCACAGGCTTGGGGCGCGTCCTCGAAATAGACGAGCGCAACCGCTTGGAAGCCGAATTGGAGGCGATAAAAGCCAACATGCCCAAGACCGCAGCGGTTATCGATCTGCCCAACGAAAACGACCCCCTCAAACCGGCTCTCGGGACGCGGCCCGAATATACCGCCGTCAGAGATCACTACAAGGTCTTCATCCGTTCGGAGCCAACGGTGATCGATGGCGCAACATGGACCCTGCCGATCACCGGCCTCGTGGATAACCCGGTGGAATTGACGCTGGATGACTTCCGGACCAGGTACGAGGCTCGCAATGAGTTTGTCACCTTGAGCTGCATCTCCAATCGGGTGGGTGGACCACTAATAGGTACCACCTACTGGACCGGCGCCAGCCTACGGGACATCCTTGCCGATGTTAGACCCCAAGGTGACGCGCGCTACTTGCTAATTACCAGCGGTGACGGGTTTTACGAGACGGTCGATCTTGATTTGATCGACTCCGACGATCGGATCATGCTCGCATACAACTGGGACGGCGGACCGATACCGTTCGATCATGGGTTCCCGCTGCGGATTTGGCTCCCTGATCGCTACGGCATGAAACAGCCCAAGTGGATCACCGGCATCGAGGTCATCGGCCAGTACAAGGAGGGCTACTGGGTCGAACGCGGTTGGTCCAAGGAGGCAATAGTCAAGGCCACATCTGTGGTGGATACGGTGGCGGTGGACTCGGTGATCCAAGATGGTGACCGGAAGCTGGTCCCCATTGGTGGAATCGCCTACGCTGGTGCCCGTGGCATCTCCAAGGTGGAGGTGCGTTTGGACGACGAACCCGAATGGCGGGAGGCGGAATTACGTACCCCGCTGTCGGATGTTACATGGGTGATCTGGCGCTACGATTGGCCGTTCGGAGAAGGACGCCATGACTTCCACGTCCGCTGCGTGGAGGCGGACGGAACTCCGCAGATCGAGGAAGACGGCCCGCCAAGGCCCGATGGCGCATCCGGAATCCACACCAAGTCAGAAATGGTGTAGCAGGTATGAACGACCCGGTCAGCCTCACTGCCCAACAGTCGGTAGACCTGAGGCAATGCTCAATATCGAGGGTGACCCGGTGGCCTCTGGCTGCCAGGGCTTCTTGTCTCCTACACCGCTCCCTGGGACTCTACTTGATAAGGTAGACGCCCGCGTTGGCAAGTAACCAGCATAGCCTGCAGTTAGCAAACCTTACCACGTGAGTCATCCCGAAATTTGTTTGTTTGAAGGAAGGGGGATGGGCTAACCAAAGGGAATTCAAGGCAGCGCGTATTCTGGCGAGCGGTGTGACGGCTTCGCGGTACCGTTTGCTTGTTTCTCTGGCACCAACTCCCCGTCTTGTAACTTACAAGTTCCAAGGGCATTGGAAGTATTCCCCCCACCTGCACCGTCCTATCATAATGGTTGAGTTGCAGATCCGGGGGGTGCACAGGGCCACGAGCAACTCGAAGATGGTACTGCCTGCCGTCAAGTCAGGCCCGCTCACGGGGGTTCGAACCACACGAGGCCCCATGAACTGTTGTCCTAGTCAACCGGCTCTAGGCCCACCGCCCACGAGTACCGTAGTTTTTCGTGTCGATTGTCTCTCATCCATATTCTCCACCACGAACGTCTCCAGCTTCGGGGCGTTTAGGTAGCGGGCGCTGCACGTCCCCGCGCCCTCCCTGAACAGGGTGCCGCAGATGCAGTAGGCGAACTGGCCGCTCTTGGCTCCCTGGGCGGAGTAGGGCCTGCCGCAGACTCCGCACTTGAGTAGCCCGCTCAGCAGGAACCTGCTCCCCACTCTCGCGGGCCTCCGCACCTTCGGCGCACGGTCCCGCATCGCCTGCTGCACCTCGTCGAACAGCTCCCTCGACACCAGCGCGGGCCACGCTCCTTCCACCCTTACAGGGTCCTGGGCCTCCTGGCCCTTGCTCGTCTTGCCCCAGACGGCGGTTCCAGTGTACGCCTCGTTTCTCAGGACGTAGTGGACCGTTCCCTTGTACCAGCGCTTGCCACGGTTGGTGATGCCCCGGTCGTTCAGTTCCTTGCATATCTCCTTGAGGCCGCTGCCCCTGAGCGACTTCTCGAATATCTCCCTCACTATGGGGGCGGTGGCCGGGTCAACCTCCAGCGTGGGACGCTCCTTCACCCCGTCGTTCACCTTGACCCGCTTGTAGCCGAAGGGAGCGTTGGAAGCGAGGAAGAAGCCCCTCGATGCGGCCTCTCTCATCCCCCGGACGACGTCCTGGGCAAGACTTTCGCTGTAGAATTCGTCCACGCTCTCGATGATTCCCTCAAGCAGCCTGCCGGTGGCGTTGTCCTCTGCCTGTTCGGTGATGGACACCACTCTGATGCCCTTGCGCCGTAGCATTGACTTGAAGGCGACGGCGTGCTCGCGCTTCCTGGTGAAGCGGCTGAACTTCCATACGAGAATCACGTCGAAGGGGGACTTCGCCTTGCCGCCCTCCTCGATCATCTCCCGGAACTGGGGCCTGTCTGCCACTCGGCCGCTCTCGGCCTCGTCCACGTACTCGCGGGCTACGGAGTAGTCGTTGGCCCTGGCGTAGTCCTTGAGCGCCCGAAGCTGGGCGGACACGGACAGGTCCACGTCCTGCCGGTCGCTGGATACCCTGGCGTAGAGTGCCGCAGGTGTAAGCGGCTGTAGGTGCTTCTTCTTCATGCTGTCCTCCTTGTATCTTGGTTTTGGTGTGTAACAATCACTTCACTTAGGTGGATCGGGGCGCGGCAGACCGCAACCTCCCAGGTCATAGAAGACCGTCACGAAGCGAGGGTCGCCGCACCCCTCCCGAACAGAGCCCGAACAGTATCCGTGGTTGGGTGTCAAGGTCTTTGCCAAATTGAGGAGTAGATACCTCTATCCGGGCCGCACAACCCAGGGTGTTTGCCGCCGAGCTAGCGCGTTCAACTGCAACAGCAGCTTGCGCATCACTGCCACCAAGGCCAAGTTTCCGGGTTTCCCACGTTGACGCAGGTTCTGGTAGAAACGGCGTAGTTCGCCATTGACCTGAATCACTGAGCATGCACAGAGGTAGAGGGCTTTACGCACTATGCCGCGGCCGCCCCGGATTGCCCTCTGGCCTCGCTTCTGGCCGCTATCTCGAGACCAGGGGGCCAGACCCACCAGGGAGGTCAATGCTTTGCTGTCCCAATGGCCCAGTTCGGGCAGATGGGCTACCAGGATGGCAGCGGTCAATGGTCCCACACCAGGCACGGTGCGGTACAACGCGGCGCGCTGGGCCAGGGAAGAGCTACTCTGCAGCGCTTCCTGGTACTCCTCCTCCAGCTGCGCAATCTCCTTATCCAGCCAGGCGATGTGGCGCTTGGTAGAGTTGGCAACGGCAGCGGAGACGCCCTTGTCCAGCCGGTTCAGCTCCTGGACTCGCTGTTCCACGAACTGCCGCCGCCTGCGCAGCAAGTCCTGCAATTCCTCGCGTTCCGGCTCCAGTTCCGGCGTGTCTGAATCAGGGAACACCTGGCCGAAACGGGACAGCACCTGAGCGTCTCTAGGATCGGTTTTGGCTTCGTAGCCGCAGGCCCGGGCGAAGGAACGCACCCGGCTCGGGTGAGCCACGCGCACTGCTATCTCGGCCTTCCGCAACCGGCTGACCAGTAGCCGCTCGTACCCGCCGGTGGATTCGCACACGGTCATGGTGGTGCACTGCTCCTTCAGATGTCTCAGCAGCCTGGTAATGCTTTTCGCCGTGTTGCCGAACCGGAGTACCGGACCCTCTGATACCGAAACGTCCAAGCTGACTTTGCCTACGTCAATGCCTGCTACCACTTCCATGTCTTACCCTCCCGGTTTGATGGTGCCTGTGTCCTCCACACTTGTAGATGCGGGCCCGAAGCCCGTGTATCCGTTCGGAGCGACCAGTACGGAGGGAAGGGTGTCTCACTGTTCGCCGGTGCAGTCCAGGGTTCCGCCTGGCTCACCCAGTTGCTTACGACGCGCCCTCCCCGCCTGCCCAGCCAATAGGCCTATTGACCGAGCGTATTGATCATACAAGTTGCCTGGGCCAATCGAGCCCGCATCTTGCAAGGACGGGCCAGTAATTCGCAGGAGGTGCTCATGGAGCAGGAAGAGACCTACGTAGGCATCGATGTAGCCAAAGCCCAGGTGGACGTTGCCATCCGTCCAGCGGACGACAGATGGCGGGTGTCCTATGACGAGGCAGGGATCAGGCAGCTGGTCTCCCGGCTGAAGACCCTGGAACCGGTCATGGTGCTGCTGGAGGCCTCGGGCGGCTTGGAACTGCCGTTGGTGGCCGCCCTGGCAGCCGAGGCGGTGCCGGTGGTCGTCGTCAACCCGCGCCAGGTGCGAGACTTCGCCAGGGCCACCGGGAAGCTGGCGAAGACGGACTCGCTTGACGCAGCGGTCCTAGCCCACTTCGCCGAAGCAGTCCGCCCGCCTGTGCGCCCTCTACGGGACGCCGAGACCCAGGCCCTCAACTCCCTGGTCGCCCGCAGGCACCAGGTGATGACCATGCTGGTCTCGGAGAAGAACCGCCTGAGCTCCGCCACCGTCGCCGTGCGTCCCCGCATCGAGGCCCACATTGCATGGCTGGAGGGTGAGTTGGACGACCTGGACGAGGGCTTGCGGCAGACTCTCCGTCAGAGTCCCGTATAGCGGGAGAAGGATGACCTCCTGCGCACCGTCCCCGGCGTGGGAGAACAGCTCTCCCTCACCCTCCTGGCCCACCTGCCGGAGCTGGGCACGTTGGACCGCCGGGAGATCGCCGCCCTCGTGGGAGTGGCTCCCTTCAACCGGGACAGCGGCACGCTGCGGGGCAAACGCACCGTCTGGGGTGGACGCGCCCGGGTCCGAGCCGCCCTGTACATGGGAGCGTTGGTAGCCAGCCGCTTCAACCCCCTCATACGGGACTTCTACCAGCGGCTGCTGGCCGCTGGTAAGCCGAAGAAGTTGGCCCTCACAGCCTGCATGCGCAAGCTGCTCGTTATCCTCAACTCCATGCTCAAGCATCGCTCCCCCTGGTGCGACCTGACTCCGACAGTCGCCGGCCATTCCTCTCGACTTTCAAGACAGTTGCTTAGTGTGTTCTGTTTGTGTCAAAGAGATGCCGGGCGATCTCAGGCTGAGACCTCGACAAGCGGTTCGATTGCGCTCACGTCGGTCTTGGCACGGGCCACGTCCAGATCGTACATCCGCTGAAGATTCAGCCAGAAGTCGGGGGTCATTCCCAAAGCTTGGCCGATTCGCAGCGCAGTGTCAGCCGTGATGGACCGGCGACGGTGGACGATATCGTGGATGCGTATCGGGGGCACTCCTATGGTCTTTGCCAAGCGATATTGGGTAATGCTCAACTCATCCATGATCTCAGCGAGATGCTCGCCTGGATGTATTGGTTCTGTGACGGTCATCATGAATTCCCTCCTCAGTGGTAGTCGGTGATTTCTATTTCCATCGCACCTTGGCCAGTCCAGATGAAACACACGCGCCACTGGTCGTTGATCCGGATGCTGTACTGCCCCTCCCGGTTCCCACGCAGGGCTTCTAGCCGGTGGGAGGGCGGCACCCGAAGGTCGGTGAGCGCCGCAGCTGCTACGACTCGCTGCAATCTCACTCGCGCCCGTCGCTGGATGTCGGGCGGCAAGCGTCGGACCGGGTCTCCGGCGAAGAGCCGCTGGGCGTCGTCGTGTCTGAATCGGTTCATCCTTGACATTATTAACGCAGTGAGTTAATAATGTCAAGGATACTGAGCATTCGCACGCGACTGGTTGTCAAAGGTGCTCTCAGCAGCCTGATGATGTCTCAATAGGGTGAAGTAGGAGGTTAGCCTTGGAAGGTCCGGGATATGTCCAGAGGTTCGATGATGAGCCACGGTTTTGGCAGTTCCTAAAGGGCTTGCGCTCCGCTGACCTGATAGTTGAGCTTATTCAGAATGATTTGGACGCCAAAGCATCCCGTACTTCCATCACCTTCACTTCTGACCGGCTGATCTGCCAGGGAGACGGTGAACCCGTAAGCGGTGATGGCTGGTGCCGGCTCTCCTATGTGATGGGCGCGGGTGTCAGGGTTGAGAGCAAGCGGTTCCAGATAGGCGTTAAGAACCACGGCCTGAAGGCGTGTTTCTGGCTCGGCGATGAATTCATTGTGCGGTCAGATGGCCTCAGGATGGTCCAGACCTTGTATCAGTACGGCTATGAGAATCAGCCATCGCCGGGAACGTTTCTGGAGCCGGTCCCGGACAATACGGCTCCGCCTACCGGGTGCTCCATTGAAGTCCCTTACCGCGAACGGGAGTTAGTAGTTGAGAAGGGTGAAGCTCTAACGATTGGAATCCCTGATGAAATCTCACTAGAGGCACTCTTCAGGAACGCCTGCGAACTTCTACCGGGCAGGCTGATGGGTGTAGTCCGTCCTGGAATTCGTGATCAGTACACGCTTCGCCTGAGCCACCACACTCTAGGGTCTGTCGAAATTCATTGGCGAGCCAAGAGAGGGCGGAACGTCAATGGCAGGGGTCGAAGACGGTTTACAGCATTGGCAGGGAGTGTACCACCACCTCGAACGTGCCTGACGTACCTTCAACTTCCATACACGAGCAGGCCTGCACGTTCAGGCTCCCATTCCCTACAGGAAGGCGCCCCGAGATTCCAGACTTCTTCGCGAGGGACGGGAAATCCTTCACGGCAGAGATAGCGTGGCTCACAGACAAGAGAGGCACTCCGAAGTCAGCCAAGGGAGTTCGAAGATACCCGATTGGATATGACGCTACATCGCAATCGGCGCTAAGTGGAGTGGGCGTCCACTTCTCAGGTCCTTACCTCTCTGATGCCGAAAGACATGGCACCAGTCAGATAGACTCTCTGAACGACTACATTGACGATGGGTGCAAAGACGCACTTGTAGATATCATGGCCAGTTATCTGCTTCATCGACACGGCGGGAGGGCGATGGAGCTCTACCTGGCCGATCCTCATACTCCATGGAATGAACCCCTGAAGGATCTCTTGGGCCGCACACTTGACAGGCGGGCGTTGCCACTTGCAGACAGAGTACGGGCATCAAGTCGACCCAAGAGGCTTGTGCTGGGACCAAGGAAGACATCCGACGGCACTCTTCGCAGGGTCGTCTTGCCAATGTTTACATGGGACCGCCAGCGAATCTCTGATCTTCTCTCGGACATATGTCCACATGGCGAAGATCAGATTGACAGGACTGTCCCTAGGGCTATCTTGTCTTATCTGGGCGACAACTGTTATCTGCCTAACGACGGCTTTGATGACCTCGTGACTACTTTCGATGAAGACGATGCCATCGAACGCCTACAGCCTCAACAGGAAGCTGAACACTTTCCATGGAAGGACGAACCCGAATGGCAAGCGGCTCTAGGTAACACTTCAGTTGCAAGAACCTACTTGGATGTCGCATACAAGGCCTTCTACGAACGTAGAGCGCCAGTTGAATCAGAGGTCATAGAGAATGCCTACCTGCCCGACGCTGGCGGCACGGCGAGGCCACTGGCGGAAATGTTTAGTGCCGTGAATCTACCGCCAGATCTCGGGCAGCGGGGGTACGTGCCGATTGTTCATCCAGAGCTACGGGATCACCGTCTCCTGAAGCGGAGAGCTTGGAGACCCAAGCCATTTACGTTGGACGACTACCTCGATAATGGTCAACTCGAAACGGCTTCACTGGCTGAGCGTAAGTCGTTTTGGACGTGGCTCCACAATAACTGGAGAAAAGTCAAGCGAAGGAAAACTCTGACACGAATCGCCGACTTGCCCGTGTGGCCAAGTTCCAATGGCAACATGCTGCCCCTGAACAGCCTGTGTGAGCCTCGTAACACTTGACCTGCCCCCAATAGTTGTACCGCAAATCATGAGACACTGATAGCGCTTGGAGCAGAGGAGGTGAGGATGGCCTCTGGAGCAGGAGGGCGATAGCCCAGGGCGCTGTGGGGGCGTTGGTGGTTGTACTCGTGGCGCCACTGCTCGGTGAGGACCTGCACCTCCCAGAGGGTATCGAAGAGCTCCCGGTCCAAGAGTTCGTCCCTAAGCTTGCCGTTGAAGCTCTCAACATACCCATTCTCCCAAGGGCTACCCGGTGTGATGAAGAGGGTTGTGACTCCCACCCCTTGGAGCCACAACCGCACCGCCCTGGCGGTGAACTCCGGCCCGTTGTCCGAGCGGAGGTGCTCCGGCACGCCACGCTGGACCATGAGGTCCCCCAGGCATTCAATGACATGGGGTGAGCGTAACGAGCGACCCACATGGATGGCCAGACACTCCCTGGTATACTCATCCACCACTGTCAGGAGACGAACGGGTTTGCCGTCACTGGTACGAAGGGCCACAAAGTCGTATGCCCAGACGTGGTTCCGTCGTTGTGGCCTCAGCCGCACGCAGGAGCCGTCAGTAAGCCAGAGTCGGCCCCGTTTGGGCTGTTTGGCTGGTACCTTGAGTCCTTCCCGTCGCCAGATCCGCTCCACCCGCTTGTGGTTCACTCTCCATCCCTCCCATTGCAGCATGGCAGTCACCCGCCGGTACCCATACCGTCCGTACCGACTGGCCAGCCGAACCACTGCCATCGTCAGGGCCTCCTCATCATCGGCCACTGTTGCAGTGTACCTCTGTGTTGACTGGGGTTGCTCAAGCGCCCGGCAAGCGCGCCGCTCAGAGATGCCATACCGTTCCCGTGCCAACTCCACGCATCTCCGCCGGCGGGCCGGGCTCAGAAGTTTCCCCGTGCTGCCTCCTTCAGAATCTGGTTGTCCAACGTCAGGTCCGCTACCGCACGCCTGAGTCGTCCGTTCTCCGCTTCCATCTCCCGCAACCGCCTCGCCTGGTCTATTCTCAGCCCCCATACTGCTGCCGCCACCGGTAAAACGTATGGTCTGATACCCCGATACCCCTGCATGCCTGGGCCACCGTCTCCCCTTGCGCCAGGGCCACCTCCGCTTCCCGCAGCTTCCCTATGATCTCTTCTACACTGCGCTTTTTACTCGCCATTGACTACCCCCTCTCACCAGCTCCACTTTACGAGTTTATAACTGGACCAGTTTTTGGGGGGCAGGTCACACTCGCGTCGCATCCATCATGGGTGATGTGGTCGTACGATCCTCTCGCGAGCTTCTGAGAAGTGGCCTTGTAAGTAGGAAAGGGAGGGGACGGCTGACTTTCAGGAACGTGCCTTCCTTCCAGGAGTTCGAGAAATTCTTATCGGAGCGAATCGACAGATTTCCCCGTGAGAGAAAGCTGACCGCCAATGAGCGACGCGAATTCCACAAGCTTGAGAAAGACCTTGCGGTCCTCGCCTCCTCTACACCACAACTGAAGGAATACCTGGGCGAGTTGGCTGAGGTGTATAGCGTTGCCTTAGACAAGAACGGGAACTTGAGGGTTCCAGGCGAGTTGGTGAGAAACGAAGGGGCAATGCTACGTCTTCACTTGCTGGGTGAACACATAATTGATCGCCCCAACAGTGTCCTCGACAGGATCGATGGCTGGAGGCCGCGGCCCGCTCCCTCGACTGACCAAATCGTTGACACTCTTCGTGAGGATGCTGCCCGCAGTGAGGCACATGTGCCGAGGCTTCAAGAATACGTGAAACAGTCCAGACGCCAGGACTTAGAACCCGACGGCTTGCTCGATATCCCTTGCATACCCGTGGAGGGGGAACTGCGCTCTCCAAAGCAAATTGCACTGCGAGGAAGCCGGGACTTCTGGGGCGACTGGAAGATACACGCTCCAGTTGCCGATATCAATCCCGAAACGCAAAGGCTGTATAGACAGATAGGCGTCGTCGGTGGGACGCCTAGTGCTAACAGCTCTAGACAATCCTTTCAGTGGCTAGCATCTCAGCAAGCTGACGTCGTTGTTAGGCATACTGATCAAGTCCTCCGTCACATCAATCATGAATCCGGACCACGCGCATGGAGCGACATGTTCCCTCTGGTTCCGTTCATTATGGTCGAGGACGATGGAGGCAAAGTACGGTTAGTGACAAAGGCGGATGCTACCAAGAGCAGGAGTAAGGTAGTAATCCCTGACTTCGAGGAGCTAGAACAGGCGATAAGGCAGCATACGGGACGGCGCCCGGTGGAGTTAACCATCGTGGAGAGCCCCCGAGTAACCGAGCCGGTCACTGCCCGCCTACGAGAGTTTCAAGTGAGGACACTGAGTGACTATGCCGGAGAACCAATCGCGACAATAGGAACGGGAGAGGACAAACCTACTCGAAAATTCGACTTTAGGCGCATACTTGACTCTCTCATATCCGGCCTGAAGGGAAGGCAGCTGCAAAGGAGGCTGGCCAAACTCGACCTTGATGCGCGCCAAGGCGCGCTCAGAAGCAACTGGCGTGAACGCCTAGCTAGTATCCAAGGCATACGGACTTCGGATTCTGTCATCGCAACCTATAAGTTGGGGAGGAACAGATTCCAAGTTGCAGTAGATGGGAAGCTCGACACAGAGTCCGGCACACTCTGGATCAGATCAGCTTCGGACCTACGGGCGGTCTTCTTCGACGCACTCGCTGATCGAGCATTCGAACGCCCCAAGAAGTACTACGGCTCCGTCCTTGATCTAGCGTTGAAGATGGAGATGAGAGAAAGCTATCCTCTGGAGTATTCAGAAGGAGTACAACCTCCGGAGGATGTAGAGAACGGTGAAACCACTAGTCGAGATAGCAGAGACGTGAGTCCCTTTGAAACATCAGCTATCCACCGAGTGCCAAAGATTGACCCGTCAAAGAATCTTCCCAACCTTGGTCCCATTCCGAAGAATAACGGAGTCAAAGGTGACGGGGTCATCAAAAGAATTAGCAAAGGTAGGAACAACAATAGCCGGACTCAGCCAGCGGATGAGAGTTCCCAGATTGCCGACCTCAAAGAGAAGCAGTATGCTTGGCATTGCCAAGCCTGCCTTGCCGAGGCCGAACCCCAGACCCTGGCACCGCTATCAAGCTATGTCGAGGTTTCCGAACATCGACGGCGGATTATGGAAGCGCAGCATTGTGATCACGTTAATGCTGGTGGTGCTCGTCACGCGGGTAACATCATTCTGCTATGCATCTACCACCATGGCGACCTTGGCGACGCCGTCAGTCGGACCGAGATCACTCGAGCCTTCGGTCAAGCGAATACCCGCACACTGACGTTCAATTCAGGCAACGGCGTGTCCACGTCTCTTCAGGCAGGGTCATCACTATTCAACCTCCTCAGCGTCAGACCCCTGTGTCATTCTTCTTCACCGAAGAGCACGCAAACTATTGGTTGACTATGGCCACCCGAGAAGGTTTGCTGTGATTGACTCCGTGCCACTGCCCTACCTCAGCACAAACCACCACAGGAGAACGCTGCCGACCAGCAGCGCCAACAGCACGAAGGCGGTCACGCGGACCGCGATGAGCCCTTCCCTCGTCACCTTGTGTGCGGCTCGCTCCTTCCGGTACTCCTCCTCCAGCTCCTCATACGCCTGGCGGCTGGCGGACGCGGACTCCCTGGCCTCGTCGCTCTCCCGCTCCAACTCCGATGCTCGCCCATCCAGCTCCCACACGGTCCGCTGAAGCTTGTCCTCCCGAACAAGGGACCGGCGCAACAGCTCGTCGTCGCTCACGTACTCCGGCCCCTTCTGCCGCACGTAGACCCGGCGGCCCTCCCTGCGGACCTCAA
Organism: Dehalococcoidia bacterium; assembly: GCA_965226865.1. Classification (GTDB taxonomy): domain Bacteria; phylum Chloroflexota; class Dehalococcoidia; order Lucifugimonadales; family JAGWBF01; genus CBDDEH01. The sequence goes on along the minus strand of CBDDEH010000004.1, from coordinate 1,746,379 downwards.
TCTCCCCCCTCCGGATCATCCGGTCGAGGGTTGAGATGGAGACCTCCAGCTCCCGCGCCGCCTCCGCTTTCGAGACCCAGCGGACCTGCTCAGCCATCGCTCTCTTCCTCGCCATGCGGCTGGTGCCTCCGCCTCCAGTTGAACAGACGTAAGCCCCGGCTCTCGGAATCGGGCGCATCCGCCTCCTGGTCTCCGGCGGCGTCCCCGGTCGTCTGCGCCGCCTCCAAGGTCTCCACGCGCCGGGTCAGACGCTCCACCAGCCTCGCAAGATCGTCCACTGCCTCAATCGCCAGCCTGATCCTCGCCTCCAACCGGTCCACCGGGATCGTCTTCTCCCATCCGGGATCGTCCAGGTTCGCCATGAGCCGCTGCACGGCCAGGGTCATCCTGCCCGTCAATCGCTCCCGTTGCAGGGCCAGCGCCACCGTCTTCCGATTCACGCCCAGCAGCGCCGCCGTCCGGCGTTGTCCTTCCCGCTCGACGAGCCACTCCACGACCCACTTGAGGTCGGGCTGATCGTCTCCGGCCCTTGATGCCCGTCCATCACTCATCTTAGACTTCCGAGAGGTCATTTCCATCCTCTATGGGGTGGCCCGCTTTTGTCATCAACACCGTCTTCCGGCGGAACCAGCCCCAACGATGACCGGTCACCGTCGCCTGTGAATCCGCCCCGCTATTTGCACGATTTCCTAGTTGATTGGCCCAGGATGTCCGTTCCTACTCATGCCATAAATTGGCGTCGCCCACCCCCACATCGTTTCGGGCCGTTTCGAGCCAAAACCGATGGCCCAAACTGGGCCGCCACCCGCCGCAACGCGCCAAATCCTGTCCGCATCAGCTCTCCGCACACGTCGGACAGGTTCATTCATAGCTGTTTCCCTCACTATCGGATGACACGTCAGGGGTTGCAAAGTGCAAACGAGGTGTCATTGGAGAGGCAGTGTAGTTTAGCATGGCTTCCCATCCATTTGCATTTTCAGGCATTGACCGGTCAGAGGGTCCATCAGCCCGTTTCATAGCTGAAACAGGGGCAAATCGGGCGGTCTGTGGCCTCTCGAAAGCTCGCCGACAGGCAAGATGCCCCGATTTGCACCCCCCAGACAGCATGGAGGGAAGGTAGGGACGCATCGGCGCTATCTATTCCCCCCTACAGGACGATGACGCATCCGGTGGTGGAGTGAGTCCCACTGGTAGGCACGCAGCGCGGACAGGGGCAGTCGTGGGGACTCCGGCTCCCACAGTGGACGCCAGGAACGTCCCAGTACCCCCGTGTGGGACAGAACAGGCACGCAGGACACGAAGATGGGCGGCGACATCCGGCTCATCCGGGCGGCGGTGCGCACGTAGGTTGCCTCCACCTCCTCGGTGTCCACGACGAACAGGGTGACGGGGTACGGCGGCTGGTCGTCCTTAGGCTCGTTTGACCAGTAGTAGCTCATGTAGGGGTCCAGGCGGGCAATGACTCCCTGGGGATGCCGGGCACGGAGCTCGTACTCGAAGTAGAACGGTATCTGAAGGCCCTGGGCGGTCATCTGCCCCACGGCATCGGGTGCGATGGCTGAATCGCCCCAGTTGTAGGCCCTGTCGGACCTGGCGGTGGGGACGGACCACACCAGCTCGTTGTCGGGGTCTGCCCTGGCCTCGGCCTCCAGCTTCGACAGGAACCACGTGATGCCGTCGGCGTGCCTCGTCTGCTTCGCCCACGTCTCGATGCGGTGGCCCACGTACCGTCTGCAGCCCTGTTTGTCTGTGGTGAGGGCGGTGCTCCAGATGCCCCGCGTGGTGGGAAGCTGGGCGCGGTCCCTGTGGGTGACGTAGCGTATGCCCTCGGCGGACAGCGTATAGCGGGTGTCTCCGCGTTTTCCATGACGCTCGACGAGGCCCCAGGTGTTGATGAGGCCGCGCATCATCTGGCTGACCCGTCCCTCGGAGATGCCGAGCCAGAGGGCCAGGTGCTCACGGGGGATCATCGGGTGGTCGGTCACGAGGTCGAGCGTCCGCTTCTCAGACGGGCTGACGCCGAAGGCCGGCGCACCTTTCACCATCCGCTCGGGGCGGGGCAGCGACGCCCGTTTCCGCTCCGGCGACTCCGTGCGAGGCCCTCCGCCGGGGCTGGCGCGGGAGCTGATGGCCCCCAGGGAGAAGAACCTGCTACCGATCACCCACGAGGTGCAACACCAGAGGCGAAGGTCCCGTTTTTCCAGAGCGTCCCTGGGCTCCACGGCGACGAAGCAGTCACGGAGGTTCCGGTTCCCGCAGAACCTCGTTGTCAGCCTCTCCTCCCAGACGCTGGGCACAAGGACCAGAACGGTGTCGGGGCGGCGCGTGTAGTCGTACTCGGCTATGGCTCTCAGCCGATCGTAGAGCGACCGGCGCCGCAGGGCCAGGCCCTGGCGCACCACGCCGAAGCTGCGGCCGTCGTGCCTGATGATTGTGGCGTCGAAGCGCCCCCGCCGGTGGAACTCCACGTGCGAACGTAGCCCGTCGATGCCGGGCGACATCGAGGCGGCGAGTCGGTAGACGGCGGCCACCGCGTCCATCCGGCGGAGGAGCAGCGTGAGCCACTCCCTGGACACAGGGTAGGCGCGCACGAAATCCGAGGGAGTCGCAAAGCCGAGTACTTCGGCGGCCTGTCTGATGCCGTTGGTCGTAAGGTGGAATCTCTGGCTCGACGGCAGGTGGGCTGTGCCGTGACTCACCCTCCCGATGATGCCGTCAGCCAGCAGGCCGGCCAGGGTTCGGTGAACCGTCGTGTGCGGCTCGCCCAGGATGCCCGCCAGCTCCGCCGAATCAACGAATGGCATCCGGCTGAGGGAGTCAAGCATCTGTCGGTCGGACGCAGCCATATTAGAGGTCCTCGTTCCCATCTGTGCCAGAGTCGCGCATTGCTTTAGTAAGCAGTTACCCAACATCCCATTGTGAACGGAAAACCCGGGCATGTAATGCCTTGCAAGCCATTGTGTCGAGTCCAATCTTGTGGTGAGGGCAAAAGGGTTGCTGGTTAGAGCGGCTGCGATGGGCTGGGAGATAGGTTGTAGCGCCCCTGAGCACGGCCATAAGGAGGGACGTGGGGCATCAAACTCCCCATTCCGCATTGACTCGGAAGCACCTAGGAACGTATCCTTGGACAGTGTCCAAGGGCATTCCAATGGTCTCGTTTCGGGAGATATGAGAATGGCTTCAACCAAACGCCTGCTGCCGACCGGCGAGTGCTGGTGCGGCTGCGGCGCGGAGACGGCAATCGGCTCATTCTTCCTGCCCGGCCACGACAAGACCGCCGAGTCTGCGGTGATATCCGTCGAGTACGGCGGCGTCCCCGGCTTCCTGGTCCATCACGGATACGGACCGGGGGGCAAGAACGCCCTACGCGAAGTAGACAGGTGGCGTTCCAAGAGCAAACCAAGGGGTGAGGCATCATGACGACTGTGCCACAGAGACGGACTGCCTCCGGCGCGAACACCGAATCGAGCAGTGGCGCTCTGACAGGTTACGAGGCCGAGCTCTGGCGGTTGGCCGACGCCCTTCGGGGCAGCATGGACGCCGCCGAGTACAAGCACGTCGTCCTCGGCCTCATCTTCCTCAAGTACATCTCCGACGCCTTCCAAGAGTTGCACGCCTGGCTGGAGTCGAGGACCGAAGAAGGGTATGACCCCGAAGACATGGACGAGTACCGCGGCGAGAACATCTTCTGGGTGCCTCCGGAGGCTCGTTGGCCTCACCTCAAAGCGCAGGCGCGGCAGCCGGTCATCGGCCAACTGGTGGACGACGCCATGACCGCCATTGAGCGAGACAACCCGGCGCTCAAGGACGTGCTGCCCAAGGACTACGCCCGGCCCGCCCTGGACAAGACCCGTCTGGGCCAGCTCATCGATCTGATCACCAATATCCAGGTTGGAGACGCGGAAGCCCGCTCGAAAGACGTGCTGGGACGGGTGTACGAGTACTTCCTCTCCCAGTTCGCCAGCGCCGAGGGCAAGAAGGGCGGCGAGTTCTACACCCCGCGCTGCGTCGTCAAGCTCCTGGTGGAGATGCTAGAACCCTACCAAGGCCGTGTCTACGACCCCTGCTGCGGCTCATCCGGCATGTTCGTGCAGTCGATAGAGTTCATCAATGCCCACGTTAGCGGGAACGGTAATGGGGGCAGGGCGCGCGGCGACATCTCCATCTGGGGCCAGGAGTCCAACCACACCACCTGGAAGCTGGCCAGGATGAACTTGGCTCTTCGCGGGATTGAGGGCAACATCGCCCACGGCGACAGCTTCCACAACGACCGCCACCCCGACCTGAAGGCCGACTACATCCTCGCCAATCCCCCCTTCAACATCTCCGACTGGGGCGGCGATCGGCTGCGGGACGACAAGCGGTGGCAGTATGGCGTCCCGCCCACGGGAAACGCCAACTTCGCCTGGGTGCAGCACATGGCCCATCACCTGTCGCCGCGCGGCGCTGCCGGCTTCGTCCTGGCCAACGGCTCCATGTCGTCGAACCAGTCAGGCGAGGGCGAGATCCGCAAGAACCTCATAGAAGCGGACCTGGTGGACTGCATGGTGGCCCTGCCCGGTCAACTCTTCTACTCCACGCAGATACCCGTCTGCCTCTGGTTCTTGTCCAGGGACCGTAGAGGCGGCAAGCACCGGGACCGGCGGGGCGAACTGCTGTTCATCGACGCCCGCAAGCTAGGGCGCATGGTTGACCGCACCCACCGGGAGCTGACCGGTGATGACATCGCCCGCATCGCCGACGCCTACCACGCCTGGCGCGGGGAGGAACATTCCGGCGAGTACGCCGACGTACCCGGCTTCTGCAAGAGTGCGGCGCTGGAGGAGGTCCGCAAGCACGGCCACGTTCTCACCCCCGGCCGCTACGTCGGCGCGGAGCCGCAGGAGGACGACGGCGAGCCCTTCGAGGAGAAGATGGCTCGACTCTCTGCTCAATGGAGGGAGCAGCAGGCTGAGGCCCATCGGCTGGACGCGGAGATCGAGGCGAACTTGGCACGCTTGGGATTCGGGGCACAGAGGTAGTCTGATGAAGCTGGACTTGACACCGCTTGAGGATGCCGTTGCCCAGTTGGAAGAAGCCCTGGACATCTACCATTCCGACTTAGCCTTGGATCACCCTCGCCTCAAGAGACACCTGAGGGCCGCCGTAATCCAGGCGTTCGAGTTCACCTACGAGCTCTCCTTCAGGATGCTGAGGCGGTATCTGGAGCTTGCGTCAGCCAATCCAGCCGAGATCGACGAACTCGTCTTCAATGACGTTGTACGGGAAGCCTACAGGCAATCTCTGCTCAGGTCCGAACTCCCTGAGTGGCTTGAGTTTCGCAGGAACCGTGGGACGACCAGCCACACCTACAACGAAGAGAAAGCTCAGGAGGTATTCGAGAGCGTTCCCGACTTCCTACAGGAAGCCCGGTATCTCCTGAATCGACTCCATGAGAGGATCGAATCCCTTGACTAGCCCGGTGGACATCCGGCCTGACCATCTTGAAATCGTGCAGGGCATTCTGCGCGAGCATCTGCCTGTGGATGTCAAGGTCTGGGTGTTCGGGAGCCGCACTAATTGGACTACGAAGGATTCGTCAGACCTGGACCTGGCCCTGGATGGTGAGAGCAAGCTCAGCCACAAGTTGTTGGGAGCGTTGAAAGGCGCATTTGAGGACTCGACACTTCCCTACACGGTGGACGTGGTGGACCTAAACGCCGTCAGCCATGCCTTCAAGCAGATCGTGAAGGAGCAAAGGGTAGCTCTGCCATTGGTACGCGCCCCAGGGAGGGTGGATGGCGCGTGGCGCGTGGCGCTGTTCAGCGAAGCGGTGCTGGTCAACCCGCCGACTCGGCTTGACCGGGGTGCAATTTATCCCTTCGTTGACATGGCAGCTGTGAATGCGGATTCGAGAACCACTGTCTCGGTGGAGGAACGGACATTCAAGGGCAGCGGTTCCAGGTTCCAGAGTGGTGACACTCTGATGGCCCGCATTACCCCTTGTCTTGAGAATGGCAAAATCGCCCGATACCAAGCTGTGGGCGACAAACTAGAGGCCCACGGCTCAACAGAATTCATCGTGATACGAGGACGCGCTGACGTAACCGACACCAACTTTGCCTACTACTTGACCAAATGGGAGGAAGTTCGTAACTACGCTATTGGCCAAATGACCGGCACTTCCGGACGCCAGCGGGTACCGGTGGACTCCCTGGACCATTTGACCGTTCCCCTCCCACCCCTATCGGAGCAGCGGGCCATCGCCCACGTCCTTGGTGTGCTGGACGACAAGATCGAGTTGAACCGGCGCATGAACGAGATGCTGGAAGCGATGGCGCGGGCGCTGTTCAAGTCGTGGTTCGTGAACTTCGACCCGGTGCGGGCCAAGATGGAGGGCCGCTGGCGTAGGGGCGAGTCGCTCCCCGGCCTCCCTGCCGGACACTACGACTTGTTCCCCGACCGCCTCGTGGACTCGGAGCTGGGGGAGATCCCGGAGGGGTGGGGGGTGAAGGCGCTTGGGGAGGTGGCAAAGCAACGCCGGTCGGGAGTAAAACCGGAGGAGATTGACGCAGAGTCACACTACATTGCGCTTGAACACATGCCCAAGCGTTGCATCGCGCTTACGCAATGGAGCAACGCAGATGGACTAGCCAGCGGCAAGTTCAAGTTCGAGCAGGGAGACATCTTGTTCGGGAAACTGCGACCATACTTTCACAAGGTTGGCGTCGCTCCATTGGATGGGGTGTGCTCAACAGACATTGTTGTTGTGCAGCCCAAGTCGAATCTGTGGTCTGGATTTGTCCTTGGTCATACATCTAGCGCAGAGTTTGTAGCCTATACTGATGCCACGTCTACCGGCACAAGGATGCCGCGCACCAATTGGGCAGACATGGCTCGCTACAAGGTCGCACTTCCAAGCATAGAAGTGTCCAAAGCCTTCACCAGACTGGTCGAGCCATGCGTTAATCGAATCGTATCGGCAATCCACGAGTCCCATACCCTCGCTGCGCAACGGGATGCGCTGCTGCCGGGGTTGGTGTCGGGGGAGGTTGGAGTTAACGGAGTGAGCCGATGGACATCAACCTAAAAGTTCCTGCCATTGAGAAATTACTTGACTATGCTGCCAGTGGGATAGGTAGCGTAGCGGGCCCCATGTTGGCCTCCTGGAAAGCCCGGCAAGAAGCCAAGGCTAAATCTATAGTTGCCCAAGGAGAAGCTGAAGCACAGAGGATCCTCGCAGAAGGTCAAGCAACTACCATGGCATCATTGCCAGTGCTCAGGCAGATGCCCGCGCTAAGCTGGTATCACCAGACGCTACCGTGCAGGGCCAGTTGGAATTTGGAACGGTGGTTACGCAGAGGATTCAGTTTCAGGAGGAGAAGCGACAGGCCAACATTGGCAGCATAGTAAGACAGGCAGCACTGGAGCTTGGAGACAAGGAAGTCCAAGACCACGAAGTTGATCACGACTGGACTGCTCGATTCTTCGACGATGTTCAAGACGTATCCTCCGAAGATATGCAGCAACTATGGGCGAAAATACTTGCAGGTGAAGTAGAACGGCCTGGAAGCACGTCCTTTAGAACCCTGCGTGTTCTGAAGGATATGAATCAACACGTAGCTCGCATCTTTAGTTGGTTTTGCGTTCTTTGTGTCTACTCGGAGGGAACCCGTTATGCCAGCGACGACGACGGTAGAGTCTGTAATGCGTGTTTCGACCGCATTACGACACATGGTTTTCGCAGCAGTTACCTGGATTTGCTCAACACCCATGGTCTGGTCAACCCAAACTATGATTCCTGGCATGACATGCAATCCGCCATTGGGTTTGGAAGAATCCAACCCGATCAAACGAACCGATATCCTTTTCGTTTTCAAAGTCAGTACTGGGTGCTCTATCCAGTCGGTGGACCCCGTTCTATGAAGCCGCGTTCTCCAGGCTTCCCGCTTCGTGGCGCCTCGCTTAGCCAATCGGGATTAGAGTTATCCCAAGTGGTGCGGGCGGAACCCCTAGACGATTACAAGACAGCCCTAATCAATTACTTCGCACAGGAGGGACTGCAAATGACTCCTGTTGATAACGGCGATTTGCATATAGGCCCCGAGTTCATCTCTGGGAGCACCCATGACCAACCTAAATGAAGGTGATGTTGAGCAAGCCGCCCTTGACTGGCTTTCCGCCCTGGGCTGGCAGGTGGCCCACGGCCCGGACATCGCGCCGGGCACGCCCAACGCCGAGCGCACCGACTATGGGCAGGTGGTTCTGGAGCGTCGGGTGCCGGACTCCCTCGCCGAGTTGAACCCCAGCCTGCCCCCACCGGCGCTGGACGACGCCTTCCGCAAGCTCACCCGCCCCGAGGGTTCGACCCTTGAATCCCGCAACCGTGCCTTCCACCGAATGCTCGTCGAGGGGGTGGCGGTAGAGTACCGGGCTGACGGTGGAGCCATTCGCGGAGCGCAGGCGCAGGTCATCGATTTCGACAACCCCGCCAACAATGACTGGCTGGCCGTCAACCAGTTCACCGTCACCGAGAACAGGAACACCCGTAGGCCGGACATCGCGCTGTTCGTCAACGGGCTGCCATTAGGCGTCATCGAGCTGAAGAACCCTGCGGACGAGGACGCCACCATCTGGACGGCCTGGCAGCAGTTCCAGACCTACAAGGCGGAACTGCCAACCCTGTTCTCCATGAACGAGGCGCTCATGGTCTCCGACGGGACCGATGCCCGCATCGGCACGCTGACCTCCGGTCGGGAGTGGTTCAAGCCCTGGCGCACCGTCACTGGGGAGACGCTGGCTGGCCCCCACATGACCGAGCTACAGGTGATGCTGAAGGCGTCTTTGAGCCGGGCCGCTTCCTCGCCCTCGTCCGCGACTTCATCGTGTTTGACGACGACGGCAGCGGCGCTCTGGTCAAGAAGATGGCAGGCTATCACCAGTTCCACGCCGTCAAGGTCGCGGTGAATGAGACCCTGCGGGCTGCGAAGCTGCAACGCGACGAGGCACAGGTCGCCGAGGAGGGCGGACGGTACGAGGCAGGCCGCAAACCCGGTGGAGAGCTTGGCGACCGGCGCATCGGCGTGGTCTGGCATACCCAAGGATCAGGCAAGAGCCTGACCATGGCCTTCTACGCCGGCGCCATCGTCCGAGAGCAGGCCATGGAGAACCCGACTGTCGTGGTCCTGACGGACCGCAACGACCTGGACGACCAGCTCTTTGGCACCTTCTCCCGCTGCCAGGACCTGCTGCGCCAGCCTCCAACCCAGGCGGAGAGTCGCGCCGACCTGCGCAACAAGCTGTCGGTGAACGCCGGGGGAGTGGTCTTCACAACCATCCAGAAGTTCTTCCCGGAGGAGAAGGGCGATACACACCCTACGCTATCGGGGAGGCAGAACATAGTGGTCATCGCCGATGAGGCCCACCGCAGCCAGTACGACTTCATCGACGGCTACGCCCGTCACATGCGGGACGCCCTGCCCAACGCCTCCTTCGTTGGCTTCACGGGGACGCCCATCGAGCTACAGGACGCCAACACGCGCGCCGTGTTCGGAAACTACATCAGCATCTACGACATCCAGCGTTCCGTTGAGGACGGGGCCACAGTGCCCATCTACTACGAGAGCCGTCTCGCCAAGCTGTCTCTGGATGAGCGCGAGAGGCCGTCCATAGACCCGGAGTTCGAGGAGGCCACCGAGGGCGAAGAGGTCGAGCGCAGGGAGAGGCTCAAGACCAAATGGGCACAGCCGGAGGCGGTAGTCGGCGCGGAGAAGCGGGTAGGGCAGATCGCCGAGGACATCGTGGCCCACTTCGAGCAGAGGCTGGAGGCACTGGACGGCAAAGCGATGGTCGTCTGCATGAGCCGGCGCATCTGCATTGACCTCTACCGGGAGTTGGCGCGCCTGCGCCCCGGTTGGCACAACGACGATGACGACAAGGGAAGCGTCAAGGTCGTGATGACCGGCTCTGCTTCGGACCCCCTGGATTGGCAGCCGCACATCCGCAACAAGGCTCGTCGGGAGGCGTTGGCGAACCGCTTCCGCGGATCCCGCCGACCCACTCCAGATTGTGCTGGTGCGGGACGTGTGGCTCACGGGGTTCGACGCGCCCAGCCTGCACACGATGTACGTGGACAAGCCGATGCGTGGCCACGGGCTGATGCAAGCCATCGCCCGGGTGAACCGGGTGTTCAAGGACAAGCCCGGCGGTCTGGTGGTGGACTACCTGGGTCTGGCTCAGGACCTCAAGACAGCCTTGGCAACCTACACCGAGAGCGGGGGCACGGGGCGAACGGCGCTGGACCAGGGCGAAGCGGTGGCGGTGATGCTGGAGAAGTACGAGGTCTGTTGCGCGCTCTTTCACGGCTTCGACTGGTCTATGTGGACGGGAGGCAATGCGCAGAAACGGTTGGGGCTGCTTCCGCCCGCTCAAGAGCACGTCCTAGCCCAAGAGGACGGCAAGGAACGCTGCCTGAACGCCGTCCGCGATCTGTCGCAAGCCTTTGCCCTAGCCGTGCCGCACCCGGAGACGTTTCGCATTCGGGACGACGTGGGATTCTTCCAGGCGGTGAGGGCGGCGCTGTCTAAGCGGGCAACGGGCGAGGCCCGCCCCGAGGAGGATCTGGACTTGGCCGTGCGGCAGATCATCTCCCGGGCGGTGGCATCCGAGGGTGTGCTGGACATCTTCGCCGCCGCGGGACTGGACAAGCCGGACATCTCGGTGCTCTCCGACGAGTTTCTGGCCGAGGTGCAGGGAATGCCTCAACGCAACCTCGCCGTCGAACTTCTACAGAAGCTGCTCAAGGGTGAGTTGCATGTCCGACGCCGCAAGAACGTGGTGCAGGCTCGCTCCTTCGCCGAGATGCTGGAGCAGACCCTACGCCGCTACCAGAACCGGGCTATTGAGGCGGCGCAGGTCATTGAGGAGTTGATCCAGCTTGCGAAGGAGATGCGGGAGGCCAACGCCCGCGGCGAGCGACTGGGTCTGAGCGATGATGAATTGGCCTTCTACGACGCGCTAGAAACCAACGACAGCGCGGTGCAGGTGCTCGGCGACGATACACTCCGTGACATCGCCCGTGAACTGGTCGACACCGTGCGGAACAACGTCACTATCGACTGGACGCTTCGGGAGAACGTCCGCGCCAAGCTCCGGGCAATGGTCAAGCGCATCCTGCGCAAGCACGGCTACCCGCCCGACAAGCAGGAGAAGGCGACAGTCACTGTCCTTGAGCAGGCTGAGGTCGTGTTTGAAGGCTGGGCGACAGTTTGATGCACCGGTGACAGCGTCCCACCCTCGTATGTGTTCATTGAGGCAAGTACCATGACAGAGTTGGCTTCTTTGTTGGCTCAGGCATTGCCTGCCACCACGTTCCGAACTGAAGAGGGAAGAGTCTATTCAGCAGAAGGCTTACAAGAGACACTCTCTCAGACTTCAGGCCATGTGTCCGAGACGCGGGAGGTCTTGTCTGCGTATCTCGAAGTCGACGATGTCTGGATCGGTTCGGTGGCCGCCCATCTTCGTGATCGGCTGAGCGGGTACATAGACGCTGGCACCGACCGTATCGGGCACTCGTTTCCCATTATTGGCGACAGACAAGCCTATCTGCGCGGAACGCCTGACCTAGTGCTGGAGATTCACTCAAGTTCTTCTTTGCCAGGTTTTGCCAGAGGTCTTATTCGTGCTGCGGCAGTCCTTGGACCTGACCGCGCGGCCAAGTTGGTCAGTCTATGGACTGGCGGGAAACCGAGGCATTACAAGATTTATGTGGTGTTGGCTGGCGTATACATCGACGAGAGCATTGAATTAGCCCGAATCCACCGAAGGACACTGATGGACGGCGTGAGGACAGCGGAAGGGGGTGGGTGAGGGAGCTACAGGGGAGATGGCCTGGGGTCTTGGGGTAGATGGGAGGCCGGCGGACGGTCTTCAGTCGCCGCACAGGGCCCCTAAGGCCCTATGCGGGAGTTGCGATGCGCGGGATGGCGAGAGGATACGCAGCAGGGGACTCTCGCGACCGGGGTGGCGCGAGATTGCGGGGACGTTGGGTCAGTTGCAGGCTGGCCGTCAGGCCGGGAACGGAATGGCTTGCAGCCGGGCCAAGGCGCGACTGAACTGGGTTTCCCAGGGCCAGCGCCGGGGGAGATGCAAAGTGAGGCGGCGTGCCGAGCGGGTGATCCGTCCCACCAGGCAAAGACCCGCCGCCTGAGGGTCTTGGTGATCACGGTCCGCTCGCCCAGACCAATCCGCGCCGTCCAGCGGGCCAGGTTATGCGCCATCACCTGTACCGCCAGCCAGGCGCCGTTGGCGGCGAAGCGCCCCGACGGCATGTGGTTCAGCCCGACGCCGTACTTGAGGTCGCGTATGGCGTTCTCGACCTCGGCGTGGCGGCGATGATCGGCCTCCAGTTCGAGCAACTCCCCGTCCCGGTCGGTGATGAAGCCGTGATAGCTGTATCTGGCGAAGAGGGCCAGCTGGGAACCGGGTGTCGGCTTCACCCGCCGGACAATGAGCCGCGCCGGCGGGGCGTCCGGCTTGGTCTGGAACGGGGTGTAAGTCGTCTCGGCGACATCGGCGGCGCCGTCCATCCAGTAGGGAATGGGAGTCCAGTCCTCCTCTGGTATCGCCTCGATCAGGTCCCGCAGGCTGGCACGCTGGCGGATGGTGATGGAGAAGCGGACATCCATTTCCCGGCAGGCGGCAACGACAGTGTGGGTGTAGAAGCCGCTGTCGGCCCGCACCGTGAGTTGTCCCCTGGCCCCGCCGTAGCGCACCCGCCCCACCGTCTCACGCAGGAAGTGGGCGGCGCCACGGGCGGTGTTGGCCCGGGCCCTCGCGCAGCCGGGACATCAGCACGTCTCCGGTGCCGGCGGCAATGGCCAGCAGCGGGTGATAGCCGCGGGCGCCGGTATAGCCGTGGTGGCGCGCTCCCTCCTTGGCCAGTCCGTAGGTCTCGCAGATGGTCGAGTCCAGGTCGATGGTCAGGGGCGAGTCGCCGGGTCCGGCCCCAGCGGCCCAGGCCCGGGCCAACAACTGGCGGCTCACGCGGTCGAGTTGACGGACATGCCCCCACCGGAAGCTGCGCAGGAAGGTCCCCAGGGTGGATGGCGCCTTGACCACGCAGCCTAGAACACCGACCGTCCCACCAGCGCGCAGCGCATCGGCGTCGTCGATGCAGTCGCCGCCTGCCAGCGCGGAAGCGACCAGCGTCAGCATCTTGTCCCCGGTGTTCGCCCGTCCCGGCGCTCCGCCGAGGTCAAGGTGATGGTCGACGAGTTCCCGCAGGCCCAGGTGCCGGGCTAGGGTGGCCGGAAGGAGCAGGCCGGCATTGGCCACCAGGCGATGGTCGTCAAAGAGGATGCGGATACGGTCGGGTTTGTTCTGTGGCAGCATCTATTGGGTGCTCCTTGTTTCCGGGCGGGTTTCTGTTCCAAAACCATTATCCCAGATTCAGAGGAGCACCCGCTGGCTTCTTCAAGGCTGTCCCCAAGGCCGTCCTTCGGTGGATTCGGGCTTAGATGAAGGCCTGCACATGTATCGGCTGCCAGTCTCGTCAGATTCATTGCCGATTTCGATGCCCGATCTGCGATGGGAATTGGTGGCTGACATACTTGGGCACGCCGTATTGGAGGTGGACGCGTCAACGCACTCTGCCCTCTTTGTTCCGCGGCAAAGCGCCGATGCACATCCTCCTCTCCAGACTTGCACGGCACTGGGTGAGGTTTCACTCGACACGTTCTTCCTCGCGTTGTCTCTGGTCTGCAACCGGCGGGTTGGCTCAGCATGGAGTTGGAACGATTTCGGTGATGCGAGTGCCTTCACAACCGGAAGGCGCATTGGCTTGGCCGGACCGGGACTCGCAATCAAGCGGCTTAGTAAGGACGTGACACACAGTCTCTACACGGGGGTCACCAAGCTGTCGTCGTTTGATCCACCCACCCGAAACCTGTGCAGGAAGGGCTTGCGGAGAGCTTGGGCACTGAGCAGCGAGTTGCAACGACGCCTTGACTCTGATGAAAGGTTTCAAACTGCCGTGACTCGCTGGACCGAGGCGGCTACGCCCGGCGTGTTGAATCCAGACCGCCTCATTGATCTTCGCATCGCGCTAGAATCCCTGTGTCTCGATTCGAACGATGGGGAGTTGGGATTCCGTCTGTCCGTCACTGGAGCTCGGCACTTGGGCGCCAGTCTGGAGGAACGCAGGGCCATACGAAAAACGTTGGTGGATTTCTACGGACTCGCTTCAAGAGTCATCCACGGTGCGACACTCACTAAGAAGGCGGATGTGGCTTTGGTCGACAGGGCTACGAAACTGTGCCGCGACGGTATCCTCAAGATAGTCGAACGACGAGACCAGCCCAGTTGGACCGATTTCCTCCTCAGTTGACCAGGCTGACCTCCCGGTGTTCGATACGCCACTGGTCGATCATCGTGTGTTCCTACCCCCGCCGACGATATAGCCGAGACTGTTGATGCGAGATGCCGTCGGCGACGAGCGCCGCAGGGGATGGAGCCGACGAATCCCTACGCGCACGGGGAGCCTGACTGTCGACTTTGCCAGGGGGCAGGAAGTGCCCCCTCATGATAGACCTGAGGTCGCTGTGGTCATTCCGAGTTAGAGGGCCAGCGTGAACCTCAGGGTGAAAGTTCTTGATTTCGTCAAGTCTGGTGGAGCTGGAGGGACTCGAACCCTCTACCTCTTCAATGCCATTGAAGCGCTCTCCCGGGTGAGCTACAGCCCCACCTTGGACAATATAGCAGAGGCCGCGCCGGTACACAATCTGCCGTAATAGATGATTACTCGGGGCGTATCATCTCGGCGCCGAGATAGGGTTTTAGGACTCCGGGCACTGCCACGGAGCCATCGGGTTGCTGATAGTTCTCCAGTATGGCTATCACCACCCGAGGCAAGGCAAGGCCCGATCCGTTCAGTGTATGAACGTACTCTGGCCGGGCCTCGGGCTCGGGGCGGTAACGGATCTTCGCGCGCCGCGCCTGGAAGTCCCTGCAGTTGGAGCAGGAGCTCACTTCCAGCCACTCGCCGCAGCCTGGCGCCCAGACCTCCAGGTCGAAGGACTTGGCGGAGGCGAATCCCAGGTCGCCTGTGCACAACTGCAGAACTCGATAGTGTAAGCCCAACTGCTTGCACACCTCTTCGGCATCGGCCACGAGCTTTTCCAGCTCGGCGTCGGAGGTCTCGGGTTCCACAAACTTGTACATCTCCACCTTATCGAACTGGTGGACCCTTTTGATGCCCCGGGTGTCCCTTCCGGCCGCCGCCTTCTCGCGCCTGAAACACGGGGTGTAGGCGGTGTAGCGCAAGGGCAAGCTACCGGGAGGTAGGATCTCGTCTCGATGAAGGCTGGTCAGGGGCACCTCGGCTGTCGGTATCATCCATAGGTCGTCTTCAGCATCGTGATAAAGATTGTCGCCGAATTTGGGCAGGTTACCGGAGCCCTCCATGACCTCCTTTTTCACCATGGCCGGTAGGTAGACTTCCTTGTATCCATGCTTTGCCGTATGAAGGTCCAACATCCAGTTGATGAGGGCCCGCTCCAGCTTCGCGCCCATACCCATCATGACGAAGAACCTGGAGCCGGATAGCTTGGCGCCCCGCTGGAAGTCTATGATTCTCAGGCTCTCCGCGATCTCCCAGTGGGGTACCGGAGTGAAATCGAAGGAGGGCATCTCTCCCCAGGTACGCACGACGACGTTGTCTTCCTCACCCGCCCCAATAGGCACATCGTCGATAGGGATGTTAGGCAGCTCCATGAGAAGGGCTTGGGTGGAGGAATCGAGCTCGGTTGCCTGCTGTTCCAGTCGTTTTATCTCGTCACCCAGGCTGCGCATCTCCTCGATGAGTTCCTGGGGCTTCTCTTTCATCTGAGCGATCTCTTTGCTGGTCTCGTTGCGCCGGGCCCTCAGCTCATCGCCCCTTTGGATGGCCTGCCGGCGACGTTTATCGATTTCCAGAAGCTCGTCAATAGGGGGCTGTTCCCCCTTGGTAAGAAGGGCTTTCTTAACATAATCCGGGTCTTTTCTGATTAATTCCAGTGAGAGCATATGATTTCCGCCCCTGAATCAGGGCTATTAGAAAAATAACTATTTGAGCTGACGTAACTGGGGGAAAACCAAGACGCCGCGAATGGTCTGCTGGCCAGTGAGCAACATCACCAACCTGTCTATACCCACTCCCAACCCACCCGTGGGGGGCATTCCGTACTCCAGGGCAAGCAGGAAGTCTTCGTCCAGCCGGTCGACTTCCTCCTCCTGGTAGAGCTTCCCAAGCTCTTCTTGGGCGAGGATTCTTTCCCTTTGGAGATCTGGGTCGTTTAGCTCGGTATAAGCGTTGGCGATCTCCATGCCCGCGGCGAATGCCTCGAAACGCTCAACGTAGCCGGGGGTTTCCGGTTTCGGCTTTGCCAGAGGCGACATCTCATCCGGGTAGTCGATGATAAATGTGGGCTGAATGAGGTTGGGCTCAACGTAGACCCCCAGAAGCTTGTCGATGAGTCGTCCCCTGCTCTCCTGCGCTCTGGCGACAACGCCGAGATCTTGGAGCTTGGCGGCTAGGGCCGAGGCCGACGGATATTCGTCTATCTGGACGCCGCTTCTCAAATGTAACTCTTCTCTAAGGCTGACTCGCTTCCATGGGGGAGTCAAGTCGATAGTATGCTCTCCGTACTGGACCTGGGTCGAGCCGAGAACCTCTGTGGCAACGGTCGAAACCATCTGCTCCACCATCTCCATCACGTCGTCGTAATCGGCGTATGCCTCATAGCTCTCCAGCAAGGTAAACTCTGGGTTGTGGCCCTGATCGACTCCCTCGTTTCTGAAAACCCTACCGATTTCGTAGACCTTGTCGAAACCCCCAACAATCAGCTTCTTAAGATATAGCTCGGTAGCGATCCGCAAATATAGCTGCTGGTCCAGGGTGTTGTGATGGGTGACGAAGGGCCGCGCTAGGGCGCCGGCTGCTATCGGTACGAGGACCGGAGTATCCACCTCGACAAAGCCTCGTCCATCCAGGAAGGAACGGATTCCGTTAATGATTTTGCTGCGGAGCACGAATACCGGCATCACCTCGGCATTTGCGATCAGGTCGACATAACGCTGGCGGTACCTCTGCTCGACGTCCTTGAGGCCGTGCCACTTCTCAGGGAGGGGTCGTAGTGACTTGGAAAGAACCGTCAAGGACTTAGCCTCCACGGTTATCTCGGCGGTGCGAGTCCGGAATAGTTGACCACTGACGCCCAGGAAATCCCCCAGGTCAAGCTCTTTTATTAGCTGATAGTCCTCGCCGAGAATGTCTTTCTTTAGATGCACCTGAATCTTGCCTGAGCCGTCCTTGAGGTCGATGAAGGCGTTCTTGCCCATGACCCGCAAGGCCATGATGCGCCCGGCAACAGAGACCGGTGCAGTATGCGCACCTTCCCCTTTGGCTTTCTCTTCTGACTGAAATAGAGCGACGGCTTCGCCCGCAGTGGCTGTGCGCTTGAAGCGCGGGGGATAGGGATCGATATCGAGCCGGCGAAGGTTGTTCAGCTTTTCTCGGCGGTTACGAAGAAGCTCATTTCCTCTTTCTGGCATGATGAATGAATCATAGCCAGTAGAGCTATCGGATTTCAACAATCTCGAGCTTTATCTTCCCGGCCGGTACGTTTGCTTCGGTTATATCTCCAACTTTTTTCCCTAGCAAGGCCTTACCTATGGGAGATACGTTTGAGATCTTGCCCTTCACTGGATCAGCTTCAGTGCTGCCGACTATGGAGTATGTTTGCTTTTTGCCCCTTTGATCGACCACTGAGACCTTCGAGCCGATTATCACCATGTCAGATGAACCCGAATC
Organism: Dehalococcoidia bacterium; assembly: GCA_965226865.1. Classification (GTDB taxonomy): domain Bacteria; phylum Chloroflexota; class Dehalococcoidia; order Lucifugimonadales; family JAGWBF01; genus CBDDEH01. The sequence continues at coordinate 1,728,552 of CBDDEH010000004.1, read as the reverse complement.
AGTGGAGATAATGACTGCATTGTTTATCAAGCTATCGAGGGTTAGGATACGACCCTCGATAAAAGCCTGCTCGTTCTTGGCCTCATCATATTCGGCGTTGTCAACGGTCCCGCCGATTTCCTTAGCTTTTTGAATCCGCTCGGCAACTCCCTGTCGACGATGGGTACGAAGCTCTTCAAGCTCCTGCTTGAGGTTTGCTAGACCCCCTGGCGTAAGGTAAGTTGGCTGAGCCATAGCGTCCTCCGCTACAAAAAGAGAAATGACTGAGCGCCTGGATAGCAGGCAGCACCCCAGTCAATTCCGGATTGTACTGGAGCCGAGGATTCTTGTAAAGTCTGGGGCCTTTGAAGGCAGCACTATGAACCAGGTGTCTCAGAATCGGCGAAAACCTGTAAATAACGTGGATTTTTTACCTTTACTAAGAAAAGTCTTAAAAATTATAATGCGTTCACAGTCTTATGAGGGTGGTAGGCGGTGTTGCGAAGGGAAGAAGATTGAAAGGGGCCGTGATATCCGGTGCTAGGCCAACCACGGAGCTAGCACGGGGAGCGATTTTCAACGCCTTAGGTCCACTAGATGGCCAGTCCACGAGAGTCCTCGATCTATACGCGGGGACTGGGTCATTAGGTATCGAAGCGTTGAGCCGCGGCGCAACCTGGGCAGACTTCGTCGAATCCCATCCACGCCAATGCTCCGTCATCAGAGACAACCTGGCTGCCACTAACCTTGCAGACAGGGCATCCGTCCACTGCGTTCCGGTAGAAAAGGCGCTTACGCTTTTGAGATGCTGCTACCAACTCGTGATGATGGACCCTCCCTACAAGCTCGGGTCACTGGATAGGGTCTTACTGGACGTTGCTGAATCGGAAATCATGGAAGCGGGTGCTACGGCCGTGGTGGGCCACCCGAAACAACTAACGTTAAGAGAAACCTACGACGGTCTATCTCGCATCAGGACCTACCGTTATGGCGGCTCGATCATAGAGTTCTTCGAGATGGGAGAACCATGACGGCTAAAGTGTTGTATCCAGGTTCCTTCGATCCGGTGTCTCTGGGTCACGTGGACATAGTGTCTCGCGCCTCAGCCATCTTCGACAATGTCGTGGTTGGAGTCTATGGGGCACCGGCAAAGGAGTTGATGTTCGATACGGAGGAGAGGGTAGACCTGTTCCGTCGTTCGATTCAACACCTGTCAAACGTGGAGGTGACCAACTTCACCGGCCTGGCTGTAGAGTGTGCCGCGGAAGTCGGCGCCGGAGTCATGGTCAGAGGGTTACGAAGCGGGTCGGACTTTGAGTATGAGTTCGAGATGAACTATATGAACAAGAAGCTGGCTTCAGATATTGAGATCGTTTACTTCATAGCAGATCTCAACTTCCAATACGTGAGTTCAACGCTCATAAAAGAGGTGGCAGGGCTAGGAGGAGACATAACCGGTCTGGTCCCACAACACGTTGTGAAGGCCCTCAAGGATCGGTTGGCTTCCCAAAAATAGAAACGAAGTGAAAGGGGGATGTGATGGATACCACCAACGTAATAGACAAACTCGATGCCCTGGTAAATACGAGCCGCAAGCTGCCTGGGACAAGCTCTAGGCTAGTTGACGTGGAAAAGGTAATGGAGCTAGTAGAGCAGCTCCGCCTGTCGATACCGCAGGACATTAGGGCTGCTCAGGAGGTGCTCCAGAATAAGGACTCCTTGGTGAGTCAGGCCCAAATCGAGGCAAGGCGGATAAGAGGCGAGGCCGAAGAAGAGTTCAAGGCCAAGCTCGACCAACACGATCTCGCAATCGTCGCCCAGGATAAGGCAGACGAGCTGATCAGCGAGTCTGAGCGCAGGGCTGACCGCATGATCCAGCAGGCAGACGCGGAGTCTCGGAACAATAGAGCCGAAACCGACGCCTATATAGTTCAGTCCCTCCGCAGCCTGGAGCGAGAACTGACAACGGTCCTTTCCACCGTCAGAAAGGGATTGGACACCGTGGGGGCTACCGTCCAGGTCTAGGCCGCTCTCTCACCAACAAGGGATTCCGCTCGAATCTGCCATAGAACCCAATGCTGCCGGGAGGGATCCGGTGCGCCTTGGGTTCTATGGTTTCGCCGCGCCCGCGGAGCTAGCTTTTCAACCCCGTTGGCCGTGTGTATAATGCAGCCATTCCGACCGGCCAGCATTGTAAGAAGATGCTAGACTGGAGAGCCTATGGGAGTCACTGAGACCTTAGCCCGCTTTGCGGTTGAAACAACCCTAGAAGATATTCCGGCTGAGGTGATCCAGGCAGGCAAACTGCGCATCCTGGATACCCTCGGCGTAATGGTCGGTGGTTCCGTAGATGACTGTACAAAGATGACCCTGGCGATATGCGAGGAAAGCGGCGGAAACCCGGAGTGCAATATCGTCGGCCATAACGTTCAAACCTCACGTCTGAACGCTGCTTTCGTCAACGGAGTGGCAGCCCACGCCCTGGATTACGACGACATCCCTGACGCCTCCCTTAACCACATCAGCACGACAGTATTCCCGGCATCGTTGGCATTGGCTGAGGCTCTGGAACACAGGGGCGCGGACGTCCTCCTGGCTTACATCCTAGGCTATGAAGTTGTGGCCCGCATTGGCAAGGGGATGAAGCCCCACTTCTTCCTGGGCTGGGCGCCCCAGGGAACCATTAACTGTTTTGGGGCCGCAGTGAGCGGCGCCAAAATCCTCGGACTGGACCTGGACCAGACTAGAACAGCCTTGGGCATAGCGGGGGGCTCGGCGAGCGGAATCATCAAGCATTACGGTACGATGACAAAGCCTTACGTTGCGGGCAACGCCTCTAGAAACGGGATCGTGGCTGCACTGTTAGCATCTCGCGGATACAACGCGCCGTTGGACGTGTTGGATTCTGAGCCGGGAACGGCCTTCGACCACTTCGGGTTTTGCGAGACGTTCAATCGAGATGGAAATTACGATCTGGAAGTGATGGTCGAAGGGCTGGGAGAATCCTGGGAGCTGGTTCACACCCAATCCAAACATCACCCCGGGCCATCGGCGGCATGTTTGCCGACCGACCTCACACTGGACCTAGTCACAAAACACGACATAAAGCCAGAAGACGTGGAGAGGGTACAGGTCTCCATTTCGCCATATGTAATGGTCACCCAACAAGGTCCCCATCCCGCGGACGGGTACCAGGCTCGCTACAGCCTCTGGTATAACGTCGCCATCAGTATTCTCGAACGCCAGGCGCAACTCCGTCAGTACACCACCGAGCGGGTTCGGAGACCGGACGTCGCAGCGATGCTCGAACGGATCGAAATAAATGTTGACGCGGAGATCGAGCGAGAACGTGACCAGATACAATACCCACTGCTTGGGATAACCGAGGTCACCATCGAGCTGAAGGACGGCAGGGTCATCTCCGAAAAGCGTAGAGGATACCCAAACAAGTCCATGGGATGGGAAGAGATAGTGGAGAAGTATCGCGAGTGCTTCGACTATTCAGGTCTTGCGGAAAAGGGCGTCGATGTAGCCCCATCAATCGAAATGGTGAGGAACCTGGACCAGCTACCAAGGGTTGAAGACTTGTTGGGTTCATTGGCTCCCGCTGAACCGTCTAGCCATACTTCTTAATATCTGAGCTCAGGATTAGTCGGGCTCGCCATGAGGCGTCAGCCTCCCGTCGGCTACCATTGTATAATGCAGTTGGCCCTGCAGCCCCTTGGAGTTGCATACAATGACCAGCGTCAAAGACGAAACAATCCCTATGCTGTTCGCCCGAGAGAAGCCGTTGTTGATGGTAATAGACGGCCACGCCATGGTGCACAGGTCATGGCACGCCATCAGCGTACAGCAGCACCTATCAGTCGGTACCACTGGAGAGGACATCACCGCGGTTTTCGGGTTCACCAATACATTCCTGAGGGCGATCCAGGACTGGAACCCTTCTCACTGTGCAATCGCCTTCGATCTGCCCGCTCCGACGTTCCGCCATGTCCAGTTCCCCGAATACAAGGCTCAGCGCCCCCCGTCTCCTCCGGAGCTGCGTTCCCAATTTGAGCGGGTCAAGCAGTTGATGAGAGCTTTCAACGTACCCATATTCGAGCGGGAAGGCTACGAGGCGGATGACATCATCGGGACTATCTGTCGGAACGCGGAGGGCCAGGAACTGGAGACCGTGATACTAACGGGTGATACCGACACTTTTCAACTCGTTTCACCCCTTGTCCGCGTATCCCTATATCGTGGATTCCAGGACAAAAAGACATACAACGAGAACGAGATACTGGCCAGGTACGGAGGATTGACCCCCGTGCAGCAGCCAGACATCAAGGCGTTAAAGGGAGACCCCTCCGACAACATACCGGGCGTACCAGGTATCGGCGACAAAACAGCGATAAAACTTATCCTCGAATTCGGCAGTCTGGAAGGGCTCTACGAAAATATAGATAAGGTCTCTCCTGAACGGGTCAAGGAAGCCCTTATCGCACACAAAGAGCAGGCACTTCAGGGCAAGGAGCTTACTACGATCAGAAGGGATGTGCCCATCGAGTTGGACGTTGAGAACTTCCAATTCTGGAACTTCCGCAGGCAGGATGTAGTGGACCTTCTCAGGGAGCTTGAATTCAATACAGTCGTACCCAGGGTGCCTGACCCCTCCGTTGGAACGCAGCAAACCGCAGAAGGGATTTCTCCAGCCCCGGCCAAGGCCCGGTCCGGCTCCGAAGACTACCGGTTGGTTGACCGCGAAGACAAGCTGGAGGCGATGCTGGAGGAGCTCTCTAATGCCGGGCAATTCGCCTTCGATACCGAGACCACGAACACAGACCCAATGCGAGCCGATCTGGTCGGTTTAAGTTTCGCAACGGCTCCAGGTAAAGCCTGGTACGTGCCTGTAGGCCATCGTGAAGGCGAGCAGGTACCTGTCGAGCAGGTTCTGGCAAAGATAAAGCCTGTGATGGAAGACCCCGGTGTCGCCAAGTGCGCTCACAACGCCAACTACGACCTCACTGTGTTGGGTAACTATGACTTCGTTCCAAGGAACGTGGACTTCGATACGATGATTGCCGCCCACGTTCTGGGCAAGAAGGCATTGGGACTCAAGAACCTTGCTCTGGACGTCATGGGCGTCGAGATGACGCCCATATCGGAGCTGCTGGGCACCGGACGCAAGCAGAAGACCATGGATCAGGTCTCGATCCAGGATGTTACCTACTACGCCTGTGCCGACGCCGACTACACCGGTCAGCTATGGGCGAAATTCGAAGACGAGCTCCACAAACAAGAACTCCGGCACATCTTGAGCCAGGTGGAGATACCCCTCTTGCCTATCCTGGTAACTATGCAACGCCATGGCATCGCTCTGGACGCTGGAATGCTCCATGAGATGTCCCGCAACCTAAATGACCAGTTGACCGAGCTGGTACTAGAGATTTATAACTCCGTAGGCCACACGGTCAACATCAACTCGCCGCAGCAACTGAGCGACCTCCTTTTCAATGAATTACAGCTACCAAAGACCAAGCGAACCAAGAACGGGTACTCCACCGACGCTAACTCCCTGGAATTCCTCAAGGACCATCATCCGGTCGTTAGCAAAATTCTTGACTACCGCCAATTGTCGAAGCTGAAGTCAACCTATTTAGATAGCCTGCCCGAATTGATCAACCCTCGTACGGGCAGAATTCATACTAGCTATAACCAGACCGGGTCCGCCACGGGGAGGGTCTCCAGCAGCGACCCAAACCTCCAGAACATTCCCATTCGCACAGAACTGGGAAGGCAGGTGAGGAGGGCGTTCGTGGCCGAAAATTCACCTGACTGGATCCTGATGTCTGCTGACTATTCTCAAATTGAGCTCCGAGTCCTTGCCCACATCTGCAAGGACCAGGCTTTGGTGGATGCCTTCGGAAAGGACGAAGATATCCACACCACGACTGGAGCATTGATGTACGAGGTGCCGATAGACAAGGTTACCTCGGACATGCGGCGCATAGCGAAGGTTCTTAACTTCGGAGTCATCTACGGCCTGTCCGCATACGGCATTGCGCAACAGACCGAGTTCAGTCCTGACCAGGGACAGAAGTTCATCGACTCCTACTTCGCCAGCTACCCAGGCATCAGGGACTATGTCGAATCGACAAAGAAGCAAGCCCGGGACCTAGGCTACGTCTCGACGTTGCTTGGTCGCCGCAGGTACATACCGGATATCGAAGCTAGCAACATGCACGTGAGGCAGGCAGCGGAACGGATAGCGATTAACATGCCAATCCAGGGAACGGCGGCCGACATAATAAAGCTGGCCATGATACGAGTGCACCAGCGGATGGAGGAGCAAGGACTGCAGTCAAAGATGCTCTTACAAGTACATGATGAGCTTTTGTTCGAATTGCCCAATCAGGAAATCGAATCTCTTCAGGGGATAATTACTGACGAAATGCCTGCCGTGCTGCACCTCGACGTGCCACTCAACGTCGACATAAAAATGGGCGCCTCCTGGGGCGATTTGGAGTAGGTAAAAACATGGACCTGGGGATAAAAGGGAAGGTAGCGATAGTGACCGGCGGAAGCAAAGGGCTGGGCAAGTATTCCGCCCTAGCGCTGGCTCGTGAAGGAGTAAACGTTGCCATATGTGCCAGGACTGAGGAAGCCCTTAACAAAGCTGTGGAGGAAATAAAGGCTGTGGGCGTTTCGTCAGTTGGCATTGTGGCCGATGTATCACAGCGCGAGTCCGCCAAAACGATATACGACGTGACCGTAGACGCGCTCGGGCCGGTGGATATTCTGGTCAACAACGTGGGCGGCCGCCGGGGCGAAACGATGATGGCCACCACGGAAGAGCAATTCCAAGAGACTTTTCAGATCAACCTGTTCGGGGCCCTGAGATTGATGTGGCTGGCGGTGCCGGGCATGCAGGAAGGAAAGTGGGGACGCGTAATTAACATCGCGTCCATATGGGGCAGGGAGTATGGCGGAGCTCCTGACTACATGGTGGCTAAAGCGGCGCTTATCGCAGCTACCAAGTATGCAGCGCGGGAGCTGGTCAAAGATAACGTTCTCATCAATAGCGTCGCTCCAGGGTCGACAATTCATCCAGGAGGGAGCTGGGACCGGTTCTCAAAACAGCAGCCTCCGGAAGTGGTCAAGGAGTTCATCGACCATAACCTTCCCTCCGGGAAATTCGGGTGGCCCGAGCCCATAGGGGATATCGTTGCGTTTCTCGCATCGGAGCGGGCAAGCCTGATCGCGGGCGCCTGTATCAACGTGGACGGCGCCCAAAGCAAGTCCCTGTTCTAAGCCTGAAATCCGCAGGGAACATCTGGAGGGAAACCGGTTAAAAAGTTCCTCAGTTTTTCCCTTGACCGGCCACATCTAGCCTGGTGTATCCTATCCTCCACCCATCATGTTTACCCATCTCCACGTACACACGGAATATAGCCTTCTAGACGGTGTCAGCCGCATTCCTAAGCTGGTGGCCCACGCCAAAGAGCTCGGGATGGAATCTCTCGCGATAACCGACCACGGAGCGCTCTACGGCGTCGTCGAGTTTTACTCCGAGTGCCTGGAGGCGGGGATCAAGCCCATTATCGGATGCGAGGTGTACGTAGCCCAGGGGAGCCGCCACGATAGAGGGGCCGCAAGCAGAAGTCCCTACCACCTTACAGTCCTAGCGAAGAACAATCAGGGCTATCACAACCTGATCAAGCTGATCACCCAAGCCCATATGGAAGGGTACTATTACCGACCCAGAATCGACAAGGAGTTGCTAGAGCAATACCACGATGGGCTCATAGTCCTCTCCGGCTGTCCAACCGCGGAAATACCGCGGTTTATCACTGAGAACCGCATGCAAGACGCCAAAGAGGCGGCCACCTGGTATAAGGAACTACTAGGAGAAGACTCCTTCTTTCTGGAACTGCAGCAACACGCTCACGTGGAGCAGCTTCCCGCTATCAACAAAGCCTTAATAGACTTCAGCGGTGAGATGGATATTCCCCTTGTAGCCACCAATGATTGCCACTATGTCCACAAAGAAGACTCCGAGCTTCAGGACGTCCTGATATGCATCCACACGAATACGACTATCTACGACGAGAAACGTCTCAAGATGGAGGATGACTCCTACTATCTCAAGAGCAACGAGGAGATGGAGGAGATTTTCAGTGAACACCCGGTCGCTGTCCATAACACTCAACGGATCGCCGAGATGTGCGACGTCAAACTGGCTACGGGTGAGCTCCGCCTGCCCCGGTTTCCGGTTCCGGATAAACTCGAACCCGACGAATATCTGTCTAAGCTGTGCTGGGAGGGGCTCAACGCCAAATACCGCAAGTCTACCCAGGAGGCCAAGGACCGCCTCACATACGAACTGGAGGTAATCAAGCAGACCCAGTTCGCCAACTATTTCCTCGTGGTCTGGGACATCACCTCTTTCGTCCACAAGAACAACATCCTGTTCGGCGTCAGGGGCAGCGCAGCGGCGAGTCTGGTGCTCTATTGTTTGGACGTGACCCAGGTAGACCCCCTCGAGTATTCGTTGGTCTTCGAGCGTTTTTTGAATCTGGAGCGCAGGGAGATGCCGGACATCGACATGGACTTCCAGGACGACCGGCGGGAAGAAGTTCTCGACTACGTAACAAAGACGTATGGGAAAGACAAGGTTGCCCAGATCATTACTTTCGGGACGCTGGGCGCCAAGGCGTCCCTGAGGGACGTGGGACGTACTCTAGGTATGAGCTACGGGGACGTCGACCGGGTCGCCCGGCTGGTGCCCTTCAAGGCACGAACACTCAATGACGCCCTCTCCGCCAGCACGGAACTAAGCTCTATTTACGAGTCGGATGAGGCAATAAAAACCCTGGTGGACACGGCGAAGGCACTGGAAGGCACAGTCCACCACGTTAGCACCCATGCTGCCGGAGTCGTTATCGCCAGCGAACCCCTCACAGAGTACGTACCTCTCCAGAGGCCGACCAGGGGAGACGAGGACAGTGATCTGGCCATGACCCAGTACGCCATGGACCACGTGGCCAAACTCGGTCTCCTAAAAATGGATTTCTTGGGTCTGACCAATCTGACTATTCTGGACAGGGCCATAAAGATGGTCGAGCAGAGGCGGGGACTCAAGATAGACCTCCACAAACTGCCACTAGACGATCAGAAGACCTTCGAGTCCTTGTCGTCGGGAGAAACCAACGACATTTTCCAGCTTGAAAGCGCCGGTATGCAGCGATACGTCAAGGAGCTGAAGCCCTCGTCGCTGGGGGACATCGCGGCGATGATCGCCCTGTACCGGCCCGGGCCGATGGAACATATAACCACCTTCATCGAAGCCAAGCACGGCCGTGCCCCCATCAAATACCCGCACCATAGCCTTGAGGAGATCCTGGAGGAGACACATGGGGTCATCGTCTACCAGGACCAGGTGCTATTCATCCTCCAGACCTTCGCCGGATACTCTCTGGGCCAAGCTGACATTGTCAGAAAGGCTATGGGGAAGAAGATCCCCGCGCTGATGCGCAAAGAGCGAGAGCGGTTTATAGAAGGCGCCGTGGGCAAGGGATTCACCAAAGAGTTGGCGCAGGAAGTCTTCAACTTGATAGAGCCCTTCGCCGGCTACGCGTTCAACAAGGCCCACAGCGTGAGCTATGCGCTGATCTCTTATTGGACAGCCTACTTCAAAGCCAACTATCCTCATGAATACATGGCCTCGGCGCTCAACTCACGATTTGACAACACTGAAAAAATGGCAAGCTCAATCAACGAATGTTTCCGTATTGGAATACCAGTGCTTCCGCCCGACATAAACCGCAGTGGGGTTCTCTTCTCCATCGACAAGGACGCCTCAGGCAAGCTTGGGCTTAGATTCGGCCTCGCCGCGATCAAGAACGTGGGTGAGGGCGCTTTACGGCCGGTGATAGAAGAGCGAGACGCCAATGGACTCTTCAAGAGTATCGAGGACTTATGCAGCCGTGTGGATTTGCGCGGACTAAACCGGCGGGTGCTGGAGAGCCTAATAAAGGTCGGCGCCTTCGACGGATTGGGCAAAAGAGGCGGCCTCTTGGAGGCGGCTGACCAGATCCTTGCCATCGCTCAGAGGGAGGCCAGACGCAAAGAGTCGGGCCAGTCCAGTATGTTCGACATGATGCCTAGCGACCAAAAAGCTAGTAATGGAGGCGGCATCCATCTTAACAACACAGACGTTTCCCCCAAGGAGAAGGTGGCCTGGGAAATGGAACTGTTGGGCGTATCCCTTTCGCACAATCCTCTTAAGTCCGTTGCTTCGGTCAACTCCAACGGCGCTTTGACGTCGAGGGACCAGATCGATGTCGACATGGAGGGTCAGAAAGTCAGCCTTCTGGGCCAAGTCGTGTCTTTTTCAGAGCGAATGACCCGAAATAACCGGCCATACCTTATAGCAACCTTGTCATTACTGGGAGGGAACATCGAAGTCGTCTCGTGGTCAGACACACTGGAAAAGACTCGGGACCAATGGCATGAGGGCAACCTTCTCAAGGTGTGGGGGAAGGTGAAGGCTCGAGGAGATGAAGTGTCCGTGCATTGCGACCACGTCCAGGTTCACGAGCAAACTGTTGGGCATCAAAGGGACACCTCTAAACCCAATGGACCGGGTGGGAAGACGGCCTATACCAACGGCTCCACCAATGGGCATGAAACCCCTGGAGGCGTTTGTATAAAGCTGGTTGAATCCGAGGATGCGACGGAGGATGCCTACCTTCTGAAGAATGCAATACAAATCCTTCTGGAGTATGCAGGAGCATATCGGGTCAACGTCGAAGTAAGCACTAAAACCAAGAGGGTGTCATTGGAGATGCCCAAGATAACGACCGGCTATTGTACGGAGCTGCATCATCGACTTACGACACTTCTTGGGGAAGACTCAGTACGGTTGGAAGAATCTCGTGTGATGGAAAGTCAATAAGCAGGCGATTTCGGACAGCTTGCTTCTAGACGTGACGTTCCAGTTCTAACAGCCCGGCCTTTTGGTCCAAACCGCCACCGTAGCCGTGGAGGCTACCATCGCTGGCCACCACTCTATGACAAGGAACCACGAAAGCCAACGGGTTATGGGCCATAGCTTGACCTGCCGCTCTCACAGCTCTGGGACTACCCGCTGCCGCAGCTAGCCATCCATAGCTACGGGTCTCGCCGCGTGGTATGGCCCTGCACGCTTCCCAGGCTGTCCTGAAGAAGGGTGGTGCGCCGTCCAGGTCCACAGATATGCTCTCAAGGCTGACAGGCTCTCCTCTGAAGTAGGCCTTCAGCAACTCGCCTATTTCACCTAATCCGTTCTGGGCCTCATCCACTTCCGAGCTCCCCAGCCCCAGCCCGTCCAGGGCCTCTTCAGGCGACCGCTTCAGCACGATCTTGCGCAGGCCTTTGGAGGAAGCCAGGATGCCAACCCAGCCCAGGTCGGTAGGTAGAACATGATAGTACAGCTTACTCATGGGTTGTTTTATAATATAAACTCATAACCCGCCTCCAGCAACCATGAGGGAACCCGGACAGCTCCTAGCCGCGTTCTTCCCCCATAAGTGTGTGATAAGCTGACAACTATAGCAATCCTTCTGGGAAGTTCCACCGTAGAATTACTGTGATGAAGCGTATCAGCGTTCTTGCTCTGCTATTGATAGCAGTCTTCTTAGTCGTCGGAGCCTGCGGAACTGCGGATGAAACTGCCGAAACCGCTGATGTCGTAAGGACGGAAGCGCCTGGTTCGGCGGGCCAGGATGTGACTGAAGAAACCGCCACTCTCACATCGACTCAGGAGCCATCTGAACCGTCCCCAGACCCCACTTCTACCCGAGAGGTTGCAAGTGGCCCCACAGCTCCGGAGGTGGAGGGAATACACGCGTGGATCAACTCCCAGCCGCTCATGATTTCCGAACTGAAGGGTAAGGTTGTGCTGGTGGACTTCTGGACCTATACGTGCGTCAACTGCATACGCACCTTCCCCTTCCTCAAGACTTGGCATGCCAAGTACGCCGACGACGGGTTAGTGATCCTGGGTGTCCACGCTCCAGAGTTCGAATTCGAGAGGAAGCTGGAGAACGTCCAACAGGCCGTCGAGGAAAACGGTATCGGTTGGCCAGTGGCTTTGGACAACGACTATACGACCTGGAGGGCCTACAAAAACAGATTCTGGCCCGCCAAATACCTCATAGACCGGGATGGAGTCATACGCTACACCCATTTTGGCGAAGGGGCGTACGCGGAAACCGAGGAGGAAATCCGCAAGTTGCTGGAGGAAGCTGGAGCCAATCTGGAGTTTGACAACGTATTGCCCGAAGACCAGGCGTTGGACCCAACCTATCAGCAGAACCCATCTTCCAGCCCAACTCGGGAGCTATACGCCGGGCACGAGAGGAACTATAACGACATCCTCTTCGGATCCGGCGGATATATAGGAAACCGGGCGTATTATCAGGACTTTGGCACGCCTCTCTTTTACGAGGACCTGGACGAACACGCGGATAACCTGATATACCTCCAGGGTGCCTGGCACAACGGTCCGGAGAGCCTGAAACACGCCAGAGAAACCTCCGACTACGAAGACTACATCTACCTTAAATACAATGCAAAGAGCGTCAACCTTGTCATCAGTCCTGAAGAAAACGCAGAGCCGTTCAAAGTGTTGGTTACCCTGGACGGCGACTTCCTTGATGAGACCTACAAAGGCGAAGACGTGGTAATCGAAGAAGATGGACGGAGCTTCGTCTACGTAGAGGAGCCCCGGTTGTACTCCATCGTTCAGGGTCCAAAATTCGACACCCACGAGCTGAAGTTCAGCTCCAACTCGCCAAACTTCGCGATATTCGCCTTCACCTTCGGCTTTTACGAAAGTGGCATTTGACCAGTTAGGTCGGCTATGTTTCCAGGCAGATATCTCGCTTTGATTTTGATCGCCATATTAGCTGTGGCGGCGGCCTGTTCAGGCGATGACAAGCGAGCAACGGCGACCCCCCAAGATAGCGGGGCATCTACCTCGCCTGGTGAACTGAGGCCGGACGAGGTGGATTTGTTAACCGGCCCTCTTTCGGCCGATGGGCTGCAGATCATATTTGGAACCCCAGATGTAAGCGTCGGAGAGAACCGCTTTGGCTTCGTGCTGACGTCTCCGGATGCCTTGATACGTGCACCTGAAGCGATGGTTTCCTCTTTGTACTTCGCGGACGGAGACTCCGCAGGAGAGGTCAGACAGACGGCCTCAGCAACCTTCCGTCCGTGGCCCTACGGAACGCGTGGCCTTTACACAACTCGCCTGAACTTCGACAGGCCGGGGAACTGGGGAATCGAAGTAAGCATCTCTGATGAAGATGGGTCTGACAGCACAGCACAACTTCGATTTGAGGTAAGGCAGGCCACTTCGGCCCCTGCCGTAGGCTCACCGGCCATAAAGAGTAAGAGTAAGACCATCAACGATGTGGATAGCATCGACGAGTTGACAACCGGATCTCTTCACGACCCAGAACTATACCAACTGACGATCGAAAAGGCAGTGGAAAATGGTCTGCCCTCTGTGCTGGTCATAGCGAGCCCGGCTTTCTGCACCAACGCGGTTTGCGGCCCCCAAGTCAAAACGCTGCATGAGTTGAAAGAGGAGTATAAAGGGCAGGCCAACTTCGTACACGTCGATTTTTACGATAACCCTCATGAGATACAGGGAGACCTGAGCATAGCCCGCCTGTCGCCCGCTGTCACGGAATGGATGTTACCCAGCACCGAATGGTCTTTTGTGATCGACAGGGAAGGCAAGGTGGCTGCCAGATTCGAGGCCTACGCCACACTGGAGGAGTTGGAGCAGGCACTCCAACCGCTGCTTTGAACTAGCGCCCTCGCACGTACTTGGTGACCATCTTCCGGTGGACCTCGGCCAGGTAGATGTCACCCCCTGAGTCCCCACTGATCCCGTGGCCCCTGGGCGCTTCCCAACGCGCGAGAAGATTCCCACTCTTGTCGACAACGCTCACCCGGTATCCGAGCTCGCTGATATAGGCCACCTCTTGTGCGTCCATATGGAGGTCGGCGGGTAAATCGAACCCAGTCCACTGGTCAACGAAATCTCCTGAGGCAGAGAATATCTGGATACGATCGTTTTCCCGGTCGCATACGTATACCAATTGCTGATCATCAACCCAGACGCTGTGGGGAAGATGGAACTCGCCTGGAGCGCTCTTACCCGAGTTGCCCCAGGAGGAAATGAGCTGTCCATCCGGCGAGAACCTGTGTACCCTACTGTTACGGTACCCGTCGCTGACGTATAGTTCTCCTGTCGGTGAAGGGACCATCTTCGTGGGCTTATTAAATGGCTCACCCGGACGTGGAACCAGGGTCATGTCCTCGGTACAGCCGGTGTCCGAAGGCTGCCCCCTAGTTCCCAGGGTCATCAGAAGCACGCCTTCACTGGAGTACTTGAGCGCTACGTGCTCCTCCCGGTCGGTCAGGTAGACCACGTCGCCCGGGCCGACATGTATGCCATGGCCGAATGTTATGGCGCCGCTTCCCCAAGAGCTTAAGTATTTTCCGTCGGTGTCGAAGACGATTATCGGCGGGTCTTTGCGCTGAAATACATAGACCCTGTCCTTGGAGTCCACTGCCACGTCGGTCACGACGCCAAAACTCCATCCCGACGGCAACTCGCCCCAGTTCTCGACAACCTCGTAGGTATAGGCTCCAGTTCCTACTGTCGCCACTTCACGCTCGTTCCATTAGCGATCAGGATCGTTTCACGAACTTGTCCAACCGACCTCCATAGGCCTCAGCCATATAGATATTTCCTTTCGAATCTCCGGCGACCCCATGGCCGGGGACGGTTTCCACATGGGCAAGCAATCTACCCTGCTGGTCCAATACGCTAAACCGGTCCGTTATTTCGGTGACGAAGAAGTTTCCGCTTGCATCCTGGTAGATGTCTGTGGGGAGCAGGAGGTCAGTCCACTCGGTTATGAATTCCCCATCTCCCGTAAACATCTGTATTTGATTGTTTTCCCGGTCGCACACGTAAACGACACCCCGTTTGTCCACCAATACACTGTGGGGTACGTGGAACTGTCCAGGCTCCGAGGTTCCGGGTTCTCCCCAGGAGGATTTCAGATCGCCCTTGGCGGAGAATCTATGGATACGGGCGTTGCTGTAACCGTCAGCGGCATACAGGTCGCCCGAAGGTGACTGAACCAGTCTGCAAGGTCTGTTGAACGGTCCGCCAGCCTTTGTTACTTTGAGGACGCCCCCCGGGGGCGTCCTCAAAGTCGCCCTCGTAGACAACGTCTGAGGCCTTGCCCCTTGTGCCGATGGTGAAGAGAATGTCGCCGTCTGGTGTGCACTTCAAGGCGATGTGGTCGTCCCTAAAAATCAAATAGATGTTGTCGTCAGGCCCAACTGATATTCCATGGGCGTAGGCCATAGTCCCATCGCCCCAGGACGTGAGGTAGTTGCCCGAACTGTCCAACACGATGACCGGCGGGTCTTTGCGTTGAAAGCAGTAAAGCCTGTCGCGCGAGTCGACAGCTACGTCGGCGACTACACCAAAGCTCAGATCAGGTGGCAGTTCTCCCCAACCTTCAATGAGGTCATAGATAAACTGTCCGCTACCGACTTTCGGCATGCTCGGTGCCTCCTCTCCCGAATCCTCGTTCGCATCTCAACGGGATAGTAGTTGGGTGTGGATAGGCTGTCAACCGCAAGCAGCTTACCAGGCTTTTCGGTAGATAGCGCTAGATGGCTCCAGCGCTCACCAGCATCATTAAATCGTCCTTTGAGAGGCCCATCTCAGCGCACAGCACTTGCTCGTTATGCTCTCCTACACCTGGCGCCCTACGTGAGATTCCCCAAGACAGGGTGCTGTAAATGGCCGCAGGACCCGTGTAAGTAAAGCTTTTGTCCAACTCAGCGTGCTCTACTTCCACGAAGAAGCCCCGCTCGATCAACCCGGGGTCCAGTTCAACATCCTCAATCGTCTGGACCGCTCCCCAGGGAAAGCCAAGTGCCTGGCCGCCATGGTAGGCCTCTTCTTGAGTTATGTTCGCGAAGAAGTTCTCGACCGCATCGTTTATGTGGTTTATTTCGTCCTGTATTGTCTGCAGGTCCTGGTACTTCTCGTCCAGCAAGTCCTGGGCCAGTCCGTGCTTATCCATCCATTCGGCAAGCAACCTGAGTCGGGGAGGCTCCATCCGACTGGCGATACGATTGATATTGATCCACTTGCCATCCTTACAGCGGAGCTGGGTCTTGGGAGATATGTCAGGCAACGCCGTGCGTCCTGTGTGGCGCAACACCACCTGCCCCTCGTAGACATATATAGGCACCGCGATCTCTGAAGAGTGGGTACAGGCCTCGTGTATCGAGATGTCGATGTATTGTCCTTCTCCGCTGATGTCTCGGTAAAAAATGGCGGCTAATAGGGCCACTTGAGCGTAGGCGCCGCCGATGTGGCCAACGTTACCGCCACCCGGCGCTATGGGAGGGGCGTCGGGAACGTCATCGTCCTCATACCCACAGGAGGCCATCTGCCCACCCCCAGCCATGTGCACCAGGTCAGAAGCCAGGTAGTCCCTCCAAGGCCCGGTCTGCCCAAAGGGAGTCAGCGAGCACATGATCAGCCTGGGGTTGATGGCGCTCAGCTCCTCATACCCCAAGCCGAGACCAGGGAGGTACCCCGGAGGTCTGGTCTCCAGCACCACGTCGGCTGTGGCCACCAGCCCCTTGAACAGCTCCCGCCCATCCCCGGTATTCAGGTCCAGGGTTATCCCCCTCTTTGAGGTGTTGTAGTGCCAGAAGTACAGGCTCCTATCGGGATGTGGTATGTCGTCCAGGAAGGGGCCCACGGAGCGGGTACGTTCCCCACCGGGGGGCTCTATCTTGATCACGTCGGCACCCAGGTCTCCCATCAGCTTCCCGCAGAACTGCCCCTTCTCGTCGGCCATCTCCAGCACCCTCAGCCCCGACAGGGGCCCATGGGGGGTAGGCTCCTGCGTCATCTCAACGACTCCTCGAGGTAGGGGTACTTGGGCATGGTGGTGGGCCAGAAGGTACCGTCCTCAAACCCCTCCCTTATCTCCTCTATGTCCAGTCCCAGCACCTCCTCCAGCACCTCCCGGGTGTGCTGGCCTATCATGGGGGCGGAGGAGTGCATCTTGGGAGGTGTCTTGCTCATCCTGAAGGGGGCGTTCTGGAACCTCCTCTCGCCCAGCAGGGGATGGTCCAACACGGTACACACGTCTCTGGCCTTGAGTTGGGCATCGTGTTCCACTATGTCCTGGGCATCCTGCACCGGCATGGCCCTCACCCCCACGTCCTGGCACCTGGCCATGACCTCATACTTGTCCAGGGTCAGGGTCCATTCCTCTATACCCCTGTCCATCTCCTCCTGGTTGTCGATGCGGTCACCGACCGTGGAGAACCTGATGTCGGCGGCCCACCTGGGGTTGCCCATGACCCCCACAAGCTTTTGCCACTCCTCGTCGGAGAGGCAGACGATGGTGCACCAGTCGTTATAGCCGCCGCCCGCGGTGCGGTATGCGTTGTGGGGTGCCGCGATGGGCCCCCGGT
Organism: Dehalococcoidia bacterium; assembly: GCA_965226865.1. Lineage (GTDB taxonomy): Bacteria > Chloroflexota > Dehalococcoidia > Lucifugimonadales > JAGWBF01 > CBDDEH01. The sequence goes on along the minus strand of CBDDEH010000004.1, from coordinate 1,711,005 downwards.
AGTTGTTGAGCTTGGGTGCACCGGGCCACACCGTGCGATTGCCAGGGGGGAATCCTTCCCTGTGTGAGGGCCGTCGGTTTACTGTCCTGTCCAGGAAGGCAGCACCTGTATATGAGACCCCCACGGCAACCTGAGAAAGATCGTAGTGCTGTCCCTTGCCGGTCAGGTTACGATGGTGCAGGGCCGTCAGGACACCCATGATCATATACAGACCTCCCATTTCGTCCATGTACGCCCAGCCCCATCCGGCCGGCGGTTTTCCCGGCAACCCGGACAAAACGGTCAATCCCGAAATGGCCTGAGCGGTAGCACCCATGGTTGTGTAGCTATGATAAGGTCCGGTATGACCATAGCCGCACATGGAAACGTAGATGATACCCGGTCGTATTTTCTCCATATCGGCGTAACCCAGGCCCCAGTTTTGCATTATCCTCGAGCTGAAGTTCTCGACGACGACGTCTGAGGAACCGATGAGCCGCTTCAGGAGTTCGAAGCCTTTAGGGGAGCGTACGTTGAGGCTGATACCACGCTTGTTGGCGTTGGACTCGTTGAACTGGCCGCTGGAGTTCAGGCCCGGCTCTACATCTGGAGGCATGGAGTAGGGAAATCCTCTTATTGTGTCGGGGCGTTCGGGCCATTCGACCTTGATGATGTCTGCGCCCAGCGCGCCTAACCAGCGGGTGGCCCAGGGTCCAGCCCGAACCCAAGTGAAGTCTATGATTCGTATGCCATCGAGGGGTCTTCGCAAAACCACGGTCTCTCCCGAGATGAAGACTTTAGACAGCGAATGCCAGAGGGGATTTTACCACGTACTAGAAGCGCTTTCCCAAGATTTCCGATTGACGGACTCTCGACACGAAACTATACTCCCTTTCGATTTGGATTGGCCAAGGGCTAACTTTGGAGGTTCTTGTGAAGCGAGTTGGGGTGGCGCTACTCAACACATTGCCAACTGGCGTTGTCCAGGCAGCGGCTAAGGCGTCTGAAGAAGCCGGACTCGAAATATTCTGTCTTACCGAGACCTCTACGGGATACGGCAAGGATGTCTCATCCCAACTCGCCGCTGCCGCGGTTCGCACGTCGAACATCAAGCTGGGCACGTCGATAATACCAATCTACACACGTACTCCCACTCTTATTGCCCAGTTGGCCACCAGCCTTAGCGAGATATCCAACGGACGATTCGTTCTTGGTCTGGGTAGCGGACACAGTAGCAACCTGGCAGACAATCATGGAATTATTATCGAGCATCCGTTACAGCATATGCGGGAGTATATTCTGATCGTTAAAGAAGCTCTTACCAAGGGTAAGTTGAGCTTCAAGGGGGAAATATACAACATCCCAGATCTAGAACTTCTACGGCCCAACCCGGACTTCGAGGTGCCCATCTACGTAGGGGTGCTTCGCCCGAAGCTCGCTGAGCTGGCGGGGGAAATCGCCGACGGGGTCATGCTGAACATGGTCACCTTCGAGTATCTGGCAGAGGTGATCCCGAGGGTGCGAGGAGCGACGCGCCGGGCTGGTAGGGATCCCGGTGCAGTTGATATCTCATGCTTCGCGCTGGCTTGCGCCGACCCTACGTACGGCGAGCTGGTGTGCCGGGAGCGCATCGCTCACTACCACACGATGCCCTTTTACCGGAAGCATCTGACGGATAGCGGCTTCGGTGAAGAGGTGGAGAAGATAACGAAAGCGGTCCAACTGGGTGGAGATTCGGAGGGTGCCAGGTACGTTTCTTCGAGAATGCTGGATGCCCTGGCGCTGGTGGGTGACCCTCGAAAGTGGTCGGATAAGCTGGACCGGTACCGGGAAGCGGGAATTGGCCTGCCCATTATATTCCTGTTTCCTGGAGGTCCCGACCCAGGCGAGTCAATCCTCAGAGGAATAAACGGATTGAAAGCTTGAGGCAGTAAGAGGGGCCGCTTGCAAGCGGCCCCTCTTACTGCCTCGTTCTGGGCTCAGCCCACCATATCGTAGCTGCGCATGAGTTTGCCGGGCAGGGCACCCGTGCACACATTGTCCTCAAAGGTAACTCCGCCATTTACGACGACGTACCTGAGGCCGGTGGGCTTCTGTATTATGCGCCGCTCTCCACCAGGGAAGTCGTTGGCGAAGGTTGGTTTTTCATACATCAACCCGATCTTTTCCGGGTCGTAAACGATTACATCTGCCCACGCGCCTTTGCGGAGATAGCCCCGGTCCTTGAAATCTGCGAGCCATGCGGGCAAAGCGCTCATCTTGTAGTGGGCCTCTTCTAAAGTCATGACTTCTTTCTCCCTGATCCAATGTGATAGGAAGTAAGCAGGCCAGGAGCTGATCGTGGTGTAGCGGGTGTGGGCACCACCGTCGGATACGGATATGTGGGTATACGGATGTTTTATACGTACAGCTAAAGCATCGTCACTGGCTTCTACGAGCCAGTGGGTAAACTCGGTCTGAAGGTCTTCGTCCAGGGCCAGATCGAACCAGGCGTCCAAGGGATGCTTGCCCTCCATCCTTCCTATTTCGGCAACGCTGAAGCCCTCGTACTTATGGTTTCGTTCATGGACCACCTGGGCGACGGCAATCTTTTCGTAGTCTGTCCTCACATGGGGATTATCGATGACGTCCTGCTTCATCTTGGCACGGTTCTCGGGGTCACGAAGCTTGGCCGCCCTTTCTTCTGCTGTGCCAATCATTGGCATAACCCAACTTTGCATATAGTCGAACAGATTGTACTCGGCCATCTTGAACTCCGATACGTTGTTGAAGATGACCTCCTGGGATACCAAGGGAAGTCCTTCTGCCCGACTCTCGTTCAGCCATCGGTTGCCCTCTTCGTCGTCGGGGATGCCAACGTGCAAAGGCCTACCGCTGATACGAAGCATCTTCGTGACGAGTTCCTGCTGCCATGCCCGGTCCTCCGGTTCGGAAAAACCGATAGTCCAGCCAATGAGTCCGACACCAAACCGTCTTTGCACATCAGCCAGGGCAAGGAACTCTTCCTCGGAGGCCACCTGGCTTGGCAGCCAACTGCCGTCCTCCGGCCGGTCTTCCAGGTTCTTGTCGGCAGAGAAGCCGAAGGCCCCTGCCCTCATCGCCTCATCAAAGAGCTGTTTCATCTGATTCAGCTCCTTCTCTGTAACCGACTTTCTCTCCCTGGCTTCCTGTACCCCAAGAACCCAACCCCGGAGAGGCTGGAAAGGAAACATGGAGCCTATGTTGATTCCTAAACCTTGTTTGTCGAGGCTGTCTAGGAACTCGGGATAGGTCACCCAGTCCCAGCGCATCCCCTGTCGCATCGACTCCAGAGGGATCGCCTCGATCCTGTTCATCATCAGCATAGACTTCTCCCGGTCTTCGGGCCTCACCGGAGCGAAGCCGAAGCCGCATTGTCCTATGCTGACCGAAGTTACTCCAAACCAACCTGAGAGAGAGCAGTATGGGTCCCACTGGACCTGACCGTCGTAGTGGGTATGCATGTCGATAACACCCGGGGCTACGATGCACCCGCTGGCGTCGATTTCTTTAGCGCCACCGCCCCTGATAGTTCCACTGATAAGAGCAATCCTGCCGTTCTTCGTGGCCAAGTCCGCCTTGAACCGGGGAATTCCGGTTCCATCGACAATTGTTCCGCCACGAATTACGAGATCATATTCGGCCATTTAGTCCTCCAGATTTCTGTCGCCCAACGTCCTGACGATATGGTGGTAGTGTGGTCTACGTGAATCCTATATTCTCCGTTTATCGCTGTCAAATGTTGGGTTCCGGTAGATTCTCTATTCGCCGGTCTTTCTGTAGAAGGCGTTCCATTTGTCGTTCAGTCCCTTGTCCATGGAGACGTCCACGACCCCTAGACCCTCCAAGGCCAAGCCATAGCCCAGCATGTCCTGCATGAGCCTTTTCAGATGCATAGTCAACGCTACTCGGGTATAGCGCAGGGTAAGAGGCGGTTTGTCCGCCAATTGCTCAGCCAGATCCCACGCTCTCGGGAGGAGCTTCTCTTTGGGAAGGACTTCGTTGACTACCCCTAGCTCCAAAGCCTCTTGGGCCGAGAGCTTCTGACCCGTGAGGAGGAAATACCTGCCTCGGTTTGGTCCTAGGATCAAAGGCCAGAATACGTGAACCCCATCGGAGGGGACTGTCCCATGCAAGAAGTGGGACTCGTCTTGAAAGACGGCGGTCTCTGAAGCCAGCGTAATGTCCGACAGCAGGGGCATCTCCGCATGGGTTAGGGCCGGGCCGTTTACCGCTCCGATAATCGGAACCCCGATATCCAGGAGGTTCATCAGAAGACGCTTTCCTTCCCAATACATCAGATCCCAATTCCGAGGTGTGCCCCGAACCGGTCTCGGAGGCCCCAATTCGGCCAGAAAATCATCTCCAGCGCCGGTCATGATTACGACTTTGTTTTCTGAATCGCTTCCGATGTCATAGAAGGCATCGCCGAACTCAAGATGTGTTTGCTTCGACCACTTCAGGCTATCGCCGTTTGTATGGAACGTAATCTGAAGTATTCCATTGCGCCGTTCCATGCGAATGTTTTCGTATTTGTTGGCGTACTGCTCGAACTTGGCCATTGTCCATACCTCCGCTGCCTGCGTACCGGGGACGGAGTGGAGTCTACTTAGAGTCGCCGAGTTGGTCAACGGTGGGGTGCCTTACCACCGGCATGATCGGCACGAGAGGGGAAACGATGATCGAAAATGGATCAGAGCTAGAGGCCGAGGGACTGGGCGACTACTTCCTTGTAGTAGTTGACGTCACCGAAGGCTACGACCTGTGACCTAGACCGGCGGGTGTAGAGCTGGAGGTCGTGCTCCTGGGTGAAGCCTATAGCTCCGTGGCACTGATGGGCAAGGGTACAAACCCTTCTGTAGGCCTCGCTCATAATCGCCTTGGCAACCGAAATTTCCTCAGAAGCCGGCAATCCTTCCGATACTTTCCACGCGGCACGATAAGTAGTCTGGCGACAGGATTCCACGTCCACCGCCATGTTGGCCAGATGATGCTGTACAGCCTGGAATGCCCCAATGGGTCTGCCAAACTGGACTCTCTGTTTTGCGTAGTCCAACGTCATATCGAGCACGGCGTCGGCACTCCCGAGGGTTTCGACACACTTGGCCGCAGCCGCTCTCGAGAGAGACCGCTCTACGATTGGCCAACCCTTGTCTATCTCGCCTAAAACTGCGATTGGTGGAACCCTGACGTCCTTGAAGGCGACCTCACACTGGTTGTCGCCGCTAATAGTGTTGAGGACCGATGCGGACACTCCGGGAGAGTCCGTGGAGACCAGAAACAGAGTGATGCCACCGTCGGATTTTGAGGTGCGAGCGGCAACGATTAATAAGTCCGCGATTTGGGCGTCGTATACGAATAACTTGGTGCCATTAAGGATGAAGTCGTCGCCATCCCGCTTGGCCTCTAGCTGGACTCCGCTTGGTTCAAACGTCCCTGTGGGCTCTGTGAGGGCCAGCGTCATGATGGTCTGCCCGTTGCATATTTTGGGAAGAATATCTTCCTTCTGAGGTTGTGTACCGGCATCTAGAACGGTAAGCCCCCCAAGAACCACGGTGGAGAAAAATGGCGCGGGCGCCAAGGATCGCCCTGCTTCCTCGACAAGCACCATGAGATCCAGGAAATCACCGCCAGTCCCCCCATACTGCTCCGGAAAGGCGACGCCAGTCCACCCAAGCTCGACTATTTGCTGCCACAGCTTCTGGGAGTAGCCCTTTTGGTCGTCTTCGACCTCCCTTACGAGCGTGTGCGGACATTCGCGCTCCAGAAACTCCCTGGCACTGGCCTTCAGCATCTCCTGGGTATCGCTCAAACCAAGGTCCATCGATTCCTCCCGATCATCATGGCTGATTGTTGTAGGCGTTTGTCCGGTTAGACCTGTTAACCTCTGGGAAGCCCCAGCCCTCTGGTCGATACGATATTACGCTGAATCTCATTTGTGCCAGAGGCAATGGAGTTGGGGATATGGAATACCCACAGACTGGGAACTCGACCGTTGAGCTTGGCCCATTTGCTTCCCGGTAGCAAGGGCCCGCTAAGGCCAAGAACCTCCAAGGCCGTTTCTGATGTCCGTTTGACTGTCTCTGACCCGAATATCTTGTTGATCGAAGCTTCTTTGTTGGGCGATCCACCTTCTCCCTGCATCCACGCAACTTTGTAGGCTAGCAGGCGCGCGGTTTCCGCTTCGATGTGCCTGTCTATGATGGCGTTGCGCACTCTAGAGTTGGGGGAGAGGGGTTTCCCATTGGCTTTGGCAGTCTTGACGTATTCGACCAGCTCTTTGATTAGCCGCCGCGAGTTGGCCGAATACTCCATCGCGGACCGCTCAAAATCCAGCAGGGACATCGCCACATACCAACCCCTGTTCTCTTCACCTATGAGGTTCTTTTTGGGTACCCTGACGTTGTCAAAGAACACCTGGTTGAAGTGGTGAACCCCATCTATCTGGTGTACGGGTCTTATAGTAACCCCTGGGGTTTTGAGATTTGCTACGAGGAAGCTGATCCCCTTATGCTTTGGAGCTTCCGGATCCGTGCGGCACAACATGAAGATCCATTCCGCATAGTGTGCCATCGTGGTCCATATCTTGCTTCCATTGATGATGTAGTCGTCTCCATCGGACACGGCTCGGGTCTGCAAAGACGCTAAGTCAGACCCCGATTCCGGCTCGCTGTATCCCTGGCACCACAGGCCCTCACCTCTGGAGATTGGCAACAGAAACTCTTTTTTCTGCTCCTCGGAGCCGTACAACATCAGGACAGGAGCAATCATCCTAACGCCAAAGATATCTCTACCAGGGGCGCGATTATAGGACATCTCCTCGTAGAATATAGCGGTACGCACCGGCGAGGCGTTTTGGCCACCATATTCCTTTGGCCAGTGCATGGTCAGCCAGCCTCGCTCGGCCAGCTTTTTACGCATCTTGAGGTTGAAGTCCCAGTCGACCTCCTCGGCCATCATCGATCCGATCTCCCAGTTGGGAGGCAACTCTTGCCGTAGAAAGTCTTGGAGTTCCTGACGAAAGGCGTCGTCTTCTGGAGAAAACCTAAAGTCCATTGAACACCACACCTATGTGATTAGCCAAGCCGACAACGTGAAATCCGGCCAGCGAGACCATCCCAAGTGTACCACTACGTAAAACGGTGTCAACGGGAGTCGAACACTTACAGGATGTTGCGGAGGCGATCCTTATGTCGGAAAACATTACGGAGTTCGTAAACATTGACAGCTCCAGAGGTAGAAGTATAATATTCGGTCGGTATCGAGGTGTGAAACACCTGCAATTCCAATCCGGAGGTTAAGACCATGACAAGGCATCGTTCGCTCCTAACTTTGGGTGTCCTGATGGCTGCCTTGCTACTGGTAGCAGTGGCATGCGGTGACGACGCGACGGCCACTCCTGCGCCGACAAGCCCTCCCGCAGCAGGCGTCGACACACAGGAACTTCAGGATATAATCAGCGCCGCCATCAAGGCATCGGTGCCCGCAGCGCCGGAAGTGGTTACCGCAGCGCAGATACAGAGCATGGTTGAAACAGCCGTAGCCGCTGCCGCCCCAGAGGGTGCCAGCCCTGCGGAGATTCAGGCCCTAGTCGAGACGGCTGTGGCCGCCGCGGCTGGAGAGGGCCTTACTGCAGAGGATGTGGCGGCTCTGGTGTCTTCCGCAGTGGCCGATGCCATATCCGATCAGCCTGAGCCCCTGACCGCCGCGGAGATCGAGGCGATCGTAAAGGCTGCCCAACCCGCCACTCCAACTCCGGCGCCAACGCCCACGCCACAGCCAACCGCAACTCCGGTACCCATCCCGACGCAGGCGCCCAAGGGGCTTGCCTCAAACAGGTTGAGGGTTGCTGCGGACATACAAGTAGAGACCAACGATCCCCACGCCACCCATCTAAGTGACTCGATGCCTTCTCAATACCTCATATTCGACTATCTGATAAGGCTGAACGAAAGCCACGGTTTCGATCCAATGCTTGCCGAAAGCTGGGAGTGGAGTGCTGACCTGACTACCTGGACACTTCATCTAAATCAAGGTGTCCAGTTCCATAATGGTTGGGGCGAGTTTACCGCCGCTGATGTAAGACACTCCTTCGAAAGAGTCGCACGGCCCGAGGGGGCGGTCTACCACGACGCGTTGTTCATAGAGCAAGTGCTACCAAACATGGAGACGCCCGACGATTACACGGTTATCATAAACTTGGACGCCGCAAAGCTGGACATGGATGAAAACCTTTCAAGCCGGTGGTTCGCGGCGATACTGAGCAAAGCCCAATTCGACGCAGAAGGGCAAGCCGGCTTTGAAGAAGACCCTGCAGGGACGGGTCCTTACGAATTGGTAGAATGGTCACCGGGCGCTTTCAAGCTGTTCGATAGGGTGGAAAACCACTATCGAAAGACCCCTGACTTCCCAGAGCTTCAAATGTTCTTCGCGTCTGAGCCCGCGACCAGAATGGCGATGCTCTTGACCCGTGAGATCCATATGGCCCAGTTGCCTCCAGACCTGGAGCGCACGGCGGTGCAGTCGGGAATGCGGGTGATATTCGCGGAAACCGCCGTTAACAACCTATACGTCACTTTCGGAGGTCTTTTCCGGGAGGAGATTCCTGAAGGATCAACACGCAAAGGGACAAGTCCCGACCTGCCATACTCGGACGTGTTTCATCCCGCCACTGAGCTTCCCTGGGTGAACAAGAAGGTGCGTCAGGCTCTCAGCATGGCCATCAACCGGGAGGAGATGCTTGCCACTGTATTGGGCGGCAACGGCGAGCTTATGATGGTTTCCAAATACCACCCCAGCCTGCGTGGCTGGAACCCAGAGTGGGAGACCAGGTTCCCAGAGATGTACGGGTACAATCCAGAAAGGGCCAGAGAACTGCTTGCAGAAGCCGAAGCAGAGATCGGGGCACCCCTGGACTGGTCCTGCTGCGTGATGCCGATTTTCTCCAAAGCTGAACTGGCCGCCCTGCCGGATGTCACAGAGGCCATAAACAACTACTGGAGAGCGGTGGGCGTCGACATTCCCATCCAGCAGATAGAGTGGGGCGCCTTCATAGGAAACTTCTTTGTGTCCACCATCGGCGGTGTCGCGATAGTCAATGCGGACAATAGATACGAGGACCCAGTGATTCTGCTGATCAACTACTACAGCAAGAACCGGATCTGTTGCCACCTCTACGAGAATCCTGAAGTCGACGCGATCTTCGAGGCGCTGGGACCGACGCAAGACTTCGACATCCGGGACGATTTGCTACGGCAAGCCGGCGACATCATATTCGACGACTTTGGCGCAGTGCCCCTATACTGGATCGCCAGCACAGCAACGGTAGACCCCAGAGTCGTAGAGGAGTATCCATCAACGATGACGGCAGGTCTGCGGGACCTGGAGTACGTCGAGGCAGTGATAGAGTAGCCTCAGACATACGGTCCTCCTAAATAGGGGGCGAGGATTGACTAAGCAAAGATGGGGTAGACACGGTGTGTCTACCCCATCTTTCTTTCAGGACATTCGCTAGAGCGCAAGGTAGGCCTATGAGATTCGGTATATTCGCTCTCCACATCAGTACAGACCCTGCCCATGATATACAAGTCATAGACAAGACCCTCAAGGAAGCTGAACTGGCAGAGGATCTTGGTTTCGACTGCTTCTGGTTGGTGGAGCATCACTTCGATGGAGCTGCCGGCTATGCTGACCCCTTGATATTGGGTGCTGCTATTGCGGCTAAGACTCGACGGATCAAAATAGGGTTCGCCGTTGTGCAACTGGCCCTCCACCATCCAGTACGCCTGGCTGTGCAGACATCTGTGTTGGACAACCTTAGCAAGGGCAGGCTTCTTGTCGGCACGGGCCGAGGATCGCTCTACAGCCATTACGAATATATGGGCTTCGGCGTCACTTTGGAACAGGGACGAGAGATGATGGACGAAGCGGAGGAGCTTCTGGTAAAGGCTTGGTCGGGCGGCCCCGTGAACCACGTAGGCAAGTTCTGGAAAGTATCATTTCCGTCGCTCCGACCCTTACCGTATCAAAAACCCCATCCTATCCTGATGCGGGCCTGTGTGACCGAGGAATCGGTTATTGAGATGGCTAAACTGGGAAGACCAATACAGATCGGATTCCGGCCAGCAGAAGAGCTGGGCCACCGGCTCAAGCTGTATGAGGATACCATGGTTTCTACTGGATTCGATGAAGAGACCGTGGAGAATGTGCTCGACCAGACCTGGGTTCACCGACAGCTTTTCCTGGCCGACAGCGACCAGGAGGCCGCGGAAAGATTAGAGGCAGCCTCGGAAAAACAGTTGAAGTACATTCGAGAAAACCGAGACAGGCATAACCCATCTACTACACCTCTCCCACCACCTGGCCACACCGTAGCGCCGCAGCACATCTCGATAGTAGGAACACCCAAGAGCGCTATCGAGCAGATATCCTATCTAAAAGACCTGGGGATGCGTAATCTGATGTTCTCAGTCGACATAGGCGAGATGACCTTCGACCAGGCTTCGAAGAATATGCGCCTTTTTTCGGAAAAGGTTGGGCCCCACTTCAGCAGCTGACAAGCTCCAGACAAGCCAACGTATACGGGGGTAAACAGTGGCGAGCTACGAGATCATATCGGCGGATGACCACTTCTTTGAGCCAGCGGACATGTGGACAAGCCGGGCGGAGGCAAGGTTCAAGGATAGGGTGCCGCGCATCGTCAGGCTCGATGATGGTGGAGACTGGTGGTTTACGGACAATATCAAGGGATTGTCCGCCGCGTTTTCATCCCAGGCCGGAGTCCGGTTCGAAGGCAACGAGAAACTCGTAATTCATGACCAATATGACCATGTTCGGCAGGGAGGTGTCGATCCCCTTGTCAGGTTGCAGACATGGATTCGGACGGAATTGGCGGCAGCATAATATACCCGAACCAGGGATTGATACTCTACAGCGTACCGGACAGCGAACTGTTGGATCATATTTTCAGCATATACAACAACGCCATCGCCGAACATTGCCAAGCTAACCGCAAAAGATTAAAGGGAATTGCGATGATCAATGTCGATGATATTCAGGGAGCGGTGAAGGAGTTGGAGCGATGCCATGAAATGGGCCTGGTAGGGCAATGATACCGGTCTTTCCACTGCCCACAAAGAGCTACAGCCTTCCAGAATACGAACCGTTCTGGACTGCTGCAGAAGAGCTTAGGATGCCCTTGTCCCTGCATATAGCAACAAATAGAGTGGGGTCCCTGGACGAGCTGGTCGACCTGGAGACACTGCCGCCAGAGGCTTTCCCCAACGCCGACTTCTGGGTTCGAACGTCCCTTGCCGCAATGATCTTTAGCGGCGTCTTCGAGCGACATCCTGAGCTCATAGTCGGATCGGTCGAAAACGATGCCTCCTGGAGATCATACTTCATGTACGCCCTGGATTATCAGCATACCCAGCGAATCCAAATGAAAAACTGGCACAGATATAAGGAGGGTATGCTCCCGAGCGACTATTTTCACCGCAACGTTTTCGTCACGTTTCAGGAAGACCCTCTAACCATAAAGCACAGACATGACATAGGGGTGGACAACATCGTTTGGGGCTCCGACTACCCTCATATGGAATCGACTTTCCCTCGGAGCCAGCAAATCCTGGAAGAAAACCTTGCTGGCTGCACCGAAGCGGAGAAGGCCAAGATCACTGGTGGGAACGCGGCAAGGATTTATGGTCTCAATTAGATAAAGATGGGAGACCACGAGATTATATCAGCGGACGACCACTTCTTTGAGCCGCGGACACGTCCTCGAGCCGGGCGGAGCCCAGGTTCGAGGACAGGGTGCCGCGCATCGCCCGGCTCGAGGACGGTGGCGACTGGTGGTTCACCGACGGCATAAAGGGGGTGTCCGCCGGCCTCTCCAGCCAGGTGGGGGTCAGGTTCGAGGGCAATGAAAAGCTGTCCCTTCGTGATCAGTACGACCACGTACGGCCAGGAGGGGTTGACCCAGACGCTCGGATCAAGGATATGTACCAGGACGGCATAGACGTCAGCATCATCTATCCCAACCAGGGGTTGGTGCTGTACAGCGTTCCGGACACTGAGCTCCTGAACGCCGTCTTCAGCATATACAACGACAGCATCGCAGAGCACTGCAGTGCACACCTTAAGCAGCTGAAGGGCATCGCCATGATCAACCTGGACGAGGCCCAGTGGGCGGTTAAGGAGCTGGAGCGCTGCCACAAATTGGGATTGGTGGGTGCCGTGATCCCGGTGTTTCCTCTACCAACTAAAGGCTATGGGTTGCCGGAGTACGAACGTTTCTGGGCGGCCTCGAAGGACCTGGGCTGCCCCTGTCCCTCCACATTGCCACAAATCGTGCTGGGTCTGTAGACGAGCTGGTGGACCTGGAGACTATCCCGCCCGATACCATGCCCAACGCCGATTTCTGGGTGCGGAGGTCCCTTGCTGCGATGATCTTCAGCGGAGTTTTTGAGCGTCACCCCAAGCTCAGTGTGGGGTCAGTGGAACATGATGCGGGTTGGGTGCCCTATTTCCAGTACGCCCTGGACTATCAGTACACCCAGAGAATCCAGATGAGGCACTGGCACCGCTACAAAGAGAATATGCTCCCCAGCGACTACTTCCGCCGCAACGTGTTCGTCGGGTTCCAAGATGAGCCCCTGGGCATCAGGGACAGGCACATCATAGGTGTGGACAACTTGCAGTGGGGTTCAGATTACCCCCACCATGAGTCCACCTTTCCCAGGAGCCGGCAGATCCTGGAGGAGATCCTGTCGGACTGCACCGAAGATGAGAAAGCCAAGATCACGGGTGGGAACGCTGCAAGGATTTATAATCTCAATTAGCTGAAAGTATGGGACAGGCTACCACCAGAGGGTCTCGTCCAAGTCCTCCGACCCCTCCTCGGCAGCATCCCATGGTCTGGCAGGCAAGTATTTCCACCCTCCATCGGAAAACATCACAACGATGTTTCCTCTGTCGATATCCTTTGACATCCGCAGGGCCGCATACAGGGTGGCTCCCGAGGAAATTCCGGCGAAGATTCCCTCCTTTTGTATTACTTCACGGGCAGCCCCGATTGCGCTGGAACTGTCCACGAGAATGCGGCCGTCGAGCTGGCTTATGTCCAGAAGATGAGGGGCAAAGCCCTCCGACAGGCTCCTAAGACCCTGTAGTTTTTCGCCGAGACGAGGTTCGACACCCACAACGCGTACATTGGGAACAGACTCTCGAAGCCGTCTCCCAACACCCGTAATAGTGCCTCCGGTACCGATACCCGCTACGAACAAGTCTACCTCAGGCAGTGCCTGGACTATTTCCAGCCCCGTTGTCCGGTAATGGGTCTCGATGTTCATCTCGTCGGTGAACTGGCCCAGATAGTAATACCCATTGTCCTCGGCCATTTGGCGGGCCAGGTCGATAGCGCCTTTCATTCCTGCCTGGGGTTCGCACCAAATAACATCCACGTCGTACAACCGGAGTACGTCTGTAACGCTGGGAGCCACACCTCTGGGAATAACCACACGCATCTCGTAGCCCTTTTGTTTTCCGACCATTGCGAGGGCGATGGCCGTATTACCGCTGCTGGCCTCGATTACAGTGTCTCCAGTACTCAATTCCCCGCGGCTTTCAGCGGCCTCGACGATGGACAGCACAATCCGGTCTTTAATGCTACCGGAAGGGTTCTGGCCTTCCAGTTTGGCGAAGATGCGTATCCCCGACCTGGGTGACATGCGTGACAGCTCCACCAACGGTGTGGCCCCTATGAAGCTTAGTAGCTTTGAGTCAGGCATAGTCCAATTTTACACCAGGTCTGAATGCTAGAAGTGCATATATAAATAAAGAAGCGCCGGTGGGATTGACCTCCGCCGGCGCCAATATGTGCTGTCGATCAGGGGACTATTCGACGCGGCCGGGCAGTCTGTCCGGGAAATCAATCCCCACCACGTTAACGTTGATCTCCTTGGTCACCAGTCCCGTCATCTCTACCACACGGTGTGCAACGTTCTCTCTCGCCTTGACCACCAGTTCCGGGATGCTGTACCCGTACAGGACTCTCAGATCAAGGTCCAGAATTGCCTCTCGGTGTCCTGCCTCGACCTGGACACCGCGGGCCCGTTTTTCAGCACTGCCGACACGCTCGGCAAGGGCTCTCCTAATGGAGCTGGTCCCCAAGGAGGAAATACCCTCGATCTCTCGAGCAGCCACGCCGGCTATCGCGGCAATCACCTCGTCATCGATGTCCGTCTCGCCGCCGACCTCGATCTGTTTAAGTTGTTCCAGTTCAGCAATTCTGGCCCCCATCTCTAGCTCTTTAACCTTGTTTGTGGTAGTCATTTCAATCTCCTTCTTTTTTTGTTCATTTCTCGTATGAACCCTAGGCTTACTACTCGACAAGACCTAGCGTTCTCTCGGGAAAGTCAATCCCAACGACGTCGATGTTGATCTCCTTCGCCACCAGGCCACATATCTCAAGCAGGCGACGGGCCACGCTCTCTCGCACCTTGATCACCACTTCAGGGATACTGTGCCCGTACATGATCCTCAGGTCTATTTCCAGGATCGCCTCCCGCTTCCCTGCTTCGACGGCCACCCCTCGGGCCTGTGCTCCGCGGAACCGACTCGTTCAGCCAGCATCCTTCTTATCGAGCTGGTGCCCAACGACGAGACCCCCTCAACTTCTCTGGCAGCAATCCCCGCGACCGCAGCGATTACCTCGTCTACGATCTCGGTTACCTTGGTTTCCATACCATTGCTCTTCACTTTGCCAAAGGCCACTTGTCCCCCCTTTCTTCCTCGTTGGCCTGGACGTTCGCTGACTCTACTAACAGCATAGCCCACTTGTTATTGCACGTACATCGCCAACAAGGGTGATCTTGGGTACTCCTAAGGGAGTATCAGGTGTTACTGCCAAGGTTTTCAACGGACTTTAAGAAGACCGCCTTCGCCGGCTCTCTTCAATGCCCAAATACGGCGTTATTCCCTGCTGGACGGCGTAGCCTGCTGCCTGCTGGCGGTTTCGCAGGTCCAGCTTATGAAGGATATTTCGCAAATGAACCTTTACGGTGTTCGCTGTGATCACCAGCATATCGGCGATCTCACGATTGGTGGCCCCTTGGCCCACCAGACTCAGCACCTCGCGTTCTCGATCACTGAGGAGGTCGGCAGCCTGCTCGGCCATCAGCTCATTCTTGATATGCTCGAACATCTCCTTGGAGACCATGAAGTCTCCTTGAGCGAGCATCGGAAGAATCTGTACGAATTCCCGAGAGGACATGGTTACGGAGAGATAGCCGCCGGCGCCGGCGTTAAGCGCTTGGAGGAATTTCTCCTCCCGGGTCGGTCGTGTGATGATCACAATTGCAGCCGATGGAACGGCTTTGACCAGAATGCGCACAGCTTCAGCATCGCTGTCAGGAAGCTCCCAGTCCAGTAAAATTAGGTCGGGCTGGTCTTTTTCGGCCACCTGATAGAGCGCCTCTACGGTATCGGTCTGTCGCAGTACGCGGAATCCCGCTTCACGGAGAATCGACGCGATACCTTCACCAACAAGCCGATAGCGGTGAGCAAGGACAATTGAAAGGGAGGGTGAAGACGAACCGGGACCCGAGGTTGGCATATACCGAGTATACCCTATTAGCCACATTAGCCACCGGGTGATGAGTAAGCCTATCTCGACGCAACATTAGGCGCTTATATACGTCCAGAGACTCAAACGGTCGAGCCGGATGTGGGGTGCTGGCTCCCGAGGCGCGTGGCCACGAGCACCCCACATCCGGCTCAGAGAACGGCATGTTCCAAGCTCATGTTCTGGCTATGAGCGACCTTTATTCTATTCAGACGTGTACTACCCTGGCACGTTATAAGCTTACTGTTTATCAACTCTATGGATAGCTTACCGAGTTGCTTAGAACCAGTTACCAGGGGAGTGCTGGTGGCTAACACGCCTTGCAAAGAAGGCGTGTTAGCCCAACCATGCATTAACCAAGATCGCTGTAGGTTTCGACCACTACGGGTGTTCGGCGGTTGATGTGAACGACCGCACCCCGAGGGGGCTTGATTTCAATAGTGAATTCTGTGTCCTTGCTCAGGTCGGGGTTCAACTTGGCTCCCAGTCCGATTACTTTGAGCTCGTACATCTCCCCTACTTCAACCAGCTTGTCTGTGTCGGCCGATCCCAGCGGCGTAACCGTGAATCCACCTGTCGTCGACGTGCTGTCAAGAGTGACCGACTGACTCGCGTCGGTGTAGGTGATCAGGGTGTCGCCTGGGGTCATGTTAACAGCCTCGCCACCAGCCGCGTTGGCCACGTAGATGGTTATTTCGCCGATGACATCCCCTGTGGTGGCGTGCTCTTTGGCAACGACGCTGCCGCGGACTTCCAGGGTGCCTCGGGCCTCTGACAGACCCGCGTTGATGGTTTCCTTGGACTTGTCGCTGGAGAACAGTCCTGTCGACAGGGCGGCGAAGGCGAACACCGAGGACACTACCACGAAGGCTATCAACACGATGGCCGTCTCGAGTCCCGTGATACCTCGTTGGTCCCGCCGTACCGAGGGCATTAACCGTGGTTGTGTAGCGTTATGAATTCTCATGGACGTTTCCTCCTTTTCGAACCACTAGTCTCACAATAGTGTAGGCAAAGTAATGAGACCTTCGAATTGTGCTCGCACCCATATAACGATGGCAAAAACACCCATGGCACTGGTGGGGTTATGGATAAGTCTCGGCTTGCGTGCGACGTGAGTTAGGTAGTCGCTCCCCCGAAGAGACGAGCACCTACTTCTTAGATGTTTTCGATCTGGGAGGCCAGTAGCTGGCCTCCCACCAGGTTACTCCACTGGACTCGAATGACGAGAATACGGAAGACGACCCCTTCACCTTTTTGAGCTGGTCGACTGGCCTCATGGGGCTGTGAAGCTGGCCTTACGCAATGGTCCCACACCATTGGATTCGCGGGTAGCAAGCCCTAGCGTACCCTCAGTAGTTGTGACCTCTCCGGCTCCGGGCGACACCCCGGGTGAGACGATCGTGGTGCGATGGACGGCAACCGATCCTGACAGCGACCCACTTACCTTTAACGTGCTCTACAGCCCTGACGGCGGCCAGATGTGGTGGGCGATTGCGTTGGGGATCGCAGAGACGGAGTATGCCGTGGGCTCAGAAGACGGCTCTCTTCCAGGCGGCGATCAGGGCCTTTTCCGGGTGGAGGTAAACGATGGCTTTCATCTAAATAGGGATGACGCCGACGGGACACTTGACGTAAGAGGCACCCCACCCATCGCTACTATTATGAGCCCGCTAACGGGGACCGAACTGAGCGGAAGAACTAATGTAATACTGGATGGAGTCGGAGATGACATCGAGGACGGCCGCCTGATGGGCCAGGCTCTGGAATGGGCTTCCGATGTGGACGGTGTATTGGGATGAGAGTATTCTTACGCCTGGTACTCACCAAATTAGCCTGAGGGCTACTGACTCAGATGGGATGCAAGACGTGGCTACGGTGGAGGTGTTCGTCCAGTAAGAGGCCGGATATTGCCTGACGGCCTTACTTGGCCTTGCCTTGCTGGGCCACCGCCTCCATCGCTTTCCGGACCGCCTCCGGGTCGCCAAGGTAGTAGCTTTTGAGGGGGTTCAAGTCCGAGTCGAGCTCATACACCAGGGGCATTCCCGTTGGAATGTTCAGTGTGACTATCTCACCTTCACTGACGTCGTCGAGGTGCTTGGCGAGAGCCCGAAGGCTGTTCCCGTGGGCGGCTATGATCACACGCTGGCCTGACTTGATGGTGGGGGATATGACCTCATTCCAATAGGGTATAAATCTGTCTACGGTGTCCTTCAGGCACTCGGTTAAAGGGAGGTCCTTCTCATCCAGGTTCCGATATCGAGGGTCGTTGCCTGGATACCCAACGTCCGTCTTCCCCAGGCTGGGCGGTCGCACATCGTAGCTCCTTCGCCACAGGAGGACCTGCTCTTCGCCGAACTTGGCGGCCATCTCGGCCTTGTTTAGACCCTGTAAAGCTCCGTAGTGCCTCTCATTCAGCCTCCAAGACCGGTAGACGGGAATCCACATCAGGTCCATCTCGTCCAGGACGAACCAAAGGGTTCTTATTCCCCTCTTCAGGACAGACGTGTACGCCGAGTCGAAGGTACAGCCCTCCTCTTTTAGAATCCGTCCGGCCGACTTGGCCTCGGCGATTCCCTTTTCCGACAGGTCGACGTCCGTCCAGCCTGTGAACTTGTTCTCCTTGTTCCAGACGCTTTCACCATGTCGGAGAAGCACCAGTTTTGCGACCATAAAGCCCCTTGACACGATACCGAGAGATTAGACCCCGGATCAGTATAACAATACCAAAGACGACTTACCTACCCAGGTCTTTCAGTTCTCCCTCACTGTCTTTGCGAGCGGAGCGAAGCAATCTCTTCTTCCTCCCGGGAGATTGCTTCAGGGCTTTGCCCTTCGCAATGACAATGAAGAGACGGCGGCCTTGTCAAAGCGACATACGCCATAGGGTATGATATTTGAGAATGGGACCGCAGCAGAAAGCACCAAAAGGCGGGCGCCAGGCACTCGACGCCCACTGGCTGACCGAGTTGAAGCGCGCCCAACATCTGCCAGGGGCGCCAGAGCCACCTCCCGGACTGGCTCTGGCAGTAGATGAATTTAACCAGGCCAAGTACTGGCAGTGTCACGAGACGCTTGAGGGGTTGTGGCTGGCGGAGGCGTATCCCGTTCGCCTCTTCTACCATGCTCTGATCAAAGCAGCGGTCGGCCTGCTCCATATGGAGCGACATAACCGGCGCGGCGCAGCCTCAAAATTGAGCGACGCTATAGATACGCTAGAGCCCTTCCTGCCACGTTTTATGGGGTTAGACACAGGTAAACTCGCAGAGGAATTAAACGCCCGCCTGGACCTCCTCACCGGGACAGAACAGGTCGATTGGAAGTCCACTGACCGCATGCCAAGAGTGACCATTTCCTTCAACCCCTAACCTTTGTCAGCCTCTTCCGTTAAATAAATTGCTGGCGCCAACCACTTCCCGATGGAACGACATCCGAAAATTAGAACAGATTTTAGGAAATGTCTAACCATTGCAGTACGTATCTCACACTCTAATACCACCGCAGACGGCCATCGCCATGACAAGATTTAGGATAGCCGGGAGACTCGCACACAAGGTTTGGTAGTATAAAAGATACTTTTACGGGGCAATTTCCCGTTTTAGGCCCGAAATTATTGACAAACTCTAAAAAATACTTTAGAAAGTGCAAGAGTTCAAAATCAGGAGTAATCGATCACTAGTTGGGGAGGGGATGGAGGTGACTACCATGACCACGACCGTCGATGTAGTCAGTGATGGGATCATCAAGTTCGATGGCGGAACCATGTTCGGACAGGTTCCCAAGGCATACTGGGAAAGCAAGATCCCCACAGACAGAAAGAACCGCATCACTTTAGGTCTCAACTGTTTGCTGGTGCGGTTGGGCCGAAAGACAATATTGATCGACGCAGGGGTCGGCTTTAAAGAATCGGATGATACTCGGGAAGAGTATGGCCTGGCATTCAGCAAGCTAATGAAAGGCCTCAGATCCATGGGCGTCTCAGCTAAAGACGTCGACGCGGTCGTCCTGACTCACCTGCACTTCGACCATTCCGGCGGCTGTACACGGGTGGACTATAACGGCAATGTCGCCCCGACCTTCCCCAACGCGAAATATTTTGTACAGAGGGCCAGTTGGGAGGATGCCTGCTTTCCGAACGAGCGTTCCCAGAGCATACATAGGACCGATGATTTTAAACCGATCGAGCAGAACGGCCAGCTTGAGCTCTTGGACGGTGACACTGAGATTCTCCCAGGGCTCTGGGTCGAGGTTTCCGATGGCCACGCAAAGGGACACCAGATCGTTTTGATACGCCACGGGGGCGAGCGAATAGCCTATCTTGGGGACCTGGTCCCGACGGCCCATCATCTGAACCTGATAGCGATTCCCGCCTACGACCAGCACCCCGAAAGCACACTTGAACAGAAGCGGGAGCTGTTGCTTCGCGCCGAAAAAGAGGGATGGCTCCTGGTCTTTCCCCACGGATTGGATTACAAGGCTGGCTATCTGGAGCGGTGGAACGGCAGCCCCACTCTCCGCCCGATAGATCTATAGCTCCTATCCGCCTGCTCCGGTGAGCCTTCCAGGGGAAGGACGAACCGTCGGCCTACATCACGGATACGGGGTCTATGTCTATCGTCCAGCCCTGGGGAAAGGGAACCTCTTCGACAAAGGCGTGAAGGTTTCTTCCACGCAGTATCAGATGCCACCGGTAGCGACCTCGTACCCTGCTGGGATAAGCCGGGGCGGGCCCCACCGCGTCGACGTCCGTGAGGCCCGAAGCGTAGGCCTTCTGCCGCAGCACTCGACCCATCCGCTGGGCCTCCCGCTGGCAAGCCTGGAAGCTGGTGTGAACGTACACCATATGAATCAGGCGGTTGAACGGGGGATTCCCCTGCTCACCGCGGAACTCTATTTCCTTCCCATAGAAAAGTCCGTAGTCCTGGCCGGCAGCGGCCTGAATAACAAAGTTGTCGGGACTGTAGGTTTGAATGATTACCAGTCCAGGAGCGATTCCCCTTCCCGCTCTCCCCGCTACCTGACAGAGGAGCTGGAAGGAGCGCTCACCAGCCCGGAAGTCGGGGAGGTTTATTCCGATATCAGCCAGGATCACACCAACTAGAGTAACATTTGGTACGTGCAACCCTTTGGCTATCATCTGAGTGCCGACCAACACCTGGGCTTCCCCTCGAACGAAGCGGTCCAGTATCTTTTCGTGAGCTTGGTGCGCGCTGGCTGTGTCTCTGTCCCAACGCAGTACCGTGGCTTCGGGCACCAGTTGTCCCAACTCGTCAACCACCCGCTGGGTACCGAACCCCAGGTAGCGGATTCTGGGACTTTTACACTGAGGACACGTCCTTGGCAGAGATGAGCGCCTGTTACATTGGTGACAGACCAAACGCGAGTCTGTGGCGTGATAAGTCAGGGCCGCCGAACATCTTCGGCAGCCCACCACGTAGCCGCAATCACGGCACTGGATGAAGGTGGCAGAGCCGCGCCTGTTCAGAAACAATAGCGTTTGTTCTCCCCGGTCTAAGTTCTGTTTGACCGCTTCCGCCAGAGAGCGACTTATTATGCTCCGGTTACCTTCCTTCAGCTCTTGCCGCATGTCGCGGACCTCTACCTTAGCCAGTCCAGGGGTAGACCTTCTTGGTCCATCTGATTGCACCGAGATGCGTTGCGGCAGCTCCAGAAGCTGGTATCTACCTGCTTCTGCCTTGAAGTAGGTCTCCACGTCGGGTGTGGCGCTTCCCATTACCACGACAGCTCCCCAGAGATCTGCCAGCTTCAAGGCCGCGGTCCGCGTGTGATAGCGGGGGGCCTTGTCCTGCTGCTTATACGTCCATTCGTGTTCTTCATCTATGACGATAATGCCAAGCTCAGGAACGGGCGCAAACAAGGCGCTTCTTGGTCCAACCACCACGTCGTAATGACCATCCCGTATTTTCCACCACTGGTCGAACAGCTCTCCGGGTGATAGCTGGCTGTGCATTATCGCTACTCCATCACCGAACCTGGCTTTAAGACGGTGCACGGTTTGAGGTGTGAGCGATATCTCAGGCACCAGGAATATCCCCCGTCTACCCATCTTCAAGCTTCGTTCCAGGGCTCGGAGATACACTTCGGTCTTGCCGCTCCCGGTTATGCCGTGAAGCAGAAATTGGCGCTTCACACCCTGACGTTGGTCTTCGAGGGCCGAGGTGACCCGTTTCAACGCTTCGTCTTGGGCAGCGGTCAGCGTTATTTCAGGCCCAGTGGCGTTCAGACTGGGTCGCACCACGGGCTTACGGTCAACCCTCACCCATTCCTGTGCCGCCAGTCCCTTGTCCACGAGGGCATTCACGGCAGATGCGCCGAACTCTTTGTTGGCAAGGGTTACCGGGATAGGCTCCTTGGAGGAAGCCAAGGCCTTATACAGAGCCTTCTGTTTATCGGATTTCAGGTCCGCTGGTCCTGCCTGTTCGCTTAACGCTTGAAGGCGGACAAACGAGTCGTATTTATATGAAACCCGGGGCCGTGGCAGCTCCCACCGCCGGTATATGAGGCCTTTTTGGAGTAAGCGGCGGACTTCATATTGGCTGCCCCTTCCCAAAGCCTTTATCAGATCGGCCTCTCTCAATTCGCCATCGGCTTTCAAGAATTCCAGGGCGTCCTGTTCTCGGGGTCTCAACCCTTGGGAAGCGTCTGATCGCGGAGGAATCGGCTGCACATAAGAACGGACTCGACCTTTGAAGCCCGGTGGTAGCATTAGGGCCGCCGACTCAAACAGAGAGGCCAGATAGTAGCGGCTGATCCAGCGGGCGAGATCAAGGCCTATAGAGGAAACCAACGTAGACGGCTCTACCGGGGCTATTATGTCTTTGGTTACTTCAACCTGTGGTTGGTCGACAAGCTGGAAGACCATGCCCTGTACCGGCCTGGTGCCCAGAGGCACCCAGACCAACTGGCCGGGCTCTACGATCAGCTCGGGCGGGATGCTGTAGGAAAGGGTCCTATCATGACCGAAGGGCGCGTCAACGGCCACTTCAGCGTATCTCATAAGGGCCCTCCCCTCGAGCCGGGGATTCCCTGACGTAGAGGTCGTCTGCTAGGGGGAGGAGGTTTCGTCGCCCGACTTTGAGGCCTTGGATTTTGCGGCCTTGGTTGGGCTTGAAGCCTTCTTGGCCATCGGAGTTGAAAGTGGAGCTTTGGATTTGACCTTTACCGGGGGGTGAGTCTTTTCCTTAATACGGGCTGCCTTTCCGGAAAGGCCCCGTAGATAGTACAGTTTAGCCCGTCTCACTGCCCCTTTACGGATGATCTCCACAGACTCTATAAGAGGTGAGAATAGAGGGAAAGTTCGCTCAATACCTATACCGGCCGTAACCCTCCGCACGCAAAACGTGCTGCCGGGTCCTCCCTTGCGTCTTTTGATCACCACGCCCTGAAACGCCTGTACGCGCTCCCGGTCGCCTTCTCGTATTCGGAAGTTGACCCGGACCGTGTCTCCAGGGCCGAAGTCTTGTACCTTAGGGTTCGGAGTGGTAGGGATAAGAGAATGTGCTTCCATGGTTATCCTTAATTAGAGATCGATACGTTTCGGTCTATTGTAAATGTGGCTGGTCGCCGAATCAATAGATAGCTAGCTCTCGGACGCTTCGAACTGGCTCCGGTCGTAGCCGCGGGACCGTAAAAAATCCAGGTCCTCCTCGCTGAGCTCGGCCAATTTCAGCAGGTCGGGTCGTCGCTTTAGTGTCCTGAGCAGAGATTGCTGTCCACGCCATCGCGCTATCTCGGCATGATTGCCCGATAGCAATACGGAGGGCACCTCATACCCTTCGAATGCCGGTGGCCGAGTGTAAATCGGGTGTTGCAAAACACCCGAGGTTATCGAATCACCCTGAACGTTCTCCGAAGTCCCCACTACGCCGGGTATCAATCTGGTGACGGCATCCACCAGCAGCATGGCGGCCAGCTCACCGCCTGTCAGCACGTAGTCGCCAACGCTGATGTCGTCGGTGGCCAGATTCTCCCGCACTCGCTCATCCACGCCATCGTAGTGGCCACAGATGATGGCCATTCCCGGCTTGGTAACCATCTCTCCGGCAATACGCTGATTGAAGAGCCTCCCTTGTGGCGATAGCAGGACTACCGGGACTTTTTCTCGAACCTCTTCCGGATACGACGCTAGAACATGTCCCACACCTTCGAAGATAGGCTCAGGCCGCATCACCATGCCCGGTCCGCCACCGTACTGGTAGTCGTCTGCCGTGTGGTGTTGATCATGGGTATAAGCGCGGATGTCTCTAACGTCAATTTTGACCAGTCCCTTTTCAACGGCCTTTTTGAGTATGCTCTGGTTGAAGGGACCCTGAAACATGTCCGGGAAGAGGGTGAGGATGGTGATATTCATGATCTGCTCAGGAACAGGCTGGGTGATAGACGCTTTTAGCCAGTCTTACCGGCGTGTTTCGCATGGACATCGTGGCCCGTCGACTCGCCCCTTAGTAGCTCAAGAGCATGTGGAAGCGTCGGTAATATCACGTCCAGACATTCCCGCACGCCCTTCGGACTGCCGGGAAGAGTCACTATGAGGGTCTTGCCCCTGGTCCCTGCCACAGAACGGCTGAGTATAGCCATCGGCGTGGTTTTCGCCGTCTCGTATCTCATCGCCTCGGCCAGGCCAGGTACCTCCCTGTCTATGACCGAGAGGCAGGCTTCAGGCGTCACGTCCGTGAGAGTCAAGCCGGTCCCGCCTGTCGTTACTATCAGGTCCACCCCATCGACATCGGCCCAGTGGGCGAGTCTATCGGCAATGGCCTGCTTGTCGTCGGGAACTATTTCGTAGTGTACGCAATCGTAGTCTGGCAGAGCCAAGATTTCCTGAATGGCCTTCCCGCTGGTGTCGTCGCGCTTGTCGTGGAAGGCAGAGGTGCTGACGGTCAGGACGGTTAGCTTAAACATTATCTTCTTGCGGGTAATCTTAGCACTCATGAAATTTCATACTGTGGAACGTTTATTATACCTCGCTGCTGGCATTAGCTTTCGAAGGCGGCCGGAACTCAGAGCCGCCGTCTACTTGTATGCCTGCACTGAGAAAAGCATACGTGCCTGAAGCACTCTCTGCCAGGAGGAGGGATGAAAAATCGAGGAGGTCTCGGCAGCCGTAACGAAAACGAACGTTTTCTTTACTGCCTGGGTTGTTGCTTGACACGTTTTCCCGGTATGCTATAAAGGCAGCAGGGAGGTTAACTCGAAATGGTCAACATGTAACAAGGAAGACAACACCTCGAAGAAAACCGCCGTCTCTACGAACAGCACGGCAAGTATCTCGAAGAGGAACATAGGGACGAGTACTTGGCCATCAGCAGAGGTGGAAAAACGATTCTTGGTAAGCGTTCCAACGAGGTTCTCAAAAAGGCCATTGAAGCCTTTGGACGCGGCAACTTTGGCATCTTTCGAGTAGGGCATGACGCGTACGCAGAATGGCTACTCGTCGCTTAGCCAGCGATCTCTACCCATACCTTTCGATCCATGTCTCCATACGGGGCTGGATGGCCAGCGGCTTATCATCGAGCCCTAAGATCACCTCGACAAGCTCCGCCACAAAGACGTGAAACACAAGTAGTTTGCAACGACATTTCCGGGTGGGATTTCGGGCCGAACAACGACCGCCTGTCTCGCCAGTTAGACAGACCGCCTGCGGAAAGTTTAGGGGTTGAAGTTGAAAATGGTCGGGGCGGCCAGATTCGAACTGGCGGCCCCCTGCACCCCATGCAGGTGCGCTACCGGGCTGCGCCACGCCCCGACCCGATTTTAAGATATCACGGGCTTAACCTTGTAGCAAGCGCCAGTTCCGCAACGTCAGCTCTGAGCTCTGGCTTTGGCCTTCTTTTTCTGGATTGGGGGGGCGGGCTTCACAAGCTGGGCTTTGTACACGAGCAGCGGTATGGTTATCGCCATCACCGCCAGAGCTATTAGCTGGGCTTCATTGAGCCCGGTACCCCAATACTTCTCATCCATCGGCGGTGGCCCAGAACGGAGGAAACTGACGAAGAACCTCCCCAGTGAATATAGGGCCGCATACGCAACGAAAACCATCCCGCTTGGACGTAATCTATGTCGAAGAGGCCAGATTATGCCCAGGATCACCACGTTCAGAATCATCTCGTACGCTATGGCCGGATGGCTTGCCGCCAAGCCGTGTACCTGATTGCTAGGGCTGCCGGCATGTGTATAGACAAAACCCCAGGCCAGGTCCGTGACCTTTGCCACGTGTTCGCCGTTAATGATATCGCCGACCCTGCCTATGGTCTGGGATATCAGAAGAGCTGGGGCGGCTATGTCCGCCAACCCCGTGATGGAGGGTAGGGGAGCTCTGTCCAGTTTTGCCCAACTGAACAATTTGTTCCAGCCATTCATGAATTTGTCGCTATTACGGATCGCGATGTAGCCTGCGCCTCCGATGAAGCCACCTATGATGGCGCCGAAGAGGGCTATTCCGCCGTTCCAAACTTCGATAGTGCGTACAAGGTCGTCCTTGTAGAACTCGTCCCAGAAGTCTATGACGTGGATAAACCTGGCCCCGATGACGCCACCGATAATCGCCCATACGGCCACCGAGTAGACGCCATCTATGTCCATACCCTCTTGCTTAGCCCATCTACCTACCAGATAGACGGCCAGTGCCACCGCGATGAATGTGAAGAATCCGTGCCAGGTCAGCAGAAAGGGACCCACTTCGAACATATCGGGGTCTATGCCGATCTCGATAGCCAAGAGGGGTATGTTCATAGAATGCTCCTAGTGTAACTTCAGTTCTTGCTGGTCCAGGACAAATGGTTCGGGTTGAATTGTACTCACACCGTACGCCTTAAACCCCATTTTGTTCAAGGCATTTAGTATTGGTCCAGTTTCCTCTTTGCTTGACACGAAGGTATAAAGAGATGGCCCAGTGCCGGACAGATGGACCGATCCGGCGCCCGCCTGCGCGAAGCTATCGTAGGCCTCCTTGAATCCATCGAAAGCGGAAGGCGCCACTTTTTCAAACACGTTGAACAAAAGCTCTTCCGAAACCCGTTCATTCTCGATCGACTCGGCCAATAGCCTGGTGCGTGCGCCATCGGTGTAATGATCCTCGGTTATGTGGGAATACAGGCGTGCCGTCTTTGTAGGGACCCCAGAGTCATCCGCAGGGGCAGGTATGGGGCACAGTAGCACCAGCCATTTTTCCGGTATAGGCGGCAGAATGGTCACCAGTTCCCCATGTCCCTCGGCAACCGCCGTTCCCCCATTCAGAAAGAAGGGAGCATCGGAACCCAATTGAGCGGCGATGGACTGAAGGTCCGAATCACCCAGGTTTAGCCCCCAAAGGACGTTGAGGGCGTGAAGGGTAGCTGCCGCATCGCTACTGCCTCCACCCAGGCCCATCCCAACCGGTATATGTTTTTCCAGATATATCTCTGCCCCTTGGTCTGTGCCAGAAGCGTTACGTATTGACGTAGCGGCTCTCCACACTAGATTATCCTCGCCATCTAGCTCTTCTAGGGAAGAATTCACCGATAGCCGGGAACCCAGTTCGAGCGCAAGCTTATCGGCCATGTCTATTGTCTGGAGCACGGTTCGGATTTCATGATACCCGTCCGGTCTGCGGCCCAGGACTTCGAGGGTGAGGTTTATCTTGGCGTATGCTTTGGTTTCCAAGACTATTTCTCTCTGACCCCTACCCGGCCTTCAACAGCGTGATAGAGATCCTGCCATTCCTCGAGACTCAGATCCTCGGGTCTCAGCTTGGGGTCAATCGAGACTCTTTCGAGAAGGCTTTGGGCGTCCTTCGAGCCAACTCTTAAGCCCAGGCCCAAGGAGTTACGGAGTTGCTTGCGCGGAGCGGCAAAACCCGCACGCACCACATCAAAGAACCCTTTGGCATCTTCCCTTCGGACTGTGGGCTTCTGGTGGATGTCGATTTTTACTATAGCCGAATTGACCTTGGGCGGTGGATCAAAGGCCTGGGGGGGCACATCGCAAATTATACGAGGTTTTCCATATACCTGGATTGCCACTGAAAGAAGGCCCATCGCCCCAGGCTTTGCCACCATGCTCTCGGCCACTTCTTTCTGAACCATGACCACCAGAAGGGACGGTTTTCGCTCCTCCGTTTCCAGAAACCGGCGAAGGATCGGGTTGGCGGCGTAATAGGGCAGATTGGCGACCAGCTTGTATCCACCGGCTCCTTCGAGGGTCTCACTCAGATCGGCGGATCGGGCATCGGCGTTAATAACTTGCAAGTTCGGTGGGTTACCCATCTTGCGAGACAAGGTTGCCGCCAGACGCGGATCTATCTCAACGGCGATTACCTGCTTCGCCAGCTCGACGAGCCTCCTGGTCAGCGCACCGAGTCCTGGACCGATTTCCAGAACAGTATCGTCAGTGGAGATCTCGGCTGCGGAAAGGACCGGTCCTAGAAACGAATGGTCTACCAGGAAGTTCTGCCCCAGGGCCTTCTTGTGCACCCTGGGGGATGACTGCCGTTTGGCCGTTTGCCGTCGAGGTTTGGTGGATGGGGAGATGCTGGGGGACTTGCTCATTTAGCCAGTATCGATTTCCATGTCATAGAGACCGCGCACCCCTCATCGACGAAGGCCTTCGCGCTTGCCTCACTTGACGGCTCAAACCAGGCTTACCCACGGCACCCGAAGGGGTCTGTTTACCGTTGCTTCCTTCCGGACCTGGCGGGGTTCACAGTCCTCCGATGCGCGGGACCCGGCTCTCAACACCATCCGGCGAGTTCAGAGGCACAAAAGCCACGCCTCAGAGAGGAATTCAGCCCCGCTATAGCGGATTGCGGGTACAGGGCACCGCTAGCTCCCCGCCTAGCACGGCCTCACGTCAATCCTATTCGAGCCAAAACCCAATGTCAATCGACGCTCACCACCCACGCCAGCGAAGCGAGTTCTGCCTACATCAGGGCTGGAGCTGCAGCTGGCTCTCTGTTTCGCCCTGGTTGCTGGCCGCAAGCATAAGGTCGTAGTGGTCGATGATTTCATCGCCGTTCAGGTCGCCCACCAGAAGCATTCCAGACACTACTGGCTCGGCCAGGCCGACCGAATCTCCACCGGGAAGTTCCAGGTCTACAACGTTCTCGGCGGGCAGATAGTTCCTGTGCGTAGCTGTCACCGTATAGGTTCCCGTCGTCAGGACCACGGAGAAGTTACCGTTTTCATCGGTCTCTGTCGTCACTGTTTCCGGTTCGGTAAACATCACTGTTGTCCCATCATGTTCGCCCGCAGGCCGGCCTTGCAGCCGTATGGTGCCTGACAGTCCAACCAATCCGACGTCCAGGAGTACGGTCGCTGTCACTTCCGGGTTGGCAGGGTCGTTGCTTTTGATAAGTATTTGGGCGTTATAGGTGCCTACGTCCAGGCCAGCCGTATCAAAGGTTACGGCCAGGTCCCTGTCCCCACCAGGCTCCACTGTGCCTGCGTCCGGCACCACACTGAGCCAGGGTACGCCCGCGACCTCTACGACCTCGATTTCGAAGGCCAGGGTCCCCTGGGCCAGGTTTTCTACGTTGAGGGTTTCGATCTCGACCTGGTCGGGGTTCATGGATTTGTCGAAGGACAAGGGGTCGACGGCTATCTCAGGCGGTGATACGGTCAAGCTGATCTGGACCACGACAGGCTGGGTGTCGTCCGGGCGTCGCTGTTGACCAGGAGCTCGGCGGTCTAGTCCTTCCGGGGTCGACCGAAACCCAGGTGAGGTCGTTACCTATGCCGCCGGCCACGTCCAGCGTGAAACTTTGGTCTTTGTAGCCGGTTACTCCACCTGCCTGGAAGTAGTAGGTATGACCTGCAAGACCCGGGAACGATATCTCAGTGGGAATTTGCGCGGGAGCCTGTAAGCCATGGTAGTCACAATCGATAAAAGCAAGCGGACTGCCAGTGAATGCGGCTAGGGAACTTTCACCCGTGGTTGGAACTACTATTTCGGCGGTGATCGTCCCATCTTCCGCAGGAGTCACGTTGTACCAAACACTATGGTTTATGGGTCCCCCTTGGCCACTTGGGCGGCAACCTCGATATTCGTTGGGTTCAAGTGTTGCGTCAATTATGTTCTGCCCGTCGGTGAACGAAGACTCAGTCACGACCTTTCCCGGGAAGTCGTCGTTCGACGGTGCCGCCTCCAGGCCAATGTCAGTTGACCCTGACAGGCCCGGGGTGGTGTCGACGATGTTAAAGTCGAAGAACAGGGTCTCGGGGCCACTGTTGCTGATGGTGAACTGCTCGCTTGCGACCTGGTCCCTGTCCAGGATGACGTCGATAACCAACGGGTCCACGCCGATCGAGGATGGCGACACGTCAATGTCCTGGTCAGACACCGAGCGTGAGGCCCCATCGGAAGCGGCCGCGATGAGGGGCAAGCTCAGCGTCAGCGCCAGGGCAAGCAAAACGCCGCATAGGCTTAAGAGCACTGTCCTACGCATAGTGCAACATCCACCGACGACTCGCTTTTTCGATTAGCGGAACTATTTCCATCTCCTATCTACTGGATCTGCAACTGGCTCTCTGTTTCACCCATGTTGCTGCCCAAGAGGGACACGTCGTAAATGTTGATGACTTCGTTGCCGTTAAGATCACCGACCAGGAGCGTTCCGAACACCGACCCTCCATCTGGGAATCCGATATCCACGTCGGTCTGAGCTGGGAGATAGTTCCTGTGCGTAGCTATAACCGTATAGGTTCCCGTCGTCAGGACTACGGAGAAGTTCCCGTTCTCGTCGGTCTCTGTCGTCACTGTTTCCGGTCCGACAAACAGCACTGTGGTCCCGTCGTGGTCGCCTTCAGGCCGGCCTTGCAGCAGTATGGTGCCTGACACGCTGGCCAATTCGACGTCCAAGAGCACGGTGGCTGTCACTTCCGGGTTGGCAGGGTCGTCGCTTTTGATAACTATTTGGGCGTTATAGGTGCCTACGTCCAGACCTTCCGAATCAAAAGTTAACATCAGGTCAAGGCTCCCGTCGGGCGCCACGGTAGCTACGCCCGGGTCCACACTGAGCCAGGGTATGTGGGTTCTGCCGCCCCCTCCCCCCGGGCAGTCCATAAGCCAAACCAGACTGTTGCGTACTAATGTCGGCAGGTCGCCACCCCAGTGACCCTCGTGCGGGGAGGCATTTATACCAACGACGCACCCGCTTATCGTCTCGACCCCTGGCCCGGATCGATGTCCCCTCGTAGCCACCAGGGGCTCTCCAGTGTCCCAGTCTGCTACCCACGTGGCGTCGGTCGCGATGTCCGTGAAGAAAGCACGTCTGCCAGTTAGGCCTGAAACTCCTTCCATTATGGGGTGGGTCGCATCAAACGCCCTGAGGGACCACGTATCGAGACTATCGCTGGGGGCGTTCATGATGGCACCAGAGCCCTCGGAAATCCATAGGCCACCCAGTCCCCACAGGCCGTCTGAGTCAAAGGAAGAAGACATCTGGAGAACCCTTCCACCCTGTTCCACTTGAAAATACATCACAGCGCCGATGCCTATCGGTCCTTCAGCCCAACGCGTTCCAACAGTAGATGTCACGATCACAGCATCATAGGCGTGCATGAAAGGGGGCAGGGGTTTCAACACGCTGGCGTCGAAATAATCAACGACTCCAATTTCAGGGAAGGGCTCCAGAAAACCGATGATATGGGCCGGTTCAGCTACGTTACCAACCACAAGCACGTCTATGGGTGCCAGGGTGTCTCCAGCTTGCTCTACGGTAGTTGTCCCAATCTCCAGGACCTCGATTTCGTATACCAGGGTCCCTGGGCCCATGTTTCCTATAGCGAGGGCTTCGGTATCAACCTGGTCTGGGGCATCGCTTTGTCTAGGGACAATGGATCGACGGTTATCTCGGGCGGTTCAACGGTCAAACTCACCTGTACCACAACGGGCTGGGGGTCGTCCGGGGCGTCGCTGTTGACCAGGAGTTCGGCCGTGTAGACGCCTGGGCCCAGGCCTGCCGAATCGAAGTTCAGCGAGATATCCTGACTGCCCCCGGGAGAAACCAGGCCGAAGTCAGGGTCGACCGAAACCCAGGTGAGGTCGTTCCCTATGCCGCCAGACACATCTAGGGTGTAAATTCATGAATTTACACCCAAATCTGCCACCGGCCTGGAAGTAGTAGGTACGACCTGCAAGACCCCGGAACGATATCTCAGCATGGCCGCCGTCGATCAAGTCACATTTGACGTCAATGTTCGGAAAACGGCCGGTAATGGCGCTTATGGAACCTTCACCCGTGAAAGGAACCTGGAGATGGGCGGTGATCAATCCATCTTCCGCAGGAGTCACGTTGTACCAGACAGTTGAGCTTACCGTGAAACCTCTACAAAATTCTTCGTCAGGTTCAATTGTGGCCTCAGTTGTATCCTGTGTGTCAATGAAAGAAGGCTCCCTCACGACCGTGCCTGGAAAGTCGTCGTTAAGAGGTACGGCCTTCGGGCCAGTGTCAATTGATCCCAGCGGGCCCGGTCTAGGCGAATCGGTTGTGTCGATGATGTTGAAGTCGAAGAAGAAGGTCTCTTCGCCATTGTTGCTGATGGTGAATTGCTCGCTTGTCGTCTCGTCCCGATCCAGGACGACGTCGATAACCAATGGGTCCACGCCAATCGATGATGGCGAGACGTCAGGGTCGGGGTCAGACGCGGAGCCTGAGCCTCCACCACCAGCGGCCATGATGAAGGAAAAACTCAGCGCAAGGGCCAAGATAAGGGGAAGGGCGTAAAAAGCTTATACGTCGGGTTCTGCGCATATTGCGACATCCACCGGCGATTCGGTCAGCAGATAGAGGGACTATACCATTGCCCTACCTGAAGTCGCAAGCCACACCCAAGCTCGAGACAGCTACTGTAGAACTAGGGGGAGAGCAAGGATTCAAGATTTGTGGCGAGTCTGTCCGAGGCCCTACCGTGCGACTATCACCGGGGGTGTCCATCCCGACGAGTCGGGATGGCGGGGGTGTGGGGGTGTCCCCCAATTACACTTTCAATGCCCCCTT
Organism: Dehalococcoidia bacterium; assembly: GCA_965226865.1. Classification (GTDB taxonomy): domain Bacteria; phylum Chloroflexota; class Dehalococcoidia; order Lucifugimonadales; family JAGWBF01; genus CBDDEH01. Next base: position 1,678,393 of record CBDDEH010000004.1, on the reverse strand, counting down.
CCTGGAGGAAGAGGGCAAGGGGGATGGTCGAAACCTCATGGTTCGTCAAACCAGGCGACGTGGGATGTCCTGATCCTTCTTGGAAAGACGAAGAAGGGTGAGATTCCTTGTTCAGAATAAGGCTGGGTGCTAGAATGGGCCGCGTCAGGAGGCCTGATGAAAGTCCGCAAAGTTGTCGTTCCGGCAGCAGGCCTGGGCACCCGCTTTCTCCCGACCACCAAGTCCGTCCCGAAGGAGCTGCTGCCCCTTTTCGACAAGCCCCTTATCCAGTACGGGGTGGAGGAGGCTGTGGCGGCCGGCATCGAGCAGGTGATCATAGTCACCTCCCATGGCAAGGAGGGTCTGGCCCACTACTTCGCCCCCGATACGGCTTTGGAAAAGTATCTACAAAATAGCGATTTCCTCGACCAGGTTCGCCACGTATCTTCACTGGCCGAGGTCTCCTATGTGATTCAGGAGCAGCCGCTGGGATTGGGTCACGCCGTCCTCACCGCCAAACAGGCTGTTGGAAACGAGCCCTTTCTGGTGATCCTACCTGACGACGTTATCCTGCACGACCCAGGGGCCACCCAGCAGATGCTGTCAGTCTTCGAAAAATATGGGGCCAGCGTCGTCGCGGTCGAAGCGATCCCCATGGAAGCCGTAAAGGCCTATGGTGTGGTAGACTCCTCGGCGGTCGAAGAGCGGGTCTCCAAGGTCAACGGCCTAGTGGAGAAGCCGGACCCCGCCGATGCTCCCTCCAACCTTGCTATAGTAGGAAGGTACGTCCTCACCCCCGAGATATTCGGGTGCCTGGAGAACACCAAACCCGGGGCCAAAGGTGAGATTCAGATAACCGACGGCATGGCGCTGCTGCTCCAACAGCAGGACTTATACGCCTACCAGTTTGAGGGCGTGCGGCTGGATGGTGGGACGCCGCTGGGGTTGCTGAAGGCGTCCCTCCAGGTTGGCCTCCACCGGCAGGATACCCGGGCCGATGTCCTCAAACTGCTGGAAGATATCTCATAATGTACCCATTGCTAATGCAAGGGGAGTCCATCCCGACAAATCGGGATGGCGGGGGTGTGTGGGGGTGTCCTCCACACTTTTCCTTCCCTTCCTGGCCAGGCCGGGGGTCTGGGGGTGTCCCCCAACTATTCCTGTCAGGGGTATGGTCGAAAGGGTCTCATGGTTCGTCCGCCTCAGGCGGATCACCATAAGCGGGCACGGCCCATATCAATCCGCTCATCCTGAGCGTTGTCGAAGGAGAGCGGCACTTCGCGTATCTTGAGCCTGTCTAAGGAACACAGACTATGACAACCCAACGAGATAGTTTCCTGGCGGAGATCAAAATCGTCCGCGGTCGGCATGCCGAACTGCTGGACGGCATGGACTACTGCCTCGACTGGAAACCCGACGAAAACGAATGGTGTGCCAGAGAGGTGGTCTATCATCTGGTAGACACGCCCGTAGGCGGCTTGCACATGGCCGTCCGGGCGGCCTTAAAGGGAAGCACCCAACCCATCGACGTTCGAAGCCATGCCACCAATATGACAGAAGAGCGACAGGCCCTGGAAATCGTCCTAAACCCGAATCCACCGAAGGAGGGCGTCGGGTTAGCGTCCTGAAGCGGCAAGACGCTCCTGTGCTTCTGGGATAATGGTTTTGGAAGAAACCCGCCCGGAAAGGAGCACCCAATAGATGCTGCCACATCCTCTTTGACGACCATCGGAATGCCGGCCTGACCTAGCCCGGCACCTGGGCCTGCGGGAGTCGACCATCACCTTGACCTCGCCGTTCTGGCAGGTCTGGAGAGCGCTCTCGACTCAGTCTCGGATGCCGAGCTGTCCGAGCGTACTGTCCTTCTCAACCTCATCATTCGTTCGGAGACCGAGGAATGGAGCGCTCGCGCAAATTGTTCACCTGTAGCCAATGGCGGAGCCGTATCATCTGGTTTTCGCCAGGCTCGTCCTAAACCCGGAAGCGTCGGGTTAGCGTCCTGAAGCGGCAAGAAGGCGCTCCTGTGCTTCTGGGATAATGAACAGAAACCCGCCCGGAAACAAGGAGCACCCAATAGATGCTGCCACAGAACAAACCCGACCGTGGAGAGCGCTCTCGACTCAGTCTCGGATGCCGAGCTGTCCGAGCGTACTGTCCTTCTCAACCTCATCATTCGTTCGGAGACCGAGGAATGGAGCGCTCAGAGAATGCTCGATGGGCTATTTCTGCAGCACTGGCGGGAGCACCTGGACCAGATCGCCGCCCTCCGCGAGGCGTTGGGGCTGGACTAGGCATCAAACTTACCCAAATGTCCAGGTCGGGTTATCTTCTAAGTGCAAATTGTTCACCTGTAGCCAATGGCGAGGAGCCGTATCATCTGGTTTTCGCCAGGCTCGTCCTAAACCAAGACTGAGGATCAACCCGATACCCTTGTTTATTCGATCATTAACGTCGTCTACCATATCCTCTTTTGGGGTCTGTTGATCATCTCCGTATAAACGTAAGTCGTTGACGGGCAAGTCAACTGTAGAAACCTCATCTGACAGCAACATCCGGACCTTGTTGTTAGAGTCTATCCGCACACGTGGCGATTTACTTGGAAGTAAGCAGCCCAAAGATGCTGTTCCTGTTCCAACCTGTACAATGAAAGTCCTGCCGTGGCGCTGGAGGTCTGCTCCGAAAATATCCGCCAAGCTGTATTGATATATTCAGCAACAGCTTCCAAAAATCACTGTCAGACAGAGCCTCGCTCCAGCGGGCTTTAGGGGGATAGATGAGATGATCCTGGTCTCCGGAGGAGTCCCTCTATATCTGGTGCCTCCCAGGTCAACGACGGACGCCATCTCGAACGGGCCTCTACATGTTTCAATGAATCAGTACGGAGCCTCGCACGCAAGGTTACTAGCCGGATGTGCTTATTGTTGCTTGGGTCTATTCCAGCAACACAGATATAACCGGGCTGCATCCTTGTTAGATGGTTGACGGTGATCCGCATATTGTCACAGGTGCACTATTTCAAAGTTGCCCCATTTGCCACGAAGGTACTCTAGGACAAGTCGCCTATGACAATGGTCGGCCGTCGGCTCGGTGCAAAGCAGGACAGTGGGTACGTCAAAGATTCGGCGGTCGATCTGTTCTTCGATTTTGCGCTCTGCGATAAGTTGCAAAAATCGACTTTCATAATCTTGCCACTCGCCTTTTTTCTTTCGGTAGTCATTAAATATGTTGTCGGTGGGAGCAAACAGGAGTTGGTGCTCGTATTCCACACCGCACAGTTTTTCTAGAAAATAGGGGAGGTCCTCACGCTTCGTAAATCCGGCCAGTTGGGAGGAATTGTTTAGACGAACATCGACGAGCCGCCTTATGCCAGCTTGCTTTAGGGTTTCGAAGAAGTCTTCGGCCCGCCTCTTCGTGAAGCCGATCGAATAGGCTTTGCTGATCTCCCTTGGGCTCTCAAATAACGCTATTTGCGAACCTTCATCTTCGTTTTGCGTGTTCTTCCTCTAACTCTTCATCGGTTTGAACCCGACCGTCTCCCCTGATGTGATGATTCTGTACGCCTGCCTTTGACAGAACTTCACCGATCAACAGTTTTCTGTGGCAGTCTGTTGGATCTTCCTCGCTACACATAATGGCAACACGGAATTTTTCGATTCCAGACTTTAATCTTTCTACTCCTTGAATAAATGGCTCAGTTTTCGCTAGTTCATCATATAAGGCGCGACGCTTCTGGTCGTAGAAACGGGGTTCATCCGGTTTGCCACCCAGTTCTTTCCCGAGATATAGATACTTGATATTCAGGTCAGGTAAAGAATCTTTGAGGTTTCTCGCGTTGAACTGGTTTGAATACTTTGAGTACGGTTGGCAACGTATATCTACAAGCACCTCGATGCCGTTGTCGGTTAATAGCTCCAGAAAAGATTCCAACGTTTGGTTTGAATGCCCTATCGTGAGAACTTTCATAGCCTGAAAGCGAGCTCGGCGGCGGCTTGGGCCGCGCCGTCGGTGGTTTCGAGATATGTGATCTGGCCAGAGACCGACACAGCGACGGGCACCCCGTCCCGATACATGATCCGGTTGGAGGGCACCGAGGACACCTTCTGGCCGGGTGTCAGAATCCCGACCAGGTTCAGCGGGTCCGACCCGTTCACGGTGACCAGCGTTCCTTCGGTTTTCTTGCGCCGTATGGCCCTGATCTGTTGCACCGCCTCGGGTACAGCATATTGCTCCCCTGAAAAGCCGGCCACGAAGCGGCCGCCGCGTATCTCACCCCGAGCTTCAAGCCGCCTGTACACCCGCACCAGGTCGCGCCACGGCGGCACGTGAGCCTCCCTCGTCAGCAAGCGGGGGAAGACCACGCCGTATCGTCTCAGAAGCTGCCTCGCGATGAATTCGGTCCGGCCCGCCTCATTCAACTCTTCGGGCAACTTTTTGGGCAACTCCTGAGGGACTCCAACCTGGAGCTGGGCCCAGCGGCCAGCCGCCTGCCTTGGCGCCAACGCCCTGTTGGTTCGTCCTAGCTGACGCTCCCGCCTCCTGTGCTGGTTGCGGTGCTTGTTGGGCGATATCAGACCGCGCAGCCCCGCGAACCCGTCGCAGGTGATCAGACCCCAGGCCACTAACTCGCCCAGGGCGTCCTCGACCTCGCTGGGAAGCTGCCGGGTAAGCTGAACCAAGTCCTGCACGAAGCACGCGCCTCGGTGATCCATCACTTCCAGGACCTGCCGCGCCACACCGCCCAGATTGGCCCTTCGCTCCTCCAATGGCGGACCTAGGCTCAAATACGTTTCCAGATTGTCCCTGAATACCAGGGCAACGGGAGACGACCGGGTCGCCCCCGCCTTTCGGACGTCGGAGCTGACCGAAGGGTACAGCCGAGCCCACGCGATCTCCCCCGATAGGCTCAATTGGTCCAGCCAGCTTGGGTTGTAGTGAATCAAACGGGTCGGCAGAACATGGTTTTCCCATGCCGCTACCGGGATTTCGAACCCCTCTAGCAGCTCAAGGACTCCCACCAGTCCCGTAGGTCCATCCAGACGGAAATCGGGGTCTATGTGATGCCATGCCGTAAGAAATCGTAGAAAATCGGCCGCGGACACCGGTTCGATCTCCTGCCTGAGCCGGTCCAGGGTGTAGCGATGGATGCGGGCTAATAGCCGGCGGTCGCACCACTCGACCGGGCCGTCGGCATTAGAGAACTTGCCTTGCATGGCGAAGCCCTCGGACTCCAGAGCGATGAGGGCCGGGAGTACGGTCTTCTCCCCCATTCCAAGAGAGGACGCGATGCTGGCTGCCGTAACCGGTCCCAAACACTCGAGACGCCCCCTGATCAGCTCCCGAAGGGCGTCTTCATAAGTCCACTGGACTGACATCTCCCGGTCTGGGACCCGGACTTCGGGTTTGATGCTGGCGTCGGGCAGCACTGCCTTCAGCATGGGCAACCGTTCGGATGCGACCCACAGGTGGAGGCTTTCGGAGGCTCTGAGCACCGTCGCCCGTTTGGCGGTCAGAAGCTCCTCGAAGAGCTCTCGCCAGGGCGCCCCCTCGTCTTCGCAGAGGTAGCTCATCAGAAGCAAGGTGTCGTGCAGCTCGTCCGTGTCCTGGGCCTCGGGCCAGGCCTGCTCCTTTACGCGCTGTATCGCCTCCGGTTCCAGCCTGCCCAGGTTCTCCGCGGATTCGACGTCTATGGAGCGGGGCATGTAGACCGCCTGGGCCCTGCGCTCCTCCAGAGGCGCGTCGTCCAAGAAAGCATAGGGTTTGGCGGACAATATCTCGTGGGCGAAGGGCGACGGCTCGACCGTGTCCCTGGCCACCAACTCCAGCTTCTTGCCGACTATATCCTCCAAAAGCAGTAGGAAGCCGTCCGCATCCATTGCCTCCTCCAGGCAATCCTTGACCGTTTCCTCTACCAATGGATGGTCCGGGATCTCTATGTCCCCGACGATGTTCTCCTGGCAGGCCATCTGGGCCGGGAACACAGCGGCCAGCAGGTCGTCTGCCTTCATCCGTTGCAATGGCATCGGGACTTTCTTGCCACCCTGCATCCTCAATATGGCCAGGGCCCTGGTGGTGTTCCACCGCCATCGGGTCTGAAACACAGGCGCCGCCAGCAAGGCCTGCACCAGCACGTCCTTGGCAGTTGCCGGATGCAGGTATGAGAAGACCTCCTCCAGCGGAAAGCTGTGCTGCGGCCCCAGTGATATCAAGATGGCGTTCTCGTTGGCGGCGGCTTGAGGCTCGAAGTTAAATGTTCTGCAAAACCGTTTGCGCAGCGCCAGACCCCAGGCCCGGTTGATCCTGCTACCGAAGGGCGAGTGGATAACCAGTTGCATACCGCCCGTGTCGTCGAAGAATCGCTCGGCAACGATGGTCTTCTGGGTGGGCACGGTGCCGAGAGCAATGCTGCACGCCGCCACGTACTCCACCAACTGCTCGGCCGCCGGCAGCTCCAGGCCCGTCTGCTCCATCACCCACCGCATGGCTTCCCCGTTGTCGGCCAGGCGGTCCGCGATCTGCTCTCTGAGCCACGACACCGCCGACGATAGCTCTGCGGTTCGAGCCGGTGCTTCGCCCAGCCAGAAGGGGATCGTGGGGGGAAGGCCGTGGGCGTCCTCCACCCGCACCTTCCCCGGCTCCACTCGCAGTATTTTCCAGGAGGAGATGCCTAGCTGGAATATATCGCCCGGCATGCTCTCTATGGCGAAGTCCTCGTTCAGGGTACCCACCAGGGCGTTCTGTGGCTCCAGGATCACCTGGTAGTCGGCGGTTTCCGGTATGGCGCCGCCCGACGTGACCGCGGCCAAACGGGCGCCCCGTCTATCTCGGAGACGCTTTCCCACTCCATCGTAGTGAATGTAAGCCCCGCCACGGCCCCGGCGAGTGGAGAAGCCCTCTGCCAGTATCCGGGTGACGGTATCGAATTCTTCTTTGGTCAGGTCCCGATAGGGATAGGCTTGTCGGAAGACTCGAAACAGCTCGTCTTCGTCCCACTCCTCCACCGATACGGCGGCCACGATCTGCTGGGCAAGGATATCAAAAGCCCTGCCCTGGACGTACAGCCTGTCCAACTGTCCTTGCCGCACCTGGGCCAAAAGGGCTGCGCACTCCATCAGGTCGTCCCTAGTCAGGGGGAAGATGCGGGCCCTGGGCGTGGCCTGCAGCGTGTGGCCGGAGCGGCCTGCCCTTTGCAGAAAGGTGGAGATGGCATGGGTGGTGCCGATCTGGCAGACCAGGTCCACGGTGCCTATGTCTATGCCCAGCTCCAATGAAGCCGTTGCCACAAGCGCCTTCAGCTCGCCCGCCTTCAAACGCTGCTCGGCATTCAGACGTTGCTCTTTCGAAAGGCTGCCGTGGTGGGATGTGATGTTACCCTCTCCCAGGCGTTTGGCCAGATTGAAGGTCATCCTCTCGGCCAGTCTCCGGGTATTCACGAACACGAGGGTTGTGCGCTCCTGGTTGATCAGCTCCGCCAGCCGGTCGTAGATCTCCTCCCAAGTCTCGTTGGACATCACCGCCAACAGAGGCGTGCCGGAAATCTCCACCGCCAGATCCATGTGACGGCGGTAGCCTTCGTCGATGATCTCGCATGGGGGTTGGACTTCCGTAGCGCTATCCCGGGCGCCCACCAGGAACCTGGCTATGCCCTCGACCGGCTTCTGAGTAGCCGACAGGCCGATGCGCACCGGCCGCTGGTCCGCCAGGGCCTCCAGCCTCTCAAGGGTCAGTGCCAGGTGCGCCCCCCGCTTGTTTCCGGCTACGGCGTGTACCTCGTCCACGATAACGGTCCTGGCCGACTTCAGCATGGACCTGGCCTTCTGGGACGTCAGCAAGATGTACAGGGACTCTGGTGTTGTCACCAGGATGTGGGGTGGCCTTCGGACCATGGCCTGTCTCTGGGAGGCCGTCGTGTCTCCGGTCCTGACCAGCACCCTGATCTCAGGTGGCTCATGTCCCATCTCTTCCAGTATCCGGCCTATCTCCTCCAGGGGTTGGGCCAGGTTCTTCTGGACGTCGTTGCTCAGCGCCTTGAGGGGGGAGACGTAGACCACCTGGGTCTCGTCGGTCAGGTCCCCGTCCAGGCCCTGCCTTAGCAATGAGTCGAGGCAGGACAGGAAGGCGGCCAGGGTCTTACCGGAGCCTGTGGGAGCGGCGATCAGCGTGTCCCGGCCCGACTGAATGACCGGCCAGCCGCGTACTTGGGGACTTGATGGCGCCTGGAATTTGGAGTTGAACCATCTGACGATGGCGGGATGGAAGCTGGATAACGGGTCTTTGTTGTTGAGTGACACGGCAGTCAGTCCGCCTATAAAGAGGTGTCTCCAGTATATCTGGGCGGAAAGCCGGGGACAAGAATGCGACGTCACCCAAGGACGAAGGGGTGAAAAGGCCTCGCCTTTACACTGCATGGCAGGGTTGGCTATAATCGAGACGTTATAGCTAGGGTCTGGCCCCAGGAGGTTAGGATAGTGTCCGTTCTTCCGATGCGCATCGTTCCTGATGAGATGCTACGAGAGAAGGCCAAGCGTGTAAGCGACGTCAACAGCAGCAGCATACGGAGGCTGATTGACGACATGATCGAGACCATGCGAGAAGCCCAGGGTGTAGGTCTTGCAGCCAATCAGGTAGGGGTCCTCCAAAGGGTCATCATCATCCAACTGCCGGAGGAGGAAGAGCCTAAAATATTGATAAACCCAGAGCTCGTCAAACAAGAGGGGGAGCGAGAGGTGGAGGAAGGTTGCCTCAGCATACCCGGATACCGTGGAATTGTCAGACGCTCTGAGAAGGTCCGAGTCAAAGCCTTGGACCGCAAGGGTAAGGCGATCAAAGTCAAGGCTGACGAGCTCCTGGCGCAGGCTCTCGAACACGAGATAGACCACCTCAACGGCGTGTTGTACATAGACCGGCTGGTGGACAAAGACAGCTTGGTCAAAATCGAGCCCGAAACCGAGACAGAACAGGACCCTGTTGAAGTAGGGTATACCGGTTAAAACTTAGACTAAACGGCGTCTAGACACCTCAAAGTGCCAGGTGCCGCAAACCTTTACTCCGAGACCACGCCATTATTAGCAAACTAAAATCCTTCCTGATTAGCCGCCGCACGGAAGCCTATTTAGTGGGTGGTTATATCCGGGATTCCCTTCGCGGCGCCCCCTCCAAAGACATAGACGTCGCTGTCTCCGGCGACCCCATTCCGATAGCCAATGAGCTTGCCGGAGAGCTTGGCGGCACCTGCATCATCCTTGGTCACACCCACCAGATCGCGAGAATAATAGTGCCGGTAGGAACTCGCGGTTGGACGATAGATTTATCGACCCTTCATGGTTCTATACAGGATGACATTGCAAGCCGGGACTTCACCATCGACGCCATGGCGCTGCCAATAGGGGAGTGGGGAAACGGCGGATGGGAACAGCGAATCCTGGACCCGTTCGGTGGAACAGAAGACCTGCGAAAGGGCATCATCCGAGCCGTAACGCCAAAGGTTTTCGAAGATGACCCTCTGCGTCTCCTCAGAGCAGTCCGTCTATCGGCGTCCCTAGGCTTTTCCATCGAGCCGGACACGGCTGGGCAAATCTCCCAACAGGCACACCTGGTGACCAACGTCGCTGGAGAAAGGATCAGGGACGAATTCTTAGCTATCCTGGCCCTAGAAGGGGCCAAAACGCACCTACAAACGCTAGACGAGTTGGGCCTCCTATGCCGTATAATGCCGGAGCTTGAACTAACCAAGGGAGTCGACCAACCTAGAGAGCATTATTGGGATGTGTTTGGGCACTCCATCAATGCGGTGGAGGCGGTGGAGAGAGTAACCGCTAGGAAAAACGGAGACTCCGTTTCCAGCGCAGTACCTTTGGAGAACAATATAAGCGACCGGTTTCATCAGGAGATCAGCGACGGCCACAATAGACTCACGTTTCTTAAGTTGGGTGCTCTTCTGCACGACATAGCCAAACCCCAGACCAAGATTGTAGCTGACGATGGCAGGACCAGGTTCTTTGGGCATCAAACCCTGGGAGCCAAAATGTCGAAGGAAATACTCCAGCGGCTGCGTGTCGGCAACCGTGGGGTGGACAGTATTTACGGGCTTGTGGAAAATCACCTTCGCCCCACCCAAATGAGCCAGGGAGGTGAGGACCCGACGCCTAGGGCCGTCTATCGATTCTTCAGAGACGTTGGTGACGTGGCAATTGACACCCTTTACTTAAGCCTGGCTGACCACCTAGCGGCCAGGGGACCCGACCTGGACCAGGAAGGGTGGCGGCGCCATACGGAAATGGTCGGCCACGTGCTGAACCTGGGGAAAAACGATATAGGTCTTGAAAAGATGCCGAAGCTTCTCGACGGCGACGACCTGATCACGGAATTCGGTCTGGCCCCTGGACCGACCATTGGACGCTTGCTGGAGGAAGTCAGAGAAGCCGAGTCGGCAGGCGAAATCGCCACCAGAGGAGAGGCTCTCGACATGGTGCGTAGCAAAATCGTGGGCACAGAGGGCTAGAAAAGGATGTTGCGAAGACGCGGCATAAGAATCTTCGCCCTTATCACGGTGTTAGTGCTGCTGTCGGTCGTGACCCTGAGCTTTAAGGAAATTCACATCTCGGTGGCTGGGGTAGACATCGATACAGAGGGCGATGGCCCCCTCGGGCTTACCTTGGGTCTGGACCTCCAGGGTGGCAGCCATCTGGTGTACAGGGCGAATTTGCCCGACGAGGTAACGGTATCGTTCCAAGAGCCGGTCGATGAGTCTGAACTCCAATCGGTGCTTGTTGGACTGGAGCACGTCGCCGCATTATTCCCCAAGCTCTACACAATCGAAGGATTGGAACTGGACGACGATACCCGAGAAACACTTAGGTTGGAGTTGGAACGGAATCTTGGCTCGATCGACAGCTTTGTCGTCGGCGTGGAAGCGCTAGGTGTCACTTTCAGTCAGGACCCGGGCGAAGCCAACCTCAAGCTCATACTGGAGCAGCAAGGCTTTGCAGGCGCCATCATAAATAACCCTGGGCAAACCCGGTTGACTATTCGGAACCTGTCCCTGGACAACACGTCTCGGAATGAGCTTGAGGACGCACTAACTCAGAATTTCGGTCCCCTGGAGTCCTTCTTTGCCGACCTTAAAGAACCTACCAGCGATCAGATGGACGGCGTCGTAGACACAATCCAGAGGCGAGTCAATGCTCTGGGTACATCGGAACCCATCATCCAGAAGCTGGGCGACGACCGTGTGGTGGTGCAACTGCCGGGAGTGGGCGGGTCGAGCATAGCGGTCACCTTCCAAAGGCCCCTCTTCCTCAACGACGTAACGGCGTTAGTACAAGCGATTACCGGAAATACAGGAGATACCGTCGAACAGACATCCATCAATAGCTTTACCATTCGTACAGAAGGCCCCCTCGAAACCGGAGACTTAGCGACCCTTCAAACTTCATTGGACGGCCTGGGAGCGGTCGATTTCTTTGTAACAGGCGATTCCCAGAATGAGATCCTGTTGAACTTCCGGCTACCGCCGACTGAGCAATCGATCAGATCCTCTCTGGCAGACCTGATCGTCGGCCAATTTACCGTGAACAGCTTGGACCCAATTACCTTCGATATCAACACTGAGGAAGCTGTTACCACCCAGGAGCAGGAGGAAATACGTCAGGCTTTAGATGAGAGCGTCGGAACGGTAGTTGTCTTCGACGCCACAGGTGGAATCGAAAGAGCCAAGAGGCTTATCGGCGATACGGCACAGCTTGTCTTCAAGGAACGAGAATGTCTCGTGACCATCGAGGAACTGAACGCGAATCCACTGGCGTGTGAGCAGATCGACCGTGGAGGAGCGGGACAGTTCATAGATAAGGACGTCGAGCTTACCGGTGAAGACATGGCAAGGGCCTTTGCGGGACGCGACGCGACCACCAACGAGCCCATCGTAAACGTTGAGTTTAACAGCAGGGGCTCGGGAATATTCCGGGATTTGACCGAGCGGCTGTTCGAACTGGGACCACTAGGCAGAATAGCCATATTTCTTGATGACGACTTGATTTCGGCGCCCACGGTCCAAAGCCCCATTCGCGATGGTCGTGGCGTCATCACAGGCGGGTTCACTAGGCAGTCCGCCAGTGAGCTGGCGATACAGCTAGAATCCGGCCGCCTGCCCGTTCCCCTGGAGCTGATAAGGGAGAGCACCGTGGACGCCCTGTTGGGTAAGGATTCTCTCCGGAAGAGCCTAATCGCGGGTCTGGTCGGCCTGGGTCTGGTGTTGCTGTTCATGGTGATTTATTACCGCATGGCAGGCATGGTGGCGGGGATAGCGCTGTTGATCTACTCTGTCATCGTTCTGGCGATCTTCAAGCTGGTTCCCATAACCCTAACCCTTTCCGGCATAGCCGGTCTGGTGCTCGCCATCGGCATAGCCGTGGATGCCAACGTCCTCATATTCGAGAGGATGAAGGAGGAGCTGAGGTCCGGTCGGTCACTATCGTCATCGATAGAAGTTGGGTTCCGAAGGGCGTGGAACGCCATCCGCGACGGTAATGTCACAACTATGCTCACCTGCGTCATCCTCTGGTGGTTTGGCGATAGGCTCGGGACCCCTGTGGTAACCGGCTTTGCGATTACTCTGTTGATAGGCGTTTCGGTTAGCATGTTCACCGCCCTGACCGTGAGCCGTAACCTGCTCCAGCTCCTGACCTTCACGCCCTTTGGGAGGAAGATCCAACTCTTTACTCCTGAACCTAGAAAGCGATCGGTTGACGTTGCCGGGGGAGGTAAACAGCAGTGGACGTAGTAGGACGGAGGCGTTGGTACTTTCTGATATCGGGTGTGGTTATCCTGATAGCTATAATCGCCCTTATAATACCGCCGCCTCTCAGGGCGGGAATCGAGTTTAGCAGCGGGTCCGTACTTACCGTGAATTTTGCCGAGCCGGTATCTGAATCGGACATCCGGAACGAGTTGACTCGTTTAGACCACTCTGAGGCCTTGATTCAAAAGACCGGGCGTCAATCGGCCTTTATACGCACCACAGTCCTTAAGGAGGAAGTCAGGGCTGCCGACGGCACCGTTATCACCCCTTCAGAACGGATCCAGATACTGGACGCATTGAGCGAGAACGTGGCGCCCGTTGAATCCAGCGAAATCGACTCGGTTTCGGCCATAGTCGCTCGGGAGACGGTCCGAGACACTATCATCGCCGTGATCGTAGCCTCGATCGCTATCCTGGCCTACGTCACATGGGCCTTTCGGAGGGTGCCGAATCCGTTCCGCTACGGCGTCTCCACCATTCTCGCTCTGGTTCATGACGCGATTATAATCATCGGAATATTCTCTATCCTGGGAAAGGTTATCGACATGGAGGTCAACTCCATGTTCATAGTGGGGCTGCTTACCGTGATGGGCTACAGCGTAAACGACACCATCGTCGTGTTTGACCGCATACGAGAAAACGTCGCTCGCAACGTCGACAGACCCCTTCCCGGCGTAGTAAACGCCAGCATCATGGAATCCCTGGGAAGATCTCTAAACACCAGCTTGACCACATTGATGGTTCTGCTGGCGTTACTCCTATTCGGTGGCGCCACGATCCGTGGCTTTTTGCTGGTGCTGTCCATAGGGGTTGTCATTGGTACCTATAGCTCGATATTCATCGCGAGCCAATTCTTGGTAATGTGGGAACTGGGCGAGATACGGAAGTTCCTCCGACGCCTCAGGCTGGCTCCGGCCGGAAACTGATTCGCGAGACCGCACTAGGGTAGGAGCCACCATGGAATTAGGTGCCCATATGTCCACAGCGGGCGGCTTGCCCAATGCCATCTACAGAGGCGCCGAGTTGGGCTGTGAAGCGATACAGATCTTCGCGTCTCCTCCCCAAGGTTGGGCATTCAAGCCGGTTCCGGAGGCCCTGACCGCCGAGTTTCGAGAGAAATCAGCCGAGACCGGCATCAAACCGGTCTTTTTCCACGCCATCTACCTGATCAATCTTGGGACGCCAGACCCGGCCCACTTGAAGAGGGGGATCGATTCTCTGGTCAAATACATGACCCTGGCTTCAGAGGTGGATGCCGCGGGCATTATTTTCCACCCGGGCAGCCACAAGGGTGCCAGCTATGACGCCATGCTAGAACAAACGGTTGCCGGCATAGAGGAGGTGGTGTCCAAATCGCCTGAAAGACCTTATCTTACCCTGGAAAACACGGCGGGAATGGGCAGGCATATCGGAGCCAAGTTCGAAGAGCTGGGGCGAATCATGAAGGCAGTAGAGCCCCAATATCGTGCAAGGCTAAAGGTCTGCTTGGACACTCAGCACAGTCTGGCGGCGGGGTATGACGTCACGACAGAAGACGGGCTCAATGCGATGATGCAGGAGTTCGACGAGTGGATCGGGCTGGACAACCTGGCAGCAGTTCACGCCAACGACTCCAAATGTCCTCTGGGGGCGGCATACCCCGGCATCAGAATATCGGTGAAGGATACATTGGCATCGATGGATTCGAGAACATAATGGCCCACCCTGCCTTCCGGAGTGTGCCTTTCTTCCTGGAAGTGCCCGGGTTCGACAACAAGGGCCCGGATAAACAGAACCTGGAGATCCTAAAAGATATACGCAAGCGGGTCGCCTGCTAACGTAATGCGGCTCTCCCGTGGCGACTTTGAGACGCTGGTGATGGAAGCCTACCAGAAGCTACCCCCGGAGCTTCTCCGCTCCATAGAGAATCTCGGCATCCTCGTGGAAGATTGGCCCAGCAGGGACCAGCTTGAAGACTTGGAGGCCGACGACCCTCACGGCCTGTTCGGACTCTACTCCGGAGTGCCTTTGCCGGAACGAGACGGCGGACAACCGCCTTTGCCAGATACGATAACCCTCTTCCAGCGGCCTATTGAGAATGTCTGCTCTGCGAGAAACGAGGTGATCGAAGAGATCAGGGTCACTTTGTTACATGAGGTAGGCCATTATCTTGGCATGAGCGAAGACGACCTGGACCGGCTGGGATACGGGTAGAATTCATTTCCAGTTGACAGACTCATATTTAGTGTAGGATTCAAAAAAGGCCTATTTTAGGATCGAGGTATCAGATGGCGGATGTAAAGATAACAGTTACACTCAATGGCCCATACCAGGTAGATGGACCGATAAAGCTTGTGGACGAGGACGGAAACGAGTTTCCAGTAGACGAAGGTGAATCCGTCTGGCTGTGCCGCTGCGGCGGCTCGTCCGACAAGCCCTTCTGTGACGGCACCCACCGCAGGAAGGGCTTCGACGCGCCCACAAAAGCGACCTAGGAGGACCGTCCTCGCCCGCCCCGGCCGGGCCTGTACATTCCTCCCGTTTTCTTGGCGGAGTTAATGCGCTCTTCGGCCAGCCGGTCGGCCGCCTCCGCCGTTGGAATTCCCTCCTTTGCAGACGTGCGAATTACGTTTTCCATGGTCCCGTAGATGCGGCCTGCGATTTCGGTCGCCCGTTCGACGCTGTAGTTACCACCTATTTCGCATGAGACGTTTATGATCCCACCGGCGTTGATGATGTAGTCCGGGGCATACAAGATACCCCGCCTTTGCAACTCTATTCCGTCTTCGGCTTCGGATAGCTGATTATTGGCTCCACCGGCGACGATTTTGCACTTAAGACGAGGTATCGTCTCGCTGTTGAACACCCCACCCAGGGCACACGGGGAGAAGATATCGCACTCGACGTCGTATATTTCTTCGGCTCCGACAACCCTTGCTCCCATGCCGCGGGCCTTTTGCAAGGCGGTCTCGCTGACGTCGGTAGCCACCAGTTCAGCGCCTTCCTCGAGAAGGTGCTCGGTTGTGTGGACAGCCACCTTGCCAAAACCCTGGAAAGCGACAACTCTGCCCGATAGAGAGTCTGATCCCCACACCTCTTTGGCGCACGCCTTCATGCCCAGATATACCCCAAGGCCTGTGAGCACCGAGGTATCGCCACCGCCGCCCATTCGCTCCGGCAAACCGGCCACGTGCTTGGTCTCCATCGCGATGAACTCTAAATCGCGTGCAGTCGAACCAACGTCGGTCGTGGTGATGCAGCGGCCCCCCAGGGTGTCCACGAATCGGCCGTAGGCGCGTAGCATCGCCTCGGACTTATTGGCAGGGTCGGCGATGATTATGGCCTTGCCGCCGCCCAATGGAAGGCCAGCCGCAGCCGATTTGTATGTCATGGCTTTCGAGAGGCGGAGCACGTCCAGGACGGCATCCTCCTCGGTCTCGTGTGGCCAAATGCGAACGCCTCCGCACGCGGGCCCCAGAGTGGTGTCGTGGATGGCGATATAAGCCCGAAGACCCGACGAGGGTTCGGAGCAGGCCACAAGCTGCTCGTGGCCATGGTCTTCCATATAGTTCAGTATGTCCATCGTCTGCGCGCTTTAGCTTACGCCCCAACCTGGACGTGGGAATATAAGCCGGGACAGTCAATATCAAGTATACATGTGTCCCTGCTATACTTCCCTCACCCGCCAAAGCCACAAAGGGTTCAGGATGTCGAAAATCGGACTAAATCTCACGCCGCTTAACGGAATCTTCTACGGATGGTGGGTCGTCTTGGTCACGGCCCTTAGTGTCTTTGTGTTAACCGGGTCGGGAGTATGGACATTCAGCGTTCTAGTGAAGCCGATGACCGAAGACTTGAACTGGTCCAACGCGGAGTTGATCGGCGTTTTCACACTAGCGGGTGTAATAAGTGCTGCCGTTTCTCCTCTTTTGGGCAGGGTCATCGACAAGTACGGGACCCGAGTGGTGATTCCAGCATCTCTGCTTCTCTTCGGTGTGTCATTACTCCTTACAGGCTATATACAAACCCTTTGGCAGTTTTACTTGTTGTACGGAATAGGCCTGGGTCTCTGCCGGTCAGCGGTGGTACAGGTAGGCGCTCCAGCTGTTGCAGCCAAGTGGTTCATAAGGAAACGGGGCGTTGCCTTCGCCACCATACCTGCGGCGGTGGGAATCGCTGGTGTTCTCTTTGTCCAATTTGCCCAGGGTATAGTGGACTGGCTCGACTGGCGGATGGTTTGGCGTATCCTTGGATTGTTCATTATCGCCGTCCCGGTTCCCCTGGCCTGGATTGTAATACGATCCACACCGGAGGCCATTGGCCTGCTCCCTGATGGTGACGAGGAGCCAAGATTACCCCGACCTGGTTCCGAATCTCAAGCCAGCCCATCCCCGACTAGGGCCGCCGTGGAGGTTGGTTGGGCTCTGACGGAGACGTTTAGGACTAAAGCTTTCTGGGTTCTTAATATATCGTTCGTTCTGATAACCTTCCCGGCATCCTCCATTATCGTGGTATTGCACCCCTATCTCACTGATATAGGCATCAGCACATCTACCGCGGCACAGCTTCTCAGCTTCTACGCCGTTGCCGTGATAATTGGAAGCGTTGTTTGGGGAGTGCTTGTCCAGATCCTCTCAGCCCGGATTATGCTAGTGCCATTCGCCGTATTTTATGGACTTAGTATCGTCGCATTCATCCTCATCGGAAGCTCTTCCGTGATCCTGCTGTACTTAGCTCTTCTCGCCTTGGGTATAGGGGTTACAGGAGCATTTCAAGTCGGAACCCAGATATGGGCGGACTATTACGGCAGGAAAGAGATTGGCTCCATCATCGGAGTCCACATGTTGGCACGGACCTTGGGTGGAGCGTTCGCTCCCTTGGTTCTTGCTTTGATCCGTGACGAAACCGGAGAATACTTGCCTGGGTTCAAAATATATGCGGTCATGTGCTTCGTCGCAGGCGCCTTGCTCTTCTTCGCGACACCACCCAGGAAATCGCCGGAGGTTGGAGCAACCAGCCCTGGAGGACTCGACCCCCAAAAGTCAGCCGCCCGCCAGGGTAGCTAGTAAGGCTAAAACAGGTCTTGGAGCTCGTCTTCGATGGGGCGCTCAGTTGCCTCGGCCGTCTCGCCCCGCTTCCCACGCCCGGGTTTGACCGTCAATCCCGCATAGGACTGGGCAGAGCCGTATTCCCTGGTGCGGACGACAACCGGCATTGGCAGCGCGTGTCCGAATAACAGGGCCTGCTGCTTCGAGTCCAGGCTGGAGAGAACCGTCCTGAGCTCCCGGCCGCCCGGAGCACCGCCTAGCACGGCCTCTATGTCTCTTTCGTTGTCCAGCATGCAGACCAGCTTCGTACCAAGCTGGCTCATCACTTCGGAGTCGATGGCGCCCGGCCGCTGGTCGATGACCATAAGGGTCACGTTGTATTTGCGCATCTCCCTGGCGATAGTGCCGAAGATGGTTTGAGGGGCGACGCCGGGACTCAGGAACTTATGGGACTCCTCGATTGTAATCACCAGTGGCCTTGGCTCGGGTCCCGATCCACCTTCGGCCTCTTCCTTGCGGCGTACATATCGACCGTGAATACGCCTGGTAAGGAGGTTGGAAACCAGGATGTAGGCGTTGAGGTCGTTACCGTAGCGCCCGAACTCCAGCACCACGTGCATACCTCTGTCCAGTTGTTCCAGGATGCGGTTTACCGAGTCCTCCTGTACCGTCGACGCCAGGAAACCGTATCTTTTCAATCTGGACAGGCGGTTGTGAAGGGCAGACAGGGCGTGGAACTGAACTCCTATCTCGGCGGCCATCTCAAGGACGTCGCTCCTGTTTTGGGACAGGAACTCTTCGAGCCATTTCTTCTCTCCGAATTTCCTCTCGAGGTTGTATGCGGCCTGGGCCGCCACGTCGGACAAGCCCAGGTTCTCCTGAAGCATCTCTATGTCAGCCGGCTCGATCTCGTCGTAACCGATTTGTACCACCTCGTCGGGTGAAAGACCCCTTCTCAAAGAACTCTCTTTGTCCAAAGAGAACACGGCAACCTTCGAAGGAAAGAGCTGCTTCAGGCCCTTCACGAAGGTACGCCCATCGCTCCTACCCTGCCAGCCATACTCGCTGTGCATGTCGAAGATGAGGGTGGAAGCTAGGTCGCTCTGCAATATGCCGATCAACAGGAGCCTGGTGAGGAATGTCTTGCCTGTGCCGCTCTTGCCGAAAATGCCAAGGGACCGCTCCACCACAGCGTTCAAGTCAAGGCAAACTTTGGTTTCCATATCGAGGGGATTGCCTATCCAGAAGTGGCCCTTGTCCTCACTGCCGAAGACCATTTCCACGTCCCGCTCCGACGCCGCACAGGTGCGGGAGAAATGGGACGGCACAGTTTTGGCCGGAAGGGGTCCTTGTGAGTCGCCCAGCACCGCTGGCATGGTCAGGGTGGGCAATACCGAGATGGTGCCGTAGGTAGTCGTGCCTGAAACCACCTGGGCAATGAACGGATCCCGTACGTCGGGAGGGGTGGCTTTCAGACTGGGATCTGCCGATCCCAGGGCGACATCCGTGACAACGCCGAAAAAGCGTGACCTTGAGCCCTCTACTGTGACGAAGGTCCCGACCT
This sequence comes from Dehalococcoidia bacterium, assembly GCA_965226865.1. Classification (GTDB taxonomy): domain Bacteria; phylum Chloroflexota; class Dehalococcoidia; order Lucifugimonadales; family JAGWBF01; genus CBDDEH01. The sequence goes on along the minus strand of CBDDEH010000004.1, from coordinate 1,659,030 downwards.
TTATCTCTTCGACGGAAGCTGACGGGTCCAGGCGGACCGTGACTCCGTGGGAGAGGGAGCCCTCCACCACCATGCCCAATAGCTTCCCTTGAGTGGCCTCAGCTTCCCGCCCATCCATCACGGCGCGAGCCTCTTCAGAATAGCGTTCAAGCGGGGCGGGTCCCCGATCAGCTGCAAAGCCAGTGCCTTCCCAGCACCTACGAGAAAACCTTGTGGGTCTTCCTTGTGAGCGCTGGCCTGGTGTAGACAGGACGCGATTACCTCGTCGGTAACGGCCTGGCCGGTGGTATTCGAGCTGACCAGTAAGTGTAAAAAGTCCAGAGAGCTTGTGAACAGGCCAACCTCCTCCGGGTCACAAGCGTAGACGAAGGCATGAATCCTGGGTGGTAAGCTTGGTAGGCGGTGACTGATAGTATCGGCGTTGTTTCGGCCCACGATCAGCGCGTCGAACCGGGTGCACAGAAGGCGACCAAGCTGGGGGTTGCTGCTGTAGATACCTTCTTCAGTATCTTCGTCCTCGCCCCGGGCTATAACAGGCCGACCTGGGTCCAGAGACCGGGTATTCACGCCGTAGACTACCGCGTATATCGACTCTGTCCCTTGTTCGCCTGCGGAGTCTCCTGCGCCGGTACGGACGATGGCACCAAGGGGTGGGGCCTGGTACAGGCGGTAGCACTGGGCCGTGAACTTATCGGAAGACGACTCCACCACCTCACCGACTCGCTTAGGCGCTGTTTCCTTTGAAGCAGGCTCTAACCGGTTCACAACCACCGCATCCGCTTTGATCGATTCTTCTCTGAGGTATGGACGGGAAGCCTGCTCCGGGTCAACGCTTCTTCTAGCAACTGCTTGAAAGCCTCCCTATCCGGGCCGGTAACGACAGCCTGCTCGTGGGCTTCGGCTATGGCTGCTGGATATCCCAAACCACGGCTACACTGGTCTAGTACCAGCGCATGGCTGAGCTCCAGCGAGGGTTCACTTTGAGCCACCCACTGGGGCACCTCGATCCTTGCGATCTCGTTTCCGGTGTTGAGGTGGTAAAAGTGGACCCAGTGAGGGCCGTAAAAGTCCCTGGAGATGGAGGAATTGGAATAGAAAACGTCGGAGCGTTGCCCTGGCTCCAGCAGCTTCTCGAAAACATGCCTGTCGAGCAACCCATTGACGGCATCGCAGGGCGCGACGGCAGACTGGTGGCTACTGCACAACTGTCGGCAGTCAGCATCGTCTTTCGTGCACAGGTGCAGGCGCAGGGCGTTGACGACTTCGCGGCTCTGGGGGAGGCTGGTATACGCGGCGACGGCCAGAGTGCGGCGCCCGGCAACCTCTCGGAGCCTGTCCAGGGCCGGAACAAGTCCCTTCTCCACTATTTCTTCCCTCACGAAGGGCGGATAACCCCTGCCTTCCAACCCCCAAAGCACCAGAGAGCCATCCAGTAAAGCCAGAACAGGCACATCCGCCGGAGCCATATCAACGAGTTCCGCCAGCCCTACCACCTCCTCAACCGCCCGCTTTAGACCCACCAGTTGCCCCTCGACTGACACGGTCTCTCTGGAGCCGTCGGTATGGCTGGACAGGTACAGCTCTTCCTCCTCGGAGTATAGCCTCGGTCTGTTAGTGAACCGAGCGTCAGGCTCAGAGCCGTAGGTGAGCACGCAACCGCCGATGTTTATCAGGTAGCACCGGACCGGCATATGGCGGTCGACGTCCATGTGGGAGCCATCTGCCGAGGCGACACAAAATGCAGATGGTATGTCCTGGGCGTTGTGCTTACCGGCGATACCATCCACGATTCCAGCGCAGAGGAAGGGCCTTCCCCTGCTGGACTCCACCTTACCCTTAAGCGCGGATGCATCAGCGCCCGTCATCGCTTGCAGCACGGCGGCCAGGCGATCGGCATAGTCATCTTCTCGGCCTTGCATACGCTGAGCCAACGCTTCCACCTGCTGCAGTGTCGCCCCAAGGTCGAGACTCATCTATTTACCTCAACACCCGCTCGTCGCCCACACGGCGGGTGATGCGCTGCTGGTCCATGTGCTCGAGCAGAGGCAGCATGTACTTACGACTCGTACCGAACAGGTCCCGCCCGTCGCCCACCTTGATCTTGCCATGCTCCTGTATATATTCCACTACGCGATCCGCCATCTCTTTGTAAGCCGACGCGGCGAAAACCACCGACTCGTTCGCTTTGACGACCTTGCCCTCTTCGATCAGCAGGGATAGCAACTCTGGATCCAGTGGGCGCTCGGTGGGAGGAGAATAGGGCTCGGCCTCCAGACTACTAATATACTGGTCGATGCGCTTTTGCTGGTCCTGGCTCAACTCGACGTGGTGGTGAGGTGAGCGCACGACGGCTCCCACCTCTTCCAGCACCCCGGCTTTAACCATATGTCGCAAGGCCGAGGGGAAGGTCTGCTGGTTTAGACGAAGCCGGCTTCGCAGCTCCTCTTTTGGCAGGCCCTTTCTCAAGGGATGCTGCTTGTGGTAGGTATCCAGCGCCGCGACCGCATCGCTCGTGAGGGACTGCCATGCCTGGACCGAAAAAACCGTGGCGTCCACGCTGCCGTTACCTTCACCCAGCAATACGGCATCGCCGTTTTGTACCAGCTCATGTGTACCGGACAGGAATTCATCGAGCGAGAGGTTGGCGCGCCTTGCGAGGGTTTTCAGATCACAGGGACCCCAGTGCTGAACGGCGTTGAGAATCGAGCCGTCACCGGTCCCGTCCTTCATCGCCTCCAGATGCTGGATGACCGAAGTAACGAAACGCCGGTGCCGTCGTGTCGGGTGAGCGTCCAACACCTCGCCGCCTCCCAGGGTCGTGTCCGAGGAGCGCACAACGAACAGGTCTCCTTTGACAGCGGGCAGGGGCTGCTTTAAGTGTATCTGCGCCAGTCCCTCTTCGCCTGGGTCCAAACGCTCCTTGTCCAGCAAACGCACTCTGGCTTGAGCCTCGCTGGTGTAGACGTGGATAGTGACCCCTTCGTTGTGTGTGAGAGGACGAGGGGAGTCGCGAACCAGCTTTAGCCTGGCATCGAGTCTGGTGGTGGGCTGGAGCCAACTGGGTGTGGTGACCAGCTCGCCCCGCTCCAGGTCTTCCCTCGATATGCCGGACAGGTTTACTGCCAGACGCCTCCCCGGGTCTGCCTCCTGGACCTTTTTCTTGTGGGTCTGAAGACCGCGGATTCGGGCCTGCTTCCCCGATAAAGCAAGCTGCACCTCTTGCCCAACTGAGAGAGACCCGTCGATCAACGTCCCTGTTACTACAGTTCCAAACCCAGCGACCGTAAATACCCGGTCCACGGGCAGCCTCGGGCGGCCCAGGTCGCGGCGGGCCTCGGTGGAGTCCAGCATCGAGTCGAGCACCCGTTGAAGCTCGTCCAGGCCCTGTCCCGTGTAGGCGGAAACAGAAACGATGGCGGAACCTTCGAAGGTAGTGGCTTTAAGAACCTCCTCGACCTCCTCCTTGACCAGCTCCACCATCTCCTCGTCTACCAGATCGCTCTTGGTTATGGCCACCAAGCCTCGTTTGACGCGAAGGATGTCCAGGATTGCCAGGTGCTCCCTGGTCTGGGGCATGACACTTTCGTCGGCGGCCACGATCAGCAGCGCAAGGTCCATGCCACCCACGCCAGCCAGCATGTTCTTGATGAACCGCTCGTGGCCCGGAACGTCGACGATGCTGACCTCACGGCCACTGGGGAGGGTGAGCCAGGCAAAGCCCAACTCGATGGTCATCTCCCGTTCCTGCTCCTGAGGCAAGCGGTCGGGGTCTATATCGGTGAGGGCTTTAACCAGGGTGGACTTGCCGTGGTCGACGTGCCCGGCGGTGCCGATAACGTACATAGCAGGCTGCCTTCGCTCCTGCTGCTAGGATAGCACCGCCGCCAGACCGAGGCAATTGAGCGTGATTCATAATGCCAAATGGTGGGAGACAATCCGATGATATACTGCAAATATGCAGCAGTACCGTCTATATATCGACGAAACAGGTGACCATCGATGCAACCAATTAGACAGTTTGGATAGGCGCTATTTAGGCCTAACTGGAGTGTTGATTAGTAAAGAGTACTACGATGCTCAAATCCCCTCAAAACTATAAGAACTAAAGAAACGGCACCTTCGATATGACCCAGATAAACCTCCTATCTTGGTGCGGAGACAGATCATATACCGAAAACACGCCTTCGGGGTACTATCTAATCCAACACGAAACAAAAAGTGGGGAGAAGACCCTTGGCCCTTCCTATTCATCTGAATACGATGCTACGCTATGGTTGAAATTTTACTGCGGTGCTTTGTCAGCCAATGCAAGCATGCTCACAACAGAGATGACGAAGTGGCACCGGATGATGACTGAAATGTACGAAGTCTTTCGGGGATTGGACCTAAACTACCGACAGACTGATGGCCTGGCGTTTGCGGGCCGAACTGGCAGGATTACCCGGGGAGACTACATCGACATAACCAACGCTTCACCGGTCACGGCATCCCGTGACCTTGCCAAGCTCGTTGAGCTTGGGCTGTTGGAACCCCAAGGCAATACGCGTAACCGTATCTATTTCTTAAGCCTCACCCACCAAGAGGGTCAAGAGGAGGATGCCCAATTGCCCCTTCCGTCTACGGAATAGGCTCTGACTAATCCTCCGGGCCAAAATCCTCGAAGGGGGTAGGGCCAGTGATGAGGCGGGCCGACTTGTTTCGGGTCAGGAAGCTCCATCCCCACTGGACTATCACCGCAAGTCGGTTCTGGAAGTCAACCAGCTTCATGATATGTACCAAGAGCCAGAACCACCAGGCCAGCCAGCCGGAGAAACGTATGAAACCCAGGTCTGCGACCGCGGCCGAGCGACCTATTACGGCAAGCATTCCCAGGTCGCGGAACTTGAAGGGCTTCTGCTTCTTGTCAGTGAGACGCCTTCGGATCGCCTTGCCCACGTATGTTCCTTCGGCAATAGCGACATCTGCTGTACCTCGCAGGGGGCTCCCCGTCTCGTGAGAGTAGCTGGCCAGATCGCCTATGACGAAAATCTCTGGATGGCCAGGCACTGTGAAATCCGGCCCGACAACCACCTGACCCGCGCGGGTCATTTCTGTCCCGGTCTCGTCCGCGATCTCCCTGCCCAAATGGGATGACTGAACACCGGCAGCCCAAAGAACAGTCCTGGTCCGGATACGTTCTGTCTCGCCACCTGCACTCGCCTCGACGGAGTCTTTCCATACGTTTTGAACCAACGTGTTCGTCTTTACGGTGACCCCGAGCCGCAGGAGGGCCGCTGCGGCCTTTGAAGAGAGCTGGGCGGGGTAGGTAGGCAAGACCCTTGGACCACCCTCGAATAATAGAATGCGGGCATCGGATGGATCGAATGAGCGGAGGTTATCTTTCAGGGTGCTGTTAGCCAGCTCGCCGATCGCTCCGGCCAGCTCCACACCGGTGGGACCGCCGCCTACTATGACGAAGGTCAGCCAGGCAGCGCGTTCGTCCGGATCGGAAACCCGTTCCGCGGCCTCAAAAGCAAGGAGTATGCGGCGTCTGATCTTGGTGGCGTCCTCGATGGTCTTGAGACCCGGAGCGGCCTCGGCCCAGTCGTCATGGCCGAAGTAGCTATGCCTGGCACCAGTGGCCAGCACAAGGGTGTCGTACTCCACCTGCTCGCCGTCGGAAAGCTTCAGGCGCCGGTCGGCGACCTCGACCGACTCCACCTCTCCCAAGATTACCCTGGCGTTTTTCTGCTTCTGAAGTAGTGCCCGAATGGAGACGGAGATGTCGGCTGGAGACAGGCCGCCCGTCGCCACCTGATACAACAAGGGCTGGAAAAGATGAAAGTTGCGCCGGTCGATCATGGTCACCTGCGCAGGGGCCCCTTTGAGGGCCTTGGCGGCGTTCAAGCCGGCAAACCCTCCGCCCACGACCACGACCCGGTGTTCTCTGATGATGATGATGCCTCCTCATGGAGATGTGATAAGGGCCGTCGGGACAGCCAAAGTTTAGTCCAGGAAGCGCATGAAGACCTGGTTGGAGAGGAGGCAGCCGTTGGGCGTAAGCCGTAGCACCCCGTCAACCTGCTCCACCAACCCCAGGTCCGTCAGTTCCCGAATCTCGGAGCTGTAGACCTGGGAGGGGTTCAGACCGAATCTCTGCCTGAAGCTGTCCATGTCCATTCCTTCCAGGAGCCTTAGGCCCAGGAACATGGTCTCGGCCATCTCCAGCTTGGGCTCGATCGCCTCGAAACCGCCAATGGGGTCGATCTGGGCCAGGAGCTCGGCGTCGAGCCTTTCCACGAGCCCTACTTCACGGGCTTCCCAATCACCGACCTTGTCTATGTACAGGCGAGGCGGCTTGATCTGCCAAAACCGGTACCCGTCGATGAAAGAATGGGCCCCAGGGCCAACGCCCAGATATGGTTGGTTGAGCCAGTAGGCCATGTTGTGGAGGCACTCGTAACCTGGCATGCACCAGTTGGATATCTCGTAATGGCCGTAGCCCGCTTTTCCCAGAGTTTCCCTGGCAAAGATATACATATCGGCAGCCAGGTCCGGATCGGGCTGGGGGAGCTTGCCCTGGCTGACCCATTGCTCCAGCGGTGTCCCCTTTTCCAGGGTGAGGCAATACATCGAGAGGTGAGGTGGTCTGAGCTCCAGTACCCGGCTCAAGGTATCTTTCCACTGGGCCATGGTCTGACGCGGGAGTCCGTATATCAGGTCGAGATTAACCTGCTTGAACCCGGCCTTGGTGGCAAGTTCGTAGGCGCCGACGGCCTCTTGAGCGGAGTGACGGCGACCCAGCAGGGATAGCAGTCCACCGTCCAGGCTCTGTACCCCGATGCTCAGCCGGTTCACTCCTATTCCATGCAATTGCTCAAGGCCCGATAAGCTCAGGTCTCCAGGATTGGCCTCCACCGTGATCTCAGCTTCTGGATTCAGATCGAAGCAGTCATGGATTGTGTCAAGAATTCTTCCGAGGTCGTCAGTGGGAATGTACGATGGGGTGCCACCGCCGAAGAAGATGGTATTGATCTTCGGGTGTTCCAGGGTAGTGCCCCACAAACGGATTTCCCGCGCCAGGGCGTCGGTATAGGGGGCCATAAGGGGCTCGATACCCTGATATGTGTTGAAGTCGCAGTAGGGGCACTTGGTCTTGCAGAAGGGAATGTGGACGTAGAGGGCTATACCGTGCTCTAGACGCTTCTGGACCAGGCTCTCTTTTGCTGGGGAAGTGGACATCTGGGTACCTTCACACGTTAAACAGGAATGTTATCACGTCGCCGTCTTTAACCGGGTAGGTCTTGCCTTCCAGACGGAAAACTCCCTGTTTCTTACACTCGGCGATTGATCCGCACCTGATCAGATCGTCTAAGCCAACGACCTCCGCCCGAATGAATCCACGTTCCAAATCGGTATGAATCTTCCCTGCGGCCTTCACCGCCGGGGTATCTACTGGAATCGGCCAGGCTCTCGCCTCTGTGGGTCCGTAAGTGAAGTAGCAGACCATGGACATGGCATCGTAGGCCAGCGTTCCGACCTTTGCTCCTCCCGACTCTAAAACACCCAAAGACTCGCGGAACTCCTTCTCCTCCTCGGAAGACAACGCCGAAAGCTCCATTTCCAGCTTGGCGGACAACACAGTTGCCCTCACTCCGGACCTCTGATTATGGCGAGCAATCTCGTCCTGCAATTCAGGTACATCCGGAAGCGCCCCTTCGTCCACGTTGAAAACGATCAGGAGAGGCTTATCGGTAAGGAACTGGTAGTTGGAGATGAGTCCCTTTCCCTCTTCGTTTATTTGCTGCTCCCGCAAAGGCACATCCCTCTCAAGCTCCCCTTTGATACGGTCGAGAAAGGCTTCCTCTTTCAAAAGGCGGTCTTTTTCATGACCCTTAGCTCCCTTCAGGGTATCCTGGATCCTGGCGACGCGACGCTTGAGGATGGCCAGGTCGGAGAAAGCTAACTCCGCCTCCATGGACTCCAGGTCTCGGAGAGGGTCAACCGTGCCACTGAGGTGAGGAACGGAAGGGTCGGAGAAAGCCCGCACCACAACGAGCAAAGCATCGGCGTTCTGGAGGAGGTTCAAGAACTGTCCACCTATACCCGCACCTTCGCCTAAGGTACCAGAGGCAGCCGGTACGTCCCAGTAGGTTATCTCGGCTGGGGTGACCTTCTCTGGCTTGCCGACTGCCGCAAGGGAGTCCAACCGGGGATCAAGTATCTTGCTGACTCCTGCGAGTACCTCTTGCTTGGCGCCGCTTCCGGCCTGAGTACGTCCGCGGGTTAATGCGTTTAGAAGGGTGGTTTTTCCACTTTGGGGCAGTCCAAGTAACGCGATCTCCATCTGATTCAAGAGGCGTCGTCGTCCATCATTGTGTAGCTACCCTCCACGACCTGTGATGTGTCCTTCTGCCCCTCGGGCTCTTGAGTCTGCGTTTTGACACGCCATGGCGCGTACTCCTCAACCACCTCCCGAGACGCGAAGCTGAGCAGTATCCAGACGGCCACGATAAGGACGATCAGGTCATCCAGATAGCCCACGATAGGCACGAAGTCGGGTATCAGACCGATGGGCACGATAAAGTACAAAAGCGCTGCCGGCACGACCAGCCTCAGCAACAGAGGCACCCTGCGGTCGAAAGTCAGACGCCAGACCAGGGCAATCGTCCGCAAAATACGATGAATGATCCTGGGTCCGAACAGCATAAGTACGAGTGGTATGGCCAGGCGCAAAAACATTAGCTTCACCTACAATTATATGCCCCGGTATGGTATCGTGGGAATCCATATCATCGGGGAGCCCAGATATACCAGCACACATTCTATATGGGGACAGCTTTCTGCTCTCGCGGGCACTGAAGGACCTGGAGGCGCAGGTCGGATCTCCGGAGGTGCTGGAGGCCAACAGCCATCAGATAGCGGGTCCAGAAACCAATCTTTCACACCTCAGGAGCTTCTGCGACGCTATACCGTTTCTTGCCGAGTACCGTCTTGTAAAAGTAGAAGGCCTCCTCAAGCTATTTGAGTCACGTGAAGGACGCAGACGGCCGGCCTCACGTCGGTCTCGAAAGGCGGTTGCGGAATCATCGGCCCTTTCGGGCTGGGGCAACCTACCCAACTACGTGGAGAATGAGATGCCCTCATCCACCCTGCTCGTGTTCGTGGACGAGCAATTATCCAAGGGCAACGCGTTGCTCACACAATTGAAGCCGGTTTCCCAGGTACAAGAGATGCCGACACCCTCCCGCGAAGCATTGTCCAGATGGGTGAGGAACAGAGCCACGGACAAGGGCGCTCGTATATCTCCGGGAGCCCTCAGCATGTTAATTCAATTCGTGGGAGGCAACCTCTGGACGCTGGACAATGAATTGGAAAAGCTGGCCCTATACGCCAGCGACCGGGTTATCAACGAGGGCGACGTCCGGCTCTTGGCCTCCCAGTCCAAAGAGGCAAGCATCTTCATCGCCGTCGACGCCATTCTCGAGGGCAGATCCTCAACCGCTTTGAAAACGATTCAGCGTCTCAGGAACGAGGGGGCAGAATTCCCATACATAGCGACCATGATCGCCAGGCAGCTAAGGTTGGTGACCTTGGCGCGGGATCTTATCGACCGGGGACACAAGGAACAGACCATTGGCGAACGATTGGGGATCGCTCACGACTTTGCTGTGAAACGGACCGTCGAGCAGGCCAGAAAGCACTCCTGGAAAAGCCTGAAGACCCTGTACGAAGGGTTGCTCCAAGCAGACCTGGCAGTCAAGCAGGGGCAGTTGGACCAGGACCTGGCCCTTGAGCTGCTGGTGACCGATTTGGGCAATATCCAGCAGCCTCAGAAGCTGGCCCGCTGAAAGTGATTCCCGCCCGACCCTAGATCGCGCCCGGACTTTGGTACCCAAAATGGGCTTATCGACCATCCCCCTGGCCCCCTTCCTGGCAGGAAGGGGGCCATAGAAGGAATGTTGGGGACACCCCAACACCCCCGACTGGGGGCCGAGCCCCCTGCACCCCCATATCTAGATATTGGATTCCCGTCCTACTGAGAGGTACCCTGCACGTCAGTAGCTACCGCTCATGGTGAGCCTGTCGATCTAGAGCGGTAGCAGAGGTCCCACCTTGAGCGGGGAGAAACGAGAGAAGGGCCGGGAATTCCCGGCCCTTCTCTTTTCCCGTGGACTCGGTACTACCTAGTCGTCATCGTCATCGTGGTCACGATCCCGGTCCCGGTCCCGATCACTAACCCAGTGGAGCTTAACGTCGTGCACCAGCGTCGAGCCGGTCAGCGTAACTGGTCCCAATACGGGATGGCCGACAACTTTTGCAACGACGATCTCCAGTTTTTTGGCTTTCGCGCGGCCCAGGTCACGTGTAGCTCCAAGTCTGTGGTCCCGGGCTGCACGGACGCCGATCTGAATCCAAGGCTGTGGGCCTGGGTGGGCTGGCCCTTCTTTGCGGTGAATGCGGTTACGCTCACCACCCTCACCCTCACCGGGTCGCCTCCCTGGCTGGAATGGACCAGGAACCTGTTCTTGACGCCTCTCTCGTCGAGCTGGGCGACGACCAGATCGAGCTTCTGTAGGTTGGCCTCCGCCAGGGCGGCAAATGCCGCGTCGACATCAGCGCCGTGGGTATCCAGCTTGGTCTCCAGCACGGCTATGTCACGCTATCGCGTCCAGGGTTGCCTGGGTCGTGGCAGTGGCATTGACGCTGCTGTCCAGTTTGGCCTCGATAACGTCCAGCTTGCCCTTCACAGCGGCCACGCTGAGGTTGATAGCGTCGGCCGTCCCTGCCAGCGTATTCACGCTGGTCTGAGAGGCCCGTGAGGAAACGGTCTCGTCTAGCCTAGCGTCGAGCTTGGCTTCTACGGCACCCACGGCGGTATTGATAGCATCGGACGTCCCCGCTATCGCGTCCAGGGTTGCCTGGGTCGTGGCAGTGGCATTGACGCTACTGTCCAGTTTGGCCTCGATAACGTCCAGCTTGCCCTTCACAGCGGCCACGCTGAGGTTGATAGCGTCGGCTGTACCCGCCAGGGCGTCCACGCTGGCCTGGGAGGCGCGTGACGAAACAGTGGCATCTAGCCTTGCGTCAAGCTTGGCCTCGATGGCGCCTACGGCGGTATTGATCGCGTCCGCGGTGATGGCGAGGCTGTTAAGCAGGCTGAGGTCGAAGCCGTCCAGCTTGGCCTCGATGGCGTCCAGCTTCGCCTCCAGTAGGACCAAGGTGTCCTCGACCGTCAATACATCGCAGGCATCGCCGATGCCATTGCCGTCCGCATCCTCCTGGCCCGGGTTGGGGACGTCGACGCAGTTGTCGGCCACGTCACCCACGCCGTCGCCGTCCGCATCCTCCTGGCCTGGGTTGAAGTCGGTTGGTGCGTTGTCACAGACGTCACCTACGCCGTCTGCGTCTGCGTCTTCCTGGCCCGGGTTGGGGACGGTCGGGCAGTTGTCAAGAACGTCCTCAACCCCGTCACCGTCCGTATCCTGAAACTCGAAAGCCCCGATGTCACAGACGGGGATCGTATCGCCGTCTCCGTCCACCGGCCGTACCACGCCCCAAAGATCATTGTCGTCACACGTTGGGGCAAAGGAAGGCAGCGGCGACGCCGGGTTGCCAGCGTCGATAGCCGGGCTGAATGGCGGCAGGGGCCCTGGCACCCCTGGTATGGTGCCGAGTGGGCCGAGATCGACCTCGAACTGGACCAGCTGCGGATCTGTTCGGAGGTCGGTCGGCTGAGTCAGACCGCACGTGCCGTCGTCGGCGAGGTTGTATCCGAGAGAATTGAAAGCCCCGAAACAGTTGCTCTCGGAGAAGCCAGGGCCAGTAGCGATGATGGTGTTGGATAGCTCCACCGTCCCCGGCTCTAGCTGTAATAATGCAATACCAGGGTCGAAGGGTACGTAAGGGACTTGGGGACCGCTGAACCCGTCGAAATTTCCGATGTTGCCTCCGACGTTTTCAGTAACGGTTACGTTGTTCAAAGTCATAAGGCCCGGGCTTACAAAGGTGGTTCCGATTGCGCAACCACCGAGGGAGCAGAATATATCTAGGATCCTGAAGTTCAAGATAGCTGGGGCAAACCCAGATGCCAAACCAACGTTGCGGGCGGTCAGGGTGTTTGTCGCTAACAGTGTGCCGTCATTGTGAATACCACTTCCGAAGAGAGCGTTGTTTTGGATGATAACGCTGTCTTCCACCTCAAAAAGGCCTTGCCTTATAAAGTCTTCAGGGGTTCCTAGCCCCGGATAGGCGGTGAGTGCCGCGTGATTGTGTACGCCACCACCCAGGTCTGTGGCCGTGTTGTTTGAGACCGTGCTTCGGGTGAGGAACAGCTGGCCGTCGTTGTAGATGCCACCGCCCCTGACGGGTTCACCGAAAAAATCGATGAATCCGTTAAGAAGGAGGACACTGTCTTGGATGTTCATAGTTCCCCGGTTGTAGATGCCGGCGCCCTCGCCCGTGGCGAAGTTTTGAAGGACGGTAGTGCCGAACAGACCCACACTGCCAAAATTTGGGATGAGGAATCCGGCGGTGGGCGAGCCCCTGAAAAGAAAGCGCAGGAACTGATAAATTGATCACACTCCACAAAATCAATATCCGGGGCTCCCGGGGCTCCGACAATATCAAACCCGCCTTCGTTGGCGATACCTCCGCCGTTGGTGGCCGTGTTGAAGTCGACCGTGCTATCGATCAGATCAACTTGGCTCGGGGCCCTGTTGAGGATGCCGCCGCCGTTGTTGGTGGCCGTGTTGCTACTGACCACGACGTCATTCAAGGTCAGGTCGCCGCCGTTCAGGATGCCCCCGCCATCGGGGGCGCACCCTTGGCTGATGGTGACACCGGAGATGATTGCCACCGTACCGAGTGTGATCTCGAAGACCCGGCCGGCGCAGCCGCCTGAGATGGTCAGGTCGTTGGCTCCGGGCCCGGTGATGGTCATGTCTTTGTCTATGAGCAGCTGACTGGTTAGCCCGATGGTCCCGGTAACGGTGAACACGATTTCACCGAAGGGGTCCACGTTGGCAATGGCCGCCCGCAGGGAGTCCGGACCGCTGTCGTTGAGGTTCGAAACGGTTTCTATGGGCGCCGCCTGGGCGGGCCACGCCGTGATTGCACCGCAAGCAGCGCAGCCACCGCCGCCAGTCCTATGAGGGACAGTTTTCCAACGTTTCTGCCGCGTGCTCGTGAAGAGATGACCTTAGCCATTACCAGCCTCCTAGAGAGTTTTGCCAGCGCCTGAAAGACTATTTCTGGGTCATAGGGAGGGGAGAATCGGTCCGCCAGTGGCGGAATATGAAATCAGGCCTCCAGTACAAAGACCTGACTTTTTGGGATGGCGGTGATGTTCCATGTATCTCACACCCGTGTCAAATCGACCATCCCCCTGGCCCCCTTCCTATGAGGAAGGGGGAAATAAAGGGCCCGCCAGAGGGGCGGGCCCCTCTGAACACCCCTCGCTTTTTTCTGTCATCACCCCATTGACCGCCCTACTACCCACCCCCTAGCCTTATCATCTGGGCATACCGCATGCGATAGGGACGAACCCGAAAAGGTCCGTCCCTTCTTTGTCCTGCGCGCGCAAAACCACACAGGCGGGCCGGTGTTCCGGGGGCGTCCCCACTTCCCCGCTCATCCTGAGCCTGTCGAAGGACCCCCGACGATAGATGCCAGGGGATGGTCTAGTAGCTGAGCCGTCGTTGCATGGTGGCCGAGAAAGTCCGGGACTACCGCGGGCTGGACACCATGAGGCTGAAGGGCTCAGAGGCCAGCGTCGTGACCGGCTGTGGGGAGCTGCCCACGCTCACTCCGTGTACGCGGTGGGCAGCTCCCCACAGGAGAGACAGCATTGGGGAGAACTTTAAGCCGGAGGGCCATTGGCCCCCCCGTGAGATGTTCATAGAAGGCAGTGTAGAGATACACGAGGATAACGGAATAGCGGGGCAAATGGCCGGCCTGCGCTATCACTCCAGCAACGGCCAGGTACCAGGTAGAGAGTAAAAGAGATGCGCCGACGCCCCGATGCTGTCCCTCCTGCCCAACGAAAGTAAATTCAAACTAAGGAGCAAAAAATTACGGGACGCCCCCTGCTTCCCCATCCCTCGGCACCACGCCTGGGCGGGCGGGTAGTCACAAATACGGGAGTCCAGAGGGGCGTGCCCCTTTGGCGGGGGCTTGGGGGTGTCCCCCCATTCCCATCTCATCCTGACCCTTCCAGGGAAGGACAAAGGGTTCCTTCCTGGACGGTGCCCAAACAAGGGTGTCCTGAGGGCCTGGCCCCCACCTTCCCCGCTCATTCTGAGCATGTCGAAGAACCCCCTTCCTGGCCAGCCCCGTCCGCCTGAGGCGGACGGGGCGTCCCCCGATCTTATGTCGAGGGGATGGTCGAAAAGGAATTAAGGGGGAGCTCCCTTCAAGTGGGGTTTGGAGACAGCCCTGTTGGTCTGGCATGGGTGGCGGTCGATATGCTAGACTCCCCAAGGCATTCGGAGGGGCAAAAACATGGCGAAAAACGGCCGCATATTCTCAGGGATGCGTCCTACCGGACGGCTCCATCTCGGCAACTATCTGGGAGCCCTGAAGAACTGGGTGGACTTACAGGACAGCTACGAATGTATCTATGCCGCCGTGGATATCCACGCCCTCACCACCATAACTTCCGCCGAAGAAGTAAACGAGATAAAGCCCAACATCAACGAGATGGTGCTGGACTGGCTGGCGGCCGGTCTCGATCCGGAACGCAGCGTCATATTCGTCCAGTCCCATGTTCCCGAGGTGATGACGCTCCACACTCTTCTCAGCATGGTCACGCCCCTGGGCTGGCTATTAAGGGTGCCCACCTTCAAAGAGAAGGTGCGTCAAATGAGCCAGACCGAGGAGTCGGTGAACTACGGGCTGGTGGGCTATCCCGTACTGCAGACCGCCGATATCATCCTGTACAAGGCCGACACGGTACCAGTGGGTGAAGACCAGGTCCCCCACCTGGAGCTGGCGAGGGAGATAGTTCGGAGGTTCAACAACAAATTCGGCGACACCTTCCCCGAGCCTCAGGCCAAGCTCACAGAAGCTCCTCTGATCCTCGGCCTCGAGGGCAAACAGAAGATGAGCAAGACCGTGGACAACCACGTGGACCTGGCGGCGACGCCCGAAGAGACTAAAAAAAGGGTGCTCACGGCCTTCACCGACCCCCAACGCGTCAAGCGGGATATTCCGGGCCGGCCCGAGGTCTGCAACGTCTACTCCCTTCACAAAATCTTCAACCCTGGTGAGATCGAAGTGGTGTACGACGAGTGCACGACAGCCAAACGGGGATGTGTGGACTGCAAGGCCCAGCTTGCGGAACGGATCAATCAGTACCTGGAACCTCTGAGGGAGCGGCGGCGCGAGTTCGAGACCCGGCCGGACTATGTCAAAGAGGTGTTGGCTGCCGGAGCCGAGAAGGCGCGAGTGATAGCCAGGGAGACCATCGCGGAAGTAACGGAAAAGATGGGCCTGGGTTAGCGATAAAACAGTTGGGTGAAGTTGTTCCCACATCTAGTAGCGGCAAGAGCGCTCCGGAAGTCGCCGTTGCTGCCGTAAAGCTCGCCGGCGAAATAATCCGCAACCGGTTTCACACCCAAAAAGAGGTCACATCCAAGGGCCGGGCCAACGTCGTAACCGACGTGGACCTGGCGGCTGAGAAGGAAACGATCGACCTGTTGCAGCAAGAGTATCCCGCTTTCGGGATACTGGCGGAGGAATCTGAACCCGTTGCGACATCGTCGGGTTACAGCTGGATTCTGGACCCACTGGACGGTTCCAAGAACTACGCTTCAGGAATCCCTCATTTTGCCGTAGCCCTGGCATTGACCAAGGGTGATGACGTGCTGCTGGGCGTGACGTACGACCCGATCAAAGACGAATTGTTCTCTACCGAGAAGGGCAAAGGCGCTTATTTAAACGGCAATCCCATATCCGTCTCGTCAAAGCAGGAGATAAGCGAGTGTCTCATCGGGTTCGACATGGGCTACTCGGATAAGGCAGCGGCGGAAGCCCTGGAGCTGATCAGAGGGCTCTGGCCCGGTATGCAAACTATTCGGGTAATGGGATCGGCGGCGCTGGGGCTCGCCTACACCGCCTGCGGACGCATCGATCTCTACTTCCATCATCACCTGTCACCCTGGGACCTGGCATCCGGAATACTGCTTGTTTCCGAGGCGGGCGGCAGCGTGGTAAATAAAGATGGCGATGCGGCCACAACAAAGTTCCAAAGCGCTATCGCCTCGAACCCTCGATTGGTGGACCGATTCCTCAAGGCGACGGAAGGGATGACCTGGCGCGAGTAGCTACTACTTGCCGTTCTTCCCGTCGGTAGAAATGCCCCAAAGCCTCGCAGGGTTGTCCGACAGCACCTTCTTCTTGTCGTCGTCGGAAAGCTCGGGGTAATCAAGGATGCGTTGTATCGACCTCGGCGAGATACTGTCAGGGTGGGAATAGTCGGTGCCCAGGACTATGCCCTCGATGCCCATCTTCTTCTTGATAAAGGGTACATAGTCTATCTCTTCTGGCTCCGCGGAGATGAATAGCTGGTCACCGAAGTAGTCTCGAGGGTCTTTCTTGGGGTCTGGGACAAAACCCGGAAACATTTCCAGATGCTCTTGAAGGCGGTCCATGTAATAGGGCAGCCAACCCACCCCCTGCTCACACCAGACCACTCTCAACTTCGGGAATGTCTCCAGAACACCGCTGGCCACGAATCCGACGACGGAATATGGGCAGTCGGACCCCATGAATATGTGCTTGTAGAAGAGGTTATCCAGCCGCCTCTGACCCGTACCGAACATGGTGTTCACGTGCAT
This sequence comes from Dehalococcoidia bacterium, assembly GCA_965226865.1. Taxonomy (GTDB): domain Bacteria; phylum Chloroflexota; class Dehalococcoidia; order Lucifugimonadales; family JAGWBF01; genus CBDDEH01. The sequence continues at coordinate 1,642,213 of CBDDEH010000004.1, read as the reverse complement.
TGCGATGGGAACGCCCAGCTTTTCGCACTCCTCGAAGATGGGGTAGAAGCGTTCTTTCCAGGTCCATTCTCGCTTGAACTGAGCCGGCATGCTTATGGAATCAAGCCCCAGTTCGCTGACGGCCCGGCGAGTTTCACCAACGCCTGCCTCAACGTCGCCAAGGGGCACGAGCGCGGTGGCCAGGATACGCTTTGGGTCCGGTTTGCGATACTCCGCGGCCCAGTCATTCCATCCGCGACACCAGTATAGAGACACCTCTGGATTGTCTATAAGGCAGTTCATGGACTGATGGTAGCTGCCGAATATGTGGGTGATATCCACCCCTTCTTCATCCATGTCCGGGAGACGCTTTGTCGCGTCTCGTTCCCCGTCGCGGTTGTGCCATTCGCCCTCGGGGGTCCAATCAGGCAGGAACCCATACGGACCCGAACGGTAGTCGGCGTTGGGGAAGGTCTTCGTGTGCTCGACAACGGTGATCCGGGTATATTTGAGATATGGATTTATCTGCTTGTTGCGCTCTTCTTCGGTGAGGTCCGGTTGCGTGGAGTCGACAAATTCTCTCGGTGCTAGGCCTCGTAGATGCTCTGGGAAAATCTTCCATGCCTGCACCTTGGTCTCATCGACGTGGGAGTCCGAGTCGATGACCAAATAGTCAGGTCGTTCTCCACCAATGTATTTCTTGCCCATAATTACCTCCGTGTCTAGTTTCTAAACAAAGGCGGCCCGTGTCAATAGGAGCCCCTGGCCGCCGGAGCTATGGTACCAGATTGCTTCCCAGGCTTTGCGTCGCGGTTCTTAAAAGCTGGCATCACCTCTTCGGCGAAGCGAGTCAGTTGCTCTTTCATAACTTCTTTGGGGGTGCACAGAATCGGCGAGACCGTTCCATTGTTTCCCATGTTTTCCATGTCGATGTGGCCGGCGTAAATTATAGAGAAGTGCTTGATCATACCTAAACTCCTTAAAAATAAGGGCTATCTGAAGGGCTACAATAAACTTAGCAACACCATAACCAAGCCCGTGTGATGGTTTCGTGAAGACATCGCAGATGTTCGTGAAAAAATCGTGACCGCCCCTGGAAACACCCTTTTTAAAATCGCAAAACCCATGTGCCTTTAAATCAGGGGGTTTCACTATTGACCTTGATTTAGGCCACGAGTAGAATGAGGCTGTGAGCAAGGCGGCCGGTTCCCCACGGCTGGCGACCACGCTTGACCACCCTCGAGAAGAGTGTGGTGTAGTCGGGGTTTACATGCCTGAGGGGGAAGCGAGCCGCATCGCCTTTTTTGGTCTTTTCGCCCTCCAGCACCGTGGCCAGGAGAGCGCTGGCATAGCATCCTCCGACGGTCAATCCATCAAACTCCACACAGATATGGGTCTGGTGACCCAGATCTTCCGCGAAGAAGAGCTCCAGCCACTGTCCGGCCATATGGCGATAGGACATACCCGCTATTCCACTACCGGCTCCAGCAATGCCAGCAACGCCCAACCATTTCTGGTTAAAGGTGTCCACGGAGAGCTGGCCCTAGGCCACAACGGCAACGTGGTCAACGCCCTCGAACTAAGGCGGGAGTTGCAGGAAGACTGGGGCTGCCAATTCGATTCCACGACGGACTCCGAAGTCATGGCCTACCTGCTTGCCAACGCCCCGGGCAAATCCTGGGAGGAGCGAATATCCCACTGTATGCGGAGCCTCCATGGAGCCTACTCCGCAGTGGTGCTGACCGACGACACTCTGATCGGCATGAGAGATCCACTGGGAGTACGTCCGTTGTGCATCGGCAAGCTAGGCGGTGGATGGGTCGTAGCGTCGGAATCCTGCGCTCTGGACCATCTCGGCGCCACATTCCACCGTGAACTGAAACCGGCGGAAGCGGTCCTTATCGACAAGGAAGGGGTCAGGTCCTATATATGGCCAGGTGCCACCGGGCGCAGGGCAATGTGTGTGTTTGAGCTAATCTACTTTGCCCGGCCCGACAGCGTGTTGGACGAAAAGTTGGTCTACAGTGCCCGGCAGGAGATGGGCGCCGAACTCGCCAGAGAGCATCCCGTGGATGCCGACGTGGTGATCGGGATACCCGACTCGGCCACGGCCGCGGCCGTGGGATACTCCCAGGAATCAGGTATTCCTTATAGTGAGGGCCTGATCAAGAACCGCTATGTGGGCCGCACCTTCATTCAACCCGACCAGCGGATGAGAGACCTGGGGGTTAGAGTGAAGTTCAACCCCTTGCCCCAGATAATAGGAGGGAAACGGGTAGTCGCCGTCGATGATAGCATCGTACGCGGTACGACGACACCACACGTCGTCAGCCTCTTGAGAAAGGCGGGAGCGACTGAGGTGCACATGCGTGTGTGCGCTCCTCCCATCCGGCATCCTTGTCACCTTGGCGTAGACATGGCCACCAAGGGAGAGCTCATCGCGGCCAATCACAGCCTGCCATCGATACGCGATTTTATTGGCGCCGATTCCTTGGGATATCTGAGCGTGAAGGGGCTTCTAAAAGTCGTGGGGGGCTCAAACGGAAGTTTCTGCGACGCTTGCTTCACCGGCAACTATCCTATTCCCGTCCAGCTTCAGATGGACAAGCTGGTCCTGGAACACGCCAACGCCCCGTCTTAGGGCCATCATCCCACATACGACAGTCTTCGCGTTTGCTTGACGCTTTCCTTCGTACGTAATGTATACTTCAGGCGTGGTGAAGGAGGGTTGAATTTGCCCGGAGAAACCTACACCTCCGCGGGAGTTGATGAGGATGCCCTCCAAGAAGTCAAGGATAGAATAGGCGCCTTCGCCCGCATCACCCACGGTCCTCAGGTGGTTGGAGGCCCGGGGGGATTCGCTGGTGTATATAGCCTCGAGGGCTACGAAAACCCCATGCTGGTGTCCAGTACCGACGGCGTGGGCACCAAGCTGATCATAGGCGCCCAGCTAGGCCACTTCGAGTCCCTCGGGATGGACCTGGTCAACCTCAACATCAACGACGTGCTCACCAAGGGCGCGAGGCCGCTGTTTTTTCTTGACTATGTGTCGATGGACGCTGTGGATGTACAGCTGATCGACTCGTTACTCAGAGGAATGTCGTGGGCATGCCGGGAGGCAGGTTGCGCGCTGATAGGTGGCGAGACCGCCCATACGCCCGGAATATACCAACCGGACGAGTTTGATCTCGCCGGGTTCGTTGTGGGAGCTGTGGAACGAGACTCGCTGATAGATGGCTCGACCATCCAGGAAGGTGACGCCATACTCGGAGTACCCTCGAGCGGCGTCCACACCAACGGATTTTCACTGGTGCGTCGGGTATTCGGGATCGATTCAGACCCAGAGGTTCTATATGGCCATCACGATGACCTTGACCACACTCTGGGCGAAGAGCTGCTCATACCCCACAAGTGCTATTACCCCATGCTGGAGCCGGCGCTGCCATTCATCAAAGGCATGGCACACATCACCGGCGGCGGTTTCGAAGAAAATGTGCCGAGGGTACTCCCATCGGGCCTGTCCGCCCGCGTGAAAGCCCGGTCATGGGACATTCCTCGCATATTCGACCTGATCCAGCGAACCGGTAATGTGGACACGAACGAGATGTATCGGGTGTTCAACATGGGCATTGGAATGGTCATGGTATGCGCCCCCGTGGACGCGGGTGAGATTCAACAACTGGTCCCCGAAGCGATTATCGTGGGAGAGGTTGAGAAACAAGTTGGGAAGGAAAGAGTCATACTTGAAGACAAGGGATAAGGAGCCGTGTCGATGAGGGCCGTTGTCAGCGTCCACGATAAGGCGGGTATTGTGGAGTTCGCCCGGAAGCTAGACCAGGCGGGTTTGGAACTGATCAGCACCGGAGGCACCTACAAGACACTGGCCCAGGAAGGAGGTCTGCCGGTCCGACAGGTATCCGAAGTGACAGGGTCTCCTGAGATCCTGGAGGGCAGGGTAAAGACCCTCCACCCAAGGATCCATGGCGGCCTCCTGGCACGCCGGGACAGCCCAGATCACATGAAGCAGCTTGCAGAGCAGGGCATCGATGCCATCGATATGGTGGTGGTGAACTTGTATCCATTCACTCAAACCATAAGCAAGCCGGGCGTTGGCTTGGATGAGGCACTGGAAAACATAGACATTGGTGGGCCTACCCTGTTGAGGGCGGGCGCCAAGAACTTTCCTTCCGTTGCCGTCGTGGTCGATCCCGCAGACTATGGATGGGTCGCGGACAGGCTGTCGGACTCAGGTCTGAGCCTGGAGGAACGCCGTCATCTCGCGTTCAAGGCTTTCCAACATGTATCTCTGTACGATACCGCTATAGCTCGCTATCTGGACTCCTCTGGTAACACCATAGAGGGCACCAATGGTCTGCCCAAAAAGCTGGACATCAGGTACGACAAACTCCAGGACCTGAGATACGGCGAGAACCCCCATCAAAAAGCCGGCCTTTATGTGTCCGAATCAGACACAGGTGGAATCGCCGGAGCGACGCAACTTCATGGCAAAGAACTGTCCTTCAACAACCTTTTGGATGCCGAATCGGCCTGGCGCACGGCCATCGACTTCGATAGCCCGACGGTGGTGGTAATCAAGCACACCAACCCCTGCGGGTTGGCCACCCATCAGGACCTGGCGGAAGCCTACCGGAGGGCATACTCGGGCGATCCAATGTCGGCTTTCGGAGGAATCGTCGGCTTCAACAGAGAAGTAACGGCGGATGCCGCAAAAGAGATGGGCAACCTGTTCTATGAGGTGGTGGTGGCGCCCAGCTATGAACCGGATGCGTTGGATATCTTAAAGAAGAAGAAGAACTTGAGGATCCTGGCCGTAACGCCATCTCGGGATCGGGAAACCTCATACGATCTGCGCCCTCTTAGCGGTGGCATATTGGTGCAGACTTTCGATTCGATCTCGGAAGACTTCTCCACCTGGAAAACAGTCACAGAACGCATTCCGACCGAAGGGGAGCTTAACGACCTTGCCTTCGCGTGGAAGGCTGGGAAGCACGTGAAGTCTAACGCAATCGTACTCGCCAGAGACAATTCTCTTCTGGGCATGGGAGCCGGCCAGCCAAACAGGGTCAACAGCGTCCACCTGGCCCTCAAAGCGGCTGGAGGCAACGCGAAGGGCAGCGTGCTGGCCTCGGATGCCTTTTTCCCCTTTCCAGACAACATAGAGCTGGCCGCTGAAGGGGGGGTCATAGCGATCGCTCAGCCGGGAGGCTCAATACGCGACAAGGAAGTTATAGCCGCGGCGGACAAAAACCACATTTCGATGGTGTTTACCGGGGTAAGGCACTTCAAACACTAATTAATACCATTCCTGGGCAGGAAGGGGTGGCCGGTATGTCCGCTCTGGTTCGATGGGCTCACCATGAGCGGTAGCAGGCGGCTTACCATGGGCGCTACCCGAGGTGCTGCCAATCTCGCCAGGGGTGGCAACCAGGGCTAACATTGAAAAGGTGTAGTCTAACCACAGGGGATTGAGATGGAGACGCGGCTCACCGTAGAAGTAGTCATACCTGTATACAACGAGGAGAAAGCCCTGCCTCGAAGTGTGGATATATTAGCCAAGTTCCTCCAAGAAAACATACAGAACCCGTGGCGCATCACCATAGCCGACAACGGCTCCACCGACAATACGCTTTCTATAGCCGAGATGCTCTCGCAGAAGTATCCGGGACTGACCGCAGTACACATACCCCAAAAGGGCAGAGGCCGCGCCCTTCGTCATGTGTGGATGGAAAGCACAGCCGACATCGTGAGCTACATGGACGTCGACCTCTCCACCGACCTGAGTCACTTCCCGCAGCTTGTGATGGCCATCGAGGAAGGCTCCGACATCGTAATCGGCAGCCGTCTGAGTAAGGGCTCCAGGGCGGAGCGGTCTTTCAAGCGAGAGTTCATATCGCGCAGCTACAGCGCCATGATACGCCTGATGTTCTTCACGCCATTCAGGGACGCTCAATGCGGGTTCAAAGGGCTGACCCGCAACGCGGCGCAGGCTATCGTGCCCCTGGTGAAGAACAATAACTGGTTCTTCGACACCGAACTGCTGATAATCGGGGCCAAGAGAGGGTTTCGAATAAAGGAGATCCCGGTTCACTGGGTGGACGATCCCGACACACGGGTAAAGATCATGCGGACGGCCTGGGAAGACATAAAGGGCCTGCTCCGCCTACGCATGGGCGGAATTCCAGCCATCAGCCCCTCAGGAGCCGAGGGGCAAGAAAAGGTATAAGGAAACAGGCCGTTCCACGTTAACGGCGTCTACCCCAGGCTAGGAGCTCTCGACCTCGATGCGAATCTTTTTCCCGTCTACTATCACCTTGATGTCGACGCCTGTCTGGTTAGAGATATCAAAACCCATCGCGGGCAGGAACGGCGCAGGGCTGAGCTTGATGGCCCCGCTTCCGTTAGACTTGATCATCACGGCAGCCTTGGGCATAACACACCTACCTAGAACAAAATGGGCGGGAACCGTCTCTAATATACCACCCTACAAGAGGTTATTCCATGGTCGGCCTTAGATACATAGAGCCCCGACCTGTGTCGGGGCTCTTGCTGGTCCAGCTTTGAGGCGGGTAGATTAAATATCCTTGTTCTTCTTGTACCGCTTGGGCCGGCGTTTCGTTTCCTTGTGATTGGTGGACGCCCCGTTCTGGTGTCCGTTGGCCATAGCCACTACGACCGGAACGTCGGCCTTAACAACATCCCCGGGCTCCCAAATCTCATCCTGTTCCACGGGGGCGTCGTTGGTATCCGAGCCCTCATTCTCGGCCAGGGCTTTGTCGACCCGCTCCATCATTTGAGATTGAAGATCGGTCGTCATCGTCCTCAATGAGGCCGCTTCTGTATATATTCTCTGGGCTTCGAGCTCCTCCTGAGCAGCTTGCTTCATATTGTCGATCTCGGACAGGACCGTCTGAATCTCCTGACTGACGTGCCGCTTTAGCTCGGCACACTCCTGATCCGCCATCTCACGGGTTTCGTCGCGAATGCGCTGAGTCTCCTCTTGCGCTCCTGCCAGCATCGTTTCCCTACAGGTTTCGGCTTCAGCCATCACTCTCTCGCGATAGGCATCCGCTTCACTACGAACCTTGGTGTTATATGAGTCCGCTTCAGCCGTTACGGTTCAAGTGGACCCCATCATCAGGACAGCGGTGAGGCTAAAATAAGAGAGTCTACCGCTGGGGTGTCTCGTAAACCTTCATCCGATGGTAAGGCTCGTGGAAGTTCCAGTAAACACCTTTGTGGGCTCACTGCATGGAACACCTGACCCGGTGACCGATAGCCCAGGGCTTGATGGGGCCGCTCTTGGTTGTAGAAGGCCAGATAAGCCCCAATCCCCTTTCTGGCCTCAGTCCCATTTTGGTATGCCTTCAGGTACACCTCCTCGTACTTGATGCTGCGCCACAGCCGTTCCACGAAGACGTTGTCCATGCACCGCCCCCTGCCGTCCATGCTCACTTGAACGCCTTGCGCCAGCAGCATGCTGGTGAAGGCCTCGCTGGTGAACTGGCTGCCCTGGTCGGTGTTGAAGATCTGTGGCCGACCCTTGCTCAAGGCCTCTTCCAGAGCCGCAACACAGAAGTCTACCTCCAGGGTGTTGGACAGCCGCCAGGCCAGCACGTAGCGGCTGTGCCAGTCCATGATGGCCACCAAGTAGAGGAAACCCCGAGCCATGGGTATGTAGGTGATGTCGGTGGCCCACACCTGGTTGACCCGGTTGATCTCCAGCCCCCTGAGCAAGTACGGATAGACCTTATGCCCTGGGTTTGGCTTGCTGGTGTTGGGACGCCGGTAGATGGCCTCCAGGCCTATCAGCTGCATCAGCCGGCGGACCCGCTTGCGGTTGACCTGGTGTCCGTGATTTCTGAGCCAGGCAGTCATCCTTCTGGAGCCGTAGAAAGGTGTCTTCAGGTACTGTTGGTCTATGAGGGCCATCAACTCCAAGTCCTCGGCGCCGGCCTCGGTTGGCAGGTAGTACAACGCGGAGCGGCTGATACCCAGCAAGGCGCACTGGCGCACCAGAGACAGCTTCGGTTCTTCTCGGTCAATCATGGCCCGGCGTTGGGACCGGCTCACAACCCGAAGCTCCGTGACAAAAATCCCGTTCCACCTTGAGCTGCCCAATCTGTTGGTAGAGCTGGGCAGTGAGGACCTCTTGGTCCTTCTCCTGACGTCCAGCACCATTTTCAAAGAGGTGCGGCGCCCCCTGAGTCAAGGCCTTCTTCCAGGCATGGATCTGGCTCGGGTGGACTTCAAACCGGCTGGCCAGCTCTGCAATGGTGTGCTCCCCTTGGAGCGCGGCCAAAGCCACTTTGGCCTTGAAGACTGGGCTGTGCTTCTTACGTGTTTGCTTCATGTCCTGCTCCTTGTTTCCGTCCTATTTTAGGAGCGGGACTCTCTCTTAGCCACCTGTCCGAATTTTGGGGTCCACCTCAGGTTTCCCTATAGCCCTCTACTTCAGCCACAGCCTTTTTCCGATATGAACATGCCTCGTTGCTTTCTTTTTTGGCCTGCTCCCATTCTTTTCGGCCTCAGCGTGCTTTTTCCGCGCTTTAGACTCGACTTCTTTGGCGTTCGCCAGCCGATTCTCTGCTTCTCTGATCAGCTCATCACAGGTCTTCTTTGTGACGTCCAGGGCGGCGTTGGCGACCAACTGTCGCTCGGTCTCGGCCTTAGCCCTGTTGGCCTTAGCCGCTGCCAATTCTTCTCTGCCTGAGCTACGGTTGCTCATGGCCTGCTGCCACATGCCTTCGACACGCCCACGAACCTCTTCGAGCGAGTTCGCCTGGAGTTCTCCTTGTTTTTGTTCTTTATGGCCATTCATATTCTTCATCGGAGTTCCTCCTCATAGGTCCGAAGCCAAACAGACATCCGTGATCTAAACTTCGCGGGGATGTCGCCATCACTAGGACTAGCACCCTCCCTGCCGCAGTCCGACCAGAGGGGCCCGGGCGACGGCGACATCCCACACGAAAGCTAGATATATCTTATGCGTGGGCATAGCATCGCTAACATTGTGGCAACACCCCGTTGATGAAGGTGCAAACCTAGATTTGCAGATGGGGTTGGGCCACGGAACTCTGCTTTTAAGACCGGTTGCGTTCTGGCCTAGCCCCCAATAGGGCAAAGACTATTTTGTTCCAGAGGAGAACGCATGGGAATTCGAACAAGCCAAACAAATATACAGGAGTCTTAAGCGAAATAACGGCAGTTCCCTCGCTCTCCGTGGCCCGAGCGCGCCGATCTCTACGGACCGATGCCTTTGCGGTCTACCACCGCGTCGGCTTGGGGGACACACAGGAAACGACCGTTACGAGCGCCTCGCTGAGATCAGGCAAGGTCGAAGCGATCAAGATTCATCACCTTGTCCCACGCAGCCACGAAGTCACGCACGAACGCCTGCTGCGAGTCGTCACATGCGTAGACTTCCGCGAGCGCTCGGAGTTCGGAGTTCGAACTGAAGACCAGGTCTACCCTGGTGCTGTTCCACTTGGGATCACCGGTCCTGCGATCGCGTCCCTCGAACACGTCCTCGGATGTGGAGGACTCCTGCCACTCGGTGTTCATGTCGAGCAGGTTCACAAAGAAATCATTGGTCAATCTCCCAGGCCGCTTGGTGAAGACACCGAGTTCGGACTGCCCGACGTTCGCATTCAGGACGCGCATGCCGCCAACGAGCGCCGTCATCTCGGGAGCGGTCAACGTCAGCATACACGCCCGATCCACCAGCAACTCCTCTGCCGATTTTCGGTGCCCGGCTCGGAGGTAGTTACGGAACCCATCTGCGGTGGGTTCGAGCACGGCAAACGACTCCACGTCGGTTTGCTCCTGCGATGCGTCCGTGCGCCCCGGCATAAAGGGGACCTGCACGTTGTGCCCGGCGTTCTTCCCAGCCTGCTCGACGCCTGCGCAACCGCCCAAGACGATCAGGTCAGCGAGCGAGACCCTCTTCCCACTGGTCTGCGAGCTGTTGAACTCCGTCTGGATCTGCTCCAGCGTCTGCAGCACCTTCCCCAGCTCGGCCGGGTTGTTCACTTCCCAATCCTTCTGCGGCGCGAGGCGGATGCGCGCCCCGTTCGCCCCACCGCGTTTGTCGGTGCCACGGAACGATGCAGCCGACGCCCAGGCGGTCGAGACCAGTTGGGAAACGGACAATCCCGATGCGAGGATCTTCGCCTTGAGGCCGGCGATATCCTGAGCCCCGATCAACTCATGATTGACGTCGGGGACGGGGTCTTGCCACAACAGCGGCTCTGCAGGAACCAACGGGCCGAGATACCGAGTTCGGGGCCCCATGTCGCGGTGCGTCAGCTTGTACCACGCCCTGGCGAAGGCGTCTGCAAGCTCCTCAGGGTTCTCAAGGAAGCGCTTCGCAATCGGCGCATAGATCGGGTCCATCCTGAGTGCGAGGTCCGTCGTGAGCATCATGGGGGCGTGCTTCTTCGACGGATCGTGTGCATCCGGCACGGTGCCCACCGCAGATGCATCCTTGGGAGTCCACTGCTTCGCACCGCCAGGACCCGTCACCAGCTCCCATTCGTAGCCGTGCACGTTTTCCAAGTAGTTGTTGTCCCATTTCACCGGGTTGGTGGTCCAAGCGCCCTCCAAGCCGCTAGTGATCGTATCGCCGCCTTTGCCGCTGCCAAAGCTGTTCTTCCAGCCGAGGCCTTGCATCTCTAGGCTGGCACCCTCTGGTTCGGGACCGACGTACCGTCCCGCATCGGCAGCACCATGTGCTTTGCCGAACGCGTGTCCGCCGGCAATGAGCGCAACCGTCTCCTCGTCATTCATAGCCATGCGGCGGAACGTTTCTCGAATGTCCCTGGCCGCAGCGAGCCGATCCGGGTTGCCATTCGGCCCCTCCGGATTCACGTAGATCAGGCCCATTTGAACGGCGCCGAGAGGCTCCTGGAGTTGCCTGTCGCCGCTGTAGCGCTTGTCTTCAAGCCACGTGTCCTCAGGCCCCCAGTAAGTCTCGTCGGCCTCCCAGACGTCCTCGCGCCCGCCACCGAAACCGAGCGTCTTGAATCCCATCGACTCCAGGGCACAGTTGCCGGCGAAGATCATCAGGTCGGCCCACGAGATTTTCCGGCCGTACTTCTGTTTGATCGGCCAGAGCAACCCGCGCGCCTTGTCGAGATTCGCGTTGTCGGGCCAGCTGTTGAGGGGCGCAAAGCGTTGGTAGCCGGAGCCTCCACCGCCGCGGCCGTCGCTGATGCGGTACGTGCCTGCGCTGTGCCACGCCATCCGGATGAAGAGCGGCCCATAGTGGCCGTAGTCGGCCGGCCACCAGTCTTGCGACGTCGTCATCAGCTCAACTATGTCCTTCTTCAGGGCATCCAGGTCAAGTGTCTTGAACTCCTCAGCGTAGCTGAAATCGTTGCCGATAGGATTTGACAGGGGAGAGTTTTGGTGCAGAATCTTCAAGTTCAGTTGATTCGGCCACCAGTCTTGGTTCGACACAGTCATTTCGTTTTCCTTCGGGCTATTTCCTGGATACGGCGCATCCGTATTCGGAACCGAGCTTAACTTAACCGAAGCTCGCTTCGGTATCAGCTCCTTCATTCACGGGATGCGGGGAGCGGGACGTATGGACAACTGTACTTCATGCCACCCACATCGTGGGCCTGAGCCTCGGCCAGATGCTTCATACAGAACTGCCCTCGCCTGCAAGTGGCTTGTTCAGAGCCATTGTAACCGAGATTTCCCATTTCAACCAGCCTCAGGCCTGAGGACGGGGCCGCAGCCAGGATAACGGCAGCATACACCCAAACTGGATGCCCGACAATCCCTCGCCTCCCGAGCAGGGGGCACGTTTTCGGGTCATGAGCAACCCTTCTGACCTCCTGTAATAGGCGTTCTAAGTCCGTTGCGAGTCTCCTGAGCCGTGTCGCAGGGAACACCACGCCGGTGCTTGGTACGAGCCATAGCCCGGCCAGGCGGCTGTACACCGACTGCCGCAACAGAGGGACCATCTGGAGCTGCACGTTCCTCCCACTTCAGGTGTCGCGAAGATGGTCCCCCGCTGCTCCGTCAGTCCCAGATCTCCATCCAGTTCCCGGCAGGCCAGGAGCCCCGCATCTGAGGTGATCCTGGCCCCGTGGAACTCCAGCCTCAGCCGCCTATCGAATTGAAGCTTCAGGGCCTCGTGGATCCTTTCACCATGGGGTGCCTCCCGTCTACCCGACTTCGCAAAGCTGCGAAGAGGCGGTTTTGAAGTTATTCAACTCCCAATTCCCCTGGTTGATATGGGGAATCCAGGCGACTATAATGCCGATAATCTTTCCGTACTGTCCGTTCAAAACTCAATCAGGGGTAAACATGTCGGAACTTACCGATCTGGATCATTGGAGAGTTGCTGGACGCCGTAGTCATATCTGGAAAACCGGAAGCAGTGGCGTCAGAGGACTAACGCTGCAGCAAGCCTCCAGGACGGAATAGAAAGTGGAAGGGCGATACCCCAATAGTTGAACTCCTCTTCTCTGGTTGGGTCGCCAATTGTGGCGACCCAACCAGAGAAGAGGAGTTCAACTATTGGTACAACCACATCCACTTGCCCGATGCGACAGAACCGGGCGTGTTCGTCCACGCGATACGCTTTGAAAGCACCGACCCCAATCCTGATATGGGCAAATACCTATGCACGTACGAGACCTATCAACCGGACGTGGCCAAAGCATGGGACCAGCAGCTTTCGTTTGCTGCAAAATGGCGTGGAACCGACCGTTTCTCCCCTTACATGAACCTGTCGTTTGCCGGCGCTTTTAAGAGAATAGGCGGCGAATTCCGGGCTTCAATAAGGCCAACGCGAGGCATCATGGCCGTAACGTTCAACTGCAATGATGTGGAGAGAGAAGCGGAGCTAAACAAATGGTACGGCGACGTCCACATCCCCGATATTCTGGATTCAGGCTTGTGGCACACCGCTTATCGTTACGAAAGTATTAACCCGGCGGAAACGAAGGTGAAATGCCTTACCATATATGAGACAGATTCGAGCGATCCATACAAGCAAACGCTGGAGCTCGAAAAGCTGCGGGCCGACTGGGCTCAACGCGGACGCAGTACGGATATAGCTGTGGAACGAGCCTACAGGGTATCAGCACCCCGTATTTGGCCGGCGGAATAGTCCCAAGCGGCTCCTGTATGAGGAGATTAGTACAGTAGGTTTACGGGTTAAGAATTTGGGGGGCTATGATAGCCCCCCAAATTAGTCCTTATGATTTGCCGATTCTGAATAGCTTCGTGCTGCAGTTGGGACAGGTTCCCTGGGTTGCTGGCCTGCCGTTCTTCAGGGTTACTTGTTTCGGATTCGAGATCGACCTCTTTGTTCGGCATTTAAAGCAATAAGCCTCCATCGCTCCACCTCCGTCAGATTCAAAATCGCCCGCTTCCAATATACATAGCTAGGGAGATTTGTCAAGAGAAATGTACCATAATTTCCGTATTCGCCAGGAATTGATTACATACGCGCGAAAGGTGATGGAGCCTCTAATTGGAAAACCCGGGTCGGTTTCCACTGGTTTTTGGCTTTATCGAAACGGACCACAGCTAGAAACCTTCCATCCTGGGTATACAAGCGGTACAGTTCCATATATCGCGCTGAAGGTCCAATCTCATCAGAAAGGTTCACCGGCTGACCGGTTCTGATATATCTCTCGGCGGTATTGCTAACCGTAGCACATTTCATATCTAGCAAGACACAGTCCACCGGCTGAACAAAGTCTTCAACTGAGACCTGGCCATCTGCATTCTGAAATCGATCGACTAAGATTGCATCCTCAACTTTAAACGGCCCCGAACTCAGACGTACCAATTTGATCAAGTATCCACCGCAGCCTAAAGCTTCGCCTATATCATGAGCCAAGGACCTCATATAAGCCCCTCTACCGCTTTCCACCTTGAGGGCAAGGAACCCAGGTGTGAACTCCAATATCTCTATCCGAGGGATCTCCACCTTTCTGGGAGCACGTTCGACGTTGATTCCAGAGCGGGCCAGCTTATACAGACGTTGCCCGTCTATCTTGATGGCACTGTACATCGGAGGCGTCTGAAAGACGGTACCCTCGAACCTCTTCGTAGCCTCTTCGATTTGCCCGATCGAAAGGCCGGCAGGGTCTCCCTCCTTAATCACCTCTCCTTCTGCATCGTAGGTTGAGGTCGTAACGCCGAGACGGACTTCCATCTGGTAATGCTTTTTGCTGTCCACCAGATATTCCATAAGGCGGGTCGCCTGGCCCAAGCAAATTGGAAGCACCCCCTCCGCCAAGGGATCGAGAGTACCACCGTGGCCCACACGCTTTCTCTGACCGGTTAACCTCTTTATCACGCGCACAACGTCCATAGATGTGGGGCCCGAGGGCTTGTAGACGTTGAGGAAACCATTGATAGACGGGTGGTTCTTGACGGTCTGTCCGATGTTGTTTGACATAATCAAGGGGCCTGCTACCGAACCACCCTCAATTGGATGGCTAACCGAGCTCGGAATGATTTTCGGACAAGCCCTCGGTCCCATTCAACAGGCTGAAGAGATGCTCCGCGTCCTCTATCGATTCGTCCAGTACGAATTTTAGCTCAGGGACATATCTGAGAGAAAGGCGGGTTCTAAGCTCCCGCCTCATAAAACCGGTGGCGGATTCTATGCCCTGTAGTTTCTCTTGTTTCTCGTGAGGATCTCCCATGGCACTTACGAAGATCTTGGCATGTCGAAGGTCAGCGGCGGTGTCGACTTTAGTGATGCTGACGACACCTGATATCCTGGGGTCCTTGAGGGTGTGGGACAAAAGCCAACTGATTTCCTGGCGAAGAAGTCCGTTGATGCGATCAACGCGTCTGGTCATGGCAGACAAACCTCCTGGGAAACAACGAAAAACACTGGAGTTGAGGGCTGGGTCAGGAGCCGAGACTGCTAGCTGCCCGACTTTTCTCTACGGTAGGTTTTCAGCACATCCCCCTCCTCGAAATCAATAAAACTGGAAACGCCGACGCCGCATTCGAAGCCTGCGGTCATTTCGTTTACATCTTCCTTGAAGTGCTTGAGGCTGGATATGCTTCCTTCGTGAACGACCTCGCCATTCCGAAGCACCTTAACAAGAGCGCCTCTAGCGAGACGTCCATCGGTGACCATGCAGCCGGCAATCTTGATCCGCTTACTCGTCGCGAATACGACCCGCACTTCGGCATGACCCTGTACAACATCTTTCGTAGTAGGCTCCAAGATTCCTTTTAGAGCCTTATCAAGGTCTTCGATCAACTTGTAAATGACGTTGTAATGCCGAATCTCGACGCCTTCACGTTCCGCAAGCCGATCAACGCCCAACTGCTCGGTGGTGGAGAAGCCGATTACTATTGCCTTGGAAGCGCTGGCCAATAGCACGTCACCCTCGGTAATGGAACCGCTACCGGAGTGAAGAATCCGGATTTTCGCCATTTCATCATCCAGCCGCTCCAGAGATGAGCGGACAGCCTCGACGCTACCCTGAACGTCCGCCTTGAGAATAAGGTTAAGCTCCTTCACATCACCCGCGGTGATCTTCGCGTTTATCTCCTCCAGGGTCAACGCCCTGGCTGTGGCGCTTTCCAACTCCCTTTGCTGAGAAACCCCGCCACTCTTCTCTCTGGCAGCCTTTTCGGTGGAAACGACACGAAAGACGTCCCCAGCCTCCGGAAGGGAATTGAATCCCATAACCTCAACAGGAAGAGATGGAGGGGCTTCCTTGATGCGTTTTCCTAAGTCGTTGGACATGGCTTTAGTCCTGCCCCAAGCTCCACCCGCTACTATGTAGTCACCTACTCTCAGTGTCCCGTTCTGGACCAGCACGGTGGCCAGTGCGCCGCGGTTTCTATCCAGCTTGGCTTCGATAACGACTCCTGTGGCATCAGTGTCTGGATCAGCTTTGAGCTCGGCTACCTCGGAGACGACAAGGACGCTTTCCAGTATGTTCTCGACTCCCGTCCCCTGTTTGGCCGAAACTTCTGCAGTGATTACGTCCCCGCCCCATTCCTCTAATATCAAGTCCTGCTCGCCTAGCTGGCGTTTGACTCGCTCCACGTCTGCTTCCGGTCTATCGACTTTATTGATGGCGACCAGGATAGGAACTCCAGCCGCCTTGGCGTGGTCGAGGGCCTCGATGGTCTGAGGCATGACGCCATCGTCTGCCGCAACGACCAGCACGGCTATGTCGGTTGCGCGAGCACCCCTTGCCCTGATGGCCGTAAAGGCTTCATGGCCTGGGGTATCCAGGAAAGTGATCTCTTTACCGTTGTAGGTGACCTGGTACGCGCCTATGTGCTGAGTTATGCCGCCTATCTCGCCTGCCGCGACCCCGCTCTTTCGAATGGTATCCAGCAACGTAGTTTTGCCGTGGTCAACGTGACCCAAAATGGTAACCACAGGCGGGCGCTCCACCAACCTGGACGGGTTTACGGTCTCATCGGCTTTTCCTGACCCGGTGGCGGAACCGGCGGTCTTCGCTTGTTTGGTCCTGATCCCAAAAGCACCCGCAACCAGAGTAGCGACTTCATAGTCGATCACCTGGTTAATAGACGCCATGATGCCGTTGCGCATAAGCTGCTTGATGATCTCTATTGGGGTCAGGTTCGTCAGTTCGGCGAGATGCTGAACAGTGATGGTCGGTGGAAGACCCAGGGCTTTGGGCGCCTTGCGGGTCTTCTTCTCGGTTTTTGCTTGCTCTTTTTCTTCATCCAGGACAGTTGTTTTTGTAGCCTCAGGACTCATTGTGGCTCCCAACACCTACCGGCTTGAGTATTTCTTCATAATACAAGATCAGACTCTCTCTATCTTCCGCCGAAAATTTGCCTCTCAATATGTGGTCGATACGAGTCCGCTTCAATCCCTGCCTCCAGCACTCTTCCACTCGACAGAGATAAGCTCCCCTCCCGGGGCTCTTACCTGTGGGGTCTACCGCGACTCTTCCTTCGAAGGTTCGGACGACTCGAATGAGATCTATTTTGGGCGCTTTTCGCCCGCAAGAGAAACAGCTTCGAGTAGGCACATGTCTATGGACTGATGTCTCATACCTCGGCATCTGGCTCAATTTTTACCGGCGACCCTTGCTGCCGCTTTTCTTCCTAGCACCGGCGGCACTTCGTTGCCCTTTACGATCCTTTCTGCCCTTACCTCGGAAATCTTCGACGATATCTTCCGCGAATCGTATCTGGCCAGCACCTGTGGGAACCAGGGCACCCTTCCATATTTCCTCGCCCAACTCTTGCCCCTCGGGTTCCTCTTCTTCTTCCTCTTCTTCCTCTTCTTCAAGGGCCAGAAGGGCTAGCTCTTCTTCCGGGCTGAGTTTGTAGGCTTTAGGGGTCTCTCCTGCAGCAGCTACAGCTACAGGCTCTTTCTCGACCTCGGCTTCTTCGATGGCCACAGGCTCTCCTACCTCGGGTGGAGCTTCGGCGACTTCCTCTGCAACCGGAGCCTCAGCTTTAGCCTCCACTGGCTCAGCCGCGACGGCTTCCTGGTCCAGTTCAGCGACCGCCGCCGGCTCTTCGGCCCCCTCGGCTTCCTGTTCTGTGGGACGCTGGGTCTTCATGAGCTCCCACTCACTCATGCTTTTGATATCTAGCCGCATGCCGGTAAGCTTGGCGGCCAGTCGAGCGTTCTGACCCTCTTTGCCGATGGCCAGGGAAAGCTGCCTCTCCGGCACTACGACTACCGCTGATTCGCTGGCCTCGTTCATCTCCACGTGGACCACTTCGGACGGGCTAAGAGCGTTGCTAATCAGGATTTTGGGATTGTCGTCCCAGCGCACGACATCTATCTTCTCGCCCTGCAGCTCGTTCACGATGCTCTGTATACGGTTTCCTCTCATTCCGATACATGAACCAACCGGATCGATTCCCGCCTGCCGGGATGCGACGGCTACCTTACTCCTCGAGCCCGGCTCACGAGCGATGGCCTTGATCTCTACAACGCCGTTATAAACCTCCGGCACCTCGATCTCGAAAAGGCGTCTTAGGAGGCTTTTGTGAGTCCGCGACACCAATATCTCCGGCCCTTTGGAAGACCGCCTGACATCGAGTACGTATAACTTTAGACGCTGCCCCTTTCTGTATCGCTCGGTTAGAACCTGCTCCTCCGGAAGCAATATTGCCTGGGCACGTCCCATTTCTATGACCAAAACGCGGCCTGGATCGATTTGGTCCACGACGCCCGATATTACGTCATCGATACGCTGGGCGAACTCCTCGAAAACGAGCTCCCGTTCCAGTTCCCTCAAACGTTGGAGGACCACCTGTTTGGCGGTTTGAGCCCCGATACGGCTTACCTGGTGGGCAAGTGCTTCTATCGGGACTTCTTCACCGACGGCGATATCAGGTTTTAGTTTCAGGGCTTCTTTGAGGCCTATTTCCTTTCTGGAATCCTCGACCTCGTCGACTACGGTTTTCAACGCAAACACGTCAACTTCGCCCGTGTTTGGGTTGAGTTTGACCGAGATGTTTTGTCCGGCAACGATACTGTCTTTCTTGAAGGCCGAGGCCAACGCCACTTCAATGGCCTGCAATACCTGCTCTCTGGGCAGGTGTCTTTCAGCCGCCAGTTGGGTCAACGCTATCAAAAAATCGCTCTTCATATCGTTACATTGCCCCCCCTCAAGACTTTAGGTCTTTCCCCATACACCACCTAACAAGAAGCCCCGAAAAGTCGGGGCTTCCAAAAGAACCAGAGGGTGTTAACGTATGTAGTATACCATCGGGTAAAACCCCCTGCAACCCTAATTCCGGCTACTCCGCAGAGGTACAAAACTCCTTCGTATCACCCTATCCCGACCCTCTTACGACTCTCATTTGCGGCGCGCATCCTTCCATTGAGAAGCAAAAGAGTGAATAATACTTTGGTGGGCTCTTGTTGAGTCGCAAAGCCTAGAGGTGGGAGAAACCGAGTGCAAAGAGTGACCCTGATAGAAGGCGACGGGATTGGTCCCGAGGTCGTGGAGGCAACTAAACTGGTCCTCGATGCCGTGGGGGCAGATATCGAGTGGGAACCAGTTTTAGTTGGCGATCAAGCCCGAGAGGCATTTGGTGAAGTATTGCCGGATTCGGTGCTGGAATCAATAAGGAAGAACGGTATCGGTCTGGAGGGACCTATAACCACACCCATCGGCGAGGGAATCCCCAGCATCAACGTGAGGCTTCGGAAAGAGTTGAAGCTCTACGCCTGCGTGCGTCCTATACGCTCGCTTCCCGGAATCCAATGCCTGTACCCCGATATCGACCTGACAATTATCCGGGAAAACACAGAAGACCTGTATGCCGGAATAGAGCATGAGACTGTACCGGGTGTGGTGGAGAGCCTGAAGGTGATAACCACGGAGGCTTCGACTCGAATCGCCCGTTTCGCATTCCAGCACGCAAAACAGGTCGGATATAACACTGTCACCGCGGTTCACAAAGCAAACATCATGAAGCTATCTGACGGCCTATTCCTCGATTGTTGCCGCCAGGTGGCCAAGGAATTCCCGATATAGGCTTCAATGACCGGATCGTCGACGCCATGTCGATGAAGCTTGTTATGCAGCCTCAAGAATACGAGATTCTGGTCACCACCAACTTATATGGCGATATTTTGTCCGATCTCGCCGCGGGCCTGGTCGGTGGCCTGGGGCTCGTCCCAGGCGCCAACATAGGAGATGGGTGCGCCGTTTTTGAGGCTGTCCACGGAAGTTGGCCCGAAGCGGCAGGGAAGGGGATATCGAATCCCACGGCATTGATTCTGAGTGGGGTGATGCTACTTAGCCACCTGGGACATGAGGAGAAGGCAAACGCCGTCAGAGAAGCGATTGTGTCAGTGCTCTCGGAAGGGGCTCATATTACCCAGGACCTGGGTGGATCATCGTCCACCAAGGCATTCGCTGAAACGGTGGCCAAACGTTTGGGTTGAGGGATGACAAGCACTGAACTACATAGGTACGATACTTGGATAAAAGAGATCGAGAACTCCAGAATTTAAAGGAAGAAAACGAGCGGTTACAGGCACGTCTTTCGTTATTAAGTGAGGTCAGCCGCCGCATATCGTCAAGCTTAGACTTGGAGGCGGTGCTCCAGGAAGTGATCGACGCGGCCTGTCAGCTTACCAGCGCCAGGTACGGGGCGCTGGGAGTGTTCGACGATTCCGGTAACCTCCAGGCGTTCTCGACCAAGGGAACGCTTCTCTGCGGGCCCTCGTACGGTCATGTAAAGCTACAACGATCCCAGCCACCGACTTTCTCGATATCGACCCAGATCTGCAGTCCTTCAATGACCTGGATACGCTGGAAGATTATGGGCAGCTTTAAGCCCTTTCACTGATCCTCAATCTGAACCGCCGCCGAGCATCTCGGCGTAGAACCCTCTGAGGGAGCCAGCCAGTTGCTCCAGACGTTTGTCCACCAGGTCATTTACCGTCCCCTGTGGATATATACCGTCTGGTCCGCGTTCTCCGGCGGGCGCCCCCGTAAGAATTTCGATTCCTTCGCCAATGGTTTTTACGGCATAAACGTGAAAGGTACCATCCTTGATAGCCCGCACAACGTCGTCCCGTAGCATCAGGTTCTTGACGTTCTGGTGAGGCACTATCATCCCTTCTTCTCCAGTGAGCCCCATAACACGGCATACGTCGAAGAAACCTTCCACCTTCTGGTTCACTCCACCGATGGGCTGTATCTCACCCATCTGATTCACTGAACCCGTGACAGCTATACTTTGTTTGATTGGCAAGCCGGACAGGCTGGACAGAATGGCGTACAGCTCAGTTGACGATGCGCTGTCCCCATCCACGCCCTCATAGGACTGCTCGAAAGATAGACTCGCCGATAATGAGAGAGGTTTATCCTGAGCGAACGTCGAACTGAGATAACCGCTGAGGATCAAGACACCTTTATCGTGTATCCTACCGCTTAGCTGCGCCTCCCGCTCGATGTTGATAACCCCACGCCTTCCGGCGAAGGTCTTGGCCGTGATGCGGGAGGGCCTTCCGAAGCTGAAGTCCCCCAGGTCGTACACAACCAGGCCGTTCATTTGGCCCACTACCTCACCGGTAACATCCACCATGAGCGTGCCTTCGGCGATTAACTGCCGTATCTTCTCCTCCATCAGGTTGAGCCGGTGGATTTTCGTTTCCAGCGCGTTCTTCACGTGCTCGCTGGTGATCAGTGGCGCACCGTCCTTGCGGGCCCAATAGTCCGCCTCGATGAGAACATCCTGTAGCTGGCCGAACCTTGAGGAGAGCTTGGTCTGGTCCGATACTAATCTCGCACTATATTCCACAACCCTTGCCACGCCACTTCGGTCAGCGTGAAGCAGGCCTTCGGCATTACAGATGGTGCAGATGAAAGCACAGTAGGCAGCCACGTTCTCTGGAGTCAGGTCTATTTGGGAATCAAACCCTACCTTTACTTTGAACATCTCCCAGAAGTCTTCCCTGTCATACGTAGACAGCATTCGGTATAGAGCCTCGTCGCCTGTCACTATAACCTTGATTTGTTCGTAAAAACCCCTCGCCAGCCTGGGCAAGGTGGGGATAATGTAATAAAAGGTCGTGGGCGCTGCGCCTGGCCGAGGGAGGGGAGGATGTTCCGAATACGAGACCCGCAAGAGAGCCTCTGGCAGTCCCAGTTCCTGGTGACGCCGAAGAAGGCTAAGCGCCTGGAGAGAAGTTGGGCCGAGGTTTTCCGAAACGAGGCGCTCCCCCTGATTGACGAGGAGCGCTTTGCTCCCATGTACTGCGTGGACAACGGCCGTCCCAACCGGGCGGTGCAGACCGTCCTCGGGGTCCACCTCCTCAAAGAGATGTTCAACCTCACCGACGATGAAGCTCTGGAACAACTAGAGTTCAACCCTTCGGCAAGCTCAGGGCAGGCTCTGCTCTGGCACCACGCCCTGCGGCTGGACATCGAGGAGACCCACCTGCCCCAGAAGACCCTCCACAACTTCCGAGTTCGCCTGATGCAGCACGACGGTGGCTGGCTGGCTTTCCAGGAGACCACGGACCGGATCATCCAGGCGCTGGGCATACGCACCGGAAAGCAACGGCTGGACTCCACCCACATCATGAGCAACATCGCCACACTCACCCGGCTGGGCCTGTTCTGTGAGACGATGCGGTTGTTCCTGCGGGCCTTGCGCTGGGAGCACCCAGAGCTTCGCCCTGGGGTTCCGGAGGGCCTCCTAGGGCGCTATTTGAAGGAAGAAGACGAGGCGACCCACTACGAGGACGCCCGCACGGGGGAGGGTCGGCGACGCCTTTCGGTCTGTGCCCGGGACCTCTACCGGCTGGTGGACCGGTTCCATGGCACGACTGCTGCCCAGCTGGAGGAGTACCGGCTGCTGGAGCGGCTGCTGCGGGAGCAGTGCCATGTGGGCAAACACCAGGACGGGCGCCCCAGGGACGATGACGACGATGCTGGGGAATGCAAGGTGCCCGTGGCCTTGAAGGACCCGAAGCAGGTGTCCGCCGACTCGCTGCAATCGCCCCACGACCCGGATGTGACCTACAGCGGCCACAAGGGGAAGGGGTACGAGGTGCAGGTGGCGGAGACCTGCCACGAGGAGAACGCCACCCAGCTCATCACCCACGTGGAGGTGACCCCCTCGAGTGGGAGCGACACCGACGTGAGCGTGCCGGTCGTTGACGGGCTCGCGGAGCGGAAGGTCCGACCGGACGAGCTCTTCGCCGACACGGCGTATGGGTCGGGCCGCAATGCCTTCGAAGCCTCGCGCCGGGGAACTCGCACGAAGGAGAGGGTGACGGACCACCGCCGCTCACCGCCGCGGACTTTCAGATCGACGTCACAGGGGAGCAGGCCACGGCGTGCCCCGCCGGCCACCCGTCCATCGAGGAGTACGAGCTGAAGGATGCGCCGGAGCGGGTAGAGGTCCACTTTGCCGGGACAACATGCGAGCCCTGCCCCTTGCGATCCCGTTGCCCAGTGAAGCTGGACCGGCGTGCGGGGGCCTACGTCCTCAAGGCGGACCTGGCGAAGGTGAACATCGAGCGGCGCCGGAGGGCCGAGGCCACCGAGGAGTGGCGCAAGCGGTATGACATAAGGGCTGGTATCGAGGGAACGAACTCCGAGCTGAAGCGCGCCCACGGGCTTGGGCGCTTGCGGGTGCGAGGGGGCCGTCGGGTGCGGCTTGCCGTCTACCTGAAGGCGTTGGCGTGCAACTTCAAGCGGATGGTCCATGCACGCCTGGTGGAGATGGAGAACACGGCTCAGCGGGCGGTCGGGACGGTACCTGCGGTCGCGGCCGCATGAGGGCGCCGCTCCACAACTTCCACCGGGTGCCCTGAGCCACGGAAGGGGTACCGCAACGGGATCACGCTTGTCCTGAGCGCAGCAGATAGGGCGGTGAGGCCAGCAGCCGGCATCCCGTGGCCTCCTCCGCTCCAGACCACCTTCGCACGCCAGGGCTCATCTCAAACAGACTTGTTACGAGGGAATCAACCTTGGCATCCCAGGGAACGGGCTGGGGGCCTCAGGCCTTGAGGGGCCACGAGGCCGAATTGCTCGGAGGGGTCTTCAAGGCGAGTCTCCTTGTTGCGTATGATGCGTTTTAGCCCTTCCCAAACCCCGGGGTTCATGAGCAGGTCCCGCGCGTTTAAGACAAGATAGCCGCCATTGGCCTGGTGTATTGAGCCGGACTTGAGCAT
This sequence comes from Dehalococcoidia bacterium, assembly GCA_965226865.1. Lineage (GTDB taxonomy): Bacteria > Chloroflexota > Dehalococcoidia > Lucifugimonadales > JAGWBF01 > CBDDEH01. Next base: position 1,618,569 of record CBDDEH010000004.1, on the reverse strand, counting down.
CGTGTGATCGCTGAGATAGGTTCCCATGAACGCCCGTCGCTCAATTCTCCCGAACAGATTCCCCCAGGTAGGATTGGACTCGATGATAATTGGGGCAGCATCGGTACCGGAGTTGTCCACCAAAACGTTGATCTCAAAGGGCAAGAACGGGTTGGTCTGGTATATGCGACCGGACTGGGACGCCACTTGTGGAGGTCCCGGTACCGTCTCCTCGTGTTCCTCTCTGAAAAGGTTCAGATTATCCAGGCTGTAGGCCTTCAGGGAATCCAAATGTTCTTTCACGTCGGAGAAATCGGCGAAGGATTCGGCTAACTCGTGAAACAGGTCGGTTAGCCTTACCTCGGCTATTTTTCGGTCTAGATTCTTGACCCTGTCCTGAGTCTCCTTTTCGATGGAGCGGAGTTTGTCCATTGTGTCCCGAACCGTCTCCAAGAGCCGGTTCCGCTTCTGTTGAACGAGGTCCTGCTCGTCTTCAGGCAACGCCGCAAATGCTTCGGATTCATATGGCTTGCCTTCGGATGTTATGGGAAAGACGTTGATCCCAGTAGGTCCGAACTGGATGCCGAAGTTTTCGGACTTGGCGTCCTTTTCCAATTCCTGCATGGTCGTTTGATAAGATAAGCGTCCTCCTTCTTCTTCTATCGCCTTTTTTGTGTTGAGTAATCTTCGGCGGCAAATAGCTTTGGTACCTGTTCCTGAAGGGTGGTTAACAAGTCTCTCAACCCATGCTGAAGGCGTTTGGCCAGTCCGGGCGGTAGCTTTAACATCCGAGGCTTGTCCGGATCGACAAAGTTGTAGGCGTAGCACCAATCATAGATCGGAAACTGGACACCCTTGGTCTTGTACTCATCTATGATGACCCGTAGGTGCCTTTGAATCGCCGAAGCCTTGCCGGTTCCGGTGAGACCGGTCACGAAGAGATTGTATCCGCGTTTACCAACTTCGAGGCCGAACTGAATGGCATCGATGGCTCTGTCCTGGCCAATAAGGCCCTGCACGGGCGTTAGCTCATCGGTACATTCGAAATTGAAGTCAGCCGTATTGCAATGCCAACAGACACTATCCGCGGATACTTCCAACTTTTTGAGAGAGTCCATAGTCCACCTGTGTTGACGCTAGATTGGATCGCTGGGGGTATTCTACCCTCATTGAGTCAGCTAGTCGAGGAAAGCCGGGAGACCTTCAGCCGATACTGAGCGCAACCGTCGGCGGGCTTGTGACGGCGAGCCCCGGAACGTGGTCGGCGACGTCGAGTCAACCTACCTGGTCGACTTGCTCTCTGTGTGCTGGAACTCCAGCACGGTCTTCCGAAGCTGCTTGAGGCTAACCGGCTTCCCTAGGGAGGAGTTACCAGTTGAGGCTATAAAATCATGGGTTTCAGGGCTAAAAGTGTCACCAGTGAGGAATATGTATTTTGCGGCGGTCTCTTTATGCATGGATCGTATGCGTCCGTAAAGGTCCTGGCCACTCATCCCGGGCATTTTCAGGTCCATTAGTATGCAGTCATAAGTGTTGTTTTGCACCTTGTGCCACGCCTCGTGGCCATCCTTGGCCAGGTCTATCTGATGACCATCGGGCTCCAACGCGTCGGCAAAAAGCTCTCGAATACCCTCCTCGTCGTCCACTATGAGTATTCGTTTCACCGATCCCGGTGCGGCATCTACCGGAGCTGCTTCTTCCGTTTCCACAGGCGCCACTACCGGTATTTCTGTAACAAAGGTCGCGCCTTTACCTTCGACACTTTGTGCCCACATCTCACCATCGTGTCGCCGGACGATTCCGTAGCATATGCTGAGACCCAACCCAGTACCTTTGCCCACTTCTTTCGTGGTGAAAAACGGGTCGAATATCCTGCTCAGGTTCTCTTTGGGAATCCCTGGCCCGTTGTCACTTATGGATATTCGAATCCTGTTCTTCGAATGGCTGGACTCGATCACGATCTCTCCACCGCCGGTGGCCTCGGTGAGGACTTGTTGGGCGTTGTTGAGCAGGTTGAGAAATACCTCCATCAACTGGTACGAGTCGGCCATTGTGCGAGGAAGATCGCTCACAGTTTTGTTGGTCACATAGATATTGGCGACGTTGAACTCATGAGCTTTCATTTCTAGGGCTTTTCTTATCACGCCGGTCAGGTCTAAGTATTCCTTTTCGGGCTCCCGCCTTCTTGCGAAAGAGAGGAGGCTTTGGACTATCTTGGCGCTTCGGTCGGCCTCAGAGTGCACTTTTTCTATCTGGGAACGGGTTTTTTCAGGCAAATCCTGATCCATAAGGGTTTCGGAAGCACCCATGATTATTGTTAGTGGGTTATTGATCTCGTGGGCCACTCCAGCGGCAAGTTGACCTATGGACGCCATGCGGCTGGCCTCCCGCAGCTGCTCTTCGCTTTCCCGGAGAAGCTGTTCCGTAAGCTTACGGCTCGTGATGTCCATTCCGATGATGACAACTGCGACGACCTGGTCATCTGCCATGATAGGTCCTATACGACCTGCGAACCATTCAACGTTTCCGGTTGGGTCGTCTCTTTGGGTTTCGTAATAGGCAATCTCGCCTGTTTCGAAGACGTTCTCCACGTTTTGCTTCAGGACGTCTGAGACTTCGGGAGGAAGCAGATTGTATAGAATCTTTCCGAGGACTTCTTCGGGATTCAGATCAGAGGTGGTACGGTTTATGAACAGTATCTTGCCATCTCTGTCCAGATTGATGATGTAGTCAGGCACGTTCTGGACGAGGGACCGCCACCTCTCCTCGGATTCAAGGAGGGCGGCTTCAGCGTTCTTACGCTCCGTGATGTCCGTTGCGATGATGACAACTGCAATCACCTGGTCATCGCGCTTGACAGGTCCTATACGACCTGCAAACCACGCCAAGTTCCCACTTGGGATGTCGCTTCCTATTTCGTAGTGGGCAACCTCGCCTGTCTCAAAGACATGCGCCACTTTTTCCTTCACGATGTCTGCTGCTTCGGGACGAAGCAAGTTGTATAGACTCCTACCGAGGACTTCCTCACGAGTCAAAGGGGGGAACGTGCGGTTTATGAACAGGACCTTGCCATCTCTGTCCAGGTTGATGATCGAGTCAGGCGCGTTCTGTGCCAGGGACCGCCAAGTCTCTTCTGATTCATAGAGGGCGGCTTCAGCGTTCTTACGTTCCGTGATATCTATAGCTATGATGGCAGCAGCAACAACCTCACCTTGCTGTTTAATGGGCCCCATACGGACCTCATGCCAACCAGTGCGTCCATCGAAACCTACTCCTTCGGTTTCGTAGACGGGTGTCACTCTTCCCTCGAAAACCGTTTTCAAACTATTCCCTAAACGGTCTGCACCCTCCGGCAGAATGAAGTCGTATAGACTCTTTCCCAGGACTTCTTCACGATTCATAGGGGGGACGGTGCGGTTGATGCAGTGGATCGTACCGTCTCTCTCTACGTTGATCATGAAGAAGGGTGCATTGTCTGCTATAGACCGCCACCTCTCCTCTGATTCGTAGAGGGCAGCCTCAGCGTCTTTACGGCCGGTGATATCCATGGCTATGATGGCAGCAGCAACAATCTCACCCTTGTGCTTTATGGGCCCCATACGGACCTCAAACCACACACTGCCTCCATCGAAACCCACACCTTCGGTTTCGTAGACGGGTGTTTGTTTTCCCTCGAACACCATTCCCAAGCTTCGTCTGAAACGGTCTACACCCTCTGGAAGAATGAACTCGTGCAGACTGATACCGGTAGTTTCCTCAACGCTGGTGTTTGGTAATGTACGGTTGATGTATAGGATCGTCCCGTCTTTTTCTACGTTGATCATGAAGAAGGGTGCGTTGTCCGCCAGGGACCGCCACTTCTCTTCTGATGCCCGGAGGGCGGCCTCAACCTCTTTGCGGCTGGTGATGTCCCTGGCCAAAGCCAGGAATACCTCCTGGCGCTGGTACTCCAGCTTCCCGACACGTACCTCAACGGGAAACCTGGTACCATCTTTGCGTTGGTGGACACCCTCCAACGTGGCCGGCTCACCAGGTTTCATGTTCTTCCAGGCTTCAGAAAGCTCGTCAGAAGAGAAATTTTTCTCTATATCGGTGACCGACAAGTTCAACAGTTGGTCGTGAGTGTATCCGAGAACCTCGCAAGCTCTTCGGTTGACCATAATGACTTGCCCTCTCTGTCATGTAAGAAAAACCCTTCTCCGGCCTGCTCTATGAGTTGTCGGAATCGTTCTTCGCTCTCTTTTAGTCCCTGATCGGCTCGCTTGCGCTCCGTGACGTCCTCGACAACCGCCTGCAAACAGGGTTCACCTTTAATGTGAATCTGTGTCAGGCTAAGCAATACCTCGTAGGGGGTACCATCCTTACGTTTGAAACGCACCTCGTGGCGGTGAAGGAAACCCTGTTTTCCGAAGATCCCCAGAGCCTCGGCTCTTTGGTCGTTGTCGAAATACAGGTGGGGCACATTTCCTATTCGCTCTATGTCTTCACGACTGTAGCCGCCCGGCGTCAGCATTGCCTCGTTGTACGCGATCAGCTTTCCATCAGCACCGGCAATCCCAATGCCTAGCGGAGCGTTTTCAACAAGGGAACGATAGAGCTCTTCGCTTTCCTCAAGGGCCTGTGCAGCCTCTTTGCGCTCCTGTACCTGTTTTCCGAGGGAGGCCAGTGGAAGCCATCTGACGACGCCAAACATGAATGAGATGATTCCTATGAGATAGCCGGTTCTTTTTAGATAAAGAGCTGTATCGGTATCACCCAATACGACCAGCTTGTCGGCGCTTGAGATTATCGGTCAGGTCTATGGCAACCGAAAGGCAAAGGAAAAGGGCGGCCACGATGACGAAACGAAAGCCGCCCTCGTTGTGGAACCCCTCTTTTCGGGTCTTCCACCATATATAGCCCAGAAGAACAATCGTAAAAGCGAACAGAATGCTCTCTGTGACCTTATCCCACATGTTGTGCCTGGTCCTCTGCCATCGGCCGACAAAAATTTGTAAGCGCCTGACAGGCGCTTGGCAACGTTATGTATTATAACATTGGCCTATGGTGCAAGGTTTTTACCGGTGGCGTTGGTGATATCCTGGTGGGGGCTTGAGAGCCAGGTACACTGATAGAGGGCCATGTTCAACAAACTACTGCTTGCCCTGGACGGCTCGGAAACAGCAGAGGCGGCCCGGCCGTACGTTGGAGAGCTGGCTCTCGCCGCAGGCTCAGAAGAAGTCGTGCTGTTGAGCGTGGTCGAAACGACGGTAAAGGGTGAGTTGCACGCCGTTGAGTCGTATCTCCACGAAGGTGCCGGGGTTCTCAGGAAGAACTGGGACAAAAACCTGGATACAGCCCCACATGTCGAGTGCGTATGCATAGCGGGAAAGGCTGGACAGGCGGCAGGGGAAATAATAGAGTTCGCCCAGGACCATGATATTAGCCTAATCGTGATGTCCACCCGTGGCAGGTCTGGAATAGACCGATGGCTGGTGGGAAGCGTGGCGGAAAAGGTCGTGAGGGCGGCGGATGCGCCCGTGTTCCTGGTTAGGGCCTCCGCCATAGATAAGGGGAGTCGACCTACGCTTGGACGGATACTGATCCCACTGGACGGCTCTGAGCTGGCGGAACAAGCCCTGCCATACGCCGAATTTCTAGCCGATGCCGGCTCCTGCCAGCTTGTCCTGCTGCACGTCGAACCACCACGGAGTCGAGGTTCCCGCTCCGACAGAGATCGCAGAGGAACAATAAACGAGTACCTATCTACTATCGGTGACGGCTTGGCCAGGAGCGGGATCGACGTGGCTATGAGAGTACGTTCCGGACACCCTGCCGAACAAGTGGAGGCAGCCATTGAAGAGGACCAAATCGATATGGTTCTGATGTCTTCACATGGCCGTAGCGGACTAGCGAGGCTGGCTTTCGGAAGTGTGGCCGACCAGATCCTTCACACATCGACAACGCCGGTAATGCTGATAAGGGCCAAGGTGGATGGGGAAGTACCCGAGCACCTTCAAGGGCACTCGGCTCATCACTGCCAGAAGTGCTGGCGCCGGACATCAAAGGAAGTCGTTACATCCAACGACTTGTGCCTTAACTGCCAGTCGTTTCTGAAAACATGCGCCAACTGCCACAACTTCGATGAGGTAGCCTGCCTCCTCCAACTTCCCCATATTCGAGACGCCATCCCGGGGAACCGTTGCCCTGAATTTCAATTCCGTAAATCGCGTATGATACTCCGCTAGTTGGGCTCATCGTAAGCACGATTCTAAACAGCCACACTAAAGACCTAGACGGCCATCCGAGAGATGTCCTACTCTTGGAGATGCCTCTTGGTAAATGGTTCGAGTGGTGGTCATTTTAGTTGCACAGCCACGCAGACATCCAGCCAACTCTGGACACATCGGATTCGCGACGCGGCTTGAGGGTCGTAAAGATAACGTTTGTCGCCCTGCTGCTGACTTCGATTGCGGAAGGAGTGATTACCCTTATCAGCGGGAGCACCGCTCTATTCGCCGATACAGTCCACAGTATTTTCAACACGCTGACCACCCTACCACTCTGGCTGGCGTTCTATCTGGCACGTAAGCAACCTACACGTCACTTCACATACGGATTCCACAGGGCAGAGGACCTGGCCGGCCTTTCGATAATCGTATTCATGACCATCGCCGCCGGGGTGGTTGGATACGAATCCATAAGAAAGATAATAGATCAGCAAGAGCCCACCCACCTCGCCTATGCTCTAGCCGCTGGCGTTGTCGGAGTCGTCGTTAATGAATTGATCGCACAGTACCGTATTAAAGTTGGGAAGGCAATCGGCAGCGCGGCACTCGTTGCCGACGGTCACCACGCCAGATTCGACGGCCTGGGATCGCTGGCAGTGGTGCTGGGACTCATCGTGGTGATGGCCGGATTTCCGCTGGCCGACCCAATCATCGGACTGGTTATTACGGCGCTTCTGATATACCTGCTTGTCCAGGAAGCGGGTCCAGCCGTTTTGGCAAGGGCTATGGACCGGATCGATCCCGAAATTCTGTCACAGCTTACTCGAACCGCTTCGGCGGTTAAAGGGGTCCATGGGGTATACGAAATCCGAGTTCGCTGGATTGGACACCGGTTACTGGCCCAGTTGAGTATCGGTGTGGACTCTCACCTGACGGTAGGTAAGGGGCATGACATTGCGGTCGAGGTACAGCACGAGCTAATGCACGCGATACCCAAGTTACAGCTTTGTACTATCCACGTGGAGCCCTTCGAATCCGGCGAGGCTGCGGGACACTTTTCTATAGCCCACCACTTCAACGACGAATCTCCCCATGACGATGAAGACCACTAATTGCACTGACTTGTGAGGACCCTCCACCAAAAAGGAGTCGCGATATGCACAACTTGAAGGCTCGTGATCTGATGAGCACACCTGTAATAACCATCTCGATGAACGCTACTGTCGGGGAAGCCGCCGACCTCATGTTAAACCACCGCGTGAGTACCGTACCGGTGTTGGACGATGAAGACAATCTGGTCGGCATAATGAACCACGCCGACTTCGGCCTCCACCACAAGTTCGTCCCTCTGGCCGACAACATCTACACCTGTCTTGGCACCTGGACCACGCCCGATACTGTAGAGGAAACGGCCCGCAAGATCCGCAGCAAGCTGGTAAAAGACGTAATGAAGCACGATGTCGTGACAGTTGACGAAAATGCATCGATACCTGAGCTGGCGGAATTGATGTTGGATAAGAAGGTCAACCGCCTACCGGTCAGGAAGGACGGCAGGCTTGAGGGCATCATAACCCGGCACGATCTGCTCAAGCTTTTCTCGTCTAAAGGTAAGATGCCCTAGGCTGAAGTGGAGCCGGGGTTGCTCCGTTGACAGCACGCAGGGCCCCAACTACACTTCCGCTTGTTTGATCAAACTTGGGCAGGGGTTAGGAGGTGGGGATGACGCTCAAAATCAACCTAGCGTTCAGCAACAACCCGAGGATCCAACCTCTGAAAGAAGGCGCCGTCAAGCCTGAGGGCATCGAGCTTAACTGGCTGAGCGTCAACGCCGGAGAGATATTTCACAGCAACGTCGTAGACGACAAGTTCGACGCTTCGGAGATGTCTATATCCTCCACTCTCCTCTGCAAAGATCGGTATGACGGTACGAAGTGGGACTGGTCTGCTCTGCCGGTGTGTTTAACCAGTGGTGCGCTGGTCTGGATGGACCTCTATGTCAACACAGCGTCCGGTATCCACCAACTGGGAGACATGAAGGGCAAGCGAATCGGTGTCTCAGACTATCAGATAACGGCGGCCGTATGGATGCGTAAGGTGATGAAGAACCTGTACGGCATCGAGCCCAAGGACAACATCTGGTACAACGCCCGGGTCAAGGCGATGAGCCGCGATGCGGCGATGGGCATGGATACGGCGCCGCCCGGGGGAGTCACCCTCCACTGGCCCACCGAATACGAGGCCCAGGACGTTATGCTCGACCGAGGAGATCTGGACGCGGCGTCCGCCGTCAGGCCCCTGACGCCGGACGAGGACTACCTGTCAGACAGTGGAGATACGGCCATATTCGCGCGGCACGGGGCACACCCCTCGAAGGCAACCCCCGAATACGAAAGCTGTTCCCCGATGGAGGCCGGTCTGTGTACGTGGAGTACTACAAGAAAACAGGAGCCCGCCAGCCGAACCATCACGTGATAGTCCAGAATCGGATACTCAAGGAGCACCCCTGGGTGGCGCTGGAGCTCATGAAGGCTTTCCAACGGTCCAAGGAGATCGCCTACGAGAGAGCCAGGAAGCAGCGCCGAGCCTACTTCCCCTTCGAGGGCAAAGACTACCAGGAGCAGTCAGCGGACCTGGGTGAAGACCCCTTCCCCGTGGGACTCGGGGCCAACCGCACGACTCTGGAGACCATCTTTCAGGCTTCTTTGGAGCAAGGGCTCATCAGCAAGCCGATCAAGCTGGAAGAGGTGTACCATCCGACCACCTGGGAGACTTAAGGACAAGCCCTAGTTGAAGTGGTAGACCCTGGCGCCGTTGCCTCCGGCGATCTTGGCTTTTTCAACCAGCGTACAGTCGGCCAGGATCTCCTCCAGTATTTCTCGGCTCTTCGGAAACGTCGATTCCTGGTGAGGGTAGTCCGAGCCCCACTGCAAGCTATCCACGCCTATTATGTCTCGAAGCTTTACTCCCAACGCATCTTCCTGGAAGCTCAGAAATGTGTTCCGGCGGAAGTAGTCGCTGGGAAGCATATCCTCACCGTACCGGTGCCAGTGCTTCAACTGCGCCCTTTGAGTATAGGTGTAGTCCAGCCGCTCCAGGAAGTAGGGCACCCAGGACAGACTGTGCTCGATGGACCCCACCCTAAGCTCGGGGTGGCGCTCGAACACACCTCCCAGGACCATCTGTGCCAGGGATGACCTGACCCAGTGGTCCGAGTTAACGAATACGTGAGCGTCGCGAGAGTCTAGCTGACCCATAAGCTGTTCGGTTGGAACGCGTACCCTGTTGCTGGCAACATGAAGGGATAGGGGGACACCCAGGTCTTCCGCCGCAGACCACAAAGGCTCGTAGTCCAAGGATTGATATTGTTTGGCTGGAACATATGCGGGGATCGCCGCTCCTACCAGCCCAAGCCTGAGGCACCGCTCCAGTTCGCCTACACCCCAATCGATGTCGTCCAGGTTGAGAAGAGCGATGCCCTTCAAACGCCGCGGGTTTGCGCTGCAGTATTCGGCAAGCCAGTCGTTGTATGTCCGGAACAGGGAATTCAGCAGGCTGGTATCGGGTACTGTGTACAACACGAGAGCGCAGGTGGGATAGAGCACGCTGAGACCTATCCCGTCCAAGTCCATATCCTTTATCCGCTCTTCCGGAATATAGCCACCAGGCCGAGCGTTTTCGAAAACGTCGTCGACAGTTAGTTTTCTCGGGTCCTCGAACCTCAGACCGGGTTGGGTCCCGCCCGAGAGAAAGGCCATCTTGGCGCCATCGCAGAACCACCAGTCACTGCCATCATCGATTCGAGCAATGTACGGCGCTCGTTCCTTGAACCTGGCCTCGATTCGGCTCGTCCATAGGTCCGGAGGTTCGAATATGTGGTCGTCCATGGACAGAATGTTGTAGTCGCCCACTCCACGCCTCCAGATGGTTCAGCCGTCTGCTCCTGATCATACCATCTGAGGCTCTTTGGTGAAGCCGACAGCCTGCTTGCGCATCGTTGCCAGGGTTCGTCCGCTGGATGCGCCGCTATCCTGATGGCAGAAGAAGTGGTACATTACTTCGATATTCAGCTTCCTGGGCACGGCACCTTAATACCATCACAGATTAGGCCGTGCGGAGTGCCAGAGGCAAGAGACGTCGCTAACCCAAAAGAGGTGATATGAGGACCTCAAAACGACAGATTATTGTACTCGTTCTGGGCATTGCCATTGCGCTGGTAGCCATTGGCGCGCCTGGATTGGTAGCCAAGAGCAGCCCAGTGGGAGCAGCAGAATCAGCCGAGGTGGAGCTGGTGGGCCGCTGGCCCTTCGGCCCTGCCTTTGCGGTAGTCAGCACCGAGATCGGTGGCACGCCCTACACCCTCCTTGGCTCCGGAGGCGCTTTGCTGGTGCTAGATATCACCGATCCGGCCAACCCCAACCTCGTATCTAGCATCGTAACACCAAGCGTCGTTAGGGGCCTGGCTGCCACAGGCAACCTGGCCTTGGTAGCCAACGACGAAGCTGGCCTACGGGTCATAGACATAAGCGACCCGACTGACCCGGTGGAGGTGGGCTTCTACGACACTCCGGGCGTAGCCCAAGGTGTAGCGATGAAGGACGACCTGGCCCTGGTGGCCGACTACTTCACTGGCCTGCGGTTGATAGACGTAAGCGACCCAACCAGCCCTGTGGAGGTGGGCTTCTTTGACACCCCTGGGGGAGCCGTTGGCGTGGCGGTGAAGGACGACCTGGCCATCGTGGCTGACCACGACGCTGGCCTCGCAATCCTCTGCGTCGCGCCCCAAATTCCTATACCTGGAGATGGCGACGGGGATTGCGTAGTCGACACCATCGAGGTGGAGCTGGTGGGCCGCTGGCCTTATGGGCCTGCCCACGCGGTAGCGACCGCAGAGCTAGGCGGCACCGGGGTGATTGACGGGACGCCTTACTCCTTCTTGAGCTCCGGGAGCGTGGTACTCATCCTAGATATGACGGACCCAACCAACCCCACCAAGGTGGGAGAGGTAGTGACTCCTGGACTGGTCTGGGGACTCACTCTTTTTGGCGACCTCCTTCTGGTGGCGGATGGCGAGGCGGGCCTCAGGGTGGTAGACGTCTCGGCCCCGGCCAGCCCTGCGGAAGTTGGCTTTCTGGACACACCGGGCGGCGGCGCTGGCGCGTATGAAGTGGCGGTATCGGGAGACCTGGCTTTGGTGGGTGACCGAACCGGGGGACTCAGGATTATAGACATAAGCGACCCCACAGACCCTGTAGAGGTCGGCTTCTTTGAGACACCGGACTCGGCCTTTGGCGTGGCTATCTCGGGGGACCTGGCATTAGTGGCCAGCAGAGGAGGCCTGTATGTAATCGACTTCTCAGATCCCAGGAACCCCACCGAGGTGGGATTCCTGGCCATGTTCTACGGTGTTGGAGTCGCCATCTCAGGCGACCTGGTACTTGTGGCCGACTTCCTCGCGGGCCTTCGGATAGTAGACTTCTCAGACCCCTCAGCGCCCGCAGAGGTGGGCTTCCTCGCCATGCCGGATTTACCCGCTCGCGTTGTTATCTCGGGAAACCTGGCATTTGTCGCTACTGTATTCGGAGGACTAAGGGTGATTGATTTCTCAGATCCCTCAGCGGCCGCAGAGGTGGGCTTCTTCGCCAGCCTAGGTGCTTTGACCTTCGATGTGGTACTCTCGGGCGACTTGGCTCTATTAGCAGACTACGACGCAGGTCTCAGGATGATCGACGTCTCTGACCCTACAAGTCCGGCAGAGATAGGCTTCTTCGACACACCGGGCAACGCGAGCAACGTGGCTGTGTCAGGTAACTTGGCGCTAGTGGCCAATGGGGATGCACTAAGGGTGATCGACTTCTCAGACCCTGCAAGCCCCGCCGAGATGGGCTCCGTGGATATGCCGGGCAACTCCCTAGGTGTCGCGGCGAAAGACGACCTGGCCTTCGTGGCTGACTTCGACGCTGGTTTGCGGGTGATAGACATAAGCGACCCCACCAGCCCGGCTGAGGTTGGCTTTTACGATACGCCGGGCGGAGCCAGGGGCGTGGCGGTCAAAGATGACCTGGCCCTTTTGGCTGCCTCCTCTGGCGGCCTGCGGGTAATAGACATAAGCGACCCCACAAACCCAGTCGAGGTGGGCTTCTACGATACCCTAGGGACAGCTTACAGCGTGGCTGTGAAGGACGACCTCGCCCTCGTGGCCGACGGGACTGGGCTGCGGATCATAGACATAAGCGACCCGGCCAACCCGGAGGAGGTGGGCTTCTACGATACCACAAGCTCTGCCAGGGGCGTGGCGGTCAAAGAGAACCTGGCCCTCGTGGTTGACGAGCTTGCTGGTCTGAGGGTGATAGACGTAAGCGACCCAGCCAACCCCTCGCAGGTGGGGTTTTACGACACCCCGGACAACGCCCTAGGCTTGGCGGTGAAAGGCGACCTGGCCCTCGTGGCCGACGCCGGTAGTCTGCGGGTTATCGACATAAGCGACCCCACCAGCCCGGCTGAGGTTGGCTTCTTTGACACACATGGGGGAGCCGCTGGCGTGGCGGTGAAGGACGACCTGGCCCTCGTGGCCGACGGCAGGACTGGCCTCGTAATCCTGTGCGTCGCTCCCCAAATCCCCATCCCAGGGGGCGCCGATGGAAACTGCGTCGTCAACTTCGGCGACATGAAGGTCGTGGCTGCCGCCCTTGGCACGTCAAACCCGGACGCAGACCTGAACGACGATGGGATCGTCAACATCCTGGACGTGGCATTGGTGGGAGCAAACCTGCAGAGGTAACCCAAATATATCGGCCTATGGCTTCAACAATATTGAAGCCATAGGCATGCCAGGATGGCTTGCGTATTGAGCGTGCAAATCCGTAAGCTTGGCTAAAGCCCAGATATGAACACAACACCGTCTTTAACGAAATTAGGCTTTATTAAAAAGATCTATTACGATTTCCGCGCGCTTATAGGCCAGGAGATCTCCTGACATGGGGGTAGGAGCTCTCCTGGGACTCCTGCAGGGCATCACTGAGTGGCTTCCTATTAGCTCTCAAGGGATTGTCGCTGCCACATACGACTTCATCAAAGATAGCTCTTTCGAGGAGGCTGTCGATTTCGCCCTCTGGCTCCACCTTGGGACTGTGCCTTGCGTGTTGATCGTGTTCCGCAAAGAAGTGGCCGGGATCGTTCGAGAGCTGATCACAACGCCCCGCAAGCCCTCACCATTACTATCGTTCCTGGTAGTGGCTACTATAGCCAGCGGTGTCGTCGGCATACCGCTGTTGGTGGCCCTCAACGAGGTCTCAAATCGGGCCGGTGCTGCGGCCATGGTTGTAATTGGCGTGGCCATGCTGGTCACAGGGATTGTACAGCTAAGGCGCCGTCAAGCCGGATCCCGAGAGCGGGGTGACCTGTCAATGTCGGACGGCATACTCGCCGGACTGGCCCAGGGAGTCGCCGTGATCCCCGGACTGAGTCGCTCGGGGATGACAGTCAGCTTGCTGCTCGCAAGACAGGTAGAGCGAAGGGAAGCGCTGGTGCTTAGCTTCCTGATGAGCGTTCCAGCTACCCTGGGCGCGGCGTTGTATGCCGGTTTGGACTCAGGGTTCGCCTCGTCCGGAGAAGCTCTGGTGGCAGCCGGCATAGCGTTTGTCGTTGGCCTGGTAGCTATCCAGGCCGTACTTGCCGCAGCTCAGAAGATCAACTTTGGTGCCTTCGTCCTGGCTCTTGGGTCTTTGATTATCGCAGGCGGGTTGTGGGAAGCGCTGAGGTAGTCAAGGTTGCTGGAGATCGTCAAGGAGCTGAAGGAGTCTTTAGATTGCTACCGGCCTGCATGAGCTGGAGCCTTTCCAGCCATAAGTTTATGGCGATCCTGGTTGGACAGGAAACGTTTGCGGAGGCGAATGTTTTTGGGGGTGACTTCTAAAACCTCGTCTTCGGCTACGAAGTCAAGAGCCTCTTCCAGGCTCATCCTCACCGGCGGGGTGAGTTTTACGGAGATGTCGGCCGTGGAAGCCCGCATGTTTGTTAGCTTCTTTTCTTTGCAGACGTTCACTGCCAGGTCTTTATCACGGGCGTGCGCGCCGACGACCATACCCTCATAGACCGGAGCCCCGGGCTCGATGAAAGTCATCCCACGTTGCTGGGCGTTGTTCAGTCCATAAGTGACTGCCACACCCGCTTCGGCGGCGACCAGGGCACCTGTGCGTGTGGACTTCACTTCGCCGTGCGACGGCTCGTACCCTGTAAAGACACTGTTCATTACTCCATTGCCCCGAGTTGCCTTCAGGAAGAAGCTCCGGAAGCCTATAAGCCCCCGCGTGGGTATTTTGAACTCGAGATGCACGTGCCCCTGACCATCGCTGAGCATATCCGTCATCTGTCCCAGCCGCGAGGAGAGGTTCTCGGTCAACACTCCGATGCTCTCTTCGTCAACATCCATCACCAGCAGCTCGAAGGGCTCCAGATTCCGTCCATTAACCACCTTAACAATGGCCTCCGGCTTGGAAACCTGGAACTCGAACCCCTCCCGGCGCATTGTTTCTATAAGGATTGCCAAGTGTAACTCGCCCCGGCCTGAGACCAGGACCACATCGGCCCTGCTGGTGTCCTCTACACGCAGACTTACATTGGTCCGTAGCTCAGCAATGAGTCGCGCTTTTAGCTGACGGGAGGTTACATATTGCCCATCCTGTCCGGCGAAGGGCGAGGTATTCACCCCAAAGGTCATCTGGACTGTCGGCTGTCCGATGTCGATATTGGGCAGCGCTTCCGGTCTATCAACCGTGGTAATAGTGTCGCTGATAGCCACATTGTCCAGACCTGCCAGGGCAATAATCTCTCCCGCTTCAGCCTCGGCGACCTCCTTTAGTGAGAGCCCCTCGTAAATAAAAAGTTTGGCGGCCTTATGGAGGGTTGTCGTGCCGTCCTTCATGATGCGGGCCAGCGGGTCTCCAACCGCCACCTTTCCCCGGGCGATGCGTCCTACGGCGATTTGTCCCAGGTGGTTGTCATAGTTCAGCGCTGCCACTAGCAATTGGAAGCCACCGTTAACATCACCCGATGGTGCTGGAATATGACTGAGGATAGCCTCGAAAAGGGGCGCTATGCTCTGGGGCTCGTCTTCCAGGTCCGCCAGGGCATACCCCGCCTTGGCCGCGGAATACAGGATAGGAAAGCTCAGTTGCTCGGCGTCTGTGGCCAGCTCAAGGAAGAGGTCCTGTATCATGTCGGCCACCTCCACCGGTCGGGCGGAGGGTCGGTCGATTTTGTTGATGACGACGATCGGTTTGAGCCCCATCTGAAGGGCATGCTGTAGCACGAACCGTGTCTGGGGCATCGGGCCATCCACCGCGTCTATGACCAGCAGACAGCCGTCGGCCATATTCAACACCCGTTCGACCTCGCCGCTGAAGTCGGCGTGACCCGGCGTGTCGATAATGTTGATCTTCACCCCGCGATAGACAATGGCCGTGTTCTTCGCGAGGATGGTTATGCCCTTCTCTCGCTCCAGATCGTTGCTGTCCAGTATTAGCTCGCCCACCTGCTGGTTTGTTCGGAAGATCTGACTTTGCTTGAGCATGGCGTCTACAAGAGTAGTCTTGCCGTGGTCTACGTGGGCGATGATGGCGATATTTCTGATATCTTGCGGCATATATGTAAAACAACCTGGGCGAAAAAAATTGGCCCCGAAAGGCCAACACCCAAATCGATTATAGCATATAGGGAACCGAGGCCAGCTTACGGGCAGGGTCTTTCGATTGTCATTGCGAAGGGCAACGCCCTGAAGCAATCTCCCGGGAGGAACAAGAGATTGCTTCGCTCCGCTCGCAATGACAGTAAGGGAGAATCGAAAGACCCTGGGCTTGCGGGAGCTTCTTCCGTATACCGGTACTGATTGGTGGAAAATGGGATGCTCAACACACCGTCCCTTGGGATTTTGCCGGTGGGGTGAGCTTAACAGCCGGCGGCTAGGTTCCCGGCGGGCGGTAACTGATGGTTTTCTTTACGACCTGGTCCATCTCTTCCGGTGTAATGAGAACGATCGCAGTGGCCCGAACCGTCCCACTGGCGGTAACAGCTATAGAGATAGCGGCGGCTGTAATATTGTCAGGCATGTCCGCAATCGCATACACGTCGGTCTCGCCGAAGGCGAAATAGAATGCCTCCAGTTTGCCCCCCATGCCTTGCACTGCCTGTTCAACGGCGGCACGTCGTTTAGTGCCCCCATCTTTAAGTAAGCCTTTCAGCCCCTCTTGGGTATACGACGCCTTGACAAGATACTTAGACATGCGCCACCTCCAAAAGAACCATCAGAATCCATCTATCTGCAAAATCCCCGCTGGCGGCTCATCATGAGCGAGGTTATGAGAATCTTTGCTTTATTCGTCGGAGTCGGGTGTTTTCGCAGGCTCCTGGGAAGGCATCTCTGAGTCGGCCTTCATGTTCTTCAGGAACTTGCCATCCGTCATTTTCCCGATCATTGGGGTCATCAGCTTCAACGGGAGCCACATTAGCGGAAGCTTTGTAAACGAGCCTTTGCGAGTCACAACGGTGCCGTCGCCTTGCGCCGACACGCTCATTGAATTCTCTACTTCCCAACCGTTCGGCATAACGACGCGGTAGCTAATCCTTTCATTCGGAGCTATTGCCGAAATGGTTATCTGATCAGGAGCTTTGGCTTTGGCGTGGAGAGAGGTGTACTGGCTGCCTACTTTTGGCTCTGCTTTTCCTACAGCTTCGATAACTACAGAGTGCATACACCACTTGGCGTGGCGGGGAAAGTCGGATATTGCGGCGAATACCTGGTCCTGGGGGCTTGAACAAAAACCTTTGGCATGGCTCCTCCTCATCACGACAGGCGTGGATTTGGTGGCATTATACTACCGGGTCGCCAGTTTGGGGAGAGCCTGCCGAATCTTAAGTTTCTTTGACGGCAGCGACCAGGTCTAAGACCGCTTTCTTGGCATCAGCGAAAAACATCAGGGTGTTGTCGGCGGCAAACAGCGGATTGGGGATGCCTGCAAAACCTGGACTGAGGCTGCGTTTGATCACCACAACGGTCCTGGCCCTGTCCACGTCGAGGATCGGCATCCCGGCAATGGGGTTGGACGGGTCTTCGGAGTCTCTAGCCTTTGGGTTTACCACGTCGTTGGCGCCGATGACCAGGACAACGTCTGCTTCCGGGAAAGTGGGGTTTACCTCGTCCATTTCCTTAAGCTTTTCGTAGGATATATCGACTTCGGCAAGCAACACGTTCATATGCCCCGGCATGCGTCCCGCGACTGGATGGATGGCGAACTCGATCTCCACACCCCTGGACTCCAGGGTGTTTGTCAGATCTCGCACGGCGTACTGGGCCTGGGCAACGGCCATGCCGAACCCCGGCACGATTACGACACGTCTGGCATCTTCCAACAGCATGGCTACCTCTTCGGCGGAAGTGGATTTAACCTTCCCTTCGTATACATCCCCGCTATCGGCGACGCTGACCACCGCAGCCCCCACTCCACCAAAAAGTACGTTGGGCAGAGAGCGGTTCATCGCCTTGGACATGATCATCGTGAGTATCAAGCCTGCGGTTCCGACCAGGGAACCCGCGACTATCAGGACGCTGTTGTCCAGAACGAACCCGGTTGCCGCTGCCGCCAGGCCGGAGTAGGAATTTAGAAGGGAGATAACGACGGGCATATCGGCCCCGCCTATGGGAATGACAAGGCTGACACCGAAGACGGCGGCGACGGCAGCTAATATCCAGAATGGGAGCATGGAATCCGTATCCACGGCAAGCCACACAACCAGTCCGATACATACCGCAGCCAGCACCGCGTTGAGTAAATGCCTTCCAGGAAGGAGCATGGGGCGCTCGGAGATGAGTCCCTGGAGCTTGCCAAAGGCAACCAGGCTGCCCAGCAGGGTAACTCCTCCGATCAGTGTCGACGCACCTGTGGCTATCGTGAACTGGGCGTCGGGGGAACCGGCAGCAAGGATAGTCGCAGGCACGATAGCCTCGTCCAGGGCCGCTCCGGCTACCAACCCCGAGGCGGCGCCTCCAAAGCCGTTGAATAGGGCCACCAACTGGGGCATGGCCGTCATTTGCACCCTTGCGGCTAGAACCACGCCGATGAGCGCTCCAACAACGACACCGATAATTATGTACTCGAACTCGACGATATCCTCGTTGAAGAGGGTGACTATTACCGCCAGGAGCATCCCGGAGGCGCTCATGAGGTTGCCGCGTACCGCAGTCTTGGGATGAGACAGATCTCGAAGGCCCAGGATGAATAGGACGGCGGCCAAGACATAAAATAGGCTTATGTATTCGTCGGACATCCTATTGCTTCCTGCGGAACTTCTGGAGCATACGATGGGTCACCAGGAATCCCCCAACTACGTTAACCGTAGCCATCACCACAGCCAGGAATCCGAGAATGGTGGCCAAGGTGGTCTCATCCGCGCCGGCCGACACGACCGCGCCAACCAGAGTTACTCCTGAAATGGCGTTGGCCCCAGACATGAGGGGAGTGTGTAGTAGAGGAGGCACCTTTGTGATAACCTCGAACCCCAAAAAGAGAGCCAGCACGAAGATGGTGAGGGATATTACGAACATTTCCATCAGGAACCACCCCCTTCATTGCTAGGTGATCCGGCTTCTGACGTTGCCGACGCAGGCAGACCTAACAGGTCCCGCACCCGGGCATTGGTCACCTCACCCTGATGCGTCAGCAAAGACTCTTTAACGATCTGGTCTTCCAGGCTCAGATTTACCTCTCCATCCTTGACAAGGTTCTGTAAGAAGGACGTCAGGTTTCGTGCGTACATCTGGCTGGCGTGGTAGGGGATAGTGGATGGCAGGTTCAAGGGACCCAAGATGGTGACACCGTCGGATATAACCTCTTCCCCCGGCTTGGTCAGCTCGCAGTTGCCTCCACCTTCGGCCGCCAGGTCGACTATAACGGAACCATGACGCATCGCCCCTACCATCTCCTTGGTGACAAGGACCGGTGACTTCTTGCCCGGAACCGCGGCCGTGGTAATGACAACGTCGCTTTCTGCAAGCACCTTAGTCATCAGCTCCCGCTGACGCCGGTAGAAATCCTCGTCCATGGCTTTCGCGTATCCCCCGGCGCCCTCCGCCGTTTCGGTCTCCATCTCTAGCTCGATGAACTTTGCGCCAAGGCTCTGCACTTGGTCTTTTACCGCAGGCCGGACGTCATAGGCCTGGACCACGGCTCCAAGGCGGCGGGCAGTGGCTATGGCTTGCAGCCCAGCCACACCCGCCCCGACCACGAACACCTTGGCCGGAGTGATGGTCCCGGCGGCCGTCATCATCATGGGATACATCTTGGGGAGGGAACTGGCAGCCAGAAGCACTGCCTTGTATCCAGCTATGGTTGCCATAGAGCTAAGTACGTCTATGGACTGGGCCCGGCTGATGCGCGGGACAAGTTCAAGGGCAAAGGCTGTGACTTCTTTCGCCGATAGTTCACGAGCGGCTTCTGGGTTCCCCAAAGGGTCCAAGAGCCCGATTATCACCTGGCCCGGCCGCATCAGATCTAAGTCAGAGCTGCCCGCCTCTGGATTGGCGCCGAGGCCCCGCACCTGCACGATAACATCGGCCCAGGAGAAAAGGTCGCGCCGTTCTCCAACCACCTTGGCGCCCTGCTCTCCATATGAGTCGTCGAGGAATCCAGCTTCTACGCCTGCGCCCTTTTCTATCAGGACTTCCAGCTTGGCTTTCACCATAGTGGCAATCACGGCGGGCACAAGAGCAACCCGCCGCTCGCCTGGATATGTCTCTTTGGGAACTCCGACTATCAAATAAACCTCTTCTAAACGATGGTCGGTATTCGGGCCACGCTACATTGGAGCGTCATCCAAGCCAGCTAGAAAGCGTAGAGCAAGAGCTTTTTGGGGAACAGAAGTTTATTTGTCGATACCTCGTTGAAGGCCTCGGAGGTACCAGATATGTCCAACGTGTTGGCCAATCTCGCAGATTAAATGACCGTACATACGACCGATGGTGTAGCCCTGTCGTCTGAGATTGCTGGTGGTTGGCTTGTGGTCGAAATCCGAAGGACTCAAGGAATTCAGGTGGTCAAGGCTCTGCTTGCGGACGGCTCCGTGATATTCCCACAACTCATCGATAGGTGGGATGTTAAAGGCCGCGAGCCGCTCGGGAGTGTAACCGTAACCGGTGTCTTTGGGTGGCAGCTCCCACTTCTCTGCCCAGCCGTCCCTTTGGAAAACGCTGGGCTGGTTCAGAGCGAAGTCGCTGACCCAAACGTCCTCGGCACGCCAGGTGTGCCAGAAAATGAAGCCGATGGAGTTAGCCTGTTCGCTGGGCCGCCAGGCAAGCTCTTCCGACGTAAGCCCTTCCATGGCTCGCCCTATTTCCTCCTCCAGCTCCCGAAGGGTCTCTTCCGCTATCTGCTTCGCTTCCACAGTGTCCTCCCAGTCCTTCTCCTAAAAGCTGGTGCGAGTGTAATTGTGACCGCAGGTGCTGTCAACGGGCAACGTTGCTCTTGTTACGGCAAGGTGCTGGGCCTATAATCCGGCTAGTCATACCCCTGTACCTAGTACTCAGTCAACCGTAAAATCGGAAGGGTAAAGGCGGTGAAGTTTGGTTCGTGCGTCCCGGGTGTTGAACCGCCAGTTGATGGTGGCTCTGGCGGCGTTGCGCTCCTTGACCAGAGCATCGACTTCCCTCCTGAGGGCCTCCTCGCCGGAGAGCCGCTGCTTCAGGCAGGAGCGGGACAGGACGCTGAACTCGATCTCCGCCATGTTCAACCAACTCCCGTGCTTGGTCGTGTAATGAAACTCCAGCCGCCTGGCAATCCTCCGGGCTTCCTCAGCCGGGAAAGTCTCGTACAGCGATGCCCGGCGATGGGTATTGAGATTGTCCAAGACAACCCTTACCACCTCGGCTTCCGGGTAGGCTTCATCCGCCAGCCAGCGCATCCGGCGGGCGAAGTCTTGCATCGTGCGCCGCTCCGTGACCGCCACCTCTCGCCAACCCGCCAAGGGCTCGCAGGCCAAGAACAGGTTGCGGGTACCCTCCCGCCGGTATTCGTAGTCCTGCCGCAGCGGAAGTCCCGGCCGGGGCGGCAGAGCGGGCTGGGTCTCCGCCAACAACTGGGTGGATGTCTCGTCAAAGCAAACCACCGGACGTTGGGGATCATAGGGTTCGGCGTAGAGATCCAGGACATCCTCCATGTTAGCCACAAATTCCGCGCTCACCTTGGGAATGCACCACTCCTTCTTCTGCCACGGCTTGAGGGCGTTTTTTTGAGACGCTGGCGCACCCCCTCGTGGGACATGGAGGGCGTCAGCCCCAACTCGACCACCTTCCCGGCCAGCAGACGCAGGGTCCAGTGGTCATGCCCTTCCGGCGGCGGGCTGCAGGCCAAAGCAATCAGGTGGGCTTCGCCCCGGTCGTCCAACTTCCGGGGCCGGTTGGCCTGGGGACGGTCCTGCAAAACCCTCTCCAACCCTTCTTCGGCAAAGCGCTGCTTGACCCGGTATACGGTGCTCAGGGCCACATCCAAAGCTTCGGCCGCTTGGGGTGCCGCCCAACCGTCGTCGCTCTTTAGGAGAATCCGCGCTCTAGCGGTCACTCGGGCTGAGTTTTTGCCAACCCGGATCAGTCGCTGGAGCTCCTCCCGTTGTTCCTGTGCCAGCCGCACCGCGTATTTGTCCCTGACCATCATTGCCACCCCCGCCATCAACACTTCCCACCAGGCGGGATAGCTCAATTGGCCCCTTTCTTAAACAAATCCCAAAACCAAGTTGACTGAGTACTAGGAGGTGAGCTTGCCAAACGAGATGGGAATATTCGAGGCTATGCGGACCCAACGGGCGATCCGACGATTTAAGCCCACACCGGTCCCCGACGAGCTGATAACGAAGGTGCTGGACGCGGCGATCCGCGCGCCGAGCGGAAGCAACAGACAGGCCTGGTATTTCATAGTAATCCGAGACCCCGGCGTCAAAAGCAAGATCGGCGAGATTTACGGGACGACCTGGCACGGCCGTACCGCGATGCGCCGGGACCCTAAAGCCATACCAGTGGACCCACGCCTTTTCGAGACTTGGAAGTATACGGCAGACCACATGGCCGACGCCCCGGTGCTAATCCTGGCTTGCTTGGGAGAAGGTGCTACGCCGCGGCCGACAGGAGAAGACGAACAGCGGGCTGTCGAGGCGACACGCGGTGCCTCCATTTATCCGGCCGTACAGAACTTATTGCTGGCGGCACGGGCCGTCGGTCTAGGTACCACTTTAACGACGGTGCACGTCGTCAGCGAGACGCAGATCAAAGAGATCCTGGGCATCCCCCCAGAAGTTCGGACTGCTGCCCTTATCCCGATGGGGTATCCGGAAGACCCCGACGCTTTTAGGCCCAACCGCCGTAAGCCAGTGGAAGAGGTAACATTCTACGACCGTTGGGGTAACCCGCCATAGCTGCTGAACCTGTTCATCCAATCCTGGAGCTAATCAAAAGGCGGACCGATGCCCGAGATAAACCGGGCCAGCGGAAGGACCCTTTCAAGCTAGGCCTCGCGATAGAAGGCGGAGCGATGAGGGGAGTTGTCACCGCAGGGATGGTGACCGGTCTCGAGATGCTGGGCCTCAAGGACGTTTTCGATTCTGTCTACGCTCGTCTAATGGCGCCTATTTCATCGCGGGTCAGGCAGGATACGGCATGACCATTTACTATGGCCACATCAATAACCGGAAGTTCACCAATTTATTGAGGATGCTCTGGGGCAAGCCCGTTGTTGACCTTCAATTTCTCTGCGGCATCGTGATGACCGAAGAAGCAGTCTTGGACTGCGAAGCCGTCGTTAATTCGTCCGTGCCGTTGAAGGTTCTAGCGTCCTCGGTTGAGCGTGGCGAGATAGAGGTCCTCGACCAGTTTCAGTCCGGCTTGGATTTGCTAAATGCTTTGCACGCCAGCGCAAGAATGCCCTGGGCAGCCGGAGGAGACCCGCTAGAATACCGCGGCCAGAGTTATTGGGACTCCGGCATCGTAGACCCCTTCGCCATCAAATCAGCTCTGGCAGACCGCTGTACCCATCTGCTGGTCCTTCGCAGCAGGCCGCGAGGACTAGCACGAAGACGCCTGAATATTTTCGAGCGGCTGGTGATACTGCCACATATAAAGAGGCGCAGTGTTAAGCTGGCAGAATACTTTCGAACGAGGTTCGACCCTAAGGTAAACGGCCTCGTCAAGTTGCAGGAATCGGACAGGTCACCGGAGTCCGCGCCCCACCTGTTGGGAGTCATGGCCCCAGTGGGTACGTTCAACATCCCGCGTCTGGAAACGCGGCGCACTCGGCTGATGCAGGGAGCGCTGGATGGTGTCAATTCGGTCCTCACCCTCTTCGGGAGAGAAAAAGTCGCCTCTTTGGAGGGTTAAAAATAGCTAGAAGCCACCCACGTCATGGGGCCGGATTCGCGAATCCCCGCCTCCGTCTGCCGCAAGAACCGCGCCTTGCTCCACATTTCCTCGATGGAAGATGCATCGCTATAGCTCATACCCGAACGCAAACCACGCACCAACTGCTGCACAACTTCACCGGCATTGCCTCGATATGGTACCGGAGCCTGTACTCCCTCCGGCGCGACTTCGGATTCGGCCGCTTCTCCCCAGCTTGCCCATCCGCTTTCTGGGTTATCTCGCACGACCCGGTCGGCCGCCGCCTCGATGGACGCCATTCCGCGGGCCACTTTCATTTTCAACCCATCGCGCATGATCGTTACGCCAGGACTCTCATCGGTACCCGCCAGAAGATTCCCTAACATTACTGTCGAAGCGCCGGCGCCAATCGCCTTCGCGACATCGCCGGCAAAGCGGATTCCCCCGTCGGCAATCACCGGCACGTCGCGCTTGTGAGCCACCTCAGCGGTCTCTAAAACCGCCGTAAACTGGGGCACACCGACCCCCGCTACCAGCCGGGTTATACACATGGAACCAGGGCCAACGCCGACTTTAATGGCGTCCACACCT
Source organism: Dehalococcoidia bacterium (assembly GCA_965226865.1). GTDB lineage: Bacteria > Chloroflexota > Dehalococcoidia > Lucifugimonadales > JAGWBF01 > CBDDEH01. Next base: position 1,594,383 of record CBDDEH010000004.1, on the reverse strand, counting down.
GCGTTTATCAGCCTTTCCGCACCCTCGGTCGTCGCCACGTTTCCGGCTACCACCGGGACATCCCCCAGGAATTCCCGCAAGTTATGGATCGCGGACTGCATGTGGGCCGAATCCCCATGGGCTATGTCAATTACGAGGGCATCGACTCCGGCTTCCAACAGTGCCTGGGAGCGCTCCAGATAGTCACCCACTACCCCGACTGCTGAAGCGACACGAAGGCGTCCCTTATCGTCGCGGGTCGAGCGACCGAAACCGGACTCTCTGGAAAGGTCCCTGGCTGTGAAGAGACCTACCAAACAGTCCTGGTCGTCAACTTGAGGTAGTTTTTTCCAGTCGATGCTCCGAGAGTATTTGTTTCGCCTTATCCGTCGATATGTCCCGTGGTGCCACAACCAGGCGCTCCCTGGGAGTCATACGCTCTGACACGAGAGCATCATCGTCGGCGAATCGCAAGTCCCGGTTGCTCAGCATCCCTAAAAGCTTATTCTGGCCGTCCACAACTGGAAGGCCGTGAATCTCCAGTTGCTCCATCAGACGCCATGCTTCACCAACGGTTGTATTGGCTGAAATCGTATGGGCGCGTCTATGACGGTACTCTGGTACCTCTTCACTTTAGTGACCTCCGCAACCTGGGCCGGGATAGGCAGGAAACGGTGAATCACACCAATACCGCCGTACTCAGCCATGACAATAGCCATCGATGACTCGGTGACGGAGTCCATATTGGCGCTGACAAAGGGGGTTTTTAGGGTGATCTGTTTGGTGAATTTGGCGGAGCAGTCGACATCACGGCGCCTCTGTATGGACGAAAATCTCGGCACCAGGAGAACGTCGTCGTACGTCAACGCCAGTGGAATAGAATCCATACTCTATCTCCTCAGGCTGGGAAATCCCACAATAATGATAGCACGCGCCGCCATCTGTCCAGAGGGCACAACCCTCTATCCGACATACGGGAATCGAATCGTAACGACAGGTTCTAACCGGATGTCGTCGTCGGATCACGAAATTCGTTTTTCAACTTAATTAGGCAAGGCAGCATTGATGGTCAACGGATTATCGATTATAAACCGTACCTTGTTACGAATCATAGAGATTGTGAAAAACGTAACAGACGATTGTGCAACATTTCACAACCAATTATCGTTGACATCTGCTATGTATCCGTGGTACGGTAATAATAACTCGTAACTATAAAAGTATACTGGAAATTGCTTTATTCGACGGTAAACGAGTGGGGAGGAGGCGGATCATGACACTACAGATGATTAAAGAGTTGGAGATGCGGCCACGGCTGGAGGAGCTAAAGCTCCTTGAAGAGGTCCATGTTGGGGGTACCACCCATATAGATGACGAGGTCATAGGCGCAATAGCCGGTGTGGCGGCGGGGGAAGTAGATGGGGTTTCGTCTCTGGGCACAAGCTCCATTCGCAGAGCTATCGCAGAGCGCTTCGGAAGCCATAACGGAAAGTCCAGAGGGGTTTCTGTGGAGGCGGGAAGGCGCGAAGCCATACTGGATGTGGACCTCAAAGTAATCTACGGGTACAGCATCCCGGAGATGGCCGTAAAGGTACGCCGCATGGTGGCCCTGCGGGTTCTCGAGCTTTGCGGTCTGATAACTAAGGAGATCAACATCAACGTCATAGGGATCGACTTTCCGTCGAGAATGCCCGGTAGAGTCCAATAAGCGCCCTTGAGGCTATATCGGAGGTGAGGCATGTATAGAAAGATTCTCGTGCCCCTAGATGGATCTCCGGAGGCTGAGCAGGTAGTCCCGATAGTCGATGAAATCCTGGCCCCTGAGGGTGAGGCGATCTTCCTCAAAGTGATAAACCCATCCGCCACTAAAAATATTGGAGCCGGACAGGTGATACATGGAACGCAGTTCGAGGAGAGCGAGCGGGCAAACGCCAAAAGCTACCTCCAAGGCGTTATCAGGAACTTTGGGAAAGCGACGGACCGCTGGAGGTCCGAAGCCACAATAGCAGGTACCATTGCAGACGGGATCACCTCTTTTGCCATAACCGAGGAGGTTGACCTCATCGCCATGCGCACCCATGACCGCAAAGGGCTGGCCAAGCTGATCAAAGGAAGCGTTGCCCAGCAGGTGAAAAAACGAGCTCCTATCGATGTCAGGGTGTTCACCCCCAAAGAGTTGGAAGCGGAGGCTCCAGAAAGAATATACCTGGACGCTACGGTTGAAGGGCGAATGGAGCTTCTGAAGCAGGTCGACGTGTTCGGAGACCTTACGGAAAAGCAGATAGAAATGATAGCGTCATTGGCGCGGGAGTCATACTTCCGGGAAGGGGACGTGATCGCGAAGGCCGGCGAGCCAGCGGATGACTTGATCGTAGTACTTGCCGGCGAGGCTCAACTGTCCGCGGAGTCCGGAGTTGGCGACATAACGGTCCGCATAGCAGGGTTCGGAGACTCATTCCCATTGGCGGGGCTCGTAACCACCGGGGAGTCGGTCACTTCAGCCTGGGCAGTCACGGATATGGATGTTCTGTCCATACCCTGCATCCAGTTCACCGATTTGTGCTCAAAGAATCCTGATATAGGTTATCAAGTGTACCAAAACATAGCCGACGTATTCGTCCGCCGTTACAGCAAGACCCTGGCGCATCTTACCCTTAGTGCCGAAAAGGCACTGGAGGCAAATCTGGAACGAGTCTGAAGTCCCGTTAGCCCTTTCAATGGGAGGTGTTGGTGGTGAGAACGCTGCTATTGAGCCGAGGTGTAGAAGACGGTGTACCAGCCGAACAGGAAATTGGGGAGATTCGGGAGTGCTTCAAACAGCTTGAACATAGTGCCGAGTTTATAGACATAACCGAGGACGCTGTCCCTGGAACCGGTTTCCTGATAGTCCACGACCCAGTTTCCTCTGAGACTGACTATTTGCTGGCAATGGCCGAGGAAATAGGCCTGAAGCACGTCGAGATAATTCTCCTCCTCTCACCATCCCACTTGGGCTTATGCCCACGAAGATCTAACGAAGCGTTGCCATATCTGATGACGGACGAATTGCCGGTTTATTCGATGGCGTAAGGAGGTTCATATGGAGCTATCTTTAAAGTTGATACCAGGCGCCTGCTTCGAATGTAACGGAGATATTATGGCTGAGGAGACCTGGGAAGGCGAGTACCTCTACTGCCTGAGGTGCGGTCAACACCTAGCTGGGATAGAGCCGGACCCAGTCCTCGATGGTAGAACGGAATCTCAATCTCAGGAAGGCAAATCGGCCATTTACGGACTGTCTTCAGCAAGGCAATGATGGGGCAAATCCGGGGTGGCCTCTTAAAGGTAACTTTGATATGCAAAGGTGTAAGCAATGTGGTGGGAGTATCCTTACACGAATTGAGTACGACGACCAAGGAGAAAGAATAGTCGAGCATAAGTGTGTTCAATGCGCTCGCGAATATGTACCAGTTGACGGTGGGGCTGCTTACCTAGCTCTTCGAACACAAGGGTTCCAAAAAATAGTATGGAAGAAACAGGCCAAAATCGACGGCGTGTCCTTCCAACTCCATCACCTTATTGACCATCACGAGACCGAGCTGCACGCCGCATCGATTTGCGGCTGTGGAGCCCTGTTGGCCGTTCAATGCCTAACATGCATGGCTGTGAGCAAGGGAGGAAGACCACCACATCGATGGTGCGTAGCAGAAGAAGCCGATCGTCAAACGAGCAGAACCGACAATTAACACACACCATTTGGTGAGAGGTTCAAAATGGTTATAGCCACAACATATACAGGCATGAATTACACCGGTGGTAGATGGAAACCCGCTGAGTCGACCTTTGAAGATCGCAACCCCGTCAACGCCGATGAACTACTTGGCGTTTTCCCCCGATCCGGGGCTAAGGCTGTAGGAGATGCAGTCACCGCGGCACACGAAGCATTCCCAGCTTGGCGAGGAGAGTCCCGCATACGGAGGGCTGAATACCTGGACAATATCGTTCAGTTGGTGAAAGCTGACCAGGAGGAACTCGCCAGGTTAATCAGCAGGGAATGTGGCAAAAGCATCTCAGAGGCTCGAGCCGATGTCATTGAAGGCATCCATACTGCCCAGTACTGGTTCGGCCAGGCACGCACCCCTTCAGGTGAGATACTCGCTTCGGAAATCCCGGAGAAGGACGCCTTCGTGCATCGCAAGCCCAAAGGTGTAGTCGCCGCTATCAGCCCCTGGAATTTCCCATTTGCCATTCCACTATGGCTCATATGCCCATCTCTCACTGAGGGCAATACAGTTGTATTCAAACCTGCGGAGGAGACGCCTCTCACGGGACAACGCATCGTTGAGTATTTTGAAAAAGCCTGCTTGCCACCAGGCGTCTTGAACCTGGTTCACGGTTATGGAGACGAGGCCGGTTGGCGGCTGGTAACCCACCCGCTGGTGGATGTGGTGCTCTTTACCGGCTCGGCGCAAGTGGGCTCGATGATCAAGGAGCGTTGCGCCCAGGACTATCGCAAGTTCTGTGTCTGCGAGATGGGCGGTAAGACCGCGATGATTGTGTTCGACGAGGCCGATTTCGAATTGGCGGTCGACGCCGCGATTATCTCCGCATTCAGAACGACCGGACAGCGTTGCGTCTCGGCGGAACGTCTTTTAGTCCAAGAGAGCATCGTCGAAAAATTCGTCGAGACCTTCGTCGACCGAGCAAAGCGGATCCGGATCGGCGACCCGCTGGATGAAAGCACGTTCATGGGCCCGTTAGTAAGCCAACCTGCCGTTGAAAAGTTCGAATACTACAACGACCTGGCTAGGGAGGAAGGGGCTAAGGTCCTCCTCGAGGGAGGTCAACTAACTGACGGTGAGCACACCAATGGCTATTTCGTGCGTCCTTTCGTCTACACGATGAAACATCGTCCCGACTCCAGGGTGCTGCGCGAGGAGGTCTTTGGACCTCACGTCGCGATAATCCCTTTCGAAGACCTAGAGGAAGCGGTGCGTATCTATAACGACTGCGAATACGGTTTCGCGCTGTCCGTTTGCAGCAACGACTACCGCGCCATCCGGGAAGTACGACAGAGATGCGACTTCGGGGTGGGATATGTGAACTTGCCGACAATTGGGGCCGAGGTACATTTGCCGTTTGGTGGGCTCAAGAAGAGCGGGACTGGTACGCCATCGGCGGCCGGCCTTTTGGAAGCAGTCACCCACCAAGTGTCATGGACGGTGAACCATAAATCCGGAATAAAGCTCGCCCAGGGGTTGAGCGGCGAGGCCACGTAACGATGTACCTAGAAACAGGTCTCCGAGAAATCACTCCTCGCCGGCGACCGGTCGAGGAGGTGAGTGAAACCTCGATACTGATGTGTCCGCCTGACCACTTCAACGTCGAGTATGAGATCAATCCGTGGATGGACCGTCACCGGCGAGTCGATAAAGCTTTGTCCCGTAGGCAATGGGACACTCTTTACGGAGTTCTAACGGAAGAAATCGGTGTAACAGTGGAGCTCATTGAGCCGGTCAAGGGACTTCCCGATCTTGTTTTCACGGCTAACGCCGGATGGTGTATCGACCAAACGTTTGTCGCGTCCAGTTTCCGACACAAGGAGCGGACGCGTGAGGAGGCCTACTGGCGTTCTTGGTTTGCGTCCAGGCACTACGAGGTTGTTCGTCTCCCTCCCGGGTTAACCTTTGAAGGCGAGGGGGACATGTTCGTACACGGAGATTCGATCATCGCGGGCTATAAATTCCGATCCGACCTGGACGCCGTGTATTACGTTGGTGAGGTGTTGGATAAAGACGTCGTCGCCCTGGAGCTGGCCGACCCCTGGTACTATCACTTGGACACCTGTTTCTGTTCGATATCCGAGAACACCGCCATCTACTATCCGGGAGCGTTTACTGAGGCCGGCCTTATGCCCATACGCGACTCCTTTCCCAATGCGATACCGGTAGAACCCGAAGAAGCTCAACGGTTTGTCTGCAACTCCATAGCAATTGGCAACCACGCAGTTACCAGTTGCGATTGTCCAATCGCGTCTAAAGAATTAGCTGCCAGGGGCTTTACCGTACACGAAGTACGAGTCGGCGAATTCCTGAAAGCTGGCGGAGGTGCCAAATGCCTGGTTTTGTTTCTTTGACTCCACGAAGGCTATCAGGATTAGGAGTGATCAAATGACACGATATCTTGTTGTTGCGCATCAGACGGCTGTTAGTCCCGAATTACTGGATAGAGTGTCCCAATTGGCCAGGGACGACCCTGAAGCCATGTTCACCATTCTGGTCCCAGCCACTGTTGTTGATCACCTGTTAATATGGAAAGAGGGTGAGAGCAGAGACATTGCTCAAAGGAGCGGTGAGAAAGCTGCTGAGCTGTTCAAAACCAACGGCCTGAACGTCCCAAGTGTCAACGTAGGTGACAGTTCACCCCTGCTGGCAATCGAAGACCATCTTAGGGCACATCCAGAGAATTACGACGCCATCGTTTTGAGCACTTTGCCTGAGGGGCTATCTCGCTGGCTTCGACAGGACGTACACAGCCGGGCGGAACGCCAATTCGCGTTACCGATAATACACGTGGTCGCGCGGAAAGAAAGTGGTGTCGCTAGCAGCTCCGAGGGTTAAAGACCACATTGCGTGTAACGACTCGATTCCTTTAGGGGGTTATTTATGGCGACCAAAGCGTATATTCTCATCGAAATTTCAGTGGGCCACACAAGAGACGTAGCTAATTCCCTGAGGAACGTTGGGGGAATAGACTCGGTGGATAATATCACCGGGCCCTATGACGTAATCGCCGTTATAGAGGCACCGGACATCAACTCCATAAGCAATCTGATAACCGACGAGATCCACACCCTCAGCGGGGTTGTGAGGACCGTCACCTGCGTCGTAGTCGGCACTTAGGCGCGACAGGAGCGTCGCTTGACCGCTGGATGACTTATTTTATTCCCCTTCAACTCCGTTCCCGAACGGGCCTTCAATCCAAATGCAAGTAACTGTGGATGTCACGCCAGGGACGCTCCGGATTTTGGTCCGCACAACGGCTGTGATATCGGCGGTTGTGTCTTCCTCAAGTTCCACGACCACATCGTAAGGTCCTAGGGTTTCTCGGACCAGAGCCCGTGGGATTTGTCCTAGCTTATAGACTATCTCCTCTGTTCTGACCGGTTCAACATTGAGGAATATGTATGCTTCCGCTGCCATTGACGCCCTCCTTAGTCTACTGACATCCGATGCCGATGAAAGTCGGCGTGTTTATACTCTCCAAGATCTGGGCGTCGTCAAAGCAGGCATTTCTTCGAATGAGTCAAACCCGGGCTTGAGGATCGCATATCTCCTTGCTCACATGTCGCATTAGATATTTGCGATAGAAGCTTTCGCTGAAATCGACTCGTTGCTTGTATACGTCAACAGTTTGGCCTCTTAAATATAACCTAAGCGACTTTAACGAATCCGTCAACGTGGCCCATGGTGTCATGACTGTTGTCATCACAACGGTTAGTGAATCCATCCATCAATTTACTAAGAAGGGCTCTTCCGTCTGACTCCGTTGATGATTGTGAAACTATTCACAGCTATTGTGAAATATATAACGAACTGATTTCGTCACAATTGCTCTTGACAGAGCGGAAAGGGCGTGCTACGGTTTGGTTAGGGTACCGGAGCACCTAAAGGAAGCAAGGCTACAAGGCACTCAATGGGAAACAAGGGTGCTCCAGGTCCTAACAAAGGTGGGAAGTCATATGAAGGAGGTGCAGATGGTTAGGCTATTCGAGCTGAATCATATGTGGATCTACCCTTATCCGGGCATGGTTGGTGCAGGCTAAGGAGTGTATCTAGGTATTATGCCAGCCATGCGTATCAACCGCTCCCACCGAATATGTAGACCGCTGATAGAGCGCGGCGTGGACCGTTGACAGAGCGCGGTAAGGATGACAGTCCCGTAAGGCTGTGTAGATAATAGGGGGAGCGCCAGAATAGAATAGGTGTTCCGAAGATGGCCCCGGTGGATACTGGGGCCATCTTCTTATGTCCTTCGACGAACTAGTCAACGACCTAACAAATAGAATGTCATCTTCTGAAGCGAATAAACCAGGTCAATATTCAGTATTTTCACTCAGACGGCGTACCTAAGATAATAGGGGAGTATTTCAACGCTGGCTTTATCCGCAATTAATCAGCTTGTCCTTAACATCCTGGGCGTATTGTCTCGAACAGCTACAATGCTCATATCAGCGTGAAGCCGGTTCACCGTAGCCTTTATTTCGTGCATATCGCGGCGGGGAAGCAGCCCTGAAAACCAACTAGTACTTGGAGACGTTGATCTCTTCCATCTTCCCTGTAACAAGGAAGACGACTCTCTCGGCGACGTTGGTCGCCCTGTCCGCCACACGCTCCAGGTCATGAGCTACCCAGAGCAGGTGGGTTGCCCTTTCGATGGTCTTTGGGTCCTGGATCATGAATTCCAGAAGCTCATGGTAAATCTGGTCGTAGAGGGCGTCCACCTCGTCGTCGTCGTTACAGACCTGCCTGGCCAGCTCGACATCCCGATTCACGAGAGAATCCAGGCTTCGTTTGAGCATAGTCGTCGCCATTTCAGCCATTCTGGGTATATCTATGAGGGGCTTCAGAGGCGGTTTGTCGCCCATCATGAGACTGATGTGGGCGATACCCTCGGCGTAATCACCCATTCGCTCCAGCTCGACGGCGATATGCAGGACAGTAATGAGGGTTCGTAGGTCCGCGGCCAACGGCTGTTGGGTGGCGATTAACAAAATACAGGCGTTCTCAAGCTCAAATCTTTTGTTGTCGATTAAATCGTCGTCCTTAACAACCTGCTGGGAAGCCTCCAGATCACGATTCTTAAGGGCATCCAGAGCACGGTCGATGGACTTCTCCACCATGCTACCCAACTCGAGCAAGTCGTCCTGGAGTGTCCGGAGGTCCCTATCGAAGTCTGCTCTTGGCATGGTTCCCTCCTTCCCCTAGCTGAACCGGCCCGTGATGTATGCTTCAGTCCGTTCGTCCTTGGGGTTGGTGAAAATTTCGTTGGTAAGGCCCCATTCTACCAGGTATCCGGCCCTATCATCCCCCATCATCAGGAAAGCCGTTTCGTCGGAGACCCGCGCAGCCTGCTGCATATTGTGGGTGACGATGACAATTGTTACATCCTGGACCAGTTCCCGAATCAGCTCTTCTATTGCGAGAGTGGCGATGGGGTCGAGGGCCGAGGCCGGCTCGTCCATCAAGATAACCTGCGGCTCTACAGCGAGGGCCCTGGCCGTGCACAGGCGCTGCTGTTGCCCCCCTGAGAGGGTGAAAGCGCTCTTGTGAAGCCGATCTTTGACCTCATCCCAGAGCGCCGCACATCTAAGGGACCGCTCTACCGCTTCCGGCATGTTTCCACGATATCCGTTGATCCGGAGGCCAAAGGCGACGTTTTCGAAGATGGACTTGGGGAAGGGATTGGGCTTCTGGAACACCATCCCTATTCTGGAGCGTATCTCCGTGGGATCTTCCGATGGCCCGTATATATCATTGCCGTTGAATAGCACCTGGCCATCGATCCGGGAGCCTGGAATCAGATCATTCATCCTGTTAAAACAGCGTAGCAGCGTGCTTTTGCCACAGCCCGAAGGGCCTATCAGAGCAAGCACCTTGTTCCGTTTCGCCTCGACATTCACGTCCTTCAGGGCACGGAAGCTTCCATACCAGACGTGCAGGCCCTTGCTAGTTAGTACAAAGTCGCCATCTTCCATATTATTCTCCGGACCTTGTTTGATAGCGGTTGCGGAGGAAAATAGCAATCGAGTTCATCGACAGAAGGATGATCAATAACACGATTATACCCGCGGCCGCCAAGCCTCTAAAGTCACCTTGAGGTCGCGCTACCCAGTTGAAAATCTGTATAGGCAAAACTGTGAATCTGTCCAGTGGGCTGGTGGGGTCAAAGGACACAAATACCAGTGCGCTTATAGCGAGGATCGGCGCCGCCTCACCGATGGCTCTCGACATGGCCAAGATCACCCCTGTCAGCATCCCGGGCAATGCCGAGGGCATTACTACCCCCTTAACGACCTCCCATTGTGTGGCTCCGAGAGCAAATGCGGCTTCTCGATGGGTCCCGGGAACCGCGCGGATAGCTTCCCTCGATGCCAGGATGACGATTGGCAAGACCAGCAGTGAAAGGGTGAGCGCGGCAGCAAGAAGGGACCTGCCCAGGTCCATCCACTGCACGAACAGAGCCAGGCCTAAGAGACCATAGACGATCGAAGGGACTCCAGCCAGGTTGGAAATGTTGATCTCGATGAGTCGAGTAAGCCAGTTCTTTGGAGCGTACTCTTCGAGATAAATAGCCGCCCCGATGCCCACGGGCACTGTGAGGGCAGCCGTGAGGACCATAAGCCATACAGTGCCCAGCAACGCTGCCCGGATCCCCGCTTCGGCTGAACGACGGGAGGCATAATCGGTAATAAAGTGCCAGCTAAGCCAGGGTAGGCCATCCACCAGGACGTCTACCAGGAGAACAATCAAGCCGGCTATGCCTATCAAAACAGCCAGTAGAAAGACCCCGTAAAAGACGCCCCCTAAAGATCGACGAAAGGAGAGCCTGTACCTGAAATCTACGCTATCTCGCCGCATCAATACCTCTCCTGCCAACGACGCACCACGAAATGACCGGCTACGTTCATCACCAAGGTAATTAGAAAGAGGAGCAGTCCAACCGCGAAAATAGTATTGAACTCGAGAGAACCATGGGGCGTCTCTCCAAGACTTAGCTGGACGATAAATGCGGTCATGGTCTGGATGCTCTCCAACGGGTTGATGGTCAGCCGTGGGGTCGCTCCCGCTGCGATGGTGACCAGCATCGTCTCGCCGACGGCCCTCGATATAGCCAGGATGAATGCCGCTACGATGCCGGACAGAGCCGCAGGGACCACAACCCGGAGTGCCACCTCCAACCTGGTGGCCCCCAAAGCATAGGCGGCCTCCCGCAGGGACCGGGGCACTGCTAGCATGGCGTCCTCGCTAAGGGACGATACCATTGGGGTTATCATCAGACCCATCACGAGACCGGCGCTCAGGGCATTGAATATTATCAAGTCGGGCAATATCTTCTGCAGCTCGGGTGTGACAAAAGTAAGCGCAAATACCCCATAGACCACTGTCGGGATACCAGCGAGAATCTCGAGGATCGGTTTTATGACTCTCCGCAATTTATCCGGAGCATATTCTGAGAGAAAGATAGCCGTTGCCAAGCCTACCGGCACACCAACGGCGGCGGCGACGGCCGTCACCAGAAGAGTTCCACCGACCAGGGGAAGAACTCCGAATGACTGGGGGATAAGAACGGGAGTCCATCGGGTGCCGGAAATGAATTCCCATACCGAGACCTCGTCAAAGAACCCTATAGACTGCCTCAGCAGAGTGACCACAATACCAACCGTGGTCGCTATAGACACCAGAGCACACGTGAGGAAGATCAGGCGGACTATCCGGCCTTCAAAGTCCCTGCGGCGCCTGCGCGAGGCCGGCGGCGGAAAACCGTTATTTGTTTTCCTGATTTCCTGACCAGCCGGTATCCGTTGAGCCATCTATCCCTCTTCCGGTTCCATGGCAGTTCCGTCTCCCGTGGCTGCCTTCTGGCGAATAATAGCCACGTTGTCTTGGTATACCTCTGGTTTCTCCGGAACGTATCCGACCTCACGCACCAGCAGGGGTGCCTGCTCCATGTAAAACTCGACAAACGCCAGGACCTCGGGTTGCTTCAGAGAATCCTCATTAACATAAATAAACAGGGGCCTGGAGAGTGGGCTATATTCCCCGGATTCGATGGTCTCGTCCGTCGGCAGCACACAACCCTGCCCACTGTCTACTGCAATCAGCTTCAGCTTGTCTGCGTTTTCTATGTAGAAAGCATATCCGAAGTATCCAAGGGAATTTCGGTCACCGGCCACCCCTTGTACTAGTATGTCGTCGCTGGCACTGGCAGTGTAGTCGGGACGGCTCGCCCTGGCCTGCCCAACCACCTCTTCGGTGAAATAGTCGAAGGTCCCGGAATCGGTGTCAGGACCATACAGATGAACAGAGCGATCCGGCCAGTCAGGGCGTATGTCGTTCCAGCGGCGTACCTTTGTGTTTGGCTCCTGCTTAAACTCCTCGGGCTCCCATATCATTTTCAATTCATTGATCGTCAGGCAGGACACAAAATCGTTTTTGGGACTGACTGTGATTGATAGTCCATCCGTGCCCACGCTCAACTCGATGTACTCGATCCCATTCTCCATCGCCTCAGCCGCTTCGCTCTCCTTTATCGGCCTGGACGCGTCGGCAATATCAATCTCTCCCCTTACAAAGCGTTTGAAACCACCTCCTGTACCGGAGACGCCGACGTTGACTCTCACCCTCTTGTGGACCTTACCGAACTCCTCGGCTACAGCTTCGCTAATCGGGAATACCGTGCTGGATCCGTCTATCTCGATAGTGCCACCGAGCCCGTCCGCCGAATCTGCGGATCCGGAACCGCCACAGCCAGCTATCATGATTAACGTGATCGCTGACAAGAACAGGATGCCGAGGGTCTTCAAGCCGCCGCCTTCGGTTCGTATCTGATGCATCGCGATCATAATACTAGAGGGTGTACGTTAACCGACCGTTAATGGAATATGAACGGCAGGTTAATAGGAGTTTCAAGTGGACCCCATCATCAGGACAGCGGTGAGGCTAAAATAAGAGAGTCTACCGCTGGGGTGTCTCGTAAACCTTCATCCGATGGTAAGGCTCGTGGAAGTTCCAGTAAACACCTTTGTGGGCTCACTGCTTGGAACACCTGACCCGGTGACCGATAGCCCAGGGCTTGATGGGGCCGCTCTTGGTTGTAGAAGGCCAGATAAGCCCCAATCCCCTTTCTGGCCTCAGTCCCATTTTGGTATGCCTTCAGGTACACCTCCTCGTACTTGATGCTGCGCCACAGCCGTTCCACGAAGACGTTGTCCATGCACCGCCCCCTGCCGTCCATGCTCACTTGAACGCCTTGCGCCAGCAGCATGCTGGTGAAGGCCTCGCTGGTGAACTGGCTGCCCTGGTCGGTGTTGAAGATCTGTGGCCGACCCTTGCTCAAGGCCTCTTCCAGAGCCGCAACACAGAAGTCTACCTCCAGGGTGTTGGACAGCCGCCAGGCCAGCACGTAGCGGCTGTGCCAGTCCATGATGGCCATCAAGTAGAGGAAACCCCGAGCCATGGGTATGTAGGTGATGTCGGTGGCCCACACCTGGTTGACCCGGTTGATCTCCAGCCCCCTGAGCAAGTACGGATAGACCTTATGCCCTGGGTTTGGCTTGCTGGTGTTGGGACGCCGGTAGATGGCCTCCAGGCCTATCAGCTGCATCAGCCGGCGGACCCGCTTGCGGTTGACCTGGTGTCCGTGATTTCTGAGCCAGGCAGTCATCCTTCTGGAGCCGTAGAAAGGTGTCTTCAGGTACTGTTGGTCTATGAGGGCCATCAACTCCAAGTCCTCGGCGCCGGCCTCGGTTGGCAGGTAGTACAACGAGGAGCGGCTGATACCCAGCAAGGCGCACTGGCGCACCAGAGACAGCTTCGGTTCTTCTCGGTCAATCATGGCCCGGCGTTGGGACCGGCTCACAACCCGAAGCTCCGTGACAAAAATCCCGTTCCACCTTGAGCTGCCCAATCTGTTGGTAGAGCTGGGCAGTGAGGACCTCTTGGTCCTTCTCCTGGCGTCCAGCACCATTTTCAAAGAGGTGCGGCGCCCCCTGAGTCAAGGCCTTCTTCCAGGCATGGATCTGGCTCGGGTGGACTTCAAACCGGCTGGCCAGCTCTGCAATGGTGTGCTCCCCTTGGAGCGCGGCCAAAGCCACTTTGGCCTTGAAGACTGGGCTGTGCTTCTTACGTGTTTGTTTCATGTCCTGCTCCTTGTTTCCGTCCTATTTTAGGAGCGGGACTCTCTCTTAGCCACCTGTCCGAATTTTGGGGTCCACCTCAGTTAAAGTCGACGGGGATGGAGGTTTAGGAGGGCACCTGATTGTCGATGCGAGGAATGGTGATCACGAAGGTGCTTCCGACGCCTTCCTGGCTCACCACCTTCGCCTCGCCGCCGTGGGCCTGGATGATGTGCTTCACGATGGCCAGACCCAGGCCGCTTCCACCGTCCCTTCGGGAACGGTCCACCTTATAGAACCGCTCAAAAATATGAGGACGATGTTCCGGCGGTATGCCACGTCCGGTGTCCGCCACCTCGACACTTACGAACCCATCCTGCGCGCCGACGGACACCGTGACCTTACCCTTGTTTGTGAATTTCAAGGCGTTCTCCAGCAGATTGACCATCACCTGGCGTAGCTTTTGCTCCTCGGCCAATACTCGGGGGAGTCCTTCAGGGATATTAACAAGAAGGCCAATACCCCTTTCCGATGCTTGATCTTTATACCCGGCTATGACATCACCGATCAAGGGTGCAGCGTCGAGAGGCTCAACCTGCAGAACAACCTGACCCGTTTCCAGTCTTGCCAGCTCCAACAGATCGTCTACCATGCTACTCATGCGGTCTAGGTCCTTGTGGATTCTTTGGAGGAAGTCTGCCGCCATCCGGTTATCCTCGAGGCCCTTGTCTTCCACCGTTTCCACCATGGCCTTGATCGATGCCAGAGGGCTGCGAAGCTCGTGGGAGACGTTGCTAACGAACTCCTTGCGCGTCGTCTCCACCTGGCGTAAACGCGTCAGGTCGTGGAGAGTCAGCAGAACGCCCGAAGAGCCGGCCTCGCTCAAGGGAGTAGCGATAGCGCTGACGAACCGGCGCCTATGAAGCAGTTCCACCTCGCCGAGCTGGCGCTGGCCCGTCTCCCGACAAGAGGAGGCAAGCTGCTGGAGATCGTGGTCCCGAACGATGTCCATGAAATGTCCACCCAAAGCCTGGGGCGCTTTGATATCCAGAAGGTCCTGGGCGGCGAGATTGACAAGTTCCACTCGCCTATTTGGGCCGATAACCAGCACGCCATCGGCCATGGTATCTAGGACGGCTGACAGCTTGTTGCGTTCACCAGAGAGGTCTCGCACGATGTCCCTCAAGGACGAGGCCATTTTGTTGAAGGCATCCGCCAGGGTTTTAGTCTCATCGGACACCGGCGCATCGACTCGATGGTCGAGGTTTCCTTCGGCCAACTGCCTGGCACTCTCGGTCACGGAGCGGACTGACAGGACAGTACGCCGCCAAAGGGAGTAGACGCCTGCGATGGAGACGGCGGCAACCAGTAATGCCAGGATGGAGAACACGACTAACACGGGTTTGACGCCGACGTCGGCCAGATACAAGCTAACAGCAGTAGCCGCTATAACAACCGGGGCTGCGTATGCAAGAGCTACGCGCCATTGGGCAACGTGCAGAAATCTCAACCTTCGAACCTGTACCCGACTCCGCGAACTGTGACTATTCTCTTCGGGTTGCCTGGGTCTTCCTCGATTTTCCCACGAAGCCAGCGGACGTGGACGTCCACAGTCCTGCTGTCACCGTAGTAGTCCTTGCCCCAGAGCCTGTCCAGGACTTGGTCACGAGTAAAGGCCCTTTTCTTATTGGCTACCAACAGAGCCAACAGCTCGAACTCCCTGGGTTTCAATACCAGGGCCATCTCCCCGATTCGAGCGGTATGACTTACAAGATCGATTTCTAGGTCGTCGGATTTCAGAGTCTCGGCGTTGTCGCCGGAGAGCCGGTCCGGACCAAGTCGAGAACGCCTCAGCATCGCCCGGACCCTGGCGCCTAGCTCACGCATGCTAAAGGGCTTAACGACGTAGTCGTCGGCTCCCAGCTCCAGGCCGACAACCCTATCGATCTCTTCTCCTTTTGCCGTTAGCATCAGGATGGGCACATCGGTTTCCCGGCGCAAAATACGGCAGACCTCGAAGCCGTCGAGAACTGGAAGCATAACGTCTAGGATTATCAAGTCGGGTTGGGACTCCCTGGCGCTCTCCAGACCCTGTTCGCCGTCAATAGCGGTGCGGACCTGATAGCCGTCACGCTCCAAGTTATAGCGGAGAGCCTCAAGGAGGTTTTCCTCGTCTTCTACAATCAAGACGCTCTGCGTCGTCAATTCTAACCTCGCGGCATCAACTTGGATTCATTATACGCCGACGCTTCGTTGTCACAGACGAGGCGTTACTCGGTTGCGCCAGGCTTGTCGGACACGGCAAGCAGGAACAAGTACCCAACCACTCCTGCCACGACAGACGCGGCCAGGATACCGATCTTGGCCTCATCGGTGAGGGCGGCAACGTTGAAAGCCAGTCCGGAAATGAATATGGCGACAGTAAATCCGATCCCGGCCAGCATGCCAACTCCCAGGATGTGGGACCATCGCACGCCGGAAGGGAGCTCGGCGATGCCCAGACGGACTGCCAGCCATGATATCCCGAAAATTCCAACAGTTTTACCAGCTAATAGCCCGACCCCCACCCCAATGGTCACCGAGCTTTCGGCGGCGTCTCGTATGATGTCGCCGGACAGCTCGATCCCCGCGTTGGCCAGGGCGAAGACCGGCAGGATCAAGAAGGCAGTCCATGGGTGTATCAACCTCTCCAACCGCTCGAGAGGAGACTCTGTGCCCGCGCTCAACTCTTCGATCTGGCCAAGTACAACCTCGGCGCGGTCATCGTCGTGTTCGTTCACCGCCGCCTTGTATTCTGCCGCCATATTGTCCATGGACTCGGCGAACTGGGCTTTGTCGAAGTAGGCTGTGGCCGGTGTGAGGAAGCCCAGCACGACGCCTGCGATAGTCGCATGGACTCCTGACTTGAGCACCGCCACCCACACAAGGGCCCCTAACACGACGTAAACGACCAAGTTGCGTACCCCTAGACGGTTGGCGCCGACAATTCCGACCACCAGAGCGCCAGCGATTGCCAGTCGGCTCAGCTCCAATGAGTCGGTGTAGAAGATCGCGATGACCAGAATGGCCCCGATGTCGTCGACCACGGCCAGTGCAAGCAGGAAAACCCGCAGATCAGATGGTAAACGACGCCCCAGAAGGCCTAGAACCCCGAGGGCGAAGGCGATGTCGGTAGCCATCGGAATGCCCCAACCACTGTCCCCTTCACCTCCTGCCGTGAACGCGAAATAGATCAGGGCCGGAGCCAGCATCCCACCGACGGCGGCGAGGATGGGCAGGGATGATTTCTTGGGGCTGGATAGCTGGCCATGGAACAGCTCTCGCTTGATCTCCAGACCGACAACAAAGAAAAAGATGGCCATGAGGCCATCGTTCACCCACCCCTCCAGGCTCTCGGAGACAATGAAAACGTCCAGATCGATGATGAGGACGGTTTCCCAGAATTCGTGGTAGGAATCTGACCACCAGTTTGCCCAGACCAGAGCGGCGATCGTGGCCAGGAGCAGGACGATAGCCCCGATCTGCTCGGTATGTATATAGGACGCAACCGGAAGGCGAAATTTCTGAACGAAATACGACTCGCGATGAACCCCTAACGCACCCCTGCTGCGAGGAGGTACAGAAGCCAAAGCCACACCCCTTTGCCGTCGATGCCAGCCTCAGTATACGGCAAAGGGGTGTCCATCGTAACTATCTAATCATGGCGCTGGGGAAGTGAAGCTTAAAGGTGCTTGCCCCGTGTTACTGTTAGGTAGAGTGTCAAATTATGCAGCTTCTTCTAACTTTCTTGATGTTTGTTCGTTATATATAGTTGAGGTAGATTCTGTTCAGGAGCCAAATTTTGCTGCTTAGATTAGCGGCCATACTTATAGTTGCGTCAGCGCTGGTTGCGTGCGGCACGAGCGCGCCAACTTCAACTCCGTCGTCAACTATTACTCCGACGGCGGCCAGCACTCCCCTGCCAACCAGTCCATCCAACACCGCAACCCCTATGCCGACCGTCACGCCCACAGCCCGTTTGGCTAAACCAACAGTCTCCGAGCCCACTCCGACCACAGCAGTCACACCCACCCATCAACCAACACAAACGAGCGAGCCTTCCGATGCCCCAGCCCGTGTTCGGAGACAAGGGGGAGGGTTCGTAGTTCTGGATGACCCCGCGTTCATATCAGGACGCAACGCAACCTTTCTAGCCGACGAAGAGCTTGTTCTGGGCTACGAATACGATGGGGAAGCAAGGGCCTACCCTGTCAAAATGATGCGATTCCACCACATTGCCAACGACTCGGTGAGGGGTTCGCCCATCCTCATCACCTACTGAATCAAGTGCAGTTCGGGGGTCGGTTACGACCCTCAAGTCGGCGATACAACTCTTACCTTCGATCTTTTGGGACTTTACCAGGGCGTTTTCCTTATGCGAGACCGGCAAACGGGGACCGTCTGGGCCCACCTCGACGGCACATCATCGCAGGGTCCCATGGTGGGAGAGCGACTGCGTATGGTACCCCTGCCCCAGATGACGTGGGGAGAGTGGAAAGCGGACTATCCCGACACCCTGGTACTGGACCCTGAGACCCCTTATAAGGACCGGTACATCGCTCCGGTGAGGATCGGCGTCGAGGGTTCAGGCGAAGCTATTTACGGAGATGACCGGCTGCCGTCAAATGCCCTTGTCGTCGGGGTAGAGGCGCAGGGCAGTTTCGTTGGATTCCCACTTGAATTACTGGAGGCAGAAGGCGGGGTCGTCAATACAGAAATAGCCGGACAACCGGTTGTGGTACTGTACGATAGCGAGTCCCGAACCGGCATTGCATATCTACGCATCGTCGACGGGCAGACTCTGGTCTTCAAAAACCAGGTCTCACCGGAAGGTCAAATGACCATCGCGGACGAAGAAACCGGCTCACTTTGGGATATCCACGGGAAGGCAGCCAGCGGACCTCTCGCCGGAGCCGCCTTAGCTTTCGTCCCGTCAATAATTTCCGAGTGGTACGGCTGGTCGGCATACCATCCCGAGACGGAGCTGTACGGTCGGGCCGGCTAGAAACGATAAGCTCTGGGCAACCTATCGCCGGGTCTTGAACTGGGCCGCCTCTTCGGAGCCACCGGTCGCATCGCCTTCGCTGTAGGAGTGGGCCCCTGTACCGGCCAGCCGACCACCCTGGACGATCAGGTACTCGTCCCGGATCGGTTTGCCTTCGAACCAGCACTCCATAATCTCCCGGACGCCAGCCGCATACCGGGCTTGGGCGGACAGTGAGGTGCCGGAGGTATGGGGCGTCATGGCATGGTTGGGCATAGTCCTCCAGGGGTGCTCGTTCGGGGGTGGTTGGGGGAACCATACGTCTCCCGCGTACCCGGCAAGCTGTCCACTGTCAAGAGCACGTACGATCGCATCCCTGTCGCAGATTTTACCCCGGGCCGTGTTCACGATGTAGGAGCCACGCTTCATCTTCCCAATTAGCTCGTCGTTGAACATATGCTCCGTCTCCGGGTGTAGTGGACAGTGTATGCTGACCACGTCGCAAACGCTGACCAGAGACTCGACGGTCTCATGGAAGGTCAATCCAAGCTCCTTCTCCACGTCCGACGAAAGCCTGTGTCTGTCCGTGTAGTGTAGATTGACATCGAAGGGCTTCATACGCTTTAGCACCGCGAGACCTATCCGCCCTGCAGCGACGACCCCGACGTTCATACCCTCGATATCGTAGGACCGGGATACCGCGTCAGCGATGTTCCAGCCTCCCCTGACCACCCATTGGTATTGGGGTATATAGTCCCTACCAGCGTCAACATTTGCATCACTGCATGCTCGGCGACGCTGATGCTGTTGCACCATGTCACTTCGCATACCGTCATATTCCGATCGATGGCAGCTTGGAGGTCCACGTGGTCCGATCCAATACCGGCCGTGATGGCAAGTTTGAGATTTGGAGATTTTGCGATCCTCTCGGAGGTGAGATACGCGGGCCAGAAGGGCTGGGATATGACCACGTCCGCATCGACCAGCTCCTTCTCGAAAGTCGAGTCTGGCCATCTTTGTCCGACGTGACGACGAATTGGTGTCCGCGGTCAGTCAGGAACTTTCTTAACCCCAGCTCGCCGGAAATCGACCCCAACAGAGCCCCGGGGTTGAAGTCAATCGCATCTGGGCTGGGTAAAGACTGCCCGCCTGGGTACTGCTTGAGCGTTGGGATTCCCGAGCGTGGATACTGGCCGGGATACCCATCCACCGGGTCGTCATATAGTACGCACAGTACCTTCTGCTTCGAAGAGACGCTCATATAACCCTCCATTGACCGTATCGTTTCGGCGACTGACACCCAAGATGCTCGGGCTAGCCCAATTCTGCCTCCGTGGGTCAGTCCATGAAATTAATGTCCCGCCGCCACTTTATATAGTCCCTCAGCCCCGACGCCATGTCGTACTTGGGAACAAACCCCAGGTCCTCCTGCATCCGAGTCACGTCCAGGACCCGTCTGTACTCTATGGACGCGTCCTCCCGCGGGATTGGCTCAACGAACGTTGCCTCAGGACATGCCTCCCGCATGGCGGCCACCATTTCGTGGAGGCCTATGGGATGTCCGGTGCTTATGTTGTACACCTGGTGGGACAGCTCGGGGGCGTCCAGGGCGATGGCCACGCATGCCACACTGTCTCTAACATACGGCATCTCCACGTTAAAGAGTCGCCCTTCAGTGATGCCAGATCCGAAGGGCGCGGCCTCGATAGGCTCTCCTCGCACCACACTGCGGGTCCATACATAAGGGAGAGCCAAGTGTGCTCGATAGGGCGTCACACGTTCCATGGGCCCCCAGTTGTGGCTCAGACGCAGGGTTGCGGTGTCGAGTCCGTACAGCTCGCCGAACCGGCGGGTCAGGCCCTCGCCGGCGAACTTGGTGATACGGTATGTGTTTCGCGGATTCAGAGGCATATCCTCCTTTAGGGGCTGGTCCTCCGGGTGGGAGCCTGCGTACACACCCGCAGAGCTGATGAACAGGAACCGCTTGACCGTCAGCCGATGGGCCAGGTCAAGCATGCTGATCGTACCCTCCAGGTTTATCTCGATTACCCTTTGCCAGTCGTCCTTCTCTGCGTCTCCATAAGAAGTGTACGCGGCGTTGTGGATGATCTTGTCGATGTTGGCCATGGCAGCAACCTTCTCCAGGGCACCTTGGTCAACGATGTCGCCCCGCACCCAGGTTATCCGACCCGCCCAGGGCTCCACGTCCTTGAGCCCTATCTCGCTCACAGGTTCGATGTCAAGGGAGATCACATCATGTCCCCGGGATGCAAGCTCCCTGACCAAGTTGGAGCCGATGGTTCCCGTGCCGCCTGTAACCAATGTCGCCATCCGAACCTCCCGCCATCGAATGTGCAGGTCATCCGGCCGACATCCCCCGTATCAAACTGCGGCCAAACAACGCACTGTTCTTGACGCTGACGATGGTATCGGCACTCCAGAACGCTGTCAAGCCCATCAGGATGCCCACGTTTTCTTCCTCAGAAGCCTAGTGTGGTGTCCCCAAAGTTCGCCGCCAATGTCATAGCGAGGCCAGATGATGGAGGGCCGTGGCAATCTGCCCGAGAGGTCAACCCCACCTTCAGATTGCTTCGTCGGCTACCGCCTCCTCGCAAAGACAATTCGTAAACGTTTTTCAGGGACGGGACACTAGGTTATCGCTTGGGCTTAAGCTGTGACAGCGGCCTTCGACCCTCCTGGAACCCCGTGCCTATGATGTGGCCCGACGAGCGTCCACCGACTTGATCGACGCTACAACTGCCTCATCGTGCCGCATATCGCCAGCGCCAGCGTGGCCGCCCATAGCGAGATGTCCAGCATCGCCGCGCAGAACCTGATCAACGGCCTGAGGGGCGAGAAGCTGCTGACCTGCGTCAACCCTGAGGTGTATAAGCAATCAGATAATGGGTAGTGGCTACTGATCCTCATCTGAGTCAACTGCTACTTCAATGACCGGAGTATGCATAGAGTGCTGTCGAGGCCTAGTGCTGTTGCCTCTACGCCGAAGCCACCAATCGAGGACAATCGCGACGTTCGCGCCTATCGATATTATCAACGCTGCTATAATTTGAGAGTCCAACTCAGTGTTTCCTGCCTGCCTTGGCCCAACTTGTGGGCGGCACTCTTTTATCTCTAGTCAGACTGGCTTCCACCCCTCTAATTATGACAGGCTACAGCTTTAGATTAGAACAACAATCTTGCATACCCACTTGCGTGCTGAGCTTGCACACCTTGATTTGCGGACATGAGTGACGCAAACATTAACATGCACAACGCACACAACTCGACTAATATACTAGCTGGCCCTGAGGAAGTAAGATAACAACTGGATGCTGGGTATCACTTAACGAACATTTGGGTTGATAAGTATTCCTTAACTAGTTACACGGGCAATAGTTGGTCTGGCAATGGTTGAACAAGATACGTTTGGAACCCTACTCAGAGAGCTTCGGGAAGAGAATGATCTACTCAATCTGCGGTGGGAGAAGCCATCGGATACCATGCGTCCACAGTCAGCCGATTAGAAAGTGGTGAGATTCCTCCCGATCTACAGACTGCAGCCAGCATCTGTGAGGCATTGAGACTAAACGTCGCTGCCAAAGACAGATTGATGACCGCTGCCGGACAGTCCTAGGTTCGGCACCAAGACGGGCATCATCCCGGGTGAGCCTGTTTCGTAAACCGAGCCTATAGGGAATTGGACAGTCTATCCAGGTGTGCCATTAAACGAATTGCTGGTCGGGGTGGGCAGACTCGAACTGCCGACCTCCACGTCCCGAACGTGGCGCGCTACCAACTGCGCTACACCCCGATAAATCGCAGGCCTGAAAACGGACTCCAAGCCTTCGTAGGGCATTATAACCCAGCAGCCCAGGTTTGTAGAATCTGTCGTAGAATATAGGCACTCTACATAGAGGTGATGGCAATGGCGCTGTTCATGAAACGGTCCGGCGTGGCGGTCGTCGAGCTCTTTGGGACCATTGGCGGCGGCGGAATACGCGTGACGGAGCACTCGCAGCTATTCGACGGCGTCCGTCGAAGCAAACAGATCAAGGCCGTCGTGCTCGATATAGACTCGCCGGGTGGTAGCGCCCCCGGGTCCGAGCAGTTGTATCACAGCTTATCCAGATTGTCCAGAGAAAACCTGTTGTTGCGTACGTCCGGGGGATAGGAGCCTCCGGCGCCTACTATATCAGCTGCGCCGCCAGCAAGATCGTCGCGTTGCCGTCATCACTCGTAGGCTCGATCGGCGTGATTTATATGCGGCTTGTGCTTCAACAGCTGCTTGAAAAGCTGGGAGTGAGCTTTTCGGTATACAAAGAGGGGCGTCTTAAGGACATGACAGGCTTTTGGAGGAGCCCCACTTCTGAAGAAGCGGGCAAGTTCCAGGGACTGGTGGATGAGATTTACGCCAACTTCATGGGAGCGGTGGCGACGAGCAGGAACTTGGACGTGGACAGGGTGCGGGAGCTGGCCACAGGAGAGGTGTTCACCGGGAGAGGGGCCCAAGAACGTGGTCTGGTGGACGAGCTGGGCGACTTCGACACGGCACTGGATATGGCCGCAGAGCTGGGTAAGGCGAGGCGCAGGGCAATCCGGGTTAGACCCAAGCGACCCTTCATTGAGCGGATGTTTGGGCGATCTCATGGCTCAGGACTGCTGGCCGGAATCGGGCCCGAACTGGAACGGACCATGATGGGTGGATTATATTTCATCGCGCCGTCCTATTACACCGGGAGTCTCGGGGACGATTAAGGCGCCGGACGGTCTCTCCTAGGCAGTCAGGCCCTTGGCCTCCTGCCAGAGCTTCTCTTTTTCATCCAGAGGTAACCGCCGGAAGTCGCTGCCCCGCTCCGAGGCCAAGCTCTCCATTGTGGTGTATCGCTTCTGGAATCGCAGATTGGCCTGCCTCAGGGCATCTTCGGCGTGAATGTCCATCCAACGGGCCAGGTTGACCATCGTAAGTAGCAGATCACCCATTTCGGAGACCTTCTCCTGATGGTCCGAGGCGTTCTTCAGCTCCTCTACTTCCTCCGCCAGCTTGTCGAGCACGCCGGATATATCGGGCCACTCGAAGCCCATCTTCCCGACCCTGTCCTGCATCAACTGGGCGTGGGCCAGCGCAGGTAGGTCCTTGGGTATGCCTTCGACAGGCGATGTCCGGACACCTTCCAGCTCCTTTAACCTCTCCCAGTTCTGCTCGACCTCATGGGAATCGGATGCCTCTCCGTCGCCGAAAACGTGGGGATGGCGCCTTACCAACTTATTGTCCGCCTTCGCAGCCACATCCTCCACGGTGAATTGCCCAGCTTCTCTCGCTATCTGGGAATGGAAGGCCACCTGCACCAGAATGTCTCCCAGCTCGTCGGACAGCTTGGCAGGGTCTCCCGTGTCTATGGCTTCCAGGACCTCGTAGCTCTCCTCGAGCAGGTTGCGTTTCAGCGAAGCGTGGGTCTGTTCCCGGTCCCAGGGGCATCCGTTCGGCGACCTGAGCCGTTCAACCGTTTCGACCAGGGCCCGAAAGGAGGCCATCTCCTGCTTCATTTTCCTACTCCTCGGTTTGTACGTAGCCGGATTATATCTACGGCGGCTGTTGAAGGGCAAGGGAGCCAGATGTTAACGTATGTTTATGCGGGAAGTTCTAAACGCAAAGGCGGCGAGACAGGCCCCTTCGATCCTGTTCGTCGTTGCGATACCTCTTCTCATGATAACCGCGGCGGTGACATGGGCGTTAAACGACCTGAGCCTCTACAAATACGGTTTCGATAAATACGACGTGCCCCTGGTGACCGGTATAGAAAGGGATGACCTGGTCAGCATCGGGGCTCAACTGCGTGGCTATTTCAATTCCACGACGGAACCCCTGGACATCAGAGCGCCTGTCTTCGGAGAGGAGACGGACATCTTCAACCAGCGAGAGATCATCCACATGCACGACGTGAAGCGCCTCGTATGGGGAGTTTACGGGATCGGGACGGCATCTGGCGTGTATATCCTGGGATTTCTGGCCTTCGGGCTACTAAAGCGCCGAGAGCAATTGTACGGCTCGCTGGCCAGATACGCGCTGTGGGGCAGCGGGCTTACGGTGGGCATTGTTGTTTTGGTCGGACTTGGTTCGCTGTTGGGGTTCGACTCCCTGTTTCGTGGTTTTCACGAGGTGGCTTTTACCAACGACTTCTGGCAGTTCGACTCAAGGAGAGACCGGCTGGTGATGATGTTCCCAGAGGACTTCTGGTTCGACGCCACGATGCTCGTCGCTCTCTTGGCCGTGGGACAGGCTGTAATTGTTGCGGGCGTGACCGGTGGGGTAATGGTGTTTAGACGCCAGGCTCGGAATCGTGGTAAAGCTACCGAGGCGTACCGGGTCGGAAGCTCCTGAGTTAGTGGGCCGCGCAAGCGCAGCTTCCGCCTGCGCACGCACCACAGCCTCCCATACCGGCTACCGAGCCGACATCTCCATCCTCACCCGTCGACACGGCTGAAAATAGTGAGATGGACAATCGAGCAGGCTGGCCGCAGCGGGGACAATCGGACCCGCGATCATTCATTGACTGCAGCTTATCGAACTTGTGGCTGCACGTAGGGCACAAATACTCGTAGATTGGCATTCCTTGCTCCGCTTGCTTCGTACACCGCATTTTCTCACACCGATGCCAGTCTTGCCAACGTCCCCATTGACCCTGTCCAATGGCTGTGGTTAAAGTGGAGTACCAATTCAGAGCAGCTAGGAGGAAATTTCATGCCAGAAGACATAGTGCGGACGCCTCTACCTGATTGGCCTCACAAGTCCCTGCTATACGAGACCATCAACGACGGAAGAATCGGGATATTAACCATAAACCGCCCCGAGCGGATGAACGCGATGGACCCCGAGACGCGGCACCTGTGGGCGGAGGCTTGGAAGAGGTTCGCGGCCGACGACGAGTGCTGGGTCGCCATCGTAACGGGATCGGGCGACCGGGCCTTTTGCTCCGGCCAGGACTTGAAAGCAAGGGCCGATCTGGAGGAGCAGGGCGGCGACGCTCCCTACAAGGGTCAGGCCCCGATAGTCACACCCATAGGTGAGATGTTGGGATGCTGGAAGCCCACTATAGCCGCCATCAACGGCTATGCCATCGCCGGGGGCTGGCATGTGGCTCAATCGTGTACACTGCGCATCGCGTCAGAGCACGCAGAGATGAACATAGCCGAGGCACGCTGGAACCAGCCTGCGTCTTTCGTGTCCTGGCTATCCAGAATCGTCGGCATGGGGCACGCCCTGGAAATTTGTATCATGGGCGACCGCCGGATCACGGCCCAGAGGGCCTACGAGATAGGGTTCGTAAACAAGGTGGTGCCCAGAGAGCAGCTCATGGACGAGGCCATAGACTGGGCGAGAAGGATCCTGGATCTGGCCCCTCGGACCATACGCAACTTCAACGAGATGATACACCGGTGTTACAGCATGACCATACCGGAGGGACTGTCGTATGCCGCCGCCCTGGAGCACAACCTTCGCGGAATGGAGGACTCGCTGGAGGGGCCTAAGGCCTTCGCCGAGAAACGGACTCCTGTATTCAAGAACCGTTGAATGATTCTGGTCGAACCGCAATTCCGCTCACCCTGAGCTTGTCGAAGGGGAGCGGGTTGGTCTCACTCTTGCCTGTATCAAACTGGGCGGAGCCCAAGGGCGGGTGGGCGGGATTAAATAGGTTTGACAGCTTAGGGCAATCCCTCTAAGCTGGCTGCACAAACTCCCAAAGTAGACAAACGGAGTCCTGCCGTTGGCCAGCGGCTCCAGCATCCAGATCCTGGGTGGAGGAGGATGAAAGAGGCTTGAATGGATAGAAAAGACATACCGTTTCTAACCGCTACCAAGCTGGGAGAGCTTATCAAGTCCAAAGAGATATCGCCGGTAGAAGCCGTCGAAGCCTATCTGGATCGAATCGAAGAGGTGGACCCCAAGGTCAACTCCTATATCACCGTATGCCACGAAGAGGCCCGGCAGGCCGCGAAAGAGTCCGAAGCTGCCCTGGCGCGTGGCGAGTACCGGGGACCCCTTCACGGCGTACCGGTGGCGGTGAAGGACCAGCTTCTCACCAATGGGATACGCACCACCAGCGGGTGTACGGTCTACAAGGACTTCGTCCCAGGCGAGGACGCGACTGTAATCGCAAAGCTCAAAGAGGCCGGAGCGGTCCTGCTGGGCAAGCTAAACATGGTTGAGCTTGCCTCGGGTGGTTTCACCCACGCCTTCACCTGGGCGCGCAACCCATGGGACCTCAGCCGCGGTCTGGGTAGCTCCAGCACAGGGTCGGGCGCGGCAACGGCTGCCCGCTTATGCGCCACCTCACTGGCGGAGGACACCGGAGGCTCGGTGCGCTGGCCGGCCGCTTTCGCGGGCATGGTCGGCATGAGACCCTCATGGGGCAGGATCAGCCGGCATGGCCTGCTACCAGGGGCGTGGTCCATGGACACGATCGGACCCATTTCCCGTACCGTCGAGGACTGCGTTGTAACTTTCCACGCTATTTCAGGATACGACCCCAATGACCCCTACACCTGGAATACTCCGGTCCCCGACTACAGAAAGGCCCTTACCGGGAACATAAAGGGCCTCAAAGTCGGAGTCGTCAAGGAGGTGATGGACTCGGACCAGGTCGAGCCTGATGTCAAAACCGTAGTGAAGAAGGCAATCGATGTTCTGGCCGAGCTGGGAGCGTCGGTAGAAGAGGTCTCGATCCCCCTCGTGCCTCACGCGGTGCTCATTTCCTCGTTGCTCAGAGTCGACGCGCCGGTCAACTACCGGGACCTGATCGAGAACCATTTCGACGAGTTGGGTTATGAAAACAGGGTGGGATTTCTGCGGGGAAGCATAATACCGGCCATGGCCTTCTTCAAAGCCGAAAGGCTCCGGTCCATGCTACGTCAGCAGGTCCTACAAGCCTTTGAACGGTTTGACGTCCTGGTGCTGCCCACCAGCGGAGAGCCACCACCTATCATTCCCACTGAAGGCGAACGGGAAAACGGAAAACAGACTCGGAAAAGCGCCGGGAAATGCTTCACCTTCATGTTCAGTCTTGCCAGCACTCCGGCAATCAGCGTTTGCTGTGGCTTCACCTCCGATAACCTGCCCATCGGCCTGCAGATCGGCGGAAGGAACTTCGACGAAGAGACTGTGTTTAACGTAGCTTACGCCTATGAGCAGAGCAACGACTGGTATAAGAGGGTGCCGCCTTTATAGAGATTGCATCTGACCTGCGACCCGCCGTCCTTCCGGGGAAGGATCACCATGAGCGGCCGCAGGCGCCCGATCCGCTCACCCTGAACATCGTCGAAGGGTGGCGGGTCGTCCGCTCTGGTTCGACTGGCTCACCATGAGCGACCGCTGGATTTAGCGGACCGCGGTACCGCTCAAGGATTTGGTCTCGTCCTGGATGTGGCAGGCTTCCCGAAGCCTGTTTACTGAGAACTCAGCTTTGTGAATGAAATCGGATGCCCTTGCGGGAGAGCGTCTTCGATGGACTCCTGGCGATGGTAGGCGCTCATCAGAACTACCTTCACGCCGGGGAACCGGGAATTGATTTCTACAGCCGTCTCCAGGCCGTGTAAACCTGGCATTTCCATGTCCAGCAACACCACATCAGGTTGATTGTCCTCTATCATCTTGAGAGCTGCTAGTCCGTCGTGGCTTTCGCCTGTTATTTGGAAGTCGTCATAAGGTTTCAACAGCTCTTTGACTAACCCACAGAAGTCGGGCTGGTCGTCTACCACCATCAGGTTGGTCACATTTTGGTCGTGGATGATGTGGCCGTTTACAGCCGAGTGCTTTCCGTTCCTATTTCCGTTCCCATTGTAAGGTCCCGTGCCGTTAGCAAGAGAAGACAGGTCGACGTGGCCCTTAGCTGGACTCTCGGAACCTCGCCGGATGGCGAAAGAAGCCGTAACCGTGGTGCCCTGGCCCCTGGTGCTCTTGATGTTCAGGGCGCCGCCGACGGATCCACAGTAGTCTTGCATGGACATGATGCCGAAACCTGGCATGGTCTCGTCTACTTCGAACCCATTGCCGTTGTCCTGAATGGTCATGCAGACTCTGTCTTGATTGGGGCGCTCCAGCCTGAGCTCCACGCTGGTGGCTGATGCGTATTTGAGAACGTTTCCTAGAGCCTCTTCTGCTATCCGGTACATAGCGAGGCGCAACTCCTCAGGTAACCCTTTCCTCCAGAGCTCTTCCGTCTCCGGATCACTCTCATCCACGTTTACTGAGACCTCAAAGGTGCTGGCAAACTCGTCAGATAACGACCTGAGAGCGGACTGCAGGCTCATACGGATCAAAGATGGGTGGAGACGTCGAATAGCCGCCCGGAGGTCTTGTTGATTGATCTCGTGTATGAGCTGGGCTGCCTTGGCGACGTGCTCAGCGCTTTTGCCATTCTCATTTCCCATATCTTCGGAAGCCGTCTGCAACCAGTGGGTTGCCACCAGGAGCCGGTTTTGGACGGGTCCATGGAGCTGCTGCGCCACAGCCTTCCTCAGCTCTTCCTGCGCATTTACGACTCTCCGACGAGATCCGGCAAGCTGATCGTTGGCGCTGTTAAGCTCAGCGGTTCGCAGGGCCACCCTGATTTCCAACTCTTGATTGGCTTTCTCAAGGTCTTCTTGTGCTTTCCTGCTCTCGTTGATCTTCTCAGCCTGGAGAAGGCGAAGTAGGTGATGAATACGGGTATCACGAGCGCGAGCACAGTAGCCGGACTCTCGTGGTACGAAACCGCGCCCAAAAAACCGAATGCGAACAGGCTGATCTCGACCAGCCCATTCTCCTTGGTACCTATCAACCAGAAACGTATCGGATTGATTCCAAGCTGCAAGCTCATCGCGATCGATATGAGAGCAGTGTTAACGAAGTAATAGCCGATAGCAGCCGGGACTACTGCCGGGCTGAGAATGCCACCGCCAAGGCTAGGGGTATGGAAAGTCAGAGAGCCGAGCCCCACGAACAGAGCAACCTGGCCGGTATTGAAGGCGTATTGGTACCAGGGTAGCCGGAGCCGCGGTGGAGAGGTCAGCTTTTACCTTGGGACCGACTTGAAGTGGAAAGCTGCCGGCGGCGACTATGAGGATTATGAATAAGCCAAGCTCGCTAAAGGTCGTAGATGACCATTCTGCGCTTTGTGTCAGGTAAACCAGGAAGGCCAGGCCGGCGAGGCATGTGATTACTATGTACCTTCGCAACGCCTCTGGCAGTCCAGTGTTTACATCAGGTCCCACTGCGCGCTACCTCCTACGCAATTCCCTTTAAAGGGCTCCGTCGTTATTCTGCGCGACTAACCGATGTGCTGCCGGAATCCTGTCAACTGGGCACTGGGTCCCTCATTTTTCCATGCCCAGCTTTGCATTTTATGAGATCAGAGCTTTAAACGCAACCCGCGGGCTTTGCATTTTGTGTGAGATGGGTTGGCGTGACTAGGTCTTATGCCTCTCTGATCGACTTCGGTTGGTAACCTTCTTGGTTTGCGTCCGCCAGCCCTGAAGGACTCAAGGGCTGGCGGACGATCTGTTCTACTATCCTTGTTTCTAGCAAACCTGACCGTTGGTCGGGAGCAGTACGCTCTTTGTGAACCAGCGGTTCACAGGCCTTGTCTTCGTACCTACGAGTTGACCATCCGAGGTTACGTTCAGGGTCGCGCTCGAGCCATCCGCACCCGCTAGCGGCGTCACCTTGATCTTGACCTTGGCCTGTATGCCTGAGCTGGTGCACTTTAGCTTCTTTACGTATTGGAACGAAATGGTCTCGTGGTTGGTTGTCTGGTAGTCGATGACTGTGTCCACGTTCTTGGGCAGCTTTACGATGATATCGGCATGGTAGTTCTCAGCGCCGTCCTCATCGTCGTTGACTGACCTGCCCCAATAGTTGTACCGCAAATCATGAGACACTGATAGCGCTTGGAGCAGAGGAGGTGAGGATGGCCTCTGGAGCAGGAGGGCGATAGCCCAGGGCGCTGTGGGGGCGTTGGTGGTTGTACTCGTGGCGCCACTGCTCGGTGAGGACCTGCACCTCCCAGAGGGTATCGAAGAGCTCCCGGTCCAAGAGTTCGTCCCTAAGCTTGCCGTTGAAGCTCTCAACATACCCATTCTCCCAAGGGCTACCCGGTGTGATGAAGAGGGTTGTGACTCCCACCCCTTGGAGCCACAACCGCACCGCCCTGGCGGTGAACTCCGGCCCGTTGTCCGAGCGGAGGTGCTCCGGCACGCCACGCTGGACCATGAGGTCCCCCAGGCATTCAATGACATGGGGTGAGCGTAACGAGCGACCCACATGGATGGCCAGACACTCCCTGGTATACTCATCCACCACTGTCAGGAGACGAACGGGTTTGCCGTCACTGGTACGAAGGGCCACAAAGTCGTATGCCCAGACGTGGTTCCGTCGTTGTGGCCTCAGCCGCACGCAGGAGCCGTCAGTAAGCCAGAGTCGGCCCCGTTTGGGCTGTTTGGCTGGTACCTTGAGTCCTTCCCGTCGCCAGATCCGCTCCACCCGCTTGTGGTTCACTCTCCATCCCTCCCATTGCAGCATGGCAGTCACCCGCCGGTACCCATACCGTCCGTACCGACTGGCCAGCCGAACCACTGCCATCGTCAGGGCCTCCTCCTCATCGGCCACTGTTGCAGTGTACCTCTGTGTTGACTGGGGTTGCTCAAGCGCCCGGCAAGCGCGCCGCTCAGAGATGCCATACCGTTCCCGTGCCAACTCCACGCATCTCCGCCGGCGGGCCGGGCTCAGAAGTTTCCCCGTGCTGCCTCCTTCAGAATCTGGTTGTCCAACGTCAGGTCCGCTACCGCACGCCTGAGTCGTCCGTTCTCCGCTTCCATCTCCCGCAACCGCCTCGCCTGGTCTATTCTCAGCCCCCTATACTGCTGCCGCCACCGGTAAAACGTATGGTCTGATACCCCGATACCCCTGCATGCCTGGGCCACCGTCTCCCCTTGCGCCAGGGCCACCTCCGCTTCCCGCAGCTTCCCTATGATCTCTTCTACACTGCGCTTTTTACTCGCCATTGACTACCCCCTCTCACCAGCTCCACTTTACGAGTTTATAACTGGACCAGTTTTTGGGGGGCAGGTCACGACTTCGTCGAGAACCAAGTGAATGTATTCGTGTGTAATCAGCCGTTGTACCTGGGTTCGCAGAAAGTCCGCACGCATATAGATACCTGGACGTGAGTCGCCCGAACGGTAGAAGCCCGCCTCAAACCCCGCTTCTCGACCCGTGGTCCTAGTAATCTCTTCAAACAAGCTCCGGTTACCCAGAAGAAAGATGTCGGGAATCTGAGTGCTCTGGACACCCAGTCTCCCCCGTAATTGTTCGACCACAAACCCCAAATGGGCCTGCAGGTCCACCGCCAAAGTCGCAGGAACTAGGGCAGAGAAAAACGTGTCAGAGACGGAACCTTGGTATTTGTGAAGGTCGACACCCACCGTCTCAAGGGCTTGTAGCGGCAACTGAAGCTGGTTCACGGGATACGTCACCCTGGTTTCTCGACCGTCAATCGTAAGCTCAACGGACCAAACTCCTTCGGTGTCCTGGGTGGCAATTCGGAGCCAGGTAACCCGGCCAGAGTCGTCCGCGTACAGAGTACGAGTAGTAACAGGCACTCCGTCCACCCTGGCGAAATGTACCTCTTCCCGTGTAATCCATTCGACAGGTTCTCCCAGCGGGTCGAAGAATTCGACCGTGACATCCGTCCACGGCTCAAGCCCATCCAACGTGAAGGTGATATCCCGGCCAGACAGTGGTTTGCCCGGCTCAATGGTCAGGAGAGTGTCCTCATCCAGCCTGGTAACAGCCGGGCCGGTAATCTGCGGGACGATAGCAAGAAGGGAGGGAATTGAGATTGGCGTAGGCGTGGGAGGGAATCTAGGTGGGGTCGCCGTCGGCTGGGGGGTGGGCGTGGGCGCCGGAGTAGGCGTGGGCAGCGGAGTCGGGAAGGTCTAAGGAGTAGGAGCTGGCGGAATCGCAACCGGAGTGGCGGTGGGTTGAGGCGTCTGGGTTGACTGTGGGGTAGGTGTGGGCTGTGGCGTAGAAGTCGGAGGAAGAGAAACGGGTGTCGGGGTCGAGGGCAAGACAAGCGGCGTCGGATCTGGCTGCGGCGTGGCCGTCGGCTGGGGTGTAGCTGTAGGGACTGGAGTTACAGTAGGGACTGCCGCAAGCGCCGTGGCCACCCCTTCATCTATCTGTCGCCGTACATCGACGTCATCAGAGCTGGTGCAGGCTGTCAGGACAAGCAGTGCTGCGGAAATTAGGATGATCGCGACTTTTGCCACCGAAATCTTCCTAAGACCTGGGCTGAGGAGTGTGGGGGCCGAGCACTCGGGTTTACTCCCGTCGTCCCTTCGACTTTGCTTTATCCAATTGCACGGCCGTGTTGATTATCGCAAGGTGAGAGAAGGCCTGGGGGTAGTTCCCGAGCATCTCACCTGTGCCCGGAAGTATCTGCTCACTGAGCAGCCCCACGTCGTTGGCATACCCACACAGCTTTTCGAATAGCTGGCGAGCGCGATCGACATCGCCAAGCATGATCAGGTTGTCGGCGAGCCAGAAAGTGCATATGCTGAAAGTGCCTTCTTGCCCTCCCAGACCATCGTCGTAGTCTTTATAACGGTAGACGAATCCCTCGGGAGAGGTCAGCTCCCTCTCAATCGCTCTGATGGTAGATTCCATTCGGGGATCGGTAGCTTTGATGAAGCCGACCAGAGGAAGCATCAGATTGGAGGCATCGAGCCGCTTGCTGCCGTAGGCCTGGGCAAAAGCGCCAAGATCGGGGTCGTAGCCTCTCCTCAGCACCTCCTCCTTGATCTCCGTCCTCACCTCCTTCCAGGCGTCAACGTCACCTGGGAGGTTTAACGCGCGAGCGGCCTTGATGGCCCTATCCAAGGCAACCCAGCACATCACCTTGGAGAAGATGAAGTGCTGACGTCCTCCTCGCGTCTCCCAGATCCCTTCATCGGGCTCCCTCCAGTGATCAATCACGTAGTCAACGACCCGGAGAAGGAACGACCAGAACTCCTTGTCTATGTCTCCCACAAATTTTCGAAAGAGGTGGGCCGAGTCCAGTATCTCCCCGTAAACGTCTAGCTGGAACTGTGAATAAGCCCCGTTGCCGATGCGGACTGGCCGTGCTCGACGGTAGCCCATAAGTCGTGGGAGCTCTACTTCCGTCAAACGTCTTTCCCCTCCCAGACCATACATAATCTGAAGGTCTCTGGCCCGCCCGACTGTGCTCCATTCCAGCCACTGCTCAAAGTTTTTTGCCTCCTCCGTATACCCCAGGATTACCAGGGCATAAATACCGAAGGCAGTGTCACGGATCCATGTATACCGGTAGTCCCAGTTCCTGGAGCCACCCAGAGCCTCGGGCAGCGACGTCGTCGGCGCCGCGACGAATCCGCCGGATGGAGCGAACGTCAGGGCCTTTAAGACAAGGGCGCTTCGAATCACCTGGTCACGGTAGGCGCCGTTGTAGGTACATATCGAAGCCCATTTTCTCCAGAAATCGGCGGTGACGGCTAGGCTCCGTTCAGTTTCAACGTCCACCGGGACCTTGATGTCATGGGAGAACTCGTGCTCGACAAAGGCGACCGACACGTGGAGGTGTTCCCCTTCGCTGAGCGTTCCATCGCTTTGAAAGCCGTAGTTCTCCTCGTGCATGCGAGCAGAGCAGAAGACCGAAATAGCATTGGAGCCACCGTGAGCGAAACCGTAATGAGGGCCGTGGAGTTCGGAATGGGGGATTATCGTACCGTAATCGAAACGGGGATAGCACTCCATGGTGAACTGTATATTGCCGCTGACACATTCCAATATTCGAGCAACCTGTTTGTTGGAGAGAACTTCGGGCCCGCTGTCCCCTTTCGAGTCGTTAGGGTAGACGGGCATGAAGTCCGTCAGCTTGGCGACTCCCGAATCTGTCTCGAAGGTGGTCTCCAGGATGTTGGTGTCAGGCAGGTATCGCCGCTGGGTCTTACGCACCCCGACCGGGGAAACCGCGAAATAACCGCCTTTCTCCCAATCCACGAGTCTACTGAAGACGGCGGGGCTATCGAATCGTGGCAAGCAGCACCAGTCCACCGAGCCGGTAGTCGAGACGAGGGCACAGGAGTGCATGTCGCTGATAAGCCCATAGTCGGAAATGGGCGGCTGGTAAGGAAAGTCTGCTTCTTCGTTAGTCATCTAATGCTTCTACGACCTTCAACGGCGATTCGATTGATATCCGGACAACTTTAACATGAAAGACCCTGCTTACCTACTTGTTGGCTTGGCGAACTAGCTATCAAGTCTGCCCTGCTCTCCCTTACTGTCATTGCGAAGGGCAAAGCCCTGAAGCAATCTCCCGGGAGGAAGAAGAGATTGCTTCGCTCCGCTCGCAATGACAATTGGAAAACCCTGGATGGTTCTAAAACACCCATTCTATGCGGTGTTTCCCCCACCAGGCGTTGGGTGCTCACACCCCTGACACCAGGTGTATTCCTCCGTATCACTTCAGTGGTAAGCACTCTAGGGCTCCTGAAAACTCACATTGATAATACTCACCACTCACACCGAACGCACAATGCTGACGCTCTACCAAAATTGCTGGCAGCGTTTGTGAGCCGAAACTAAAGGAGGTAAGGGTATGTGGAGGTTTAAGTCGGGAATCGCTCTGGGGGTCATGGTTGGCGTGCTGATCTTCGGCGCGACCATAGCATATGGATCATGGTGGTGGAACTCCCACATCGACGTCGAAGGTGTCGATGTCAGGACCATATGGACCGTGACTGACGACCCTGAAGGCGAAAGCAATTATCACACAGACATAGTAGTCCGGTTACCTGTGAACGCCGAAGCGGAGATCAAGTCCCAGGCGGAAACAGAGACCGTGCACCTGGTAGCAGACCCACAACTCAAATGCCTGCCAAATGGTATTCAGTCTATTGTTCACTATGTAGTACATCCATTGGAAGGCGCCATCGGGACCGAGGTGGCCGTTCTAGTGACGGCCGATGACAGCCCGATCGGCTCGAATAGGGGTGGGTTAAATCAGATCATAAGTGTATATGGCCTGATCCCGGGTTCATGCTCAGGCCTAGATTACGGAAATAACTAAGGAGGCGGAATCATGTGGAAGCTCAAAGCGACAGTCATAGCGGGAATCCTGGTAGGAGCGGCGATATTCGGCGCCACGGTTGCCCATGCCGGTTGGTGGTGGAATACCCAGTTCAAGGTCGAGGACGTTGACGTCCGGACTATCTGGATGGTCAACGATGATGAGGACGGCGCTGAGAACTACAGCGCGGAAATCATCGTTTTCCTCCCCAAAAACGTGGATACAGTGGTGGATTACATGACGACCGGCCATGAGACCCTGGAGTTCAGATACAGGAAGGCTTACAAGTGCACCCCCGACGGCATAGAGGCCAAGGTCAAGATCAAGGTGACGTCGCTGCCAGGGGCCGATGGGACCAACGCGACCCTTAACGTAACATCGGATGGTCAATTGGTCGGCACGAAAACGAAACCCGTGGACCAGTGGTTCGCCAAGAACGTGCTGCTACCTACAAATGGCCAGGTTTGCTAGAGAATTAAATGCCTTGGGGCCGCCCTGGCGGCCCCAAGGCATTTATCCCGATCGGTCCTAAGGGGTACATCGGACCTCCCAGGTAGGCCCATAGGCATTGGCACACCGGCAGCACGGAATAACTAACCGTCTACTGCGGAAACCGTGACGAGGTTGAACTTATCGTGAGATCGGATTCGATAAAAAATTTGCCAAGGCCGTTGCAGCTTTACATAGCTCTAATCGGTGCTCTCGGCTCGGCAATGCTGGTCTACCTGATACAGCGAGAAGACTGGTCCCCGGCGACTTTACTGGAAACGGGCTGGTCATCCTCCTGATCGTCGCGGCCGGGAGCTTTCCGCTGCGGGTGGGCCCGAGAGTCAAGACCGATGTATCCGGAGTCGCGACTTTCGGGGCAGTGCTTCTGCTCGAGCCTGGCGCAGCGGTTCTGGCCGCTGTCGTCGGCTTGGTGACTTACACCGGCCTATTGAGGTTCCGGGGCGATAGGATCAGGGTGCCCTGGTACAAGTTCCCCTTCAACGCCGGCATGACCTCTCTCTGCGTGGGCCTATCCTCCCTGGTGCTTCATTCCCTGGCATCAGCCCCTTCATCAGATAGTGGTGTTCTCACCCTGGCGGCGATCCCAGCAGCAATAACCTTCTACCTGGTAAGTACCACCTTGGTCTCGGTCACTGTTTTCCTTCAAATAAAATTGAATCCTTTGACCTTCTGGTGGGCAGGGACGAAGCAGAGTGGTCTGGCCGAGGTCAGCTTGTTCATGTTCGCATATCTCGGAGCCTTGGGGTATGCCCAGAGTCCGTGGACTATCGCGGTCATGATCGTTCCTGTTTCTATAATCTATCTGGCCTTCGCCAGGCTCGCCCAAAAGATACAAGAGCTTGAGCACGCGGAGCAGCTTCGCGCCGCAGAGCTTGACAGGTCCAACGAGCAGTTGGCACGATCCCGAAGACGCATAGTAAACGCTCAAGAAGAGCTACGAAAAGGCGTGGCCCAGCACCTTCATGGTCAGGTACAGAACCGGCTTCTGGTAGCGACCCATTGGCTCAATGCGGCCCAGGATGAGATGGGTTCCATAGCGCCAAAGTCGGTCCAACACCTAAAGAAAGCGGCACAACTTGTACAGGAGATCAATAACAACGACATTCGTTCGGCCGTCCAGAGGTTACACCCCTCCCTGATACGCATGAGCCTTCAGGCTTCGTTGCGTTCTTTGGCAGACGAGTTCCATAACACTTTTCAGGTTGAAGTCGACGTTGACGACCGGGATACCGAAACAGCCGAGCTGTGGAGAACAGGACTGACCGAGGAGTCGAGGCTGGCCATATATCGCGTCGCCGAGGAGGCCTTGAGCAACACACTCAAGTACGCTTCGGCGACCCGGGTCGAATTGACCTTAAACCGCCCTAGTCAAGACAGGATAACGATGACGATTCGGGACAACGGCAATGGGTTCAACGTGGAGTCGACTACCTTTGGCTTTGGCCTACTCTCCATGCAGGACTATTGCGGGGCCATCGGTGGCAAGGTGGATGTGACAAGCAAGATTGGACAAGGGACGACGATACAGACCTCCTTCCCAATCGCCGTGAAGGAAACTTCACCGGTCTCACATTCGCAAGTGGCCTTGTTCCATGAGACTGCTGAGGCAATTGCAAGCGAAGGGCCTGACGGTAAGATTAACGGAGCCGGATACGCAACCAAACATAAGCCCCAAGTGGCCACTACGCTTCTTATCGTTGACGACCAGCCGGACTTCTGTGGGTTGGTAAAAGAGCTCCTCAAACCCTATCCGGATTTCGAAATCGCCGCGGTGTGCCATAGCGGCCTCAACGCGTTGAGGCTGATCGACGAAACCAAACCCGACGTGGTGCTGCTGGACCTGGAGATGCCAGGAATCAGCGGCCTCGAGACAGCGCGAGCGATACAAGATCGCTTCCCTTCGGTCACCGTCCTCCTGATGAGCGCATTCCACGAGCGAGGATACATCGACCAGATAACGCCCGACATACCCTATGATTTTATTCATAAGCCCGAATCCACCGAAGGACGTCCTTGGGGACAGCCATTGAAGAAGCCAGCGGGTGCTCCTCTGAATCTGGGATAATGGTTTTGGAACAGAAACCCGCCCGGAAACAAGGAGCACCCAATAGATGCTGCCACAGAACAAACCCGACCGTATCCGCATCCTCTTTGACGACCATCGCCTGGTGGCCAATGCCGGCCTGCTCCTTCCGGCCACCCTAGCCCGGCACCTGAGCCTGCGGGAACTCGTCGACCATCACCTTGACCTCGGCGGAGCGCCGGGACGGGCGAACACCGGGGACAAGATGCTGACGCTGGTCGCTTCCGCGCTGGCAGGCGGCGACTGCATCGACGACGCCGATGCGCTGCGCGCTGGTGGGACGGTCGGTGTTCCAGGCTGCGTGGTCAAGGCGCCATCCACCCTGGGGACCTTCCTGCGCAGCTTCCGGTGGGGGCATGTCCGTCAACTCGACCGCGTGAGCCGCCAGTTGCTGGCCCGGGCCTGGGCCGCTGGGGCCGGACCCGGCGACTCGCCCCTGACCATCGACCTTGATTCGACCATCTGCGAGACCTATGGACTGGCCAAGGAGGGAGCGCGCCACCACGGCTATACCGGCGCCCGGGGCTATCACCCGCTGCTGGCCATCGCCGCCGGCACCGGAGACGTGCTGATGTCCCGGCTGCGCGAGGGCCGGGCGAACACCGCCCGTGGCGCCGCCCACTTCCTGCGTGAGACGGTGGGGCGGGTGCGCTACGGCGGGGCCAGGGGACAACTCACGGTGCGGGCCGACAGCGGCTTCTACGCCCACACTGTCGTTGCCGTCTGCCGGGAAATGGATGTCCGCTTCTCCATCACCATCCGCCAGCGTGCCAGCCTGCGGGACCTGATCGAGGCGATACCAGAGGAGGACTGGACTCCCATTCCCCACTGGATGGACGGCGCCGCCGATGTCGCCGAGACGACTTACACCCCGTTCCAGACCAAGCCGGACGCCCCGCCGGCGCGGCTCATTGTCCGGCGGGTGAAGCCGACACCCGGTTCCCAGCTGGCCCTCTTCGCCAGATACAGCTATCACGGCTTCATCACCGACCGGGACGGGGAGTTGCTCGAACTGGAGGCCGATCATCGCCGCCACGCCGAGGTCGAGAACGCCATACGCGACCTCAAGTACGGCGTCGGGCTGAACCACATGCCGTCGGGGCGCTTCGCCGCCAACGGCGCCTGGCTGGCGGTACAGGTGATGGCGCATAACCTGGCCCGCTGGACGGCGCGGATTGGTCTGGGCGAGCGGACCGTGATCACCAAGACCCTCAGGCGGCGGGTCTTCGCTCTGGTGGGACGGATCACCCGCTCGGCGCGCCGCCTCACTTTGCATCTCCCCCGGCGCTGGCCCTGGGAAACCCAGTTCAGTCGCGCCTTGGCCCGGCTGCAAGCCATTCCGTTCCCGGCCTGACGGCCAGCCTGCAACTGACCCAACGTCCCCGCAATCTCGCGCCACCCCGGTCGCGAGAGTCCCCTGCTGCGTATCCTCTCGCCATCCCGCGCATCGCAACTCCCGCATAGGGCCTTAGGGGCCCTGTGCGGCGACTGAAGACCGTCCTCCGGCCTCCCACCTACCCCAAGACCCCAGGCCATCTCCCCTGTAGCTCCCTCACCCACCCCCTTCCGCTGTCCTCACGCCGTCCATCGGTGTCCTTCGGTGGATTCGGGTTTAGGCCGAGTTCTCCGTGAACCGGCTGAGGTATGCCTGTAACCACTACAAAGAAGCCCAACGAGTTCTTGAGCCCAGCCTCCGCTGAATTTGGTAGCCGGCGAAGCCCTTGCCCAACAACATTCGAGTCTCCTCCTGATCGGCCTGATGGAACCGCGGCCAGGGCTCTATGAACTTCCTCCGGCGTCGTTGCGAGCGAGTCTTTCGAGCGAAGCAATCTGGCGGGGCGGTGACTGCTGCACCATTGGATTGCGAGCCCCGATTAAAATCGGGGCTCGCAATGACGAATATCTGGAAGCGTCGCATACTGAAACCAGAGCTTTCGAGCTCAACTCTGGCTATTGTGGGTCACCAAACCCAATGTTAATCTTGGCCTATGGTTCCCACCGTTGATCACGTCCGCGACGCCCGGCAAGTGGTGGCCGAGGTAGCCGACCACACGCCTCTCCTGACCTCCACTACTTTCAGTCGATTCTGCGACGCTGAAGTCTACTTAAAGGCCGAGAATCTCCAGCGAACCGGTTCTTTCAAGATCCGAGGAGCGATCAACCGGGTCGTCAATATTCCCAAGGCCCAGCGACATGCAGGCGTTGTCGCGGCCAGCGCCGGCAACCACGCCCAGGGTGTGGCCCTGGCCTGCCGCCAGGCGGGCGTGCCGTGCACCGTGGTCATGCCGAAAGGCGCTTCAATAGCCAAGGTGGAGGCAACCAAAAATTATGGCTCACAGGTGGTACATCAAGGGGATAGCTTTGGCGAAGCTGAGGCAGAGGCACGCCGTCTGGCGGAAGATAATAGGCTAACCTTCATCGCCGCGTTCGATGATCCGGATGTTATCGCAGGCCAGGGGACCATCGCACTGGAGGTGCTCGAGGACCTGCCGGATGTCGAGGCTGTCGTGGTTCCGGTGGGAGGTGGAGGGCTGATGTCCGGGGTGGCCCTAGTCTTGAAGGAGCTACAACCCCGAGTAAAGGTATATGGTGTCCAGGTAGAAGCCGCTCCCGCCGCCACTACCGCCTTTCACGAGGAGCGTATTGTGACGATGTCGCCAACGCCTACGATTGCCGACGGTATCGCGGTAGGACGGCCGGGGGACATGACCTTTCCGCTCATGAAGAAGTACGTGGACGACATGGTTACGGTCAGCGAAGAAGAAGTTTCTCATGTGATGGTTCTTCTGCTCGAACGGGCCAAGGTCGTGGTTGAAGGAGCCGGCGCCGTTGGCCTGGCCGCGCTCCTCGCCAAACGCCTCCCGTGTCAGAGCCAGAAAGTCGTCGGTATTCTCAGCGGTGGCAACGTGGACGCTTTGCTCATGGAGCGCATACTTGACCACGGACTCGCCCATGCCGGGCGGTATCTGGTACTACGCGTCGTCGTGCTGGACCGTCCGGGAGAGCTAGCGCGGCTGCTGGCAGCCATCTCAAAAGCAGAAGCTAATGTCATCGACGTGTCACACCATCGAAGGGACATCAATTTGCCCATGGGTCAGGTCCAGGTCGACATAACCCTGGAAACACGGGATGCCCGGCACGTCGAACATGTATCATCTACACTTCAACAGAGCGGCTACCGGCAATTAGCATCTCCGGCACGAGCGTCCGGGTCGAGCGTGCTGTATTTCTCCACCGGTGAGGTCTCGGCGCAGGACGGTTAAAAAGCTCGACGTAGAGTTGGTAACGTCTAGCCAACCATCTAGCGGGTTTCTGTCACGTCGTTCTTAATCCGGCGCGGCGAAGGCTATCTGTTCCGGGGCGGTGACACCGGCGGAGACGATATATTGCATCGCGCTGTTTGACGACCAGTCAATCACCTGTATCTCCTCCATGGGAACCTGGACAAGCCAACCCGACTGGGGCATCGGCGTGGACGGCAAATAGACGATACCAAACTCCTGGCCGTCCGGGTCTCGGACGGTGCCGGTCAAGAAACCGACCGACCAAGTGCCACGCCGAGGATACTCAATTCTGGCGACGATGCTAAAGGCAGTCCTCTTACCCTTCCCGCTTGCGAAGATCTGCTTGAGAGTACGGTAGGTCGGCCCAATGACCGGCACAGTTATCGCGACCCGCTCGAACAGACCGGCTGGATATTTCAGCACCGCAATTGGAGCGAGGGCCCCGACAAGAAATGAGGCAGCCAGTATTATTCCAAACCCAAGCCCCTCTATTTCATTCCCGAAAATGGCCGAGATAAGTGGCTGCAGAACTCCGTCCAGTCCATCGTAGGCGAACTTGAGGATCATGTAGGTGAGGCCAAGAGGCAGAAGCAGCAGTAGGCCGCGCCTGTTCTGCGCGCCACCAGGTCCCAAAATCCAGTCATTTGAACGCGTTCGGTTAGAGTCGTCATCTCTCTCGCTCCTTTTCGTTTGTCAGAGATCGGTGATGATAGCTATTTGGGTGGAATTATACATTGGCGTATCAGATTGACTTATAATCAGCCTGGGATACAGATGGGGAGGTTAGCAGATGCCCGACTCGTTAGGTTGGCGCAAGAAGTTCGCGGTCCTGATTCCCAGCACGAACACGATAGTTGAGCCTCAGTACCACATGATGTCTGTCCCTGGGGTCACTGTCCATACCGGCCGTGTGTATGTTTCAAATCCTGACACCAGCTCGGGAGCTGCTTTTCGGAGCATGCTTGACCAGCTCAAGGCCGACATGGAGTCCGCTATTACGCGGGTCGCCAGCGCAGAACCCGACTACTTCGTAATGGGTCTGGCAACCGACGCTTTGGAAAACGGCGTGGAAGGGAACCGAGAGATCGTCAAGCTGATCAAAGATCGTACTGGCCTGGATACAGCGATGAGCGCACAAGCCGTTCAGCGGGCCCTAAATCATTACAACGTGAAAAGGATTGGAGTACTCACTCCCTATAACGAGGCGACCAACAAGAACGTGATTCAATTCTTTGACGACCTGGGCTTCGAGGTGCCTTGTATCAAGGCATTAAACTTCCCAAACGCCATCGCGTTCGCACACGAGCCTGAAGAAAGCGTCCGAAGTGCTCTTGCGGAAGTCAATTCTGACAAAGTTGAGGCGGTGGTTCAGTCGGGTACCAATGTAAACACAGTCCGGCTGGCGGACGAGGCGGAACGTTGGTTGGGCAAACCGGTTATCACCTATAACGCGGCTACGTGGTGGATGGCCCTGCGGGAAAACGGTATTGAAGACAAGCTGTACGGCTTCGGCAGACTGTTGCGCGAGTTCTAGCCGTCTCGGGAGTGAGGTTCTACCTAGCCGAGTACGTTAAACGACTCGAGTATGATGGGTGTGCGCCGGTTCAGATGTATAACGGCGCCTTTGGGAGGTTTGACCTCGATAATGAAATTGGTGTCGGTTCCCAGGTTGGGGTTCAGTTTGGTCCTCAGACCAGAGATGAATATTTTGTAGGACTCCCCCAGCTCCACCAGCGAGTCTGAGTCGGCACCGCCCAACCCCGTCGACGTAAAGTCCC
This sequence comes from Dehalococcoidia bacterium, assembly GCA_965226865.1. Taxonomy (GTDB): domain Bacteria; phylum Chloroflexota; class Dehalococcoidia; order Lucifugimonadales; family JAGWBF01; genus CBDDEH01. The sequence goes on along the minus strand of CBDDEH010000004.1, from coordinate 1,550,730 downwards.
CGCTTGCGAAGGTCATCGACTGACTTGCGTCGGTGTAAGTGATCAGGGTCTTCCCAGGGGTCAGGTCGATGGCTTCGCCACCGGCAGCATTGGAGACGAAAATCGTGATTTCGTCTATAGCATCTCCCGTACTGAAGGCGACTATTGCTCCTCTGACCTCTAGGGTTCCCCGTGACTCGCTCAGGCCGGCTTCGATGGTCTCCTTGGACTTGTCGGCGGCGAAAAGCCCCGAGGAAAGGGCAGCGAAGGCGAAAACCGAGGAGACGACGACGAAGGCGATTAGCACGATGGCGGTCTCGAGTCCTGTAATCCCGAACTGGTTCTTCAAAACCCGGCTTATGCTGTTGTGTGGATTTCGACCAACTGCACCCATTCCTCCTCTCCAAATGAAGTTTTGGCGGGCCCTTCGGAGGAATGACCCGCACAGAACCTTTTTAGCCGAGGTCGATGTAGGCATCCAGAGTACCCGGTGTGCGTCGCTCTATGTGTACTACGGCTCCTTGGGGCGGCTTGATCTCGATGGTAAAATCGGTGTCTTTCTTGAGATCGGTGGTCAGCGTGGCGATCAATCCGGTTATCTTGATCTCGTACATTTCACCAACTTCGACCAGTGAGTCAGAGTCGGCCCAGCCCAGTCGCCGTGAAGCCGCCGCTCACAAGAGTCGTCGACTGGCTGGAGTCGGTGTAGGTGATCAGAGTGTCGCCTGGGGTCAAGTTGACAGCCTCACCGCCGGCCGCGTTGGCCACGTAGACCTGTATCTCGTCGATGGCATCGCCAGAGCTCTTGGCTATGACGGAGCCCCGAACTTCCAGGGTGCCTCGGGCTTCCGACAGGCCCGCGTTGATCGTTTCCTTCGACTTGTCACTGGAGAACAGCCCTGTGGGCAAGGCCGCGAAAGCGAACACCGATGACACCACAACGAAGGCGATCAAGACGATAGCCGTCTCAAGACCTGTGATCCCCACCTGATTACGCCCAAACCCCCGCAATAGTCTTGAAATATTTGCGCAAACCGTTTCCATGGAATCCCTCCTATGGTTTATCCGATTTCCTCAAGTGTAGCCGTACGGATTATTACAGCAACATTAGGCATACACCTATGTCTTTAGGGAATTCTCCCTATAATATGCAGGAAACCGCCATAATATGATGCTATATGACGAATAACGTGTGCAGATTGCATGAGGAAGGTGTGAGTGCAGTTGGGAGAGTTCGCCTGCCGATAAACCCTAGTTTTTAAGCAGCATCCCCGGCTGGCACCTGCGGCAATAGCTAGTGATACGTCGGTTGGAGGTGAGTTCGCTGATGGTGCTCCGGCAACGAGGGCAAGCTTGGCCGCCCTTTCGGTGTACCTTGAGGAAGTCCCGTATTTTTACGTGAATGTCTTCCCCCGTCCGCTCTCTCAGCACGGTTATTGCCTCGTTAACCACCACCGTGCACTGCTTGTACAGGCGCTTCAGCTCGTCTTCCACCAGCGATCGGCTCTTTCGAAAAGGAGAGATGGAGGCGGCAAAGAGGATTTCATCGGCGTAGGCGGTTCCTATCCCAGAGATGAACGCGCCCCTTGTGAGCACACCTTTGATCTCACCACGGAACTTCTTTAGACGTTGCTGGAATTCCTCGAAGGAAATGCCATCCAGGACGTCGGGGCCTTGCTCGTGCAGACGTGGCACCAGGGACATCTGATCGCCCGTGACGTAGTACACCGTTCCCATCTGCCGCTCGTCGAGATACCTCAGCTCCCGGTCGCCGGCAACGGTAAGGGTAAAGCAGGTCTTTTTTAGGGTGTGTTCTTTGGCGTCGCAATATTGCAGAGCCTCGGTAAGCATCGGGTTGATGACCAACCACCTGGACCCTGACAACTCCGACGAAAGGAATTTGCCACGGCGATCGATGGGGCCCAAGACTCGGCCAAGGATATCGATAGGAAAATCGCCGGCCAGGGACCTCAAGACTGTGGGCCGCAGTACTCTACAGGACTCGATCTTCTGCCCCTGAACCTCATGGTTCAGGAAATCCTTGATCACTTCCAGGTCGGGAGCTTCTGGCACAACGAACTCCTGCGACTAATATGGCGTCTAATATGGGAATAGAAGCGGGTGATGTCAACCGGACGCCGCCAAAAGCTTCAACCGATCTTGGACTCTCATGCATCCAAAATAGGTCTGAGCCAGAGGTCTCCGAATTTTTGATAAACTTTACTAAGGAGCCGCATATGGATGTCAAAGGTGAAGTGAATACGAAGCAGCAGCTTCTCGACGAGCTGAAAACCCTGCGAGCCAAGATCGCTGACTTGGAAGCTCATCACAGCGAGCACGACCTGGAAGAGGCTCTGCGCCAGAGCGAAGAACGTTATAGCAAGATTTTCGAGCACTCAAACGACGGAATCTTTGTTATCGACCCCGAACGGGATACGATAATCGACGCCAACGCAAAGGCTTGTCAGATGCTGGGCTACAACCGTGACGAGATGATGGCCAAACGCGTCTCCGACATCCATCCCAACGAGATGCCCCAACTGCAGGCCTTCGCCCAATCCGTTACCAAGGAGGGCCGTGGCTGGACCGACGAGCTCACTTGCTCGACCAGTAGCGGCCGGATCATTCCATCAGAAATCTCAGCCTCCACTCTCGAGATAGATGGGCGTCTTTACATGCTGGCCATAGTCCGTGACATCACGGAGCGCAAACAGACTCAAGAGGTCCAAAAGGAGCTGGCCGTCATGGAGGAGCGTAACCGCCTGGCCAGAGAGATCCACGACTCCCTGGCCCAGGGCATTACTGGCATCATCTGGCAGCTCAACGCCCTCGAGCAGGCAGTCCAAAACGGCGGCCCTCAGCCTCTGGATGCCCTGAACCGAGTTCGGGACGTCGCCAAGGAGTGCCTTCAGGAGGCCCGACGTTCCGTCTGGGACCTCAGACAGAGTCCCCTGCAAGGCTCCTCCCTCGTGGATGCGTTGCGCAATGAGACCTCCAAGGCTTCAACAGGCGAGCAACTCCTCGCTTCCCTGAAGGTCTCAGGTCAAGAGAGAGTATTGCCCTCAGGTGTCGAGGCGGCTATCCTACGCCTGTGCCAGGAGTCCCTGGCAAACGTTATGAAACATGCCGACGCCACTCAAGTAACCGTATCTTTGATCTACGATGACGCAGAGGTACGTTTGGCCGTGCAGGACAACGGCAAGGGCTTCGAGACAGAGGCTCCCAGATCACCAAGTGCAGAAGGCGGAGGCTTCGGGATCGCCGGTATGAGGGAGCGAACTCGTATCCTGGGCGGCGACCTGGCGGTCCACAGCCATCCCAATGGTACACTGGTCGAGGCGAATCTTCCTTTCGGCACGGATTGGCGGACGACGCAACAATCAAAGCCTCCGGTTGACTCGCCAAAGCAATGAGATTACAGCAGTCGCGTACGCTCGCTCCGGCGCGCAAGCAATGCCTTTCCGGGAGATAGTCATGTCCGCATCTTGGCATCCAACGGGGTCTAACCGTGTCAATGGAGATATGGTCTATCTGGGGCTCCAGGATCTTTACGTAGCCAAAGGTGCTCATATAGCCCACTTCTTTCGCGGTGACGAGGAGCGGATGACTGTTCTAGCACCGTTTCTTCAGTCTGGACTGGAGGCCGGCGATCAATGTGTCCTGGTCACAGAAGAGTCCGCTCGCCCGTCAATTTATGATCGATTGAAGGAGCTGGGAGTTGACGTAGATGGGGCCCTCAGCTCCGGCCAGCTCGTTGTATCCGAAGGCGGTCGCCACAAAGACGAAATGTCCTCCATGTTCGAGGCAATCATTTCAAGCGCCGAAGCCGCAGGCCGGGAGACCATACGCATCGGCGGTGACATGACGTGGGCGTTGGGGAAGATGCCGACCTCGGAGAAGCTGTTGGAGTGGGAGGCCTTCTATGGCAAGTACGTTGGACCCCGCGCCAGCTTCCTGGCGATGTGCCAGTATGACCACAGTCGGTTCGGCGGGAACGCTATAATGTGCGCTCTCGAAACTCACCCCCTTTCGATAATCGGCAACATCGTTCAGGAGAATCCGTTCTATCGAGAGCCTGACGACGTGCTTCTTGAACTATCCGCAAAAACATCGTCATAGCCCCCTACAACCTCTGAAACAGATACTGATGAGCTATTTGTAATCCGAGGTAAGACATTGGTTGATCAGGGTCTCACTACCAGAGAACTGCAAAAGCTGCTCCTGACCGGACATGCCATTAGCCAGGAGCCGGATGAAGAGGGCATCTGCCGCTGGATATGCGATGCTGCAACCTCCCTGCTGGACGCCTCTCTAGCTTCGATTGCGTTGACACCGACGGACCACACCGGTCCCGGTCCGGTATTCGGGAGGATTGGGGATTCTCCGATGCCCAAACAACTGGCCAAAACGTTGGCCAGGGTTGGGGAAAAAGAATGGCCCCCGGCTCACAGGTCCGGAAGGGTTGCAACCCTAGCCTCCGGTGACCTTCCATCAGGTCTAACCCGTCGTGGAATTAACCGCCTGCTCGGTATAAGGGTGGGCACCCTACAACGGGAGCTTGGATTCCTGACCGTGGGGAAAGAAGGTCCTCCGGAGCTCGGCTCCCAGGAAGAGTTTGTGCTTGCCACTCTGGCCAATCAGGCGACTGTTGCCCTTGAAAACACTCGACTCCGTCGTCAGACGATCAAACAGACCCAAACCCTCGAGGCCCTGATTCAGGCCTCACCCCTCGCCATAATCGCCCGTGATCGGAATTCCAACGTGTGTTTATGGAATAGGGCGGCAGAGACAATGTTCGGCTGGACGGCTGGTGAGATAATCGACCGCCCTTATCCATTAGTACCCGACGAAAAGTTGACCGAGTATCGCGGGAATATCGAACTGGCGCTGAGAGGCGAGGCATTAACGAACCTGGAGACCCGTCGCAAGAAAAAGGACGGCGCGCCGGTCGACGTAAGTGTCTGGACGGCGCCACTAAGCGATGGCGGCGCGATGGTCGTCATCGACGATATAACCGAACGTAAAAGGGCGGAAGAGGCACTGGCGGACTTGGCCTCCTTCGCCGAAATGAACCCCGCAGCCCGTCAGCTTTTCGGAGAGCCGTACCTGTTGGGCAAGTCCTGGTATACCCTCTGTCCAGAGTCAGAACCGATCGTCCTGGAGAGAGTGCTCCAAAGCAACGATACCCTGCAGTGTGAAACCGAGGTAGGGGAACGGTGTCTTCTGTTTACGCATCGTGCCAGCCTGGATCGCGGCCAGGTCTACGTCTATGGAGCAGACATCACGGCACGCAAGCAGGTGCAGGAGACCCTGCTTCAGCAAATGCGAGAGTTGGCCGTCATGGAGGAGCGTAACCGCCTGGCCAGAGAGATCCACGACTCCCTGGCCCAGGGCATTACTGGCATCATCTGGCAGCTCAACGCCCTCGAGCAGGCAGTCCAAAACGGCGGCCCTCAGCCTCTGGATGCCCTGAACCGAGTTCGGGACGTCGCCAAGGAGTGCCTTCAGGAGGCCCGACGTTCCGTCTGGGACCTCAGACAGAGTCCCCTGCAAGGCTCCTCCCTCGTGGATGCGTTGCGCAATGAGACCTCCAAGGCTTCAACAGGCGAGCAACTCCTCGCTTCCCTGAAGGTCTCAGGTCAAGAGAGAGTATTGCCCTCAGGTGTCGAGGCGGCTATCCTACGCCTGTGCCAGGAGTCCCTGGCAAACGTTATGAAACATGCCGACGCCACTCAAGTAACCGTATCTTTGATCTACGATGACGCAGAGGTACGTTTGGCCGTGCAGGACAACGGCAAGGGCTTCGAGACAGAGGCTCCCAGATCACCAAGTGCAGAAGGCGGAGGCTTCGGGATCGCCGGTATGAGGGAGCGAACTCGTATCCTGGGCGGCGACCTGGCGGTCCACAGCCATCCCAATGGTACACTGGTCGAGGCGAATCTTCCCCTGAGCAAAGAGTCGTGGCCAAGCAAGACTTAATCCGTATCCTGATAGTCGATGACCATCCTCTCGTGAGAGAGGGGTTGGCGACCGTCCTAAGTCAGGCCGACGACCTCGAAGTTGTTGGCCAGGCTGGCGACGGCATCGAAGCGGTATCCCAGGCCCAGCAGTTGCATCCTCACATTATTCTGATGGACCTGCAGATGCCGGAAATGAACGGGGTGGGCGCAATCCATAAGATCAGGGAGAACGGCCAGGACACGGGGATCATTATACTCACTACCTACGACACCGACGACCATATATTCCGTGGCCTGGAGGCTGGAGCTAACGCCTATCTGCTCAAGGACTCTCCTCCGGCAGACGTGCTTGACGCTGTCAGGGCCGTCCATCGAGGCGAATCTGTAATCGAGCCCAAAGTAGCCAGACGATTGCTGGACCGGTTTACCCAGGTATCCAGAACTCCAGCAACTGAAGGGGGATTGTCTTCAAGGGAAGTTGAGGTGCTCGAGCTGATGGCCAAGGGAGCCGGAAACAAAGAGATAGCCTCTGCACTGGTAATCGGAGAGAGCACCGTCAAGGCCCACATAATCCACATATTCAACAAGCTTGGCGTTAAGGGTCGAACAGAGGCAGTGGCAGATGCTGTAAAGCGCGGCATCATCAAGCTGTAACGGCTCACATAAAGTATCCTATCAACCAGGAGGTTGATCCGCGGATCAACCTCCTGGTCTTTTTAAATCCGTTAGTAGATGGACGTTCTCGGATAGCAGTCCAGTTACAGTGAATTCAACACCTGGACAGTGTGACCAAGCAGTGCCGGAAGGGAAGTGACTGAATGTTTTATTTGAAAGCTTGTCCAAAATGCCGTGGCGATCTCCACAAGGACAGAGATGAATTCGGCCCATTTATGGCCTGCTTGCAGTGTGGGCACTATCTCAGCGATGAAGAGCTTCTGAGAGTTGGGTCGTCCGCTCCATCGTTCGGACTTGGCTCCTTTACGGCTACGGCGGTCGAGTCAGAGCGTCAGGCAGCTTAGCTAGGCTCTAAAAGCTCACCACTGGCAAAACATAGGCAGGTAGCCAGCGGCTACCCTTTGTACCTGCTTGCGAGAGTGGGTGGTCCCACTGACATCAGACCGACACGGGCCACGCAAAATATACATACGAATGAGGTACATGGATGACAAACACAGGGAAAATTCTGGTGACGGGAGCCACGGGTAACGTTGGCAGTTTATTAATACCCGACCTGACTAACTTGGGTGCCGATGTTCGCGCGCTGGTCCGTGACAAATCAAAAGCGAAGGGACTCAAAAATGCGGGCATTGAGGTCGTTGTAGGCGACCTGGAGAAACCATACACCCTGGATGCCGCTTTTAGAGGAGTGGATAAGGTCCTGCTGATCACACCACCGAATCCCAATCAGGTTATCCAGGCCAAAAATGGGATCCAAGCAGCCAAACGCAATGGCAGCCCGTTCCTAGTCAGACTGTCGGCGGGCGCAGTCAAAGAGTTGCCTGATGTTTTACCGCGTGTTTCGGGACAGCACGCCGAGATCGACGACGAGTTGAGGGCGTCGGGCGTGCCCTATGCCATCCTCAAGCCACACTTCTTCATGCAGAACACATTGATGGCGGCTCAGACAGTCGCATCGGAAGGCGTCGCTTACATGGCAATCAAGGACGGCAAGATCGGCATGATTGACGTGCGCGACGTCGCAGAAGTGGCACTCGAAGTCCTCACTGAGGATGGCTACGAGGGCAAAACGTACACTCTGACCGGCCCGGCGTCGATTTCATTCCACGATGTAGCGGCCGCTCTCTCAAAGAGCCTGGGCAAGCAAGTCAACTACGTGAATGTCCCACTTGAGGCCGCCCGGCAAGGGATGATCAGCATGGGATTACCCGAATGGATGGCCGATGCCCTCGGCGGGTACTCGACAACTTTCAGCGAAGGCTACGGCGACTTCACGACAGATGCCGTCGAGGACATAACCGCTCACCCGGCCCGCTCCTACGAAACCTTCGCTTATGATTTCGCCCACATATTCGGCGGCGCCACTAGTCGCGCTGCTTGATCGGGCGACGCAAGGGCGCAAACGATTTTTGAGGTTTAAGAACGGAAAGGAGATTCAAAATGTCAAAACTTGACCTGTCAAGGACGGCCTTGGTGATCATCGACCCCCAGAACGACTTCTTGCCGGAAGGCGGTGCCGTGTGGGACCACTTTGGAGATATAGTGAAAGAGAATCAGGTGGTATCTCATCTGGTCGAGCTACGAACAGCAGCCAGAGAGGTGGGCCTACCGGTTGTGTACTCACCCCACTACTACACCGACGGGGAAATCGCCTCATGGCAACACCTGAACTTCGTAGACAAGCTCATGTTTGACCGTAAGATGTTCCACACGCCCGGCTGGGGTGCCGAGTTCCATCCTGAGCTAATACCCGACGACAACACCTACGTGGTTTCTCCTCACAAGGTGCTGAGCGGGTTCTGGTCCAACGACATAGGCATTCAGCTCCGCCAGCGCAACATAGACACCATCATCCTTGCGGGGATGTCCGCGAACCTCTGTGTGGAGTCCCACCTTCGCGATGCGGAGGAGAACGGCTTCGAGGTCATCATGGTAAAGGACGCAACCGCAGGCCCCGGTCCAGAGGCTACCCAGGCCGCATACATAAACTATGGCTTCATTGCCAACGAAGTGGTAACCACCGAAGAAATCGTTGGACGGGTGCGCGAGTCTGCGGCTGTTGGCCTGACGGTCTGACGCCCTGCCGCCTTAACCCCTTTTCAACCATCCATCCCCCAAGAGGTTGATCCTGGGATCAACCTCTTATCTTTTTCTAATCCGCAATACGCAGGATGTAGCTCGGCCCTCTAACGAATATATTCAAACCAATGAGTTACTACAAGGAGACCAGCCAAGTGATCAGCCTGCTGATCGTCGACGACTCGGCCCTGGTCAGGGACGGGCTCTCCAGCCTGCTGCGACTACAGCCGGACTTCCACATCTTGGACACAGCAGAGGATGGGCTGGAGGCGGTCGAGAAAGTCTCTACCTTGAACCCGGATGTGGTCATCATGGACGCCCAGATGCCCAACGTGGACGGCATGAGGGCTACAGAGAAGATCAAAAGCTCCTCTCCCTGCGTGGGCGTGGTCATTCTGAGCGCTTTCGCCGACTACAGGGAAGAGAGCATCTGTGCGGGCTGCGATGGCTGCCTGCTTAAAGACTGTGACCCAACAGAACTGTTTCAGATCGTGAGGGACGTGGCGAGTAGGATGAAGGATTGCAAAGAATCCGCTGCGCCTGCCGGTGCGTTCGCTCAGAACAGCCAGACCTAGAAAGGACTGAGTCATGCAAGCACACGTCACCCAAGCTTTAGTGACCGACGCTGAGACTACTGGAAAACCACGTCCGGTATCCTTGAAAGCAACTGGGAAAGGTGAACTCGACCGTACGTTCAGCACGTTAGTCGAGCAACACGCCAACATGGCGTACAACGTGGCTCACAGAATGTTGCGCTGTCCTTACGAAACCGAGGACGCCGTTCAGGAAGCCTTTATTCACGCCTATCGAGCCTTTCCCTCTTTCAAGGGCAATTCGAAGCCGTCCACCTGGCTCTACCGAATCGTGGTGAACACCTGTCTTATGAAAATACGAAAGGATAAGTCCCGTGCCAAATACATAGCCGAGACAGGGTACGACGATGCCGTAGTACCCGGCTGGGGCAACGATCCGGAAAAGGCCGCAATCAACGGGGAACTGCGCGAAGTGCTCGAGGAAGGGCTCGACCGGCTTTCTCCGGAGATGCGCGCTGCGGTGGTGTTACGAGACGTACAGGGTTTCTCCACAGAAGAGGCAGCGAAGATGCTCAAAGTTTCGGTGCCCGGCTTGAAGTCGCGCCTTCACAGGGGCCGCGTCCTCCTGAGGAAACACATGGAAGGGTACTTAAACAATCGGAGTCAGGTTGACTCGAGAATTGCTGCGTGAGGTTTGGTGACATGAACAAGAAGCTGGTTGTCTTGGGATTGGGTGTAGTCGTTCTAGCGTTTGCATTGGCCGCTTGCGGAGGTGGAGGCACTCCAACCCCTACGGCGGTCCCTGATCCTACTTTCACGCCAACGCCGACCTTGGTTCCTCCCACTCAGACTCCTGAGCCGACATCGACTCCAACCTCCGAGCCTCCTACGGCGACGGCGGCTCCCCCATCGGCTAGCACACTCACTACTCCCCAGATTATCAAAGCGCTCAGCCCTTCAGTTGTACACATTCAGACAGAGGCCGTACAGTTAGACCAGTTCAACAGGCCGGTTCCTGGCGTCGGAGTGGGAACCGGGAAGATCTTCGATGAGCGGGGGCACATCCTCACCAACAACCATGTGATCGCCGGCGCCGAGCGCATAGTAGTCACCCTTAGCGACGGGCGAACCTTCGAAGCGGATCTCGTCGGTGGCGATTCCTTTCTCGATATCGCTGTGCTGCGCATAAACGCAGAGGATATTGTACCGATTCCTATCGGTAAATCATCCGATCTTCAGGTGGGTGACCATGTCATCACCATCGGACACGCTCTCAACCTACCAGGAGGGCCTACCATCACCGGTGGTTGGGTGAGTGCTCTGGAACGAGCCATAGACTTCTCGGCGCAAATAACAATGCAGCACTTGATCCAGGCAGATGCAGCCATCAACCCCGGCAATAGCGGAGGCCCTCTGGTTAACACCGACGGTCAGATGGTGGGCATAAACACTGCCAAGCTCGACAGCGGTGAAGGAATCGGATTCGCCATCGCCATAGAACCCGTGATGCCGCTGATCAACGAGCTTATCTTGAATGGCAAGATCGACCGGGGATTCTTTGGAGCGTCGGTCGTTAACATCACGGAAGCCGTGGCCATCAACTTCGATCTACCTGTTACATCGGGCGCTGGGGTTATATCGGTGGCGCCGGGTTCACCAGCGGAGCAAGTCGGGCTACGGGAACAGGACATTATCGTCGCACTGGCCGGCCAACCCGTGGGGAACGTGGCGGAATTGGATAGCATTCTGATCCAATATCGAGCGGGCTTCTCCGTGGAAGTAGTGTTTTACCGTGGCAACGACAAGCGGACCGTCACGGTCACTCTGGCAGAGAGACCCTGCCTAGCTATCGGCGAGAGAGATTAAGCACACCGGAACGGGGGGAAGAAAGGAACGAAACAATGAACGAAGCACCACGACCACGTATCAGGCCTATTCAGTTGATCTTGATCGGCGGAGCGATTCTGCTACTGCTATTTCTATTCATACCCCGGTCGTCCGGCGAAACGGAGATCGGCATAGACCAGGTGCTGCGCATGGCCGAGGCCGACCAGCTTACCAAGATTGAGGTGAGAGGCGACAAGTTAAAAGTGGTCTCCGTCATGGGGGAGACCTTCAAGTCCAGGAAAGAAGAGAGCGTCAGTATCTTGGAGCTTCTCCAGCAACGAGGCATCGACCTCACTAGCCCTGAAGCCGTGCAGATCGAAGTGAAGGGAGAGGGCAGCAATCTCCTTGGAATTTTCCTCACCCTGTTACCGCTCCTGTTCTTCGGCGGGCTGATATTCTTCATGCTCAGGGGCAGTCGAAGCGGCATCAACCAGGCGATGAATATCGGCAAGAGCAAGGCAAGGGTTTCCATAGTCGACAGGCCCACGGTGACCTTCGACGACGTTGCGGGAGCGGAAGAGGCCAAGCAGGAAATGGCCGAGATCGTGGAGTTTCTGAAGACCCCGGAGAAGTTCTCCAAGCTGGGGGCGAAGATACCCAGGGGTGTGCTACTGGCAGGCGCCCCGGGCACCGGTAAGACCCTCCTCAGCAAAAGCGTCGCTGGGGAAGCAGGCGTGCCCTTCTTCTCCATCAGTGGTAGCGAGTTCGTGGAAATGTTCGTCGGCGTGGGCGCCAGCCGTGTCAGGGACCTCTTCGCAAAGGCCAGGCAATACGCTCCGGCAATCGTCTTCATAGACGAGATCGATGCAGTAGGTCGCAACAGAGGCACCGGCATCGGGGGAGGAAACGACGAGAGAGAGCAGACCCTGAACCAGATACTGGTGGAGATGGACGGCTTCGATGAACGATCCAACGTCATCGTAATCGCTGCTACAAACAGGCCTGACATCCTGGACCCGGCGTTACTACGGCCGGGCAGATTCGACAGACGGGTCGTTATCGACCTCCCAGACGCCAGGGGCCGCGAGGCCATTCTCAAAGTCCACCTGAAGGGTAAGCCTGTAACCGTCGATGTCGACGTTCCAACGTTAGCCAGGCAGACACACGGGTTTAGCGGCGCCGACCTGGCCAATCTGGTGAATGAGGCAGCCATTCTGGCGGCAAGGCAGGAAAAGGTCGGCATCACCAATGAGGACCTGGGAGAGTCCATAGACCGAGTGATCGCCGGACCGGCGAGAAAAAGCAGAAAGGTCAGCGAGAAAGAGCGGGAAATCGTGGCCTACCACGAAGCCGGACATGCCCTGGTGGCCTCCAACCTTCCCAAGGCTGACCCTGTTCACAAGGTGACCATCGTCGCTCGCGGCGCGGCAGGCGGGTACACGCGACTGCTACCCGACGAAGACAGAGGACTCTGGTCCAAGGGCCAGTTCGAAGCCACGCTGGCGGTGATGATGGGCGGCCATGCAGTTGAAGAGATGATCTATGGTGACGTTACAACAGGGGCTTCCAACGACTTGCAGAACGCCACCAGAATAGCTCGGAAGATGGTGACCGAGTACGGTATGAGCGGAGAGCTGGGGCCCAGGGTCTTCGACACGGGGCAAGACATCGTATTCCTTGGTAAGGAACTGGCGCAGGGTCGCAGTTATAGCGACGCCGTGGCCGAGAAGATCGACGCCGAGATAGGGGCTCTCCTGAAAAAGGCCAAGCAGACGGCCAGAGAAATTCTCGAATCCCAGCGGTCACAGCTAAACCCGAATCCACCGAAGGACGGCCTTGGGGACAGGCCTTGAAGAAGCCAGCGGGTGCTCCTCTGAATCTGGGATAATGGTTTTGGAACAGAAACCCGCCCGGAAACAAGGAGCACCCAATAGATGCTGCCACAGAACAAACCCGACCGTATCCGCATCCTCTTTGACGACCATCGCCTGGTGGCCAATGCCGGGCTGATCCTTCCGGCCACCCTAGCCCGGCACCTGAGCCTGCGGGAACTCGTCGACCATCACCTTGACCTCGGCGGAGCGCCGGGACGGGCGAACACTGGGGACAAGATGCTGACGCTGGTCGCTTCCGCGCTGGCAGGCGGCGACTGCATCGACGACGCCGATGCGCTGCGCGCTGGTGGGACGGTCGGTGTTCTAGGCTGCGTGGTCAAGGCGCCATCCACCCTGGGGACCTTCCTGCGCAGCTTCCGGTGGGGGCATGTCCGTCAACTCGACCGCGTGAGCCGCCAGTTGTTGGCCCGGGCCTGGGCCGCTGGGGCCGGACCCGGCGACTCGCCCCTGACCATCGACCTGGACTCGACCATCTGCGAGACCTACGGACTGGCCAAGGAGGGAGCGCGCCACCACGGCTATACCGGCGCCCGGGGCTATCACCCGCTGCTGGCCATTGCCGCCGGCACCGGAGACGTGCTGATGTCCCGGCTGCGCGAGGGCCGGGCCAACACCGCCCGTGGCGCCGCCCACTTCCTGCGTGAGACGGTGGGACGGGTGCGCTACGGCGGGGCCAGGGGGCAACTCACGGTGCGGGCCGACAGCGGCTTCTACGCCCACACTGTCGTTGCCGCCTGCCGGGAAATGGATGTCCGCTTCTCCATCACCATCCGCCAGCGTGCCAGCCTGCGGGACCTGATCGAGGCGATACCAGAGGAGGACTGGACTCCCATTCCCCACTGGATGGACGGCGCCGCCGATGTCGCCGAGACGACTTACACCCCGTTCCAGACCAAGCCGGACGCCCCGCCGGCGCGGCTCATTGTCCGGCGGGTGAAGCCGACACCCGGTTCCCAGCTGGCCCTCTTCGCCAGATACAGCTATCACGGCTTCATCACCGACCGGGACGGGGAGTTGCTCGAACTGGAGGCCGATCATCGCCGCCACGCCGAGGTCGAGAATGCCATACGCGACCTCAAGTACGGCGTCGGGCTGAACCATCTCCCCTCGGGCCGCTTCGCCGCCAACGGCGCCTGGCTGGCGGTACAGGTGATGGCGCATAACCTGGCCCGCTGGACGGCGCGGATTGGTCTGGGCGAGCGGACCGTGATCACCAAGACCCTCAGGCGGCGGGTCTTCGCTCTGGTGGGACGGATCACCCGCTCGGCGCGCCGCCTCACTTTGCATCTCCCCCGGCGCTGGCCTTGGGAAACCCAGTTCAGTCGCGCCTTGGCCCGGCTGCAAGCCATTCCGTTCCCGGCCTGACGGCCAGCCTGCAACTGACCCAACGTCCCCGCAATCTCGCGCCACCCCGGTCGCGAGAGTCCCCTGCTGCGTATCCTCTCGCCATCCCGCGCATCGCAACTCCCGCATAGGGCCTTAGGGGCCCTGTGCGGCGACTGAAGACCGTCCTCCGGCCTCCCATCTACCCCAAGACCCCAGGCCATCTCCCCTGTAGCTCCCTCACCCACCCCCTTCCGCTGTCCTCACGCCGTCCATCGGTGTCCTTCGGTGGATTCGGGCTAAAACAACTGACAAGCAGGTTGCTGGTGGAGGAGACCCTCGAGGGCCCAGATCTACAGAAACTCCTCACCGATCCGGTGGACGACTCGTTGGACTTGGAGCCGGTTTTGGCGTAGCCGCCGGGCCAACATTCCTACCTAAAATATTCGTGGCCGCTCATCCAAGGACCAGGATGAGCGGCCTTTGATATTGCCACCTTACCGTTGCTGTGACGGCCCACCTGGGGTGTCTAGATGAGCCAGTGCCTCTAGCGTGCCCCCTTTCCCCTGGGTCAGGTCTGGGCGAAGCCCAGGGGCAGGTGGGCGGGAATTAAATACCTCCCACCTGTGTGTCCACAAGGGTGAGTAGACCAGGTTCTTAAATCTCCCCATCATACCTAGCATCTAACTGTTTAGTTAAGTATCAGTGAAAAGGAACGGCTATGAGACCCAAGACAATGATAACGATAATAGCGCTGGGCGCAATCGCAATCGCCGGAGGCGTGATCGGATTGAGCCTGGCCTCCGACTCGGACGTCTCTCCATCGACAGGTGTCGGGCGGACGGCGGACGTACCCACCCATACACCAGCATCCGGTGGCGATGACGTGCAGGAGCCAATCTCTGATACTGTGATAGTGCCCGACCCCGACTTCCAGGAAAAGCTCAGAAGAGCGAACATTTCGACCCGTGGCTGGGAGACAGACTTCAGCCTGCACAGTGTTCCATTTGACGAGATCCTATCGGGCGGGCCTCCCCGCGACGGAATCCCGCCTATAGACGACCCAAAGTTCACGACCTTTGACGATGCCGATAGGTGGCTTGGCGGCCAGGAGCCGGTTATCGCCTTCGAGCTAAATGGGGATGCCAGGGCCTATCCCCTCCAGATCCTCACCTGGCATGAGATCGTGAACGACGTCGTTGGCGGCGAACCGGTGGCGGTCACCTTCTGTCCCTTGTGCAACACGGCCATCGTGTTCCATCGGGAGTTAGGCGGAGTCGTGTACGACTTCGGGACCTCAGGAAAGTTGAGGAAGAGCGACCTGATCATGTGGGACCGGCAGACCCAGTCCTGGTGGCAGCAGATCGGTGGCGAAGCTATCGTCGGAGAGCTAACCGGTAAAGTCCTCACCATCATTCCAGCCCCCATCGTCTCGTGGGAAGATTTTAAAGCCGCCCATCCGGATGGCGAAGTACTGTCCAAGGATACAGGCTTCGTCCGGTCATACGGTCGGAACCCATACGTTGGCTACGACCGGGTGGATAACCCTCCCTTCCTCTTCAGGGGCGATCTGGATGGACGCCTACTGCCTAAGGAGCGGGTAGCCACTGTGGCCATCAACGGCGTCGATGCCGCTTTCCCCTTTACCGAGCTGGAAAACCAACGGGTAGTCAACTATAACGTCGGCGGTGAAGACCTGGTGGTCTTCTTTAAGCCCGGGACCCAGTCAGCCTTGGATGGCGCTCTGATCGGCAGCTCAGATGAGATAGGCGCGACCGGTGTATTCGACGTCCACCTGGATGGTCAAAGGCTGACTTTCCGTGCCGAAGGCGACAGCTTCGTCGACAACGAGACAGGGACTGTGTGGAACATCCTGGGCCAGGGTATACATGGACCCCTGGCGGGCAAGAGACTCACCCCTATAGTACACGCCAACCACTTCTGGTTCGCCTGGGGCGCCTTCAAGCCCGACACCAAGATTTTCCAGAACGCGATGACCGCCTAGACCAGGAAAGGGTGGCTAAGCTGCCCTTTGCTGCCGCCACTGCATGCAGGTGATCCAAGTACCGGAGACCGCAGCTGACAACGAGTCCAGAAGGCCCTTGATTTCCTCCGTCGTGGTCTCATCAACGAGCTGGCCGTTCTCGTCGAACTTGTCCCATACCTGTGAAACAGAAACCTGCGGTTGCACAATATCCACGCCGAGCACACCCAATACCTGGACAAGCTGCCCCTGGGCCCCGGTCGCTCCCCGGCCTCCGCCTCCCATGATAGCCACTGGTTTGCCATAGATCACAGATTTGCGGTACCCCTCCGCTGACCGGGATGCCCAGTCGATCGCGTTCTTTAGGGGAGCCGGAATGCCACCATTATATTCAGGCGTCGCCATCAACAGGGCATCAGAGCTAGCGATCGAGTCTTTTCGGGCTCGCACCTCTGGCGGATCCCCTTGGTCTTCCAGATCCTAGTCGTAGAATGGGACCCCTCTCAGATCGAACAGTTCGATCGTCAGGTCTGGTGGCGCGAACTCCTGTGCGGCCCGGATGAGTCCGCGGCTGTACGACTTTTCCCTCAGACTACCTGAGATGCCGATGACTTTGACAGGCTGAATTGCCATTACTCCCTCCTTCAATAGGTGTCCGTAGATGCCAAGTCCTGGAACATATAAGGGTGTATCACCTCCCTTGCTCTATGGTCCTCTCCTTCTCTAGAATGATATACAACGTGGGGATGAGAAGAGGGCTCCAGCCCGTTCGCACATGGCGAACTTCCCATCCCTCCTGAGCATGTTTGTTGAGGCTCTCCGTTGCCTTGCGCGCAAGCCTCCTACTACTCCATGAGTGACCCACAGCTATGACCTTAAGTTCTTTCATCGTGAAGCCTCCACCCTGTTACTACAGGTTTTACCCGGAATTCCCCATATCAAGCTGCCTGGACCCAAGCGACGCACTATCCTCGACGAGAGCCATAGCATCCCCCTTTTACAAATTGATGCCAGTGCTAACACCAGAGATGAAAAGTCTGGATACAGGTGCCTATGGTTGCTAAGAACTTCTGGCGGTCAACAACGAAGGTTCTATCTGGCGCAAATGGGTAGGGGCTACCCGTAGCGGATGGCTACGTTCTTCACCTGGGTGTAGGCGTTGATGGCCTCTATGCTCTTCTCCCGGCCGAAGCCACTCTTCTTATATCCACCGAAGGGCATCTCCACGCCGCCGCCGGCTCCATAGGTGTTGATGAATATCTGTCCGGCCCGTATCTTGGCCGCCAGGTAGTGGGCCTTGCTGATATCACGAGTCCAAACCGCTCCCACCAGCCCGTATGGGGTCGCGTTGGCCAGCTTCAGGGCCTCATCCACTTCCTTAAAGGGAGTCGCGGTCAGGACAGGACCAAATATCTCCTCGGTGAACACCGTGGCCTCGATTGGCACCTCATCCAATACAGTTGGGAGGAAGTAGTACCCGCTGACGGGCAGGTTGGGGTCTCGCGGGGCCTCGCCGCCGACGGCCACCTTGACCCCTTCTTTCCTGCATATGTCTATGTAGCTCATGACCAGTTTGCGCTGGACATCGGAGATCAGCGGGCCCATCTCAGGGTCATCCAGGCTGGGGCCTATCTTGATGCTCCGGAACCGGTCCTTCACCCGGTCTACGAACTGCCCGTATATCTTTTCTTCCACAAGCAACCTCGAGCCGGCCGAGCACGTCTGGCCCGCGTTTTGGATAATGGCACGGGTGACGACTGGCAGAGCGCCGTCCAAATCGGCGTCGGCGAAGACGATGTTGGGGTTCTTCCCGCCCAGCTCCAACGTTACCGGCACTATATTCTTGGCCGCCGCCTCCATAACCGTCACCCCGACCTCTAAAGAGCCGGTGAAGGTCAGATGGTTGATATCGGGATGGCTGGCAAGGGCCGTACCCGCCTCGGGCCCACGCCCGGTCACGATGTTGAGGGCCCCCGGCGGCAATCCTGATTCCGTAGCGATGGCGCCCACTTGCAGCAGCGTTAAGTCAAGTGGACCTATCATCAGGACAGCGGTGAGGCTAAAATAAGAGAGTCTACCGCTGGGGTGTCTCGTAAACCTTCATCCGATGGTAAGGCTCGTGGAAGTTCCAGTAAACACCTTTGTGGGCTCACTGCTTGGAACACCTGACCCGGTGACCGATAGCCCAGGGCTTGATGGGGCCGCTCTTGGTTGTAGAAGGCCAGATAAGCCCCAATCCCCTTTCTGGCCTCAGTCCCATTTGGTATGCCTTCAGGTACACCTCCTCGTACTTGATGCTGCGCCACAGCCGTTCCACGAAGACGTTGTCCATGCACCGGCCCCTGCCGTCCATGCTCACTTGAACGCCTTGCGCCAGCAGCATGCTGGTGAAGGCCTCGCTGGTGAACTGGCTGCCCTGGTCGGTGTTGAAGATCTGTGGCCGACCCTTGCTCAAGGCCTCTTCCAGAGCCGCAACACAGAAGTCTACCTCCAGGGTGTTGGACAGCCGCCAGGCCAGCACGTAGCGGCTGTGCCAGTCCATGATGGCCACC
Organism: Dehalococcoidia bacterium; assembly: GCA_965226865.1. Classification (GTDB taxonomy): domain Bacteria; phylum Chloroflexota; class Dehalococcoidia; order Lucifugimonadales; family JAGWBF01; genus CBDDEH01. The sequence continues at coordinate 1,531,920 of CBDDEH010000004.1, read as the reverse complement.
AAGTAGAGGAAACCCCGAGCCATGGGTATGTAGGTGATGTCGGTGGCCCACACCTGGTTGACCCGGTTGATCTCCAGCCCCCTGAGCAAGTACGGATAGACCTTATGCCCTGGGTTTGGCTTGCTGGTGTTGGGACGCCGGTAGATGGCCTCCAGGCCTATCAGCTGCATCAGCCGGCGGACCCGCTTGCGGTTGACCTGGTGTCCGTGATTTCTGAGCCAGGCAGTCATCCTTCTGGAGCCGTAGAAAGGTGTCTTCAGGTACTGTTGGTCTATGAGGGCCATCAACTCCAAGTCCTCGGCGCCGGCCTCGGTTGGCAGGTAGTACAACGCGGAGCGGCTGATACCCAGCAAGGCGCACTGGCGCACCAGAGACAGCTTCGGTTCTTCTCGGTCAATCATGGCCCGGCGTTGGGACCGGCTCACAACCCGAAGCTCCGTGACAAAAATCCCGTTCCACCTTGAGCTGCCCAATCTGTTGGTAGAGCTGGGCAGTGAGGACCTCTTGGTCCTTCTCCTGACGTCCAGCACCATTTTCAAAGAGGTGCGGCGCCCCCTGAGTCAAGGCCTTCTTCCAGGCATGGATCTGGCTCGGGTGGACTTCAAACCGGCTGGCCAGCTCTGCAATGGTGTGCTCCCCTTGGAGCGCGGCCAAAGCCACTTTGGCCTTGAAGACTGGGCTGTGCTTCTTACGTGTTTGCTTCATGTCCTGCTCCTTGTTTCCGTCCTATTTTAGGAGCGGGACTCTCTCTTAGCCACCTGTCCGAATTTTGGGGTCCACCTCAAAGGGCGCTTCCGTTGCGGGCTTGACCACGACGCAGTTCCCGGCGGCCAGGGCAGGTGCAATCCCCCGGCATCCGATCTGAATGGGATAGTTCCAGGGCACTATCTGGGCGCTGATCCCCCATGGCTCCCTAACGGTAAAGTCCATAACGCCTTTGCCGATTGGGATAGTGGTGCCGGTTATTTTGTCGGCCAAGCCGGCATAGTATTCGAAATAGCGAGCAGCTACCTGCACGTCGGTCCGCCCTTGGCTCAGAGGCTTGCCCGTGTCCGAGCTCTCGAGGCGGGCCAGCTCCTCTTGCCGCTCACGGATACCGGCGGCGATCTTCAGGAGTATGCGGCCCCGATCCGCGAGCTCCATGTCCTGCCACTCGGCGCTCTCAAACCGCTCACGGGCCGCGGTCACGGCTCTGGATACATCTTCCTCACCGCTCCTGGCGATACGCCCCAGCACCTCGCCTGTGGACGGGTTATAGGTCTCCAGATACTCACAAGAGGCGGACGGCGTCCACTCCCGTTGATCAGGTTTTTTTGCACACCAGTGGCTACTTGCATGGGTTTGTTCCTCCTATGACTTGGTCGGATTCTATTGTACTCTTTCGGGCGGCCTTGACAGGGATCGACCACCGCATGAAGATTCACCAATATGATGAGAAAGGAGAGTAATAGCTTCCGACACGACAAAACAAACAGAAGCGGTTCTGAACTTCCGCTTGGAGGCAGTGGTCAAGCGTGACCTGGAGGACATCATGCGGGACGTAGACCAAGACGTGGTGCTTTTCAGACCGGATGGTCCTTTGATCGGCTACGACAAATACCGGAACTGGTATGTAGGAGCGGTAAAAAACGCACCATCCGATATGGCGGACCAGTTCGAGGTCCTCAGGAAAGACGTCATCGGAGAAACTGCCTACATCGCGTGGTCGCTCGCAGGCACCCGAGGGTCAGATACCTTCGTGGTACGAGGAGGCAAGATCGTCTACCAGACCGTCGCCGTGTGTTGAGCCGGGTAGCGCTTACTCTGGTCCTTCGACCAGTCCGAGTTGCTGCACCATGCCCATCTGGTCCTCGACGCCCCAGTGCTCCACCATCTTCCTGTCAGCCATACGGACGATGTGGATCTCATTAATGTGTATCTCTTTGCCGGTGGCGGGAATCCCCATGAGCTCTCCCTTGTGGGTACCGTGGGCCGGCACCCTCACGACCACCTTGTCTCCTTCGGCGATCACGTCTTCCGCGTGAGAGTGGAGGTCTGGGAAGGCATTCATGAACATCGTCATAAGCTGTTTGAGCCCCTCGACGTTAGGTGGGACGTCAGGAGGGAGGGTATGGTCGACGTAGTTATCAGCGAAGTACTTGTCGGCGGCGTCCAGGTTGCCTCCGTTGAGAACCTCGTCCATGAACTCGATGGCGATTTGTTTGTTTTGTTCCGTAGACATGGCATCTCCTCCTTTTGTGTTGCTTGTGCTACTTAATACCAGACATTAAGCTTATGCGCAATAGCTCTCCCTTAGCGTCGGCGGCGTCCAGGTTGCCTCCGTTGAGAACCTCGTCCATGAACTCGATGGCGATTTGTTTGTTTTGTTCCGTAGACATGGCATCTCCTCCTTTTGTGTTGCTTGTGCTACTTAATACCAGACATTAAGCTTATGCGCAATAGCTCTCCCTTAGATGCGATTACTGCAGCATGGGTGCAGGGCAACTTGCTACCTGCTCCAGGATGTGCATCGGGTAGTCCGCTGGCCACCACAGCCAGCCCCAGCTTATCGTCAGCGTGTCGGGAGGTGATTAAACCCTCACCCCCTCGGTCCCCCTCTCCTGGGAGCGGGGGGGGGGGGGGGTGGCCGGCAGGAGCAGGCCGGCATTAGTTAGGCTGGAGGCCACCCCACCTGTCCCGCTTATCGTGAGCTTGTCGAAGTACTGTCCTGATCCTTCCAGAGGAAGGACGAAGGAGGGCGAGCGATCGATAACGCTAATTTGCGTCGAGAGTCCACTTGCCCTTAAAATGATATATCGCTAGATTTTGAATGGAGGATCCACAAATGTCCACACAGCAAATGCCCAACCCGGTCGACCTGTACCAAGCCGCAGCCCAGAACACCAAAAAGATCATCGCCGGTACACGGGCCGACCAGCTTAACGACTCCACTCCCTGCTCCGAGTGGAACGTCCAGGCCCTAACAGACCATCTTGCAGGTGGCACTGGGTTCGCCATTTCTGCTATGTCAGGAGTTCCGCCGACAGAGCTCCAACTAGGTTCGGGCAGCGTCGAAATATACGATAAAGGTACCGCCAAGGTGCTAGACGTGGCTAGGACACCGGGCACGCTGGAAAAAACGGTCCAGACCCCTGTAGGAGAGATGCCAGGGAGCCATTTTATGATGGCCGTCTTCATGGACGCCCTGATCCACGGCTGGGACCTGGCCAAGGCCACGGGCCAGGACACAAAGCTTGACCCCAGCCTGGTAGAGGCATGCTATGCCGTATTCGGTCCCCAGGCGGACAACATGCGCCACGGCGGCGCCTTCGGACCCGAGGTCACCGTTTCGGCGGATTCAGATACCCAGACCAAGCTCCTTGGCGCCCTAGGCCGCCAAGCATAGCCACGTGGCTAGTGTCCCGTCCCTGCAAAACGTTTACGAACTGTCTTTGCGAGGAGGCGGCAGCCGACGAAGCAATCTGAAGGTGGGGGTTGACCTCGCCGGTAGATTACCACGGCCCTCCATCATCGGGCCTCGCAATGACATCGGCAGCGAACTTCGGGGACACCACACTGGGGCTCGGATTGTGTAAGAGTACCCTATCCGATGTTCTGCTTCTACTCGTGCTCGTATGGGGAGAACACAGGGGTGAGATAGGGGTAGACTAATTTGCGCGTCTATCTACAAGCTGTTAGCATAGGAATCGATTGTCGGTTGCAGGAGAGTGCTCATGCCCCAATCCCAGGTACCCATCGATACCGCCGGCTCCATACTGTTCCCTCAGTTCAAGTTCGACCTGTTGGAGATGACCTCCAACGAGATCAAAGGCCTGTCCCGCTCCAATATGGATTTCACGTCCGACCAGTGGGAGTGGGGCAAGTGGAGTATCAAGCGCAATCTTCAGCATGTGGCGGCGGGAAACTTCCGATGGTTCCTCGATATATGGGGCGAGCAGCTCTTTCCCCATGGATACTACGCCCTCGAACATGACGTGGACCTGGGGACTTCACCCTATAGCTGGCGGCGGCTGGACGGTGACGAGTACTGGTCGACCGACGACATCATGGAGATGTTCCGAATGGGCCTCAATCTCGCCCAGTACGTCCTGGAGAGTGAAACCGTAGGCGGGCTGCGTACCAGGCGGATTACCAGAGAGAACACCGACTGGTGGAAGCAGATCGCCCCGGCCCATCCCAGCGGCATCATTCCAGTTCCAGACGACCCCAGCCAGATCGCCATTACCATGGAAGCCACTTTCCGGCACAGGTACTTCGAGCACATCACCCATCTGTACAACATCCAGAGGCTGAAGCGGGCCCAAGGCGTGCCGATCGTTTCCGAGATCCCGGTCGAGGGCTACCATGCCCTGCCCGACTGGGACACCAGCGAACCCTCCTAGTTCCTCCGGCTCCTCAGAAAAGCTCGCTTTTCCGGCGTCCCCATCTCAAACCCACCTCATACCGTATTCTCCCCAAGCCTCGTTTTGTGACCTGTATCTCTTTTTACTCCTCCTGCTTTAGCAATGAGGAGGGGGCTCACCCTTCGTCCAGCTCGGTGTGAGCAGGGTCGAATGCCTGCATTCCACTCAAGGTGGTCCTTCTTTGCGTGGAGAACAGCCCAGGCCCGCTCATGATCAGACCTTCTGCGGGCGGTGGACAGCGCTTAGTTCCCGCTCATGGTGAGCCAGTCGAACCAGAGCGGTCATGCACTCACCCTTCGTCCGCCTCAGGCGGATCTGGGTGAGCGGGGGTAGATTCTTTCCAGGGGGGAGGGCGCCCTTTTACACTTTCTTCACACTGTTTTCTAATGTATACTGTAACTTCAGTAAATAAGGCCACTGCCTTCCTCCTCACGCAGTGACCGGGCATTTGACACATGAGACCTTTGATATTTGGGCTATTCCTGGCAGGGCTGAGTATTGGCCTTATCGCCTGTGGTGGCAGCCAGACCGCGGATGCGGACCACTTGAGCAACGGCTTGAAGCTGCAAGAGGAGGAGCGCTTTGAGGAGGCCATCGCCGAGTTCGACCTTGCCATCCAGGATGACTCCTCTCGGCCACAGGCCTACTTCTAGCGAGGTCTGGCCTACGACGATCTGGGCCAGTACACACGGGCCATTCAAGACTACGACGAGGCCATTCGACTGAACCCCCAGTACGTCGAGGCATACAGTGATCGCGGCGGCGCATTTATCAACCTGGGCGATCTGGACAAGGCCATGCAGGACGTGGACGAAGCTATTCGCCTGGATCCCAGCTACCCCTTGGCTCACAACAACCGGGGCGGCGTCTTCTTCAAGCAAGGCCAGACCAACAACGCCATCGAGGCCTTCGACGAGGCAATAAGGCTGGACCCCGAATACGCCCTGGCCTACAGCAACCGGGGCGGCGTTTATATCTATCTGGGCCGGCACGACAGGGCTATCCAGGACTTCGACGAGGCCCTTCGTATCGACGCCGAGCTGGTCGAAGCCTACGTGAACCTGGCCGTAGCCAACACATTGCTGGGCAGGGACGATGAAGCCAGGCACAACGCCCAGCGGGCCGTCGAGCTGGGTTTCGACGGCGACTTTCTCACCTCTGAGCTGGCCAAGCTGCGGAACGGCCGATAGTACCCCTTGGAGCCGATAAGGAGTATTGAATGATCAAGGTATTGGTGATTGACGACGAAGAGATAGTCAGGCGGTCCATAGCGAACGCGCTTCTGAACCGCGACTACATGGTGCTTCAGGCCAAGAGTGGGCTGGTGGCACTGAAGATGTGCGAGATAGAGAGGCCGGACGTGATCCTTCTTGACATAATGATGCCGGAAATGGACGGCTTCGAGGTCGTGGAGAAGCTGAGGGAAAACCCCGACACCAAGGAAATACCCGTCGTCATCGTGAGCGCCTTGTCTGAGAAAGAGGTCAAGCAGGCGGCGAAGCAGTACGCGGTCAAACACCACATCAGCAAGCCTTGGACGGCAGACAGCCTGGACGTCACCATCCAGCTAGCTATCGGCATCAAAGACCGCCACTAGGAACAGGCGGAATTAGCCTATTCCGGTCCGGTTGGCACCGAGAAGTAAAAGGTTGAGCCTTCGTCAAGCTGGCTCTCGACCCAGATCTCGCCGCCCATCAACCCTAAAAATTCCTTTACTATATACAGGCCCATCCCGAACCCGGACGTGCTTTCCGTTTCGGGCCTGCCAACCCGAAACATCGTACTGAATATGGATTCCTGGTCCTCAGGTGCGATCCCAATCCCCTGATCGCTGACTCCGACGACTACTCTGCCCTGGTCGACGTCATGCTTCGCCGAGACCTGAATCCTGCTTCCATTGGGACTATACTTGATGCTGTTGTCCAACAGATTGATCATGACGTGTTCAGCTTGTCCCTGTCGGCGTACACCTTGGGCAGGTCTTCCTGGATATCACAAATGATTTCATGTTGATCGGCGAACTGTTCCACCTCGGCCAGACTAACTCTGACGAGGTCGCCGAGTTCCATGTGTCTGGGATTTACGGATAGTTTGCCCGACTGAAGCCTGGACGTGTTCAACAGCTCGGTCAGCATATAGCCTATCCTCTGGGCGCTCCTGTGCGCCTTGTCCAGCCTCCGTTTGGCCTGGTCGTCTTCCGCGTACCTTCGTTTGAGCACTTCGATGGTTCCCATCACAACCGTCAACGGGGTGCGAAGCTCGTGCGCCGCGATGTTGATAAAGTTGTTCTGGCGGCTCGCCAGCTCGTCTTTGACGGCGATCTCCTCATACAGTCTTGCGTTGTCCAGAAGCGACCACATCCCATTAACGACCCCTTTAATAAGATCGACCCTATCCGGCGTAAAATGGTTGGGTTACTGGACACAACTGTGATTACACCCAGAGTAGCGTCAGAAGACTTGACGGGCACTGTAACGCCTGACCTGATCGCTTGCCCTGTATCCAGTGACGGGGTTGGGAGTTCTCCACGTTCTCCGGAAAAGTCATTATTCAGGAGAACTTCTCCCGACTCATAAGCCCGGGCCGACATTCCCAGGCCAAACCTAGTCCGACCGAGCCAACCAGCCTTAAGCCGGTACCATCCTCATTCGGTTGTCTGAGGCTGACTGCATCGGCCTCTACGGCTCTTGCAATCTCTTCTAGGATCCCGGTCAGCCTCTCCTCAAAGCTGGCCGGTTGCGCCAGGATACTGGAGAGCCTGTGCAGGGTTTCCAACTCCAGGTTGTATGACTTGAGGGCTTCCTCGGCCTGCTTAACCATAGTAACGTCCCGAAACACGGCGACTCCGCCGCGTATGGCTCCACTCTCATCTACCACCGGTCTTGCTGTCACGCTTAGCCATGTACCTTGTGTAGACTTGGACGGTAAGAAGTATATCTCCGCCGCATTCGTGCTCTCGCCATGCACCGCTCTCATCAAGGGAGATTAAACATTCGGATATGGCGTTTTCATATCAGGCAAATAGAAGCCGCCGGTTGCCGTGGAGGGATTTCCCTCTACGGGATTTATAAGCCGTATCCTCCCGGTGCCTTCATCTTTGCCGGAGAAACCGACCACAATGTTCGCGGCGGGGTTGGAATGGATCAGGTATCCTTCCTCGTCCATGACGATCAAGCCGTCGCCTATGCTCTCGATGATTGCCTGTAGGATCCTGGTTTGACCCTCCAGACTTTTGGTAGCATCCGCTTCGGGCGTGTCGATTATCGTCTCATTCTTATCATCCATGTCGCTTTTCTCGTGTAAATCTCCGTGAGAAACATCCGGGATTGCAATCCACAGATTTTTATTATAAGATACCGCACAACCTTCTATTTGAGCGTGTACGTTCTGGGTGGTGAGAAAAGTGGCAAAGGTTCTGGTTGTGGACGATGAAGAGCCGATCAGGGAATTGCTCGCTGATATCCTCTCTGACTTAGGACACGTTCCCCTTGCGGCCGAAAGCGGTCTTGAAGCACTGAAAATATCAGGTGAGGCCACACCGGGCCTAATCTTACTCGACGTGATGATGCCGGAAATGGACGGGTACGAGGTCCTGAATCATCTGAAAGAAAACGGGAACACCAAGAACATCCTGGTTGTCATGGTAAGCGCCCTCGCGGAGGAACAGGTCAGACGGGGCGCTTTGAAATATGGGGTTGAATACTACATCACCAAGCCGTGGACCATAGACAGCTTGGACGTCACCATCCAGCTCGCCCTCGGCATACGCGACAACCAGAATTAGCGCCCCCGGCGCCCAGGCTCAACACTAATAGGGGTGTCCCCCAAACTTATAAATTCCCCCTTCCTGGAGGAAGGGGCCCGGGGGGATGGTGATTACTCCATCATGTCGGGAATAAGTTTCGCTTGCCGAGCGTTTTTGGGAACCGGATCTCGAAACAGTTTGCTCAGCTTCAACGACTGGTTTTGGTATGACGAGCCGATGTCAGGCCCGTACGGTTTGTTGGGCGGTTTGATCATCGGCTCAAGCTCCAGGCGGGCGATTTTTTGCCCGTGCTCGAGAGCAAAGGGAACATCGTGAGCGCGCACCTCTAACACCGCTCTGCTGCCGTGAACTCCATCCAATTGGGAGAACCCGAAGCCAGGGTCGAAAAACCCGGCATAGTGAGTTCTTAGTTCGCCGCTGGTAGGGTCGTATGCAGTCATCTCTCCCGCGTATTCCGGAGGGATAGCCACCCCTTCTAGAGATACCAGCAGATAAAACTCCTCCGGTTCCAGGATCAGCCGCCTCCGCTGATCGGATTTCACCTGTTCCCAAAAGTCTTCGATCCGGTATTCTCCTACTTTGGACAGATCAAGGAGCATGCTATTCTTCTTGGCGCGATAGCCAATCTCGGTAGCACCGGAAAGATCGACGGTTAGAAACAGTCCGTTTGATACGACAAGCTCGTCGACCAGGTAAGGTTTTTTGCTTTCCAGGTTATATTGGTACAGTAGAGGAGTTCGCGCATGTATACGCGGTAGTTCGACGTCGGGCAGCTCTTTATTACCGTACACAAGCCTGAGCTGACTCAGGGTCAGCTTCTCGGTGACTTGGATCGTAAACGAGCGAGAAACCACTTCCAGATACATTGGGCCTGCATACCCATCTGGGATTTCGTCAAACCCGGGGCTCCTGTCCACCACTATGCGTGTAAAGACGTCCAGGCGGCCGATAGAGCTCTTGGGGTTGGCCCTCGCACTAACCCCTGGCGGTAATTCCAAACTCTCTAGCAGCGGGATGAGATAGGGACGACCCCTTTCCAGCACGGCCCCTCCGGTAAGGGGTATGGGAGGGCCGAGCTGGTACTCGCCTAGGCTTTTCATTACCGGCCTGCGGCCCGGCAAGAAGCTGCTTTTGAGCCTGTAGGCGACGTTAGCTAGTCGAAGGTCCAGGCTGGCTGGCTGGATATTGGCGGTGGGAATTTCGTCGTCGCCGGCCGACACCCAACCTGAGTCTATTGCTCTCCGCAACAGACTGTCCGGGAAAACTCCTTGGGCGGGGAGCCACGCGGTTGGCTCTTGAGATCTAATCGGTTTGGTATTTTGGGTCACGGTAACGCTACACTGGGAACCAACACTGTCTGGACAGAAAACAAGCCTTCATCCGTGGGTCAGACGAAGCATAAACCATCACCGCCAGGCTGTCTACTGTCCAAAGACAGCCGACTGCCATCACCTCCTTGACCACACCGCTACCCCCTCCCTAACCTTATAACCAGGGCAAGGCATACCGCATGCCAGAGGGACGAACCTCTTCGGTTCGTCCCTTCTTTTTGCCCTGTCATGAGAGGAAGATATGGCGAGCGTGCAGACAGATATCGACCAGTGGCAGAGAGACAGGCTGCTCGAAGCCTTGGAATCCTATCGGCGGGGCCTGACTGATCCACCCCGCGTCCAGAAGTGGGTCCAGGATGTACCGGCCATCGCGACCGAGGCTGAGGTCGACACGGGGCCCATGACCTTCGTGGTCTCCACCGACGAGGTTGACAGGGCCGGCGACACCATCGCCGTCGACGGTTGGAGGCTGGATTCCTACCGCCGAAACCCCGTCGTCCTCTGGGCCCACAACCATACCCGCCCGGCCATCGGCAGAGCCCTCAATGTCTGGCCCCATGACCACAGCCTCATGGCCCGCGTCGATTTCGCGCCCACGCCCTTCGCCCAGGAGGTGGCCGCCCTGTACAAGGCAGGCTATCAACGGGGTGTGTCGGTGGGATTCAAGCCAATCAGGTTCGAGATGCGCCGTGAAAACACCAGCGGCAAACTGATGGGGTCCGGTTCTTGGAGCAGGAGCTTCTGGAGATCAGCGCGGCGCCCGTTCCCGCCAACGCTAGCGCCCTCCGCAAGGCTCCCGGCAATACGTCCCTGCTTCAGGGTTACTACAACGACATCGGCAACGACCAGTGGGACTTCCAGGAGATCATGGCAGCCCTGAAGTCGATACAGGGATAGTCAAGACAACTTAATAAGAGGAGGAACATATGACCATCGGTACCCAGGAAATCGACCTCATCAAGAGTGAGGTGGCGTCCATCAAGGAGTTCTACGACCAGCGAATGGACAAGGAGATCCCTCCCATCAAAGAGGAGGTGGACCGCGTCGCCACGTCGGTGCGCGAGATACATGAGCGCTGGAGGCGGGGCGAGAAGGCGGCCATCCTGGCCCAGTACGCGGGCATGGACCGGCCTCGCGTGGCCTACGGTAAGTACAAGGGCTTGGACATGCTGGACCTGGCCTTCATGCGCAGCCTGCTTAACGCCCAGCTTCGCCAGCCCATCGGCATCAACCCGGGCACCCTGGAGGAGTGGCAGACCAACCTGAAGGCGGCCATGGACAGCACCACCGCCGGTACCGGCGACGAGCTGGTTCCCACCCAGGAGGCCGGCGCCCTGTGGATGGACGTGAATCTGGAGACGATGGTAGCGCCGCTATTCTCCAGGGTCGAGATGCCATCCAACCCCTTCGAAATACCCCTGCAGTTGGGAGACGTGAATTGGTTCCCAGGCACCGAGAACATCGCCACCACCAGCACAGCCCTCACGACGGCCAAGCAGACCTGACCTGCCCCAATAGTTGTACCGCAAATCATGAGACACTGATAGCGCTTGGAGCAGAGGAGGTGAGGATGGCCTCTGGAGCAGGAGGGCGATAGCCCAGGGCGCTGTGGGGGCGTTGGTGGTTGTACTCGTGGCGCCACTGCTCGGTGAGGACCTGCACCTCCCAGAGGGTATCGAAGAGCTCCCGGTCCAAGAGTTCGTCCCTAAGCTTGCCGTTGAAGCTCTCAACATACCCATTCTCCCAAGGGCTACCCGGTGTGATGAAGAGGGTTGTGACTCCCACCCCTTGGAGCCACAACCGCACCGCCCTGGCGGTGAACTCCGGCCCGTTGTCCGAGCGGAGGTGCTCCGGCACGCCACGCTGGACCATGAGGTCCCCCAGGCATTCAATGACATGGGGTGAGCGTAACGAGCGACCCACATGGATGGCCAGACACTCCCTGGTATACTCATCCACCACTGTCAGGAGACGAACGGGTTTGCCGTCACTGGTACGAAGGGCCACAAAGTCGTATGCCCAGACGTGGTTCCGTCGTTGTGGCCTCAGCCGCACGCAGGAGCCGTCAGTAAGCCAGAGTCGGCCCCGTTTGGGCTGTTTGGCTGGTACCTTGAGTCCTTCCCGTCGCCAGATCCGCTCCACCCGCTTGTGGTTCACTCTCCATCCCTCCCATTGCAGCATGGCAGTCACCCGCCGGTACCCATACCGTCCGTACCGACTGGCCAGCCGAACCACTGCCATCGTCAGGGCCTCCTCATCATCGGCCACTGTTGCAGTGTACCTCTGTGTTGACTGGGGTTGCTCAAGCGCCCGGCAAGCGCGCCGCTCAGAGATGCCATACCGTTCCCGTGCCAACTCCACGCATCTCCGCCGGCGGGCCGGGCTCAGAAGTTTCCCCGTGCTGCCTCCTTCAGAATCTGGTTGTCCAACGTCAGGTCCGCTACCGCACGCCTGAGTCGTCCGTTCTCCGCTTCCATCTCCCGCAACCGCCTCGCCTGGTCTATTCTCAGCCCCCATACTGCTGCCGCCACCGGTAAAACGTATGGTCTGATACCCCGATACCCCTGCATGCCTGGGCCACCGTCTCCCCTTGCGCCAGGGCCACCTCCGCTTCCCGCAGCTTCCCTATGATCTCTTCTACACTGCGCTTTTTACTCGCCATTGACTACCCCCTCTCACCAGCTCCACTTTACGAGTTTATAACTGGACCAGTTTTTGGGGGGCAGGTCAATGTGACCTGCCCCCAAAGATCGTTGAGTTTGTATAGGCCACTTTGCGACCCTACGTCTTCGGGACTCGGGAATGGGTATCTGCCGCGTAACCGACGCCCGTCTTCCCAAAACCATCTAGCAATCTCGTCCATGGCGTTGGCAGTCGGCGAGGTCGCAACATGCGATTGGGAGTGGTTGTGGGCCGACAGGATAAAGAACACCAACCACTCCCAAGGATCCACCTTCATAATCCGTAGACCGTGGTAGCGCTTTACCAACGCTGCCATTTTGGGCTCAAGTTGCAACTGGGCGTATACAGCTTCGATGCGCTCATCGTCGTCGGTGAGCCTAAACTGCTGCCGCAGCTTGTCTGCTATTCCTTCCTCGCAGGGTTCGAATTCGATCGGACCGTCCGCACGCTTCTGACGAATACTGACGAGGTCCTGGCCAAGCACACCGGTATACCAGCCGTGGTCATCGCGGTCTAGACGCCAGCGATGGCCCTGGTCGTATTTGAGCGTGAGATCCAAGTCGAAGGGCGAATCTATGGGCAATTCGTCAGGCATGTTGTCACCTCCAAAGGCAAGGGCCCCATTGCCTCGCGAGCCTATTGAGTATATCATAGACGTAGTATCTTCGACATAGTGGAAGGAATAGCTGTTGGCGACAACTACTGTGGCTCCGAAGGGCATCTCGGAGAGGAACAGGCGACTCCTCACCTCCCTGTACCGGAGCGCTACGGGGCCGTTCTCAGTCCGGGACGCCGCCGATGCCCTCTCATTCACTATGCCTCGCACGCACCGTTTTCTTGCGTATTTGGCCGAGAGAGGATGGCTGGTGCGTGTCTGCCGTGGTCTCTACGCACCCATACCCCTTGACGCCATCGACCCGAGCGCGTGGCGGGAGGACCCGTGGGTAATCGCGTCGAAGCTCTTCGGCCCCGACTATTATATTGGGGGGTGGACGGCGTGCGAGCATTGGGATCTGACCGAGCAGATATTCCGAGAGACCGTGGTCGTCACCACCAAGCGAGTGAGGGGTAAAGAGGCCGATATCCAGGGGTTCCCCTTTCGCATCAGGCGCACCACTCCGCGTAAGACGTTCGGAACCAAGCCCGCCTGGCGGGACCAGACTAGAATATACGTCTCTGATCCTTCTCGTACTATCGTCGATGTCCTCGACGACCCAACGCTGGGCGGAGGCATTCGCCACATCGCCGACGTGGTGCAGACCTACTTCAGGGGCGAGTACCGTGACGACACTCTTCTTGAGGATTACGCCCGACGGGTCGGGAACCGCACGAGCTTCAAGCGCCTGGGTTACCTTCTGGAGACACTGGATATCCATGCACCCTCTCTTCTCCAAGCCTGCGAAACGAGTGTGAGCTCAGGCATCGGTCTCTTGGACCCAAGCTTGCCCGACGAAGGACCCGTAGTGTGGCGGTGGAGGCTGCGTGAGAACGGGAGAGTCTCATCGGACGGTATGGCCAGTTGATTACCAGAACGGACCTCAACGAGAGGATCAACGAGTGGGGCATTCGAGAGGATGTGATCGAGAAAGACTACGTTATCGGGTGGGTGCTTTGGGGAATCGGGTCGGACCCTAGCCTATCCACTTCGTGGGTCTTCAAGGGCGGCACGTGCCTGAAGAAGTGCTACGTCGAGACCTACCGCTTCTCTGAGGATCTGGACTTTACGGTGCTGCCCGGAGGCCCGGCAGAGGCAAGTCAGGTGATTCCTCTCTTGAAAGGCGTCTTCGAGCGTGTCTACGAGGAGTCCGGGATTGACTTCCAGGGAAGGGAACCAGTAGTGCGGAAGCGCCCCGATGGTCGGTCTGCTGAGGGACGTATCTACTACCGTGGCCCACGGAACGCGCCTGGCGTCGCAAGCCTCAGGCTCGACCTGACCACTGCGGAACAGGTGGTGAGTCCCACTGTACTGCGCCCCATCGCCCACGAGTACCCCGACGCCCTGCCGGTGCCCGCTGAGGTGCGATGCTACAGCTTTGAGGAGACTTTCGCCGAGAAGCTGCGGGCTATGGGAGAGAGAGCCCGGCCTCGTGACCTCTACGACATAATCTTCCTGTACAGAAGGGCGTCTGCACTTCCTGAGGCTGCCCTCCTCCGGTCCGTGTACCGGGAGAAGTGCAAATCTAAGGGCGTGGAGGTCTTCACGAGTAAGGCTATCCAGGCATCGCCTTTCCTGAGAGAGCTGGAGGACGAATGGGCCAACATGCTGGCCCATCAGCTTCCGGCACTGCCGCCCTTCTCCGCCTTATGGGAAGAGTTGCCTCGCCTCTACGCATGGCTGGAGGGACTGGTGCAGGTAGAAAGGTTGCCTCCTATCCCAGTCACCGAGGAAATCGACGATTCATGGAACCCTCCTTCTGTCTTGACGGTGTGGGGCCTAAGAGTACCTGTTGAGGAAGTGCGCTTCGCTGCCGCCAACCATCTCTGTGTTGAGCTAGGCTACCAAGATCGCAATCACTTGATTGAGCCTTACAGTCTAAGGATGACCCGCTCCGGTCAACTCACCCTCTACGCAGTGCAGTCCGACACCGGCGAGGTTCGTTCCTACGATGTTGACCAGGTTCAGAGCATCAGGGTTAGCTCCGCCCCTTTCACCCCAAGGTTCGCTGTGGAGGCCTTGGGGTCAGGGCTGACACTAAGGCAGGTGACATAGTGGCCACAGTTCAAGGAAGCAAATGGACCCCCGGGGGGCTGGTTCGTGCCCGCGGCCGAGATTGGGTGGTCTTGCCCCCGGATGAGCCAGACGTAGTTCGGCTTCGGCCAGTCGACGGCTCTGATAATGAGGCTGTGGGAATATATCTCCCACTGGAGCCAGAGGCCCTTAATCCATCCGAATACCAAAAACCCGATTCCAATCTGGCCGGAGACTTCACTGGTTCGCTCCTGCTTCGTGACGCCGTACGCCTCGGTTTGAGAAGCGGCGCTGGGACGTTCCGTTCGATGGGGCGGCTGTCCGTCATTCCGCGTCCTTATCAGTTCGTCCCGCTCATCATGGCGCTCCGGCTAGACCCGGTGTGTTTGCTCATCGCTGACGATGTTGGCGTGGGCAAGACCATTGAGGCAGCCATGATCGCCCGCGAGTTGTTGGACCGGGGAGCTGTGCGCCGCATCTGCGTTCTCTGTGCTCCGCACCTGTGCGAGCAATGGGAAGAGGAGCTGCGAACGAAGTTCAATATCGATGCGGCAGTCGTCCAGTCTTCGCGGATTGGGAGATTGGAGCGCGGGCTTCCGCGTGGCGATGTCTCCCTCTACCAGCACTATCGCCACATGGTCGTCAGCATCGATTTCGTCAAGTCGGATCGGAATCGACAACGCTTCCTGGATAATGCCCCCGAGTTCATCATCGTGGACGAGGCGCACACCGCCGCGAGGCCGCGAGGCGACCACAGCGGCGCGCAACATCAGCGTTACGCCTTGGTGAGGAACCTCGCTCGGGACCCTCAGAGGCACATGGTCTTGGCGACCGCGACGCCACACAGCGGCATCGAGGAGAGCTTCAGGTCGCTGCTTGGACTCGTGGATCCGTCGTTTGACGTGCCGGAGGAATCGGAAGTGCCGCGCTCCAGACTGGCGCCGCACCTCATCCAACGGAAGCGAACCGACCTTCAGCGCTGGCTCGGAGTGGATACACCGTTCCCGGAGCGGGAGGCCGTTGAGCGCAGCTACCAGATGTCGGCCGACTACCATCGGCTCTACCGGGACATTCTGACCTACTGTAGGGTGAGGTAGGATGGGAAAAGTGGACACCAAAGTCGGATAAGCTAGAGAGACGGAGGTGTCAGGATGAAGAGGGCCCCGCAAGGAAGGTATACCAGGGAATTCCGACAGGAAGCAGTGAAGCTGGTATTGGAAGAGAATCTGTCATTGCCAGAGGCAGGGCGTCGGTTGTCCTTACCGCCATCGACGTTGGGGTATTGGGTGAAGCTATATAAGGCCGGCAAATTGGGAGACGTGGACAAGAGCTACCGGCCCTTGACCGACGTGGAGATGGAGCTGGCCCGGACGAAGAAAGAACTGGCGGAAGTGAAGATGGAGCGGGACATCCTAAAAAAGCAGCCGCGTACTTTGCCAGGGAGTCGCTGCCCGGTACGCGATGATGAACCAACTGCGGCTCGATTACCCCACATCTGTCCTGAGCCGAATGTTGGTCGTATCGGCCAGTGGCTACTATGCCTGGGTGGACAGGCCGCCGAGCAAGCGAGCGCGAGAGGAAGTGCGGCTGGAGCTTGAGATCAAGGCGGCCCACAAGCGGACGAGACAGACCTATGGCCCGGAACGGTTACAGCGTGACCTGGCGGAGCATGGCGTTCGGGTGGGTATTGGCCGCATCAAGCGTATCCGGAAGAAGTTGGGCATACGCTGCAAGCAAAAGAGGAGGTTTAAGGCGACCACTCAGTCCAGGCACAGGCTGTCGGTCGCGGAGAACGTCTTGGGCCAGCAGTTCAAGGTCTGCCGGCCCAACGCAGTGTGGGTCACAGCTATCGGATACTGAGAGCCAACGCACCAACAAAGCCGGCCCAACGCAGTGTGGGTCACAGACATCACATATGTCCCCACAGATGAGGGCTGGCTGTACCTGGCAGGCCACAAGGACCTGTTTACCGGAGAGATCGTGGGCTATGCCATGGGAGAACGGTTGAGCAGGAACCTGGTGAGCCAGTCACTCCTCCGGGCGCTCTCCAGCAAGCGTCCCTCAGCGGGAGTCCTGCATCATTCAGACCGGGGCAGCCAGTACTGCTCCCAGGAGTATAGGAGTCTTCTGGAACGGTTTGGACTGCAAACCTCCATGAGCAGGACAGGCAATTGTTTTGACAACGCGCCGATGGAGAGCTTCTGGGGCACCCTCAAGCAAGAACTGGTTCACCACCGCCACTACGGGAGCAGACGAGAGGCAGTTCGTGACATCACGGAATACGTCGAGAGCTTCTACAATCGCCAGCGCCGGCAGGCTAGGCTAGGATTCCTCTCACCTGCAGCCTATGAAAAGAGCTACTATGCTGGGCTACTGGCTGCATGAAAGCTTTCGTGTCCACTATTGACATCCGACCTCACCTCGACGGGGCCATGATTCTCAATCAACACGAGTCCGCTGGGGTAAGGAAAGATGTTTCTCAGCGGTTCGGATTCTGGAGCTTCAAGAATGATAAAGAAAACCTTTAGCCAACGTGTTGAACGACCACGCCAAACTTCGAAGATAGCCTTGATTGCCTGAATAGCGCCGTAAAGAATGGGAAAGGCGGTCAAAGCAACAACTATTGGCCACGAAAAGAAATCTGACATTTGACCCTACACTTTGTTTATCTCCGTTCAGGTGTCGCTGCGTTCCAGCAATTGAGTATTCCTTCGTCTAGGAGTTTGGTCGTTGCGCGTCGAGACCTCGCCTTCGTGCCCCTATCGTCTAGAGGACTAGGACAGCGGCCTTTCAAGCCGCAAACACGGATTTGAATTCCGTTGGGCCACTTCCTCCCCGCCGCTTCAGGAGGCTCCGCTCCCCGACCACGCTTGGACGCCCGGTTCGGCTTATCGACGGCCGTGGAACATATCCGCCGCCGCAGTCGTCTATAGGTTGACGGACCGCGCCGACCTACCGCGGCCGTGTTGCTAACAGGTGGAGGGACGGACTATGATCTTGAACATGCGGATACTTACCATTCTGCTCTTGGCCGCCGCCGCGCTGACGTTCGCGGGTTGCGCTGGCGCGGACGACGAGGGCACCGTCTGGAAGTCCACCGCGGACGAGGCCGACTCCTATGCTCAAAGGGCTCCCGCCGATGCCGCAGGGGCTCAAGGCCCCCAGGGAGAGTCCGGGGCGATGCAGAAGCGGGCGCTGAGGTTCGCGGCCCCAGCCGCACCAGCGCAGCCAAAAGCGGCCGCTCCCGGGGCCGCCGGCGTTCCCGGGGCGCCTGGCAGTCCCGGCGCCCCGGCGGTGATGAAGGCGCGCGACCCGGACGGCGGCGGCGCGCAGCAGCAGGTCGCCGAGCTGGCGACCCAGCGCCGCATCATCGTCTACACGGTCGACATGACGCTGGAGGTGGCCGACGTGGCCGCCTCGGTGGACACGGTCAGCGCGCTGGCGCAGCAGATGGGCGGCTGGGTCGTCTCGACAAGCCGCGCCGAAAAACACAGGGGCTTCATCGC
Organism: Dehalococcoidia bacterium; assembly: GCA_965226865.1. GTDB lineage: Bacteria > Chloroflexota > Dehalococcoidia > Lucifugimonadales > JAGWBF01 > CBDDEH01. The sequence goes on along the minus strand of CBDDEH010000004.1, from coordinate 1,513,543 downwards.
CGTACGCGTACCTGCCGACCACCTGGACGAGGTCGTCGGCCGATTGCGGGGAATCGCGGCCGAGGTCGTGTCGGAGGTGTCGTCCAGCAGAGACGTCACCGACGAGTACGTGGACCTGACGTCGCGTCTGGGCAATCTCCAGGCGGCCGAGGCCGCCCTGCTGCGTCTGTTCGATAGGGCGCAGACGGTCGAGGAGGCGCTCGAGGTCCGGCGCACGCTGACAGACGTGCAGGGAGAGATCGAGGTCCTCAAGGGGCGCATAGCGTTCCTCGAGCAGACCTCGGCGTTCTCGCTCGTCAACGTGACCCTGGTGCTGGAGCCGCAGGACATGGAGGTGGACGCCGGGGGCGAGCAAGTAGCGGGCGTCGGCCACCCGGTCACGTTCCGAGCGTTCTTCAAGCCTCCCGAGGGGATAGACGACTTCACTTTCACCTGGGACTTCGGCGACGCGTCGCCCACGGTCTTCAACGATCGAACGGCGCCGACCGCCGAAGAGGGCGTCAGGGTCACCGCGCCAGTGAAGCACTTCTACGAAGACGACGAGGGCTCACCGTTCTTCGCCGAGGTCACCCTCACGGGCACGGGTGACAGCGGCTTGGTCGAAGGCAAGGCCTCGGTGATCGTGACGATCAGCGAGATACCGGTCATCGAGGTGTTCGCCGGCGACCACATCAGGGTCGAAGAGGACGAGGAGGCGAACTTCGAGGGGTCGCTCACCCGGCCCGAGGGCGTGTCCGACCTGAAATTCACCTGGACCTTCGGCGACGGCTCGACGCCCGTATCCGGCGACGTCGAGCCCGGAGTCACGACCGCGGCGACCAGCCATGCGTACGCCGACCATCGCCCGGTGTCCTACACCGCCACGCTGACTGTGACGGGCAAGACGGACTCTGGCGATGTCGAGGCGTCGGACTCGGTGACCGTCCGGGTGACCGAGAAGGAGGGCTACGTCATCGGCGGCTGGAGCGTCGGCGGCACCGGCAAGGACGCGGTGCGCGCCCTGTCGGCGGTAGGCGCCGGCCTGGTCATCCTGGCGGTCTGGCTGGCCATATTCAGTCCGGTCTGGATAGTAGCGCTCGCAGTCGGCCTGTTCTTCTGGCGGCGCAGGGGTTCGTCGGGCGACGACGCCGAGCAGCCGGCGGAACCACAGCCCGCGGACTAGCGCAGGGCGGGAACGGAGAACGAACGCATGTCGGTGGTTAGGCACTTCACCGCAACGGCCTACGTGGTCCATGACGGCCGCGTCGCCCTGCACTGGCACCCCAAGGTGAAGGCCTGGCTGCCGCCCGGCGGCCACATCGAAGAGAACGAGGACCCAGTGCAGGCCGTCCTTCGCGAGACCGAGGAGGAGACCGGCCTCAAGACCGTGGTCGTGCCGACCGGTCCGGCCATCGATCTGAGCTACCCGGTCCTCGTGCAGCCACCCCTGACGATCATGGTCGAGGACATCCACGACCCGGCAGACGGCCACCACCAGCACATCGACATGATCTACGTCAGCCGGCCGGTCGGGACCCCGGGCCCGTTGAACGATGGGTGGGTCTGGGTCGGCCGGGATGAGCTGGCCGGCGGTGCGGCTCTTGACCGGGACGCAGGCCCGAAGGAGCCGCCGCCCGAGGAGGTCCGAGTGCTGGCGCAACAGGCCTTCGCGCTGGCGGCGAGCCATCGGCCGGAGCGAGGATAGGCGCTACCGCGGCTTCCGGATCACGGTCTCAGTCCCGATGTTTGCGCGATGCACTCCACTTGCGGCGCCGGACACCCTCCCATCGCAGCCATCCGGCTCGCCACTCCCCCTGTGATGTAACTGTTCAGTCTTGAGGGGATCTCTCGAAGAGCCGTCGCATCTCTCCGTCATACCCGCGAAGGCGGGTATCCAGGGGCGGGGTATTCACCTCACCGAGTCTGAACACTTACCCTGTGATAAGCCGTTTGCATTTCGGCAATATAGCTGATGTGCGTACTTTGCGCCTCTCTCGACATGTCCATTCCAACAGATCCAAGGCCCACGAGTGACTCCATGAGTACGCCTGAGCTCCAACTCCCCAATGCTGCCTGAAGCGGAGCGGAACAGCAGTTGCCATTGACCTGCCCCCAATAGTTGTACCGCAAATCATGAGACACTGATAGCGCTTGGAGCAGAGGAGGTGAGGATGGCCTCTGGAGCAGGAGGGCGATAGCCCAGGGCGCTGTGGGGGCGTTGGTGGTTGTACTCGTGGCGCCACTGCTCGGTGAGGACCTGCACCTCCCAGAGGGTATCGAAGAGCTCCCGGTCCAAGAGTTCGTCCCTAAGCTTGCCGTTGAAGCTCTCAACATACCCATTCTCCCAAGGGCTACCCGGTGTGATGAAGAGGGTTGTGACTCCCACCCCTTGGAGCCACAACCGCACCGCCCTGGCGGTGAACTCCGGCCCGTTGTCCGAGCGGAGGTGCTCCGGCACGCCACGCTGGACCATGAGGTCCCCCAGGCATTCAATGACATGGGGTGAGCGTAACGAGCGACCCACATGGATGGCCAGACACTCCCTGGTATACTCATCCACCACTGTCAGGAGACGAACGGGTTTGCCGTCACTGGTACGAAGGGCCACAAAGTCGTATGCCCAGACGTGGTTCCGTCGTTGTGGCCTCAGCCGCACGCAGGAGCCGTCAGTAAGCCAGAGTCGGCCCCGTTTGGGCTGTTTGGCTGGTACCTTGAGTCCTTCCCGTCGCCAGATCCGCTCCACCCGCTTGTGGTTCACTCTCCATCCCTCCCATTGCAGCATGGCAGTCACCCGCCGGTACCCATACCGTCCGTACCGACTGGCCAGCCGAACCACTGCCATCGTCAGGGCCTCCTCATCATCGGCCACTGTTGCAGTGTACCTCTGTGTTGACTGGGGTTGCTCAAGCGCCCGGCAAGCGCGCCGCTCAGAGATGCCATACCGTTCCCGTGCCAACTCCACGCATCTCCGCCGGCGGGCCGGGCTCAGAAGTTTCCCCGTGCTGCCTCCTTCAGAATCTGGTTGTCCAACGTCAGGTCCGCTACCGCACGCCTGAGTCGTCCGTTCTCCGCTTCCATCTCCCGCAACCGCCTCGCCTGGTCTATTCTCAGCCCCCTATACTGCTGCCGCCACCGGTAGAACGTATGGTCTGATACCCCGATACCCCTGCATGCCTGGGCCACCGTCTCCCCTTGCGCCAGGGCCACCTCCGCTTCCCGCAGCTTCCTATGATCTCTTCTACACTGCGCTTTTTACTCGCCATTGACTACCCCCTCTCACCAGCTCCACTTTACGAGTTTATAACTGGACCAGTTTTTGGGGGGCAGGTCAGCCAAAAACTTAACGGTTTTTGGTTCAACTCCGGTGGGCCAATCAATGGGCATGTGATTGGCGTCGTGGCTCTTTACGGCGTTCACCCTGGTACCCTAAACCAAAGCCAAGGTGGGAACTACATTTTGGAGCGATGGCAAAGGCACGGCAGGTGTAAACATCAATGCGTCGGCTCTGGCCTGTAACAGGGTTCGGCAGCGATGTCTCACTTCATCCTTACGGTGTGTTAGCCCGTCGAAGAATGCGTTCATCTTCTCTTGGACTTGGGCTTTTGTTCCCAGGCATTCGTTGGCCGTGACCTCTTCCCTGGCCCAGTCCCAGACGGCTTCGTCGGCATTGAAGTCTGGGCTGTAAGCCGGTAAGGCTACCAACCTCAGATGCAAGTCAGGAGTGGCCAGATAGCTGCGAATCGCTTCTCCTCGGTGGGCTGGCCCATTGTCCCAAATCACTACCAGAGGTCCAGGATGGTTTTCTCGTAGCTGCTGTAAAAAGGCGGTGGAGGTCTCGGCATTGCTGTTTCCAGCTATTTCCATGGCTTCCACCTCCCCACTCTCCAGACAAACTCCCGAGTAGTAGCAGGCCTTCTCTCCCCACCGTGGACTGGTGGAGTCCACCAGCGCTGGCTCTCCCTTGAGCACCCATTTCCCCCTCAGGTCAGCATCGGCCTGAAAGTGGGCTTCGTCCACGAAGAAGATCTTGGCCCCTATCCTTTCGGCCTCCTCTCGGATTTGGCTGTACTGGATAATAAAGGCTTTCCGCTCTTCATCCTTAGCTTTCAAGAGGCGTTTCTTGGGCCGCTTCAGCACAAAGCCCAGCCGGTGTAGGTAGTTCAAGCAACTGCTCCGACTGAGCCCCAGATCAAAGCTCTGCTTGAGGAATTGCCTCACTACTTTCCAGTTCCAGTTGGACAATTCAACTCCCGCCTCTCCAGGCGGATTTAGCACCGCGGACTTCAGTTGGTCTTGTTGCCCGGCGTTCAGGGCGGGGGGAACCTCCAGTGGGTTCAAAGACCAAACCTTGGGCCCCGGCCCGGCGAAAACCGGACAGCCAGTCTCCTATCGTGTGAGAGTCTCTCTCCAAAGCCTCAGCCACTTGAGTGACCGACCACCCTTGGACCAACAACCATAGGCCATGCCAACGCTCCCGCTCCCGTGGTGTTGGCGCTCGATACATCTGTTCCCTTACGTCACCTACATTCAGTTGCCACTTTTCCAGGAGTCGCGCCATATCCTTCATACCATCCTCCACCGCCACTCAACTTCTTTTACAGGATAGCGCAACTCCTCTACGGGTTCGCTTTATGCGGGTTTCACCTTATCTTTGGTTTAGATAGGTCGAGAGCAGTTTTCTATGCGAACCCGTACTTCGACAAGCCAATGCCAGCATGGACCAAGTTGATCACGCATGCGGAGTACTCGGACGGCGAGGTACGTATTGTTGAAGGAGTAGCTCCAATGACATTTCTGCAGGATTACGAGATCATCGGATTCCCGTTTGGGCAGCCTCACACGCAGAATTCAGTTGACGGTGACTCGATAGAGTGACAGTCAGGGGGCTTCGGTGTCTTGGAGCGGCAATAAACAAGCAGAGTGCACCTTGCCACACTATATTGAGGCCAGCTGCTGAGGGGCTTTGTGAAGGTTGTCGGTCCGGCGGATGTAGTCAGTGGAGAGGTTGCCCCGCCCGGGCGCCCCTCCGAGTTCCTGCCTGGGCAGGAACGACGACACGTGCAAGGCAATTTGAATAACTTCAATAGGTACTCTTGGGCTGTGGCACTCTAGGGAGTGTGCCAACTTAGGCACATCGTAGATCTCGCCAATAGCTCGTTCAACTTGAAGTCTCGGACAGCCCACCCAAAGATGCTCGAATTCTCCGTGAGGGTCGCGGTGCCAAGGATCACAGAGGCCCCAGCCTTGTCGGGCTCGCCGAATTCTGCTACTGGGCAATCATGACAAAGGCGGAACGGGCGGCTAGAAACGCGGGCCTGTCGCGAGGGCGAACGCGTTCAATCGATCCACCGCAGCCTCAACACATAGTGGCGGTCCAGTCCAGCCAAGGCTATTGTGGTGGTCGAGTCACCAGTACTCGCTGGGCCTTGTCGCTGTCTCCCGGTATTAGCCGCAAACTTGGCACTAAGCCAGACTCTAGGGCTCGCTGAACTGCTCCCGGATCGGCGAGACGGGCGGACTCGATATGAGTTCGGATCCGTCCAATTGGAATTGTTCCACCTTCCAACTCGAGCCAACTGTCCTGCTCACAGATGAATTGCTGAGGACGACCATTCAACAGATCCTCCAGCTCTGGCCCCCATCGGTTCAAGTTCAGGTTGAATGATTTCCATGTAAGCTCAATACTTTCTCCCCTTAGCAGGGTCGCGGCCGTCACGATCTCCTGTCCTTCCTCGCCAATAAGGGATGGACTCATTTCCCGGTATCTGCCACTAGCCTGCTGCAGATAGGCGAGGGCCTCAACGACTTTACCTATGCCTTCGTCTATTGAAGACGGTGTACGAACCTGGCTGCGCATCTCTAAGCCACTAGGCCAGCGAATTTTAAGGTCATGTGGCGGATGCAATGCTTTTAGCCATCGGAAGAGTGGTAATAGAGTAGATGGCAGAACTGGCCTAGGAGCCAGCTGGAACTGGATTTCAAATCGGCCAGCCACTGCGTTCGCCGTTAGTCGGATTTGTAGCCAGCCGCTACTGTCGGTCCCGCTGAATATGGATCCCTTGGAGCCTCCGGAGCCTTCGGTGAAATGGATCGGGCAGCTGGCTAGGAGCCTGTCGACATCCATAACTTCGAGCGCTAGGGTTACCGCCTCCTCCAGCCGCCTGCTGGTGGACAGAATGTCGATTTCTCCTCCAGTGAAACTCCCTCCGAGGCCAGACGGTGCATCAACGACTATGCTGTGAATCATGCGAGATGGTATTGTCGCCTCTAGGCCGTAGTCCAATGCGTTTTGGACCACGCTGTCGTCCGGCCCAACGATGACTTCGACCTTGATGGTGATAGGTCGATCTTTGACGGCCCCTGAGTATTTCGGGTAGATGTCAACTCTCATTTCATTGAAGCTTACAGAGAGGACAACGTCCACGGGCCTGGCATCCGCCGCGTTGGGCCCCGTCGATAGCTCGTAGCGATAATGGGGATCAATCTCATTCAAACGCTCCCGCAGCGTCCGTAATCGGGCTACTGCGTCGTGAACAACGGTGACTCTGGCTTGTTCCTGATGAAGTTCCCGAAGCAAGCAGACCACCTCATCGTTCGCCCCTTCTAGGAAGTATCTCCGAATATCCGGGAATGCCGACATCTTTTCGTCTAGCCATGTTCTTCCCAACCATGTGATTGGGAAACCGTAGCTCCTTCCTAGCTGACGAAACCAACGGTCTTCCGCAGGAGTAGGATCAATAGGCACGATTAGCGACCAGCGCGCCGGATCAATAGTCGCTGCCCGCTTTAGAGAGTGCTCCACCTGCCTTCGCCGTCCAGACGTCATTCGACCGGTGAACGACTTTAGCTCGAAAGCGTCCGTGGTCTGGCTGTCTTGTCCGCGGACAACTTGCACATCCCGACCACCATCGCCGCCCTTGCCATCGATCCGCTGGGCGTCTGGGTGCAGTCGACTGACCAAGACCGAGACCATGTCCTCGTATCTTTGTGGCCCAAGCTCATCCCACCGAATCAACGTGTATCCACCTTGACCTGACCCATTTCTTGTATCAAGTCGCTATATTAGTCCCACCAGCACATCCGCGGCATGTCGCGCAGGTTTAGTCGGAGTCAGTTTGGAGTCCTTTTCTCATTTGCATGATGGACTCTTGCACGTCCTTGGATACTTCATCAAGTTCCCGAGACACCTGTGGGTCTTGGCCGAGTTCTCTCCGCAACGCCACCACGATCGGTTGCAGAGGGTCACTCGCGCCGGCGCGTTCGATCGGGTCCAAGTTCCGCCAGGGTCACTGTAATCTGGATGGGTTGTGACGTATCACGATTATGGAAATCCAACTCAGTGGTGACCCTAGCGCGACTCGCGTCCGCATCAAGCACACGCGCTAGCCCCTCCAATAGGTTGGAGTGCCCTGCACCGGGTTCGCCCAGAATGACCATGTGGCCTTTTGGTCTCACGAGCAGGTCAGAGAATCCCCGAAAATGCCGTATGTGCAACTCTCTTTTCTGCAAATCACGTACCTACTGACCAGTCTCCACTTGACCCGCCCGCCGCCGTCCAGCGTTTGTCGTCGAATTTCTCAGCGACTCTTTTGCCCTGCGTCTGCTCTGGTTCCATCTCCGTCAGCCTGCATTCTCTCCAAGGCCCCCGGATGTACTCGCAGTACTGGCGCGCGCTCGAAGAGACGCAATCGGGCCATGCGCACTTGGTCTCCCCTGCGGCGGTCCTGAACCGGATCGGCGTCAACTCCCCGTCAACGTCCCCGAACATCTTGATCAGATAGAACTCGTCAGAGCGGTGGTAGAGGTACACTTTGTGGCATTCCAGCAGGTTCACGACCTCTGAGACCCAGCCGGGAACCGAGTCAATGAAATACCGGAAGTCGGTTTCCTCTCCCATCGGGTTCTCGGCATGGAGGATGTTGCCCAGCTGCCCATAAACCTCTATCAACTTGTCCTCGCTCAGGAACCTTTCAGTCCGGTCAGATGGCTCCTGTCCTGAGTTGTTCGCCCTCAGGTCCAACGGTCTTGGGTAGAAGTGAGGATGGAGACGCTTCAGCTCCCGGACCTTCTTGCTTATATCCTGGGAGCTCCGCAACTCCTTCTTCGACTTCCCCCAGACATCCTTGTTGGATACCAGAGAGCTGAACACGAGGAGTTCCAGCAGCATCCGGAGCTGGAGGCTGATCGACTCCACCCGTGTTCGAATCGTGAGTCCCGGGACCTCCATCAACTGGTTGATGGATTCGACCTTTGACTTGACCTCCTCCATCAGAGCGCAATACTGGGCTATGTCGAGGCCCTCCACTTGTTTCATCTCCCATCCGCAGTCCATGCACACGATCTTCCATCCCCATTCGGCGATGTTGCTCCCCTCAAGCTGCAGGAAGTCCTCCCCGCACCTGGGGCAGGTGGAGTATTCTTCGCCGTCCACGCCCTTGACCGGTCCATCAGGATAGAAGTCCGGGCTCATCATGGTGTTGCCGAACTCGGGGATCTCTCCGCATTGGGGACACGGCTCGGTGGGCCGGATGCCGTGCATCATGAATGCGAAAGCAGCCTCCTGATGTCCATTGGGACATTCGCCGGTGGCCTCCACCTCTTCCCTCTCAGCAAACAGGGCCACGGCCTCCCCGCAAGTCCTCATACCCAAGCACCGTTCGACATTCCCAATGCTCTTGCGGGTGAGGCGGAATTCCTTGGTCCTGTGGCCTCCCTCTTCGTCTCCATCCTGCAGGGTTATGACATCCCCCGGTCTGGGTCTATCCGTGCCGCGGTTGGCTATCGACCAGCAGACCTGTCCGTATAGGACGGCCTCCCCATTCCTTAAGAGCACTTCCAAGGTCTGAGCCTGCATCGCGCTTGCCTTCTGTTTTCGCTTTCTCTTCTTTCCCATGTGATGCCCGCAGTGGATATTTGCCAAGGGGCTTTGTCCACTCAGTCGTCGACGATTACTTGGCCTGTGCCACCCTTCTTGACAATTACCTGTCCCTGACCGGGACTAACAACCACTTGGCCTTGCCCTGGGTGGACTATTACCTGTCCTTCCCCCGGGGAGATATGTACCGGCCCCGTCCCTGGACCAATATGCCATGCACCATGGGAGTCGATCTCCAGCACACGGTCAGAGCCAGGAAACTCGTAGACATTCTGGCATTCAACTTCTTTTCTCCTTGCACTGAGATCACCGACCTCAGTCGGTATGGCCATCGCTGTCAGAGCGGTCAGCCGAGGTCCCTGCGTGTAGTTCGCGACCTCTTGGTGGTATGATATTGTCGTACTACAACAATTATACAGGGTAGGCCCTATGCTTGAGAACTACGTCGACGTCATCGAGGCGTCCAAGATTCTGGACGTTCACCCCGAGACGGTGAAGCGTCTGATACGTGAGGGCAAACTCACAGCCACCAAGTTCGGCAACAAGTGGATCATGGACCTAATCCAGCTCCAAGTGTTTGCCGGCACCTATGACGGGAGGCGCGGCAGGGCGAGGAGATTGCTGTGAGCGAATTTGAGGAGACACGAGGGGTAACACAACCCGAAGATTCCATCCACCGAGGAATTCACCAGCCCCATCCTCGGCGGTGAAGAGTTGATCACTGCTCTACGCGATTGGCAAAGGAATGCAAGCCTATGAAGATACTCCAAGAAACGTTGGAAGCTTCGCTGATGGAGATTCTGGCCGAGGAAGACTCGGTGGGCAGTCTAGATAATTTGAAGGCTGCAATTGCCGAGACGATTCCTGACATCGCCAAGTCTACTGCCGAGTCTATGCTAGCGAAGATTAAGGACGATGCAGCGGCTGGATTGAAGGAGAAGTGGGAATATCAGCAGCAATTCGAAGAACGACTTAGGAAACACTGGGGAAAGCCTCTAAAGCTCCTCGACTTGTTCATCTCGCTCGCCACGGAAGCTGGAGATGAGTTCAACAAGACCTTTAGGGATGAAGCCGCACGTTCAAATGACGCTGTGTTCAAGGCACTCACCCTATTGCATGCCCGGGGTTGCCAAGTCGCCTCAGCGACGCTTGTTCTGCTGCGTTCAGGCTATTCCGACGATGCTCACGCTCGATGGAGGGCTCTTCACGAGATTGCGGTGGTTGCCCTCTTTATCGGTGAGACAGGCCGGACAGTAGCAGAAAGGTACCTGCTTCACGACTATGTGCAACGATACAAACTAGCGCTCAAGCACAGAAGGCACGCGAAGGCCATACAGGAAGAACCTATTTCACAGAAGGAGTTCGAGGAAATCAAGGCAGAGCGCGACAAACTCGTAGCGAGGTTTGGCACACCATTCAAGAAAGACTATGGTTGGGCCGCATCAACACTGGGAAAGAAGCAACCGACCATTGCGGACATTGAAGAGTCTGTTGACCTGGAACACTGGAGGCCCTACTACGGGATGGCAAGCGACAATGTGCATGCCAATGCGCACGGCGCCTATTACAGGCTAGGCTCAAGTCTACGACCTGGCGAGATTCTCCTTGCTGGTCCTAGCAATGCGGGACTAGCTGATCCCGGACACTCGACGGCGATCTCACTCAATCAGATTACCACGGTGCTTCTGGCAACCAAGCCCACCCTCGACAACATAGTCATCTCCAACATCCTTCTAAAGTTAGTGGATGAGATTGGCGAAGCATTCCTTCAAGCCCATAGGGAATTGGAAGCATTAGAAGCGGAATCGCGGAGTCCAGATGCCGCCCAATGTGGGAGCGAATCATAATTGACATACCCGCCATATGACTCCTATCGCAGGGCAGAGACCATCGCCGGGTTCACCATGGCCGCGCCAACGCGCGCCATTCGAGGGGCCGTCCTACATCAGCTCGACGTCCAGGGTCGCTGGAAGGATTCAACTTGGTCTGGTACAAGCGAGCCCTTAATCCCAGCGTCGTCCTGAGATGCTTCCACCCGTAAGGTCTCTTCCCTGTGCATGGCAAGGGACAGGTAGATCAGAGCCTCGCGGGCCATCTTCAGAAGGCGGAGAGTTCTTCCCTCGAAGCCTGTAATTGATATCATCCGGTGAGTGTCGCTGCTTGGGCCGTACTCAGACTCTTGGAAGCTGAGGAAGCGGTGCTCGGTCTGGTGTCGCAATGCAGCGAGGTCAACGGCGTCTGGTTCTGAAAACTCCAGAAAGTCCCTGTCGTAGAGATCTTTGGACAGAAAGTACATGCCGCGTAGAGGCCCGTTGGGTCGATCCCTGAACGTTGGCCGAAGCTCGAAGGTATTGCCGCTGGCTTTGCGAGACCACACTTTACGAAAGTTCACCTTACTTGGCGTCAGCCCGACTTCGAAATAGTCGTTCAGAAAAAGCCCGACCTTGTCGAACAGTGAATATGCTGATTGAAAAGCCGACTTGAGGTCTTCGGTATAGTGCCCCAGAGTCTGGCGTTCACCGCTATCTAGCATGAGCACGTCACGCATTATGAATCCTGGATCGTGTCGGTGAATCACGTGGAAGAGTCGGTACCGGGCGCTTACGTATTCCTGTTTTAGCAGGTTGTAGTATGCAGGAAATCGAGGCGGTTCTCCTGTATTGTACGTATGGTCCGGCAAGTGAAGCACATCTGCCGCCGCCACGCTCTCTGTGAACTGGTCATTGAGTGGATTTAGAAACAAACGCTCCTGCAAACACCACCAGCGGTAAGAGCGTTCTTCTTCCGTAGCTCCCAAGGGGAACTGATTGAAATCGAAGTCCTCATCGTAGGCCACGTCAATCAGATGCGCCTGGATGCTGTCTCGTCGGGCAGTCAAACTCGGCGCAAATGTGTCCCGGTCTCCGCTCTCCCACAAGGCGTCCATACTTAGCGTGGCATCGAACAGAGTTCGTGCTGCGGCCAGCAGGCAGACTTCGTGCCCCCTGTCGTACAGGGTCGTAGCATAGAGGGCAATCGCCTGGGCACGATTAGCAAGGGCTTTGGCAAAGCGCGGCTCCGTCTCCAACACCTTAAGCCATTGCTCATTGGCCGCCACTGGGCGCCCCAAAGCGTTCAAACGATTCGCAAGGTTAGTTCGAATCTGGCAAGCGCGGATTTGATCGATAGTCCCGAAGGACGGTTCGGCAATTGCCCGACGGAGCAAGAGGATGTTCTGAACGGCATCAGGCAGTTCCCAGTCCCATAGCTTGGCTGGGTCAGCCGTCTTGGCCGTAACTATCGCACTGTACGTATTGGCCTGGCAATAGAAAAGGAATACACGGTCTTCCCCTGTGGCTCCATCCAACGATTCTTCACATTCCTTACCCAGTTGTCGTAATGCTTCTTCGTCACCTGCATCGGAAGCAGCGTCGATTGCAATAGCTAAGTCTTGGAGCTTTTTCATTGCCACACTTCCTGATTTCATGAATGCCGATTGCCGCCGTCACAGACTCGAACGGATCATTCAGGGCCGATGGCTGGGTTGCCCTCAGCGTCCCATCACCGATCTCCGGCAGGCAGGTCAGGGCACGCTCCGCGGAAACGTATTTGTAGAGCAGGTCCACTTTCGAGTCCGAGTCCTTCAGCTATTCGCTTCGCCGCCATACGGTGGGGTCGCAGAATACGAGGCGCCAGAGCGCAGAGTCGGAGCCGTACCCGAAGCCGCCGTCAGCCTCCTCCAAGGTCCAGCGGCACTCAAAGGTACCCGGTGAGTCGTTCACGGTCGCCTAGCCCCTCGATAGCCAAATGGCTGGCGCGGTGTTCTCCAGTTCGGTGACTTGAAACTCTGATAAGGTAAAGCCCTTGAAGACACCGCGAAGTCGCCCAGCCATTTGTCCGAGCGTTGTCTCTCGTTTGTCGAGCCGCCTACTCGGTAGGCGCGCAAGAGCACCGAAGTTGCACTCACGCCATCCGGTCAAGAACTGAACGGTTAGTGCGTATATCTCGTGGTCTTCGAAGCTGACATCGGAAACTGACAGACGGCTTGGTTTCCAGGTCTCCAACTCCTTCTTGATTTTCCTGTTCGTGCCCATCTGTCGAATTACCTCCCGGAACGAGGTCTTGGGAGGCTCCGGCTGGCGGATCTTCTTGGTAGCCGTCGCCCAGTCGACAACTGCGAACAGCATGTTCCAGGCTTTGGTGGCAACGGCCACATTGTCGTATTGCGTGATCGAGCCGTGGACTATCCCATGGCGGTGCAACTCGTAAACCTCCTCGTCGACCCGCTTCTTGATAGTCTTGTCATATGCCTTCAGCACATTCGTAAGCCCCAAGTGGTGACCAACCACGCTGTCCCAGGCAGTCATGTCGTCGGGGTCTCGAGAGGCAAGGCCGCGCCTTCTGTCCGGTTCGAAGTCGTTAACGAAACCGTCCATCACTGCAATGAGGTGGAGTGCTGCGCTGTCGAACTGGTCTGCGAAGTAGTGCTCGCGAGCTCGCTCGATCTGATGGGAGCGCTCTCGGAGCCCTTCGACACCGTAAAGCCAGCGAGTCCAGAAGGCTAATTTGTCTGTCTCTCGATAAATCTCAATAAGTCCCTGTTCAGCCTCTTCGGGAGTGGTCGTCTGGTCGAGGATCGCCTCAACGTTTGATAGGGGCAGCAATTCGTGAAATATCCAGTTCAGAGGACCGAGCCTGTCGTAGAAGCGGTCGACAACAGCCACGAGGTGATTCAATTGACGTTCAATTTCGAGGAACTCTGAGCGCTGATTCCGCGCTATAAATCGAGTCAGCAGTTTACCGCCCTGAATCTGACGGTCAATCTCCTGGTAGGACGGCAGGTCGCGCGCCGAACCGTAGGGTGACAACGTGCGTTTGCTTGGTGTAGCCATACTATGATTATAAGAGCAGCCGGGTTTTCAGTACCATAGGCCACGACGGGAACGACATCCGGGCATCATATCTCGGACAGCGAATAGAGCTGGGGATCGCCATGGCCATAGCGGGACACGGAAGGGCTTGGTTCACCAACAATCCGGTAGGGTCCTATAGGGGCGCTCACATATAAGCGCCCTTATGAGACCACCTGAGAAGACTCGAACCGATCATTCAGGCCGAGGCGGGAGCCCCAGCCACATCTCGAAGATGGTACCGTCTACTGTCCACTCAGGCCCCCGGACGTAGTCCAAAGAAGAAGCAGAATGGGGAGGTAGGACTATGGAAGCAAGTAAGCAGATAGAGGACTCTTAGCCGGAGCTCTTCCCGAAAGATTTCGGCGAGCGGCTCAGGGAGCTTGCCGGCCTGTCGTGGGAAGAATTCGCCGAGCGACTCAGCGCCGATGATGACCGTGTGATGGAGTGGCGCAAAGGTTCGGTTCCCTTCGGGGGGGGGGGGGGGGGGGGGGTGGCACATCATGCATTTGGCATCGACGGTTCCCCGGGGGGTCGAGGTAATGCTTACTGAGGCCACCGAGGACTACCGAAAGGCGGAGTAGCGACGCGACCCGTTGGCGGGGACATCAGCCCTCCGGCCTGAGCGGGTCCTCAAGTGTTGTCACTGTCAGTCTTCTCTATAGGTCAACCGCCCATGAGTACCGTACGTTTCCGTAGCTATTGAGTCCAGAGAGTGAAGGCTCTTGATTTCGTCCAGTTGGGTGGGCATATAGGAGGGGTATAAAGTTGAGCTTCATACGTCCTGGCAAGCCTGTAGAGAACGCCATTGCTGGGCGTCCGGCCTAGGCGAGGTGATTGCCTTCGGAATCGAAGGTACCGGCTCTTACGGAGCCGGACTGGCAAGGTTTCTTGCCAGTCTTGGCCAGACCGTTATCGAGGTCAACCGGCCGGACAGGTCCACACGTCGTAAGATGGGCAAGAGCGATCCTGTGGATGCCGAGATGGCGGCACGCTCTGTCCTTGCGGGAGTGGCCAGGGACCATCCCAAATCGGGCGTCGACAGGGTGGAGATGGTCCGGATGCTAAAGATCGTCAAGGACTCCGCCATCAAAGCCCGCACCCAGGCCGTGAACCAGATGAAGGCCTTTATCGTCACTGCACCTTCGGAGCTGAGACACGAGTTGGTCGGTCTCGACGTCTCCCGGCTAGTTGCCCGCTGTGCCAGGTTTCGTCCCGGTGATCTGGCGACACCGACAGGGGCCGCGAAGTACTCCCTTCGGCTATTGGCCCGTCGCCACGGTCAACTCACCCCTGAAATCGAAGGAGTCAATAACGAGTTGTTGCGCCTCACCGCAGAGACGGCCATGAGCCAACCAAGGACTATATGGCCCGTCGTTTGAGAGAAGGAATGACCAAGCCCGAGGTCATCCGTTGCCTCAAGCGATATGTCGCACGCCAGGTCTACGCCATCCTGAGGGACATGGGGTGCGGGAACCTGGCCACCTCACCGACTTGACATGTATAGGAGCATCACCTTGAGCCCCGAGAAATCAGAGGTGAATCCCGTATTTGGCCCGGAAATAGGGCTCTAAGACCTCAAGGCAGGATAGTCCCAAGTAAGCCCATAGTATCCAATCGTGTGTGTGGGATTATATGTGGGAACATCAGAGCTATGGTGCCGATACCCGCGGATTATAGCTTCACAATGCGAGGCGATAGTACTCCGCCTGTCGAACCATGAGGCGCTGACCGCTCCCCTTCGACAAGCTCAGGGTGAGCGGACTGAAAAGACTCCGGAGTGCAGGAAGTCCGGGGCAGACATATCACCACAGCTCTGGGGGTGCAGGGGGGCGTCCCCTGATCTTATGTCAGGGGATGGTCGAAATAAGTTTGACACCCTGTAGTATCCAGTCGGCGTTGTTGTTATCTAGCACAGCGAATGACAAGAGTGTGGAAGGCAGCCCGCTCTGGTTCGACTGGCTCACCACGAGCGGGCGGTGGGAGGTAAGAGGGCTGAGGGCCCCTGGAAGGGTCAGCGGCGGCGGTGCAGTTCCTCCATGACTTCCGAAGTGTCCATGCCCAGTTCTGCCGCGCGCTTCACGTCTTCCTCAGCCTCCGCGTGCTTACCCAGACGGATATAGCTAAAGGCCCGGTTACTGTATGCGTACGGGTCTTGTGGGCTAAGCTGCATGGCTTGCGAAAAGTCTTGTACAGCCTCCTGGAATCTCCCGAGGTCGAAGTTGGCGGCACCCCGACCATTGACATGCGAGGCGTTCTCGGGCTCCAAACGGGAGGCCTCTCCGTAGTCGCGAAGTGCCTGCTCGGCCGCCCCTAGCCTGAGGCGGGTCGCCCCAAGGTTGGCGTAGGCCTCGGCATCCTCTGGGTTAAGACGGATGGCCGCGTCGAAGTCCTCCACGGCGTCCTCGTATCTGGCCAAATTGAGATTACAGAGCCCTCTGTTGTAGTAGGCGTCCGTATATTGGGGGTCCATATTTATGGCATCGGTGAGGGCATCTAAGGCTTGTCGAAACTGCCCCTTACGGAAGTACTCGGTTCCCAGCTCTTTGAGGGCTTTGGCGTCGGCGGGTTCGGCCTCCTGGGTTTCCTGCGTCGGGAAGGCCTCTTCGGGTTCCGGTCTGCTTTCGATCTCTACGGAGATGTCATACGATTTGGTGGTTTGGGTCTGGGCCTTGTCTCCGCCGCCGAAAAGCTTTTTGAACAGACCCTTCTTGAGGGGCTCGCCGCAAAGAAAGCAGGCACCGGCGTTCTTGTCGTTTTCTGCCTGGCAGTTCGGGCAATTCTGCATGACGGGTACTTTATCCGGCTAGCGGCTGAAGAAGGGGATACGTAGCTGGCGCACGATGAAGGATGCCGCCAGCAGCACCCCTCCGATTATCATTACGATGATTGCAGGGCCCACGAACCCTCCGGCAATGTCCTGCCCCACAGAGTCCAGCACGTCTGTAATGATATTGATCATGGTGGGTGGAATATCGCCGGTATCGGACCTGTCCAACAGGTTGTCGAACTTGCCAGGCAGTACAGATTTGGCCACGAGTCCTATGACAAGGAAGACCAGCCCGGACAGGAACAATGTCATACCGGGCCACCGAAGGCCGGATGCCATTCTGGGTATCTGGACTATGGCCATCAAAATCGAGCCGACTACGATGATGATGATCGCCCCGATAACGCCCAGACCCCCACGGTCCATGACGTCTCTTAGCGTATCGGTGCCGTCGAGGAACTCCTCCCTGGTCTGACCTTCCTCCTCGGCCTCGGCTGCCTCACCTATAATGTCGAGGCGCTTCTGATCGTCCAGTTCCTCGACGATATCTTCGATGGCGTCATCGATAAGGGGAGTTGCCAGTGCCCGACCGCCCAGCTTCAGCGCCTCTTTGAGATCACCGTTTCCCAGATGCTCTTTTATAGCGTCTTTTCTCTCTTCGAGCCCGTCGAACGCCTCTTTGGATATGGACCCGTCCTTGCGCAGCTCTTCCACAGCCCTGTCGTAGGCATCGTCGATAAACAGGTCGACCACCGGCTCGATTAGCGGGCGTGAGGCGACCGCCAGCGCGCTTTGAACGTCCGCCTGGGCGAGCAGGTCCTTGATCTCGTCCTCTCGTTCCTCCAGTCCCCGTATGGATTCCTCGGGTATGGTATCGTCCTCCCGCAATGCCGCTAGGACAGCATCAAAAGCCGCGTTTCGGAGGGGAGCTGGAATCGATTCTATGGAAGGCACTCGCGTTGGGAGCTGGCCTCTTGATAGGGTCTTGTATATATCGTTCAGCTCAGCCTCAAATTCCTTGTCTGTGGTAACAGTTACCACTTCTAGCTGTGCTACCTGCTGGTCGACATATCTGGTGGCCAGCACTTCGGGGTTCTCGATCGAGGGGATAGCGGTCGGAATTTTTCCCTCTTCCATGGTGCGAAAGAGCACCTCGACCTCTTGCTGAAGCTCCTCAAAGGCGTTGACGGGTATCTTATTGAGGGCGTCGATCCGCTTGTCCATGTATCGGAAGAGGGCGGGCTTAACATTTTCCAGAGGCGGCCCCAGATTGATGAACACCTCTGGGTCGTCTGAGTCCTTGTTTAGGTAGTCGATGACTCCGTCCAGCGCTCCCTCCACCTGGTCTTGTAAGTAGTCTGGCGGGAGGATTTCCCGGGCAACGGTGACGATATCCTCCCGCGGTACATCGAAATCACCCAGGAGGTTTTCGGTCTCGTCCTTGAACTCTGGGTCCAGGAGCACCTCATCGTAGAAGCGCTCGTAGACGTTGTTATCTGACAGCTGTTCCTTGTAGAAGTCTGCCGAGAGGAAGTTGTCGCGGACCGAGCTAACCAGAAAGAAGAGTAATAGGCCGAAGAAGACGACGAGGCCCAGAATAAAGGAGGCTATCGACCTGAAGATGGAGAGAAAGAAAAACACGGCGTCTCTATTAACAAATTGGCCTGTTTGTGGCCGCCGACATTATATCATAGGGCCGAATTCAAAGACCCGCCGCGTTCCTCTTGGGCTACCTAATGTTAAAGGACTTGGCGCAGGATGAGCGCGGATGGGGGCGCCCCCATCCGCCAAAGGGGATTTCCCCTTTGGACTCCCCTGACAGGAAATAGCGAGTTTTCCTATTGAGGAGTCGCCTTAAGAGGGTGGGGGGAGCTGTTCACCACAGGCCCAGAGCCTTACCCACCGCCATTACCACGGCGGCGATAGTGCCGCCCACAAGGCTCCCGCCGCCGATGACCTTGCGACGGGACACCGTCGAAGTATTGTTGACCAATAGCGTGTCGGGCCAAGGGCCTCTAGGTCCTCCTCCAGTTTGTTGACGTGATGGCGAATGTGTTTGGTCTCCGTTTCGACGCGGGCGACCCTTTCCCGGATCTCCTCCAGGGAGGTGAGGACTCTGGTTGCGAATTCATTTGGTGATAGCATCTCTTTTCCTTACCCGTAGCGGGGTCTGAGCCCGTTGTTTATACCCGCCCACCCGCCCTTGGGCTGCGCTCAGGTATTGGGAATATGGGGGTTCCCATCAACTCCCCCGCTCATGGTGAGCCTGTCGAACCATGAGAACCTAACCGCTCCCCTTCGACACGCTCAGGGTGAGCGGATTTACCCGACTCTTAGCAGGGGCTAGCTGAGCGCAGCCTGGACCCATCCCCTCCCCAACGTCTGTTTCCCGCCCGCCCTCCCCTGGGCTTCATCCAGAGATGGTGTGGCGGACCTCTCACCAGCTCCCCAAGTGACGGACTAGCAGAGAGTCCAGCACCAGGGATTCCCACCGGTCCTTCATAGGGAAGATAGAGGAGACCACCAACACTCCCGCTCATCCTGAGCTTGTCGAAGGAGAGTGGGTGGATCAGGTCACGATGTTCCTGACCCAGAAGGCGCAGCCCCACAGGCTGGCACCTCCGATGGCGTACCGTCTCCTGGGCTCGGCCCGGACGCACTCAAGGCTCTGGACACTGTTCACGCTGGCGCCGGATACGTACTTCTCCAGCTCCTCGTAGGCTTCCTGCTCCTCGGCCAGGCCAACCACGACCATCACCTCGAGGTGGTAGACCGCCTCCGGAGTAGTGGACCTGTATTCGGCCAACGTGGCCTGGTTGTCCCGGATGATAGCTGCCGGAAACTCCTGTACGCTGTCGGCCGGGTACTTGTACACCCGGAGCCCGTCCACGGTGTCCAGCCGGTCGGCGATCTCGTCGACAATGCTCTTCAGCTTGCCTGCTACCGGTGCAACCATACCTTATCCCACCGGCGCTTTGCGGAACGGACTCAGGAGATGCTTCACGTCCTGATCCGGCCCCCGGGATATTCCGATCGTCCCAGTTGTTGGCAACCCCACGCTAAAGGTGAAGCCACTGTTCTTACGCTTCCATAGCCGGGCTGCCTGGATCAGGCAGGCCTCGACCACCGGCCCCGGGTATCTGTAAATATAGATGTCGCCACCGTTGAGATGGCTGCCTGCCGTGGTGCCGTTGACCGCTCGGGTAATGGTCAGGTCGTTGGTAGAGATGGCCGTGACGTAAAGCTGCTCGCTGTCGATGAGGACGGTCTGCCCCACCAAGAACTTGGTTCCATCGGTGACCCTCACAGTCGTGGCCGTAGACGACAGCCCGCCGGCGGCGTTGATGTCGGCACCGCTGTCCTCCGTCAACTCCCGGTAGCCCCACTTCCCGTCGATCTCGACGGTCTGCATGCCGGCCGTGAACACGTCCTCGTTCCCCGCCTCCGTGTCCACCAGCACTCTGGTATAGGGCCGACCCCAAGGTTTGGCGGGCTGGGCATTGGGCGGGTAGAGCAGATAATCAGTAGCGGCCCACGTCGTCTCGAAGGTGCGGTCCTTGTCGTCGTCGGTCTTGAGAGTGGTCACGCTGATCAGGTCGGGCACCGCCAGCTCCGTCCCGCCGTTGCCGTCGAACTTCCTGGTGTCCACCAGCACGTAGAAATGCCGGTTGCAGTGCCGGTCGATCACCCTGGCCACGGCCTCCAGGAGCGCAATCAGACGGGAATCGTGGCCGGTACCGGTTATGTTCAGGAACCCGGCTGACTTGAGGGTGGTCAGGTCGGCGTAAGCGTTGGTCATCGGGATCGTCTATTCCTGCAGGGTGTAAATGATGCCCGTTTGGGTCCTCGTCCAGACTTCTTTGGAGCCGTCTGTTCGGGCTATCGTCACCTGTCGTCCACCGCTGGCTGTGTTTTCTTCACTCCAGACTGTCCAGGGTTTCTCACCGGTGGCGTAATGTTCCCTCAAGGCTGTGATGTCGGTCTGGTTTGTTGGCATTATTCTTCCCATCCCACGAAAGTTACTTCGCATGTTGACTGGTTCGTTGTAGACTGCTGTGCGGTTGCGTTGAATTTCACAGCACTGTCTCCCGCGAGTTTGGGAGGAACAAGAAAAGGAATCACGAGTTCCTTGTTCTGTGGGCCAATCCACCGCAATTTTGCAATCGTGGTGCCGTTACTCTTTATGAAGACAATATGTAAGGTCTCTGAGGCATGGCCAGCAACGGTGAGAATCGCCTACTTTAAGTATCCAGTTTTGCCGTTGGTCACAGTCCAAGCTGCAATTTCCTCTTCACTCGCCGTAGTCTTTGCTAATTCAGCCTGGTTGAACTTCCCGTTGCCTATCCTGGACTGGTGTATAGCGTAGTCGACGGTTATCAGCCTGCCGGCTGCGTCTACTAAAAAGTCTGCCGCGTCCAGGTCCGCTACCGCTGGGATGGTCGTCCTGTGGACCCCGCCGATTCTTACAGGATTGCCGACTGCCGCCGCGTCGTGCGCCGCAGGCCCGGCGATCAAGGGGCGGCCAGCCGCATCCACCAGTAGGTAGACGTTGTCGCCGTCGCCGACCGCCGGAGCGGACGCCTGATACTTGGTTCCAACTCTTACAAGCCGGTCCTGAGTATCGGTGGGTTCGTCATGTTTACCGTTAACGTAGCCGTTCATGGGCTACACCTCGTGGTAGAAGATGTAGGCGTTCCCAGCCAGCCCGGCCGCAGCACCGGTGGTCTTGCTGGCCGTGATGTAGTCAGTTGTGCCGCCCTTGGCGTCCATGCGCTGTCTGAACTTGCCGTTGGTGCCCTTATCCTCGATGTTGTCTCCGACTCCCGCCGCCGTGCCGACGTCAAGGCCTCTATAAGATTGTCGGAGCTGGTTGTCCCGTTGACTGCCGTTCCCACGTCGAGGGTGCAGGCGCCGGTGGACTTGGCGGTGCGGTCAATGACCACCCGAACCAGGATGATTGCGCTGGACTCGGGGTTCTGCCACGCGAGGACCCCTCCTGCCGTGTCGGCGTTGGCTAGAGCGACCTTGGCGCATTTCAATGCGACCGGGTTTGGTATCTGAGCTCAGCATGTCTTTCACCTGCTCGGCTACTGGGCTGTTTTTCTCTGGATTTGCCAATCCTCGTCTCCTTTCTACTTTAAAGCTTGGATTAGACTCTCGGAGAACAAAAAAAGACGGACCCAGTTGGGTCCGTCCCATAAGTTTTCCCTCGGTCTCTTGTTGCTTTTTACAACGCTAATGGGTCGCTCGTCGAAAGGTCAACTTGGAGATGTCAGCGCCTCGCTAGCGTCTCCCCTTAAGGGAGGCGATAAATCCCAGCAGCTCCTCACGGTCGATTCCCAACTCCACGGCCTTATCAATGTCCCGCTGGGCTTCTTCTTCCTTGTCAAACAAGGTGTAGGCCATGGCCCTGTTGGCGTAGAACCCGCCGGCGGTGGGATCTCTGTTAATTGCTTCGTCGAAGTCCGCGATAGCGTTCTCATGCAGTCCCAGGGTCATATAGGCAACGGCCCGGTCATTGTACACCTCATCGAAGTCAGGATTGAGGCGGATAGACTCATTGTACTGCTGTATCGCCTCCTGCATCCGCCCGTCCCGGTAGAGGCGCTGGCCCACGCCGAAGTGCACTAGATACTCAGGGAAAGGCGTCGGTGTCGGCAGCGTTGTGCGGGTGGGCGAGGTGTCCAGCGTTGCGGTGGGTAGGACTGGTATGCGGCTGGTAGGAGTCGGCGTAGGTACACCGTCGTCGCCCCCGCATGAGGCCAGCACCATAAACAGCACTAGGATAGGAGCGAGAAGTAGCCTTTTTGCCATTCGGGCAGTATATACCCTTGCTTCCAACCAATACAATGATTGCCTCCCTCACCTGGGTTAGACCTCTAGTAGGTACTACTCAAAGTTAGTACGTTTGTAACTTACCATAACGGCATCTGTGTGCTATTCTCTTCCTAGCATCAAATCAAAATGTGTTGATATTACATCTGATTTCGACATTCTCAAAAAGCTGGCGGAGGGGGAACAGCTATATGGAAATGGGGATTTTGAGGGCGCTATCTCGCGCTTTGACGAAGTCATAGCCAGCAATCCGAACCCTATGTCATTGATCAGTGCGCATGGCAGTCGCACAGCCGCTTTGAGGAACCTAGGCGGGGAAGAAGAGGCAGAGGAAGCCAAGGAGAGCCAGCAGTCTGTGCGGGAAGCCTTAAAGCAACGGCTGGAAACCGGGAGTGAAGAAGAAGTCAGCGCTGGAAAAAGAACACAGCCTGCTGCCGCAAAGACGGAGGAATATGCGGTAAGGAAGCCGTCTATAGCATTCCTTATCATATCGGTGGTAGCTACCGTTATAGGCTTTGCGCTGGTAGGAATAGGGTTGTTAATGGGCTTACTGGCCCTGGTGTCGTTCGCGTTCGGGGGAGGTATCTTCTTCATTTTTGCCATGCTACCGTTTGCACTGGCAGTTGCCTTTTTCTTTGCAGCTCACCTTTTCTGGACCAGTCACTGATGGGTGTGGGGGTGTAGGCTCAGTGTCACTATTTGGGATCGCGTTTCAGCGACCCCTCTAGTGGTTACTATTCGAAGTTAGTACGTTTCTAACTTACTGCAGCGCGAGGTCTGTAATAACCTCGACTCAACGTTAAGTCAAAATGCGTTGTAGAGGTCGTCATGAGAATAGTGGTCGTAGTTATTATCTGTTCCTTATTGGCAATGGTTATCCAAGCTTGTGGAGGAGCCGAGTCATTTCCCACTGAGGGTACCTTTCGACAAAGGGCAGAGGCCGCCTCAGAAGCAGCCAGCAGTGCCAGCTTGAGAGAGTACCCATTTGAAGCTTATCGGGACGTCTACAAGTTCATGGCCCCCGAGTTCCGAAAAAAATGCAACCGTAATGAGTTCGCATCACAAGCCTTTAATAGATTAAGGCATATTAGCAGCGAGGCGCGCCTCGGTCCTGACTATATATCAGTTTTACTCTTCCAGGTGACCAAAGTGACCGTTAGTGGGACTGAGGGACTGGTGGAATTAAAGGTCTCACACAAAGGAAACCCAACGAGACTCGGTGGAGGGTGGGGTCATGGGCCAGACCAATGGGTATTTACCGATGGTAAATGGTGGATCAAATCCTCTAGATATTGGATAACCGACAAAGAGAGAGAAAGCGGAGGATGTGAAATAATTGTTGATTGGGTTTTTACCGGTTCATGAGCCCGGTAGCAGCGCATCCGAATCGAACCCAGCGATTGCGTCTTGTCATCGTGGATCTCACGACAACCAGGTTGGCTGCTGGCTATCGGAGGCCCTGTAGTTTCAGCCTAGGGAGAGGGCTACCACCAGATCTTGCCCTTGGCCTCTTCTTCCATGCCACCGTAGTCCTTGGTCCAGAGACCCGTGCTGAGGTATTTCCATCCCCCATCGGCCAGCAGACATACGATGTTGGCCTTGTCCAGCCTCTCGGCCATTTTTATCGCCGCATATACCACGGAGCCGGAAGAGACGCCGGCGAAGACGCGTTCCCTCTGCAGAAGCTCTTTGGTCATATGAAACGCGTCGGCGCTGCGAACCAAAAACCTGGAGTCCAGGAGGGCAAGGTCAAGAATTGGAGGTATGAATCCCTCCTCGAGGGTGCGAAGGGCCTGAATGCTATCGCCAAACTCTGGAGCCACCGCAACGACTTTGACGTCGGGGTTGTGTTCCTTTAGCCTGCCTCCAACTCCCATCAAGGTGCCGCCAGTGCCAAGGCCGGCCACGAATATATCCACCTCGGGAAGGTCCTGTATGATTTCCTGTCCAGTGCCTTCATAGTGGGCATCCGGGTTGGCGCTGTTGCCATACTGGTAAGGGTAAAAATAGTCCACTTCTGCTCGTTCCACCAGCTCGTTGGCCATCTCAATAGAGCCGTTGGTTCCCTTGAAACCGTCGGAAAACTCGATTTCCGCTCCATAGGCCCATAGGAGATGGGAGCGCTCGGGGCTCACGTTTTCCGGCATGACAACCTTGACTCGGTATCCCTTGAGCCCACCTACCAAGGCCAGGGAGATACCGGTGTTCCCACTCGTGGCCTCCAGTATGACAGTGCCCGGAGTAAGCTTACCTTCCTGTTCGGCCCTTTCTATCATGGCCAGAGCTATCCGGTCTTTCAGGCTGCCTGTGGGGTTCTGGCCCTCCAGCTTGGCAAACACCCTCACCCCCGTCTTGAGCCCCATGTTCTGAAGCTCGATGAGGGGGGTGTCGCCGATCAGATCCAAGATGGTCTTGTGTTTGGTGCTGGTATAGGGCACGTTTTCCAACACCTTTAAGCTTCAACCTGGCGGTCGTGGGCGGGTACGCCGCAGAAAGCTTCGTAATCTATCAACTCTGTCACCGTTGGATTGTCGCCGCACAGGGGGCAGTTGACGTTACGCGGTATGCGCACCTCTCGAAACTCCATGCTCAAGGCGTCGATAAGAAGCAGGCGGGAAGTCAGACTCTCACCGATACCCATGATTAGCTTTAACGTCTCCACGGCTTGTATACTTCCAACCAGTCCGGTAAGAGCCCCGAGAACTCCGGCTTCTGCGCAGTTGACCACCATGCCGGGAGGGGGCGGCGAAGGGAAGAGGCAGCGGTAGCAGCCCTTCCCAGGTACGAATACCGTAGTCTGGCCGTCGAAAATCAGGATGCTGCCGTCCACAAGGGGCTTACCAGCTAGGTAGCTGGCGTCGTTAATAAGATAGCGCGAGGGGAAGTTGTCGGCGCCGTTCACTATCACGTCGTATCCGGAGATGATTTCCATGGCATTGTCGGAGTTTAGCCACGTGTCGTGAAGCACCACGTTTGTGTCGGGGTTGTACTCGTTGATCGTCTCCTTGGCTGAGAGACCCTTGGGCCGCCCTACGTCGTTGGAATGATGGAGTATCTGTCGCTGGAGATTGGACACGTCCACCGAGTCATAGTCTGCTATGCCTATAGTACCCACGCCGGCCAGTGCCAGATATATGCCACTCGGTGAACCGAGTCCGCCTGCTCCCACTATCAGAACCTTGGATTCCAACAGCTTCCTCTGCCCCTTGCTGCCAACCTGGGACATTATGATATGCCTGCTGTATCGTTTCACCTGATTAGGCGTCAGGCTTTGAACTTGGGTCATGGACTTTTTCTCCTCCACCGCGTTGGGCAAAATAAAATGCGCCCTATATGTTAGATGCATCAGAAGGGCGCAGGTGTCGAAATAACGAGCTTTAACCTGCCCTTAGATTGGGGGACAAGTACAGACGCAGATCGAGTTCGAATTAAATGCTTCTCTCATTTAGATCTGGTACATCCCTTTGCCGGCTAGCTGGGTTTGACGATGTGCTAGCTCCGCGACGCTCGTCTCGCCGAGCAGATCCTGTATGACTTCGTCTACGAACCTCCACACGTCCCGCTGGGCACACGAATCGGACAGTGACACTCGTTTGGGTCGGTGAGACAGTCCAGCGTAGGCGAGTTTCCGTTGAGCCTGGACATTACCATGGCCAGGTTAATCTCGGCAGGATCTTTGGCCAGAGCGCGCCCTCCGAGGGGTCCTCTCCGGCTCTTGATGAATCCAGACTTTTGCAACGTAGTCAACAATTGATCCAGATGGGCCTCGGGTATGCCTTGTTTGCTTCTATCTCAGCCGTCTGGACAGCCCTCTCTCCGTAAGAAGAGGCCAACTCAACCAGAGCCCTGACACCGTAATCTACCTTCATCGGCACGCGAACCATGCCGACCTCCATAGGGGTTTCTTTGGCCTTATTATAGCATCGGCCTACCTGGATTTCAACTTTGTTTACCTATCCAGTCAACATTGCGATCAAGGGTCGATTGGCTGTGCCAGGGTCTTCTAATTGTTATTGCGAAGGGCAAAGCCTTGAAACAATCTCCCGGGAAGAAGAAGAGATTGCTTCGCTCCGCTCGCAATGACAGTGAGGGAGAACTAAAAAACCCTGTTTACCATGCCAGGAGACACATGATATCATTATCACCGCGTTTAAAAATCGATAGCGCATCCGAGGAGAAATCGTGGCCGACAATCCTTCTCTCACCCTGGAATCCAGAAACGTCTTGGGTAAGGCGGTAAAGAACCTCAGGAAGGCTGGCCTGGTCCCTGTTCACCTGTACGGGCCGGGAATAGATTCCCTCAGTCTCCAATGTCAGGAACCGGAGCTTATCAAGGTACTTACCGCAGCCGGCGGCAACACTCCTATCACAATTACGGTTGCCGGTGAAAAGGAAGATTACCTGGCCTTCGTTCGGGAGATCCAGTGGGACCCCGTCTTAGGCAGCCTGGTTCACGTGGACTTCCTGAGAGCCCAGTTGGATCGGCCCGTAACGGCCTCGGTGCCAATCGTTCTGGAGGGAGAGTCCCCAGGCGCCAGGGAATCCCAGGGCACGCCGGTACAGCACCTGCACTCCCTGGAGGTCGAGGCTCTGCCGCTGGAGATGCCTTCGCAGATAACTGTCGATCTGTCCACCCTGATGGAGGCGGACAGCGAGACCAGAGTGGGAGACATAGTCCTTCCCCCCGGCGCAACTCTCATCACAGACCCCAACGAGTTGGTAGTCAGGATTGAAGCTCTGAGAGCCGCTGCGGAAGCCGAGTTGGCCGAGCTTGAAGAGGCTGCCGCCGAGGCTGCGGAAGGGGAACCTGTCTCTGAAGAGGCCGAGGCCGGAGAGCCGGCCGGAGAAGAGCAAGAAGAAGGTTCTAGCTAGGAATCCTGGAGCCGACAAAGGCCGGGTATCCGCGCGCGAACTCTTCAGAGCTAACCGGACGCTTTCCTTCTATCTGAACAATGTTTAGGGCCAGAACGCCTCTACCGGTCACGATGCCCACACAAGAGTCGTTTTCGTCTAGTGGAACGACGAGCCCGACGGGATCTCGGGGCCCAGTAGCACCCCCATGCCCGGCTTCTATCGGCGTCACAGCGATGAGTTTTAATATCCTTCCCTGCCAGTGGGTAAAGAGCCCCGGCCAGGGTGTGAAGGCCCTCAACCGGCGCTCCAGGTTCTGCGCTGATATCTCCCAGTCCACCTGGCCATCGACCCTCTCCAGTTTTTTTGTGTAAGTAGCCTTGCTGTGGTCCTGAGGTTTGGGTTCGATGTCGCCGTTCACCCAACCGGGAATAGTTTCCTTCAAGAGCTCGGCGCCAACCTGGAATAGCAAGGGAGTGAGGCTTTCCGCAGTAGACGCACCCGCCCCTATGGACACATCTCTACCGGACAGAATCATGCCGCTGTCCATGCCCTCGTCCAGCAGCATGATGGTCGTCCCGGTGTACGCGTCTCCATTGAGTACGGCTGTCACTACAGGGGACGGCCCACGGTATTGTGGAAGCAGTGATGGGTGAACGTTGAGACATCCATATTTGGGGATTTTCAGAACTTCGGCCGGCAGGATCTTGCCGTAAGCGGCAACCACAATCAAATCAGGCCCGACCGATCCCAGATCGGTTTGCGCTTCCGTAGACTTCAACGATGAAGGTTGAACGACCCTCGACCCCAACTCTTGTGCATAGAGTTTGGCGGGAGGGGGTTGGCTCGGCCTGCCTCGGCCGGCAGGCTTGTCCGGCTGGGTGTAAACGGCCTCCACGTCAAGTTTCATGGAGACAAGGGCATCCAGCACCGGCATTACGTACTGAGGGGTCCCCATGAAAACAACGCGCATTGCTTATTCCGTATGTGTTGCGATATTCAGATTTCGCCACAGAGGAGGGTTTAATCGATACGTCTCAGCGCCTTTTGGGTCGGGGACGTAACCATGAGTCACCACCCTAGACCCCGTTACGATATTCGACGTATAATAACATCTGTGCTAATGATTTTCCTAAACTTTTTCAGAACAGTTGTTGCTACGCGGCATGAATCTGGCGAATTTGAAAAATTCCGACAAACCCGCCTTGACTTTCCCCGAAGATGGATGTAACTTCCTCTCAATCTTAACATTTTTGAAGGGTGCGAATGGCAGAGGTGGAGGCGAGAAGTACGTGGGATGCCATTCTAGGCGGCCTTCAACTTCAAGTAACCAAACCCATATACGAGACCTGGTTTAAACCCTCTAAAGGGCTTTTTCTTTCAGATAATCTCCTTACAGTGGGCGTCAGCACTCCTTTCGCTGTGGAATGGCTCGAGAGGCGCATGCACCAGGTCATCCAGACGACCGCGCAGAAGGTTTCCGGCCGTCATCTGGAGGTAAGGTTCCAAGTTGAAGGGTCTGCGAGGAACGGCGAAAGTGATGGGCTTTTCTCTCGGAATGGCCACCAGGTCTCTGGGCGAAATTTAGCGTCATCAGCATTCAACCTCAACGACAAGTACACCTTTGGGAAATTCGTGGTTGGGCCTTCGAATCAACTACCCTATAGCGCCGCCGAAGCGGTAGCAGAGGCCCCCGGCCAGAGCTATAACCCCCTGTTCCTCTACTCGGGCGTCGGCCTGGGGAAGACTCACTTGTTGCATGCTATTGCCCACCGCTGTGTTGGTCATGGGCTGAATTCCCTTTATGTCACCAGCGAACAGTTCACCAATGAATTCATCTCCTCTATCCGCAACAGGACCGGCGAGGAATTCCGAACCAAATACCGGGGAGCGGATATCCTTCTGATAGATGATGTCCAGTTCATGTGCGGCAAAGAGCAAACCCAGGAAGACTTCTTTCACACAATAAACGACCTGCATAACTCCAACCGGCAGGTGGTGCTCACCTCGGATCGTCCCCCCGGAGCGTTGTCGTTGCTGGAGGACCGGCTGAAGTCCCGGTTCGAATGGGGCTTGATAGCCGACATCGCTCCCCCTTATCTGGAAACCAGGATGGCTATCCTGCGTAACAAGGCCCAAGAGAAGAAGCTAGACCTATCGGACCAAGTGGTCGAATACATTGCCAAAAAAATCAGGAGGAACGTCCGCCAGTTGGAAAGCTGCCTTAATCATATCGCCGCGCTTTCCAACATGCGCAACGGGCAAGTTACCTTGGACATGGCCTCAGAGGCCGTCGCCACCTTCGCCGCGGGCAACGGCGCTCAGACTGCGGACCCCCAGAGAGTCATCGATGTAGTGACCGATTATTTCCACGTCGACAGACGCTCCATTCTCGGCGCAACACGTTCAAGGCCTATCGTACGGGTACGCCACATCACCATGTACTTGTTGCACGAAGAGTTGGGCATGAAAACCACGGAGATCGGCAGGATACTCGGTGGTAAAGACCACGCCACGGTTATACATGCCATCGCCAAAGTCAAGTCAAAAATCGGAGCCGACGAGGCGCTTAGGGCAGACATAATGTCAGTCAAAGAGTCTCTGTATGAATAGTTTAATATTCTCCTGAGAGACCTTTATCAACACATCGTGTGAATAACAGCAAATATTTAGTGGATAACCCCCTAAACCAAGTTGAAAATCACTGGGTTACATCGACCTCTTTCCACAGCAACTTTGTCCAAAGGTCGTTACTCACAATCCCTCCCCATTCTCCCATAGTACCAGGCCGGTTAGCCACATCAAAACATGCTAAAATGATCTTAGAGCCCAGCCTGGTTTCATATCTGTTCGTGGCTAGTTTCCCACAGTTTGAACTCCCCTACTATTCCTACTAATGAATAAATAATCTGTATAAATATGATTGATGCAGTAAGACTAGTAGCAAAGGGTGGGGATGGTGGAAGCGGCTGTGTGAGTTTCCGCCGGGAGAAATTTGTTCCCAGGGGCGGGCCGGATGGTGGGGATGGTGGGCACGGCGGTAGCGTTTTCGTGGCCGGAGACCAATCACTGAATACTCTTCAGCACCTGTCCTACAACCAAATATGGAAGGCGAAACGCGGTCTAAACGGTAGCGGTCAAAATAGGCGTGGTTCCAATGGTGATGATCTTACGGTCCGCGTGCCCTACGGTACGGTTATCTGGCATGTAAGCGGCAATAATAAGGAGCTTCTGGCGGATATCATCGGAGACGATAGAGTAGTGGTGGCCCGCGGTGGTAAGGGCGGGGCGGGGACCGCCAGATTCGTTTCATCTGTCAACCAGGAGCCCGTGTTGGCTGAAAAGGGTGGCAAGGCTGAAGAAGCGGTACTCGATCTGGAGTTGAAGCTCCTTGCCGACGTGGGAATCATTGGACGTCCAAATGCAGGGAAGTCAACTCTACTCTCCAGGTGCTCAGCGGCAAAGCCGAAAATAGCCAACTATCCCTTCACGACAATAGACCCCGTGCTTGGCGTTGTGGTGAGAGGCAGCAAAGACTTCGTCATGATGGAGATACCTGGACTGATTGAGGGCGCGCATCAAGGAGCAGGCCTCGGGGATCAGTTCCTGCGCCATGCGGAAAGAGTAAGGCTGCTGGTTCACCTGTTGGATGGATTGTCCGAAGATCCTATCCAAGAACTAAAGGCGATAAATGAAGAGATGAACTCTTTCAGTCCGTCGCTAGCGCAAAAGCCCCAATTAATAGTGGTGAACAAAAACGACGTGACCGAGGTTAAGGAGAGAGAGAAATCTCTTACCTCTCGCCTGGAAAAGCTGGGGCTACCCGTATTGTCAATATCGGCGGTCACAGGCGAAGGGGTAGATTCCTTACTCGCGAAAACGATGGCAGCGCTGGATAATCTGCCAAAGGAACAAAAGAGTTCAAAGAAGGCGGTTATTAACAAGCCGACGCCGAAGGGTGGAAAAGCCTTCACCATCAGTCTGGAGAATGGCGTTTATGTGGTGCATTCATCCAAGGTTGAAAGGCTCATGCCTAGCGCAAACATGCGGGACTGGCGGGCTCGCATCCAAATATGGAAGGAGTTGGATCGTCTTGGCGTAGTCCTTGCATTGGAAGATCGAGGCATACAGCAAGGCGACACTGTCCGTCTTGGTGAAGTAGAGTTGGAGTGGTTCTAGGATGCGTCTCGGCATCCTGGGTGGGACCTTCGATCCCATCCACATCGGCCACTTGATAATCGCCGAAGAGGCCAGAGTGTCCCTGAAGCTCGATCAGGTATTATTCGTTCCCACCGGCCAACCCTGGATGAAGGCGGACCGGAGTATCTCATCAGCCTGCCATAGACTGAACATGGTGGGCCTTGCTACCGAGTCAAACCCCTTCTTCAAGGTCTCTGATATAGAAATAAAGCGCCCTGGAGCGACCTATACCGTGGACACTCTCAGGCATCTGAGAAAGGAACTGGAAGACCAGGACGAACTCTTTCTGATTTTAGGTATGGACTCCCTCTCGAAATTCGGGAACTGGAAACAGTCAGGAGAGATACTGGACACGTGTACACTGGTAGCGGCACCTCGGCCTGGTTCAGCGGAAGTCGATCTGAGGCTCCTGGACCAGATTAAATCGGGAGCGGCGGACAATATCGCATTCCTGAAAGCTCCCCTCGTGGACATCAGCGGAGAAGAAATAAGAAGACGTGTCGGCGCGGGCCTGCCCGTTCGTTATCAGGTTGTGGAGCAGGTCGAGAAGTACCTATACGACAACGGTCTTTATTAGGACTCTGGAGATATCCCATGACTGTGGCGGAGAGACTTCTAGAGCTGGCGAAGGAGCGGGGTGCCCTGAAGTTCGGCGAGTTCACCCTCACGTCCGGGCAGATAAGGCGATACTATTTTGATGGCCGTCTGCTTACCCTCGACCCCGAGGGAGCCCACCTCATCAGTTCCGCCCTGATCCCCATCTTAAAGGAAACCCGAGTCCAAGCAGTTGGAGGTCCGACTATTGGGGCCGATCCGATAGTAGCGGCAGTGTCCCTTGCCAGCTATCATGAAGGCAGCTTCATTCCCGGCTTTATCGTACGCAAGGAAGCCAAACCCCACGGCACCATGCAGCAGATCGAAGGTCCACTCCGGCCTGGCAGCCGGGTAGCGATCGTGGATGACGTTTGCACCACAGGATCGTCTCTGTTCTACGCGATACAGGCCGTAGAAGCAGTGGACTGTGTTGTAGCAAAGGTTGTAACGGTTCTCGACAGGAAACAGGGAGGCAGCGACGAACTCCGGCGCAGGGGATATGAGTTCGGATCCCTCTTGGAGGCCAGCCCGGAAGGTGACGTGAGGGTCACCCTGTCCAAGTAAGGTAACTCCACAAGCCGGCGACAGGACCAATTCATGGGATTGTATTCCCGCCCGGAAATAAGCCAATAGCCGGACGTTCCCACTTGATTGATACGTTTGGATAGGAACGCCCCTCTGAATATTTAATGTGCGCTCAACTCCAGGTCAATCCCCTCTGTGGCGGATGGTCCGGCGACAGGACCAATATCCATGGGATTGTATTCTCCGCCCGGAAATAAGCCGAAATGAAAATGAGCAGATCGGACGTTCCCATACAGGTGCTTAAGAAATTCGGTTGATACGTTTGGATAGTGATGCTCAACCAAATCTATGAACGCCCTTTGGCTGTGCTGACCCGTTAGTTCATCAACTGCGGCTACTTTGTAGGACAAGCGCACAGTTGCAAGCCTTCGGCCAGCAGTCAGTGCTATTTGATACAGAGCAGCCGCACCGAAATAGGAGCGCTGATCGGGAACTTGGAGTTTCTCATACGAACGGAAGAGGTCACGAATATCAGCAGGGCAAAGGAGCTTGTTTTCCCCAAATGGTTCCTCGAAGTCCTTGGTACGGTCTACCTGTTTTAAACGACCTGGATGAAACTCAGTGCCCTTTCTCGGCATCTCGGAGGGAGAGGGATTCGGACTAAATATATCCAAGCTGGAGGAACTCAGCCTTTCCCTCTCCTAAGATAACCCACCTATGTTCGGGTTGGACACTGTAAAAGCCCTTGTCAAGGAACAGAGACAGCAATGTGGCGATTCGCCTCGCTTCGACCATTCCTATTGGGATGGTGTGGGCTTTATCGATTGCCTCAACATAGCGGTCTAGATAAATGACCTGTTCATGAAAAGGAACGCTATTTTCTGGATTGGCTGGCGCCAGTCTCCAACCGGAAATGTAATATTCTCCATCTAGGGGAGGGCCAAAATACGCGAACTGGTTTCTTCGGAAAACTTTGACCTTCTTGGCTTCGATCGTTGAAACAAAGGCTCTCTGGAAGATCTCGTTTATGGATTCTTCCCAACCATTAGCTGGCTCAGTGTCCGCCTCCACCTCTATAGCATCTAACGTCCCGTCAGTGTTCCAAGTGAAGTTCCACACGACAGGCAGCTCTTTGTCTTCTGAACGAGGAATCGAAATATATAGTTTGTCCGACCATCTTCCGTCGGCTAGACCGGAACCTTCGCCTCTCCAGCCCCGATTTCGGTAAGCTCACTTCCTAGATAGTCAATGAACCTCCGAGTGTTTTTTGGAGACAATTTATTGATGGGTATTTTCATGACAACGCCTTGCTCTCTTTGGCACAAGAAATCTGGAATTCGCTTCGGCGCGCAGGAGAAAAGGCAGTTTTAGCGCGAGGTTCGCTTGTCGCGTGACGACCGAGAAGCTAGACGTCTATCTCTTTGACGCTACGGGCATGGGCCTGGATGAACTGCTTCCTCGGAGCGACCTCTTCACCCATCAGGTCTGTAAAGGTGTCGTGGGCCTTGATGGCGTCGTCGATGGTCACCTGGAGCATGGAGCGAGTTGCGGGGTCCATAGTGGTCTCCCATAGCTGATCAGGGTTCATCTCCCCCAAGCCCTTGTATCTCTGTAGGCCCACTCCTCGCCGGCCGTCAAGCGACTCGATGATCCGGTCCTTGTGGTCCTCGGTAAAGGCGTAATTTACTTTTTTCCCCGCCTGAATACGGTATAGAGGAGGTTGGGCGATGTACAGGTAGCCCCCGAGTATCAGTTGTTCCATCCGGCGGAAAAAGTAGGTCAATAGAAGGGTACGGATGTGGGAGCCGTCGACGTCGGCGTCGGTCATGATGATAACCTTGTGGTAGCGGAGCTTTTCTAAATTGAATTCCTCGCCTTCTCCGGCACCCAGTGCAGTGATAAGGGCCCTGATCTCCTCGTGGCCCAGGATCTTGTCGGGCTGATGCAGCACCCTCTCCACGTTCAGTATCTTGCCCTTGATGGGTAGGATGGCCTGGAACTGGCGGTCCCGGCCCATCTTGGCGGACCCACCGGCTGATTCACCCTCCACTATGTATATTTCCGAGTTGGCGGGGTTGCGTTCCGAGCAGTCTGCCAGCTTGCCTGGCAAGGATGAGCCATCGAGGGCGTTCTTGCGTATGACGAGGTCTCTGGCTTTTCGAGCGGCGTCTCTGGCTTTTTGCGCGGTGGCGCACTTGCCGATGATCCGTCTCGACTCGTTGGGGTGCTCCTCCAGGTACTGGCCGAGGGCCTCTCCCATCAAAGTCTCGACGAATCCCTTGACCTCTGCGTTGCCCAGCTTGGTCTTGGTCTGACCCTCGAACTGTGGGTCTGTCATCTTCACGCTGATGATCGCGGTCAGACCCTCGCGAACGTCTTCGCCGGCAAGGTTTGGCTGGTCGTCCCGAAGGAACTTTTGTTTGCGTGCGTAGTCGTTAATGACTCTGGTGAGGGCCGTGCGGAAACCGGTGAGGTGGGTGCCGCCCTCTTGGGTGTTGATACAGTTGGCGAATGACAGTACGGATTCGTTGTACCCGTCGTTGTACTGAATCGCGGCCTCTACGATGGTATTATCAACCGTCTTGAGCATGTAGAAGGGCTTGTCCTGTAGCACCTTGTGCCGGCGATTAAGGCTCCTGGCCAGGCTCGCCAGCCCGCCGTCGAAATAGTAGGTCCGCTCTATGTCTCCAGCTCGCTCTTTATGGTGGAAGAGGCTGATGAGACGGATCTCCAGTCCCTTGTTCAAATAGGCGACCTCTTTGAAGTGGTCGACAATCTCGGCGAAGTCGTACTTTATGCTGGGGAAGATCGATAGGTCTGGGAAAAAGGCTATAGTGGTCCCCGTCTTCCCGTTTCCTTCGTGATTAGATGGGGTCGACATCAACTCAGTTGCGGGGATCCCTTTTTCGTATTCCTGGGAATAGATGTCGCCGTTACGACGCACCTCCACACGCATCCAGGACGATAGACCGTTCACGACCGAGGCGCCGACGCCGTGGAGGCCTCCCGAGACTTTATAGGCCCCCCCACCGAATTTACCCCCCGCGTGCAGGGTGGTCATGACCGTTTCCAGGGCTGACTTGCCCGTAGTAGGATGAGTGTCTACGGGTATGC
This sequence comes from Dehalococcoidia bacterium, assembly GCA_965226865.1. Classification (GTDB taxonomy): domain Bacteria; phylum Chloroflexota; class Dehalococcoidia; order Lucifugimonadales; family JAGWBF01; genus CBDDEH01. The sequence goes on along the minus strand of CBDDEH010000004.1, from coordinate 1,477,911 downwards.
CGCGGCCATCGTCGGAGACCCGGATCTTGCCGTCCTCCTCGATGACTATGTCCACCCGGTCACAGTGGCCGGCCATAGCCTCGTCGACGGAGTTGTCGACTATTTCGTAGATTAGATGGTGTAGGCCCCGTTGATCGGTGCTGCCGATGTACATTCCGGGCCGAACGCGCACCGCCTCGAGGCCCTCAAGTACCTGGATATCCTTTGCGGTGTAGTCTAACGCCATCTGCGCCCTCAACCCCTCACAGTATCTATTTATATAGTATAACAGATACGGCTCAGCTACGCTTTGTATTAGCTGACATATTTCGGCCTTTTTGAGCCCTTTTATAGTTTGAGGAGGGAATCTTGTACAATACAACAGTCGTAACGGGGTTGATATAAAGGAGCGCTTTATGACAGCAAAATCCTATCTGGACCAGGTCAACGCCCCGACTTTCCCCCAGGCATCGACTGGGTAAATATCGACAGACCGATCAGCCTCAAGGACTTGCGGGGAAAGATAGTGATTCTGGACTTCTTGACCTATTGCTGAATCAACTGCATGCACGTCTTTCCGTAGTTGCGGAAACTGGAACACAAGTACCCGGAGATCTGGCTGTCATCGGAGTCCACTCTGCCAAGTTCACCGCGGAGAAGGAGACTGAAAACGTCCGGAAAGCGGTACGCCGCTACGTAATCAACCATCCGGTCGTTAACGATCGGGATTTCATCGTTTGGCAGCAATACGCCTGCCGTGCCTGGCCTACCCTGATGTTCTTGGACCCCCTCAGGAAGATCATCGGCAAACAGGAAGGCGAGATAACCTTCGAGCAGTTCGATCCCCTCATCGCCGAGATGGTGGAGGAGTTCGATGGAGAAGGTCTGATAGACCGCACTCCGCTGGCTTACAGGGCCGAGAGGGAGGCAGACACCCCATTGGCGTTTCCCGGCAAGGTGTTTGCCATGAGCCATCCGGCAGGCTTTTCATATCCGATTCCAATCACAACCGCATCGTCGTCTCCACGTTGGAGGGAGATGTCATCCAGGTAATCGGCGACGGCGAACCCGGCTTGGTGGATGGGAAGTTCAAGAAGGCGCAATTCGACCATCCCCAAGGCATGGCGCTGGACGGGGATATTTTGTATGTTGAGGACGCCGAGAATCACGCAATCCGCAAGGCTGACTTGCATAAAGGATCTGTCGGGACAATAGCTGGCACTGGACGGCAGGCACGAGGGTACGCCGAGGCAGGCGAAGGGCGTGCCACGGACCTCAGCTCTCCTTGGGACCTGGAGCTGCGTGACGGGTCCCTATACATTGCTATGGACGGCATCCACCAGCTATGGTCTCTGGACGTATCGACCAACTGGTGGCCCCTTATGCCGGCAACGGACGCGAGGCCCCCTTGGATGGGCCGCTGCTGATGGCGTCCCTGGACCAGCCCAGCGGAATCACCGCAGACCGGGACAAGCTCTACTTCGCGGACAGCGAAGCAAGCGCTATTCGCTCGGCGGACTTCATCTCTAGCGGGCTGGTGAGCACAATCGTAGGCGAGGGCCTGTTCGTGTTCGGCGACGTCGATGGCTCGGGCGAAGCCGTGCGACTGCAGCACCCACTGGGTATCGAATTCCACGAGGGCGTGCTTTACATAGCAGATACCTACAACAACAAGGTGAAAAAGGTGTTTCCGGGAACCCAGACAGTTCAGACCTTTCTGGGTTCGGGTGAGCCAGGGCATCGGGACGGCGGCCCAGACGAAGCCCGGTTTTACGAGCCGGGAGACGTGAGCATAGCCGCGGGCAAGCTGTACGTGGCCGACACCAACAACCACGCCATCCGGGTAGCCGATCTGGACACGGGCGACGTCACCACCCTGGAGCTAAAGGGCCTATAGCGTAGTCAAAGGCCGGCGTTTGTCGCGGCCTTGGCGAAGCCCTCCATCGCCCCTTCTAGTACTCGGTCCTCCAGGCAATAGGAGATGCGGAAGTGGCCCGGGCCACCGAAGCCCCTACCCGGTACCGTCAGTACGTTCCACCTCTGAAGCTCCTCCACGAAAGCCGCGTCGTCCTCCATGGGAGATCTGGGGAACAGATAGAAGGCACCCTGGGGTTTCACCATTGAGTAGCCCATATTCGTCAGTTCGCCGAAGAGATAGTCCCTTTTTCGTTGATAGTCCCCGACGTCTATGCTGACTCCCTGAAGAGGTCGAACCACCTGTTGAATGAAGGCGGGGGCGTTCACGAACCCCAGGATCCGGTTGCAGAAGGTCAAGCCGCCCACCAGCTCATGTTTTCCCTCATAGGCCGGATTGACGGCGATATACCCGATGCGCTCGCCGGGAAGGGCCAGGTCCTTGGCATGGGAGCTAACCACGATGGAGGTTTCGTAGTGGGTGTAGATGTGGGGATAGGTCAGGCCGTCGTAGAGGATTCGCCGGTAAGGCTCGTCGCTTATAAGAAAAATTTCGGTTCCGTGTTGCGACGAAAGTCGTCGCAACACGTCTCCAATTGCTCCAATCCGGTCTTTGTCATAGACAGCGCCGGTCGGGTTGTTGGGTGAGTTTATTAGCAAGGCTCTGGTCCGGGAGCTGATCAACCCCTCCAGAGCGTCCAGATCTGGCTGGAAGCTGGCGTCTGTGGGGGCGACGACCGGGACGCCACCGTGGTTGTCCACGTAGTAGGTGTATTCGGCGAAGTAGGGAGCGAAAAACACAACCTCGTCGCCGGGATTCAGAATGGTCTTCAGCACCACGTTGAGGCCTGCGGCGGCCCCACAAGTCATGATGATCTCGTTCATCGTGAATCCCGCGACCGACTCGGATTTCAGGGCGGCAGCTACGGCTTCTCGAGTCTCCGGATATCCGGCGTTGGGCATGTAGCGGTGCATGCCCTTGACCGGGTGTTCGGCAAGCCTGCGCAGCTCCTCATGGAACTGGGGTGGCGGGTCTACTACCGGGTTGCCCAGGGACAGGTCGAAAACCTTGTCCTCGCCATACTGACGTTTCAGGGCGATTCCTGCTTCGAACATACGGCGAATCCAGCCGCCCTCCTCGGCAAACCGCTTTATTTTTTCTGAAACAGCCATATATTCTAACCGTGGAAATTCGGTCCCAGCGACTCACCATGAGGATATACCGCCGGCAAATCCTTGTCCAGGGTTTGTACTCGTCCAGTAGATTAGTGACACTTGGCCTCCTTCCGTTGATGTTGGGAATGGGTGACGAATTGGTGGGGAGTGAGGTAGCCCAGGGCCTGGTGGGGTCGGATAGTGTTATAGGTTCGTTCCCAAGCCTGGAGCTCCTGGTTCAGGGTGGCCAGGTCCAGGGAGAAATCTGCAACTTCATAGAACTCTTCGGTATGGGTGCGCTGGGCCCGTTCCACACAGCCGTTGAGCTTAGGAGATCGGGGTGGCAGGACAAAGAGCAATAGGCCCCGGCGCTGGCATTCCGACTCGAAGCCTGCCTGGAACTCAGAGCCGCCGTCCACCTGTATAGCTCGTACTGGGAAGGGCATCCGGGCTTGCAGGGCATCAAGGAAGCCTGCAGCTGTCCTGGCGGTGGCTCTAGAGTGGGCTTCTACCACATCCCAGCGGGAGACCACGTCTCTGGCGGTGAAGTGTTTCAGCGCCATGCCGGGGAGAGGCCGCACATCCAGGGTGTCCACCTGCACCAAGTCCCCGGGTTCCTTTACAACATACCCTTTGGGCTTACGTACAACATAAGGGCGTCTTCACACTCGCTTACGAGTGGAGATACCAGCGGCATGGGGTTCTTTGAGCACCCCACGGGCCTTCAGTGAGCTCAGTATACGTCCGACCATAGAGGTGGAGACCTGCCAGCCTCGCTCCCGTAGCATAACCATCAGCTTGTCCTTGCCCCACCTGGGGTACTGCTCCCTCAGATGAAATACTGCTATGGCCAGCTCCCCAGACCAGGTGGGCTGACGTAAGCGCCTGGGCCTGTGGCTCCTCTCCTCCAAGCTCCTCAGGTCCCTGGGATTGTACCTTCGCTTCCACCTATAGAAGGTCTGACGGCTGATCCCGAAGTAACGGCAGGTCAGAGAGGCATTGTTCTCATAATCTAGGTAGTAATCCATCCACTTCAGGCGCTGCCTAGCCATCCTCGACAGCTCTTGAACCCTACTTATACTCTTTGCTCCACGTCCTCTTGCTCCTACTATCTTCATAATGACACTATTCTAAGTGTCGCCCATCATTATGAACGAGAGAAGGGTTCCTTCACAAGGGGGCCTAGCCTCTACACTCGTGAGACCATCCCCCCCCCGACTTCCTTCCTCAGGAAGGGGGAAGATAAAGGAAATGTGGGGGACACCCCCACTCCCCCGGCGGGGGCCGTGCCCCCTGCACCCCCTGAGCGGTGGTTATATGCACTGCCCTTCTGAGTTTATTCAGTCCGCTCACCCTGAGCTTGTCGAAGGGGAGCGGTTAGTACCTCATGGTTAGATAGGGTCCGTCCTGAGCCAGTCGAAGGGCTCACCATGAGCGGCCTCGTTGGGAAAAGGGGAGTCCAGAGGGGAATCCCACCTGGCGGTCCGCCTCAGGCGGATGGGGGTGAACCCCTCAACGAGCTCAAGGTGAGCCGTGTCTCCTAAAAGGAGAGGGCCCAGTATCCACAAGGGCCCACCTCGGACTCTTATTCTATTCTAGCGCTCCCCCTATTATCTACACAGCCTTACGGGCTATCTTCCTTACCGCGCTCTGTCAACGGTCTACGCCGTGCTCTGTTAGAGGTCTACATATCCGGTGGGAGCGGTTTTTGATACGCATGGTTAGCATAATCCCTAGATCCACTCTTTAGCCTGCACCAACCATGTCCAAATAAGGGAATATCCACGTATGATTCAGCTCGAACAGCCTAACCATCTACACCTCCTACATACGATTCCCACCTTTATTAGGACCTGGAGCGCCCCCTGTTTCCCGTTGAGTACCTTGTAACCCTGATCCCTTTGGGTGCGTTGTAACCCTTGTGTTCCCTTAGGTGCTCCGTTACCCTAATTAAACCGTAGCACGCCCTTTCCGCTCTGTCAAGAGCAATTGTGACGAAATCAAGTTGTTATATATCTCACAATAGCTGTGAAGCGTTTCACAAATAGTAAGCGTAGCTGGAACGAGGTCTTATGGGTTTTTCAGGCATTCAAATTGACACTCCACACCACTGTGATATATTAAAATCCTGAAGCTGGCAACGTAGCTCAGGGGTTAGAGCGGGCGCTTCATAAGCGCTAGGTCGGAGGTTCAAATCCTCCCGTTGCCACCACACAACGACAAGTTACCAGCCAGCCTCTAAGTCCGACCTTAAACACTCAACGTTTGGGACGCCTGTCGCATCTCCGATAGCTCGTCCTTTACCGAACGGACGTGCGTGGCGTGTCTGCCTATCAGATGGGAAATCTCCTTCACCGACTTGCCCGCATCCAGGTAATCGATGATTTCTCGGTTGTGGGGCCACCATTTCTCGGCGTTGCGCTCGCTCACCTGAATAACCGTGTTTATTTTCCTCGGTCCGGTACTGCGCCGCCTTCTCTTGGTTCCCGTTTCATCAGTTGCCGTGTCATCAGTTGATTAAATAGAGGCCGGGTCGAACCGGAGCAGCGGATCGAGTCGGCGCGGTGGGAAATAAATGTGTCCGCACTGCCAGCACCGCCACTCACCATCATCCATAGTCAAGTCGCCGCCGCACCGGGCACACGCCTTGAATCGCCATGTCATAGTCCTTATTCCTATGGACAATTGCTAATTCAGGTCCCTGTAACTTAAAACGCAACTCCAGCGACTTGGATACACCTGTCTTAGCGTACTGGCCTGTCTTAGCGTACTGGATAGAAATGAATAGGGCGTGAACGCAAGATAAGTATTACGTGAAGACTTCGTGAACGGATTTGCAGGTTGGATGACGGATATCGTCGATGTACTCGACGTGTGTTGCATCGACTAGCACGCCTACCTATAATTGGAGAAGCCATGAATCGCATGGGCGGTTAGCTCAGTGGTTAGAGCGCCTCGTTCACACCGAGGAGGTCAGAGGTTCAAATCCTCTATCGCCCACCATTCTCCCAGGTATCGGGCTGGGCCGAGGTGGCGGAACGGCAGACGCGCTACGTTCAGGGCGTAGTGTCCTTACGGGCGTGTGGGTTCAAATCCCACCCTCGGCACCAATGACCGTTAACCGAAGTGCGCTTGTAGCTCAGCTGGATAGAGCGCAGCCCTGCGAAGGCTGAGGCCGTGGGTTCGAATCCCGCCAAGCGCACCATCAAAGCCCTGATAGCTTCTTATAGTGGGCGGTTAGCTCAGTTGGTTAGAGCACCTGCTTTACACGCAGGGGGTCAGAGGTTCGAGTCCTCTATCGCCCACCAACGTGTACGGTAGACAGAACCGTCTTTAACTGTGGCTGGGCGGTCTGTGATCCCATTTGGAGAACCAACTATCAGACGGTGCCAGGCGCCGACCACCCGACTCGGACTGTAACAGTTCATTCTATGACGAGAGCAGTTGGAGACCGACAGGGTTGGCATCGATGAGATCGGTCGCGTGGCGAATATCGAAGGCCATGACCAAACCTTGATTCCCTCGTAAAAACCCGTTTTGAGGAAGTTCCAGCGATTTAGCACATCTGCGCGCTACCGTATGTTGGGGTAGTGTACGGAACAGAGACTGTATATTGTACCCAGGTGTGGGTACGTTTGTTCTAATTCGACCTACACAGACTTTTTACGAGAGAATCAAACCTTGGTTTTCCGGGAAATAAGCCATCGGCTTGCCGTCGTCCCCAACGAGTGGCCTCCCTGCCTTGTCAACAACGGTTTCCAGTCTGGGCTTAGGAGCCTCAGAGACGATCCCGGCAACTCTAAGCTCGCCCACCGACTTCCCGTTAGGCGCAAAAACAACCGGTCCTCCGCTAAATCCTCTGTTGCCGTGGACATCAATGTAAATCCGCGAAGCGGGTCCAGTGATCATTGCACTGACAATTCCAGCTTTCACAAACGGCACAGGAAGTTCGCGGTTCAAATTCTCCATACCACTATGGCAACCAAATGGGAAACCAAGGAAATAGACCTGTTGGCTGTAGGCCAACCCGGCATTGGACACCAGAAGGGGATGAGGCGGCGTCAAGCGGATGGGGCACGCCAGTACTGAAACATCTATGGTATCAGCACCGATTCCGACAACCTCAACCGACAGGGTCTTCCATTGCCTTTCGTGGAGAATTTCTATACTATTGGCTGACGTGATGTCCTTGACCACGTGCCGAGCTGTTACAAGGTATTATCTACTGCCTCTGTCTATCGCGAACGCCGTTCCCGCTGTATCGCCGTAGCGAATGTGGAACGTACGCTGGATGACATTGCTAGTGATCATTCTCGGTTCTCCGTAGTCAATTTTGGCTGGACACTACAGGGAGGGCGGCTCAACCGCGTTTCGGCCGTTTAGAGCGTCGGGCCCAGTTGCTCGCAAGAGTGCCGAATCGATTGTTGTGTTCACCTGCCTCTTACGACCTTAACGAGAGCGAGGCGAAGCGCGAACCCTGAATTGCGGCCTGGTGTACGGATGCATCCCTTATCCCACAGGCGCATCCCGCCTTGCGATTGAGCGTCACGGCCCGAACTAGGTTGGGCGTTTGGGGCTCGAAGAAGACACGATTACGACCAACTGCCTTGCCGGTGAGGGCCATCTTCGCAATCTCTGCCGCGGTCATCAAGCCGGCTGCGTAGGACAGAAACAGTAGTGCCACGTCGTCCTCATCGGCATCGTCAGGCGAGGCGGGCGAAACAGTGGCGCAGAGTGCTGGCATCTGCACCGTCTCGGCGCCGGGCACACAGAGGGAGCAGGCGTCCTTCAGCGGGATGTGACGAAATAACGTGGATTGTCAGTTCATTCCAGTAGTCCCATGCACCTAGAGGGGTGGAAACCCATTCTCGATATGAGGTCGGACACTCCGCTCATTGGCGGCTGAAATTAGGATGTCTGGCGTCCCCGGTCGACGGCCGAGCCACCGCTCCTGTATTTCATCCAACCACGCAAAATGCGGTTCTATCCGTTGAACACCGACCTCACTCAGCCAGCGCCCCGCGACCTTGACCTTGGGTTCCTTATCGAGCCCATCCTACGATGTAAACAAGGCCGAGCGCCTGACATTCTCGACCTCTACGAAGTCTCGGTCGACGAGGACGGCGTGAAATGCCCCGTGATCAGGCCAAGGAAGAAGAGAGCACAACTTCCGACGGAGCCGATCCCGATGCACCACAGTTCCCCGAGATCGAAATGGGGCGTTACTGTCACCCCACCGAAGAGGCCAGATCGGTGTTCATGTGTAGCATCTACCAGAACCGGCTCAATGGTTACCGTATCCATATCCTGTGTTAGTCGTGATGCCGCTGCAACTACGGCGAAGGCGGCTCCAAAGGGGTTTAATTCATACGACTGCGGGACAGGAGATGGTCCCATCCCACAGTACGCACCCCAGCCGGAGCCGTGTACCACAAGCCCGTCTCCATCAAGGGCCTAGCACCAGCCGCAAGTCTCCGGTCTGTGGCGGTCGTTGCTCATAGCAGCCATAGGGGTCCGCAGCCCTCAACGTACGCATCGCGACTACATTAAGCGTCTCACCCACCCATGGCAGGGGCGCCAGAATTGGCTTGGAAGGCACATCCATTGAGACCGAGGCACTCATCCACCCGAAGAGGCTGGCAGCCGTGATAGTGGCCACTTGTCCGGCATACGTGACAGCGTATCCGGAGTCGACATGAATGTGAACGGGGCGGTCAGCCAGAAGCGGTTTCCATTCCAGGTAGCGCCTCTCACGTTCCAACAGCCGTCGCTGGTATTCCTGCTGGTTCATGCCCCAAGTCCATCAAAAAGGGTGATCGGCTTCTTGACCTCTTGGAAGCCTTCCAGGGTCCACATCAGGATATGGGCATCTCCAAATGATGGGAGCTCAGCACCATAGTCGGGTACCACAATCGAAAAGTACCCTGGATGGCGGATCTTCATCCCCGCGAGGTCTCCGTCACTGTGGTACGCGTCACATGGGTGCGTGTGAAGTTGTCCCACGACCTGCAGCTCAGCAATGGCGGCAAATCGGATGACCTTGCCAAGCTCAGCTACGGATACGTCGACGCTTCCGGCCGTCGCATCCGCCTCGGGGGCAATCGCGGACAGGGCCAACGAGGTAGACCCCGTCGTCAATCCCACAAAGTAGACGATGCCCTCGTGACCCCGCCGGACGCTCCCACGAAATTTCTCAGTAAGCTGGTCACGGCATTGAGTCGTCATGACGACCGCGTACCTCGGGGGAGGCTGCGGGGTTCGCCGGAACGGACGTGCAAGTGCCGTCCAGAATCTGCCTATCACTGCCGCCGCCCCCTGTACTGCTGGCTGCGTAATTCGTGGTGCAGACGCGCGACCATTGCTGCCAACGTGACAGTGCCTTCAGTTTCCGCCTGATGCATCCAGTTAGCCTGAACCCACTCTCGGTGAGGCCCGCCGTCCGTCGAAGCGAGACGGTTCCAGGGTGCGCAGATGCGACCTGTGGAATGGAAGAAGCCGTACGGCGCGGGAGAGTCGGCAGGTTCGTCCGTCCGTCCGGTTTCCTGGCTGCGCCAATGAAACGCGGCCGGCTGCACGGGGAAGCGGTCGCACTCCACCTCTACCTCGTATATGTCGCCGTTGTGGGCGGTGAGAGTGACACGGAAGCGGCGCGGGCCTACTCGCTCGAAGGGCCATCCGTGGAGCTGCGCGTTCTCCTCTACCGCCTCGATTTCGCGCTCGACGGCAAGGTCTTCCACCGTCGCCACCGCTACACCGCCGAGCCCGATGCAATCAGGTCCAGGGCCGTCCCGTCCTCAAAGTCGAAGCTTCCGATCAGGCGGTCATCGGGGAGCGGAACGCCATCGAAGGCCAACTCGAACGCATCCCCTTCCTTTAGCCCCATCGCCATGACAACGATGGCCACCACCTCATGGACCTTGGAGGTCACTTGAAAGGTGTTCTCGTATGGTCCTGCCGGAGTCGCAACTTTCAGTGTAATCTTTCCGTCTGTACTCATTCCTAGACTCCTCGTCCTACGGCTATCATGCCGTATGTAGATTTCGGTCTGGCATACGCAGCTCCCCCTATAGGAGCCGCGGTGCAGACACGCTGGCCTGACGCCCTTTCTCCCGCATAGCAGCTATGTCCCGACTTGTATTTTCGCAGTTCGGGAAGTAGCATAGGAGCCGGAGTGGCAGATCTAGCGCTTCCATAATACCAGTATCTTTCCTAGATTCCGATATGCCAAGCGTGAAAGCGGGGGAACTATGTCGCAGTTGGATACTGTCGGCCAGAGGATCAACTTCATACGGAAAGAGTTGGGACTTACCCTCGAAGCCTTGGCAGACCGTTCCGGTCTGTCCAAGAGCTTCATCTGGGAAGTCGAACAAGACCGCTCAGGAATCAGCGGCAGACGCTTGCTCCAGGTGGCTGACGCCCTCAACGCGTCAGTGGAATACCTGCTCAGAGGAGGGTCAGCGCCCAAGGAATATGAGCCACCATCGATCGAGGTCCCCAGAAGCCTCGGTGAACTCGCAGAGGAAGAGGGTCTGACATATCAACAAACGATGACGCTTCTCGAAATAGACCAGTCGATTGTGGCCCGACGCGGCGGTGGCCCGCGGACGGGGAGAGGAAAGGAAGAGTGGCGCACCCTCTATCTGGCGGTAAAGCCCTTTCTGGAGGAGGCGAAATGAGCAGAACCCGAAACGGCACCTACGAACTCGAGCTCAAGCGCGTCGCTGAGGAGTTGCGCCTCGGCTCAGCCGGCAACTTCGAGGACATGATCGTTCAGCATTGCCTTAAGCGCCTCCAAGCCTGGGTGGCTGCTCATGGCACACCTCCGACCCTGAGCGACTTGGCGGATGGATTTGCTGTTTCACTAGATCTAAGCCCGAATCCACCGAAGGACACCGATGGACGGCGTGAGGACAGCGGAAGGGGGTGGGTGAGGGAGCTACAGGGGAGATGGCCTGGGGTCTTGGGGTAGATGGGAGGCCGGAGGACGGTCTTCAGTCGCCGCACAGGGCCCCTAAGGCCCTATGCGGGAGTTGCGATGCGCGGGATGGCGAGAGGATACGCAGCAGGGGACTCTCGCGACCGGGGTGGCGCGAGATTGCGGGGACGTTGGGTCAGTTGCAGGCTGGCCGTCAGGCCGGGAACGGAATGGCTTGCAGCCGGGCCAAGGCGCGACTGAACTGGGTTTCCCAGGGCCAGCGCCGGGGGAGATGCAAAGTGAGGCGGCGCGCCGAGCGGGTGATCCGTCCCACCAGAGCGAAGACCCGCCGCCTGAGGGTCTTGGTGATCACGGTCCGCTCGCCCAGACCAATCCGCGCCGTCCAGCGGGCCAGGTTATGCGCCATCACCTGGACCGCCAGCCAGGCGCCGTTGGCGGCGAAGCGCCCCGACGGCATGTGGTTCAGCCCGACGCCGTACTTGAGGTCGCGTATGGCGTTCTCGACCTCGGCGTGGCGGCGATGATCGGCCTCCAGTTCGAGCAACTCCCCGTCCCGGTCGGTGATGAAGCCGTGATAGCTGTATCTGGCGAAGAGGGCCAGCTGGGAACCGGGTGTCGGCTTCACCCGCCGGACAATGAGCCGCGCCGGCGGGGCGTCCGGCTTGGTCTGGAACGGGGTGTAAGTCGTCTCGGCGACATCGGCGGCGCCGTCCATCCAGTAGGGAATGGGAGTCCAGTCCTCCTCTGGTATCGCCTCGATCAGGTCCCGCAGGCTGGCACGCTGGCGGATGGTGATGGAGAAGCGGACATCCATTTCCCGGCAGGCGGCAACGACAGTGTGGGCGTAGAAGCCGCTGTCGGCCCGCACCGTGAGTTGTCCCCTGGCCCCGCCGTAGCGCACCCGCCCCACCGTCTCACGCAGGAAGTGGGCGGCGCCACGGGCGGTGTTGGCACGGGCCCTCGCGCAGCCGGGACATCAGCACGTCTCCGGTGCCGGCGGCAATGGCCAGCAGCGGGTGATAGCCGCGGGCGCCGGTATAGCCGTGGTGGCGCGCTCCCTCCTTGGCCAGTCCATAGGTCTCGCAGATGGTCGAATCCAGGTCGATGGTCAGGGGCGAGTCGCCGGGTCCGGCCCCAGCGGCCCAGGCCCGGGCCAACAACTGGCGGCTCACCCGGTCCAGTTGACGGACGTGGCCCCACCGGAAGCTGCGCAGGAAGGTCCCCAGGGTGGATGGCGCCTTGACCACGCAGCCTAGAACACCGACCGTCCCACCAGCGCGCAGCGCATCGGCGTCGTCGATGCAGTCGCCGCCTGCCAGCGCGGAAGCGACCAGCGTCAGCATCTTGTCCCCGGTGTTCGCCCGTCCCGGCGCTCCGCCGAGGTCAAGGTGATGGTCGACGAGTTCCCGCAGGCTCAGGTGCCGGGCTAGGGTGGCCGGAAGGAGCAGGCCGGCATTGGCCACCAGGCGATGGTCGTCAAAGAGGATGCGGATACGGTCGGGTTTGTTCTGTGGCAGCATCTATTGGGTGCTCCTTGTTTCCGGGCGGGTTTCTGTTCCAAAACCATTATCCCAGATTCAGAGGAGCACCCGCTGGCTTCTTCAAGGCCTGTCCCCAAGGCCGTCCTTCGGTGGATTCGGGCTAATGCCCAACTGGCAATCGTTTCAGCACCGGAAGTTGAATGGCCTATTTCAAGGCCGGTGAATTCTGCATTGATTGGGTTAGTGCAATCGATGAGAATTTTTCCAGATACATCACCACAGTCTTTGATCGCTTGTTCCGTGACGCCCCATGGCGTTGCTAAAAGAATAACCTCTACACTTTTTACGGCCGCAGCAGGATTCGTAAATTCTGTATTTGGGTTTGATTTGAGCGATGCATATTTTCCATCATCTTTATTCGGAACACCAAAGATGGTGCTGTGTCCCTTCTTGGACAGTTGTGTTCCTAATGCACCCCCACATTACCTGCGCCGATGATTGCTATGTTCGTATTTCCTCCGTTTTTTATATGAACTTGTATTTCCCAGATCGAACTGATTGCCCTGCACGTGGGACCCTCTGGCGTGCCGTGGACTATAAAACGACAGCCTGAGGGCGTAAACTGCCATCCGATTCGCTCAATCGCCCATGAGACATCCTGTGTTGTACGATCTGTGGACATACGGTGGGCTCACTCACACACCCAATAGGACGAAGGCGGCGACTACCGCAGTTCAACTTGGTCTTCCCAAGAAGAACTAGCATCGCACTCACTATCTCAGCCGTCTCGGCCTCGTTGTAGAAAGCGTCACGCAGGTCAGTAAGCACCTTGAAACTGCCGCTCAAGAGTTACAGTGAGGCCAATTCTCTAGGCGAGGATGAGTTGTTCGCTTAAAACAGCCTGCTCTGCAATACCGAAGGACCGCGGAGTTCCCGAAAAACCTCTACCATGGCCTCGGTGTCTCTTTCGCAATAGGCCAGTAGGTTATCCCGAATATCCTGCCGATCAAACTGCGAGATATCTGGCGAGATCATTTTCGCATAGGCTACGGAAGCGCGATTACCGTCCTGGATATGGAGGTCTTCGTAACTCATCCGTGAGACGAGAGCTCCAAGGACGGACTTGATGGAGTAGCTGCCGTGAAACTCGGGATGGTAGTAGTGGGCACGGAGGATCTTCAGGAGGTCGAACATCCGCCCAGGTAGACGGAGCAAACCGTCTCGATATTCGGGGAAATCCGCCGCCAAATGTCTGATCTGAGTCTCTTCGTAGGGGGAATAGACGACGATCGTCCCAGCGGTCCCGGCGGCCTCCAGTAGACTCTCGATGAACGCGGGTCTCGGATCATCCCTTCCCTCGTAGAGGAATGACTTGTGATCGAGATTACCACCTTCAACCTGTATGTGCATCGACCATTGGAAAGGGATGACCTGATAGGGTCGGGTGCCTTTATACAGAGGTAGCCCGGGGTTGAAGGTCTCAAAGTCGATGAATAGAAGGGGATACTGAATTTCAGACAGGGATGGGACCAGATCGGGTCCGACGTAGGGCTGGCCGCTGACGACACACTCCCAGGCACGGGCCTGCATTAAGCTCATGCCTGGAAATTCTGATGGTATGTCACGTATGTCACTTACACCTCTACCCAATAGCGCTTCAAGAAGCTCGCGCCTTACGCCGGGCAACTGTTCAATATGATGCTCGGAAAGGCCTTTCCTGCAATAGGCATAGAAAGGACATTCATACGGCCGGTTACAGTGCTTGCCAATGTCGATGGCAGGTACATCTAGCTCGGCAAGGGTTCGCTTCATGTCGGCCAGTTTGTCGCGAAATGGCCCGGATAGGTAGGCTCTGACCTCCGATGTAATGTCTTTTGCGCGGAGGAGCTTGTCCAGCTCGTATTCGCCACCCTGATATACATAGGAGCTGTCTATATGCACAAGATAGACTTTTCGGATCGTCAGTCCAGTACCTTCCGCAACGTAGACCTGGACGGCGGCATCAGGTATGTGCTCCGGTTTGACCTTAGTGCTGGACTTGACTTCGAGGATCAGGAATCCGAGATTGTTGACCCGCTTCAGGACATCGACCCGTATCCGGATTCCGTCGAAGCTGAAGGCAGCTTCGAAAAGCGATGGAATTGACTCATCAGCCACAAGCCCTTGGGTTTTCTCCATTGCCAGGGCGTGCTCGCCGTGCTCCTCACGGACGAGGACCCCTCCGGGGAATCGTTTAGTGGCCAGGTGACCGACCGCGTGCCCGTTGTCAAATAGGGCCTGCTTGCTCTCGTCGATCGGACTAGCTAGGTCGGGCTTGTAGCTGTCCAGGTACAGCCGCTTGTGGCACTGGATGCCGCCCATAAACCGGGTTTTTGAAAGCAGAGGGATGGTTTTCAGCTCCATGTTGGAGATATTCTAGACGGTGTCATCGGGGTAAACAACGGCTACGAACCCGTTTTCAACGAGCCAGCAAAGCGTCTAGGCAAAGTCCTCGTAGAATGTGTCCCAGGAAGTACTCACTTGCCAGGCTATTGTTGCAAGGAAGCAGCGAAATCGACGGCTCGGTTAACCCACTTCCCAAGTGACTCGTCTGTTTGGTATCCCTCGGGTCCGACGTATACCATCCATTTGAGAGGGCGTCCGGTAAAGTCCATCGGTCGGGCGTGAGGCTCTGCCAGGAAGGCATCGTAGCTGTCTGCGCCGACACGCACGACCAGGTCGTCCTTGATTACGCCGCAGCACATGCGGCCGCCCAGCATGAAGCTGAGACCGCCGAACATCTTCTTTTCAGTGATTGCCTCGTGCCCGGCGAGTACGCTCCTGATTCGGTCTGCTAATTCTTGATCGTAGGCCACAATGCTCTCCCTGGCGTATAGAATTACGGGCGTTGGCTTTTTTTATTTTACCAGGCCCGATCTGACGACGAACGGCACTCTAGGATTTCGACATCCATGGCGATCACTTGCATTTCATTCCTTTCGGGCTGTCAAATGTGACCGGGAACTTTTCCGCTACCTTATCCGTCTATGACATGGTAAGGCCTATCAGGCCGTTCGAACCAGATCGGAGGTTCGTGCAATGTGGAGAATCCTACTATTAAGTATTGCCGCACTATTGGTGGCAACAGGCGCTGCATGTACGCAGTCTGACCCGACCAACACACCTGCGCCTACCACCAGTCCACCCCCGTCACTTACTCGGACTCCAACTGCCACGCCGCCTACCGTGAGTCCCACGCCTGTAATAACGCCGACTCTGGAGGACACACCTACGTCTGTGGTACCGCCAACGTTTACCGCTGTCCCTCCTACTCCTACGCTACAAAGCATCGGCGCGACTGTGACGGTGACATTAGGGCCGAAGGCATGTGAGGTGTTCCCAACGCCTACCCCTAGCCCAGTACCACAAGGGATGCCAACGCCCACTCCGGCCCCGGTACTTGAAATCGAACTGCGCTCTGTGGACGCATTCGACGGCGGCATCAAGGCTACATTCTGGTTCGGCCCAGGTGGCTACGGCTCAGTGACTCTGGACGGCAAGCTGCCTGACCAGGAAAACTTTGACTATGCTACCGGGCCATTGGGCGAGTTCCTCTTCCTTTCGGTAGCACCAGGCGAGCACACTATGCTAGCACAAGGCACTCCCCATCGCCTGGAAGTGAAGGTGGTCTGCTGATCGTCTTCAAAAGGCCAAACCTCACACCCTTGCCTTTGACGATAAGATTGTTGATTTAACTACCGTGTAGCAGCCAGCTTGAAAACCCCGCGAGTTGCGAATTCTGAGCCCGAATAGTAGCTAAGATTTTCGGGGACTGGAGGGGTAGGATGAAGAAAAAGCTGGTCTTCGTAGTCGCCATCATAATAATCTTGGCTCTGTGGGTGACGCCTGTGTTCGCCGCACAAGGTCAAATCACTGAAGTAAATCCGTCCGGAACAAATACCGTTGTCATACTACAAGCTGATGAAGGAGTAGAAGAAGGATTTCGGCCTGGTCAGCCCGGTGAAATCAATAGGAACGCCAGAGCTGGAAACAGAGGCATGGCGGGCCGTTTCGCTACTGAATGTCCAACGATAGGTGGCTGTTAACCGAACAGCCGGTCCGGACAATGACCACCCATTTTTTGGTCGTTTGTTTAGGCGTCGTTTCTGGCCTCGATGTTTCCAAAGAGGATGACGCTCTCGTGACCACGAAATGAAACTTGGTAGTAACGTATTAGACTACGCTGGAGGGGAAAGATGAAGAGGGGGCATTTTTATCGGATTTATGTTTGCGGTGATAATGTTAGTCGCGCTAGGATCAGTGGCTTACGCTCACCACAGGCCTGGGCACAGCGGAGGACCGGGAGGTGGAAAGGGTGAAGATCCGCCGGCGGGCAACGCCGGTATCGACTTGATCAACTGTAGTGAAGGGATAATAGCTACTTGGGGGGCGAAAACCAATCTGACTTTTAAGATCACCGACATATCAGGCGTTGGCACCAATATTGTCGATGCTGTTAGAGCGGGCGTTTTGGAGTGGAGCACTGTCCAAACTACCTATACTCTGAACGAGATTACTTCTGGAACGCCGGACGTGAACATAGACCTGTTCAACAAGATCGTTCCCGGGAAAATTCTGGGCGCAGCTGATGTTTGATTCCCTCGCAACAAGGCCTGTTTGAGATGAGCCCTGGCGTGCGAAGGTGGTCTGGAGCGGAGGAGGCCACGGGATGCCGGCTGCTGGCCTCACCGCCCTATCTGCTGCGCTCAGGACAAGCGTGATCCCGTTGCGGTACCCCTTCCGTGGCTCAGGGCACCCGGTGGAAGTTGTGGAGCGGCGCCCTCATGCGGCCGCGACCGCAGGTACCGTCCCGACCGCCCGCTGAGCCGTGTTCTCCATCTCCACCAGGCGTGCATGGACCATCCGCTTGAAGTTGCACGCCAACGCCTTCAGGTAGACGGCAAGCCGCACCCGACGGCCCCCTCGCACCCGCAAGCGCCCAAGCCCGTGGGCGCGCTTCAGCTCGGAGTTCGTTCCCTCGATACCAGCCCTTATGTCATACCGCTTGCGCCACTCCTCGGTGGCCTCGGCCCTCCGGCGCCGCTCGATGTTCACCTTCGCCAGGTCCGCCTTGAGGACGTAGGCCCCCGCACGCCGGTCCAGCTTCACCGGGCAACGGGATCGCAAGGGGCAGGGCTCGCATGTTGTCCCGGCAAAGTGGACCTCTACCCGCTCCGGCGCATCCTTCAGCTCGTACTCCTCGATGGACGGGTGGCCGGCGGGGCACGCCGTGGCCTGCTCCCCTGTGACGTCGATCTGAAAGTCCGCGGCGGTGAGCGGCGGTGGTCCGTCACCCTCTCCTTCGTGCGAGTTCCCCGGCGCGAGGCTTCGAAGGCATTGCGGCCCGACCCATACGCCGTGTCGGCGAAGAGCTCGTCCGGTCGGACCTTCCGCTCCGCGAGCCCGTCAACGACCGGCACGCTCACGTCGGTGTCGCTCCCACTCGAGGGGGTCACCTCCACGTGGGTGATGAGCTGGGTGGCGTTCTCCTCGTGGCAGGTCTCCGCCACCTGCACCTCGTACCCCTTCCCCTTGTGGCCGCTGTAGGTCACATCCGGGTCGTGGGGCGATTGCAGCGAGTCGGCGGACACCTGCTTCGGGTCCTTCAAGGCCACGGGCACCTTGCATTCCCCAGCATCGTCGTCATCGTCCCTGGGGCGCCCGTCCTGGTGTTTGCCCACATGGCACTGCTCCCGCAGCAGCCGCTCCAGCAGCCGGTACTCCTCCAGCTGGGCAGCAGTCGTGCCATGGAACCGGTCCACCAGCCGGTAGAGGTCCCGGGCACAGACCGAAAGGCGTCGCCGACCCTCCCCCGTGCGGGCGTCCTCGTAGTGGGTCGCCTCGTCTTCTTCCTTCAAATAGCGCCCTAGGAGGCCCTCCGGAACCCCAGGGCGAAGCTCTGGGTGCTCCCAGCGCAAGGCCCGCAGGAACAACCGCATCGTCTCACAGAACAGGCCCAGCCGGGTGAGTGTGGCGATGTTGCTCATGATGTGGGTGGAGTCCAGCCGTTGCTTTCCGGTGCGTATGCCCAGCGCCTGGATGATCCGGTCCGTGGTCTCCTGGAAAGCCAGCCAGCCACCGTCGTGCTGCATCAGGCGAACTCGGAAGTTGTGGAGGGTCTTCTGGGGCAGGTGGGTCTCCTCGATGTCCAGCCGCAGGGCGTGGTGCCAGAGCAGAGCCTGCCCTGAGCTTGCCGAAGGGTTGAACTCTAGTTGTTCCAGAGCTTCATCGTCGGTGAGGTTGAACATCTCTTTGAGGAGGTGGACCCCGAGGACGGTCTGCACCGCCCGGTTGGGACGGCCGTTGTCCACGCAGTACATGGGAGCAAAGCGCTCCTCGTCAATCAGGGGGAGCGCCTCGTTTCGGAAAACCTCGGCCCAACTTCTCTCCAGGCGCTTAGCCTTCTTCGGCGTCACCAGGAACTGGGACTGCCAGAGGCTCTCTTGCGGGTCTCGTATTCGGAACATCCTCCCCTCCCTCGGCCAGGCGCAGCGCCCACGACCTTTTATTACATTATCCCCACCTTGCCCCAGGCTGGCGAGGGGTTTTTACGAACAAATCATGTTTGCTCAACGAGCAGCGGCGGGGTCATCCAGAGCGTCGATGTAAGCATCGGTGTCAAAGGGATGGGCGAAATAGGGACCCAGAACATGAGCGCCCATGAGTTTGGCCATGCCCTCGGCTTGGGGCATTCCGACAAAGGAGGCGACTTATGGGAGCCCGGTTCGAGAGAAGGGAAGAGGGGAAGCGTATAGTCTGCCCGAGCAACCTGGACGTTGGTGGACTGACGTCGTCGGCCGACCCACACACCATTCCGGACGCAAACTGGGCGGAGCTCGCCTGCTAGCCCATCTTAATTGGAAAATTGATTGGCTATAGATAAACGGGGCCGGAAAAATCCGGCCCCGTTTTTGCTGTTGACGCTTTGACAGGCCGCCACTATCATCGTCTTCTCAAGTCTAGGTGAGTGAAGATGGAAAAGGAGAGTCAAGATGGCAGACGCAATTAGCGTGGCTCCAAACAACTACAGGGTGCTCCTGGAAAACGACAGGGTCCGTTTACTCGAATACCGGGGCAAGCCGGGTGACAAGGCAGAGATGCATTCCAATCCCGATACAATCGCCTACGGGCTGACCGACATTAAAGCCAGATTCGCCTTCCCGGATGGTCAGACGATGGACATAGAGATAAAGGCTGGCGAGGCGATGTTCAACAACGCGTTTACCCACACCGTGGAGAACACCGGAAACAGCGAAGGTCGCGTTCTGCTGGTTGAATTGAAATAGGACTTGTGGTTTTAGGCGTGGCTCTCAGCGTTTCGGCGGGTTATCGAGATCGCCACCGCGCCAAGACCGAGAATAGCCGCCACAGGTCCGATCAGGAACCATCCGAGAAACGGTAGACCGGCCATTAGCGCCAGGACCACAGTGCCCGCGCTGGTCTGAGCGAAGGGTGAGCTTTCCTGGTTCCTCAGCGTCAGCACCTTCTCGCCGACTATTCCAGCCACTGTACCAAGTCCGAAGATGATGCCCGCCCCAACAACGACCGCGATGGCAATGGATAGAATTGCCAGAGGCGGAACGCCTGTAGCTATAAGGCCGATAAACACCCCGAATGTCGCCAATGCCACCCCCAAGCCAGCCGCAAACGACTTCACCGGAGATGCTATCAACGTCGATTGCACTCGGACATGCTTATCGTTAAATATTCCCCTCATACTCAGGAAGAGGCAAATCAACCCGAGAATTCCACCAACAAAAAGCACTATTATCATCAGACCGTCCTCCCTCTAAGAACTCTGCCTTCCAATATACTTGTCGGCCCAACCCTTGTCCACTTTTAGAAATGCGTGTATATGGACGCTCATACTTCGTCCTTCCAGTGGAGGACGGGCGGCGTCCTTTTTCAGGCGGACGCCAGGGACTCTGCGCCCAGGGAACACCGTAATATAGGCGTGTCTATTTCCGAGATCGCCTCTGAGCTGACCTTCGTTGACCATGGTGGGGTGCGGCCATATAATGGCTTCGCCTTAGATTCCCCCGAAACCTTTGGAGCCCTTGATGGCCACACCAAGCGAACTACTGACCATCCCCGACTACGAGGCCTACGCCAAGGAGTCGATGCCTCCCGCCCAGTTCGCTCAGCTCATGGGAGACTACGGCGCCCATGACTGGACCACGAATACCAATAATCTGGACGCATTCGACTCGATAAAGCTGCGACCTCGTGTGCTGGTTGATACCAGTCGCCGCAATCTCTCCACGGAAGTTCTGGGGCAGAAGATCGCCGCACCGGTGATGCTGGCGCCCATAGGCACCCACCAGCGTACCCACCCTGACGGAGAGCTGGCCTCAGCTAGGGCCGCCGGTGCCTTTGGCACCGTTTTCGTCCTTAGCACCTCTTCCACCTTCAGCATTGAAGAGGTCGCCGAAGTCGCGACCGGACCACTATGGTTTATGGGGTGCATCTTCCAAGATAGAAGAATCTCAGAGGCATTGATCCACCGTGCGCAGGACGCTGGATATACAGGCCTGGTTCTCACCGTGGACAACTTGGGAGCGCGCTATCTCGAGAGGGGCAAACGATATCCGTACACACCCGAGGAAAAGAGGGCGTTGAAGAATCTGGTCAGTATAGACATTCCTAACGTTCCCACGGGTGGGAATTTCACGGAGAGCTTTGACGCATCCTTTACCTGGGCGGACCTGGAGTGGGTACGCTCTGTTAGCTCGATGCCCGTGATTATGAAGGGGATACAAACTGCTGAGGACGCGAAGCGGTGTGTGGAGAGCGGGGTCGACGCCCTCATCGTCTCCAACCATGGCGGGTTCGCCGGCCAGGGCGTCAGGGGAACACTTGAGGTATTGCCTGAGGTGGTGGACGCAGTCGGCGATGCCATTGAGGTCTATATTGATGGCGGGGTAAGGCGCGGAACCGATGTGTTGAAGGCGCTATCGATCGGTGCGAAGGCTGTGCTTATCGGCAGACCGATGCTTTGGGGGTTGCTGGCCGATGGTGAGGCTGGAGTCAAGCGGGTATTGGAGATACTGAGGGACGAGTTGGATGTGGCGATGGGATTGTGTGGATCGCGGGACATCAATAAGGTCGACCGAAGTCTGGTGACGCGACCCGGCCTTGGGAGTCCTGATGGCCTTGTAGACCAACTGGAACGACTGGCTGGTCTGGTGGAACGCGGCTATCTGACACGTAGCGAGTTCGAGGCCCGGAAGGCCAAGCTACTGGGCTCGTAGGAAGGGTGACTTAGTTTCCTGTCCCCCTTAGCCGGGGGTCGAAGACATCTCGGAGAGAGTCCCCCAGCAGGTTGAAAGCCAGTACAACGAGCGCTATGGCAAGTCCGGGGAAAACCCCGGGCCACCAAGCGACGCTGGTCAACCGGGCGGCACCTGACAACATTCCGCCCCAGGAGGGGACGTCAGGGGGCACGCCGACGCCCAGAAAGCTCAATGACGCCTCCACAACGATGGCTTCGCCCAGGAATATAGTGCACAGAACTATGTAGGTCGCCGCCACGTTGGGGGCCATGTGACGCATTATTATCCGCCAGTCGCTCCCTCCGACAGCCTTTGCGGCCATCATATAGTCCATCTCTTTGACGCTGAGAGCCTGGGCACGGATCGTCCGTGCCGCACTGGGGGCGAATATAATCGCAAGGGCGAGAATGACGTTGTTTATCGATGATCCAAAGGCTGTCACTATGGCAAGAGCGAGAATAATCGCTGGAAACGCCATTAGGCCGTCCACGATCCTCTGCAGAAACAGGTCCGTCTTCCCGCCGAAATAGGCGCTGACGATTCCGATGAAAGAGCCCGCGGTGATCCCGACGAGCACACTTAGCAAGCCGACCCGCAGGGAAACCCTGGAACCGTGGATGACCCTGCTGTAAATGTCCCGCCCAAGTTGGTCGGTCCCGAACCACGCGTCCTTGCCCGGAGCGGAGAATTTGTTGGGGACATCGGTAAAGCTGGGCTCATCCGTGGCTATCACGTTGGCGGTGATGGCGACCAGGACGAGGATTACGGCCACAATCGCTCCGAAAGCTCCCAGTGGCTTCCGCCTGGCGAACCTGACGCTGGAACGCCATCCAGTGCCCAGGACTCTGGCGGCCTTTGCTGCCAGGGCTGTTTGTTTGCCGGACGTTGCGCTAATTCCCGTCATCTGTACCGGATCCTCGGGTCGAGCCAGCCATATACCAGATCTACCAGGAGATTGATGAAAAGAGAGACGGTGGTTAAGACCATGATGATGGCCTGGACGGTGGTATAGTCTCGGCGAGCTATACTATCGATCAGGAACCGTCCCATCCCGGGTACCAGGAATATCTGCTCGATAATCACAGTACCGGCGATCAGCCTTCCGAACTGCCAGCCCGATATCGTAATAATTGGAAGCAAAGCATTGCGTAGTGCGTGACGGGCTATGACGATCTGCTCCCTGAGGCCTTTGGCTCTGGCCGTTCTGATGAAGTCCTCGCGAAACACCTCCAGCATCGAGGAGCGTGTTACCCTGGCCACGAAAGCCATGTTATAGAGGCCCAGGGCAATGGCCGGAAAAACCAGTTGCTGAAGGTTTTTCCAGGGATCATCCCAAAGCTTCGCGTACCCGAGTGGGGGCAACCAGTCGAACGCTCGGACCAGTAGCAGCACAATAAGAATACCGATCCAGAACGTCGGAAGAGCGACTCCGGCGATGGCAATAAGCCTCGCTACGTAATCGCCCCAAGTGTCCTGCTTGACCGCTGAAATGGTGCCCAGTGGGACCGCGAAAACGGTGGCCATTAGCAGGGCAAGAAAGCTCAGCTCGAGGGTGACGGGGAACTTGTCCTTGATGTCATCCACGATGGGCGTATCGTAGAAGGACGACACCCCAAAATCCAACCTGAGCATGTCCCATATCCAGTCGCCGTACTGAACGACTATGTGCCTGTCCGTGCCCAGTCTGTCTCTGAGATTATCTAGCTGTTGTTGGGTGAAATTGCCCTGCCCGCCTTGCCCGGCTAGCCGAGCGAGAGCTGGGTCGCCCGGCACTATGCGGATCAGAACAAAGACAAGAATCGAGACGAGGATAAGGGTGGGGAGGAATAGGAGTAGTCTTTTAGTTATGTAGGCGTTCATACGACACTAGTTACTACGAGCATTGGACTCCGCAGGCGCTTATTGTAGCAAACGGGTTCCGGAGTTGAGTAAGAAGACGACCTACCCTCGAGGGTAGGTCGTCTTCTTACAGAGTTCCTTTGGCGTTGCCTCTATGGATTAGTCAGCCATAGGTGCTCGTATTTGAACTGGGCGAACAGGCTGGGAGACGTGTGGAAATTGTTGACCTCTTCCACGTTGACCAGCCAGTCCCATGGCTTCCAGAAGAGTGGAATTGTCGGGCCTGGGTCTTCGTTCAGGATAAAGTCTTCTATTTGCCTGACCAAAGCGGCTCGCGCACTCTCGTCCAATTCCTCCGACTGCTGGTTGAACAGGGTCACGAAGCTGTCCGGTGTATCCCAGCCAGCCCAAGCGGCCCACAAGCCACCAGGCATGTATATCTTACTCATTATGGGATCGGGCTGAGCCAACGGTACGGCTGTTCCCTCCATAGCCACTTCGTAGTCACCGGCGATGTAGGCCTGAATCCCAGCCGATGGGTCGATGGGTATCAGGGTTATCTCGACGGGTATACTGCGCTCCAGTTGGTCTTTCACAAGAGCCGCGATGTCTTGACGGCCAGCCGTCTGCCTGATCAGGAGATCGATCTTGAGCTTGTTGCCGTCGTCGAAACCGGCTGCTGCCAGTAGGTCTGTTGCGGCCTTAATATCGTCCGGGTGCTTCTCTCCGGTGGCTGTTACTCTGTACCCAGGCAGGTCGTTTACTTGAGCCAACGACCGTCCGAACCATGAGCCGGGCGGGAACGGCGTACCGACCTGGCCTTGGCTGCCACCGAAGGCCTCGACGAAGGCAGGCCGGTGGACCGCAAGGAACAGAGCGCGTCTCACACGGACATCGCTCACGGGGGTATCCTTCTTCTGGTTCATCGCGAGGCCCTCGATTTGGGCGTCGGGTATGAAGAAGTCTTTTATTCTACCGTTGGTGTCCGCCTCGAGCTTTTCCGACTGTGCGCCGCTTATGTTGGTCACACCCCAGATCGACATAAAGACCTGTCCGGTCTGGAACGCCGATATTGCTGTCGAGGCGTCACTGATGACGAATTGAGTGTAGCCGTCAACGTAGGGCAACCCCTCTTTGAAGTAATTGGGGTTCCTCTCTAGACTTATCGAAACGTCCTTGACCAGATCGCCGGGGGTGAACGGGCCGGAGCCCATGCCGTTCTCCCAAACAGTGGTGTGGTCGGCTCCCTTGGCGAGCCAGTCCTTGGACAGCATCTTGAAGAAGTCCAGGGCCATCATGTTGAGAAAACCGCCGAAGGGACGTTTGAGTGTTACCGCGGCGGTGTCGCCATCGACAGCGCTGGTATTCCCCGTTGCATAATATGGCTTGAGGATGCTGACCTGAGGCCTGGCGGCGCCATCTCGTATCAGCTCGTCCATGCTGGCAACGATATCTGCCGCGGTTACATCCGTTCCATCATGCCATTTGGCGTCGGAAGCTATATTGAATGTGTAAGTCCTGCCGTTAGAGCTAAGGCTCCAACTTTCGGCCAGGTCCCCCCGTAGGTCGAACGGGTCGTCGGTCTCGGGGTTGTATTCCACCAACTGATTATAAATGCCGCCGTAGTGCTGGTACCCGCTTGCGGCCTCGTATGGAGTCCAGTTGGCACCAAAGCCTCCGTTGGACTGCATTTTAATGATACCGCCCGATTTGATCATCACTTCTGGTGTGGCAGTGGGTGCGGGAGTCGCAGTAGGCCGAGGAGTTGACGTAGCTACGGGTGTGTTGGTTGCGTCATCTCCGCATGCTACTGCAATGAGCAGGATCAGGAGAAGGGGAATTGCAAGAAGTAGTTTGGGGCTCAGGACTATGCTTCGGACCATGGTTAGGCCTCCCTTATACTAGCTGGTCGATCAATCGATTCAGATTACTCTTTGCTATCGGCGGAAGACTACCATACCCCCTAAACCCATGTCAATCGAAAAACATGGTTTTGCTGTACATAATACAGCTATTCCAACGTAGTCTTGGCGGCCTCTGAGATCGATTGAGGTGTCGGGTAGCATAACGGCTCCAGCGCCGGGCTGAAGGGGATGTGGACGGGAAGGGTTCCCAGCCGTTGTATGGGCGCATGGAGGCTCCAGAACCCCTCCATGGCTACTATGGCTGCAATCTCGGTGGCTACGCTGCAACGTTCATGGGCCATGTCCACCGTGACCAGCCGGCCCGTCTTCGCCACCGAATCCAGTATGGTCTGCTTGTCGAGGGGAACCAGAGAGCGTGGGTCCACGACTTCGGCTGAAATGCCTTCCTGCTCAAGTATGTTCGCAGCGTCCAGCGCCTTGGGTACCATGCCGCCGATGGCAACTATCGTGACGTCGGTTCCCGACCGCTTGACGTCGGCGACACCCAGGGAGATTGTATACTCCTCTTCGGGCACGAACGCACGGTTACCCAGTATGGTGCTGTCCTCGAAGAACATGACCGGATCATCCTCACGGATTGCCGTTTTTAGCAGCCCCTTGGCGTCGTAGGCGTTGCTAGGGATAGCGATCTTGAAGCCCGGTATCATCATGAATATGGGGTGAGACCTGTCCGAGTGATGGGCGGCCAGATTCGCGCTATAGAGCAAAGACACGCGGTAAACAATTGCCAAATCGACCTGCCCCCCGAACATGTAGCGCATCTTGGCTGCCTGGCTTACAAGGGAGTCCATTGCCAGCCAGGCGAAGCACGCATGGGTCTCCACGACTGGACGCATCCCGACGGCAGCCGAGCCGACCGCCGCGCCGCAGACCGCGTTCTCCGAGAGGGGAACGTCTCTAACCCGATCGTCCCCGAACTCGCTGTATAGACCCGCTGACCCGCCCCAGACTCCCCCCTGTATGTCCTCGCCCATGACGAATACCCGCTCATCCAGGCGCATCTCCTCGCGCATGGCTTCGTTGATGGCCGTATTAACGGTAAGGTTGCGTGCCTTTGCCTGTGTCTGAGTCATCTGGTGGTTCTATCTAACATAATGTCTCTCTCCGGCTGGAATCAGGAATCCTTGAGGTATTTGCGGAACCAAGCGAACAGCTTTTCCCAGGAGTCTTTTGCCGCCTCGGGTCGATATTCGTCCGTCCTGTCAGACATATAGGTATGCCCGGCTCCGGCATAGGAATGAAACTCATACACTTTCTCATAACGTCGTAACTCGGCCTCGAACTTCTTCACGTCCTCTGGGGTCGGGTTCGGGTCGTCGTCCGCCCAGACGCCCATCAACGGGCAGTTTATCTTCGCCGTCCTCTCGAAGGGCGAGGGCCCATCGCCCCAGGCGACCATGATGTCTCGCCCGTAGAAGCACGCCGCCGTCTGGAACAAAGGGATGCTTCCAGCGCACAGATACACTACCCGGCCACCCAGACAGAAACCCAATATCCCCGTACTGTCGCCCAGGACCATTGGATGTGTCCTTAGATGTTCCAGGGCCGACTCCAAGTCTCTGATGATGTTGTCGTCCCGGAGCCTGACCAGGCGGTCTCGAAAATAGGTGATATTTGGGTTATCCCTGTGATACAGGTCTGGTACGATGGTTGCGTACCCTTCTGTCGCCAGCTTGTCGGCGACCTCCCGTATCCAGTCGTCCACCCCAAGTCCGGTAGGCGCTGCAACGATTCCAGCGTATGGGCCGGGACCGTCGGGCAGGCTGAGATAGGCCCACATCTGCTCTCCGTCCACTGGAACGGCCGTCCATTGTGACGGCATCATCGTCCTCCTAGCCCAATCGTTGGTCTATGACAGGTTCAGGGCTTTCAAACCCACATGACCGAGGGCTTCGTTGTCGGGGCCGCCGATTCCGCTGACCCCTATACCACCGAGCTTGGCCCCGTCGCTGGGCCGCACTATTCCCACCCCTCCGGGCGCCCCTATCATGTTCGGGTCTGTGTATTCCAGGATATTCCTGCCCTCTTCCAGGAGCATGTCGAAGCGTTCCTGGGTATCCCGTCCGAACATGGCCGAGGTGTAGGCTTTCCTAACGGCAAGCCGTTGGGCCAGCTTATCACAGTTGTCCATTTTGGCATAACCTATCAGGTCGCCACCCTCATCCACCATAGCAATGGCTACAGCGCGGTCCGGCCTTTTGATGGCTTCTTCAAGCATGGCCTTCATGGCTGCTTGAGTGTCGGCCAGACTCAACACAGGTTTCTCGTACATATCTGTCCTCCCTCTG
This sequence comes from Dehalococcoidia bacterium, assembly GCA_965226865.1. Taxonomy (GTDB): domain Bacteria; phylum Chloroflexota; class Dehalococcoidia; order Lucifugimonadales; family JAGWBF01; genus CBDDEH01. Next base: position 1,450,083 of record CBDDEH010000004.1, on the reverse strand, counting down.
CAAATTGGCTGGTACATTGTAATAGCGCCCCGCAACGGACACAAGATTGACGGGGGCCGATGAGGGTCGTAGAGTTTGGCCAGCCCCATATTTCCGGAGGTAATCGTGCCCATCGAACGACTGTCGGCGGACTTAGACCGCATCGTGTCCCCAAATCAGGAAGTGGAAGAGCTGAGCGGCGGCTACCTGGCCGCCGAGGGCCCTGTGTGGTGGAAGGAGGGGGATTACCTTCTATTCCACGAGGTCCGTGGCAACAGGAGGTTCAAGTGGGCCCCTAAAAGAGGTGGCCACGGTGGCTCCGGCATATTCGTGGTTCAGGGTCACACCAATAACGCCAACGGAATGACCAGGGATGACCAGGGCAGGCTCATCGTCTGCGAGTATGGTACTCGCAGGGTGACCCGTCTGGAAGACGACGGTACCAGCACGATAGTGGCGGACCGTTATGAAGGAAAGCGACTGAACCATCCCAACGACGTGGTGGTCGGGTCTGACGGGAGCGTCTATTTCACTGATACCAGCCTAAAGGAGCCCGGTCTGGACTTGAACTTCGACGGCGTCTACAGGGTGTCACCGGATCTGGGTACCATTACCTTGTTGGTTAAGGATTGCCCCTTTCCCAACGGTCTCGAATTTTCCCCCGACGAAAAGACCCTATACATTGCCGATACCAACAGGAGCCACATAAGGGCCTTCGACGTGCGGTCCGACGGAACCCTTGCCAACGGGAGGATTTTCTGTAGCCTGCACGGAGATAGGCCGGGCCATCCCGACGGTATGAAGGTGGACTTAGAGGGGAACGTCTATTGTACCGGGCCCGGAGGGGTGTGGGTGATCGATGCTTCCGGCAAACACATGGGGACCATCCTGACCGGCGCCAACCAGACGACGAACTGCGCCTGGGGAGGCGATGATTGGAAGACCCTGTTCATCACAACTTATGACGCTCTTTTGAGCATCCGGTTGAAAGTGCCGGGTGTCCCCGTACCGAGGGCTTGGGCAGGGTAGAGGGCGGGCACTCGTCCCGTCAATGGCTCACGGGTCGCCGGGGAGGGCGAGGGCCAGTAGCACCGCCGGGTCGCCAAAACCTACCGGTATGACGAGCCAGTCTGTGACGAACGCGGGCCAGCCGTTGATCCCACCCGGTGCCTGGTAGGACCAGACGGTTTCGCCGGTCTCGCGATCCAAAGCCAGGATCAGGCCGCTAAACACCGATGTGAACACTAGGTCGTTCACCACGGTGGCTCCGCCGAAAGAGTCTCCAGGGAGTTCGACGTCCCAGAGTATGTTGCCGGTCGCGGCATCAATGGCCACGAGCTGGCTGTTGAACGAACCGAGCCGAGCCCCACCTTCGGAGGACTGTTCGGGGCTGGCGTAAATGGCGGCGGCGTTGACCACCGAAACATAGACCACGCCATCCGCTACGGCGATCGGGGTCAAGACCCCGCCTGCAGCACCAGGCAGCACCTCGATCTCTCCCTCAAAAGAGGCCAGGCCGTCATTCTGATGCATGCCGACGGGTGTGTCCCAGATCACTTTGCCATCGGGATCCAGGCCGATGACCCGCCCAAGCTTACCGGTGCTGATAATCACATGCCTCTGCGTCTCCTCATCGAGGTCGGCGACCGCGGTGAGTACGGTGTCGCGGTCGAACAGGTCGTGGGCCACCGCTTGGTGCCCCCACTTGAGCTCGCCGGTATCCAAGTCGATGGCGAGAATGGAGTCGGTCCACTTGTTGTCACCAGGGCGGCTCTCGCCATTTGGAAAGCCTTCTGCCCCTGGGAAAGGGTAGGGGTTGGAGGTACCCCAGTAGGACACACGCCTGTCGAGATCAACTGAGGGCGGGTACCAGGCTCCACCGCCACTGTTCAGCTCCGGATGACCCCATAGATCATCTGACTCGATGGTGTCGAAGGACCAGAGAACCTCCCCTGTCTCTTGATCAAGGGCGAACAGTGTGCCCCGTGCGCCGGGTTTCGCGAGCGACGACGTGGCGGCCAGCACCTTACCGTCAGCGAGCGTTGGTTGGATGTTGATGGCGCCGCCGTTCCCGACCAGATTTGTGGCCCAGAGCCGGCGCCCGTTCTCCGCATCGTAGGCGGCTATCTCAGTCCCTCCCTTGTTCGTGAAGACCTTCCCATTTCCAACAGCTACCCCGCTGGGACCGAACACAGGGATGCCCACCTCAACTATCCAGAGTCTTTCGCCCGTGAGCAGGTCGACCGCGTGTACGTTGGTAGCCAGGTCGCCGATGTAGACGGTGCCATTGATGATAATCGGAGTCGTGGCTGCCGACCCGAAACAGGGACAGGGAGGCAGCTCATACCGCCATGCCTCGGCGAGTTGATCGACGTTACCGGAGTGGATGCTGGACTCGAACGTGGCCCGTGTACTGGAATGGTCGTAGTTAGGCAGCGGCCAGCCAGCCGCGATACTTGGGAGAGAAACGGGAGGCGTCGGCGTAGGAGATTGGGATGCCGTTGGACTCGGAAGAGGTGTCGCCGTTGGCGTAGAGGTCGGTTTTGGTGCAAGAGTAGGAGTTGACGTCGGTGTCGGAGTGGAAGCGGCTCCGCCGCCGCAAGTCACCAGCGCCAGCATGAATGACGTTGGCAAGAGGAATGCGAATATAAATTTCGGTATCAGTGGCATTCCGTATTGTATGCTTATGCTGCCGTCTCGGACGCGATTATACAATGTAAGTCCCTCAATATACTCGTATTGGATGTATACTAGGGCCAGGCACAAAAGGAAGAGTCGAGGATGGCAGGCTACAGGATAATCTCCGCCGACAATCATGTTATCGAGACGCCCGACCTGTGGACCGAGCGTATCGAGCCGAGGTTCAAAGAGGCCGCGCCCCGCATAGTACGCGAGGACGGCTACGACTGGTGGTACTGTAACGGCCGGAAGGTCATCGGTATCGGCCCTGGAGCGCAGGCCGGTGTACGGCTTGAAGACCCGACGAAGCTGAGCCGGAAAGGGGTCTTCGACGACGTACGCCCTGGAGGGTACATTCCTGAAGAGCATATCAAGGACATGGATACAGACGACGTTGATGTCAGCATCGTCTATCCCACCGTAGGTTTGCTGCTGTACAGCGAGCCCAATAGCGAGCTGTTGTCTGCCATGGTCCGGGTATACAACGACTGGGTTGCCGAGTTCTGCCGACCCTATCCGAACAAACTCTTGGCGGCCGGCCTCATCAACACGGACGACATCCCATCGGCCATAAAAGAGCTGGAGCGCTGCGCCAACATCGGCCTAATCGGCGCCCTGATCAGTGCGTATCCGCCCCAGGCTCGGTCCTACGATTCAACCGAGTATCACCCCTTCTGGGCGGCGGCCCAGGACCTCCAAATGCCCCTGTCTTTGCATACCTCAACGAACCGCCCGGGGCCCGATCAGCAACTGGGTAATATCGATGAGGTAAAACCCCATTACGTATGCAACAAGGACCACTGGATTCGGGTTTCTCTGTCTCAGATGATATTCGGTGGAGTGTTTCAGCGATACCCCAACCTATACGTGGGGTCGGTCGAGAACGAGCTGGCTTGGGCGCCCTACTTTATCGAAAGACTCGATTACACCTATACCGACCGGGCCAGCGACATGTTCGAGGACTACTGGCAGCGCTACACGGGCGAGATGCTGCCAAGCGAGTACTTCCACCGTAACGTGTTCATGGGTTTCCAGGATGATGCAATCGGGATAAAGTTCCGCGACCTCATCGGCGTCGACAATATCCAATGGGGCTCGGACTACCCTCATCAAGAGTCGACCTTCCCCAAGAGTCGCCAAATTCTTGAAGAGATCCTGGTGGACTGCAGCGAGGAAGAAAGGGCCAAGATAGCCGGGGGGAACGCGGCCAGAGTCTACCGCATACACTGATCGGCTAGCCGGTATTGAACTTGAACAGACCTGCAGCGTTCTCGCTGATCATTTTCCGCCTGTCCTGCTCTGAAAAGTCACCTAGAACGCTGTCGAGGAACCGCATAGACTGAGGCCAAGTGGACTCGGCATGGGGAAAGTCGTTGCCCCACATGATGGTATCAACCCCGATTATGTCTGTGAGCCGTAGCCCGGCGTCGTCTTCCATGAAAGCCGTGTGCATATTACGGCGCCAGTAGTCGCTGGGCAGCATCCCCTCTTTCGACCTCCACGTTATGGCCCACTGGCGTTCCTTGTATGCGGTATCCATCAGCTTCAGCCAGTGGGGAATCCAGGACATTTCGTGTTCCACCGATGCGAATTTCAATTTTGGATAGCGGTCCAACACACCTGCGAAAATGATGGCCGTAATAGAATACCTGACCCAGTTGTCCACCGTGGCCCTGCCGGCTTCCGTGATCTCGGCTAGATTCAGGGTGTACTCGCAGCCTGGGATACCGCCGCGCATTGTTCCTATGTGCAGTACCAGGGGCATGTCAAGGTCCTGGGCCGTGGCCCAAAGGGGCTCGTAGATCGCGTCTCGATAGGGATGTTCGGGTTTGGGATAAACCGGAATGAATACAGCCGCCAGCCCTAATTTGGCACACCGTTCTATCTCCCGGCATGCCTCGTCCACGTCATCCACGTTCAGGCAACCGATACCCCGCAGCCGGCCCGGGTAAGGTCCGCAAAACTCGGCCATCCAATCGTTATAGGCCATGCAGATAGCCGAGAGCAGCTCGCTATCGGGCAGCCGGTACCATATCAGCCCCTGGCTCGGCTGGAAACAGGCACCCCAGATTCCATCCTTTTCCAGTGCTTTGACCGTCTGATGGGGGTCGTAGGCCGCAGGGGTGACATCCTCCCAAACGCCCAAGAAGTCTATCTGGGAGGCGTCTTCGAATCTCCTTCCTGCTTGAATGAACGCGCCAATAGTAGCGACCTGCTGGCCGTCGACGAACCACGAATCGAACTCGCGACCAGTGGGAGTTTTCTGACGCCTTATTCTGGGTGCCCGGTCCCTTAACCTTGGCTCGAACCTATCGACGTATATGTCTGGCGGTTCGACGACGTGGGTATCCGCCGATATTACTTTTAGATCTCCCATAGATGACAGACTCTGTCTCCGTCTCCCGGCAACCTGTTTACGAGCACAAGACTATCACTGAGGATGAATAGGGTCAATTTCTCATACGTTGTCGCATTGGCACAACTTGGCAACCTGGTAGCGTGGCGGGGATCAGGCGTCTCATCTACAATGACGATCAGTATGCAGCAGCAAACCGCACTTCCTGAAGCCGAGGTCGAGGCGACTGGTCCGTTCAGGTCTCTGGCAAACCCAGCCTATCGGCTTCTTTGGGCATCGAGCTTTTCCCGGTACTTCGCCCTCTGGATGGAGTTGACCATCCTGGGCTGGTTGACCTTCGAAATAACCGACTCCCCCTTCAAGGTCATCTTGGTCGGGGTGTATCGCACCATCCCTTACGCTGTTGTTGGGCCCTTCAGTGGACTGATAGGGGAAAGGATTTCTCGCAAACTGGTGATCCAGATTGCAGCGGTTGTGAGCGTTGTAGCGTCGGCCATCCTCGCCTTTTTAATTCTGTTCGACGAGGTACGTTTCTGGCACATCGCCGCCATCGCTACGGTATTAGGGGCTACCGTTGCCCTTGAGTTTCCCGCACGCAGGGCGCTGACGAGGGAGCTGGTTGGGTCCCGGATGGTTGTGAACGCCATGGCTCTCGACATAATGGGCTTCACTCTCAGCAACATCGGTGGGGGGGCGCTGGGAGGAGGTTTAATCGCGATAGCTGATGCAGGTGTAGCGTTCTCTGTGGTGGTGTTCGTATATGGGATCAACGTTTTCTTCCTGGTCGCGTTGCGACCCGCCTGGTCGCCAAAGGGAGAGGGGCGGAATTTTTTGCTGGAGATGCGGCAGGCGGTCGGCTATATCCGCACGGACCGTGTAATAATGGGCGTTCTGGTCACCACCGTAGCGGCGAACTTGCTGGCATTTCCGTTTATATTATTTTTGCCGGTCTTTGCCAGGGACATCCTGGACGTCGGCCCTGCTCTCCTGGGTGTAATGACCTCAGCTTTCGGTGTTGGCACTTTGATTGGTACGGTGACTTTGGCGTCCATGGTCACCGTCAGACGTCCTGGAGCGACCTTTGTAGTGGCGACCGCTTTATTGACACTAACTGCGCTGATATTTGCCGCATCCAAGGATTACGCCCTGTCTGTTGTGCTGCTGATGTTTTGTGGGATAGGCATGTCCGGCTTCGCAGTATTCCAGAGTGCGTTGCTCCTGGTCGTCGCTTCAGAGGAATTTCGGGCTCGCGTCATGGGCGTACTGAGCCTGGCCATCGGGACCGGCCCTTTGGGCATGCTTATGGTCGGCCTGCTTGCCAAATGGGTGGGGGTTCCGTGGGCCGTTGGACTTGCGGAGGGGGGCATGCTGCTCTTTCTCGTGGTTGTGGCCATCGCATACAGGCCCCTTTTGGCCCCAATGCAAGAAGGATAACAATCGTTCGGGGCAGCGGGCCTTGAGGGTAGCAGGTGATAGCTGGAACCTGCTAAACTGAAATTACCCCAAGCATGGCAAAAGTAAGACCCCCTCCAGACCCTTTAGCGCACGCTACGGGTCCTTTTCGATCTCTCGCAGCTCCGGGATACCTGCCTTTATGGGCATCGGGCATTTGCAGGTCTACGGCGTTGTGGATGGAACTGACCATCCTGGGCTGGTTGACCTTCAATATCACTGGCGACCCGTTTGAAGTAGCCTTGATAGGGGTCTATCGCTCCCTACCAATGGCCATTGTCGGCCCTTTCAGTGGACTCATCTCCGACAGGATTTCACGAAAACTCGTGATAGAGTTGGCAGCCGCGTTTAGCATTGCGGCGTCGGCGACCCTCGCTTATCTCATCGTGTTCGATCTAGTACAGGTCTGGCACATCGCGGTAACTTCCGCGGTCCTTGGGTCATGTATTGCCTTCGAGTTCCCCGCTCGGAGGGTTCTCACCCGTGAACAGGTGGGGTCCAGGCTGCTGGTCAACGCCGTATCGCTGGATATAACAGGGTTCACTCTGAGTAATATTGTTGGTCCGATAGTAGCCGGGATTTTGCTGGCAACAACTGACGCCGGCATCGCCTTTTCGGTAGTCGTGTTCGTTTACGGCATCCAATTTTTGTTCGTGGCTATGATTAAGTACGTGTGGTCTGGCCAGAGTGAAGGCCGTAATCTCTTGCGCGAGATGAAGTCAGCCGTCGGCTACGTCCGAACAAATCGCTACATACTGGGAGTCCTGACCATCACGGTGATGGCCAACCTGCTCGCCTTTCCGTTTATACAGTTCCTACCGGTGTTCGCCAGGGACGTCCTGGATGTCGGCCCGGCTCTATTGGGTGTGATGACCACTGCCTTCGGCGTCGGCATGTTTTTCGGCTCCATGATCCTGGCCTCCATGGCAAGAGTAGGACGCCCCGGAGCGACCTTTGTTGTAGCGACAGGCTTTATGGTCGTAACCCTTCTGATATTCGCCGTCTCCAAGAGTTACGGTCTATCAGTTTTGATGCTAGGGCTGGCTGGGTTTTGTATGTCGGGCTTCGCCATATTCCAGAGCTCGTTGCTGCTAACAGTGGCTAGCGACGAGTTTAGAGGTAGAGTCATGGGACTGTTAAGTTTAGCGATCGGGAGCGGACCCTTGGGTATGCTTCTAATCGGTCTTTTGGCTCGGTGGATGGGAGCGCCTTGGGCAGTAGCCTTGGCGGAAGTAGCGATGCTGTTCCTACTTGTCCTGCTGGCAATCATATACCGGCCCCTTCTCAAACTGCGGCAAGAAGGGTAACCTTCATTACGATTAGACTTTCCGGATACCCGCCTGTATTTTGAAACCGCCATCGATTAAAGCTTAAGAGAAGCGATAGAGCAGGGCCGATTGCAAGTTCCGTTTATTACCACTGACCAGATGAGGGAAGTGGACCGGCTGATGATAGAGGTGTACGGAATCCATCTCATCCAGATGATGGAGAACGCCGGCCGGAACCTGGCCCACCTGGCCCGCGCCCGGTTTTTGGACGGCGAGCCCAAGGACAAGCAGGTGCTTGTGCTGGCCGGCACCGGGGGCAACGGCGGTGGCGGCTTGGTGTGCGCCCGGCGTCTGCGCAACTGGGGCGCCCGTGTGGCCGTTCTCACTTCAGCCCAGCGATCTGATTATGACGGAGTCCCCAAACATCAACTGTCAATCCTTGAGCTAATCGGGGTTCCGATAGTATCCGCCCAGGAAGTCCCGGAGCTGCCTAACGCCCATTTGATCGTCGACGCCATCATCGGTTACAGCCTTCGAGGGGCGCCGAGCTGTGGAAGAGTGACGGCACAGCTGCTGGTACAGTGCTGGTAAAGGACATTCGGCCAGGGGATTTGGACTCCTTTCCCCAAGGGATAGAGCTGAATGGCGAGTTCCTCTTCAGCGCCGACGACGGTACCAACGGTCGTGAGCTATGGAAGAGCGACGGGACGGGCGCCGGGACGGTGCTGGTGAAGGACATCAGGCCGGGTAGCAGCGGCTCTAACCCTTTGAATTTGGCCGTACTTAGAGGCAGACTCTACTTCAGCGCCGACGATGGCACCAACGGTCGGGAGCTGTGGAAGAGCGACGGCACGGAGGCCGGTACGGTTATGGTGAAGGACATCAGGCCCGGTAGCAACAGCTCCAGCACCGGCGAATTGACAGACGTAAACGGCACCCTTTACTTCAGGGCCAACGACGGCGTAAACGGCACCGAGCTGTGGAAGAGCGACGGCACGGGTGGGGGAACTGTGCTGGTCAAGGACATAAACCTCGGCTCAGACAGCTCCAGCCCAGATGACCTCACCGCGTTCAACGGCGCCTTGTACTTCCGGGCTAACGATGATGTCATTGGCACCGAGCTGTGGAAGAGCGACGGCACAACGGCAGGTACGGTGCTGGCGGAGGATATCAACCCGGGCTCCGCCGGATCCTTTCCAAATACTATGTTGGACACCAACGGCACCCTGTACTTCTCGGCCAACGGCGGCACCCACGGCCAGGAGCTGTGGAAGGGAGAGGTCGTTCAGATCAAGTGCAATGGCAAACTGGCGACCATCCTGGGCACGATGGGCAGCGATACGCTGAACGGGACCCCCGGGGCCGGCGTGATAGTTGCCTTCGCGGGCAACGACACCATCTTCGGCAACGGTGGTGACGTGGTCGTAACCCTGGGAGGCGACGACTGGATCCATGGCGGCAACGGCCCTGACAGCATCAACAGTGGTTTCGGGAACGACAAAATATTTGGAGGTAGCGGGGGCGACCTGATCGTCGCCGGCGATGGCGACGATCAGGTGCTGGGCGGCCGCCACGACGATAAGATCAACGGCGGCCCGGGCGTGGACCTGCTTTACGGAAATGGCGGCAACGATAGGCTTATCGGAGCCGAGGATGACGATCTGATGTTCGGCAATCAGGGCGACGACCACTTCGAGTGCGGCCCGGGCGTGGATATAGCCAGGGGAGGCCCGGGTACCGACAGCGAAGACGGCACCTGCGACCTGACTTCGGGCATGCCGTAGGGTTGGGGACCCTCACCCCCTCGGTCCCCCTTTCCCTTGCCAAGGGAGAGGGGGAGGAAAATGGATCATTGGGGGACACCCCCAAACCCCCGCCAGAGGGGGATTCCCCTCTGGACTCCTCAGTTGTCCCAATGGTGGAGCTTGTCGGATCCGCCCCTGGGCTACGGCCAGGAGGAACGTCAGAGGGGCCCGCCCCTCTGGACACCCCATATTTCTGGGACATCTCCGAAGAGGCCGGTCCCTGCGACGGATACTCTGGAGACCGCTCGCCCTGAGCTAGTCGAAGGGACCGGTCGGGTTCTCCGCTGCTGGGGGATTGGTTCGGCTGTCATTTGGCTATCCCTTGGCAGGGGTGTTGCCCCAGGGGACGTCGGGCAGGTTGTGCTGGCGGCGCACCTCGTTGATGGTGAGCACGCCCCGGTCCAGTAGCTGTACCTGCCGCGAGACCCGGCGGTTCTCATCCTCGCGGAGGGCTTCGACGGCCGTCAGATCGAACTCGACCCGGAGCTCCGGATAGCCCAGATGGGGGAGAAGCTTCTGGTTCAACTGCTCCTCTAGGAACTTCATCTCGGGCACCATGGAGTTGCGCCAGAACAGCCTCTCGGCGGCGTCGATGTTGGAGAAGGTGGCCCGCTGGAAGTCGGACAGCAGGGGCATGGGCACTCCATAGACCCGGCTCACGTCCTCCAGGCTCCAGCGCAGGCCCTGGATGAACTCCATCTCCCGCTGGCTCATGCCCAGGGTCTTGACCTCCTTGATGAAGCTGGCGATGGCGGGGCGGTGGGCGTTGCCCGGACCCTTGTAGCGCCTCTCCCAGCGGTGGTAAAAATCCTCCACCTCGTCGTCGGTCATCGTTTCTTCGGTGGTGAAGATCAGGTCGGGCTGGGCCGAGTTCTTGAAGAAGTTGCGGTTGAACCTGAGAGCGTCCTGCCCCATGTCAGCCGACAGCCTTAGGGGCGCTATAGGTGACAACCCTGCGTACTCCTCCAGAGGGTTGAAGTACCTGAGCCAGACGATCTCATCCGACGTGTAAGCCACCGGCCCCGCCGTACCGAAGTAGACGTAGCCCCTGATGTATTGGCGTTTGTCGGGCAGGATGCGCATCCTGTCGGGGCGCAGGGGCCATATCTCCCACCGGTCCTGGTGGTCGCCCCGTTCCAGGGCCCAGAAGGCCGAGCCCCACAGATTCAGATAGGTCTCGGTGGATCGCCACAGGTCGCCCCGGCTATACCAGGGGTTGGGCCTGTCCAGCAGGCGCTGTGCCGGGTGGTTGGCGTCGATGGGCAGGTTGCCGTCCTTGTTGTGAAGGACATTCACCGGCGGCCTTGCCAGGGCTTCGCTGCGGATTCGGATGGCGGCGTACACCGCCACGGAGGCAGCATAGTATTCCCCGTATACCGTCCTGGCCCAGTCCTGTCCTACACCGGCGATCTGGGTGAACTGGTCTACGTCGACCGTCGCGGCCCGGCTGGCCTTCCGGATGTGGGCGCCGTTTGGGGATGGGGCGGCCCGTTGCGGTAGGGCATCAGGAGCCGTAGGAGGCTCCCGAGGAGTCCTCTTCTTTTGACCTCCGCCATTTTGATCTCTGGCTTTTGGGCGATGGCTGGCCTCCTTTCAGTTTTTTCGACCATCCCCCTAGCATATTGAGTCGGGGGACGCCCCGTCCGCCTTAGGCGGACCGGCCTGCCAGGAAGGGGGAATAATAATGGAATGTGGGGGGGTACCCCCGCACCCAAGTGCCGTTCATGGTGAGCTTGTCGAACCAGAGGGGCCAGCCCCTCTGGACACCCCATTTTTTAGCTCCAGAGTTTGACTTTGCGTTTGTTGGGCAGGAAGGACAGCATCAGGGCGTCGGCTTTGTCGGGCGATGGGATGCCCCGACGCCGCATCTCTTCTTTACTCTCTACCAGGACCTAGCCGTTGCTGTTGAAACGATAGCGCAGGCCGGCCATTTGCCCCACCATCTCGTTATCCTCGGGTATCTTTATGCTGCCATCTACAAACATCTGACGGAGGGACCAATAGCCCTCCGCCCTCAGGCTTCCCCAATGCTGTCTCTCCTGTGCGGATCTGCCCACGTTCACGGAGTGAACGTGGTGGCCCAGCTCCCGCAGCCGGTCAACGACCCCGGTCCCAATGCCAACCTCGTCTACGACCACCTGGTCGGGATGCCACGTCGTGATGGCATCGACAATGAGTCCCGTCAGCGCCATGGTGTCCAGTCCGCGGTAGGCCCGGACCTCCTCGACCACCATGCCTCGACGTCTCAGGATTACGCTCTTGTCGGACCCGAACCGGGCCACATCGACCGCTATCACCACCGGCTCCTCCTCGCTCGACGGCGGCTCCGGCTTGCGGTATACGGCCGCTTCCACCCACGACAGGGCGATAAGGGAGTCTTCCGCCTGGTCCGGAAACTCTCCCAGTACCCTGGCCTGGTAGATGGGATTATCCTCGCCCCAGACCTCCTTTCGCTCCTCTAGCCACTTGTGGGTGGTCAGCCCCGGAATGACAACCCACCCGGCCCTTACGTTGGGGCTGTCCAGGGCCGAGATAGTGATGGTGTGGTACAGGTGCCGGTCCTCGTGGAAGGCCCGGCGGAAGGCGCCTCCGGCAACGGTCGGGTTTCCGATAAGCAGCAACCGGCAGTTGGCTGAGGTCATCACCGCCTCGATGGCCTCGTAGATGGGCTCCTCCACCCCCTCCGCCTCGTCTACGACAATCAGCATGTTGGGGCTGTGAAAGCCCTGGAATTCGTCGCCGCTATCGGCAGAGAGTCCGAGGGCGAACCTGCCCTCGGCCAGTTCCAGGCGTGTATCCAGCAGCGTGCCGCCCAGATCGTAGCGTGCTCTGTGGTAGATGCGATGCACCTCTCGCCACAGGACGTGGCGCACCTGGCGGAATGTGGGCGCCGTGCTGAGGACTATGGCGGGCTCGTGGCAGCAGAGGAACCACAGGATCGCCGCTGCGGCGGCAAAGCCCTTGCCCAGTCCATTCCCTGACTTGACTGCGACCCGGCTGTGGTCACCCACTGCCCTGAGGACCTCCAGCTGCTTACTCCACAGCCCGACATTCAACACCTCCCGAGCGAACAGAGCAGGACGGGCGCGCTGCCTTTGACGGGGCTGGTAGGGTTGTTTTTCCATAGAGGCTACTTGTTGCTATGGGGAGCGGGGCTGAAGATGTAGCCGCACAGCCCGCAGCGGAAGACCACGTTGTCACCTTCGGATTTCTTGCCCAGTTTGATTAGATTGGGAGAGCCGCAACGTCGGCAGCTCAAATCGTCCACCTCCTTCCCCCCAAAGGGCTAAAAATATGGCCGTAAATAAGGCCCGAAAATAGAAAACGGACCCGGTTCCCCCTTTATCTCGAGGGCCGCCGGGTCCGTCTCAGGCTATGTTCAGGTTACTGTCAGCCTCTTTGGGCTGTCAACGGGGTGGTGGCAGTGAGCTATGAGCCATGCTTCTATATCTAGGGTAGGGAAACTACGCCAAGCTGGCTCCAAAGGGTCAGCTTGGCGTAGTTTCCCAGTGCTGGACTCTTTTGCCGTCTCTGAACCTAGCTATATGCATCTCGGTGATGGCTATTTTGTTGCCCGTGGGAGGCGTCCCCAAAAACTCGCCCGTGTGGGTCCCTGTGGTGGTCAGCCGTCCGGCCACCTTATCACCTTCCGCTATCAGGTCTTCGATGGTTATGTGGACATCCGGAAAAGCGGCACGGACCATTCCGCAGCGTACTTAAACCCCTCTGCGCCGGAGGGCTGGCCGGGGATGGGATCGTGGTCCACGGCGTCTTCGGATACCAGCTCGTCCGCGACATGCAGATTTCCCCTGTTGTAGACCTCTTCCACGAGACGGCGAAAGGCGGCTTTATTCTGTTCGGGCACCATCACTTATGCTTTTCGATCAGGTCGATGACCCGCTTGTCGATGTTGTCGAGGGAGACTCCCCCGTCTGATTTGGCGATGCCCAGGTGGGCTTCCCTGATGATGTCGTCCCAGTCGGGGTCGTCGCCGTAGTTGCTCCTGAGCTCGGCAAAGAAGGCATCCAGCTTGGGTTTGTCGAACATCTATCCTCCTGGATGGGCTGACTGAAAACCTTCTGAATCGTACGACAACGGCCCATATTCGTCAATTATGGAGTTGGGACCCTCACCCCCTCGGTCCCCCTCTCCTGGGAGAGGGGGATGAAAAGGGTTATTTGGGGGACACCCCACACCCCCGCCAGAGGGACTGGCCCCTCTGGACACCCCTTGTTTGATTGGGGACACCCCGATTTGTCCAACGAAGGGAAGGCCCCTGCACCCTTTGTTCGACTTGCTGAACGCCCCTTGAGGCGGGGCCTGCCGAGACGAAGGACGGTTCGTGAATGTCCTAGTTCGATAGTATGTCGAAAATGTTGCCGATTGCTCCGCCGGCGTCCATACGATATATCTCTGTGTAGCCACATCCCGTACATGACACGGTAGAGAATTTCTGATTCTGGAGATTAAGGAATCGAGATATCCCTGAACCTGTCGTTCTTATCTCCCCGCCCTTATAGTCGGTTCCTGAGCACTTGATGCAGGAAAATTGTCGTTTTTCCATAAGTTCCTCCTAGCGTGGTCGGCTATGGGTGAACACTAGCACCGTGTCCTGAAGGAATCAATCCCGTCGACTCCTCGTCACGTAGCTCAGCGGGATCGAGCAGGTCACCATCCCCCTGGACCCCTTCCTCAAGGAAGTGGGTTCTTCGACATGCTCAGAATGAGCGGGGAAGGTGGGGGATACCCCCGCACCCAAGTGCCGTTCATTCTAAGCATGTCGAACCAGAGGGGCTGGCCCCCCTGGACACCTCTTGTTTGATTGGGGGCACCCCGATTTGCCCAACGAAGGGCCCGGCATCCCGACTTGTCGGGATGCCCCTCTATGTCGGTTCAGGAAGGGGTGCTGCGGTGATCTCAGGACTGGTGTTAAGGAGGCGGCGCGGGTCTGCGGACGAACTCGATCCCATTCTTGCCCACGTATCTGTCGCGGACTTGCTCGAAGACCTTCAGCCTGTCGGGCTGGAACTCGGTGGGCTTGTCGTTAGCGTCCAGGTAGGGGTTGGGGAAGTAGCTGCGCAACAATGTCTCTCCTGACGGGCCGGAGAGCCTTACATAATATAAGAAGGGGATGTGGTGGTGGTGGATGTCTTCGGCTTCGACGAACTGGATGCCAGCGACCGAATCCAGCTTCAGGTGGATGTGCCAGCCCTCGGCCTCGATCAGGGCGTAGCCGTCGTCGAAGGTTGGCTCTTTAGCTGCTGTCGAGGTGTTTTCGGCGGTGGCCCCTTCACTGCCAACGACCCAGAGCATCCCGTCGATGCCGGCCAGCTCGCGTATCAGGTGTTCGAGTTTCATTTGGGCCGTCAGCTTACCTCTTTGTCAACCTTACTTCTCTTCCACTCTCAGAGAGAGGACATCGAGTCGTGACCTGGTAACTCTTTCGACGTCGGTGTCCACCTCGAGGCGAAAATCCACAGAAACGGCGTAGGTCTTGTCTACAATCAACGGGACATTAATTTTGGCTTCGGTTATGGCCGTCGCCACAACGTCGTATTGATTCTGGGGCCCTTTGACGGTTGCGGAGAAGTCCCAGGTTATATTTTCTCTAATCTGGTCTTCGATGAGGGAGGCCGCTATACGGCCCAATACGGGTATTTCCCCTACGAGCGCGCCACCAATGTCTTCTGAGACTTCCTTGATGCTCTCATTTGCCCAATCGCGAGAGACTTGCAATGCTACGTCTCCCGGGTCACTACCGCCGCAACCGGGCGACAAGAGCACCGCTCCCAGCGCCACGAGGGTAGTCCGAAACAAGGTTTTCACAGACATCTCCAATGTCAGACTGGGCGTACAAAGAAGGCTAGATGGTACTGACGCTCGCGAACATTGTCAAACATCGTTGCCGAACCACTTGCCAGTTCCTGTGAATGCTGGTATATTTTCCCACTCGCCCTTGGGCTGCGTCCGGACTTTGGCGGCAAGAATGGGGCTTATCGACCATCCCCCTGGCCCCCTTCTTGCCAGGAAGGGTGAATAAAAGGAATGTGGGGGACACCCCCAAACCCCCGCCAGAGGGGAGAGCCCCTCTGGACTCCCTTAATGTCGGCTCAAGTCGGGTTGTCCCACGATCTCACGACCTGGACCTCCCATCCGCTCTGCTTCGACGGGCTCAGCATGAGCGGATGGGAGGTCCCGTCGCATAAGCGGGTGGAAGGGGACTCAGCCTGATGGTTCGTCCGCCTCTGGCGGATCAGCATGATGGTTCGACGGGCTCAGCATGAGCGGTGGGAGGTGGCTTGTAAGGCGGAATGGGTTAGGGCCAGGTGTTGGGGCAGATGCCGGCGCCAGGAGTCTGGCCACAGATCAGAAACGCTCGGGCGTCGTCGCCTGAAAGGATCGACAATGGGAAGGGAGGGATGTCGGGCGGGGGGAATTTCATGTCGATCCTTCCCTGGGAGTCCACAATCCAGAGGTTTATGTCCTGGGGCACGTCGGTCCGGTCCCATTCGAATCGAATATCCAGGTCATTCGGGTAGGACACCTCCACCACCCACTGCATCGATTGGGCTGAAGTCAGGAAGCTCTGGGACTGATGGGGGCCCCATTGCAGTCGGTCCTGCCAGGCTGAGCCTCGCAAAGGTATATCTGGACCGCGCTGGGGGCTGGAGAGGGTGGGAAGGCGAAGTCGCATTGGTCTTCCGGGTCCTGGCAGTCCTCTTCAGCCCCGAACCTGATATTGGAGTTGCCGCCAACCGAGGCGGGTGTCCAGGTCATGCTCAACACAATCGACCATACCGGCTCCTTGATCACGATTATCGCCGGAGGGGTGGGTGTAGGCGTTGGAGACGATCCCTCCAGGAGGAGGGGTCGAAGTGGGAGTCTCCTCCGGTGTTGGGGTCTCGTCCGGCTCCGGGGTCGGCTCGATGGTCCCTTCCGGAGTGGGTGTTGGCTCTACTGTAGGTGTGGGCTCTTCCGGCGTCGGGCCAGGCGTTGGGGTCTCCTCCGGTCCGGACGTCGGAGTCTCGGTGGGAGCCACTACAGTCTCTCCCGGCCTTGAGGTAGGAGTTTCTTCGGGCGATGGGGTCCCTTCTCGTGTAGGCGATGACTGGGCTGTCGGAGTCGGCCCACGAGTTTCGGTGGGTACCGGGGAGATGGTGGCTCCGGGAGTAGGCGTCTGCTCGGGACGTCCGGTTGGTGTAAGAGTAGAAGTCGATTCGATTGTGCCGGTCGCTCCGGGCTCCGTCGGAGCACTTGTGGGGGTAGGCGCTACCGGCCCATCCGGGATTGGAAGAGCTGTGGATGTGGGGGACGGAGTGGGCACCGGGGTGTCGCCCGGCCTGGCCACAGGGACCGGTTGGGCGATGGGGGCTACAGATGCGCCGGTTACCGGGCTAGGCGTTGGTGCTGGTGTAGGTTTCGAGCCTCCGCAGGCGATAGCCAACGCCAGCAAGAGTAACAGAGCTAGACCTATTGTTTTCATTAACTTTTTAGGGGATTTTTTAGGGGACTTTTTGGGAGACGCGTTTGAGGACGTGTTAGAGCCCTTAAACTTGCTCTTCAGCCAACTCAGCTATCGGGCTCTCGATATATTCTGTTCTTTGGCGTGGCAGCGCCAGGCGCAGTGCCTGACCCAGCGTCGCGGCGAAAACCGGCTCGATTCCCTTCACTCCTTTTGAGTCCTCCCTCGAGGTTTCGGGGAGGAGGCAACGGACGAAGCCCAGCCGTATGGCCTCGTTGAGACGGCGCGGTAGCTGGGGCACGTTACGAAGCTCTCCACTCAGGCCTACCTCGCCGAGAGCTATCATACCCGAATATACAGGTGAGTTTTTCAAACTGGATGCTATTGCCAATGCTACGGCCAGGTCGGTCGCCGGTTCGTTGATCCTGAGTCCGCCAGCGACGTTAACGATAACATCCTGGCCTGATAGGTTCAAACCGGCCCGCCTGCTCAATACGGCCGTTAGTATCAAGAGCCTATTATAGTCCACGCCGTTGGAAACCCGCCTTGGCGCCGGCAGCACCGAGGGGGATGTCAGGGCTTGCACCTCCATCAGGATGGGCCGGCTCCCTTCGAGCACGGGGACTATGGTCGAGCCGATGGCGTCCTCGGTGTGCTGGGACAACAAGACCTTCGAGGGGTCCGGGACCTCTTCCAGCCCCGAGCCTCCCATCTGAAACATCCCCACCTCGTCGGTGGAGCCGAAGCGGTTCTTGGCGCCCCTCAGGATACGGTAGGGGTTAAGCTGCTGCCCCTCGAGGTAGAGGACCACGTCGACCATGTGCTCAAGCACCCTTGGGCCTGCCAAGTCTCCTTCTTTGGTGGTGTGCCCGGCCAGGATTACGGGAACCGCCCTCGCCTTCGCCCACCGCATGATTCGCAGAGCACATTCCCTGACCTGGGCCACCGTGCCGGGCCCCGAGGGTAGCTCCTGGGTATACAAAGTCTGAATCGAGTCGATAACGGCCAGACCAGGCTTTAGCTGCTCCAGCTGGTCCACCACCATGTCGACGTCCGTCTCGGCCAGCAGGTAGATACCCTGTCCGGAGAATCCCAGGCGTTCCGATCGGAGCCTGATCTGGTGTGGGGACTCCTCGCCTGTCACGTATAGGACGCGCTTTCCCTGGTTGGCGAGGGAGCCGGTCGTCTGGAGAAGAAGGGTCGATTTGCCAATGCCCGGTTCACCGGCCATCAGGACGAGGGACCCGGGGACGATGCCTCCTCCGAGGACCCGGTTCATCTCCTGGAAGGCCAGCTTGATACGCTCCTGCTGGTCCATAGAGACGGCCGACAGCTCCTGGGGCTGGCTGGACGAAGGAGAGAGCCAGGCTTCCTTCCGGGCTGGCCTAGCCGGCGATGAAGGCCGAGGCGCCTCCACAAGGGGTTTCCGTTCCCTGCAGGCGGGGCAAAAGCCCATCCACCTGGGGCTTTCGTTGCCGCAACTCTGGCAGAAGAATAGGGTCTTTGTTCGTTCTTTGGGCACCAGGTTATTCTCGAATCATAATCAGCGCTAAACGTTACTCTAACATAAAGAGGCTCCGACCAGTCGGAGCCTCTTTGGCGTTTCAGGCGATTCGAGGGATTGTGGCTTACGCAGAGGGTACGGCCGCCACCTCTTTTCCCTTTTTCTCCTTGATAGTGATTATGGTGTCTTCTCCATCGGAGTCAAGGATGGCTGTGCTACCCTCCGGCAGCTTGCCAGCCAACAGGTCTTCCGAGAGCTTGTCCTCTACCAAGTCCTGGATGAGCCTACGTAGTGGTCTGGCGCCGAATAACGGATCATAACCCTTCTCGGCCAGGTACTCCTTGGCTTTCTGAGTGACCTCGAGGCTGATACTTTTCTCCGACAATTCATCGCGTACCTGTTCCATCATCAGGTCGACTATGGACAGGATGTGGAGCTTGCTGAGGGAGTGGAACACCACGGTCTCGTCGATCCTGTTGAGGAACTCGGGTCTGAAGAACTTCTTGACTTCGTCGAGGACCTTGTCCTTCATGCGTCCGTATCCCTGCTCATCTGTCTTGGCGTCTTCGGTCTTGGAGGAGAAGCCGATGTTGGCATCCTTCCTTATCAGGTCGGAGCCCAGGTTGCTGGTCATGACGATAACGGCGTTGCGGAAGTCGACCCGGCGGCCTTTGGCGTCGCTAAGGTGGCCATCATCGAATATTTGCAACAGGATGTTGAACACCTCGGGGTGGGCCTTCTCCACCTCGTCCAGCAGAATGGTGCAGTAGGACTTACGGCGCACCGTTTCGGTCAACTGGCCTCCCTCTTCGTAGCCGATATAGCCTGGAGGCGCTCCGATAAGGCGTGCGACGGTGTGTCTCTCCTGAAACTCCGACATGTCCAGCCGCAACATGTTCTCTTCGTCCCCGAACATGAACTCTGAGAGAGCCCGCACCAGCCCTGTCTTGCCAACACCGGTGGGTCCGAGGAACATGAAGACGCCAATGGGACGCCTCTGGTCCTTCAGCCCAGCTCTAGCCCGGCGTACAGCCTTGGACACGCCAACTATGGCCTCGTCCTGGCCGATGATGCGCTTGTGCAGCTCCTCTTCCATGCGGAGGAGGCGTTCAGTTTCTTCGAGGGCCAGGCGGGTTACAGGAATGCCGGTCCACATGCTCACCACTTCGGCGATGTCTTCACTGCGGACGACAGGGCGATCCTTTTCCTGCTCCTCGTGCCACTCCTTCTCCAACTCCTCCATCTTCTCGGTAAGGCGCAGTTCACGATCTCGCAGCTCTGCCGCGTACTCGTACTGCTGGGAGGCTATGGCCTCATCTTTCTCTTTGCGGACGTTCTCCAGTACCTTCACCGCCTCTTTCACCGATAGGGGTGTGGTGCTGTTCTTCAGACGTACCCGGGAAGATGCCTCGTCCATCAGGTCGATGGCCTTATCGGGCAGGGACCTGTCGGCGATGAAGCGCGACGAAAGGTTGGTAGCCGATTTCACGGCTTCCTCACTGATGTCCAGCCTGTGGTGGTCCTCATAGCGGCCCTTGATTCCAAGAAGGATCTGAGTGGCCTCCTCTACGGTGGGTTCTTCCACCATGACCGGCTGGAACCGCCTCTCCAGCGCCGGGTCACGCTCGACATGCTTGCGATAGTCGTCAACCGTCGTGGCGCCTATGCATTGGAGCTCTCCTCTAGCCAGAGAGGGCTTGAGGATGTTGGCGGCGTCGACGGCGCCCTCCGCCGCTCCAGCACCAACGATGGTGTGCATCTCATCGATGAACAGCACGCAGTTGCCGGAGGCCTTTATCTCCTCGATGACCTTCTTGAGGCGCTCCTCGAACTCGCCACGATACTTTGTCCCCGCTACAAGGGCTCCCATATCGAGGGTCACGAGGCGCTTGCCCTGAAGGGTTTCGGGGACCTCGCCTTCGGATATACGATGGGCCAGGGCTTCGACGATGGCGGTCTTGCCAACGCCCGGCTCGCCCATGAGCACGGGGTTGTTCTTGGTCCGGCGGCTCAGGATCTGGACCACCCTCTGTATCTCCTTGGACCGGCCGATGACCGGGTCAAGCTTGTTGGCCCGAGCCGCTGAGGTCAGGTCGATGCCAAGCTGGTCCAACGTCGGAGTGCGGGTAGCGCTGCCGCGACCGCCATGGCCCGAGCCTGTCGGAGAGCTCTGACTCAGGATGCGCTGGGTCTCCGAGCGTACTTTATCCAGATTGACGCTGAGGCTTTCCAATACACCTGCCGCAACACCCTCACCCTCACGAAGGAGTCCGATAAGCAGGTGCTCGGTACCTATATAGGTGTGGTTCATGCGGCGGGCTTCGTCGACGGCCAACTCCACTACCTTCTTGGCTCTCGGTGTCAGCCCGATTTCACCCTGGGAAGGCTTCTCGCCCCTGCCGATTATAAACTCCACGGCAGAGCGCACCTTGTTCAGGTCAACGCCTAGATTGGCAAGGACACGGGCAGCCACTCCCTCGGTCTCCCGTACCAGGCCGAGCAGAATATGCTCCGTCCCGATATAGTTGTGGTTGAAGCGCTGGGCTTCTTCCTGAGCCAGGGATAGGACCCTGCGAGCCCGTTCCGAGAACTTTTCGAATCTACTTGCCATACGTGAACCCCTTATCCGGCGACCGCAATCTGGCAGGCCGTCGGGGCACTATCTTAGTCTCCTCGCTCCGCGTCTGGAGGTGGGTTTGTCAACCCTCGAGTCCGGTCTGGGGAGACCCTTCCCAAATCTAATTATAGGGGGCAGTTCCAATCGGTGTAAAGGTACAACAATCCTTTTTATCGCTCGTTCGAGAGACCGGCCAGACCAGGCCGTTTATCGAGTAAGAAGATGGTGAGCGAGACCTTTACGCGCACTGTATCTCGACCGGAGTAAAAATAGAAGGGGTTTGCCCCACAGTTTTTAGGTGTACCCACCTATTTCTACGAAACACGCTGGGGTTCGGGTTTTAAAGGGTGTTTGATCGGGAGAAAACTGCTGTCAGGTAAAACCCCCAGGCGGTGGCCTATTTTCCCACTCCGTTGCCAGAGCAGTATCGTCGGCGCTGGGGCGTTTCACTTCCGTGTTCGGGATGGGAACGGGTGGGACCACCCCGCTCTAACCGCCAAGGGACATACCTGGACTCTAGTATGCAACAAATTTCACGATCTCGCAAGATGGTTGGGGGGCTCTCCCCCCTTCGGCACGCTCAGGACAGGCTCTCGGTCCCCCTCTCCCAGGAGATGGGGGTGTCCCCCAACTTCCCCGCTCATTCTGAGCATGTCGAACCAGAGCGGCCATGCACTAACCCTGAGCCTCGTCGAAGGGTGAGCGCTCCACTATTCCGGGAAACAGACTCAGAGTGAGCCGACAGCCTCAGGGCGGGCTCTAAACTTCTCCCGTCAAGGGGGAAGCAGAAGAGAAGGGCCTGGTCTCAGACCAGGCCCTTCTCTTCTGCTATCCTTCGACAGGCTCAGGATGAGCGGGATTGCAGCTTCTCTATTACGGGAGGACTATTGGCGAGAACTCCAGGTAGTTCGGCGTTGAGATATCGAGGTCTGGCTGACCGATCGTGCCGTCTCTGTTGAAGTCCGCGAAGGACTCGAAGCCGGCGTCTCCCGCGCTGGTCCCGAAGGCTGCCGCGAAGGCGCTGGCGTCCAGGGCGTTGATGACATCGGTGGGCTCGATACCCGGGCGGGCGTCGTCGACGATATTGCCCTCGAGCAAGGTACCCATGTCCACTGGTCCCGGACTCTCTGGGTCTGTCCGACGCAGGTTGATCAACTGGTCGTCTCGCAGGTTGGCCAGCGTGTCCCTCAAGTCGCCCCGGTTGGTGGCCAGGATCGTCATATCGTAGGTGTCCGTGAATACACCAAGCAGGCGTACCGAGTAGTCGTTGCCTCCAAGGGAAGTCACATCACCCGGGAAGACGAATTCGAAGGGAGACCCCACCGGAGGTTCTCCGAAGATGTCCCACGGCATGGGTCCGTCGGTCAGAGGATCGAAGGCATCCTGGTCATACAGCACGACCCGTATGGTGTCGCCGTCCAGCGGCGTGGTTTGTAAAGAGAACTCCACGTCGACCTGTACGAGGCCCTTGACGGTTACCAAGGCATCGAACAGACCCGCCAGCACGGAGCTTCCGCCAATGGTGGCGTCTGTCAGAGCCGGGTTAAATTCAACCGGTGAAGGCCCAGCGACTATAGGACCAAAGGTGAAAATAGCCAGGTTGGATGGATTGGCCGTCGGCAGCGTGCCGGTCGCGTTACAGGTGATGGTCCCCGCACTGTCGTCATTACAGTTTACGACGACTCCAGCGAGTGCATCGGGGTCGTTCTGGACGCCCAACGCCTGTACCCGATCACTACGATAGGCGATGACGGCATCGATTGTGTCCACGGGGGTGCCGTTGGGGTTCAGCACCAAGGTAACGTCACCGGATGGTGGTGGCGGCGGCACGAGGCCAATGTCCTGCGTTGCCGGTGTAAGCAGCAGTTCCACGGCCGCTCCGACGACCACCTGTATGGTGTCGCCGCCGGTGTCGCCGTCCTTGTCCGTGACTGTCACCGTCACGGTGTAGATGTCGTCAGCGGCGTAGGTGTGGCTGCCCTTGACGGTGCCGGGCGGGTTCGTGGGGTCGATACCTGTGCCGAAGTCGGTCTGACCATCGCCCCAGTCGATTACCCGCTGGTATGGTGCGTCAAAACCCTTGGCAGGGTCGTCGAAGGTAGCCGGGTCCAGATCTACCTGTTCTAACGATAGGACGATCTGGTCCTGGCCCGCGTCCACTGTCGGCGCCACGTTGTTTACGGTGACTGTGAAGGTATCGCTGTCATTGCTGGCCGGATCAACGGCGTCTGTTACGGTGACCGTCACGGTGTAAACACCGCTTTGCACGTATGGATGAGTCTCATCCACCGTGCCAGAACCACCGGCCTCGATAACATTGCCTGGGTCGCTGAGCGAGTCACCCCAGTCGATGGTGGCGGTGTGGGTATCTAGGACTCCCGCATCGGTGAAGGTGGCTGGGTCGAGGTTGATGCTTTGACCCTCGTCGATGGTCTGGGGGCCTCCGGCAACTACCACAGGCGCAAGGTTGTTGACGGTGACCCGTACGGTGTCACAGCCCGTGTCGTTGTCGTTGTCCTTCACACAGACCTCAACGTCGAATACGCCGTCGTCCTGATAGAGGTGGGAGCCGTTGACTTCACCAGAGCCGGGGCCTAGTACAACCACCGTGCCGGCCTCTGGAGCAAGCGGGCCTGGTCCGTCCCAGTCTATCGTGGCAGTATGGGTGTCCAGGATTTCCGCGTCGGTGAAGCTTGGGGAGTTAAAGGTCAGGGTGTCGCCTTCATCGATGGTCTGGTCCAGCCCGGCGTCTACGACGGGCGGCAGGTTGTTCACGTTGACAAGGAACTGCTCGAAGCCAAATCCTGGAGTAGGCAGCTCGTCGTCGTCGATGAAAACTTCTGCAGTGAATGGGGAGCCGGCGTTGTCCGGGTATGTAAAGGGAGGACAGTCGAAGGTGCCGCTACCAGGGCCCGGAGATGGGGTTATGAATGCGCTGCCAGGGGGGCCACCTGAGTCACAGAAACCCTGGTTGAAGGTGTCGAGGAACCCCGCGTCGGTGAAGCTCCCCGAAACATTCGTTGTGCCGCCTTCGTCTATCGTCAGGTCGCCCAGCGGAGCGATAACAGGGTCCACGTTGCTGATGGTTATCTGGTGAGTGGCGGTGTCGGTATTGCCGGCGGTGTCCGTTACCGTCAGTGTGACGTCGAAGGTGCCGTTGTCGCTGAAGGCGTGGGTTACGCCGGCGCCTAAGGCGGTGCCGCCGTCATCAAAGTCCCAGGCGAAGCTGGTAAAACCTGAGGCGGGCGTCGTCGAACCACTGCCGTCGAATGCTATCGAGCTTCCCTCAAGGCCGGTGCCTGGAGCACTGATAACCGCCGTTATCACCTCTTCTTCGAACACGCGGAGGGTGAAGAACTCGTCCACGTCGCCCTGAGCGATGACTTGAGCCGTGTACCCTTTGCTACAGGATACGGTTGTGCCTCCGTCGGCACACGTCCAGCCAAGGGTGCCAGTCCCGTCCACGAAATCGACGGCTTTGGTTCCACCAGGCTGGCCCTCAAACATAGCGACCTGCCTGTTTGGGTCGGCGCCTGGTGTATTGAGAATGGCGGTGATCTGCGCCTTGAGGTAGGTGAACTCTATTGTGTATCCGGCCACAGGCACGTTGATCAGCTGGATTCGAAGGGGCTATTCCACCTTGGTGGCCCCAAGAGAGTGTGCTGAAAATGCAAGCCCCATGAGTTTTGGATTTGGACAGATATCACCCTCACCCCCGGCGGGGCTGTGCCCCTGCGCCCCCTTGGCCCCCTTCCTGGCCAGGAAGGGGGAAATATATTGAGATTTTGGGGGACACCCCCAATCCCCCGCCAGAGGGGTGTCCAGAGGGGACACCCCTCTGTTGTTGCGAGGGAGCGCCACGGTTGCCCATCGGGGAGGTAAAGGGGTAAGGGACAGTTTTACCCGCTCTGGTTCGACAAGCTCACCACGAGCGGTAGCAGGAAGGCTCAACATGATGCTTCGACGGGCTCAGCATGAGTGGGTGGGGAGAAATAGGCGTAGGAACAAAAGGGGGAGTCAGGAGGGACTAGTGGGCCGGTGCGTGTTCGTGGTCTTCGCAGGCGACCCATCGGGAGCCGTCCTCGAAGTACTCTTTCTTCCATATGGGGACAGTCTGCTTCAAGCGGTCAACGAACTCATGGCAGGCGTGGAAGGCCTCTTTGCGGTGGGGAGAGGCGACGGCGACAACCAGGCTTATCTCCCCTATGTCCACACGCCCTATACGGTGGGAGGCGGCGATGTCCTCGATGCCCCACTTGGCCTGGATGTCCCGGCTGATGTCCTCCATCTGGTTTAGAGCCATGTCCGGATAGGCTTCGTACTCCAGATATAGAACGCTTCGCCCTTCGAAAAAAGACCTGGTGGTTCCCAGGAAGGTGACCACTCCTCCGTTGGTGTCTTTTCTCACCTTGGCGGTGACTTCATCCGGGTTAAGGGGATGGTGTGTTATCTCTATCATGGATGAGCCTCCGCTGACCGGAGGAATCAGGGCCAGTAAGTCCCCTTCATTTAATAAGGTATCGTGTGGAGCGTATTCGGCGTTTACCGCCGCCACTATTTCAACCGAGCCGGGCGCCAGCTTGGGGAATCTCCGGCGGATCTCCGCTACCGCTTCGGCCACGGTGGCGCCGGAAGGCAGCTCGATCGTAGTGTGGCCTTGTCCGGCCCGTTCTCGATAGAGGGCGAAAAAGCGGACGGTTACTTGCAATTTCTTATCTATCTCTATTGGGGACGTCATCGGCTTAGCTGTGGTATTCATGATAACACAGTGGTAGCTAGGTCGACCTTTCCCCCTCGGTGCCTCTCAGCATAGTGCCGCTCGTGGTGAGCCCGTCGAAGCAGAGCGGATGTACCTACCACGCAAGGGCTCCCATTTTAAGATACAAGGCTCAGCATGATGCTTCGACGGGCTCAGGAAGAGCGGCGCGGGGGCTACTTTTTGGGCAGCGAGATCGTCTGGTCGGGGCGTACGCCAATAGTGTTGTCGTAGTCCCGCTGGAGCTCCTTGGGCAGGTACTTCTCTTCCATCTCGCGTATCTTGGGCAGGTCGTTTATCTTGTTGGAGTTCGTGGCGCCCCACTTACTCTTAGCCGCCTGGGCCCTGAAGTCGTCCTGGGCCTTGGTGCCCCGCTCCATGAAATCGTTGGCGTAGTCCCATCCATACTGTACGGTGGGGTGGATCATGAAGCCTGGATAGAAGGCGGCGGCACACCCGGCATCGGCCTGTTGTTCTAACGTCGGATGGGGGTCGATGAACTGGTGAATCAATGGGAGGACCGGTCCCGGCAGGCGCCTGCAAGCTTCCTTGATCTCGTCCCAGGAGGCCAGCCCCTCGGGGAAGAGCACGTCCACTCCGGCCTCTCGCTTGTATGTCTCCAGTCTCTGCATTGCTCCTTCGAAGCTGCCGCCCTCGGCGCCCCTGAAGTCGCACCTGGCCACGATGACGAAGTCGGGGTCCATCTCCTTCTTGGCGTCCATGGCGGCTCTGAGCTTGCCAACCATCTCCTCGACGGAGATGCAGCGGCGTCCCGCCATGCTGCCCGACTTCTTGGGGGCCTCCTGGTCTTCGATGTGGATGCCAGCCACTCCGGCCTGGATGTACTCCCTGACGGAGCGGTAGACTTGGACTGCGTTGCCATAGCCATTGTCAGAGTCACTGAAAACGGGGATATTAACGGCCATAACAATGCGGCGGACGTTATCCACCATCTCCCGCATGGTTATCACGCCGACATCTGGATACCCGATCAAGAATGCAGAGGTGGCCGCTCCGGACATATAGAAAGCCTTGTAACCCACCTTCTCCACGATCCTCGCGTGTAGCGGTGAGGTCCCGCCCGGCAATACGAAGGTCTCCGGGCTCTCGAACAGATCCTTGAGTCTAGTGGTCATGCGTTTCTTGTCTGGCACGTGAAGTCTCCTCTCAATATATATAGCTCGCTGAAGTACGAGGCATGTGATTCAAGCCTCGTACTCTAAATGGCTTAGTTGATGTTGTATATCCTAGCCGCGTTCCCACCGGCTATCTTGGCCTTTTCCTCCTCCGTGCAAGGGGCCAGGATCTCTTCCAAGATATCGCGGCTCCTCGGAAAGGTGGACTCGGGATGGGGATAGTCGGAACCCCACTGTAGGTTGTCGACTCCGATGATATGCCTGTCTCTGATGCCCAGGCCATCTTCTTGGAAACCACAGAAGACGTTCCGGTGGAAGTAGTCGCTCGGCAGCATGTCGTTTTTCATCCAGTCCAGATAACCCTTGGTGTAAATGTCTTTGGGACGCTGGGTAATGGTGAAGTCCAGCCGGTCCAGGAAATGGGGAATCCACGACAGTTCATGCTCCACAGAGCCCATCTGGAGTTTCGGAAATCGCTCCAACACGCCGCTGTAGATGATGTCGGACAGGGAGCAGCGAACCCAATAGTCCATATTACAGACAAACGTTGGCTTGACGTCCTCGATGTTGCCAAGATCGGCTCCAGGACCGGGTCGGTTGGTAGCCAGGTGGAGAGACAGGGGCATCTGTAAATCCTGGGCGGCGGCCCACAATGGATCGTACTCATGTGAGTCGTAGGGTCTGTCCTCAGGAGGGTAAACGGAGATCATACCTCCGATGAGCCCCATCTTGGCGCTGCGCTCCAACTCGGCGACAGCGTCCTGGACATCGTCGGTGTTGAGAGCCGCTATACCCTTTAGCCTTTTGGGATTAGCACTGCAGAACTCCGCGAGCCAGTCGTTGTAAACCCGGAAGATTGCCGACAGCAGCTCGCTATCCGGGAGGATCCAGAGGGATAAGGTTACGCCGGGGTAGATGACGTTCACGTCTATGCCATCGGCATCCATATCCTTGAGGTTTTCTTCTGGGATATAACCCCCCGGCCTGCCCTCTTCCATATTTACATCGATGGTGAGCGCCTCCGGGTTCTCGAACCTTACACCCAATTGAGCCCCGCTCGACGGTGCGGCCAGGGTCTTCAATCCATCGCAAACCCACCATTTCCGGCCATCGATGTCAGCCACCTGGGGGGCTCTCTCCTTGAACCTGGGCTCTATCCGCTGGGTCCACAGGTCATATGGTTCGAAACTGTGAGTATCAGATGAAATTATCTTGTAGTCGGGCATTGATATTTTCCAGGGTCTTTGTGGGAGGACGCTGAAGATGGATTTTAGAATGAGCCAATAATCCTGTCAATCACAGACCTTATAATGGGCTTGGGTGGGTTGGCCTGGTCGATTGACATTAAAGGGGCTGGAATGATAAATTCACAATCGGCTTTTTATAGCTACCGCATTTCTTTCCCAGCCCAAACGGAGGGACCTCATGGCGGAATTCGACACTATCATAAGGGGAGGAACGATTGTTGACGGGACGCGTACTCCCCGCTACACAAGCGACCTGGCTATCAAGGATGGCAAGATAGCCCAGATAGGTGGCTTGAAAACCAGCTCGGCTAAAAAGGAATTGGACGCTTCCGGATTGATTGTAGCTCCCGGATTCGTCGATCTTCATACCCATTACGACGCCCAGATTTTCTGGGACCCCTACTGCACTCTCTCGGGCTGGCACGGCGTGACGTCGGTAGCCATCGGGAACTGTGGATTCGGGTTCGCTCCCTGCGAGCCGAAGAACCAGGAACGGGCCATGTTGACTCTTACCCGCAATGAAGCCATCCCCCTCGGAGCCATGAAGGAAGGCATGCCCTGGGATTGGACGACCCTTGGCGAGTTTTTTGACAGCCTGGACCGTACGCCCAAGGGCGTGAACTTGGTCAGTTACGTACCCCTAACTCCTCTGTACACATGGGTGATGGGGTGGGACGTTGCCAAGAGCAGACGGCCTAACGAAGAGGAATTGAAGAAGATAGCCCAACAGGTGGACGAGGGAATGGACCTGGGTGCCTGCGGCTGGTCGACCCAGGTGCTGGGTGAGACCTCAGTGCAGCGCGACTATGACGCTACTCCCATGGTCACCGACCTGATGACCGACCATGAGATCTTCACGATAGCCAAAGTGCTGGCTGACCGGGACGAAGGATTGATTGAGATAGCTTACGAGGAGTCTGGCGAAGAAGGACGCCCAAT
The DNA here is from genome assembly GCA_965226865.1 of Dehalococcoidia bacterium. Lineage (GTDB taxonomy): Bacteria > Chloroflexota > Dehalococcoidia > Lucifugimonadales > JAGWBF01 > CBDDEH01. The sequence goes on along the minus strand of CBDDEH010000004.1, from coordinate 1,420,883 downwards.
GGAGGAGCACGTCAAGCTTTTCTATGAGAAGCTGGCTGCCATATCTAAGCGGCCTATTCTATATCAGACTGTCATACCCAATGCAGATTTTCCTGAGAATCACAGGTTCAGGCTCCGGTGGCTCGATGAGTGCAGCAAGAAGGGACTCCACCTGTATGCTCAGGGCGTCACGCGGGTCGACGATCTGTTCTTGACCTTCGAGGACTGGAACCTGTTCGACGACGCTCCAGCCTGGAGGGACGCCTGCATGGGCGATGCCGACGAGCGAATGAGAAGGTTTCAAGACCCCGAGATTCGCCGGAGGCTTAAGGAAGAATATGACGCCGGTATCCGGCCCACACTTACCATTCAAAAGTCGCTAGGAGGACTAATCCTGGCGGAAGCGGAGACCGAGGCGTTCAAGAAATATGAAAGCCTGGCGATGCCCGTAATCGCGGAGATGGAGGGCAAGCACATCGCCGATGCGCTGCTTGATATTGTCGTCGCCGAAAATCTCAAGACATTGTTTATGGCGGAGCTGGAAACCCGCCAAAATCCCAAGTACATCGTGGAGGTGCTGAATTCGCCACATGTGGTTCCCGGAGTGTCCGACGGTGGCGCCCATGTCAAGTTTTCCACAGGTGGGAGCTTCCCAACCCAGTTACTGACCTGGCTTGTGCGGGACGAGGGCGTCGTCAGCCTGGAGGACGCCCACTACAAGCTAAGCTATGTTCCCGCCCATTTCGGTGGATTCAAGGACCGCGGCTATCTCCGCGAGGGCGTACCGGCTGACATCGTCGTGTACGACATGGAAAACCTGAAGGTGCTGCCTTCAGAGGTCGTCGCAGATCAACCAGGTGGTGAGTGGCGGCGAGTACAGCGGTCCGAAGGATACAGGTGGACAATAGTCAATGGCGAAATAACCCTTGAAGATTCAAAACCCACGGGAGCTACATCCGGCAGGTTCCTGCGACACGGGAGAGGCTAGACCCTCTAGACAAAAATTTCGGAGGTAACAGGTCATGATCCAACCAAGGACCCTATTCGGACTCGCCGCAGGCATGATGGCCATCTTAGTGGTGGCGATAGCCTGCGGAGGTGACGATACCGCGACCCCTGGCCCCACGTCGACCCCAGTCATCATTACGGAGACGGTTGAGGTGACGAAAGAGGTAGAAGTCACAAAGGTGGTAGAAGCGACCAAAGAGGTGGAAGTAACAAGAATCGTTACACCGACTCCTCTTTCGATGGTTACTACCGCACCACCGGCTCCCGCGACGAACCGCCTGATAGTGGCTTTCGAGGGAGAGCGCGAGGTTAACGATCCTCTCGCCGCTAACCCGTCCAACGTCGCTCCTCAAACCTCTCCGGTAATCGAAGCCCTTTCCATAGAAGACGCCGACCTGGTCTACCAGCCCACCCTAGCGGAAAGCTGGAGTCTCGGTGCCGATGGTCTGACCTGGACGTTCAACCTGCGGCAAGGCGTCCCGTTCCACTTCGATTGGGGCGATTTCACCGCGGCTGACGTGCAGCATAGCTTCGAACGGTATGTTCGAGAGGACACGGCAGTTGGTGAAAAAGAGAGTGTCCAGAGCTATCTGGACACCATGGTGATTTCCGACGACCATACCCTTAGCTTCCAAACTCCCGGTATCAACCCCACCCTCTTCGCTTCCCAAGGGATCACCCAGTGGTTCTGGGGAGCTATTATGAGCAAGGCCTACTTCGACGCCGAGGGACAGGCGGGAGTCGACGCGATGATGGTCGGTACAGGCCCCTTCCAGTACGTTGAAAGGAATCTTGGTACCGACCTGCTTCTGGAGCGGGTCCCATGGCAACACTATCGTGTGGACCCAGACTTCGATGAGATCCAGATACTGTTCGTGCAAGAGCCGGCCACCCGACTGGCCATGTTGCTGGTAGACGAAGCCCACATCGGTAACCTACCCGGAGACCTCCGAAACACTGCGGTGGATTCGGGAGGGATGAGGGTCGTCGAATCGGCGGGCGTCACGTCGCCAGTCTACCTGACCCTGGGCGGTAACTACCTGCCCCAGGTTGCACCGGTCGATCCCGATGTGCCTTTCGTCAATCTCAAGGTACGACAGGCGATGAACAAGGCTGTCGACCGCGACGCTATCAACGACACGATACTCGGGGGAAGGGGTCAGCCGCTGCACAACCTGTGGAGGCACCCCACCATAACAGGCTGGAACCCAAGATGGGAAACCGAGTTCGACGACAAATACGGTTACGATCCTGCCGCAGCACGGGCGCTTCTGGCAGAGGCCGAAGCCGAGCGCGGTGCTCCTCTGGACTGGAGCAAGACCCGCCACATCGTGACGCCAAGGCCTGGATTCCCCGAGGCCCAAGACGTCTCCGAAGCTGTCAACAGCATGTGGAACGAGATCGGTGCCCCGGTACCCCTTGAGGATACCGAGTTCGAGACAATTCTAGGGCTGCTATTTGGCGCCGACGGGCCGTCTCTCCACGGCGTAGCGTGGCTTGACGCAAGCCAGCGCTTTGAAGAACCCCTCTTCGTCTCTATAACCTTCACAGCCGGCGGGCCGACCCACTTCTATGAGGATGAATTCATCGAGGGCAAGTGGGCTGAGCTACAGCAGGAGGGCGATCTCTCTGAGCGCGACCGCTTGCTGACTGACATCGGCGACCGACTCTACGACCAGTTCGCTGTGGTACCGTTGTTCTGGCTGACGGTCCCAATAGTAATCAATCCCAAGGTTGTTGCCGAATACCGATTTTCCGGGACAAACCCACCGAGACAACTGGAGAACGTAAAAATCGTTCGAAACTAGTCCTGGTGCGATCTAGGGCAATCTATGGCGCCACGCACTCGGCAGTGCGTGGCGCCATACTTTTCTAGCCGTGAAGGCCGGGAGGTGACCGTATGCATCCGTTGGCGGCCGAGCTTCAGGGAGTCCTTGGTCCCGACTCTATTCGAACTGTGGGCTATGACCCGGTGATCCGTACACCCTTCTATCGCATGATGGATGTGCCCCAGAAAATGGGCGACCATGACCCATTCACAATAGTCAAGGTGGAGACAGCCGAGCAGATAGCCCGGATATTGACGCTGGCGAGCCAGCAGGGCGAGGCGGTGTGCGTCCGACAGGGTATGGGGTTCCTGAGCCCGGATGTGATCCGTCCCGAGCCGCCGGGTGCCCTGTGTCTCGACCTGTCTCGGATGAAGGGGATCAACCCCAATTTTGAGAGAAACTACGTCGAGATCGGCCCAGCGGTGACCGAAATCGAGCTCAACAACGAGCTGGCTGCTCACGGGTATGCTTTCCCTGAATTCATCGGGCCGGTTACCTGGGCTGGATCCCTAGTTTCCCTCAATACCAGCGGTAGGTCGGTGGACCCAAACTGGGGGAAGCCACGGGATTACGTGATCGGGCTCCAGGCCGTGCTACCGACCGGCGAGATTGTCGAGACAGGTAACAAAGGTATTCGCGCGAGCTGCGGTTTCGACCTGGGTCAGCTTCTGATTGGTGCCCAGTGCCTCTTCGGGGTGATAACGCAGATACGCCTTCGATTGGTTCCCGCACCCCGAGAGGTGGCGGGGGCCGTGGTGCGGTTTCCTTCGCTGAAAGCGGTGGGTGAAGGGGTCAAGGCAATTTACACGAGCCGCGCACCTTATCCATTGCGCATGGAGCTGATGGACAAGAAATTCCTGGACCTGATGGAGTTCGATGGTTCCAGGCCCCAGGGGCTGGTGCTTTTGGAGGCCGACGGTGATGCGCCCGGCGAAGCTGGACGGAAGCTCGACGAGATCATAAAAGTACTGGAAGACGCCGCCGCCGCAGAAGCTCACAAACCGGACGCCGAAGAGTGGCAGCGGTTGCTGGATTTCCGGGAGTCGACGATTAGCAAGCTGATACCGAAGGGCTTGCTGCTGCTGATAGGCGAGGTGATGGACTGTCCCTTGGACATCCTTCCCGGAGCCTTGGAGGATATTCGCCGGATTCAGGAACGAATCGAGGGGAGATACCCTGGCCTGATTGGGTACATCGTGGGTCACATCGGGGGAGGCAATTTCCACCCCTTCTTCGCGGCCCCGGCTGGGCTGGGCTATGACAGGCTAAGGCAGATAGCAATGGAAATACGTGAAGAGATACTTGAGTATAAGCTGGCCAGCGGCGCAACTACTGGAGAGCAGGGGCTGTTCCCCGGACATCGAGAGTGGTTTATGCGGTCCCATGGTCCGGAGCACTGGAACGTACTCCAGGCCGTCAAGAAGGCGATGGACCCCAATAACGTCCTTAATCCCTTGCGGCTAACCCCCTGATTGAGCCCGCTATCGCTTTGCAGATCTCCGCTACCTCTTCGTCGGGCAGCCACGCTGGGTATTGATCGATCCTCTTCAACCTGTCTCTCGCGGCCTGTTCTATTTCGACGACATGACGGTCTTCATAGCGCAAGCCCATTTGCTCTAGTTTGGCCTTAACGGTGGCCGGCACCAGCATCCCTTCCCACCAGAAGGGCCATGTTTTCTGCCCCACCAGTGCGGGCTTGATGGGGTCTTGCTGGTAAGTCGCCCCTTTGAATATATCTTGATAAACCTTTGGAGTCGGTGGCACGTGTAAGCCGACGCCCAAAATCGGTCGCTGGACCGGCTGGACGATACCAGTAATCCGCTCGACCAGATTCGATAGCTCGGTCAGTCTTTCGAACTTGATACCAGTTTTGGCGCCATATAGCAGTTCGAGGGAAACCACCACCTCGGCCAGATCGGCGGTACCCGCCCTGTCCCCTATACCGTTAACCGTGACCATCGGATCGACACCTACGGTGGCTGCGGAGATCATCTGGGCCGTGGCCATTCCGAAGGTGTCGTGGCAATGGTAAAGGATGGGAACCCGCCTGACCATCTCACGTTGCAGTCTCCTGAAATACCAGGTCACGGCCTGTGGCGACAGAGTCCCATAGCTGTCGGCTGCGACCAGAGAATCTATGCCGTTGTCTAGCCAGTGGTTGGCCATTGGGATAACCTTGTCCAGATCGGCCCGGGTAATATCGGTCACCGTTATCCCAGACTCGACACTCCGGCTTTTCACATAGTCCACCACGGGAAGAGGGCCGTTCTTCAGCCTATCTATGCTCCATCCGGGCAAGATACCGGCCTGCCAGAAGGGCGGTACATGGACGTGTATCTCAGCTGCGCCCGCGTCGATTAGCCAGTCCACATCCTCTTTGTAATCCCTGTCCCACCAGACCCCAAAATTGATGATGGCGATAACTTTGAACTTAAAACCCTCTGAAGCTATGGCATCAAAAGTATCGTGCTGAGATTGGGACCTCGGCCCCTCGTTGAAAAGGGTCGGGTTAAATACCATGCCGGTGATACCGATCTCGTCCAGAAGGCCAGCGATCTCAACCTTGTCTTCGACGGAAACGTGGTGGGGAGAAAGGGAACCTTGAAGCACGTCCAGCTTGGCGAGTGTGAAGTCGTAGATGGGGACTGGCTCTTTGAACTCGTACTCCGAGACTACGTCCTCAGTGTAGTTGTAAGGGCTAACTGAGTACTTGCCCGGGACTTCCCATGCTTCTTCTGGCACTGAGGTTCTCCTCGTGATGATTTTTGGGCCCCTCACCCCCTTCCTGGAGGAAGGGGGGCCTTGTTGAAAAAATGCCGTTTGTTCCAATAATCGGGTTTCTGTTGCAAAAAGCTACTTCTGCGGTGAGAACGAGACCCGCACGAATCTAATGGTCTGGTTGTCTAGGTCAACCTGCGCCGTCCGCCCCGCTGCCAACCATGCCAACGCCTCGACGTGAGATGCGCTATTCGCCCACCATGCTTGCCACGTGTAGGCTGACTTGGGTCGATGTAGGGCCTGAGAACCTTGGTGGCGTCCTCGACGCCTTTGGCTGGGCTGCGACTCCAGAATCGCCAAATCTAGCGAGAATTGATTGGGCGTGCTATATTCATCTCACCATAAACAACTACGGCCGCGTGTTGGCGCACACGGCCCGTGGAGCAACAAGGAACTAACCGGACCTTGTATGATCGCAAGGTATCAGGAGAGGCCATGTTCGTCAAGAAACTGACTCCTGCTCCACAGAAAGGGGGCGGTCTTAGTGCCTGCAAAAAACTTCAGGGTCAATATCTACGACGTGGATTTATTGGAGAACGATGGAACCCCACCCACTCCATTCCTCGAGGCCATCCTCAGAGCTAGTGCCGAGTCTCTCGCTAACCGTGAGAAAAAGATCGGGGGGAAGGGACGGCGATTGAACGACTTCTCGCAGAGCACCGATGTCTCATTGCTGAACTTTGTGACTTTCCAATATGAAGGGGATGGGCGTGTTCGCGAAGGACAGCCAACGTCTGCGTTCATAATGGACCAGGACGAACATTTTGCTCCCGAGACCGCCATGTTGTTTGACGCGGCTAACAATCTTGCTTTCATCGAATCCGGCAGAAGTACCATGGGATCCGGGACAATCTCACGCTGCTTGGAAAAATTCGCGGACAAGGAGACCTCCTATAGTATGGTTCCGGTAGCAGACCAGAATGCCGCCGCACGAGCCCGGAACCAAACGACGATCCGTAAACTCAAAATGGGCATGTTTTTGGGCCCTGTAACAGAGGCTGACCGGGAGGCGGGCATCGATCCTGTCAAAGCGTTCGGAGTTGGCTACGGGGCTGAACGTATAACCATCGAGATATCGTCCGGGCGGCCACGGGACCGTTCCCTTAGTCGGGCAATTGTTAGAAATCTAATAGACTTTGCTACAGGGTCTAGCGCCCCCATGCCTGCCCTCAGCAAACTGGAGGTCACTGGGCGAGAGCACGATGATGAACCCCTAGAGATCATTGACTTACTTCAGCAGCGTGAACGCCGCCAAACCACGTTGGCAATAGACAATACGAGCAGGAAAGTGCCTCACGAAACCAGGTGGCGGGCACTTCGGGGTATCAGGAACAATTTGCTCCAGGATTATAATCCGTGACGCCAGCCCGGTGGCAAAGAATCTGGCCTCTATTGGCGGCGGTTGTTACTATCGGAGTAACAGCCTTCGCGGTTGCAAAATGGGAGGTGGGGCCATACCCTGTCGCGTTGCCCGCAGCTACGATGACTTTCGGCATAGTGGTTTCTGGTTTCGTGGCTACCCAACGGAACATGCTGTTGAGCATGAATGGAGCGCGAGTATTGCGCTTTGCAGCTAAGACCGGATTGTATCAGGATGTGCTTGCATATCTTATGGACTGCATACAAGCTGGGTTAATTGTAACCGCAGTATCACTAGCAGGCGTATTCCTACACGACTACTCCCACCTCTCCGTAGCTTGGCTTCCTTTGTTGGCCGGTGGCATTACACTGGTAGTTTGCTTAGTATTCCGCAACGAGAGATTGATGGGGCGAATCGTCCACCGATTTCTAGAAGAACAATAGTCGCCAGGCTCGTTCCCCAGTTGCTGGTGTGTGCCACCGGTATGCACCAAGCCAGTTGGACGTAAAGGGGTTCCGTTTGCTTTTAGCGGATGGCGAAGTTAGGGCCTTGTGCCCAAAAGCCTGTTTGTTTCAAACATCGCCCACTGTTCCCAAATCGCTCGGCTGCCAACTGAGCACCTGAATCACCGCGACGGCCTCTGGGGCAGTTCATTTTGCAGAACCAAACGCCACTAGTCTAGGCCAGTCTATCAATCCGTCTTCAGTGCAGAATTTGGTCGTGAACTCCCAGCTTAGACGGTTCACCACAGCCTCATAGCTGTTGGCGAAGGCTTTGTTGCGCTGCTTGGCGTTGTGGCCCAATGGTTCGATAATGCGCTTGTAGAACTCAGAGTCTCCGGAAATCAGTTCCCAAAACGCCTGACCGCAAAACTTGAAGTAGTCGCCCTTATCCGGCGACGCATCGCGTCCGTAGCAACAGCCATTCACGGCAATGACGTTGGCCGTGCGGTTGCCTTGGCGAATCACCCGGGCAGCCGCGACAAAGTTATCCCGCATCTTTGCAATCTGCGAACTGTTGCCCCAATTCGGGCCGGACTTGACCGAGACGATGTAGCGAATATCCCCTACCGAGAACTCTAGATCAATTCCAGTAGCAGCGGATTTCAGGCCGCCGTGGACAACCTCCGCCACGTAGATGGCCAAACCTTCTAGAAAGTCCCCAAACAAGGTTTCCTCTTGGGAACTCAAATGGGCATCCAACAGGGATTGGACTAACTCCTGAGCAAGAGTTATGTTCTTGCTCTTGAACAGGTATGGATTTTTGCGGCGCAACAGGGAGTCAAGCCGCAACTTTTTAAGTGCCTCGAATCTCTTGTTGTGGAAAGCCCCGATATTCGCTTCCACGTAGCCTGTGATCTGGCTGTCCGTGATAGCGTTCATGCTACGAATGGACACGCTGGGGCCGCGTTTGCAATTCCTCAAAGTACGGCTCGTATGCTTCAACGCCGATTGCACAGCGCCCTAGATCGAGCGCGGCAAAGAGTGCCGTCCCTGAACCGGCGAAGGGGTCAAGCACCATGTCACCGCTGTCGGTGAACAGTTCAATAAACCATTTCGGAAGCCAATAGGGGAAGACCGCGCTGTGCTGGCGGTTGCCGCACTCCGTAGCGCCGTGTAAGACATTGGTGGGGTATACCAGATCACGCTCAAGCCAATTCGCTATTCTCTTACCGAAGCCGCTTCCGACTCTGGACTCATCTCGCACTTGGTCAGTCTCACTCAAGTTACGCATCCGGCTTTCATACCAGTCACCAACCGGAACCATGACGGCTTCTTGGTTCATCTTGAACTTACGTTGCTTGTTGAACTGGAGTAGCCTCTCCCAGGAATCGCGAAATCGGTTGGGCCACTTGCCTGGGTAGCAGTTTTTCTTGTGCCAGACGAATTCCTCGGTCCACAGCCACCCGCGTTTGCGCATCTCCAGTAGAATCTCTAGGACGCAGGTGTGCCGCTCGCCGTTGAGAGCTGGCTCTTTGATATTGAGAATGAAGGTGCCTGTGGGTTTCAATACGCGGTACAACTGGTCCGCGATGGGCAGGAACCAATCCACGTACTCATCAGGTTTGATGCCGCCGTAGGTGGTGGAGCGTTGATTCGCGTAAGGGGGAGACGTTACCACTAGGTCAACCGAATCTGACTCAACACGCCTTAATTGTTCCCGGCAGTCACCAAAGAGAATTTTTGCCTCTGGCATTGGGCCTCCACCTCCACAGCGATTCACGCGAATATTCCAAAGGTAGTCCGCCTTTTCCTGGGTATCCGCCTACGCTTACCGAGCACGTCTAGGCTTTGCAGTACGGCTTTAGCATTGGACGGATACCGGTTCCCGGCCTTCCATTTCTGAGCGGCGTTGTACGAAACCCCGACCTCATCGGCTATTGCCGCTAGGGTCCAGCCCTTGTTTTCCAGCTTGGAAATCATGTCTTGGACGGTGTTCATGCCTGAATATTAGCATACAGCGTCTATTCCTGAAACCCCCTTATCGTCAGAATTTTGCTGCCGCTTGTTAACATAGACATTGTATGTTATAGTAGCCATAGCTTAGGAACAATGGAGGCTATATATGGCCAGCAAGCAACTCTCTCTCAACATGGATGGGCAACTCAGCCTTAACATCCCTCTGACTCTCCCGGCCGGAGCCATCGATGATGGCGATGCTGGCCGCCAGGCCCGCGGCATGGCGATAGCGGCCATCACCCGCATTGAGAAGAATCCTTTGGGTTACACAATCCCGTCGCTCAGCGGTAACGGCTCTTACGTAATGAGTAACCAAGACGGCGGGTTTTGCAGTTGCCCGGATTTCGCGGCTCGACTCCAGCCCTGCAAGCACCTGTATGCCTTGGAGTTCACCATTCAGCGCGAGGAAAGGCCGGACGGAACCAAGGTCGAAACCAAGACGGTCCGCATCGTCTCCGCTGGCCAGGACTGGGCTGCCTACAATGCGAGTCAGACGCACGAGCAGGAGTGGTTCGTCAAGCTGCTCAGAGAATTGTGCGACTCCATCCACCAGCCGGAAAAGCAAGGTCGTGGCCGTCCACGGCTCCCACTGTCCGATATGGTGTTCGGCGTCGGCCTCAAGGTCTACAGCACCATGAGCGGGCGCAGGGCGATGGGAGACATTCGGAACGCCCAAGCGGACGGACTGATGGATCGGGTGCCTTGCTTCAGCAGTGTCGCCCGCTACCTAGAGAATCCCGACCTTTCCCCCATCCTCAAGGGGCTGATCGAGCAGAGCGCATTGCCCCTCAAGTCGGTGGAGCAGGACTTCGCCGTGGATTCCAGCGGATTCTCCACCAGTGTCTTTGACAGGTGGTTCAGCCACAAATGGGGCAAGCAAATCAAAGAGGCCCGTTGGATAAAGGCTCATATCATCACAGGCGTTATCACCAACGTCGTAACCAGCGCCGAAGTCAACGACACGATGAGCCACGACTCCCCGCAGTTTGCGCCCCTGGTAAAGGCCACGGCCAACAACTTCACCATCAGCGAAGTCTCGGCGGACAAGGCGTATCTCTCCAAGCGGAACCTTCGGGTGGTGGACGACCTCGGCGGGACGGCCTACATTCCATTCAAGTCCAACTCCAAAGCCATCACCCACCACAAGCGGGACTCCCTGTGGGAGCGGACCTTTCATTACTTCAACCTGAACCGGCCGGACTTCTTGGCCCACTGCCACAAGCGGTCCAACGTCGAAACGACCTTCTCGATGGTCAAGGCCAAATTCGGCGGTGCCGTCAGGAGCAAGACCGTCGCCGCTCAGGTCAATGAAGTGCTGGTGAAGATTCTGTGCCATAATATCTGTGTGCTGATTCAGGCCATTTACGAGCTAGGCGTGGAACCCATCTTCAACGGGAATATTTCAACAGATACCCCGTCTGTTGCAAAAATGGCTTGGGAATGACCTTTTTTCAACAAAGCCGGAGGAAGGGGGTGAGGGGGATGGCCCCTGCACCCCTGATCGCGGTGTAGATTTGCCCGCTCTGGTTCGTCCGCCTGAGGCGGATCACCACGAGCGGGTGGGGCACCCTATCCTTCCCTGGAAGGACGCAGTATGATGCTTCGACGGGCTCAGCATGAGCGGGTGGGGTGCCCTATCTATCCCCGAACATAACAAGGTGAAGTCCGGGCTATTTTTTGGGCTCCCAATAAGGCTGGTCGGGTTTGACGCCTATCGTGGTGTCGTAGTCCCGCTGCAGCTCCTTGGGTAGATACTTTTCCTCCATCTCTCTGATGCGGGGGAGGTTGGTTATCTGATTTGCGTGGACAGGCCCCCACTTGCTGGTAATCGATCGCTCCTTGAACTCCTCCATGGCCTTGGTGCCTCGCTCTTTGAATTCATTGAGATACTCCCAACTGGCCTGCAGTCCCGCCTGGTAGGTCAGGCCCGGATAGAAGGCGGCGGCGCAACCGGCAGCTTCCTGCTCTTCCAAGGTCGGAGGTGGATCTATAAAGAGGTGGATCAAAGGCATCACAGGGCCTGGGAGCCTCTTGCATACTTCCTTGATCTCGTCCCACGATGCCAGCCCTTCGGGGAAGAGCACGTCCACCCCGGCCTCTCGCTTGTAGGTCTCCAGCCTCTGCATCGCTCCCTCGAAGCTGCCGCCCTCGGCGCCCCTGAAGTCGCACCTGGCCACGATGACGAAGTCGGGGTCCATCTCCTTCTTGGCGTCCATGGCGGCTCTGAGCTTGCCAACCATCTCCTCGACGGAGATGCAGCGGCGTCCCGCCATGCTGCCCGACTTCTTGGGGGCCTCCTGGTCTTCGATGTGGATGCCAGCCACTCCGGCCTGGATGTACTCCCTGACGGAGCGGTATACCTGGACAGCGTTTCCGTAGCCGTTGTCGGAGTCGCTGAAGACGGGGATGTTAATGGCCATAGTAATGCGGCGGGCGTTGTCCACCATCTCCCTCATGGTCATTACACCGACGTCGGGATAGCCGATGAGATTGGACGATGTTATAGACCCCGACATGTAAAAGGCTTCGTATCCGACTTTTTCGGCCATTTGCGCTTGAAGAGGATTGTGTCCCCCCGCGAGGATGAACATCCTGGGGCTCTCGAACAGCTCCTTGAGTCTTGTGGTCATGCGCTTCTTTTCGGGCATGTCGCTCCTTCTAACTATGATTGGGCGTACAATAGACAGTGGTCTGGCGTGTGATGTTAAGGCTACTTATCCTGGCAGTCATTTTAATACCCATTAGCCTTGCGGTCTATTGGGGGACTGGCGGCTTCAATAAGCCGGTCGATTCAGTCGCTGCTAACCACTTCGAGACGGGGTTGGACCTGCTGAACCACGGGGACTTGCAGGAAGCAATAACGGAGTTCGGAGAAGCGATCAGTATAGACCCGGATTCGGCAGAGGCTTATGGCAAGCGAGCAGTCGCCCACGCCGCTTCGGGAAACGAAGCTGCCGCCGATGCGGACTTCGAAAAAGCGGTAGAGCTGGGAGAGGACCCCCTGGCACTCACTCAGGAGATGGAGGACTTTAGGACTCGGTTCGGTGGTCGCTAAACGAACCCGCGAAGCCGGATCGCCTCGGCAACTCTGCCCACACCTATTACAAAAGCGGCGCCTCGGAGGCTTAACTTTTCCAATTGGGCTGTCTGGACTACGTTGCCGGTGGCCTTTTTCATGATGGCGCCGAGCTCCTCGTTGACGCGAAGCTCTTCCCAGTGGAACTGTTGGATGTTCTGAGCCCACTCGAAGTAGGAACCCACTACACCACCAGCGTTGCACAGTATATCCGGTATTACGACTACACCCCGGTCGTTCAAGATGGCGTCGGCGGCGGGCGTGATGGGGTGGTTGGCTCCCTCGGCGATGACCTTCGCCTTGATCCGGGCGGCGTTGCCGGCATGGATCACCTTCTCGATAGCGGCGGGGATGAGGATGTCGCAGGGCAGCTCGAGAAACTCCTCTCCGCCCACCGTTTCTGCATCAGGGAATCCGGCCACGGTGCGATGTTCCTTCAAGTGATCGGAGACTTTGTCGATATCCAGACCACCCGGCTTGTACAGGCACCCATATGGTCGCTGACACCGACTACGGTACAGCCCAGATTCCTTATCAGTCTGGCTACCCAGGATCCCACGTTGCCGAATCCCTGGACAATAACCTCTTTACCCTGGAGAGAGTAGCCAGTTAAATTGGCCCATTCTTCGAGACAGAATACGAGCCCCTGGCCCGTGGCCGATTCCCTTCCGAGTGACCCTCCCAACTCTACGGGTTTGCCGGTCACGACGGCCGGCGAGTAACCGTGAAGTTGGCCGTAGGCGTCCATGATCCATGCCATTGTCTGGGCATTGGTTCCCATGTCGGGCGCCGGGACATCGCGTGTGACGCCGAGGATATGGGAGATGTTAGCGGTGTAGCGACGGGTCAGCCGGTTGAGCTCGTCCTGGCTCAGCTCATGGGGGTCGCATTGGATGCCACCCTTGGCGCCTCCGAAGGGGACATTTACCACAGCGGTCTTCCAGGTCATGAGGGAAGCCAGGGCCCGCACTTCGTCGAGATCCGCCTTAGGGTGATAACGGATACCGCCTTTATACGGGCCACGGGCCCCGTTATGTTGGATACGGTAACCGGTGAAAACCTTGATGTTGCCGTTGTCCAGCCGAATCGGGACCGAGACAGTGAGCTCTCGCCATGGGTGGCGCATCAGGACCTCGAGTTCGTCGTCTATTTTTAAATGCTCGGCAGCCTGGTGAAAACACCATGTGGCCGCCTCGAATGAACTCATTTCGTCGGTTGGATTGGACGCCACCATGCTCGAACTCCTCGGTGTTATCGTGTCCGGAATTTATCGGGCCTAGTATACAAGCCAATGGGCGGTGAAAGCCATGGCTGAGAACCGACACATTCTTCGGATTCTTCCTGTTCGTCCTTCCTCATTGAAGGGTCAGTGTCGGGCCATAAGCTCGGTTGTGAGACCTTTCGACCATCCCCCGCCAGAGGGGCTAGCCCCTCTGGACTCCCTTAAGAATACTCACGTTGGGTAGAGAGGCCTTGATAGATGGGGGATACTCATCCTTCTGAAGAAGGACCGTCAGAGGGGAGTCCCCCTCTGGACATTCCTGTCCTTCTTATTCATGGCCAGGTGGGGGCTCTGTGCCCCCTGCACCTCCGTTGTCGGTCTCAGGGGTGGACGGCGTAGGAATCTGTGGGTTAGATGACAAGCTGGCGTATTTGGGATCGGCGACTCGCGCACCGGTCTGCGAGATACCGCTCATACTTCGACAATGCCTGTCCTGAGCCTGCCGAAGGGCTCACCATGAGCGGGTGGGCCACCATATCCTTCCATGGGAGGATCATCATGGGCGGATGTGGGGTGGCTCGTGGTGGTCCGCCTCAGGCGGATGAGGCTTTAGCGGGTGCTCACCGGGACCCGGTCAGGTTTGGTTTCTTTGACCTGCACGAAGGCGTTCGAGGTCGCCAGTGGAGCGTACACTGGAGCTGGCCGGACGTCTTGGGGCGCAGCCGTCTTTGGCGCGGGCGCCAGCAGGCGACCCAGGCGCAGCCGGCGGTACAGTTTGAAGGGCAGCTTCCAGGCAACCTGGTCCAGCATGAAGCGCACCAGCAGCTTGCGGCGCAGGGGCCTTGCAGCTAGATACGCTACCCCTCCGAAGCCCGGAATCAGAGAAAGGACCATGACCAAAGGCGAATGGAAGTTGGAAGACCTGGCATTGTCTGCAGTTCCGCTACCACGGAACCGTTTGCTGACTGCCACGCCCCAGAAGGCGAGCGTCCAGGCGAAGCGAACGGGGCTGCCAAAAGGGAACCTGAATATCGCGGTGAGAACAAGGTGCGCGCCCAGGTGGTGCAGGGCGTCGCGCCCTTCCCCTGTCGAGAGCTGGCTTCGGAGGGCGACCGCTTCGGAGGAGGTGATTCTGCCCTCGTTCGTCCAGCGTTCGATGCCATTGTTCAAGAACCTTTCGGCCATCTGGTCCGCGCCCGCCATGGCCCCCGACAACCGGCGGAAGGCGGCCTGCCAGTTCAGCAGCCTATACATGGTCCTGGTAAGCTTTCCCCACAGACGTGGTTCGGAGTCTTTCCAGGAGCTAATTGCCTTCTCGGCTCTGTCGATGGCGTCATTAAACTCGGCCAGCCCGTCGCTTCCTATGGTTCCTTCAAGGGCCGCCGCGTTGGTGCTTACATAGTTCCTCATCCGAGGGAAGTCGATGTCGTCGAATATCGGGAAGTTTCCACTCTTCAGCACGGAGCGCCATTGTCCCGGAGCTGGAAAAGGTGTCACGATGGCGGATTCCAGGTCGATGATCTTCATGTCGCCCTCAGGAGTTCGTATCAGGTTGGTGTGAGCATGAGGATTGCGGGGGTTGATCTGCCAGACTGATAGCCCAGCCTCCGCGAAGGTCTCCGTGACCTGGACCAAAAAGCTCTTGGCATTGGCGTCGTTGTCGACCAACTCGCCTGGGATGAACTCGGTGTTGAAGGTGTATCGGCCGTTGACGCACTCTATGGATGTCACGGGAGACACCAGGTTCTTGCCGAACCTGTGAGCCGTCAAGAAACCGGCGATTGTTCTTCTGTATGTCCCTGACTGGAGAGCTTCCAGGTTTTGTGTATATGGGAACTTAGCCTGGAACGCCAGCCAGTACAGGAAGCGGACCACGAGTGGAGGTGTATACACCTTGGTGGCGGTGCCCTGCTTTGGATCCAGAACCACGTAGCTGGCGATCGAGCGGGCCACCCGCGTTCCTTCAGGACTCGGCAACGGAGCAGTTTCCGAATCGTTCGCCTGAGTAGAAGACGAAACTACACCACGAAGTCGCAGAAAGACGGGAATGATTATCATGAGCCAGAGGGCGCCCAGAAGGTACCCCGCCGCTACATCGCTAGGCCAGTGGGCCTGGTCGTAAATTCGAGCCGGGCCAACCGCCAGGATAAGCGCTGCGAACAGTGCCAGCACCGGTACCAAGAACTTCCTCTTGAGGCCGTAGTAAATTGCAAGGAACCCCCAAAAGCCGAAAAATACGGTGCTGCCAAACACATGGCCGCTGGGGAAGCTTGTTGCCAGGTTGTCAGCAAGGGGCCTCGTCCGGCCTATGACTGCTCCGAGGGTGTAGTCCCCCAAAACGGCGACTGAGGCCACCACGAACCCAACCACACCGAACAACACGGCGGCTCTGAACTTCTTTAGAACCAGCAGAACAGCGATCCCGACCGGACCGTATATAGCGCCAGCGTAGGCGCTAGTAAGAAAGGAGATTGCGGCGAGGAAGGTGCCCAGCCCCGGAGCATCCCAGCCGACTATCCAGTCAATTACAGCCAGGTCTGGGGAGGGGGCCGGGTTACCGGCGATTGCGATCGACAGCAACACCAACAGCGTTGTCAGCGTCCCTGCCACGGCCAGCCAAAGGCCCAATCCTGCCCGAAGGTTGGGTGTTGATTTTGTTGTGATCGAACCCGTCAAAGTAACCATCGGTAACCTCCGTGTGAAAATGCTGTGCAACCCACAGTCACACGTTACGCCCCTACCTGCATGCCGCCATCGGCTGCTATGTTGATTTCTCAAAAACAAAAAGGCTGATAGCTCTATCAGCCTTTCGGTCTAGGGCATCGTCCACCGTTCGATGTACTAACGACACCGAGGCGTTGTCAGAATCTGAGTCTCTTGGAAACAACTTCATCGCCTGTTCGATCCTTTGTTTGTCTCCCTTTGAAGCTGAACCAATCGTAAGACCAGGCTCTAGCACCAGCGCAGTTACAAACGAACTAACTTTTAGTAGTACGTACTACCTAGTACTTACTACTGGCGGTACTAAAGTGGCGCTACCCGGATAGTGACACTGAGTCCACAACGTAACGATGTTGGATCAGCGTCGTCTTTTGTGTCCGCTTATAAGGTGGCGACTTGGGCAAGGCGTTTGAGCCCCTTGCCGAGGGACAGGGCCTGATCCGGGTGGTTATCACGCTACAGTAGGACTAAAAAAGCTCGGGGGAGGGAGAAGTCCCTCCCCCGATTACGGTCAAGATAGGTTAGCAGGCTACTATTGCCTGCAGAAGATTACATTGGTAATGGCAACGCTTCGTGAATCTCGATTTCACATCCTCCTATCCATTCAAGATGGGGATGTCCTTCCATCATCGCCTGGGCTGCCGCCATGTCTTCAGCTTGCAGAATAGAATATCCAGAGACCTCTCGCTGACTTGACGAGCTTCCTGACTTGGTTAGTTTCTGGCCGTTCCCTAGAGGCGCCCCCAAATCAACCAAACCGCTGCCACACTTGCTTGCCCAAGCCATCCAGGGTTCCATACCCTTTTTGCTTCTTCAGGGGTCACATTCGCCATCATTTCCATGGCCTCTTTAGGCGCGTGATAGATTGCTACAAACTTTTTCATAGCTGTGCCTCACTTTCTAATTGTTGATTTTCCGACCCTACCATTTTCTTGGCACAAAGGAAAGTGTGACAAGGTCACCTACCTCAATACCCTCAGCCTTTCGTATCTTGGCGCTAAGAGGTATGAACTGTGTACCGTCGCCCATCGGCATGAGAGACGTATTCCAGGTACTGTTTCCACAGGTGACCGTTATCGCCACCAGACCCCGGTCCGCCATGTGTTCCGTTGCCTCGGTATATTCTTTGGGCACGCTCAGGTAAACCCATGGATTTTCGAGGGGGAATATTTCGACCCGGCCGCTAACTTGGAATCGTTTTGACGCTGGATCAGACATTTATGAATGCTTGGCTGGCGGAGGGGGTGGGATTCGAACCCACGATACCCTCACGGATATAGCGGTTTTCAAGACCGCCGCCTTCGTCCACTCGGCCACCCCTCCGCGCTATTTGATTATATCTGATATGGGCGCTGGATTACCGGCTGTGTGTTTTACTTCGTTGACCCGGCGCCTGCCCTTTGATAGCCTTGCACGATCGAGTAGACCGGTGGAGTAAGCGTGGATTTCATTGAAGAGACGATAAGTATAGCCGTTTCCGACTCTCAATCGATAACGGCTATCAAAACCCTACCTGGCGGCCCAAGTGCAGGATGGCTCTTTGTTTATGCGCCGGGAGCCGGCTCCAGTCTAAACGATGGTTTCGGCAAGTACGCCTCCGGCAAGTTGGTCGAAGAGGGGCTTGGGACGCTCAGGTTCCAGTTTCCCTACTCCGAGGCTGGAAAGCGGAGACCGGACCCGCCAGCATTACTTGAAGCTACGTGGCGTGCGGTGATAGACACAGCCAGGTCTGAGAAGCTACGGTTGGTCGTCGGAGGCAGGTCCATGGGAGGCCGCATGGCGTCTCGGGTCGTTGCCCAGGGAGTGGAGGTCGATGCGTTGGCCCTGTTTGCCCACCCTTTGTACCCGCCTAGCGATCCGTCCAATTGGCGCATCAAACATCTCCCGGATATCAAGGTCCCAGCACTGTTCTGTTCGGGGACACGCGACACCTTTGGAACGCCGAAGGAGCTGGAACAGGCTGCTTCTCTCGTACCCCATTCAAAGCTCCATTTACTCGAGGGGGCCGATCACGGGTTCACCCCGCTGAAATCCAGCGGCCGGAAGCGGGAGGACGTCTGGGCCGAGGCCGTCTCCGTGCTGATCGACTGGCTCTCGGCCCTAACGGGGACTGAGTAGCCAATTCAGTTAGAGCTTACCTACAACCCTCGGCATGCGAGGCGTTTTGGCAGCTTTATTGACACCCCTAGGGCCCGATGCTAGAATCGCCACAACGATAAAGGGCTACGGCGAGGCCGAAATTTCCCGATTTGGCCTATCCTCTGGGCCGATGCCGTCCGTCTAGAGGTAAACGCAGCCTAGACCCTCACCACCGGTGTCCCGTGCTCGGTAGCACATTCAGGTTTTATATATCCATTCCTTGGAGTACCGCCCGTCGGAGACAGCAATCTTTAAGGAGGGGCTGTAGTGGCAACCCGGGACATAGAAATGAAGCGTGGGTTGCGGGACGTCTACTTCGACACCAGTGAAGCCAGCCTGGTAGACGGTACGCTGGGAAAGCTTCTCTACCGCGGATACAATATCCACGACCTGGCTGAAGAGTCCACTTTCGAAGAGGTGATCCACCTCCTGCTCTACGGCAAGCTGCCCACTATCAAGGAGCTTGAGGACTTTGATGCCCTCCTCCGATCCAACAGGGTCATTCCAGACCGGCTAGTTGAAATCATAGGCGCTGTTCAGAACTGCCATCCTATGGATGTGCTGCGGACCGGAGTCTCCGCTCTGGCGGCTTTCGATCCTGACGTGAACGATAACTCGGTTGAAGCGACGATACGGAAGGGTATCCGCATCACGGCACTGGCTCCTACCATCGTCGCCGTCCACGAGCGTATCAGGAAGGGCCTGCCCATCCTGTACCCGGATTCAGAGCTGAACCATGCCGGGAACTTCCTGCACATGCTGTCCGGGCTCAAACCGGACAGGGAAACCGAGAAGCTGCTGGACGTAGACTTCATCCTCCACGCTGAGCACGGCTCCAACGCGTCGTCCTTCGGTGCCCGGGTCGCCGCTTCGACCCAGTCCGACTTGCACTCGGCAATAGTTGGGGCCATCGGCGTCTTGAAGGGGGGATCACACGGCGGCGCGGCGGAAGAGGTCATGAAAATGGCCATGGATATCGGCGCCCCGGAGAACGCCGAAGCGTGGGCTAAGGCCAGAATAAACGGCGGTGGCAGGATCATGGGCTTCGGTCACCGGGTCTACAAGGCGGAGGACCCCCGCGCGCGTCACCTAAGGGAGAGGTCTCAACGTCTGGGGGAAAAGATGGGTCAGCCCCAGTGGTTCCAGATACTCCGGCACCTGGAAGAGGAGGTCATGGTCCCCTACAGGGCCAAGGGCATTTTTGTGAACGTGGACTTCTTCGCCGGCTCCATCTACCACCTGTTGGGTATCCCAGACGACATTTTCATTCCCATATTCGCTTTAGGACGCATCCCAGGCTGGACACTTCAGTGCGCCGAGCAGTACACAAACAACATCCTCATACGGCCACGGCTGGTTTACAAAGGCCCGATGGACCTGACGTACGTACCCATAGAAGACCGGGAATAAACCGGCTGGAAATGCAACACGGCGTTGTGTCTATCTTAGTTAATAGAATATAGCGCCAGGTTTGACTCACAATGCCTGGAATCAGACAGAGCCAATAGCGTGCTGTAAGCGGGGTCAGTTGTGGTTAGAAACCGTCTGTTCCACCTGGCAGTCAATGCATTAGTTCTTACATCCGGACTTTTGGCTATATGGGTCCTGGTAGCGCCCGGCTCTGTCTCTGCTGTCCCGCCCATGGCCCCTCCCATCCGCCCAGCGGAAGCCGCATTTACCACCGTCAATACGACTGACGATTCCGATGACGGTGCCTGTACGCCGACCCACTGTAGTCTGCGCGAGGCCATCAACGCAGCCAACGCCGACGCGGGGTTGGACACCATAGTTTTCAACATCCCCGGAGAGGGCCCCCACAGCATCAAGCTTACTAGTGGCTTGCCCTCCATCGAAGACTCCGTGATCATCGACGGATACACACAGCCAGGGGCCAGCCCCAACAGCCGTGGGCCCCGGGCGGGTTTAAACACAGTGCTTATGATTGAACTGAATGGGACCGACGCCGAATTTGGACTGATAATCAATCGTAGCGGCAGCACCATTCGAGGACTGGCGGTCAATAGATTCGATGACTTGGGCGGTGCCGGGATACTAGTGCAAAGCGAGGATAACGTCATAGAAGGGAACTTCATAAGCACCGGCGTCACCGGCCAGCTAAGTTTGATTCTCTCGTAAAAAGTCTGTGTAGGTCGAATTAGAACAAACGTACCCACACCTGGGTACAATATACAGTCTCTGTTCCGTACACTACCCCAACATACGGTAGCGCGCAGATGTGCTAAATCGCTGGAACTTCCTCAAAACGGGTTTTTACGAGGGAATCAAGTTTGGGCAACAATATTGACGTGTATATCAACGGAAGGCTCGACAACACAGTGGGTGGGCTGTCGAACTCGGCGGCCAACCTGATCTCCGGCAACCTCCGGCAAGGCGTATTAATCATCAACAAGTTCGGTACGAGGAACGTGGTACAAGGCAACTTCATCGGGACCGACGTGACCGGCACCATTGACTTGGGCAATGGATTATGGGGTGTAGAAATCTTTGACGCCCCAACAACACCATCGGGGGGGACGACGGCTGAAGCGAGAAACGTGATCTCAGGCAACGACCGCGCAGGGGTGGCTATCATAGGCGGTACCGGGGGCGTAGGTGACCCAACAGGCAATCTGGTGCAAGGAAACTTTATTGGCACCGACGTCACCGGCCAGTTCGATTTGGGCAACGGGGGGCCCGGCGTGGGGCTTACCATTGGCGCTAGCGAAAATACCATCGGAGGGGTGAGTGTAGGATCCGGCAACGTCATCGCATTCAACGACGGCGACGGCGTGTTACTTGAGGCTACGATCAGACCAACTCATGGTAACGCCATTCTGTCCAACTCCATCTTCTCCAACACCGAACTGGGAATAGACCTCAGTCCCGGCGCCAATAACGACCAGAATTTCCCGGTACTCTCCTCGGCTATTAGTCAAAGCGGCACCACCACCATTGAGGGCACTCTCGACGGCCAGCCAGGTACTACATTCAGGTTGGAGTTCTTTTCGAATAACGCATGCGATCCCTCTGGTCGGGGAGAGGGAAAGTTTTTTCTTGGATCCGCCAACGTGACCACAGATGGAGAGGGCGAGGTCGGATTCGCTAAGTCCTTTGACGTTGACTTGCCGGAAGGCCGTTGGGTTACGGCGACGGCTACTGACCCGGGCGGCAATACATCAGAGTTCTCTCAATGCGTGACTGGACCGGACACAACCCCTCCGTCGATCGATGCTCCGGATGGTATCACCGTCGAAGGACGTATCACTGGAGGGGCTGATAAAAACAATGTGGCTATAACAGCGTTTCTGGAGGCTTTCGCGGTGACGGATGCTGTAGACCCCAGCCCGGTGATCACGAACGACGTGCCTGAAGCGCTGCCTTTGGGTGACACACTGGTAACATTTACTGCCACCGATGCCAGTGGCAATCAGGCCACAGGGCAAGCCACGATCACAGTGGTAGATACCACCCCTCCACTCGTCACTCTCCCTGAGAGTATCACCGTAGAAGCGGAAGGGTCTGGCGGGGTGGACAAAAGGAATGCAGCCATCGAGGCTTTTCTGAACGCTGCCGAAGCAACAGACGCAGTGGATCCCAATCTTACGATTGTCATCGACGCACCTGACTTGTTGCCCTTGGGTGATACAGCCGTAACATTCACCGTCACCGACGCTAATGGCAATCAGGCCACAGGCCAAGCCACGATTACAGTCGTAGACACCATCCCTCCCCGCGTCACGGTCCCTGAGAGTATCACCGTGGAAGGGGAAATATCAGGTGGAGTCAGCAAGGGAAACGCAGCCGTTCGGGCCTTTCTAAACGCCGTTGAAGCTACCGACATAGGGGATCCAAATCTGATGATCACCAACGATGCGCCCGACGTGTTGGCTTTGGGTGACACAGTCGTAACATTCACCGCCACCGACGCCAGTGGAAACGAGTCCAAAGGCCAAGCTACCATCACCGTGGTGGACACCGAGCTACCTTTGATCAGCGTCCCGGTTGGCATCACTGTAGATGGCGATGTAATCGACGGAGCAGATAGAGGCAATGCGGCCATCGAGGCTCTTCTGAACGCTGTCGAAGCTACTGACGCAGTGGATCCAAATCTTGAGGTTGTCATTGACACACCTGACTTGTTGCCTTTGGGTGACACGGTGATAACGATCACCGCCACCGACGCCAGTGGCAATCAGGCCACAGGGCAAGCCATTATCACGGTGGTGGACACCACTCCTCCAGTCGTCACGATCCCTGATAGTTTCATCGTGGAAGGAGAGGTGTCTGGTGGAGCGGACAAAGGGAACGCAGCAGTCGAGGCCTTTCTGAACGCTGCCGAAGCTACCGACCTAGTGGATCCTGATCCAACCATTGTTAACAACATACCTGATATCTTGCCTTTGGGAGACACAGAGGTAACGTTCACCGCCAGCGATGCCAGTGGCAATCAGGCCACAGGCCAAGCCACCATTACGGTGGTGGACACCACTCCTCCACTCATCACCCTACCGAACAATGTCACCGTCGAGGGAGAAGTGTCCGGTGGAGTGGCCAAGGGGAACGCGGCAGTCGAGGCCTTTCTGAACGCCTCCGAAGCTACCGACCTAGTGGATTCGGATCCAACCATCGTTAACGACGTGCCCGACGTCTTGCCTGTGGGCGGCACAGTGGTAATATTCACTGCCACTGACGCCAGCGGAAATGAGGCCACAGGCCAGGCCACCATTACGGTGGTGGACGTTACACCAACTCCCACACCTACGTCCGCGCCTACTCCTACTAGTACGCCACGTCCGACACCAACTCCTGGTCCTACGATAACGGTCACGCCGACACCAACCGTTGCCCCAGCCGGTGGAGGCGGTTGTGCCGCCAGGACAGGAGGGTCAGATGCGGTGGAAGCTAGCTGGGTGATTCTGGCTTTGTCCTTGTCCGGGCTGTCGCTTTCTAGATTGCGAAGATGGCAGTGGAGAAAAGGGAGTTAAACGACCGATCGTATTGAACTTGGCAACTGCGCTTTCAGATAGTGACACTGAGTCTCCAACATAACCTTGAGGGGGCCAGTTGGCCCCCTCTGTTATTTCGCTACAATATAGAGGTGAGCGCGCAGCAAGAAGTCTTCAGGCGGATCGAATCGAAGGGGAAGATCACCTTCGCCGAGTTCATGGAGACCGCGCTGTACTGGCCCGACAGTGGCTATTACTCCAACGCCGAGAACGTAGGCCCCGCCGGAGACTTCTACACGGCACCCAGTGCTCATCCCGCTTTCGGAGCCCTGCTTTGCGTGCAGGCGTTTCAGATGTGGCAGACGCTGGGCCACCCTCAGCCCTTCCAGATACTGGAACTAGGGGCCGGCAACGGCCTGCTTTGCCATGACTTTATCGGCTACAGCGCCCATCTTCCCGCAGACTTCCAGGAATCTATCGAGTATATCTGTGTCGACCGGTCCGTGGGTGAGGGTGTGGAATCCCAACTGGAGGGGCCGTTAAGGGAGAGTGTATCCCGCTCTTTAAGCCAGGACATTCCAGCCAAGGGGCTAAAGGGCCTGGTCCTGTCCAACGAGCTGCTGGACTCCTTCCCGGTGCACCGGGTGAAGCTGGAGAAGGGCTCCCTGCGCGAGATTTACATAACTCTCGACGACGGACATCTGATTGAGGTCCTGGAAGCGCCCTCGACCCCCGCGTTATATGAGAGACTCGCTCCCATAATCCCTTCCCTGCCGGACGGATTTACCACCGAGGTGAACCTGGGTATCGGGCCGTGGCTGGACAGCGTTTCGCAGGCTTTGGAAAGGGGATTCGTTCTGACCGTGGATTACGGTCACCCTGCCCATGAGCTGTACTCCCCTGCTCGTACCAGAGGCACCTTGACCTGCTTCTACAAGCACGTCCAGACCGACGACCATTACAGTCGCATCGGCCAGCAGGACATGACGGCTCACGTCGACTTTACAGCCGTGGTGGAGTATGGGGAACGCGACGGCATCGAGACCGTTGGGCTGACCAGTCAGCGAGAGGTTTTGAATAATCTGGGCCTTCAGGAGCTTATAAAGCGCCTAGCCGGGGCCGGACTCGCGCAGAGGGAGATGGACTCCAACAGGATGGCCATGGTGGATATCGCCCGTCCGGGCGGCATGGGCGACTTCAAGGTGCTGGTCCAGGGCAAGGGAGTCGGCTCGCCCGACCTGTGGGGCTTCCGGCGCAACCAGGAGCTGCGAGACATGTTGGAGAAGCTACCCGTGCCTCTGCGTACTCCGCTGCACACCCCCCTCATGGAGGGCCGCTACCCCCACCAGGCCCTGAGGTGGGAGGAGATGCTGCTCGAGTGAGGTATGGTGCCAGAAAGGACAATGAGGTCGGTTAGGACGGTGTTGTGGCACCGCTATTCAGCCCCAGCTCGCCTGCCACGGGTTTGAGGCTGTCGATGACGAAGGAGATGTGCTGGTCCAGGTCCACGCCCAGCTCCTCGGCGCCGCGGGTGATGTCGTCCCGGTTCACGTCCCTGGCGAAGGCCTTGTCCTTCATCTTCTTTCTGACGGACTTGGGTGTCAGGTCGTCCAGGCTTTTGCTTGGCCTCACCAGGGCCACAGCCCGGATGAAGCCCGACAGCTCGTCGACAGCGTAGACTGTGTGCTCCAACAGGCTTTCCCTGGGTATGCCGGCGTGGTCTGCGTGGGTCAGGACCGCCCGGACTATGTGCTCGGGGTAGCCCTGCTCTTTGAGAATGTTGGCCCCGTAGATGGGGTGCTCCTCGGGCGTGGGCACGGCCTCCCAGTCGTAGTCATGGAGCAGCCCGGCGATGCCCCACTCCTCCTCGTCCTTCCCGAACTTGCGTGCATAGGCCCTCATCGCCGCTTCGACAGCCAACAGGTGTTTCTTCAGCATGTCGGTCTTAACGAACTCGTCGATGAGCTCCAGCGTGCTCTGCCTATCCATCTTGGCTCTCCCCCTCCAGGGCATCGGGGGCTTTGCCCTTCGGGTGGGACCTCCTGGCCGTCGTCATGAAGCCGGTGTGGGCCACCATCCGGTGGGCCGGGCGCATGCTCCTGTTGGTCACGCTCCACGGCCGCTCCAGCAACTCGGCCGTCTCTACCATCTGGAATCTGGTGTCATCGACAAGAGCCTGGACCAGTTGCTGCACCTGACCAGTGGTGGGTAGGAAGCTGGCGAAGACGCCTCCCAATACGAGGGACTGGGCCGCCGACTGTACGACGTGCCAGGGTTCCGGGACATCAAGGATCACGCGGTCAACTTCCACTTCGTCGATGCCCAGGTAGATGTCCTGGCGCTTCAGTGTGTGGTTGGACATGTCCGGGGTTATCCTCTTTAGGTTGTCCATGCCCATGACCACCATGTCGTCTCTGACCTCGTAGGTCGTCACCGTCCCGGTGGAGCCCACGGCCCTCAGCAAGGCCGCCGTCATGGTGCCAGAACCCAGCCCGGCCTCTACCACCGTCGCACCGGGGAACACGTCGGCCTTGGTCAGGACATATCCCAGGTCCTTTGGATAGATGATCTGGCTGCTCCGGGGCATCTTGACAAGATAATCGCTGAGGGTAGGTTTGAAGGCCAATAGATTCTGGCCGTGGCTGGCCTGATACCAGGTGCCTTGATCCTGTCCGATGATCTCGTCATGGGCCAGGCCGCCCCCGTGGGAGAAAAAGACTTCTCCCTTGGCCAGAGTAACCAGGTACTTTCGGCCCTTCCGGTCCACCAGGACCGCCAGGTCGCCCTCCTGAAATCTACCTCTCGGAGTTGTTGCCACTTTTGGTCTTGCCGTATTCAGGATAGGCCCAGTTTGTCCATCTCTGACAGCACGTCATGGGCGTCGGGGAGCCCACCGGGCGGAAAGGGGTATTCTTTCCTGTAGCGGATTATTCCGTCTTTGTCGACGATAACGATACCTCTGATGGGCGTTCCTGTTTTGTCGTTCCAAAGGCCGTAGGACCTGGCCATCTCGCCGTGAGGGTGGAAGTCGGACAATAGAGGATAGGCTACTCCTCCCAGGCTGTCTGCATACACCTTATGGGAGTGTCGACTATCAGTGCTGATGCCCAAGACCTGGGCATTCATCTCCTCGAACGCGGCGTTCTGCCGGCTGAACGAGGCTACCTGTATCGTTCAACCGCCTGTGAAATCGAAGACGTGGAAGGACAGGACCACGTTTTTGTTGTCACGATACTGACTGAGGGTGACGTTTTCACCGGTGCTGTCCACAAGTGTGAAATCGGGGGCTGGCTGTCCAACATCAGATGCCATATGAAACTCCTCTTTTCTTATAAATATTAGGTCGTTAGGCGGCCCCGATCGCTTCCAGGACCTCCTTGGCGTGGCCGTCGGCCTTGACCTTGGGCCAGATCTTTTGAATCGTGCCGTTCTCGTCTATGAGGAAGGTCATCCGGTACATGCCCATGTAGGCCCGCCCGTACATGCTCTTCTCTCCCCAGGTCTCGTACAAGTTGGATACCTTCTTCTCCTCGTCGGAAAGTAGGGGGAAGTTCAGACGGTGTTGCCTGACGAATTTCTCATGGGTCCTGATCCTGTCGTCGCTCACTCCCAGGACTACTGCCCCAGCCTTTTTCAGCCCATCGTTGGCGTCTCGGAACCCGCATGCCTCCTTTGTGCAGCCTGGCGTGTTGTCCTTTGGGTAGAAATAGAGCACTACTTTCTTACCCCTGAGGTCCTTGAGGGCTATGGTCTCACCCGTTGAGGCCGGCAACGAGAACTCCGGCGCTTTGTCACCAACCTGGAGTGGCATATGGGACTCCTTCTCTTTCCGTTGTAACTAATTCTGCCTATCGCGAGCCTGTCGGCTCATAAACCCTTCAACCATCCCCACGGCCCCCTTCGACAGAGCTCAGGGTGAGCGGATTGGTACCTTTGCACCGCTCATGGTGATCCGCCTCAGGCGGACGAACCAGAGCGGGACTATCTGCAACCGTTCTGGCGTTTGATGTCGATATAGGAAGGCATGTCGCATTATAACGGGTACCGTGTGGTGAGGCTACCTGAAACCCGTTTCCGAGGCAAACCGGCATGGCTATCGGCACGGATTCTCGGTGGCCCGGATTCGACCGCGACTGCCAGCCGCGGAGTTGACGTTGCGTATGGCATAATAGTCAGGTTCATGGGCGAACTGAAAGGTAAGGTCAAAGATTATGCCAGGGAGATGGGCTTCGACCTGGTGGGGGTGACCTCTGCCGATGGCTTTGCCGACCACCAAGCCGTCACCTTGGAGCGCGTCAAGGCGGGGCTGATGGACGGCCTTCCATGGTACACCGAGTCGAGGGTGATCAGAGGATGCGATCCCCAGGGCCTGCTGCCGGGCGCGAGGTCGATTATCGCGGTGGGCATGAGCTACTACGCCGACGGGCAAGACAGTGGGCCGGGCAAGGTAGCGCGCTATGCCTGGGGAGATGACTACCACAAGGTCATGAAAGACCGTCTGAAGGCATTTGTCGAGGGCCTGTCCCGGCGCCTCGACCGGCCTGTGAGGGCGAGGTGGTACGTGGATGACGGGCCGATGTTGGACAGGGCGGTGGCCCAGAGGGCGGGCATCGGCTGGTTCGGCAAGAACACCAACATCCTGTCTTCCTCCCACGGCTCCTGGATTTTTCTGGGGCAGGTGATTACAGACCTGGAGCTGGAGGCTGATCGGCCCCTGAAGAAGACCTGCGGGGAATGTGCGCAGTGTATCGTCGACTGCCCCACGGGCGCGATAGTAGCCCCATATGTCATAGACAACACGAAATGCATCTCGTACCTGACCATCGAGAATCGGGGTCCGATCCCCGTGGAGCTGCGTCCGTTGATGTTCGACTGGGTTTTCGGATGCGACATCTGCCAGGACGTTTGCCCCGTTAACCGCAAGGCCAAGCCGTCGCGCGAGAAAGCGTTCACCAAAAAGCGGTTTTCCACCCTGGATCTGGAGGCTATTCTTGAAATGACGGAAGAAGAGTTCAGGGAGCGCTTTCGCAACAGCCCTGTGAAGCGGGCCAAGCTGGTTGGCCTACAGCGCAACGCATGCGTGGGCCTTGGAAACAGTGGGGATCCAACTGCGGTGCCAGCCCTAGTTGTAGGCCTCGGAAACTCTCAGCCTCTCGTCCGTGGCCACGCGGCCTGGGCCCTGGGCCGACTTGGCGGTACCGAAGCCGCCCAAGCGCTGGCGGAAGCTCTAGGTTCTGAAGGGGACCCTCAAGTAGCCGACGAAATCAGAGCGGCATTGCCGGAGGATAAAGAGCCAGCGAGGGCGTGAGCAGGATAGCTATGCGCCGGTGTCGGCGGGCGTCGGCGACCGTGACGGACGCCCGACCTGACGCGCACCGTCGCGACGACCACCCGGCTTAGCCTGATCGGGACGTCGGACGCGCCGGGGCCTGAGCTTCCTCATCTCGTGCTCAATTAGCTGGAGGTCCTTTTTGGGAATGATGTGCAGGAAGTTCACGAGAAAGGCCATATACCAGTCCTCAGGCGCCCACTTGCGCACGTGGTCCATCCTGGGTGCGATCTGATGGGCGTCCATGAACTGTTCATCGTCCAAGACCAGGTCGGGTTGAATGCGCACGCGGTAGGGCCATCCGCTGGTGCCTTCGTTCTTCCAGACCGGCTTGGAGTCCTCGAAGTACTTGGAGGCAACTGTAGCTATTGCCGCGAAGCAGCGCTCGCCCGTTACATAGTATAGGATGCGGTCGCCGGGTTCTAAGCGTTGTACCTTTTTCTTGTGCTGTCCCTTGAGCCCTTGGACATTGAATCCCAGGTCCCGCGTGATGTGAAAGTTCTCCAGATTGGTAACGAGCATCCAGTAGTTTTTGGGCATGGTCGGGTCTCGTCTCTATGTTTTTAATGGCTATCTAAGCCAATCTCATTCTAACACATCAATAGGTTTTGATATCGAGGAAGTGGCCGCCGGGATCCTTGAAATACATGCATACCCACCTATGCTATAGTTATAGCTGAGTCCTATGAACGAAACCGAGAGAATAGATACTCTAAAAGCGCTGCTCAGGGAGCGGATACTGGTCGTCGATGGCGCCATGGGCACCTCGATCCAGAATCGTGGCCTTGGGCCCGAGGATTTCGGTGGCCCTCAATACGAAGGATGCAACGAATATCTGGTACTGACCCGGCCCAACGTGATCGCCGACATCCATCAAAGCTTTCTGGATGCGGGGGCAGACATCATAGAGACCGACACTTTCGGCGCTACCGCAGTGGTCCTGGCGGAGTACGACCTGGCCCACGAGGCCAGGCGGATCAACGTGGAAGCGGCCAGGCTGGCGCGAAACGTAGCCGACGCCGCCAGCACATCTGACAAACTCCGCTTCGTCGCCGGTTCGATGGGCCCCACCACCAAGACCATCTCGGTAACCGGAGGGATTACTTTTGATGATCTGGCCGCATCGTATCACGAGCAGGCAGCCGGCCTGATAGAGGGCGGGGTGGACGTGCTCCTGTTGGAGACGGGCCAGGACATGCTGAATATCAAGGCCGGTCTGGAAGGGATAGATCGAGCCTTCGCCGAGATGGGTCGTCAGGTACCAGTAGCAGTGCAGGGTACCATCGAGGCCATGGGCACTACGCTGGCGGGGCAGGATGCCGAGGCTTTCTATACGTCTCTGGCCCATCGAGATTTGCTGTGGATAGGCTTCAACTGCGCCACGGGCCCCGAGTTCATGACCGACCACGTCCGCACCATGTCCGCGCTGTCCCGGTTCCCAGTGGCTAGCGTGCCAAACGCAGGGCTGCCCGACGAAGACGGCAAGTACAACGAGACGCCCGAAATGATGGCGGCCACCGTAGGGCGGTTTGTCGAGTCCGGATGGGTGAACGTCGTGGGTGGTTGCTGTGGCACCGAACCGGAGCATATTCGCTTGCTGGCCGAGCTAGCCAGCGGAAAACCTCCCCGCAATCCCGTCGATGCTCATGAGACGAGGGTCTCGGGGATCGAAGCGCTGGTGGTCGATGAAGACGTGCGCCCTGCAATAGTGGGAGAGCGGACTAACGTACTGGGCAGCCGCAAATTCAAACGGCTGATAGCTGAGGGCGCCATCGAGGAGGCCGCCGAGGTAGGCCGGCGACAGGTACGCAACGGGGCGCACCTGCTGGACGTGTGTCTGCAGGACCCGGACCGGGACGAAAAAGCAGACGTGATAGGCTTCCTGGACATCCTGACCAAGAAGGTCAAGGCCCCCGTAGTGATAGACTCGACGGACTCCAATGTCATAGAAGAAGCGCTGAAACGCCTTCAGGGCAAGTCCGTAATCAACTCCATCAACCTGGAGGACGGAGAAGCCCGGTTTGAGATTATGGTGCCACTGGCACGGCGCTACGGGGCAGCCCTGGTGGTAGGTTGTATCGACGAGGACAAGCAGCAGGCCCAGGCCGTCACCCGCCAGCGCAAGCTGGAGATTGCCAGGCGTTCCGCCAAGATATTGACGGAAAAATACAGTGTTCCCATAGAGGATATTATCTTCGACCCCCTAGTCTTCCCGGCGGGTACCGGAGACCGGAACTACATAGGGTCGGGAGTCGAAACAATCGAGGGTGTTCGCCTCATCAAGGAGGCCCTGCCCCAGGCAAAGACGATTCTGGGCGTCTCCAACGTGTCTTTCGGTCTGCCCCCTGCCGGCCGAGAGGTGCTCAACTCAGTCTTTCTATACCACTGCGTCCAGGCGGGGCTGGACATGGCCATCGTCAACTCGGAGATGATGCAGCGGTACACCTCCATACCTGAAGAAGAACGGAAGCTGGCCGAAGACCTTATCTGGAACAGGGGGGACGATCCGATAGCCGCCTTCACCGCCCACTTTCGGGACAGAGCTCCCAAGGCGACCGCTGAAGAGCGGAGCAACTTGCCTCTGGACGAGCGGATCGCGCTTGCCATCATCGATGGTAGCAAGGAGGGGTTGGCTGGCGATCTGGACCTGGCGCTACAGGACCGCACGCCCCTGGAGGTCATCAACGGCCCGCTGATGGCCGGAATGGACGAGGTGGGCCGCCAGTTCAACGCCAACGAGTTGATCGTGGCCGAGGTGTTGCAGTCGGCCGAGGCGATGAAATTCGCCGTAGCCCATCTTGAACCCCACATGGACAAGTTGGACTACGCTGGCAAGGGCCGGGTGATTCTGGCGACCGTAAAAGGGGACGTACACGACATCGGTAAGAACCTGGTGGAGATCATCCTGTCCAACAACGGGTATAGAGTGATCAACCTTGGTATCAAGGTCCCACCCCAGGACCTGATCGACGCGTACCAGAAGCACAATCCGGACATCATCGGCCTTTCAGGGCTGCTGGTAAAGTCGGCCCAGATGATGGTTGAAACCATGCAGGATTTCCGGCAGGCCGGGATCTCCGCTCCGGTCCTTGTCGGAGGAGCTGCTCTGTCGAACCGGTTTACCCGTTTACGCATAGCGCCCGAATACGAGGGGTTGGTGTTCTACGCACCCGACGCGATGTCGGGGCTGGCGTTGGCCAACGACATCGTCGAGGCGGATGAACGGGAGAGGCTTGCCGCCTCCCTCCAGGCCGAGACGGAACGGATGCTGGAAGACGACCGGCTTCGAAAAGCGGACGAAGATGGGCAGGAAGCGAAAAAAGCTGCCCCGGCCAAGGTTCGCCACGACTTCGATATTCCCAATCCGCCGGACCTGCGTCTGCACGTGGTGCGGGGCTACGACATGGCGAAGATATTCTCCTACATCAACCCACAGATGCTCTACGTGAGGCACCTGGGATTCAAGGGCCGGTTTGCCGAGGCACTGGCGGCCGAGGACCCCGCCGCGGTGGAGCTGCGGGACGCGGTGCGCGAGGTGGAGGACGTGATGCTTGCTCGGCCGGACATCACCGCCGACGCTGTCTTCAAGTTCTTCCCCTGTAGCTCGGACGGGCAGTCGTTGATGATTTACGGGCCCGACGGCGAGACGGTGCTGGAAAAGTTCTACTTCGGCCGC
Organism: Dehalococcoidia bacterium; assembly: GCA_965226865.1. Lineage (GTDB taxonomy): Bacteria > Chloroflexota > Dehalococcoidia > Lucifugimonadales > JAGWBF01 > CBDDEH01. The sequence continues at coordinate 1,388,361 of CBDDEH010000004.1, read as the reverse complement.
GACACCCAGCGAGAAGGCCTGAGCCTGTCTGACTATGTCCTCCCCAAAGGCTCCGGCCACAAGGACTATATAGCCTTGTTCGTGACCACGATTGGGACAGGGGTAAGAGACCTGGCTGAGAAGTGGAAAGAGGAGGGGGAGTTCCTTAACTCCCATATCTTACAGGCATTAGCCCTGGAGGGAGCGGAGGCCTTCGCCGAGCTCCTGCATCAGCAGATCCGTCAGATGTGGGGGTTTGGCGATCCGGCTGGCATAACCTATCTGGACCTGTTCAGGACCCAGTATCGAGGCAGGCGATACTCCTTCGGGTATCCTGCCTGCCCCCGGTTGGAGGACCAGGAGCAGCTTTTCCGTTTGCTCGAGGTCTCGTCCCACCTCGACGTCGAGCTGACCGAGGGTTACATGATGGACCCGGAGTCGGCGGTCTCGGCCCTGGTGGTCCACCACCTGGACGCCAAGTACTTCAACCTGAGCGAGCGCGATATAGCCCAGCTAGAGCAGGACATCGCCTCTTTCTCATAGCTCGGCACAGGGGGTGGCAGCCCGAGCGACCGTGGATACCAAGCCGAATTCTGACCAGGCTGCGTCAGACCCCAGCGGCTTAACAACAAGGCGGATACAACACCACGATGTAGTGAGCATCAAACTTGGTAGACGGGACGGATGGCTGTATGCGAGATCGCTACCGCTAACAACCCATCAGATAGTGACACTGAGTCCTTAGGGGGCGTATCCTATCTGAAAAGGTAGTAGTCGAACGGGTGCCCGCCGTCTGTCTGTTTTTAGCAAGTGGATCCTGGTAAGATCTCATCATTCCTACCCGATAAGGTCTCGAGGTGTCTGGTGTCGGTACTTACTCGTCGATTCTCCGTGTCGGTCTCCATCGAAAAGGTACGAGACCTGCTGACTAGCCTACCCAGACTATCCGAGTTCACGGAGGTCCGAGACTTCATAGGAGAGCCACCCGCAAAAATCACTGTTAGGACAACTTGGAAGAACCCAGGGGTAACAATGAGAATGCCCACATCCGACATTACCACAGTGACTGAAGTGTCGGAGACTCGGATAGCCTGGACTACCCGGTCTATGCTTCTTGGATTCATACCCTCGGTGATGTATTGGTCTTACACCCTCGAGGGCACCGACGATGTTACCAGGGTCATCAACACCCTCGAACGGGTTTTCATGGTGGGGATCCCAATCGGCCTTTTGGTCAAGCTGCCATTTCTACCGTTTCTGTACTTGGCAGGAGGCACCATGATGGCCAGTGAAAAGAAGCTCGTCAAAACTTTGAGCTAATCGCGAACCCTTATGGTGCTACGGACTGTGCGCCCGATGGTTGGCAACCCGCAACGCATCCTGGAAGCCAACCCCAAGGCACGGTTACGCCTTACGGTAGTGGCGTTACCAAAGCGCCGTCTCAGATAGTGACGCTGAGTCCACAACGTAACGATGTAGTATCTGTTCTGGTGGAGACGGGGGAGGGTTATTGGGATGTTATAATTTCCGCTGATCGGGTTTCCCAGTGACCTGGGAGATCCGAGTTGGAATTTCTTGCTAGGGACGCTGGGTCCTCGGGAGGTCTGTAATGGGAGTGATCGACTCTCTATCCGACAACGTTCTTGGGGGCGGAATCGTCATCGTAATCGCCCTGACTGTCCTCGCTTTTCTCGTATTCCTTGTGCTCAGTTTTCTCAACCGCGACAAGCTTGTGATTGAGAAGCCCGCTTCGAGCGATTCTGCGCTTGCCCGGGAGTTTGCCCCGTTCAACCGCATCATCGAGTCCGAGATCAGAAAAGTGAGCATCCAGCACCTGCGTTCTCAGGAGGCAGTCGGTGGCACAAGCGTCTTTCGGGAGCTAGCCCCTCAAGTTCGGGCCGACGAGGTTGCCCTAAAGATAAGCCCTGAGCGTTTCAAGCGTGTATTGGAAACGGCGATGGCTGTGTCCGGGTGGTTTCTCAGGCCACCAGCGGTGCGTTCGCTTCTCTACGGCGATAGCGCAACCATCAACGTGCGCGCGACCTTCCACAAAAGAAGTGAGGCGACAGCCGAGATTCCAGTTGTAAGCCGGTCTCGCTCGACAGGCCAGGTTATGGATGAAATGGCCCGGGAACTCGGTCTCAAGGTTATCATCCAACAGTCCCCGTCGATCGATATCAACAATTGGCAAGCCTTGGAGCACCTGACGATTGCGATCGAGCGCTGGCCCAAGAGCTCTATACAGGCGGGGCAGATCGACTCCCTAGGCATGTTTAAGGAGATAGAGGAGGCCCTGCTCGAGGCCTCCCGGCTCGATCCCTCAAGTCCCCTCGTGAACTACGATCTTGGACTGTTGTACTACTATCGATACAAACCCGACGATAACGAAGAGGCGCGCAAGCTGTTCAACCAGGCAAGCCGTACTCCAAACGCCCGGCTGAAGGGACTGGCGAAAATAGGACTGGCAAGGTGTTTTTGCCAGGACTACCACCGCTTCGGCAGGGAGACCCCGGCGGTTCTGAACGAAGCCCGGGAGTTGGCAGGTGAGGCGATCGCCCTTCTCGAACGAGCGAAATCGGAAGCCGGCAAGAAACATGCGCACCTGATCAAACTGGACCTCGCCCGTGCGTACGCCTGTCGCGCCTTCGCCTACCATGTAACCGAGCAGCCTGATGACATCGAGAAGGGCAAGGCTGACTATTTCAATGTGATCGACCAGACCCACCCGGACGTTCCAACGTACGTGTACAACAACCTGGGCTACATCCTCATGGCGCGGGCTGGGAGATTCACTCCGGCCGACGACAAGGCCAGCTACGAGGAAGCCAAGAGTTATCTCGAAAAAGCTCTGGAAAAAGCGCCCAAGCACAAGTTCGCGTTGGCCAACCTTGGCAATGTGGAGCGTCTTATCGGCCGGCACGAGAATGCTATTAGCCGCTATCAAGAGGCTGTCAGTATCGATCCGGACTACACCAACGGTTGGAACGAGCTTGCCTGGGCCTACCTCGCCAACGGACAGGCAGCCGAGGCCCAGGAGGTGCACGAGCGGGCCATTGGTCTTTCGGGAACTGACAGTCAGCTCAGCGAGGTCAAGGAACTCTACGCAAGGGCGCTGCATTCAGTGGGTCGATTTGAGGAGGCGCTGACCACGGCAAAGGAAGGGATGGCGCTGAACCAGGAAAACTCCACGCTTGTCGCATGGCTAAACGAGATTGAATGACGGCCGGCCCGCCTCTATCCTGAGACATACCCAGGAGACAGGCCGGCTACCTCTTACTTGCTGTTGGATGACCAGGTCCACCTCATGTACTTCGAGGACCCCAACGACCCTGGCAGCGCGTACATCGCCGGCAAGAATGGGGGGCGCAGGTCCGTCGATAGCCTCCTTAGAAGCATGGGACTGCCCGGCATGACCGACCGCTTTGCGATCCTCGCCTATGGCGCCAACCGGAACCCGGGTGCTCTGAATATCAAACTCCGCAACCACGGATACGTATCGCCCGGTAACGGACTTGGCCTGCCTGTCCTGCGAGGCGAGATGCGTGGTGCTGATGTGGTGGCGGGCGGGTTATCGGGCCAAGGGCACCTCTATGGAGACCTACTGATTGAGTCCGAGTTGACGTCCGAAGTCGTAATCGAAGCCTGGCTCACGCTGCTGGACGATGACCAACTCCGGGTCGTTAACGATTCAGAAGGCGTCCGAGGGGGCATGTACGTCGTGGCGCGGTATTCTGGCTACACGATCGATGGGGGTCAGCCAGGTCATAGAGCCGTATGGTTATGCCGGGAACCGCCCGATCCTCTACTCACCTGATCTCGGCACACCGCTGGCCTTCAAGGCTGTCAACGCTGTGAACCGTTCACTTCCGGCTATGAGCGCACGGGAGATGCTTGATCATGTCCTCGATGCCTTTGGAATACGGGCTGAGATCAGCCGACTCACAGGGATGCCAGACGACGAAAATCTTGCCGCCGGGCTGGCCCGATATCTCAATGAACGGTGGTGGGAACGGTTCAACTCAGAGCCAGAGCCCGACAACGGCTACCGTTACGTTGTAGACACCATAGGTCGGCTCATCGTAGCCCATTCAAGGGCGGTGCCTACAGCGGACCTCAAACGACAACAGGGCCTTGCTCTATCGACGGACGCTGCCTACGCGCCGGGTCCCGTGGCAACATTGGCGAAGCTCGTGGGTCGAGGGTGAACAGGTCAGCAACCCAGTTCGAGTCCACAACGTAACGATGTTATGCTTAGTCAACGCTAGGTCTACGTTGACTATGTAAATCCTCCAACACCTGGCCCATTCCTCCCTCCCAAGTTCCTCCTTTGACTCCCGTTGAGAGCCCAATATCATGTTGGCGCGGTACAATTGGTCGGATAACAGGTTCATAGCAAGGTAATGTTTCGTGGAGAGGAGCGGACAATGGAACTCGGCGGATTCTCTATCAGTTTGGCTGTTAAGGATATTGAGGTCTCCAGGGGATTCTATGAGAAGCTGGGCTTCGCGGTCTTCGTGGGAGATGTTTCGCAGAAATGGCTGATATTGAAAAACGGAAACACTGTGATCGGTCTCTTTGAAGGAATGTTCGAAAGGAACATGCTGACTTTCAACCCTGGTTGGGACAGCGAGACCCGAGAGCTTGACACCTTTACGGATGTGCGCGACCTACAACGCCAGCTCAAGGCGCAAGGTATCGAGTTCCAGACCCAAGCGGACGAAAGCACAACAGGACCGGCCAGGTTTGTCGTAGTGGATCCCGACGGGAACCCGATCCTCGTCGATCAGCATGTGTGAGCCGTTCCCCGGAGGGATCGAGATTAGGTTCCAATCGGAACTGTGTTCCTAGTGGAGACGGGGGAGAGTCGAAGCCCCATGAAACACGGGCCACTCGTTTCAGACAGTGACACTGAGTCCACAACGTAACGATATTATGCTCAGTCACGTCTAGATATACGTCGACTCTGTAAATCCTCTAACACCTAGCCCGTTCCCTATCCCCAGCTGCAAGACTAGCTTGTCCTACTCCTGCTCTAAGTGCATGGCATCGAGGCCGATACGGCACAGCTCCTCGTTTGCCTTCTCGCCGATCCCGCTTACCGCCATGGCGCCAAGAATGGCTCCGTCGCTGGGCCGGAGGATGGCCGCTCCCGAGGGCGCAGCTGTGACATTGGGGTCTGCATAGTCCCACAGGGTCCTGCCACTGACCTTCATAAATTCGAAGAGGTCTTTAGAGCCCCTCCCAAACATGGCCATCGTGTACGCTTTCTTAGTGGTCAGACGCTGGACCAACGCCCCACATCCATCCATTCTGGCGAAGCTGATGAGGTCTCCCGCATCGTCCACTATGGCAATGGTCACCGGGCGGTCTGGCTGCTTGGAGGCCTCATCGAGCATGGCATTCACGGCTGCCTGGGCCTCGGCTAGTCCCAGTACGGGCTTACTATACATGGTCACTACCTCCTGCGAAAACATTTGGGCGCCTATATTGTAGTGCCTCCCCGTAATGGGACAACGTGGTGTACTCGTCCAGTAGATAGTGACACACGACCTCCTTTTTCCGGGATAGCCAACGAGTGACGAATTGGTGGGGGCACCCAGTCCCTCGGCACGATAGGGCGATTGACATCGTTTCAGAGTGTCTCTACCATTACCGTCGTTTAGCCCACTAATCGCTAAGAAGGAGTCTGGCATATGTCTAATGCGGCTACCACTCAAGCAACACTTGAACACCACCTTCAGTCCTTCGGAGAAGGCATTGACGCGATCATGCAGGACTTCTCAGAGGACTCGGTCGTCATCACACCGGACGCCACCTACCGCGGTCTTGCTGAGGTTCGTGCGTTCTTCACCGCCGCTGTCGAGGGAGAGCCCGCTGGCATCTGGGACGCCTTCACGGTGAAGCGCAAGGAGGTTGCGGGTGAGCTAGCCTACATCCTTTGGGAGGCCAAGCCGTGGATCCCGTTCAGCACAGACACGTTCGTGGTTCGGGACGGAAAGATCGTGTTCCAGACGGTCGCGGCATACAATGCCTCAGATAGTGACACGGAGTCCACAACGTAACGAGGTTGTGCCGCCTGAGGATGCCACCTACACGGCTCGCTTGGCGCGTTCCTGGCCTCTGATATGGGCCAGGTCTGGACCGGCGCGCCATAGCCATGGTATTCCAGGTGCATATAATCGAACGCCACCGGTTCCAAAGCCGCGTCACCCCTTAAACGGCTGACCAGCTCGGCAAGGCTTCCACACGTCCGGGGATTATCTTGTAGCCACCCATTTGGGCAGATTCCTTACTCTTTGACCGCCACCACGTATTCCAGGTCTCTCAGTCCGCGGGTCATCGTGGATAGGTAGTCCGCCACTACATTGGGGTTTACCACGACGGTGAATGGGAGCCAGAAGAGGGGGATCCCCACGTAGTCATCATATAGGATATCCCCGATATCACGAAGGAGGTCGTCACGCTTCGATAGGTCGCTTTCCGGTATTAGCTGCTCGTAGAGCACGTCCACGGCAGGATTCTCATACAGATGGCAGCAGGGACCGGCGCTATAGAACGTGATGTTGACCATGTTGGGATCGCGGAATCCATCCACCGCATTTGTGAAAGCCACACCTCCCAGTTTCACCACAAAGAAGTTGGGCAGTAAGGTGTTCCACTCGCTCTGCTGGAGCGTGATATCAACACCCACCTCACGCCAGTAGTTGGCCACGGCCTCCCCCACGTCACCCAGGTTGGATAGCTCCTTCTTGTTGAACACGGGCTTGACCGTGTTGGACCAGTCCAGGGGGTGTCCGATCTCGGCCTCAACCTCGGCCAGTAGCTGTCTGGCTAGGTCAGGATTGTACCCGTAATCCTCTTCAAAGTTCCCCGCCCACTGGGGGTTGAAGCCTCGGATATCCGCATGCCAGCCGGGCACATACATTGGTTCCCCCAGCCCTCCCAGCAGTGTTTCGTTAATCTCTTCTCTATTTACCGCGTGGTTGAGGGCTTTGCGGACCTTTCTATGGACCCAGGGGACCTCGTCTACGCCATGGTAGAGGTCTGAGTAGGGCAGGTCCGGTGCCTCACCCTTGCGCTTGTTCCCTTCGGGAATTACCTCTTGCCAGAGGCCGCCGAAGGCGGTCCAGACGGTTATAGTGGGGCTGGAACTCGGGATCACCCTCATACCGGAGTCGATGGCGGTGTTCTCCAAGTCCGTAGGTATCCTCGCCATGTGGACCGCCCCGGTCAACATCATGGCCAGCCGGGTCGCGTTCTCGGATACTGGGAATATCTGGACCTCGGGGAAGTCGGGGGTGACACGGTAGTGGTTATAGGGCACCCGCTCCAGGAGTTGGTATTCGCCAAATCGCCACTCCGAGTTCTGATATGGGCCAGTTCCTACAGGGTTGTTCTCCACGCCATCCTGGCCTTCGGCGTCGAAGTGGTCCTTGCTCAGCATCAAGAGGAACCACCGTGTGGATACGTGCTCGGCAAAGTCCAGCCGCCCACTGGGCAGATTGAAGGTTATTCTCTGGGGGTTGACCACCTCTATATCGTCCTTTATCTGGGCAAAGTAGGCGTTGGACCAGGCAAAGGCCTCATCCCGGGAGCCCCGCTCTATGGTGTGCACCACGTCATCGGCATCGAACTCGCCGTATCCCTGTTGCCACTTGACGCCTTCCCTCAGGTCGAAGGTCCACGTCGTCAGATCGGGGCTCGCCTCCCAGGAGGTAGCCAACATTTCTTCAAGCTGATAGTTTGAATCCAGCCGGACCAGGGCATCGAATATAGGGTAAATCTGGGGAGAGTGGCCTGCGGGAATCTGGGGGTCCACGCTCTCCTCAAAAATGAACATAGCTACCTTGAGCCGGCTGACCGCGGGCTCCGGACCCGGAGGTGTTGGTGTAGGCACGGGAGTGGCGGTGGGTTGCGGTGTCGGGGTGGGTTGTGGGGTTGGGGTAGCAGGAATTGCGGCCCTTACGATAGCCTCGATTTCCTCTTTCGAGAGGGGTTCAGGCTGGTCGGATATGGCATCCGCCACGGCCTGTGATACAAGGCCGGCCACATCCTCGGTGGTAGCCGTATCCGCCGAAGCAGCGGCGACAGCGGTCTGTACTAGGGCTGCGATTTCCTCGGCCGAAGCTCCCTCTGGGACCGCTGCTTGAACAGCAGTTTGTACCAATGCCTGTATCTCCGCAGCCGTCGGTCCTGTCGGCTGCTCTGGAATTGATTCCATCACTGCCGTCTCGACGGCCTTTCTGAGCGCCTCTGCGTCTATCGCCGCCGGAGGCGGCTGGGTAGGCACTGGAGTCGCTGTTGCGTCGTCGCCACATGCGACTGCGACCAGCAACACGATCGACATGATAATACCAACTGTCAGCGATCGGGATTTTAACATAGCTAACCTCCTAGCTTCCCTGCCCTTTGAAGGAACATTTTCGGTAGTATATCATACATTTGTTCGAATTCAGGGGACAACTTCTTTTACAACTTCGAATCCCATGCTAAGAGATGCCATAGTTGCCATTACCACGTTTCAGATAATGACACCGGGTCCACAACGTAACGAAGTTGTGTTCAAGCCTCAGATTTTGTTCTTTGAGGCCTCTAAAGAATCGGGCCTCTGAAGGATCGACAATAGAGGTTAGTGGGTCAGTGCCGTCGTTACGTAGGACTTGTCTCGAATACGGCGCCGCAGGTATGATGTAGGCGATTCTGAAGGAGGTGCTCACCATGGGCGGCTACAGGATAATATCGTCGGACGATCGTGTGATGGAGCCGCCGGACCTGTGGACAAGCCGGGTGGAGCCCAGGTTCAAGGATCGGGCACCTCGCGTTGTCCGCCTCGATGATGGAGACGATTGGTGGTTCACCGATGGAATAAAGGGATTGACCCTTGCGTCGGGGGCCCAGACGGGGATGAGGTTTGAGGGTAACGAGAACCTGTCCTTCAACGACAGTTTTGAACGGGTCCGGCCTGGTGGCTATGACACCGAGAAGCGTATAGAGGACATGGACCTGGATGGCATTGACGCAAGCATACTCTATCCCAACCAGGGATGTTTCTCTATTCGGTGCCAGACACCGAGCTCTTTAATGTCCTGGCAAAGACCTACAACGACTGGCTTGCGGAGCACTGCAGTGCCGATCCAAAACGGCTAAAGGGTATTGCCATAATCAATCTGGATGATACGCAGTGGGCTGTGGAGGAGCTGGAGCGATGCCAGAAGCTGGGGCTTTCAGGGGCTATGATCCCCGTATTTCCTCCCCCCGGGAGGGGCTATCATCTGCCCGAATACGAGCCCTTCTGGGCTGCGGCCCAGGACCTGTGGATGCCCCTCTCCCTTCACGAGGTTACCAACCGCCCGGGCTCGGTGCCGGAGCTGGTGGACATTGAGACCATAGGGCCCGAGTTCCTCTGCAACGTGGACTACTGGGTACGCATGTCCCTTTCCCAGATGATCTTCGGCGGCGTGTTCGAACGCTATCCCAAACTTGTGGTGGGCTCAGTCGAACATGAGCTCTCCTGGGCCGCCAGCTTCCTAGAGCGGTTGGACTACACCTATACCCAGAGGGCCCAGTTGAAACACTGGCACCGCTATGATGAGGGCATGCTTCCCAGCGATTATTTCCGTCGTAACGTGTTTCTGGGATTCCAGGAAGATGCCCTGGGCATAAGACTGCGGGACGTCATAGGTGTGGACAACCTCCAGTGGGGGTCCGATTATCCCCACATCGAGTCCACCTTCCCCAAGAGCCGGCAGATTCTGGACGAGATCCTGGCCGATTGCACCGAGGAGGAGAAGGCTAAGATCGCCGGTGGGAACGCCGCCAGGGTGTACCCCTTCTGAGAAGCCGAAAGGCATTGTGCCGGTCGCTAGCAATCTGCCCACTAAGGTCCTAGTCTCAGCCTTTCACGCCGTCGAATGGAGATCAAAACTTCGTCTACCTGCATCCGGCCTATAGGACCCGAGGCGTACAGGGAGCCGAACAACGTCCCTCCCCGGAGGACCAGGAACTCCATTGGTTGGGGGTAGTGTCCGTGTTTGTCATCGACCCACCAGGGGTCAAATGCCCCTAGCTGTCCCTCCTCGAGTCCGTATGCGATAGGAAACGTGATTCCATTCTCCTAGGCCATAACATCCGTAGACTCCCGGTCATCAACGGTGGCGGCCACCACCATGGCACCCAGATCCTCTAGCTCGCTCAAATTGACTTGGTAGCTGGCTAACTGCCGCCGGCAGTGAGATCACCAGTTGCCTCGGTAGAAAAGGAGGACCAGGTATCGGCCCGTCATGTCGCGAGGGAGGTCAAGACTACGGCCGTCGATCACGTTGATCGTGATATCGGGTAGTTTGTCACCTTGAACAAGTTTGTGTGCCATGTTGTTGCGCCCCTCGCAAAGATCGACCCCGGTAATTAGATACTCGGGTAATGGTGGCACTAAGGCTGGGCATGCTTTGGCTCATACAACTGCACGTCCACGCCCCCAGGCAATTCGAAAGTGGTAACCAATCCGAAGCCACGGTCCTCGATTGGCGTTTTGAAGATCACTCCTTTCCCTTGGAGTGTCTCGACCGTTTCCCGGATGTCGTCGCACCAGAAGGAAATCTCGTGATGGGTGTCGTTACCCGGATGAATGCCGAACTCCGCCTTAGGTACGTCGAAGATCAACCAGCCATCTCCTGAGTCAACATGGGCAAACCCTAACTTTTCTCGGATGAAGCTACATGCCGCATCCGCCTCGGGAGTGAAGAACAGACCATGCATACCTTTGATCATCCGTCCCTCCTTTTTCCATATCTGAACACCCAAGAAAGATGACTTTAGCACCAGAAGGTGCCGCTATTTCAGTCCATACGTCAAAGCGTGAACTGGGGTGAACTCGATGACACCAACGTTTCTGAAGCCGTGGCGATATCCAGCAACTTGAGAAAGTATCTTGCCTGCCTGCTGCTGTATCTCTTGTTGAGGTGAAGTGGCTTGTGTCAATTCGGAGCCTCCTTGGTTGCTGACCCATCATGAGTCAATCGGTGTGCGTGGTGAGAGTGTATTATAGTGATGCGCCGCGTTAGGGACTAGCCTGCCGAACATACGACCGAACTGGGCCTTTTCACCGCAGGGGTTTCCCTGAGACCCCCCTCATGGACTCTCGGCTGCCAACGCTTGTTAGGCGGATTCCAACAGCCTTTTCCACGGAAACGGGCTCATCAAACGACCAAAAAAGGGGTGGTCCTAATGTGAGACCCGGTACATCTGACGGTGGTCCGACTAAGTGGGAATCGGGAGCCGTCCTCCGCTGGTTGACACTGAGTCCACAACGTAACGGTGTTATAGGTAGTCCACTTACTCGCTGACCGCTATACTAGCTGGCTGCACCAACAGGTAGTACCTAGGCGTTTCATATTCCAACCACCTACCTGTTCTGCGCTATTTGCTGTTTTGAACCAACATACACATAGCCCTGCCCTTCAAAAAGCCGCACTGTTCGCCGCAGGTTCGCTGGTTATCGTGGCCAGCGCCACCATTGCGCCAGCACTGCCAGCAATGAAAGAACATTTCTCCGATGTTGGTAACATCGAATTCCTTGTCAAGATCGTTCTAACTGTAACGGCCCTCTTCATCGCTCTCGGGGGGCCAATAGCCGGATTCACGATAGACCGATGGGGGCGGAAGCCTCTGCTGGTGATATCTATCTCGCTATTTTCTTTCGTAGGCGCCTCTGGCTTTCTTATCGACTCGGTTTACGGGATTTTGGCAACCCGCGCCGTGCTGGGTCTGATTACGGCAGGAATAATGACCAGCAATTTCACCCTGGTCGCCGATTACTTCAGCGGTCGAGAACGGGCTCAGATGGTGGGCTCGATGGCGGGAATCTTTGGCGTTTCCGCCCTCGTCGTAGTAATAGTTGGCGGGCTGTTGGCTGATTACTCGTGGAGAGCCCCATTCTTGATATATCTGGTGGGTCTGGCACCCCTGCCACTTGTTCTGCGTTACATCTATGAACCGACGAGAGTTAAAGGCGCAGCCCTTTTGTCGGAAAGCACAGCAGTTGAAAAACCCTCAATTCAGACTAAGCGGGAGCCCATCCCCGTCAAACTGTTCGCCGCCATCTATGGAATAGGACTGATCGCAAATGTGCTCTTCTTCATGATTCACACTCAACTGCCCTTCTATCTCGAGGACCTGGGCGACACCAGCGGATTACAGGTAGGGATTGCCATCGCCGACATTAACATCTTCAACTCACTGACTGCGCTTATGTACGGGTGGATGAGCGCACGCCTTGACGTGATCAGGATGACGGCGTTAGGGTTCTGCCTCATGGGAGCCGGGTATTTGGTGATCGGTCTTGCGAGTAGCTACGGGATCATCCTTGTTGGCCTCGCGGTGGCGGGCCTCGGTCTGGGAGTGGTACTTCCGAACCTTATTACATGGATATCTTCTGTATCACCCTTATCCGTACGAGGGCGGGCGATGGGGGGACTGACATCGGTATTCTTCCTGGGCCATTTCCTCTCGCCCATCATCAGCGAGCCACTGGTACGCCGGACCGGTGCCGGAGATGCTTACGTGCTGGCCGGGTTTCTCATGATGTCCATGGTAGCCGTATTTGCGGCGATCCATATCAAAGCACCGTCGGCCAACATGAGCTAGCCGCGCTAAAAGCTAGACATGAGAGGGGGCCCAGCAACGCCTGTTGCTGGGCCCCCTCGCCTTGGAACGATGTTCGGGGCTATTCTCCTTCTTCCTGCTCACAGGTTATCGTCACCGGCTTTGAGACGGTAGAGGTGTAGACGGTGTGTTTTCCGATGACGTTGAATACCGATTGGTTCTTTGAGACGTCGTGAGCGCCATGCAGGTCAAAATTAGAGCCGTTGTACTTGCACTCAATGATCACCAGGCTTTCGCCGATCTTGTCTCCGGTAGCTATCTCGATATCAAGGTCTTTTTCGAGGACGACCTTCCGTTCCAAAATGTTCATTTCGTGGACCTCTTCCTCGGCCGTGTTAGCCTTGAGGGTCAACTCTGCGGTAAGGCCCACTTTTTCTCCATCCTTTAATGTGACGTCGTACTCTCTCACGCCACGGTCATACCAGAAAACATAGAGCTCAGCTGGTTCGCCCAGCCCGGTGCAGTTGATTTCGTGCCATGCGCTATGGGCGACCCCACTAAAAGCGGTATTTTCAGCCTGTATGCTTTGGGGGTTGTCTTCTACAAAAGTGGTGCCCGAGTTTCCCGTGAGCTCCCACTCGTTCCCTTCTTTCGTGCAGGTCAAATCAAAAGATTTTTCACCTTTTGTGGTTCCGGCGGCGATCGTGACGGTGAATCTTTTACGAGTGTTTCGTCAATGCAATCCTCCTCGTCCAAAGGTCGGGCGGCTCATAATCGTGGCTGTCCGACGAAATCAGCTCGTATTTGGCCATGGCACCGGGCTCATGTTTTGGGGCTCTGTCCTTCGTGGTGGGTTAGGATAGATTACAGCATAGGTCAGGGGTATTCAGCTCATGTTGGAGTGCTTGCTGTAGGCTAAGAAGGCACTTAAGATGCTGGGCGATACCGGGACCCGACGGTAAAAAAGAGCAAGGCACAACCAAGGGCCCTGCTCTTCATAGTCTGTCCCTGGACCGTCCGATTAGACGCGGAGGAGAACGCCTAGCACGATTAGGACAAGGGCGGCCAGACCCAGGTAGCCAAGGATAGTGCCCGCTAGCGCCCTACCGTATCCCTGGATCGCCGGATTCTTGCGAATCCGCGAGAGGGCCTTGTGCCCATAGAAAACCGCGGGGGCGCCAGTCAGGCCGCCGGTGAAGAATACCCCTACTCCCAGGACAATGGACGCATTTGCAGCACCTGTCATCTTCGGTGATGGATTGTAATTTGCCTCACTCATTGTGTGTCTCCTTGTTTCTTAGTTTGCCCATCGAGTGGATGGACCTTTCTCGCCTCGAGCCATTGATCGACGTCTGCCTTGTCAAACTTGATGTTCTTGGAGCTGATTCGAATGTACGGCGGAGCGGTACCCTCCCGGATGTACTTGTAGATGGTCTGCTTTGAGTCACCCAGGTACTCGGCCAGGTCTTCGATGGTCATCAGCTGCATTGTGGCTCCTTTCTCAGACCCTGTCTAAATCACTTGCAGAGTCCGCATATGACTTTATTTAGTGATATATTATCATATATAACAACACATGTCAAGACCCTTGTTGTAACTCGGTTTGATGCAATGAGGAGGGGCCCAGCAACGCTAGCTGCTGGGCCCCTCCTGGATTCCGTTGCTCGGGGATCGCTGGTTCAGACCTAGTCAGGTCGCGGGGTTTGGATCGTAGGCCTACTCCTCTTCTTTCTGCTCACAGGTGATTGTTACCGAAATCAAGGTTTTGGTCGTATGGCTCGTGTGTTTTCCGTCAACTTTGAATACGGTTTGGTTTTTGGAGGTTCCATCTGCGCCAACAAGGTCGAAGTTTGTTCCGTTGAACTGGCACGTCACCTTAAAATCCTTCTCGCCACTGTCTTGTCCTGCCGCTATGTCGATTTCCAGGTCCTTGTCAAGGACTACCTTCCGTTCCAATATGTTCACCTTGTGGGTCTCTGCCTTCGCGACCTTGGCTTTAAGGGTTAACTCTGCGGTGAGATCCACGCTTTGTCCGTCCTGTAATGTAACGTCGTACACTTTCGCTCCGCGGTCGTACCAGTAAACAACAAGCTCCTTTGGTTCGCTTACTCCGATGCAGTTGATTTCGTGCCAGGCGCTATGCGCGACACCACTGAAACTGATGTTCTCAGCCTGTATTTCCTGAGGGTTGTCCTCTACCGAAGTGGTGCCCGAGTTTCCCTTGAGTTCCCACTCGTTTCCGCTTTTTGTGCAGGTCAAAGTAAAAGTTGATTCCCTCGTAACAAGGCCTGTTTGAGATGAGCCCTGGCGTGCGAAGGTGGTCTGGAGCGGAGGAGGCCACGGGATGCCGGCTGCTGGCCTCACCGCCCTATCTGCTGCGCTCAGGACAAGCGTGATCCCGTTGCGGTACCCCTTCCGTGGCTCAGGGCACCCGGTGGAAGTTGTGGAGCGGCGCCCTCATGCGGCCGCGACCGCAGGTACCGTCCCGACCGCCCGCTGAGCCGTGTTCTCCATCTCCACCAGGCGTGCATGGACCATCCGCTTGAAGTTGCACGCCAACGCCTTCAGGTAGACGGCAAGCCGCACCCGACGGCCCCCTCGCACCCGCAAGCGCCCAAGCCCGTGGGCGCGCTTCAGCTCGGAGTTCGTTCCCTCGATACCAGCCCTTATGTCATACCGCTTGCGCCACTCCTCGGTGGCCTCGGCCCTCCGGCGCCGCTCGATGTTCACCTTCGCCAGGTCCGCCTTGAGGACGTAGGCCCCCGCACGCCGGTCCAGCTTCACTGGGCAACGGGATCGCAAGGGGCAGGGGCTCGCATGTTGTCCCGGCAAAGTGGACCTCTACCCGCTCCGGCGCATCCTTCAGCTCGTACTCCTCGATGGACGGGTGGCCGGCGGGGCACGCCGTGGCCTGCTCCCCTGTGACGTCGATCTGAAAGTCCGCGGCGGTGAGCGGCGGTGGTCCGTCACCCTCTCCTTCGTGCGAGTTCCCCGGCGCCGACCCCGCCACCGGGCTCACCAGTTCCGTTCCCCGGCGCGAGGCTTCGAAGGCATTGCGGCCCGACCCATACGCCGTGTCGGCGAAGAGCTCGTCCGGTCGGACCTTCCGCTCCGCGAGCCCGTCAACGACCGGCACGCTCACGTCGGTGTCGCTCCCACTCGAGGGGGTCACCTCCACGTGGGTGATGAGCTGGGTGGCGTTCTCCTCGTGGCAGGTCTCCGCCACCTGCACCTCGTACCCCTTCCCCTTGTGGCCGCTGTAGGTCACATCCGGGTCGTGGGGCGATTGCAGCGAGTCGGCGGACACCTGCTTCGGGTCCTTCAAGGCCACGGGCACCTTGCATTCCCCAGCATCGTCGTCATCGTCCCTGGGGCGCCCGTCCTGGTGTTTGCCCACATGGCACTGCTCCCGCAGCAGCCGCTCCAGCAGCCGGTACTCCTCCAGCTGGGCAGCAGTCGTGCCATGGAACCG
Organism: Dehalococcoidia bacterium; assembly: GCA_965226865.1. Lineage (GTDB taxonomy): Bacteria > Chloroflexota > Dehalococcoidia > Lucifugimonadales > JAGWBF01 > CBDDEH01. The sequence goes on along the minus strand of CBDDEH010000004.1, from coordinate 1,372,310 downwards.
GTCCACCAGCCGGTAGAGGTCCCGGGCACAGACCGAAAGGCGTCGCCGACCCTCCCCCGTGCGGGCGTCCTCGTAGTGGGTCGCCTCGTCTTCTTCCTTCAAATAGCGCCCTAGGAGGCCCTCCGGAACCCCAGGGCGAAGCTCTGGGTGCTCCCAGCGCAAGGCCCGCAGGAACAACCGCATCGTCTCACAGAACAGGCCCAGCCGGGTGAGTGTGGCGATGTTGCTCATGATGTGGGTGGAGTCCAGCCGTTGCTTTCCGGTGCGTATGCCCAGCGCCTGGATGATCCGGTCCGTGGTCTCCTGGAAAGCCAGCCAGCCACCGTCGTGCTGCATCAGGCGAACTCGGAAGTTGTGGAGGGTCTTCTGGGGCAGGTGGGTCTCCTCGATGTCCAGCCGCAGGGCGTGGTGCCAGAGCAGAGCCTGCCCTGAGCTTGCCGAAGGGTTGAACTCTAGTTGTTCCAGAGCTTCATCGTCGGTGAGGTTGAACATCTCTTTGAGGAGGTGGACCCCGAGGACGGTCTGCACCGCCCGGTTGGGACGGCCGTTGTCCACGCAGTACATGGGAGCAAAGCGCTCCTCGTCAATCAGGGGGAGCGCCTCGTTTCGGAAAACCTCGGCCCAACTTCTCTCCAGGCGCTTAGCCTTCTTCGGCGTCACCAGGAACTGGGACTGCCAGAGGCTCTCTTGCGGGTCTCGTATTCGGAACATCCTCCCCTCCCTCGGCCAGGCGCAGCGCCCACGACCTTTTATTACATTATCCCCACCTTGCCCAGGCTGGCGAGGGGTTTTTACGAACAAATCAAAGTTGTGTGACCTTTTGTCTCCCCCGGTTTGATCTTGACCTTGAAAGGTTTGACGAGTGTTTCGTCGCCATTCCATTCATACTCATCGATTCGTACTTCGACGGATGCAGTCAAGTTGTTCGCCTGGCTTCGGGAATATACAACTTTAAAGGTTTTCTTCTGATCATGAACCATTGTAGTCGGGCCGGTTCCACCGGCATCGTTTTGGATCTCCAACTTCAGACCCGTGGACTTTGCGGTATTCGTGGGTGTCGGTGCGCCCTGACCTCCTCCTGGAGCCGTGTTGGGATTTTGGCCACCCGATGCCTGGGCTTTTCCTCCTCCCCCTCCGCAGCCGGCAGCAAACAACGCAAACGCCAGAACCGCCAGTAGAGCCGCCGATGATAGTGCTTTCTTGTATGTGATTCCGTGTACCATTTCTTCCCCCTTTTTTAATTTGGTTTATTGCCAGCAGGGGGATAGTAAAGAAAAATTGATCAAGATTCAGTGACCGGCGGCATAAGATAGTCGTGACGTTAAGCTCGCGGATTCCGTGACCTGTCTCACACCTTACATGCGTCAAAGGCCGGTTAAGACACGCCTGTGATGGTGATTCCATCGGCTTGCAGCACTGCGCTACGAATTAGGCGCTATGACACTGAGCCCACAACGTAACGGGGTGGTGCGTAGTCGACTCTAGATATACCAGAGATGCCTGCGTTCACTAGCTTGGAGACAGCAGGCCTAGAGGTCGAAGTTGGTGAAGGGCGGGCCTGAACCCTATTGGAGCATTTCTTGTAGAATGCTAGTGAGGATCTCCTGGGTCACGGCTCCAGACCACTTCCTGAATATCTGCCCGTCTGCGGTGATAAAAATGGTGGTTGGCATAGCGATGATCTCAAACTGTTCGAGGGGTTCACCGCTGGAAACGAAGCCAGCCGGGTAAGTAATATCCAGATCCCGTAAAAGGTTTTGGGCATCCCCTGTCGTGCCAGCCCGGTAAACATTCCGATGTCCACTCCCACCAGGTTTATCATGTTCTTGGACTCGTTGTAGAAGGCCTGGAGTTCCGGCATCTCAGCTCGAGATGGTGGTAGCCGACCCCCCCCAGAAGTTGAGCACCAATGGCTTGCCCTGCAGTTCCGAAATTCGTAGGGTCTGAGCACCAAGCAACTCTTCTCCCTGGTAGAGGCTTAGCTCAAAGTCTGGGGCAGGCGAAGGTACTGGAATTTAGGCAGGGGTTGGCGCGGACTCATCCACCGAGATGCCGCATTCGACGGCGGCGTCAAGTTCGTCGGATGTTGGTTGGCGGCGTCCTGAGAACAGCTCATCAAAGGCTTCCTCGCCGATAGCCTCGACCAGGCATTGCTCTTGTTCCTGGGTTAACTGGGGCGGCCCACCGTCACCTTCCCCTGTGCCTGGTCCCAGGTCTATCTCGCAGTCCTGGAAAGCGGCCAGTTCCTGGGAGCTCGGCCGGCGCTGACCGGTGAATATCTGGTCGGAAGCATCCGGACCGATAGCATCAATTAGGCATTCTTCCTGATCTGGGGTCAGCACCGGAGGACCATGGCCCTCCCCCAGTCCAGGAGCAAAGCGGACTCCGCATTCCTGGAAAGCCGCCTGCTCCTCAGAAGTCGGTCGCCTCCCACTCCTGAATATCTCCTCGAAGGCTTCTTGGCCGATAGCTTCGGCGAGGCATTGCTCCTGCTCCTGGGTTAGTTGGGGCGGCCCATCGCCGAAATCTCCCCCTTGTCCTAGGCCAGGGAATGAGGTTATTCCACATTCAAGGAACAACGCCATATCGTCAGGAGGCATTGCGAATCCTAATCTCGCAAAGATTGTCGGGTCGGCTCCTACAACGCAGCGGAACTGCTCCGCGGTAAAGAATCGGTCTTCCGGGTCGCCCAGGAAGTCTGACTGCTCAAGCTCCTCATCAGACAAACACCGCACCACCGCCTGTGTAAGGGCCACGAATACTTCCAAACTTGGATCAGACTCGGTGACGAAAACTGCTTTGAAGTCTACGTCTTCCAGCTCTCCGGAGAGGCAAGCCAACGACTCATCGCTGACCGCTCCCAGCTCATCCGATCCAACGAACTGCCCGAGGGTTACCCTCCTTACTGTGTCGTTGCTGAAACATTTTAGAAAGACCCGCTCCTCCTCCTCTGAGAGGTTTTCCCCGGTGATGAATTCTTCGAGATCGTCGGTTCCCACCTCTGCCACCAAGCAATCGAGCTCCTCCTCGGGGATGGCGCTGAGAAAGCCGATGGGGTCCTCGTCAGGATCGACGGTTATCAACGCGGGAGTCGGTGTTGGCTCGGGCGTCGGCGTTGGAGTTGGAGTAGGGGTAGGTGTGGGGGTTGGAGTGGGGGCTGGAGTCGGCGTAGGCGTTGGTGGGGGCGTCGGTGTAGGAGTGGGTGTTGGCGTTGAGGTTGGCACCGAGGTCGCAGTGGGTTCAGTCGTTGCGCACCCCGCAACGACAATGGCAAACAAAAGTGCCAGACCGATAACGAAGTATTTCTTCAAAAGGTCTCCTTTGACTGGAAAACACGCTATTCGATAACGTGCTCAGCTAGGAGACATTATTGGTGACCCCTCCTAGCTATTTCAAGCCGCACCGCGACCGGGATTTCGTGAAATCCCTTTCCGGCCCTTATTTGGGAGCCTCCGCTCTGGTTCGACAAGCTCACCATGAGCGGTAGGAAAGGGCTGGACAGGGAAGGGATAAAGCCCAACGCCCCTAACTCATCCTGGACTCGTTGCTATAGCGGCGAGCTCTCGCACCCCTACCCTTCCTAAACCACTGAGAGTCATTCTTTCGGATGGTCCGAAAATCAGCCGAAAGGACTATCCAGAAAACCCTTTTCTCGGGAACATACTTCACTGCGTTTTCGTCTTGAATGATAGGACCGGTTCCAGATCACAAATTTTAGAAGAATGAAGAAGGAGAATAGGAAAATGAAAAAGCAGAAGATGTTAATCACACTGGCAGGCCTGGCGGTAGCAGTCGCTACGACTACCACCGTCGCGGCCTACACCCTGGCTGGCGATGGCTCCACTGCTCCTGAAGCGGAATATACGGGTACTCAGGAGCCGGGGTTCACCGGAGATGGTCCGTCCACCTTTGACCTTGGGCCTGGGCAGGTGAACGATGACGGTAGCGTTTCCGTCGACAACCCCAACGGCGGAGGCAAAGTGGCGCCGTCGCTTCATGGCGACCCCACCTACGACACCTGGCTAAAAGACAACCCGCCCACGGATGACATAACCGACACGCCGCCGCTTCATGGTGACCCTGAGCCACCACTGGTTCACGGCGACCCGGAACCACCACTGGTTCATGGCGACCCGGAACCACCGGAGTCTGAAGATGTCACTGAGGTCCACGGCAACGCGCCGCAAATCGAGCCACTCGAGCCAGGCGACCCGCAGCCTTTGGAGCCAACGCCCGTGGTCGCGGACCCGACGCCCAAGGACCACAACGACGACACCGGAGTAGTCCGAGTCGACCCCGGCACTGGACAACTGATTGATCCCCTCCTGGCCACCGGAGTTGATGTGAAGGTTACAGGCGAGGTGGTCTCGGAGGGCATCTTCTCAGTTGACGGCAGGATCTTAGAGGTCAACGGGGAGAGGGTACAGGTAATGTACTACGGTGACGGCGACGCCCTCGATGAAGAGGCCGCCGGCATTTCCCCCTCCGGAAGCTCTGTCGCGACCCATGGAAGGGTAAGCATGATCCTTTGGGACGCGCCCCCCACTTCTTCAGGAGCGAAACTGCCATCGTGTTGTACGTGGGTGATAACCCCACGGTGATAGAGGCTCTGACTCAAGTGATGGGGCCCCAGTTCGCGGGCCGCTAGAAGGTCCAACCCTACAAGCGACCGTTGGTGCATTTGGCACTAGGCTGCGGCTGGACCCCTACCAGAGACCGGGACCCTTTTGCCCTTCCTCCTGGAAGGAGGTCAGGGGGATGGTGATAACCTTATGGTTCGACAAGCTCACCATGAGCGGGATTGGGGTGTTGCTGTGAGATGTAGTCGGTTTTAGTAAGGGGAGGGTTCGCTGGCCTGATTACGCCGCTCCCCGTCGCTGCCTTGCCACCGGACGGGGTTCATCAACGGATGCGAGTCCTGCGCTTGCCTTGTTCCCACGATCACGTACGGGGTGTCGCCTATTCCGTCGCCCTCGGTGTCCTCTCCTTCATAGTCTGACCAGAAGTTGCCCTCGCCAGTTTCCTCGTTGTACTAGGCGTTGGCGTCGGGCTCCTGAGGCTCGATGGTACCGCCAGCGTCGACGATGTCGCCCAGGCTCGTACGGTAGACTGCCTGGTCGGCGCCATTAGGCCTGTTGTCGACGAAGTCGTTACGATAGATCATGTCCCCGTGGAGGCTATTAGCCAGATACCCTGGATCACGTTCCCAGCCATGACGTTTTCGGTTATCTCGTTGTCGTGGGAGCTGATCAGGTTCAGACCGTAGCCGTCCGGGCTGCTATACCGGTTGCCCGAGCTGTCATTCCGTGTTACCAGATTCCGGCTGGACCTCTGCAGATGGATGCCGTAGGTGTTGGGCCCGATGATATTCTTGGAAAGCCTGTTATCCGTTGCCTCCTCCAAATACATCCCATAGAAGTTTTCCAAGGCGTTGACCTGGATGACTTCGCTATTAGAAGTCGTGTCCAGAAGAATCCCGGTGGCGAAGCTGGTGACCGTGCCGTTGGAAATCCGTATTCCGTCCCTACTTTCGACCCGCACACCAACGCTGGACAGGGCTCTGTTGGGCCAGACCCAGGGTCCTTTGCCGGGGCCGGAAAGCCGATGGCCTCCCAGGTCCTGGAAGACATTGTCTGCTCCTATGATCAGTCCGTCGCCCTGACAGACCAAATCTCGATCGAGCCGTGTATCCAGAGTGATGATCTCACCGTATTGGAGCGGGCGCGTTGCAAGGGTTGGTTTAGGAGTAACGTCGCCGTTCTGGCACGCGGCGAGGATGAAGAGACCGGAGAGGAGTAGGAGGGCACTGGCCTTCAAGGCGACATCAGCTTTACCGACCGGCTGCGGTGTCCTCTAGGGCTGCTTGAGCCGCCGCCAGGCGGGCTACCGGCACGCGGAAGGGGGAGCAGCTTACGTAGTTGAGCCCCTCTTTGTGACAGAAGGCGATGCTGGCGGGGTCGCCCCCGTGCTCGCCGCAGATACCTACCTCCAGGTCCGGCCTTGTCCGGCGCCCATTCTGCACCGCTGTCCTTATAAGAGAGCCCACTCCCTCGATGTCCAGCGTGGCGAAGGGATTGGCGGGCAGTATCTCTTCATCGACGTAACGGTTGAGGAATTTGGCCTCGGCATCGTCGCGGCTGAACCCGTAGGTTGTCTGGGTGAGGTCGTTGGTCCCGAAGCTGAAGAACTCGGCCACATCGGCTATTTTCTCGGCAGTGAGGGCTGCCCGGGGAATTTCTATCATGGTCCCGAAGAGATACTTCACCTCGGTGTTCGACTCCTGTTGTCCCCGCTTGGCCACTTCGGTCAACCTGATCTTGAGTCTTTGCAGCTCGTTGACGTGAGAAGTCAGTGGAATCATTATTTCGGGGCGGACCTGTATACCCTCTCTCATCAAGCGGATGCTTGCTGTCATGATAGCCTCGACCTGCATCTCGTATATCGCCGGAAAGGTGATGCCCAATCGGCATCCCCGATGGCCCAGCATAGGGTTCTGCTCTCGCACCGATTCGACCAGTTGCAGGAACTGCTCGTGAGGGCGTATCTCTTCCTGAGGCGCTCCCTTGGCCTGTAGTGTGATTACTTCCCGCATCAAGTCCTCGTACTTGGGCAAGAACTCATGCAGCGGTGCGTCCAGCAATCTGATGATCACCGGACGCTCCCCCATGGCCCTTAAGATACCAGTAAAGTCGTCTATCTGAAGCTGCTTGAGGTGGGCAAGGGCCTTGTAGAACTCGGATACCGGTTGAGGCAAGTCTGGCGACGGCTCCCGCCGGGATATGGCCTCTGGGTGTTCCTGTTCCCAGCGCTCGGCCTCCGGGGCGTTGACAAGCATTTGCTGGACTACCGGTACCCGCTCCGGGCCCAGGAACATGTGCTCCGTGCGACACAGCCCGATGCCCTCTGCGCCCATCTCTACGGCCCGTTCAGCGTCCGTGGGAGTATCGGCGTTGGCCCACACACCCAAACGTCGAACCTTGTCGGCCCAGGAAAGCAGGAGCGTCGCCTCCTGCAGTTCATCGAGGTTGGGCTGGAAGGTGGCTATTTCTCCCGCGAACGCCTCACCGGTCGTTCCGTCGATGCTAATGTTCTCGCCTTCTTTAATGGTGTGGCCGTTAGCATTAAGAAGCTGGCGATCCAGATCGATGGCCAACTCCTCACAGCCCGCGATGCAAGGTACTCCCAGGCCTCTGGTGACAACCGCCGCGTGGCTGGTAACGCCACCTCTGCTGGTCAGGACTCCCTTTGCTCCCAAGATGCCGTGTATGTCCTCAGGCCTGGTCTCGGGCCGTATGAGGATTACGGGAACGCCGGACCTCGCGGCCTCATTCGCCCTCGTGGCGTCGAAATATGCCTTACCCGAGGCGGCTCCGGGAGAGGCTCCAAACCCCTTGGCCAAAAAGGCCGAGTTAGATTGGGCCTTCTCCCTCGCTTTGGCGTCAAACCGGGGGACAAAAAGCAGAGTCATATCATCGGGCTTTACCCTTCTCAGGGCCTCTTCTTGTGTAATTAGCCCCTCTTCCACCATGTCCACTGCCGTCTTTACCGCCGCCTGCACGGTGCGTTGGGCGTTGCGGGTCTGCAACAGGAACAGGCGTCCTCGCTCCACCGTGAACTCCATGTCCTGCACGTCCCTATAGTGCTGCTCCAACTGCCGGGCCATGTCCGATAGCTGGCCGTAGACCTCGGGGTTTTGCTGGGCCAGACTGGACAGGGGCTCGGGATTGCGTATTCCGGCCACCACGTCCTCGCCCTGGCCGTTGATCAGATACTCGCCGTATATCTCTTTGCTGCCGTTGCCGGGGTCTCGAGTGAACAGGACTCCGGTACCGCTGTCATCTCCAAGGTTGCCGAACACCATTGCCACGATGCTAACTGCGGTGCCCCAGTCATGGGAAAGGTTGAAATGGTTCCGGTAGGCTATTGCCCTGGGGCTGTTCCAGCTACGGAACACGGCCTCCACGGCTCCCTTCAACTGCTCTTCGGGGCCCTCAGGCACGCCGGTATCGGCGCCTTTTTTGATAGCGGCCTTGAAGTCGGCTATGACATCGTGAAGCTGCCGGGCCGTAAGCTCGTAGTCCAGGGTGACTCCAGCTTTCTTCTTGTGATCGGCCAATATCTCTTCGAACACCGAGTCCTCGACCCCCAGGACCACACTGGCGTATGCCTGAAGGAAACGGCGGTAGGCGTCATAAGCGGGGCGTTCGTCGCCCATGAGCTTGGCGAGGCCGGGAGCTATTTGGTCGTTGATCCCCAGGTTGAGGATCGTGTCCATCATTCCGGGCATGGACACCCTGGCACCCGAGCGGACCGAAACCAGTAGTGGGTTTGCCGGAGAGCCGAACTCACGCCCCAACGATGCCTCTATGCTTTGGAGCCCTTCTCGGACCTGCTCCCACAACCCCGGAGGCAATTTATGGTCGCGTTCGTAGTAGTCAAGGCAGGCTTCAGTGGTAATCACGATGCCAGGCGGCACTGGTAGCCCCAGCCTGGCCATCTCGCACAGATTCGCCCCCTTGCCGCCCAGCAAGTCGCTCATGCTGGAGTCGCCTTCCTCGAAGCGATATACGAGCTTCTTGGTCTGCACCATATCTAAGCGCTCCCCGCAGTCGATGGGGCGGCTTCTTCGAGGTAGAACCCGTTCTCCCAAATGTCGTCTATTCGTTCGTTCTCTTCTTGCGTCAAGTCGGGCGTATCCAGCGCGGAGACGTACTCGCCAAGTTCGTCCAGGTTCGTGACGTTTGGCAGGACCGATGTGATTGTCTCCTGAGCCAGGCAGAACTTGATGGCGGCCTGGGCAAGGGTCCGGCCCGTATCGTCGGCCAGGAACAGGACCTGGCTTCGCTTCTTCAAGGCCTGCTCCAACCACTCCTGTTTGCGATGAGCTCGGTGGTCACTGGCATCGAAGGTCGGTGGTTTAGCGTACTTGTCCGTGAGAACCTCGGAGGCATGGGGCACCCGAGTTAGTAGCCCGACCTGCTCTTCCTGGGCTATCGGAAAGAAACGACGAGCGGGCTCCTGCTCCAGGATGCTGTAGATTATCTGAGCGCTGGGTAGCTTTCGCACCCGCATCGAGGCCTCACCCTCCTCGAACCAGCCGATGTCGGGGCCAATGGCCGAGCCGTAGTAGCGGATCTTGCCCTCCTGCACCAGCGCCTCCAGTGTGTCGAAGACCTCGTCCTTTTCCAGAATGGTGTCGATGCGGGGATTGTGGAGCTGGTACAGGTCTATATAATCGGTCTTGAGCCGCTTCAGGCTCTGCTCGCAGGCAAAACGGACGAAATCGGCCTCGAATCGCTGAGTCCGCTCCTGGTGGCCCACCCGTTCTATCTTGTCGTAGAAGTCGTAGCCGAATTTGGTAGCTATGACGATCTCGTGCCTGTTACGGCCCAGGGCCTTTGCGAGGACTTCCTCGCCGTAGCCTTCACCGTAGGTGTCGGCGGTGTCGAAAAAGTTGACGCCCAGCTCGAAGGCCTTTTCCAGAAGGGCGATCCGATCTTGTTCCTCTATTCGGCCCCACCAGTTGGTACCGACGGTCCAGCATCCGAAGCCCAATTCTGAAAGCTGGAGTTCGGTCCTTGGTAGGGGTCGGAACTTCATATACTACACTCCACCAGAGACCAGGTCTAAAGCTCGCTTGACCCGATCGGCATTAGAGCGGAATTCCTCATCGGTGAGCACAGGGGTGAGGTCGCCCAGGGGAACAGCCACTTCTAAGTCCACCCACGACTTACAACCGCCGTAGCGGTCGAGGTAGGGAACCGTCCTGGGTTCCCCCATCCTATATACCCTCAATAGCATCACGGACAGCGGAAATCGAGGCTTCCAATGCAGCCTCTTCTCAGCGTAGTCGTTGGTCCAGATGTGCTGGTCGAACAGGGCATCCACCTTCTCCTGGTCGGTAAGCTCGATGACCTCCTCCACCCTGGCCCACTGTGAGAAAGCTATAGACTCGGCGGACGGTACGTTGGCTTCAGTCCAGTTCAGGTCGGCGTGGTATGCGGCCTTGAGGAGGTCCTGGTGCTGGTGCTCAAAGGTCGGATACAGGAGGAACTCAGGATAGATGACCTTGAAGTGCTTGCCTTCCTCCCGAATGCCGCCCTTGCGCAGCAGGATTATCTGCTCGCCTTTGTCCAGGGCACGGACAGTCACGGCCCACTCTTTTAGCGCGGTCTGGCTCGTAGCAGAGAACATAGTGGATTCGCCTTAGTTGAGGCTTGGAAATACAGTGTTCATGTTACCATCAAACCCATATAGCCTCAAGAGTTTCCGTTCCTGTGTAGTTTCCTCCCCACCTTCCGAGTGTACGGACTGGGGCGCTATAATAGCCGGGAGGTGGACGGCGGTGGGCGACAGGTACGACACGATAATCGTCGGCGCGGGCCCAGCGGGCAGCATACTTGCGTACGAGCTGGCTAGACAGGGCGTAAGGACACTGCTGGTCGATAGGGAGCCCTTTCCGCGGTACAAAACCTGAGGGGGTGGCGTCAACGAAAGGGCCGTTCGGCTCTTAGACTTCCCCATTTCCCCCGTAGTGGAACAGGTAATCGAAAGTGCCTGGATCACCTACAAGCTTCGAGGGGGTTTCACTAGGCCTTTTCCTCAGGCAACCACCTACATGACTATGCGGGACAAGCTGGACACCCTGCTTGTAGACCGCGCTGTTTCCGCCGGAGCTGAGTTCATCGACGAATTCAAGGTCAGCCGGATCGACCAGAACGATAAGGGAACTCTGGTTACAAGCGAGAAGGAGACCTTAGCTGCCTCGGTACTCGTTGGGGCCGACGGCGCCAACAGTCTGGTCGCCCACCAGCTAGGGCTGAACCGCGGCAGGGAGATTGGCGTCGGCCTGGAGAGCGAGGTGTATCCGGAAGCCTCGTCCATGGACAGGTGGGCCACCACGGCCAGCATTGATTATGGCACCCTCCGAGGAGGGTACATGTGGGTATTTCCGAAGGAGGACCATCTTTCCATCGGCGTGGGGAGGTTCGCCAGGTCCAGTCCCGACATGAAGCAATTGCTGGACCGTTATCTAAAGCACCTTCAGTTGGGTAGCTATCAGCAGCGGCTGACGAGGGGTCACAAGATCCCCAGGCGCAAGAAGGGCGAGCCGATTCAAAAGGGCAACGCCCTTCTCGTAGGAGACGCTGCCGGTCTGGTGGATTTCTGGACCGGCGAGGGCATTTACTACGCCATCCGGAGCGCCTAGACTGCCGCGCCTGTAGTACGCGACTTCCTTGGAGGCGAGGCGCCCGACCTCACCGAATACGAACGGCTCACCGACCGTGACATCATGCCTGAGCTGAAGGTGGCCAGGACCATGACCAGGATCGGGGTGATGTTCCCCAGGCTGGCCTACACGCTGATGAAGAACTCGGACCGGGCCTGGAACGTGGGCTGCCAGTTGCTGCGGGCCGAGAAGAGCTACGTAGATGCCAAACGCAGACCGGGCCCGGCCGCTCCCCTCTTCGACCTGGTCAGCATCGGCGCCTAGGGTTCGTATTGCTTACCTGAGGACTACAAAGCACGTGACAAAACTTACGGCGGATATGCAGGAGTTCCCCTACGAAGAAATCGACGACCTGTACCGCGATGCGATCCTCGACCACTACCGTAACGCGGGCAAGAAGGTCAAGATCGCCAGCCCCGACGTCGAGCACGAGGGGTACAACCCCTTCTGCGGCGACCGGGTGGTGCTCCAGCTAAAGCTCACAGACGGCGTGGTCGAAGAAGCCAGCTTTTACGGGGAAGGGTGCTCCATAAGCAGGGCTTCCGCTTCGATGATGACCGACCTGCTCAAAGGGCGGACCATCGAAGAAGCACAGGACCTGGCCGAGTTGTTTCGGCGGCTGATGGACGGCCTCCCCATATCTGAGAAGGGTGAGCTTGCGGCCTTCCAGGCCGTACGTAAATTCCCGGTACGCATCAAGTGCGTGCTGCTGCCCTGGACCACGCTGGAGGAGGGCATCGAGCAACACCGCTCTGGTTCGTCCGCCTCAGGCGGATCACCATGAGCGGTGTTGGCAGTGTCATTCAGTCCGCTGATCCTGTCGGAGGGTGGCAGATGGTCCGCTCTGGTTCGACAAGCTCACCATGAGCGGTATAGGGGTCATCATGAGCGGTGGCAAGGGGCTAACCCTGAGTGGCAGTAGGACAACGAGTCCGCTCATACTGATCCTATCGAAGTATGAGAATCAAGAAACGGAATGAGCTTCTATGTTTACATCCTTAAATGTTCAGATGGCTCCTACTATACTGGTCATACAGACAACCTAGAATCGAGAGTTGTGGCCCATGAAACGGGTCAGATAGCCAGTTATACCAAGAGCCGACGGCCCGTTCGGTTGGTGCTCATTCAAGATTTCCCGTCACGTCAAGAAGCCTTTGAAAGAGAACGGCAAATCAAAGGGTGGTCAAGGCGCAAGAAGGAAGCGTTAATCAGTATGAATTGGGATCGTCTACACCGATTGGCGAGGCCTCGTGGTTCGTCCTACCGCTCTGGTTCGACAAGCTCACCATGAGCGGTGGCAAGGGGCTAACCCTGAGTGGCAGTAGGACAACGAGTCCGCTCATACTGATCCTATCGGAGGGTGGTAGATGGTCCGCTCTGGTTCGACAAACTCACTATGAGCCCTCCCTGGAAGGACGAAGTGTGAAGTAGCTTAGTCTTCCAGCCAGGTCTTGGCCCAGTAGAAGTACTCGGAGGCGGCGGTATTAGGATGGAACCCGCGTACTTCTGGCCTGAACACCCACCTCGATCCGCTGGTGACCGGGCTGAACATGTACGCCTGATCGAGGATGTACTCCTGCAGCTCCCTCATTACCTCGGCCCTGAATTCAGGGTTGTCTTCCACCGCCTGGGCCTGAATGAAAGCGTCCAGCAGCAAGTCGGAATGGTTGATGACGTTCCAGCGCCCGAAGGTAGCGTGGAGGATGGCGAACAGGAAGCTATTGGTCGTCGACGTGGGAGGCAGGACTCCGATAGATAGCTGGTAGGCCCTGTCCCTCCAGACCGTGTCGGTGTACTGGGACGGATTCAGGACCCTCAAGAGCGGATCGAAGCCCACGGACCTGAGGTCTTCCTCTATCCGCCTTGCCTGGTCCAGGTATATGTTACCGAAGTCGCCTACGGTGAGGTCGAACCTGATCGGTAGCTGAAGTCCGGTGTTTTCCAGTATGTCCCTCGCATCCCCCGGGTCAGCGAAATACTGACTCCTCAGCACATCCCGTGGCAGAAGCCACTCGTTCTGAACCACAGGTATCCCCAGACTGACGAAGCCCTGGGCATTCCATATGCTGTCCACGTAGTTGAAGGGGTCCATCGCCCTCAGCACAGCCTTCCTAACGTCCAGGTTGTCGAAGGGCGGCCGGGCGACGTTCATGGCTAGGATGAGCCCGGACCCCGCCTGCCTGGATATGAAGCTGTCGAACTCCTTACCGGACTGGTTGAGCTGGTCCCATTTCGATGGGGAAACGCGGTAGACGTCCACTTCGCCGGTGACGAAGGCGGCCAACTGGACATCCTCCCCGGCTTTGATCACCACCGTTCTGAACTCATCCAGGAAGGGCAGTCCCTCTTCGAAATAGTCCGGGTTCTTCGAGAAGACCGAGCCGACGTTTTCATCGCTACTCCGCCATATCCAGGGCCCGCTTCCGACGACCGGTCCGGTCTTGAGATCGCCCTCAACTTCCACGGCCTCTCTGGCAACCACCTTAGTATGACCGTCGGCCAGGCTTACCAGGAAGTCAGCATCAGGGAAGGTGGGACTGAGGGTTATTTTGAGGGTGTAGGGCCCCTCCGCCTCTATGGCCTCGATGTTCTGCAGCAGGGGAGCGTTGGCCCAGCCCGGCGTGCGCTGCCGCTCGTAGCTATAGACTATGTCGTCGGCGGTCAACTCGCGCCCGTTAACTGGCGAGAGGTTCTGCCAGCGGACTCCCTCTCTGATCTTGAAACGGTAGGTGAATCTGTCCACCACCTCCCAGCCTTCGCAAAGCTCGCACTCGACGAGCAGGTTCGGTTGGGGAAGCTCCTCTTCAGGCCCCGAACGAAGCCGCAGAAGGCGGCTGTAGACGATACCTGGCCCCAGCGCGGTGAGGGTCTCCTGGATCTCCTGGTGCACGTCTCGGTGGGGTATGTTGGATACTACTGTTGTGCTCAACCTGCCACCAAACTTTCCATCGGGCGGCGGGAATACCACGGGAGTAGGCGTCGGCACCGGTGTGCTTGTTGGAGTCGGCACGGGTGTGATAGTGGGCGTGGGCGTTGGAGGGGGTGTGTTCGTGGGTGGCGGCGTGGCCGTGGGCGTGGGTGTCGGAGTAGGCGTTGGCGTGGGAGTTGGCGTGGGAGTTGGTGTCGGTGTGAAGGTGGGTATATTCGTGGGGCCGTCGGAATTGCATGCGGCTAGGACCATCAATGCTACGAGAGAGGCCAGTAAGGCTAAGTGTGGCGCCAGTCTCATCTGGTCAGACCCTTCTGGTAGCCGACGGGCAATGGGTCTAACTCCTGGGATTGCCCGGCTGGGTGCTTCCTCAGGGTACCCAGACCGAGATTGGACAAGGCCGCCATGACCACGACAATGGGAGGCAGGAATAGGATGGCGTGTATCACAACCCCGTAGCTGAAGGCCATGTCTTGAGAGACATCGAACACCCTCAGGACGTACACGATGGCGAACTCGAAGGTGCCAACCGCGGCGGGCAGCGCCGGCAGCGACGTCGTGAAGTAGACCGTGCCCAGGATAGTGAGGGTGGCTATGAATGGGGATATGCCCAGGTCCATGCCATAAGCCAGGACCCATGCGGACAGCCCAACCAGGAGCCAGTAAAGAAGGGTCAGCAGTATGGAGCTGGCCAACGCCCCCTTGGACTTGCTCAGGTCCAACAGGAAGGTCGCGATGGTGATAACTACCGCGAATCTACCCAGGTAGCTGCGTTTGCTAAGCCAGACCAGCGTTGGCAAGGCCAGTAGAGAGAGTATGGCGACCACGAAGGCTCCCACTACGTAGGGGAGAAAATCACCCTTTCCTGGGATGAGGGTGAGACCCGCCATCAATATGGTGGCCGTGACGATCAGGTCCAGGATACGCTCGGCGGCCAGGGCAGCGATGGCGACCCCGCCTTTGACACCGTACCTGATCGTGAGCATGGCGTACTGAACGCCCTCGCTGACCACCCTGACCGGGACCAGGTTGTTCAGCCCTATGCCGACGTTCTGCACCAGGAAAAGCTGCATCAACGGCATCTTGTGGCG
Organism: Dehalococcoidia bacterium; assembly: GCA_965226865.1. Classification (GTDB taxonomy): domain Bacteria; phylum Chloroflexota; class Dehalococcoidia; order Lucifugimonadales; family JAGWBF01; genus CBDDEH01. The sequence continues at coordinate 1,357,060 of CBDDEH010000004.1, read as the reverse complement.
GACAAAGAGCCGCTGCCAGCGATATGCCTTGACGAAATTGGCCAGCACCATCAGGGCCAGGGACGCCAGCGCCCAACCTATGGGGAACTCCTGGAACTGGTCCACCACCAGCCCCCAGTCCAGACCCCTTATGGTCAGCCAGCCCAGCCCCAAGCTGATTGCCGCGCCGAGGACGATTCGGGCATGGGTGTCCCAAATCCAGTGCTTTAAAGACCTGGTTGTGGTTATCAGGCCGTCCGCCAGTAACGTCAAGTCCTTGCTCCGCCTCCAAAGGGTAGTATAGAGTAAGGTTTACAGGCTCGCATAGAGGTATTTAGAGGTGATACTCGCTGATTCTCATACCCATCTGGACCAGTACCCATCCACAGAGATTCCGGAGATTCTGGAGCGGGCAGACCAGGCCTAGGTCGGCTTCATCATCTGCGCCGGCACGACCGTCGATTCCTCTGAAGTCTGCGTCGGGCTGGCGCGAGGGCACAAGCCGTGCTACGCGGGCGTGGGCATCCACCCCATGGACATCACAGGCCCGGTCGACGATGAAGTTTACGGCAAGCTGAGGTCCCTGGCGGCAAGCGATCCCAAGGTGGTTTGCATCAGCGAGATCGGCCTGGACTTTCAGCCCACCTCGCCTGACAGGAGCCTGCAGGACCAGGCCTTCAGACAGCAGATAAGGCTGGCAAAAGAGCTGGGTCTGCCAGTCATCTTCCACTCCAGGGAGTCCCACCCCGAGGTGCTGCGTACCCTCCGGGAAGAGGGGGCGGACGAGGTGAGAGGAGTGATGCACTACTTCCAAGGGGACGAGGCCACAGCCAAAGAAGCTATAGACCTGAGGTTCTTCATATCCCTGGCCCGGCCTCTGCTACGCCTCCCGGAGCTCCAGGAGGTCGCCGCCGGGCTGCCCCTTGAGAACATCGTGCTGGAGACCGACGCCGCCCCACAGCCCTTCAAGAAGCACCGGCACAACTGGACCGAGCCCCGTCACGTTAACGAGGTGGCCACGAAGCTAGCCGAGTTGAAGGGCATCCCCGTCGAAGAGGTCGCTGCCACCACCACCGCCAACCTGACAGGGCTGCTGGGGCTGGAGCAACAGAACCAATCACCTTGACTTATGAAAGTGGTTCAGGGGGCCGTGGCCTTGGCCCAGGGCGTAGGAGTGCTTCAGGGTTCCGGTGACGTACTCCTTCGCCCTGGCTACGGCATCCGCCACTCCGGCTCCTTTGGCCAGCTCGGCCGCGATGGCCGAGGCGAAGGTGCAACCAGTACCGTGGGTGTTCTTCGTATCGACCCGGGGCTCCTCCATCTCCAGGAACTCCTCCCCGTCGTAGAGCAGGTCCACCGCCGGCCCCTCCAGATGCCCGCCTTTCACGACCACGGCTTTCGCCCCCATGTGGAAGATCTTCTCGGCGGCGACTCGGGCGTCGTCCCGGGTCCGGATTTTCATGTCCGCCAGCGTCTCCGCCTCCGGTATGTTGGGAGTGACGACCCTGGCTATAGGTAGCAGGTCTCGCCGCAAGGCGTCTATTGCGTCCTCCCTGAGCAGCCTGTCGCCGCTCTTGGCCACCATGACAGGATCGACAACAACCTTGTCCACGCGGAAGTGGTTAAGCTCCCGGACCACGGTCTGGATGATGTCGCTGCTAGAGAGCATGCCAGTCTTCACGGCGTCTGCGCCGATGTCGTCCAGCACCGCCTCGATCTGGCCGGCCACTATATCTACCGGAATCTCGTGCACGCCGGTCACGCCAACCGTGTTCTGGGCAGTCACGGCCGTTATCACCGACGTGCCGTATACCCCAAGGGCGGCGAAAGTCTTCAGGTCGGCCTGGATGCCTGCCCCGGCCCCTGAGTCGGAGCCCGCGATGGTGAGGACTCTTGGAACCTGGTCTACTCCGGCCATCGCTCTCCCCTGTACGCCATCTCCCAGAACATGTACTCGTACCTGATCGTGGCTAGAAAGAGCTCCTTCAGCCGCTCGGTGTGGAATATCTGGGAGTTGTCCACGACGCCGCGCATCCAGGTAACGAAGTCTTCCATTTCCTTGCTGACGTGGATGTCTATCCAGGTCTGGTAGTATTTGTTTTCGGGACGCTTCCCCGCAGCGGCCAGACGCTGAGCCCATTCCAGGTACGGCCATTCGATGCCAAGAAGAACCGTAATGATCTCCGCGAAGGAGCCCTCGGTGGCCTGTCTCCGCAGGAACGAGCCCTGGCCCGAGGCAGTGGGAAGGTGTTTGAGGCCTTTGACTTCTTCCTGGCTCAGACCCTCCTCCCTGAAGTAGGTCTGAAACAGCCCTTCCTCACCCTGCAAAGCACCGTGGATGAAAGCCGCCAGCGGGCGGGCGTGGGCGAAGTCGGGAGCCTTCACAACGCCGGCGGACATCAGCGCGATCCAGTGGTTGAGGAACAGATGGTCTTGCTGGAAGTAGACCCGCCATTTCTCCGCGGGCAGGGTGCCGTCGCCCAGCTCCATGACGAAGGGGTGGGACACTGTCTTTTCCCACAGCGGTCCCACGCTTTCCCGAAGCTCTTCGCTCAAGCTCATAGAGCTATCGGGCCACTTTCTCGACGAAGCTGTTGGTGAAGGCGTCGGCATGGTCGATGCTCTCAGCCAGGAGGCCGTTGTCCTGCATCCACCGGGTAAACTCCATCCAGCGCTGGTCCTCTTGCCATCCGAAGGCTGCCGTGCCCGCGAACCACATAGGGGCCACCAGGTCAACACCGGGGCGTTCGATAGCTTCGTCAACCTCTTCCCTGGTGCCGGCCAGCAGCGTGTCCACCGCCTTCTGGGTATCCGCCGCGGCGTCCAGGTAGCCGCGGCTCAGGGCTCTGACGAACTTCTCCACCACGTCGGGGTCGTCTTTCAGCATCTTCTCGCTGGTCACAACCACCAGCTCGTAGTAGTCGGGAACGCCCCACTCTTCCATGCGCATGACTTCCACCGGATAGCCCTGGTTCTCGGCCAGTATCGATTCGTGGGTCCAGTAGGCCCCAACGATGGCGTCCACGCGTTTGCCGATAAGAGCCGGGACCAGGTCGAAGCCCACGTTTACCAGCTCGACGTCCTCCAACCCGCGCGCGCCGTCTGCCTTCAGCATCGTGTCCAGTAACGGCTCGTTGGTGGGGATGCCCGGGTACCCTATCTTCTTGCCTACCAGGTCTCTTGGCGTGGAAATGCCCGACTCGGTCAACGTCATGACTGAGTTCAGTGGATGTTGCACCATCGCTACCACGGAGACCACCGGCACTTCCTGTCCTCGCGCCAGCAGTACGTCGGGCTGGTAGCTGATGCCGAAGTCGTCGGACCCGGCACCCACGGTCTGTAGCACCGTGGAAGGGTCGACCGGGGTGTACATGTTGACTTCCAGGCCCTCTTCCTCGAAATAGCCCTTCTCCTGGGCGATGAACAGGCCAACGTGGTTTGAGTTGGGGTACCAGTCGAGGGCGAGGCTCACCTTGGTTTTGTCGTCGTCGCCCCCGCAGGCCACCGCGACCGCCAGAGTAGCCGTCAGGTACACCAACGCCAGCAGCCATCGTTTATGCATCAACAACCCCCTTTATCTTTCATGAACCCTCATCCTCCTTCGACAAGCTCAGGACAGGCATTGTGTCCCCCTCTCCCTGTCAGAGAAAGGGGATGAAAAGGGTTATTGGGGGACACCCCCAAACCCACGCCAGAGGGGCTGGCCCCTCTGGACTCCCCTTAATCATTTTGTCTCTTGGCTTCGGGAGCCGTGGTGCCAGGGTATCAGGTACCGCTCTACAAGGCCGATTGCTATGAACAGCACGATACCCATAACCGAAAGTATGAAGATAGCTCCGAATACCCGCTCCGTCAGGAATTGGGGTTTGGAGCGGATCATCAGATAGCCAAGCCCCTCGCTGGACCCCACCCACTCGCCTATGACCGCGCCAATGACGCTTGCCGCGATAGCCACCTTGAGCCCGGAGAACAGGAAAGGCAGCGAGGTAGGTATCTGCAGCTTGGTGAAGACCTGCCACCGGTTGGCCCCCAGAGTGCGCATCAGGTTCACCATGTCACGATCCGCCGATTTCAAGCCATCCACCATGTTCACCACGATGGGGAAGAAGGCGATGAGGGCCACGACGAACACCTTCGGGGTCAGACCGTATCCCAGCCACACCAGTAGCAGGGGAGCGATCGCGATAATGGGTATGGTCTGGGACGCGATGACGAAGGGATAGATGGAACGCTCCACCGTGCGTGAGAAGGCGATGCCGGTAGCAAGAACTACCCCCGACAAAGCCGCGATGGCGAACCCGACCACGATCTCCTCGAGGGTGACCCAAGTATGGTCCAGGAAGAGACTCCGGCTGGACACCAGCTCTTCGGCGATCGCGGAAGGCGGGGGTAGCAGCCATCTCTGCACGTCGAAAAGACGCACCATCCCCTCCCAAGTCCCCAATAGGCCCATGATGATGGCCAGAGCCGGTAGCCACCAGACCAGGGACTTTATCTTGAGGGTTTGAGCGATCCTGGCTGGAAACCTGGGCGGCGAAGCCTCCCGCAGGAATATCCTCTCTATACGGTCGGCCATTATCCCACCACCTCACTCAGGTGGAGCGCTTCTCCCCGCAGGGCGCCCAGTATCTCCGCCTTGATCGCCGTGAACCGGTCGTCGGTGACCATCTCGTATTGGCGTGGACGGGGTAAACCGACCTCTTTGACCATCTTGACCCTGCCGGGGCGCGCCGTCAGCACGTATACGCGGTCGGAGAGAAGGACCGCTTCCTCTACGTCGTGGGTTACCAGGACGATGGTCTTCCCCAGGGACTCCCACAGCCCCATCAACCATTCCTGCATCTGGGCCCGCGTCAGGGCGTCCAGGGCTCCGAAGGGCTCGTCCAGCAGGATCACGTCCTTGCCCGCCAGCACGGTTCGTAGGAAGGAGACCCGCTGCCGCATGCCTCCGGACAGCGCCGAGGGGTACTCTTCCTGAAAGCCCCTCAGGCCGAAGGCGTCCAGAAGCTCGGTAGCCCTGGTCCGGGCTTCCTTGCGGGAGACCCCCTGAACTTCCAGCGAGAGGATGGCGTTGTCCAGCACGGTACGCCATGGCATCAGCAGGTCTTTCTGCTGCATGTAGCCGACCAGTCCCAATCGCTGGCGGACCTGAGCGCCGTCCAGTTCCACCGACCCTTCTTCGGGCTGCTCCAGCCCTGCGATGGTGTTCAGCAGTGTAGTCTTGCCGCAGCCGCTGGGCCCGATAATGCTCACGAATTCTCTGCTGGTCGTGACGAAGTCCACCTGCTCGAGAACGGGGACCCGCCGTCCGTTGGCTCCGAAGGACTTCCAGACGTTTGCCAGTCGTATTTTCGTTTGTGTTTCTTGCATGTCCCCAGAAAATTCAAGGGCCGCCAGCGTTAGCTGGCGGCCCTTTGCGCTAATGATAATAGATGGACGCCATTCCCTCCGCTGGAATTACCCAGATCAGGTTCGCAAGGGTCGGCGACATACGATCGGTCGCCCTCTCAGCCTGGCTTAACCAAGCTCCCCTACGGCCCAGTGCTATTCAATTCTATGGCTAGATTATAGGGTTCAGGATTCGGGGGTGTCAACAACGGCGATCGCTTAATGTAATATCACAACTCCCCGACCCTCTCTCGCCCGGTCGGGCAGATGTCCAGCAGGCGGCAGGCGTCACAAAGAGGTTCTGGTTTGCAGGTGGTTTTGGCGTGCTCGTCCAGTAGGGCATGGTACTCATTGTAGAGGTCGGTCTCTTTGGGCAGGCTCTTGTGGAACAGATTCTGGTACGTTCGGTAGCTCTCGGTATTGGGCGCCAGCCCCAACCGCTTCACGATACGGCGAGTATAACTGTCGACAACAAACGAAGGCTTTCCAGCGGCATACACGATAATGTCGTCCGCAGTCTCTTCTCCGATGCCATGTATAGATAGCAGCTCTGCTCTGAGCTCAGCCGTCTCCCTGGATAGGAGGGACTCCAGGTCGCCGTCGTAGTAGTACCAGAGGTGGCTGACGAATGCCTTGATTTTTCTCGCCTTGGCGTTGAAGAAACCCGCAGGTTTGATGATCACCGCAAGCTCGTCCTCGGCGATGTCCCGCAGGCCCTTGAGGGACAGATAGGACGCAGACTTAAGGTTCCCTATTGCCCTCTCGACACTCCTCCAAGACGTGGATTGGGTTAGAATCGCTCCCACGATGATCTCCAGCTTGCTCTCCCCGGGCCACCAATGCTGGCGCCCGTACCGGGCTAGCAGCCTTTGGTAGACATCAAGGAGGACACTTTTACTCCTATCTGGCAAGTCTATCCAACCTGACCGCATTATACTGTGTCGCCCTGCTGCGCCTGATCTGGGTTGTCGCGATGTCCCGCCTCACGTACAATCCCTTCTGGGTCAAAAATATACTTGGCGGCATATGGGTAGGTGATGAGTATTCTAGAGGGCGAAAAGATACTGGTGACCGGGGCCACCGGCCAGGTGGCCTATCCCATCGTTCGGGAGTTGGCTAAGGGCAACCAGGTATACGCGATGGCACGGTTCAGCAGGTCTGGAAGCCGTGAGTTGCTCGAGGCCGCCGGAGCTCAATGTATCGGGAAGGACATTGGCCGCGACGGCTTTGACGACCTTCCCGACGATTTTTCCTACATTCTTAACTTAGCCACCACTGACGACACCAACTGGAACTCATCTCTGGAACTTCACGCTATCGGAATGGGGCGCCTGATGTACCACTGTCGTAAGGTCAAGGCCTTCTTCCACTGCTCCACCACGGCGGTGTACAAAAATAAGGGCGGCAAAGACGTCAAGGAAGATGACCCACTGGCGGACCGAGCCGCCTTCATAGTTCCCACCTATAGCATCTCCAAGATCGCCGGTGAGGCGATGGTCAAATTCGTCAGCGGCCAGTTTGGCATTCCCACTCTCATTGCCCGCCTGAACGTGCCCTACGGCCCCAACGGGGGTGTGCCCGCCAAGGACTTGGAGAGTATCCTTCAGGGCCGGGAGATCCCAGTCCACCCCGATGGGAACAGCTACTACAACCCCCTTCACGAGGACGACTATAAGGGACATATCCCCCGCTTCCTGGCCCATGCCCAGGTACCGCCCATAGTAGTCAACTGGGGAGGTAGTGAGCGGGTGAGCCAGCAAAGCTGGTGCGATTACCTGGGCCAGTTAGTCGGCATGGAACCCAGGTTGGTACCTACCGAGCCAGCCTTCGGGACGATTTCCCTCGACCTGACCCTGATGCACCAGCTTGTGGGGCGTACGAAAGTCCACTGGCGGGATGGGATGCTCAGGATGGTGCGGGCCCGGCACCCTGATCTGGCATTGAAGACCCCAGACTGAGCCCTGCCGCTCTGTCACAGCCTCACGGGGATCTCGTCGGCTATCCTGATTTGCTCAGTAGTTACATGACACCTGTAGGCATATGCCTCCACGCCCTGCTTCGCCGCCTTACGCAGGGCTGCTCCGAACTGTGGGTCGGCAGCGTCGTTGGGGGTCATCGCTTCGGCGTCCTCACGCTGCACGACGAAGATCACCGAAGCCCGGTGACCCTCGCCCACCGCCCGAGCCAGACTGGCCACGTGCTTAGTTCCACGTATGGTTGGCGCGTCCGGGAAAAGACCGATGCCGTCTACCACCAGGGTCACCGATTTGGTCTCTATGTAGCAAGTGGACTGCTGACTCTTGAGCAGCAGGTCTAGCCGGCTTTCGCCGTAAGTAGCTTCCCTGATGATGCCGTTATAGCCGTTGAACTGAGGTAACCTACCCTGCTCGATGGCTTCTTGTATCAGGAAAGGGGGCAAGCGGGCGTCAGCCGAACACAGGATATCGCCCAAATCCACAAGGGCGAGGTCGAAAGCGGTCTTTCGGTGTGCGCCGTTGGCAGGCCTGACCAGCACCCGGTTCCCTCGGACCAGCAGCTCCTTCATACGTCCCGAGTTGGCTACGTGGACGAGGCTTTCGCGGCTGTCGATCTCGACCAGGGCCGCGAAACGGTTCAGGCGCTCGATGAAGCGCCCCTCGATCAGTTGTCCAAGACGCAATCTGGCATCCTCTCCCCAAGTGTTCGGCCATGTTATCAAGCTGCTGGTAGCGCATCAACCGCCCATATTACTCATCCCTACCGCTCATGGTGAGCTTGTCGAACCAGAGCGGATCGCCCTCCACCCTTCGACGATGCTCAGGGTGAGCGGGTTGGAAATCAGACCACTGCTCACACTGACCCCATTGTGTCTTTCAGGACTAACCTTTCCTACCGCTCTTGGTGAGCCACCTATACCGCTCGTGGTGAGCTTGTCGAACCAGAGCGGACACGCGCTCCCCTTCGACGATGCTCAGGGTGAGCGGGCTAATGCCCGGCGCCCCATTATGAGTTCCTCGGTGTCTCCCGCAAAATCCTGTATACTCTTGGCGAAAGTTATGCTTGGATTTCCAGAGAAGCTGCAAAGGGCCTGCGAGTCCACCAAAAGCCTCCTGTGCGTGGGTCTGGACCCGGACCCCGCTCTGATGCCTGTACCTGCGAGTGAGGTGTTCCGGTTCAATCAGGCGATTATCGACGCCACCGCCGACCTTGTCTGTGGTTACAAACCCAATCTGGCTTTCTATGAAGCGCTGGGCCTCGACGGCCTGAAAGCATTGGCGCAGACGGTCGATTACGTACGCCACGTATCGGGAGACCTACTGGTTATAGGCGATGCTAAGCGGGGTGACGTGGGCGGTTCTGCCAAAACCTATGCCAAATCCCTATTCCAGGTTTGGGGTTTCGACGCGACGACGGTGAATGGTTACGGTGGCAAAGACACGGTACTCCCATTCCTGGAATTCGGGGACAAGGGAGTATTCATATGGTGCCGCAGCTCCAATCCAGGCGCAGGAGACCTGCAAGACCTTCAGGTGCAGGGACTGGATGGTGAGACGACCCTCCCTCTATATCAACAAGTAGCGATTACATATCGGGATTTGAGCAACGATGGAAACCTGGGTCTGGTCGTAGGGGCCACATACCCAGCAGAGCTAAAGGAGCTCAGGCGTTTATGTCCGGGCATGCCATTCCTCATACCCGGCGTCGGGGCCCAGGGCGGCGACCTTGGGGAAGTGGTCCGTTACGGGACCGATGGCAGAGGCAGGCTGGCGATCATCAGCTCCTCACGGCAGATCATCTACGCCTCCAGGGACAAGGACTTCCCTCAGGCGGCCCGCCGAGAAGCAGTGGCGTTGCGGGACCAGATCAACGACGTGCTAAGTCGGGAGGGTAAAGGGTGGTCCTAGAGCTCAGGCTCGGGGATGTTCTCAGGCTGAAAAAGGCGCATCCATGTGGCAACGATATGTGGGAGGTGATGCGCCTGGGAGCAGATATATCCCTGAAATGCCAGAAATGCAACAGATCGGTGATGCTCCCCCGTTCCTATATCGAGCGGAAGGTTAAAGAAGTGGTTCATGCCAGGGGGCCTGCCGGCTAGCATGGCCAAATGGCTCGGCACGACTTATTTTAAATACACCCTACTTTGTGACGAGATTCGTATCAAATAGCTCTCACAATCGTTCGTAACCAATGGATGTGAGAATTCTACCTCTGGTTTCATTGTTTGACAGGTACACAAGCCATTTGATAGATTAGATTCAATTCCTGCTCCGGTTGACCTCACCCCATCTGCAACAAGGAGGCCGATCATGAATCTTCAGCAGCTTGTCGACACCTCCCACGCCCTCGTTGCGTCAGGTAAAGGCATTCTCGCCGCCGACGAAAGTTCGGGAACCATAAAGAAAAGATTCGACTCCATCAACGCGGAGTCCACCAAAGACAGCCGCCGCGACTACCGGGAGATGCTCTTTCGCACAGAGGGCGCCGCCAAGTACATCAGCGGCGTGATCCTCTACGATGAGACTATAAAGCAGGACGGGGCCGATGGAACTCCCCTGGTCAAACTGCTAATCGACCAGGGCATCATCCCCGGCATAAAGGTCGACAACGGAGCCAAGCCCCTGGCCGGGAGCAACGGTGAAACCGTGACCGAGGGTTTGGACGGCCTCGGAGAACGGCTGGCGGAGTATTACGATCTGGGCGCCCGCTTTACCAAGTGGCGTGCTGTCATCACCATAGGCCAAGACATCCCCAGTCGCTATTGTATCGAAACCAACGCACATGCCCTGGCTCGCTGCGCCGCTTTGAGCCAGGAGGCCAATCTGGTGCCGATAGTCGAGCCGGAGGTGTTAATGGACGGCGATCACAGCATCGACCGTTGCTTCGAGGTTACCGAAGCCACCTTGCGAGAGGTCTTTCACCAATTGGGCAAGCAGAGGGTTGTCCTCGAGGGCATCCTACTCAAGCCCAACATGGTTCTGTCCGGTAAGTCCGCCAAGAACCGGGCCGTCCCTGAAGAGGTGGGGGAGAAGACTATCAACTGCTTCAAGCGAACGGTGCCTGCCGCGGTCCCGGGGATTGTCTTCCTATCCGGGGGCCAGAGCGACGAAGAGGCAACCGTCAATCTGGACGCCATCAACAGGTGGGCCGCCTCGGTGGGAGCGCCCTGGCAGCTCAGTTTCTCCTACGGCCGAGGTCTCCAGGCGGCGCCGTTGAATGCATGGCGCGGTCAGACCGGCAACGTCAAGAAGGCCCAGCAGGCCTTCTACCACCGTTCATATGTCACCAGCGCGGCCCGGCAGGGCCGCTACACCCCTGAGATGGAAAAAGAGATAACCGCTGTGTAGCGTTTAGGCACTTCGCATCGGGTGGCTCCGATTATCCCTTTGAGGAGGCTTGGTATGACATCCGGATTGATACGGAAACCCATCGAGCGCAACATCGCCATGGAGCTGGTTCGAGTGACCGAGGCGGCCGCTATGTCCGCGGCCCGCTTCATGGGCATGGGGGACAAGGAGATGGTGGACCAGGCCGCGGTAGACGCCATGCGGTTCACCCTGGGCGCCGTTCCCATGGATGGCATCGTCGTCATCGGCGAGGGTGAAAAGGACGAAGCGCCGATGCTGTATATCGGTGAACGCATCGGAGACGGCTCAGATCCCAAAGTGGACATCGCAGTCGACCCGATAGACGGCACCACCCTTCTATCGAAGGGGCTCCCAGGCGCTATCGCCGTCGTGGCCCTGTCGGCCCGCGGCACCATGAACTGTCCCATGGAATTCGTGTACATGGACAAGATTGCCGTTGGGCGAGAGGCGAAAGACGCCATCGACATCAGCGCACCGGTAGCCGTCAACCTCCAGAACATCGCGGAGGCTAAAGGGATGAGCGTCCAGGACCTCACCGTGGTGGTCCTGGATAGGCCCCGCCACCAGCAGCTCCTGGCAGATATACGTGAAGCGGGCGCCAGGGTTAAACTTATCTCCGACGGCGACGTTGCAGCGGCGATACACGCGGCGCTACCTGAATCCGGAGTCGACGTGCTGATGGGAATCGGTGGCACCCCCGAGGGCGTCCTGGCTGCAGCGGCCATCCGATGCACCGGCGGCGCTATCCAGGCGAAGGCATGGCCTCGCAACGATGAAGAGCGGCGGGAAGCCCAGGCCGCTGGGATCGACTTTGAGAGGGTCTACGCTACCGATGATATGGTAGGGGGAGGGGATGTGTTCTTTGCGGCCACGGGCGCCAGCAGTGGAGAGCTGCTCAAGGGAGTCCGCTTCTTCGGTGACAGAGCCCAGACTCAGTCGATTGTCATGCGCTCTCGTTCAGGAACCATCAGGTGGATAGACTCCTTTCATGACCTCTCTCGCCTGGACAAGGTCCAGTTCAATCACTCACTTGAGCCTGTGTTGGCGGCGGACCAGCCCTAGAGTCCTCAACCGCCTCCCCAATGCCATCCCATCCTGTGGGTTTCAGCTGGGTCTTTTAGTTATCCCCGACGGTCATTGCGAAGGGCAGAGCCCTGAAGCAATGACAATTAAAAAGACCCTGAGAGTTTCAGCTTTGTCTGCGTTCCCTTGTGAGAGTAGAATATTCTTGATTAGATGGCGGAGTGAGACATGGGTATAAAGAGCATGTTTTTCCGAATGTCAGGATACGGAATGTCTGGCTACCGGGTTTCAAGGGCGGACGGCTCTCGCGAACTGCTGGTTGCCACCAGGAACATCGGTAAGATAAAGGAGTTTAAGGAGCTGCTTAACACGGTTCCCTACGAGATAAAATCCCTAGACCAGATAGGGATCGCTACCGACGTCGAGGAGACAGGCCAGTCCTTCGAAGAGAACGCATCCCTAAAGGCGCGCGAGTACGCCAACATGAGCGGACTACTCACCTTTTGCGACGACTCGGGTCTGGAGGTGGATGCGCTGGAAGGGGCGCCGGGAGTCCAGTCGGCACGATATGGAGGGCCTGGGCTCTCCGACGAAGACAGAGTAAAACTGCTTCTGGAAAATATGAAAGACGTGGAATGGGAGCGCCGGACCGCCCGGTTCCGCTGTGTCATAGCCATCGCCAACCCTGCGGGTGAAATCCAGACGGTTACCGACACCGTGGAAGGGCTTATCAACTACGAGCCGAAGGGTACCAATGGTTTCGGATACGACCCGGTGTTCCATCTGCCCGAGCTTGGTCTGACGACAGCCGAGCTGCCGGTGGCCCAGAAAAACGCCCTGAGTCACAGGGGCCGGGCGGCAAGAAAAGCTGTGGAACTCCTCAAAGCCCTATGACGGATACGATAAAGGACAAGCTCGGCAGGCCCGTCAGGGATCTCAGGATATCTGTTACCGACAAATGCAATTTCCGGTGCCCCTACTGCATGCCCGCCGAGATATATGGCGAACGGTACGAGTTCCTTCCCAAAGCCGAGCTACTCACCTTCGAGGAGATCGACAGACTTACCAGGATTTTCGTGGGGTTGGGCGTTAAGAAACTCAGGCTGACTGGCGGCGAGCCCCTGGTAAGAAGGGGTCTGGAAGAACTGGTCGCTCTACTAACGAGGATCCAAGGGATCGAAGACCTCACTCTCACCACCAATGGCTATCTGCTGGCCCAGAAAGCCAATGCCTTCAAAGATGCCGGACTCCAAAGGATTACAGTTAGCCTCGACTCGCTGGACGATAAAGTATTCAAGCAGATGAACGGTCGTGGCTACAGCGCCGAACGGGTACTTGGTGGCATCGAGAAGGCGGAAGACGTGGGCTTGGGGCCCATCAAGATAAACGCCGTTGTGAAGAGGGGAGTCAACGACCACACGGTCCTCGATCTGGCACGGCGTTTCAAAGGCACCGGCCACATTGTGCGCTTTATCGAGTACATGGACGTGGGGAACCTGAACGGCTGGAAGCTGGACCAGGTAGTCCCTGCCAGCGAGATATTGGAGACCATAAACTCCGAGTTTCCCCTAGAGCCACTGGATTCCAACTACAAGGGGGAGGTGGCTCTTCGTTACCGGTACGCGGACGGCAGCGGGGAAATTGGGATCATAGCGTCCGTTACCAAGCCCTTCTGCGGAGACTGTACCAGGGCCCGGCTATCCACAGACGGTAAACTCTATACCTGCCTCTTCGCCAGCGAGGGCACCGACCTGAAGGGCGCCCTCAGGACCGGCGCAAGCGACGCCGACCTTAGGGACCTGATCACCGGCGTGTGGAGCCGGCGTGAAGACCGGTACTCCGAGATAAGAACATCCTTCACCGAAGTGGAGGAGCGCCCGAAGAAGGTTGAAATGTACCAGATCGGCGGCTGAAGGTGGCTAAAAAGCAGAAGATCGACATCTACACCGATGGAGCCTGTAAGGGGAACCCGGGTCCTGGGGGCTGGGCGGCCGTTATCTTCTTCGACGGCGAGGACAAGCACGTCATCTCCGGGCGTGAGGAGCGCACGACCAACCAGCGCATGGAGGTGCTGGCGGCCATCAAGGGTCTGGAGGCAACTCCGAAGGGCTCGGAGGCAACGGTCCGCAGCGACAGCGAGTACGTGGTCAATACCATGACCAAGAACTGGAAGAGGCGGGTCAACAACGATCTTTGGGACCGCCTGGACCGGGCCGTGGCCTCCAGGAAGGTGAAATTCCAGTGGGTCAGGGGCCACGACGGAGACCCTGGCAACGAGGAAGCGGATGCCTGGGCTAGCTGGGAGGCCGGCCTCGTCCAGGACCAGCCCATTATCGTCGAGGTCGACGAGACTCCCCAACTGGACTCCCTAACTCACCTGGACGAAGAGGGCACGGCCCGGATGGTGGATGTGGGGTCCAAGCTGGACACGGAGCGAGAGGCGGTCGCTCGGGGATTCGTATCCATGAAGCCCGAAACGTTGCGCCTCATCAAAGAGGGCTCTGTAGAGAAGGGCGACGTGCTGTCCACTGCCAGGCTGGCCGGCATCACAGCGGCCAAGTGGACTCCCCAGCTAATTCCACTTTGCCACCCCATCCCGCTGAACCACGTGACCGTCGAGCTGGAGCCCGATGAAGAAGCAGGTGGGGTGCGAATCAGCGCCACCGCCACCGCCACGGCCAAGACCGGCGTGGAGATGGAGGCGTTGACGGCGGTATCTGTGGCCGCCCTCACTATCTACGATATGTGCAAGGCCGTGGACCGGGGGATGCGCATCCAGGACGTCAGGCTCGTGAGCAAGCGCGGGGGCAAAAGCGGCGACATCGTCCTGGAGGAGTAGGGCGCGGTTTGTCCTCAAGAGGGGAAGTTCCTATGGCGAAACATGAGTACCATTTCATCACAGATTGGCAGGTGGAAGGCGAAGACTCAAGTGGACCCTATCATCAGGACAGCGGTGAGGCTAAAATAAGAGAGTCTACCGCTGGGGTGTCTCGTAAACCTTCATCCGATGGTAAGGCTCGTGGAAGTTCCAGTAAACACCTTTGTGGGCTCACTGCATGGAACACCTGACCCGGTGACCGATAGCCCAGGGCTTGATGGGGCCGCTCTTGGTTGTAGAAGGCCAGATAAGCCCCAATCCCCTTTCTGGCCTCAGTCCCATTTTGGTATGCCTTCAGGTACACCTCCTCGTACTTGATGCTGCGCCACAGCCGTTCCACGAAGACGTTGTCCATGCACCGGCCCCTGCCGTCCATGCTCACTTGAACGCCTTGCGCCAGCAGCATGCTGGTGAAGGCCTCGCTGGTGAACTGGCTGCCCTGGTCGGTGTTGAAGATCTGTGGCCGACCCTTGCTCAAGGCCTCTTCCAGAGCCGCAACACAGAAGTCTACCTCCAGGGTGTTGGACAGCCGCCAGGCCAGCACGTAGCGGCTGTGCCAGTCCATGATGGCCACCAAGTAGAGGAAACCCCGAGCCATGGGTATGTAGGTGATGTCGGTGGCCCACACCTGGTTGACCCGGTTGATCTCCAGCCCCCTGAGCAAGTACGGATAGACCTTATGCCCTGGGTTTGGCTTGCTGGTGTTGGGACGCCGGTAGATGGCCTCCAGGCCTATCAGCTGCATCAGCCGGCGGACCCGCTTGCGGTTGACCTGGTGTCCGTGATTTCTGAGCCAGGCAGTCATCCTTCTGGAGCCGTAGAAAGGTGTCTTCAGGTACTGTTGGTCTATGAGGGCCATCAACTCCAAGTCCTCGGCGCCGGCCTCGGTTGGCAGGTAGTACAACGCGGAGCGGCTGATACCCAGCAAGGCGCACTGGCGCACCAGAGACAGCTTCGGTTCTTCTCGGTCAATCATGGCCCGGCGTTGGGACCGGCTCACAACCCGAAGCTCCGTGACAAAAAATCCCGTTCCACCTTGAGCTGCCCAATCTGTTGGTAGAGCTGGGCAGTGAGGACCTCTTGGTCCTTCTCCTGACGTCCAGCACCATTTTCAAAGAGGTGCGGCGCCCCCTGAGTCAAGGCCTTCTTCCAGGCATGGATCTGGCTCGGGTGGACTTCAAACCGGCTGGCCAGCTCTGCAATGGTGTGCTCCCCTTGGAGCGCGGCCAAAGCCACTTTGGCCTTGAAGACTGGGCTGTGCTTCTTACGTGTTTGCTTCATGTCCTGCTCCTTGTTTCCGTCCTATTTTAGGAGCGGGACTCTCTCTTAGCCACCTGTCCGAATTTTGGGGTCCACCTCAATCCAAGAGGTTTCCGATATCCTCGAAGATGTGGCTTCCCTGACCCGCTGGTGGCCGTCGGTCTACCTCGAAGTGTTCATTCTTGAGCCTGGCGACGAGCGTGGGGTGGGTAAAGTGGTCGGTCTGTATACCAAGGGCTTTCTACCGTATAAATTGCGCTGGCAGTTTCGAGTTACCGAGTCCCGAGCTCCCTATGGCTCCACGCTTGAAGCCTGGGGAGATTTTAACGGTCGGGGCATCTGGACGTTGGAGCAGGTAGGGCCTATGGTCAATCTCACATATGACTGGAAGGTTCGGGCCAATAAGCCCCTGTTGCGCTATTTATCTTTTTTCTCAAGCCCATCTTCGCAGCCAATCATCGCTGGGCAATGGCCAAGGGCGAGGAGAGTCTAAAGCTAGAGCTTGCCCGCCGACGTGCTCCTTAGTCCAAGGATGCCGCCCGCATCCCACCTCCGCCATGACGCACATACTAGTTACCCCACAGTCCAAGTCACAGGAACTAACGGCGGCCCGGCCACATGGATTTAGCAACGGCCAGCGTTTGGGGGAAGCGGAGTTTCAGGTGAAGGAACCTCTCATACAGGGGATATGCTGCAAGGAGGACCGCAGCACCACCCACCGCATCTATGATGTAGTGGTTCCCGGTCATGGTGATGGCAAAGAAGGTAAGGGTAGGATAAATGACACCGAAGGCCTTCAGCCAGATGTACTTTGTTCGAACAAACAACACGCCCAGTAACAACGTCCAGCCGAGATGCAGACTCGGCATTGCAGCGAACATGTTGTAGTAGGGAGCCATGTCACGGCTACCGTAAATAGATGGACCGAATAGCTCGATGGTGTTAACGAAGCCATACTCTGGAAGGAACCTGGGTGGCGCCAGTGGAAGCGTGGAGAAGACTATCAGGGCTAGAGCGAAGCTGCAAAGAATAATGTTCCGATAATAAACGTATCTGGGTCGGTCTTTGATGTACAGGATAGTTGCCGTGGTGAAGATGATGGGCCAATAGCCCAGCGTGTAGACCCAATTTAAGAAAATGATCACCACCTTGAAGTTCTCTAAGGCCCAAACTTGCCACCTCTGTTCCCAGAACAATCCCATAGCCGTTTCAAAGGATATGACCCTGAAGGCATTTTCGTAGGCGACAGCTTCGACATTTGGTATCCCAAATTTGCCAATAATCTGGTAGACGAAGTAGGCGCCCACAACGATCATCAATTCAACCAGGTGTCTGGGGTCGATTCGGCTAAAAGACGAATTCATGATGTGCAGGAATCCGTATGATCTAAACTTCATCAAATCCGCCTTGACGCACTACTCCGGCGCTGAAATTAATGCAGCCCGTCCGTCGTTGGCCAGCCCCCTCCAGGATTCGGTATCCCCTTGCACGAAAGAGAGATTCGACAACAGCTCGCTCGTGCCACACTCGTCGCCGCAGAATTGCTTCTCTACAAACCGTTGAGCTTCGTCCCAATCCATGTCAATTTTGTGGTGATAAACGCCTTCTTCATGGTGTACGGCACCCACCACCATCATCTGGCCAGGTACGTCCCAGAGGCGCACATGGTAACGGGACCTTAGGCTTTCGTAAAAAAGTAGTTGAAGGTCCTGCTGGCGAAAACCCTGGGTCTGCGATCTTAGAAACTGGTCAGAGCCTCTTCTGGTACTGTTGATCCACCCTGCGGCCAGAAGGCTCAGCTTCACATCCTCAAGAGTCTGGCCCAGGAAGACCAAGTTGACAGGATCGCAATACCTTACTCCCGTGTCATATAGTAGGCAGTTTTCCTTCCCGGGGTTGGTCGTGAACGATTCAAATGAGTGCGGTAGGATCGGCGAGTGGAGGCCGTCGGCGTGAGTACGGTAGTTAACACTATCCAAAGAGGAGTGCTCTAGCCCCGTGAAATCGGTATCCTCCCAATGCGATGTATCGTCTCGGTTGGAGTTCATTGCTCTCACGACGCCTTGGTGAGAGCCGGAATGGATCAGAATGCCTAGACTGAATAGGATGGTAGCGATAAAGAAAGCCCAGAAGGTGGAGTATAGAAAGGCTGGGGCTGAGGGGATCGTTCCTTGTAACCTTTTCGCGACCCGGTCCGTGGATTGTCTAAGTCTGCTGGCGTATTTCGCGCCGAGGGTGGCCAAGCCTATCGTAACCGCTATTGGCAAAATATTGTCGATCCCCGCACCTTCTACCAGCCAAAACAGACTAACTGACAGTGCTGCAAAGGCCATAGTCAGGAGAGCGGTTGTCTTGAAATGTGACCTCCAGACATGCCAGCGGGCGCCGACTCCTGACGGAAAAATGCTGGGTCGAAGGCCAGGAATATGGTCCTGTCGACAAGCGATGGCGAGACAGAGGCCGCCCATTGCAAGGTACACTGGAATTTCAAGCAGAGGTGCGCCGACTGCCTTAAGTCCGTAAATCAAAGCCCACCCAGTGGAAAATAAAGCAGCCCTGGCGATATAGTGGGAACGTGAAAGGAACCCTGCTGCGGCTAGCCCAACGAGGGCCCCAAGCCCCAATGCTAGCCCTAGTTTGTCGCCTATTGGCGAAATTGTGGCTGAAATGACAATAGCCAATCCTATCGCGCTGTAAGTTGCCAGGGCCAGAACCCGCTTCTTATATGTCTTCTGCCAAAACCCTGGGCTTTTCATGCTAGACCTACTTCTTAACTGATCCCTTTTGCCTTTTGCTTCTCCCACTGTATCTACCAACGGCTGCCTTCACCAGTTACAAATGAACCAAATGGACAGCGGCGAGGCTACTAACTTTTGGGGGTGGGGATGTACCATGCCTTGGTAGTACACGGACTAAACGGGATTGGTACATTTACACCTGTCACGCATTCCAGCAGTCTGCTACGGTAACCGGGATACGGCTAAAAGGGATGGCCTTGAATAGCTAAGCCCGAATCCACCGAAGGACACCGATGGACGGCGTGAGGACAGCGGAAGGGGGTGGGTGAGGGAGCTACAGGGGAGATGGCCTGGGGTCTTGGGGTAGATGGGAGGCCGGCGGACGGTCTTCAGTCGCCGCACAGGGCCCCTAAGGCCCTATGCGGGAGTTGCGATGCGCGGGATGGCGAGAGGATACGCAGCAGGGGACTCTCGCGACCGGGGTGGCGCGAGATTGCGGGGACGTTGGGTCAGTTGCAGGCTGGCCGTCAGGCCGGGAACGGAATGGCTTGCAGCCGGGCCAAGGCGCGACTGAACTGGGTTTCCCAGGGCCAGCGCCGGGGGAGATGCAAAGTGAGGCGGCGCGCCGAGCGGGTGATCCGTCCCACCAGAGCGAAGACCCGCCGCCTGAGGGTCTTGGTGATCACGGTCCGCTCGCCCAGACCAATCCGCGCCGTCCAGCGGGCCAGGTTATGCGCCATCACCTGGACCGCCAGCCAGGCGCCGTTGGCGGCGAAGCGCCCCGACGGCATGTGGTTCAGCCCGACGCCGTACTTGAGGTCGCGTATGGCGTTCTCGACCTCGGCGTGGCGGCGATGATCGGCCTCCAGTTCGAGCAACTCCCCGTCCCGGTCGGTGATGAAGCCGTGATAGCTGTATTTGGCGAAGAGGGCCAGCTGGGAACCGGGTGTCGGCTTCACCCGCCGGACAATGAGCCGCGCCGGCGGGGCGTCCGGCTTGGTCTGGAACGGGGTGTAAGTCGTCTCGGCGACATCGGCGGCGCCGTCCATCCAGTGGGGAATGGGAGTCCAGTCCTCCTCTGGTATCGCCTCGATCAGGTCCCGCAGGCTGGCACGCTGGCGGATGGTGATGGAGAAGCGGACATCCATTTCCCGGCAGGCGGCAACGACAGTGTGGGCGTAGAAGCCGCTGTCGGCCCGCACCGTGAGTTGTCCCCTGGCCCCGCCGTAGCGCACCCGCCCCACCGTCTCACGCAGGAAGTGGGCGGCGCCACGGGCGGTGTTGGCCCGGCCCTCGCGCAGCCGGGACATCAGCACGTCTCCGGTGCCGGCGGCAATGGCCAGCAGCGGGTGATAGCCGCGGGCGCCGGTATAGCCGTGGTGGCGCGCTCCCTCCTTGGCCAGTCCATAGGTCTCGCAGATGGTCGAATCAAGGTCGATGGTCAGGGGCGAGTCGCCGGGTCCGGCCCCAGCGGCCCAGGCCCGGGCCAACAACTGGCGGCTCACGCGGTCGAGTTGACGGACATGCCCCCACCGGAAGCTGCGCAGGAAGGTCCCCAGGGTGGATGGCGCCTTGACCACGCAGCCTAGAACACCGACCGTCCCACCAGCGCGCAGCGCATCGGCGTCGTCGATGCAGTCGCCGCCTGCCAGCGCGGAAGCGACCAGCGTCAGCATCTTGTCCCCGGTGTTCGCCCGTCCCGGCGCTCCGCCGAGGTCAAGGTGATGGTCGACGAGTTCCCGCAGGCCCAGGTGCCGGGCTAGGGTGGCCGGAAGGAGCAGGCCGGCATTGGCCACCAGGCGATGGTCGTCAAAGAGGATGCGGATACGGTCGGGTTTGTTCTGTGGCAGCATCTATTGGGTGCTCCTTGTTTCCGGGCGGGTTTCTGTTCCAAAACCATTATCCCAGATTCAGAGGAGCACCCTCTAGCTTCTTCAAGGCCTGTCCCCAAGGCCGTCCTTCGGTGGATTCGGGCTAAGGAGTAGCAGCTCTGGAGGGGGTGCCCAGAAGGACTTCCTTTGAGCACTCGAGAGGTTTTTGTTTATCGTTGCTAGCTGTGGCTGTTCTCGTAGGCCGCGATTTGGCCTTCGAACTGGAGGGTGTTGGCGATGTCGTCCAGGCCCTTTAGCAGCTTGTGGCGGCGGGTATCGTCCACCTCGAAGGTGCGGGAAAAGCTTTCGCCATCGGTAATGGTGCGGCTTTCCAGGTCTACGATCAGCTTGTAGCCCGGCGAGGCCAGCGTCTTCTTCATCAAGAAGTCCACCGAATCCTCGTCGAGCACCACCGGCAGCAGCCCGTTCTGAAAGCAGTTGTTTACGAAGATGTCGGCGAAGCTGGGGGCGATCAGGGCTCGGAACCCGTGGTCATGTAGAGCCCACGGGGCGTGCTCCCGGGATGAGCCGCAGCCGAAGTTGCGCCTGGCCACCAGGATGCTGGCGCCTTCGTACTTTGGGTTATTCAGGATGAAGTCCGGGTTGGGGGTTCCGTCCTCAAGACGGCGCCATGAGTTGAATAAGAACTGGCCGAAGCCCGTTCTCTCGATGCGCTTCAGGAACTCGGCGGGCATGATCTGGTCGGTGTCCACGTCGGCCCGGTCCAGCGGCACGACTATCCCCTCATGTTTTACAAATGGTTCCATCTTTCCCCCCTGGCTCACTCGCAACTTTTATTGGCATGGGCACGATGCCCCTATCATACCTTTCGACCATCCCCCTGGCATAAGATCGGGGGACGCCCCCGGACCCCCGCCAGAGGGGATTCCCCTCTGGACTCCCTTGTTTGATGCTCATGGTGATCCGCCTGAGGCGGACCGCCATCCCGACTTGTCGGGATGGACACCTCTTTAACCACCTATCGTAGCGGGCGGTACAAGTAAAGGGGTGCGACGTTCTTTAGCCACCAATCGTAGAACTCCTTCCGGCGCTGCTTGACACGTTCTCTCTTGTCCTCCAGGATTTGTTCCTTACTGGTATCGGCTGTGAATCTCATCCGGCTGGTTATTGAGTTGCAGGCCTTGCAAGCGGTTGCGAGATTCTCCAGGCTATTGTCTCCTCCGGTGCGCTGTGGGCGAATGTGGTCTACGCTTAATTGCATCCAGCTATCGAACAATCTGCCATCAAAACCGCAATAAACGCACGTGAAGAAGTCCCGTCGGAATACTTTGGCACCGTAATCTCCTAGGGCGGTCCCACTTAAACTATTCATCGTTTGCCTCCCAGTCGCGGATGTCGACGAAGTGGCCGGCGATGGCCGCTGCAGCCGCCATCTGGGGGCTGACCAGGTGGGTGCGTCCGCCCTTGCCCTGGCGTCCCTCGAAGTTGCGATTGGAGGTGGAGGCGCACCGCTCACCGGGCCCCAGCACGTCCGGGTTCATACCCAGGCACATGGAGCAGCCCGACTCCCGCCACTCGAAATTGGCAGCCTTGAATATTTGGTCCAGCCCCTCATCCTCCGCTTGCTTCTTGACCCTGGTTGAGCCCGGTACCGCCATTGCCCGCACCTTTGGGTCGACCTTCTTCCCCTCCACCATCCCCGCGGCGGCGCGGAGGTCCTCGATCCGGGAGTTGGTGCACGAGCCGATGAACACCCTGTCGATTGCGATGTCCTTTATCGGAGTACCAGGCTTCAGGTCCATGTATCGCAAGGCTCGAGCTGCGCCCTCTCGTTCTGCCTCTTTTTCGAATGAGTCGGGGTCGGGCACGGCGCCGTTAATCGAGGCCACCATCCCGGGGTTGGTACCCCAGGTAACGAAGGGCTGAAGGGTGGACGCGTCTATTTCAACCACCGTGTCGAAGGATGCGCCCGGGTCCGTGGTCAGACCCCTCCAGCGTTCCACGGCCTCGTCAAATTCCGCACCCTGGGGTACCTGTGGCCGGCCCCGCATGTAGTCAAAGGTGGTGTCGTCGGGCGCGATCATTCCGGCGCGTGCCCCTCCTTCGATAGACATGTTACATACGGTCAAACGCCCTTCCATGGACAGGGACCGGATGGCCTCGCCGGTGTATTCGATCACGTGGCCCGTGGCGCCGGAGACACCCATGTGTCCGATTATCCCTAAAATGACGTCCTTGGCCGTGACACCCTCGGGCAGCTTCCCGTTAACCCGTATCTCCATAGTCCTGGGACGCTGCTGCCATATGCACTGGGTCGCCATTACGTGCTCGACCTCGGTCGTACCGATGCCGAAGGCCAGGGCGCCGAAGGCCCCATGGGTCGAAGTATGGCTATCCCCGCAGACGATGGTCTTACCAGGCTGGGTATACCCCTGCTCGGGGCCGATTACGTGGACGATCCCCTGGCCTGGACTGTTGATGTCATAAAAAGTGATGTTGAAATCTTCAACGTTTTTACTGAGGGCCTCCAGTTGTTGCTTTGCGATAGGGTCAGTTGTCGGCAGGCTCCGTTCCCATGTGGGAACATCGTGGTCCACCGTTGCGATAGTCAGGTCTGGCCGACGCACTTTTCTCCCAGCCAGACGCAGCCCTTCGAAGGCCTGGGGGGAGGTAACCTCGTGCACCAGGTGCAGGTCTATGTACAGAAGAGCACGCTGGTGCTCTTCCACGACCAGGTGGGAGTCCCAAATTTTCTCGAACATTGTCTTAGGCATTGTGACTCTCTCCTCGATCCCTCAAGGATCAGGACAGGCTTGCCGAACCCAAGAGACGACATTAAATATACCAATCGCAGATGTCCCTGACTCCCTTCCTCCAGGAAGGGGGAATATAAAGGGTTATTGGGGGTGTCCCCCAATAACCCCGCCAGAGGGGGAACCCCCTCTGGACACTCCCTTTGCACCGCCGACACTGGTTCATGGTGGTCCGCCTCAGGCGGACCACCATGAGGTCCTCCGGACCTACCCTCGATTGGGGCTCTGCATCTGTGCCCCTCCTCGTGGGGTACCTACAGATCACATCATAGCTACCTCGCTACCTTAACCTGGCTAGGAAAGCGAAAGCAACTATTCGCCCTCGGTTGGGGAGTTAGACAGAGGACGAAGCCTGTAGCGGCTAGGGGACTATGGGGGCCGCTATCTTGATCTCACCCTCGTGGGCCAGCAACCGGTTAAGCGCACTCAGGTACGCCTTGGCGCTGGCGACAATGATGTCGGTGTGCGCGCCACGCCCGGTGTATATGTTCCCATTTTGCTGCAACCTGATGACCACCTCACCTTGGGCGTCTAGACCTTCGGTGATGGAGTGGACGTTGAAGTCCACCAGGCTGGTCGGAGGCGTGCCGGTGGCCCGCTGGACAGCGTTACAGACGGCGTCTACCGGCCCGTTGCCGGTAGACGCGTCGCTGAGTACCCGGTCGTCGGGACCAATTATCCGGACGGTGGCGGTGGCGATGTCATGGTCTCCGCCGGAGAACTGGACGTGGTCGAGGGTATAGGTCACCGGCTCGGCGGCCACCCGCTTTTGCTCGTCCATCAGGGACTCCAGGTCCCTGTCGGTTACCTCGTTCTTCTTGTCCGCCAGGTTTTTGAACTCCTCGAACACCTCGTCCAGGTCTTCTTTCGACAGGATAAACCCGAGGGCTTCCAGGCGGGCGCGAAGTCCTGCCCGGCCGCTGAGCTTGCCAAGGACAAGGACGTTCCCCGGCCTGCCTATTGAGATAGGATCCATCAGCTCGTATGTGGTGCGCTCTTTAAGGATCCCGTCCTGGTGAATACCTGAAGCGTGGCGAAAAGAGTTCTCGCCCACCACCGACTTGTTCGGCTGGATGTTCATGCCGGTTATGCGGCTGACCATCCGGCTGGTCGGATATATCTGGGTGGTGTCGATGTTGGTGGCTACGTCGAAGAGGTCCTTGCGGGTATGGATGGCCATAACGATCTCTTCCAGAGCAGCATTGCCTGCCCTTTCACCTATCCCGTTGATACAGGACTCCACCTGCCCCGCTCCCGCCTCGACAGCGGCCAGACTGTTGGATACCGCCAGGCCGAGGTCGTTATGGCAGTGCACGCTAATGGCAGCCTTGTCTATGTTGGAGACGTTCTCTCGGATGTCTCTGATAAGCTGAGCGAAGCCAGAGGGTATGGCGTAGCCTACCGTATCGGCGACGTTTATCGTGGTAGCGCCCGCACCGATTACCGCCCGGTACATCTCGTAGAGGTATTCGGGCTGGGTGCGTGTGGCATCCATGGCCGAGAACTCGACGTCGGAGCAGTATTTCTTGGCCCGCTCCACCATCGATACGGCCATGTCCATGACGTCCTCACGGTTCTTCCGAAGCTGATGCAGCAGGTGTATGTCGGAGCTGGAGAGGAACACGTGGATGCGAGGGCTCTCTCCATGCTTTACGGCCTCCCAGGCCTTGTCCACGTCGTTAGGATGGGCTCGTGCCAGGGACGCGATGACCGGCCCCTTGACCTCTTTGGCTATCGTTGATACTGCCTCGAAGTCTCCGGGCGAGCTGGCCGCGAATCCCGCCTCTATGACGTCTACTCGGAGCTTGGCGAGCTGTCGAGCGATCTCCAGCTTCTCATCGCCTGTCATACCGATGCCTGCGGATTGCTCCCCGTCCCGCAGTGTGGTGTCGAAAATCTTTATTCTCTTCTCTGCCATTTTAGTCATCCCTTTCTGAGTAGTTGTCGTGTGCTGAAAAGCAGCCATATGCCGCATCCTTACGGCGCGGCTCAGAAAGGGTACGAAGGATACCGTAGTCCGCCACCCCAAGCCCTGCCAGGACCCGGGTGCGGTGGCGAACTACGCTCACCTCAACCTCCTTGATTGTCTTATAGTCCCTACTTGACATAAGTCACATCTCTTTTGGGTTCAGCCACGGCATCATGCGCCGAAGTCTCTTACCAACCTCTTCAATGTCATGGTCGGCCGCATCCCTGCGCAATTGCTCGAACCGCATCCTGCCTTCGTCGTTTTCGGCCATCCACTCCTTGGCGAACGTGCCGTCCTGTATGTCCTTGAGGATCGACTTCATGTTGCTTCGTACGTGCTCGTCTACGACCTTCGGGCCCCGGCTCAGGTCTCCGTACTCGGCGGTGTCGCTGACCGAGTACCGCATGTACTTGAAGCCTCCCTGAAAGATCAAGTCGACGATCAGCTTCACCTCGTGGAGGCACTCGAAGTAGGCCAGTTCCGGGGGATACCCGGCCTCTACCAGCGTCTCGTATGCGTTCTTGATCAGCGAGGTGACCCCGCCGCAAAGAACGCTCTGCTCTCCGAAAAGGTCGGTCTCGGTCTCGTCCTTGAAGGTTGTCTCCAGCACTCCAGCGCCGGTGCAACCGACGCCCTTGGCGTAGGCCAGTGTTATGTCCTTGGCGTCCCCGGTTGCGTCCTGCTGGATCGCGATTAGCGCCGGAACTCCCATTCCCTCGGTGAACATCTCTCTCATTCTGTGACCGGGTGCTTTGGGGGCCACCATCGACACGTTCAGACTTGCATCGGGAACGACCTGCCTATAGTGGATGTTGAATCCGTGAGCGAACATCAGATAGGTGCCTGGCTTCAAGTTGGGTTCGATGGACTCTTTGTAGACCGGCCCCTGGATGTGGTCAGGGATAACGATCATTAGCACATCGGACTCTTTGGACACCTCGGCGATATCCGCTACCTCGAGTCCGGCCTTTCGCGCAACTTCCCGGCTCTTGCTGGTTGATGGAAGGCCTACAACGACTTTCTGGCCGCTGTCTTTAAGATTCAGGGCATGGGCATGGCCCTGGCTGCCGTATCCGACGATGCCGATAGTCTTGCCCGTGAGCAGGTCCAGGTTTGCATCATCGTCGTAGTAGGCTTTCACCCTAGGTGCTGTCGTCATCCTTATTTATTCTCCTAGCTGATCTACGTCTTCATGGTTCGACTGGCTCACCATGAGCGGGTTACAGTCGGCTCGCCCTGGGCGGTGCAAGGGCACCTAATCCGCTCATCCTGATCCGCCAGAGGCGGACGAAGGATAAGATCATTTTTAGACGTTGCCGTCCTTGCCGGCGCCGTTGGAATCGACTTTGACTCTATCAGACTTGCCTTCAACGGAGCCGCGCGACATAGCAATCCGGCCCGTGCGCATCAGCTCTCGGACCCCGAAGGGCTTCAGTAAGTTGTACAAGGCGTTTATCTTGTCCTCTTCACCGGTCACTTCGATGATGACCGACTGAGGACTCACGTCCAAAATTTTCGCCCGGAAAATGTCGATAATCTGAATTATCTCGTTCCGCGTGGTCGCGTTGGCCCGCACTTTGATCAGGGCCAGCTCCCGGTTCACGATTTCCTCTTCTTTCAGCTCCGAAACCTTGATTACGTCGATGAGCTTGTTGAGCTGCTTTGTTACCTGCTCGATGATGCGGTCGTCTCCGTCGACCACGAAGGTCATCCTGGAAAGCGAGGGCAACTCGCTCTGGCCAACAGCCAGGCTGGCTATGTTGAATCCCCTCCTGCGAAACATGCTGGATACTCGGTTGAGCACACCGGGCCTGTCCGCCACAAGTGCGACTATCGTGTGCCGTAGATCTGTCATCGGTCTGTGCTCCTGCCCTGAGTCGTGGTCTGGAAGTATGGCTCCTCGAGCATCTGGGCTACGCTTTCTCCAGCCGGGATCATTGGGAAAACGTTTTCCTCCGGCTCGACGACGAAGTCGATAACGACAGGGCCCGGGTCATCCGTAGCCTGGTCAATGGCCGCAGCCACTTGAGCCTTGTCGGTTACTCTGATACCGGTGATTCCGTACGCTTCGGCCAGCTTGACGAAATCCGGGTTGTGGGTATATTTAGTGGCCGTGTAGGCCTTGTTGTAGAAAAAGTCCTGCCACTGCCTCACCATCCCAAGGAAGTTGTTGTTAAAGATCGCGAACTTGACAGGTATATTGTTCTCCACGGCCGTGGCCAGGTCGCACAAAGTCATCTGGAACCCTCCGTCGCCGGCGATGGACCATACCGGCCGGTCGGGTGCGCCGACTTTGGCGCCCAGGGCCGCCGGAACCTCGAAACCCATGGACCCAAGGCCGCCCGATGTTACCAGGCTGTTGTGCACCTTGAAGCCGTAATGCTGTGCAGCCCACATCTGGTGTTGCCCGACCCCCGTCACGATGATGGCTTTCCCGTCGGTGATCCGGGACAGCTCTTTGAGTATGTACTGGGGAAGAAGCTTGTCCGTTTCCCTGACGTTATGGGATGGATGCTCAACCCGAAGCTGTTCTATCCGCTTGACCCACTCGGTGTGGACCTTGTGGTCCACCTGGGGTAGAAGGTCCCTGAGTACCCTCTTGATGTCACCTACGATTGGCACTGCCGCCTTAACGTTTTTGCCGATCTCGGATGGGTCAACGTCGACGTGGATCACCTTTGCCTTGGGCGCAAAGTCGCTTATCCGGCCAGTAACCCGGTCGTCGAAGCGCATACCCAGGGAGATGAGCAGGTCTGCTTCTTGTATGGCGATGCTGGCGTAGGCCATGCCGTGCATTCCAGGCATCCCCACGTTCAGGAAGTGGTCCGTCGGGAATGAGCTTATGCCCAGGAGGGTGGTTATCACGGGTATCTGGGCCTTTTCGGCCAGCTCCTGAACCTCCTGATAAGCTCGTGAAAGGGTAATACCGTGGCCTGCCAGTATCACCGGCCTCTCGGCCGACGCGATAAGTTTGGCGGCCTTTTTGATCTGGCTTGGATGTCCATCCAGAGTTGGTTTATATCCGGGAAGGTCTACGGAATCTGGGTAGAAAAAGTCGGCCTTCTCTGACTGGAGCACATCCTTTGGGATGTCGACGAGAACCGGGCCAGGTCTGCCCGTGTTGGCGATATGGAACGCTTCTTTGATGGCGGTCGGTATCTCCGCGGCGCTCATCACCAGGTAGTTGTGCTTGGTGATAGGCAGCGTAATTCCAGAGATGTCTGTCTCCTGGAACGCGTCCCGACCTATCGCGGCCCTTGGCACCTGGCCCGTGATCACGACTATGGGTATCGAGTCCATCTGAGCCGAAGCGATCCCGGTTACGAGATTGGTGGCGCCAGGCCCTGATGTCGCTATGGCCACTCCAACACGGCCCGTGACGCGGGCATATCCATCCGCAGCCATTGCGGCCGCTTGCTCGTGCCGTACTAGGATGTGGCGCAACTGGGGGTACTCGGGCAGCACTCCATAGAGTGGCAGGATAGCGCCTCCGGGCAGTCCAAAGGCCACGTCAACACCCTCTCGGAGGAGACTTTCACAGACTATCTGGGCGCCCGTAAGTTTCACTTTTTCGTTCCCCGCATATCAATAAAAAATCCCGTCCCAAAGGGACGGGTTTGGCTTCCCGCGGTACCACCCTTTTTCCCTCGACCGGCTGGACCCGCCGAGGCAACTTGAGACATGTAACGGAGTCACCCGCCTGACCCTACTTGCCGTTTTGTGGCCTTTCAGGCAGGACGCTCCAAGGCGAGTTCAGGGCCTTTTCGCCGCCGACTTTTCACCATCCGCCGGCTCTCTGGGACACAGTACCCTTACTACTCCCCTTCACCGCGTCTATATTCAGATTCGACCTGAATTCTAGCAGTATACATAAACAATGTCAATATAAGTTGGCCCCTATAATCCGTAGGTGTTGGATCGCTGTTTGAGCCGCCTTAACCGTTATGGTAAGATACCGAAAATCGCCGTTAAGGTAATGCAATGAGTCTTAGCCCGGATACTCTTACTTCGAAGCGCGTCGACGTCACCGGAACCCTGAATGATGCCATCGAGCTCTGTTATCAAAAGGGTTGGACCGATGGCTTGCCCGTTATTCCGCCGACGCAAGACAGGGTGCTGGAGTTCCTCGACTTCGTAGGACGCCATCCATCCGACGTCATCGGAGTAGAGCCGGTTCGTGGCCGTGTGATTACGGCCGAGAAGGTGGCCGTGAACGCTGTAATGGCCGGGTGCCTCCCTGAGTATATGCCGGTGATCCTGGCCGCCGTCGAGTGTATGGTGCCGCCCGAGTTCAACCTCCACGGTAGCTCAGCCAGCACCAGCGGGTCGGCGCCCTTGCTGGTGATAAATGGCCCTATCAGGCACAAGCTAGGGTTCAATAGCGGGTTCAATCTATTCGGCCCTGGGCCGGACCGCAGGGCCAACGCCACGGTAGGGAGAGCCATCCGGCTGCTGCTCATCAACGTCCTGGAGAACCACCCGGGAGTCTTGGACCGGTCCACTATCGGCCACCCGGGCAAGTTCACCTACTGTATAGCGGAGGATGAGGAGAACAGTCCATGGGAACCTCTCCACGTCGAGAGAGGCTTTCCAGCGGAGGCAAGCACGGTTACGGTTTTCCCATGCCTTGGCCCCACTCAGCTCGAACAGCGACGGGCCGGCACCCCTGAAATGGTGCTAACGGCCGTAGCCGACAGCATGCTGGGTTTCTCTCACGGACACGGTGAAATATTGCTGATAATGCCGCCGGAATACGCCGCATTCTTTAAAGAGGCCAACTGGAGCAAGGCAATGGTCAGGGAATTCCTGTACCGGAAAGCTCGAAGAACGAGGGCAGAGTGGGCGGCCGTTTATAGGGCGGAGCTGCCCCAGCCAGGCACCGAAGGCGAAGAAATACCGGTCTGCATGACTCCGGAGGCGGTAGTGCTGCTGGCTGCTGGTGGACAGGGTGGTCCGTGGCCTACGATAGTGCCTCGCTGGTCCAAGGGCAGCAACGCCAAGTCATTCACTAGAGAGATCGATACCAGCCGCATCCTGTGATGGGACCGCTCCAACGTGCAACCGGGCGGAGCGGACACAGGGGCCTGGGTTTTGAAAGCCAGAACCGGTCGGTTGGAGCTATAATTCAACCAGAGTAGAGTCAGGAGGACCTCATGACCACCGAAGTTCGAAAGTTTACGTTGCTCGATCCCACGGTCGAGCCACTCCCAGACAGCACAGAGCTCGCGTTGAGGCCTGGCGACCTCAACGGGAAGGTCATAGGTCTTTTGGCGAACGGCAAACGCAATGCCGACAAGCTGCTGGACAATCTGTACTCCCTCCTTCAAGACACCTATGACTTTGGCGGAGTAGTCCGACTGAACAAAGGGGACCCAACCCGACCGGCGCCGGAGCAGATAATAAACGAGTTGCTGGAGAGTTGCGACCTGGTGGTGACCGCCACCGGTGATTGAGGCTCCTGTAGTTCGTGCAGTATGCACGACGCGATAACCATGGAGAAGGCAGGGAAGCCTGCGGCGCTGATTTGTACCGAGCCCTTCGTAAACACCGCCAAGATGATCGCCAACATCAAGGGAATCGGCGACTATCCTTTCTCTGTTGTACCCCATCCCATCGTGAGCCTTGAGGATGACGAGCTGAGGGCCCGGGCGCGGCTTGCGCTGCCAAGGGCGCTGCAACTGCTCGTTTCAAAGTAATCCTCCAGGTGGAAACAACGCCGACCACACAAGTTGACCGAAGACAGCAACGTGGTTTCATACTAGGTAGCCTTTCCGTCGGTCATGGCGTTGTCCACCTTCTCGACCTGTCGTTCCCTCAGATCTTGCAAGCCGTCTCCTCCAGCATGGGGTTCAGCAACATACAGGTGGCGAGCCTCTTCGCACTCCGGCAAGGCAGCACGGGAATCGCCAACCTCGGTGGGGCCGCGATCATGGACATGATGAGGCGCCAATGGGGGCTGTTCCTTACCGTGTGCATGGTCTGGGCTGCTATCGTCCATGCCTGGCTTGGAGCATCTCCCAACTACACTGTCATAGCCATCGCCGGGGCATTCGCGGCCCTACCCGGCGCTCTGTGGCATCTTCCAGCGCTCCCCGCGTTAGCGCGCAGTTTCCAGAAAGAAAAGGCTTCGCTATTGCGATGCACGGCGTCGGGGGAAACGTCGGCAATCTCCTGGGCCCCGCCGTTGCTGGAGGTCTACTGGCGTTGCTGTTTTGGAGGGATGTCTTCCTGGTCTTGGCTGGCCTCTCGGTGATCCTGGCCGTTCTCGTGTGGTCTTTCCTGAGGGACGTCGGTCAGGAAGAAGGCGTGGAGGAAGATCAGAAGAGGATAGCAACCCAGCTGCGAGACTCGCTAAGGATAGTCCGGATTCCGGCGATTCAGATGTTGATGATCGCGGCGGCATTCCGCGGCACCGCTTTGTTTGCCCTGTTCAACTGGACACCTTTTTACCTGAAGGAGACAACCGATGGCGGATTGGGTATGGGTGAGTTCCAGGCAGGCATATATTTCGCGTTGGTTACGGGCATGGGAATAATTTCGGCCCCGATACTTGGCACGATATCCGATAGATACGGTCGCAAATCGGCGCTGGTACCCGGTTCTTTTATCGCAGCCGCCTTCTCCTTGGTTGTCGTTAGCGCGGGCGATAGCTTGTTTCTGCCGGTCCTTCTAGCTGGTCTGGGTCTCTTCACCTTCGCCATTGACCAGATCATGCAGGCGACTATCTTTGACGTGGTCCCTAGAGGTTCGGAAGCCGCGGCTACAGGGCTTCATTTTGGGGTGTTTGGAGTCGTCGGCGGATTTACTCCCTTCTTGTCATCAGTGATCATCGACAGCGCCGGGTTCGGCTCGATATTTTATCTGGCCGGGATACTCATGGCAGTCGGCGGGGTCGTCATAATGTTGACCCCCCTACGTTCTCGGACGCCTTCACCGGTCAGCCCGTAATAATCACCCCGCTCCCCTTCGACGATGCTCAGGGTGAGCGGTTCGGGTCCCTGCATCGGCTCATGGTGAGCCAGTCGAACCAGAGCGGGCTGGTTGTTTTACTCTCGCTCATAGTGAGTGGCATTAGATCTGGCGACTAGTCCTGGGGAGTGAGGTCTAGGTCGGGCGGAGGGTAGTCCGGAAGCTTCCAAACAATGAAGCCTTTGTCATTTAGCTGGTGATAGTCGTTGGCGTTCGTGATACCCTGCTGAAAAGCGGCCTCGACGGCGTTCCAGTCCTGGACCTTGATGGCCTTCTCGATGGCGCCCAGGTCGTCCCTGATAAAGGTATCCAGGTGCTCCTCGTATTTGGGACGGGTAACCATTCCAAATTCCATAAGTTCTTTGATCTCTTTCAACTGAAAGTGGGCAAGCGTCCAGTTGTTCTCCTTGGCGGCGTAGTACAGCTTCCAATACCTGGTCCCTATCTCCGGCATAATACGCGCCAGACCCGGCTGCATGGCAGCCAAATCGTCCATCGTGAAATTCTGGTGTCCGCTCCATCCGGTGGGCTTGGAGGCTTCTTGAGCGCTCATATGGATTCCCTCCACTAAAATTGGTCAGGGACGCATCGGTCCCCGATTCTCCTCGGGATTGGCTAACCGATCTAGGGGCTGCCTTCAGCACATTATACATTCTGCTCTTCATTGCGCCTAGATGGGCTTAGGAATAACGATCCCCGCCCCTCGCCCGTCCCACTTATTTATATACCGGACACATGGTGGACCAGTATTCGGGACATGGATTACGCCATAATTGGCCTGACCCACCTGGCAGGAGACGGAGGAATGGATGTTAAATTGATTAAGCGTAAGGGCAATCGTATAATTGGGAAGGAACCCAATTGACGACGAGG
This sequence comes from Dehalococcoidia bacterium, assembly GCA_965226865.1. Classification (GTDB taxonomy): domain Bacteria; phylum Chloroflexota; class Dehalococcoidia; order Lucifugimonadales; family JAGWBF01; genus CBDDEH01. Next base: position 1,323,993 of record CBDDEH010000004.1, on the reverse strand, counting down.
AGCAGGGATGCCTGAAACCGGTACCTGGCGCGTAAAGGCGGGACTGGCCCAGATGCTGAAGGGCGGGGTCATCATGGACGTAGTGAACGCCGAGCAGGCCAGGGTTGCCGAGGAGGCGGGGGCCGTGTCGGTAATGGCCCTGGAGCGGGTGCCTGCCGACATTCGCGCCGCCGGTGGTGTCGCGCGGATGGCAGACCCCACGAAGATACTCGAGATAATGGATGCCGTCAGCATCCCGGTCATGGCCAAGTGCAGAATTGGGCATTTCGTAGAGGCCCAGGTGTTAGAAGCCCTTGGCGCGGACTACATAGACGAATCCGAGGTGCTGACTCCCGCCGATGAGAACAACCATATCTGGAAGCACAATTTCAAGGTCCCCTTCGTGTGCGGCTGCCGCAACCTGGGTGAGGCCTTGAGGCGAGTCGGCGAAGGGGCGGCGATGATACGAACGAAGGGCGAGGCGGGTACGGGCGACGTAGTGGAGGCGGTACGCCACACGCGAGGTGTGATGAACGGCATACGCCAGGTGCAGAACACGCCCGAAGACGAGCTACCCTCTGCCGCCAAGGAGCTAGCCGTGGACCTGGACCTGCTGACTGAGACCAAAAACCTGGGGAGGCTGCCGGTTGTAAACTTTGCGGCCGGAGGTATCGCCACTCCCGCCGACGCAGCTATGATGATGCAACTGGGCTGCGACGGGGTGTTCGTCGGCTCAGGGATATTCAAGTCATCTGATCCAGCCAGACGAGCGAAGGCCATTGTAGAAGCCGTCACACACTACAATGATCCCAAGATCCTGGCCGAAGTATCAAAGAACCTGGGGGAGCCCATGGTTGGCATCGGCGTAAGCACCCTTCAGCAGGAAGAACTCCTTGCCCCACGCGGCAATCTCTAACGGTCGGCGGCAGCCAGACCCATCGAAAGTAGGAGTCCTCGCGGTACAAGGGGATTTCGCAGAGCATATCGCAGTCCTGAAGCGCCTGTACACCGATACGGTCGAGGTGAGGCTGCCCCGAGACCTGGAAGGGGTCGAGGCGCTTATCATACCGGGTGGTGAGAGCACCACTCTCGATCATCTGATGAGCCTTTACGGCCTCAAAGACTCCATCAAGGCCATAGCTAACGCAGGCGTCCCTATATGGGGTACGTGCGCCGGAATGATTCTGATGGCCTCCAGGCTCAACGACTCCAGATTCTCCCCTCTGGGTTTGATGGATATTACCGTCGCCCGCAACGCTTTCGGACGGCAGATCGATAGCTTCGAGGAAGACCTGGATATCCCAGCCATCGGCTCAGAAAAATTCCGAGCCGTATTCATCAGAGCTCCTATAATCACAGAGGTGGGACGGGAAGCTGACGTTCTGGCCCGCCTCTGTGATGGAACACCGGCGGCAGTACGACAAGAGAACATTTTGGCTACTGCCTTCCATCCGGAGCTGACCGACGACATGAGATTTCATGAGTACTTTCTTGATTTGATAAGAGAGGACAATCGAATTGTTAAGCACCGGTAAGTGGATACAGGACGACTTGGATGCGCTTCTCGAGGCCTTACCGCCGAGAGTGAAACTCCCTCTTGAGAGTTTGGACGGCGTACACGACCTGCTGGAGGTAATCCTGGACCTGGGACGAAGCCCGGAAGCCAGGTTCCCGGACGGTGACCTGATTCTGGATTCCAGGGAGGTTACCGAAGAGGACCTCCAGTACGTCGTAGACCACGTAGGAGAGTTTGGGGACGACAACCGGGCTGGCATCCCCCGCACCTTACACCGTATATCGGCCATAAGAAACCGCAAAGGCATGGTCGTTGGCATTACCTGCCGTGCAGGCAGGGCGGTGTTCGGTACGATCAAGATCATTGAAGATCTGGTCCAGTCGGGCCAGAACATTTTGCTGCTGGGCAGGCCCGGTGTTGGGAAGACCACCATGCTAAGAGAGATCGCCCGTGTTCTGGCAGACGACGCCAAGAAGCGGGTGATCATAGTGGACACCTCTAACGAGATCGCCGGCGATGGCGACATACCTCACCCGGCCATCGGTCACGCCCGCCGCATGCAGGTGTCCACGCCGGCCCGCCAACATGCGGTGATGATAGAAGCAGTCGAGAACCACATGCCCGAAGTGATAGTTATCGACGAGATGGGCACGGAGTTGGAAGCCGCTGCCGCCCGGACCATCGCGGAGCGTGGGGTCCAGCTTATCGCTACGGCCCACGGCAACACCCTGGACAACCTGATCATGAACCCAACCCTTTCGGACCTTGTCGGAGGAGTACAATCGGTGACGCTCGGCGACGAGGAAGCCCGACGTAGGCGGACCCAGAAGACGATACTCGAAAGGAAGGCTCCGCCTACCTTCGACATAGAGGTGGAAATACAAAGCTGGGAGAAGGTAGCGGTCCACAACGACGTTGCGCGGGTCGTGGACTCCTGGCTGCGGGGTTATCCCATCGCCCCAGAATCCCGCTGGCTCGGCGAAAAAGGCGAAGTAGAGAAGTCAAAGACTGTTCCCGATCCGGACTCTTCCCTTGCAATCGTCGAGGAGGAGGCCACAGAGCAGCGCGAACCCAGGGACAGGGAGTACGGACCTCGGGTCTACCTCTTCGGAGTGGGCAAGGAAAGGGTAGAGCAGGCCAAAGATAACACCGGATACTCTATAGAAGTGGCCAAAGACCTGAAAAACGCCGACGTGGTACTTACCACTAAAACCCATTTCCGGCGAGGGTCCCAGATAGTAAAGGCCGCCGAGAACTCGGGAAAGCCTGTTTACGTGCTCAGAAAAAACTCCCTTTCTCAGGTGGAACAGTTCCTCAAGACTATGGCAAGGGAACAAGACGATGGCAGCCTGCTGAGTGCCGCCTTGGAGGAAGCCAGGGAAGCGGCGCAGAGGGTACTCGACGGGAGCGAATCGGTTCAGTTAGACCCACAGCGCGCTTATATTCGAAGGCTCCAGCATATCCTGGCCGAGAGATATGACGTATCCTCCACCAGCTCCGGCAAAGACCCGCAGCGCCGGGTAATCTTCTTCAGGCATTAGGAGGCCCAGTATTTGGGCACCTTGATAGTCTTCGAGGGCGGCGAAGGGGCGGGAAAAAGCACCCAAGCTTCTTTGGTTTACGACCGATTGTCCGGCGAGGGGTTCAATTGCGTCTTGACCCGAGAGCCAGGTGGAACACCTCTCGGGGAGGCCGTGCGCCAGTGGCTCAAGAAGCGTTCTGGCCTGACGCCGCTGTCTGAGCTCCTCCTGTTCACGGCGGCGAGGGCCCTATTGGTGAAGCAGGTCATCGGTCCCGCCATGAACGCCGGCAAGATCGTGATCTGCGACCGTTTCGCGGCGTCCACCGTAGCCTACCAGGGTTATGGAAGAGGTTTGGACATGGGGCTGATAGACCTGCTGAACGCGGAGTCGGCTCGCGGAATAAAGCCGGACTTGACGTTACTTCTGGACATGCCAATTGATACAGGTCTGGGCAGGAAGGGGAGCAGAGAGCTGGACACCTTCGAGTCCGAGGCTAACGAGTTCCATCACAGAGTTAGGGACGGGTATCTCGCCCAGGCTTCTCGAAACCCTGACACCTGGTTGATGATAGATAGTACTCAGCCCAAGAATGCAATTTCGGCACAGGTATGGGACCGTGTGCAGACCCTGCTCAGACTGAGGGTAGATTAGCCTCCGACCTGCGCTAGGCAGAATCCAATATTCGTTGGATTAAACCGTGTATTCGTTCATGGTGATGGGTGCCACCGTAAAGTGTCACCAATCTACTGGACGAGGAGGGAAGTGCAAAACTCTAGGATTGCCCCTAGATGTTGTAGCCAGCCCTCTCCAAGACTCGGACTACCCCAGAAGTCGTAGGTTGACAGGCGATATTTCCGGGTTACACTTTAGGGTGTATCGCCCCCTGGGTAAGGGTAATGGTAAAAGGCAGGAGAGTCATGGCTGAGCAACTCGCCCTTAACGGTAGTCTCCATCTCGAGGATGGCAAGATAATACTACTCTGTGCTGAGTATCCTATCAGTGGCGTGGGCAACTCTGCGGCAGAGGCGTCGGAGAATCTCATCAAAGCTTTCTTCACGTACATGGCAGCAACGCGATGGCTCGAGGACAAGCGCTTCTCCAGGATTCCGTCATTGGTGGCGCCCGAGATTAAGTTCAGGGTGGATTATGAGCCTGTGGCCGCTGGATAGATTGGTGAAGGCCCTACACAGCAAGGGATTCTACACCATCAACATACAAGGTGGAGATGTGGCTTTAGCACGCGGGGACACTGTGATCACTTTGCCGGTGGGGATTGGGGATGATATCCCCGACAGGGTCGTTCGTCATAACCTAAGGCAATCCGACATTGATCTCGACGAACTTTGGCACACGATCTAAGTACTGGGAACCATGTGTCCCAGTGGCTAAGCCACCTTCCTCACCATCCACCGCATCAACTCCGCCTCCCCGACCTGTAGCCTCACCAGCGCCGTCGCCTGAAAGGCCAGTGCCGACATCACGGCGTGGAGGGTGATCTGGCGTAGGCCCCTGATACAGTGCCGCTCCAGCCGCCTGGACTCCTTCATGGACTTGAACACTCGCTCGATGGCCTGGCGCTTGGTGTAGAGGGCCTTCCATTCCTCGCTGCCCCTCCGTAGTACACCGAACAGTCTGATGTTCTGGGTAGGGTCTTCCCACACCTCGTCGTCGCAGTGGTGGACACCTGGCCGCGTCGCCAAGTGGCACCCCTCGCGCCGACACCTGTACAGGTGTCCCATCTTTGGGTCGCTGCGGACGTACTCCATGGGAACCTGCCCCAGGCACGTCGGGACGCCCTGCTTGGTATAGATGCCCTCGTGGAGACCGTTGTGGGCTTGGCTGCGCCTGATATGAATGACCGGGGCGATGCCCTTCCCGTGCAGATGCTCGTGGTTCGCCATGGAGTCGTAGCCACGGTCGGCAATCACGACGGAGGGCTTGAACCAGGGGTACAGTGCCTCCGCCCGATCTACCACCGCTGGCAGCTCCGGCGAGTCGTTTCGCTTGGCCGTTGTCACGACGTGGGCCAGGGGCACTCCGTAGTTGGCGTCGGCCACCATGTGGACCTTGTATCCGTGATGCCACTCCTTACCACCCTCCTTGGCTCGTGCGCTGTTCTTGGCGGTCCAGGACGCCCCTGGGTCGCTGATGCGCTTCCGGTTGGGATTGCAGTGGCTCGAACAGTAGTTGAATCAATCGCTACCTCATCGCCCAGATCCGGCAACAGCGCCTTGAGTTGGTGGGTAAGGTCGGTGAAGCAGGCTTCCACCAGGTCGGCATGATAGGAGAGGCGCTGGATAAAGCGGTTGAAGGTGGTTCTGTGGGGCAGGAGTCCGGAGAAGCCGCAGAGCAAACGGAGATCGGGTTCATCTTCCAGGCGGCGGATGAGAGCGTTAGTGTGGGCAGGTTCAGGATGAAGGAGGCAACGTAGGCTTGCCAGAGGGCTTTGAGCGGGTATCCTGGGCGTCCCGTTGGCCTGTACTCTTGGAGCTTGGCAAGGAGTACAGAGTCATCCAGGTTGGAGAAAACAGCCGCGAGTTCGTAAAGATGATCTTGCGAACCACGTCGATTTTTGTTAGTGTTGGGATATGCCACTTGGAATGCATCTTCCTCGTGGATTAGAAACCGTCAGGGCCTGCCAGCCTTGGCGGTTTCGTTATTTCGTATCTATATTATACCTGCTCAGATACGAAATTGCAAGAGGGAATTGACACGAGAGGGAGTTTTGCACTTCCCTCTGGACGAGTACATACCGTTGACAACCCCACTAATGGGCCTTAGAATCCCTATGCAGTAAATTTACCGACTTATGGAACACTTCCTCCAACGATGTTAAAGATTCGCTTGCGCCGAGTGGGCAAAAAAGGCCACCCCACCTACCGGATAGTAGTCGCAGATTCCAGGGCACCAAGAGACGGTGCTTACGTTGAGTGGATCGGACGCTACGACCCCCATACAGACCCCCCTAGTTCTGCTATTGATGAGGAAAAGGCCCTAGCTTGGCTCCAGAAGGGAGCACAACCTTCGGAGGCTGTACAGAGGATCCTGCAATGGAACGGAATCGACGAGAAGGTAAAGAAGGAATGAAAGAGCTGATCGAATACATCGCAAAGAGTCTTGCCAGCAAGCCAGAGGACGTCAAGGTCACCGAAGAGATAGAGGAAGGTGAGGAAGGACGGGTAATTCTGAAGCTTGAGGTTGCCGACGAAGACAAGGGCAAGATCATCGGCCGGCAGGGTAGGGTCGCACAGGCGATGAGGGTACTTCTCCGAGTAGCTGCCGTCAAGAACGGTACAAGGGCTATATTGGAGATTGTCTAACTGTCGATCGCTCACCGCTTTAAAGCACATTCTTCCTCTCTAAATTCCAGTATGTCCTCGAACCGTTCCGTGGCTGTGGGCAAAGTGTTGGCACCTAAGGGATTCAGTGGCGAGGTTCGAGTACAGGTAAATAGCGATTCCCCCGGCAGGTTCGATGCCGGGGGATTTTTGTATATAAAAGACGAGCGATTTAAGATTCAAGGAGCCACCAGGCCGTACAAAGGAACAGTCTCCCTTAAGCTGGAGGGGGTGAATAGCCCCGAGGAAGTTGAGGCCCTCCGAGGCGCGACCATCACGGTGCCTGAAGAGATGTCACCTAGCCTGCCTGAAGGGGAGTACTACCATTTCCAGATCATCGACTTGAAGGTCTACACCGAGGAAGACGAGTATCTGGGGCAGATAACCCAGATACTATCCACGGGCAGCAACGACGTGTACGTCGTCTCAAAGGACGAAAAGGACCTGTTGATCCCGGCCCTGGACGAGGTCATACAAAAGGTGGACCTGGCCAGCGGCAGGATGACAGTTCAGCTCCCAGACGGATTACGGTAAACACAAGGTCGAAGTAGGAAACGCCGTGGAATCTCAAACATCCGACTGGGAGGAGCTATTAGCCCATTACTCTGAGATCGCCGAAGACCAGCGGCTTTTCAACGGATATGGGGTCTTGGAACTCGCACGATCGCAAGTGTTGCTGGAACGACACCTACCCCGTCCACCGGGAACCCTTCTAGACGTAGGCGGCGGCCCAGGCATCTATTCCTGCTGGTTGGCACTTAAAGGGTATGAAGTCCACCTCATAGATCCCGTCGAAAAACATCTTGACCAGGCCAAGAAAGCCTCGAATAGCCAACCTTCTCATCCTATCGAAAGCATAAGAAAGGGTGAGGCAAGATCACTCTCTCAAGCAGGATTAAGCTGTGATGGGATACTGCTATTTGGTCCTTTATATCACCTAACGCGCCTTGACCATCGAATGGCTACCCTTCGTGAGGCTCACCGGGTCCTACGACAAGGCGGGCTTGCTTTCGTGGCTGGAATTAATCGCTTTGCTTCGCTTATCGATGGCTTAGGACGAGGTCTCATCGATGATCCCTACTTTGTCGAGATACTCGAGAGGGACCTGAGGGAAGGCCAGCATCTAAACCCCAAGAACGTACCGGACTATTTCACCACAGCTCATCTCCACCGCCCGAAAGAACTCGAATCAGAGGTATCCGAAGCTGGGTTTAAGGTTATAGAGGTCGTGGCAATAGAAGGCCCCGGCTGGCTGGCTGAGGATTTCTTCGAACGATGGCGCGATACCGTTCAGCGAGAACAGTTGCTTAAGCTAATTCAAGCTGTGGAGAAAGAGCCTTCTCTCATTGGAATGAGCCAACATTTTATGATAATAGCCAGGAAATGAACCGCCAAGTCTGTCTGGGTTTCTATAATATGGCTAGGACAGCATCTACTGCGGCCCTGTCAGGGCCAATAATCACCAGGGTGTCTGCGCGGTCGCGGGACAGGAAAACGCTGATGCCGTCCCCGACCCAGAGGCGGCTATTGCTACCGCTATCGACAAGCTCCCATTCTCCCTGGCTCTTCTCGTCGACGAAGATTACATAGGCGTCGAAGAACTCGGTAGCGTCGAATAACGTATCCCAAGAGAACTTGATCGCCATGAGACGCCTTCCCTGATCATCCTTCAGTAGCTCATAGCGGCCGCCTCCCCAGCCGCTGGCAGCCGCGTCGGCCTGGTCCTGGGATATAAATGTGCCGAGGTAAATCCCGATGAGCGCCTCTCCCATGACTCCCGTGTCCCTTTGGCTCCAGGTACCTCCCAGCACTAGCGTAAGCTCAGGCAGCGTGACGACGCGCGGCTGCTCGTCTGCCAGGTATTTCTCCGGGTGCAGTATCTGCTCAGTCGACATCGGAATATTCATGAAGGCTTCGTCAATGGCGTCAAAACCTCCTTCCAGATAGAGCCGGAAGGCGAAGTTGGGACCGTTGGCGTGCTCCCACCCAAAAGTCTCAGTTACATAGCGTGGCGCTCCCTGTGAATCCGATATCTCTTGGCGCAGCCGGTCTATCAACTCCGCGCCGGTCGCCTGCTGGTCCTCGGCCAAGGTCTCGAAGAAGAGATATTCCGTGAGATTGGCATCACCTTCCACAAGAGCAGCCAGAGCTTTTGTCGCGTCGAAGGTATCCTCGGGAGGCTCCAAAGCTGTTAGGTCATAATGGCTGTCCTGGAGGGCGTGAGTATATTCGTGGGCATAAACGAGCAAGGTTGGGATGTCAAGGGTATCGGAGTCGCTCACTACCGTAAAAGAATTCTCCTCGGGGTCGTAGAACCCGAGGACTTGCAGATTCGCCACGTCCAGAAACTCCTTCAGCAAGTCATCCGCTTCGGAGCATAGGTCTAGCACGACACAAAGATCCTTCTCTCTCTCAAGCTCCTCCAGATCCTCTTCATCCACCAGTTCTTCCAACGCAGTCTCTTGAAAGGTCTGCCGGCTGATGAATTCATTTTCCAGCATCGCTGGAGGGGCAAGATTTCTGACCGCAACGACCCTGACGGCAACGGCATCCAAAAGCTCTTCGGTAATGGCGCTGGTATCAAGGGATTGGGTAGATGCCGGCAACATTATCTCAAAAGAATTCACGACGAGCTCAAAGTCGGGATCGCCTGATTCAATGAAGTTTTCAGTGGCTGTAGTCAACACCTGAAAGCTACGAGCCCCTTTTATGAGAATTCTGAACTCCGACGTGAGGGGAGTTACCCCAGGGACCAACTGAAACGGATCATGCTGCCAGGCGGGTCTCCCTCCAACCGGTCTATCGATAACTCCTCAAAATCGTCCAGCGTTCCTGACAACTGCTCCAACGTTTGAGATACCGCGGTATCCAGAACAACAGGACCAACGAGCTGGCTCGAGACAACAATCGAACGACCCGGTATGGGTGGGACCAACACAACGGTGGTTGCCTCGGTCTCGTTAAGGAACCAGTCGGCTGGGTAGGAAAAAGCGATTCCCAGTAGCTCGTTGCTATAGGCCTCGATAGGCTTTGGCGGTGGGACAGGGGTTGGAGTCGGCTGGGGAGTTGACGTGGGAACTGGGGTATCAGTGGGGGTAGGTAAAGGGGTTAGCGTTGGAGTGGCGGTATCCTGCGGTGTAGGCGTTGGTTCGATAGTCGGGCTGATGGGTTGGGTCTGGGTTGGAGTGGAAGTATCCTGCGGTGTAGGCGATGGCTCGACGGTCTGGTTGATCGGTTGGGTAGGCGGTGGAGTGGCAGTAGGGTCACTGCAAGCGACGGCAATCAGGGCTATAGCCGCCAGAAACGGAAGAATAAGTTTCATTCGCATTGAACCGGCAACATTTATCTACCACGGAACGCGGGCTTGCGCTTCTCTGCAAAGGCCTGGCTGGCCTCCTTAAAGTCTTCGGTCAAATGTAAGGGCTGTCCCTGCATGTAGAAATCGGCCTCGGATACGAGACGCAGCCAACTCCACCGAGCTAACCTGACACCGGAACGCACAGCAAGAGGTGCCGCCTCCAGTATCTCACCTGCCAGCTCCTCAGCGGCTTCGAGGTGTTTCCCTTCAGGAGCCAGGCGGTTTATAAAGCCAAGGCGATGGAGTTCGGACGCGGGTTTGGATGCCCCGGTCAGGAGCATTTCGGTGTTGATCTTGGAAGGCATGTAGGACTGGGCTTTGGCCCAAACTCGACCGCCGGAAACTCCGCGTTTGGTTTCGGTGATGCCGAACTGGGCGTCCTCCGTGGCCACGATGAGGTCGCACTCTAGAACCAGGGTCATGCCGATCCCAAGGGCATAACCGTGAACAGCAGCGATGACCGGTTTCCAGTTAGCGCAACGTCCAAGAAATCCCTCCAGGTCCGGTCCCATATCGTTAAGAGCACGGTCCCGGCGGTCCATGTCGACGAAGCGCTGCTTGATATCAAATCCGGCACAGAAGCTACGGCCAGCGCCATGAAGAATAGCGACCCACGCTTCCTCGTCCATATCGTAATCGAACAGAGCCGCCTTCAAATCGTCCTGGAGTTGCTGGCTCATGGCATTAAGCACCTGGGGACGATTAAGTGTGATATAGGCAATCTTCCCCTCCCTTTTGTACTCAACCGTTTCGTAAGACATTCCCGGACCTCACTGCGGATAGATTCCCCGACGTTGCCTGACTGACTATAGCGATAGCTCACAATCCCGTCAAACGCATGTCAACCTTACCTTGATTTTATGAGAACTTTTGTTCTATTATTAGGACTATCGTATTTATTAGAGGTTTATTATGAGCTATGGTATTGCCGGCGCGATCATTGATGTGGTCCCGGAAAGGTTCCCCTATAGAGACGACGGTTGTGAGGTCTCGCCATCGCGTTTGAGGTGCCCACTGCCGCAGTGCAAATACGACAATCCAGGGTGGATTCAGCGGCATAGGAGAATGGAGAGGGACAGGGAGGTAGCCACCGCGGTGCTGGAGGAGGGAATATCGGTGTCAGAGGCGGCTTCCAGTTTCGCCTTGAGTCAGCGCACTATCTTCCGGATACTCAAAAGGTCTGCGAACGAAGAGCAGCAACCCGAGTGGGGTAATATGTTCGATGCTAAAGAGCGTGCGTTTGCTTGATATTGTCGGTGAATGATATGATTTAGGTGCCGCCTACCATAGTGGGGGTGAGCATCCACGAGAGTCCAGCAGGCCGCTGGGATCCGGGAGGACCGAGACGGCCAATATGCAAGGAAATAATTAAACGCCTTCTTGGAGGGGTTCTAGGAGGCGTTCTTCATTTCCGAGGAACTGATAACTTGGCACACAAGGTAACCATTAGAGACATCGCCGGCATGAAGACCGGTGGCGAGAAAATCGCCATGGTCACAGCCTACGACTACACCACCGCGAAGCTGGCCGACAAAGCGGGAATTCCAGTTATCCTGGTGGGAGACAGTCTGGGCATGGTGGTGCTGGGCTACGAGTCCACCATCCCCGTCACCATGGAAGACATGCTCCATCACATCAAGGCCGTTGCCAGGGGCTCCAAGCACTCGTTGATAGTGGGCGACCTGCCCTTCATGACATATCGGATAGACGAAGCGCAGGCGTTACACAATTCGGCCAGGTTCTTGCAGGAAGGCGGCGCCCATGCCGTGAAGCTCGAGGGAGGTGAGACGGTCGCCGAAACGGTAAGCAGAATCGTGGAACGTGGCATACCAGTCCTCGGACACATCGGACTGACCCCCCAATCGGTCAACCAATTCGGCGGTTACAGGGTTCGAGGCGATAAGAAAGAAGAGGCCGCCCAGCTACTAAGGGACGCTATGGCGCTGGAGCAAGCAGGGGCTTTCGCGGTGGTGCTGGAACTGGTCCCGTCATCCCTCTCTAAACTGATTACGGAGAGACTCACCATTCCGACGATAGGCATAGGCTCTGGTCCTAACTGCGACGGGCAGGTCCAGGTGATCCACGACATGGTGGGCCTGTTTACTGACTTCGTACCCAAGCACACCAAGCAATATGCCAGATTGGCGGACACCATCACCGATGCCCTAAAACTCTACGCGGACGAGGTAAAGTCCGGTACCTTCCCCACTGACAAAGAGAGCTTCCAGATGGATGAGGAAATCGTCAGAGAGCTCAAAGGTTGACATGCAGGTCCTGCCCACAGCCGGAGATTTCCGCATCGCTAGCAAGGAAATCCAGGGAACTGTCGGTCTTGTGCCCACCATGGGTTATCTGCATGAGGGCCACCTTGCTCTGATCCGAGAGGCCCGGAACGGCAATGACACTCTGGCGGTCAGCATCTTCGTAAACCCGACCCAGTTTGGTCCCAAAGAGGACCTCGCCGATTATCCCAGAGACTTCGACCGAGATCTGGCTATGCTTGAGGCGGAGGGCGCCGACCTGGTCTTCACTCCTTCGGCCGAAGATATGTACTCAAACGGCTTCGATACCTGGGTATCGTTGGGTGGATTGGCGCACCGGCTGGAGGGAGAATACCGGCCAAACCACTTTCCGGGGGTGGCAACTGTGGTCACCAAGTTGTTCAACGTCGTTAAACCGCACCGTGCCTATTTCGGGCAGAAAGACGCGCAGCAATTGGCTGTGATCAAACGCCTGGTTGCCGACCTGAACTTCGATATAGAAATCGTGGCAGTCCCGACAGTCCGTGAGCCGGATGGCCTGGCAATGAGCAGCAGGAACTTATATCTGACGCCGGAGCAAAGAAAGGCGGCTCCGGTGATATACCAAGCACTGTCTCATGTCTGGAATCTTTGGTCAGAGGGGGAGCGCGACGCGGAACGCTTACGCAAGGTTATGAGAAAGATGCTCAAACAAGAGCGGCTGGTGAAGAAGGTCGACTACGTAAGCGTGGCGGACCCTGTCAGCTTCGAAGATCTGGAAATCGTCGAAGAGCCGGCGATTGCCCTGGCCGCAGTCCGTATAGGGAAAGCCCGCCTCACCGACAACGTTGTCTTGAGTAGTGGGTAAGCCAGTCTGGATAGAGAGAGTATTCTGTTGACCCTAGATACGATCGGTCGCTATAATCGAGCTAAGCTTTAAGGTGTGCTGGAGGTAATCTCCCAATTGGCTACTCAAACTGGTAAGAGGTACGTGGGACCCGGCGGCGTGGAGATGATCGTCACCAAAGGTGGAGATGGTACCATCACCGATGGTGACATACCCCTTGGGTTGAAGGGGTCAGAAGAAGGATTTGGAGGCGCCACAACGAAACCGGACAGTCCGGAGCTTAGCCTGGGGAAGAGATATCAATCTCCAGGCGGCGAGGTTATGGTGCTGATAACCAAGGCTGGTCCTTGCGACTTGCGATACGACGGGGTATCTATGGAGGTCCAACAGCCACGACCACTGCCATCTTCGGATTGACCAGCCTCGGTCAATCTATTGTACGGATGATGCCGACCACTCTGCCCTGTATCTCAACATTATCCGCCATGGAATAGATCGGTTCCATTTGACTGTTGGCGGGCTGGAGACGTACTTTGTTTCCTTCCCGATATAGGCGCTTAAGGGTGGTCTCGTCTTCCAGCTTTAACCTGGCCACTACCATATCACCGTTGCGAGCTTCTCTCGACGGCTCCACCAGAACCACGTCACCGTCGTCCACCAGGGCGTCTATCATGGACTGGCCTTTGACCTTAAGGGCATACATATCCCGCTTTCCCCGAAACATGTCGGGTGGGATTTCCAAAGTTTCCAATGGCTCCGGGGCAGACCAACTGTCGGAGGTTGTTGCAGGGAGGGGTTCGCCGGCGGCGATATATCCGATGACCTGAACCCGAGGTGCCGCTGACACAGGGTTGCCGGACTCATCGAGTAGCTCTATACCTCTTGCTACTTCAGCTTTGCGCCTAAGGTAGCCGTCCCTCTGTAGGAGCCTCAAGTTGTAGTCGACAACAGAGGTGGAGCTAATTTCACAGGCAACCTGTATGTCGCGAACTGTCGGCGGTATCCCGCTTTCCTGAATGAACTGATTGATGAAATCTAAGATCAGTTTCCGTCGTGGAGTAAGCTTTTTGTTTAGCCGCATGTTTCCCCTCTCAAAACGCCCGTTCTAAATCACGCTACCAACCACTAACGCCCTTGTCAACATCCGTGTGGCGGTGAAATCACCGGAAAACCTGGAGTCTAAGTACCCGAATCGGTAGATTGAGAAATTGCCGGAGGACCTGGAAGCTCTAAACTCCCAGGTGTCCGGGTTAGCCAGCCAAGCTAAGACGCTTTCAGAGAGTTGAGCTTGGCCATAAGGCGAGACTTCTTTCGGGCAGCGTTGTTGGCATGGAGGATGCCACTGGTGACTGCCTTATCGAACGTTCTCACCGCTTGTGCGACGGCGGGTTCCGCCTCATCAAGCTCGCCCGCTTGCACTGCGCGATTGGCTCGGGCTGCCATGGTGCGAGTTGATGTCCGCATCCCGCGATTCCTAACACGCTTTTTTTCAGAGGAGCGAGCCGTTTTTTCACTGGGCAACTGTAGCCTCCCTGAACCTAATGACATTTAACCTGCTGGGGTTCACCCTCATACGCTTGCCGACTCATGGTCCGGAGCATCAGCAGCGATGCTTCGCGTGGCGCTTCGTACGCCGCGTACGCCTTCAAGTTTGGAAAAGAGGCGTCCTAATTGAGCTACCCCCGACGTGTAGAGGGTGAGAGACATTGTAGCAGTTCCGTCAGGGTTCTCGGTAGTGACCACTCCTGCTATGTTCACCCCTTCTTGAGATACAAGGGCAGTTACGTCGCTTAACAAACCCACTCTATCCCAAGCCTCGATGGTGAGCCTAACGGGATAGAGCTGCTGAGTCTGACCCCATTCTACCTTGACCAGACGCTCTGGCTCATCCTCGTTGAGGACGTTGGGGCAGGTCCTCTTATGGACGCTGACGCCACGGCTTCGAGTAATATACCCTATAATCTCCTCGCCGGGAAGAGGGCCACAGCACATTGCAATCCTGGTCAGGAGGTCTCCCACACCAAGGACATGAACACCTGTTGTGGGGCTGGACAGAGGCACCGATAGCTTGTGTTCTTCTTCCTCCGCCTTCCCTTGATCGGCAGTCAGTCTGCCCACCAGTTGAGTATCCGTGATGCCACCGGATCCGAGGTTTGCCCGGAATTCCGGTAGTGTATCGTATCCAAACATCCTGGCGATTTCCAGTTCATCGAGAGATATGTTGAGGCGCTTGAGCTCTTTTCGGAGAACTTCTTTGCCGCGTTGAACGTTTGAACTGCGTGCCTGTTTCCTGAACCATTGGCGAATCTTGGCGTGGGCGCTGGCTGAACGGACATAGCCCAGGCTTGGATTCAGCCAGTCAAGACTGGGACCACGAGCCACTTTGGTAGTCAGAATCTCGACGGTGTCGCCGTTTTGCAACTGGTAGTCCAACGGCACGAGCCTCGCATTGACCTTTCCACCTATACACCTGTGGCCCAGCTCTGTGTGGATCTTGTAAGCAAAGTCGATGGGTGTGGAACCGCTGGGGAGCTCTATGATCTCTCCCTTAGGGCTATACACGAAGACTTGATCACGGAAGATGTCTGTCTTAATGGACTCCAGGAACTCTTCGGCACCGCTAACGTCACGCTGCCATTCCACAAGCTGACGGAGCCAGTTCATCTTCTCTTCGAAATGGCCGTCACCAGTGGACCCTTCCTTGTATCTCCAGTGGGCTGCGACGCCGTAGTCCGCAAACTGGTGCATGTCATGTGTGCGGATCTGGACCTCTAGCGGCACTCCCCCCTCGCACATGACTGTCGAGTGAAGTGACTGGTACCTGTTCTCTTTAGGATTACCTATATAGTCGTCGAACTGGCCTGGTATCGGATGCCAAAGGTCGTGAACCACTCCAAGGGCGTTGTAACACTCTGCCTTTGTATTGACCAACACCCGGAGCGCATACAGGTCGTATATTTTGTCGAGTTCCTTACCTTGGGACGCGTAGCGTTGCATCTTACGATAGATGCTGTAAATGTGTTTCGGTCTCCCAACAACCTCGGCCTCTACGCTGGCCGCCCTCAGTTCGGTTTTCAGCCCGTCGCAAACTTTGGCGATATAGGCTTCCCGTTCCGCCCTTTTCGCCGACAGCATCCGTGATATCTGCCGGTATTTTGTCTGGTCCATGTGCCTGAAGGCCAGGTCCTCGAGACGCCATTTGATATCCCAAATGCCCAAACGGTGGGCGAGGGGCGCATAGATGTCCAAGGTCTCTTGGGCGATTGCCCGTCGCTTGTCAGGGGGCAAAGCGGCGAGGGTCTTTATGTTGTGAAGCCTGTCAGCGAGTTTGATCAACACGACGCGTACATCTTCGGCCATTGCCACCAGCATTTTCCTCAGGCTCTCGGCTCGTAGATGGTCGTCGGGGCCGGTAGACAAATGGGTAGGTTTATCTCTACCCATCAATTGCAGGTCCATCCTGGTTAGCTTGGTAACCCCGTCAACCAGCTTAGCCACCTCATCACCGAACATGTCCTCGATTCGCTCACAGCTTACGCCGCAGTCCTCCACCACATCGTGAAGCAGTGAGGCGGCGATAGTTGACACATCCAAGTTCAACTCCGCGAGAAAAACCGCGGTCTGAAGGGGGTGCTCTATGTAGGGGCCGCCGGACTGGCGCCTTTGTCCTTCATGACACTCGGCTGCGAAGCGATAAGCTTCTTCCACCAGCCTTACTTTGTCTTCCGGAAGGTAGCTCTGGACCTTTTCGATAAGCGCTTTTGGTGCTACCGCTGTTACCATTTCATGGGCTCCTGCAAATATGATAGACCCTTTGTGCTAACTAAGTCCAGAGCATTCAAGGCAAGCTGAGCTATGACCTAGCTTCACGGCGCATCAGCTTTACACTAGTTGGATACTGCGCTATCCTACCGACTTGAGAACCATATGAGATACAAAGCTCCCAGAGGCACTTCGGATATACTGCCCACTGAACAGAAGCACTGGCGCTTCGTAGAGGCCAGGGCGGTAGCCCTTTGCCGCGGATACGGGTTCTCTCGACTGGACACTCCTGTGTTCGAAGATTCGGGGCTGTTCGCCCGTTCGGTGGGCGAGGGGACCGACATCGCGGAAAAGGAAACCTACACCTTTCCAGACCGCGGTGGGGACTCGTTGACTCTGCGCCCGGAAGGGACTGCATCAGTCTGTCGGTCCTATCTGGAACATGGCATGAGCAACCTGCCACAGCCGGTGCGTCTTTATTACTTCTGCCCCGTTTTTCGGTACGAGCGACCTCAGTCGGGACGCTATCGCCAGCACCATCAGTTCGGTGCTGAGGTTCTGGGGGACGGAGATGCCTCTGTCGACGCCGAGGCAATAGAGATGGCCTGGAACCTCGTCTCATCGTTGGGTATCAGGGAGCACTCGCTGATCCTTAACAGCATCGGAGACCGCCAATGCCGCCCCGGATACATTCAGGATCTGAAGGCCTATTATTCCGGGCACGTTTCGAAGCTGTGTGACGACTGCCGCATCAGGCTGGAACGAAACCCGTTGCGACTGCTGGACTGCAAAAAACCCGGCTGCCAGGCCCTGGGGCCCCAAGCACCCAGGTCTATCGACCATCTGTGTGAGAACTGCCAGGACCATTGGGACTCTGTGCAGGGATACCTGAAGCTTCTGAAAATCCCGTACCGGATCGACCACCATCTGGTCCGAGGCCTGGACTACTACACCCGAACGGTCTTCGAGATACAGCCGGCTCAGGAGGGATCCCAGAGCACAATGTGCGGGGGTGGCCGATACGATGGGTTGATAGAGGAGCTGGGAGGAAGCCCAACCCCCGGTATTGGATTTGCCGCCGGGATGGAGCGTCTGGTCTTGAATATCAAACGCAATGAGGTGGACGTAGCCGATGAGCCCGGACCGAAGTATATGGTCGCCAGCATTGGGGATGATGTCAGAGAGAGGGCCGTTGACCTCACCGTCCAGATAAGGCAAGCGGGTGTAGGGGCGGTGCTCAGCAACGTCTCACGCAGTCTAAAAGGCCAGTTGAGGCAGGCCAACGCCCTTGGGATTCCTTATGTTGTCATTGTTGGTGGCGATGAGATTCAGCAGAGTCAACTGACAATCAGGGACATGTCCGAAGGCAATCAAGAAACGAAAGCGATTGAGGAGTTCTTCGAAGACTTAAAGAGCGGCGGTTAGCGATAACTAACGATATTGTCTGCCGAAAAGAGCCGAGTATATGGTATGGCCATGAGCCCTACGTTAACTACTCCTTTCCTAGGAGTTCTGCTGAGTACAGCG
The DNA here is from genome assembly GCA_965226865.1 of Dehalococcoidia bacterium. GTDB lineage: Bacteria > Chloroflexota > Dehalococcoidia > Lucifugimonadales > JAGWBF01 > CBDDEH01. Next base: position 1,305,903 of record CBDDEH010000004.1, on the reverse strand, counting down.
CTGTCCCATTGTGTCGGGGCTGGTATGGGAGAAGGTATCGTCGCAGGAGTCGTCGGCTTCCTCTTGTCATCGGTCTCGCTCGGCGCATTTACATGGCACAGGTTACCAATATACTGGGACCTCCGGAGGACCCTGGTCACCCTTCTCGTAGCAGCCGGAGGAGGCGTCATTGTCGGCCTGGGTGCGTTGTCGGTAACGATGGTGGTAGCTTTTTCACGATGCTCGTGATACCCGGGGCGGGGGCGGAATCGGGATCTCCACCAACGCTCAGATCCTCGGCAGGGGTAATTTCCCGTGGAGGAGAGGAAGCAAACCACCTGGAACAGGGTTGAGTCAAGGGCACGGAGCACCTAGAGGAACGGGTGCGCGGACAGGTCCAGCGGCTGATCGAAGTTCAGGGTAGAAGCTAACTATACTGATTGAACAGGTATCGACTCTGTCTCTAGTTTGTGAAGATCGAGAATTCCGCTAGCGTTGTCGATATCGATTCCTACCAAGTGCCCGGCTTCGTCAAAGTCCAAGACAACACCAGGTGCAACCTCTTGCGACTCCACACTGATACGACTGCTCAGGTCTATGTATAGAGAATCCGTCTCTTTGTAGTAATTAAGCTTCATCCTGTTATTCTAACTTAAAAGAAAAGCCCCTGTCCAAGAAGGCGTTATGTATTGTTCGCCCATCAGCTAAAGTGATGACCCTCAGTGTTTTACCCTCCATCTCTGGTACAAAACCCCAAAACCGCATTCTGCCATCAGGCTGCACTTCGGTTTTCAAGGCATTCTCCAATACTCTAACGCACCGCTCAAAAGTGACATAGGAGCGTTTTCGTACCACCTCGTTTCGGAAATATCTGGTAGTCTCGTACTCATCCACAAGAATATCATCTATTACTGAAGAAACTTCCTAGGCCATGGTGTAGCCACCGCTGACGCTGAGAGTCTGGCCAGTGATGAAGCTTGCGGCGTCGGAAGCCAGGAAAACCACGGCGTCGGCTACCTCGTTAGAGGTTCCCATGCGGCGCAATACATAGGCTTTCCTCACCTTTTCCAGCACGTCGTCGGTGAAGACGTCCCGCATCCCCTGGCTCCACATGCTCTCTTCGCTGATCTCGTCTTTGGCGGGCACAGTCAGCCCTGGGCACACGACGTTGAGACGGATGCCGAACTTCCCTACTTCCCTCGCGACGGCCTTGTTCAAAGCTATGACGCCGGCCTTACACGCTGAATACACCGCCTCACGAAACTCACCCATACGCCCGGCGTCGGAGCTCATGCTCACGATGACGCCGCCCTGTCGTTCTATCATGTCCGGCAACACGGCGTGTATGCAGTTGATAGCCCCCCAAAGATTGAGGTTGACCTCCTTCTCCCATTCCTTGCGACTCTTCTCCATGAACAGTCTGTCTACCGTCCACCCCACGTTGTTCACCAGTACGTCGATCTGACCGAACTCCTGGATAGCCTGAGCAACCGTAGCCTCGACCTGCTTGTGGTCGGTGACATCCGTCTGGAAGAAAACGGCCTTGGCGCCGGTGTCCATGCCCGCCACTTCTTGGACCACCTTTTTGCCCTGCTCCTGGCTTATTTCGGCGATGGCTATATTGCTGCCCTCGGCAGCGAAGGCGTGGACGATAGCTCTGCCTATGTTTGATCCTCCACCGGTGACCATGACAGATTTACCCTTGAGTCCTAGGTCCACAGAACCCTCCTGCTAAAGTCTCTTAAAACTTAGGCTGGCGCTTCTCTTTGAACGCCTGTATGCCTTCTCTGGGATGGGGTGATGTCACTACGTGCTGTACAAAGGCGTCGATTTCCTTGTCGATACCCGCCCTTAAAGACGTACCTCTGCTCTGTAACAGGAGCTTTTTAATAACGCCCAGGCCTTGCCTGCTTTTGTCACGAAGACTCGAGAGAAGTTTGTCCAGCTCATCCTCCAGAGAGTCGGCGCTGACCGCTCTGGTGATCAAACCCCACTGCTCCGCCTCCTTGCCTGATACCCAGCGCCCGGTAAGGAGAAGCTCCGAGGCCCTTTGATAACCAATCCGCCGCGGAAGACGCTGGGAAGAGCCGCCACCGGGCACAAGTCCAACGTTCCCGTGCTGGTCACCGATGCGAGCGTCGTCTGTAGCAATCACCAGATCGCAGGCAAGCATGAACTCGAACCCTCCGGCGAGGGCGTACCCGGTCACGACGCAAATAACCGGGATCGGCAGTTCCTCCAGCTTGAATAAAAACCCGTTGAAGTCCGTCAGAAAGCTTTTCAGGGATGGCGGGTCCTCGAATAGCTGGGACATGAAGCCCAGGTCGACGCCGGCGCAGAAACCCCTTCCCTCGCCACGGATAACAAGAGCCTTTATCTTGTCGTTGTGCGCGACCTCGTCCACCGCAGCGTTGAGCTGCTGCAGCATACTGGTCGTGATCGCATTGAGCACGTCCGGACGGTTGAGAGTAATAGTTGCAACCGGTCCATCAAAGGTCAGTTTGATTTGGTCGTACTGCACGCGTATTCCTATCGTATCTAGTCTAAGCCCGCCTCATCCTACAACAAGCCCCCAACCCGCGCAAGAATGCTGCGCTTCACAGCAGTTCTTGCCTAGTCGTTGAAGCTGATGTAAATTGTACTCAGCTTCAAGTATTGATCCCTGATAGGAAAACACATGGCCGGACATGACCCTATAGTAGAAATGATGAAGGCCAAGGGGATGCGTCTAACGCCCCAGAGGCTCATTATTCTTTCTGCCATCGCTGACGGCGAAGGCCACATGAACGTGGACTCGATCTACCAAAGGGCCAAAGAGTCTTACCCGTACATGGATATCGCGACTGTCTACCGGACTATACACATGCTCAAAAAGCACCACGTGGTGACGGAAGTAGGCATGGGCGACCGGCTGCATTACGAGCTAACGGACCCAGACCAACGCCACCACCACATGGTCTGTCAGTCCTGCGGGAGCGCATTCAACCTGAGCCCAAACTACCTCGACGAATTCAGGGAACGGCTGGTCAACGAATTCGGCTTTGAGCCCGACTTGGAGAACTTCACGGTATCAGGCAGGTGCTCTAACTGCCGCGCCGCCACCTGACCCACGTAATCGGCCACCTGGCTCTGATCACCTCACCGTAGGGAAGTAGATTGGACCAAACCAGAACTCCCATCAAAGTGCGAGTCCACCCCAAAGCATCGCGCAATCAGGTGGAGGGATTCAACGATGACGTGTTGGTCGTCAAAGTGACTGCCGTACCGGAGAAAGGAAAGGCCAATCAGGCCTTGGTAGAGCTGCTGGCCGAAACCCTGGACATTGCCAAGAGCAAGGTCAAAATAGTGCGTGGGCAGAGCTCTCGGGACAAGCGGATAGCGATAGACGGATACTCCCTCGGTGAAGTCCGTCGACGGCTGGGAAGTCGATGAACTTCAGTTGGGTTATCCCCGATAAGCTGGCTGGTTCGATGGGACCCGTGGATGTGGAGTACCTGAATTATCTGAAGCAGCGCGGAGTCGGGGCCCTTGTCAGGTTGGAGAGGCAGACCATTTCGGCGGAAGCCGTCGGACTAGCCGACATGGCCGAATACATGACCGAGTCCGGGGCGCCAACAGACGACCAGATCGATCGTATCATCTCCTTCGTCCACCAACGGATTCAGCAGGGAATTGGAGTAGCTGTCTCATGCCGGGCGGGGATGGGTAGGGCCGGCACATCTCTGGCCTGTTACCTGGTTTACACTGGGTACGGAGCTCAGGAGGCGATAGATCATTTAAGGAGACTCAGGCCAGGCTCGGTGGAAAGTCTAGCCCAGAGGCGATTCGTTTATGACTACGAAAAGAGACTCAGGCCCGCATCTCATGGTTCGACCGGCTCACCATGAGCGGCCTGACCTGGACCTATTACCACGGTCATTTAAGCTATGCTTATCTGAAGCTAGGGGTGTCGTCTAAGCTGGCGCTGGGATAGATCCTCGTTTCACCTTGCCTGGTGTTACACCTATGAACCGTTTGAAGGTGCGGTTGAACGCAGCTTCCGATTGGTAACCAATCCTATCCGCCAACTCAGCCAGGCTGAATTCGCCCTCTTTCAACCAGGTCTCAGCTACGCTCATTTTCCAGCGTGTCACATAGTGCATAACCGACTCGCCGACACGAGAAGTAAATCGGGCAGAGAAAGCTGAGCGCGATAAGCCAGCTTCATATGCCAGACTCTCAACAGTCCAGTTCCTAGAGGGATCGCGGTGAATCAGCGAGATCGATTTGCCGATATAGCTGTCCTGCAGCGCGCCCAGCCAGCCCCTTTGTGCTGCTGGATCCTCCTCGATCCATGAACGAATCGCCTGAATCACCAGAATGTCGGCAAGCCGGGTGATTACGGTCTCCCCGCCCGGACGCATCTGCTTTGCCTCAGACGCCATGAAGTGCAGCATCGATTGGGCCCACTCCATGTGTGAACTGGACGCATCCACATGGATGAGGCCCGGCAGCAAGTTCACAAGCTGAATGGCTGCCGGGTGATCGAATCTTACAGCGCCACAGATCATGCTGGTTGGTTCTCCTGAACCCCCGTGCACCAGCACTTCATAACGATCACTCAGCTGCTTTCGTGGTAGATCAAATAGTCCGGCAGCATGTACCCCTTGATCACTGAGTAAGAGATGCCCTTTGCCGTGTGGGACTAGCACCAGGTCTCCTCGCTGCGCCCAGACCGGATCCGATCCCTCGACCTCGATTCGGCACCGGCCTGAATTGATCAGGTGGAAGCTGAGCACACCCTCCATCTCGGGCATGGCCAGTCCCCACGGAGCCGTGAACTCCGATTTGCAATAGAACACTCCGCTCATGCGCAGGTAATGCAGCGCTTCACCCAGCGGATCGATTGGGTCCCAAACAGTCGATGTGGTCATGTCTGGCAGCATATCACGGTTCGGATCAATTGTCTACATGCATCAGACGAATGAGCAAAGATACCAGATGATTAATCATAGACCGTACAGACTAGGCGTGGAATACTGGACGCATGGCGCCAAATAAACCAATAGGAGGATGAATCATGGAAGTCTTTCAGATTGCATTGATCGTGGCTACATTTCTGGGTTCCCTTGTGGCGGGCCTCTTGTTTGCTTTCGCAATAGTGGTTATGCCGGGCATCAGAAGTCTAAATGACCGGGAGTTTATCCGAGCTTTTCAGGTGATGGACGGCGTTATCCAGAATAATCAGCCGATCTTTATGTTTGTTTGGCTCGGTTCAGTTGTGGCTTTGGTGACCTCGGCTGTGCTTGGCATCGGGGTATTGGATGGAGCTGAGCGTCTGCTCATGATCTTCGCCGCACTTGCCTATCTTCTCGGCGTCCAATTGCCGACAGCCACAATTAACATACCGCTGAATAACAAGCTACAAACTCTGGATGTCGACACTATGAATGAGACGGCGCAAAAGGCAGCTCGTAAAGACTTCGAACCGCGTTGGAACCGATGGAACTCAATCAGGACGGCCGTTGCGAGCCTAGTATCTGCCCTATTAATAATCCTACTACTCGCACTTTGAAGAGCGCGGAAGTGCAGTATGCCCAACTAGTACTCAGTCAACCGTAAAATCGGAAGGGTAAAGGCGGTGAAGTTTGGTTCGTGCGTCCCGGGTGTTGAACCGCCAGTTGATGGTGGCTCTGGCGGCGTTGCGCTCCTTGACCAGAGCATCGACTTCCCTCCTGAGGGCCTCCTCGCCGGAGAGCCGCTGCTTCAGGCAGGAGCGGGACAGGACGCTGAACTCGATCTCCGCCATGTTCAACCAACTCCCGTGCTTGGTCGTGTAATGAAACTCCAGCCGCCTGGCAATCCTCCGGGCTTCCTCAGCCGGGAAAGTCTCGTACAGCGATGCCCGGCGATGGGTATTGAGATTGTCCAAGACAACCCTTACCACCTCGGCTTCCGGGTAGGCTTCATCCGCCAGCCAGCGCATCCGGCGGGCGAAGTCTTGCATCGTGCGCCGCTCCGTGACCGCCACCTCTCGCCAACCCGCCAAGGGCTCGCAGGCCAAGAACAGGTTGCGGGTACCCTCCCGCCGGTATTCGTAGTCCTGCCGCAGCGGAAGTCCCGGCCGGGGCGGCAGAGCGGGCTGGGTCTCCGCCAACAACTGGGTGGATGTCTCGTCAAAGCAAACCACCGGACGTTGGGGATCATAGGGTTCGGCGTAGAGATCCAGGACATCCTCCATGTTAGCCACAAATTCCGCGCTCACCTTGGGAATGCACCACTCCTTCTTCTGCCACGGCTTGAGGGCGTTTTTTTGAGACGCTGGCGCACCCCCTCGTGGGACATGGAGGGCGTCAGCCCCAACTCGACCACCTTCCCGGCCAGCAGACGCAGGGTCCAGTGGTCATGCCCTTCCGGCGGCGGGCTGCAGGCCAAAGCAATCAGGTGGGCTTCGCCCCGGTCGTCCAACTTCCGGGGCCGGTTGGCCTGGGGACGGTCCTGCAAAACCCTCTCCAACCCTTCTTCGGCAAAGCGCTGCTTGACCCGGTATACGGTGCTCAGGGCCACATCCAAAGCTTCGGCCGCTTGGGGTGCCGCCCAACCGTCGTCGCTCTTTAGGAGAATCCGCGCTCTAGCGGTCACTCGGGCTGAGTTTTTGCCAACCCGGATCAGTCGCTGGAGCTCCTCCCGTTGTTCCTGTGCCAGCCGCACCGCGTATTTGTCCCTGACCATCATTGCCACCCCCGCCATCAACACTTCCCACCAGGCGGGATAGCTCAATTGGCCCCTTTCTTAAACAAATCCCAAAACCAAGTTGACTGAGTACTAGGCCACTCGGAGCGAAGCCGAAGAATACAGGGCTAGGTGTCTCTGGTGACTGACACTCCCATCTTGGGTAGAAATACAACAGGAGGTTTATAAAATGAGAATTCTGCGAGGCAGGCAATCAAATGAAGAAACAATCAAAAAGTAGGAGGAGAAGTCGTGAAAACACCGGAAACGGATTACCAAGATCGAAAATATCGGCAACGTTGGTGGGCGCTGTTGGTATTATCTGTAAGCTTAATCCTAATAGCTATTGATACAACTATTCTTAATGTAGCACTCCCAACGGTCCAAACAGACCTTGGGTCCTCTGCATCCGAGCTTCAATGGATAGTGGCCTCTTATCTACTGGTATTCGCTGGGCTGCTACTAACTATGGGATCTCTCGGCGACAGGTTTGGTAGAAAGCTGTTGCTGCAAACAGGACTCGTAGTATTCGCAATCGCGAGTCTGGCAGCGGCGTTCTCTCAGTCTAGCGACAATTGATCGCCACCAGAGCTCTCATGGGGGTTGGTGGCGCGATGATCATGCCCGCAACTCTGTCAATCATCGTCGACGTGTTCCCGCGCAATGAGCGGGCAAAGGCGATAGGGATCTGGAGTGCCGCGGCCGGAATCGGAGTTCCCCTTGGAATGGTAGTCGGTGGCTGGCTACTTGAGAACTTCTGGTGGGGCTCAATTTTTCTTATCAATATCCCTCTCGGTGCAGCGATACTTGCCGCCGGGGCGGTCTTAGTTCCCAACAGTAAGGACCCTGCACCTCGAAAGATTGATATGGTCGGTGCCTTCCTGTCAACCGCCACATTGTCGGCACTCCTGTACGCAGTCGTTGAGGCACCGGAACGGGGCTGGCTCGATATGATAGTGGTAACCGGATTTATCGGAGCCCTGTCTCTAGGTGTCGCCTTCGTTCTGTACGAACTGAGAACAGACCATCCAATGTTAGATATGAGATTCTTTAAGAACCATCGCCTATCTTTGGGAGGAGTGGCCGTCAGCGTCTCGTTCCTCGCTCTGCTCGGCACAATATTCCTCTTCACCCAGTATTTGCAATTCGTGCAAGGTCATGGTCCCCTGGCAACAGGTATCCGGATGGTGCCATTGGCCCTAGGCTTCGTGGTAGGGAGTGGCGCTAGTGATCGACTGGTGGCGAAGCTAGGAAGTAAGAGGGTCGTCGCTGGAGGACTTCTACTCATCGGACTGACGATGGCGTCATTTGCCCTCCTCGACACCGAGTCAGCGTACTGGTTCATTGGCTCTGGTCTCTTCGTCCTCGGCGCTGCCTTGGGAGCAACATTGGCGCCAGCAACTGACGCTGTGATGGGGTCGGTTCCCGAGGCGAAAGCAGGGGTAGGGTCAGCCTTAAATGAAGTAACTCGCTTGGTTGGTGGCGCCCTGGGCGTGGGTATCCTTGGGTCCATCCTCAACTCGGTGTACTCCTCAAACATCTCCAGCGCTTTAACGGGACTTCCGGTTGGCGCGGCCGCTGCTGCTAAGAATTCCATTGGCGCGGCCGGCCAAATTGCCACGGAGTTGGGCGGTCCGTCCGGAGAAGCCCTCCGTACCTCGGCCAACGGTGCTTTTATCGATGGGTTCGGAATAGCGATGGTCGTAGTTGCGGGAATCACATTTGTAGGAGCCCTGTTGGCTGTCAGATTTATGCCTGCTAGGGAATCTTCCGATGAGTCTGAGATAAGACTGGGAGCACCGGAAAGTCAATCGTCTGGAAAGGTCTCGATGGCTCCAGTGCCCCTTGGATTGGAGGGCTAGGGACTTCGGCGAGTAATTCCCAAATGGGGCCCCGATTTCCATTCCGGGGCCCCATTCTTATTTCTTCTCCGGCTATCTCAGTTGAACCAAATGGTCGTCTGGGACGAAATTCTGGTTTTTAAGTGATCAACCGAATGTCAAAATCCGTTGCTTAAGCGATTCATACTTGTCCTTTTTGAACTCTATAGTAAAACACGCACTTCAGACTAAGTACCAAAGGTCTTGAGTTCGGGCTGAGCCTGTCGAAGGGTGGCACAAGTAGTCCGCTCTGGTTCGACTGGCTCACCATAACGGTGGAAAGAGGGTGTCCAGAGGGTTCCCCCTCTGGCGGGGGTTTGGGGGTATCCCCCAACATCCTAAAATTCCCCCTTCCTCCAGGAAGGGGGTCAGGGGGATGGTCGAAATGCGGGCGGAAATAAGCCGCCTAATCCGCTCACCCTGAGCTCTGTCGAAGGATGGCAAATACGTCCGCTCTGGTTCGACCGGCTCACCATGAGCGGCGGCAAGGGGCTTACCATGAACGGGCTCACCATGAGCGGGAACTAAGCGCTGTCCACCGCCCGTAGGGGCACACCAGGAATGGGAGTGGGCTGTTCTCCGCACAAAGAAGAACCACCTTGAGCGGGGTCACCATGAACGAATATAGAGATCCGAACCGCATCACCTCAAGTGGACCCCATCATCAGGACAGCGGTGAGGCTAAAATAAGAGAGTCTACCGCTGGGGTGTCTCGTAAACCTTCATCCGATGGTAAGGCTCGTGGAAGTTCCAGTAAACACCTTTGTGGGCTCACTGCTTGGAACACCTGACCCGGTGACCGATAGCCCAGGGCTTGATGGGGCCGCTCTTGGTTGTAGAAGGCCAGATAAGCCCCAATCCCCTTTCTGGCCTCAGTCCCATTTTGGTATGCCTTCAGGTACACCTCCTCGTACTTGATGCTGCGCCACAGCCGTTCCACGAAGACGTTGTCCATGCACCGGCCCCTGCCGTCCATGCTCACTTGAACGCCTTGCGCCAGCAGCATGCTGGTGAAGGCCTCGCTGGTGAACTGGCTGCCCTGGTCGGTGTTGAAGATCTGTGGCCGACCCTTGCTCAAGGCCTCTTCCAGAGCCGCAACACAGAAGTCTACCTCCAGGGTGTTGGACAGCCGCCAGGCCAGCACGTAGCGGCTGTGCCAGTCCATGATGGCCACCAAGTAGAGGAAACCCCGAGCCATGGGTATGTAGGTGATGTCGGTGGCCCACACCTGGTTGACCCGGTTGATCTCCAGCCCCCTGAGCAAGTACGGATAGACCTTATGCCCTGGGTTTGGCTTGCTGGTGTTGGGACGCCGGTAGATGGCCTCCAGGCCTATCAGCTGCATCAGCCGGCGGACCCGCTTGCGGTTGACCTGGTGTCCGTGATTTCTGAGCCAGGCAGTCATCCTTCTGGAGCCGTAGAAAGGTGTCTTCAGGTACTGTTGGTCTATGAGGGCCATCAACTCCATGTCCTCGGCGCCGGCCTCGGTTGGCAGGTAGTACAACGCGGAGCGGCTGATACCCAGCAAGGCGCACTGGCGCACCAGAGACAGCTTCGGTTCTTCTCGGTCAATCATGGCCCGGCGTTGGGACCGGCTCACAACCCGAAGCTCCGTGACAAAAATCCCGTTCCACCTTGAGCTGCCCAATCTGTTGGTAGAGCTGGGCAGTGAGGACCTCTTGGTCCTTCTCCTGACGTCCAGCACCATTTTCAAAGAGGTGCGGCGCCCCCTGAGTCAAGGCCTTCTTCCAGGCATGGATCTGGCTCGGGTGGACTTCAAACCGGCTGGCCAGCTCTGCAATGGTGTGCTCCCCCTGGAGCGCGGCCAAAGCCACTTTGGCCTTGAAGACTGGGCTGTGCTTCTTACGTGTTTGCTTCATGTCCTGCTCCTTGTTTCCGTCCTATTTTAGGAGCGGGACTCTCTCTTAGCCACCTGTCCGAATTTTGGGGTCCACCTCAACCTTCTAGCGGAAGGACGAAGGGTGAGAAGCTTTTGCCTTTTCTTTCAGGACATCCGCGGCCCTAACAGGGTACGGAAGCTCGGTCGGGTCCACCGGCACTTCTATGACCGTCGGCTTCCCTGATCCGAGTCCTTCGATTATCGCATCTCCGATGTCCTGAGGCCGGTCTACGTACATACCCTGTCCGCCAAACAGCTCTGCCAACTTGTCGAATCTAGGGTTGGTAATGTCAGCCTCCAAGAACCTTTGGTCATAGAGAAAATGCTGGTAGGCTTTTTCTCCGCCCCAGCTATTGTTGTTCATGACTAAGGCGACCACGCCGACGTTGTGGCGGACCGCCGTCTCGAACTCCTGTACGTTCATCATGAATCCCCCGTCACCATTGATCGAAAGGACGGGCTTGTCTGGTCGGGCAAACTTGGCCCCTATCGCCGTGGGAAACCCGGAACCTACGCAGGCGAAGTCTGTAGGAGTAATCTGCGTCCTTGGTTCATAGAAGTGGAGGCCGTCATAGCCGTAATGGGAGTTGGCCCCCGTGTCGAAGACGATAATCGTGTCTTTGGGGAGGGTCCTTCTAAGCTCAGCGTAGATACGTTGTGGCTTGATAGGATCGTCAGGGAAAGTGTTCCCTTCCAGACGGTTGACACGGTTCCGGGCCATTTCCTTGGCCCAGGCCAGCCTCGACTCTTTCCCGGGGAATTCTCGGGGGCCATCCTCCATCAGCTCCAGCATCATCCCCGCTGCCACTCCGGCGTCTGCCAGGAGACCAACGGCGACAGGGTAGTTCCGTCCGATCGCGATGGGATCTATCTCTATTTGCACGATCTGGGCGTCTGCAGGTATGTATCTGTTGTCCAGCCATGTTGTGAAATGTCCCAGGCGGGTCCCCAGCGCCAGTATGGCGTCTGCCTTGCGAATCGTCTCGAAAGCCTCTGCGGCACCTCCACGGCCCAGGGGTCCGACGTATTGGGGATGGGTGTTGGGCACGGCGTCTGACCGGGCATATGAGGTCATAATGGGCATTCCCAGAATCTCAGCGATGCGAACAGCTTCGGCTGTGCAGCCGCTTTCGATCACGCCAGCACCGGCTATCATTACCGGGAACTGGGCTCGTGACAGGACTTCCACAGCCTTTCGCACCAAAGCCGGTTCCGGCGCAATGCGCTGCGAGGCCCTTGATTGGTCGGCAGGCCAGATATTGACCTCCATGTCCAGCACGTTCAGGATATCCCTCGGAACGTCGACGAAAACGGGTCCCTTCTTACCCGACTTGGCTACACGGAAGGCCTGCCGTAGCATCTCGGGAATACGTTCGGCCTTGTTGATCTGCATGGAGAGTTTGGTAACGGGTTTGTACATTCCCACCTGGTCGAACTCCTGGATTGAGCCGCGGCCCAAGTGCTCCAGCATGGGTGCACCTACGATGGCTACGACGTCCGCCGGGGCGAAGTGGGCTCCGACGATTCCTGTCAGGAGGTTCGCCACTCCCGGCCCGTTGGTGGCCATACAAACTCCCGTACGGCCTGACGCCCGGGCGTATCCCAATGCCATGAAAGACGCACCCTGCTCGTGACGCGTTCCGATAAACTTGATGTCTGGGTCGTTGTAGAGGGCATCCAGGATCTCTATGTAGCTGGATCCGACCAGGCCGAAAACGTGGGTCACACTTTCAGCGCGCAGTGCTTCTACTACTGCCTGACCCGCCCTCATGCGTACCATGCGATTCTGCCTCCGTTAGCGAGTGGACCCATCATAATATCGGCCTTCCTGGACTTCTACTTTCGAAGCTCCATTGGCCGTTGCACTTTGCGCATAAATCTAGGCATGAGACGCATCAATTCCAGGATGTGACCGTACTCCCGAATGTGCGCGCCAGACAACGTCTGAGTAGGCGCCAACGTCGCCGCGTCCATCATCCCCTCTTGCAAGCACGCATCCATCACCCGCTCTTCCAGCTCGGCGCTTACCGCCACTTCTTCATCGCCCGTTAGCAGCGCCATGCAGGCGGCTATAGCTGTGGCACCCCAAGCGGAGTTCAGCGCCATAAGGGGAACGTCCGTCTCTGTGACACAGGCGATTCCTCCACCACAGGGACATTTACATTTGGCGCCGTACGGCCAGATCTCCCTCAGCGTTTCGTAGAGGGCTCCGCCACCGATCTCATTACCGAGGTCGAGGCAACCCACGGTGAAAATGCCATTTTCACGCGCCGCATCGACCAGCTTGTGGACCTTAGCCGTCGATTCACTCAGATCGTTCCCGAAAGCGGTGTGGATAACTCCGAATTCATTCGGGCCTCCGCGCTCGATGGTGATTACGGCCTTGGGACTCAAGTCGCGAATCAATTCCTCACTCTTTTGAGCAGCCTCCTGCTCGTCCAGTGGAAAGTCGATGATAGAGATTCCGTTAGCAACCGCTCCAATACGAGGAGTGGAGGCTAGTACGTCTAGATCCACTACATGGAGTCCTGCCGCTCGAGCGCCGGCTTGTAAAACAGATATCACAGGAGCATCGGTGATCAAAACTACCCTGGCCCCATACGCGTTAATCAAAGCACGTGCGAGAGTAACACCGGCGATGGGCCCATCTGTCTCACTCTTCGGCATCCAGGGCAGAACCACATACCCGCAGGCGATGAAGATGACGTCTCCCTCGGCTGTCCTTTCAGCGATGCCTCTGGCCGCGGTCAGCGCAAGGGGCGCTCCCACAACTTCCCGCGCCCGGGCATATAACTGTTTCACGGGAATCTGAATATAGTGGGGGCTTCGAAGCTCGGTTAGCATGAGATGATCGATGGTTTCGCCAATTCTGTCCTCTGGGGCCTGGGGGGTTAAGCTGGTCACAATAGCACCATCCTTCTTTACTCATCCGAAACCGTGTACCCGGACGACCGTAAACTCCTACAAGTTTTTCAGCCTGGGGTCGAGGGTATCGCGAATCCAGTCGCCAATCAAGTTGGCCGCTAGGACCAACAAGAAAATCGCAACGCCTGGGAAAAATGAGACCCACCAAGCTCCTGTTATATAGTCACGTCCCTCAGCCACCATCCGACCCCATGATGGCTCGGGCGGGGGAATACCTGCCCCTAGGAAGCTAAGGGTACTTTCCACCAAGATAACCCACCCAAGCTGCAGTGACAAGAGAACCAATAGGGTACTGACTATGTTGGGGAACACGTGACGGCTCATGATGCGCCAGTTACTACACCCAATCGCTTCAGCGGCGGTGACGAATTCCCTGGTCTCAACTGCAAGCGCATCGCCACGTATGATGCGTGCGAAGCGGGCCCATAATCCGAACGCTAACGCCAAGACGACGGTTCCAAAGCTGGCTCCCAGCAGCACAACCAATAGCAATGCCGGGAGGATCAACGGGAAAGCCAGAGTTGCATCGACTACTCGCATCAGCACAGCGTCAGTTATCCCCCTAAAGTGTGCCGAAAACATTCCAAGGGCTGTCCCGACGAACGCGCCCACCACCAGGCTAACCACACCAACTTGGAGAGAAATACGCGCTCCCAGCATTATCCGGCTAAGTACGTCCCGCCCCAGTTGATCGGACCCAAAGGGATGTTTCCAGCTACCCTCGTCGTCCCATACTGGGGGACCAAGGCGTCCGCGGAGGTCTTGGTCGAAAGGGTCCTGCGGGGTGATCAGGCTGCCGAAGATAGCCATCACGACGAAAGCCAGGATGATGAACGAAGGCACAAGGGGGTATCGGCGGATAGCCTTTAAAGCGCTTATGATTTGATCGCACCAGATGTTACGAGTAGTGGTGGGCTGGTAAGCCATCATAGAGCTACCTGTCAACCATTGGTTTAGCGGTTGACTCCGTCATGAACAGGTATTCCTCCATACCTCTTTCCAGGGTGAAACTCGGATGAAAGCCCATTCCAACGCGTAGCCTTTCATTGCTCATCAGCGGCAACGCTTCAACCGGTTCGGTGCTGACGGATATGTGTGCACCGGGAAACCGCTCCCGCAAGAGACTTGTGAACTCGCCGGCTCGCTCCCGGCCGCCCGTCATATTATAAATTCGGTTGGGAACTTCCTCGGCTTGTAAGGCGCAAAACAGAGCCTGAGCCGCATCGGCGACATAGATCCAGTCCATCAACTGGTCGTCCGGGGGCATCGTTATTGGCTGCCCCAGAGCCATCAACCCGGGAGCATCATAAATGTGCCCTGGTTGCGTCCATCCCCAGCCTTTCTCCAAACGCCCCGCTCCGAATATTCCCGTGGGCCTCAAGCCGATGACGTCCAGGCCAAAGGTTTTCCAGTAGAACTCGGCGGTATGTTCATTGAACAGTTTACACGCCCCGTAGAAACCACTAGGCGTGGGAGTCACATCTTCGTCTACTTCTTCACCTGCCAGGGCCTTACGGGTTCCATAGACCGCACCGGAACTGGTATAAACCACCCGCCTTACCCCTTGGAGCCGAGCAACCTCGAAGACGTTGCTGGTACCAATGCAATTGACCTTGATGAAAGAGGCGGGAATCGCGTCGGCATACCGCTGGTGGGACACCGCGAGATGGATGACTCTGTCTACCTCGTACCGCCGTATGGCTGCCACCAACTCGGTGGGTTCGAGAATGTCACCGCGAACAATGGTGACCTGGTCTTGAATATCAGCTATCCGAGTGGAATTGGGAAGCGAGTCGAAGAGAACGAGGTCAGATTCTTGCTTGTCTTTGAGCAAATGTCTGGCAACGTGAGAGCCGAGGAATCCTGTGCCTCCCGTTATCAGGATCGCCATAGCATCACTTAATCCGCGTGACTAAGATTTGGGGCGGTGGCAATGCAGTTTAGATGGGGGGTTGACGTTCATCGTCAACCCCCCATCTAAACTGCTGGTCTTCGGTTATGGCCTAGGAAATGTCGGCACTTCCGTTGGGGAAGTTGGTGCCAAACCACCTGAGCCCGTCCGATGCTGGCTCACGCCCTCCAACATCCCACACAGTAAAGATACCGGGTTGAACTGCTCGAAGGTCGTCCAACTGGAACGCCGGCAAGGCGAATGTCTTCTCCTTCACCAGCTTAAATACCTCTCGTACAGCGGCTTTGTAGTCATCGACGAACTGGGCTGAGTTGACGTCCTCAATCAGCGCGTCCAGGTCGGGGTCCATAACCTGAGCGAATCCCCCCTCAGACCATAGGAGGGTGGCTATCAACCCCGCTGCAAGGGGACGGTTTGATCCTCCCATGACCGAAATGGACGGGTCCTCCATGGATTGGCCTCGCAGCTTGTCTACCCAAGCGCCTATGTCCTGACTCACTATCTGCGCGTCAAATCCTACCTCATCAAGCATGCCGGCAATAGCTTCAGCGACCTCCGTTAGTTCAGGAATGTCGCCCCTTGGGTAAGACTGGACGTGTATCGTCGTGCCGAGCATACCTGCTTCTTCAAGTATGGATCTCGCTTCAGCCGGATCGTAATCGTAAGGTGTCATCAGGTTTGGATCATAGGCGAAGTCCCAAGCGGAGGGGAAGAAGGTCCATACGTGGTCCCCTCGCCCGGCCAGGATAGTTTCCAGGATGGTTTTAAAGTCTATGCCCAGTGCCACGGCCCGCCGTACCCGCTCGTCGTTTGTTGCGATGTCGCGCCACTGTTGATGAAACTGCACGATCGCCTGTACTGCTCCGGGCTTTCCGAAGATTTCCAGACCAGCACTCTCTGCAGCTTCCACGCTTCCACGCCTGATGGTCGCAATGCTTATCGCATCTGTCTTAAGCATTGCCAATCGGGTGGTTTCCTCAGGCACCACAGTAAACTCGACAGACTTCCATCTCGGCGTCCCGACGAACCAGTGGTCGTCGATTGCTTCCATAGCTATTCGGGCGCCACCAGAACGGTTCAGGAACTTGTATGGTCCGGTACCTACGGGCGCATCAATAAACGCCTCTTGCCCGATGCTCTCCAGATAAGCTTTCGGGACAACCATGTCAGAGTTTCCATCGATGCTGCTCAACGCGAACAGAGTACTCAAGCTAGTCGTGGCCAGCTTCAGTACCACCTGGTTCTGCCCGGGAAGCTCAATTGCACTGATAGTAGACGTGAGGAATTCCACGTTTTGCTCTTCGGCGAAGTCTTCTGCCAACCGCTCAAGAGTAAACTTGACGTCGGCAGGGGTTAGAGGATCACCGTTGTGGAACGTGACACCATCACGCAGAGTCAGGGTCAACGTAAGACCGTCAGCACTGAACTCCCAGTTCTGCGCAAGCCCCGTTTCAGTCGAGAACTGGGAAGTGCCAGGAACTGCGCCAATGAGGCTGTCGTACATCAACTCGAAGTACTTCTTGTCCTGGCTGAACCTGGATTGCGCGGGGTCGGTTGCGGTCCCTGGCAAGGCGGGCAACGCGATCCGAAGGCTCCCTGACGGGAAGCTGAGTTCGGGGGCGGGTTTGGGGGTTGGGGTGGCTATTACCACGACCTCTTTCGTGACTTCCACCTCCTGGGTAACCACGACCTCTTTCGTGACTTCCACCTCCTGGGTAACCACGACCTCTTTGGTGACCTCTACCGTCTCTCTCACGACCACCGGAGTAGATGTTGCATCATCGCCACAGGCTGCCACAGCTAGAAGCAGCAGAGCTGTTACGCTGATTACTATCCCAGTTACCGCGTTGCGTCTTCTCATGGTTTACTCCCCCAGCTTTCTTTTTCAGCTTGTCTCCAGACATGGAGACGATTCATCTTTATGCATCACACCCGTTCCTGTCAATATTGTGAAAATATTCACAGTTTAGTTTCAGGTACGTAGTAGCAAACCGCAATCTGCTTCAAGCATTTGCTTGCTTTTCGTATGGGACGATGTTAACATACAGCCTCCACGAAAAGAGGTCTCATGTCCCAGGAAAACAAGGACATCGCTCGTCGTCACTTCGAGGAGATCTGCACCAAGGGAGACCTGTCTGTTGCAGACGAAATACACGCCCCTGATTTCATAGCCCATGGCGTGTCCCGCGGCGTAAGTTCTGAGCCACTGCGTGGCGCCGAGGGCCCCAAGAGGGCCCAGCGCATGTTTCGCGCCGCCTTTCCAGATTTCCACGTCACCGTTGAGGACGTGTTCGGTGAAGAGGACAAGGTCGCGGTCCGTGTCACCGCCAAGGGCACGCACAAGGGAGAGTTCATGGGCATTGCCGCTACCGGCAAGCTGGTGACAGGGACGGCCATCGTGATCTATCGCATCACAGGTGGACAGATACAAGAAGCATGGGTTGACAGGGGCGACCTGGGGATGTCGGAACAGCTTCGCAGGATTGCCCAGCCCGTTGAGTCTTCCCGATAGCACAGACCGGGCGGCTTGGCACAAATATTAAACCAGAAAGGGGTGAGGAGTCATGGTACGCGTAGCGCAGGAGTCGATCACATATGCAGAACACATGGTGTGGGAGCCTTTGCATATCGAAGGGGCCGAGGGAACGGCGTGGGTCAAGGTCCTAGGCAAGGACGACTCGAACGGTGGTAAATCAGCTTTGGTGAAGTACGATGCTGGATTTAAACACCCCAAGAAGAAGAGTCAATCCTTCGCTGACATCCTTGTACTCGAAGGTGAGGCGAGGGATGGGGACAAAACCCTCTTGAGAGCGACATATCAGTATCGCCCCATAGGCGCCGAGTTTGGCCCATTCTCTACAGAGGTAGGTATCACGAGGTATATCCGGACAGGCGGTATAGGCGACTCGGCATGCTCTCCGGACGAGGTCTTCTACCAGGACGTAGAGCGCGGCATAAGGGAATGGGACAGTCATCCTCAGTTCGACCACCTAGAGAAGTTAAAGGTGCTTCGAACTGACAATAAGTCCCATCTGCATGTTTCCTTTATTTTCGGCTTCAGACCAGGTCTCATTCAGAAAGAAACGGTCATACACGATCACTCCGAAGAGTTGTATGTTATCCAAGGTGGAGTGTTGAGCGCCTGGGAGGGAGACGTAGAGGGGCGTTACAAGCTGATCCCCGGCACGTACGTGTGCAGACAGCCAAATAAAAGCCGACATGGTCATGGAGAAATCTTCGATCCTCCCTGGCGAGCCCTTGGCATCCGTGGAGGTTATTCCGAATCCTACGATGAGTACGCTGGAAAAGACATCGACCCTATAGATGGGATGCCGGCGCCCACTTTCGCGGAATAATTTGGCCAAGAAACCGTAGGCCGGCACTGTGAAAACAGCACAACCTTCCGTTACCCATGCCCAATTCCTGGTCTGGGAGCCTCTTCAAGTCGAGGGTGCCGAGGGAGCCGCATGGATCAAGACCTTGGGCAAAGACGTCGATACCGGAGCTAGAACAGCCCTCGTCCGGTACGATACAGGCTACCGGCAACCGGAGCAGGTAAGTACTGTTTTCACGGATAGCTTTGTTCTTGAGGGGGAGATGGCCTACGGCGATAGGACCTGCCGGAAGGGGACCTACTACTACAGACCGCCTGGAACCAAGTTTGGCCCCATCGAGACCTCAGGGGAGGTAGCGACTCTGGTAATGACCGGTGGACGCCAGGAGTTGAAATGTTCCCCTGATCCGTTGTTCGTGGAGGACGTGGAGGATGTCCAGTGGCAACCGGACCCCCAGAAGCAAAACCGCAAGATAAAGATACTGCGAACCGACAAACAGACGAGGGTCCAAATTCTAATCGCTTGGGGATATCAGGCAGGTTCGGTGGGCGAAGACAACATGACACGCATACATGACTACTATGAAGAGCTGTATGTCGTCGGCGATGGCGAGATGATGTCCTACGAAGGGGAAGTGGAGGGACATTTCCGGCTGGTACCGGGTACCTACATCTGTAGGCAACCCAACGCGAGCTTACACGGAGACCCCCAGGTGACCAAGGCTGGCTACCAATCGATAACACGCAGGGAAGGCTGGGCTGCCGCTGCGGCATCCGATTATACAGGCAAGGATATTGTCGTAAGTACGGAGTTACCCGTACTCGACTTTCTACAGTAAGCTACCTCTTCAACCCTTTCCAGAGCTCTCACATATCCCCTGAATCCCTAGGTCGACCGTCCAACCCCTTCGAGAGCTGTAATTCGCTGAACCAGCCCAGCATCTCTGATAGGGTGACTACATCCCCCAGCTTGAACCAGATATCAAAAAGACTCGCTTTGTGCGGTCCGGTGCTCCGGTCGAAGACACAATCCTCGACCACCACCGACCGAAAGTTGTGCG
The DNA here is from genome assembly GCA_965226865.1 of Dehalococcoidia bacterium. Lineage (GTDB taxonomy): Bacteria > Chloroflexota > Dehalococcoidia > Lucifugimonadales > JAGWBF01 > CBDDEH01. The sequence goes on along the minus strand of CBDDEH010000004.1, from coordinate 1,286,201 downwards.
AGACGGCGTCGGTGACGGTAGCCCTAACACAGCCGCTCGTCGCCATACCGGTAAAGACGCAGGTGTCCACACCCAGCCCGGTGAGCAGGTTGGCAAGGGACGTGTCAAAAAAGGCTGAATTCGTGGTCTTCCAAACCATGTGATCACCCGGCTTGGGTGAAACCCGTTCGTCGATCTCGGTCCAGGGTTGCCCATCACGCATGTATCCCGCAAAGGAAGTGTTCGTCTCGCCGCGAACTCCACTATCGCTACCGCCCGCCCTAAATTTCGTTCCGGTATAAAAGACAGGCAAGCCGATCTTCCGGGCACCGTCCAACAAACGCTGGGTGTTGGAAATCGCCTCATCTATCCAGCGTCTCACCTCGGGAGTCAAATGCTTTGTTCCCACGTCTGTATCTGGCGATGTGTAGCCTTTCTGGATGTCTACTACCAGTAGGGCCGGATGATCCCCCTTCTTGTATAGTCCATGGGCCGCTTTGTGAATCGAAGAATAGCGGCTCCATTCTTCATGTATGTATCCAACTTTGTCATCGGGCTCTAAGAATTTCAGTCCCATCAAACCGACCTGCACCATCCTTTTGCGCTTATAGTATAGTAACGGTTATATCGGGGACAACCGAAGTGTTCTATACAAACATGCGGACTCGACACTTGGATATAGGTCTGGACTTACCGTGCCGTTTCGCTGATGGTACTATCCGGCCAGACATAGAATCTTCTCGGAGAGAACACCTTTGATTCGGTTTCTAGTACGGCGGTTGGTAGCTATGCCCCTGACGCTCCTAGGCGTGGCCCTTGTCATATTTTTTGCGGGCCGGCTGCTCGGTGATCCAGTTGCGCTCTCGTTGCCATTGGATACTACAGAGGAACAGATTCAAAGGGTACGGTCAAACCTGGGGTTAGACCGCCCATACTTGGTTCAATTGGGGTTGTACTTAAAAAACACGGCCCAGGGAGATTTTGGAGATTCTATTTGGGCCAGGCAGCCGGTAAGTGTCCTTATCAAAGACAGGCTTCCTAACTCTCTGACCCTGGCGTTGGCGGCCACGATTTTTTCGCTGATCATTTCTATTCCTCTTGGTGTTGCAGCCGCGGTATTTCGGGGGAGATTGATTGATAAGGTGGCTCTTATCGTCGCGGTCGCGGGAATGGCGGTCCCGAATTTCTGGCTGGGCATTGTCTTGATCCAGGTCTTCGCTGTCAACCTGGGCTTGACCCCCGCCGGTGGAACAGGGGACTGGAAACACTTTATTCTTCCAACCGTCACCCTGGGATCGGTTTTTTCAGCGGGAATCGTGAGGCTGGTTCGGAGCAGCATGTTGGAGGTGCTCAGTGAACCCTACGTTGTCACGGCCCAAGCCAAGGGTTTGCATGGCAGGACAGTTCTGTGGGTTCACGCGTTCAGAAACGCCCTCGTTCCGCTACTGAGCTTCTCCGGAGTAATGATAGGCACATTGGCGACCGGGGGAATCGTGGTTGAAACCGTCTTTGCCTGGCCAGGAATAGGGCAGCTTGCCTTCATAGCGGTGAGTAATCGCGACTACCCGGTTTTGCAGGCGGTAATAATATTGTTTGCAGCTATGATCGTAGCTGTTAATACACTTGTCGATGTACTCTACGCGGTGGTTGATCCTCGGATTCGAGTCTGAGCGGTGGAATATCGTCGTCTCGGTAATAGCGGACTCAAAGTATCAGCCCTCTGCTTGGGGACAAGTACCTTCGGGTCGAGAGTTGATCCTCAACACGCGGAGAGAATCATCGGTAGATCCGCTGAGCTAGGAATCAATTTCATTGATACCGCAAACAACTACGGACCTGGCCTAGCTGAAGAGTATGTGGGAAAGGCTGTTAAAGGAACTAGAGACCAGTGGATTATCGGCACCAAGGTCGCGGAATCCGTTGGAGAAGGACCCAACGGATGTGGGGCCTCTCGGTGGCACATCATGGGCCAGGCAGACGCTAGCCTCAAGCGTCTGGGCACGGACTATATTGACTTCTATCAGATACATTTCCCTGACCCGACCACACCCATCGACGAGACACTGCGTGCGATGGATGACCTGGTCCGTCAGGGAAAAGTGCGCTACTTCGGCTGCGCCAACTTTTCGGCCTGGAGAATGTGCGAGGCCATCTGGACGTCGAAGCTGCTCAACCTGACTCCCCCTTTGACCGACCAGGTGGAGTATAGCTTGATCAGCCGCTCCATCGAACAGGATTTGATCCCTTTCTGCATGAAGTACGGAATCGGGATTATCCCTTATTTCGCTTTAGGTGGCGGATTTTTGACAGGGAAGTATCGCCCTGGTGAGAAGCCTCCGGCAGGTAGCCGCCTAACTGGTAGCAGTCAGAGCAATGCTTGGCCGGAGCTTCGAAGGTTCAAAAGGGAACCTCAGCCGACGCTGACCGAAAGGAACTTCGCTCTTCTTGGCCGCCTCGAGCGTTTCTCCGCGGAACGAAACCATACAGTTACTGACTTGGCTATCGCGTGGCTACTCGGTCAACCGGTTGTGAGCTCTGTAATAATCGGGGCGACGAAACCAGACCAATTGGGAAAAAACGCAAAGGGAGTTGGGTGGCACCTTCAGCCCGATGACTTTGAAGAGATAGGTAGACTGCTAGGGGAGTAATAGCTAATTGCTCCCTAAGTCTCGACCTGGTCACCTGTAACGCCCTGGGCTTCCATAGATGCTATCTCGTCGTCGCTCATACCCAGAAGGGTACCAAAGACATACTGGTTGTGCTCCCCGAGGCTGTTGGGGGGTATGCGGACAGGCTCGTATATCTTACTCAACTTCCAGAGATAGCCTGGATAGCGATACTCCCCTATAAAAGACTGGGTGACCCTCTCGGAAAAGCCCCTGGCCTCAAGATGAGGGTCGGCGTTAACGTCTTCCTCATCCAGCACAGCCTCGGCTGGAATTCCCATTCCCTGCAAAAGGTGCATTAGCTCTTTCTTATCCTTTTGAAGAGTCCACGCCTGGATAAGGCCGTCCAACTCGTCATGGTTTTCGTACCTGCTGTGGCGATCTTCGAACTTGGTGCTCCTGGTCCACTCCGGATCGCCCATGGCCTGGCAAAGAGCGGTCCACTCCTCATCGGAGGATATCGTGATGACTATCCACTCATCCGACCCCAGGCACCTGTAGCAACCGTGAGGTGCCATGGTGCGGTCTCGGTTGCCGAGAGGGACTGGCTGCCGCCCATTCATCACGTAGTCCATCAGGGGCGTGCTTAGGTGTGGCAAAAAGGACTCGACTTGAGAGAGATCTATCCATTGACCGTCGCTGTTACTGGTCCGTTGGAACAGGGCCAAAAGGATGGCAGTTGCCAACGTGACCGCGGCGATGGCGTCGACGTGCACGCAAACCGGGGTGACGCTAGGATCGGTGTCGGGGTAGCCCCTTAGCGCGTGATGTCCCGTGAACCCGTCCAGAGCGTGCCCCAGGCTGACGTAGCCTTTGTATGGGCCCTCAACTCCCCAACCCGGCATGGACACCATGATGATGTCGGGCTTGACCGCCTTCATTGCTGTGTAGTCGATGCCCAGCTTTTCCACTGTTCCAGGTGCATAGGCTTCCACGAAGACGTCGCTTAGCTTGGCCAGCTGTTTCAAAGTATCCAAGCCCTTTGGGTGAGTGAGGTTGAGGGTGACCCCGTATTTGTTGCGATTGGCCATGTTGTGGGCCGCCGATCTATCCCACGGCCGGGGTGCGAAAGGGTCGTTGTTGGTATAGCCCCTTACATGGCCTCCCGGCAGTCTAGTCGTCGAGAGTCGGGGGAAGGACTCAACCTTGATTACTCGGGCTCCCAGATCACCGAGAAGGGTGGTACCCATAGGGCCGGCGTGGACCTCAGTCACGTCGAGGATCGTTATTCCTTCCAAGGGGAGTTTCAACTTTAGATAACTCCCTTCGACTGGAGGTTGACCATCTTCTGCCGGGAGTAGCCCAACCTGTCGCAGTAGACTTCGGCGTTGTGTTCCCCAATCAGTGGCGCCGGGTCTGGGTCCTCTTGGGGGTCAGGGGCCATTTTAAACGGAGGCCCGGGGTAGCTAAGCCTGCCGGCGACGGAGTGGTCGGCCTCCACGAAAAATCCCCGCGCCTTAAGCTGTGGGTCCTCCAGCAATTCATCTGGGCCAAGTAGAGGTGCGCATGGCACTCTGCTCGCCTGACACGTTTGAAAAATCTCTTGTTTAGTGTGATTCAATGTCCATCCGAGAAAAATGGCATCCAGTTCTTCCAGATTTTGGCTGCGGGCCTCCGGGTTAGCAAAGCTGGGGTCTTCCAGTAAGTCCCCGCGACCCATCGCATGACACAAACGCTGAAAGAACCTGTCGAAACCCGAGGCGAATAAAACGTAGCCGTTCTTGCACGGAAAGGCCCCCTGGGGGTACCCGCCTAGCTGATAGCCCCGTGTTGTTTTGGCCCCCGAATAAACATAGTTAAGCAATCGAGAGTCAACGTTCCCTATCAGGGCCTCCATGGCCGACACGTCTACCTGCTGGCCTACTCCCTGTGTTCGGCTCACCAAGATGGCTCCCAAAGTGGCTACAACCGCGGTGGCCCCCGCTTGAAACCAAGATATGTCGGGACCGTAACGCAGAGGTTCCCTGTCGAGATGCCCATGCATCTGCATTCTTCCTGACATGGCAAAGACCCCCATCTCGGTCGCTTTGTAGTCCCGGTAAGGCCCTGTCCGGCCGAAAGGAGTGATAGATGTCATCACAAGTCGGGGATTAACAGGCTCCAGATCACCGTAGTCAAGACCTAGGGACGGTAGGTAAGACGGAGGGAAATTCTCCACCAGTACGTCGGCCTGCTGGACAAGCTCCTTGAGGATTTTGGCCCCATCCGTACAGTTGAGATTCAGCGTGATGCCTTTCTTGTTCAGGTTCAGGTGCAAGAAAAGGCCGCTTTTTTCGGCATGGGGCACATCGTCGGGAAAGGGCCCCACCTTCCGAGCTGGGTCACCCTCTGGTGGAGTCTCGACTTTTATGACCTCGGCGCCGTAGTCTCCCAGGAGTTTTGCACAATAGGGGCCTGAGATAAGCTGCCCAAGGTCCAGTACAGTGATACCTTCCAGTGGACCTCTTCCCATAGACCCTCCACGAAGCCGGTTTAGGGGTTGTTGCTAGATCGGCTCCCCGTATTGCTCCCTAAGGACTCGTTTCAGCACCTTGCCCAGTGGATTACGGGGCAGCTCGTCAACGAACACCACTGACTCGGGTTTCTTGAAGCTGGCCAGCCTCTGGCGGCAGTACTCCGCCAGCTCTTCCTCGCCAACCGATGCGTCCTTTCGCACTATGATGGCCCTTACCCGTTCTCCCCAGTCCATGTCGGGAACACCTATTATGGCCGCGTCGTCCACGGCGGGGTGAGACATGAGCACCTGCTCGACTTCCTCGGGCGAGATCATCTCGCCGCCTCGTTTGATGAAGTCCTTCGCCCGCCCAGCCAGATAGATGTAGCCGTCCGCGTCCTGGTAGCCCAGGTCACCCGTGTACAGCCAACCGCCTTTCAGGGGACTCTCCGGAGAGCCTTCTTGCTTCCAGTAGCCCTTCATGATCCGTGGGCCGCGGGCTACAATCTCGCCAACCTCCCCTAACGGCATCGGACCGCCGTCCTCTCCCACGATGCTGACCTCGACGTCGTTCAGCGGCTTCCCGATAGAGGTCAGCCGTTTCAGCTTCTTTTCCACTTCCTCAGGGCTGCCGCTAAGATCGTGGTCCTCAGGTGGCAACATGGTTATGGTCGACGCCGTCTCCGTCTGGCCGAAGGCGTTGATGAAGCGGATTTCGGGGAACTTCTCGATCGCCCGTTTGATGACCTCCAGAGGCATTGGCGCGGCCCCGTAGGTTATCACCTCCAGACTGGAAAGGTCATACTTATCGAATTGTGGGTGGTCCATAAGCTGTTTTAACATGGTGGGTACCATCATCACCCTGTTGGCTTGCTCCTTCTGGACCAGCTCCATCCACTCGACCGGTTCGAACTGGCGTATCATCAGCAATGTCCGCCCGCCGTATACCGCCGCCATCACCGACTGCATTCCTGCGATGTGGTAAAGGGGGACCGATAACAGGTTCCGCTCATCCGCGTCTGGATCGGGTGGACTTACGTTGGCCAGCAGGTACGAGCAGAAGCTCTGATGGGTGAGCATGACCCCCTTTGGAACGCCTGTCGTCCCAGCCGTAAACATTAGGATAGTGGTATCTTGGTCCTCCCCTTCCGGGAAATGTAGCTCGTCAGGAGGCGACGACTCCAGTATGTTCTCATAGTATGGCCATTCTCCGTCGATCTTTTCGTCCAAAGACACTAGGTAGTCGGGTAGTACAGTTTTAGGCAGGGACTTAACTACGTCTGCGTAACGGCTGCCAACAAAAAATACGGACGGCCCGGACTCTTCGATCATGAACGCCAGCTCATCGACCCTGGATCTGAAGTTCAGTGGTACGAAGATGGCGTCGAGCTTGGCCGCAGCGAAGTAGGTCTCGATCAAGTGGTTCGTGTTGACCTGCATCGTGGCCACCCTGTCTCCAATACCCACTCCCATGTCCGCCATGGCGTTGGCCAGGCGGTTAACCCTGTCCTGAAGCTGTTGGAAGCTGAAGCGCTTGCCTTCAAAAACTATCGAAGTTCTGTCAGGCACGATGGAGCCGGCGATCATAAGACAATCAGTAGTGTTCATCCACGAATACCCTCTATTTGTTCATCAAAGCCAGGGCGGCCAGGCGCCCTTCCAGGTCGATCGCTTCATCCAGAGGCCTGTCAGCTCCCTTCCAGACGGCTGCTTTGGCGGCCCTTACCACTCCCTGGTCCAGTGCCAGCAAATGGTGGGCCAGAGATTCGGCTTCCTGCACCAAAGCCTCTCGGACTACTACCTTATTCAACAGGCCCAGTTCCATAGCCTCATGTGCCGAGATGCGTCGTTGGGTGAGCAGCATCTCCAATGCCCGGGGGATTCCCACAGCCCTAGGCAATGTCTGCGTCCCACCCGCCGCCGGTATCATACCAAGCCCTAGCTCCGGCAAGCCGAACACCGCGTCATCCGAGGCGATACGTATATCGCAGAGCAAGGCGATCTCCATGCCAGAGCCCAGACAATAGCCGTGGACGGCGGCGATGAGGGGTTGCGGGATGCTCAAGAACAAACCCCATATATCCCGCTCCCACCTGACCTGTCTGGCGATGGTCACTGACGGAGCGGTACCGAACTCGGTCAGGTCGGCGCCGGCGCAGAAGGCCCTTCCTTCACCGGTGATTATGACCACCCCAACTTCGGAGTCTTCTCTGACTGCCTCCAGGACCTGGTATAGCTCGTCTCGCATCCTAACGCTGTATGCGTTGAGGACCTTGGGCCTGTTAAGGGAGATATAGGCGATTCTACGGGATTTATGAAAGGTTATAGTCTCGAATCCATCCATCTTGTTACCATCTGGTTATTCGCCTTTGAACCTGGGTTTGCGCTTTTCCTTGAACGAGCTAAGCCCCTCATCTCTGTCCCCAGTGGAAAACAGCAGCAGATTCAGGTCCGCCTCCAACGTCAGGCCCTGGTCAAGGGTCATGTCCATTCCCTTCAAGACTGCCTCTTTAACGTAGCTGGCGGCAACAGGTCCTCCTGAAGCGATTTCCGACGCCACCTTTTCAGCGCTGCTGATCAGGACTTCCGGCTCGACGACCATATTCACCAGCCCCATATGGAGTGCCTCGTCGGTGTCCACGAGCCTCGAGGTTAGGAGCATCTCGAGGGCCTGTCCCCTGCCCACCAGTCTGGGCAGCCGTTGGGTGCCGCCATCCCAGGGCAGCGTCCCGTTCGAGAGGTCGGAGAACCCCATCTTGGCCCCTCTGGCGGCTATTCGCAGGTCGCAAGCCAGCGCCAGCTCCAACCCGTGGTCCACGGCATCCCCATTCAGCACGGCGATCACTGGGGTGGGCAGCCCTGCTATCGTTGAAGCTACCCGATGAAGCCTCAACCATTGGTCGGCGCCGTATTCCACCTCGGCCGGAACGCCCGACGAAAGCCGGGCCCGGCCGGAGGAAAACACGTTGCCCACACCTGTAATGATGGCGACCAAGGCGGTCTTTTCTTCCAGAATCTGCTGGACCGCCTGGCGTATTTCCTCGGCCATCGTGAGGTCTATACAGTTTGAGGCCTCTGGACGGTTAAGAGTTATCGTTGCGATGGGTTCTTTAAAAAGGTAGCTAAGGGATTTATACAACTAAGGAACTGCTCACTGGCTTACTCAGCCCGTGGTTGGAGTCGCCAATATCTTAAGTCTGCAATCTCTTCTTGACAAGATTACAGCTACCACCTCCCTGCCATCAACATGGTGAGTAGCCATCGTAGGTCTGATAGAATTGGAAAGCCGCCGGCCCACTTGCTGAAAAGCTATGATTCCTCTGAAGCTGACGCTGAAAAATTTCCTGTGCTACCAGGACGACGTGCCCACGTTGGACCTGGAAGGTATCCATCTGGCCTGCCTCTGCGGCCAGAACGGCCATGGGAAGTCTGCCATGCTGGACGCCATCACCTGGGCGCTGTGGGGCAAGGCACGTGGCAGGACCCAGGACGAGCTGGTCCACTATGGCCGAGACGAGATGCTGGTGGACCTGGAGTTTCTGGCGAGGGACTCACGGTATAGGGTCACCAGAAGACATTCCATAAGTTCCGGTAGGAAGCGACAGGGGCCTAGCGATTTTCAGCTCCAGGTGGACTCCCCGGAAGGCTTTGTTCCCATAACGGGCAACACGATCAGGGAAACCCAGGCCAAGGTAGACCAGTTGATCGGCATGGACTACGACACCTTCATAAACAGCGCCTTCCTGCTCCAGGGCCGGGCGGACGAGTTCACCAACAAGATGCCGGGAGAGCGGAAAGAGGTGCTGGCCAAAATTCTGGGCCTGGCCTATTACGACCTCCTCCAGGATAGAGCCAAGACTGCCGCCGACGGAAGACGGCATAGGGCCATTGCTATAGAAGAGAGTCTGGGGCAGATGCGTGCCGAGCTGTCTCGCCGGGAGGATTATTCCACCGAGCTCGAATCAGTGATCGGAGACCTCGAAAAAGCCCAGACCAGGCAGAAGACCTCCGAGCAGCTTTACCGGACATTGAAAGAGCAGGTGGACGGTCTGAAACGAAAGCGCATCGAACTCGACGAGTCAGAAGCCAGAATCGAGCCCATCCGTAAGGATATCTCAGACCTCCAGGTTGAGACTGCCGAGCGTAAAGCACGTGTAGTGGGCTACCAATCTCTCATCGATGAACGACCGGCCATCGAAGAGGGCCTGAAGCAGGTACAGGAAATCCAGGGTCAATATGAGACCCTCAACCGCTCCCAGGAGCAATTCGAAGCCCTGAGCAAGACAAAGGAAAATCTAAACGGGGTCTTGGAGAGGGGAAAGGCCCGGTTGGAGGAACAGATATCCCAACTGGAACGCCGGATCGAATTGGAGCTCGGTCCCAAGGCCTCAAACCTCCAAGATATTGACACGCGGTTGGAGAAGGCACGTATCCAGTTGGCCGAACTGGCGGGGCAGGAAAGGGAACTGGAAACCAGACGGCAGAAACTCCAAGACCTGACCGTGTCGGTAGGGCAGATGGAGGCCCGGGTACACCAACACGCGTCGGAGGGCAAGGAGTTGGGGGCCAAACAGAAAATGGTCCAGTCCTCGGACCATTCGGCTACATGTCCTTTGTGCGGTACCGAATTGGGTGAAGACGGCTCCCAGCGTCTGGTGCACAGCTACACGGAGCAGATAGAAGAGAAGAGAGAGCTTTATCGCCGGGAACACAAGGCTTTGGAGGACACCCGGTCCCAGAGGCAAAAGCTCGAGCAGGACCTGCAAACCTCCGAGGCCGACCACCAGGAGAAACGGCGAGAGTCGGAAGCCGCCGTAGCCCTTTTAGAGCGAAGCATGGATGAGTCCAACAAAGCTGCTGCGGAGCTCGACGAGGCCGACCTCAAACTCCAGGGCGTGAGGCAGCAGCTCGGCGAAGAAGCTTATGCGCCGGAAGAAATCGCAGGCCTCCGGAATATCGAGACCGAGATCGATGTGCTGGGCTACGACCCGGCGGCCCAGAGAACCCTTTACGCCCGCTTACAGGAGCTTCAGGAGTTCCAGCAGCGGCATCAGCGTCTTGAGGAGGCTACTACCGCCATCCCGCAAGAGACGAGGTCATTGGAGAGGGCGCAGGACATGTACAACCGCCGCCAGCAGGAACTGGAAGATTCGCTGGTCAAGCAGGAAAAGATGGAGGCGGATGTGGCGACCCTTCCCAAGCGGGAAAAGGAACTGAGAGTCGCTGAAGCCGACTATAAAGAGGCGGAACGGGCGCGAGAAGGGTTATTCCGTCGGCGGATCGAGCTGGAAAAGGAGATTGAGAGGCTCAATGCTCTGAAGAGTCAGGTGGGTGGCAAAGAGGTTGAGCTGAAAAACCTCAGAAACGAACAGGGGATGTATCGGGACCTGGCCGCCGCGTTCGGCAAACAGGGCGTCCAGGCTCTGCTCATCGAGACGTTACTGCCCCGCATCGAGGAGGAGGCTAACGCGCTGCTGGGCCGCATGACCGACAACCGCATGCATCTGAAGCTGGAAACCCAGCGGGAGCGGAGGAGTGGCAAGGGAGAGCCCATCGAGACCCTGGAGATCAAAATCAGTGACGAGATGGGTCCCAGAAGCTACGAAATGTTCAGCGGTGGCGAGGCCTTTCGTATCAACCTGGCTCTGCGCATCGCACTGTCCAAGGTGCTTGCCAGCCGGAAGGGGGCGCCTCTGCCCACCCTTTTCATCGACGAGGGATTCGGAACCCAGGACACCGCCGGCCGGGAGAAGATCCTGGAGGTCATCAGAGCCATCGAAGATGACTTCGAGAAGATCATCGTGATCACCCACCTCGAGGACTTAAAAGACGCCTTCCCGGTACGAATCGAAGTGCAGAAAGAACCCACCGGCTCCACCTTCTGGATCAGCTAGCTTTCCCTATGGCGAGGGTTCTACTTTCCCATCCCTAACCCGACGATGATTTCCCACTCCTCGGGCCTCACCGGCTGCACCGAGAGGCGTGAGGCCTTTACCAGCGTCATGTTCTCCAGGCCGGGCGTCTCCTTGATGGTCTCCAGTGTCACTGGGTTAGGGAACTCGGCCTCCCCTTTGATATCGACCATGAACCAGGTGGGTTTGTCGGGAGTGCTCTTCGGGTCGTAATGCTTGTCCTTGGGGTCCCACGCCGTGAAGTCGTGGTAACCTTCCCTGACCACCACAGCGGTTCCAACGACAGCCTGGGGCTTGGTGCTGGAGTGGTAGAACAGCACCCCGTCTCCCACCTTCATGTCATTTTTCATTGTATTGCGGGCCTGAAAGTTCCTGACGCCGTCCCACTCGGCAGTCTGGTCCTCCTCGTTGAGGAGGTCATTGAATGAGTAGCCCGAGGGCTCCGACTTGAGCAGCCAGTATCTCTTCTCTGCCATCAACTCCTCCTTTTCTTTAACCCCTTTGCCCGGGGGTTTGGGGGGTGGCCAATCATATTTTTCTCCCCCTTTCCCTTGCCAAGGGAGAGGGGGACCGAGGGGGTGAGGGTTCGGATCATCAGCTAGGATTCTAGCAGATGCCGGTAGATGGGAGAAGGCGCGTGCCTCTATTGACCCCTTCTGCACACCACCGTACAATCGCAAGAGAGTTCCATGTTTGAAACACTTACAGACAAGCTCACCGCAGTCTTTCAACAGATAACCGGCAAAGGCCGTCTCACCGAGAAAGACATCGGTGAGGCACTGAAGCAGGTCCGGCTCGCCCTTCTCGAAGCCGACGTCAATTTCAAGGTCGCCCGGGATTTCGTTAACCGGGTCAGGGAGCGGTCCGTTGGAGGCGACGTCCTGGAGAGCCTTAGCCCAGGCCAGCAGGTGGTCAAGATCGTCAACGAGGAGCTTACCGATATCCTCAGCGGCGGAGACCACAAGCTAACCCGTTCCAGCAGCCAGACCACGGTCTTGATGCTGGTGGGTCTACAGGGCTCGGGTAAGACCACTACGGCAGCCAAGCTGGCCCTCCAGCTTGGTAAGGGTGGAGACCAATGTCTGCTGATAGCGGCGGACCTTCGGCGTCCCGCGGCTATCGAACAGCTCGCTGTCCTGGGCAAACAGCTCGGCATACCGGTTTATCGAGAAGAGACCTCCTCAACCGCGGTTAAGGTGGCGAAAGCGGGCATCAAGCAGGCCCAGCAGATGGGCGCCGTCTGGGCAATCGTGGACACGGGTGGGCGTCTGCACATCGACGGGGAGCTGATGAAGGAACTGGACGACATAAAGTCCGCCGTCTCTCCCCAGGAGACTCTGCTTGTTGTCGACGCCATGACCGGACAGGACGCTGTCCGGGCCGCCCAGGAATTCCATGAGCAGGTTGGCCTGAACGGGCTGATCATGACCAAGATGGACGGCGATGCCAGGGGTGGCGCCGCCCTGTCCATTACCCAGGTGACCGGGGTGCCCATCAAGTTTATCGGCGTGGGAGAGAAGGCCGATGCCCTGGAGCCTTTCTACCCAGACCGGTTGGCCTCCCGCATTCTGGGCATGGGAGATGTACTGTCCCTTATCGAGAAGGCCCAGGACGCGGTAGACGAACGACAGGCCAAAGAGCTGGAGAAAAAGATTCGAAAGGCGTCCTTCGACCTGGATGATTTTTTGATACAGTTTCAGAGCGTCAAGAAGATAGGCCTTAGCCAGATCGTGGACATGATTCCCGGTTTCTCACAGGTCAAGAAGAAGCTACCCGATGAGCTGGACGAGAGGCAGTTGATCAAGTTCGAGGCTATCATCCAGTCCATGACGCCCGGGGAGCGCCACAACCCTGATATGCTGGATGGCCGTCGTCGCCGCCGCATCGCCGCCGGGAGCGGGACCAGCCCGGCCGACGTAAATCAGCTTCTCAACCAGTTCAAGCAGGCCCAGAAGATGATGAAGCAGATATCCCGCATGCGCAACCCCGCTGACCTTCGCAAGATATTCAGGTAAGCAGTACCTGGTCTTACTTCGACTCCAGCTTGCTGGCCATGGCTTGAATGGCCGCGAAAGCGTAGGGTATATACTCCTCCGGCGGCATCTCCAGAGCCTTGAACACCTCCACCTGGTCCACTTCCAGTTCCGCTCCTGGGCCGGGGATGGCCTCGAGGCTAAGCTCGTACAGCTCACCGTCCTCGCATACGACCACGCATCCGCTGGCCTGGTTTTGCGGCCCGATAGGCTCCACCTCGATGGCTTGGATAGATTTCATGTTCAGAAAAGATGGGAAGGGAGACAGCCTCGAAGCCAGGTCCTTCAATACGTCCCGTAGCTGAGACGCCGTCCGTTCCAGGGTGGCGTCGGCCGCCCCTTTTAGTGCCCATGGATCGAGATTTTGGCGCTCCATTATCCCTTCCGGCAAGACAAAATATTCGGGTTGTCACCGCTTGACGCCCGTATTGGTAGTCATTATAATAGTTTATCCGGAAGGCGGCGAATTCCCCAAAAGATGATCGAATTCTAACCTCCATATAAAAGTTGGGTATCCTGAGCGGCGACTTGGGCTTAACCCAGTCGCCGCTTCGCACGTTAAAAAGAGAATACTCCAGTAGTTTGGAGTTCCTAGCGTGGGTCAAGATATTAAGGGCCTACGGTGGATGCCTTGGGACCAAGGGCCGAAGAAGGGCGCGGCAAGGCTGCGAAAAGCCTCGATGAGCCGTCTAGCAGGCGTAGTCGGGGGTGCCCGAATGGGGAAACCCGGTTCGGTGTTGAGCCGGATCATCCTTCCCGTATGGGAAGGAGGGTAAGCGGGAGAACTGAAACATCTCAGTACCCCGAGGAAAATAAATCAAAAGAGATTCCCGGAGTAGTGGCGAACGAAATGGGAACAGCCTAAACCTTTGTGACTTAACGGTACAGGAGCCTATGTCATGAAGGGGTTGTAGGGGTCACCTGTCTCAATCCTGGAAAGAGGCAAGGAGTTACAAAGCTTATTTCTAGCTGAAGGAACCTGGAAAGGACCGTCATAGAAGGTGAGAGCCCTGTAAGCGAAAGAAATAAGTCTTCTGGTGACTACCTGAGTACCACGGGACACGAGAAATCTTGTGGGAAGTTGGGGGGACCACCCTCCAAGGCTAAATACCCTTGGTCACCGATAGTGAACCAGTACCGTGAGGGAAAGGTGAAAAGCACCCCGAGAGGGGAGTGAAATAGATCTGAAACCGTAGGCCTACAGAATGTCGGAGTCTGCCGCAAGGCGGATGACGGCGTGCCTATTGAAGAATGATCCGGGGACTTACTTTGTGGGGCGAGGTTAAGGGACTGGAGTCCTGGAGCCGAAGCGAAAGCGAGTTTGAATAGAGCGATTAGTCCCTCGGAGTAGACTCGAAACCGGGTGAGCTACCCATGGCCAGGGTGAAGGTTCGATAACACGGACTGGAGGCCCGAACTCGTGGCTGGTACAAAAGCTTGGGATGAGCTGTGGGTAGAGGTGAAATGCCAACCGAACCCGGAAATAGCTAGTTCTCCCCGAAATGCATTTAGGTGCAGCCTCGGGCTCAGGGCAACGGAGGTAGGGCACTGGATGGGGTAGGGGGCGTGAGCCTACCAAACCCAACCAAACCACCAATGCCGTTGTTCCGGTTCCCGGGAGTGAGACCGGCGGAGATAAGTTTGTCGGTCGAGAGGGAAACAACCCAGACCACCGGCTAAGGTCCCTAAGAGCGGGCTAAGTGGGAAAGGAAGTGGGGTTCCCCAGACAGCCAGGAGGTTGGCTCAGAAGCAGCCATCCTTTAAAGAGTGCGTAACAGCTCACTGGTCGAGGGGTTCCGCGCCGAAAATTTAACGGGGCTCAAGCCCGTCACCGAAGCCGTGGATGAGAGGGAAAGGGGCGCCAGGTGTGGGGCAGGGAGCAATCCCTCACCCATAACCAGCATCCTGGACTCTAGCATGGTAGGGGAGCGTTCCTCGGGCAGAGAAGGTGGATCGTGAGGTCTGCTGGAGCGCGGGGAAGTGAGAATCCCGGAATGAGTAGCGTTAATCAGGGTGAAAATCCTTGACGCCGAAAGCCCAAGGTTTCCTACGCAACGTTTATCGGCGTAGGGTTAGTCGGTCCTAAGCCGTAGGCGAAGGCCGAAGGCGATGGACAGCAGGTTAATATTCCTGCACCGCCATTCTCTCGTTTTAAAGCCGAGGAGGGGCGCGGAAGGGTAGGCAGAGCGCGCGATTGGTTGAGCGTGTCCTCCTCCGTAGGCCATGCCGGGGCAGGTAAATCCACTCCGGCGCTAAGAGCTGAGGGTTGAGGGTAACTGGCCCTTCGGGGCCGGGAAGCTGCCGATCCCCTGCCGACAAGAAAAGCTTCGCGGCCAGAGATTATGGCGTCCGTACCGCAAACCGCCACTGGTGGGCTGGGATAAAAGTCCCAAGGCGTTCGGGCGAACCTCCGCTAAGGAACTAGACAAAAGGGCCCCGTAACTTCGGGATATGGGGCGCCCTGGAAGGTGAAACTCCAAGCGGGTCGAGCCTTTCGGGGTCGCAGAAAATCAGGCCGGGCGACTGTTTAACAAAAACACAGGTCTCTGCTAAGGAGAAATCCTAGGTATAGAGGCTGATGCCTGCCCAGTGCCGGAAGGTTAAGGAGAGAGGTCATCCGCCGCAAGGTGGAGAAGCTTCGAACTGAAGCCCCGGTGAACGGCGGCCGTAACTCTAACGGTCAACCGAGCAGCGCGAGAACGGGCGTCTGGGGGTGTCCCCCAGCTTCCACACTCATGCGCTCAGGGCCGTTGCAAAATCCGGCTATTTGCTGGGAAATCTGAGTATCTTGGACTACTAGCGGTGAGTCCAGAGGGGCAGAGCCCTTCTGGAGGTCCTTCTTCGGGAGGATTCCCACTCCTTGGTAAGGTGGACCCGCAGTGACAACGTCTCAAGTGCAGACAATCAGCAGGAAAGACCGAGATATGATCTCGGTATCCTCAGAGACCATACGCCGGACCCGCCTCTGGCGGGATGATATGATCCGATCTGCATGGCGACATGCAGAGGGCGGCAGAAATGACCGCCTCCCTCCGCTCAGGCGGAGGAGTAACAAAATGCCTAAGGTAGCGAAGTCCCTTGTCGGGTAAATTCCGACCTGCATGAATGGCATAACGACCTGGCCGTTGTCTCGGCGGAGGGCCCGGTGAAATTGCGGTGCCCGTGAAGACGCGGGCGACCCGCGGCAGGACAAAAAGACCCCGTGGAGCTTTACTGCAACCTGGTATTGGGCTGGGAACCGCGATGTGTAGGATAGGTGGGAGGCTTTGATCTCTCCACGCTAGTGGGGAGGGAGCCGCCGTTGAAATACCACCCTTCTCTGTTTTTGGTTCTAACCCGCCTAAAGGGCGGGGACAATGCCTGGCGGGCAGTTTAACTGGGGCGGTTGCCTCCCAAAATGTAACGGAGGCGCCCAAAGGTCCCCTCAGGGCGGATGGAAATCGCCCGAAGAGCGTATTGGTATAAGGGGGCTTGACTGTGAGGCCTACAAGCCGAGCAGGGACGAAAGTCGGGCAAAGTGATCCTACGGCTCTTTGTGGAAAGGCCGTGGCTTAACGGATAAAAGCTACCCCGGGGATAACAGGCTTATCTCGCCCAAGAGTTCACATCGACGGCGAGGTTTGGCACCTCGATGTCGGCTCGTCCCATCCTGGGGCTGAAGGCGGTCCCAAGGGTCCGGCTGTTCGCCGGTTAAAGGGGCACGTGAGTTGGGTTCAGAACGTCGTGAGACAGTTCGGTCTCTATCCGCCGCGGGCGTAGGAGGCTTGAGGGAATCTTTCCCTAGTACGAGAGGACCGGGAAGGACGGACCTCTGGTGTGCCAGTTGTTCCGCCAGGAGCATCGCTGGGTAGCCATGTCCGGTGTCGATAAGCGCTGAAGGCATCTAAGCACGAAGCGCTCCCCAAGATTAGGCCTCCCATCCTTCTCCTTCGGGGGAAGGAGTAAGGCAGCAGAGAGACTATCTGCTTGATAGGCCGGGGGTGGAAGTCCCGCAAGGGATTGAGCCTACCGGTACTAATCGGCCGAGGACTTGACCCACGCTAAGAACTCCAAACTGTTTTCCAGTATTCTCTAAACACGGCGCGGGGTGGAGCAGTGGCAGCTCGTCGGGCTCATAACCCGAAGGTCGTTGGTTCGAGTCCAACCCCCGCTACCAAGACAGCTTAGAGGCCCCTGGTATATACAGGGGCCTCTCATTTTGTTTTGGTAGCAAATCGCCAATCGACGTAGCAACCCGAGGCCGAAGGTCGGACGGCTAGGTGTCGGGAACAAGGTTGTGCACGCCCACCTCCGGTACCTCTGAGAACTCCACAAGGTTAGAGCGTGTCAGGAAGATATTGGGATACGCGTTAAGAGAAAACTGCTCCAGGGCAAACCGCATCCCCTCATCCCCGCCGAAGAGAGCGTCAATAGGGACGATCGTCCAATAGTTTCTGAGATGGAAACCCATGGCGGCGTGATAAGCACAGACGTGGGCCGCGCCGCCGGTGACAATCACCTGATGTTTCGTTGGATCGGGGACGAGACTCTCCAGCACCTGATCGATGTTGGTATTGTAGAAGGGGTCGTGACTGAACTTTTGGATCACGACGTCGTCCTTCTGTGGCTCCAGTTCATCAACGATCTCCGACCCCCAGCTTCCGAGTTCCAACATGTGGGGATAGTTGAATACGGTGAACTCGGGCTCTTTGAAAGTCCGAACCGACTGAATGTACATCACACGCGCGCCGGACGAACGCGCCCTTTTAGCCAATCCCCCGATAACCGCAATCGTTTCGGCCATGCTCCTGGCCAGTTCCTCCGTGACTACACCGCCTGGGCCGAGGTTTCCACCCACTTTAGAAAAATCGTTTTGCACGTCAACAACCACGAGTAGCGTGTTTGCTGAATTAGCCTGTATGTTGTGTAGCTGCTTCATCCGCGACCCCAACCGTCCCATCTTGCATCGACTTGCCGACACTCAAACAAGCGCGAGTGTAATTGTGGCTCCACCCGCTGTCAACGGTGGCATCCGGCGGCACAGGGTCTACATACTCATCATAACCCGAAGGTCGTTGGTTCGAGTCCAACTCCCGCTACCAAGACAACAAAAAGGCCCCTGTACATACCAGGGGCCTCTCATTTTGCCTAACTATTGATAGCTGCCTTCAAGGTTTGACTCTTTTACAGGTTAGATATATATTCTGGCTAGGGACAAAGCTTCTGGGGGCTGAATGCGCAACTTCAGTGGCCTGCTTCTGATCGTCCTGGTTACCCTTGCCACGGTTGGCCTGTGGCTACTGCCCATTCACGCAACCGATCCTGTCACCGTGGTCGGCGCCACCCTCCCTTCTGAGCGCTTTGGTACCAGTGCCGTGTGGGATGGCTTGAACGCCTACGTCTTCGGAGGCTCAATTTCATTCTTTGCTTTGTCTGACGAGATCGTCCAGTACGATCCCGCAACGGACATCGCCACGGTCATGAACGCCATCCTCCCCTCAGCACGCTATTACACCGCTGCAGCCTCGGACGGTACCCACGCATATGTGTTCGGTGGCATAGATGAAGATGGGAATCCCATTGTCGAAGTGGTGCAATACGATCCCGCTACCGACACCACCTTGGTGGTGAGCACAGGCCTGCCGTCTTCAGGTGGTGGCATGAGCGCAGTGTTCGATGGGACTCACGTGTACCTGTTTGGTGGCGTCGACAGTGACGACTTCCTCGCCAACAAATCAGACCAGATACTCCGCTACGATCCTATAGGAAACACGGTCGCTGTGATGGCGGCCACTCTTCCGACCGCCAGGGCATTTACCAGTGCCATATGGGACGGCACCCACGCTTATATCTTCGGTGGCGATGGAGGTGGATCTGAAATAGTCCGCTACGACCCCACCACAGATACTGTCACGGTCATGAACGAGACGCTTCTCTCGGGTTTCGTCTTTGGCTCCAGCGCGTTTTTCGATGGCACTCACGCCTACATCTTCAACCAGACCGAGATATGGCGATACGACCCAGCCCTGGACAAAATGATGATCATGCAGGCGGACCTGCCCTCCTCCCGCCCTACGCCAGCGAGGTGTACACGGGTAACCCTGGATTCCTCTTCGGCGGCTCTGAGTTCCCACGTTTGGACGAGATTGTCCGCTATGACCCGTCTTTGGACACGGCCCTGATTCCGGATAGGGACCGGGACGGCCTCAATGACGAGGAGGAGGTCGCCAGAGGCACCGATCCACTTTATAGAGATACCGATGACGATGGGGTAGGCGACGAGTTCCACGACCCCGACGGCGACGGTAAAGGGCCTGTTGTCGAGTGGCAAGTTAGAGGCGATCCAGACGTAGCGGAGCCCAAGACCCTCGAGATCAATGTAATAGAACCGGCGAGCATCGACCAGGTGGGCGACCTCTTGGGAGAGGTCTTGTGTTCCTTCGACCTTGGTCTGACCTTCGAGTCATGGAGGACAGCCTCAGCTGTAGGAAGTACGATCTCCCTGGTGGGAATGCCTGGTATGGGCATCTGCCAGGCCAGGGCATGGAGGGATGCGGATGGGGACGGTCTCCCGGACAGCGACGAGGACTGGGGCTACTACGGTGACTTCTTCGATGGGGCATGAGTACCCGACTTCCCAAGCAAGGGCGCAACGACCCAGAACATAAGCATCACCCTCGGCAGCACGGGTCAGCCCCGTCCAACCGAGCGAATTAATCTGCACAGCGTGTTCCTGGACGACAAGGACATGGACGGTTTAGCCGACACCATCGTTATGGGCTTCGACAGGGCCGTGGACGACTCCACATGGAACCCAGCTTTAGTAGATATTCCATTCACCGGTGCGGCAGGGGCTGTCGTCCTCGGTGGAATCGCTGAAGACCAGCCCAACGACGCGGTCCTTGCGTTTGCACTTACCGGAGTGGAGGCGCCGGTGGACATGTTTGGAGAGATAGCGCTGTCGGCCGGTGCGATCAGCGACACCTTTGGTTTACCCATAGTGGCCCAGAGCCGCTTCGCATCTCTGGAACCTCGACGGTATATCACGAGCGCCGATTTTGTGGGGGATGGCACTGTCAGCATCCAGTTTAGTAGGCCAATTGCAAACCCGTGGGGGGCTAGAGGTAGCCTGCTAAGGGCCGGCGACATCGGCCAATTTGACGCGGACACAATGGTAGACCCCCAGCCCGACGGCAGCGGCATTCTGGGTCCTTTCCCGGGTGGCACAGTTCTGCAGGATGAGTGCGGTGGTCTCAGTGTGAAACCGTTTTCTTTCCTGGGGGGGGGGGGGGGGGTGACTGGCACTCGGATGGCGCCAGGCTCGTCGATCTGGCGGATACAGAGCAGTTCATTGTGCCGACCATCAGGGTGCCAGAGGGCTGCACGAGTCCGCCGATGTTGCCAGTGGCCGACTTAATGGTGACACAGACCGCCTCATCTGAGTCGCCCATGTTGGGTGAAGCCGTAATCCACGTGACTCAAATAACCAACGATGGTCCCGACGGTACCGGTCCCTTTGTCCTCGAAATCATGCTGCCGGAATCCGCTGACGTGCTCTCTGCAGATGCCACTATCGGTGCCTGTGACCAGGTGCCCATTATGGGGATGCTGGAATGCCAGTCGGAGCTGGCCGGTGGAGAGATCGGCACCTATACGCTTGAGGTTTTGTACAACGACTTCGGGCAACAGTCTTATTGCACGGAGGTCATGGGAGAATTCATCGATGACACACCGGAAGGGCAAGTCTGCACTGAGATAACCGTGGTACAGGGATTCGATCTGGTTGTGACCAAGACCGCGGACGCTGACCCTGTGGGCCGCGGACGGAATATCACATATTCCATCGAGGTCAGCAACAAGGGGCCTGGCGATGCCCCGGACGTTACCCTGATCGACACGGTAGACCCCCGCACCCCGATCCTTCTCGTGGACGGTGAAGGATGTGATATTCCAGCGGAGACAGTCACCTGCTACCTTGGGCTGATCAGCGCTGGTGCGCCCCCTATTGAGATCATTATTGTGGTCCAAGTTCCCGATGATTTGCCAGAGCCGCAACTGGTCGAAAACACCGCGACCGTAGAGTCAACCGGATCAGGGGAACTAAACCCTGGCGACAATGAGGTCACGATAAGTACGCTGGTGTTGCCAGCGGCCGACCTAATGGTGACACAGACCTCCTCAACGGAGTCACCCATGGTGGGTGAACCAGTAACCCACGTGACTCAAGTAACCAACGACGGTCCCCATGGCACTGATCCATTTGTCCTAGGAATCATGCTGCCCGAATCCGCTGCCGTACTCTCGGCAGAAGCCACCATTGGCAGCTGTGACCAGGTGCCCACTATGGGGGAGCTGGAATGCCAGTCGAATCTGTCCGATGGAGAGACCGGTACCTATACGCTGGTGGTCGTATACAACGACTTCGGGCAACAGTCGTATTGTACGGAGGTGATGGGAGAATTCATCGACGACACACCGGAAGGGCAAGTCTGCACTGAGATCGATGCGCATGGGCTGCAGGTTACCAAAGAGGAATCTCTTATCCCGGACCCGTCAGTGAAGAACCAAACGCTCTTTTATCTGATAACGATCAGAAACAATGGGCCCAACACGGTAACAGGCATCACTCTTACAGACGATTTTTCAGGGGCTCAGATATTCATGGGATCCTCTAAGCCCGATCAAGGAACGTGCGTCGTGCGCCAATCGGTCCCCGGTGCGGACTGCGACCTGGGCGATCTCGAACCTGACGACAAGGTCCTGGTGAGTATCCGTGCTATTGCCAAAGAGATTGGCACGGTTACCAACACCGCCACTGTAAGAGCGGATGAGGATATAGAAGTCGTCGCGACGGAGACAACCGCCATCGTCGAGCGCGATGAGGATATACCGGGCAGCAATACTAAGAGTTATCCAGAGCGAAACTCGGCTACCAATCCAATGGACAACGGCTCCAGCGACGGCGGAGTCAACCTCCTAGGACAGAGCCCATGTTCTCGAAACCCCACGCCATCATGTCCAAACATGGCTCAGAGTGTGGGCGACCCCTTATATCTCCACAGCGGCGAGATCTTCCTATTCGAAGAAGACCTGCGGATCCCAAGCAGGGGATTCGACTTCGTCTTCTCACGGAAATACCGTAGCGGTGTCACGTTCGAGGGACCGCTAGGACACAACTGGGACCACAACTACAACCGCAAGCTGGTCGAGGTAACGGAGGGCAACTTGGCGACCATTCCATCCAGCGGTCTACATGAGTTCCCGGCTGTGGGAGATGTCGTGCGGGTCGATGGCTTCCTCCGTGCCGACCTTTACCAGAAGAAGCCCGACGATACTTACATTGCGCCCCAGGCTTCTATACCCGTCTTTCCAAGGAGCCCGACGACAGCTTCATCTTGCACGACTATCGAGGAAATGCCGACTTTTATGGGGCAGACGGTCGGTTGGTAGCCCAGGAAAACAGGAACGGGAGCCGGATGGAGTTTGGCTACGACGCAAACGACAGGTTGGCCACGGTGACCGACACCTTAGGCCGTGACGTCCAGTTCGAGTATGACGCCAACGACCGAATCACCGAAATTACCGATTTCATTGGCCGCGCCGTAGGCTGTAGCTATGATGCCAACGGCAATCTGGCTGAAGTGACCTCTCCGGTGGTGGTTGGCACGCCTACCGGAAACGACTTTCCCGCTGGCAAGACCACCAGGTACGAATACTCCTCCGGCTTCGATCTGGTGTGGCTGAACCATAACATCCTCTCGGTAACGGCTCCCAACGAAGTGGCCGCAGCCGGCCCGCCTCGCCTGGTTTTCACCTACGACGAAGACCTGACGTCGCCCAACCTGGATCGGGTGCTGAGCCAGACCCTCGGCGGGACCAACTACACTGGAGTCCCGGCCGGCGGCACGATCACCTACCAGTATGACGAGCTTGAGCCGTCGCCCTTCCCTGATGGGGGCGACCCTCTGGCTCAGACCACGGTTACCGACAGGAGCGGCAACGTCACAGAGTTCCAGTTCAGCCCCCTTGGCAACATCGAGAGCATCCGCAACTTCACCAACAGGGGTATCAGGGGCAGCGACCCTGACTTCTTCGAGACCACCCACGAGTACAACCAGGACGGCGAGCTAACCAGGATCATCTTCCCTGAGGGCAACCCCATCGAGTACGTCTATGATGAAGGCAATCCGGATAGATTCCAGCAGGGCAACCTTGTCGCCGTGATACGACTGCCCGATCCCGCCAGAGGCGGCGATCAGACAACCATAAACACCAGCTACACCTATGACCCTCTCTACAACCGGACTCGCACAGTTGTGGACCCACGGGGCCTGGACCCTGCTTATGTCCCGCCGAATGGAGGAGTCACCAGCCCAGACCGCTACACGACACGTTACACCTTCGATTACGAGGAGGGCTGCGACTTCGTGGCCATTGGGGCAAGGACCGGGCGAGGCCCGGCCGAGGTGGAACAGCTCCTGAACGACGCCGGTATCTGCCTGGCTCCCCTGGGAGATATAAACGGCGACGGCGGCACGGACCAGGTCAACGGCAACGTGGTCCACATCCAGCGCCCCAGTGTCAACCTCCTTCCCGACTCCAAACAGGCCATCGTCGAGGGAGGCACGGTTCAGCCCATCGTCGAGCTATTCGAGTACAACGACTTCGGCCAGTTGACCCGATACACCGATCCCGAAGGGAACGTCGACCTGTATGATTACCACCCCGAGAACGACCCAGACGGCGACGGTCACGACCCGACGCCCGGTGTGGGCGATGGCCCCTTCGGCTATCTGAGGCAGGTAATCGAGGATGCCGTTGGAACACCCCTGGAGAGCGACCTGAACGCCGATGGTAGGGTCGACGACATAGACTTGCTAGTGGTCTCAAGGGCCCTGGGCACCGCCGGGCCCGAAGGGGATATCAATGACGACGGGACAGTAAATGTAATCGACGTGGCGATCTTGGGAGCCGACTTTGGTATGAACGTGTCTCTGCCCACCGACATCCGCACCCGATACTCCTACGACCCGGTGGGGAACGTGGTCAGGGAGGTGGACGGCCGCGGCATCGCTACTGACTACGTGGTCAACGAGCTGAATCAGATCGTGCAGATCGTCTACTCCACGGCCCATGACGTCTTTGTGCCGAACCCCCCGGAGCCCCTGCCGCTGGTGGATTTCCAGTACCTGGAGCGGATTTTCTACGATTTTAACGACAACATCGTCCTTCTTCAGATTGAGGATAGGGGCAACACCTCTGGTGTGGACGGGAACCCCATCTCTGACTTCAGTCGCTTCGGCTTCACGGATCCCGACCCGGCGGGTGATACAGCCTTCATGGACACGGTCTGCACCTACGACATTCTGGACAACGAGGTCCAAAGGGCAGACGAAGTCGCTAACGGGCCGAGCGTCGAGTTCCTCCAGACTCTAAACCGCTACGACGCCAACGAAAACCCGGTGCTTACCATCCAGCCCGAGGGCAACGCCACGTCCTCCCTATATGACGAACGGGATTTGCTCTTCCAGAGCACTCGCGGAGCCACATCTCCCCCCGCCGCTGCCCTACTGGCAGGGGCTGATCCTCTCGATTACGATGTGCGCGGTGGAGTCTCTTCCACCATGACATACCATTACGACGGGAACCGAAACCTGGTCGAAAGGGTTGACTCCGAAGATACCGACGGCTCCCCCGACAACGACTCGGACCTTGGCGGCAACGGCGACCGGACCAGATACATCTACGACGGCTACGACCGGCTCACCAGCACAGTCGACAGCGTCGGGAACCAGGCCGTATACCAGTATGACCCGGCGGGGAATGTGGTACGGACAAGCCGCTTTGGTCCCGTTGGAGGGGCCAGCCCGATCTCCGACGGCCCGGATGTGTTGCCGAGGCCGGTCTCCGACGGAGGAGTTATCCAGTCCGCGAACCTGGTTAGCGACGGCCTGCTGGAAGCCACCGAGTTCCTGTACGACGAGCTTAGCCGGCAATTCCAGACCGACCGGGTCCTGTTTGTAAACACCATCCCAACTGCACGAACACCCGATCTATCGGATGGTGCTACGGATATTGGAAAGGGCGACCTGACTCCTGGAGACGATCAGGACATCCCGGGCGTCACCGGCGTCGGCATCATCGGGAGGGTAAGCACCCGGACCGAGTACGACCGGGACTCCCGGGTCACGTGCATTGTGGAGGATGATGCCGACGTGTTCCGGTTCGCCTACGATGGGGCCGACCGGCTGATAAGGACAACAGGTCCCGAGGGCAACGTAATTGAGACCGCGTATGACGACAACGACAACGTCATCGAGACCCGTGAGGTAGACGTCTCCCAGGTTCCTGGAGGACAGGACGAGATATTCGTGACAACCTCCTTCTACGACAGCATAGACCGTCTCCAACGAGACGTGGACAACCTGGGCCAAAGGACGGAATACCGGTACGACTCCCGGGACAATCTCGTGGCCATGGCCGACGCACAAGGTCCTCTGACCGGAACCTTCATTCGACCTCGGGTTTTCAGGATCGGGCCCCGGACCGACAGGTTGGTAAACGACTTTGGAAACGTGACCAGATATTCTTACGACGGCATCAACCGCCTGGTCGAGCAGGAAGTCGTGCTTACTGTTTCGGGCCAGGGCGACGGCGTCAACATAGGCGCCACCATCGAGGGCGTCAAGTCGGTCATACCAGACCCTGACCAGTCCCAGGGCGGTGGCGACGGTCTCATAACGACCCTTCAGCAGTGGGACGGCAACACTCTGTTACAGAGTCTTACCGACGACAACGGCAACCAGACCCAGTACGCCGACGACAACCTGAATCGGGTGGTCGCCGAAACCAAGGGCCTTTGCGTGCCACCGGCCCTGGCCGACAGCTGCGATCCGACGACGACGACTACATACTCATACGACCAAGACAGCAACGTTGTCGCGCGTGAAGACGGAAACGGTTCCGTGACCCAGAACGAATATGACGCAATCAACAGGGTCCTACAGTCCGATGTTGTCCCCGCGCCGGGCGTTGTTGGCACCACATTGAGCGCCTACGAGTACGACGGCCTGTCCCGCCTGACTCTGGCCACCGACGACAACGAGCCCGGCGAACCCAACGACGATTCCGAAGTGGTACTGGCCTACGGCAGCCTTAGTCGGGTTATAGAACAGTCTCAGCAAACTGGCCCCCTGCCGTTAAAATCTGTCTCTGGAGGCTGGCGTTCTGAGAACCTACGCCCCAGCGTCCAGTATCCAAACGGACGTCCCCTGGGGTATACCTATGACGACCTCGACAGGATCAAGACCGTCGGTGATCAGGGTGCCCCAGTCCCCTAGTCGAATACGACTACATTGGCGGGTCCCGTGTGGCCCAACGACTCTATCCTATGAACGGCAGTCGGCTGACCCACCTGACCGGCACCGACGATACTGGATACGACGGGCTTGGCCGTGTTGTCCAGCTCCGGCATCTGCGAGCTGACGATTCCGGCATAGTCGGCTTCGAGCATGGCTACGATCGGAGGAACAACAGGACCTCCGAGAACAAGCTTCATGACCCGGTCAACAGCGAGACCTACCAGTACGACTCTGCCTACAGGCTCCAGCAATTCGACCGGCCCGATCCCGGGGCTATAGCACCGATTCACGGCGTCTGGGACCTGGACGGGGTCGGCAACTGGCTTCAGGTCGACGGCGAGACCCGCATGCACTCGTCCTTCAACGAGATCATCGAGACCGACGACGGCGCGATAACCACCTATCAATATGACGACAACGGCAACCAGATAAACGAGGGGTTCCTGTACGAGTGGGACTCGAGAAACAGGTTGCGAACCGTGACCCGCAAGGGCGACGGGGCGTCTATCGCCACATATACCTACGACGCCTTCAACCGCAGGGTCAGCAAAGCCGTATCCAACTCGGGACCACTGGACGGTGTGACCAACTACTACTACGACGGATGGCGCGTGATCGAAGAGCGGAACGGGGCCGATGATCTGGTACAACAGTATGTCTACGGCCGCAGTCTCGACGAACCGCTGATACTGGACCGCAATCTTGACGGAGGTGACGACGCTACGGAACCCGGCGACCAGAGGCTCTTCTACCACCAGAACGCTCTGGGTTCGACTTTTGCGCTGACCGATATCGTAGGTGACATTGTTGAGGGCTACCAGTACGACGCCTATGGTCGCCAGACCGTATACGAGCCCGGGCCGAACGGAGTGGTCGAGTTTGGTGGCGATGACATCGTCGCTCCAGGTGGCACAAGCACTGTGGACAACCCCTACATGTTCACCGGAAGACGCCTCGACCCGGAGACCGGCCTGTACTATTACCGGAACCGGTACTATAACCCCGAGCAGGGCAGGTTCATTCATAGGGACCCGACGGGGTACAGGGATGGCATGGGCCTCTACGGGTACGGCCTGAACAACCCCATCAACGTAACCGACAGCCTGGGCCTCAAGGGCTCCAAATCTGATGGAACGAAGCAGGTGTATGCGTCGAAGTATGAAGAAGCCGTAGCTCAGGACCTAGGCAAGAATAAGGCAATAGACATAATCCTAAAGTCAACCGCTAAGGCTCTCGAGAAGGAAGGCAAGAAAAAGGCAGCACAAGTCGTGACTGGCCCGATTGGAGCGGTAGTCGCGGTTGGCGACCTAGTATTAAGTCTCGGCAAAATGACTTCTGCCTTCGACGATTACTTTAAAGCTCGTACTGCGGCGGTAAAGTCCCAATTGGCCGCCGATCTAATGGGCAGGAAGCTGAAGCACGCAGAGACACAGCAGGCCCAGCAAGAGAAAATTGACAAAATCGGGCGAGCAGAGGATGCGAGGGAAGAAGCTTTCAGAAGAGAAAACCGAGGCGATCCTGGAGCAACAACGGCCAGGGAGAGAGAACAGCAGAGACGAAACTCCAAGTTTTGTGGCATATTTTTTGGGGGTGGTGGGGGCCCTAGTTTAAGTTACGCTGCACAGCTCGATTTGTCCGGGCCAAGAATGATGCACGGGATGCCCCAAGTACTGGATTTAGATATAGAGCCCCACGTATAAACCGGCTCAGGGGAACCCCAGAACAAGAAGCGGCAGCTCGGATTAGGCAAGCGAACAGAGCCGAAGAAACTAGGTTCCGTATCATGGATCTCAACGGTAACTTGGTTTTACCGCCCGCATGAGCTAACAGGTATGAATGGGATGGTGGTTGAGATCGGACGAGCGCCGATAAAACTGTTGCTGACTAAACTGATCGGCCCGGCAATAGGGGTGCTGTTCACACTGGGAGCGTTGCTGGTGCTGGTGGGGGTTGTGGCCGAGGACGGTGGAGGGCTGGCCATGGGCATACCCATGTTAATTGTGGCAGGAATAGCCGTGGTGCTCAGGAGATTACCCAAGCTCCCTGGACTGCCACTGTAAGGCTTCCCAGCTATTATTTGGCTCTGTGAGTGAACCTCTTGGGCAAAATGACAAAGGCGCCGAAG
The DNA here is from genome assembly GCA_965226865.1 of Dehalococcoidia bacterium. Lineage (GTDB taxonomy): Bacteria > Chloroflexota > Dehalococcoidia > Lucifugimonadales > JAGWBF01 > CBDDEH01. The sequence goes on along the minus strand of CBDDEH010000004.1, from coordinate 1,257,712 downwards.
AGGACAACGAATGCCACAGCTCCCAATACCGCTTCCATAGCCCTATTACCTCCGAATAATGGCTGCCTGATCCCACCGTAACCTTTGGCTCGGCGACAGCACATTAGGTTCCCACCCGAGATCGGGTGGGAAAACCACCCATATTTGTCCTACAATACATGCGATGGCCGACGTCGCTATAAACGTAACCGGGCTCCGTAAGTCTTACGGGCAGATCGAAGCCGTGCGAGGAGTCGACCTCGAGGTGTTCAAGGGCGAGGTATTCGCCTTGCTCGGCCCCAACGGTGCCGGCAAGACCACGATGGTGGAGATTCTCGAGGGCCATCGTCATCGGAGCGCGGGTGCTGCTGACGTACTTGGGTACGATCCTGCCAGGAATGACCGCAGCTTCAAGCAACGCATAGGCGTTGTGCTTCAGACGACAGGAGTAGAGCCCTACCTGACCGTCGAAGAGACCGTAGACTTGTTTCGTGGCTACTACCCCCACCCTCTCCCGCTTGCCGAGATACTGGGCGTCGTTGGTCTCACCGAGCAGCGCCGGATCAGGGTCCGTAAGCTCTCGGGGGGCCAACAACGCAGGCTGGACGTCGCGGTCGGTCTGGCTGGAGACCCTGAACTGTTGTTCCTCGACGAGCCCACCACTGGCTTCGATCCCTCGGCCCGGCGCAATGCGTGGGTGATGATCAAGAATCTGAGGTCGTTGGGCAAGACCGTGTTCCTGACGACCCACTACATGGACGAGGCCCAACAGCTAGCCGATCGAGTCGCCATCATCGTCCGGGGAAAGATCGTGGCACTCGGGCCACCCGACCAACTCGCCAGTCTCGAAGCCATGACGACCATCAGGTTCAGGGCCGATTCTAACCAGCATGGCCTGCCAGATGGCATCCCTGTCATCTCGGAGGGAGACGACGGTCTGGTCACCATAGAGACCGGCACCCCCACGAAAACGCTGTTCGAGCTTACCAGGTGGGCTATAAACCAGGGAATTGAGCTACACGATCTGACGGTAACCCGTCCGTCCCTCGAGGACGCATATTTGAGCCTTGTGGGTGCCGAGGATACAGGCGAGGGCTCCGAATGAACGGCCTCGCCCTGGCCCTCAGACAGGTCAGATATGAGAACAAGGCCTTCTGGCGAAATCCTCCAGCCGCTTTCTTTACCTTCGTGTTTCCCCTCATGTTCCTGGTCATATTCAACCTGCTGTTCGGTAACGACGAGTTGGACGTAGAGGGAGGGACCGTCAACACCTCTACTTTCTATGTTCCGGCGATAGCTGCCCTTTCAGTGATAAGCGCCTGTTATTCCAACATCGCCATCGGGGTTTCCTTTTCGCGTGACCAGGGATTACTCAAGCGCACCAGGGGGACGCCCCTCCCCACGTGGGCGTTTCTGGCGGGAAGAATAGTACAGGCTACGCTGATCGCCATCCTGCTGGTCGTTATCGTGACCGCTGCGGGGGTGCTGTTCTACGACGTAGACGCGCCCACCAATACCATGCCGGCCTTTCTTGTAACCCTGGCCCTCGGCGCCGCCACCTTTTGCGCCCTGGGGCTGGCAATCACATCGGTCATACCCAACGCCGATGCATCGCCCGCCGTAGTCAACGCTTCTATCCTGCCGCTCTTGTTCATCTCGGACGTCTTCATCCCCATGCGGGACGCCCCTGGGTGGCTCACCGACTTTGCGGCCGTATTCCCAATTCAGCATTTTTCCGAAGCCCTCCAGACCGCCTTCAACCCATTCGAAACCGGAAGCGGTTTCGAGATTACTCGGCTGGCAGTCATGGCCGGGTGGGCGGTCGCGGGGATTTTGGTAGCCATACGGTACTTCTCCTGGGAGCCTCGCCGCTAGCGGCCCGCCGCAAGCTGAAGAAAGGAGCCTATGACGGTCCTGCTACGAATTCCTTTCTTGGTGCTGCACTTCATCCTTGTGGTTCTTTCTATCGCGATAACCGTTCCTATCGCGGCAGTCTTCTGGCTGGTCTGGGCTATCGAGTTGCTGCCAAGGATGTTCCGCGAGTCGTCTCCGAGCGAGACTCAACTTCCAACTGTAGACCAGCCGGAAGAGGTGTCCCTGGACCAGCTCTTGGGAGCTGATAACGAATCTCGAAGCGTCGACGCAGTGTTCGAAGGAGGTGGCGTCAAGGCCATCGCCCAGGTCGGCGCCGCCCGCGCAGCCGAGGAACGGGGCCTGAAGTGGAGCCTCCTGGGTGGGACCTCCGGAGGCGCCATCGTGGCGTCCCTGCTCGCCGTCGGCAAAAACTCTAGTGACATCTGGAACGTGCTGACAGGAATAGGGCTGCATCGCATAGTCGATGCCTGGTACTTGCCTCCGGTGGCTTTCTTGCAGAAACGGCTGTATTTTTACCTGCCTCTGTTCCCCAACCTGCTGTTCACCAAAGGATTGGTGTCGGGCAACAAATTCCTGGGGATCATGAGGGACGAGCTAACGCCCGATGGTCAGGAGCTTCGTTTTAGGAACGTCCTCGATCCTGAGCGGGAAGCCGACCCTAATTCCCCAAGATATCGCCTCAAGATGGTGGCCACCGACGTATCCCGTGGCACGCCCATCGTGTTGCCCGATGACCTCCCTTACTACTGGGAGGCCTGGGAGTGGGCCAGGTCCCTTTCAGGTCGGAACCCCGACGAGCTTACGCCCGAGGATGCTCAGGACTGGTGGCCTCTGGCGACTGCCGTCCGGATGAGCATGTCCATCCCCTTTTTCTTCGAGCCCTTCCCTTTGCATCTCAACGTAGCTTCCGACGGTGAAACGCTGCAGAGTGACAGAATGGGAACGAAGGGAAAGAAGGTCTTGATCGTGGATGGAGGAGTTTCCAGCAACTTCCCGATCTGGCTGTTCGACCGTTTGGATGCTACTCCATCATGGCCCACCTTCGGATTTTTGTTGGACGAGCGCAAAGGCCAGCCCGGCCTGCCGGTGCCATCCATCGGTCTGCTGTACGAGATGGCCATGTCGGTCATCAACACCGGGATGGGCGCGATGGACAAGCGGCTCAGCGAGCATGACGACTACAGAACGGCGCGACGCCGCACTCTCGGCGTCAACACTACCGCCTTTGGCCTTTCCGAAACGGGACAGGCGGAGCTTTTCCAGGCGGGCTACAACGACGCCGTTGATTTCTTCAAACGCTTCGACTGGAGCTACTACCTGGAAGAGTTCCGCCGCTAGCCGATCGTACTGGTTGTAGCTAGTGTAAATCGTCCGCTCGTCCTTCCACGCTAGGATCAGCTACCCCTTCAAGTATGTTATCGATCCACCATTTGGTGTAAGTTTTCAACCATCCCCCTAACCCCCTTCCTCCAGGAAGGGGGTCCTTCGACAGGCTCAGGATGAGCGGGGAACGTGGGGGACACCCCATACCCCCAGCATCCCGACTTGTCGGGATGCTCTCCACCAGTTACATTCTCAGATTGACAGTGTCCAGCTCACGCTCATAGTCAGCTTGTCCTTGATACGAGGCGAGCCAAATCTTCTGGAAATTGCCTCATGCTCACGATGACCCCGTCGGCGGGCCGTGGACAGCGCTTAGTTCCCGCTCATGGTGAGCCAGTCGAACCATGAGTCCATCGGGCACATCTCGCCGCTCGTCCTTCCACTGAAGGATCGAAATGTAGTGGTGCCTACTACTCGGTGGGAACTAAACGGTAGATGCCGCCGTCGCTGTATGACAGGATGCACAGGTTGCCAGCCAGGTCCCTCCCGAAGGACGAGATGTTCAGCGCAGAGTCGTTTAGCAGCAGTTGCTCGGTCACCGACTCCCCATCGTACCGCAGACCCCATATCTTACCCGAGCAGAAATCACCGTATACGTACGCTTCCACAAGTGTCGGCATGCCACGGCCTCTGAACACATAACCCCCCGTTATCGAGCACCCCTCGGAGTGACTGTACTCCCACAACGGCAGCTCCAGGCCGGCACCGTCACAACCAAAGCTGGGCGAAAAACAATGGGCGCCCTCCATGATGTTCCAGCCGTAGTTGAGCCCCTTGCTAACCAGGTCCACCTCTTCCCACGCCCCCTGCCCGACATCGGCCAGCCATAGACGGCCTGTGGGCTCGTCGCCCGTGGGATGACCGAAGGAAAAGCGCCAGGGGTTGCGCAGGCCGTAAGCCCATATCTCCTCCCGCAATCCGGGAGCACCTACAAATGGGTTGTCAGGAGGGATGAGATAGTTCCTATCCCCAGACACACCACTCACGTCGATGCGAAGTAGGGAGCCGAGCAGAGTGCTCGGGTCCTGGCCGTGGCCCAGCGGGTCGCCGCCGCCGCCCCGTCGCCCAGGCCGATGTAAAGATAGCCGTCGGGCCCAAAAGCAAGCTGACCGCCGTTGTGGTTTCCGAAGGGCTGGTCTATCTCCATGATCACGAACTCGCTGGATGGGTCCGCCATCTCAGGATCGTCTTGACTGACACTGAACCGGGACACCACTGACCGCCTGGGACTGGAGGTTGAGTAGTAAACGTAGAATAATCCGTTATTTTTGTAGTCAGGGTCGAAGGCCAGACCCAACAACCCCTCCTCGCTACTTGATGTCACCTGATCGGTGATGTCTAGAAAGACGCTGGACTGAGCTGCTTGCTGGTCATTTGGAAAGACATGGATAATGCCGGCCTGCTCGGTTACGAAAAGGTTGTCAGGGCCGTCGTCCGGCTGGACCAAATTGGAGGGCAACTCGAAGCTCAAGCTGGGAAATGCCCTCTCCACGTCCATGGCCTCGAGAGGGAGAGGCGCCGACTGTCCTATCTTCCGCGCAACCAGGGCCATGTCGAGCAGATTTACTGTACCGTCATTGTTTACGTCGGCGCGTTGCAAGCTGTGGGGCGGTGGCCCGGCGTTTGCAAACACCAAACGTAAGTCGGTGATGTCCACATACCCGTCTTCGTTGACGTCCAGGGCCGGGTTCGCGGTCGTTATCCCAGTGCTCTCCTCGTGAAAGGCCGAGGCTCCGCTGGTGCGCACACCAAACGCAGTGACCAGGACCACGATAGCGGAAATAGCGAGGCACCGATATAGGTTCATCTATGAGTTCTCGACTCTCCCAGACCTACAAGAATATCCCACTCGTCCAGTCCCTGTCGTAAGGGATCAACTCTACCCACACCGTGAAGCGTCCCTGGATTAGCGAGTCTGCATTCTTGGGCTTCTCGATCAAAGCCAATATAACCTTGTTGGACATCTGCTTACCGCCTTTAATGAAGTTGTCTACGAACTGGTGGCCCGATCGGGTTGAATCGTCTAACCCTGGTCCTTCCAGAAAACGACGTAGCCGGATTCCTTGAAAAACGTGGCTAGCTCTTCCGGTGAAAGTGTTGGGAAAATCTGGCGCTTAACGCTACTCGGAGCTTGAAGATTCCGTTCCTCTTCGAAGTCCTCAGCCAATGAAGTTATGAACTGCTGCATATAGCTTTCTGAGCTCTTTCGGGCCATGGTCCACCCCCTCTGGTATGGTGCTAGAACCTATGGATTGATCTTACGCAAAGTCGGCCCTGCATTCTGTGAGCGGCGCCACCAAAGAACTGTGACCTTGGTCACCTGTCTGGGATTTTGAAAACGTATCCGGCTGGTGATATACTCGCAATTGCGGAATTTATATTCGCGGCCCCAATGCCGAGGCTGAGGATATCTCGAGAACCAATAGGAGGCCCGATGCCCAAAAAGTATGTTGGAGGAGAGCGTCCGGATTACCCGGTGATCGACTCCGACTCCCACGTGGACGAGTCCCAGTTTACCAAGATAGCCTGGCAGTCCTTCCCTGAGCATCTTAGGGGCCTGGCTCCCCGTGAGTTCATCGACTCGACTCAGTCCGTTATGCCAGACAAGGAACGAGACAAGCTGGTTAACCCCTACCTGAAATACAATCACATCACAGTGATCGAACATTCCAAGACAACGCCCAACGCCGACTGGCGGTCCGGTCCATACGGCTTCCTACCGGAGTGGCGTCCCGAGGGTGAGTGGCGTAACCGCGATGGTGAACGAGACGCTACCAAGCGGCTCCCAGACATGGACCATGAGGGAGTTGATATTACCCACATCTTTGGCAGCGCCTCCCAGGCTATTCAATGCCTTATAGACAACCCCGAGGTGTCGGTACACTGGTGTAGGGCCTGGAATGATTGGGCGGCTGAATTTCGCAAACCCAATCCAGACAGATTGAAAATGATGGCTCTGATACCCCTGCAAGATATCGAAGCAGGCGTGACGGAGGCTCGAAGAGCCGTCAGCGAGCTGGGCTTGAGCTCCATCAGTCTCCCAGCCCAGTTCAAGAAGGACTGGACTTACAAAGAACGGTACTACCCGATTTTCGAGGAGTGTGAAAAGCTGGATGTGCCCATCGCCATCCACCAGAACATGATGTTCGGCGTAGGTCAGAGGCGCCTCGACAACATTTTCTACAAGCACATGTTCATGGCCGCCGATTGCCCTTACTCGGTAGTCGGCTTCGTTGCCAGCGGAGTCCTTGAGACCTTTCCCAAGCTCAAGCTGTTCTGGGCCGAGCAGGGTGTCGGCTGGCTGCCCTGGGTTCTGGACAGACTCCATGAGCATCTGGAGATGTTCCCCGGGTTCGTCCCAGAGCCCAAGAAGGACCCGTGGGACTACTTCGGCGACCAGCTATACATCGCCGCCGAGCCTGAGGAAATCAGCTACGTTCCGTTCATCAAGAAGAAGATGGGCATCGACGGCATCGTCCTGGGTACCGACTACTCCCATCCCGATAGCGTCTCTCCCAGGTCTATACAGCGGATCTTGGAGTATCCCGAGCTTTCGGAAGAAGACAAGAAGAGGGTGCTGTCCGACAACCCCGCCCGCTTGTGGAACATCTCCACCAACGGCAAAAACTAGTCTAGCCAGGCTGCCCCCTCCCGGTGACAGGTGTGATTGAAGTGGCCGGAAAATCTAGCTGCCGGCACTGCTCGAAGCGACACCGGCAGCAGGATGAGGACGCAGGCCAGGGGCAGCCTTTATCCATTCAGCAACATGGCCAGTCCTGCTCCCATGGTCAGCAACCATACGTTTAGACCCATCCACTTTACTGCTGTCATCTGCATCGTCTTCATTGTCCGTCTCCTAAGTGTCGTCCGTTATCAACCTTACAGGATTCATAGTAAACGAACTCAGGAGAACTTTCCGTGAGGCCAGCCACGCCGATCCTGTGCGTTCTGTCACAGTCTTTGACTTTGTCCTGCTACCGGCCCAGCACCCTGGCCCTGGCGGCTTCGAACTCGTGGTTGGTCAGGTAGCCCTTTTCCAAGAGCGCTGCCAGACGTTCAAGCTGGTCCGCGGCGTTCACCGGCTTGTTGTTGCCCGCCGGCATTTGCACCAGGCTTCTGTCTACCTGATTAACGTCTGCGACTCCACAAAGCCCCATGGCTACGTCCAACTCCTGCCGCAGCAGCTCCAGCACGTCACGCACCCCGGCTTCACCGTCCACCGCCAGGCCCCAGAGCATAGCCCTTCCTATAAGGACGGCCTTAGCTCCCAAGGCCAGAGCCTTCAGCACGTCAGTGCCACGCCGGATGCCGCTGTCCAGATACACTTCCAGACGGTCGCCAACGGCCTCGACCACCTCCGGCAGCATGTCGATGGTCCCTACGGTTCCCTGAAGCGAGTGGCCGCCGTGGTTGGAGACTATCAAGGCGTCCGCGCAGTGTTCGACACACAGCAGAGCGTCTTCGGCAGTCTGGATTCCTTTGATGACCATAGGCATGTCAGTGATCGAGCGCAGCCACTTCAGGTCCGACCAATTCAGACCCAAATCGTAATGATCATGCAGGCGTTCCAGAGTAGGGAGATTCGGATGGTCGGCGCCAACGAAATTGCTTAACGTGAACCTTCCGCCTGGGACATTCGGATAAAGGTATTCCCTCTCAGTCGACGGCGCAAGCATGTTATCTACGGTGACCAGGAGTGCCGAATACCCGGCCTTTTCAGCCCGGCGCACTATGACCTCCGTGAGCTCACGGTCGCGGAACACGTAGGTCTGGAACCACAGCGGGCTGTCAGCGGCAGCCGCCACCTCTTCGATGCTGTAGGTGGAGGCGCTACTGAGGGACATGACGGTTCCGGCGGCTCCTGCCGCTCGCGTGGTCGCCAGCTCACCTTCGGGGTGTGCCCGCATGTGGGCGCCCACAGGAGCCAGTATGACTGGGAAGCTTATCTCTTCCCCAAGTACGGTGGTGGATAGCTTACGGTGGCTAAGGTCTACCATCACGCGAGGTTTGAGTTTGATCGACTCGAAAGCGGCCACGTTGGAAGTGTTGGTTATCCACCGGGGGGAGCCGTGGGCGCCAAAGAGCCGGTCGAAAAGGGTCGCCGAAACTATCTCGCGGGCGCGAGCCTCATAGTCGGGTATTGTGATCAGGCTTTCGGTCATGAAGTTTAGGCCGTATCTCTGGGTTCGACGATTGTAACATAGGAACCCTCACGCTCCTGGTGAGTAGCGTCATGCCCCGATGGGGGATCGGGGCGATGCATAGGGAAGTAACTGTGTGCGCTCCACGAGTAAGGCTCGATATGCTTCCTCGGGCTTTGGAAGCACCCGAACGTCAGGCATGCTCGCCGCACTCTTGCAGCCAGACACGGCCGTCGCCAGACAGGAGGTCCTCGGCGGCTTCGGGTCCCCAGGAGCCTGGTTCGTATGTGTACAGAGGCGCCGCTGACGATGGGTCCTCCCAATTCCCCAGTATCGGGTCGACGATCCTCCAGGCCTCTTCGATATGGTCACTGCGAATGAATAGCGATGGGTCGCCGTTCAAGGCATCCTGTAGCAAGCGTTCGTAAGCCTCGGGAATAGACTGGTCCTTGAACGCCGAGTCATAATGAAATTCCATGTCCATGGATCGGGTGTTCATCTCTTGGTCGGGCACCTTGACCTCGAACTTGAGGTGGACGCCCTCATCAGGCTGCAGGCAAATTCCCAGTGCGTTGGCGGTGATGCGTTCGCCTTGTCCCTTGTCAAACATGATGTGTGGGGGACGCCTAAAATGAATCACTATTTCCGAGACTTTCTGTTCCATAGCCTTGCCAGATCTGAGGTAAAAGGGAACACCCTGCCATCGCCAGTTGTCCAGATATAGCCTAAGGGCAGCGTAGGTACCGGTTTTAGACCCATCTGGCACTCCCTTCTCGTTCAAGTAGCCCCTGTACTGACCTCGGATCGCGTGCTGCGGCGTGTCTTCAGGCTCCCAGCGGCGGATCGCCTTGAGAACGTCCACCTTCTTGTTACGCAAGGACTCTGAATCCATGCTGCTTGGTGGCTCCATAGCGACCATGGTAAGCAACTGCAAAAGGTGGTTCTGGACCATGTCTCTTACGACTCCCGACTGGTCGTAGTAGCCCGCCCGGTCTCCCACGTCCACCTTTTCGGAGACAGTAATCTGCACGCTGTCCACGAAGTTCCGATTCCAGATGGGCTCGAAAATAGCATTAGCGAAGCGGAATACCATCAGGTTTTGTACGGTTTCCTTGCCGAGATAGTGATCGATACGATAGACCTGGCTCTCGTCGAAGTTCTGGTGCACGATCTTGTTCAGCGCCCGGGCTGATTCCAGATCGCGCCCGAAAGGCTTTTCGATGACCATCCGGTGCCAGCCCACTTCTTGCCGGGATAATCCGGTGGCGCCCAGCCCCTGAATTGCCGGCTCATACAACTGGGGCGCGATCGACAAGTAGAAGAGCCGGTTGGCCTGATCACCTCTTTCCAGGTCCTCCAAACGTTTCTTGAGCCGCTCAATCCCGGTCGTATCGTTCAGGTCACCGCTCACGTAGAAGATGCTTTGAGCGAAGCTGTCCCAAACATCTCTCTGCACGGCCAATTCGCCGAATTCCTGGGCACGTTGCCACGTCAGCTCTCGAAACTCATCGTCCGAATATTCGGACCGGGAGTATCCCACGACGCGAACCGAGGGGGGAAGCCGACCTTTGCAGCACAGCTGGAAGAGTGCTGGAAGCAGCTTGCGCTGAGCAAGGTCGCCGGTGGCGCCCATGATTACAATCGAAGTGGTTTCGTCGGCCATTACTTGGTCTTCTTGATCGCATGGCCGCCAAACTGATTTCTCATGGCGGCCAGCAGTTTGGCGCCCATTGGCTGTTGCTGACGCGATCGGAACCTCGCTTGCAACGAAAGGGCGATAGTCGGAGCGGGCACCGCCAACTCGATGGACTCGTTGACCGTCCAGCGTCCCTCCCCCGAGTCCTCCACGTACGCCTCGATGCCCTCGAGTTTAGGGTTTTCCTTGAGGGCCGCAGCCGTCAGGTCCAGGAGCCATGAGCGCACAACGCTGCCGTGTCGCCATATCTCGGCGATGTTCGCCAGGTCCAGGTTGAACTCGCTTTTCGCCTCCAGTATTTCGAAGCCCTCCGCATAAGCCTGCATCATGGCATATTCGATGCCGTTGTGAATCATCTTTACATAATGTCCAGAGCCGGAGGGTCCGACGTGTCCGTATCCTCTGTCTTCAGCGGGAGCGAGGGTTTTGAAGATGGGTTCCAATCTGCGGAAAGCTCCTTCATTACCTCCGATCATCAGGCAATAGCCCTCCGCCAGTCCCCATATGCCGCCGCTCGTGCCCGCGTCCAGGAAGTGAATCCCATGCTCTTCCAGGGCTGCCGCAAGGTGCATACTGTGCTTGTAGTTGGAGTTGCCTCCGTCGACGATCACATCCCCCTTGGAGACGAGGTCTCCCAGGGAGGTGACGGTGCTCTCAGTGGGCTCTCCCGATGGCACCATGACCCATATCGCTCTAGGCGGAGTGAGTTTACTCACCAGTTCGTCGAGGGACGAAGCACCCGAAGCACCCTGTTGTTTGATAGCCTTCACCGACTCGCCTCTGGGGTCATAGGCCACGACTTGGTGGCCACCCTTCAAGAGACGCTGAACCATGTTGCTACCCATGCGTCCCAGTCCGACCATTCCCAGTTCCATCGTTACGCCTATCCTTTCCCGGAAGCGCCCTCGCTCTTATGAGCGCGGGTGTTGTGTTCCTGCACTCGGCGTTGCACTACTTCCATCAACTCTGTGGGATCATGAACCATCCACGCATGGTCCACGGGGTTGTTTTTGTGCAGGCCCGGTGACGTAAACGGCGTGGCGAGGGCAACGGTATTCGTGCCGGCTGCCATGGCGGCCTGTACACCATTGGAGGAGTCCTCAATCACCAGGCACTCCGTTGTGGGAACCCCCAGTTTTTGCGCAGCCAGTAGGTAAATCTCAGGATCCGGCTTTGGTTTCGTTACATCCTCACGGGTTAATATCACGTCCAGCGCATTTTCAAGGTCGAGGGAACTCAGGACGTGTAGCGCCTCCTTACGCATCGACATGGTGGCCAGCCCAGTCTGACAAAGTATTCTCTCGCCACGCTGAGCAACTCAACGGTGTGGGGCCACTTGTTGTCTCGGATCACCTGGGGGTCGGCCACCATCTGGTCATAGATGGCCTTTCGCATCTCAGTCAATACGTCCCACGGTTCGTTCACTCCATACTCACTCATCAAGGGCCGCAACTCGCCTTCCAGACCCAGTTGCCCCATCACAAACTTCGATGCCTCTTCCCTGGAAGCTCCAACGATTTCACGGTAAGCATCGATGGCCTGGGGCTCGGGCTCTGGGAGCCCCCTCAACTGCTGGACAGCTTTGGCATAAGAGAGGGCTTTCAGCTTCTCCGATTGCACCAGGGTTCCATCCAGATCGAACAATATCGCCTTGATCAACACTCTATCCAGTACGGAAGGCTACCCGCTATGACAGCTTATCAGCTAGCTTGGTGATCTCCTGAGGGTCGGCGGATTCCAGGTGTATCCGGACCACACGGCGGCCCAGATCTTGAAGGGCCTGAAGGTCTCCCAAGGCTTGGGCGTCAGCCAGAACGCCGAAGGTATATGACTCGCCGGGGATGTCGATGTCCCTGGCGTGAGAAGTAGTTAGCTGGAGAAATATGCCGTTGTCGCCGCCTCCCTTGTGGAGTTGGCCCGTCGAGTGAAGGAATCGCGGCCCGTACCCGAGGGTGGTAGCCATGTGATAATGTTCCAAAACCCGACGGCGTAGGTCGGTGAAGGCCCGGTCCAACTCCGGATCCTGGCGCACGTATGCCATGACAGCCAGATAATCTCCCGATGCCCCATCCGCCAGCAACTTATCAATGGACCCGGAAGAGTTGACCTGTGGCAAATTGCCTGTGGCCTGATACCGCTCCAGTACCTGTCCGGTGAGGTCCTTTGCCTGCTGGACGTTTGGCTGATCGAAGGGGTGGATGCCGATGACTGCCCCGGCCACCGCAGTGGCGAACTCCCAACGGAAGAACTCGGCGCCGATATCATACTTATCTGATAGGTCGAGCCTTATCAAAGGACGCCCTGCCTGCTCTATACCCTTCACCCAGGCATCGGTCTCTTGGTTATCGTCCCCCTCCAGCCGCATATAGACGAATGCCCGGTCATCGCCGTAGTTTCCGGGGCTTGAGAGTGGCTCTTCAGCTACTGGAATGATGCCCTTCCCGGCCTTGCCTGTGCTCTCAGCGATTAATTGCTCAACCCACAGGCCGAAGCTGCCTATGGACGGCGAGGTGATCAGGGTGAGCTTGTCCTGTCCATTCAGAGTCAGGGCACCCATAGCCCCTCCGAGCCAGGCTCCAGGGTTTTCTTCGACCGGCACGCAAGAAGCGCATCCCTCACTCATGCGGTCGGCCCTGTCCAGCAGTCTTGCGACGTCTATACCGATCAAGGCCGCTGGCACCATGCCAAAGTAGGATAAGACCGAATAGCGTCCGCCGATGTCTGATGGGTTAAGAAAACACCGGCGGAAGCCTTCTGCTTGTGCCATCTTCGCCAGTGAGGTGCCCTCGTCGGTTATCGCCACGAAATTCTTGCCCGCATCCGTTGTCCCTGATCCCTTCTCCACCAAAGAACGGAAATGCTTGTAGAAGGACAGAGGCTCTATGGTCCCGCCGGATTTGGAGGAGACCAGGAACAGTGTAGTGGTGGGGTCGATGGTTTCCGTCACACCATGTACAGTCGCCGGAACCGTCGAGTCGAGAACGATGAGCTCCGGGTATCCGGAATCGCTGCCAATGGTTTGCCTGAGCACTTCCGGCCCGAGGCTGCTTCCGCCCATGCCGAGCAGCACTACGTGTCGGTAACCGGCATCGCGGATCTCATTGGCGAAGGACACAAGGTCAGGGACCTGATCGCTCATCAGGTCCGAAACGGTGAGCCAACCCAGGCGGTTGGTGATCTCAGTCGGATCCGGGCTCCACGCGGTGTGGTCTTTGTGCCATATGCGGTGCGCGACATCCCGTTTTTTGAGGTCTGCGATACTCGCTTCGACCTTGGTAACACCGCTACCCAGGCTGATCCCCAGGTAGGACCGTTTTTGTGCCAATAGCCGGTCTTTCTTGTCTTCGATATTGGCCAGAAGCTTCTCAAAGGAATCGGCAAAGGCTTTTACGCCATCGGCCAGCAGCCTGTCAGTTACCTCTTCCATGTCGATGCCTGCAGCCGACAAGGCCTCGATTGCGCCCTCGGCCTCATCGACGCCTTGCTCGATGGTGGCTTCGGCTAGGCCATGTTCCATGAAAGAAGTGAGGGTGGCTGGTGGCATGGTATTTACTGTGTCTTCGCCGATAAGCGATTCCACGTAAAGGACGTCGCTGTATGCCGGGTTTTTGGTGCCGGTGCTTGCCCAAAGTGGACGCTGCACGCGGGCGCCATTTTCTCTAAGGCCGCCGAACCTGGCGCCATAGAATTCGGTCTTGAAGGCCTGGTATGCCAGCTTAGCATTGGATATAGCGGCTTTCCCCAAAAGCTCATCCAGTTCCCCCCGGCCGCCTCTGATCAGCTCATTAACCAGTCCGTCTACCGCAGTATCTACACGGCTAACGAAGAAAGAAGCAACCGACGCAACCTTGCCCACGTCGCCGCGGTTGCCCGCGAGGTCTTCCAAACCCAGGATGTATGCATCCCTTACTTGCCGGTATGCCTCGAGGGAGAAAATCAACGTCACGTTGATGTTGATTCCCTCGCCGATAAGGCTCCTGATAGCTGGGATTCCCTCCGGTGTAGCAGGTACCTTCACCATCACGTTGGGCCTCTCTAGAGCGGCAAAAAGCCGTAGCGCCTCGGAGATGGTTCCCTCGGTTTCGTGTGCCAGTGTTGGACTCACCTCCAGGGAGGCGTAGCCGTCGGCTCCTCCAGTCCTGTCGTACACAGGCCGCAACAGATCCGAGGCAGCCTGGATGTCTTCGAGGGCCAGGGTTTCGAATATCTCTTTCGTGCCCTTGCCACTGTGGCTCAACACCAACAGCGCCTCATCGTAATCCGTGCTGCCGGCGATGGCCTTTTCGAAGATGGACGGGTTGGATGTGAGACCTGTGATCCCCATCTCAATGAGCCGCCCAAGCTCGCCGGAGGTTAGCAAACCTCGGCGAATATTGTCATACCACACCGACTGGCCCAGCTTGCTCACATCCTGGAGCGAACCCTTCATTTCGATCCTCCGTCGATCGGGGTATTGGTCCTTTGCTCAATCGCGAGCAGTTTGTTCAGGCGGCGTTGGTGTCGCTCCTCACCACTGAACCGGGCATCCAGGAAAGTCGCGACCAGTTCCCTGGCCAATTCGATTCCTATAACCCGTTCGCCAAGGCACAGAACATTCATGTCGTCGTGCTCCACTCCCTGGTGTGCGGAGTAGGTATCGTGGCACAGAGATGCTCGTACTCCGGGTACCTTATTGGCAGTAATGGAAGCCCCGACTCCGCTGCCACAAATCAGGATGCCACGGTCTGCTTGCCCATTGGCTACGACCTGAGCAACGGAGTCCGCGAAGTCTGGGTAGTCGTCGCTGGGATCGATCTCATAAGCGCCCACGTCCATCACATCATAGCCGCGCTCCTGAAGCCAGTGGAGTAATTCTACTTTCATGTAAAACCCTCCGTGATCTGCCCCCATGGCAACCCGAAGCGTCATATCCGTTTCCGCTGGATCAGACCCATCGCCTCGTTAACCACCCTTTCGGATGTTAATCCAAAGTGCTTATAAACGTCTTCGATGGGTGCTGATGCCCCGAATCCGGTCATGCCTATCGCCACGCCATCCAGGCCTAAATACCTCTCCCATCCCAGTGTAGTTCCGGCCTCGATGGATATTCGTGCCTTGATGTCGGGCGGAAGGACAGAATGGCGATACTCAACCGGCTGGGAGTCGAACAGTTCCCACGACGGGAACGAGACCACCCTTGGTGCGATGCCCTTTTCTCCCAGCACCTGGGCCGCTTCGAGAGCTATGTGAACCTCCGAGCCGGTACCGATGAGTATGATATCGGGCTGGCTCGACGCCTCCCACAGTACATACCCACCGTGTCTGAGCCCACTCGCTGGAGCCAGGATCGTTCTGTCCAGCACCGGCAGGTTCTGTCTGCTGAGCGCCAAGACGGTGGGACCGTCGCGGCGTTGCAGGGCTACCTTCCACGCCTCGGCCGTCTCTGTGGCGTCCGCCGGGCGCAGCACCACAACGTTGGGAACGAATCGCAGCCCCATAAGTTGCTCTATCGGCTGGTGGGTCGGGCCGTCTTCGCCGAGGCCGACTGAGTCGTGGGTAAATATGAACACAACCCTCTGCTCCATCAAGGCCGCTAACCGGATCGGTGGCCGCATGTAGTCGGAGAATATCAAAAAGGTTGCTGTATACGGGATAGTTCCCCCATACAGAGCCATGCCGTTCGCTATTGCTCCCATGGCATGCTCGCGTACGCCGAAGTGCATGTTGTGGTCGTAGTATTCAGCTCCATCGTGGTCATGGTCTTTGAGAAGTGTCTTTGTCGACGGCGCCAGGTCCGCGGACCCTCCCGTTAACGCATGAACCTTTTTAGCAACGGCGTTCATGACTTGGTTGGAAGCCGATCTCGTTGCTATGGGTTTGTCTCCTGGTTTGAACAGCTCGGAAAGCTCCTGGTCCCATCCATCGGGGAGGTCTCCTCTCAGCTCTTCTTCCAGCTGTTTAGCCTCTTCCGGGAAGCGTTGACGATACTTGTCGAACAGAGCTTCCCACTGGGATTGTCTATCCTTGCCGCGCTCTTGGGCCTGTCGAAAGTAGGCCAGAGCCTCATCTGGCACAGTGAAAGGTTCTTCATGGGGCCAGCCAAGTTGCTTTTTGGTAAGGAGTACTTCTTTGTCTCCCAGAGGCTCGCCGTGGGCAGCTCCGGTGTTGGCCTTGTTGGGGCTGCCGTAGCCGATCGTTGTTCGGCAGACTATCAGGCTCGGTCTGGTCGTTTCTGCTTGGGCTTTGCGTATGGACGAGTCAACGGCTTTCGCATCCATCCCATCGATGGACTCGATGACATGCCAGCCGTAGGCCTCGAACCGCTGGGCGACATTCTCCAGAAAGGCGATATCCGTGTCTCCCTCTATGGAGATGCCATTGTCGTCATAGAGGTAGATGAGTTTGCCCAGACCCAGCGTGCCTGCCAGTGAAGCCGCTTCGGATGCCACGCCTTCCTCAAGGTCACCGTCGGACACGATGGCATATATGTAATGGCTGATGATGTCGTAGCCCGGCCGGTTGTAATGGCTGGCCAGCCACCTTTGCCCAATCGCCATCCCCACACCGTTTGCGAATCCCTGCCCCAGCGGGCCGGTGGTCGACTCTACACCTGATGTTAGGCCGTATTCGGGATGCCCCGGAGTTTTACTGCCCAACTGGCGGAACCTTTTCAATTCGTCCATGCCTAGGTCGTAGCCGGTCAGATGGAGCAGCGAATATAGCATAGCTGAGGCGTGCCCTGCTGAAAGAAGGAACCGGTCTCTGTCTGGCCATTTGGGATCGGTAGGGTTGTGCTTCAAAAAGCGGTCCCACAACACGTACGACATCACCGCAGCTCCCAAAGGTGCACCCGGATGGCCCGAGTTCGCCTTCTCGACCGCATCGACGGCCAGAAACCGCAATGTGTTAATACACAACTCTTCGAGCTTTGTATCCGGCATGATGGCTACCATCTCATCCTCCACACGGGTTTGACGTACTTTTCACGGAAAGGATTCGAAAAACCGGCGCTCTGGAACAATCAACATTCTATTACCTATCGGCAATAAATGAAACGGGCCGAGGAAAAACCGGGGCCCAACAAAAATCGGCCCAGGTTCTCTCATGGATGTCTCCCTCTTGTTATCCTGAAGAAAATCAACGTGCTGAGCAGGGTTGAAACAAACCAGAGGATGAGCATGGCAGGCAGGAGAACCAATAAGACATACAACGGGTGTACATAAACCGATCCAGGGCACGACTGGCTTCCTGATACGGCGCTTCCTTCTATGAAAGGGAATATGAGGCTCACTTGTGGAAGAGCAAATAGAGCCACACCGATGAGACCCGCCACCATCGCTGAGCCCCTCACTCTAGCTGTGGGGGACATTAACCATAGGAAGGGGAAAAGATTCGCCACGCCAGGCAAGAAGGCCAACTGTGCATGGCGCTGTTCCCAAGAACTCTCGTCTCCAATGACACAACCGGGTAGGTTCAAAAGGATGAGAAGGGTTAATGCCGCTGTGACTATCGGCAACGAAAATAGCAGCAGGAATGGGTAGAGTGGCCTATCTAAACGTGAGGCGATAGGACCCATGACGTCCTTCCCAAAGCTCCGTCCCATTGTCTCCCAGTCTGCTAAAAAAGACGGGTTCTCTGTACAGCCTGCTAGGAGCACCGATATTTTGAACCCGGATATGCCATTCTAGCTCGCCTGGCGCAGAGCAGCGAACACGCCACGCAGGCTCATCCGTTGGCCATACATCAGCAGCCCAGCGCGGAACACCCGTGCTGATAGCCACACCAGAGCCACACCAGTCAGCAGCAACACTGCAAGGCTCGCCACGACCTCCCAGAGCGGGACATCTGATGCAGCCAGCCGGACCATCATCGTCACCGGTGCTGTGAAAGGGATGAATGACAGGAGCCGGGAAACCCCACCGTCTGGGTTCTCGAGGAGCATCCCGATCAACAACACCGGCACAAAGCCCGGCATGGTGGCTATCATGGAAATCTGTGACGCCTCTTTGGTAGACGCCGTTGCTGCGCCGATACCCGCCATCGTCACGGCAAAGACCAGGTAGCCGGTGAGGAAAAACGCGATCACCAGGGCCATGAGCCCTGGCTCAATGGCCCTGGCCGGCATCAGGGATCTGATCGAAGATGAGAGGACCGATGATCGCGACCGAAGCCACCCACACGGCAAGCTGGATGAGGCCAGCCGCACCGAGGGCAAGGACCTTGCCAACCATTACCGCAAGCGGCGAGACAGAGGTCAGGAGAATCTCGATCATGCGGGTCTCCTTCTCTTCGGAGACGCTTTCCATCAGGATACTGCCGCCCAACATAATCCCGAACATCAGTAGCCCGCCAAATAGGAGTGGGATCAGGATGCGGCCAACTCTTGATTTGTTCGTAAAAACCCCTCGCCAGCCTGGGGCAAGGTGGGGATAATGTAATAAAAGGTCGTGGGCGCTGCGCCTGGCCGAGGGAGGGGAGGATGTTCCGAATACGAGACCCGCAAGAGAGCCTCTGGCAGTCCCAGTTCCTGGTGACGCCGAAGAAGGCTAAGCGCCTGGAGAGAAGTTGGGCCGAGGTTTTCCGAAACGAGGCGCTCCCCCTGATTGACGAGGAGCGCTTTGCTCCCATGTACTGCGTGGACAACGGCCGTCCCAACCGGGCGGTGCAGACCGTCCTCGGGGTCCACCTCCTCAAAGAGATGTTCAACCTCACCGACGATGAAGCTCTGGAACAACTAGAGTTCAACCCTTCGGCAAGCTCAGGGCAGGCTCTGCTCTGGCACCACGCCCTGCGGCTGGACATCGAGGAGACCCACCTGCCCCAGAAGACCCTCCACAACTTCCGAGTTCGCCTGATGCAGCACGACGGTGGCTGGCTGGCTTTCCAGGAGACCACGGACCGGATCATCCAGGCGCTGGGCATACGCACCGGAAAGCAACGGCTGGACTCCACCCACATCATGAGCAACATCGCCACACTCACCCGGCTGGGCCTGTTCTGTGAGACGATGCGGTTGTTCCTGCGGGCCTTGCGCTGGGAGCACCCAGAGCTTCGCCCTGGGGTTCCGGAGGGCCTCCTAGGGCGCTATTTGAAGGAAGAAGACGAGGCGACCCACTACGAGGACGCCCGCACGGGGGAGGGTCGGCGACGCCTTTCGGTCTGTGCCCGGGACCTCTACCGGCTGGTGGACCGGTTCCATGGCACGACTGCTGCCCAGCTGGAGGAGTACCGGCTGCTGGAGCGGCTGCTGCGGGAGCAGTGCCATGTGGGCAAACACCAGGACGGGCGCCCCAGGGACGATGACGACGATGCTGGGGAATGCAAGGTGCCCGTGGCCTTGAAGGACCCGAAGCAGGTGTCCGCCGACTCGCTGCAATCGCCCCACGACCCGGATGTGACCTACAGCGGCCACAAGGGGAAGGGGTACGAGGTGCAGGTGGCGGAGACCTGCCACGAGGAGAACGCCACCCAGCTCATCACCCACGTGGAGGTGACCCCCTCGAGTGGGAGCGACACCGACGTGAGCGTGCCGGTCGTTGACGGGCTCGCGGAGCGGAAGGTCCGACCGGACGAGCTCTTCGCCGACACGGCGTATGGGTCGGGCCGCAATGCCTTCGAAGCCTCGCGCCGGGGAACTCGCACGAAGGAGAGGGTGACGGACCACCGCCGCTCACCGCCGCGGACTTTCAGATCGACGTCACAGGGGAGCAGGCCACGGCGTGCCCCGCCGGCCACCCGTCCATCGAGGAGTACGAGCTGAAGGATGCGCCGGAGCGGGTAGAGGTCCACTTTGCCGGGACAACATGCGAGCCCTGCCCCTTGCGATCCCGTTGCCCGGTGAAGCTGGACCGGCGTGCGGGGGCCTACGTCCTCAAGGCGGACCTGGCGAAGGTGAACATCGAGCGGCGCCGGAGGGCCGAGGCCACCGAGGAGTGGCGCAAGCGGTATGACATAAGGGCTGGTATCGAGGGAACGAACTCCGAGCTGAAGCGCGCCCACGGGCTTGGGCGCTTGCGGGTGCGAGGGGGCCGTCGGGTGCGGCTTGCCGTCTACCTGAAGGCGTTGGCGTGCAACTTCAAGCGGATGGTCCATGCACGCCTGGTGGAGATGGAGAACACGGCTCAGCGGGCGGTCGGGACGGTACCTGCGGTCGCGGCCGCATGAGGGCGCCGCTCCACAACTTCCACCGGGTGCCCTGAGCCACGGAAGGGGTACCGCAACGGGATCACGCTTGTCCTGAGCGCAGCAGATAGGGCGGTGAGGCCAGCAGCCGGCATCCCGTGGCCTCCTCCGCTCCAGACCACCTTCGCACGCCAGGGCTCATCTCAAACAGGCCTTGTTACGAGGGAATCAACCTTGTCAGGATCCTTATCGGTCGAACCGTCTTCGTTAACTTTGATGCGGTCGAAGTCGGCCGGATCGAGCAATCGCGTCACCAACTCTGGCGCCAGGTCATCAGCGACCAGTGCAGCCCTCAGGAACTCCCGGACTCTGCCCTTGGACCCGCCGGTAAAGCCGACGCCAGGATCAAACCATTCGACCTTCCCCGTGGACAAATAGTCCTCCGGAATAACGAAGAACCCTTTGATCTCGTCAGCCAGAAGCGCAGCTATCCCTGACTCCCGGTCCTGATATGTCTGAAACCCTGGCACCGTGCCTGCGTCTAACGCTAGCTCGCCGGAGAGTTCCAGAATGCCGATCTTATCTTGGTCTTTATCGCGGTCTTCATCATCGTCCGAGATCCCACGGATAACCGGGACCGCAACAAGCAGGACCAGCAGGATGACCGGGACAGCCAGCGTCAGGATGCGGTAGATCCTGCGCTGGATTGTCCGCCGAAACTCCTCTGTTAAGATCGTCCTAATTTCTGTTAGAGTTCCGCGCATGACTCACCTCCTCGACGAAGATTTCGCTCAAAGTCGGCAAGGCCACCTCGAACCGTTCTATTGAAATGTCGGCGTCCAGGAAGGACCGAAGCACTGCGTCAGGCTCTACCCCCTTGCGCAGCAGATACTCAAAGTGGCCGTTACGGCGCTCCGCTTGTAACACCTCTGTCGTTATCCCATCCGGTTGCCTCTCCGCTACTACGCGTACGCTACGGGAGCCCCTGGACCTCTTTAGCTCGTCCAGTCGCCCATAAAGGAGGACTTTACCATCGCTGATCAGGAGCACCCGTTCGCACAACTCCTCAACATCCGGCATTCGGTGGGTACTGAATATAATCGCAGCGCCGCGCTGCGCTGCTGTTGCTCCCTAATGATCTCCTTGATTAGCTGCATGTTGAGGGGATCGAGGCCGGAGAAGGGCTCGTCCAGGATGATCAGGTCGGGCTCGTGGACCAGCGCCCCGGCGAACTGCACCAGCTGGCTCATACCGCGGGAGAGGGACTCCACCTTCGAGAAACGATGTTCGTGGAGGCCGACGCGCCTGAGCATCTGCTCTGCCCTCGCTTCGGCCACGGTGGTGGCCAGCCCCTTGAGCCGTCCGAAATAGCGCAGGATGTCCAGTACCCGCTCCTTCCGGTACAGTCTCCGCTCCTCCGGCAGATACCCGATGCGCATCAGTGCATCCCGCGTGGGCGTTCCTCCCAAGAGGCTCAGCCGGCCTGTGTCCGGACGGATAATGTCTAATGCCATGCGAATTGTAGTCGTCTTGCCAGAGCCATTGGGGCCAACCAAGCCGAAAATCTCGCCGCGCTCCACCACGAAGGAAACCTTGTCGACCACCGCACGGCGGCCATATACCTTCGTAGCTTCGTTTATCTCGAGGGCACGAGCCGAATGGTCGGCCTCTACGCCAGAATTGGTTGAATGGGCCATGATCCCCTCCTTTCGACAGAACGCTGTAGTCTCTTGGTCGACGTTCCAGTTGTTACCATCTGGATCTCGGGATGCTGACTATCTGATCGGGAAAGTACACGAGCAAAAGGCCGACTCAGAAGATCGGCCTTTTGCAGTTGCGTTATCGTACTCTCCTTGCTTGGTCTAGTCTGCCTGAGTCTGAAGCACAGGTGCTGGCAGGCTCGGCGTGGATTCCTTATCCTCGGTTGAAACCTTGGGCAGCCAGTCAAGCCAGCTGGGCAGGTACCAGTTCCGGTCGCCCAGCAGCTTCATGGAAGCCGGCAGCAACACCGAGCGAACGACCGTGGCGTCTATGAGCACCGCAACGCCCAGGCCCAGGCCCATCTGCTGCGTCGCTATTCCACAACCCAGGGCGAAGGCCCCAAAGACACCGACCATTATCGCAGCTGCTGCCGTAATCTGTCCGGCAGTCACTTTGATACCGATAGACACCGACTCTTCATTGCTGTAGCCCTGGTCGTGGGCCTCTTTGATCCGGTTCAGCATGAGCATATGGTAGTCCATGGACAGGCCGAAGAGGATGGCGAACAGGAACAGGGGAAGCCATGCTCCGATGATGCCCGTGGCGTCGGAGCCTAGAAGTCCGATACCCCAGCCCCACTGGAACACCATGACCACCACCCCTAATGCCGCACCCACCGAAAGGAGATTGAGGGCGATGGCCTTCACAGGTATCACTATGGAGCGGAACATGACCAGCAAGAGTAGGAAAGCCAGCCCCAGCACGAAGCCGAACACGTAAGGGGCTTTACCGACCATCTGGTCCGTGAAGCCCAGGCTTCCTGCCGTTGCGCCGAAAACGTAGACCTGGGCTCCGCTGCCATCGAACGCTGCGGGAATTATGTCGTCGCTGAGGTGCTTTACGGCGTTCTCAGATATCTCATCGTCGATGGCCCCTATCGTGGGGACTTCAACTACCAGGAGGTCTCCTGCCTGGTTTATTCTAACGTTGAATGGAGGGAAGAAGGATTCGTCCTGATCCACCTGCTGCAAGAGGCTGTCCACACCCGCCTGTACTTCAGTTGAGTTGACATCCGAAGCGTCGACCACGACATAGGCCGGATTAGCGAGGCCCACGTTGAAGTGCTCCTCCAGTAATCGGAGAGCCCTTTTGGCTTCGACGTCATCGTGTAAGCCGTTTGCACCGGTATTGAACCCGAGGTTCAGAAAGATCACCGGTGTCGCCAGGAGGATGAGGGCGCCCGCGGTGACTGTGGCCAGCACGCCCGGCCTAGCCAGGACTTTATCTGTGATGGCGCTCCAGATGCCTCCCTCGTCCTTGGTCTCACGTCCGATAATGGGCAGACGAAGCCGGTTCACGTTGTCGCCCAAGATAGCGAGCATCGCGGGTAGTAAGGTCAGCGAGCCGATAATGGCCAGGGTGACTACTATGATTACGCCGACGGACATTGAGATGAAGAGGGTGCTGTTGGTCAGCATGAGTCCGACCAGGGACAGCACTACGGTGATGCCGGCGTAGAACACAGCTCGGCCGGTTGTGTTGCTGGCTACCGCGATGGCTTCCAGCTTGGACCTGCCGGCCTTACGCTCGCTGCGGAAGCGGCTGACTATGAACAGAGAGTAGTCCACGCCCACCGCCATGCCCATCAGCAGCACCACCTGGGCGAGAAACTCTATCATCGGGTATACATGGCTAACCAAGGCTGCAATGCCCAGGGCGCTGAAGATTGAGCCTATGGCCAGTATAAGGGGAAGGGCTGCCGCCACGACAGCGCGGAAGGCAAACAGCATCAGGACCAACGCCAGCACCATGGTTATCACTATCATGGTCTGGAAGTCCTCTTTATCTATGTCCTCGATCTGCTTCTCTATGGACGTAGTGCCGGCTATCGCAATCTCGAAGCCGGCGGCATCGTCAGAGGCAGCGCGGACCGTATCGACGACCGCGTCTACCTTGTCCAACGCGTCATCCGCGTCTCCTTCGATCACTACCTGTGCCAGCAGGACTGTACCGTTATCCGACACCATCCCCGGGTCCTGGGTGTCGTAGTAGCTTGACACCGATTCGACCTCTGGCAGAGCGCGAAGCTGCTGTACCAAGCCCTCCACTGTCGAGCGATAAGTTGGGTTATTCACGTCCAGCGACGGGTTGCTGAAGACGAGCTGCTCAGTGGGGGTCACGACCACATCGAATCTATCTCCTATGAGGTCAAACGCCTTCGCCGACTCACCCTCGCCGTTATACTCGAGGGTCTTCGTTTCCACGTTTCCCAATACCATGAATGCCAGAACGATGAACAGCAACGAACCGCCCACTACCCACCACCGGTGGGTGGCACTCCAATGAGCTATGCGTCCGGTAAAGGAAAGACCACTAGTGTCTACCTCTGTAGGGTTCACCTGTGATGTACGATCCGAAGGGCCCATGACTCTGCTATCATCTGCGTTCTTCATTTTATCCCTCCTGAACTTGATAGCGGCCATTGTGGGGCGCCACCCTGGAACCGTCATCGGCTGTCCTATGTATCCTGCCGTTAGCAATACGTTCTCTCAGGGCTCATGAATATTGATGACCGGTTGATCGACCGTTTGGCTGATGCAACTCCCCTAGAATGTGGAGTACGTTTGATTGACCCACTTCTGAGGCGTCGATAAACTTTAGGAACGTATTGTTCGGACGGGAATCGAGGACTAGCTCATTGAGGTGGACCCCAAAATTCGGACAGGTGGCTAAGAGAGAGTCCCGCTCCTAAAATAGGACGGAAACAAGGAGCAGGACATGAAGCAAACACGTAAGAAGCACAGCCCAGTCTTCAAGGCCAAAGTGGCTTTGGCCGCGCTCCAAGGGGAGCACACCATTGCAGAGCTGGCCAGCCGGTTTGAAGTCCACCCGAGCCAGATCCATGCCTGGAAGAAGGCCTTGACTCAGGGGGCGCCGCACCTCTTTGAAAATGGTGCTGGACGTCAGGAGAAGGACCAAGAGGTCCTCACTGCCCAGCTCTACCAACAGATTGGGCAGCTCAAGGTGGAACGGGATTTTTTGTCACGGAGCTTCGGGTTGTGAGCCGGTCCCAACGCCGGGCCATGATTGACCGAGAAGAACCGAAGCTGTCTCTGGTGCGCCAGTGCGCCTTGCTGGGTATCAGCCGCTCCGCGTTGTACTACCTGCCAACCGAGGCCGGCGCCGAGGACTTGGAGTTGATGGCCCTCATAGACCAACAGTACCTGAAGACACCTTTCTACGGCTCCAGAAGGATGACTGCCTGGCTCAGAAATCACGGACACCAGGTCAACCGCAAGCGGGTCCGCCGGCTGATGCAGCTGATAGGCCTGGAGGCCATCTACCGGCGTCCCAACACCAGCAAGCCAAACCCAGGGCATAAGGTCTATCCGTACTTGCTCAGGGGGCTGGAGATCAACCGGGTCAACCAGGTGTGGGCCACCGACATCACCTACATACCCATGGCTCGGGGTTTCCTCTACTTGATGGCCATCATGGACTGGCACAGCCGCTACGTGCTGGCCTGGCGGCTGTCCAACACCCTGGAGGTAGACTTCTGTGTTGCGGCTCTGGAAGAGGCCTTGAGCAAGGGTCGGCCACAGATCTTCAACACCGACCAGGGCAGCCAGTTCACCAGCGAGGCCTTCACCAGCATGCTGGTGGCGCAAGGCGTTCAAGTGAGCATGGACGGCAGGGGCCGGTGCATGGACAACGTCTTCGTGGAACGGCTGTGGCGCAGCATCAAGTACGAGGAGGTGTACCTGAAGGCATACCAAAATGGGACTGAGGCCAGAAAGGGGATTGGGGCTTATCTGGCCTTCTACAACCAAGAGCGGCCCCATCAAGCCCTGGGCTATCGGTCACCGGGTCAGGTGTTCCAAGCAGTGAGCCCACAAAGGTGTTTACTGGAACTTCCACGAGCCTTACCATCGGATGAAGGTTTACGAGACACCCCAGCGGTAGACTCTCTTATTTTAGCCTCACCGCTGTCCTGATGATGGGGTCCACTTGACATGACAGATTCGAAGCAGGGTCAGACACTTGCTAGTGGTCGCATATTAGGGAAAGGATTTTTGACCATGTTGGTGCTGGCTATAGCCAGCACCCTTCTTATAGCTTGTGGCTCATCTAGTGGAGGTGACGAAGCGTCGGACGACCCTGGCATTCAGCTGGTTTACCAAGACTGGCGCACCGATTGGTCCCCCCCCATGGCCCAGAGGATGCTTGAGCAGTTTCATGCCGAGAACCCGGGCATCCGTGTGTTCTACACCCCCGACCCTCAAGGTTTTTCGCAGACGATGCTGGCAGATATGCAGGCGGGAACCGCCCCCGATGTGTTCTGGGGCTGCTGTACCTTCTTCCCCATATGGGCACAGAAAGGTTTTGCTGTGGATCTGACTCCGTATATCGAAGCAGACCTGGAACAGGGGATCATCGATGAATGGGACGAAGCTCAGTACAGCTCTTTCCTGACGGAAGACGGCCGCCGGTACGCAGTTCCCAAGTACCATGGGGCACTGGCCCTCTACTACAACAAAGATATCTTTGACGAATACGGCGTGGATTATCCCGACGGGACCTGGGACCATGGCGATTATCTGCGAGCGATGCAGCTTCTGACCCACGATCTGGATGGAAATGGAGAGACCGACCTTTGGGAAAGTATGATCGATATCTCCTGGGATCGAATTCAGGTACATGTGAACAGCTGGGGTGGCCATTTTGTGGATCCTGCGGACCCGACCAGTTGTGCAATGGACGAACCCAAGTCCCTGGAAGCCCTGGAATGGTTGCGGGCACGGATGTGGGATGATGGGGTTATGGCAACACCCCTGGATGTTCAGAACCTGGACACTCGCACTGCTTTCAGCTCAGGCAAGGCAGCTATGGTGGAAGATGGTTCGTGGGCCCTAAAATATATGCTGACCAACGCTGACTTCCGCGTAGGTGTGGCGCCCCTGCCCGCCGGTCCCGAAGGCCGGGTTACACTTGCTGCAACGGATGGCTACGGCATCTATTCAAAGACAAACCATCCCGAAGCCGCTTGGAAGCTGGTACAGTTCCTGGTCAGCAAGGATTACGGCAGAGCGATGGCCCGCGCCAATTTCCTGCAACCTGCCCGAGCATCCCTGGTTGACGAGTGGATTGGCTACATCAAGGAGGAGTTCCCCGAAAAATCCAAGGATGTGGATATTGCCGCCTTCGCCGACGGCCATATCCAAGGCTACTCGGTGACGGCGGAGGTCTTTCTCAATATGGGAGATGCAACCCCTCTAGCTTACGATGCCTGGGACCGAATCCTGACCTTCGGCCAGGCTCCGGCAGAAGAGATCGTGTCCGTGTGCCGTCAGATTGAGGAGTCGCAAAGGACAAATTCGACAAATTGACGTTTGTACCACACCGGTTAGCACCTCTTTTCAGAAGCCTCAGAGTCAAGATACTTCTGTGGCTCTTCGTTCCTACAGCCATCATCCTGGCGGCTGTTGCCGTACAGAACTTTTATGCCTATCAGGATGTTACCGAGGACCTCGTAATAGACAAGAATGCCGACTTGGTCCGTTTGTCGGCCAGCCAAGTCGCGACCGAACTTGCGGTGTTCAGCGATTTATTGACAGACGTCGCCCGTACTCCCTCCATCCACGGAGATGATCCTGCCAGCCAGACCAGAGCTCTTCAAGATGCCAGAGGGCGGCTTGTCGTGTTCGATGCGGGTGTCTTTCTGCTGAGCAACTCCGGTGTAATCACGGCAACCCAGCCCTACCGCCAGGAGCTAATCGGCCAGGACTGGTCTCAGCGGAGTTTCTTTCGCAGAGTGCTCCGTTTCCCACAGCCCCACCTGACCGACGTCGTGCGTGGGCCCGGGAGAGAGGAAGAAACGGTGGCGGTAGCGGTGCCCATAACCGATGAAAATGGCCTTTTTCGAGGGTCTCTTGTAGGCATGTTCGGACTTCAGGACAGCGCCGCCAGCGCCCTTTACGCGAGTATCGTCCGTCTCAGGATCAAGAAAGACGGCGATGCCTTTCTGGTGGACTCCAACGGCCGGGTGATCTATCACTCCAACTCCAACCAAATCGGCTCTGACTTCTCGGGCCAGGAAATCGTGCGGCAGGTGTTGGCGGGTTCGACTGAATCCCGCAGGACGTCGAGCTTCTCAGGAGAGGATATTGTGGCAGGCTTTTCGCCGGTTCCAGGAACAACCTGGAGCCTGGTCACCGAGGAAGCTTGGTCTGGGCTGATCAGCGAAAGTCAGAGCGCTAGGAATTATCTACTGATTCTCCTGGCCCTCGGCATCGTCATTCCCATTCTGTTCGTAATCGTCGGTCTCAGGCGGATCATGAGGCCGGTGGACAACCTCATCCGCGCTGCCAGGCAGATTGCCGGCGGCAACTTCAGTCAATCCATACCAGTCACGTCCTCAGATGAGATCGGTATGCTGGGCCGCGAGTTTAACCTAATGGCCTCACAACTTCACGAATCCTACGAGAAACTGGAAGAACGGGTCGCCCAGCGAACCGAGGAGGTAAAAGAGAGTGAGGAAAGATTTCGGTCTCTCTTCGAAGAGTCCCAGGATGCCATATTTATCAGCAGGGATGGGAATGTGATAGCAGCCAATCAGGCCGCCTTGAAACTATTCGGGTTTTCCGTGGAGGACGCAATCGGATCTGTTGTAGGAGATCGGTTCGCTGATCCCGATGACGGAGACCGATTTCGCGACCTTATGGCGCAGACCGGGTTCGTGAACGGTTTCGAAGTGCAGCTTCTCAAAAAGGATGGCACTTTGATGGACTGCCTCCTGACGGCCAGTCTACGACCTTCCGATGAAGGAGTCAGAGAGATCCAAGGGATTGTACGCGATATCACCAATCAGAAGCGCGCGCAGGAGATGGTGGTAGGTCAGGAGCGAGACCTGGCTATCTTAGAAGAGCGAAACCGGATGGCTCGGGAAATACACGATACCCTGGCACAAGGTTTTACTGGAATCGTAATTCAAATGGAAGCGGCAGAACAGGCTGCAGAGAAGAGCCCATCTGAAATGGCCGACCACCTCCAGAGTGCCAAGGCCCTGGCAAGGGACAGTCTTCAGGAAGCGAGACGATCGGTCTGGAACCTTCCCCCGCAGAGTCTTGAGAGCAAGAATCTTGAGGCTGCTATCAAGGAAGAGATACTACGGTTGCCAAGCAAAGGACAGAAGATCCACTTTTCGCAATCGGGGTGAGGTCGGATGTCAATAGTGGACACGAAAGCTTTCATGCAGCCAGTAGCCCAGCATAGTAGCTCTTTTCATAGGCTGCAGGTGAGAGGAATCCTAGCCTAGCCTGCCGGCGCTGGCGATTGTAGAAGCTCTCGACGTATTCCGTGATGTCACGAACTGCCTCTCGTCTGCTCCCGTAGTGGCGGTGGTGAACCAGTTCTTGCTTGAGGGTGCCCCAGAAGCTCTCCATCGGCGCGTTGTCAAAACAATTGCCTGTCCTGCTCATGGAGGTTTGCAGTCCAAACCGTTCCAGAAGACTCCTATACTCCTGGGAGCAGTACTGGCTGCCCCGGTCTGAATGATGCAGGACTCCCGCTGAGGGACGCTTGCTGGAGAGCGCCCGGAGGAGTGACTGGCTCACCAGGTTCCTGCTCAACCGTTCTCCCATGGCATAGCCCACGATCTCTCCGGTAAACAGGTCCTTGTGGCCTGCCAGGTACAGCCAGCCCTCATCTGTGGGGACATATGTGATGTCTGTGACCCACACTGCGTTGGGCCGGCTTTGTTGGTGCGTTGGCTCTCAGTATCCGATAGCTGTGACCCACACTGCGTTGGGCCGGCAGACCTTGAACTGCTGGCCCAAGACGTTCTCCGCGACCGACAGCCTGTGCCTGGACTGAGTGGTCGCCTTGAACCTCCTCTTTTGCTTGCAGCGTATGCCCAACTTCTTCCGGATACGCTTGATGCGGCCAATACCCACCCGAACGCCATGCTCCGCCAGGTCACGCTGTAACCGTTCCGGGCCATAGGTCTGTCTCGTCCGCTTGTGGGCCGCCTTGATCTCAAGCTCCAGCCGCACTTCCTCTCGCGCTCGCTTGCTCGGCGGCCTGTCCACCCAGGCATAGTAGCCACTGGCCGATACGACCAACATTCGGCTCAGGACAGATGTGGGGTAATCGAGCCGCAGTTGGTTCATCATCGCGTACCGGGCAGCGACTCCCTGGCAAAGTACGCGGCTGCTTTTTTAGGATGTCCCGCTCCATCTTCACTTCCGCCAGTTCTTTCTTCGTCCGGGCCAGCTCCATCTCCACGTCGGTCAAGGGCCGGTAGCTCTTGTCCACGTCTCCCAATTTGCCGGCCTTATATAGCTTCACCCAATACCCCAACGTCGATGGCGGTAAGGACAACCGACGCCCTGCCTCTGGCAATGACAGATTCTCTTCCAATACCAGCTTCACTGCTTCCTGTCGGAATTCCCTGGTATACCTTCCTTGCGGGGCCCTCTTCATCCTGACACCTCCGTCTCTCTAGCTTATCCGACTTTGGTGTCCACTTTTCCCATCCTACCTCACTCCCTTCGTCACTCGACAGCTACGGAGACAACGGTGAAACTTGACTATTCAACAGATCTTGTTGGCATCACCATTCAGGACAACGGGCATGGGTTTGATGTGATGGAGGCTCGTCGCAAGGGCCTCGGCGGTGGATTCGGAACGAGGGGAATGGAGCAGAGGGCCAAGTTATTGGGTGGCACTTTTGAATTATCAAGTGAGCCGGATGTAGGAACCACAATCCAGGTCAAAATTCCAGCTTAGCTAGTAAATACGAGCGCCAGAGAGGAACATCGTGGACATTGTGAGAGTGCTAATCGTCGATGATCACCCGGTCGTTAGGGATGGAATATCAATGATGTTGTCCCGCGAGAAGGATTTCCAGGTAGTCGGGGAAGCTATGAACGGTTTGGAGGCAGTGGCCAAAGCCCAAGAACTGTCGCCGGATGTCATCTTAATGGACCTGAGAATGCCGGAAATGGATGGCGTGGAGGCCATGCGCCAAATAACCGAGCTTAGGCTGGGAGCCAGGTTCATTGTCCTGACCACCTTTGATACCGACGAGTACATCTTCCATGCCATAGAGGCAGGGGCCAAGAGCTATCTCTTGAAGGACTCGTCCAGAGAGGACCTCTTCAACGCCGTTCGAGCAGCCTATCGCGGCGAGTCTCTCATACAGCCCTCTGTGGCCAGCAGGGCCCTCGACCGCTTTGCACAGATATCAAAGCAGACAGGCCACGGAGGCCCGTCGGACATCCTCTCGGAGCGGGAGTTGGAGGTTCTTCGTCTGATGGCCACGGGTGCGGCCAACAAACAGATCGCCGCCAGCCTGTCCGTCAGCGAGAGCACTGCCAAAACCCACGTGGCCAACATCTTTCAGAAGCTAGGCGTCAACGACCGCACCGGGGCCGTGACCCTAGCGGTCCAGCGGGGCATCATAAAGCTGTAGGATTTGGTTAGGGCAAGACCTGTATCCGACTTTCGCTATCTGCAATGGGCATGGAAACCTCTCCAACCACCGTTGCTTCGACGCCTGCCTGCCCCAGTTCGCTCAACAGGCCGTCGGTTCGTTCCGGTGATATTGATATCAGAAGGCCGCCCGATGTCTGAGCGTCCGCCAGAAGGATTTTGGTATCTTCACTGACGTTCTTGTGCCAGAGGACTTTCTTGCCGACTTCTTTCAAGTTTCGACGAGTTCCAGCAGGCGCTATACCTTTCGCTATTAGATCCAGGGTGCCTGGTATTACAGGTACCTTGGAGGCATTTACCCTGGCCGCAGTGCCGCTCGCTTTCATCATAGAGCTCAGGTGCCCAATCAGTCCGAAACCGGTGATGTCGGTACACGCGTTGACCCCGACTTTTATCATCGCTTCCGAAGCAGCCCTGTTCAGTGTGATCATCACGGCCACCGCACCATCGACGACTCCGGGCTCGGTTGCATCTTGTTTGGCAGCGGTGGTGATTATCCCGGTGCCCAAGGGCTTGGTGAGAACGAGGTTATCCCCGGGCTGGCAACCGGCGTTGGTGATCTCCTTCCCGGGTTCAACCGTTCCAACCACCGCCAGGCCATATTTGGGTTCATTATCGTAGACGGTGTGGCCGCCTATAATAGTGCAGTCCGCCTCCTGGGCCTTGGCTTGACCGCCGCGCAATATTTCGCCGAGTATCTCCTTGGGCAGTTCCGCGGGAAATCCGACGATGTTAAGGGCCACAAGAGGCCTACCCCCCATGGCGTAAACGTCGCTCAGGGAGTTGGCGACGGCTATTGCCCCGAAGCTGAATGGGTCGTCGATGATCGGGGGAAAGAAGTCCACCGTCAGCACCAGGGCCGTGTTGTCGCCGATGCGGTAAACGGCGGCATCGTCCCCTGTGTCTCCACCCACCAGAATGTCCTGGTGGTTCACAGCGGGGATATAGCCTAAGATATGCTCCAGGTCCTCTGGGCTAAACTTGGCGGCTCAACCGGCGCAGTTAGCCAGGGCTGTCAGCCTGATCTGGTCCATTTTGACGACCTTTCCTGCATTTGGTTCCCTAGCAAAGAAACCTGAGGTCATTATAGCATCGGCAGCTTGGCCCCAACCTTTCCCGTGCCCGTGATCCGCCATGTTAGACTAGGGTCGTGGTTGAAATTAACGATGATATTTTCCGAGTTGTGGAGGAGATTCACGCCTCGTCCGACAAGGCCGTGCTGGTCGTAACGGGGGCCGGCACACAGGCCCTGGCCTGGTTGATGGCCGCACCGGGTGCGTCCGACACGGTTCTAGAGGCCTTGGTGCCCTATGGACGGCGAGCCATGATAGAGTTCCTGGGCCATGAACCCGTCGAGTACGTT
This sequence comes from Dehalococcoidia bacterium, assembly GCA_965226865.1. Classification (GTDB taxonomy): domain Bacteria; phylum Chloroflexota; class Dehalococcoidia; order Lucifugimonadales; family JAGWBF01; genus CBDDEH01. The sequence continues at coordinate 1,224,981 of CBDDEH010000004.1, read as the reverse complement.
TCTCCGGAGCAGGCGAGGGAAATGGCATCCCGTGCCTTTGGCTCGGCTCTACGCTTGCGAGAGGAGCAGGCGCGGGTTGTCGGCCTCGGGTGCACTGCCGCCATCGCCACCAACCGGCCCAAGCTCGGAGAGCATCGCAGCCACATCGCGATCTGGGACGAGATAGGCGTTGCAACATACAATCTGACCCTGGCCAAAGGCGAGCGGGGTAGGAGCGCGGAAGAGGAACTGGTGAGCAGGCTTATCCTCCGTGCGTTGGCAGAATCTTTTGGTGTCAAACTTAGCCTGGCTATGGACCTCATGGACGGGGACACTCTGGAAGTCGTCAAGGCAAGCCATGACGACCCCCTTCGCAGCCTGCTCCACCCGAGTACCCAGTCTGAGAGCCATATCAGATCAGTGACCGTGTATCCCGATGGACGCATGGCGGCAAACGACCCACCTAAGGCAGCCGTGCTTTCGGGGTCCTTCGATCCTCTCCACGTTGGCCATGAGAAGCTGGCTCAAGTCGGAGCCGAGACGTTGGGCACCGACGTTGTCTTCGAAATATCGGTTGTCAACGTGGACAAGCCACCTCTGGAAGAAGACGAGCTAAGGCGGCGGTTGGGACAGTTCCATGGGAAGCGGCGTGTGGTGGTAACCACGGCTCCGACGTTCACTGAAAAGGCCAATGTCTTGCCTGGAGGTACGTTTATCATAGGATCGGATACGGCGGTCCGGCTGGTGGACTCCAAATACCATGGAGGGGAAGCGGGTGTGCTCGCTGCGTTGTCCAACATACGTGATAGACGATGCCATTTCCTGGTGGCAGGTAGGGAGCATGGGGGAGTATTTCGGACTCTAGAGGATGTCTCTATCCCTTCAGGGTTTGAAGACCTATTCGATGCCCTTCCAGAGGCCAAATTTCGCGAGGACACTTCCTCGGCTGAAATACGCTCTGGCAGGTTCGCTAATTAAGGTGGTAAACTCTGGCACCGTTACCACCGGCAATCAACGCCTTTTCTTCTTCGGTGCAGTCGACCAGAATCTCTTCCAGGATCTGGCGGCTCCTCGGGAAGGTGGATTCCTGGTGGGGATAGTCCGAGCCCCACTGGAGGACGTTGAGACCGATCTCATGCCTTAGCTTTATGCCAAGACTGTCCTCTTGGAAGCCTACGAACACGTTGCGGCGGAAGAAGTCGCTGGGAAGAGAATCGTCTTTGTAATGATACCAGTGGCTAAGCTGGGCCCTCTGAGTGTAGGTGTAGTCCAGCCGCTCCAGAAAATAAGGAACCCAGGAAACCTCGTGCTCAATCGAGCCAACCTGGAGCTTGGGATATTTCTCGAAAATACCACCAAGAATCATCTGGGCCAGCGATGTACGCACCCAGTAGTCCATGTTGGCTACGGTGTCTGCCGGCATGTTGTCGACGAAGTCGATAAGCTTGTCACCCAAGCCGGCGCGGTTGGTGGCGACGTGGAGGGACAGAGGTATCTCAAGATCGTTTGCAGTGGCCCAAAACGGCTCGTAAACGGGGTCCTGATAAGGTCGGCTGGGGTCGACGTAAGAAGGGATACATGCTCCGATTAGGCCCATCTTGTGGCAGCGCTCCAACTCCTTGATACCCCACTGGATATCATCCAGGTTGATCAAACAGAGGCCCTTAAGCAGCTTCGGATTGTGGCTACAGAAATCAGCAAGCCAGTTGTTGTACGCTTGAAACATCGCGTTCACCAATTGGGTATCCGGCGCCGAATAGAGGGTAAGACCGCATGTGGGGTACATGGTACTCATATCCACCCCATCCATGTCCATGTCCTTGATCCGCTCTACAGGATCGTATCCACCGGGCCTAGCATTCTCATATTTATCGCCGAAGGACAATTTTTTCGGGTCTTCGAACCTTAATCCAGCCTGAGTTCCTCCTCCGAGGAAGCATATTCTCGCACCGTCACAGTACCAATAGTCGTTGCCGTCGTCCGCGGTGCCGATTCGAGGAGCCCGTTCTCTGAATTTAGGGTCTATTCTCTCCTGCCACAGGTCGGGTGGCTCGAATACATGGTCGTCCATCGATAAAATTTTATAGTCGCCCATAGTCGTCTCCTGGTGGTGATGGGTGTCATTTGGATTATATCGGTGTGGCCAATTGGGTGTCAATTTGCGATTATCAAGAACCGCATTCGTAAAGCTGAATGCGGTTCTTGATAATCCTGATTGCCCGAAGCTACAGTTTGGCGGCTCCCGCTTCGGCGATCTGCTCGTCGCCTTCAGATGTAGCCCCGCCAGCGCCGATGCCACCGACCACGACGCCGTCCCTAACTATGGGAACTCCACCTTGCGCTGGAATGATCGCTCCCGGGCCTTGTGTCGCCGAAACTCCTACGATGACCGGGTTATCAGCTGCCCCTTCCAAGACTCCCGACTTCATGCCATAGGCCGCTGAAGTCGAGGCTTTGCCCTGGCTTCCAAATACGCCAGCCCAGATTGCTCCGTCCATTCGTTTGAAGGCTACAAGATGCGCTCCAGCATCAACTATGGCGATGCTGACGCTGAATCCAAGTTCCTTGGCCTTTGCGACTGCTGCATCCATCATTCGATCTGCTTCATCCAGGGTAAAAGACATGGCTAACCTCCTAAAATTTTGCGAACCAATCGTACAGGAACCCCTATGTGCTGTCAACGTACCAACGCTCAATCATTTACATAGCACATACCCGGTGATAAGATACCGCCACTCAACCGACCCCTTGTGCCACGGAGGAACAAGTTCATGCAGTTTCGGAAACGCTATGCGGACACCCCCCTCGGCCAGGTCCACTACAGGGAGGCCGGTTCCGGCCCGCCATTGGTCCTTTTCCACGAAAGTCCTTCGTCGGGCGTGATGTATGAACCGGCGCTGCCGGTATTGGCTCGACGGGTCAGGGCGATAGCCGTCGACACGCCTGGGCATGGTGGGTCTGACCCTCCGCCGAAACCTTTGCCCATATCCGGCTATGCTGAACGCCTCCGGCAGTTCTTCGACACCTTGGGATTGGACAGGGTCGCCCTAGTGGGAGAGCATACCGGAGCTGCCATGGCAATCCAGCTAGCGATGGAACTTCCAGATAGGGTCAAGGCCTTGATAGTCGTTGGATGTCCACTGTTTTCGGAAGAGGAGCGCGCTAGCTACCTGAAAGATTACCTAGTGCAATTCCCCATGTCCCGCGATGGAGAGCACCTAAGCTGGGCGTGGAAGCGCCTGCAACGCTATTTCTATTCTGAAGCCCCGGTGGAGCAACTGCACAACGCTACCGTCGAATTTCTCCGGGTAGGTACTAAATACGATTGGGCTTACCGTGCGGCCTTCGAGTTCGAAGCTGACAAGCTACTTCCGAAAGTTGGGTGTCCCACATTGTTTCTTGTGACGAAGGGGGACGGACTGTGGGTCAAGAACGAACAGGCTATGGCGTTGACCCCCGGCTCCGAAAGCCGCGTTATGGACCTTCCCTACCCCCATTTTGCGACCAACAACCCGGAAGGTTACGCCGAAGAGGTTTTTGGCTTCCTGGAAAGAGCGAATTATCTGAAAACTTAGTCCAAGCTATAGATCCTGGCGGCGTTGCCGCCCGCGATCTTGGCTTTCTCCTCCTGTGTGCAGTCGGCCATCATCTCTTCCAGGAACTGGTGGCTCCTCGGGAATGTCGACTCGGAGTGGGGGTAGTCCGATCCCCAGACCAGATTGGCTACTCCTATATCTTCGCGGTTCTTGATACCCTTAGCGTCGTCCTGGAAGCTGACCCAGGCGTTCCGGTGGAAGTAATCGCTGGGGAGCATGTCTTCCTTGTAGCGGTGCCAGTGAGGCAATCGGTATTTCTGTGTATAGGTGTAGTCCATGGCGTCGAGGAAATATATCGCCCAGGTGGCGTCATTCTCCACGGACCCAATAGATAGGTTCGGGAATTTCTCGAATACTCCTCCCAGAATCATGCCGCTTAGGGACAATCGCACCCAATGGTCCACATTGGAGTAAAACTCAGGGGTAAGAGTCGATATGTCCGCAAGCTCGCTGACCGAACCGGGACGTATCGTTCCGGTGTGCAGGGACAGGGGTATGCCCAGGTCTTGGGCGGCTGCCCAGAAGGGCTCGTATTGCGGTAGGTGGTAGGGCCTATTGGGGACAGGGTAAACGGGGATCATGGCTCCCACAAGGCCCATCCTTTGGGACCGTTCCAGTTCCGACATGGCCCACTCGATGTCGTCTAGAATTACCATCGCGATTCCCATCAGCCGGTTGGGCGCCACCTTACAATACTCGGCCAACCAGTCGTTATAGGTCTGCATCAAAGCATGGACTAGCTCGGTATCCGGCAGAGCGTAAAGCATCAAACCCTGATTTGGATACATGATGCTGGCCTCTATTCCGTCCAGGTCCATATCCTTGAGACGTTCCTCAGGGTCATAGGCTCCCGGGCGGACATTTTCTAGCTGGGCTACGATGCCCAGATGTTCCATCCCGTCGAATCTCTTTCCCGTGTTGACTCCTGAAGCGACCGAAATCCCTCTCTGACCGTCGGTAACCCACCAGTCGCCTCCGTCTTCCATTTTTTCGATCCTGGGCGCCCTGTCCTTGAACCTGGGTTCCACACGGGTCGTCCACATGTCCGAAAGCTCGAATATGTGTTCGTCTGCCGATATAAGTCTGTAGTTACCCAATCTTTGATCTCCCCATCGCCGTTTATCGAATCTGCGCCATCGCCGTTTGTGAAAATCGCACCCGTAGCACGGATGCGGTTAGTATCACAACGAAGTCAGGTTCAACTAGTTTATGTGGTAAACCTTTGCGCCGTTACCGCCTGCGATCAGCGCCTTTTCTTCTTCAGTACAGTCAGCCAGGATCTCCTCAAGAATCTGTTGGCTCTTTGGAAAGGTGGACTCTAGATGGGGATAGTCAGAGCCCCATTGGAGGTTCTCCACCCCGATCAGATGCCTATCCTTGACTGCGAGAGCGTCCTCCTGGAAGCCCACGAACATATTCTTGTGGAAGTAATCGCTAGGGAGCATGTCTCCTTTATAGCGGTGCCAGTGGCTTAATTGGGCCCTTTGGGTGTATTGATAGTCAAGGTTGACCAGAAAATGGGGTACCCAGGCCGCTTCGTTCTCTATCGATCCGACAACAAGTTTAGGATGGCGCTCGAAAACGCCGTTAAAAATCATCGAAGCGAAGGACATACGCACCCAGTAGTCGGCGTTGCAGAAATACTCGGGGGGCAGGGTCTCCAGGTCGACCAGTTCCTGTACGGTTCCGGGTCGAATTGTAGCTATGTGGAGCGAGAGGGGCATGCCCAGGTCTTCGGCGGTGGCCCAGAACGGCTCATAGTCCGGCAGGTTGTAACTTCTTCCCGGAGCTGGGAATACGGGGATCATTGCCCCAACCAGCCCTAACTTCTGAGTTCGCTTCACTTCTTCGATTGCCCAGTCGATGTCATCCACGTTGATCATCGCTATGCCCTTCAGTCGCTTCGGGTAGGCCTGGCAATATTCGGCTATCCAGTCGTTATAAACTTGCATGCATCTGTTTACCAGATCTGTATCCGGTATGCTGTAGAGCATCAGTCCCTGGTTGGGGTAGATCACGCTGGCTTCAACGCCATCCATGTCCATATCCTTGACACGCTCGTGGGGATCGTATCCCCCCGGTCGAACATTCTCCAGTTGATCGTTGAAGGACAGGTTTTCGATGCCTTCGAATCGAACACCCGTCTGGGCTCCTGAGGCAACGGACTGGCCCTTTTGGCCGTCCGTGAACCACCAGTCGCCGCCGCTCTCCAGCCGCACTATTCGCGGAGCACGGTCTTTGAATTTCTTGTCGATTCGGCTGGTCCACATGTCTGGTGGCTCGAATATATGGTCGTCCGACGAGATAATCTTGTAGTCACCCACTGTAAGCCTCCTGCCAGTACCTCTCGCTTGGATCACCCAACGAGTAATTGTTGGCGCAATTATAAATTTGTTCCAAACTGGCTGTCAATTGAAAGCCGGTGGACACGATAGTTCAGGATTCCTTGGGAGCGATGGTAACCTTACGGCTCTCTCCCATGCCGGAACTCTCGGTGCTGACTTTGGGGTGGTCGGCAAGGGCCATGTGTATAACACGGCGCTCTGCCGCAGACATGGGCTCCAAAGGTATCGAGCGCCCTGAGCTTGCCACCTTCTCGGCGACCCGCAAGGCCATCTCGCGTAGGGACTTCTGCCGTCGTTCCCTGTACCGTTCAATGTCCAGGACCACTCGGACGCTTTCATTGCCAAGCTTCTTGTTCGTCACGAGGTTGACCAGATACTGAAGGGCTCGTAGGGCCTCGCCCCTGCGGCCTATGAGCAGGCCCGAATCGTCACCGGTAATATCTATGATGGGACCGCCGGTGTCGGGATCATTAGCGCTTCTCAGGGTAGTCATCGTCTGAACGCCTGCGCCGGTGAGCATTCGATTGACCACTTCTATGGCTACTCCGGCGGCATTGCCTGTTCCCGACAGATGTCTGACACGGATCCGGGCTGGCTCGTTGCCAATTCCCAAAAACCCGGTCTTACCTCGGCTTAGTATTTCTACCTCTACCTCTCCTGGGTCTGCGTCTAGCTCTTTTAGAGCTATCTCTCTGGCCTCCTCCACTGTCTTGGCTGTGAACTCTCGTGTCTGCTGCATCGTTTCTCATCTCCTCAGAGACCAATTCTTGTGCTGATTCAGTTGGTGCTCCGGCAGCCGGTTCGGGCGCTTGAGCGGGCTTTAATACCATCAGGGGACTAATGTCCCGTGTGATGTAATATTGCATCGCAACACCTATCAAGTTGGAAATAATCCAGTAGAGGGCAAGTCCACTGGGAAAAGTCAGGCTGAAGAAGCCAAGCATCAGGGGCATCATCCATAACATCATCGAGTTCGTGGACTGCTGACGGGCGTCAGCCGATGGCATCATTGTCATCTTTTGCTGTGCCCATGTGGAAGCCCCGACCAGAATGGGTATTATCAACGTCGTGTCGGGGTTGGCCAGATCCAATCCAAAGAAATTGCTATCTATGGGTACGGAAGAGTTTGCAAACGGGTTCCAGGAGTACAACCTCTGGGAAAGCCCGACAAGATGGTCCGGCGTTGTGCCTAGACTCTTGATCAGGGCCTGGTAGAGGCCTATCCATATGGGCAACTGGATCACCATAGGTCCCAGGCAGCCAATAGGGTTCACCCCGGCTTGCTTGTAGAGCTTCATGGTCTCCTGGGCTCTCTTCTGAGGGTCCTTGGCCAAGCGTTCTTGCAGCGCCTTCATCTTGGGTTGAAGCCCGCTCATCGCTCTCATCTGCTTGGTCTGCTTGAGGGTAAGTGGGAAGGTGGCGACTCGGACTAAGATTGTAAAGACGATTATCGACAGCCCGAAGTTACTGAACAAAATGTTGTACAGGGCCACCAGTATGTTCAACATCGGGTCTATGAGTATGAGGTTAAAGAATTCCAAAGATTCCTACTTGTTGGTCTCGAAAGACCATTTCTCCACCCATTGGTCCACATTGTACCCATGCACTACGTTGTTCTGAGCGCCCACGACTACCGTTGATCCTTGGGCGCTGAGAGAAGCCTTTATGCCGGTATCCAGGTCTTTGAATATCTCCAGCCTCTCTCCGCTGAGGGCGCTCAGAAGGAAAAGCCGCCCTCCGTCGGTAGCTACGACTAGGTTCTCTCCCAGCAATACGGGCGTGGAGACGATGGGCGAATCGGCCTTAAACGGTACACCCCAAATCGCAATCCCGTTCTTGTCCACCGCGTATAAAGACCCGCTCATTGTAGCGGCGTAAATGTTTTCTCCGTTTGAGATCGGACCGGCCCAGAACCAGTCGTCCCCTTCGAAGGGCTCCGACCATGCCAACTCTCCTCCGGGATTGGTTGTGGTGGCTTTCAGCGCATATAGCTTTTTGTCCAGGGAGCCTACTATTACCATATCGTCCAGCAAGAGTGGGTTGGTCAAAACTGCGCCGCCGGTCTTGTATTTCCAAAGGAGCCGATCAGCCAGGTTCAGGTCAGGCTCTAGTGAGATTGCGTATACGTAACGGTCCATAGAGCCCACGTATACGACTTCGTCCCTTACGGTTGGTGTCGACCATATCCTTCCTTCGGTCACGAATCTCCATTGTAGCCTGCCGGTTATCCTGCCAAAGGCGTAAATCGTCTTATCGTCCGACGCTACCAGTACCAGGTCGTTGGACAGGGCCGCGCCGCTAACGATTCCCCCCTCTATGGATCGTACCCACTCACCCAGGTCTGGCCTGAGGGTAGTGGACTCCCGGTCCTTTCTCAGCGCGAATAGCCTTCCTTCCCTCCCTTTACCATCGCCCTTTTCTCCAACATACACCAACTCGTCTCCGATGGCGGGTTTACCAAAGGCTCCCCGTAACCTGTCGTCACCATCCAGCGCAAACCGCCAATTGAGCTGCTCGCTGCCTCTCAAGGTGCCTGATTCGTTGACGTCCAGAGCCAACACCTCGCCTTGACGGGTAACTACGTAGACCACCCCATCGCTGGTTGCCGTCACAGTCCATCCTGAACCCCAGTTGATTAGATTGGCGCCTGTACAGCCGGTAAGAGCCAGTGACAGGAGTAAGATGGGTACCAAAACCAGGAAAACTCTTAGCGCGCCAGATTTACCGGGATCGCCTTCAGCAGTGGTAATCTCGCCGGAACGCCGGAGGTCGGCATTTAAATTAGGGAACAGGGTCGTAGCCTTTCCCTCCAAGGGGGCGACACCTGCTTAGCCGCTTCAGCGCAAGCCAGATTCCCTTGACAAGACCATGGTCTTGAATCGCCTGGTGGGAGTAGTGCGAGCAAGTCGGATCGTACCGGCAAGCGGAGGGGAGATAGGGGGAAACGGCCCTCTGGTACAAGGTTATGCAGGTTAACGCCAGCCCCTTCATCGCCCTACCTGGCTCCCGGAAGGCATGGCAACCTCCCCCGATGGACCGGTTTGGGCAGACGAGGTCGAAGGTGTAGGATTAGAATCGTTAAGGAGTCCTGCCCTTTTTAGCAAATCTTGGGTCGCCTGCTTTAGCTGGCGGTAGTCGGCCTCGGCCGCCCCCTTCCTAGCTATAATGATTACATCCCATCCGACGCTCACCGGTGTCGATCGAATCGCTTCCTTGAGACGCCGCCTTGTCCTGTTCCGAATCACTGCGTTCCCTATCTTCTTCCCGACCAGGAACGCAAATCTGGAGTTGTCTAGACTATTAGGTAGAGTCTTGATTCCCAGGAGTCGATTGGCTAGACCGCGACCCTTTCGGTGTATTATCGAGAAGCGCTTACTTCCGGTCAGGCGCAGCTCTTTTTGCATACTATTTTGGGAAAACGTTAAACCGCCAGGCGATGCCGTCCCTTGAAGCGGCGTCGCCTCAGTATGTTCCTTCCACCGGGAGTCATGGAACGGGCGCGGAATCCGTGTACCCGTTGCCGCCGACGTTTCTTAGGCTGGTAGGTGCGCTTTGGCATATCAGGTGGATTATAATTCATAGTCGAAAATGGTGTCAATTTAAGTTCGATATACAGATGGTCAGGAAAACGCTAAAAAAAAGGGCCGACGTTCTTCTCGTTGAGAGGGGACTGGCCGAAACCCGCGAGAAGGCCCAGGCTCTTATTATGGAAGGAGTGGTCTATACGCGGGGTGGGAAGGTCATGAAGTCAGGCCAACCCACCGAGATCGATGCCGACCTAGAGGTGAAAGGCCGTTTACCATACGTGGGGAGAGGCGGAGTAAAGCTGGCCCACGCCTTAGACCATTTTGGCCTGGATGTATCGGGTCTGGTTGTCCTGGACGTGGGTGCGTCCACGGGTGGATTTACCGACTGCCTGCTACAACGCGGCGCACGGCAGGTAATAGCCCTCGACGTAGGCCATGGCCAACTTGATTATCGGCTTCGGCAAGACCCTCGCGTGGTGGTGATCGAAGGGGTGAATGCCAGGTATCCATTCGAAGCGCCCTCTGTGTCAGACCTGGCGACGATAGATGTCGCGTTTATTTCGGTCACCAAAGTAATCCCAACTGTGGTCGAGCACCTGAAACAGGGAGGCTTACTGGTGGTCATGGTCAAACCCCAGTTCGAGGCGCAGCGAAAAGAAGTTGGAAAGGGCGGCGTTATAAAGGACCCTCTGGTCCACGCCCGGGTTCTGGCGAGAGTGATTCGATGGGTCGTTGAGTCCGGCTTCCGCCTGAGAGGCATGGTACCGTCACCAATACTCGGAGATGCCGGGAATCGAGAGTTCTTTATTCTCGTGCGGAAATGAGATGGCGTTCCTATAGGGATGTATTCGCTGAAGCTAATTTGGTAATCTATTACCTGCGATTGAGAGGAGCCTAGAGGTCTGAATGGTTAAACTTGCGTCCAGCAAAGTTAGTTTCCCGGATATGGAGAAGGCGATTCTCCGGTTCTGGCGAGAGCAAGACATATTCCGGCGAACGGAAATAGAGCGTGAGGGCAGCCCCATCTTCATGTTCTACGAGGGCCCTCCCACGGCCAACGGCAGCCCGGGTATTCATCATGTGCTCGCGCGGGTCTTCAAAGATGTGATCTGCCGTTACAAGACCATGAAGGGATACCGGTGCTTCAGAAAGGGCGGGTGGGATACCCACGGACTTCCGGTTGAATTGGAGATCGAAAGGGAGCTGGGCCTAAAGTCCAAAGGCGAGATCGAGGAGTATGGAATTGCCCGGTTCAACGAGAAGTGCCGTGAGAGCGTCTTTCGCTACGTTGAAGACTGGAAGGGCATGACGGACCGCATCGGCTTTTGGGTTGATATGGACGAACCATACGTGACCCTGGATAACGACTACATCGAGACGGGCTGGTGGATACTCAAGGAGCTCTGGGACAAGGGACTCTTGTATGAGGGCTATAAGGTCACCCCCCATTGCCCCCGCTGCGTAACCAGCCTCAGTTCACATGAGGTAGCGCTGGGTTATCAGGAGAATACACCGGACCCCTCGGTTTTCGTTAAGTTCAAGCTGCTTCGTTTTGATCCGACGATAAGGGCCCGCCGCACTGACTTCTACGACGCACTGATAGAATACGGCGAGCCGGTTTATTTTCTTACATGGACGACTACACCCTGGACCCTTCCCGGTAACACCGCTCTCGCGGTCCATCCGGACTCCGAATATAGCCTTATCGAAATCGACAGGCCCGATGGCAAAGAACGTCTGATTTTAGCCTCCAAACTCGTCGATAAAGTCATCAAAGAGCCGCATCAGTTTCTTCGGAAGGTTCATGGTCGAGACATGGTGGCCTTAACTTACGAAAGCTTGTATGACCCCAGGGACTATGGCGTTGAACTCCGCCGCTTTGAAGCGAACGATGCTTCAGGTACGGGGGAAAAGACTACCCTCGAACTGACAGACCAATACAATCCTCGCGTCATCGCTTCATCTTTCGTTTCTCTTGACGAGGGGACAGGAATCCTTCACATAGCCCCGGCTTTCGGCGAAGAGGACCTCACCGAAGGGCGGCGGCACGGCTTGAACTTTGTTCAACAGGTAGACAGCCAGGGCGTCGTCATCGGTGATTACCCTTTTGCCGGCAAGTACTTCAAAGACGCCGACGAACAAATTATGGCCTACCTCGATACCAGGGGTCTGCTTTATCGCCGGGAGGTCTACTATCATACCTATCCCTTCTGCTGGCGCTGCGACACCGCTGTCCTGTACTATGCCAAATCCTCCTGGTACATCCGTACTACCGCGGCCAAAGACCGGCTTATCAGCGGTAACCGGGGGATCAACTGGTACCCAGAGCATATCAAGGAGGGACGCTTCGGCGAGTGGCTGGCCAACAACGTAGACTGGTCCATTTCACGGGAGCGTTACTGGGGCACCCCCATCCCGATTTGGCAATGTGAATCCTGTCAGCGATATCACTGTGTCGGCAGCTTGGAGGAGTTGCGTGACATGGCAGTGCCGGAGCATGTGAGTCTGTTAGACGAGCTGGACCTTCATCGGCCCTACGTGGACGAAATCGCTATAAAGTGTCCCAATTGCTTGGCAAACATGCGTCGCATCCCCGAGGTCATGGACGCCTGGTTCGACTCGGGCGCCATGCCCTTCGCCCAGTACCATGCAATTTCTCAAGGAGATGTACGGCAGCTACAAGACAAGGGCTATCTGCCTGCCGATTACATCTGTGAGGCGGTGGACCAGACCCGTGGTTGGTTCTACAGCCTCCACGCCCTCGCCACCTTGCTCACAGGGCACCCCAGCTATCGGAACGTTATTTGCCTGGGGCTCATTTTAGATGGACAAGGGCGCAAGATGAGCAAGCGCCTAGGGAACGTGGTAGACCCTTGGTCTGTTCTAAACGCCCAGGGAGCCGACGCCATCCGGTGGTACCTGTTCACCGCATCCCAGCCCGGAGATTCGCGGCGCTTCTCCCAAGACCTTGTAAATGAAGCGGTGCGGCGTTTTCTGCTGACGCTCTGGAACGTCTATTCCTTTTTCACCACCTACGCATCCGTGGATGACTTTCACCCGGACCAAGTTCCCAAGGGCTGGAAACCCACCTCCGAGCTAGACAGATGGCTTATATCGGAGCTAAACGCCCTCGTATCCCAGGTAGACACCCATCTCGAAGAGTACAATCCCACCGATGCGGGAAGGCGTATCCAGGACTTCGTCGACCGGCTTTCCAACTGGTACGTTCGCCGTAGCCGCAGACGCTTCTGGAGGAGCGAGAACGACGATGACAAGATGGACGCTTATGCCTCGTTATACAATTGCCTCACCACCTTGACCGGGCTCATAGCTCCGTTGATACCCTTCGTGGCCGAGGAGATGTATCAGAACCTGGTGAGGTCGGTGGACGACAGCGCTCCGGAGAGCGTCCATCTGGATACCTTCCCGGAGGCGTCATCTGACATGATAGACACCTCGCTTATGGACGCTACTCGCCTGGCGATGCGGGTGTCCAGCATGGGTCGGGGCGCTCGCTCCAAGGCCGGTATTAAGGTCCGGCAGCCCCTCACGAAGGTGCTCGTAAAGGCGAGGTCTGAAGAGGAGCGCGAGCACATCGAGACCGTCCGAGATCAGATACTGGACGAGCTCAATATCCAGGACATTAAGGTGATCCCTGGGCAGGACGGCCTCTACGAGAAGGCGATCGAAGCCTCGAAAATCGCTAACCCCGAGGCGAAGGACCTGACCGAGACCCAGGTGGAAGCCATAGTCCAGATGGACAACTTGTCAGTCGCCCTGGAAGGGGGCTACATGGTAGCTGTGGATACCACTATCACACCCGAGCTGGCCCAGGAAGGGATGGCCCGGGAGCTTGTCCACCGTATCCAGAACCTGAGGCGCTCGGCGGGCTTCGAGATCACGGACCGGATCTTTACCGCCTATTCAGGCCCGGCCGGCATGCAAGAGATTATGCGGAAGTTCTCCGACTACGTTCGCCAGGAAACCCTATCAGACGACTTGATCGAAACTGAGCCTGAAGATGGTTACTATGTCGAGAAGAAGAAGCTGGACGGCATGGACGTGGTCCTGGGCGTAAAGCGGGTCTAGGGCTAGGGGGCCGGACGCTCTCCCAGGGTTACGTTCAACACGATCTGGTTTCCACTGCGGACAACTGTTATCTCCACCTCGTCACCTGCCTTGAGCCTTTGCCGTAGGAGAGCGATCAGGTCACGGGCGGTCGGTACATCTTCTCCCTCTATCGATACGACAACATCGCCGCTTCTTATGCCGCCATCCCAGGCCGGCCCGCCTTGCACCACATCGGCGATAAATACTCCACCCCTTATTGGCAGACCAGCCTCGGCGGCCGTCTGAGGATTCAGATCATTGAGCACCACGCCTAGCCATGCCCAGCGAACCTGGCCCAACGCTATGAGGTCAGTCGTCACCGGCACCGCCGTGTCCATCCCAACCGCGAATCCTATGCCCTCTATCGGTGTACCAGCTCCGTCCCCTCTGGTCACCAGCGTATTGATGCCCACCATCTCGCCATCCAGGTTGAGAAGCGGGCCGCCGCTATTGCCCGGATTAATCGATGCGTCGGTCTGTATCAGTCCGTAAAGCTGGACGTCTTGTGACACCTGGACCGAGCGACCCAAGGCGCTTATTACCCCGACGGTCACGGTCGGCCCTCCGGGTAGTGCCAGCGCGTTGCCTATCGCCACGACCCAGTCGCCTACCCTTACTTTAGAGGGGTCTCCGAAGTTCGCAAATGGGAAACTCTCGCTGTCCATCTTTATCACGGCCAGATCGGTGAGGGGGTCTGTCCCTACGATCAATGCATCGAACTGACGGCCATCGTCCAAAGTTACAGTGATGGACTGGGCGCCCTGAACGACATGGTTGTTGGTCAGGATAAAGCCATCAGGATCGAATATGACTCCGGAGCCGCTCTGAGTGCTGGTGAACACTCTGCCGAAAAAGTCCTGGGTTTGCACTTCGACTACCACGGATACGACGGCGGGGCGCACCTTTTCTACCACCCCTGCGATGTCGGGAAGCTGGAAAACAGGGGTGGGCGTGGGCGCGAGAGTAGGTGGTGGAGTGGGAAGTGGCGTCGCCGTTGGAGCTGGCGTTGGTGTGGGTGTAGGAAGCGGTGTCTCCGTTGGAGCCGGTGTTGGCGTAAGTGTGGCAGTCGGTGCTGCTGTTGGCGTCGGCGGCTCTATTGTCGCTGTGGGTGACGGCGTCGGGCTGGGGGTGCCTTCGGTGACGGAAGTGAGCGAGGATGCCGGCTCGGTGGGAGGGACCGTTGGGGTAACAGTAGGCGCCGGTGTCCACGTTGGCGTGGGCGACGGGCTACTGGTGCAGGCCGCTGCGACCAAGGCCAGCATCACCGCGACGACGGCTGTGACCAGCATAGTTTTGGGATTGATCATTAACCGCTGCTATCCGTGTTTGATTGGATGGCTTGTCTTTGCAACTCGAACAGATAGTCCATCCCCTTCTGAGCCAGAGCGACTATTTCCGGTAGGGTTTCCTTCGAAAAAGGCTCTCCTTCCGCCGCCCCCTGGATTTCGACCATCTCTTCCTTGTCGGTCATCACCACATTGAAATCCGCTTGAGCGCGGAAATCTTCCTCGTAGGACAAGTCAAGCAGTGGCTTGCCGGCCACAATCCCCACACTCATTGCCGCGACGGCGCCTCGCAGCGGGACCTCAGGTATCAGGCGATTCTTCACAAGCTCGAGAAGGGCCTGGTACAAGGCCACGTATGCGCCCGTTACCGCCGCCGTGCGAGTCCCACCGTCGGCCTGAACGACGTCGCAGTCCAGAATCACCGTCCGCTCCCCCAGTGCTTTCCTGTCCGTGACCGCTCGCAGGGACCTTCCAATGAGACGCTGTATTTCCATCGAACGGCCCCGGATCTCGCCCGCTCCTTCCCTGGTAGAGCGTGTAGTTGTCGAGCGGGGAAGCATGCCGTACTCGGCCGTGACCCAGCCTTCTCCCTTACCGCGAAGGAAGCCCGGAACCCTCTCTTCGAGGGAGGCTGCGCAAATGACTTTGGTCATTCCCATCTCGATCAATACTGACCCCTCCGCGAAGGCCTGGTAGCCGGAGGTGATGCGGGTTTTTCTGGGCTCGTCCCAGCGACGCCCGTCTACTCTTAATACGTCAGATTCAGCAGGCAAAGATTTACTCCTGTACGAATATCAAGGAAGATGTTCAAGAAAATATGAAGGGCAAATGCGCTAGCTAGGGGTAAGTATATCAGACGACCATCGCCCAAGCCCCCTTCATGTCCAGCCGGGGGATTTTATTGGATGTTGGTCCTTCCCAGGAAGCCGGAAAGGGCCAGGTCGTTTCGAGCTTCGACAACGGCGGGGTGGACCAGATCGTCCCGTTGCAGCAGACCGATAAGCTCACGGTTTAGGAACTCGTAGATGGCTTCGTCCAGGCTCTTATCCGCCAGGGTTTTTAGCCTGTCCTGATAACGGTAGCGGGTGGACTTCTCGGGGTCCAGTTTGTCCGCAAGAAACACCACTTTGGCCGGGTGGCTCAGGCCCTTGTGAGCAGTGCTGTGCCAGTATATGGCGTCGTAGACGTCCGAGTCATCCAGACCTTCTGTCCTTCTTAGCATCTCCGCCGCTACCGGACCGTGCAACAGTATGGGTAACTGCTGCTCCACGGAATTGACCGCGATGCCGTACTCCCGAGCCTTAAGGAGAAGATCTGCTCCCTTCATCGCCCGGGCGAGGTCGTGCGCCAGGGCTCCCGTGCGCACCTTCTCTTCGTCCACGTGGTGATGCTGGGCCAGGCTCAGGGCGACCTCTTCTACCCTGAGGGTGTGCCTTCGCAATCCATCCGGAAGAGCTTGCACCTTCGAAAGAATGATGTCTCTGATGGGGGAGGTCATGGGTTACCCGAGGGCGCCGAGCCTCCGCCCGCCGAGCAGGTGCACGTGTGCGTGGGCTACCAACTGGCCCGAGTCCTGTCCTTGATTCAGTACCAACCGGTACCCGCTATCCTTAACGCCGGTTTCCTCCGCCATCTTGTCGGCGATGTCGAACACGCTGCCCATGGTCGCGATTTGCTTTGGATCAAGACGTTCTAGCGAGGTTAGGTGTTCTGTCGGGATGATTAGCAAGTGTACAGGCGCAGAAGGGTTGATGTCCTTGATGACGATCAGTTCTTCGTCTCGATAGAGGGGTTCACTTGGCAACTCGCCACGGATTATCTTGCAGAAAACACAGTCGCCGGTGGTCAAAGGAGACCTCCGCAGGGCTAAGTGCCGACCACGACGCAGGTAACGGTTCGGACTACCCCGCTGAGGGTATGTATCTTGTCGGTTACCAGATTGCCCATGGCGTTTATATCTGTGGCCTCGATGACTGCTATGACGTCATAGGGCCCGGTAACCATATCGACCGAGTTTATTTCTCCGACGTCCTTTAGAGCATTGGCAACCTCTCGGGTCTTTCCCACGGAAGTTTCGATAAGAATATACGCCTTTGTAGCCATGGTTAACCCCCTGGGTGGAATTGAGTCCGCTGGATCTAGCTCATCTTTCAGAAGGGCTGGTCTTCGTGACAGTAGTTGAGCCTATTCTATGAACACAGGTTTTGCCTGTCAATCAACGGGCCATTCTAGCCACGATGCTATAATGCTCCAAGTGAATGGTAGCATGGAAACGCTGGTAGATGGAGCAAGAGAGCTCGGTCTCAACTTCAGTCCAGACCAGATAGATAAGTTCAACAACCATTATACGGAGCTGATTTCCTGGAACAAGCGTATAAATCTCACGACGATAGTGGACTGCCAGGAGGCCCAGCTAAAGCACTTCCTTGATTCCCTCACCGCTGTCAAAGTTCTTTCCGAGGATGTAAGAGCCGGTGGCCGGGTGTTGGACCTGGGGTCCGGCGCGGGGTTCCCCGGCGTACCCCTCAAAATCGCTTGCCCTGGGATACGCCTCACGCTGACGGACTCTGTCGGGAAGAAAACGGCCTTCCTCCAGCACCTGGTTAGTGTTCTAGAATTGGCCGATGTTCAGGTGTACACTGGACGGGCTGAAGATTTGGCCCACGACTCCCAGCTACGAGAAAGCTTTGATGTTGTGCTCTCCCGAGGCGTGGCCCCCATGCGGGTGCTCGCGGAATATACCCTGCCATTTTGCCGGGTTGGAGGAGCCGCGGTCACATTTAAGAAGGGGAACATTATTCTGGAATTGGAAGCATCGGCGCGTGCCATTGACCTACTGGGTGGAGGGCTGATTGAAAATAGGCCTGTACTTGTTAGCGGGCTGGAAAACGATAGGTCCCTGGTGCTGGTCGACAAGCTGAGTCCCACTCCTATAAAGTTTCCCAGACGCCCCGGAATTCCCGCAAAGCATCCGCTCTAATACCGGATTCATCAATGTCGCTTCTTCGCCAAGTCAACAAGCCGGCCACTTCCCTGAGAAGACGCCTGCTTTCTCCACAAAACGTTATATCCTTCGTTATCGCGGCGGCGTTCCTCACCTTTCTGGTGACCCGCTTCGACATCGACCTGGCCGATACGTGGACTCAGTTCAAGGACAGCAACCTTCTGCTCTTTGCCCTCGCCGTGCTCGTTCATTATACCACCTTTATATTTCGTGGTGCTCGCTGGCGGATCCTACTAAAAAATGCCCAGAAGGACCAGGGCACGCCGACTCCCAGCACTATTTATTGTGGCAGCATGATCCTGCTGGGCTGGTTCACCAACTCAATCGCATGGTTCCGGCTTGGCGACGCCTACCGGGCCTATGCTTATTCGGAGGACACCAAGGCCAGCTTCCCTCGAACTATCGGGACCATCTTGGCGGAAAGAGTGTTGGATACGGCTCTGGTTTTGTTCCTCTTGGTGACAGCTACGGTAGCTCTTCTGGCTACGGGAGTCGGCACGTCCTGGATTTTCGTCGTTATAGCCGTTGCGATGATGTTCGTCCTTGCTGTGGTCCTGATCGCAATGAAGGTGTTGCGGTCCCGGCTGCCCAAGTTCATACCCAAGAAGCTGCACGAAGCGTACCATCGCTTCCATGAGGGCACGGTGGGCAGCTTTGGCCAGTTGCCACTGGTGACCGTCTTGGGGCTTCTGGGGTGGCTGGCAGAGGTTGCCAGACTGTTCCTGGTGGCCAAAGCCTTAGGATTCGATCTGGAGGTGCCGTTGGTGATATTCGTCACCCTGGCTAATGCGATGCTCACACTCGTGCCGTTTACCCCCGGTGGACTGGGAGCCGTGGAGCTGGGTGTTACCGGCCTCTTGACGCTCTCCTCTAAAATTAATGACGAGGCCGTCGCCTTTCCCATCGTGGCACTGGACAGGTCGATCAGTTGGCTAAGCATTATCGTGGTGGGCGCCGTTGTATTTTTGGCACGGGAGCTTACCAAAGGCAGCGGTCGCCGGGAAGAGTCTACTGAGGAGGCCCTTCCCAGCGAGGGACGGTAAAAAATGGAAACAGGCGTGAGCATAGAATGGATGATTCTCGCGGATGCGGCCCAGGTCGTGTCTAACAAGCTTTATCTCATGGGAGGCGGCTGGGATCGGTACACTGCCAAACGTGGGTTCCCTGCCCAGATCCAGTTCGCGGTCGCGGTCTCCCTCAAGGTGCCCTGGAACGAGACCAACCAAAGACACGATTTCGAGCTGGAAATCGCGACGCAAGATGGACAGATCATCAAACGGATCGATGGTCAATTTGAGGTAGGCCGTCCAACGGGTATCCAGGCTGGCACCGACCAGCGGGTACAGCTAGCCTTGAATGGCAACTTGAAGCTC
The DNA here is from genome assembly GCA_965226865.1 of Dehalococcoidia bacterium. Taxonomy (GTDB): domain Bacteria; phylum Chloroflexota; class Dehalococcoidia; order Lucifugimonadales; family JAGWBF01; genus CBDDEH01. The sequence goes on along the minus strand of CBDDEH010000004.1, from coordinate 1,205,761 downwards.
GAGAAGCCCGGAATATTCGCCCTGATCGGGCGAGTCACCGGACAAGAAGGAGCCCGGACAGCTTTTACCGTTATAGACGGTTCTACAAGCCAAAAACGAAGCTAACATTCTGGAGGGTGCTTGCCCTCCGACGCCCACAAGCAATACTTGAGAGGAGCTGGCCATGCCACGGTTAGGTTTCGGCTTGCATAGCAAGCTGCCCCTGAGCCTCATGACGGAGGCTATAAAGATTGCCGAAGAGCGAGGCTACGAGGTCTGCTGGGTCCCTGGAGAAGAGACCCCGGGAAAAGAGATACCTTCGTTGATAGCGGCCATGGCCATGTCAACTTCCAAGATAAAGTTCGGGACCGGCATCCTGACCATATTCACCCGTCCTCCAACGCTGATGGCCCAGACCGCTATAAGCCTGGACGAAGTTTCCGATGGCCGGTTCATACTTGGCCTTGGCTCGGGCCATAGCACTCTGCTGGAGAAGAACCACGGCATCATCCTCGAGAAACCATTTGGGCGGATGAGAGAATACGTTCACGTGGTCCGTGAGGTGATGAAAAACGGCAAATGTAGCTATCAAGGGAAGATTTTCAACATCCCCAACTTCGAGCTCGCATGCCCTCCTCCAGAGCGAGACATCCCTGTGTACATGGCTGCCTTGGGCCCCCAGATGTCCGAGCTGGCTGGGGAGATCTCCGACGGGGTGCTCTTCAACATGGGCACAGTGGAGTATTTCCAGGAAGTGATCCCCAGGGTAAAGGCTGCAGCGGAACAGGCTGGACGAGACCCGAACAAAGTAGACATAGCAAGCCTGATCTATGCCACAACCGGCGGTGCCGAGGCCGAGAAGCTGTGCAAGGAGAGCGTGGCCTACTATATACAGCGCCCCTTTTATCGGAAGCTTTTGAACGTCTCCGGCTTCGCCGAAGATGTTGAGCGTATAAAAAACGCCCTGGATGAGGGAGGAGTAGAGGCCGGTGGCCGCAAGGTCTCTGATAAGCTGGCCGACGCTCTCACGCTGATCGGTGACACCTCCACCTGGTCGGACAAACTCGAGCGCTTTCGGTCTGCCGGTGTTGACCTTCCCTGTCCATTCTTCTACCCCTCTGGTGACGACCCGGTGGGATCCGTGTTGGAGGGCGTCAAGGCGCTAAGGGGCTAATCAGGCCTGAGGTACAATAGCCGCACCATGAACGGCGCGGTTTTTCGTCTTAGATTTGTGTCGATACTGTTGTTGGCTCTGATCCCCCTGGCCTGTGGCTCCGACCAGACACCGACCAACTCGCCGGTTACCGCTACTCCAACCGAGCTACCCACGCTCACACAACTGCCCCCGGTCCAGCAGACGACCCCGACCAAGCTACCAGTTCCCACAAACCCGCGCTTACCGAAGGGCCGACTCCATTGAAACCGGAGCCGTCACCAACGGCGCTACGTCTGCCACCACCTGTTCCCACCAGCTCAAGAGGAACAACGAGCCTTCCTCCCCAGTCGCCCACCCCAACATCGACCCCGGCCGCTACAATTGTCGTTACTCACACGCCAGCTATTACTCCCCAAATCACGCCGGCCATGTCCCCAATTCCAACGACGATACCTACATCTACATCCACACCACCACCTACCGAAACTGTGAACCCGGCTCCGACGTTGGCACCAACATCCACACCGGCTCCCACAAGCACTCCCACTCCAACCTCTACACCGCCAAGCGAGCCTACACCCTCGCCCACACCTACCCCTACTGTCACCCCAACACCGACGCCTGTCTCTGAAAGCCCCGCACTAGCCGTGGAGATCAGTTCCCTCACCTCGCCCATCGCGCGGGGCAACGACGCGACGCTGGAAGCCCAGACGTCACCGGGCGCCAACTGCGATATAAGCGTCATATACAAGTCGGGGCCGAGCTCGGCTGCGGGTCTGGTCCCGAAGCAGGCGGATGGGGAGGGCGATGTCTCCTGGACTTGGAGGGTCGGTGGCAGGACTACGCCGGGCGACTGGCCCATCGCCATTAGATGCTCTGTCGGCGGCGACCAGACAACGGCATCGACAGAGATTACCGTGCTGGAATAGTGTCTTCCAAAAGCAAAGGGATCACCAGCACCGCATCGGATTTGAACCTTTGATGTTTACCCTTACGGTGGCTTGGGCTATAATCACCCTAAATACCCATGTGTTTTCTCGGGCTTTACAAGGAGGCCAACAATGAAGATTCCGATAGGTGAAACGAAGATAGAGGCCGGCGTCATCACCTTCGCCCTAGATTACCGGCAGGAGTTCAACGAAGGTCAGGGAGTGGGCATTCAGGTGATAGGCGACGTAAACGGCACCCCCAAAGACCTACTAAGGTTCGACTGCTTCGACTTCAGGCCCCACTATCACTATGATCCGGATGCCGCCGACCCCTACAAAAAGATACTCCTCGACAAGATCACGGCCGGGAACCCTATCGGATGGAGTATCAAACGGATCCGCGACAGGTTGCAACCCATGCTCACCAAAGCAGGCTACGGCGATATAGCCGACCGGTTAGACATGGACCTGGTAAAGGCCAAGTTGCCCGAGCTGGAGTCCACTGCGAGAGAGATGGCACTTAGAGACAAAGTGAACGTTGTACACGACAGAGGCGATGAAGTCATCGTGGCGGGAAACTTAAAGTTCGGCCTGGAGTATAGGCAGTTCGCCGAGGACCAGGGCGTCTCCATTCATGTCCTGAGCGATGTGGCTGGACAGGAGATCGAGATACTTGCCTTCGACTGCTTCGAAAAAACCCCCCATTACCACTACGGGCCCAGGAACCAGGACTTCAGGTTTTACTGGGATACCGCCGTGGTACCCGACACCCTCGAATGGAGCTTGGACCAGTTCAAACATGGGAAGCTCCCCGCCATGGTTCAATGGGCTGGGTATCCGGGTGTGGCTTCGGAGATGGACAACGATCTGGTTATCGAAAAGGTAACGAGCGAGGTGGGGCCGAAGGCTCTTGCGCTAAGGGCTGCCAAAGCTGAGCCGGTGGGAGCTATCTAGACACCCTGCGGGTCCTGATCCGACCCGGTTGTAGTCGTCTCGGCCTCTTGAGAGGTCGTTTCCGGTACAGGTGAGCTTTCTTCCAGCACCGCTGAAACGGCGGTCTTCTTTAGGAATAGATAAGCAAGCACACCAACTCCCACTAGGATGTCACCAACAATGGCAAGGACCGCCAGATCGGTTATGGCGCCTATTATGGCGAGAACGATACCCACTATCAGAGCTAATACTGTCACCGGTTTAATCATTGAACGTTCCCTTTTAATCCACTTTTCCTTGTCAGCTAATATAGCCAGAACGAATTCGAACATTCCATAGAACTTGATGCCACTTTTCGTAGTTTCAGGCTTGCTCAGGATACCGGTGGTCGTCTGTCTGTCCATGGCCGTGCTTGCTCGAACGCCGCCGACGCCTGGAACACAGTGGTCTCCTCGCCCCGCCTTCCTACCATATGGAGCCCAATCGGTAAACCATCCGACGAGAACCCGCAGGGTATACTGGCCGCAGGCTGCGTGGTCATATTAAATGGATAGGTAAACGGAGTGTATCCCCAGAAGGGGTTTACATCTCGCCCCCCAATCTCCGTGGGGCGCTGACCTATAGGGAATGCTGATACCGCCAGGGTCGGTGTGAGGAGCAGGTCGTACTTCTCCAAGATGCCGTCTACCTGCGCCGTGAATTGTTCCAAGCGAAGAAGCGCCCGGGAATATTCCGCGGTTGTACGCTGGGCACCGTATTCGATGGTCACCCTGGCAGATTCGGTCATGTCCTCGGCCTGGGATTCGTACAGGTGGCCGTAGGAAACGTAGGCTGTGGTGCTGAATAAGTCCCAGAAGGTTTGGAAGGGGTCGTGTAATCCCATCTCGACCTCCTCGACGATGCTCCCAAGCTCCTCGAACACCTGGGCCGCCTGTGATGTGGCGCTCAGAACCTCAGAGTCGGCAGCGGCATATCCCAGGTCTGAGCTCCAGCCAATACGCAGCCCATTGACTCCACCGTCGAGGGCCGCCGCGAAGTCCGGAGGTTGTTGCCTGATGCACGCTGGGTCCCTGCTGTCAGGGCCAGCTAGGACCTGGAGCAGAACCGCTGCGTCTCGCACGTTACGGGTTATCGGTCCTGCCTGGCTGAAAGTGCTGTAGGCAGCCCTTCCCACGCCGCCGGACCGGGGAACCCGGCCACGGGTGGGTTTGATTCCGTAGGTGCCGCAGAAGCTAGACGGGATCCTGATCGAGCCCCCGCCGTCGTTTCCGGTGGCGATGGTGCATAATCCAGAAGCAACGGCGGCAGCGGCGCCTCCGCTGGAGCCACCCGAGGTACGCTCGGGGTTCCATGGGTTACGGCAGGCGTCGCCCAGCCTGTTTTCGGTGGTGCCTGAAAATCCGAATTCGGGGGTGTTGGTCTTGCCGAGGATGATGGCCCCTGACTTGCGCACCCTCTCTACGACGATCGAGTCTTTATCCGGCACGTGATCCTTAAACAGAAGGCTGCCTAAGGTGGTCCGGATGCCCTTGGTCACGTCCAGGTCTTTGATGGAGATAGGGATGCCATGGAGAGGTCCCAGAGCTTCACCTTGCATTAGGGCGTCCTCGGAAGCTCGCGCCGACTCGAGGGCCTCGTCGGCAATGACGGTGAGATAAGCGTTTAAGGTTGGGTTGATGGTCTCGATCCGTCGAAGGAACAACTCGGTCAGCTCTACTATGGACACCTGTTTAGAGTCGATCAGTTTTCTAAGCTCGAATGCCGGCGCGAAGGCGAGCGCGTCGTCTACCATGCTCTAACCCTCCAACAACAGAGTCAGCGGTGACTTCATTAGCCTTAAGTCGTGCTTTCGACAAGCCGTCGAGCCGGTGTTCTCTTAGCTTTTCGACCATCCCCCTGACCCCCTTCCTGGAGGAAGGGGGAATGAAAGAAGAGATTGGGGGGAGTACCCCCCAAACCCCCGGCCAGAGGGGCTGGCCCCTCTGGCCTCCTCTTAGGATGGATCGCCTATGCCCCCGGCTAGCTCATGTCATTTGGGAAGTGTGGCGCCTGAAGAATCACAGTACCTCACCCGCCGCTCACACCGAGCTTGTCGATGGGCGAAGCGGACTGGCTGTTTACTGCCGCTCGTGGTGATCCGCCTGAGGCGGACGAACCACGAGATGATTATATATCACAGGGAATGTGGGGAATTTGTAAGTGAGGAAGTGGAGTGAGGTCGATGGGTCGGGCTACTGTGTTGAGTCGATCTTGCCCCAGAGCACGGGAGTCGCCGATATCTGGGCTCGCTCTGGCTTCTTGGCCGGAGCGGCGGTAATCCATATCTGCTGGAACAGTGTGATAGGCTGGTCTGGCCAGAGAGTTAAGGTGCCCCATCCTGTCTGATCCACCGTTAGATGCCCTACAGTGATCCTTTCACCGTCTCCTCGCCTCAACCAGACTTCGTACACCAGGTTTTCCGAGGATGGCTGGAGTCCTCGTGCCATTACCAATACAGTACCGGTTTGATACGCGATCATCATTAATCCCTGAGCGCGAGGTTGTTCAGGTCCCTTTTCGAGCGAGACAACCTGCTTTTCGGGAGAAGCTAGCAAGTAGTTGACGGAGCGTTGCTCCTCTAGCATGCTGCCCAGGTGTGAAACCATACCGGTGAGGTCGGAGTTCTCTTCCTGGAGGTTGTCGATCTTGCTTGACATGTTCACGCCTATCGCCGCTACTGCCGCTAGAAGCAAGAGGGATATCGACGCAGCGGCGGCAAGCAAGGCTGGCCTGAACCGAAGCATAGGCAGCCTCGGTCGCCCCTCCTTCTCGGTCTTTCCCACCGACATGAGGACTCGTCGTTTAAGGTCTAATGGTGGTTGATATCGCTCAGGGAAAGAGGCTAGGGCTAAAGCCACGGCTGTGTGTTCCAGGTACAGTGGCCCACACCGAGCGCAGCTATCTATATGCTCCTCGACCAGGGCCTCTTCCTCTGGCCCTAAAGCATCGAGAGCGTAAGCGGGAATTAACCCTTCAATATCCTTGCAATCCAACCTTATTAGACCTCACTGTGCTTTAACGTTACACGTAGCTTTTGCATCCCCAGTCTTATGCGAGTCTTCACGGTACCCAACGGCTGTCCTAATTTATCGGCGATCTCCGACTGAGAGTACCCCTCGAAGTAGGCGAGAACAATTACCTCCCGCTGCTCCTGGGGGATGTAGCCCAGGGCGTTCATAATTTCTTCTCTGTCCAAGTTTCGTTGGGCCTGTTCCTCGGTGCCTGGTGAGGGGTCCGGTTTCATGACCAGGATTTCATGGTCTACCTGGTCTGTAGTCTGGGTGCTCCTTTTACGCGATCTGATCTCGTCGATAATCCGATGGTGGGCCAGACTCATGAACCAAGCCTTCGGCGTTCCACGTTTTGGGTCGTAGGTGGACGCCTTAAGCCAAAGCTTTAAAAATATATCCTGGGTGACCTCTTCCGCACGGAAGGGATCCCTCAGCATGTACCTTGCCAACGAGAAGACCGGAGAGGCATATCGCTCGTAAAATTCCTCCAACGCCTCCTTTTCGCCTTCGGCGATCAGGGTAATGACCTGTTCATCTCCCAGGTCTTTGTAGTTCAGCAAAAACGCCTCGCTACCCTGAAGAGCGGCTGTTCTTGCAATTTGTGATACGTACGAATCTCTCCGATTGGATTCTTATTTTCGGGACTTCCGTGGAGCCCAGATCTTTTACGGCAACAGTATATCCAGGCGCTTTGCCGATGTACAGGGCTTCCTTGGACACGGCTGAGTTGCGGAGGTGCTATCGCGAGCACCCGGCACAAATTAGATCGCGGATACTTTCGTAGACGACGTTCCCAATACCCCTCACGTTTATGACCTCATCTATAGACTCAAACAAGCCGTTTGTTTCGCGATAGTCGACTATCGCTTGAGCTCTCACTTCTCCGATACCGGGTAGTGCTTCAAGCTGAGATACCGATGCTGTATTCAAGTCGATCAGACTGTTGACTTCTCCGGTACCGTTTGGATTTTGGTCGTCTTCCCCGACTTTCGGGATGTGAAAATGGTCTTCGTCTTTGAGCTGACGGGCCAGGTTCACCTCTGACAGTGCAGCTTCCTCGGTGGCTCCTCCGGCAAGCTCCACTGCATCCGCAAGCCGGCCCCCCTCTCTTAATCGATAGACGCCTGGTGACGCGACGGCCCCGCTAATATACACCTGTACCTCAGCAGGCGGTGTATCTGTTGGCAGAAGAATTTCGACGCCGGGGCTGTCATTCGCGTAGTTCCTCACAAACAGGACCAGTCCTGCCGCTATGGCGACGAATATAAGTCCCACCAGGACCACAGAGGTCGCGCTCCGTATCAGCACGCCATCTCTCTCCTTGCTTTGAAGATTACTGCTGATTATAATTACCTCACTTTCGAGGCGAAAGAGGAGGCCCCGGTTGAGCCCAACTCCGGTTGCTTTTCTTAGAGGAGAATACATGCCTTTGGCCGAGGCCAAAGTGGGTATTATGACCCATGCTCTCCACTATGGAACCGGAGTGTTCGAAGGTATCAGGGGAAACTGGAACGCCGAGAAAAAGGCCATCTACATATTCCGGCTGAGAGAGCATTACGATAGGCTGCTAAAGGGCTGTCGTCTTATGATGATGGACATCCCCTACACTGTGGATGATCTATGTGACATCACCGTCGAGCTTGTCGAGCGGTGTGGATTCACTGAGGACGTCTATATCCGTCCCCTCGCCTATAAGAGCGAGGAGAAAGTGGCCAACCTCAAACTCCATGAGCTGGAAAGCGACTTTTGCCTCATGACTTTGCCCTTCGGCAATTACCTTGGTTCGGACACTCTGCGCTGCTGCACCTCCTCCTGGCGCCGTATTTCTGATACGTCCATTCCGGCCAGGTTCAAGATTTCCGGAATATACATCAACAGTATCCTGGCTAAGACAGAGGCCACTCTAGCCGGTTTCGATGAAGCCATATTGCTTAACCAGGATGGCAATGCCTGCGAGGGTTCCGGCGAGAACTTGTTCATCGTCGCCGACGGAACGCTTTATACGCCGCCCATAGAGGACAACGTATTACCCGGCATCACTCGGGACACCGTCGTCCAGTTGGCTCGGAACGAGTTGGGCCTCGAGGTGGTTGAGCAGCATATAAACAGAAGCCAGATATACGTAGTCGACGAGTGTTTCCTGACAGGCACCGCCGCCCACCTGACTCCCGTTGGAGAGGTCGACAACCGCAAGATCGGAGATGGCAAGACCGGGCCCATCTCTCAAAAATTGCAGAAGCTGTATTTCGATGTGGTTGTCGGCCGAAACCCCAAGTATTTACACTGGTGCACAGCCGTCACGCCGAAGTTGGTAAGTGTCTAGCCAATGCCGTACTATATGATGGATTCGGTTAATTCCCCAGTAAAACCCTAGGGAGACTAGGACAAAGTGACCTGGGACACCCTCATCTGGGTCGCCGTCATGGTGTTGGCCTATTTAATGGGCTCCGCTCCCTCCGCCTACGTTGCTGGCCGTTTGGTGGGAGGGATAGACATCCGCGAAATGGGAGACCGTAATCCCGGAGCCGCCAACGCCTACCGCATCATCGGACCGCGTGCCGGCCTCACTGTGGGGTTCGTCGATATACTCAAGGGCCTACTCGCAGTGTTGTTGGCGAGGGTCCTGCTAGGTGGGACTATAGCACCGATGGCCGCGGGTGTCATGGCGGTAATAGGCCACAACTGGTCGCTGTTTCTCAACTTCCAAGGAGGCAGAGGCGCCGCCACAGCTATCGGAGTATTTATCGGCCTCATACCAATACCGGCCCTCCCTTTGAGTCTCTTCGCTTTTGCCATTTTACCCGTCGTCAAAAGCACGACCAAAGCAATTGCCTTGATCATGATACCCATGCCCTTATTGGCTTGGGTCAGCGACGCATCATATGCCCTGGTTGTCTATGCCGTGTGCCTCCCCATCGGGGTAGGGGTCAAACACTACTTCAGTTCAAGAAAGCTCGATCGGCAGCAACAGAACCGGGCTGAAGGACAGGCGTTGCGGCAGGGTTAGCGGGATTGTGGATAACTTCGGCTTAGATTACTTCCTGTTCGTCTTCGTCGCTGCCCTGGGCGTTCTTCAGATGGCAGCCGCTTACAGCTCTCTCAATGGACTCCTTTACATCAGACCAAGGGCACTGGCCTTTCTTTTGGGATTGGCTGTTACTGTTGGTGCCTTCGTCTGGTTCTTCGTCTCGGAGCCTAGGAACATTCCCGACTCGGCCGGTGGTTTGGACGGAAACCAGTCTGCCGGTCTGTTCGCCCTCGGGATGCTTTTTGCTCTTCTCTGGACCCTGGTAATGTCATCCATTGTTAACCGCTCGATGAGCAGGATCGCCCAGCCCGGGTCCGGACTGGATGCGCTCAAAGATACCACCTATCTTGGCGCATTGCGCACAACGCTGAAAAGCCTGTGGAGCCGGTCTTGAATCTGGACAGCGAGATCGTACTCTGGCTCAATCAATGGGTGGGCCAGTTCTCCTTCCTTGACTCGCCGGTGAAGTTGTTGGTGGGAGACTATTTTATCCCTGTGTCTATATCCCTGTTTATGCTGGCCATGTGGTTTTGGGGAAAGGACCCCATCACGAGGAATAACTATCAGCGGGCTGTTCTAAGGGCTGCGATTGCGATCGGCTTTGCCAACCTGGCCGTGCTGATCATCAACCAGCACTATTTCAGGGCCAGGCCCTTCGAGGAACTGGACATCACCCTGCTGTTTTATCAACCCACCGACTCATCTTTCCCGGCGAACCCGACCGCAGTTGCTTTCGCTATGGCGTCGGGTATGTGGCAGGCAAACCGAAAGTTGGGCTTGGTGTTCTTCCTGGTAGCGGCTATTTGGGGCGCATCGAGGGTTTACGCGGGCGTGTTCTACGTCTCGGATATAGTTGCGGGCGCCCTAATCGGTATTATTGTCAGCTATCTTGTGGCAGTGGCCCTCAGGCTGATCGAGCCCATTCCAACCCGAGTGCTCAAGGTAGCCAGGACCCTGCACCTGGCCTGACCTGAGCCCATAGTCCCTTCGTATTTGTTGCCGAAGCCCTATGTATGTCCTAACATATAGGAGCAATCCCATTAGGAACAGTCACAAATGACCACACGACAGGTTGAGCTGCGATATAACGCCCGCGACATGGACCGCAAATGGCAGGAGCGGTGGGAGACGGACGGCATTTATAGGGTCAGGGATGATGACTCACGGCCAAAGTGGTACGAGTTGACTATGTACCCTTACCCCTCCGGCGACCTGCACATCGGCCACTGGTATGCCTTGGCGCCATCGGACTGTCATGCCCGGTTCCGGCGCATGCAGGGATACAACGTCCTGCACCCCATGGGCTTCGACGCCTTCGGCCTACCGGCCGAGAACGCCGCCATCAAGCGCGGTATACATCCCTATAGCTGGACTATGGGCAACATCGACAATATGCGCACCCAACTACGGAGTATCGGCGCCATATACGACTGGGACCGGGAAATAATCTGCTGCATGCCCGAATACTACAAGTGGAACCAATGGTTCTTCCTCAAGTTCTATGAGAAGGGCCTGGCCTACCGGGAAAAGGCCCCGGTGGTCTGGTGTCCATCATGCCAGACCGTGCTGGCCAACGAGCAGGTCCTGAACGGCAGGTGCGAGCGCTGCGACACTCCCATAACGCGGCGAGACCTCCAGCAATGGTTCCTGCGCATCACCGACTACGCCGAAGAGCTGCTGGACTTCAGCGGCCTGGACGACTGGCCCCAGAAGATTCTGATCATGCAGCGCAACTGGATCGGCCGTAGTGAGGGAGTGCAGATCGGGTTCGACATATCCCACCTCGGTATCGACGAGAAGGAGATCAGCACCTTCACCACCCGGATCGACACCATCTTCGGCGTTACTTTCATGGTACTGGCCCCAGAGCATCCGCTCGTCGAAAAGCTCACCACAGACGACAGGCGAGGCGAGGTGCAGGCATACGTTGAGCAGGCCCGGCGCCAGACCGAGATAGAACGCATGGCCACCGAAAAGGAAAAGACGGGAGTCTTCCTGGGGAGTCACTTGATAAACCGCCTCACCGGCGAGGAGGTGCCCATCTTTATCGCCGACTATGCCCTGATGGGTTACGGCACGGGCGCGGTCATGGGGGTCCCCGCCCACGACCAGAGGGACTTCGAGTTCGCCAAGAAGTACGGACTTCAAATAAGCGTCGTAATTGCCCCGCCCGGCCGGGATGGAGGTGATCCGACCGAGGCCTACGTCGATGAGGGTACCATGGTCAACTCGGGCAAGTTCGATGGCTTGCCCAGCAGCCAGGGCAAAGAAGCAGTCGCCGCGTTTGCCGAAAGCAAGGGATGGGGTGGGCGTACGGTCTCCTACCGGATACGGGACTGGCTCATATCCCGCCAGCGCTATTGGGGGACCCCGATACCGATAGTTTATTGCGAGAAATGCGGCACCGTGCCTGTGCCTGAAAAGGACCTTCCTGTCCTGCTCCCACCCGACGCCGATTTCAGGCCGACGGGTGAATCTCCCCTCGCTCTGGACCACGACTTTGTCCATACGACCTGCCCCAGGTGTGAGGGAGATGCCCACAGGGAGACTGACACAATGGACACCTTTGTCGACTCCTCCTGGTATATGGAGCGTTTCACCTCGCCCAAGTACAGTAGAGAGCCCTTCGACCCTGAGGTCCTTAAGCAGTGGATGCCCGTGCACCAATACACCGGCGGCGCCGAGCACGCCGTCATGCATCTTTTGTACGCCCGGTTCTTCACGAAGGCACTGCGGGGCCTGGGCCTGGTGGATTTTGACGAGCCCTTCTTGAGGCTCTACAACCAGGGGATCATCCTGGGCGAAGACCACGAGAAGATGAGCAAGAGCCGTGGAAACGTAGTGAATCCCGATGAGTATGTGGGTGCCCTAGGCGCCGACTCGGTCCGTTGTTTTCTCATGTTCCTGGGCCCATGGGACCAGGGAGGCCCCTGGAGCACCTCGGGCATAAACGGCGTCGCCCGGTGGCTCAACCGCGTCTGGGACTTATGCCAGCGAGACCCATCGTCCAGGCCTGCTCAAAATCCAGATGAGTCCAGGGACAGGGAGATGATCCGCCGGCTCCACCAGACCGTCAAGAAGGTCTATCAGGAGCTGGACCAGTTCAAGTTCAACACCGGAATAGCCGCCCTGATGGAGTTCTCCAACCATCTGGGTAAGGTCTGGGATTCACCGGGATCGGTCGACGAGGGTCTGTGGAAACAGAGCATCGAGAAGTTTTTGCTGATGCTGGCGCCCTTCGCTCCCCATCTAGCCGAGGAGCTGTGGGAGCGTAACGGTCACCCTTACAGCATCCACAACCAGAGCTTCCCCGATTGGGACGATGATCTGGCCGCCGAGGAAGAGATAACTCTGATCGTCCAGGTTAATGGAAAGCTGCGGGCCCGCATACAGGCCCCGGCTGACATCTCGGAAGAACAGGCCAAGGCGTTAGCCCTCGACAGCTTGAGGGAGAAGAAGTACATCCAGGATGGCGTCGAGGCCCAGAAGATCGTCTACGTCCCCGGCCGCCTCGTCAACGTCGTCATCAAATAAGGATATACTGTCAAGGTGATACGTCTGAGAGATAGCTGAACGCTGGATTCTCTAAAGCTGGCAGAGCAGATAAGACCGAGTAGGCATTGGTGCTGATTGCTCGTTGGTGAGTATGGTCTGGGTGCCTTGCGACGGCCACCGGCTGCCCCACCAGATTGCCACGCCCCGATGTCATCGAGGCTCGCAACGACGAATATCTGGGGCTAAAGGTTGGTGGGCCGTCAGGGATTGGAACCACGGCCAGGGCTGGACTTCCTCTCAGGCGTCGTTGCGAGCGAGTCTTTCGAGCGAAGCAATCCGGAGGGGTGATGAGTCCTGGTCCTACAGGTCAATGCTCAGGTCTCGCCACGTTGGGTTCATGTTCTTGATGAGTAGCGTCATGCCCCGATGGGGGATCGGGGCGATGCATAGGGAAGTAACTGTGTAGCAGTTACTTGAAAGCCAGTCGAACCATGAGCATTGGTAAAGAACTGAGACTCCCTCTCCCAGCTCCGTTATGCTATACTCGCCAAATACAAATTTCCTCATACAGTGAGGCTTTGTCCATGGCTGACGAGATAGGGTTCGTGGAGGGTGGGACCGTAACCACCCCGAAGGGTTTCCAGGCTTGCTCCACCTATGCCGGGATCAAGACCTACTCCGTGGATAAGCTTGACCTTGGGCTGCTGGTGTCGGAAAGGCCTGCCTCGGTTGCAGGCGTGTACACAACCAGTGCCATAAAATCCCCATCTGTGAGGCTTACCCAGGAACGGGTCTCCAATAAGAAAGTCCGCGCCCTTTTGGTAAACAGCGGCATCGCCAACGCCTGTGTGGGTGAGCAGGGTTACAACGACGCCATCGAGGTTACTGCCCACACGGCGCAGCGGTTGGGCGTCAAGGCCGAGGAGGTGTTGATAGCCAGCACCGGTATCATAGGTGTCGAGCTACCGGTCTCGTTGATTAATGGTGGAGTGGACAGGATGGAGCCGTCCTCGGACGGCGGCCACGGTCTGGCCAGGGCCATCCTCACCACGGACCCGGGCCCCAAAGAGGTGGCCGTATCCTTCGAGCGTGGTCGGAAAACCATTACCATCGGCGGCATCGCCAAGGGTTCGGGGATGATTCATCCCAACATGGCCACGGTGCTTTGTTTTGTTACCACCGACGCCCAGCTTGAGGCCGAGTTCCTCCAGAGAGCGTTGAAGCGGGCGGTGGATTCCTCCTTCAACATGTTGTCAATAGACGGCGATACCAGCACCAATGACATGGTTTTGGCCTTCTCCAACGGCGCCGCCCAGCCCGTTGTGATAGAAGAAGGCTCGGCACAGGGCATCCTTTTCGAACGTGGACTACAAATGGTCTGCACCCGTCTTGCCAAGCAGTTGGCCAAGGACGGCGAAGGGGCGACGAAGCTCATCGAGGTCACCGTCGAAGGCGCGGCGTCGCCGGCCTCGGCACGCATGGCTGCGCGAACGGTGATATCCTCCAGCCTCGTTAAAACCGCCATCCACGGCGCCGATCCCAACTGGGGACGGATCATCGCCGCTCTGGCTCGTAGCGGAGCCGAGGTGGAAGAGAGCAAGATAGGTCTGTTTGTCGCCGACGTCTGCCTGATGGAAGGCGGGCGACCCATCCCCTACCATAAGGACGCGGTGGTGGTTCTGATGCAGGAGCAGGAGGTTTCCCTCCGAATCCAGCTTAACTTGGGCAAGTCAAACGCGACAGCTTGGGGATGTGACCTCAGCGAAGAGTACGTTACCTTCAATAGCTCCTACACGACCTAGCATTGGCCGTTTCCCCTTCTGGCCTGTCCTTCCTTCGAGTCCCTCTTGTCTCCTGACGCTATAATTTACATTCGGAAATTCCGATTCTTGTGAAAATAGTGGAGTATTGAGTGTCGAACGCGCCGGTTGTAGTCAAAATCGGTGGCAGTACCCTGGGAAGCCACGACACCACCATGGACGACCTAGTCACCCTTCAAAAGGACGGTGTGAAGCTGGTTGTCGTCCACGGTGGCGGCAAGGTCATATCTGACTGGATGCAACGTCAGGGCGCCATGCCTCGCTTTGTTCGCGGATTGAGGGTAACCGACGCTCAAGCCCTGGATGTCGTTACGGCCGTGCTGACAGGCCTGGTAAACAAACAACTGGTTGTTGCCCTGCTCAATCGCGGCGGCAAGACTCTGGGTCTCAGCGGTGTTGATGGAGGACTCCTGGAAGCCGAGGTGGTGGAGCCGGAGCTGGGCTATGTCGGTGAGGTGACCCGGGTCAATGCTGACCTAGTGGTTCAAGCCGCCGAACAGGGATATATACCATTGATAGCCCCAGTCGGGATCCACGTGGCCGACGAAACCGAATACTCGGGCCACCTTCTTAACATAAACGCGGACACCGTTGCCGGCGAGCTGGCTCTAACTCTAGGCGCCGACAGACTAATCTTTCTGACCGACGTCGAAGGCGTTATGGATAGCTCGGGTAGGGTAATCCAAAGCCTGAACGTCCAAACCGCGACCTCTCTACTGGCATCCGGTGTGGTTAAAGGTGGCATGCTTCCGAAGCTGAAGGCATGTCTGCGAGCAATGGAGCGCGTCCCCGTCACCGATATCCTAGATGGCAGAAAGCCCTCAGCGCTGTTAGACTGCTTGGGTGGCGCCAACACAGGCACTCGAATAACGGGGGGTGGCCGCTCATAACATGAGCTTTGAAATCAAAAACGGTGGCAATGGTGGAGGGCCGACCTGGGAAGTCGGAGAAGGATGGGAGATAAGACCATTCAACCTCAAGCTGATCACCAGGATAGCCATCGGTATCGCTGCAGTGATACCGATAATCCTGGCATTGAATTTCTCCAAAGACGTTTTTACCGACTGGCTCTGGTTCGATAGTCTAGGCTTTTCGAGTGTCTATAAAAAGATATTGCTGACGCGCATCTGGCTCTTCTTCGGGGGGGCCTTGGTCGCCGCCGGTTTTTTGGCCTTAAACCTCTACATCGCCTATCGGATCGCCAGAGGTGAGTCGATGCTGCCAGCACCGCCCCATGTTTACACCCTGGCGCGTTGGGGAATTATCGTCGGCGCCGTGTTGTTCGTGCTTATAGCCAGTTTGGTGTTTGGGATAGTCGCTCAGGGTCGTTGGGAAACCTTCCTTCTATACTTCAACCGCGTTTCCTTCGGCGTTGAAGACCCCCAATTCAGCAAAGACATGTCATTCCACGTCGCAACAATGCCGATGTTCCACTTTATCCAGGGCTGGCTGATGGGCCTCGTTATCACCATCGCCGTGGCGGTAATGGCGCTGTATTTCGCGATTGCCGGTATCAGGGGAATCAAGTTCAACCTTACTCCCAAGATCAGGGTCCATTTGGCTGCCCTTGGGGCGGCGCTGATGCTGACTATCGCCGCCGCCCATTATCTGGACATATTCGAGCTTGTATTCTCAGGCAGGGGCGCCGCGCCTGGCGCCGGGTACACCGACGTTAACGCCAGAATCCCCGTGCTGTGGCTTCTGGTCGCCATATCCCTTGTATCCGCCGTCGGTTTTGTGACAAGCATCTACTATGGCGGATTAAGGCTAATGGTCGCCTCCTTCTCCCTCTGGGCCGTGCTGGCCGTCCTGGCGGGAGCTATATATCCAGTCATATTCCAGAGCATTCGGGTAACTCCCAACGAGCTGACGAGGGAGGAGAACTTCATTGAACGGGCAATCCAGTCCACCAGGGACGCCTATAACCTCAGCCCGATCGAAGAGATCCGGTTTCCTTTCAACCCAACCCTCGACTTTCAAAATGTAGTCAACAACCCCGAGACCATAAACAACATCCGATTATGGGACCCGAGGCCCCTGCGCGATACCTACAACCAGATTCAGACCTTCGCGCAGTACTACAACTATGTAGACGTCGATGTGGACCGCTATACCTTCCCGGATGGAGACTTCAGGCAGGTGATGTTGTCCGCTCGGGAGCTATTCCCGGAGAATCTGGAAGAGGATGCCCAGAACTGGGTTAACCGGAAGCTCGTCTATACCCACGGCTTTGGAGTAGCCATGAGTCCGGTCAACGAGGCTACTGCGGAGGGCAGGCCGACTTTCTTCCTTAAAGATGTGCCTCCCCAGGGCAGAACTGAGATCCTTCAGCCCGAGGTGTACTATGGCGAAAACACTACGGACTTCGTGATCGTCAACAGCGATACCGATGAGTTTAATTTCCCGGGGCCCGAGGGCGATGCGATTTTCAAGAACTATGAAGGCACGGGAGGAGTCGGAGTTGGGTCTCTGTTGAGGAGAATCGCCTATTCCTGGGAGCTTTTCGATTTTAACTTGCTCATCAGTGGGCAGATAGTGTCGGAGAGCAAGGTGTTGTACCGGCGCGAAATTGAGAACCGAGTTCACACAATCGCCCCCTTCCTGCGCCTGGACAGCGACCCCTATATGGTGGTGGGGGATGGCAGCAGGCTGTGGTGGATTCAGGATGCCTACACTGTCACCGACCGCTATGCTTATTCTGCGGCTTTCCGGGATGATTTCAACTACATCCGCAACAGTGTCAAAGCGGTCATCGACGCTTATAACGGCACCGTACATTTCTTCGTCATAGAGCCCGAGGATCCCCTTATCCAGATGTATATGAAGGCGTTTCCGGACCTCTTCGACGATTTTGATGAGATAGACAATTTAGATCCCTCTCTGAGAGAGCACATCCGGTATCCCCTGGACTTCTTCTCCGCTCAGGCGGAGATAAACCTCCGGTATCATATGACCGACCCCAGGGAGTTCTTCCAGAGGGAAGACCTTTGGGCGGTCGCCAAGGAGGTGTTTAACACACCTACCAACACTCAGGACATCGAACCCTACTACATCATCATGAAGCTTCCAGGTGAGGAGAAAGAGGAGTTTGTTCTTCTCCTGCCCTTCACTCCGGGAGGAGTCGAAAGGAAGAACATGGTGGGTTGGATGGCTGCCCGTAGCGACGGTGAACACTATGGCAAGACGCTGGTCTTTACCTTCCCCAAAGACAGGACGGTATTCGGTCCGGAGCAGATTGAGGGCCGGATTACCGGTGACGACAGGATAGGCAGGGAGCTAAGTCTTCTCTGCCCAGAGGGAAAGCTCTGCATCCGGGGAAACCTGATCGCTATACCGATAGATGACACCCTTCTGTATGTTGAGCCCTTGTATATCAGAGCGCAGGCCCTTCCTTTACCTGAGCTAAAGAAGGTTATCGTTGCCGACTCGGACAAGGTCGTCATGGAAGATACCCTTTGCGGAGCCTTGAGCGCTTTGCTTAATGTAGAACATGCCTGCCCTGACGATGGTGGGGTCGTGGTTCCTGAACCTCCTGGTACAACCGAGCCCGAGCCTACCGAGCCACCGGCGACTCCTACGCCGGCTCCAGAAGGCATACAAGAAGAGATCAACCGTATTCAGGACGTAATCGGAGACCTGAGAACGGGTCTCCAAGCCCTGGAAGAGGCTTTGGGGCAGCTAACGGATGTGTTGGGAGGCACTCCAGCCACAGGAGATTCGCGATAAGTCCACTGTCTAAAGAGTCATCGTCGTGGATTGAGCTGGAGAAGCGTTACTATATGTTCACGGTGAGGCGCCAGCCTGTGGTAATCGCCCGGGGCGAGGGCAGCCGGGTCTGGGATGTCGATGGCAAGGAGTACTACGATTTCACGGCCGGTTGGGCGGTCAACAACCTGGGCCACTGCCATCCGGTCGTTACCAAAGCCATCGCCGAGCAGGCCTCAACGTTAATGCAGACGTCCAACCAGTTCTACACCACCCCCCAACTCAGGCTTGCGCAGCTACTCGTCGACAATAGCTGCCTGAACAAGGTCTTTTTCTCCAATAGCGGCGCCGAGGCCCTGGAGGGAGCTGTAAAGCTCGCCAGAAAGTATGGCAAGAAGAACCGCGACGGGGCATATGAGGTGATAACGGCCTTCAACTCCTTCCACGGCCGGACCACCGGCATGGTTGCCGCCACAGGACAGCCCCACTACCAGGAGCCGTTCCAGCCCTTGATGCCGGGATTCTCACACGTGGAATACAATAACGTGGAAGCGATCATGGAGGCCACCACCCAACGCACTGCCGCCATCCTCCTGGAGCCTATCCAGGGGGAAGGAGGCGTGAACGTCCCCGCGGATGATTACCTGATCAGGGTCAGAGACTGGTGTAACACGCAGGGCCTGTTGCTCATCCTGGATGAAGTACAGACGGGGATGGGCCGGCTGGGCACCCTGTTCGGCTACCAGCAGTTTGACGTGGAGCCTGACGTGATCGCCCTCGCCAAGGGCCTGGGAGGTGGCGTTCCTATAGGCGCTTTCATGTCCAAGGACCACTGTATGGCCCTCGAGCCTGGTGACCACGGCTCCACCTTTGGCGGCAACCCCCTGACCTGTGCCGCGGCCCATGCCGTTACCAGGTACCTCATCGAGAGCGACGTGCTCTCCAACGTCGTAACAATGGGCAGGCGATTATCTGAGGGCCTTGATGGCCTAAGATCCCGGTTCGGCTTCATTACGGAGGTCAGAGGAAAGGGACTCTTACTGGCAATGGAGTTCAACGACGATATCTCCGCTCAAGTCGTATCCCTTTGCAACGAGCAGGGGCTGCTACTCAACCCGGTGCGTCTCAATGCGATACGGTTCATGCCGCCACTTACGATAGCTGCCGAGGAGATCGACGCTGGGATCTCTCGCCTGGAAACCGCCCTAACCAAACTCTGACAAAAACGGGGAGTCAAGAGGGGCTGGCCCCTCTGGTGGCAGACTATCGACTACCTGATAAGATTGCTCTAAGGGGTGCAGGGGCCTTGCCCCCTGCCGGGGTCTGGGGTGTCCCCAGATTCTCTAACCTCTCTTCCCCGAGGGAGAGGGTAAGAGGGCTAAAAATGCCAAAGGACAAAATAGTTCTCGCGTACAGCGGGGGTTTAGACACCTCCGTCGCTGTCCATTGGCTCCGGGAAAAGTACGATGCAGAGGTGGTTACCCTCACCATCGATCTCGGCATGGTCGATCTAGAAAGCATACGGAAGCGCGCCCTTGAGACAGGCGCCGCCAACGCTCTAACCGTCGACGGCAAGGATGACTTCGTAATCGAGTATGTCTACCCTGCCCTCAAGGCGGGGGCTATCTACGAGGAGAAATACCATCTGGCGACAGCGCTGGGTCGCCCTCTCATAGCCCACCACCTGGCCCAGGTGGCCCGGAAAGAGGGTGCCTATGCAGTCGCGCACGGTTGCACTGGCAAGGGGAACGACCAGGTCCGCTTGGACGTCAGCATAGGTGCACTTGCTCCCGAGTTAAAGGTCATCGCCCCCATACGGGAATGGGCCATGAGCCGCGAGGAAGAGATGGAGTACGCCCGCGAGCACAAGATTCCAGTACCCGTGAGCAAAAAGCTTTACTCCATCGACGAGAACCTATGGGGCCGCAGTATCGAGTCTGGCGACCTGGAGGACCCATGGAACGAGCCACCTGAGGCCGCTTTTGCATGGACCAACTCGATCGACGACGCTCCAGCAGACCCCCTATATATCGAAATAGAGTTCAAGCGAGGTCTTCCGGTAGCTATCGACGGGGAGGAGATGAGGGCTACCGACCTGATCAGGCACCTCAATCATCTCGCCGGGCAGCACGGTGTTGGAAGGGTCGACCATGTCGAGAACAGACTGGTGGGCATAAAGTCCAGAGAGGTCTACGAAGCGCCAGCCGCGACAGTCCTCCACTCCGCCCATAAAGCCATCGAAACGATAACCCTGGGTAAGGAACAGCTTCGCCTCAAGTCCAGGATAGTCCAGGAATATGCCGACCTCGTCTACAACGGGCTCTGGTTCACCAGCCACAGACGTGACCTCGACGCCTACGTGCACAGCACCCAGCGCAATGTGAGCGGTACCGCGAGGGTCAAACTTCATAAAGGCAACTGCGTCGTCGTCGGGACCAAGTCACCCAATTCCCTGTATAGCCACGGACTCGCTACCTACGACAAAGGAGATAAGTTCGATCACAAGTCCGCCGAGGGCTTCATCGCACTATATGGCCTGCCTGTCCGCACCGAGGCCCAACGCCAAGACGATGCCAACCAGCCATCTTAGCCCCAACACCACAGCTTAGGCATTACAGTGATGCGCCGAGTTACACTGAAGGTCAGGCTCTTTGCCTGAGAAGTGGACGATAGATCAGGGCCACCAAAGGCAATGACACTAGCAGGCTAGCGGCTGCCAGGCCTACTACCCATGGAACGTCGATCCACTTGGCGAGAAGCCCTTGCAGAAAAGCGCCTAGGATCCCCAATCCAATCGCAACTGATAGCAGCCCCATAACCCTGGCTCGATATTCCTCTGGAGTATTGACCAACATCAACGAGCTCTGAAAGACAACAAAACCGGCATTGCCCAGGCCCACGATTGATATTAAAAAGACCGATAAAGCATATTCTCTGGACACGGCAAAAGCCATGAGCGCGATGGCTACCAGCACCGTCGCACCGAGAAAGGTCACTCCGGGTCGGCCTATGTTGATCGAGGCGAGAACCATGGACCCCACGAAGGTGCCTAAACCGAAAAAGGAAGTCATGGCCCCAAGCAACCCCGGGCCAACCCCAAGGATCTCTTTTGCGAACACCGGTAGGAACTGGAGGAATGGAATAGCCAGGACGTTAATGAATACAGTTGTTACCAGGACCCCCATGATAGCCCGGTTGCTACGCATGTAGCTAATGGCTTGCCCCAAATCCGACCATAGCTTGTGGCTGGAGCTTTGCGGAGGCACGTCTCCTGGTATAGCAAGCAGTGCGAAAAACAACAAACTGTAGACAAAAACTACAACTGAGAAGGCCTGTCCGACTTCAGCTATCTCAAGCAACCCTCCAGCTAACAAGGGTCCGCCAACGAGGCTCAACGTCATCCCAGCGACATCCAATGACAGAGCATTGACCAGCAAGCGCTGGCCAACCATATCACGGAGCAGGGCTCGTCTCGCGGGAAATTCGAAGGCAGCACAGGATCCTAGGACAAGGGTTATTAACCCTATGTTCCACACACGCACCAGATCAAACAGCATAAGGAAGGCCAGCGTAGATGAAGCCGCTATGCTGATTGCTGCCGCAAACTGAATTACGTGCTTCCGAGATACTCGGTCCGCTACTATTCCACTCAAGGGACCCAGAAGAGCCATAGGAAGATACCTGTAGACTCCTAGAAGAACCACTTGGAACGGAGAGCTAGTCAACTCAAATGTCAGCCATCCAAGGATAGTTATCTCCATCCATGTGGCGCTGTGTCTCGAGGCTCCAACGAACCACAGGAGGCGGTACCCAGGATGGGAGAAGGCTCGAAAGGGGCCAGATGCCTGAATGGTACGATCCTCTCGAGGGCTTGCTTTATCCATAGCGGTTGTATTGTAGTGAAAAATCAGATCTATTGGTTAGGACACGGCAAACCGATGTTGCACCGATCCATACGAGTTGCGCCTGCCCGACTCAAAGAACCCTGATATGGGAACTCGTATAATATCGTTACGCAGTGCTAATATCTGTTAGAGGGTCAGATGGACATAAACATAGCCAGTTCGCCACATGAGAACGGATGGAATCTCGATGTCCGCGTATCTGATGGCCCATCGTATAGCGACCATCGAGTCACGGTTTCCAAAGATACATTCGACCGGCTCACAGGAGGAAGGTGTTCTCCAATAGAGCTTGTGAAGTGGTCCTTTGAGTTCCTTCTGAAACGCGAGCCCAAAGAGGCGATCCTCAGGCAATTCGATATCACTGTGATAAGCCGCTACTTCCCTGAGTATGAGGCGAAAATTCGACAATGGCTAGACTCTTGAGCAGCGACCGTGGCACAAAATAGAGGGCCGAGTTGACGACGTAATGATATCATTACGTCGTCAACTTAACTCATCCTTTCCCCGGTAGAAAAGGTAGGAGCAGATGGACTACAAGGTAATCTCCTCCGACGACCATGTGGTCGAGCCGCCAGACATCTTTGAAAGGCGGTTGCCCGCCCGTCTGCGCGCTCAGGCGCCCCGCGTGCAACGATTCGGTCAAGAGGATAGGTGGGTCATTGGGAAGAGGGTGCTGGTCAAGGCCGGGGCCGATAAGCCCAACCTGAAGACGCCCCACGACCAGCGGGGACTGGTGGGCCAGGTAAATTACGATACGTGCGAGCCGGGCGTGTGGCAGCCTCAAGCCCGGCTGAAGGACTATGATGCCAACGGCGTAGACGCGGCGATCCTCTTCCCCGACTACCTTCCGGGCTTCACCGGGAACCCCTTTTGGAGCTTAGCGGATGATCCCGAGCTACGCTTAGAGGCCCTGAAAGCTTGGAACGACTGGCTGGTAGAGGATTTTTGTGGCGTGGCCCCCGACCGGCTTATCGCCCAGTGCCTGCTGCCGGTCTGGGATGTCCAGGAATCGGTGAAGGAGCTGGAGCGGTGCGCCAAGAAGGGGCATCGGGCGATCATGTATGGCGGAGTGCTGGACATCTACGGTCTCCCATCGCTTTTCGAAAGTCATTGGGACCCCATCTGGGCGGCAGCCCAGGACACGGGCCTACCCATCACTCTCCACCAGCAGAGCTTCCAGCTCGACCGGAAGGTTTGGACGCCCGAAGACCGCAAGAACCTTCGGGGCTTGCCCCTGGCCCTGGTGACGGGGCACGTAGCCAACACAATGGTGCCCCTCGTCGACTTCCTCTTCTCCGGCATACCCGAGCGGTTCCCACGGCTCCAGTTCTATATAGGCGAGGGAGGGGTGGGTTGGATCCCCTACATCCTCACCCAGGCCGACTTCTTCTGGCGGCGGCGCAACAGGTCCTTCGTCGAGCCTGAGCTGTCTATGCCACCAAGCCAATACTGGCTGCGCCAGTTTTCCGCTGGCTTCTGGTACGAGCGGATCGATGGCTACATCCTGGACCAACTGGGCGAGGACAACGTCCTGTGGGAGGACGACTACCCTCACCAGCTAACGGATATCGGCATCGGTGACGGGTCGTCTGCTTACATCGACTTCAGCCTTGAGCGAGTGACGGACCCCCAGGTCCGCCACAAGATTCTGGCCGGCAACGCGGTGCGTGTCTTCAAGCTGGGCTGATAGCTACCTGATCGAAATGCCAGCCAAAGGAAGGTGATCTACCTATGACAACTACCAAGACGGAAGTTACCGAGGCTATTTCTAGATGGATCATAGGCACGAGCTACGACGACCTGCCCCAAGAGGCGGTAGATGTGGCAAAGCGGGCCACACTGGACACCCTCGGCGTCGCCCTGGCTGGAGCAACTCAGCCCGTGGGCCAGATAGTCCTCGACTATGTGCGGGAAACTGGGGGCACGCCACAGGCAGGAGTCATTGCGGGCGGTATGAAGACCAATGTCGCCAGCGCCGCCTTCGCTAATGGCGTTCTGGCTCACGCCGTGGACTTGGATGACACCTGGCTGCCGCTGGGTCATCCCACGTGTACGGTGCTCCCGGTCGTCCTGGCCCTGGGCGAGAAGCTCGGATGTTCCGGCAGAGAGATTATCAATGCCTACGTCGTCGGGCTGGAGGTCCACGGAAAAATCGGGTATGGCCACAGCACGCCAGGCTTCCACAGCACGGGAATCCATGGAACCCTGGCGGCGGCTAGCGCGGCGGCCAAGCTCCTGGGCCTGGATGAGTGGAAGACGCGCATGGCGTTGGCCACCGCATCCTCCCATGCCGGTGGAATCGGCAAGAACGTCGGTACCATGGTCAAGCCCTATCACGCGGGAAATGCGGCCTTCGGCGGCCTGCAGGCGGCGCTGCTGGCTCAAGCTGGCTTGACCGGAGACCCTGAGCCAATCGACGGCCCTAGGGGATACGCGGAAAACTTCATGAGTGACCATCCCTTTGACCCAGAGGCCACAATCTCTGCCCTTGGCAAGCCATTCCACGTGGTCTCCCCCGGCATCGGGGTGAAGAAGTATCCCACCTGCTACCTCAATCATCGCGGGCTCGACGCCATCCTGAAGCTCATAGTCGCCAATGACGTGCGACCAGAGCAAGTACAAGAGGTGGTGGTGAACGTGCCCTACGAGGGATGGCTCAACAGAACGGACTTGGACTACGGCCTGCGGGCCAAGTTCAGTCTCCAGTACAACATGGCCGAAGCAATTCTGAGGCGGAACGTAACCATCGAAAGCTTTGACGATGCGGCCGTCAACCGTACCGAAGCCAGGGAATTGATGGAGCGAGTCCGCCTGGTAGTGGATACCTCCATCCCCAAGGACTACGGCGAGGCGTCCAACCCGGTGACCCTGCGGCTCAAGGACGGTCGCGTATTCAATGAGCGGATAGATGTGCCTCATGGCGACTGGGACGATCCCCTGAGCCTCGACGAGCTGGTGGACAAGTATCGAGACAACGCCCTCAGGGTTCTCTCTCCCGACGACTGCCAGCGGATCATCGACCTGGTGCTCAGGCTGGAAGATCTCGATGAGATCAGCGAGCTCGCCGAGTTGTACTCTCAGTCTGCCGTGAGGGTGCCCAGCTAGCCCCTTGGCTGTCCGTACCATCCGTGAACCATGAAGAATGCGGCCATGCCTCCGGCGTTTGCTGACTCGATGGCTCCGGTCCAGCCTTGGACATCACCGGCTGCCCAAAGGCGATCCACGTTGGTCTGTTGCATCTCATTTGCGGCGACGTGGCCATACTCGTTGACCTCGAGTCCGAGATTATCCACCAGGTTTTGCACAAGTGGAGAAGGCTTCTCCGGCGGGGTCCATAGCAGCGTGCCGACCTCGACTCGCTCACCGCTGTCGAGGGTGACCGCGTGGACCTTGCCATCGTTGTGATGGATCCCGGTGATGGAGCCATGGTGTATCGGTATCCCGAGTTCTCCGAGCTGTGCCTCGTAGGCTGCTTCGAGTTCGGCGTCGGCGGCCAGGATGACCTTTATGTCGGAGGTCCAGTTTTGAGCCATTAACGGGAAGCTGGAGATCTCGGCGGCTGAAGAGCCGACAATGCCCCAGGTCCGGTGCCGGTTCTCGTAGCCGTCACAAAATGGACACGGGATGATTGCGTCCCCCCAGCATTCGGCGAAGCCTGCTATGTTGGGGTGGACGTCGTGGTACCCGAAGGCGAGAATGACGTGACGAGCGGCGACCTTGTCGTCTTGGTCGTTGGTCACCAAGAAGTCTCTGTTGTCGTCGCGGCGGATGTCCACGATACGTTCATGACGCAGCTCGGCGCTGTTGTAGCGATCGATCTGCTCCCATGCGACGCGCCGGATCTCGGCGGGCGGGAGCCCATCGAGCCCTAGGAAATTATGTACCCCGTGAGAGGCGGCGTTACGGGGTAGCTGGGGATCGTCGAGGACGACGATCTTCTTACCAGTACGGGCCAGTACCAATGCGGCCTGCATGCCAGCAGGGCCGCCACCGATTATGGCGACTTCGAATATGTTGTTTTGGTTGCTCATGACTGTTGACATCTCGTTTCTGCTCGGCCACGATACCGAACTCCTTCTCTAATTTGCGGCCAGCCAGTATCTAATCTTTGGGTCGAGCCTGATCGCCCTGTAGGACCTGCTCCCCGTCCTGGTTCTCGATCACGAAGTCGATAGAGGCCATAGGTCGGCTCTCTTGCACCCACTTCACGGTCGCCTCAGCACGCATGGTGTCACCGATATACACGGGCTTCGTGAAATTCCAGTTTTGGTTTACAAACACGGTTCCGGAACCTGGCATGTCCATAGCCACAAGAGTGTGCAACAGCCCGGTGGTTATGCCGCCTTGGGCCATGAGCCGTTCGAAACGTGTCCGGCTGGTGAACTCGGGGTCGAAGTGCAGCGGGTTATAGTCCCCTGTTATTTCCGCATAAGCTTTCACCATCTCTTCGGTTACATTGATCTCTCTGTTGGCCTTCTGACCGACGCTCACATCCATGGTTAGTGGCTCCTCTTCAACTTCTCATATGCTCAATACAAAACCTACACTTTGGCGGCCAGCCATTGCAGTAGCTCAGGGACCGCTGTGGCCAGTGAGCGTCGGTTTAGGACCAGTCCCCAGTGTGAGGCCTCCTCCACTTCATGGAACTCCGCGTTTAGCCAGAGTCCCTCGTATCGTTCTCTAGGCCAAGCATTATCAGCCGTTCCTGTTACTATGAGAAGTGGACATGAGATGGACTCGATAATGATGCCTTGCCTTCTCTGATCGCGAGCAAGGCGTGATTCTCTCGTAAAAAGTCTGTGTAGGTCGAATTAGAACAAACGTACCCACACCTGGGTACAATATACAGTCTCTGTTCCGTACACTACCCCAACATACGGTAGCGCGCAGATGTGCTAAATCGCTGGAACTTCCTCAAAACGGGTTTTTACGAGGGAATCAAGGCGTGACTCCCGGCTGAGGGAGGCTAGAGCCAGCCTGCGCTCCTCCGAATCCAAGTCCGGCATCGTGGTCTGGTTTTCTGGATCGTCGTCTATGATGCCATACTCTTCGGGTCCGAATTCTCCGGTCCGCAATTTCACAGAAGTATCCAACTGCTGGGCGGGGAGGCTCGGCGCGAGAGCAACACAGGCTACCCCTAGTCCTTGGGACGCCACTATCA
Source organism: Dehalococcoidia bacterium (assembly GCA_965226865.1). Taxonomy (GTDB): domain Bacteria; phylum Chloroflexota; class Dehalococcoidia; order Lucifugimonadales; family JAGWBF01; genus CBDDEH01. The sequence goes on along the minus strand of CBDDEH010000004.1, from coordinate 1,178,600 downwards.
TCCCGATGAGTCCGCCCATACTCCAGCCGACAATGACGGGCGGCTGTTGCAACTGTTTCGTGAATTCACGAACGTCCGTCGCATAGTCGTCCATTGTGGTACGAGAAAGATTGAACGGGGGTTTTGGCCGTGGCCGCGCAAGTCAACAGCATGAGATGTCCATCCGTGCGCAGCTAACTCTCGCTGCCAATATGTCCACACCTTGGCCGAGTTTGCCGCACCGTGGATCATCACAATAGGAGGACAACCAGTCACTTTATCCGGGTACATCGAGGATACGGCGAGCATAGACCTGATTGTAAGCCGTGAAGATACTATCCAGTAAGGGATGGCCCGGGTGCGGTTCGAACTAGGGACGCCGAGTTTTGCGCCAGCATGGGTTTTTTCAAGTGTCGCTGTTAACAAGTAAATGCGAGTTAGATGCTCCCCTTTCCCGCCCAATGACATGATCCCGTACACGACCGATTACTCGTGAGCTAGTTAACCGCATATAATATCGTTACGCTGTGAACTGGCTGTGCCATTGGACAGGCACATATGGGGGTTCGGGCCATGGGTCAACTCGAAGGCAAGGTAGCCATAATTACCGGGGCTGGAACTGGCATCGGTAAGGGAATAGCACGAGCCTTTGCGCGTGAAGGGGCGGATTTGGTCATCGCGTCCAGAAACCCGGATGTGTTGGAAAATACAGCCTCTGAGCTACGCCCCCTCGGTGCCACCGTGGTCGTTCAGCCCACTGACGTAACGGACGAAGCCCAGGTTGTGGCCTTGTTTGACACGTGCATACGGACGCACGGGCGGCTTGACGTTCTGGTTAATAACGCGGGAGTCTTCGATGGTGGACCATTGGAAGAGCTTTCCCTGGAGACATGGCAACACGTTCTGAGCGTAAACCTCACAGGAGTTTTCCTTTGCAGCCGGGAAGCCATGAAGATCATGAAGCGGCAGCGAGCCGGTCGGATAATCAACATCGGGAGTATCTCCGCTCAAATGCCGAGAATGAATTCTGCGCCCTACGCTACTACCAAGCACGGTCTGGTTGGGCTCACCAAGTCGACCGCTTTGGAGGGCCGGGAGTACGGTGTGGCCGCAAGTTGTCTTCATCCTGGCAATGTGGCCACAGAGCAAAGGGTGGGCAGCGATGTCCCCAAGGACCAAGAACCTATGATGACGACCGACGATATCGCCAAGGTGGCGGTCACGATGGCTGCGCTGCCGGCCAACGTCAATATGCTCGAGTCCGTCGTTATGCCTGTGGACCAACTCTATCTTGGTCGGGGGTAGCACCAGCGGAGTCCCGGAGCGCTGATCGGCGGCCGCCCGGTTGGGCGTTAATGTGTTCTTAATTTTCCCTGAGTATATTTGTTGTAAACCAAACGTCGGGTTGAACGACCATGCGTGTATTGCTAGTAGAAGACGAAGATCGGATCGCTGACTTTATCGCTCGGGGGCTGTCGGAACAGGGTTATGCGGTGGATGTAGCCCCTGATGGAGATGAAGCTCTACAGTGGACCGATGTGGCTGCCTTTGACCTGATAATCCTGGATGTGATGCCCCCAGGGCTCGACGGCATAGAAGTGTGCCGTGGACTGCGGAACAAGGGATTGGTTACACCCATACTTATGCTCACGGCACGGGATGCCGTAGAAGACCGGGTAAAAGGGCTGGACAGCGGCGCCGACGATTATCTGGTCAAACCTTTCGCATTTGCAGAGTTGCTGGCACGCCTCCGAGCGCTGATGCGTCGTGAGCCAGCCGTGGTGGAAAACGTGCTACAGGTAGACGATCTAACAATGGATACGACCACCTTGGAAGTATCGCGGCAAGGGGCGGCCATAGAGCTTACCACCAAAGAATGTCGTCTTCTTGAGTACCTACTACGCCACCCCAACCGGGTTCTCACCCGGACAATGATCTCCGAGCATGTCTGGAACTACGAGTTCGGCAACGCTACCAACGTCATCGACGTCCACATCCGGAATCTCCGGCGGAAGATAGACGATTCCTTTCTATGCAAGTTGATTCAGACCGTTCGCGGCGCGGGCTATAGAATCTCCTCCCGCCGGTCGGAGTGATTGTGTTTGCTCGTGCTTCCATCCGATTGAGGCTTACTCTTTGGTACATCATCATATTAGCTGTAATTCTGGCCGCGTTCAGCGCCGGAGTCTACTTGTTGCTGCGCCACGACCTGTACCAGAATCTCGATCGATCCATCCAGAATCGGGCTGACACCCTCCTTAACATTATTCAAGTCGAAGGGGACCAGCTTGTTCTGCCCGGTCAAGTGGCCTCAGAAGACCCTGATGAGGGCTTCACCCGTGTGTTTGATGCATCAGGTAGCCTCAGGTTTGGTAACTCAGTTGCCTTGGACCAGGTTCCCGTAGATACCAGGGTCGTGGCAAACGCGATAGCAGGCACGGCTACAACCCGCAGTATCAAAATTGGTGATGATCCAGTCCGTGTGAAAATGTTGCCAATTATACGGGATGGGGTAATTCTCGGGGCGTTAGAGGTGGGACAAGCCCAAGACAACGTCTCTGACACCCTGTCTAGACTGCTGCTGATAATGGGCATAGCCTATCCAGTGGTTCTGGTACTGGCTAGCTTAGGCGGCATCTTCTTAGCAGGACGTGCGCTGTCGCCTATCGACAACATAACCAGGGCTGCGCGCCAGATATCGGCGGAAGACCTCAATCAGCGGCTGAAACTGCGACTACCTAATGACGAGGTCGGGCGTTTGGCGCGCACCTTTGACGAGATGATTGCTCGGCTGGACGATGCATTTAAGCGCCAGCGCCAGTTCACTACCGATGCTTCACATGAGCTGAGGACTCCATTGACAATCATTAAAGGACAGATCGATGTCTCTCTTCAGAAAGAGCGTGAGCCCGAGGCCTACCGGCAGGTCCTTCAGGCCGTCAACGATGAAGTAGACCGTCTTATCCGTCTGGCCGGGAGTCTCCTCACCCTGACCCGTGCCGATGCCGGGCAAATTCCCTTGTCCTTCGAGAATATCGATGTTGGTGAAGTCGTCACCGGAGTCTCAGAGCAAGTCCGGCCCACGGCTGTTGACAAGGGTGCGGAGTTAAAGATTGACCCCGGCCCCCCTGTCACCATACAGGCGGACGAGGACCTCTTGCTGCAGCTTATGCTCAACCTCCTTGACAACGCTATCAAGTACACCCAGTCCGGCGGAGAAGTGACCGTTGGCTGGAAGGTAAACGGGAATAAGGTAGAGATGCGGGTCCACGATACCGGTATTGGGATTTCCGCTGAACATCTTCCGTATCTCTTCGACCGGTTCTACCGTGCCGACAAGGCGCGAAGTCGTGCTGAGGGCGGCGTGGGGCTTGGACTGGCCATCTCTCGCTGGATTGCCGAAGTCCACGGAGGTTCCATAAACGTCAACAGCGCTCCTGGTAAGGGCTCAACTTTTGTGATCCTGCTACCAACCTCGCGTTAAGCCAATCTTAACGACACCTTCATTGTAGCTTCATGTGGGCATCCTAGACTCAATGGAGTTGCAAAGGAGGACCAAGGCTTGTGACTAGCTCTCAAAGCTTCCCTAGCACACCAGTGGGCCTGGCAAGCACAGTTGCTCCGCCCGAACCACGGTCAAAGGAATTCTCTGTGTCGTGCAAAGGCATCACTGTACGCTACGGCCGGACCATAGCGGTCGATGAAGCGACCTTCGATGCCGGCCCCGGTGAGGTGCTTGGCCTTCTCGGTCCGAATGGAGCTGGAAAGACATCCGCCATCAGGGCGTTGACAACGATCCTTCCGCTGGCTGCCGGTGAGGTGACGGTCGCAGGGATCGACCGCCGGTTCCCTGATCTCATAAGGAGCCGGATCGGTGTCCTCCCGGAGAGTTCCGGCTATCCGCTCGACCAGACGGCGATTGAGTACGTGCGTTACCACGGGCGTCTCCATGGGATTCCGCGCCAAGTCGCCCACGAGCGAGGGCTAAGCCTCCTTGGCGAGATGGGGCTTAGCGACCGAGCCCACAGCCGGATCCGGACGTTCAGCCGAGGGATGCGACAACGGCTCGGTGTCGCACGTGCTCTGATCAACCGACCCGATGTGCTATTTCTCGACGAGCCGACCCTCGGGCTCGATCCCGCCGGTAAAGAGGAGGTCCTCCTGCGTATTCGGCGCATCGCCAACGAGGGAGGCACTACCGTCATCCTTACCAGCCACCTTCTCGACGAGATCGAGCGGGTGTGTGATCGAGTCGTCATCATGAACAAGGGGCGGGTCGTGGCTACTGGGAGCGTCGATGAAGTCGTGCAACACGCCGGTGTGGCCCGGTCGATCCGCGTCCGTGTGGCTCTGGCTGACATGGATGTTGCCTTGTCACGGTTGTCCCAAGAGACTGAAGTCTTAGCTGTCCAACCGGTGGAATCCCGTCCTAGAGAGATCCGAGTGGAGATCACAAATACAGGAAGCGCCGGAGCCAACTCGGTGGCTGCGGCTCTAATCTCTGCCGGCGTCCCACTGCTTTCTTTTGAGCTTGAAGGCGCAACGTTGAATGACGCCTTCCTTCGACTGACCGATGGGATTTAAGGAATCGTAGAAATGACGAATGACGTCCAAACCGCCGGATCAACGATTGGATCGAGCCCGCGCTATGGATGGGCAGTGGTCGCCGGACAAGAGTTTCGCGACTTGTGGTTCGGTACGCGCGGCCTGATGATGATTCTGGGCTACAGCGTAGTACTGAGTGTATTAAGCTTTATCGTTGCCGGCAACGCGGACTTGAACTTGCTGGACGCTCGAGAAGCCGTGGGGTTGTTCGTCCGGATTGCTGTCGCACTGGGAACCCTCTCGGCTCTGGTCATCAGCGCCGACGCGATCAGTGGCGAGCGCGAACGAGGTACCCTCGAACACCTGCTGCTGACACCGGTCCGGCGCCGCGACCTGGTGGTAGGAAAGCTCCTCGCAGCGCTAACCGTGTGGGTAGCCGCGCTGGTCGTCGCCGTTCCCTACATCCTGGTTCTGGCTCATGGACCGGGGGTCGCTCTTGATGCGGTCCTCGTGATCTTGGTGGCAGGCACTCTGGTCGCCACCTCACTCACAGCTTTCGGACTGGCTGTAAGCTCGGTATCGCGGACGAACCGCTCCAGCCTCATCATCGCTATTGTGATCCTTCTGGCTTTGGCCGCTCCCAGCCAATTGCCTGGCTCCGCTACCCGAGGTGTCCTCGGAGATTTGTTGATCATGGCAAATCCGGTCGCTGCCGGACTCAAGCTTGCGGGGCGGGTGATCGTAGACCAAGCGACCTGGGCCAGCCAGTGGAAGTTGCTGATTTCGCCGGCCATTGCCACGGTCGTCCTTACGGTGGTCGCTGTGGCCAGTTCTCGCAAGGTTGGCCTGGGAGGCACCCCGTGAAACGCTACGGTCTAATGATATCTTTCATACTTATGGTCTTTGGCCTGTGGATAGTGCCCGGCACGTCTGCAGTGGCCGATACTCCGGGAAGCCAACTTACCGTAAGTGTGGCGCCTGGGCGACTCTCTACGTCGGTAGGCACGCCGGTCGACGTCAAAATTACCGTTGTTAACACGGACACGAAACCCACTCCTGAGATGGCAATCCACATCGACATCACCGAACCCAGAATGGACGGCTCTGTGGACCCCGAGGATTGGACTCCTACCTTGACGAAGTCCATTGGGGAGATAGGGTCCGGGAAACAGGTGACGGAGCCCTGGACTCTAACGCCAATTGGGAGAGGTGACTTCGTCCTCTACGCAGTCGCTATCGATGCGAACGCCGGCGTGGACCCAGCAACGCTCGCCGTATCCAATGGCGTGCCCGTGCACGTCGACGAGAAGCGAAGCGTCAATCCACAAGGCGTCTTGCCCCTCGCCATCGCAATGCCGACATTGATCGGGATGGCCCTGCTCTGGCGTCATAGGCGTCTACGACCGAAATAGGATAGGAATCTTAACTGACTTCATCGTAGTTTCATGTAGGCAACGTACACTCAAACCATGGAGTGTAGACCCCATTGAGAAGGAGAAGTGGCTGTGACTTTCCGTAAACGCATCTACTTGATTGTTGGCTCAGTCGTAATCCTGGTGTTGGTTGGTACTGGGGTGACCTGGGCCTCTGGTGCCTTAACCTCAGATGGCACCCCGGGCCAGATAGATGACGGCGCTGAACTCCTCGATCAGGCATCCATCAGTCTCGAAGAAGCGATAGCCGCGGCTCAGACGGCTGCAACCGGCGCGCTGGGTGAGGTGGACATTGAAATGTATGAAGGGCGGCTTGTATTCAACGTGGACGTCGGAGACCATGATGTGAAGGTTGACGCCGCTAATGGCACCATCCTGGGGCAGGTGTTGGAGAATGAGCAGGATGGAGATGACTAGGATCAAGTACCGTTCCGCACCTAGGGCGAGTTGACGACGGCTGAGAGCTTGAGATTGCACGATGGTCAAAACGGGAATAGCACTTGGCGCAGTCCTCATCCTTGCTCTAGCCGCGTGGACTGGGTTCGTAGTTTCTACGCAGGCGGACCCCTTCGCTGGGTTCGAGAACACTCTTGAACCCAAAGCGTGGCCTGATTCTCCGGATGCGGTAACCTTCGCAGTCATAGGAGACGCCGGAACAGGTGGCACGGGCCAATTTAGGGTTGCTCGTGAGATGGCCGAGGCCTATAAAGAGCAACCCTTCAGTCTGCTGCTTACTGCCGGCGACAACGTGTACGGGGGCGACGTGGTGGACAGAGCCCCGGACGTCATCGACAAGCCTTACAAACCCCTGTTCGATGCCGGGGTCGAATTCCACCCGGCTCTTGGGAACCATGACGTAGATGACTCGGACGATCTGGCAGAGACCCTATCCACGCTCGGCATGCCCCATCGCTACTATCACTTCACCGATGGTCCAGTCGACTTTTTGGCGGTGGACTCAAATCGGGTGGACGGCCGCCAGATCGAATGGCTCAGGGAGCGATTGATCTGCTCCGACAGCCTATGGCAGGTGGTCTACTTTCACCACCCGCTCTACTCGTCCGGGAAACACGGGTCTGATACAGGTCTAAGACAGGTACTTGAGCCCGTCCTGATAGAGGGAGGCGCCGACATTGTGTTGACCGGCCACGACCACGACTACCAGCGCTCGACTCCTCAACATGGCGTTGTGCACGTCGTCACGGGGGGGGGGGGGGGGGGGTGGGGTGGTTCCAATGTCAGATCGGTTGGATCCGGCGACTTCACGGCGGTCAGTGAGTCAGTATTACACTTCCTCCTGGTATCGGTCTCCGGCAAGACGATGGATGTCCAGGCAATTAACGTTGATGGAAACGCCATTGACACTTTTTCCCTCAACCCTCGTCCGGCCGCTATTTCGTGCAGCCAAACCGACAAGCTCGGAGGATAGTGCGAATTCAAGGGGCATGACATCTTGTCGCATGGGCACACGGCACCGAGATAACGGGTGCCGACACCCTCAACCTTTAGGTACGCTCCCCATTTGAACCAGGCCCTTTTGGCTATAACCTGTAACTTAGGTTCGCCAAGATTCCGGACCCACCGGAACTATCTAAACTCTAAAGAGGGCTTACCGTGGTTATTTCCTTTGAGGACCGGATCGAACAAGAGGTCCAAGCGTTGAGCAAAGAGTTCTCCGGGCAGGTTTCCGGTGAACATGTCCATCGGTGCGTCAAGGAATCCGTTGCCTCGCTTCAACCTGCGCGTCTCACGGACTTTGTGCCTCTGTTGGCATCTCGAATGGCCAGAGAAAGGCTACGCGATCTAAGGCGAAGTTTACGCTAGCTTGTCCCTGCTTCCAGGGTGCTAAGGCAACTCCCCAGGTGAGCCCCTGATATCATTCCTCCGTTTCCTCCCTATCGTAGCGTCCTAACTTCACCTCATCTACTCCACCGCAGCTTTGGCATCCTCGGTCTGGCCCGTATGCGTTCTTTCCAAGCGAGTTGGCCGGGTATAATATCTTCTGTTGTGACCTGAGTGTATCCCTGTCGCAAGGAGGTCATCCGATGGCTTCGGCGATCTGTCCAAGCTGTAGCACGGAGAATCCCGAAGGGATGAAGTTCTGTGGCCAGTGCGCCACACCACTCTTGAACTGGTGTCCGAGTTGCGGATTCGAAAATCCGCCGGGATTTAAGTTCTGTGGAGACTGCTCCACATCGCTCAGCGGCGATTCCGACGCACCAGTTACCCCATCTGGGTCGGAGATAGCGGCCCCATCCCCCAAAGAGGACCCAAAGGAAATAGCCATGGAAGTTGCCAGGGAGTGGACTCGCTCTGGCATTGATCAGGTGTCCCGCATGCTGGGCTTGGCGGTCACGCAGGGGACGCCGATGTTGGAGAAGGTCGCCAGTTCGCTCATTGAGAACCAGATCAAGCAAAAGGTTGAGTGGACGTTCTCCGACCCAGAGGACCTGGCCGAAGGCAGGTGTCGAGTAGTCGCAAATGCTAGTGCGCCACTTGAAGTTGGGCTGCTGACTTTCAAGTGGAGATCTACCGCCTCAGCCGACTTCGAGCTGTCAATAGATACCGCGGAGAGACGGCTTCTCGAGTGGAAAATGGTGCCCCAGTCATTCAAGGCAGTTTCTTCCGAGGAAGCAAGCGAACTACGGGACAGGGTTGGTGACGAAGTGGAAAAGGTCAAAGAGAAGTTCCGAGGCTTCTTCAAGACGTGAAGGCTAAGCCAGCTAAGATCATCTCGCCCGCACCAAATGTCGTCGCCACATTCCTCTGATTCAGGCATTCCTAGCCTGGCTTGCTCTCTTATCCCCAGCGGGCCAAAAACCCCAATTCCCTAGGAGTCAGACCTCTGGTCAGCCAGTGGTTTGACTCCCGAACCCGTCTATGTTAGCTTCATTCTTCTGGTATGCAGGGGTAGCCTAATGTCGGTTTTAGGAAGGGAGGAGCCGAAGAAACCGGTGCCCTAACTCAAGCAATGGTCTAGATACTATCTCAAGTGGACCCCATCATCAGGACAGCGGTGAGGCTAAAATAAGAGAGTCTACCGCTGGGGTGTCTCGTAAACCTTCATCCGATGGTAAGGCTGGTGGAAGTTCCAGTAAACACCTTTGTGGGCTCACTGCATGGAACACCTGACCCGGTGACCGATAGCCCAGGGCTTGATGGGGCCGCTCTTGGTTGTAGAAGGCCAGATAAGCCCCAATCCCCTTTCTGGCCTCAGTCCCATTTTGGTATGCCTTCAGGTACACCTCCTCGTACTTGATGCTGCGCCACAGCCGTTCCACGAAGACGTTGTCCATGCACCGGCCCCTGCCGTCCATGCTCACTTGAACGCCTTGCGCCAGCAGCATGCTGGTGAAGGCCTCGCTGGTGAACTGGCTGCCCTGGTCGGTGTTGAAGATCTGTGGCCGACCCTTGCTCAAGGCCTCTTCCAGAGCCGCAACACAGAAGTCTACCTCCAGGGTGTTGGACAGCCGCCAGGCCAGCACGTAGCGGCTGTGCCAGTCCATGATGGCCACCAAGTAGAGGAAACCCCGAGCCATGGGTATGTAGGTGATGTCGGTGGCCCACACCTGGTTGACCCGGTTGATCTCCAGCCCCCTGAGCAAGTACGGATAGACCTTATGCCCTGGGTTTGGCTTGCTGGTGTTGGGACGCCGGTAGATGGCCTCCAGGCCTATCAGCTGCATCAGCCGGCGGACCCGCTTGCGGTTGACCTGGTGTCCGTGATTTCTGAGCCAGGCAGTCATCCTTCTGGAGCCGTAGAAAGGTGTCTTCAGGTACTGTTGGTCTATGAGGGCCATCAACTCCATGTCCTCGGCGCCGGCCTCGGTTGGCAGGTAGTACAACGCGGAGCGGCTGATACCCAGCAAGGCGCACTGGCGCACCAGAGACAGCTTCGGTTCTTCTCGGTCAATCATGGCCCGGCGTTGGGACCGGCTCACAACCCGAAGCTCCGTGACAAAAAATCCCGTTCCACCTTGAGCTGCCCAATCTGTTGGTAGAGCTGGGCAGTGAGGACCTCTTGGTCCTTCTCCTGGCGTCCAGCACCATTTTCAAAGAGGTGCGGCGCCCCCTGAGTCAAGGCCTTCTTCCAGGCATGGATCTGGCTCGGGTGGACTTCAAACCGGCTGGCCAGCTCTGCAATGGTGTGCTCCCCTTGGAGCGCGGCCAAAGCCACTTTGGCCTTGAAGACTGGGCTGTGCTTCTTACGTGTTTGCTTCATGTCCTGCTCCTTGTTTCCGTCCTATTTTAGGAGTGGGACTCTCTCTTAGCCACCTGTCCGAATTTTGGGGTCCACCTCAATCAATTCGGAATAAGGAGGATGAAATGAGAAGAAGGTTGAGATTCCTAGGTATAGTGTTTCCTATCCTCATAGCGGCGGTCGCCTTTATGGCGATTGGAGTGAACACTTTTGCTGCCGGCGAGGACGCGGGTGACGACGTCCAGGCAGAGGTAGCTATGTGCAACGGACTAGCTGCGACCATCGTAGGTACAGCCGCAAACGATTTTCTGGTGGGAACGCCTGGAGATGACGTGATCCAAGGCTTCTCTGGTGGCGATACGATCATCGGCTATGGAGGCAACGACACGATCTGCGGTCAGGGGGGGCCTCGACATCATCCTGGGTGGCCCTGGGAATGACTGGATCAACGGCGGTGCCGGACCAGACATGATAAGCGGCGGCGAAGGTATGGACTTCATCAAAGGGGCACAAGGCTGGGACAAAATCCTGGGTGGCCCAGACGATGATGTCATATTTGGTGGTACGGAGACCGACAGGATAGCAGGTGGCGCTGGCCATGACTACATCCATGGCGGCCCCCAAAACGACATCTTGAGGGGCGACGACGGAGATGACATTCTGTTTGGAGGGCCCGATGATGATGATCTGTTCTGCGGGCCTGGGTCCGATATCGGCCATGGCGGAGCCAACTTCGACGGAAGCCCGGAGAACGACACTGCCGATCCGGACTGCGAGATACAGGTAAACATCCCATAAAGGGCGCATATTGTGGCGAGAGCGGGGAACGCCCGGTCAGTGGTACCCCCGCTCTCGCCACGTTGCGAGTATGGCGGCATCGAGAACTTCCTCGTCCTTCCAGAGGTTTCCGAGACCGCATCCAATCCTGTAAGAACGTCTTTCCGTGTCATCGCGTTCACATCCTAACTTATCCTTTATAATATGGGCTGGGGCTTAAGTTGAACGACAAACGGAAAGACTACACGGTCTCCATTCACTACGACCGGCGGCTGTACAAGCAGGACATCGCCGGTTCGGTGGCCCACGCCCGCATGCTGGCCAGACAAGGCATTATTTCAGACAAGGAGGCTGAGCTCATCATCATGGGGCTCGTCTCAATTCGCGAAGAGATCGAGAGTGACTCCTTCCCGTGGAACGCCGACCTAGAGGACATTCACATGAACGTGGAAGCCCGCCTCTGTGACAAGGCCGGCGCTGACGTAGCGGGCAAGCTCCACACCGGGCGTTCTCGCAACGATCAGGTGTGCACGGACATGCGCATGTACATCAAAGAGGCCATAAGCGATACCGTAGCCGCGATCAGAGATACGCAGAAGGCCCTGCTGGACGTGGCTGAACCCAATAAAGACGTGGTGATGCCGGGATATACCCATCTCCAGAGGGCCCAGCCGGTGCTGCTCGCCCACCACATGTTAGCCTACTTCCACATGCTCGAACGGGACGCCGCTCGCTTCCAGGACTGCTGGCAGCGCGCCGACGTGCTTCCCCTTGGCAGTGGTGCCCTGGCAGGGGTCCCCTATCCGACGGACAGAGATTTCTTGGCGAAAGAGTTGGGATTCAGCAAGGTGAGCCCCAACAGCATGGATGCCGTCGCCGACCGGGACTTTCTCGTCGAGTACCAGTCCTGCGCAGCCATTTGCATGATGCATCTGTCACGGATGGCCGAGGATCTGGTCATTTGGTCTTCCCAGGAGTTCGGCTTTATCAAACTGGCGAACGAATTCGTCACCGGAAGCAGCATCATGCCACAAAAACGTAACCCAGATTACGCCGAGTTGGCCCGTGGCAAGACGGGAAGGGTGTACGGCAACCTGATTGGCATCCTAACGGTGCTTAAGGGCTTGCCGTTGACCTACAACAGAGACCTCCAAGAAGACAAGGAAAGCACCTTCGATACCGTCGATACCCTCATGGCCACCCTGGGCGTAATGTCAGGCATGTTATCGACCCTCGAAGTCAACACCTCGCGCCTCTCACAGGCGGTTGGGCAAGGATATCTTCTGGCGACGGACCTTGCGGACTATCTGGTGAGCAAGCAGGTTCCCTTCAGGGAAGCTCATGGGATCGTGGCGAAGCTGTGTGAGTATGCGCAGTCTGACGACAAGCTCCTTGACCAGTTGTCCCTGGAGGAGTTCAGAAAATTCTCACCTCTCTTCGATAAGGATGTCTATAATATTACTCCGGCGTCCTCCGTTGCCGACCGCGATGTCGAGGGAGGAACCGCTCCAAGCCAGGTGGAGAAATCGTTAATCGAGGCCAGAAAGTTGCTACATCGTTCTGCGACTCTCTCAGGGAGCAAAGCATGAAGGAGGGAAGTTTGGCTACTAAGGTTAAGATAGCGCCCTCTATTCTGGCCGCCGACTTTGGGCGACTTGGGGAGCAGGCCGTCGAGGCCGAGAGGGCCGGAGCAGACTACCTCCACCTTGACGTCATGGACGGCCACCTCGTGCCGAACATCACCATGGGACCGGTCGTGGTGGAAGGCATAAAGGCCGCAACCACCCTCCCGTTAAACGTCCATCTGATGATCGACCGGCCTGAACGCTACTTGAGCGACTTTGTGAAGGCAGGTGCCGACCACGTCATCGTTCATACGGAGTCCACACTACACCTCCATCGGCTTATCCATCAGGTCAAGGATGAGGGCGTTAAGGTGGGTATAGCCGTAAATCCGGCAACGCCTCTAAACGCTATGGAGGAGGTGCTTACCTATGTGGACATCGCCCTCGTAAGCACCGTCAATCCAGGCTTTGCGGGCCAGAAGTTGATTCCCGAGGCGCTTGAAAAAGTAGCCAAACTGGCAGAACTGATAAAAGAGCGGGGGTACGAGGCAGAGATCCAGGTCGATGGAGGGATTAACGCTGAGACAGCGGCAGATGCCGTGAAGGCAGGCGCGACGATACTGGTGGTGGGTTCCGCGATTTACAACAGAGTGGACTCGGTGGAGAGCGCCATGAAACGCCTTCGCGACAGCATAAATGGCGTTTCTAGTCCTTAAGCGCGGGCGACTTTATGCCGACTCCTCAAACAGCGCGTACAGATCTTAACCTTCTTTGAATCCCCGTTAGTAGTCAGGGTCAGTTTGTGTACGTTGGGCATGAATCGGGTTTTCGTCCGTCGCTTCGAGTGACTGACGTTGTTCCCTGCCATGGGTACCTTGCCGCAGACTTCACATTTCAATGGTTCAACTCTAGTTTGGCCGCCCAGCTAGACATAGGTACAATCCAATATCATAACTTAACATAGCTATGTCCGAATTGACAAGCATAGACGGAGCTAGTCTTAGGGGCGCTTTCGAAGCAGGCACCAGGTGTCTCGAACGGTACCGTGACGCCATCAACGCCCTCAATGTCTTCCCAGTACCCGATGGAGACACCGGCACCAACATGCTACTGACTATGCGCTCCTCGAACGAGGCAACCCAAAAGTTCCCTTCCTCCTCTGCTGGGACCACAGTGGGCGCTATGGCCCATGGTGCTCTGCTCGGCGCGAGGGGTAACAGCGGCGTTATTCTGTCCCAATTCTTCCAGGGCATGGCAGAGGGCCTATCCGGTAAAGACCAGTTTGATGGACCGGATCTCGCGACGGCATTCCAGTCGGCGTCTACAGCGGCTTACAGAGCGGTAGGCAAGCCGGTTGACGGCACCATGCTCACGGTGATCCACAAGCTTTCTGAAGCGGCCCAAGGACAGGTCGCGGGTGACCATGACGACGTACTTACGGTCTGGGGAACCGGTGTGGAAGCGGCAAAGATTGCGCTGTCACAAACGCCCCTTCAGCTTCCTGTGTTGAGGGAGGCTGGAGTAGTCGATGCGGGCGGTCAGGGCATCGTAACGATTTTGGAAGGCGCATATTGCTTCCTGGCCGGCCACAACGTTGACGACATGGAATTCGAGCTGTGTGTTCCATGCGACGCGGACTCAGTAGATACTGCCCAACTGGTAACAATGCCAGTGGTGCAGGAAGAGTATCTGGCCGCAACCGAAGAGGACCTCTATGGCTATTGCACACAGCTTTTGATACATGGCGAAGAGCTTGATATCGACGAGATCCGCCAGAAGCTCTTGACCATGGCCGGTTCTACCGTGGTCGTGGGGGAAGAGAACCTGGTAAAGGTACATGTGCACGCCTACGATCCGGGTCCCGTTGTCAGCTATGCAGTCTCTCTGGGAACGCTGGAACAGGTCAGCATCGACAACATGGACGAGCAACACGAGGAGTTCGTGGATTTCCACCGAAGAAAGTCCGGAGCTTCAACAATAGACCCAGAAGACCAAGCAGTCCGCAAGATCTCCGTCGTCGCGGTCGCTTGGGGAGAAGGCTTCGAGCGGCTGTTCGGTGAACTGGGTTGTGATACCCTTGTCCGTGGAGGCCAGACCATGAACCCCAGCACTCAGGACCTGCTCGATGCCGCCAAATCGGTGGAGGCTACAGACGTGATCCTGCTGCCCAATAACCGCAACATCGTGCCTGCGGCCCAACAGGCCGTGTCTTTGGCAGGCGAAGACACCGGCGAGGACCGGACGTTGACCCTGCACGTAGTCCCGTCCCGCACGATCCCTCAAGGGGTTGCAGCCCTGCTGGCATTCAATCCGGAGGTCGATTTGGCCGCCAGCCTGGAAGCCATGAACCGGGCACTTGATACCGTGAAGACGATAGAGGTCACCCGGGCGGTCAAAGACGCAAACGTCGATGGACTGTCGGTCAAGGAGGGCCAATATATCGGTCTCCTGGACGGACGCATGGTGGAAGCGGGAGAATCGGCTGACTCCGTGCTCGATCAGACCGTAAGGCGGCTTGGCCCTTCAGGTGTCGAGCTCGTGACCTTGTATTGGGGCGAGGACATCGACCAGGGACAAGCCAAGGAAGCCGCGGAACGTTTACAGACTGGCCTTTCAGGGGTGGAAGTAGAGACGGTCTACGGAGGCCAGCCCCATTATCATTACATGGCGTCGGTCGAGTAATACATGACTGTAAAGATAGTAACCGACAGCAGCTGCGATCTGCCTCCAGACCTTGCTCAACGCAAGGGTATCACCGTCGTTCCGTGCTATGTCTATTTTGGTGACCAGGAGTTCAAGGACGGCGTGGACCTGGGCCCAGACGAGTTTTACGAGCGGCTGGTAGCCAGTTCCGATCTTCCCACTACATCCCAGCCCTCGGTGGCGGATTTCATGAACATATACAAAGCTCTGTCCGATGAGGGCCATGACATCGTCTCGATACATCTTTCCGCCAAGCTCAGCGGCACTTTGAACTCGGCGCTGCAGGCCAGGGAAGCCCTCGTGTCCGACGCCTCTTCCCAGGCGGCAAGCGGTGGCCGCATGGAGATAATCGATTCTAACTTGGCTTCTATGGCATTGGGCTTGGTGGTCTTGGAGGCTGCCGAGATGGTGGAGTCGGGCGCTACTTGTGACCAGGTCGTGGAAGGCGTCAACGCCAGTTTGCCCCTGACCCATTGCCAGTTCATGCTGGATACCCTGGAATATCTTCAAAAGGGTGGCCGAATCGGCAAGGCCAGCGCCTTCCTGGGGTCCCTGCTGAGTATCAAGCCTATATTGCGTGTGCAAGACGGAGAAGTACACCCGGTGGAACGGGTCCGGACCAGGCAAAAAGCGTTGAACAAACTCGAGGAGATTGTTAGAGGACTTGAGCCCGCTCGTAGACTAGCCGTAATACACAATACTTCGCCAGACGAGGCGGAAGCTCTTGGGGACAGGCTCAGCGATCTTGTTCCAAAAGAAGAGATCATCATGTCCAGGTTTGGCCCGGCAGTCGGAAGGTACGTCGGCCCGAACGCGCTTGGCGTCGGTCTCATGTCCGGTAGCTAGCGGCGGTCCTGGCCCCATGATATATTGGCCTTGAGATGACCGGCAGAAAGACCGTCGCGCCCCTTGATCTTGAGTCCTTTAAAAAGGTACTCGAGCTGGAAGAGAGCAAGGGCCACAACGACACGGCCGTAATCGGTGGCCTTGACCGTTTCATCGAGCCCAAGAAAGCGGAGCTCAAAGCTCTTACAGACGGCGAAGCCCAGGGTCTGCTCAAAATATCCTATAGCAGCCTGACACCTTCTCAAAGACGCGAGTGGGTGTCGGTCTGGCTGGCTACTCTGGAACACAAGCTCCAGGTGTCAGGCCAGCCCCTCCCTTCCGCTGTGCTCAAATCCACCCCCAACACTCGAAAGCCTGCAACCCGGCCGAAGTCCGCAAAAAAGAGCGTCACGCAGTCGGAACGCTCCCTCGACTCACCGGTAACCATACTGAAGGGCGTCGAGGCCAAGACCTCCGCCAAGTTAGGCCGTCTCGGAGTCACCACCATTGGTGACCTACTGTATCTATTTCCCAGGCGGCATAACGATTTCTCCCAGGTGTCGAAAATATCCCAGCTCGAGCCGGGCAAGCATCAGACCGTTGCTGCCACCGTGTGGGAGCTACGGGAGATTGCGTTAGGTAAAGGCCGGATCAAGGCTACCGAGGCGGTAGTCAGCGACGAAACGGGCAACATAAAAGTAATATGGTTCGGCCGGCGCTATCTGACCAAGGTGCTCAGGCCCAACACCAGAGTGGCTCTCAGCGGAAGAGTTGACTTGTACAGGGACAGGCTCCAATTCCAGTCGCCCGAATTCGAGGTACTGGACCAGCACGAAAGTCTGATACATACGGCCAGGCTTGTTCCGGTATACCCCCTCACAGAGGGTTTAACGCCCCGGCGGCTCCGTGGAATCGTTAGCCAGGCCATCGAGGAATGGCTTCCCCACATCGAAGATCCACTGCCCGATGCTACCAGAGTTTCGGGCAGTTTCCCTCCCCTGGCAGAGGCTATCAGAAGTTTCCACTACCCTGACGACTTAGTTTCTCAAGAGCGCTCTCGAAGGCGTTTGGCCTTCGACGAGCTTTTTCAGCTCCAGCTTGTTGTCCTTATGCGCAAAATGCTATGGCAGGAGGCGCTGGATGGAGTGCCCGTCCCTGCCACATCTGACCTGGTGGACAAATTCATGGCTTCGTTGCCCTTCAGCCTTACGGAAGCCCAAACGCGGTGTCTGAGTGAGGTAACGGCCGATATCAATCGTGGCACACCGCCTATGAACCGCCTTCTTCAGGGTGAGGTCGGAAGCGGCAAGACCGTCGTAGCTCTGGCGGCCTTGCTGGCCACTGCGGCGGCAGGTTACCAAGGGTCTATCATGGTACCTACCGAAGTGCTGGCTGAGCAGCATTTCGCGACGATATCGAACATGCTCACCAGCTTCGCCAGGTCGGTGCAAGAGGACAACGTGACAACAGTGTACATCGATCCCCACGCGAAGCCCATCTCGGTGGGCCTACTTACCGGCTCGACCAAAGTGTCGGTAAGGCGCGAGCTGCTGAAGCGCGCATCGGAAGGGTTTCTGGACATAATCGTCGGTACCCATGCCCTGATCCAGGAGGGAGTCGAGATGGACCGGCTGGCCCTGGCGGTGGTCGACGAGCAGCACCGGTTTGGAGTGATGCAACGAGCCGCGTTACGGGAGAAGGGAGGCATAAGCCCCCACGTTCTGGTCATGTCGGCCACTCCCATTCCAAGGACCTTGACGCTGACCCTCTATGGAGACCTGGACATATCGACCATAGACCAGCTTCCCCCCGGCAGGCAGCAGATCCTTACCCGGTTCGTGCCCCCTGACAGGCGCGAAGGCGCCCACGGCTTCGTCCGAAAGCAGGTGCGTGAAGGCCGCCAGGCCTTCGTCATCTGCCCACTCATCGACGAGTCCGAGGCCATCGAGGCACGGGCTGCCACCGAGGAGCACGAGAGGCTTTCCCGAGACGTGTTCCCCGACCTGAGGCTGGGTCTTCTTCACGGCAGGATGGCGGCGCGAGACAAAGACAAGGTGATGCGACAGTTCCGCGACGGCGAGTTGGACATACTGGTCTCCACGGCCGTGGTCGAAGTCGGAATCGACATACCCAACGCGACGGTGATGGTAGTGGAAGGCGCTCACCGGTTTGGCCTGGCCCAGCTTCACCAGTTCCGCGGAAGAGTGGGCCGTGGCGAGCACAAGAGCTACTGCCTGCTTTTGTCCGATGACCCAACCCCGGAAGCCAGGGAACGACTGTCCGCGGTGGAGCGCGTTCACGACGGGTTCCAGCTTGCCGAGGTCGACCTCGAGCTGAGGGGACCCGGAGACGTTTTCGGCACCAGGCAGAGTGGCCTGCCCAACTTCCGAGTCGCTCGACTGTCCGACCAGGACCTGCTCAAGCTTGCCAGGGACGAGGCCACGAAGCTTCTCGAAGATGACCCTGGCCTTAAGAAGCCCGTCCACAAGGGTCTGGTTGAAGCCCTGTCCCGTCTCTCTGACCCCGTCAACGAAGAAGTCAGCTAGCTCTTTCGCCTCTTCATTCCGCTCTTAGGTCTTATTGCCTATGCATCATAGGCCCTGGGACTCATTTCAATTTCCCAAATATGCGACATGCTTCAGTGTCTACCGGATTTACTTAACATATTACTGATGGCATCTAAGGGAGCTATAATAGCCAATAAATTTGTGACCCTCAGTTTAGAAGGGGCTGGAAACGATGCGGATCGTTGCCAAGAATCGTAGGATCGGGATGAGCCGTAGGCAGGTATTGTTCGGCTTCGGCGCTTTGGTCGCGTGGCTGACGCTGGTAGCCTCTAATTTCGGTCCCTTTGTTGCATTTGTCCTGCTTGGGATCATTTACTTCATTCTGCGGTACACGACAAAGCCACTCTCTCGGGTCATTGCGCGCCTCGGCTACAGCATCCGCTGGAAATTTGAGGTCGGCATCGCCGTCGTCGCTATCCTGTTCCCTATAGTCAGTCTCATACAGATCGCAGCAATGACATTCATGCACAACGAGATCCACGTTCTTCAAGAGCTGATGGCCGCCCGGCAGTTTGGACAGGTTTCTCCTGCTATAAATGACTTGGAGGACACCCACCACGGTGCCTTCTACCAGCTATTACCCTTCCTCGGCGTGCTCGGCGTCTTGGGGGCAGCGGCCGTCGGCGGAGCCATGGCTTGGTCGGTGATAAGCCCACTGCATAGTATGGGACGTGCCATGCGCAGGTTTGCCTCCGGGGATTTCTCGGAGCCGGTCGATGTAGAAAACAGGGACGAGCTGGGAGAATTAGCGGACAGCATCAACCAAACAGGAGAGGATCTAGTTAGGCTACAGGAGGCAAAGCTCGTCGAGGAGCGAGCCCGTTCTTTACAGGAGCGAATAGCACGGGTGACTCTGGCCCAAGAGGAAGAGCGCCGCCGCATATCGCGAGAGCTACACGACGGGCTCGGCCCATCCCTCGCCGCCATCGGCAACCGGATCAGGGCCAGTCGGAGGATGGTTCACAGCGATCCCGACAAGGCTGACAAGGAGCTGCAGGAAGTTGCTGCAAGTCTTAAGGGCAACGTCCAGGAGATCCGGGAACTCATTCATGGCCTTAGACCGCTGACTCTAGACCAGTTGGGCCTTTCGGCAGCCCTCGGCCAGTATTTAGAACAATTCGGCAAGCAAACCGGTATACAAGGGTCTATTAACGTTTCTGGCCAAGGATTGTTGGACCCACTTACGGAGATTACAGCTTTCCGTGTAGTCCAGGAGTGTCTTACCAACGTTCAGAAACACTCCAACGCAAGTCAAGTGGAGGTGAGTCTCGACTTCAAAGACACCGGCTTCGAGGCAAGGGTCAAGGACAATGGCAAGGGCTTTGATCCCGACGTGGTGGCCGCCGGTGCGGGAGGTCAGGGTATGGGCCTCTTAAGCATGAAGGAGAGGGTGGAGCTGATTCAAGGCAGCCTGTCGGTGAATAGCCACCCTGAGGCCGGTTGCGAGATAACGCTGTACGCCCCGGCAAAGGAGGCTGGAGTTGGAACCGGTTAAGGTCCTTCTGGCAGACGACCATACCCTCTTCCGTAAGGGTGTCCGCGTTCTACTGGAGCAGATAGACGCCATCGAAGTGGTGGGGGAGGCGACCAGCGGACAGGATGTCGTGGCCCAGACCAGGGACCTCATCCCCGACGTGATACTAATGGACATCAAGATGCCGGGGACCAGTGGGATCGAGGCGACTCGTACGATCCTTCAAGAGAATCCCCATATCGGCGTTATCCTTGTCACCATGTTCGACGACCCGGAGTCGGTATTCTCGGGCATGCGAGCGGGCGCTAGAGGGTACGTCCTCAAGGAGGCCGAGCCGGAAGAATTACAGAGGGCGATAGAAGCCGCCTACCGCGGGGAGGTCATATTATGCCCAATCATCGCCAAGAAGGTGATGGAGCACTTTGGGAGGGATCCCGGGCGCCGCCAGCAGGGTCTACCCTATGAGGAGCTTACCCAAAGGGAGCTTGAGGTGCTTCAGTCGGCTGGCGAAGGACTCGCCAACAAGGAGATTGCCTCTAGGCTGGTCGTTAGCGAAAAGACTGTGAAGAACCACATCGCCAACATCTTCTCTAAACTTCAGGTCAACGACAGGACTCAGGCCGTTCTGGTAGCCTTGCGCAAAGGGCTGATCAGCATATCACCAGACGACCCTAGCTAGTATCTAACGGACGCCCTGCCAGGTCGAAAGGCCCACTGTATCGGTGGGCCTTTTTGCTCACCCACAATAGGCCCCACGGCTCATCCCATCAGACTGACTGCGGATTAGACTTCTGGCCAGTCAACATTACTTCCGGAGGTGGAGCATGAACTCACCAATGGTTCCAAGGGCGTTTGTTGGAGATGTGAATCGATTATGGGGACGGGGACTAGTTCCCATGGGCATCGAGGCCCTCATAGCTGTGGGCCGGTGGCTACACGGGAAGCGTGCCCTTGGAGGTGGCATCCTAGTAATAGTTACGTTGGCCTCCGCTGGCGCCTTAACCTTCTGGTTAATCTCACGCCTATCCTGGCAGTTCTGACGCTTGCCTTATGGTTAGCAAGCTGGCGGGGCCGCCGAGCACCCGAACCCTATCAAGTAGCAGGCCGAGGATTGAGAGATATGGACAACCAGCATAGACGACCTAAAGCAGAGGTTCATCAGCGTCATCGGAGTAGCGGTATTGTTCAACGGCCTACAAAGTGGTTGGGCTGGTTAGTCCCGCTGGTGGTAGTATCGGTGCTGGCTGCTTGTAGCGGTGTGGATGAACCGACGGTTACACCAACACCGACGGCAACACCGATACCTGTTGCGACACCAACTCCTACGCCTGCTCCAACACCCACACCCACTCCGGTCCCAGGCCCTCAAGAGGTCACCAGCTCCTATCTGGCGGCGTTCAACGCCGGTGACGTCGAAGCACTGAGGGACATTTATGCGGACGACGTGGTCTTCACCTTGGGCAATTTACCCTACGGGCCCACTGGCCAGCCCATCACAGATTCTCATGTCGGCAAAGGGGCTGTGATCGACGAGAACCTCCAGAGTATCGCGGCTAACGCGAGGATAACCCTGTCAGACGCCGACGTCGTGGGAAACGCACTGCGCGGTGGGTTTTCCTATACGGATGACGACAAGATAGGCAGCCTCGGTCCCCTCACAGACACTTTGGAGACGGTAGTTTTGAGTGGTGAGATAACCAGTGTCACGATGACCTTCGACGGTGAAACTTACCAAAGATGGAAGGCGGTGATTGCGCCAGTGCCGGTGCCACCCATAGCCTTCGGCGAAGAGGCGACCGGTCAGGATATTATGGAGCAGCTTCCAGCCGAGGAAGGGGAGTGCATACGCCGTGGCCTCGGTGGCATGGAGTACAGTCAATTCCTGCGGAGTGATTTCTCCCAGGACTCTGAGCAGCTAGAAAATGATCTCCTGTCCCGCTGTCTCAGTAACGAGTCCATCTCCCGATTTTTCATCGGCTACGTGGTTATCGGGCTGGGCGGGCTTGCCGATGCCAGCATCGCCTGTATGAGTAACGCGTTGAGTGAGCACGACTTGAAGACCATCTTCTTTGATGAGGTGGCGTGGGGCGAAGCGTTCCAGGCGATGGTCGGTTGCCTCAACGATGAGGAAAGCGCACGGGCGGAGGCCAGCGGTTTCTTCGAGGGTGATGAGGAGGAGATCGGAAGTCCAGGACTGGTTGATGTCGGCGATGGGCGCCAGCTTTACCTCACCTGCCAAGGTGAAGGCAGCCCGACGGTAGTGATGGAGGCAGGGGGAGCGGGCCACTCTGAGAGTTGGCGATTCGTGAAGCCCGATGTGACCAAGTTCACCCATGTGTGTGCTTACGACCGGTCCGGCACTGGTCGCAGTAGCTCGTTGCCTCCTCACGGTACTATCCAGGCCATTGCCGAAGAGCTGCACGCTCTGCTGGCAGCAGCCGGCGTTCACCCTCCCTACGTCCTGGTGGGCCACTCGCTCGGCGGCATAATAATCCGCCAGTTCGTCACCCAATATCCAGACGAGATCGTGGGGATGGTGATGGTCGATACCTCCAGCGGCGACCCAAGGGATCGATTGCAGGCAGTGTTAACTCCTGAAGAATGGCAACTGTACGGCAACCCCGGCCATGACGCCGATATGGTGTTTCCTGATGGAGCCGACTTCTTGGGCCCCGACCTTGCCGACATTCCGCTGGTGGTGCTGTCCGCCGGCATAGTGGGGAGAGATGCGCCCCCGGATGTGGCTGAGAGAATTAATAATGTCCGGCTGGAGATGCACCAGGAGCTGTTGGACCTCTCGTCGAACAGCACCCACGTGATCGCGGAAGAGAGCGACCACGGGATTCCACGTAACCAGCCCGAGTTGGTGGTCGATGCCATCCAGTGGGTGGTCGAAGAGGCCCGCAGCCGATAGGCGGCGTTGTCCACACACAAAACTCACCAAGTCTAAGATGCCCCTTCACTCCACGACCTGCTTTGCTTTTCGGTACGGGCTATAGGGCAGCGCGAGTGGATAGATTCTGGATAAGTCTAAACGTCGAGCAGAGCAAGACTTCATGAAGCGAGTTCATTTCCCAGAGCTGGAGGACCAGGACTGGATACCCGCATCCATTCGTGATGCTGGTACGGATATCCTCCGTTTCATCACCGAGGTTGGGGGTATTTACCAGCCGATCGTCCCTAGACTCAAGAGTGCACTAGCCAAAAGCGGAAGTACAGAGATTCTCGACCTCTGCTCTGGTGGAGCCGGGCCCGTTCTTGGAATATATAGGAAGCTATCCGAGGCCGGGGGTCCGATACGCGTCACTCTCACCGATAAATACCCCAACCGCATGGCTTTCGAATACGCGCAGAAAGTGTCTCATGAGGGTATTACTTTTATTGACGAGCCAGTAGATGCGACCAGGGTTCCGTCTCATCTATCAGGGTTCAGAACCCTCTTCACTTCGTTTCACCATTTCCAACCTGAGATAGCGAGCCGGATATTGCAAGACGCTGTTGATTCGCGGCGCCCTATTGGGATTTTCGGCTTCTCCGCATTTCCGTCGCCTCCACCTCTTCTGGTACCATTACTTGGCAACCCCCTTGCGATACTGCTGGCTACGCCCTTCGTCCGACCTTTCAGATGGAGCCGGTTGCTCTGGACATATATGATCCCGATTGTCCCTTTCTCCGTTGGGTGGGACGCGTTCGCGTCTGGTTTTCGGCTGTACTCAATCCGGGAGCTACAGGGCCTGGTAAATGGGCTTGATTCTGATGGCTTTGTTTGGGAAATAGGACAGGAACCAGACCAGAAATCCATCACCTACCTCATTGGCTATCCAGAAGAGCAAACATCTAAGTCTTCATAGTAGAGGACTAGAGCCTACCCAAGGCAACGGTTTCTCCAGAGCCATGTCGTTCTGAGTCCTTCTCGGAAGGACGGCTATGCGGAAAAGCCTTTCACCAAGAGGCAGTCGAAGGATGGGCAATTGTGTGGTAGCATAGTTTCTCTTCATTGGCATGGAACTCAACAAGGATAAGTAAACCATAGGCTTGCTCAGTAGGAAATCATGATCCGGGATATCATAGTCGGAAAGGTCCAAGAGGCCGTAGAAAGGGCCCGTGAGCAGGGCCTGGTTCCGATCGAAACAATGCCCGACATCACTGTCGAGCACCCGTCCAACCCAGAGAACGGCGATTTCGCCACAAGCCTCCCCTTGAGGCTGGCCCGCGCCACCCGCATCAGTCCCATCAAGATAGCCGAAGAGTTGGTGCGCCTCGTCCCTCCCAGTGACGAACTCGCCGAGGTTTGGGCGGCACCGCCGGGGTTCGTCAACTTCCGCCTTCGGGATGAGTGGCTTGTGCAGCAGGTCGAGGCTATCCGGCAGACCGGCGCCGATTACGGGAACGTTGATGTGGGGTCCGGTGAAAGGGTCTTGGTGGAGTTCGTCAGCGTAAACCCTACCGGTCCGGTACACGTTGGCCACACCAAAGGCGCCGTCCTGGGTAGCGCCCTGGCTAAGGTGCTGGCCGCCGCCGGGTACTCGGTGACCACCGAGTATTACATAAACGACGCCGGCACGCAGATGGAGGCGTTCTACGGCTCCATCTACACGCGCTACAAACAGGCCTTGGGTCAAGAGGCTGAGCTTCCCCCAAATGGCTATGTAGGCTCGTATCTTATCGATCTGGCGAATGAAATTGTAGGTCAGCATGGCGACCGATTCTTGAGCCTGGGCGACGACGAAGCCCGGTGTGAGCTGGGCAAGATAGGTCTGGATAAGATGGTCGGGCTTATAAAAGACGACCTGAGCCACGTGAGAGTGGAGTTCGACAACTGGTTCAACGAAGAACGTCTCTATGCGGACGGTGATTATGAAACAGCCATGGGCATTATCCGAGACGGCGGTTACGTCTCAGAGAGAGAAGGAGCCAGGTGGTTCAACTCGACCGCCCTTGGCGAAGACAAAGACAATGTAATCGTCCGTTCCACGGGCACGCCCACCTACTTCGCGGCGGACATCGCCTACCACCATAATAAATTCGTCAAGCGGGGCTATGACCGGGCAATCAACATCTGGGGCGCCGACCACCAGGGACATGTTCCCAGGATGAGGGCCGCCCTTTCGGCTTTGGGGGTAGAGCCCCAAAGGCTCACCATCATGATCGCCCAGATGGTCTCGCTAAAGCGAGGGCAGGAGCTTGTCAAGGCGTCCAAGCGCGCCGGAGAGTTCGTGACCCTGCGAGAGTTGGTAGACGAGGTGGGCGCCGACGCCTGCCGCTACTTCTTCCTGGCCCGCACACCAGAGTCCCAGATGGAGTTTGATCTGGAACTGGCCAAGAAGCAATCCACAGACAACCCCGTGTATTACATCCAGTACGGCCACGCCCGGATCGCTGGCATCCTGGCAAACGCCAGGGAGAAGGGTATCGACTGGAGCGAAGGCGACGTTGGGCTCTTGAAGGACCCAAGCGAGCTTGCTCTTATACGTAAGATGCTGCTTCTGCCCGAGTTAGTCGAGAGCATCTCCCGTAATCTGGAGCCCCACCACCTGCCCCATTACGCTACAGAAGTAGCCACCGCCTTCCACTGGTTCTATGAGAACTGCCGTGTGTTGTCCAGTGACCCCGCCGACTATCCGATGACCCTGGCCCGTTTGAAGCTGGTGGAGGCAGCCCAGATAGTTCTCTCGAAGACCCTGGATCTGATGGGCATGGAAGCGCCCGACCGCATGTAGCACGGGAGCGGCCGCGCGCTCTCTTCGACGATGCTCAGGGTGAGCGTTTCGGGTACCCACATTCCGTTGATGGTGAGCCCCTTCTGCGCGAGTAGGACCGGCACGAGTCCCGCTCCGAGAATGGCCCCGGCCCCGCTCATGGCGAGCCACCTATGCCGCTCTATGCTGACCCCGTCGAACTATGACCCGGTATGGGAGGACGGCGAGTACGTCGCCGGCAGTATCGGCTAGGCCTATACACCCATGACGTGGTAGCCGGCGTCGACGGGGATGATGGCGCCGGTAATCCCGCTGGCCAGGTCGCTACACAGGAATAGGGCTGTTTTACCCACCTCTTCGTGGGTAATGTTGCGCTTTAGGGGAGACCTTTCGGCATTGGCCCTCTTCATGTCCAGGAAGCCGTGGATGCCCCTGGCGGCCAGCGTATCCAGAGGCCCTGCCGAAATCGCGTTCACCCTGATGTTACGGTCGCCGTACTCCGCGGCCAGTTGCTTCACTTCGTTCTCTAAAGCCGCCTTGGCCGTCCCCATGATATTGTAGCCGGGAAAGACCCGGTCCGATGCCTGGAAGGTCATGGCGACCACGCTCCCGCCATCTTCCGACATCAGTGGAGCAGCGTGGCGAATCAGGGGCAGCAAGGAAAAGGCGCTAACTTCTAGCGCGACACGGAAGCCCTCCCGACCGGTCTCGGAGAAGGCCCCTCCCAAGTCATCGCGGTTCGCAAACGCAATGCTGTGGACGAGGATGTCGAGCCTGCCGAATTTCTGGCCGACTTCTTTGAATACCGAAGCAATTTGCTCGTCGTTGCCAGCGTCACATTCCAGCGGAAGGGCATCGTTCAGGCTTCCCGCCAGCTCTGCCACCCGGTCTTTAAGCCTCTCGTTCTGATATGTCAGAGCAAGCTGTGCGCCGGCCTTATCAAGGGCGCTGGCTATATGCCAAGCTATGCTGCGGTTGTTGGCAACTCCGAAGACTATGCCCTTTTCCCCCGCCAGGTCTATCGGATACACGAATGCCTCCAGATACGAGATCCCGGTTTTCTACGCTTTAGAAACCGGCAGCTTGACCTTATCGAACTCGGCCGACGCGGCTGTCCTCAGGAAACGGACATCGGTGAGCAGGGCCATCATCTGGAACCCTTCCTCGATGCGCCGGTTGACTTCCTCGGCGCCGCCGCAGTGGATGCCAACGGGGACGTCGAACCGTTTCCCGGTCTCAAGTACGTGCTTAACCGCCGACCTGTGGTCGGGATGGGGATTATCGAACCCGCCGGGTATACCAAGGCTGGCTGCCAGATCGTTGGGTCCGATGAACAGGCAGTCTATTCCCGGCACGGCGGCGATCTCGGTGATCCGCCGGACAGCCTCGCCATCCTCGATCATGAGCACCAGGGGTATCTCATTGTTGGCCTCATCGAAGTAGTCCGAACCGCCGTAGATCTGGCCTCTAAGACTGCCCATGCCCCGGGTTCCCTCTGGGGGATACCTGCTGGCGATCACAGCCTGCTCGGCCTCTTCTGGGCTCGATATGTTGGGCACGAACAACCCGTAGGCCCCGATGTCGAGGACGCGCTTGATTATTTGGGGATCGTTCCATGGAGTCCGGGCCATTGGAACTGTGTCTGTCGTTGCGATGGCATAGAAGCAATGTAGCAGGTTCTCCAGGTCGATGGCATTGTGCTCCAAGTCCACTGTCACCCAATCGAACCCTGTGTGGGCGAGTATCTCAGAAGCCAGGGGGCTGCCGCTGGAAACCCATCCACCTATGGATGGCTCGCCCCGTTGAAGCTTCTCCTTCACCTTGTTCTTACGCATCCCACTCCTTTCCAAGGGACCATGGGTGGCCTTTGTGTATCGGTCGTTGGCGCCCACAAGTATACCATCGGCTTTGGGGTCTGGCAGCAACCCCTCGTCCTTCCGTTGGAAGGATCAGGCTGTGTGGGCGTGGTAATATCGCTCATGGTGAGCCCGTCGAACCAGAGCGGCCATGGGCTCCCCTTCGACTAGCTCAGGGTGAGCGGTTCGGATCTACCTGAAAGCGGGGAGGACCTCCTTGACGAATGCCTCCAACTGTCCACTCTGGTCGAAGGAGGCAAAGCGGACGATTATGGTATCCGCGCCCGCGTCGACGTATTCCTGGATGCGCTCGACGCATCGTTCCGGAGGGCCGAAAGGACCCCATCTGTCGCCCCAGATATTGGCGCCGTAGTAGCCCATTAGATACCTGTCGGCCTCCTCCGCAGCCTTAGCCTGGTCATTATTCAGGTTCACCGTCAGATAAAAGGCCGCCTCCATCCTCTTCCAGTCTCTGCCCTCCTGGGAGGCGTAGTCTTTAACTCGTTTGATTGCGTAAGAGTACTCTTCAGGCGAGTCTGATACCGAGATTATGCCGTTTCCCAGCCGCGCTGCCCTGCGGAACTGTTCGTCCTTGTCCAGCCTCCCATGGCAGGCGATCAAGATGGGCACTCCGCCTTGCTGCACGGGGGTCGGCTGCATCGTCACCGAGTCGAGATTGAAATGCCAGCCATGATGGGACACCTCTTCCCCGGCGCCCAAGCCCTTCACAATAGCGATCAATTCCTCCAACCGCCCGGCCCGCTGACGTGGGTTCACGCCGACAGCCTGCCACTCTCGCTGCTGAGCCTCGTTGAAAGCGCCGCCAACGCCGACGGCCAGCACCAGCCTGCCCTTGGATATAAGGTCCAGGGTCCCGACGGTTTGGGCCAATGGCACAGGATGCCTTAGCGCTGCAAGCATCACGGCTGTTCCAAGGCGGACTCGCTGGGTGCGCGCCGCCACTGCGGCCAGGGCGGTCAAGGGCTCCAGCCTGGGCTTCGCGATGAGGCTGTCGCCAACCCACACCGAGTCCAGGTTCGCCTCTTCCGCAGCCTCAGCCATAGCCAGTATGGAGTCGGCGTCGGTGGGCCTCGTCGGCTGCAATAGCAATCCCCGAGTTGGTAGTAGTATCCCCAGCTTCGGCTTTCTAGTCTGCATATGTATCCTTCTCGCGCGCCCTTGCTTCAGATACTACTCCAAAGCAACGAACAATTTACCTTCTCCAAATATGTCCGGATCGAATACAAATACTAGATCCTGAGCATCTTCAGGCACTTGGAAGCCTACTTGACCTCGGATCTGTTCTCCCGGAACGATCTCGCCGCTTGGGCTGTTGCCAGCCGCCAAAGTAGCTGCGAAGTCTTCGCCATAAACTTGTCCAGTGCTGTCCTTCATGTACATCTGTAACAGGCTGGAAATATTCTCAGACTCAGAACCTATGTTTTCCAAGGTGACATCCACAGCGACAAACTTCTTACCTGCGTCGGGTTGATTGAAGCGGTCTCCTCCGGGGGAAGTAACTTCGTTCACAACGATTGTCAAATCCCCTATTTGGATGATGTCCCCTATTGCGAATGTGGGTAAAGGGCGTTCACCTGGGAGACTGTCAGGTGGGTCCAGATTGATCGGTTCTGGCCCAAGCTCTACGAACGCCTTGCCGGACGTAAATAATCCCTCGTCGAAGGCAAAGACAAGTCCTGCAGCGTCTTCAGGTACTTGAAAGCCGACCTGCCCTCTAATACGTTCTCCGGGGCTAATCTCACCGCCCGGGCTTTTACCTGCGATCGCGCTGGCGGAAAAGTCTTGATCGTAGACCTGTCCGGTGTTGTCCTTCAACTCCATCTGTAGGAACGACGATACTGAGCCTGGATCGTCTCCTTGATTGACCAGGATGACATCAACGACAACGAACATGTTGCCCTCGTCTGGTTCGAAGAAGTCACTGCCTGACGGAGACTCCTACCCCGTGACAACTAGTACTATGTCGCCGATACTCAGTATGTCACCGACTTGAAAGATTGTAGGAGCCTGAGGTGTTGGTGTGTGGGTTGGTAGCGGTGTTGGAGTGGGCGTATTAATCGGCAGGGGTGTTGCCATTGGAGCAGGTGTATTGGTGGACAACGGTGTGGATGTTGGAGCAGACGTTGACGTGGAAACGGTAGTCTCCCTTGGGGTGGAGGTGGCAGTTGCTAACGGTTGGGTAGCCGTTGGCTCTATTGTGCCTATTTCAATAGTAGGGTCAGGTTGAGTAGCAGTAGGCTCTGCCACCTGATCTTCAACGATCGGAGTTCCAGTTGCCGCTTGACCGATTTTGGCGGGCTCGGTTCCAACGGTGGGGCCGCGTTGAGTAGCAGTAGGCTCTTGGTTCTGACCTTGGATAATTGGAGTCGCCGTGGCTATTTCACCGATTTTCGTAGGTGCAACGTCAGTAGTACAGGCGGTTGTCACCGATATCCCAATAAGCAAAGCACTAAATACACTTATCTTGAGGCTGCTGTTCATAGCCTTCTCCTAGCTAGTAGTCATCTTCTGAGTGAAACCGAGTTCCATGGACTCGAAAGCCTCAAGGTCTTCGATGGTGTCCAGGTCCAACGCAATGCCGGTACTGTGGTAGATGGCCACCGGAATGCCCGCATCGGTGGCCTCTTTTAGATGGCGCCTGAAGCTGTCCGGACCCAAACTGGGCCGGAATGGTTCTCTCCATTCCGGCAAAACAAGCATGCCGTTGGTGCCCCCGCTTCGTTTCGCCGGCGCAAGCACCAACTTCGTGAGGCGCACCGAGGCTTGCACGATACCGTACACGTCCTCCTTTGTTAATAGGGGTAAGTCGCCAGGAAGGAAGATGGCTGCCTTATCCCTCTGGAAAGCCCTTTGGAAAGACAGCCACAGTGTTTCGTTGAGATCAGATCCTTCCTCTTCATACCATCGAGCACCTTCGGCCGTACATAAATCCCTGATTTTTTTGTCTCCTCCTACGACCCATACGCCCTCTATTAAAGAATCGGCCTCCATATCCATTTGGCATGCTGTTATCGCTCTTAACACGTTGCTTAGCATGTTGAGGCACAGGGCAGCCCGTTCTGGCTGGGACAGATCTCCCGAAAGCCGCTCCTTGGCCTGGGAGAGGGGCTTCATAGGGACAACGGCTACGACTCCGGAGGGATTCACGGGTCACCTACCCAGAAGTTCGCAGATGTGACGGGCCAGTCGAACCTTGTCCTCGTCGGTGTTCATTACCGTTGGCGCTAATTCTACTCGCATTCCCAGATCGCTAATGGCATCGGTGTAGTGTCCGTCCACTTGGTCTATAACGAACAGGTCGCACAGACCC
The DNA here is from genome assembly GCA_965226865.1 of Dehalococcoidia bacterium. Lineage (GTDB taxonomy): Bacteria > Chloroflexota > Dehalococcoidia > Lucifugimonadales > JAGWBF01 > CBDDEH01. Next base: position 1,147,645 of record CBDDEH010000004.1, on the reverse strand, counting down.
CTGTACTGCCTCGCTACCCCCAGGCATGATACCTCGTGTCCCATCTCGCCGAGCATCTTGGCTGCAGGACCTCGGAGCGCATTATCCCCCACGATGGGGCTCACGGCTAGCCGTGTCCCTTTAAAACCGGCGATACGGTTTCTGACACCGGGTACGGCAAGGATGGGGGCGATGCTCAGAAAGGGGTTCGAAGGGCAGAATACGATCGAAGCGGCTGCCTCCAGTGCTGAACTGAACCCTGGTGATGATATGGCGTTTTCTGCGTTCTCAAAACGAACGCATTTTGCGACAGGCTGGCATTGACGCTTCACGAAGTACTCCTGGAACGACAGGTCACCCTCATCCGTCTCAACAAACGTGCGGACCGGATCATCGGTCATCGGTACTATTGGGCGGCCCACCCCCAAACGCTTGCAAAGCTCCTGCGTCGCCTCTGAGAGTGTCCGCCCTTGCCGCATAAGCTCGGTCCGCCTGATATGGGTCGCCATGTCTTTGTCGCCCAAGTTGAACCAGGTTGTGGAGCCGTACCGTCCAAGCATCCCGAGGGCGTTAAAGCTGTCCCCGGCGACGCCCCAGCCGGTTTCCTGGTTGGTTAGACCAGCTAGAGCGTACATCATGGTGTCCAGGTCAGGAGACACGTAAAGTCCGTGGAATATTTCGTCATCGCCGGTATTGACGACGATAGTCAAGGATTCGGGAGCGAGGACTTGACTAAGCCCCAGCGCCAGCTTGGCCCCGCCCACTCCGCCCGCCAAGGCCAGGATGTGGCCGGTCATCCTGCTACTTCCTGGCTCACGAGCCTACTTCTCGGGTCGCTCGAGCGCCTTCGTCAGCTGCTGCAGCGACTCCCGGCGGGAGGAGTCGTTACTGAAGTCAGCGTAAATCTCCCGCATCAAGAAGGGCTTAAGGTCCCGCTTGCCATGCGTTACCTGAAAGCCCTGGTGGGTCCAATCCTCTATTTCCCTGCTGACATCGCTTCTACCCAGAGACCTTGCGGAGCAAAGGACGATTACCTTGTCAACCCCCCTCAGGACCCGCTCCATCTCGCGGAGGGTCGGTTCTCCTGGTGTCTGGATATACTCCATCGGATACAGCCAACTTGATATTCCACTTGAGCGCAAAGTGTTCAGCAGCTTCTCCGCGAAGGCCCGATCCGGTGCGCCGTAAGCTACAAAACAACTGTAATGCTTGATCTCGTCGACGATCTCTGGCAGGGCTTGAATCATGATTTGCGGAACGCCTGCGCCGAGGAAGAACGACTCCATCTCGGGAGTCAGCTTGTTTCCTGCTCCTCGGAAGGTGGAAATAAGGGAATCTACGCCGACACTGCTGGGGCCAACGTGTTTCACCATATCCAGTCCAAGGCAGCTGCTCAGGTCGCACATCGCGAGTAACGTACCGCCCAGAATAGCCTTGGACAGGTTTGCCTTTCTCAAGTTTGCCCTGGAGAGATCAGCCCTTACGAGGTCCGCTCGAGAGAGGTTAGCCCCAGACGGGAAGGCCCTCGATAGCTGGGCGGAGGTGAGGTTCGCCTCTGACATGAACGCCCAGACAAATTGGCGGAGGTGAGGTCTGCTCCAGAGAGTGACGCCCTGGAAAGGCTGGCACGGGAAAGGAAAGCCTTGGCAAGATTTGCCCTTGAAAGGTTAGCTCCAGCCAGGTCGGCTTTGTAAAGGTCGGCCCCGGAGAGGTTGAGGATAATCCCAGGGTTCTTCTTCCTCTCTTCATCTATGGCGTCGGCACCGTTCATTACGAGTGCCACGTGGTTCGAGACTTCCATATTACGCCTCGTCGGTGCTACTGGAGTCTTCCCGCTGCTCGCCGGAGTACTTGGGGTGCTTGAAGCGGAAATCGTCCGTTTTGATCAGTCGATGGTACGACCCGAACCTATCATCGGGGTTTTCTCCCACCTTGTCCAGAGGCTCTACTGGGTCCGGCCCGCCGTTGAACACCTTGCGTAGCTCGTAGGTGGTCGTGCGTTCCGCCGGCACCCTGCCGGCGTCACGGATGAGCTGTCTAAACTGCCCAGGTCGGACTAGCTGGCCGTATTGGGCCCCCGCCGATGTCGATATGCTCTCGTTGATGAGGGTCCCTCCCATGTCGTTCACACCCGCATCAAGGAGCACTTGTGAGAGACGGAGGCTCTCCTTGACCCATGAAACCTGCAGGTTGGGAATCCAGTTGTCCAGCATCAAACGCGAAACGGCGTGCATCTTCATCACTTCGTTACCGGTGGGCCCGTGGCGCACTCCCTCCACGAATCCAAGACTGTACATGGGCGCCTCGGTATGGACGAAGCTCAATGGAACGAACTCTGTGAAGCCGCCTGTTCCCTTCTGCATATCTCTTATCAGAGCCAGGTGCCGGGCCTTGTGCTCGTTGGTTTCCACGTGGCCATACATGATGGTCGAGGTGGTGGGGATTCCCAGCTCGTGGGCCGTGGCGATGACCTCGGTCCACTGCTGCACTGTGATCCGTCCTGGCGAGATCCGATCCCTCATCTCCTGGTCAAGTATCTCGGCAGAAGTACCGGGCAAGCTACCGACGCCTGCATCTTTCAACGCGACCAGATACTCCTTGATGGTGCATTTCGAGCGAACGGAGCCGTAGAGGACCTCCTCTGGCGAGAACCCGTGGACGTGTATGTCGGGAAGCTCCGACTTTATCGCTTCGCAGAGCTTGATATAGAGGTCTCCCTCCATTTGAGGAGGCAAGCCGGCCTGTACACACACTTCGGTAGCCCCCAGGTCCCATGCCTCCCTGGCCCGCCTCAGGATCTCGGTCAGGGGTAGGAAGTAGCCCTCCTCTTCTCGGTGGTCTCGACTGAAGGCGCAGAAGCCGCAACGTTTGATGCACACGTTCGTGAAGTTGATGTTGCGGTTAACGACGTAGGTTACGGTGTCTCCTACTCGCCGCCTCCTCAGCTCGTCGGCGGTCATGACCAGTGCGTTTAGCTCCAGACCTGAGGTGTCGAACAGAGTCAGCGCCTCTTCCACGGAGATATCCCTGCCGCCCAAGGCGCCGTCCAACACCGCGGCCACTTCGGGATTTATGGTTTTGAACATGTGCTCCAAGGCGGTCACGTTGTTGTCTTTAGCTGGCGGCGATTGCATATCGTTCGATGCCCCCTCTCACGAATCCTTGCTCGTCCGCCATAGCCATCACCTTGGATCTGAGTTTGGCAGGTATGAACTCGGTCTTCTCCACCACGTACTCGGGATATACTGGCAGCCGCGGCTTCAGTTTGAATCCCAAAGACTCCGTACTTTGATTTAGCTCGGCTATCATCGGCCACGGCGCCTCTGGATTGACATAATCTATGGTTAACGGTGAGATGCCTCCCCAGTCGTTGATCCCCGCCAGCAGAAGTGCTGGGTAGTCTCCGAAGCTCAGGTTAGGTGGCACCTGGATATTGACACTTGGCCCAAGCAGCAACCGAGATACGGCAACTGTCCAAAGAAGATCTTCGATAGAAGGGTTCTCGTGGCCGTTCATTGGGGTGTTGGGCTTTGCCCGGAAATTCTGGATGATGATCTCCTGGACGTGGCCGTACCTGGCATGCAGGTCGCGTATCGCCAGGAGAGAGTCAACCCGCTCCTCGCGGGTTTCTCCGATGCCTATAAGGATGCCGGTTGTGAAAGCCACCCTGAGCTCTCCGGCGATCTGAGTGGTCTTCAGGCGCACCTTCGGCCTCTTGCTTGGCGCCAGTTCGTGCGGCCCTCCAACATCGCAAAGGCGCTCGCTGACGTTTTCCAGCATGAGTCCCATCGAAGCGTTGACGTCCCTGAGGTGCTCCATCTCCCTGTGGCTCATCGTGCCGGGGTTGGCATGAGGGAGCAATGAGGTCTCCCGCAGCACCAATGCGGATACGTCGTGAAGGTACTCCAACGTGGTCTTGTAGCCATTCTGATTAAGCCATTCTCGCGCCTCCGGATACCGCTGCTCCGGGCGCTCTCCAAGGGTGAAAAGGGCCTCGGTACATCCAAGCCGCTCTCCGGCCTTGGCCACGGCCAGCACCTCTTCGGGACTCATGTATAACCTGTCTGCCTCCGTTGGGTCCTGTCGGAAGGTGCAATATCCGCAAAAGTCCCGGCATAGCCTTGTGAGCGGGATGAACACCTTGGGAGAGAAGGTCACGTCGCGCCCTTTACCCTTATCTCGGAGTCTCGAGGCTGCGTGGCAGAGGGCTGCCAGCTCGTCTGGCCTGGCCTGGATTAGACTATAGGCCTCTTCCTGCCCAATCTCCTCGTCGTTGAGAGCCTTCTCAACGATACCCCTTAGACCGTCGCTTAAGCTGGGCCCAGAGTCGCCTACTTCAAGCAGCTCCGACACCATGGGCGGACTGGCAGGTGCGGCCACGCCGGTCCCGATAGAAGCCATATATCAGTCCTTCAAGGTCGAATCCAATGTGCGTATGGCTTACTGGCGGATCACGCTGCCAGTTGTTTGATCTGCTCCATCCCCTTTAGAAAACCCTCGGCTGAAGTTCCATCAGGCGAGAAGCTGGGATCGAAGTGCAATTCGTCAGTGCCGATATCCCTGGTAGCTTGAATATCAGACTTTATCTGGTCCCGCGAGCCTGAGAAAATCCACCTGTCGTCACCCAAAGGTTCGCCGGTGATAACCAGATTGGCGCGGATCACCAGTTTGATGTCGTCGGGGTTGCGCCCAGCCTGGCTGGCCATCCCACGCATTCCCTCCATCATCTGGGTCGTGGCGTCGGTCGGAGTGCCGGCAGCCAGCCAGCCGTCGGCCATAGTGGCGACCCGCTTCATGCCTCCCGGTGAGTAGGCGGCCAGATATATCGGAGGATGAGGTTTCTGGACCGGCTTGGGCTGAATGAATGACTTGGGAATCTGGAAGAATGCGCCCTTGAACTCCACCGGGTCGGTGGTCCATATGGCTTTGAGTACCTGAACGAACTCGTCTGCCCTGGCCCCACGGTTCTTCATGGACACTCCTACCGCATCGTGTTCGTCTTTCGACCATCCCTGTCCAAATCCCACCAACAACCGGCCGTTTGAGATAACGTCCACCGAGGTCAAACTCCGGGCCAGCATCACTGGATTGTAATAGGGCATATCGAGAATGCTAGTGCCCAATCGAATGCGCGAGGTATGGGCGGCTGCAAGGGTCAAGGCATGGAGGGGGTCGATTACAATCTTGTAAGCCTCCGGCAGTGATCCATCTGGAGACCCCATATAAGGCGTCTGGGGTTCTACTGGGTAGAGCAGCCTTTCCGTCACCCACAGGCTGTCGTAGCCCAACTCCTCGGCGCGCTTGGCAACGCTGACGATGGCATCAGGGCTTGCCGCCGAGCCAATCTGGGGGAGGTTAAATCCTAGTTTCATAGTTCCATTCCTTGTCTAATGTATGACTGTAGATGCACCAGATACTTTACAGGAGCTTTCCCTGATTGAGTCCGGCCTTGCCAGCATATTCCTTACCCAAATGCTCGTATGCTAGCTGGGTGGCTTGACGTCCCCGGGGTGTACGCTCGAGGAAGCCGAGCTGGAGCAAATAGGGCTCATATATGTCCATGATAGTATCCGCGTCTTCGCCCACCGATGCTGCAAGCGTGTCCAGCCCTACAGGTCCGCCGGAGAATTTGTCGATTATGCTCTCCAGCAGGCGGTGGTCGATTTCGTCGAGGCCCAAGGGATCGACCTCCAGCTTGCCCAAGGCCTCTAGTGCCGTCGCTTCCGTTATTCTACCATCGGCCACGACCTGGGCATAATCTCGTGTGCGTTTTAGAAGCCGGTTGGCTACCCTTGGCGTTCCTCTCGCCCTGGTTGATATTTGAGTTATTCCGGCATCGTCTATCGGCACCTCGAGTATTCTGGCCGACCGTTTTACGATATCGCCCATGGCCTGCGGGTCATAGAAGTCCAGCCGGAGCACTGTGCCGAACCTGTCCCGCAGCGGCGGGCTAACCATGGCATATCTTGTCGTGGCGCCTATCAGCGTAAAGGGATTTATGCGCAGGTTCACATTGGTGGCTTTCAATCCCTTTCCTACCACCCATGACAGGAAAAAGTCCTCCATAGCTGGGTATAGCACCTCCTCCACCACACGACTGAGCCTGTGAATCTCGTCTATGAAGAACACGTCTCCTTTGTTCAGGCTGGTAAGTATGGCGGCCATGTCCCCGGCACGTTCGATGGCCGGCCCCGATGAGACTTTGACGTTTACACCCATCTCCTGGGCGATGATGTTGGCCAGCGTCGTCTTACCCAGTCCAGGAGGCCCATATACGATGATGTGATCTAGAGACTCCCCCCGCATTTTCGACGCCTGCATGGAGATGTTGAGATTGTCCTTCACCTTCTGCTGGCCGACAAAGTCCTTCAGCCGCTTTGGCCTCAAGGAGGAGTCGAGGGTGTCATCTTCCTGGACGGACTTGGCCGATATAACTCGTTCTACCATGTCTCGCTCATGGATATAGCTAGGCTCATTGTATGAGCCTAGCTATAGTGCGTCAATACGCACGGATGGGGAGCGGTTCTGTGGCTCATGGTTCGACTGGCTCACCACGAGCGGGTGCGGGTGGTGTCGGATCAAAGAGGGGCTCGCCGTCAGTAGGGTAAAACACCTAAACCCGCTCACCCTGAGCATCGTCGAAGGGGAGCGCATGTCCGCTCTGGTTCGTCCGCCTAAGGCGGATTACCATCAGCGGGTGTGAGTTCCTCCCAGCGGCCTTCTATTCTTTGACCGACAGATATGGGGGTGATAAAATTCGATTATCCCCAACCCAACGAGAGACTAATATGTCCGGTCATTCAAAATGGTCTACGATCAAGCATCAGAAGGGTGCAGCTGACGCCCGCAGGGGCCAGCTCTTCACCAAACTGAGCAGGGACATCGCTATAGCTGTCAAGCAGGGGGGCGGTTCAGATCCGGATATGAACTTCCGCCTTCGTCTCGCCATCGACAAAGCCAAATCCAACAATATGCCTATGGACACTATTGAAAGGGCCGTCACGCGGTCTTCCGGTGGAGGTGGCGACGAGGAACTGGAGGAAGTGATCTACGAGGGATACGGTCCCGGTGGCACCGCTATCATGCTTTTGGCACTCACATCCAACCGCAATCGTACTGCCTCCGATATCCGGGCCACGTTTTCCAGGGCTGGCGGCAACCTGGGAGAGGCGGGATGTGTCGCCTGGAACTTCGAGTCCAAGGGAGTCATCGCCTCCGACGTCGATGAAGGCCAGGCTGAAGACATAGCGCTCCAGGCCATCGACGCGGGTGCGGAGGATGTGGACATCGACGGCAAATCGATCGAGATCTACACCCAGCCGGAAGCCCTGCAAGCCGTGCGCAAGGAATTGGAGCGGCTCGAAGTTCCCACCTCCTCAGCGGAGATGTCTATGATCCCCAAGTCAACTGTCCGCCTCGAAGAAAAGGATGCCCAACAAAACCTCAAGCTTCTCGACGCCCTCGAAGATTTGCTTGATGTTCAGAAGGTGTATAGTAACGCCGACTTCCCGGAAGAAGTTCTGGAAAAGTACAGCAAAGAAGGTTAGACCGCACATTGCGCGTTCTGGGCATCGACCCTGGGACCATCTCCATGGGCTATGGGCTTGTTAGCTGGGACGATGAGACCGTGGCCGAAGACTGGGGCGCTGTTTCTCTAAAATCGTCGATGCCGATAGAGAGGCGCCTGTACCAGCTCTATACTCACGTCATCAATATGGTAAATCTCTGGCAACCAGACGCCATCGCCGTTGAGGAGCCTTTCATGGGCAAAGGGGAAAACCAGTTTGTGGCCTCTGCTCTGGCAATAGGCCAAGCCCAAGCCCTGGTCCTGATAGCGGGCGGAGGATTGGATATCCCCATCAAGCGTTACTCGCCGGCTCAGGTCAAGCTGACCGTGGCCGACCACGGTGGCGCAACCAAGGATCAGGTACAGCAGATGGTTAAAATAATCCTCGATCTAGAAGAGGTGCCTTCCCCATCCGACGCGGCCGACGCCCTGGCCATCGCCCTGTGCCACATACGGGAAGTTCAGTTCGGCGAAGTTCTGGATCGGCAAATCAGCCCTGGCCAAGAGGCGCAACCTTGATCTCCGGCATTACAGGTGTTCTCGAAGAGAAGGGGCCCGACTGGGTCCAGGTACGAATCGGCGGTAGCGTTACCCTTCAGATATCAGTTCCAACATCGACCGTTCAGAACCTCGGGGAAAGGGGCGAGGAGGTGCATCTTCACACTCGCCTTTTCATAAGGGACGACGAGGCCGTGCTATACGGTTTTTCCTCCGCCGAGGCCCTCAATATGTTCCAGATGCTATGCAAGGTCTCAGGTATCGGGCCCAGGATATCCCTTGCTCTTTTGTCCACTCTAGGTCCCGGCTCCCTTGTTACCGCCGTCGCGACAGGAGATTTGGATACTCTGAGTAGGGTTCCCGGAGTTGGAAAAAAGGGAGCGGGACGGCTTGTCCTGGAGCTGAAGGGGAAGCTGGAAAAGACCTTTTCCGAGGTGCCTTTAATGGTTGGGGAAGACCATGGAGACGTGGTGGCCGCGCTCATGGCATTGGGCTATTCGGCGGCGGAGTCCAGGCGAATGGTTAGCGGCGCTGGAAGCCTCGATGGAGTTCCGTTGGAGGAGAAAATCCGTCGCGCCTTCCAGCAGATCGCGGGTTAATAAGTGTAATAACATGCCTGATTTCAAGATAGTTTCCGAATTTAAGCTCACCGGCGACCAGCCTCAAGCCGTGGATATGCTGGTTGAGGGCGTAGAACGGGCCGACCACTATCAGACCCTCAAGGGGGTCACAGGCAGCGGCAAGACCTTCGCCATGGCCAGCATCGTAGAGCGGGTCCAGAGGCCCACCCTAGTCATGGCCCACAACAAGACCCTGGCGGCCCAGTTGGCCACCGAGTTCAGGGAGTTCTTTCCGGACAACGCCGTAGAGTATTTCGTCTCCTACTACGACTACTACCAGCCCGAGGCCTACGTCCCTTCAACAGACACCTATATCGCCAAGGACGCCGACATCAACGAGGAGCTGGACAAGCTCCGCCTTTCGGCGACCAGGTCCCTCTTGACCCGTCGCGACGTGCTTATCGTCGCATCCGTCTCCTGCATATTCGGCCTGGGTGATCCCCAGGACTTCTATGCCTTCGTAGCCGGCGTAAAAGTCGGCGAGATGCGCAACCGCAGCCGCCTTGTCAGACAGCTCGTCGACATGCAATACGAACGCAATGGCGTCGATGTCACCCGGGGCAAATTCAGGATACGTGGAGATACCCTGGAGCTTTATCCGGCATACGAAGAGGTGGCCCTGCGGATACAGTTCTTCGGCGATGAGATTGAGCGCATCGTGGAAATCGATCCTCTCACCGGTGAGATCCTTGCCCACCGGCAGGAGATAGAAATCTATCCCGCCAAGCATTTCGTAACCCCCAGGGAGAAGCTGATCATGGCCCTTCAGGACATCGAGGCCGAGATGGAGGAGAGGGTCAAAGGTCTCAAGGCCCAGGGTAAGCTGCTCGAGGCCGCACGTCTCGAGTCTCGCACTAATTACGACCTGGAGATGTTGCGCGAAGCTGGGTTTTGCTCAGGCATCGAGAACTACTCGAGACACCTGTCTCGCCGAGGACCCGGTAGCGCTCCATGGACACTTCTGGACTACTTTCCCAAGGACTTCCTGATGTTCATCGACGAGTCCCATATGACGGTGCCTCAGATACGTGGGATGTATCATGGGGACAAGTCACGTAAGCAGACGCTTGTAGACTTTGGCTTCAGGCTTCCCTCGGCAATGGACAACAGGCCACTCAACTTCAGGGAGTTCGAAGAAAGGGTTAACCAGGCTGTCTTCGTCTCGGCCACCCCCGGCCCTTACGAGATGGAGGTTAGCGCCCAAGTAGTCGAGCAGGTCATCCGCCCCACGGGGCTGCTCGACCCGACTGTCGAGGTAAAACCAACCCAGGGACAGATAGACGATTTGATGCACCAGATACAGGCCCGGGTAGAGAAGGGTGAAAGATGTTTGGTAACCACCCTTACCAAACGGATGGCTGAAGAGCTGGCTGACTACCTCCAGGAGATGGGCGTCAGGAACCATTATCTACATTCCGACATCCAGACCCTGGAACGCAGCGAGATACTCAGGGACCTGCGCCTGGGCGTCTACGACGTCGTCGTGGGAATAAACCTGCTGCGGGAGGGCCTTGACCTGCCTGAAGTTAGCCTCGTGGTTGTCCTGGACGCAGATAAAGAGGGCTATTTACGCTCCGAGTCCTCTTTGATACAGATGATAGGGAGGGCGGCCCGCCACGAAGAAGGCCACGTTATCATGTATGCCGATGCGATTACAAATTCGATGCGACGGGCCCTCGACGAAACATCCCGGCGCCGCACTATCCAAAACGCCTACAACGTCGAACACGGAATAACGCCCCAGGGCATTAAGAAGGCGGTCAAGGATATCACTGACCGGGTCAAGGGTGTAGCTGAAACCCGAGCTCCGTACGTCACCAACAGGCAGTCTATGTCCAGGGATGAGCTGTTCCGCGTGGTTAAAGACCTGGAGGTCCAGATGAGAGCCGCTGCCAGGGGTCTGGAGTTCGAGAAAGCCGCCATGCTACGGGACGAAATTGTCGAGCTGAGAAGGCTGCTTGCCCTGGACGAAACGGCACCCTTATCTCCCGTTTCATCCAAAGAGCCCGGCTAGCAAGGGCTATGGTTGGAGAGCTTTGCCTAAGTCCCCATCCCCTTTCGTCGGCCTCGTCCTGCTCGTCTTGCTTGCGGCCGTTGGTGCCCTGGCTTGCAGCACCGGGATCGAGCCTCGAGACGCCGCCCTCCCGGATGGTTTCAGAGATACTCCGATCCCGAATGTTGATCTGGGCGGATACCTGTATTTGAGCAGGACCGCTCCCTTGATATCTCCCGCCGACAAGCTGGTGCCGGGCTTTAGACCCAGCTCCGATTCACCACGACAAGTAGAGATGGAGAACCTGAAGGTGTGGGTAAGCTCCAGTCCCAGCGTCTATGGCATAGGGTATGAGTTTACGGATGCGGAGACCGCCCTATGGCTCATCACCGAGCTAGAGGAAACCGATACCAAGCTCTCCTACAGCATTGATGGAAACACGGTGTACGTGTTTTACGGAGGTGGAGATTGGATCGAGGCCCTTAGGGCTAGCATAAATGAAGATAGGTACGTAAAGATACAAGACGTCTATCCCGATGCATGGGTGTTGTACAATCTGCTGCCGGAGGTCCCCGTCGGAGAGCCGGTGGCCGCGGGGTTTGGCCGGCTAGGGACGGACCTGCTGGGCTACCTTGAACGCGACGTAGCCTCCGAGGCCGGTTTCTTGAGGCGTTTCGCCAGCTCTGCCAGGATAGAGAATGTGGTATTTGGTCTCTACTCAACCGAGGAAGAAACCAACCTGGACCAGCTTCACAAGGACTCCCTGCTTGAGAACTCCCATCAGGGTGTTGTGTTGGCGACCCGCTCGTCGTACCCGAATTTTCTGGTTTCATTCATATTTGGCGGCGCCTCGTCTCGCGCGGGACTGCGCAAGGTTTCGGTATCAGGCTCCGAGGGGAGTGCTAAGGCGTATCATACTTCGCCCGTCGACGAATTCCACGTAATCGTTAGCAATAGGGGCAATTTGTTCACTATTGCGTTGTCTCCAGCACGTGAAATGGCGGAAAGACTTATCCTTAAGGCCCTGGGCAAGTAGGAGTTGGTACATTAAAATTGACACAGTCGGTCGACTTTGAGTACAATCTAGATAGCGGTCCTACCCAAAATCGTGGAGGAGAAATGGCAGACGCGACATTAACCCAAGAAAACGTAATCGGCGCTCTCAAGAACGTCTATGACCCGGAGATTCCGGTCAACGTCGTCGATCTGGGCCTTATCTACGAAGTGAAGATTAATGAAGGGACCGTCTACGTCCAGATGACCCTTACGGCGCCTGGGTGTGGCATGGGGCCCCAGATAGCCCAGCAGGCCGAGTGGGCGGTAGCCGACCTGGACGGGATCGAGGACGTCCAGGTGGAGATGGTTTTCGACCCGCCCTGGAGTCCCGACCTGATTACAGAAGACGGTAAGAAGCTACTCGGTCTGGATTAGTTCAAGGCCTTTTAGCAATCGATGACAACACAGCAGGAAAAGGCCAAGCTCGAAGCGATCAAGAAGTCCTGGCAGCAGAAGCGTCAGGTTACCCAACGCCTCGAGGGAATAAAGTCACGGGTAGCGGTGTATAGTGGCAAGGGAGGCGTCGGTAAGACCACCATCGCCGTCAACCTCGCCGCGACTCTAGCAGACCAGGGCAAACGCGTCGGCCTTCTTGACGTGGACATCGATTGCCCAAACGTCACCAAGATACTGGGTGTATCCGACAAACCTGTTTACCAGAACGGTACGATCGTTCCTTCCCAGAAGCATGGCGTAAAGGTCGTCTCAATGGCCTTCTTCCAGCAGGACGAGAACGAGGCCATTATCTGGCGCGGTCCAATGATCCATAACGCCATCAACCAGTTCCTCCAGATGACCGAATGGGGAGACTTGGACTATCTTATAGTAGACCTGCCACCCGGAACCTCAGACGCTCCCCTTACGATAATGCAGACCTTGCCATTGGATGGTTTCATCGTCGTCACCACGCCTCAACCTGTTGCGGTTCTCGACGCAAAGCGTTGCATCAACATGATCAGGAAGCTGAAGGTTAACGTCCTGGGGGTCGTCGAGAATTATACTGGTGATATATTTGGCGCAGGTGGTGGCGAGGAATTGTCCGCCGAGTTAGGGCTACCCTTTCTTGGGTCACTCGCCCTGAGGTCCGACTACCTGGACGGCTCCAAACCGACGGCTCTATCCAACAAAGAGGTCAAGGGCGAGTATCAGGGCATCATCGAGGGAATGAAGGCCAGCCTCAAAGACCTTGGCAAGGAAGCAGCCTAACCCCTCGCCTCTTCCTCCGGAACAACGCTTAGCCTTAGGCCTACCGACGCAAGGAAGCAGCCTAGCTCCTCGCCCACAAATTCCGTCGTGTTCATACCGCTCACCCTGAGAATGTCCTGTGGAATTGGTACTTGAGGTGCATCCCGACGTCGGGATGCCTGGGGTATGGGGGTGTCCCCCATTTTCTACTTCTTCCCCCTTCCTGGAGGAAGAGGGTCAAGGGGGATGGTCGAAAGGGCCTCGTGGTTCGACGGGGCTCACCAGGAGCGGGAGTTGGAGGATGGTTCGACAAAGCCCGTCCTGAGCTGGACGAAGGGCTCACCATGAGCGAAGCGCCTCGTCAAATGAGCTCCGCGATCATCTGGTTGGAGTTACGCACCATGGAAGCCAGGGCTGACAGTAAGCCCAAGCATATCTGAGGGTTTTCATCTAGGATAGCCGAGAAATCGTCTCGCCCAAGAAAGTAGCACTCCAGGCGAGTTTGAGCAGTAACGCTGGCTGAGCGTGGCAGGCCATCCACCAACCCCACTTCGCCAAAGCTGTCACCCTCGTGAAGGTAAATCAAGGGTGCGTCTAGTCCCCCTTTGTCTGCCGCCTTGGTCACTTTGGCCGCGCCGCCTTTTATGACATAAAGGCCGTCGACGGGATCGCCGTCTTTGATAACGACAGTCTCCGCAGGGTGGGAGACGATGCTCATCTTGGATGCCACATGGTTTCTGGCATCTTCGTTAAGTTGTTTGAATATCTTTACATTGCTCAGGAATACAGTCTCTCCCAAGACCTACCTCTTATCTAGCACCAACAAATCAAGGACATGCGTGATAGTATTCTTGAGGTCGGTGGGTGTCAAGCAAACCGTGCCATCCTCCCTGCGGAAGGACGAAGGGTGGCAGGTACGTCCGCTCTGGTTCGACGAGCTCACCATGAGCGGGGGCGCCTGGGGCCACCATGGGCGACACTACATTCCGATGCAAGGAAGCCAGCCTAGCTCTTTTTGGCCTTCTTCCGCTTGCCCTTCGATGGAGTTTCCTCGGCCTCCTTGATAACGATGTTCTGTAGGAGGGAAACCTCTGTCCGAACGGCCTCTTTAGAATGGGTTGTGTATTCGCCCATCCTTCGGAATTCCTTGTAGCGGTTTTTTACCAGCTTTTTGGTCGACGTCCCTCTGAGGACAGCCAGTTGCCGCGCTATTGCGTCACCTAGGGCGCGGGCGGCCTGCTGAGGATCTGAATGGGCTCCCCTTTCAGGCTCCGCCACGACCTCGTCCACAATGCCCAACTCCATACAGTCGCTGGCCGTAAGGGTTGTGTCCTTGGCCTCCTGGACGTGTTGGGAGGCGCTGCGGTAGAGCCTGCTCACCGCGCGGTCGCGAGATATGGGCGAGAAAATCGCGTAGCGCTGCATCAGGATCGTATCCCCGAGGCCCAGCGCGAGGGCGGCTTCGCTCCCGCCTTCTCCTATGATCACCGAAACCACCGGTGTGGGGACCTGTGCCATGAGAGATAACGTTGTGGCTATTGCGTTGCCGACGCCCTGCTCTTCCGACTCCAGCCCTGGGTGGGCTCCCTGGGTGTCGATAAGCGTGACCACCGGCAGCTTGAAGCCCGACGCCTGGTCGACCAGGCGTCGGGCTTTCCTGAACCCCTCGGGATAGGAATGATACTTTTGTCCTTCCGGGACGCTCCGCCTCTCCTGTCCGATTACGACGACCCTCTCGCCGTTGAGGTAGCCAAGGCCGCCCACGATTGTGACGTCGTCACCGCTTACCCTGTCTCCCTTCAACTCGATGAAGTTGTCTACGATGGTCTCTATATAGTCAGTGGACGACGGCCTGTCTCGATGTCTGACGATGCCCAGGGCCTGCTCAAGTTCGACCCTTCCGCCGATGGCGGTAGCGGGAACTCTCCCGTTCTTCTTGCCCTTGCCGTTGGCGCTTCGGTACGGTCCCAGTACGTCCAGTATCGTGGCGAGTTCGCCCCTGAGTTCCTCCCTATCCACGATGTTGTCCAGCAACCCGTGACTTACGTGAGCCTCGGCGGTGTGTGCATCCAGAGGGACCGGTTTTTTGGACGCTTCCTTCAGAGTCCGCATGGGGGCAAGCCCGATGAGGGAGCCCGGCTCGGCCAGTATGATGTCCGCCAGGTTGGCGAAGCTGGCATAGGCCTGTCCGGTGGAGGGATTGGTGAGGACCACGATGAAGGGCACCTGTTTTTCTCGCAACTGGTTCGCGGCGGCCACCGTCTTGGCCATCTGCATCAGCGAGAGCACGCCCTCCTGTATCCTCATACCGCCGCCGCTGACCAGGGCTACAAGGCTTTGCTCCGACTTGGCGGCCAGCTCGAATCCACGCGCCACCTTCTCGCCAACCACGCTGCCCATGCTGCCGCCCATGAAGCCAAAGTCCAGCACAACCATCACGGATTGATGTCCGGAGATGGTGCATTTGCCGGTGACGGCTGCCTCCGTGAGACCTGTACGCGACTGGTCGCTGGAAAGCCTCGTGGGATAAGAGCCGCGGTCAGGGAAAGCATTTGGAAATAGAGAAGCGATCGACCGGTTGGTTTCCTTGAAGCTTCCCTTGTCTACCAGCAGGTCGATGCGCTCCCTGGCTGTCAGGCTGTAGTGGAACCGGTAGTGAGGGCACAGCCTGTATTTCAGGTAAAGTGGAGACTCGCTGATAGCTTCCTCGCATACAAGACAACGCTTACGAAGAACGGAGAGATAGGAACGGTCCAGGGTTGTGCCCTTCCGACGAAGGTGCACAAGGAACCTGGATAGCTTTTTCACCGAGACTCCCGAATCCAAGGGTTATGAGGAGTAGCACAAGAGGCTTCGCGGTCGTGACACCATCTATTTCAATACTACACTAAACTTCTGGAAAAGAAACGCCCGCACAAAGTCTTGAACTACGCATCAGGGGTACGTTGTTTCGGCTAGAAAGGCACCATCATGGGTAAACATCCGCCAAGACGTTCCCTCTTGCAATGGCACGTCTTGTCTCGGAATGGCGATAGCAGCGAATGGATAAGTGAACAGCGGTTGGACTTTCTGGTCACGCTCCAGTTTAGTCAGTTGGACAGTCAATTCAACCAGAGTCTCTGTGGCTACCACATTTTCTATATTGATCCCAAACCCGCTTGAAACTTGTTTTCCAGAAAATACGAGCACGACATGGCTCGCGTTGTAATCAATGTTTCGCAACGGATCGATCCGGAAACCCGTAAAGGAGTTCGTTACTTGCTGAGCCTGTTTCAGACTTCTCAGAAGGAATATCTGTGGATCCGTTATCTCAAGCCCGTACAAACTTCCGCTGATAAGCGGGCGGAGGTCTACTGGGAGCGTGTCCAAATCTGTCGGCGAGAGACCTATTCCGAGAGCCAGTTTTAAGAAGTCGAACGCTCCTTCTTCTCCAGGAGCAATCTCTTCGCGCCATATCACCCCGGTCCTGTCTATGATACTGATCCCAGATTTCCCGCGTCCTATTGCAACGAGCGGTGTTTCAGGGCAGGGTCTTCCAACAACACACAAAACATGCATGATATATCCATCAAAGTGAACGTCAGTGGGGAGCACTATCTCCCTCCCAGCGATATTCACTCTGCAAGAGAAATTGGCCACCACACTCATATCTCTTTCTATTACGATTGTCATCTTGGCGCTATTTCCAGATACATCTCCTGACCAATGTGAGAATGAGCATTTGTATTGACCAATCGCTTCCACGTTGATTGAAGTGCCAGATTTGTATCGGCCACCGGGAGTATCCGCTGCACCCTTTTTCTTGATTAGCCCACCGTCGGATGGCGCCATGCTGATCTGGAGGGACCAGGATGGCACAGGCATGAGTGTAGCTGTAGGCGTTGGGGTCGGTACAGGTGTCGCTGCGGGTCTTACCGGCCAGTCTCTATCTTTAATGACCTCCCCCCACCTGCACGAGAAATTGGCCACCACACTCATGTCTTTTTCTACGACGAATGTTATCTTGGCGCTATTTCCTGACACATCTCCTGACCAATGAGAGAACGAGCAATGTGAGCCGATCGCTTCCGATCTGATTGAAGTACCGGACTTGTACCGTCCGCCGGGAGCATTAGCTCCACCCCTTCTCCTGAGTATCCCACCGTCGGAGGGCTCCATGCTCATTCGATGGGACCAGGATGGCACAGGTGTGGGGCTCGGGGTTTTGGTGGGTGCCGCCGTTGGCGTGGGCAGGGGTGTAGAGGGCGGCAGCGCCGTGGTTGTAGGTGTTGCCGTTGGTGTAATACACGCCAAAGTCATAGCCGCCAACGCGACCAAAATGAGAACCGTCAGTTGCATCCCTCGGAATATTCCGACCAAACCGTTGATGGCCATGAGTAGTAGACGGATTTGGGCGTAAAAAAGTTCCTCACCCTAGGTTTGTTAGAAATTCCCGTGGCAGTAGAAGACCACTGACCCACCTCACCGGTGGCAGAAGGTCAGTGGCCGGCAGGCTAGCTAGATTGGAGGATCAGGCCTTCGTCTTCCAGGATCTCTTTCAACTGGACGGCCTTGGCGTACCCTATGTGGAGGCGGCGTTGCAACAGGGAGGACGAGATATGGCTGTGCCTGGTCGCCAGGTCTCGTGCCAACTCCAGCATCTCTTCGTCGATGTCTTCTTCCTCTTCTGTATCCGACTGCTCCGGCTCGTCCAGTTGGATCTCTGGAAGGGGAGGGCCCGACTGGGCCTGCCAGAACTCCACCAGTTTCTCGATCTCCTTATCGTGGACAAAGGTGCCCTGCACTCTTTTCGGCTTCGGGGAGTCATGAGTTTGGAGAAGCATGTCTCCCTTGCCCAACAGCCTCTCGGCGCCGACGCTATCAAGAATAACCCGGGAGTCCACCTGCGAGGCCACGGCGAAGGCCACCCTGGATGGGATGTTGGCCTTCAGCAAGCCGGTGACCACGTTTACCGAGGGGCGTTGGGTCGCCAGAATCAGGTGTATTCCAGTTGCGCGCCCGAGTTGAGCCAGCCGGACCAGGGCCTGCTCCACTTCGTAGGCGGCAGCCATCATCAGGTCCGCCAGTTCGTCGATCACGATGACGAGGTAAGGCATCCTGACCTGGGCCTTCTTGTTGTAGCCGTCGATGTTCCTTACCCCGGTCTGCTCCAACAGCTTGAAGCGGCGGAGCATCTCGGTTTGTATCGCCCTCAGGACCACTAGGACCTGGTCTGTCTCTACGATAACGGGAGCTATCAGATGGGGTATTCCGTTGAACGGGGTAAGCTCCACCCTCTTGGGGTCTACCATGAGCATACGCAGCTTGTCGGGAGGTACGGCTAGCAGCAGCGAGCCAACGATAGCGTTGATGCAGACGCTTTTACCGCTGCCCGTGGCGCCTGCGATGAGCAGGTGAGGGAGGTCGCTCAGGTCCGCCACAACGGGTTCCCCTCCGGTATCCTCTCCGAGGGCTACCGGCAGCCCACCACGGGCTGCTATCTTCTGGAAAATTGGGCTTTCAGATACAGAACGTAGCGCCACTCTCCGCTGGTTAGGGTTGGGCACCTCAAGCCCTACGAGGGCTTCGCCGGGTACCGGGGCTTCCATGCGGACGTGGGCAGTCTTCAGGGCCAGGGCCAGGTCCTTCTCCCTCATGAGGATGCTCTGGACTTTTACCCTACTCATTTCTATGCCCTCGTCGTCGCTGTTCTTTGCACGAACTCCCCGCATCTCCCGGTATTTCTTGACCCACCCTGGCACCAGTCCAAACCGGACCACCCGCGGGCCTGTTCGAATATCTTCGACGACTACTTCTACCCGGTGGTCGGATAATGTCCCTTCGATGGTTTTGGCCATCTCTTGGAGGGGTCCCTGAGGCACGGCGGTGGTCTCACCCTTGCTCAGCATCTCAGGAGAGGGGAGCTGCCAACCGGACCCCTTTTCGTTTCGCCTCGACTGTTTGACGTTGTCTCCGCCAAACTCCGGCTCATCAACTTCGGAGCTGGCTTCGGATGAGGTACTGAATACCGACTTCCACGGCTTTTTCTTTTTGGGCGGCGCCTGTTCCAATGATTCCTCAGTCTCGACATCCAGTGCGGCCGGGCGGGACCTAAGCCTGGCTACTATCAACATCCACAGCCAGCGAACGCCCAGACCGGTCCTGCGAAGCGCGTTCCATGCGAAATTGGCGTATAGCGCCGGTGCACGGCGCGGGAAAACGAGCATGGGACCGAGCAGTCCAATAACCAGCAGTTTCACTATCCCCAGGGCCATTGGGGTACCGCCGAGGTACTGTCCCCAATATCCGCCGAAACTCGCATCCCCTAAAACGCCACTGGAACCCTTGACCAGCGATAGGGCCCCCAAAGACAGCGCTGCCAGCCAGGCTGTACCAACCCAAACCCGCCAGAATCTCTGGATCCACTGCCGCTGGTAACGCAATACCAGAAGGAACAGCACGATCCAGGTCGTCACCGGTATAAGACCGTACCCGAGGGCTCCCCAAATCCAGTCACGGGCAGCCGAGGAAAAGCCAAACAGAAGGCCGCTGCCCAACAGCACGCTTGCATATGGCGCCGCCTTCAGAGTCCACTTCCGCAGAAACCTGATGCGCCCTTTCGGTCTTTGTTTACCCCTGCTTGCCGGTCTGGCGATCGGAGACCGCTCGAATGATTGGCTGTGAATCCTTGGTTTCGTTGCAGTTTTAGGTGACAACTAGACCTCCAGAGAGATCGGTACTATTAGTGGCCGGCGCCCTGTTTCCTTGAGCAGGGCCCTTGTTACCGTCTTTTTCACGATGGCGTTGGTAGCCTCCCAATCGATAGGATAGTTGAGCCTATGGTCCAATGAGTCCTCCACTGATTCGGCGACTTTTCTGAAAACAGGTAGAGATTCCTCACCATCGATGAACCCGCTGGACACGACTTCCGGTCGGCGCGTCGGCATCCCTGTCGACTTATCGAGAGTGACGACGACGACAATGATGCCATCCCGCGAAATCCCCTTCCTTTCCTTTATGACAGGGCTGTCAGCGGGTATTAGTTTTTGACCGTCCACAAAGACATGACCGGCCGGAATACTACCGACAACCTCCCCTCGGTGCTGTTGGACCTCCAAGATATCGCCGTCCTCGATAACGAATATGCCGGTCTCAGGAACCCCCATAGCCCTGGCTATAGCTGCGTGGGCGAGAAGGTGGCGATATTCTCCATGCACCGGAACGAAGAAGCGGGGGCGTATGAGGTTGAGCATTATCTTCAGCTCTTCCTGGCTACTGTGGCCATGGACGTGAACAAGAGCAATTTTGTCATACAGCACCTTCGCCCCCTGCCGAAACAGGTTGTCAATCGAGCGGCTAACTCCGGACTCGTTTCCCGGAATTGGTGTGGCGGAGATGATAACGGTGTCTCCCGGCATTATCCGGATGTCCCTGTGGTCCTGATTGGCCATCCTGACCAGCGCTGAAGTTGGTTCGCCCTGACTCCCGGTTGTAACGAGGACCACCTTTTCCGGAGGCAGGCTCTTTAATTCGTTTAGGGCTAACAGGACCCCGGGCGGAGCCTTGAGATAGCCCATATCTATACTCATCTTTACGTTGTCGACCATGCTTCGGCCGACGATGCCCACTTTCCGACCATGTTTCACGGCGGCATCGATTACTTGCTGGATACGAGAGATCAGTGATGCGAACGTAGCCACCAATACTCTGCCTTCAGCATCACCGATGGCCCTATCCAGGGCTTCGCCGACCACCTGCTCTGAAGGAGTGTATCCGGGCAACTCGGCGTAAGTGGAGTCCGACAAAAGCAGTAACACTCCCTTTGAGCCGTATGTTGCCAGCTTGGCCATATCTGTTGGCTTCCCGTCCACCGGTGTGTGATCGATCTTGAAGTCGCCGGTATGAATCACGG
This sequence comes from Dehalococcoidia bacterium, assembly GCA_965226865.1. Classification (GTDB taxonomy): domain Bacteria; phylum Chloroflexota; class Dehalococcoidia; order Lucifugimonadales; family JAGWBF01; genus CBDDEH01. The sequence goes on along the minus strand of CBDDEH010000004.1, from coordinate 1,126,856 downwards.
TACCTACCGGGGTTTCGATGGCCAGTCCCATGGCATCCGGAATGCTATGACAGACGCGGAAGAATTCAACGCGGAAGTTGCCCAGCTTAATCGGTTTGCCGGGCTCCACGACCTCCAGCCTGGCGCCGTCGGAAAGCTGAGAAGCCTTTAGCTTTACCGATATGAGGCCATGGGCCAGCCTTGGCGCGTACACGGGTACTTTAAGCCTTGGAAGCACGAAAGGTAACGCGCCGGTGTGGTCTTCATGGCCGTGGGTTATGAGTATTCCCTTTATCTGAGAGCGGCGCTCGACCAGATAAGATATGTCGGGGAGTACAAGACTGACACCAGGCATGTCCTCTTCTGGGAAAAGAACACCGCAGTCAATAACGATGATGTCCTTGTCATATTCAAGAATCATCATGTTCTTGCCGATCTCCCCTAATCCGCCGAGGGGGATCACTTTGAGGGAATGTGTAGTCATAGGTGGTTTATTAGAACAAGGTTAGCTGTTCGGGGTCTTCGATGTCTAGGTTTTTCGATTCCGTGTTTGTGGCCTCTTTAACGAGGTTGGGGATAGCTTTGAAGTCTTCTTCGATGACGCGCTTTAGCTCCTGCTTATGCAACGCCGCTGCCGGGTGCATGATTGGGTACACGTTCAGACCACCTACCTTGCGCATTTTGCCGTGTGCCCTGGAGATGCTGTCATTTGGCAGGAATTTCGACATGGAAAACCTGCCGAGGGTTACCACTATTTTCGGGTCGATGAGTTCGATCTGACGGTCCAAGTACTTGCTGCATGAGGATATCTCGTTGGGCATAGGATCACGGTTGTTGGTGGGTCTGCATTTGACCATATTGGCTATGAAAACGTCCTCTCGGCGCAGCCCGATCGAGTGCAACAGTTCCTCAAGAAACCTTCCCGCAGGGCCAACAAATGGCCTACCCTGTTGGTCTTCGTGGTAGCCTGGCCCCTCTCCAATGAACATGATCTGGGCATCCGATGGTCCCTCGCCCGGCACAGCCTGTTTACGGCCTCCGCTAAGGGCGCAGTCCTGGCACCCGCTGACCAGTTGGGCGATCTCTTCAAGGCTGTTCATTTCGCTCATAACGCAATTATAGCAACAAGGCCAAGCTGTGAGGTGATAAGGTCGGCGGGAGCAGAGGGGTAGTGGATATAAGACCCAATAAATGGGTCGTTATCAGCTAAGAGTCCTTTACCCCGTGTTCCTTTAGGTAGTCCACGGCGTTCTGTATGGTCGCGATCTTACTGGCCTCTTCGTCTGAGATCTCGATTTTGGCGTCTCCCTCCGAGAATTCTTCTTCGAAGGCCATGATCGTCTCTACCAGGTCCAGAGAGTCAGCATTGAGGTCATCTATAAAGGAAGCTGTGGGTACGACAGAGGACTCGTCGACATCCAACTTGTCTATAACTATCGCCTTGACACGTTCATAAACCGTTGTCATCGCATCATCATCCTTCCTGACTATTGTCATCGGCCATTACAGTTGACCCACTCACCGCGACAGCCGCTGCTTCCATTTCGTCCATTACGGAGCCCAAAACACCGTTGATGAAGCGGGGCGAACTCTCGCTTCCATAGGCCTTGGCCAACTCTACTGCCTCGTTTATCGCTACCTTGTTCGGAGTGTCTTCGTTGAATCGAATCTCGTAAAGGGCCAGCCTCAAGATGTTTCTGTCGATAACCGACAGTTGATTGACGGGCCACGCCGGGGCGTATTTCCGGATCAGCTCGTCGACTGCGCTCCGATTTTCCACCACACCCTTGGTAATTTGTAAGGCGTATCCCAGAGCCGATGCTGGTAATGGGTGCTCTTCTTTTAGCCACTTGAGGGACTCTTCCGCTCCGTGTAGTGCAACGTCCACCTCGTACAGGGCTTGAAGAGCCAGAGCCCGTGCACTTCTCCTGACGTGGGCCAAATTCTCTCTTGTCATGGTGCTAGCTGGGATGGCTCAGACAGCGACTGCCTCGGCCACCTTCATGGCCGAGGGCAGATCAGCCACATTCATAATGCTGACTTGCCTGTCCCCGTGTTCGGGAACCGAGCTAATCCTTTTGATCAGGCCGCCCAGGGCCCTTCCAGGACCGAATTCTATGAAGCTGCCAACGCCTGTGTTTATCATCTGATCGACTGATTTCTTCCATTGCACACAGCTACATAGCTGCACGCGGAGTTCTTCTTGCACCTGACTGGCGGTCGTCATAGGTTCGGAAGTGGAATTGGCGATTATCGGTATCGAAGGATCGCGGAAATCAACTTGCTCGATCGCTTCGGCCAGGCCCTCCTGCGCTGGAGCCATAAGGGACGAATGAAAGGCGCCTGCGACAGCCAATGGCACTGCCTTTCTGGCTCCCCTTATAGACGCCATATCCGCCGCTCTGGCAACGCATATTTTGTCGCCGCTGATTACGATCTGATCTGTGCCGTTGATGTTAGCGATCTCAGCGCCGGTTTCAATGCAAATGTCGGCAACGGTGTCTTCGTCGAGTCCAAGGATCGCCGCCATGCCGCCAGGACGCCTTTCAGACGTCTCCTGCATGAGCCTACCTCTTTCGCGGACCAGGCGTATCCCTTCGGCCATGTCCAGAGCCCCGGATACCACGAGCGACGTATATTCTCCGAGGCTATGTCCAGCCAAAAACTCGGGTTTAAAGGTGTCGGTCTGGTGGAACTCATCCGTTGCCCTGAGGCAGGCGAGGCTGGTAGCCATGATAGCGGGCTGAGAGTTAACGGTCTTTTCCAGTTCTGACTCGGGACCTTCGAATATTATCCGGGTCAGACGGATGCCAAGGATCTCGTCTATTTCGTCGAAAACGTCCTTGGCAGCTTTTGAATGGCGGTACAATTCCTGGCCCATACCAACGGACTGGGCACCCTGGCCGGGAAACACGAAGGCCGTTTTGGACGCTGATTTGTTGTTAGGCTCTATTCCCATGTAGGCTTTCTCTTCAAGAAACTAGAGAATATTGTTCGATACTTCTAGGTTTGAGGCTAACGGGCTTTTCGGATTTCGGGCATCGTCCAACTTTAGGTTTCCTCTTCACCGAACAGACGCCGTCCTTTGTAAGACCCGCAGCTAGGACAAACTCTATGGGGCAGCCTCGCGGCGCCACATTCTGGGCAGGCGGAGTAATGTACAGGCGCTAACTTATAGTGGGCCAGCCGCTTCCCCTGCCGCGATTTGCTCAATTTCTTTACCGGTAGTGCGCCCAAGTTAAACCCCTTCTAATGTTTAGTTGCTGATAACCTTGGCCCGCTCGCCATCGAGTACGTTCGAGAGGGTGTTCCACCGAGGGTCCCTGGCGACCTCTTGGCAGTCGCAGGGATTCATGTTCAAGTTGGCCCCACAGATGGTACATAGTCCCTTGCAGTGAGGGCCGCACAATGGTTTCATCGGCTGATTGGTGATGGAATACTGCCTCAAGGCTTCCCCCATATCCAGCCGATGCTGTGAATCTATGGTGAAATACCCTTCAGTCTTCTCGGGTACGTGGATTGATCGTCCAGTCGTAATGTCAACGGTAGGTAGAAACTCTTCGTCGATGTCCACGTTGGTTGGATAGGCGAACGGAGTGAGACACCTGCTGCAAGTTAAGGGCAGCCCCACGTCAAATTCGGCCCTCACCCAGATCCCTTTATCAGTACGCATCAGAAACATTTGACCCTTGCAATGAATAAGGGACTCGCCATCGTCTAGTGGGAAAGATTCTTCGAGATTATTAATGCGGGTGGAGCCGATGGACTCCTTGAGGAGCTGTGCCACGTTTAGGTTCATAAGCTCAACGACTCAGTCCTGTCGATGCAAGTGGTTATTATAAGTCGTATTGATGGCAGGGTGTCAAGCGAAGAGAAAGAGAGGCAGTACGGCAATATACGGCTAAGATAAAAGTGGCGATACTTACTACGCTATATCTGACCTATCAGTCTTCGGTACGGCCACGTTCATTATATAATCTACCACTTCCTCGGTGGATGTGCCAGGGCCGAATATTGAAGCAATCCCAGACTTTAAGAGGGTCTCTCGATCCTCTTCGGGCATTATTCCACCGGCAACAACCGGCACGTCCTCCATCTTTTTATCGCGTAGCCGTGAAAGAATCTCCGGGAATATCTCCAGGTGAGCGCCGGACAGTATGCTCAGCCCTATTACGTCGACATCCTCCTGGGCTGCCGTTTCGACGATCATCTCCGGGGTCTGGCGTATTCCGGTGTAAATCACCTCCATGCCGGCATCCCTGAGGGCCCTTGCGATGACCTTGGCACCTCGATCATGCCCGTCCAGACCCGGTTTGGCTATGAGTACTCTTATGGGTATCTTAGATTGTGTCACTGTCGAATCACTCGGCTCTCTCCACCAGTTCCGTCAGTATGCCATGCACGGATTTGGGGTGCACAAAGGCAATGGTGCCCGATAGCCCTGCCCTAGGAGCCTGGTCCACAAGCTCCAGCCCCTTGTCCTTTAGCGTTTGGAGCTTTTGAGCAATGTCGTCTACGTGAAATGCTAGGTGATGCAGTCCCTCTCCGCGACGCTCCAAAAAACGGCCCACGGGGCTATCGGCGGATAGGGGTTGGAGCAGCTCCAAGCGGGTCTGGCCTACCGGTAGCAAGACGCCTTTGACTCCCTGGTCGGGCAACTCTTTGATCTCCCCCGGAGGCACGTCGAAGACTTCCTGGAAGAACCGCATGGTCTCATCGATGTCTATGACGGCAATGCCGACATGGTCCACGTAGTCCACCGTGCAGACGGCATTCCTGTTCATTCAACCCTCTCTAAACCTGGAATTGGGCAAGTACCTGTCTGGCAATCACCAGCCTCTGTATTTCGGAAGTGCCCTCGTATATTGTCGTGACCCTGGCATCCCTGAAATACCGCTCCACGGGCGCGTCATTGAAATAGCCGTAGCCTCCAAATACCTGGATGGCCTTGGAGGTGACCCGCTCGGACATCTCAGATGCCAGCAGCTTGGCCATCGACGCCTCGCTAATAAACGGGAGATGGTTGTCCTTCAGGGTGGCGGCGTGGAGGGTAGCGACCCGCGCGGCGTACACTTCTGTCGCCATGTCCGCCAGCATGAATTGGATGGCCTGGTGCTGGGCGATTGGCGTGCCGAAAGTCTGGCGCTGCTGGGCGTATCTCACAGCGGCTTCGAGGGCCGCCTGGGCGATACCAACGCTCTGGGCGGCAATCATGACCCTGCCCGCATCCAATACCTCCAGTGCGTATCGAAAACCGCGGCCCTCTCCGCCTAGCAGGTTTTCCACTGGAACCGGGGTGTCTTTGAACACCAGTTCCGTGGTGCTCGACCCGCGCATACCCATCTTTCCGAACTGCTTGTTGGCCTGGAAACCCGGAAGCCCCTTCTCGACGACGAAAGCGCTCACTCCCTTGGAGCCCAGACCCTTGTTCCCGGTGGCGAATACTACCACGTAATCCGCTATATCTCCGTTGGAGATAAACAGCTTGCTCCCATTGAGGTAATAGGTCCCGTCTCGCAAGGTGGCGGTAGTCTGCATGCCCCCGGCGTCCGAGCCGCTGCCTGGCTCGGTAAGGGCCCAGGCCGCCACGCGGTCGCCCTTGGCCAGAGGAGGGACAAACTTCTGCTTCTGTTCCTCATTGCCGTAGTGGAAGATGGTGTGGGTGCCCAGGGACAAGTGGGCTGTAAGGGTCACGCTGGTCGACCCGTCCCCCCGGGCGACCTCTTCCTCGGCGATGACAGCTTGCCTGGAGCCGCCGCCGCTGCCGCCATAGGCAGGATCGATCCCGATGCCGGTAAGGCCCAAGGCCGCCATGCCTTTCCAGTTTTCCCAGGAGAACTCTTCCTTCTCGTCCAGCTCTCTGGCTCTGGGCGCAAGCTCACGGTCGGCGAACTCGCGCACCGCCGCTTGTAGCATCTTTTCTTCTTCAGTCAGTAGCAGGTCTGCCATCGGCACCTCACGCTAGCCTGATCCGGCTAGAACGTCGCGAACTCCCGTTGTTCACCGAAGACTCCCCGGAAGACGTCGGAGATCTCACCCAGGGTACAGTAGCTCTCCACGCACTCGAGGATCGCTGGAACGGTGTTCTCATCGCTTCGGGCCACCTCTTCCAGCCGGGAAAGTGACCGTTTGACTGCCCCGTCGTCACGTTCCCGGCGCAGCCGCCGCAGTCCATCGATCTGCATGCGGGTCTGCTCAGGGTCCACCTTGACCAACCCGGTTATTGGTGGCGTCTCGCTTATGTATTTGTTTACGCCGACGACCACCTGTTCACCGCTTTCCACTTCTTTCTGGTGTTTGTAGGCGGACTCATGGATCTCCATGATCTGGTACCCCTGCTCCAGAGCAGCGGTAGCTCCCCCCATCCGGTCGATCTTCTCTAGATACTGGTTCGCCTCTGCCTCCAAGCGGTTGGTAAGGCTCTCGATATAGTAAGAACCTCCCAGAGGGTCCACCACCTCTGATACATTGCTCTCTTCGGCGAGTATCTGTTGGGTGCGAAGGGAAAGCTGGACGGACTCTTCCGAAGGCAGCGCCAGCGCCTCGTCCCGTGAGTTCACGTGCAGTGACTGGGTGCCGCCCAGGATCGAGGCCAAGGCCTGTATGGTGGTGCGGATGAGATTATTGTCCGGCTGCTGGGCGGTCAGCGTTACCCCGGCGGTCTGCGTATGGAACCGTAGCATCCATGATTTGGGGTTTTCCGCCCCGAATCTTTCCTTCATGATTCTCGCCCACATCCGCCTGGCGGCCCTGTACTTGGCGACTTCTTCGAACAGGTTGTTCTGCGCGACGAAGAAAAAAGACAACCGGCCCGCGAAGTCGTCCACGTCCAGCCCTGCGTCCTTCGCCTCTTTTACGTAGGCCATGGCGTTGGCAAAGGTGAAGGCCAGCTCTTGCACCGCGGTGGCACCGGCCTCGGCCATGTGGTAGCCGCTTATGCTTATGGTGTTCCATCGTGGCACGTTCTGAGCGCAATACTTGAAAACATCTACTATCAGTCGCATAGACGGTTTTGGCGGATAGATGTAGGTGCCTCTGGCGATGTACTCCTTCAAGATGTCGTTCTGGATCGTCCCGTTGAGCTTGTCAGGCTGGACTCCCTGTTTTCTCGCCACCGCAACGTACAGGCAAAGAAGAATGGACGCCGTGGAGTTTATGGTCATTGAGGTGCTCACCTTGTCCAGGGGTATGCCGTCGAGGAGGGTTTCCATGTCCCGCAGACTGCTTATGGGCACCCCCACTTTCCCAACCTCGCCGAGAGCAAGGGGGTGGTCGGCGTCGTAGCCTGTCTGGGTCGGTAAATCGAAGGCTATCGAAAGACCTGTCTGTCCCTGCTCCAGGAGGTAGTGGTAGCGGCGGTTGGACTCTTCCGCCGTCGCGTAACCCGAGTATTGCCTCATTGTCCACACCCGGCCACGGTACATGTTGGGCTGTACCCCGCGGGTATACGGGTATTCGCCCGGGTATCCCAGGTCACTTTGATAGTCGAAGCCGTTGGTTTCCAGGTCTTCGGGAGTGTAGACTGTGTCCTGCTCGATGCCCGAGGCAGTACGGAACCCATCCTGTCGTTCAGCGCGTCGCTTGGTCACAGGGTCCAGGGTCTTTTCTCGCCACTCCTTTTTACTTCGGCTGCTCAAGCCCTTCTCTCCTAAGAACGATGGACTCCACTGGGCACTCCGTTGGGGACTCCACCAGAGCTTAACATCTCCCGCGCCTTCCCTACCACATCCGTCGTTGGCGCCAGTTCCGGCTTCTCTTCCAGCCGCCCTTTAACCTCAACGGAGTCCTGCTTCAGATTACGAGGGCTTACCACCAGCCGTACCGGGAGGCCCAGCAGGTCGGCGTCGTTAAACTTCACCCCCGCCGCTTCGTCACGACGGTCGTCGTAGAGGGTCTCGATGCCTTCTCTCCACAGCTTGTCGTAGAGCGCATCGGCAGCTTGAGCCACGTCAGGGTCCGACATGTTCAGGCCAACGAGGTGCACATGGTATGGTGCGATGGGCGCCGGGAAGATGATGCCCTTGTCGTCGTGGTTCTGCTCTATAGCCGCGGCCAGCAGCCTGCCGACGCCTATGCCATAGCAACCCATGATGATAACCCGCTGCTTGCCCTCGCTATCGAGATAATTGGCGCCCAGAGTCTCACTGAAGAAGGTCCCCAGCTTGAAGATGTGGCCGACTTCGATACCACGTGTGGATTCCAGTTCGGAACCGCACTGGGGGCATCCATGCCCTTCCTGGGTCAGCGCTAAGTCTCCTATGGTATCGACCTGAAAATCTCGGGGATAGTTGGCGTTGATAATGTGGGTATCGGACTTGTTGGCCCCCATGGCGAAGTTGGCTCCTAGCCCGATGGACTCGTCGGCGACCCGCTTGATCCCATCCAGGCCGATGGGCGAAGCGGAGCCGGCGACCAGTCCGGCTGCCTTGACCTCTTCGTCCGTGGCCAACCGGAGGTCGTGGCTTTTCAGGAGGTTCTTCAGCTTCACCTCGTTGACCTCCAGATCGCCTCGTATGGCGACAAATACCAGGTTGCCGTCTGATGAATAAAACACGGCTTTCAGGGTCTTCCTGGCGGGAATCTCCAGAAATTTGGAAAGCTCTTCGATGGTCTTGATACCCGGGGTCGAGACCTCTTCCAATGGCAGAGGGGTCTCCATTTCGGGCTTGGGTATCACACCTTGGGCCTTCTCAGCGTTGGCGGCGTAGCCGCATTTAGGGCAGGTAATGACGGTATCCTCACCGCTTGGGGTCGGCAGGATGAACTCGTGGGAGTCCTTACCACCGATGGCGCCGCTGTCGGCTTCCACCATCAGCGCCGGTAGCCCACACCGGCGGAAGATGTCCCGGTAAGTCTCTTCCATTGTCCTATAGGTATCCCCCAGGCTTTCTTCGTCTGCGCTAAAGCTGTAAGCGTCCTTCATGTCGAATTCCCGCACCCTTATCAGCCCTGCCCTGGGGCGCGGCTCATCTCGAAACTTGGTTTGTATCTGGTACACGAGCACCGGCAGATCTCGGTAGCTCTGGACGCTGGCTCGCAGGATGTTGGTGATGACCTCCTCGTGGGTCGGAGCCAGCACCAATGGTCGTCCACGACGGTCTTCCAACGTGAAAAGGTTTTCGCCAAAGGCGCTACGTCTGCCGGTCTGCTCCCATATCTCTATAGGTTGAAGCACCGGCATTCGGATCTCCTGGCCGCCCGCGGTATCCATCCCATCACGTATGATGGCTTCTATTTTGCGGAGCGAACGCCAGGCCAGGGGAAGGTAGCTGTATACGCCGGAGGCCACTTGCTGAATCATCCCCGCCTTGAGCATAAGGCGGTGGCTTGCTGTTTCAGCCTCAGCAGGCTCGGAACGCATGGTCTTGGACAAAAGTTGAGTCAGGCGCATAGTGAGGTCTCAGTATAACGCGACGGGAATGGAGAAGCGCAATTACTGGCTTTTGCCGGTAGCGGCGGCCACCGATTCCACCTCTTCCATCAGAGCGGTTATCATCTCGTCTTCGGCTACTATCCGAGTCTTCTGCCCTTTCCGGAAAATCACGGCCCTGCCCGCCCCTGCGGCGATCCCGACGTCGGCGTCCTTGGCCTCTCCCGGGCCGTTTACCTCGCAACCCATGACGGCCACCGTGACGTTACTCTTGATCTTCTTAAGCATCTCGTCGACTGTGTTGGCCAGTTTGATAACGTCCACATCGGCCCTGCCGCAGCTTGGGCAGGCTATCAACGTTGTTCCGCGCTCTCTCAGGTTCAGGGACTTCAGGATATCGAAACCTGCCCTTACCTCTTCGCGGGGGTCTCCGCTGAGCGAAACTCTTATGGTGTCGCCGATACCCTCGTACAGAAGTAGACCAAGGCCCACCGCAGTCCTAACCGAGCCGGATTTAACTGTGCCCGCCTCGGTGACACCCAGGTGGAGCGGGTATGGCACCAACCCGGCGATGGTCCTGTAAGCCTTTACCGTCGTGGGAACATCGAAGGCTTTGACCGAAATCTTGATCAGGTCGAAGTCCAATGCCTCAAGCAATCCTATCTCCCACAACGCTGTGGCTACCATGTGGTCCACGACGCCGTACTCGCCTTCGACGGTCTGTTCTGCCTTTGGAAGCTTGTTTACCATGTCCAGGTGCCTGGAGAAACCGCCGGTCTTGCCGATGCCCCCTACGGGAGGCAGGCTTCCAAAGTTCACGCCGATGCGAATGGGAATCTGACGTTCCTTGGCCGCCGTGACAACAGTCTTGACCTTTTGGGGGTCCCTGATGTTACCAGGATTGAGCCTGAGCATATCCACGCCGCCCTCGATGGCTTCCAGGGCGAGTTGATAGTGGAAGTGGATGTCCGCCACGAGGGGGATATCGATCTGCTTCTTGATCTCGGGGATAGCCTTCGCCGCCTCCATGTCCGGGACGGCAACACGGATGATCTCGCAGCCTGCCTCTTCAAGTCCCTTTATCTGGTCAACGGTGGCCTTGACGTCCCGTGTGTCGGTCTTGGTCATCGACTGGACCGCGATGTTCGCGTCTCCACCAACCTTGACGTCTCCCACATAGATCGGCTTGGTCACCCGGCGATTAGGCAAGTTAACTACTCCTCGTTATGTGGTTTCGTGGGGAAGTCTTTCCACCACAGCTACATCAACCTTCCCGCGACAGGTACGAGCTGCGTATTTACTGGGTCTGTCGCTAGCAGGAAGTTTTCAAGGGCTGCCGCGCCCAGAAGTGGCTCGCTGCCTTCATCTCCAAAGACGCACACCACTGGAAGAGTCCGACCATCAAGCCTTAAAGAAACCACGCCTACGTCGTATTCAACTATTCGATCATCTGCCAGTTTAAAAGGGCGGCGCTCGATCGGTCTATAGCCAAGGCTGGTCAGTACATCTCGAGGAATTGCGGGGTAAGTAGCTCCAGTATCCACGAGAGCTTCCATGCGTTGAAATCGGACGCTACCAACATCTCCTACCTCGAAACGTGCCCATATCTATCAATTATGGGAGCAGACTACCCCCTTCGACTATCCTCACTATGTCATTGTAGGTGATTGCTATCAACATTGCTATTAGAAACATAAACCCGACAAGGTGCACCAAGGCCTCTTTTTCCGGAGGGACTCGCTTTCCACGGCGTGCCAGCTCTATGACCACGAATAAAATGCGCCCACCGTCCAATGCTGGGAAAGGCAAAATGTTAAAAATGCCAACCCACAAGCTAAAGAGGGCTGCCAGTGGTACCAGAGATATTAGACCTGCCTCTCTAGTGATCTCGCCGGTAACTTGGGCGATACCCACAGGACCAGCGAACTCCGGCGTCTCACCTCCTGAGAACCAATCGCCGACTTCGTTCTTGATCTCAGTCGAAGCAAACCACGTACGGTCAAATCCAAGGCCTAGCGCCTCCCAGGGAGGTCGCACGGGAGACCCCTGTTGCCTGCCGATAATCTGGACGCTTATTCCGGTCGCACCTTGACCCTCGGGTGGGTCAACCCTCGGTATTAACCGGACAGTCTTTTCGACGCCCTCCTGTCGGATTAGCCATTCGATTTCTCTTCCGCGATTGAGGTTGATCTGATCCGCTAGCTCGTCGAATTCGTCAACAGCGACGCCGTCGATCTCCAGGATGATGTCATCTGGCTGCACGCCGGCCCTCTCGGCCGGAGAGTCAGTAGCGATCGCTGCTATGCGAATCTCGTCCTCCGTGAACATGAACAGGCCGGCCAAAAGTACCACTGCAAGTACGGCGTTCATGAATGGGCCTGCCACCAGGACAAGAAAGCGAGTACCGGCCCCCTTGCTGGCCAGACTACGAGGCTTGGTGGGGTCGTTCTCTCCCTCCAGCTTCACAAACCCCCCAATGGGTATCAGATTTATGGTATAGACAGTTTCACCCTTCCGGAATCCGAGAAGCTTGGGCGGGAAGCCGAAGGCGAACTCGTTTACCTGAATACCGAAGGCTTTGGCTGTCGCGAAGTGGCCGAACTCATGCACAACGACCACTACAGCCAATATTCCTAGGAACTCTAATAAAGTGACGATTACATCCATGCTGTTCTCACCGTAGGCTGGGCAAAGCGGACGCCACTTCGTGGGCACGCCGCCTGGCCCATTCGTCCGTGTCCAGTATGTCCTCTAATGTAGGACGATCGCTAGCAGGGATATGTTCCTCCAGGACTGTGTGCAATGTCCGGTAGATGTCCATAAACCCGATCTTGCGGTCCAGGAAGAGCCCCACCGCCACCTCGTCCGCGGCACTCAAAGCGGTAGGGTATGTGCTGCCCTTTTCACCAGCCTCGACTGCGAGGGTGAAGCACGGGTAGCGTCCGTTGTCCATTGGTTGGAAGTCGAAAGAATGGGGGATAGTCGTATCCAATCTGGGAATAAGCTCGTTGCCGAGCCGGGTTGTGTTGAACATGGCGTACTGGATCGGCAGCCGCATATCAGGAGGCCCCATCTGCGCTTTGACCGAGCCATCGGCGAACTCCACCATGGAGTGGATGATGCTTTGCGGATGAAGAACCACCTCGATGTTCTCCCAGGGCATGTCGAAAAGCCATCGGGCTTCGATGACTTCGAAGGCCTTGTTCATAAGAGTCGCCGAGTCGACGGTAATCTTGTCACCCATCTTCCAGGTTGGATGCTTAAGCGCCTGTTCCGGTGTCACGTGCTCCATTTCTTCGGTTGGAATCGTGCGGAAGGGGCCACCTGACGCGGTTATGATGATGCGCCTGATGGCCTGGTTCTCTCCTTGAAGGCACTGCCATATGGCGCTGGGCTCACTATCCACCGGCAGGAGGGAAGCGCCGTTTCGTTCGACGAGGGACATCAGCATCTCGCCACCCATGATGATAACTTCTTTGTTGGCTAGCGCTACGGCCTTTTTGTTCTCGAGGGCCTTCAAAGTGGGCCTCAGTCCGGCGCTGCCCACTGTCGCGGCCATAACAATGTCTACGTCTGGCTGGCAGACCATCTCTTCCATTGGACAGTACGTAACGCTATCAGGAAGGGATGTGTTGCCTTCTGGAGATGAGCAACAAGCCAACTTGGGATTGAATTCTTCTATCTGCCGAGCAAGCAGGTCCAGGTTTCTTCCGGCCGCCAGTCCGACGACGCGGAACTCGCTGGGGAAGGACCTCACGATATCCAGGGTCTGACGTCCTATTGACCCAGTGGACCCAAGTACTACCAGTCCTCTCATGGATTCATAACCTTTGCGCCTGGTCGGATGTTCAGCTTGCAGGCCTTAGTGCGAACGCAACAAGATAATACACGACCGGTATGGCCAATACAATCGAGTCCATTCTATCCAGGACACCTCCATGCCCAGGCAGAAGCGTTCCGGTGTCCTTAACGTTAGCGGCCCTTTTCAGTCGGGATTCGGCTAGGTCACCCGCCTGTGAGAGTATTCCTATAGCAACCCCTATTAGGCCGCTTTGCCATATAGGTACCTCCAATTCTAGTATAGTTCCCAATACCAAGGCGACGCCAACCGCCGACAGGAATCCACCAATGGAGCCTTCCCACGTCTTTTTGGGGCTTATGACCGGAGCCATGGGTGTTTTCCCGGCTGCCCTGCCGATAACGTAAGCTCCAGTATCGTTCGCGAATATGATGATCAGGGTAAACAGAAGCCAGTCTCTTCCCAGATCGGATTGGCCGTCTAACTCACGCAACATCAACCCATGGGCCAGCAGAAAACCAACGTAGATTGGCCCGATGACTGCCAGCGCCCAGAAACGAGGGCTTCTATTAAGCGCCAGCGTGGGCAGAGCCAGCAGGAGGCCCGCTCCCAACACGAAATGAGGGGCGAAATCGTACCATGGGTCGGCTAGCTGTCCGGCAGCCACGAACGAAAGGGTCCATAAACCACCGATAGCCAATAGGACAGGGCTCCTCAATCCTGGCGATAGCCTGTAGTACTCAGCGAGTCCGATCGCCGCAGCCGCAGCCACGAGTATCGGGAGATAGGGGAATCCGAACCATACGGCGGCAATGAGAACCGGGAGAGCTACCAAGACCGTAAGGATTCGACGGGTCAAGTTTCAGCCTTCGTTTAATATCAGGCTGAGTAGTCCTCAGGGTTGAGGGTCCCGAACCGTCTCTGTCTGTTGCTGAAAGATTCTATAGCCCCTGCTATATCTTCCTCGCCAAAGTCGGGCCATAGAGTCTGCGTCTGATAATACTCACTATACGCGGATTGCCATAGAAGGAAGTTGCTGAGGCGCAACTCACCTCCGGTGCGGATGATAAGGTCCGGGTCCGGCAGGCCGTTGGTGTACAAATAGGTCCTGAAGAGGTCCTCGTCCAGCACCTCGGGACTTATTCCGTCGCGGATAATCTGCTTTACCGCTTCCAGTATCTCCCCTCTGCCACCGTAATCGAAGGCCACACTTAAAGTTATCGAGTCGTTATTCTTGGTGAGGTCCTGCGCGTAAATTACGGCCTCTTGAAGCTGGGGTGATAACCGATCGGTCCTACCCAGATGCAGTATCCGCACCCCTCTTTCGTGGAGCGCGACTGTCTCTCGGTGGATCGCGTCGCGGAGGATGCCCAGCAGCCCTTCTACTTCGGGGAGCGGGCGGTTCCAGTTTTCCGTCGAAAATGCATAAATGGTGACGAATTCCACGCCATGGTTCAAAAGGGACTCTAGCACAGGTCGTACGTTATCGACGCCAGCTCGATGGCCTTGCAGGCGGGCCAGCCCTTTGCTCTTTGCCCAGCGACCATTGCCATCCATGATGATGGCGACGTGGCGAGGTCTCTGAAGGCCATCTATGACAGTGTGCGGTTTGGGTTCGACGTTTAAGCGCATGTAGTCTGATCGGCTCTTAGACCTGCATGATATCTGCCTCTTTGGCGGCAGAAACCTGGTCTATCTGAGCTATAACCGAGTCAGTCGTCTTTTGAAGCCTATCCTGGGCGCGCCGGTTCTCATCCTGGGAGATGACCTTGTTCCGTTCCATGGTGCGAAGCTGTTCAAGGGCGTCCCGGCGCACGTTTCTAACGGCCACTTTTCCATCCTCTATTTTACGCTTGAGGACACGCACCAGGTCCCGTCTCCTTTCTTCGCTCAGCGGGGGGACGGGAACTCTGACAACGTTGCCATCATTAGAAGGGTTGAACCCCAACTCCGACGTTTGCAGACTCTTCTCGATATCCCGCAACGCCTGGCGGTCCCAGGGCTGGATTACGATAAGCCTGGCCTCCGGAGTCGAGATGGAAGCAATCTGGTTCAGCGGTGTCGGCACACCGTAATAGTCCACGATGATGTTCTCAAGGAGGGCGGGAGTTGCTCGTCCCGTTCTCAGGGCATTCAAGTCCTTCTTCATGACCTCGACGGCTTTGTTCATCCGGGACTGGGCATTGGAAATTACGTCATCCGTACTCTTTTGTTCCTTTACTTCGTCTGCCATGCTTCAACCCTCCCAGAGATCGTAGTGCCCACAGTCTCTCCTGAGAGTATGCGGCGTAGGTCCCCCGGCGCCTGTAGGTCGAATACTATGATAGGCAATTCGTTGTCCATGCATAGGGACAACGCCGTTGCGTCCATTACGTCCAGCCGCAGGTTAAGGGCGCCCATGTAGTCCAATGAGTCAAACTTTGAGGCGCCCACGTTTTTATTTGGGTCGGAATCGTATACTCCATCAACGTTGTTCTTGGCCATAAGAAGGACATCGGCTCCGATCTCGATGGCCCGTAGCGCGGCTGCGGTGTCGGTGGTCATGTGAGGATTACCTGTACCCCCCGCAAAAAGAACCACTCTTCCCTTCTCCAAGTGTCTAATTGCGCGTCGCCGTATGTACGGCTCGGATACAGCCTGGACCTGGATGGCGGACTGGGTGCGGGTATCGAGGCCGATTTTCTCCAGGGCGTCTTGCAATGCCAGTGAGTTTATGATCGTTGCCAGCATGCCAGCGTAATCGGCGGTGGCCCTGTCCATACCCTGCTTTTCCCCATCCTGACCACGCCAGATGTTGCCCCCGCCAATCACCACACCCAAGCGGATTCCCAGGTTTACGGCTTCCTTTATCTGCTCGGCCGCATACCGGACGGCGGTAGCATCAACCCCGTACCCTGAATCTCCTTTGAGAGACTCCCCGCTTAGCTTTAGGAGCGCTCTCTTATAGGTGAATGTGGCCACGCCGACTCCGACTTCTTATTCTCCCAGGGAGAATCGGGAGAATCGTCGAGCCCTGATGTTTTCTCCTACCTTGGCTATAACATCCCCGATCACATCACCCACGGTTCTGGAGGGGTCTTTGATGAAAGCCTGCTCCAGCAGGCATATCTCTTCAGGAGGACGGGTATCGTCCTCCTTGATCTCCGACTTGTCTATATAAGTTGTGGAGGGCATGGCGGCGACTTGCATCGCCAGCTCATGGGCCAGGGACTTCAACTCAGGCGTTCGGGCCACGAAGTCGGTCTCGCAGTTTATTTCTATCAGGGCCCCAAGTCTGCTACCGGTATGTATATACGCTTCGACTAATCCTTCGCGGGTTTCCCTTTCGCTTTTCTTAGCGACTTTAGCGAGGCCCTTTTCTCTAAGAAGTTGTTCTGCACGGTCTTCGTCACCATCCGCGTCCTGCAGAGCTTGTTTACATTCCAGGATGCCCGCCGCCGTACGCCCGCGAAGGGCCTTAATCATTTCTACAGTGACCTCCAAAGAGGCATCCTCCTATACACAATCGGGCCGGCCGGACCCGTCCAGTCTAACGGTCCTCTTCCTCTTCTTCATCTTCCTCGTAATCGAAAAGTGCTTCGGCAGCAACTGGTTCGACGACGTTTTCTTCCTCGTCAACGCTCTCGTCTTTTTCAGGGACTACAGTCGCCTCTTCTTCAGCTAGGACAGCTTCGGCCACTGGTTCCTTTTGGTCGAGATCGTCGTGCGGCTCTTCATCGAAGATCCCATCGACAGCTACGGCAGAGACTTCTTCTTCGACTACATCTTCCTCGGCCTCTTTTTCTGCCAGCAGGGCTTCTCGTTCCCGGAGGCCCTCGAGCACGGCGTCGGCCATGCGGCTGGCCATGAGCCTTATCGACCTTATCGCATCGTCATTGCCAGGAATCGGGTAGGTCACCAAATCCGGGTCAACATTGCTGTCGACGAGGGCCACAACAGGAATCCCCATCCTCCGGGCCTCTGCTATACAAATGTCCTCTTTTTCGATGTCCAGTACAAAGAGCGCGTCGGGTAGCGTCTTCATGTCCCGTATTCCGAGGAAATATTTATGAAGGCGCGCCAACTCCTCATCCAGTTTCAGAGCTTCCTTTTTCGTAAGAGACTGGTAGCCCTTTTCCTTCTTTTCTTCCAACTCTTTCATGAATGCCACCCGGGAGCTGATTGTCTGGAAGTTGGTGAGCGTACCACCAAGCCAGCGTTGGTTAACGTATGGCATACCACACCGGGTTGCCTCGGCGTGCACGGCTTCCTGTGCCTGTTTTTTGGTCCCTACGAATAATACCTCGCCGCTTTCTACGATTATCCGGGTTATCGCTTTGGCAGCGGTCTCCAGCAACCCAAGGGTCTGCTGAAGATCGATGATGTGAATGCCATTTCGGTGTGTGAAGATGTAACGCCTCATGCTGGGGTTCCAGCGGCGAGTTTGGTGCCCAAAGTGGACACCTGCTTCCAGCAGCGACTTCATGGTTATCTGCTGAGGTAACGTCGCTGGCTGTTCTGGTGCCTGTACCATAAAACCTACCCTTCTTGCTATTAACTCTTCAACTCGAACCAGGGCCTACTGTTCCAATCGATAACGTGGGCAGTATCACACTGCCCACGTTATCGCTAGCCGTGGAAATCTGGACTGAGTATAGCATAGCCCTTCACGGCCTAGCAACCAAAATACAACCTCCCCACATAGCCGTTGATCACCCGAAACAGGCTTCACTCCGGGCAAAATGAGTATGTTAGAATGCGTCGAAAGTTGGAAGGGGATACGTTGGCGAGCACTCTAGACAGGCAGAGCATATTAGAGCTAATCCAGGGCCCACAGACGCTAGTTGAGGGCTACCTGGACCTTGAGGCGCAGCTTCAGACCAACGGCCTCGACCTCACCCTGAAGGAAGTGCGGCGGTTTACGTCGCCTGGGGCGATGGAGGCAGGAGCTGGCCCGTCGACCTTGTCCGAATCCACCGCCCTTGCCTTCGACTCCGATGCGTATGTCCACTTATCCCCGGGTGGCTACTTGATCACCCTTAACGAGATCATCAACCTGCCTCGGGACCTAATGGCGCTTGCCAGACCTCGCTCCAGCCTGCTTCGTTCAGGCGTAGCTGTCCATACGGCCGTCTGGGATGCCGGATATCATGGACGCTCCCAGGCCCTGCTTGTCGTCTACAACACCGATGGGTATAAGCTGGCTAGAGACGCCCGGGTGCTCCAGTTGGTGTTCCTGCCTTTAGTTAAAGCGGTAGAAGAGGGTTATAAGGGCAGGTACTTCGGAGAGAACATTAAGTGAGGGGGCTAAGTCTTCCTGCCGGACTTGCGTTTCAGCACGTATCTGATCAGCACTGGTACCGCGGCAACAATCGCCCCAATGACAAGCCACCGCTTCAGCTTCTGTTTCCGTCATCTGGCATGTCAAGGTAATCGCAAGGTCTAAGCCAGTTTAAGCGATAATACCTCGTGTCTCAATATCGGGCTAGCATCCCCGGGCGACGATGGCGTTCCGTATCCGAGCCTCTTCGTTGCGGTGAGTAATGGACCCGTCTTCTGGCGTTACCGCCCAGGCCCCATAGTCCTCGTCGTCTTCGGACTCTATTACGGTTATCACGACCCACTCTAAATTAGCCGGGTCCCACCTGGCTGAGAGGTCGCTGATCTGGATCGCCGGGAAGCATGCCACCAGATGGGACCACACCGATGCTACTGCGTCGTCGGCGGTCGGTACCAATGGAACAGGCGTCGACGTCGGCGTTGGAACAGGCGTAGGCGTTGGCGTTGGAGTCGGTGTGGGTGTAGGCGTCAGGGTAGGCGTGGGGGGTAAACACGACGGTTATAAACTCTGGGTCGCAATCCGAATCCAGGAAAGTCTGAAAGTTCTCGGCACGCCCGCTGTGGGGACTGAGAGCCCCTGTCTGTACGTTTACCCTCCAGACCCCATAGTCTTCTGGGGCTGTGCTGGTAGATTGGACGAACCAGTCCACGTCTACCCTTTGGGCCTCGAGAAGAGCAGCGTCGAAGGTCAGGCATTGGCTGAGATGGACCCAAACTACGTGTCGTGCCTGGTCACCCGAAGCCACAACCGGAGTGCTTTCGGGAATCGGTGTTTCTGTGGATATGGGAGTAGGGGTGTACAATGTGGCTAGAGATTCGTCGCTGCACCGGGAATCGAGCACGGTTACGATTTTGTCGGCCAGAACGTCGTGAGGTTGAAGCGCTCCGGTGGCTGGGTCCACTTGCCAGAGGCCGTACTCGACAGGCGATCCGGCCACTACCCCTACCACCCATCCTCCTGTTACTTGGATTGCCTCAAGGTCGGTCGGCTTCAACGAAAAACACTTGCCCAAGTGGGCCCAAACCAGGTTTCGGGCTACATCGGCGGTTTCAGCCACAGGGGTCGAAGTGGGTGGTTCCGGACTCGGTGTCGGAGTTACTGTCGGGTTCGCTGTTGAAGTAGGAGTAGGTACGGGCGGTTGGAAAGTCGGCTGAGTCGTGACGCCCGGACCCTGTGTGCCCTGGGGTGAGCTGGTTCCCTCATCGCCACCTCCGCCAAAAAGCAACCGGTCGCCAACAAGGGTCCCAAGACCGCCAGAAGAATAATCCGGAACAAGTCCCTACCTTTCCGATCGAATATTATCGGATACTACTCTACTTCTCAGGTCATTGCTGCGACAAGGCAGGGCGCGGGGGTTTTCAACTCGTTTTTTTGCGTTTCCACGGGTGGCGTTGGCCCGTTGACAGACGAACTTATGTTCTGATAGCATGGCGAAGCCCATCTACCCTTTTGTCAACAAGAGCAATCCCCCGGAGAAGTTTTTCCGTATATATCTTTAAAGAAATATCGATCTGATTTGCCGACAGCGCATCTCATTCCTGGGAACAAATCCGGTCGAGAAACAGTCATGGGTAGTGGAGTATTGGATAACGGAGGATCGGTGACGTGGATACGTTTCTTTTAAAACAATGTACTGCATGCGGTGGTGACCTCGTGCGGGACGAGCCAGACTGGCGCTGCTTACAATGCAGCAGATATTACTACGGGAGTTTACCCGGCCATAGCTTTGCTGGCGTTGGGTCGCGTAACAATGTAAAAAGGGTTCCGTTTCCAAGGCTCGCATCGAAGCGTGCGGCGGTAGGAAGTGGCTGACGGAAACGTCTCCTTTCCAGCCTAGGGTTGAGACTCGGGGGTAACCATGGCTATTCTACTCGCTATTGATGCAGGAACGAGAAAAACCGGATGGGCTGTTTTTTCTCGTGAAGCCTCATCAAACACAGATGATTCTGATACAGCAGGATCGGATCACTCCGAACCTCCCCCTTCTCCTTACCCACACTGGGACTTGGTGGAGACCGGTGTAATCATTGCCCATCCGCGTTTGCGTGAAACCGAGCTGTCCGAGCGCGTAAGGGGTATTTTGGATGCCCTGGACAATATCGTGGACAGATGGGACCCCCAACAAGTGGCCTGCGGCAAGCCCTCTCCCATGCAGCTTGTCCGCCAGCAGGAGGGAATGGAAAAGCTTGGCGTAGCTCTGGAGCGATGGGCGCGGGAGCACAAATTGCGGATGTGCTGCTATCCTCACCGCGATATCAGGTCCGCCTTATCCGGCCGTCCGAACGCGGCAAAAGAGGAGCTTGCCTACGCGGTCATGACCCGGTGGGGCCTGTTGGGGACAGGGAAGAACACCTATGAATGGAATGCTATAGCCGTTGGCGATTACCACCTTTCATCATCCCAGCATGCCGTGGCGAATTTCGGCTAGCATCAGTCTTTGGCCGGGTGTGTTGGAGGACGAGAACCGGAACTCAACACAGCGGGAGAGCTAAGTAAACCAAATCGTTTGTGACCTAGTCCTCACTGGCTGCCGCTTCGGCGCGGAGATCGATCAGTCGCTCTCGGACCACTCGTATCTGCCTCTGGCCTACGCCCACCAAGTCGGATACCTCCCTCACCGATAGGCCTTTGTCCAGGCACTCGATGACCTGACGGTTCCGTGCCCACCACTTGTCATCGCTGGTCTTATTGGCCCGGATCACCGAGTTGATGTTCCGCATGGACTTGCCTCCGACCCTTTTGGGTCTCCGACGTCTGGTAAGGTCACCGGCGTTCTCCTCGCCATTGCGAGCAACCTGTACAGGTCCATGGAGCTTTACCTCAGGGCACTGCTCGGTCGATTGCGCCTCGCCGGTGTTGGATCCGGTAGCGTAATAGTAACGTCCGCACTGCAAGCATCGCCAGTATCCATCATCCAAGACCA
Organism: Dehalococcoidia bacterium; assembly: GCA_965226865.1. GTDB lineage: Bacteria > Chloroflexota > Dehalococcoidia > Lucifugimonadales > JAGWBF01 > CBDDEH01. The sequence continues at coordinate 1,105,465 of CBDDEH010000004.1, read as the reverse complement.
GGTCCCCACTACATTTGGTACAGTTTTTGAGATAGCAGTTCATAGTACCCCTCCTAATCCTCTCGCTGTTCGCGAGTCCTCGTGTTTCTCGCCCTTCACTATTCATTTAACGCTCAAACAAAGCGAAAATCTGTGAAGTGGGACACGGGGGTACTGTGGTGTTGGACACAGAAGAAATGTGACCTGGAGCACATTTGGGGGGCTACAGGGGTGAGGGCCTGATTGGCTGGTCAGTCAGAATGTGGCGACGAAATGACAGAAGGCGGATCAACCGGGAACCAATGCCGGTAGAGGAGAGATCGATGTTTCTCGGACGCCGTGGAAAAGCGCCCGGGTTCAATGCTATGTGACCGGGGGCGGCTTCCTACCTGAAATGAGCCTTGCTTGCCCTAGTCCTTTTGGCGTCGCGCCGCGATAAACTCGTCGGCAAGCACTACGACAGACAACACAGCCAGAAGAGTGCCGCCGGAGAACCAGCCGGTAACGCCAAGCTTCCACTCCCGGTCTACGATTCCGATGATCAGCCCGACGATTCCACAGGCAATGGCTCCAAGCATCAGCAGCCGGGCAAACCCAACTCGAAGTTCGCTAGCGTCCATGACGTGCCCTCCTCGCTCTATAGTCAGGGATCAATATAACATGGTGATGGGCCACATTTTCCACGAATCCAGGGATTTGTCAACGCGAAGCGAGCCATTTATAGTCTGGCGGAAGCGTTCAGGTAAGTTCTGGCTAGTAGAACAGCCAGTTGATAGGAGCTTGTTACCTGGCGACCGGCTTCGGCGAGCTAGCGTAGCTCTCTGGGTAGGACGAAGTTGACGTTTTCCTCAATGCCGGCCATGGTGGTGACGCTCTCAGGCCGAAGCACGTTGATCACTTCGTCCACCAGCACTTCCGGAGTCGACGCGCCCGAGGTTATCCCAACGCGTCGGGCCCCATCAAGCCGTGCACGGTCCAGGTCGTCGGGCCCGTTAATGAGGTATGCAGGTACCCCTTGTGCCTCAGCCACCTCACGTAACCGAGCGCAATTGGAGCTGTTCTGGGCACCTATGACGAGGACCACGTCCACCATTCGCGCTAAGTCCTTGACGGCGTTCTGACGATTTGTGGTGGCGTAACAGATATCGGCTCTCGTTATCGCATCGGGAAAGGCATCCTCGATATCTTTGACCGTATGCCTGGTGTCGTCTACCGATAAAGTGGTCTGCGTTAGGACTACCACAGAGTCGTGGCCATTCCACTGGGGCAGATCTGTGCCCTCTCTCTCATCTATCAGCACCATAGGAGCCTGGCCCATGGTGCCATTGACTTCCTGATGGCCCCGGTGGCCCACCAGAATTAGCTTCCTGCCCTCTTTGAGGTACTTCTTGGCCTCGTTGTGAACCCGAGTTACCAGCGGGCAGGTGGCGTCGATCACCCTGAGATTGCGAGTTTTGGCGTTCTGGAAATCCCCCGGAGGTGACCCATGAGCCGAGAACACCACCACGGAACCGTGGGGTATCTCATCGACGTTCTCCACGGTTTTCGCGCCCTTACGCTCCAGGCTATCCACGACATATGGGTTGTGGACTATCTGGTGCTTCACGTACACGGGCGGGCCAAACTTCTCGAGGCATATCTCCACAACCTCGATGGCCCTCACCACTCCGGCACAGAAACCCCTGGGTGCGCTCAACACTACTTCCATAGGTTAACCCCTCTGCCAGTCCGCCTCAGGCGGATAGGGTGTCCGGCCCAACAATTCCTGTTCTCATTATAGCCGGGACTGGCGAGTATACAAAGTAGGGATAATGCCACGTGTCCGATGATATGTCCGTATTCGCACCACTGTCAATATTGATTCCCTCGTAACAAGGCCTGTTTGAGATGAGCCCTGGCGTGCGAAGGTGGTCTGGAGCGGAGGAGGCCACGGGATGCCGGCTGCTGGCCTCACCGCCCTATCTGCTGCGCTCAGGACAAGCGTGATCCCGTTGCGGTACCCCTTCCGTGGCTCAGGGCACCCGGTGGAAGTTGTGGAGCGGCGCCCTCATGCGGCCGCGACCGCAGGTACCGTCCCGACCGCCCGCTGAGCCGTGTTCTCCATCTCCACCAGGCGTGCATGGACCATCCGCTTGAAGTTGCACGCCAACGCCTTCAGGTAGACGGCAAGCCGCACCCGACGGCCCCCTCGCACCCGCAAGCGCCCAAGCCCGTGGGCGCGCTTCAGCTCGGAGTTCGTTCCCTCGATACCAGCCCTTATGTCATACCGCTTGCGCCACTCCTCGGTGGCCTCGGCCCTCCGGCGCCGCTCGATGTTCACCTTCACCAGGTCCGCCTTGAGGACGTAGGCCCCCGCACGCCGGTCCAGCTTCACCGGGCAACGGGATCGCAAGGGGCAGGGCTCGCATGTTGTCCCGGCAAAGTGGACCTCTACCCGCTCCGGCGCATCCTTCAGCTCGTACTCCTCGATGGACGGGTGGCCGGCGGGGCACGCCGTGGCCTGCTCCCCTGTGACGTCGATCTGAAAGTCCGCGGCGGTGAGCGGCGGTGGTCCGTCACCCTCTCCTTCGTGCGAGTTCCCCGGCGCCGACCCCGCCACCGGGCTCACCAGTTCCGTTCCCCGGCGCGAGGCTTCGAAGGCATTGCGGCCCGACCCATACGCCGTGTCGGCGAAGAGCTCGTCCGGTCGGACCTTCCGCTCCGCGAGCCCGTCAACGACCGGCACGCTCACGTCGGTGTCGCTCCCACTCGAGGGGGTCACCTCCACGTGGGTGATGAGCTGGGTGGCGTTCTCCTCGTGGCAGGTCTCCGCCACCTGCACCTCGTACCCCTTCCCCTTGTGGCCGCTGTAGGTCACATCCGGGTCGTGGGGCGATTGCAGCGAGTCGGCGGACACCTGCTTCGGGTCCTTCAAGGCCACGGGCACCTTGCATTCCCCAGCATCGTCGTCATCGTCCCTGGGGCGCCCGTCCTGGTGTTTGCCCACATGGCACTGCTCCCGCAGCAGCCGCTCCAGCAGCCGGTACTCCTCCAGCTGGGCAGCAGTCGTGCCATGGAACCGGTCCACCAGCCGGTAGAGGTCCCGGGCACAGACCGAAAGGCGTCGCCGACCCTCCCCCGTGCGGGCGTCCTCGTAGTGGGTCGCCTCGTCTTCTTCCTTCAAATAGCGCCCTAGGAGGCCCTCCGGAACCCCAGGGCGAAGCTCTGGGTGCTCCCAGCGCAAGGCCCGCAGGAACAACCGCATCGTCTCACAGAACAGGCCCAGCCGGGTGAGTGTGGCGATGTTGCTCATGATGTGGGTGGAGTCCAGCCGTTGCTTTCCGGTGCGTATGCCCAGCGCCTGGATGATCCGGTCCGTGGTCTCCTGGAAAGCCAGCCGGCCACCGTCGTGCTGCATCAGGCGAACTCGGAAGTTGTGGAGGGTCTTCTGGGGCAGGTGGGTCTCCTCGATGTCCAGCCGCAGGGCGTGGTGCCAGAGCAGAGCCTGCCCTGAGCTTGCCGAAGGGTTGAACTCTAGTTGTTCCAGAGCTTCATCGTCGGTGAGGTTGAACATCTCTTTGAGGAGGTGGACCCCGAGGACGGTCTGCACCGCCCGGTTGGGACGGCCGTTGTCCACGCAGTACATGGGAGCAAAGCGCTCCTCGTCAATCAGGGGGAGCGCCTCGTTTCGGAAAACCTCGGCCCAACTTCTCTCCAGGCGCTTAGCCTTCTTCGGCGTCACCAGGAACTGGGACTGCCAGAGGCTCTCTTGCGGGTCTCGTATTCGGAACATCCTCCCCTCCCTCGGCCAGGCGCAGCGCCCACGACCTTTTATTACATTATCCCCACCTTGCCCCAGGCTGGCGAGGGGTTTTTACGAACAAATCAAACTTGGGCCAACTTTCGTTGACTCTGCTATGGGCCGATGCTATAGTGAAGCCGGCATCAAGCCGGATTCGATCCGGCCTTGTTATGGTATAAATCATGCCAGCAGATTTTGACTTTCGGTGGGCTGCCGTCATCCTGTCCGGTCTGGTCGCTACGATAGCGATAGGCATCATGTTCGCCGCTTCCATGCTCATCTCCTCGCGGAGATACTCGGCCACCAAGTTGACAACCTACGAATGCGGTATCCCAGCGCAACCCTTTCGGCGGTCCCAGATAAACGTACGTACTACATTTTCGCGATCCTCTTCCTGATATTCGATGTAGAGGCGGTTTTCCTCTTCCCATGGGCGGTCGTGTTCCTGGATAACAACGTCGCCTTTTATGCCATGATGATCTTCCTGGCGGTGCTAGGCTTTGCGCTCCTGTACGGCTGGCGGAAAGGGGTTCTTGAATGGTCGAGATAAGCCTGGGGAAAGGCAATACTCCCGCTCCCAGCGCCTTTAACAAGACTATGCCCGGGGTGATAACGACCAAGAGCGACCAGCTTTTCGCGATGGCCCGGAAATCTTCCCTCTGGACTCTGACCTTCGGCCTGGCTTGTTGTGCCATCGAGATGATGTCCACCTATATGGCCAACCACGACCTCGACCGGTTCGGAGTGGTTACCTGGCCCTCCCCTCGGCAATCGGACGTCATGATCGTTGCCGGCACCGTCGTGAAGAAGATGGCCGAGCCCATAAGACTTCTTTATGAGCAGATGCCCGAGCCCAAATGGGTAATAGCGATGGGTAGCTGCGCGACCAATGGTGGCCCATATTATCGGTCCTACTCCGTTGTTATGGGTGTAGACCACATAGTCCCGGTAGACGTGTACGTACCGGGGTGCCCGCCCCGGCCAGAAGCACTGATGCAAGGCATCCTCAAGCTTCAGGAAAAAATCATGGGAGACTCCAAGCACAGTGGCGGACGGGCATAATCCCCAACAACAGGCTCAGCCAATAGAACAAACATCCAGCACGGACTCTCCAGCATGGTTCCGGGAATTATCAGGTGTTCTGGACGGTTTCCAGCCTGAGGTTGGCGCCTCCTTCGAAATACCCCAGATCACCGTGAAACCGGAGCACATATTCGACCTTTGCCGTACCCTTAAAGACGACCCAAATGTGTCGTTTAAGCTACTGCTTTGTTTGATGGGCGTAGATTACAAAGAGTATTTTCAGGTAGTTTACGTGCTCCTTTCCCTGGAGCATGAGTACAAGCTCTTGGTCAAGACCAATGTGTCCTACGAAGACCCGAAACTTCCCAGCGTGGCTTCAGTGTGGCCGGCAGCCGATTGGTACGAGCGCGAGGCCCACGACCTGTTCGGGATAACTTTCGACGGTCACCCGGGATTGAAACCTTTAATTCTGTACGATGGGTTTGAAGGATATCCAGGTAGAAAAGACTTTCCCCTTCATGACTACCAGGAATACTAGCATGGAAGAGGCCAGATTGAGTGCCTTGATAGTCAAAGACGGAGATACTTTTCAGGCGAAGGTCGAGGAGCTTGATCTTATTGGCACCGGTGGCACCGTCACCGAAGCTCAGGACGACCTGATCGAGAAGTTCACCACCTGGCTCCAGGGCTGCGAGGAACAGGACAACCTGGAAGAAGCGCTGTCGCGGATTGGCTTACTAGGGGTGGGAGAAAAGACCGAGCTGGTTCTGGAATTTCAGGAGCAGAGTCAAGATGGTTGAGATCGGCGGAAACACCGAGATAGAAGCAGAACCCCTCGAGATGATGATCAATATGGGGCCTCAGCACCCATCGACCCATGGCGTGTTCCGCATGGAACTGATGGTGGACGGCGAAAAAGTGGTCGACGTCGAGCCCCATATCGGCTACCTGCACCGGGGTTCCGAAAAGCTGTCTGAAGGGGAACAATACCACCAGGTCGTGACCCTGTTCGACCGGCTCGACTACATCTCCAACTTCAACAACGAGATGGTCTTCTGCCGGGCTGTGGAAAAGTTGATGGGACTGGAAGTTCCCGAGCGGGCCGAATTCGTCCGTGTGATACTGTCCGAGCTAAACCGCATCGCCAGCCATCTGCTGTTTGTGGGCACCATCGGCCTAGATGCCGGAGCCATGACGCCGATCATGATTACCTTCAGGGGTAGAGAGCGTTTGCAGAACGTTTTCGAGGCCATCAGCGGTGCTCGGATGATGCACAACTTCATCCGAGTGGGGGGGGGATCAAGGAAGACCTGCCCGACAACTTTGTGGACCTCATCCGAGAGCTACTGCCCGATATCCGCTATGACGTGGAGGAGAGCGACAGGCTCCTGTCCTTTAATGAGATCTTCGTTTCCAGAACCAGGGGTGTCGGCTCTATAGATGCGGACACCGCCATCGCCTATGGGATGACAGGCCCTTGCTTTAGCCCGAATCCACCGAAGGACGTCCTTGGGGACAGCCATTGAAGAAGCCAGCGGGTGCTCCTGTGTTTCTGGGATAATGGTTTTGTAGCAAAAAAGGCCCCGGAAAAGGAGCACCCAGTAGATGCTGCCACGCAACCACCCCGACCGGATCCAAATCACCTTCGACGACGCCGCTTGGTGGCCAATGCCGGCCTGCTCCTGCCGGCCACCCTCGCCCTGCGCCTTGGCCTGTCCCAACTCCTCCGGAAGCACCTCGACCTCGGCGGAGCGCCGGGACGGGCGAACACCGGGGACAAGATGCTGACGCTGGTCGCTTCCGCGCTGGCAGGCGGCGACTGCATCGACGACGCCGATGCGCTGCGCGCTGGTGGGACGGTCGGTGTTCTAGGCTGCGTGGTCAAGGCGCCATCCACCCTGGGGACCTTCCTGCGCAGCTTCCGGTGGGGCATGTCCGTCAACTCGACCGCGTGAGCCGCCAGTTGTTGGCCCGGGCCTGGGCCGCTGGGGCCGGACCCGGCGACTCGCCCCTGACCATCGACCTTGATTCGACCATCTGCGAGACCTATGGACTGGCCAAGGAGGGAGCGCGCCACCACGGCTATACCGGCGCCCGCGGCTATCACCCGCTGCTGGCCATTGCCGCCGGCACCGGAGACGTGCTGATGTCCCGGCTGCGCGAGGGCCCGTGCCAACACCGCCCGTGGCGCCGCCCACTTCCTGCGTGAGACGGTGGGGCGGGTGCGCTACGGCGGGGCCAGGGGACAACTCACGGTGCGGGCCGACAGCGGCTTCTACGCCCACACTGTCGTTGCCGCCTGCCGGGAAATGGATGTCCGCTTCTCCATCACCATCCGCCAGCGCGCCAGCCTGCGGGACCTGATCGAGGCGATACCAGAGGAGGACTGGACTCCCATTCCCCACTGGATGGACGGCGCCGCCGATGTCGCCGAGACGACTTACACCCCGTTCCAGACCAAGCCGGACGCCCCGCCGGCGCGGCTCATTGTCCGGCGGGTGAAGCCGACACCCGGTTCCCAGCTGGCCCTCTTCGCCAGATACAGCTATCACGGCTTCATCACCGACCGGGACGGGGAGTTGCTCGAACTGGAGGCTGACCATCGCCGCCACGCCGAGATCGAGAATGCCATACGCGACCTCAAGTACGGCGTCGGGCTGAACCACATGCCGTCGGGGCGCTTCGCCGCCAACGGCGCCTGGCTGGCGGTCCAGGTGATGGCGCATAACCTGGCCCGCTGGACAGCCCGCATCGGCCTGGGTCAGCGGACCGTGATCACCAAGACCCTCAGGCGGCGGGTCTTCGCTCTGGTGGGACGGATCACCCGCTCGGCGCGCCGCCTCACTTTGCATCTCCCCCGGCGCTGGCCCTGGGAAACCCAGTTCAGTCGCGCCTTGGCCCGGCTGCAAGCCATTCCGTTCCCGGCCTGACGGCCAGCCTGCAACTGACCCAACGTCCCCGCAATCTCGCGCCACCCCGGTCGCGAGAGTCCCCTGCTGCGTATCCTCTCGCCATCCCGCGCATCGCAACTCCCGCATAGGGCCTTAGGGGCCCTGTGCGGCGACTGAAGACCGTCCTCCGGCCTCCCATCTACCCCAAGACCCCAGGCCATCTCCCCTGTAGCTCCCTCACCCACCCCCTTCCGCTGTCCTCACGCCGTCCATCAGTGTCCTTCGGTGGATTCGGGCTTAGGGCCTGTGGAGTTCGGTACGACGTTAGGAAAGCGGACTCGTATTCGGTCTACGACCGCTTTGATTTCGACATACCAGTTGGAACCAACGGCGATTCTTGGGACCGGTACTTTGTCCGAGTCCAGGAAATGTATGAGTCCCTGAGGATCGTTGAGCAGGCCCTCGAGCTGATGCCGGACGGACCCGTGTCGAGTCTCGGACGACGGCTGATACGCCCGGCCAAGGGTGACGTCTACGTTCGGGCCGAAAACCCCCGGGGTGAGATAGGGGTCTATCTCGTCAGCGACGGTACGGACAAGCCGTATAGAGTTAAAGTACGTCCGCCTTCCTTCTGCAACCTAAGCGCTTTGAAGCACATGCTCAAAGAGACCTGGATCGCGGATGCCGTCGTTATCCTGGGCTCCCTGGACATAGTCCTTGGCGAGGTTGACCGTTGAACGTAGCCGACTTCCTTCTAATCATTCTTGGGCTTCTGATACTTTTCACAGCCCTTTCAGTGGTTGTCCTTTCGCTTACTTGGCTGGAGAGGAAGGCCCTGGGGCGTCTTCAGCGCCGGCTGGGGCCCACGAGGACCGGACCCATGGGCCTGCTACAGCCCGTGGCCGACGGTTTGAAGCTGGTGCTCAAGGAAGACCTGATACCATCCTGGGCGGATAAAGCAGTCTTTTGGGTAGCGCCGCTGATAGTCCTGGTGCCCTCCTTCATGATTTGGATCACTATTCCCGCCGCCGAGAACCTGGTTCTTCGAAACCTGGACTTGGGCCTATTTTATATAATCGCCTTTTCGGTGGTAACCATTCTAGGCCTGGTTTTGGCTGGCTGGGGCTCCGCCAACAAATACGGCACTCTGGGAGCGATACGTTCAGCAGCCCAGCTCGTTAGCTATGAGATACCCATCATTATGGTGGTTATCTCCATCGCGATGATGGCTCAATCCCTCGATCTGCGAATAATTTCCATAAGCCAGGTCCCGTGGAGCGACGCCAGGTTAGTCGAACCCAATCCGGTAGATATACCCTTCGCAGTGCTTCACCCCCTGGGTCTGGCCATATTCCTGGTCGCTGGCTTGGCGGAGGTGGGCAGGATACCTTTCGATATCTACTTCGCCGAATCGGAGATCGTTGGAGGCCCGTTCGTCGAGTATAGCGGCGCCCACTGGGCGGTCTTCTTTCTGGCCGAGTACATGAATACCTTCGTGATCGCCGCGCTGACGGCACTTCTGTTCCTAGGCGGATGGTACGGGCCCTGGCTACCTGGGTGGCTGTGGTTCCTGATCAAAGCCTACTCTGTGGTGCTGGTAATATTCTGGATTCGGGGTACCTTCCCAAGGCTGAGAATAGACCAGTTGATGGCCTTCGCATGGCAGGTGATCGTGCCCTTGCCCCTTGCCAACATCGTTATTACGGCGGTCTATCTGTTCTATGATTGGCCCTGGTGGAGCATGACGCTGATGTCATTGGCTCTGACAATTCTAGTGGGATACCTTATCTACAGACGCCTGTCTCTCCCCGCTATCAAGCTGGCCTAGGACTATCGGCTTAGGCGGACATCGGCGACGTCTTAAAGGTTCGGGCTCAGAGGAGGTCATCTAATGTTGAGTAGTCTGAAGGGTATGGTGCTGACCCTGGTTTCGACCGTCAACGGTCTCAGGAAGCCGGTGACGGTCCAATACCCTACTACAAAGCGGGTCCTCCAGCCTCGGTATATGGGCTTTCCGGCCCTCACATATGACGACAAAATCGATGAGCCATACTGCACGGCTTGTATGGTTTGTATCCGGAACTGCCCGACTCAGTGTATGGACGCGACCATGGTGGACAACCCTTTGCACAAAGAGGGCAAAAGTCACCGTAAGAAGATCGTGGACACCTTCGAGATAAACTTCAACCGGTGTATACTCTGCGGGATATGCGTGGACGTATGCAATTTTGATGCCATTGTCATGAGCCACGAGTTCGAACTGAGCACCTACGAACGAAATGGAGACCGCGTGGATCTAAATCCGTTGATCGAGATGGGAAAACGGTACCAGGAAGAGACCGATTGGATACCTCCCTCAGAGCTGGCTAAACAACAGGCGGAGGCCGAAAAGAAAACAGCGGAGGAGGCCGCCAGCTAGTATGTCCGAAGCCCTCTTCGTCGTGGCGGCGGTTCTGGCGTTAGGGGGTGGGTTAGGTGCAGTCGCTACCAGAAACGTTGTTCATGCCGCCCTGTTCCTCCTTCTATCCATGGGTGCGGTTGCAGGTTTTTATCTCCTTCTGTTTGCCGAGTTCCTTGCCCTTGTCCAGGTCCTCATTTATGGCGGAGCCATCATCATCGTCCTCCTCTTCGCCCTGATGCTTACTCGGACCCGGGAATATCCACGAGTCACCGACAACCCCCAGTGGCCCTTCGCCATCGTAGCCGGCCTTTCGGTGTTTGGAGTGTTGGCAGCGTCTTTTCTATGGAAGATACCCCCTGACTCCGATCCGGTCGGCCCCAGTCTAACCAACATCGGGAATTCCCTTTTTACTAATTGGGCCGTCCCCTTTGAAATAGCGTCACTGGTGCTTCTCGTCGCCCTAATCGGAGCCATAATAATCGCCCGCGCCGGAGGCAGGGAATAATGCCGCTGGAAGCCTTTCAGATTGTCAGCGCCGGCCTGTTCTGCATCGGCCTGTACGGTGTTCTGGCACGCCGCAGCGCCGTGCTTATTCTCATGTCCATCGAGCTCATGCTCAACGCCGTTAACATAAATCTCGTAGCGGCCGCTTCCCATCTAGACCACACCGACTTTACCGGACAGATCATCGCCATCTTCGTCATAACCGTGGCCGCGGCGGAGGCAGGACTGGCACTGGCAATAATCCTGAGACTGTTCAGAAGACGCGGCACGGTAAATGTGGACGAAGTCAACTTGATGAAATGGTGATGCTTAGAACCCACCCATCAGAGATTGCAGAGGAGACCAATCTCCTCTCAATAAATAAACACACTTCGGTGACGGATTCGGATGATATCTACTAGGAGCACAGCCTAGAAGGGCCCGCCATGGAAGCCGCCAAAAAGGCCTTTATCACGACGCGTATTGGTGACGTTGGCCTGCTGTTGGGCATATTGCTCTTGTTCAAGGAGGTCGGCACCTTCGACATGTCGACCATCTTCCAGGCGGTGTCCTCGGGCGAGGTCGGCGAAGGGACCGCCACCGTCGCAGCCTTGCTGATCTTTCTGGGAGCGATGGGTAAGTCGGCCCAGTTTCCCCTGCACGTCTGGCTCCCCGATGCCATGGAGGGTCCTAGCCCCGTCAGCGCACTGATACATGCTGCGACGATAGTCGCAGCCGGGGTGTATCTGGTGGCCCGCTCCTTTCCTATATTCCAAGCAGGCGCCGACTCCCTCCTGGTAGTCACCGGCATCGGTCTTATTACGACCATCATGAGCGCCACTATGGCCCTGGCCGTTACGGACCTCAAGCGCATCCTGGCTTATTCAACCATCAGCCATTTGGGGTTGATGATGGTGTCCCTAGGCGTCTTCGGTTACACGGCCGCGATATTCCATTTGCTGGCCCATGCTTTCTCCAAGGCGCTGTTGTTCCTTGGTGCGGGTAGTGTGATGCACGGAATGCACGACGAGACGGACATCAGGAAGATGGGGGGGCTCAGGCACGTTATGCCTTGGACAGCCCTGACCTTCATTGTTGGGGCGCTGTCTCTGGCCGGAATACCCATATTCGCGGGCTTCTGGAGCAAGGACGATATCCTGATCTCTGTGCTCGATAACCGCGGCTACTTGCTTCCTATCGTTTTCATCGGGGTGTTCCTCAGCGCCATGTATATGGCGCGGGCTGTTTTTGTCGTATTCCTTGGGAATCTCAAGGATGAGAACAAAGGCGTCCACGAGTCGCCTTTTTCCATGCTTGGCCCAATGGCAGTCCTTGCCCTGTTGGCCACCCTGTTTGGCTTCACCATTATCAAGATCACCGATACGGGCGGATTTGCGACATTCCTATTCTTCAACAAGGCCCACGATTTTGAGTTCAACGTAGGTCTTTCGCTGGGGTCCCTCGCCTTGGTGGCTTTGGCCTTTGGTTTGGCTTGGCGGGTGTACATCAGCAAACAGGTATCCCTGGACCCCTGGAAGGCTCGCTTTTCGGCCGTGGTCAAAGTGGTCTCCAACAAGTACTATCTCGATGAACTTTACCAATGGGGTATTGATAAGGTCGTTCTGGCCCTGGCCAAATTCGTGGCCCTCTTCGACCGCATCGTCATTAACGATGTCGGGGTCAATGGCACAGGGGATTCGGTGCGCAACTCAGGTCTCAACCTCAGGTACCACATAACCGGACGAGTCTATAACTATGCCCTGGGCATAGCTGTGGGTACTGTAGCCGTGGCGGTCCTCTGGTGGGTGCTGGCCGAGGGCGGCTAAGAGATCATGGCCCTTTTCCTAACGATTCTGTTCCCTTTGGTCGGCGCCCTGGCCCTCGTATTCTTCCCCTCACATAAGCACAAGGAGATAAGACTTTTCTCGGCCTTCGTAGCGGTCGCTACTCTTGTTTTGAGCGTAGTGATATTCGCTCTCTACGACTACAAAGAGGGGGGGGTTCCAGTTTACTGAGTCCTTCAAGTGGATCGAAGAACCCCTGAACATATCCCTGAGCCTTGGCCTGGATGGCATCTCGGCTCCCATGGTGCTATTGACCGGCATCGTCTTGTTTGCCGGCGTGCTCGTCTCCTGGAATATCCAACACCGCCCCAAGGAATTCTTCGTACTTTTCTTCCTTCTGGTTTCTGGAGTCTACGGAGTGTTTGTCACCCGTGACTTGTTCTTCTTCTTCTTCTACGAGCTGGCCGTATTGCCAATGTATCTACTGATAGGAGTTTGGGGTAGTAGCACCGACTTTGGCACCTTCTTCCGCGCCAAGGAGTACGCTGCCCTTAAGCTGATGCTCTACCTGGTTGCCGGAAGCGTCCTGGTCTGGGTGGCCATCCTAGCGGTCTACTGGGCAGCCAGCGATGCTGGAACGCCGACGTTCTCCATGGAAGCACTTCAGGACGTGCAGTTCAACGACGCCTACAGGCACTTCAACACCCTCTTCTTCCCCTTCTTCATGGGCGGGTTTGGAGTTCTGGCCGGCCTTTGGCCCTTCCACACCTGGTCTCCCGACGGTCACGTCGCGGCTCCTACCGCCGTGAGCATGGTCCACGCCGGGGTGCTTATGAAGCTGGGCGCCTATGGAATCATCCGCGTCGGCATGGTCCTCTTGCCTGAAGGCGCCGACACCTGGATGCCCGTGTTGATAGGGCTGGGTACGGTAAATGTCCTGTATGGCGCCTTTTCGGCGATGTCCCAGCAAGATCTAAAGTACGTGGTTGGCTACTCCAGCGTCAGCCATATGGGATACGTCTTGATGGGTATTGCTACGTTGCATCCCAGGGCGTTGGAGGAGCGGTCCTCCAGATGTTCTCCCACGGTATCATGACGACCCTCTTCTTCGCCCTGGTGGGTGTGATCTACGACCGGACTCACGTCCGGGATATCGGCGTTCTTAGCGGCCTTTTCAAACGCATGGGGGTGACAGCCACCTTCTTCGCGATAGCGGGTCTGACATCCCTGGGCTTGCCAGGGCTCAGCGGGTTCGTGGCGGAGTTTCTGGTGTTCGCGGGGACATTCAAGACCTATCTGCCTCTGGCTGTGCTGGCCGTCATAGGCGCTGCTTTGACCGCAGTATATATCCTGCGTCTCCTGGCCAAGGCTTTCTTTGGCCCTGAGGACCCCAGATGGGTGAATCTTGCAGACGCCTCACGCCTCGAGATGGGGGCGACTGGGATGCTGGTGTTCGTGCTTCTGTTCGTGGGAGTTTGGCCGGCGCCGCTTATGGACGTGATCAACACGGGAGTCGGCGAAGTTTTGAGTGTGTTTTAAGGGTATGCCAGAGACGTTACTAACATCCAACCTGCACCTGCTGCTGCCGGAGTTCCTCCTGGCTGGGCTGGCCTTTCTTGTCTTTGCCGTGGACCTCATCTTGCCACCCGAGAAGAAGAACCTGCTGGGTTGGATGAGCGTAGCCGGTCTCGTGGGCCTCGTTGTCCTCTCTCTGCTACTCCTGTGGGACGAGAGCCAGGGCCCTGTACGGTGGGTTGGTCTTCGTCGACTCTTATGCCCTCTTCTTCAAAGTATTCTTCATGACCCTTGGGATATTCATCATCCTTAGCTCGATGGAATATGTGAAGAAGCAACTCAGCCATCCCGGTGAATACTACGGGATCGTGCTCTTCTCGGTACTGGCGATGAATGTCCTGGCGTCTTCCGGGGAGTTGCTGACTGCCTACATAACCCTGGAGCTAATGAGCTTCAGTTTCTACATCATGGTTTCCTACGCCAGGGACAACGACAAGTCCAACGAGGCGGGGGTCAAGTACATTCTTATCGGCGCGCTGTCCTCGGCGATTCTCCTCTTCGGCGTGAGCATGTTATACACCGTTGTTCAGGAGACCCGTTTCGTGGACATATTCGCCTTCTTGTCCACTGCCGAAGATGTAAGCCCGGCCCTTTGGGTTGGGCTGGCTCTAATCTTGGTGGGGCTGGGATTCAAGGTTGCCGCTGTGCCCTTCCACATGTGGGCTCCCGACGTTTACGAGGGTGCGCCTCTGCCGGTGACCGCCTATCTGGCTGTCGGCTCTAAAGCGGCGGCCTTCGCTCTGATACTCAGGCTATTCGCTGAGGCTTTCCTCCCGTCCATAGATGACTGGCAGATCGTCGTCGCCGTCCTGGCGGCGTTGACCATGACCGTGGGAAACCTGGTCGCCATGGCCCAGAGCAACATCAAGCGGCTGCTGGCTTACTCCAGCGTGGGTCAGGTTGGCTTCCTGCTCGTGGGAATAGCAGCCCTTTCCACCCTGGGCTCCAACGGTGTCATGCTGCACCTGGTGGGTTACGCCGTTACCAACCTGGTCGTCTTCGTAGGGGTCATCGCCCCCTTCAACCAAACTGGCAGGGAGGAGATATCGGACTTCGCGGGACTGGCCGACAGGAATCCCTTCCTCGCGGCAGCCATAGCCATTGGGATGTTCTCTCTGGCTGGCCTGCCCTTCTTCGCAGGGTTTACCACCAAGTTCTATCTGTTCAACGCGGCGGCTAGTGAGGGGCTCCTCTGGCTGGCAGGGCTCGCCATCACCAACAGCCTGATATCCCTCTACTACTATCTGATGGTCATAAAGCAGATGTACATTAATCCGGTCCCAGAATGGGCCCTCGCACCGGCGGGTGGTTCCGAGGATACCGCCGGCTCCGGCGCTCCTGTATCTACCATAGTCAAGCTGTCGTTGTCGCCATTGTTTCTGGTAGTGCTGGTGATATTGGTGCTGGGCACCATCTTCGTCGGGGTCTACCCCTTCCCGATCCTCGAAGCGATAGAGCCCGCCACCTCCGCCATCCTGCCCTAGTCCCGCCATCCTTCGACGAGCTCATGATGATCCGGTTGGAAACCAGACCCAGTGCCCACATTGACCCTCGATAACGGCTCAAGGTGCCCTCCTATGCCGTTCATGGTGAGCCAGTCGAACCAGAGCGTGGTCTCCACCAATTAACACTTCTGGCTCAACGGGTTGCCCACGAGGTTGTATCGTCCGGCAACCGCTTTGACCGACATCGGGGTGCAGGGGGCTCAGCCCCCTGCCGGGGTGTGGGGGTGCCCCCCACATTCCCTTTAGAAGTACCCGCTGAACTCTTCCAGCAGATTGGCTAGGTCATCCTCCGCTACCCCCTGAAATTCTGCCCGGTCGCTCCGGCCAGCATACGGCCGATCTCCATGTCCGAGTCGTCTCCGATACCTATGTAGAAGATCTGTATGGTATGGCTGGTCTCCGATGTCAGCCCGGTGCCGATTACCATTCTCTTGTCGACTCTGGTCCCGCCTTCTCGTTCTGCCATTGACTCACCCTCGCAACCCGAAAAACTCTGGATGGGGAGCTCATCGGCCTCCATCTCTATCAGGTCGTCCAGCCGAGTCTTGCAGTGGTTAGCCTGCCCGTCCGTCAGGACAACGACAGCGCGAATGGCGTATGATTCGCCCTCCGCGACGTCCGTCATCTCGATACCGGCCTTGATGGCGTCGTACAAAGCGGTCGAGCCTCTGGCCCGCATCCCCTCCACGGCGTCTGCTATCTCAAAGCGACCTTCCACGAGAGGCGCAACCGGGATACGGGTGTTGACCTGGTCATCGAAGATAACCAGGCCGACCTGATTATTCCTGCTCATCCTATCAAGGGCACGCATCAGTCCATCCTTGGCCTGTTTGAGTTTGGTGCCCAGCATGGACCCCGACGTGTCCACGACGAAGGTCACGATCGCCGGCCTCTTCACGTCCTCCCAGGATTCGTCTATGGCTGCCGCGACACCCGGGTCGATCAGCGAAGGATTGACCTCCGAGGTCGGTTTTGTCGGGTCCAGCCCGTACCGACTGGTAATCTTGCTCGCGGGATCGGTGAGAGAGATGTCTGTCCCGGGCCGGAAGCCCGCTGCCATGAAAGCCCGTTGCTGCTCGTCTTCCCTGATGAAGTCTATCCACATATGGGCCGCCTCGACCTGCTCTTCGGTCACCCAGTCTGCCTGAACGATGCAGGCGCAGTTCTTGCGGGGCATCGAGCCTTCCTTGGGGTAGATCATCACCATGCGGTGGGAGATGGGAGGGGGGGGGTGACTTTCTTCCCGTTGACGAAGGCACGTTCGGTCCCCTCATACAGGTGGATTAGGTTGTCCTCGGGCATGATAAAGAAGTGGCCGTAGCGGGGCCCCTGATGGATCTTCGTGTTCAAGACGGTAGTTCCTATCAGATAGTGGTCTATCATGCTTTGGAACCGCTTGACGTATGCAACCACCGACGGGTCATTCACGTCTTCCAGACCAAGTTCCTCCGGCGGTTTGGCTGCAGCGAAGGAGTAGAGAGCAAGGTGCAGGCTGCGGCCGGTGCTGGAGGTAGTCGGGTCGGCCCGCAACGCCAGGATATCGGCATAGCCAATCTCCTTCTCCGGCCAGCCCAGGCATCTCGCCATCTCCTCGTAGGTGACGATGCCTATGACCGGGCGAACGATGCTCTGAGCCGCGCTTAGGTCCACCACGTCGCGGCCGACTTCGTGGTTGACGGAGACCAGCCAGTGGGCGCTCGAAGGCGTAACGATGGTGGGGTCCGTGTCCGAGGTCCTCCGATCGACATACCCATCGGTTATATTGTGGAGATCGATTCTTGTTCCGTTTTCCACTCGTGGGGTCAGGAACTCGGCCTGCAGCTCTGAAGGGACATTATGGACGTCCAACACGATCTTCTTACCCGACTTGGTCCTGTGGCCGGCCTTGTTGAACTGGGTTGCCATATCGGGCAGCAGCCCATCTCTCATCAGGTGGCCGGTAGCCCAGTGGACAACCTCGACGCGAGGTTCCGGCGGAGCGGGCCAGAGGACCCTCACCAGAACGGAAGAGACGGCGAAGATCACCAGCACGGTTACGACCAGCGAGAGCAATCGTTGACTGGTCAGATTGAAGTCAGACATTGTAGGTACCCCCTTCCCTTCCTTTATTAACAAAATGGTTATTCTCCCTAGGTCCGGTACCACTCCATAGGCGGTCCGGACTGTCCGTATCGCAAGGAACCCAGCTCTCTTCAACCCTCGAATGGCCATCGACACGCCCTGTCCGGCGGCGCCCATAGTCCAGCGGAAAATGAGAACGGTCGTGGAAACACTGAGCCACAGGTAACCTACGATGGTTGAAGCCCCCAGCCAGACGGGGAGCAACGCTATGCCGGTGGCTTTGGCTAGGGTCGAGATACCTTGTTCCAGGTACCCCAGGACTGTGGAGACTCCCAGCCACACGTATCCGAGCAGCACAGTAATGGCCTTGGCGACCATCAAGAGTCCCATCCCGGCGGACTTGACGATGCTGGAGAACCCTAGCCATAGTATCCGGACCATGGATGCAGCCCCCAGCCATAGAGGGTGGAGCCCTGCGCCGGTGGCTTTGGTGAGCGTCGCGATACCTCTCTGCAGGAACCTAAAGAGTGCTGAGACGCCCAGCTTGGCAAGGCGTATCAAGTCCAAGAAGCCCAGCCACAGGGGGCGGACGATTGCGGACATACCAAGCCTTAGATAGCCCAGCACATTACGGGCAGCCCGCCTGATGGCAAGGACTCCCGACCGTATGTACCCCATGACGGTTGAGGCACCGCGCCAGAGGTGAACCTTGATGGTAGACACCCCCACTCCCACATACCCCACAGCCATTGAACCCCTTGACCCTAGGTAGCGAAGAACAGCATCGAACCCCCGACCTACGTAGCCAAGCGCCAGGCCGACAGATCGAAAGACAGTGGACAGTCCCACCTTCATGTAGCTGTGAGCCTGAGAAATCCCCAGGAACATAGGACGTAGGGCAATGGTGACGGCTAACCGGACGTAGCCGAAGGCCGTCGAAAGGCGCGACCATATGTGCTGAAGGCCAGATCTGGCGGCCTCAACCATCATTGAAACGCCGACCCGTAGGCGCCCTGTGATGATGGAGACCCCAAGGCGCAAGTAACCGGCTACGTTTGAGCCACCTACCTCCAGATAGCGCCCCACCAGACTGATGACCCGAACGGTTGAACTGGCCCCAGCCATACAGGGTAGAGGATGGCGTAGATACCCAAGATCAGCGCAAGACCAGCTACCTTGGCGAAGGCGCCAACGCCCCGTCCTATGTAGCCGATCACGGTTGCCAGGGCGAGAACCCGCAACCACATAGAGCCCAGCGCCGAGCTCACGACTCGGGCCGCGGTGGACGACCCGAGCCATATGGCACCGAGGACGGCGGAGATTCCCATCCGTGTATACCTTAGTGCCAAGTTGACAGCTCGAATGAAGGCCGAAAACCCCAGCCGTACGGGGCGAAACAGTGTCGCCAGCAGCCTACTTACGGCTCGCACAGAGGTGGTTGCCAGAACCCACAAAGGGGTCAGCACCGGCCTCAGCCCCTCGCCCAGATAACTCGTCGAGGTCTCAACAGGTCCCAAGCGGTAGACGAACAAACCGCTCCATCTGAAAATCCGCCAGGCAGCCATCAAGCTCAACACACCCACAGCTATAGTGGAATATCCGACAACCGTAGGCAAAGAGCCAGACGCAGCCTCCTCGACCAGTCCCTCGGACAGTAGCCAGACGACAATCGACTCATTCCGCGCCCAGGCCACTGCGCAAACAGACACCAGCATGAGGGCCAGCCAGCTCACCCACCCGGGTACCCCAGGGCTCGCCTTGGATGTCATCTCTGAGTAGCCCCTGCTATTGAACTCATAGGCTTCATGAACGCTCATGGTGCCTCCTTCTCACTCATCTCTTCTTCTGGCTCCGTTCGTCGCTATGCTTCGATAGACTTGGCCTCGGCCTCGCGTAGCCCCTTGGACCTCTCGTCCATGTCAGCAGAGAGCACGCTCAACTTGGCGATGTTCTCCCGGGCCGCCTCGATGCCTTCCAGCTTCAGCCGGTCCGCAGCGTCCATGGCCTCTATCAGGTCGTTGTGGGCCTGGGTGATCTTGTCTATGGCGATGACCGGGTTGTTGTACACGTCGCCAATCTCATCGGTGTGGCGACGAAGGGCTGTAGCGTTGGCCGCGACCAGGTTGCCCAAAAACTCCTGGGTCCGCCGGGTGGCAACTAGAACGTTCTTCTGCCGGACAAGGGCCATCTGGATGGCCAGACCAATCAGCGCCACATTGGTGCCCAGGGCCAAGGTCCTCTCCACCGACTGCCCCAACCGGTTGTTGTTCTGGCGGGTCATCTCGATGCTGACGAAGAACTGGATGTGTACCACCTCCATGGTGCGCAGGTCCTGCACCCGCATGGCCACGTCGTGCAGAACGTTGCGGATACGTTCTTTCTTGAGTGAGTCTTCGGTGCGCTCCAGCAGGTCGCTGAGCTGCTGCACCACCAGTTCACCCAGATAGGCGTTCTTCTGGATGGGCAGTTGCTGCTCCTCTACATGCTCGTACAGCTTCCTCAGCTCCACGTTGTCCTTGGCCAGCATCAGCCGCCCCTCGCGTAGCTTGGTCTCTATGAGGGAGACCTGCCTGGAGACGGGCTCGTAACGAACAGCGATTTTCTCCAGGGTCTTCAAGGCCGTCTCCCCAACCAATGGGACTCTCCCAAGAATCCGCCTGGTGAAGGCCATCTTGCCCACCTCGTGGGGATTGATCCGGTGGAGCGTCACGCGTAGCTCCACTATGTCCTTGGAGATTTCGTTTCCAGCGCCCCTCCGCCTAGCATTTCACCGACCCGGCCCCTCAGGAGGTCCAGCTCAGTCCCTGCCCTTCGTTGGGCCTGGACGCCGAGGCTGGTGATGCCGTCGGTCAGCTCCATCTCCCTGCCGCCGTCCGCCTCGGCAAGCTCGGTTACGAGAGTAAGGGCGCGGTCCTTCAGGTCCTGCTCCTCTACCTCGTTGATGCCTTTGGGTAGTGTCGGTTCCTTGCTATCCGCGGGAACGGTGGATACAACTGTTGTGCTCTCATTTACGCCCTCAGGTCGATTTTCCGTAACCTTTATCTCCTTTAGTAATTTGGCAATGTTTTGGTGTTCCATGTTTCCCTATCCTGAGTTTTTGGGTTCAGTAGCCGAGCCTTCTCAGCTCGTCTTGCACCTCCTTTGCCTGTTGAATAGTCCGCCGCAGGGCCTCGGTGACCGAGTCCACGCTCGTCTCCGAGCTACCGATCCTGATAGCGGCCAGCTCGATGCGGGTTCGGTGGAGCGAGGCCTCGCATCGTCCGGCCTGGAAAAGTAGCTGGTCGACGCTCAGTTGGAGCTGTTCCAGGATGCCCAGGCGCTGTCTGTGAGAGGCCAGGGTGTCTTCCTTAATCCTGAGCCGTTCGGCCTGGCTTTCATCTGCTTCCAAGGCCTCGACTTCCCTTTCCAGGCCGGTGATCTCTCTTTCCAGTCTCTCTGTCCGGGGTGCGGGCCGCCCTCATCAGTTCCAGCGCATCGGACAGGACATTGAGTCCCTGCCTATAGGTCTCCCCTGCCAGGGAGGGGACAAGGGACGTGGACAGGAGATCGGTATCCCGCTTTTGACCGAGGGCGGGCTGTAGCTCTTCGTATTCGTCTACAAGCTGTGTCAAAGCCTTCAGGCCCTCAGCCGAGCCAACGTTGGAGAATCCCCTTTGAAGGGCATCTCGCAGTTGTCCCACCTCCGCTTTCTCCAACCGCGCCCGTTCCTCATCCAGAAGGTCCATTAGCTCTCGTGCCCTCTTGGCGTACTCCTCGGTGTAGCGGAGGACGTAGCGCCAGACGAAGCCATCTGTGGCCAGAACGCCTGAGATGGCAAGGAGTACCATCGCCACACGTCCCCCTCCGAGAATCGGCGAGACCAGTACCATGTAGAGGGCCGACATGACGAAACCGGCCAGTGGCAGCAGGGTGGCTGGGTGTTGGACAGCGTCCGACAACAACTGCCGTTTGATAGCCGGCTCGGACAGGCTTTCCATATCCATCAGGCGAGAATTTCCGCTGAGCTTCTCCTCGGGTTCAGAGTTCCCTTTCATGTGTTCCTCCTGCCTGCGCATTGAATAGTCTTATCGACCGCTTCTGTGGCGTGAAACGCCACACGGTCACCAATTCGGGGATGAGAAGGTATTCATGGCGGATGCTGCGAGGGTGAGGGCGACAATAGCCGCGATCAGCCCTACGAGACCTGCCAGCACCGCCAGGATTAGCCACCCATCGGGCCAGCCTTTAGGCCTGATCAGCGCATCGCCCGGGTTTGCCGGGTCGTAGGAGACGGTCATCAGTGTCCTAGGGGCGTATCTGCGCTCCGTCTTTTTCACGGTTTTCTTGCCACAACCCGCACACGAGCCCGACCACTTCTGCTCTGCGGAATAGATACGACCGTCTACGTCATAGGCAAACTTGACCGTCACGTTCAGCCAGTCCGAGTAGTCCCCATGTTGCACCCAGGCCTTTGACGAAACTACTTTGCCCTGGACGGTGGGCCAGGCAGCTCTCTGTTCATTCAGTTCGAGGTGGTGTTGCACGCGGTCCACGAAGTAGAGGACTCCCAGGATGCCCAGAACCACTGCTCCGGCACACAGTACGGCACCGAAGAAGGTACTAAGGAAGGATTGCGTGTCTGATCTGTTACCTTGAACATCTTCCTGCATTTGGTCACCTCCTCTTGTCTATCTGCCCTGAAGCTCCTGCGGAGCCGCCGATCAGCCCTGGTTGCCGTCTATCGCATCGCTCTCACCTCTTCTCAATGGCAATTTTGCGAAGAAAGGCGACGGTCCCAACAACCGTCGCCTTTCTTTTCTAACCCTGTTCTGGCCGGGTCGCCGCCGTCTATTCGGTTGTGTTATCCGACTTGTGCCAGGTTCCCGTCATCGGTGGTGGATGTCTGGCTTTGGGAATCTGGTGTCGTGAGTCCCACCAGGTAGGCGGAGCCTGACCTGTCCCATCCTCGTCCAGATGGTGGTGCGTGACTGTTTTTGCGACTGCCAACATGCCAGGTTAGGGAGTGGGTGAGCATTCTGAGTGCCCCGCTTTCGCTGGAGACCTTGTAGTCCAGTCCGGCCAGCCGCGCCACTTCGCGTGCCTCCCAGATTGCAACCAGCCCTTGTTGTCGTCTGGCCCTTCGTTCCTGCCGTGTAGTCGCCGGTACCTGCTTCACCTTGCCTGCCCTCCTTGTCTGCAGACTGCTCTTGACATTTGAAAGCATTATGGTTGCATTTTTTGCGACATACTAGTTGCTATGGCGTTAAACATGCTACATTATGCAGAAGAGTAGCAGCGACGCCCACCAGAGTTGTTGAAAATGCTATACATGTTGCAGGAGGCGTAGACAGACATGCGGAAACAAGATGCGAGGGTCTTCAGCCCGGAGATCCCACCAGACCTCGAGCATGCGCCGCTGATTCGCGAGGAGGCCCTGGACTGGCTTGAAACACACTACCCAGGGGTTCTATCCTTCACCACCGGTGATGTTCTACGCATGGCAGAGGAGAAGGGTCGTCGCTGGTTGATCGCCCGGCTGCGGGCACAGGACATCGGGAACGAAGAGGAGTTCAGTCTACCAGCCGCGGCTGATGCCCTGACAGTGCTATTCCTGCGTAAAAAAGGGGTGAAGTTCCGTGAGGCCGTGGAATCCGTCGTTGGAAGAAAAGAATCCTCAAGAAGCCCCGAGCCCAGATATGGCGGCGTATGGAACAGGCTGATAATCATTGCCCTTAAGCGCCTGCGGAGACGCGTTACGGCGCGCCTTCTCGGCAGCGCCGTATTCGCTCTTCTGCGAGACCCCAAAGATCATCCGAATTGTCTCGTCGTAGTCAAGCACCAAGGTGTGCAAGCAGAGGTGGACGTGTTTAATAAGGCAGGTGCCGTCAGCCATGACTATGTGTATCGGACCATCTTAGAACGTCCCGCTCCGGATTGTTGGGTGGTTTCACCTTTCGGCGAGGCCTTGTTTCTGGACAGAGATCAGCCTCCTGTAAGATCGGAGGTAACATCCCGCCGATTTGCTGGTCTCAAGGTGGCCACCGAACGGGGTGTCTACGAGCTGCTCCTGGGAACAATGAGGTCGGCTTCCGTCCCAACGGACAGCATGACGATGGAGTTCGTGGGCAGGATCCTCGATATCGTGTTCCTCGACTTCGAAGAGTTTTTCCGAGCTCAGTCGTCCTCGAGGTTCGAGACCGACACCGAACCCGAGCCGGGCTTCGCGGATGACCTTCAACTCTGGCTTATAGCTCAGCTCCTGAGCACCATCTATCCGGGATCTCTGTCTGAAATAACTGAAACCTCCCAATCCTCCGACACGGGAAAAGTGCTTGCGAGCTCGGCGGCGAAACCATGGGAACCTTCGCCTTGGGACCCGCCCAAGAACCTGGAGATGCTCTCCGGATACGCCAGCCGTACCGGCGTCCCCCTCGTCGTGAAGAATGTTGAGCATCCGTGGACGACGGTTATGGAGTCAGTTGAGTCCGAGATGCGCTATCTCAGGACCAGCGCCTCAGATGACACAAGACAAAAAGGTTTCTCGGCTTTGGCGTTGCCTATTTTCTCCAAGTCGGGCAGCTCGGTAGGGTCCATCCAGATGATGATGCCTCGGATCGATGAGTCCAGGCTGGAAGTCGAGGTGCGAATATTGACAACGTTCAGTCGGATCATCGGTGAGATAATCGAACGACAAAGCGCCGCTGTCTATTCTTCGAACGTGTCTGCGAGTATTGCGACGCTTGCTATTCTCAACAAAGAGCAATTCAGAACAGCTTTACTAGACCTTCTGAGCCAGAAGGCGGTCGAGATAGCTGAAAATGAGAACCTTCAACGAGATGTGAGACTCCCCTTTCTCCTGCTGTCCGCCCATTGCCCTGAACCAGAGGAGTTCGACCCTGCCGTCTCCCGTCCCCTCAAGAGCTGGCTTGTGGATACCCTGCGCTACATGGAATGGCGATCTTTTGTTCAGTTTCACCTGGCAGCCACCAAGGGGGAGTTTGGAGGAGATAGTTTCATGGGTGAGATGCCGGGGGTTGGCATGATGATCGCGCTGGACAAATTGGTCTCAAAAGATCAGCTGGATCGAATCAGAAACGCATTCCC
Source organism: Dehalococcoidia bacterium (assembly GCA_965226865.1). Classification (GTDB taxonomy): domain Bacteria; phylum Chloroflexota; class Dehalococcoidia; order Lucifugimonadales; family JAGWBF01; genus CBDDEH01. The sequence continues at coordinate 1,080,899 of CBDDEH010000004.1, read as the reverse complement.
ATCGACAATAAACCGGATCTCTCCCACCAATTCACCTGTGAAGCTGGTGGCTTGGGTCCTTGACGTGCCGGCCTCTCGCATCCTGGATGCGGCCAACGGTGACCGCCTGTCCCATCTGGCTGACGATCTCGAGGGCTGGGCCTTCGACGTGGCAACCCTGGTGGACGACGTCGCACAGAGCACCTTCTTGGCACACGAGCAAGGGGAATGGGATGGGGCTCTGAGGAGGGTTCGAAAAGCCTTTCAGAAACCAGGTGGGCGCACGAATCCGTATCTGCTGAGGCTCGCGGCCGACTGTTCCTTCTCGTTGGGGGACTGGCCAAGCGCTCTGAGGTATGCGCAGGAGGCGGCCACCCTGAGCAGGCAAGAACTGGGCAGTGGCGAGGTTCGGGCCCTGTGTCAGGAGGGGGACGCCCATCTTTGTTTAGGGGACCCAATTCGCGCATGGGAACTGTATTCTGAGGCTGCAATCCAAGTACCTACTCACCCGCTTCCTCGCTACTACCGTGGCCAAGGCCTCCTGCTAATCGCGAGGCTCCTCCAGGTGTTTGAAGACGAGCGGCGAAGGTCGGGAGCACTAGATTCCGTTGAAGGCGAGCAGATCAAGGCGGTCCTCAACGCGCTCGTGACTGGCGCTATGGACGACCTGACATCGGCGGCAGACTTGCTCGACCGGTGGGGACTGATCCCCGAATCGTACCAATACCGAAATTTCCACCTCGTTCCAACTTTGATTGGGCAAGGGTTAGGCTATCTGCTCTCACGTTCACCGGGCCCCGCCGCGAGCCGGCTCCAGAGCGCCCGCCGGTCCTTCCCGAAAGATGACCTGTTCTTCCGAGAGTTCCTCTTCGCCAAATGCTGGGAGCAGGGGCTTCACAGGCATTATGGCGCGTTGTTGCTGGGAGACGAATGGGCACCGCTTCGTGACCGGCTGCAAGGGGCCTTTGGCCTTTAATTCCCCATTCCTGGAGAGGAAGGGGGTCGTGGGGATGGTCGATATCCAACATTAGCTCCGCTCCTCAGCAAAACTGCTATAATATGCCTTCTCCAAATATCCCACCGGCCCTGCCGTGTCCAGAGGTTAAAAATGAGCGCTGACACCCCGATAATCATCTCTGTCATAGGGGGTTCCACTGCCTCCGCGGAGACGGTAAGCGTGGCCGAGGAGGTCGGCCGCGAGCTGGCCAAACGAGGAGCCGTGGCGGCTTGCGGTGGTCTTGGCGGGGTAATGGAGGCGGTGTGTCGTGGCGCCAAGTCGGCAGGGGGTACCACCATCGGGATTCTGCCCGGCGGCGATCCAAAGGAAGCCAACCAGTGGGTCGATATCCCGATCTGCACCGGCATGGGCTATGCTCGCAACGTTATCGTCGTTCAGACCGGCCGGGCGGTCATCGCCCTCGACGGGGCTGGAGGCACTCTTTCGGAGATGGGACACGCCATTGGCTTCCGCATTCCCTTGATCGGGCTCCAGACTTCTCCATCCGTGAATGGGGAATTGGCGTCCAAGATCATAAAGGCCGACAACCCGGTGGACGCGGTGGAGAAGGCCATCGAGGCCGCAAAGGCCAGATAGGCCGCCAGTAACACAGTCGATCTAGGGAGTTACGATACGTGACCATCACGATCAAAAATGTGTTAGGCCGAGAAGTCCTGGATTCCCGTGGCAATCCCACGGTCGAGGCCGAAGTGCACCTGTCGGACGGCTCCATAGGCCGGGCCATCGTGCCATCAGGCGCAAGCACGGGCAAGCACGAGGCGGTAGAGCTTCGAGACGGCGACCACGGGAGGTTCGGCGGCAAGGGTGTGCTGAAGGCGGTGGCCAACATAGCCGAGAAAATCGCCCCGGCACTCAAGGGTAAATCGCCCTTCGACCAGCAAAAGATCGACAGCCTGCTGGTGGATCTCGACGGCAGCGCTGACAAGTCGGACCTGGGAGCCAACGCCATCCTGGGCGTGTCGATGGCGGTTGCCCACGCGGCGGCAGCATCTAAGGGGGTGCCCCTGTACCGGTACCTGAACTCGGGCGACACCACACTGCCTGTGCCCATGTTCAACATCCTCAACGGCGGCCAGCACGCCAGCAACTCCACCGACTTCCAGGAGTTCATGGTCGTCCCAGTAGGCTCTTCTTCGTTCGCTGAAGCGTTAAGAGCCGGTGCCGAGATATACCGAGCCTTGGGCAACATCTTGAAGGACAGAAATCTCACCACCACCGTGGGAGATGAAGGCGGATACGCGCCGCCATTGCTGTCCAACAAGGATGCTTTGGAGATCGTGCTGCTTGCCGTAAAAAGGGCCGGGTATAAAGCCGGGGATGAGTGCTTTATCGCCCTGGATGTGGCCGCGTCCGAGTTCTACCAAGGCGGGGTCTACAAGCTGGAGCGCGAGGGGGCCGCTCTGACCTCGAGCGAGCTGGTTGACTTCTATCTGGAATGGCTCCAAGAATACCCCATAATCAGCATCGAGGATGGCCTGGCCGAAGACGATTGGAAGGGATGGAAGGGCCTGGCGAGCCGGCTGGGTGACCGTGTTCAGCTTGTTGGTGATGACCTTTACGCCACCAACACCGAGCGAATAGAGAAGGGCGTTCAGATGAAGGCCAGCAACGCCGTGCTCATCAAGCCCAACCAGATCGGGACACTTACTGAGACCCTGGAAGCCGTGTCGATGACCAAAGCTGCCGGTTGGGCAACTGTCATGAGTCACAGATCGGGTGAGACCGAGGACAGCACCATCGCCGACCTGGCCGTTGCCTGGGACACGAGGCAGATCAAGACCGGAGCCACGGCCCGTTCCGAACGGTTGGCCAAATACAACCGGTTGCTGAGGATAGAGGCCGAGCTGGGCAGTAAGGCCCGATACGCCGGCCGTGAGGCATATCCTCGACTCGCCAAGCTTTGACTGTTAACATAACATCGCGGGAAATACAAGGAGGCATGCCATGGTTACACGCATAGGCATCAACGGATTTGGAAGGATAGGTCGTCAGGTAACCAGAGCGGTACGCGAGCGCCATCCCGAGGACCTGGAGGTGGCGGCGGTCAACGACCTCACCGACGCCGGCACCAACGCCCACCTGTTCAAGTACGACACCAACTACGGCGTCTATCCCGGCTCCGTGGAAGCCAAGAACGGCAGCCTCCTCATCGATGGCCACTCCATCAGGGTGTTCGCCGAGAAGGACCCTGCGAACATTCCATGGTCGGAGATGGGTGTCGAGCTGGTGGTGGAGTCCACAGGTTTCTTCACCGACGCGACGAAGGCGGCAGCCCACCTGAAGGGCGGCGCCAAGAAGGTGATCATATCCGCACCCGCCAAGAACGAAGACCTGACGTTGGTTCTCGGAGTCAACGAGGCGTTGTACGACTCCTCCAAACACACGGTGGTCTCCAATGCCTCCTGCACGACGAACTGCTTCGCGCCCATGGTGAAGGTGCTCAACGATGCCTTCGGGGTGCAGCGAGGTCTGATGTCCACCATTCACGCCTACACCAACGACCAGAAGATACTGGACCAGGTCCACAGCGATCTACGCCGGGCCAGGGCAGCCGCCATGAACATCATTCCCACCAGCACCGGAGCGGCCAAGGCGGTGGGACTGGTGCTGCCTGAGCTTCAGGGAAAGCTACATGGCATGGCCTTCAGGGTCCCCACCTCGACGGTGTCGGCGACCGACTTCGTGGCCAACCTGTCCAAAAAAGTCACCGTGGATGAAGTGAACGCCGCCTTCAAAGCGGCGTCCCAGGGCGCCCTGAAGGGCATCCTGGAATACTGCGAAGAGCTGCTGGTCAGCTCCGACTTCAAGGGCAACCCCCATAGCTGCATCCTCGATGCCCCCTCCACCATGGTCATGGAGGGAGATATGGTCAAGGTGCTGGGCTGGTACGACAACGAGTGGGGTTACTCCTGCCGCACCGCCGACCTGTGCACCTTCATGGCCGACAAGGGCTGGTAGGCCCTGGGCTCTTTAGGCACTTAACCTCGCCCACCCGTCCTGGCGGTGCCCAGACTTGGGCGCCTCGACCATCCCCCCGGCCCCCTTCCTCCAGGAAGGGGGAATAAGAAATGAATGTGGGGGACACCCCCACACCCCCGGCAAGGGGGGAGTCCAGAGGGCTCGCCCCTACTGCGCATGGCTCACGATTGGGACGATCAGTCCGGACATTCCGCCATAGGGTAGACTTGTTAGACTGTCCCCTGGCATGAGATCGGGGGACGCCCCCGTCCGCCTCAGTCGGACCGGCCTGCCAGGAAGGGTCCTTCGACAGGCTCAGGATGAGCGGGGAGGTTGGGCGACATCCCCATCCGCCTAAGGCGGACCGCCAGAGGGGCTGGCCCCTCTGGACACCCCGGTTTTTGCTCCTTAGTTTGATTTCACTTTAGTTGGGCAGGAGGGACAGCATCGGGGCGTCGGCTTTGTCGGGCGATGGGATGCCCCGACGCCGCATCTCTTCTTTACTCTCTACCAGTACCTGGGCCACTGCTGTTGAAACGATAGCGCAGGCCGGCCAATTGCCCAACAAGCTCGTTATCTTCGGGTATCTTTATGCTGCCATCTACAAACATCTGACGGAGGGACCATATCCCTCCGGCTTTTCCCCAATGCTGTCTCTCCTGGGCGGGGCTGCCCACGTTCATGGTGTCCAGTCCGCGGTAGGCCCGGACCTTCTCGGCCACCATGCAACGACGGCTCAGCTACTCGACCATCCCCCCGCCAGAGGGGCGTGCCCCTTTGGACACCCAAGTCAGCTCGGGTGGGTTGCTGTACGATTCCAATTGGACACCACCTCTGGGGCACTGGCCAGGAAGGGGGAGGAAGGGTAAGTTGGGGGCACCCCCAAACCCCCGCCAAAGGGGCGAGCCCCTCGGACTCCCCTGTCAGCGTATAGGCCATTGCCAGGGGGGCCTCGATGATATACGTCAGGGGGGATGGTCGATTTGACACAAATATGACCTATAAGTAGAATGGCAGGCATCCCATAGTCAGGCCTTGCGTACCGAGGTCTGACTTCATTTTCCGCCCCTTGCGGACCGGCAGTCCCGCCAACGCCCCAGGTATGGGCGTTAGTATTAAGAATAGTCTGAGGAGGCCCCTAATGGCCAAGGTCATCTCTTCCCGAGTACGTATCAGAAGGTTTGGGGCATTGTCTCTGATAGGACTGGCGGTTGTGGCAGCCCTCCTTGCCGTCCTGGTGACTGCCTGGCCCGCCCAGGCGGCGCCCATAGAGACCGTTACAAACCTCAACGACAGCGGTCCCGGCTCGCTGAGGGCCGCCATCCTCAACGTGGACGTGGGTGGCACCATTGATTTCTCCGTCACCGGGACCATCGTGCTGACCGGTGGCGAGTTGGACGTAAACCAGTCCGTGAGCATCGTCGGGCCCGGATCCGGCGACCTGACCATCTCCGGTAACGGCACCAGCCGGGTCTTCCAGATCATAGCCGGTACGGTAACCATCTCCGGTGTCACCATCGCCGACGGGATCGGAGATTTTGGAGCGGGTATCAGGAACAGCGCCCGCGTGACTCTGGATGACGTAACCGTCCGCGACACCACCGCCACCGGCGGTGGTGTCGCGGCATCCTCAACAGGACCGGCGCCACCATGACCCTGAACAATACAACCGTCGAGGACAACAGTTCTCCCCTCGGAGCGGGTATCGCCAACGACGGTGACCTGACTTTGAATGGTGGGACGGTGAGTAGCAACACCTCCACTGGACGCGGCGGCGGCATCGAAAACCTCGGCACCCTGACCGCCGACGGTACGACCATCATCGGCAACACCGCTACCAGTAACGGCGGCGGTATCTTCAACGCGGATGGCGCTACCCTGACCGTCACCAATGGCACCATAAGCAACAACACCGCCACCATCGTTGGTGGCGGCATTTTCAGCAGTGAGCAAGCAACCCTGACCCTGAACGATACCCTCATCCAGGAGAACGCGGCTGCCAACGGCGGAGGTGTCGCCAACGACGGCCGTTTTGAGCTTGGGGGGGAGGAGCCACCCCTGAAAACGCACTCTACGTGCGGTGCGATGCCTTATTCAGAAGCTGCACTACCCTATACCTCGGCGATCCCGTACCAGACGACCCGGGCAATTTTTTTCTTGAGCTCGGAAATATCAGCCTAAGAATTGGCGATGCGGACCTGAACAACGTCACCTTCTTCTCAAACTCAGCCTCCGAAAGAGGTGCCGGTATCTTCAGCCGGGGCGGCATGACCCTCGACGACAGCCTCTTGGTTGCCAACGGAATCCTCGATGTTCCGGAGGTTGGCCTCTTTAGGCCTGTCCAAGGAGGAGGCATCTATAACGACGGTGTACTAGAGGTGACTCGGAGCCAGATCAACTTCAACGCCGCCACGTTTGGTAGCGGCATATTCAATCATGGGGCAAACATATTTCCTGCGATAGGGCAATTCGACGACGGCTTTATCAGGAATGGCCTTGCCACAATTGATCAGAGCGTTCTCGCGCAGAACCTCGGAGAGGGCGCCTACAACGATGGCATCTTTAACGCGACGAACACCGTCTTCTCCGGCAATACCCAAGCCATCTATAACACCAGGGTTAAAGACTTCGATGGGAGGCTAGACGATGACGATCCTTTCAATCTTATAGGTGCCGGTGTGGTATTCGACAGCCCGGGTATAACCCCAGGTGTCCTGACTTTGAACAACAGCACAGTGGTTTCAAACACGGGCGCCGGGGGCAGCATTGTCAATAGCGATAGCTTTAGACTCTCCAGCATTCATCCACCCTCGGTCGGGCCAGCCTTCCCAACGGCCCCAGGGTTGGTATTTGACTCACTGATAGGCCTGACGTTGGAAGAGGTCCCGGGAACGGCCGACCTGTCCAACACCATCCTTCTTGATGGCACCCCGAATTGCGATCCGGGTTTGGGAGCGGGGCCCATCACTTCCCTTGGGCACAACCTGTCCGACGACGACAGCTGCGAATTGACGGAGCCCACCGACCTCCGCAGGAATCCGACGCTGGGCACCTTCGAGATCGATCTTGGTCCCTCAGGCCTGCAAGCGGCACCAGGGCCCCTGCTGGCCGGCAATCCGGCTATAGACGCCGGCAACCCCGCGGCGGTGGGGGACGCCCCCGGCTGTGACCCCATCGACTACCTGGGCGAGAATAGGCCCATCGACGGCAACCGCGATTTGACTGCCGTTTGCGACATCGGGGCTTTCGAGTTCCAGCCCGATACCGACGGTGACGGGGTAGATGACCCCTTGGACAACTGCGTCAACACCCCCAACCCGGGCCAGGAGGACAGGGACGGTGACGGCGTGGGCGACGTCTGCGACAACGCCCCCGACGACCCCAACCCAGGCCAGGAAGACGCCGATAGCGATGGCGTGGGCGACGTGGCCGACAACTGTGCCGACGTCCCCAACCCGGGCCAGAGCGATAGCGATGGCGATGGTATTGGTGACCTATGCGACCCTGACAACGACGCCGACGGCGACGGGTTTGTCGACTCGCTCGATAACTGCGTCGACGACCCCAACCCCGGCCAGGAAGACAGGGACGGCGACGGCGTGGGCGACGCCTGCGACAACGCCCCGATATCCCCAACCCGGGCCAGGAGGACGCCGACGGCGACGGAGTGGGCGACGTCTGTGAAATGGCCAGCATAACCATTACGAAAGTCACCGACCCGCCCGGTGTGCTTGACTCCTTCTTCTTCGAACCGAACAGTTTCGATCCAGGATTCGGCCTCTCCGATGGCGGTTCCATGGTCTACAACGGCGTCCTACCGGGCACCTTCACGTTCACCGAGGCTGATCCCACTTTTCAGGGATTCGCGCTGACCGACATCAGCTGTAACGATGGCATGAGCGCCAACCCCAGCGTGGGAGACCTCGGCACTAGGACCGCAACCATCAACCTGGACCCGGCCGAGGACGTGATCTGTACCTTCACCAACTCCGACGTCAGGGGCAGCATAACCATCACGAAGGTCACCGACCCGATTGGCGTAGCTGATTCCTTCTTCTTCGAACCGAACAGTTTCGATCCGGGATTCGGCCTCTTCGATGGCGGTTCCATGGTCTACAACGGCGTCCTCCCGGGCACCTTCACGTTTACCGAGGCTGACCCCACCTTCCTGGGATTCGTAGTAACCGACATCAGTTGTAACGACGGCCTGAGCGCCAGTCCCAGCGTGGGAGACGTCGGCAGCAGGACCGTCACCATCAACCTGGACCCGGCCGAGGACGTAATCTGTACCTTCACTAACTCCGACAGGTTGACCGCGGTCCAGTCCGGTATCGACGCCCTGGAGGCCAAGCTGGACAACCTGAACCTGAGCGGCCTTGGAGGCGCATCCCAGGCCAGCGTGGACATCATCGAGGGCAAGCTGGACGTCATAGAGACCAAGCTGGACAACCTGGACATCTCCGCCCAGATCACGGCGGACGTGGCAGTCGTCCAGGCCGGCGTGGACACCCTGGAAGGCAAGCTGGACGTCATAGAGACCAAGCTGGACAACCTGGACGTCTCCACCGCGCTCACGGCGGATGTGGCAGCGGTCCAGGCCAGCGTGGACGCCCTGGAAAGCAAGCTAGACGCCATCGAAGTCAAGCTGGACCAGGTGGACACTGACCTAGGCGACCCCAATACCGGTTTGGGAGCGATCGCAGGTCGATTAGACGACCCCAACACCGGTTTGGGAGCGATCAGGGCCACCGTCGACCAAGCCGTGGTCGATATAGAGCTGATCGAGCTCAGCCTGAGCTCCATTGACCCCATCGTTGTCGACACCAACACGAGGACAAGAACCGTCGAGACAGAGATGGTTGCGCTACAACTCAGATCCATTGACACCAATGCCATAGTCACCGACGTTCAGGCCCGTGTGGGAACCATCGAGACAGAGATGGTTGCGCTACAACTCAGATCCATTGACACCAATGCCATAGTCACCGACGTTCAGGCCCGTGTGGGAACCATCGAGACAGAGATGGTTGCGCTACAACTCCATTGCAGCTGAGGTCCATCGATACCAACACGATAGGGCCAGAACCATCGAGACGAGATGGTCGCGCTGCAGCTGAGGTCCATCGATACCAACACGATAGTCACCGACGTTCAGGCCCAGCTTGCCGACTCCAACACCGGGCTAGCGGCGATCAAGGCTGCGACCGACGATCTGGACGGCGACGTGGCCGCAGTCGAAACCAAGCTGGACATTGCAGAGGCCAAGCTGGACGGCATCATCACTGACCTGGCGGATCTCGAGAATGGCTTGGGTGGCACCGTCCAATTCTTCCAGACGACCATCGAAGCGGTGGGTGAGGAAATCGACTCCCTCAACGCCTCCGTCGCGGCAGTGGAAGCCAAGCTGGACGCCCGGCTCGATGAAACAGTGTCCTCAAGGGCCTCCCAGGCAAGCGTGGATACTCTGGCGGGTACAGCCGATGCTATCAACGTCGGCGTGGCTGCTGTCGAGAGCAAGCTGGACGTCATAGAAGCGAAGCTAGACGGCTCAATCAGTGCGTCGGCTACGGCCCAGGCAACCATCGACGATATAGCTGGGACAGCCGACGCCATCAACACTGCCGTGGGTGCCATAGAGGCCAAGCTTGATTCTCTCGTAAAAAGTCTGTGTAGGTCGAATTAGAACAAACGTACCCACACCTGGGTACAATATACAGTCTCTGTTCCGTACACTACCCCAACATACGGTAGCGCGCAGATGTGCTAAATCGCTGGAACTTCCTCAAAACGGGTTTTTACGAGGGAATCAAGCTTGACGCAAGGCTAGACGCTGTCGTAAGCGATGCGGTCGACGCCGCGAATGACGCTAAAACCGCCGCGGATGCTGCTAAACAGGCAGCGGATGACGCTAAGGCTGCGGCCGACCAGGCAGTGATTGACATAGAGCTGGTGGCCCTCAGCCTTAGCTCCATAGGGCCCATCACGGTTGACACCAACACCAGGGCCAAAGACGTTGAGGCAGACCTTGCCGACGTCAAGATTGAGATAGAGCTGATCGAGCTCAGCCTTACGTCAATAGAGCCAATCACGGTTGACACCAACACCAGAGTCACCGACGTTCAGGCACGGCTCTCTGATCCCGGCACCGGGCTGACCGCCATCAAACAGGTTACCGACGACGCCGTGGCCGGTGTGGAAGCCATCGAGGCCAAGCTGGACGCCAGGCTGGACGTGGCGGTCTCCACCCGCGCCGAGCACCGCATCACCCTCAACGTGATCGAGATAAAAGACAAGAAGCGGTACCTCATCGTGGCCACCGAGGGAGGTGAGCCGGTGGACATAACTCTCGATTCCGCAATTGGCTTTGAGGTCAGGGGTAAGAGCACCGCAAATGTCGGCGACATAACGTCGGCCCTGACACCCACCCAGCTGGGGACGGGGACAGGAGTCCTGGACATAGCGATGGACCTAAGGCCCTTCCCACGGTCCGACTCTCGCAGGGATTCCAACGTCTTCCAGTTCAACGTCGAGGACTCCCACGGACATTTGGGCTCCATCACAGTGAGCAAGAGCTCCCTGGCCAACCTCGGCTCCCAGTAGCCCACGCTGCGCAGATGCGATCGGAGAGGGGCCTGGATGATCCAGGCCCCTCTCCTCATTTCCCCGTTGGAAGGGGGCCTTTCGTAGCTTAGCCGCCCCGGCCCCAAAGGGTTTTTCGACCATCCCCCTGACCCCCCTTCCTGGCCAGGAAGGGGGGATAAAAGCACTGTGGGGGTGTCCCCCACACCCCCGGCAGGGGGCTGAGCCCCCTGCACCCCCCATGTAGGCTCAGGTCGGTCGCCGCACTTCGTGCGGCCGAAGGGGCGTTCGCCCGTCTGGCGAGGGATGGTCGAAAAAGTGTTTCCTCACAACAAACCTTTGTTTCTCAGGAATGGTCTGAACCCTGAGAATGCTCGTGGATTGACCAAGGTCTAGTTTGAAGCCTCAGGGGTGAATCTAGTAAGCTATCCTTCTGCCGTATAGATAGACAGGCGTTGTGCGGTAAAATCTCAACGCCGATTTGTCATGTATCCAGCTGAGGTATGAATGGACTGGCCTAGTTTGGTTGCGGCCTTTAGGGTCTTAGCCCCTCGCCTGCTGCTACCTTCGATCCTTATCGTAGCCCTCGGGCTGCGCCTGTATGGGATCGATTGGGACCAGGGTCACTTTTTTCATCCCGACGAACGCTCCTTCTATCTTCGCGCCGACTGCATGTACGACGTGCTCACCGAGGCTCCTGGCTTCGAGAACGGCGACTGTATCAGGAGCAATCCGGAGATGGAGACCGGCTTTCCCGGTCTCAAGACCTTCTTCGATGCCGACAAGAGCCCCCTGAACCCCCATTGGTTCCCCTTGGGAAGCATCCTTATCTACCTGCTCGTGATAGCGCGGTTCATATTCGAGCCGTTCTTCGACATGGGCACTCTTCTCAACATGGCCTACGTGGGCCGTAGCATCATGGCGGTCGCCGACGTCGGTACCGTGTTCATGGTCTATTCACTCGGCAAGCGACTCTGGGACAGACGGGTCGGACTCTTGGCGTCGTCACTGGTCGCCCTGGCGGTGGTCCACATCCAGATCAGCCACTTCTACCGGCCCGAGCCGCTTCAAGTGTTCCTCCTGATGGTCGCCTTCTGGTTCATGCTCAACGTGATGGACCGTCGGAGGCTGCGGGACACGGCGCTGATTGGACTCTTCGTGGGGCTGGCCCTGGCTCCCAAGGTGAGCGTCCTCCCGTTGTTGCTGCCGCTGGCGTTGGCCTTCGGCTTTCGCCTGTTCACCGACTCAGAGGGGAAGTGGAGGGTTCCTTCGCCGCCCCACGCCGCCAGGATCGGAGGACACGCCCTGCTGGCGGGGTCTATAGCAATCGGAGTGTTCTTCATCACGATGCCCTATGCCTTTCTCCAGTTCGGAGAGTTCGTTGACCAGATCACCTTCCAGGCTGAGAACGTCGCCAGGACGGCGGGAAACGTACCCTTCACGGTCCAGTACATAGGCTCAGACCCGTTCATCTACGAGCTTCAGCAGACCTCCCTCTGGGGCCTGGGGTTGCCATTGGGCATCGCCGCCTGGGGAGGCCTGCTGTTTACCGCGTTCATGGTCTTCAGGAAGTGGCCGTTCCACAGAGCGGAGTTGCTGCTTCTCGCGTGGGTGGTGCCCAACTTCTTGTTGCTTGGCTTCTTCGAAGTCAAATTCATGCGATACATCTTCCCCATCATCCCCTTCTTGATACTGATGGGTTCCTGGATGCTCTTTTCGATGCTGGACAGGGCCAGGACCGTCAATTTTTCGGGGCACGCGTTGACAAGATACGCGCCCCATGCCGCGGTGGCCGTGATTGCCATCGTGGTGGCAGCGACGGCGTTCTACGCCCTCGCCTTCGAGACAGTGTATGCCAGGTCCCATCCAGCCATTCAGGCGTCCGATTGGATCAACGAAAACGTCCCCAAACGCTCGGTAATTATCACCGACAACCATTGGGACGAGGGCATACCCGAAATCTACAGCTATGACGTGCAACAGATCCCCATATTTGATCGCGATACCCAGTTCAAGATGGAGCGGGTCGCTCGCCATCTTGCCGATGGAGACTATCTGATCTTCTACAGCAACCGTACCTACGGCAGCGTGACGAGGGTGCCGGAGCGTTACCCAATGAGCTCCCAATACTACCAACTGCTATTCTCGGGCGAGCTCGGCTACGAGTTCGACAGGGCCTTCACCTCCTACCCCGAGCTGCTTGGAGTCGCTTTCGTGGACGACACTTTCTCCAGAGCGGGTCTTGCCGAACCGGAAGCTCTGCAATCTTCCAAGCCGGCACCGATATCTCTAAACCTGGGATACGCGGATGAAAACGCAATAGACTATGACCACCCCAAGGTGCTCCTGTTCAAGAACTCCGAAAGCCTTTCCAGGACGGAGATCTTGGATCGCCTGACCTCCAACGCGTCTCCAACCCCGGAGGCCCCAATAGGCCTCATGCTATCCGATGAGCAGAAGGCCGCCCAGCGCGAAGGGGGCACCTGGTCCGAAATCATCAAACGAGGTAGCTGGACCAACGACGTTCCCGTGCTGGCATGGCTACTTATGGTCGAGATAATCTATCTCGCTGCCCTTCCGCTAGCTCTCTTCCTGTTCAGACCCCTACCGGACAGGGGCATTATCCTGGCTCGATTGCTGGGCATATTGGGTGTGAGCTATGTGGTTTGGCTCCTGGCGAGTCTCCAATGGATGAGCTTTTCCAGGACTTCGGTGCTGGTGGGGATCCTGACCATCGCTGCCCTCTCTTCACTGGTGCTGGTGACGAAGTGGCGGGAGATCAAGGAATTCCTGAGTAGCCATTGGCGCCTCCTTGCCATCGGGGAAGTTCTCTTCATCGTGGCCTTCCTGGCCTTCGTGGCCATACGGGCCGCCAACCCCGATCTCTGGCACCCGTTCAGGGGCGGCGAAAAGCCCATGGACTTCGCCTATCTCAACGCCGTCCTACGCTCCACTTACATGCCGCCCTTCGACCCATGGTTCGCTGGCGGATACCTCAACTATTACTACTGGGGGCAGTTCATCGTCGCGACTTTGATCAAGGGGACTGGCATAGTTCCTTCGGTGGCGTACAACCTGGCTGTGCCCTTGCTGTTCGCCCTTACGGTCACGGCCGCCTTTTCGTTGGTCTACAACGTCACGGCGGGTTTGCGTCCCCTGAGCCCGGCCGGAGGCTCACCGTCCCTGCCCGATGAAGAGGCGTTCAAGCAGTCCTATATCACGTCACCCCCTAGATGGAGATGGAGGTGGTGGATACATGGCGTCGCCTGGGGTCCGGTGGCGGCGGGGCTCATCGCCGGCACCTTCGTGGCCGTAATGGGCAACCTGGACGGCATCGTCCAGCTTGCCCAGGGCTCGTGGGACAGCGTAGTCGATAATCAACCCTTCCCGGCTTTCGATTACTGGCGCAGCAGCCGGATGATCCCTCAGACCGAAGACATAAATCCCTCATTACTGACCTTCTGGCTCGGAGATAGAAACTTTCCGGAGGTCGGCTTCCATATAACCGAGTTCCCATTCTTCAGCTTCCTTTTTGCTGATCTACACGCCCACGTGATAATCATCCCCTTCACCCTCCTGGCGGCCGGTCTTGGCTTCAGCCTGCTAGTCGGGCTGCGTTCGGCCAGCAGGCACTGGCTGGCTGCTGCTGCTGCTGCGCTGGCCGTTGCCGTTGGAGCCCTGTGGGCCATCAATAGCTGGGACTACCCTACCTACATACTACTGACGGTAGTCCTGATCGTAGCCGGGGTGTTCCTCAGGCCCGGAAAGCTGTCGGAAAAGCGCGGCCTTCTTATCCTGCTGGCCGTTGGAATACCCCTCCTGAGCGTGCTTGCCTTCCTGCCCTTCCACCAGAACTATAAGCCCTTCCCCACCGGGATCGAGGTCGCCAAGTGGCAGACCCCTGTTCACAACTTCATTGGCATCCACGGTCTTTTCCTCTTCATAGCCGTGACCTTCTTCCTGTACCTGTTCAGGAAACAGTTGCTGGAGTTCATCCGCTCCATCGCCCCCTGGTTGTCGGCTTTGTGGACCGCTCCCAGATCGACCTTGAAGAGTCTGTCTGGGGTGTCATGGGCCCCAATAATAATCGTCGCCGCCTTATTGCCGGCCTTGTATATGGCTATCACCGGATATTGGACCGCGGCGTTGATGACCCTATTGCTGCTTCCGGTGCTTTGGGCCATAAAGGAGGTCCTGTCCGAGGGGGGTGAAAGAGCGGCCTACCGGCTTTTCCCACTGATTCTATTCGCTTTGGCCCTGCTCATAGTCATTGGCGTGGAGTTCGTCAGGGCCAAGGACGACATAGGTCGTATGAATACCCTGTTCAAGTACTACCTCGAGGTCTGGGTGTTCATGGCGATGGCCTCCGCTTATGTCCTCTGGTATTTGGGCTCCAGGGGGTTCTTCAACTGGAGAAAGATTGGTGTCTTCAGAGGCGTGTGGCTGGCGTTGCTTGCCATGCTCGTGGCCTCCAGCTTCATATACACCCTGTTGGGAACCCGCGCGAGGCTAGCCAACAGGTTCGAGACCGAAAGGGTAACACTGGATGGAGCCGATTTTATGAAGACGGCGGTACATTGGGAGGAAGGCCAGCCAATACAGCTTTACTGGGACTACGAAGCCATACGGTGGCTTCAAGATAATGTTCGAGGGTCTCCCGTGATACTCGAGGCTCACAATAGCCAGTACCGTTGGGGCTCCCGCATCGCCGATTATACGGGTCTGCCGACCGTCTTGGGCTGGCCATGGCATCAGATACAGCAGCGTATGAAGTTCGGCTATGTTGTTCAGGGCCGTCAATCGGTTGTGAACGAGCTGTATACGACCGAGGACATGGAACGGGCGCTGGACCTGCTCAGACAGTTCGAGGTGGAGTACGTCATCGTCGGCCAGTTGGAGCAGGTTTATTATCCGGAGAGCGGGCTAAACAAATTCGACTCCATGGTCGAAGATGGCCTCGCGACGGTGGCCCACGAGAACTACGGCGTAAAGATATACCAGGCCCAGTGGTACAATGAGCCAGCCCGCAATCCGACGCTCAAGGGAGTAACTGTCCGTGGAGAACAGCAGCCCTAAACGTTCCGCCCTGGACGGAGTCCGCGTCCTTGAGCTCTGCTCTTTTGTGGCAGGGCCTTATTGTGCCAAGCTTCTCGCCGACATGGGCGCGGACGTAATAAAGATCGAGTGCCGAGAGGCAGGGGACGAGTCACGCGGCAGAAGCCCTTTTTATAAGGGCAGGCCCGGCACGGACTCCAGCCTCCTGTTCATTTACCTCAACTCCAACAAACGTAGCATAAAGCTGGACATAAACAATCCGGCCGCCAAAGACCTTCTTCTCGACCTGGTCAGGAAATCTGACGTTGTCATCGAGGACCTGCCCCTCAACGAAGTCGAGAGACTTGGCGTCGACTATCCAACCGTAAAACGGGCTAATCCCGGCGTCGTCGTTACATCGATTACGCCATTTGGAAGAACGGGCCCTTACAGGGACTACAAGGCCTACTACATGAATACCTATCACACGGGCGGCGACGGTTATCTGCTTCCTGGCAGCAGACTGCACGACATCTTGTTTCCCGGTCGGGAGCCCATCAAAGCCGGTGGATACCTGGGCGAGTACCAGGTGGGCACCAGCGCTTCGTTGGTCACGATGGCGGCTCTCATGGGGCGCCTTTTCAGCGGCAAGGGCCATCACATAGACGTTTCAAAGCAAGAGGTCCTCATCAACCTCAACAGCGCCGACGTCAACCTCTACCCCAACAGGGGGATCATGTACGAACGTGTCGGTCGGGGCTTCCCGCACTACATAGGCGGCCTCTACAGATGCAAGGACGGCTTCTGGGAGGTACTGATACCCGCGCAGCGTCCCTGGGAAGGTTTGGTCGAGGTCATGGGAAGACCGGCTTGGACTCAAGATGAAAAGTACGCTACCCAGGAAGGTCGGGTGGAGCACAGTGATGAGATCGACCGGGAGATAGAGGAATGGGCCAGCGACAGGGCCAAAGAAGAGATTTGCCGAAACCTACAACAGCATGGCTGCGCCGCCGGCCCCGTGTACTCTCCTGAAGAGCTTCTCGATGACGAGCAACTACGCCACAGGGCGTATTTTGCCGAGGCCGAGCACCCCGTTATCGGGTCCTATAAGGTTCCTTCGACTGCAGCTGCCTTCTCCCGGACCCCCTGGGCCTTCCGCGGACCGGCTCCGAGTCTGGGGCAACATACCGCCGAGGTGTGCGAAGAGTGGCTGGGCTACACGCCGGAACAGGTATCGCAGCTTCAAGAGCAAGGGACAATCTAGCCATGGAACGGGAGCTTCCTCTGTCAGGCATCAGGGTGGTCGATTTCACCTGGGCCGCGGCCGGTCCATACGGCACCCTCCTACTGGCGTCCCTGGGTGCCGAGGTTATCAAGATAACCTCATCCCGGGCCACCGGAGGATTCCCACCCCAGAGGGCGGCCGATTTAAACCGGTTCCTCAACTACAACAAGATGAGCCTGACGCTGGACCTCACCAATTCCGAGGGCTCGGAGCTGGCCAAAGATGTCATTAAAGTCAGCGATCTTGTGATGGAGAACTACAGACCTGGAACCATGAACAAATTTGGCTTGGATTACGGGGAGTTGATCAAGGTCAATCCCAGCATAGTGATGGTGTCCTCGTCGTCCTTCGGTGGAGATGGGCCCTTGTCGCGAACAGCCGGTTTCGCGCCCATCTTCGGGGCAACCTCCGGCCTGTCTTACATTACGGGTTATATCGACGGCGTGCCCACCGATTTCAGAATAGTGGTGGACTATACCGTCGGCCAAATGTCCGCATATGCTGCCCTGGTGGGCCTATATCACCAGCGGCTAACGGGCGAAGGCCAGTACATCGACCTTGCCTCCAGGGATGCCGTAACGTCCTTGTTGGGTGAAGTTATGTTGGACGCCCAGCTCAACGGCCCCCAGCCCAACCGTCGCACCGGTAACCATGACGGAGTCATGGCGCCCCACAACGTCTACAGGTGCAAGGGAAATGACGCCTGGATCAGCATCGCCGTCGCCAATGACCGTGAATGGGAGTCGCTGTGCAGGGTTGCAGGGCACCTGGACTGGGCTTCAGATGAGAGGTTCTCCGATGGCGATCGGCGCTCGTGCCATCAGACCGAGCTTGACGAGTTGTTGAGCGAATGGACCGTACACCACGGGCCCTTCGAGCTGATGGAGAAACTCCAGAAGGAGGGTGTGGCTGCCGTCCCGTCTTATAGCGCTAAAGACATGTTCGAAGACCCACACCTCAAGCAACGGGACATTACGGATAATGTGACGGCGCCGTCCGGGGAGCGGTATACTGTGTTGACCGCGCCGTGGGTCCTGGACGGCGAGCGTCCTGGAGCCAGACGTCATGCTCCGTCCCCCGGCGATGACAACTATGCGGTGCTGGGAGATTTGCTGGGTATACCATCGGCGGAGATCGACCGGCTCATCGACGCCGGAGTGGCGCGCTAAGTAACCAATGGCAACCAAAAGCAGCACATACGGATTGATCACCGACGAAGGCGTCGAGAAGTTCAGGCAACGCCTCGGCGTCTACTATCACGGCGTCCGGCACGTTGGAGAGGTCTCCGCGGATGCCATGAGGACCTATGCCGTCGGCATGGGCGAGAGAAACCCCCTCTTCGTGGACGAGGCCTATGGGGAAAAGGCCTCTTTTGGCAGCATTATAGGCACGCCCCTCTTCCTTTGGACCGTGCGAGCTCCGACCGCCACCAATTTGGGCGGCCTCCCTGGAGTACACAGCTTCTATGGCGGGAGCGAGTGGGAGTACTTTAAGCCCGTCAAACCTGGGGACGTTATCAGCTCCGCCTATGGCCCCTACGATATCGTCCGGAAGTCCAGCGAGTACGCGGGCCACATGGCCATCGTCTACGCCCAGACCCTATATACGGACAGGGGCGCCGATGTGGTGGCCAAAGCCAAGGCCTGGAGCATCCGCACAGAGCGGAAGGCTGCCCGTGAGAGAGATAAGTACAAGAAGCTCGACACTCCCAAATACAGCAAGGAAGACCTGCAATCTATCTGGGACCAATACGACAACGAGGAGATCAGGGGCTCGACACCCCGTTACTGGGAAGATGTAAATGAGGGTGAAGTCCTGCCTCCTATCGTAAGGGGTCCCCTTCGGAGAGTGGAGATCATCTTCGGCGCCGGCAGATTCGATGCCTTCATCATCGGTGCCGGAGCCAGCCCGGGCGGCAATCACTACTACCGTTGGAGTGAATTCAGGAAGCATCTGGGATTTGCAGAGCCCGATCCTGAAACGGGCGTCCCAGACCATCCCCACCGGGGCCACTGGGAAGATACCATGGCAAAGCTGATTGCTCTTCCGGGGGTATATGACCTGGGACCACAGCGGGGCTCCTGGCTGAACCAGATCGTCACCAACTGGACGGGCGACCGGGCCTTTGTACGGAAGTCCTTTCACGAGCTACGGCGGTTCAACATCGAGGGTGACACGACCTGGGTGGAAGGTAAGGTCTCCAGGAAGTGGATGGAAGACGGACAAGGCCTGGTGGAGTGCGAGACTTCTTGCAAGAACCAGCGGGATGCCACAACCGGTTTTGGGAGGGTTGTGGTAACCCTACCCACTAAAGCAGGCGACACGGCGGGGAAACCGGGAAGATGACTCAGCAGACTTATCAAAGCCTGACCGACGAGGCCATCGAGAAGGCCAAGAAGCTGATAGGTGTGGAGCTGAGGCGTTATCCCCGTTGGACAGAGGCGAACAAAGAGTTGATCATCCGGTTCGCCCTCGCCATTGGAAGCCGGAATCCGCTTTACATCTCGGACGAACTGATGGCCACCAATCTTTTCGGTACTATGGTAGCCCATCCCACAATGCTCTACAGCTTCGACGATACCCTTATAGCTCCGGGCCTCCCCGGCATCCATGCTCTCCACGCGGGCACCGACTGGCAGTTCTATCGCCCTGCGCTTCTCCACGACCGCATCACCCCAACAGCGCACCTGCTGAGTGTGGAGCAAAAACACGGGGAGTTCTGCGGTCCGATGGCCCTCCAGATCGGAGAGGTAATCTATAAGAATCAGAGGGGTGAGGAGGTCGCCAGAGCCACCTCCTACATGATGCGTACCCCGCGAGACGCCGCCCGGGAGCGGGGCAAGTATATGGACATCGCCCGCTACCGATACAGCCCGGAAGACCTCGAAGGGATCGACCGGGCCTACGAGGAAGAGGAGATTCGAGGGGATGTCCCCAGGTATTGGGAGGACGTCCAGGTGGGAGACGACGTACCCCCGATCGTAAAAGGCCCCCTGTCTTCCGACGACATGCTGGGATTCATTGACGCCACTGGTGGAACGATCACCTTCGGCTATTTCGTCGATTATATGAGGCGTCATCCCCAGGCAGTCTACTGGGACCCGGACACCGGCACGCCAGACTCGTGGGATGCGTCGATGACCAAGGATGCCGTGGCACAGGCCTTCGGATTCCCATACAGCCACGACGCGGGTATCCAGCGAATATGCTGGATCGAAAACATGGTGACCAACTGGACCGGCAACCTGGGGTTCCTTGACGCTCTCAAAGTGAGGCTGGTCCGGCCCAATTTCATATACGACACCACCTGGTGCAAGGGTCGCGTGAGCGGCAAGCATGTCACGGACGGTCGATACGTCGTCGATTTGGATGTCTGGTGTGAAAACCAGAGAGGTGAGACCACCGCCACCGGCACGGCTACTGCCGCCTTGCCTTCCCACGACGTGGACATCCATCCGCCCGTCATAAAATTCCCTGCGCGACACACCATATCATAGATTTGGCTACCAACCGACGGAGTGTAGGATTCAGTGGCTGACGTGCGTCCATTCAAGGGACTGAGGTTCAACACCAGCGTGGTCGGAAACCTCTCCGACGTAATATGCCCCCCCTTCGACACCATCTCTCCCGAGCTTCAGAATAAGCTATACCAGCGCGGCGAATACAACATCGTCAGGCTTGAGTCCGGCGAAAGGCTTCCAACCGACACTGGCGAAGAAAACCGCTACACCCGTGCCGCTGGTCTTCTCGACAGATGGATCGAGGAGCAGGTTCTGATTCGGGACTCTGAGCCGGCGTTCTACCTGATCGAACATGGTTTCGCTCTGGGAGGTGAAAGAAGGTCACGTGTCGAGCTAATGGCCTGTGTCAGGTTGGAGGAGTACGAAAACCGGGTTGTTTTGCCGCACGAGTACACCAGGGATGCGGACAAACGGGACCGCCTTGCCTTGATGGAGGCGTGCCGGTCCAACTTTAGCCCTATCATGTGCCTCTACCGCGACGAGGAAAAGAGATTATCTCCTATTTTTCAGAGCGCCATGGCAGAGTCGCCGGTGTTTCACTTTTCAGATACCGGAGACCAAGAGTACCGGGTCTGGAGAATTACCGGCCCAAAACATGTCAAAGAGATAAGAGACGTTTTATCATCTCGGTCTCTCTATATAGCCGACGGCCACCACAGGTACGAAACGGCCCTCGCGTTCAGGGACCTCCACCGGAACGGTCAAAGCGAGGACGAGGCGATTAACTTCGTGATGATGGGCCTCATCGAGTTCGATGACCCGGGCCTGCTGGTTTTGCCATATCACAGTGTAGTTGGTGGCCTTAGCCCAGACCAGATGCATCAGGTGCTAGATAAGCTTGCTGAGTTCTTCACTGATCGGGAGTTCCACCATCGTGGCAAACCGGATATGGTCGGGTTAGTCCGGGAGGTGGAGTTTAGAGGTTCGGACAGGTTGGCGATGGGTATGATGGGACCCGACGAGGATAGCCTTTGCTTGTTTGTCCAGAGGGATGGGCTCGAATTTGCGGACGAGGATCTGATGGGCCGGTCCGAGGCCTGGGTGTTATTCGATAGAATACTCAAGCCTGTGCTGGGAGACTCAGTCGGTCAGCACCTCGACTACGCCCACGAACCGGAGGAAGTCGAGCGAAAGGTCAGGGCTGGCGAATGTCAATTGGGGTTCCTCATGAAGCCCTTCCCGTTGGATCTCTTCGAGGCGGTTATGGATGCCGGCAGGCGACTGCCCCCCAAATCCACCTTCTTCTACCCTAAGCTGGCTACCGGTCTCGTGATCAACCGGTTGGATGAAACTCTTTAAGTCTCTTTGCCCGGCAACTGGATGTCTTGGGGGCTGAGGGTTATCGTCCGTTCGGCCTTTTTGCTGTACTCTGCTATGAACTGTTCTAGCTGTTTTAGCTCCTCGGCGACGCTTGCCTCATCAACTTGCTGACCCTCCATTCGAGCCTTGAGAACGCTTAGGGCTTCTTTAGCCTCTTCGACCTGGCGTGTCAGCTCTAAAGCGTTGAGCTCTTCGCTAGCTTTTCTCTTTACAATTAGCAGGTGGCCTCTGGTTGCTTTAGAGTCGTTCAGCCGCTCCTCGATCTCTGCCATGGCTGAAAGAACGATGTCTATCGTCGTCGATCCGTAGCTAGCTTGTTTGGCAAGTCTGTCCATTTGAGTCTGGAACTGGGCAACCATTGTGTCCAGTTCCTCCTCCCTGGCGACGATGTCGGCTAGCATTAACCTGAGTCTGGCAGTTGCCTGTCGTAGCTGGACCATCTCTCAACCTCTGAAGCGTAAGACTAAAGCTTCACCATCCTGGCGCTGGCAATCTGCTCGATGGCCCTGATCTCGTCAAGGACTTCAGGCGAAACAGGATCGTCCAGACCCACCACCATTGTGGCCCTGCCCCTGGGACTAAGCCTACCGACTTCCATAAAGCTGATGTTGATGTCGTTCCGACCTAGGGTAGTCCCGAGGGCGCCAATGGAGCCGGGCTTATCCTCGTTCACTATGAAAAGTAAGTACGGTACAGACGGAACTACATCCAGCCAGTAATCGTTGTACTGTACCAGATGGGCCTCGTTCCGCATCGATGTCCCAGCGAGAGTGGTGCCGCCTGTCGTTGTATTTAGACGTACGGTGATAAGGTTCTCGTAGGCCTGGGATTCTGTATCCTTTTGTTCGGTTATCTTGAGTCGCCTTTCCTGAGCGATCAGCGGTGCGTTTATCAGGTTCACCCTTTCGCTGCTCATCGGAGTCAGGGTGCCTGCCAGAATGGACGACTTCAGGATCGCGGTGTCGTACTCAGCGATCTCACCGTGGTAGCTGATGTCCAGGCCCACCAATTGTCCCTCCGTGAGTTGGGTAATCAGCCTGCCGACCATCGATGCGACCGGAATATAGGGTGCGATGACGGCATGTACTTCTGGCAGGAGGTAGGGTGCGTTGATTGTGTTGCGAGCAGGCTCTCCATTCAGTACGGCCAGCACCTGGTCGGCCACTTCGAGGGCCACCTCGCGCTGCGCCTCCTCGGTCGATCCCCCAAGGTGTGGAGTGGCGACCACCTTGGGGTGGGTCACAAGCGTGCTTTCTCCGGGCGGTTCTTTGGCGAACACGTCAAGAGCGGCGCCCGCGATTCTGCCCTCGTCCAGAGCTTTGACCAGGGCGTCTTCATTCACCAGTTCGCCTCTGGCGACGTTTATCAGATGGGCTCCGGGCTTCATCGTAGAAAGACGTTCGCCGTTTATCAGGTCACGTGTGCTGTCGCTAAGGGGTGTGTGCAGGGTCACGAAGTCAGACTCTGCCAGCAGCTCATCCAGTGGCATCAGTTCGATACTCAACATACGCGCGTGCTCTGGTGAAACGAAGGGGTCGTATCCCACCACCCGCATCGCGAAGCTTTGGGCTCTTCTCGCCACTTCTGAACCCACCCTGCCCAGCCCAATTATCCCGAGGGTCTTGTTGCGTACCTCGATACCCATGAAAGCCTTACGGTTCCATTGACCCTGTTTGAGGGACTGATAGGCTTGGGGAATGTTCCGCGCCAATGCCAGGATCAGGGCGAGGGTATGTTCGACCGCTGCGATCGTGTTGCCAGTGGGAGCGTTGACCACCGCTATCCCACCGCTGGTAGCGGCTCCGACGTCGATGTTATCCACGCCCACGCCTGCTCTTGCTATGACTTGAAGGTTCTTGCCAGCGTGGACGACATCGGAAGTGACCTGTGTCTCGCTACGGACGACCAGGGCATCGTAATCCCCGATGATCTGAAGCAACTCTTCGGGCTTCAGGCCGGTTTTCACGTCCACCTGCGCGTGGGCCTTTAAAGCCTCCATGCCAGCGGGAGCGATTGGATCTGATATCAGTATTTTGTTCATATCTTATGAGATGGAAGCGGCCTGGACAGGTTTGAATCCAACTTTAGGCAGGACGGCTTCCAGAGCACTGAGCACCCCTTTGATGTCATCCTCAGATACCAGACCCAGATGCCCGATGCGGAAGATCTTTCCACTCAGCGGGCCCTGACCTCCCGCGACGACAACTGAGTGTTCGGTACGAAGGGCCTGGGACAGTTTGCTTACGTCAACACCCTCAGGGACCTTCACCGACGTGACGGTGTTTGAGGCGTGAGAGGTGTCTGCCAGCAGCTCCAAACCCAAGTCTCTGACCCCTCGTCTCACCATGTCAGCGGTCCCGGCATGCCGGGCGAACACCTGCTCCATTCCCTCCTCTAATAGCTTGCCAAGCGCCAGGTCGAGGCCGTACAGCAGGGAGACGGCTGGCGTCCATGGCGTCTGGCCCTTCTCCAGAGTGCGCTGAGCCCTCTCCAGGTCGAAATAGACCCTTGGCATGGTCGCCCTGCTACGTGCTTCCCACGCCGTCTCGCTCATGCTAATAAAGGCGAGCCCTGGGGGTACCATCAGCCCTTTCTGGGAAGCTGTGCACACAACGTCACACTTCCATTTGTCCGTCGGTAAAGGGATGCATCCCATACTGCTTATTGCGTCTACAACCAGCAGCTTGTCGAACTCGCCCTTGACGATGGCGGCGATGGTTTCAAGGTCGTTGGTAATACCGGTGGAGGTCTCGTTATGGGTCACCAGGACGGCTTTTATTTTTGGATCATTGCCCAAGGCGGCCCGAATCGCATCTGGGTCTGCCGCCGTTCCCCAATCGAAGCTGAGTTTGGTGACCTCGGCGCCGTAGGTTTTCGCTATGTCGGTAAACCTGTCACCAAAGTAGCCTATGCTGACGGCCAGGACCTTGTCCCCCGGCGAGAGGGTATTAACGACTGCCGCTTCTAGGGAACCGGTACCCGAGGCGGTGAGCGTGTAAAGTCGATTCTGGGTCATGAAGACATGTTTCAGCTTCGCCGTGACGCTCTCTATTATTTCCTTGAACTCGGGCCCCCTGTGGTTGATCATTTGCTGGCTCGTCGCTTCGAGCACGTCCTCTGGACATGGGGTGGGTCCAGGTATCCTAAGGTTTTGCTTTGGTATCTTCACTCTACCTCCTACATCCTCTCAGCTAAGGTCGTCGACGATTTTTATATATCGCCGCTTACCGACCTTGATTATGCTTTCGTTGGTCAACTCGACGCTCTCTGCGGCTATCTTTTCACCGTTTATTTCTACAGCACCCTGATTGATAAGGCGTTTGGCCTGACTACGGCTGTCGGCCAATTTTGCAACTACCATGAGATCGGGCATCGAAACGCTATGCGAGTTGAGGCCCAATTCCGTTAGAGAGCGCTGCTCGATTTCATCCGGCGCCTCGCGGCGTTGCACCACCAGCTCGAAAAACTCCTGGGCAGCTCGTGCTTGATTTCGCCCGTGGAACTGGCCGGTTATATCGCTCGCCAAGCGCTTCTTAAGCTCCATGGGGTTAGCAGACTCATCTGCCAGCCCCATGCGCATCTGATCAAGCTCGTTGTCAGATACATCTGTCAGGTACTCGAAGTACTGGGTTATGAGTCTGTCCGGTAAAGACATCAGCTTACCGTACATTTCGTTGGGCGGGTCTTCCACTGCTACGTAGTTGCCAAGGCTCTTGCTCATCTTTTGTACGCCGAAGGTGCCCACCAGGATCGGCATCAGGAAGCACTGCTGGGGTCGCTGCCCCATCATCGACTGCAGCTCCCGCCCCACAAGCAGGTTGAACTTCTGATCGGTCCCGCCAAACTCCACGTCGGCCTTGATGGCCACCGAGTCGTAGGCCTGCAGAAGCGGGTAAAGCAGCTCTGTTATCGCGATCGGCTTGTGCTCCTCGAAGCGTTTCGAGAAGTCGTCCCTGTCGAGGAACTGGGCTACAGTAAACCTTCTCGTAAGGTCGATCACGTCGGTCAGGTTGAAGGTGCCGAACCATTCGCTCTGCCACACGGCCTGAGTCCGGTCCTTGTCCACCACTTTGAAGAACTGTTTCATGTACGTCTCGGCATTGGCTACAACTTCGTCACGGCTCAGCATAGGGCGCATTGCCGACTGGCCGGAGGGGTCGCCGATCTGGGCCGTCCAGTCGCCCACGATCAGAATTACCTGGTGGCCCAACTCCTGAAGCTGGCGCAGTTTCCGCAATCCAACAACGTGTCCCAGATGTATGTCCGGGCGGCTGGGGTCAAAACCCATCTTAAGGCGTAGAGGTCGTCCCTCTTGGAGGAGCCTGATGAACTCCACCTTGGAGATTATCTCGTTCACGCCTCTTGAGGTTATTTTGTCGAGCAGTTCGTCGTCTAGTATAGTCTCCATCAAACCCTACCTGGAGAGGATGACCCTAGCCGTGTCGACGTCGAGCTTCATCTGCGCCACCAGGGCCTCGACGTCTGGGAATGCGACCTCGTCCCTGACCCTGCGCACGAACTCCAGAGTCACTTGCTTTCCATAGATGTCTTCATCGAAATCCAGAATGTAAGCCTCGATTGTCCTGCCAGAGACCCCGAACGTTGGCCTTACTCCGACATTCGTCGCCGCTTGAAAGCGCCGCCCGTCCACGATAGCCCAGGTGGCGTAGATACCATCTCCGGGAATAATTATATCCTCATCCACCGATAAATTGGCCGTTGGGAAGCCCAGGTCTCTGCCCCTGCGGTCTCCCTCCACGACCTTTCCTGTGAGAGAGTGATTGCGGCCCAGCAACGCGCCAGCCTTCTCAACGTTGCCTTGACTTATCAGCTTCCGTATTCCGCTGCTGTTGATAATCGCATCGTCAGAAGAGAAGGGTTCGACGACTTCCACCCAGAAGCCGTGCTCAGCTCCAAGGCGCCGCAGGGTCGGTAAATCCCCTTCCCTTTGGCGTCCCAGGGCGAACCCTGGGCCTGCTATAAGTCCACACATCCTGAGGCGCTTCACCAGCAGCGCCACGAAATCTGGCGCTCGGGTCAACGAGAACTCCCGGGTAAAGTCGATACACACAACCAGATCGATTCCCTGGTCTTTGATTAGCGAAACACGTTCAGCTACGGGAGAAACGTAGCGCAATCGGACTTCAGGGTTGAGTACTGATCTGGGATGGTTTCGAAAGGTCAGAACGCCGGCCATGAGGCCATTATCGTGAGCCAGCTTTTTCAGGTGCCGCAGAAGGTGTTGGTGGCCCAGGTGTACACCATCGAATACCCCGATTGTGAGGGCGGTATCTTGTGGAGGTGACGCTTTGGCAAGCTCTTCATGGAATTCCATTCTGACTCGTCTCACCCGATGACGCAGCAGGCCAGCATTGTGCTTATGTTTCCCGAAAAGCCGTTACCAGCTATTCATCGGGCCAGGGGAGGCGCACGGCGCTACGATTTGCCAGATGGATACTAGCACAGGGAGGTATGAGCGTCAACGACAGTCTTCTGAAACAAACGTCTAGTAGACAAGTGGCGTTGCCCGTTACCGGCTGCCCGCAGGAACCTTGCCCACTGCTCTCGCCACCGACATGATCTGGGTCATCATGTTTTCGAAGCCGTCGAAGGTCAGGGCCTGGGCGCTGTCGCACTTGGCCGTTGCCGGGTTGGGGTGTACGTCGACTATCACCCCATGGGCTCCGGCGGCCACTGCTGCCAACGCCATCGGTTGCACCAACTTGGCCATGCCGGTGCTGTGGCTCGGGTCAATAACTATCGGCAGATGGCTAAGACTCTTGATCATTGGTATGGCGCACAGGTCCAGGGTAAACCGAGTTCCAGTCTCGAAGGTTCGTATTCCCCTCTCACACAGTATGACCTGGCTGTTGCCGCCGGACAGCAAGTACTCGGCTGCAAGAAGCCATTCTTCGTAGGTCGAGGCGAATCCCCGCTTGAGCAGCACGGGTTTATTGATTTTCGCCACAGAGTCCAGCAAATTGAAATTCTGGGCGTTGCGGGTGCCTATCTGGAGAACGTCACAGTATTCGGCAACCATACCTGCGTCTTCGGGACTTAGTACCTCGGTGACAATGGGCAAGCCGGTCTCTTCCCTGGCTCTGGCCAGCAGCTTGAGACCGTGGACGCCCATGCCCCTGAAACTGTAGGGGGACGTTCGAGGTTTGAAGGCGCCTCCCCTCAGCATTTTGGCTCCCGCCTTGTGCACGGCATGAGCCGTGGAAAGGGTCTGCTCTTCAGTCTCCACGGCGCAGGGACCGGCTATCGTTACCAATTCCTGATTGCCGATGGACACATCGCCTACCTGTATAATCGTGTCTTCGTTTTTCCACTCGCGGCTGGACAGCTTGTATGGTTTAGAGATCCTTACGACCTGTGAAACGCCTGGCATCTGCTCAAGCTCGGCTTGCAGCTCGCCGAAGATCTGCCCCAGCACACCCAATACGGTCCTCTCGACTCCTTCTGACAGATGCACTGTGAGGCCGTGAGTCTCTATCTGTGCCTGGACTCTCTCCAGATCCTCCTTCGTACTGTCTCGCCGCATTACCACGATCATTTTGAGGGATATCCTTTCAACCGTCTGTTCGCCATCGCTCAATCGATTCTAGCTACTTGTGATCATTGTAGCTGCTAATTCTATCGTCCGCTCCGTCTTTGCTCAAGCCGAAATCGGTGAATTCGAACCATTCTTACCTACGTTTAAGACTCGGCCCTTAAGTTTGCCGCCCCCTTAAGATAAACATCTTCTAGGTCGTGAATCTCCTTGTCGGTGTTCACCAGGACGAGTACACGAATGCACCTGGCCAAGCCATCCGGTACGTCCATTTCGTGGCTACACAATAAGGCTGTGTTTTTCCAGCCCATTTCTCGGACCGCGGTGGCAGGAAACGCGGCATTAAGGTCTTGGGTGGTGGTGAAGAAGGCCGCCCCCACCTGGGACTCTTGTACTTCGTTAACGTCGACGATCTGCCCAAATAGCTCCTGAGTTGCCGCGAAAATAGCTTCCTTGGTGTTATCCTCGGCGGTCGTTGCGCCACGAATGCCACGGCATACCGTCATTATTCCAGACTCCCTGAAGAGGCGGATTTTCCGGATAGCTCCGCTACAAACCGGCGTGCTCGCTCCGTAATTTCTCCTCGAGGAGAAGCCATGAGTGTCTTTATAAGTGCGCTGCCCACGACTGCTGCTTGAGCCTTGCCATCGAGGGCAAGTATTTGCTCTCTGCGGGATATCCCGAACCCTACAGCCAGTGGGAGATCGGTGTACCGGCGTGCCCTTTCGAGAAGGTCCAGCGAACCAGCAGCCAGCTCGTCTCGTGCCCCCGTCACGCCCGTGAGGCTCACACAATAGACAAACCCAGAGGCTATCCTACACGCACCTTCGATACGGGAGTCCGTGCTGGTCGGAGCAAGCAGAGGGACTACCCGGATGTTGTGAGCCTCGCACTCGCAGATCATTGGGCCGGCCTCTTCAGGTGGCAGGTCGGGCACAATGACGCCGTCCACCCCAGTCGCCTGGGCGTCTTGCGCGAAGCGCGAAAGGCCATAGCGTAGAAAGGGATTGTAGTAGCCCATTAACATCAAAGGCGTATCAGGGACGATTGGCCGCAGCCGTTCAACCACCCCCAGGCAGCTTTCCAGAGACACCCCGTTCTGGAGAGCTTGGAAGCTGGAGGCCTGGATGGTCGGGCCATCGGCTAGAGGGTCGCTGAAAGGAACACCCAACTCGATGGCGTCCGCTCCAGCCGCGACCAACTCGGGGACTAGTTCAACTGTGGCGTCCAGATCCGGAAAGCCAACGGTCAGGAACAGTATGAGCCCCGTCCGTCCATCCTCTGTTATCTTTGTGAATGTGTCGGCTATCCGGTCCCGGGTCGGGTTCTTTATAGTCGTGGACTCCGCCTGAGTCATCCTATTTTCCTGTTGGGGGCAGCTTGCCCAAGTATATCACACATAGTAGCTAGTCTAAGACCCAAACGCTTAACGCGAAGGCGATGCCGTTCTGCGAGGCGTGGGCTAGAAATGGGCTCCATATATGTCCGCTTCTATGGTAAAGCCAGGCCAGCAGTGCTCCGGTAACGAATATGGGCACCATTACTCTGGGGTCCACATGGAAAAGAGTGAAGATAAGAGCGCTCAATAGAATCGCCCGGCCAGGCCCTATCCTTGCTCTTAGCCCGGAGAAGATAAATCCCCGGAAGAATATCTCTTCAGCCAGCGGTCCCCACAGCACAACCAGCAAGAAGCTGACGACTATCCAGGGTCCGTTCAGGGTAACCTCTTCTGGAAGCTGTTCGGGAGGTAGTATGTCCCACCCTGTCAGGGAGATGACGCCGGTATAAATGGCGGTAAAGGTCAAGCTCGCCGCCAGCGCCAGGAAGGGTAGAAAGAGCTGGGAAGAGCGCATCCGGGTGGATATTTTGAGGCCCAAGCTACCAAGGGATACGCCGTATTTCGCCGGCCCCATCGACCAGGCGGCGAAGGCCAATATCGCACCAACGGACCCGCCGATCACGACGATACCCGCCTTCGAATCCGAGTCTCCTCCAGCGGCTACGAAGCCGGCCAGGGCGAGAATGGTCCCGACGAGGACCATGAATACCCCGATCACCAGATCGGAGGTTTTCCAGGGAACGGGTGGTGCGGAGCTATCTCTGTTTATTTCCACCATGGAGATCTGTCCTTTTAATTGCGCCATTGCTGGTGACGGCGAATCATATCATGCCCATTCTTGTAGGAGCAACGACCATCCTCAGGCATCGAATCCAGCCTGAGGTCGCCAGCCACCCTTCGTCCTTCTTTTAGAAGGATCAGGGCGAGAGGACATACCCAGCTCATGGTGCACAGTTCCGCTCCCCTTCGACGATGCTCAGGGTGAGCGGTTCCGGGTTCTATCCGTTCATGGTGATCCGCCTCAGGCGGATCACCATGAGGCCTTGTGACTGCCACACTTCGACAAGCTCAGTGTGAGCGGAATTACGGTTCTGTCACCGCTCATGGTAAGCCCGTCGAAGTATGGCTGGTATCCGCGTATGGTGATCCGCATGAGGCGAGCGATGGCAACCCCATATCTGCTGATGTAAACTAGACACGAGTATTGGAGGGGCCATCTTGGACCTTTTCGAGTATGGAAGCCAGGACCGCCGAGGAAAAGAAGCGCCATTGGCTGCCAGGGTGCGGCCAACTAGCTTCGACGAGTTCGTTGGCCAGGAGCACATAGTCGGCGCTGGTACCGTTCTCCGAAGGGCCATCGAGGCCGACCAGGTTCCCTCTCTCGTACTATGGGGGCCGCCCGGCAGCGGCAAGACAACTCTGGCTCATATCATCGCCGGTACTACTCGCTCCCACTTTGAGACGGTCAGCGCCGTTACGTCAGGTGTGGCCGACCTTCGCCGCATCGTAGACCAGTCAAGAGAGCGCCTCACCCTTCACAACCAGCGAACCATCCTGTTCGTGGATGAAATTCATCGCTTCAATAAGGCCCAGCAGGATGTCATCCTTCCCCATGTTGAGAACGGGACATTTACCCTGATCGGCGCTACCACCGAGAATCCTTCTTTCGAGGTGACCGCGCCCCTACTGTCCCGCACCCGCGTTTTCACCTTACATCATCTGACCGAGCAGAATGTGGCAACCATAATAAACAGGGTCTTGGAAGACGAGGAGAGGGGACTGGGCAAGTTTGGCGTACGACTCGAAGAAGGTGTCCTGGAGTATCTGATCACCCTGTCGGGTGGGGATGCGCGCGTTGCGCTGAACGCACTGGAAACCGCGGCCTACGCCACTGATCCCAGGGACGACGGAGTGCGACTTATAGACGCAAAGACCATAGAGGATGCTATGCAGCGTCGTGCGCCCCCGTACGACAAGTCCGGCGATCAACATTACGACACGATCTCAGCCTTCATCAAGTCCGTGCGAGGGTCTGCTCCCGACGCTGCATTATACTGGCTCGGCCGGATGATCGAGTCCGGAGAAGACCCTCTGTTCATCGCTCGAAGGCTGGTCATTCTAGCCGCGGAGGACATCGGCCTCGCCGAGCCCATGGCCTTGCCTATGGCAGTTGCTGCCCAACAGGCGGTTCACTTTATCGGCATGCCCGAAGGCGCCATTCCTCTTGCGGAAGCTACCGTGTATTTGGCTGCAGCTCCAAAGAGCAACTCGGCATACGCAGCCCTGAACCAGGCGATGGATGACGTGCGGAAGACGACCAGCGAAACGGTGCCACTGCACCTTCGAAATGCCGTGACCGGACTCATGCGCGGGATGGGATATGGCAAAGACTACAAGTACGCCCACGACCATCATGGCCATTTCGCCCTTCAGGACTATTTACCCCCTTCCCTTAAGGACCGACGTTACTACCGGCCTTCCGAAGAGGGCAAAGAGAAGGAACTGGCGGAGCGCCTGCGCAGGTTATGGGATGAGGGGTAGGCCCTCTGCCTATGCGGGTGTCCTTAATGTATAGTCAGAAGACGGGCTTCCGCTTTGCCACTGAGGTCAATCATTGTCCTGAGTCTTCCTATTTTTGACCATTCCGACTCAGTTTTTCGGTAGTGGTTCAGTTTGAATTTGACGGCCGTGCTCTTGGCTGGTAACCTAGATGCATGGCTGACCGGTCACGCAATCAAGGTAAACGCCCCCGGGACTTGAACCAACGCGCTGCATCCACTGTAGCACGTGCTACTGGTGAAGAACCCCTACCTGAGTCAGAGTCGGTAGAAGTCCCTGAACTGACGCCAGAGGAACGCCATGCCGCTGCGGTAGCCTTGGGGCGGCTCGGTGGCAAGAAGGGTGGTCCAGCGAGGGCTGCAAAGTTGACGCCTGAGCAACGCGTGGAAAGCGCAAAGAAGGCGGCGAAGGCTAGATGGTCTCGGAGTGAATGAGTGCCCTCTACAATCTCCATTTGGTACGGCCTCTCTGACATCCAAATCGACCCGAGAGCCCACTTCTGGTATGAGAATACCCAGGAGCTAAAGAACCGCTTCTGCGACGACCTGGTAACTTCTGGGCCTATTCAAGAGCCTCACCCCAAGGAACCGCTTCTCCCATGTCGTGATTGTGAGCAGCTATACGT
This sequence comes from Dehalococcoidia bacterium, assembly GCA_965226865.1. GTDB lineage: Bacteria > Chloroflexota > Dehalococcoidia > Lucifugimonadales > JAGWBF01 > CBDDEH01. The sequence goes on along the minus strand of CBDDEH010000004.1, from coordinate 1,048,129 downwards.
GCAAGACATGACCGTTGGGAAGCGCGTATTTGACTATTTGCCACCCGCTCCCACAAATGCAACTATCTATGACTCTGTTTTTATGGTACACTCTCTTAAATTTGGGGAGTCCTATCATAAAAGGAGGGTGCATAGTATGTTAGAAAACCCTACTATCGGAATGGCGACCTTCGCCCGATTCTATAATGCGCCTGTATCAGGACGGGAGCTGATAGTTAAGGAAGCGCGCACTTTTTTAATCGACCCAAAAGGCTATCCGCAGCGGTCTTACTACTGGGCGCTGCTCAATACTCTCAGGCAGACTCATTGGAATACGCATGACTTATCAGATTTTAAGATTGCCCTCGAAGAGACACTAGAAAGACTGCCAAACACAAAAGGTAAGGAATCCAGAAAGGACCACTACAACAAAATCGGCCAAGCGTATCTGGAGTTTTGGTATAAACAACAGGATGCACAGTTTTTTAAAATTCCACCAGCGAGAATTGAGATACAGGGGCTAACCATTTTGGTGAACCCTGAAGTTGGCCTGAGGCGTCATGGGGATGAGTTGGCCCTCAAACTGTGGCTCTCCTCTCCAAGGCCAAATCTGGGATTTAGGCAAGCCATTCAGTATCTAATGGCCGAAGCGCAAAGCCAAGGTTGGGAACGACACTTACAGCCCGCTTTATGGGATGTCCGGAGAAAAGAAATCTTGCCCAATGTGCGGCTTGCCAGGGGCTTCGAGCGGGTGATACGGAGTCAAGCGGCAGCATTCCGGGTCCACTGGGATGCTCTTGGCACTGAAGAGGAGGTGTAAGTGAACTAAATATCTTGACATTGCGTGAGCGATTCCGTATAATTAGTTCATTATGAATAAGCTAAGTCAAGAGCGCCGAGTACAGATTGTTAAGGCCCTGGTCGAAGGCAATAGCATCAATGGTATCGTTCGCATGAACGGTGTCGCCAAGAACACGGTGCTCAAGTTGCTGGCTGGCCTTGGCTCGGCGTGCCTGGATTACCAAGAGGCCAATCTCCGCAATCTCAACCTGAGACGTTTACAATGTGACGAGATTTGGGAATTCTGCTATGCCAAAGAAAAGAATGTCCCGGCGGAGCATAAAGGCGAATTCGGATATGGCGACGTTTGGACCTGGACAGCCATTGATTCAGCTACGAAGTTGGTTCCGTGTTGGCATGTTGGTGGCCGCACCGGGCGGGATGCCTGGGACTTCATTGCCAATCTTCGCTCACGGCTGGCTAGCCGTGTACAACTGACTACCGACGGCCATAAGGCGTATCTAGAGGCAGTAGAGGGGGCTTTTGGGCCTGAGGTGGACTATGCCATGCTAATCAAGCTTTATGGACAGAACACGGTAGAAGGCCAGCGCCGGTACAGCCCCCCTGAGTGTATCGCCACTGAGACTAAGGTCATACAGGGCGACCCCGACAAGGCCCACGTCTCTACTAGCTACGTCGAACGCCAGAACCTGACCATGCGGGTGTCTATGCGTCGGTTCACACGGCTAACCAACGCCTTCTCAAAAAAGGTAGAGAACCACATGCACGCGATTTCCCTTCACTTCATGCACTATAATTTTGCTAGGCCGCATCAGAGTTTAAAAAACCCCTACCTTCGGACTCCGGCAATGGCCGCTGGCCTAACTGACCATATCTGGACCACCGAAGAGATAGTTTCGCTTTTGGGAGATTCAAACTGAACCACTACCAGTTTTTCACAGACCTTTGACTAGTCTTTGAGTGGATGCTATATTCAATCTAGGCATCCCAGCCGGAGGCGGCATGACGGAGAAGTACAAGTACGAGATCGAGGAGATCCTCAAGCGTGCCGAGGCAGCTATGCCAAAAGGTCGGCGCTCCCGTGCCGGCAGCACGCAAAAGAACCCGGACGAGTCTTCCAGTTCTCTTGGCTTTCTCACCGGAGGCCGAGGGCTGAAGATATCGGCTGGCAAGCTAATGCTGACCAGCTTTGGCCTGCTGTTGTTGGCAATGATCCTCGCGGCCGCCGGAATAGCTGGAATGGCCCCCATTGTTATCGTCGGCCTGGTGCTGTTTGTCATAGCCTATGCGCTATTTTCCATACGGCCAAGCATGGGCTTCACTGAAAAGCGCTGGCGCGGCCGGCCTATCGAAGACAACACTCCCAGAATATTGGACCGCTTTAGGCGCTGGCTTAACCGCCGTTAGTGCCTAGGCCTCGGAACCGGCCCCTCTACCCCTCTGCATCTCCGCTTCCTCCAGCAATCTCTCCAGCAAGTCATAGGACTCTTTCCTCCGGAAATCCAAGCACGAGATAGATATCGCTCGCCACAGGACGCCTGTCGAAACCCGCGCCTCCACCGATTCTCCCAATGGTGGCACATGCACACCTAACGCTTGGGCCATGAACCGAGCGGCCTTCATGCCGGTGCGGGTCAGATAGCATTTGGTAAGGGCGCGGCCATCGTGGAGGAGGGTAACACCACTCTTGATCTGACGCAGAGTTACATGAACGTGGGCCCTGGGTACGGAGATTATTTGGTCCGCGTACTCCACGGCCCTTCGACGACTAACGGACATGGTGACTTCCTAGACTGCGCACTCCCCTTCGCCGCGCTCCAGCTTGTATATATCCTGCCTGTCCCAGTCCATATACAGGTCCTTGGTGTCTTCCGATAAAGCACCGACCTCCGTGTATTGGGCAACGATCTCCTCGAAGGGTTTGATCCCAACCCTATCTACGAAGCTGTAAAACTCTTCACTTTCCTGCCTGTTCTCCTTGTAGTAACCGACAAAGTCTTTCACTACCTCGGCTATCCGCTTGGAGGGTACCTTGACTCTTGGGAGGCGCTGGCCGATGCGGGTATCCTCGATCTTGTCGCCACCGTAGTGGCCGCCCACAAAAAGCTCGTAGGCAGGAAGCTGGACTCCGCCCTGCCCCTTCATAGCCGCGCCGTGGAAGCCGATGCTGGCTATATGGTGAAGGCCGCAGCCGTTTGGACATCCGCTCATCTTGACGTGCATCTTCTTTACCAGCGGGTCATCCAGGAGTCCATTGGAGGATGCCAGCTCCTCTCTTATAGACCGGCCCAGTCCCATGGAAGCGGTGATCCCAAGTTTGCAACTGTCGGTGCCCGGGCAGGAAACCACATCGGCGATGGTGTGGGCTTCCGCCCCCGCCAGGCCGATCTCCTTCAGGGCTAGCCAGACGTCGTACAGGTAAGCCTCAGGTATCCATCGAAAAGCCAGGTTCTGCTCCTGAGTAGTGCGGGCCCTCCCGCCGGTGTAGTTGCGGACTATCTCGGCCAGCTTGTAGAACTGGGTGTAATAGATGTCTCCGAGGGGCAACTTGACATAAGCTACATAATAGCCTGGCTGCTTCTGCTCTATGGTGTTGGTGTTTTTCCAGTAGACGAACTCGGGTGGGGGCTCCTGGCCATTTGTGTTCCCTGAAGGCTGCGGAGGCGTCTCTTTATGGACCTCGTCCACGTTCATCAGGGGTGTGGGGTCAATAGGGCCGACATTCTTCAGTTCCTCATCGACCAACTCCTTGAAAGCATCAAAACCGATGCGATCGATGAGCACCTTGATTCGGGCCATCATCCGGTTTTTACGCAGCATCTCGGATTTGTCGAAGACTCTCCAGATAGCCTCAGCCACACGGAGATAATCCTCGACGGGCACGAATTCCGAGTAGAGACCGGCTATTCGGGGCATGATCGACGTTCCACCGCCCACATAGACCTTGAAGCCGTGTTTGACCACCCCGTTCTCTTTCTTGGTCTGGGCGACGAAGGACAGGTCATGTATTGCAGAGGCGACGGTGTCCCGCTTCACCGATCCGGTGAAGGATGTCTTGAACTTTCGTGGGAAACTCTGGGTCAACGGATGACGGACCGCGTAACGGACGTAAGCCGCCAGATATGGCGTGATGTCGAACGCCTCGTCCTTGTCTACTCCGGCGGTTGGTGAGCCGACCACGTTGCGTACGGTGTTGCCGCAGGCCTCGCGAGTGCTCAGACCAACCTCGCCCAGCATACGTAGGGCGTCACCGCACTGTTCGAGAAGCACGTGATGAAACTGTATATTCTCGCGGGTGGTGACGTGCCCTTTCTTCAGCGGGGCGTAGTTCTCGGCGAACTGGCCCAGTACATCTATCGCTTCGGGGGTCAGGATTCCGCCGGGCACTTTCACCCGCACCATCTGGGCGTCGGGCTGGCGTTGGCCATAGACTCCCTGTCGCAGCCTGAAGGCCATGAACTGGGCTTCAGGCATCTCTCCCGCCCTGAAAGCCTTTATCTCCTCTTCAAGGCTTGTGATCTCCTCCTCGATGAAGGGAATCACGCCCTTGGAGGACTTGGACAGCTCTAAACTCCTCTTGTGGACCTCTTGCTGGGGTACCGATTTGAAGTGTTCAGTTTTGGTGCTCACGTGCGCCTCCGCACAAATAAAATACGCCCGTCCTCAAATATCTTTACCGACACGGGCGCAGGTTCTGGATTTAATCAATGGCAACCTGTCCCTATGTAGGGGTACAGGTACAGATGCAATACAAGCCAATTGTAGGTGCCATTTATATGGCAAGTCTATCGACGCTCTCAACAATTGTCAAGCTACGACAGGCTCTTCCTGAGAAGGATGTCGAGTAGCTGCTATAATTGCAAGACAACCCATCAGGAGGCGGCGATGGCCGAGGACGGCAAGAGATTTTTCGTCAGATACTCCTTCTACAAAGTAGATCTGGCCTGGCGCCGGCTGCCACAGGGTGCCCGCGAGAGCAGCAAGGCGGAGTTCGCCGCGGTGGTGGATGAGTTCATGCCGCGTATGAGTGTCGACAGCTATAGCCTGATGGGTACCAGGGGCGACGCGGACCTAATGCTCTGGAAGATCAGCCCTTCCCTGGAACTGCTCGACGAACTCTCGTCGCAGCTCAATCACACAGAGTTGGGCAAGTACCTGCTCATGCCCTATTCATACCTGGCCATGACCAGGAAGTCGCCATATTTAGACGGGCATAAGCACGCCGGTCAAGAAGGCACGGGGGAGACCGTCAGGACATTAGGACGTGATTATCTCTTCGTCTATCCCTTCGTGAAGACCCACGACTGGTACCAACTGCCGAAAGAGGACAGGCAGCGCATCATGGACGAGCATTTTCGGCTTGGGCACAAGTTTCCATCGGTGAAAATAAGCACCAGCTACTCCTTCGGGCTGGACGATCAGGAGTTCATGCTGGGATTCGAGACCAACGAGCCGGGCGACTTCCTGGAGCTGGTGATGGCTTTGCGGGAGTCGGAAGCCCGTCCCTACACCCTGAGAGACACCCCCATCTTCAGTTGTATCCACAAACCCCTGAAGGATTGCCTCGACGGCCTGGGCTAGCTAGATAGCTTCGCTGCGCAAGAGGTTGAGGGCGGCTCCGGCTTTGAACCACTCGATCTGGGTCGCGTTGAAGGAATGCCGTAGCGTGATGGTCTCTTTAGTCCCGTCAGCGTGATGGATGTGGCAGGTCACAGGCTTGCCCGATGCCAGGTCTTTCAGCCCCACCAGGCTGATCCGGTCTGTTTCCTGGATGCGGTCGTAGTCCGCCGGGTCTTCGAAGGTCAGTGGAAGCAGTCCTTGCTTCTTCAAGTTGGTTTCGTGGATGCGGGCGAAGCTGCGAGTGATGATCGCGGCCGCTCCTAGCAGCCTGGGCGACATGGCCGCGTGCTCCCGGCTACTGCCCTCGCCGTAGTTCGCGTCCCCGACTACCGCCCACCGCAGGCCTTTGGCCTTGTAGTATCTGGCGATCTTTTGGAAGGGCTGGTCCTTCTCTCCCGTATGCTGGTTGAGGCCCGTGCCAGTCTCACCGGTGTAGGCGTTGACGGCGCCCAGGAACATGTTATCGCTCAGGTTGTCAAGGTGCCCGCGGAACCGCAGCCAGGGCCCTGCCGGTGAGATATGGTCGGTGGTGCACTTACCTTGGGCCTTGAGTAGGACAGGTAGCTCTATAAAATCGTTACCGTCCCAGGCGAGGAATGGCTCGAGCATCTGTAGCCTGTTGCTGGTTGGGGGGATGGTGATCTCCACGCCTTCGCCGCTTTCCGCGGGAGGCACATATGCGTCCTCGGCCGTCACGAACCCCCGGGGAGGCACTTCAGGAGCCTGCTTCGGGGGATCCAGCATAAACTGACTGCCATCGGCCGCTTTCAGCGTGTCTGTCATGGGGTTAAAGGAAAGGCGCCCGGCCAGCGAATACGCGATGACTATCTCAGGACTGGACAGGAAATTCATCGTCTCGGAGCGGCCATCGTTGCGGCGTGGGAAGTTGCGGTTGAAGGACGAGACGATCGTGTTGGACTTGCCCTCCGGGACATCCTGGCGTTTCCATTGGCCGATACAGGGGCCGCATGCGTTGGCCAGTACCGTCGCTCCTATGGACTTCAGGGACTCCATTTGGCCGTCCCGCTCTATTGTGGCGCGGATCTGCTCGGAACCGGGAGTCACCAAAAGGGGCACGCTGATTTTTACGCCGTGCTTCTTGGCCTGCTCGGCTATGTCAGCAGCCCGATGCATATCTTCATACGATGAGTTGGTACAGCTTCCTATCAGGGAGTCGGATATTTGGTCTATGTATCCTTTGTCGTCGATCTCCGCGCCGAGAGCCGAAATAGGCCGCGCCAGGTCGGGTGTGTGTGGACCGACCACCTGTGGCTCCAATTCCGACAGATTTATCTCCACGATCCGGTGGAAGTAGTCCTCCGGGTGTGCCTCCACCTCTTCATCGACCCCCAGCAGATGGGCGTTTTGGTCGGCCAGATCGGCCAGAGGCTCCCTTCCAGTAGCCCTTAAGTAGGTGGCCATCCGCTGGTCGTACGGGAAGACCGAGCACGTGGCACCCAGCTCCGCGCCCATGTTGGTTATGGTGGCCTTTCCAGTGCAGCTTATGGATCGGGCTCCGGGGCCGAAATACTCTATGATAGCGTTGGTGCCTCCAGACACGGTGAGGACACCTGCCAGGTACAAAATCACATCCTTGGGGGCCGTCCATCCGCTCATCTCGCCCGTCAGATGGACGCCGATTCGGGTGGGATACTTGAGCTCGAAGGGCAGGTCCGCCATCACGTCGGCCGCGTCGGCGCCTCCGACGCCGATGGCCAGCATCCCCAGTCCTCCGGCGTTGGGAGTATGGGAATCGGTGCCCAACATCAGACCGCCCGGAAAGGCGTAGTTCTCGAGTATCACCTGATGAATAATCCCCGCTCCCGGCTTCCAGAAACCCATGCCATACTTGCTGGAAGCGGTCTGCAGAAAGTCGTAGACTTCGCTGTTTTCAGAGATAGCCGAAGCGGTGTCCGACTTCCCCTCCACCCGCGCCTGAATCAGGTGGTCGCAATGCACGGTGGTGGGGACGGCCACTCGCTTACGGCCTGCTTGCTTGAACTGTAGTATGGCCATCTGGCCGGTCACATCCTGTAGGCCGACGCGGTCGGGGCGAAGCAGCAGATAGCTCTCTCCTGGCTGGAGCTCCTGACCAGCCGGGTCCTCGAGGTGAGAGAGCAGGGTTTTGTCGGTCAGGCTCATCGGCCGGCCAACTCGTTTGCGCACCGTGGCCAGCCTGTTCTCCATCGTTCCGTATGCTTTGGCGACGAATTCCGGAGTGGAGTCGATGGTATCCAAAGTCGGTTCCTCCTGCGGTAATGTGGGTCCTACAGTACGAGACCGTAGGTGCGCTTCTTGATGGAGAGGTTGACCAGGGTTTCCACCCGTCTGACACCGTTGATGGTGCCGACGTTGTTTCTCAGGAACGACCAGAGTTGTTCAGGAGATTCCAGGCCTACCCACATGAATACGTCGTATGGACCGGTTGTTATGGAGACGTAGTGGGATTCCGACAGGGCTGTGACGGCGTCAGCTACGTCTTCGACCTTCCCGGGCTCGGTCTGGAGACCGATCAGGGCGGAGGTGCCATAGCCCATCTGCTCCAGATTCGGGACGGCCAACACCTTGATGACGTCGTCTTGAATTAGCCGGCGCAGCCTGCGTCGCACGGTCCCTTCACTGACGCCGACCTCTCTTGCGATTTTCGCATTGGAGGCACGTCCGTCCGATTGAAGAATATGAATCACCTTCCTGTCAAGTTCGTCCATCCGTGCACCCTCCTTACTTCATTTCCATCCTGGCATGATATGATATACGACGAAATGTGTCAACATTATCCGAAATGCGACAGAAGACACTCCACAACAATAGCCATCATTTCAGCCGTAAGTACGATTCCGTGACAACTACCTTGCTGTAGGGTTCGCTTTTTTGCTATATTGAACGAAACGCGGAGGGATCGCATAGTGGCCTAGTGCGGGCGCCTGCTAAGCGCTTAGCCCGAGAAATTGGGCTCATGGGTTCGAATCCCATTCCCTCCGCCAGATTATTACGAATGATGAACAGCTATCATATCTGGACTATCGGCTGCCAGATGAACAAGGCGGACTCCGACAGGCTCTCCAGCGCGTTGGAGCAGCTTGGCCTACGCTGGGTCGACAGAGCCAAGGATGCCGACGTTGTGGTTCTGAACTCTTGCGTCGTGCGTCAGAGCGCCGAGGACAAGGTAGTTGGCACAATGGGCCATATGAAACCCTTGAAGTCCAACGGGTCCGACAAAGTCCTGGCCCTGATGGGGTGTATGGTGGGGCCTAAGCATGATGATCTCAAGGCTCGCTTCCCCTACGTCGACGTGTTTATGCGGCCCCAGCAATACGAACCCCTGTTGGACTTGCTGGGGGGACGTCTTGGCGTCGATTGGGAGGGCTGTGTCGGCACCCTGGCTCCAAGTAAGCCTTCCATTGCTTGCTACGTTCCCATCATCCACGGCTGCGACCTCATGTGCACCTTCTGTATCATTCCCTATCGCCGGGGCCGGCAGGTCAGCAGGCCCATATCGGAAGTCGTTCGAGAGGTGGATCTGCTGGTGGAGAGGGGGGTGAAAGAAGTGACGCTGCTCGGACAGACCGTGGACGCATACGGCCACGACTTGCCCGATAAACCCGATTTGGCCGACCTGCTCCACGCCCTCAACTCTATTCAAGGGCTGTTGCGAATACGCTTCCTAACGTCGCATCCGATGTTCATGAGCAAGCGGATCATCAGGACGGTGGCCGACCTGGACAAGGTGTGTGAGCACATCAACCTGCCCGTACAGGCGGGAGACGACGAGGTCCTGGGCAACATGCGTCGACGATATACCGAGCTGGACTACCGCCGGCTAGTCGACCAGATGCGGTCCACCATACCCAATGTATCTATAAGCACCGACGTTATCGTGGGCTTTCCGGGGGAGACACGGGAGCAATACCAGCGTACAGTGGATCTTATCAGGGACATGGAGTTTGATAAAGTACACGCCGCCGCCTATTCCGATAGGCCAGGCACTATCGCCAGTCGCAAAATGCCGGATAACGTCCCACTGGACGAAAAAAGATTCCGCCTGAAGAACCTGGAGGATGTTCAAACTGATATCGCCACGCGGAAAAACGCTCGATTTCTAGGAGAGACCGTAGAGGTTCTGGTGGAAGACCGCAAGGATGGCAAATGGCAAGGGCGTACCAGGAACGACAAGCTGGTCTTCTTCCATGAGGAACGGGACCGCATGGGAGACCTGGTACAAGTGGATGTGACAAAAACCTCTCCCTGGTCTCTCCAGGGAGTACCAGCCAAGGGTTAAACCCAGATCGATTTTTCGGGGTGCTGATTGATGGTAACCAAGACAAAAGAGCCTTTTGTACCGATAACTGAAATCGAGCATTCGGCCTTCTGCCGGACAGAGGACGAGCTTAAGTCCAAGCCTCTCGACGAGGAGATCAAGGTCAACGTCCGCTGGCAGAGAATACCTGTGGAATACCTTCACCTCACGGCGGACGAACTGGACGTGCGTATTCGAGACGCCAAAGAGAAACTTGGGGACAAGGTTACGATACTCGGGCATCATTACCAAAGAGATGAAGTAATCCGGTACACCGATTATCAAGGCGACTCCTTCAAGCTGTCTCAGCAGGCCGCGTCTCATCCGGAGGCCGACTATATCGTCTTTTGTGGCGTCCACTTCATGGCAGAGACGGCATGTGTTCTCTGCGCTCCCCATCAGAAGGTGATCCTCCCCAATATCACAGCCGGTTGCTCCATGGCGGATATGGCACCCATCGATGATGTGATGGATGCCTGGGATGACCTGGCCGATGTCCTGGGGGGAGACGGGGAGATAGTCCCCGTTAGCTACATGAACACAATCGCCGCTTTGAAGGCCCTTTGTGGACGCAATGGCGGCATCGTGTGTACATCGACCAACGCTCCGGAGGCCCTCGAGTGGGCATACCAGCGGTCGGAACGGGTACTGTTCCTGCCCGACCAGCATCTGGGTCGCAACTCGGGCCTGAAGCTGGGGATCGGTCTAGACGATATGGTTGTCTGGAACCCGTTCAAGCCCCTCGGCGGGAATACGCCCGAGGGGCTCCGAAAGGCCAGGCTGATATTGTGGCGTGGCCATTGCTCTGTTCACACACGTTTTACCGTGAAGCAGATCGAGACCGCCAGGGCTCGCTATCCCGACATAAGCGTATTGGTTCATCCCGAGTGTCCAATGGACGTGGTCCAGGCTGCCGACATGACCGGTTCCACCGAGGTGATACGCAAGATCATCGACGAGGCCCCTTATGGAAGCAAATGGGCTATAGGTACGGAGATCAGCCTGGTGAACCGCTTGGCCCATGAGAACCCGGACAAGACCATCTTCTGCCTCGATCCGATCATCTGCCCTTGCTCCACAATGTATCGGATCCACCCGGCCTACTTATCATGGATGTTGGACGGCCTGCTGGATGGGGTGGTGATAAACCAGATCACCGTAGACGAAGAGACCAGGCGCTATTCCCGGATCGCACTGGAACGCATGCTCCAGCTTCAGTAGACCGAGCCTGTGATCCATATTTCCCCAGACGTCCAACACCTGATAGACCTTGCCCTGGCCGAAGACCAGGCATTTGGCGACGTCACTACTGAAGCGCTGATCCCTTCCCACCTTGAAGGCGCCGCCGTCCTGCGATCGGAGGACGAAGGTATTCTGGCTGGAGTCGACGTAGCGCTGGCCGTATTTGACCGAGTCGATCCCAACTTACAGACCGAAACTCTTCTAAAAGATCAGTCGGAGCTATCCGTCGGCAGCCTCATTGCTCGCGTCTATGGAAGAGCTAGCGGCATCCTTGGGGCAGAGCGAGTGGCCCTTAACTTCATTCAGCGCATGAGTGGGATAGCCACCGAGACCTCACGCTACGTTAAGGCCGTAGAGGGTTGCGAGGCCAAAATCGTGGATACCCGCAAGACCGTTCCAGGCATGCGGAGCCTTGACAAGTACGCCGTCAGAGTAGGCGGCGGTGCCAACCATCGCATGGGTCTGGCCGACGGAGTCCTGATAAAGGACAATCATATAGCCGCTCTGCGTTCCGATGGCCTCAGTCTGAAACAGGCCGTGGAAAATGCTCTGAGCCATGCACCTCACACGGTCAAGGTCGAGGTCGAGGTGACTAACCTGGACGAGCTAAACGAGGCTCTCGAGGCCGGCGCTCATATAATCATGCTGGACAATATGTCTCTTACTGACGTCCGGCGGGCGGTGGAGATCGTGAGCGGCAGGGCCGTTTTGGAGGCCTCCGGAGGAGTTACCTTGGAGACCGTCAGACCCTTAGCCGAGACAAGTGTGGACCTTATATCCGTCGGAAGCCTGACCCACTCCCCTAAAGCCCTGGACATAAGCCTCGACCTACGGTTCTAAAATCCCTGCTAGGCCCGTCTAGGGCGATGCCGGTCGGCGCTGTCAATCATCAGCGTCACAGGGCCGTCGTTCTCGATCCTTACGCGCATATGCTCTTGAAAGCGTCCGGTTTCCACTCTCAAGCCCGACTCTCTGAATAGCTCCGCCGTTTTCAAATATAATTTCTCCGCCTCTGCCGGAGGAGCTGCGTCAGTAAAGTCGGGTCTGCGGCCCTTACGCGTGTTACCGTAGAGGGTGAACTGGCTTATAACAAAAAGCTCTGCCCCGATATCCAGGACAGAGCGGTTGAACCTGTTTGCCTCGTCTGAGAATATTCTTAGGTTGGTTATCTTATCTGCAATGTATCGGGCATCCTGTTCGTCGTCGCCCTTCGCTATTCCGAGAAGCGCCACAAGCCCGTTTCCGATGCTACCGACCTCTTCTCCTTCCACATCCACGGAAGCTCTAGCGACCCGCTGGACCAGAGCCCGCAATATCGGCTAAGCCTCCTCCGCTACCTTTGCTTGGGCTTGTCTGAGCCGTCTTTATCGGAGTGTTTTTCTCTTTTGAGGTTTGGTCCTCTTTTTCGGGTGAGACGTTGTCGCCGTTTCGAGCATAGTCTGTAGTATAGAACCCCGAACCCTTGTAAATTACAGGTACTGGATGAAACATGCGTTTGGCGGTTTTCCCACACTCCGGACACACTCCCACAGGCTCCGCATCGAAACCTTGCCTCAGTTCGAAAACGTTATCGCAACTGAGGCATTCGTAATCGTATCGTGGCAATTGGACCTCCGAGACACTCTAACATACGTAGCAGTCTCGGACAGAGACTGCTAGAATCCTACCTAGTAGATTAGCATTTTCAGATATAATCTGTCAACGAGGTCGCTTACGGAGAACGGCCCATTTCCCTGGCTTTCAAGCCTTGATCCACGCGTTGACGACGCCGATACCCGGCCCTATGATGCAGACAATATGTCCACGAAGATATTAGGCATAGAGACCTCCTGTGATGAGACCGCGGTCGCAGTTGTCGAGGATGGGAGGCGAGTCCTATCCAACATCATCGCGTCCCAGATAGACATTCACGCCAGGTATGGCGGCGTTGTTCCCGAAGTCGCCTCCCGTCAGCATATTCTTCAAATCACGCCGACTATAGGTCAAGCAATAGAGGAGGCCCGTGTGTCCATGAAGGACATTACGGCCGTCGCGGTCACCTACGGCCCTGGGCTGGCAGGGTCGTTGCTTGTGGGACTAAATGTGGCCAAGGCCATCGCCTACTCCATCGACAAGCCCTTGATAGGAATAAACCACCTGGAGGGGCACATACACGCTGCCTGGCTTGAGTACGATTCAAGCCTGGGTCAACCGGACCCGGGTGTGGAGCCTGGGTTTCCCCTGGTGTGTTTGATCGCCTCCGGTGGCCACACTGACCTAGTCCTGATGGAAGGTCAGGGCCAATACACGCTGCTTGGGCGTACCCGCGACGACGCCGCCGGAGAGGCTTTCGACAAAGCCGCGCGCATATTGGGTCTCGGCTTTCCGGGAGGCCCGGAAATTCAACGGGTCTCCGAATCTGCAAAGGGTGAGGAGTCTTTGCCCCGGGCCTGGATGAAAGACACCTCCGACTTCAGCTTCAGCGGGGTCAAAACGGCATTGCTGCATAAAGCCCAGGACAAGGGCATTTATCCTCGAGGCGATAATGAGCCGGATGGATCGGAGCAAGTCGTCAGGGAGATGGCGGCGGCTTTTCAGGATTCGGTGGTAGACGTGATGGTCGTGAAAACCCTTGAGGCTGCCGACAGGTGTGGCGCCACGGGAATCATATTAGGAGGGGGCGTGGCCGCCAATACGTTGCTACGGTCCAGGATGACGGAAGAGTCTCCTCTGCCCACCCTCATACCCCCGCCGGTTCTCTGCACGGACAACGGGGCGATGATCGCGGCGTCTGGATGGTTTCACTACGTAACCGGCACAAATTCACCGATGGACCTGGACGTGGACCCGGGGCTGCCGCTGGCTATTTAGCCAAAGGGACGGTTAGGACCGTCCGCTTCGTCAGGGTGAGGTCGGACAGAATACTTGATTCCCTCGTAAAAACCCGTTTTGAGGAAGTTCCGGCGATTTAGCACATCTGAGCGCTGCCGTATGTTGGGGTAGTATACGGAACAGAGACTATATAACGTACCCAGGCGTGGGTACGTTTGTTCTAATTCGGCCTGCATAGACTTTTTACGAGAGAATCAATACTTCCGTTGCTCCGCCCTTGGAGTATAGTGAGCGAAACCGGCTGCCTGTTTCAACTCAAACAACCTGTTGATGAAGACATAAACGTCTCCACCCGATGTATTGCCGTGGTAAGGGAATTGCAGGTCCCAGTCGCCCCCGATCTGGAGGCTCACTTCTCCTTCTTCTTCCCACAGGAAGTACCTGGCGATGAAGAAGGTGCCCACGAATATCAGCGCGATGCCAACCGCTGAGGCTATAGCTATCCCCTCCAAGGCGTATCCAATGATGAAGTAGCTCACAATTCCTACCAGTATGATGGCCAGTCCCTGGAAAATGTCCCGGAACCCCTTGGCGTTGGCTTTCACCACGACCCCGTTCACATTTTCCAACGAGACGAGAGAGACTTCGTTCTCGCTGTCGCCTTGGACGAACGAAAGAAGCCGTTTGTTGGTGAGCACCAGCAAACGGCCAGTTGATGGCGTTTCCACCACCAACCCCTTGTCGGGGACGTATTGCTCTTCCAACCTCTCTCCGCCAAGCAGAGGAAACTCGCGTACCCGGGTTTGGGTCGTAGCTACAGGTTGGTCCCGGTAGAACATATTCGAATTATACTACACCGATCATTCAGATAGTGTGACCAATCAGGATCACATTCTCGGAGCATCATGCAGCAGCGGTGCCTTTTCTCGATGAAGTCTTCTGGCTTATTTGCGCTTAGCTCTCGTTGACTTCTTGGCGTGAGCGGGAGGAGTTTCGATATCCGTATTGTCTTGTGGCTTAAGTATGCCGATAAACGGCAGGTTACGGTACTTTTCCATGTAGTCGAGGCCGTACCCCACGACGAACTCGTCAGGCACTTCGAAGCCCACATACTCCACGGGCACATCCACCAGCCGCCGTACTCGCTTGTCTAGCAGCGTGCACACCTTGAGACTTGCGGGTTTCCTGGTGCTTAGATAATTCAGCAGATAATTCAGGGTCATGCCAGTGTCTACGATATCTTCGACCATCAGCACGTGCTGCCCGGCGATGTCCCGGTCGAGGTCCTTTGTGATCTTTACTCCCTCCTCGTGGCCGTGGAAGGACGAAACCGACATAAGTTCAAGGGACAGGGGGAGGGATATCTGGCGCATCAGGTCTGGCAAAAAACACATTACCCCTTTGAGAACCCCGATCAACACCGGCTGGGTGCCCATGTAGTCCATGGAGACCTGACGGCCCAGCTCGATCACCCG
The DNA here is from genome assembly GCA_965226865.1 of Dehalococcoidia bacterium. GTDB lineage: Bacteria > Chloroflexota > Dehalococcoidia > Lucifugimonadales > JAGWBF01 > CBDDEH01. Next base: position 1,032,904 of record CBDDEH010000004.1, on the reverse strand, counting down.
CTTTTGAATCTGATCGGCACTAATGAGCACCCTGTCGATGCCACGTATTTCCTCCTGGGCCAGCGGGCCGTAGCCGTATTTAGCCAGCAAACGGTGATAGTCGCGTTTGTACAGGAGCTTGATGTTGGTGTCTGGGTAAAGCTCCCTGAGATGGCGCAGCTTCCGGTTCTTCTCGGTGACCAGCTTTTGTCTAAGTGTGGTCAGCTCGATATAAAGGTCCAGTTCGGGGAGGTAGAAGTCCGGGGTGAGCATCTCAACGACGCGGTCGCCATCCCATCGCAACGGAAAAGATCGGGGCTCATACACCCAATTGACTCCGTAGAAGTCCAGGATGCGGGCGAACTCGACCTCACTGGGATGGGCGAACTTGGGTGAATCCTGCCCTTTGGTAAAGGTGTCGTCTTTGGCAGGAATTTGCTGATTGGAGGCTCCATCGGTGTCCGAAGCCTGATTTTTGGTCGTACTCTTTGTCGCTCTGGGCAAGATATCCCGGTTCCGGCCTATTGAGTAGACTTGTCTATTAAGAAGATGTTACACCCCGCCGTATTGGAAGCGCAATGTAAATCCAGCCCGGGTCTATGAGGTGCTGGGGTGGCTAGGGGCCATTGAGGTACTCGTTGTTGGGCTTGACGTTGTGCGCGCCCAAACCTATCAGCAAGCTCTCGACGGCGGCTCTGGCAGTATCCAAGGAAGTGAAGCACGGGATTCGCCTTTCTACGGCCGCCCGGCGAATATAAAACCCATCTCTGATTGCCGATCCGATATTTGACACTGTGTTCACCACCCCGTCCACCAGTTCTTCGTTTACGACGTCGACGACGTCGGGATGCCCTTCGCCCAATTTCTTGGTGATCATGCCGACCGGAGCGCCCATGGCCGTGATCATGGCAGCCGTTCCCTCGGTGGCGTAGAGTTTGATCTCAGCGTCGACGAGATCTCTAATCAACGCTCCCGCTTCGGCCTTATCTCTGTCAGCTATGCTCAATAACACCGAGCTACCCCGCTTCAGGGTAAAGTCAGCGGCCGTAATCGCTTTAGCCAGGGCCGAATCGAACTCGTAGTCGACGCCGAGGACTTCGCCGGTGGACTTCATCTCAGGTCCCATGTGGGAGTCCACCCCAGTTAACTTGGCCATGGAGAACACCGGTGCCTTGATGCCCACCAGCTTTTGCCGTTTTTGCAGACCGCCGACCTGCCCTAGTTGTCTCAAAGTTTTCCCCAGCATTACCTTTGTGGCAAGGTTGACCATCGGCACTCCGGTTAGTTTGGATATCACCGGGACGGTACGGCTTGCCCTCGGGTTCACCTCTAGGATATATATCGATGTGCCCTCAGACTCGCCTCTTGGTAGCCTGGGGCTCCTGTACGGCGCACCACCGACGATAACGAACTGGACGTTCATCAGTCCCTGGATGCCCAGGGAGATGCCTATCCGCGTAGTGTAGTCCACAATGGCGTCTACTTCTTCCGGGGACAGGTTGAGGGCGGGATAGATCGCCATCGAGTCGCCACTATGAACCCCCGCTCGTTCGATGTGCTCCATGATTCCGGGGATCAGCACCTCCTGTCCGTCGCATACGGCGTCCACTTCGCACTCTTTGCCCTCCAGGTACTTGTCGATCAGCACCGGCTTTCCTTGGCCCACTTCCGTGGCCATATTCAAGTAATGCAGAAGCTCGGTGGCATTCTGGACAATCTCCATCGCCCGACCGCCTAAGACGTAGCTGGGACGTACGACCACTGGATAGTCAATGGTCTGGGCCACCCGTAGCGCTTCTTCGGCGGAGGTGACGGTTGCCCCGGGTGATTGTGGTATGCCCAGCCGGGACAGGAACTCCTCAAACTTGTGCCGGTCAGAAGCGATGTCGATGGCTTCCGCCGCCGAGCCCAGTAAGGGAAGTCCCGCCTGAGCCAGACTCTGAGATAGGTCGATAGCGGTCTGGCCACCGAACTGCACCACCGAGGGCGGAGGTTCGCCGTTGGTCTCGTTCTCGATGATGTCGCGAAGGCTCTCGTCGTCCAAGGGTTCGAAGTACAGCCGGTGGCTGGTATCGAAGTCCGTGGAGACCGTCTCCGGGTTGGAATTGACCATGATGCTCTTGTACCCAGCGTCCTGGAGGGCCCATGCAGCGTGGACGCTGCAGTAGTCGAACTCGATGCCTTGTCCAATCCTGATGGGGCCACTGCCTATGACGATAGCCTTGGACCCTTCCAGTGGTGGCGCCTCGTTCTCCTGCTCATAGGTGCTGTAGTAGTAGGGAGTGGCCGCCTCAAACTCGGCGGCACAGGTGTCCACCATCTTGTACACGGGACGCAAATCCCATTCATGGCGCAGGTCTCGTACCCTCTCTGGAAGCATGTCTGACAGGGTCCCGATTTGCTCGTCGGAGAAGCCAAGCCTTTTGGCGTATTTGAGTAGGTCCGGTGTAAGCGGCTCCCCCAGCAATTTGGTCTCCATGTCGACGATTCGGCCTATCGCGTGAATGAACCAGGGGTCTATGAAGGTGCGCTCCGCGACCTCCTCAACTCCCATGCCCCGACGTAGAGCGTAGCTAAGCGCCCAGAGCCGCAAGTCGGTCGGCCCGAAGGTTTCCGGCCGGTTTAGCAAGTCTTGGTCCTGTCTCCATGAAGGGTCCTCCCAAAGGAGGGACCGTCCTCCCAGTTCCAGCGAGCGGACTGCTTTCTGCAGCGCAGCTTCAAATGTCCGGTCTATGGCCATTACCTCGCCCGTGGCCTTCATCTGCGTGGTCAAGGTCCTGTCCCCTGCTTGAAACTTGTCAAAGGGCCACCGTGGTATTTTGACAACACAATAGTCCAGAGCCGGCTCGAAGGCCGCCATGGTTTTCCTGGTAACCGCGTTCAGTATCTCATCCAGCCGTTTTCCGACCGCTATTTTGGCCGCCACGCGGGCGATCGGGTAACCGGTGGCCTTGCTGGCCAGGGCTGAGCTCCGGCTTACCCTGGGGTTTACTTCGATCACGTAATAAGGTGCGTCCGACTCCCAATTGGCCCCTATAGCCTTATCCACCACCGGATGTGGTGGAAGGGCGAACTGGATGTTGCACCCCCCTTCGATTCCCAGGGCACGGATAATCTTCAGGCTGGCGGAACGCAGCATCTGGTACTCTTTATCGCTAAGGGTCTGGCTGGGAGCGACGACGATGCTGTCCCCGGTGTGGACCCCCATAGGATCCAGGTTTTCCATGTTGCAGATGGTGATACAGTTGTCGGCGCCGTCCCGCATCACCTCATACTCCAGTTCCTTCCAACCGGCCACCGAACGCTCCAATAACACCTGGTGGATCGGGCTCGCGGCCAATCCCCGACGAGTTATGGTCTCGAACTCTTCCTCGTTCCTCCCAAACCCGCCGCCTGTCCCACCCAGCGTATAGGCCGGGCGAACTACTAGCGGGAAGCCGAACCTCTGCGCCACATCCCAGGCTTCCTCCATTGAAGATACGGTGGCGCTGGGCGGTTGAGGCTCGTCGATATTGGAGAGCAGGGCATGGAACAACTCCCGGTCCTCGGCGTTCCGGATCGTGTCTAGCGGTGTGCCCAGTAGACTGGCTTCATACTTGTCCAATAGCCCGGCGTCGGCGATGTCCACAGCAAGGTTCAACGCGGTCTGACCCCCAAGGGTTGGAAGAATGCCGTCGGGCCGCTCGCGGGCCAGGATGCTGTCGATGACGTCGACCGTTAGGGGCTCGATATACACGGTGTCAGCGATGCCCTGGTCCGTCATTATAGTGGCGGGATTAGAGTTGACCAGAATGGTCTTAACGCCCTCTTCGCGCAGGGCTTTGCAGGCTTGGGTACCGGCGTAGTCGAACTCGGCAGCCTGGCCGATGACTATCGGACCCGATCCAATGACCAGGACTTTCCTGGGTGTGCCCGCCATGTTGTTCCTTTGTCCGGCTAAGTTTTGACTCCACCAAGCGGCGGGCTTGCCGATACCCGCCTTCAGCTTACAGGCAATTGTCCCGGGAGGTTGATGAAACCTTTACCCTGAAAAGTGTTAAGAAGATGAAAAATAAAACTGGCGAAGACCTTACCGTCCTCGTCGAAGTCTTTGGCTTCGCCGTCGCCCCACTGGTCTCGAGGTGGGACCCTGCAGCTAGTCTTGCCGTCCTCCATCCTGTCCAGCTCTATGAAACCGACGGCGGGATGCAATTGAGTGGAGGTGGCGAGGTCACGTGGCTTGACCAACAGCTTCCATCCCTTGCCCAGGACCCCTTTTGAGGAGTGGATGTGATAGCCGTATCCTGTATACGAAAAAGAAGGGACTGCCTCGTCGAGCACGCCGATCACATCGTTCAGCTCGGCGTTTAACTCCATTTCCACTCCTTCTTCCAGCAAGAATTCACTGAAAGACATAAGCCACCTCCTAGGTTGGTCGGGATAAGGTTATATTGGAGGCAGTCGAGATTTTCCTTCAAGGCTTTGGAGCAACCCGTTTCAAGGAGTTTGTGAATGACTGTCGCTATCATGACCTGTGCTGGTCCACCATCTCCAGGAATCCGTCGAATATGTACTCGTTGTCCAGAGGCCCTGGGGAAGCTTCCGAGTGATATTGGATGGTCAGTAGCGGCAGATCGCGATGCGTCAGACCTTCCACCGTGCCATCGTTCAGGTTGACGTGGGACACTTCCAGTCCCGTAGGCAATGAATCTCCATGAACGGCATAGCCGTGGTTTTGGGAGGTAATGTAAACCCTCCCAGTCCTCTGGTCCTTAACGGGATGGTTGGCCCCTCGATGGCCGAACTTGAGTTTGAACGTGTTGGCCTTCAAGGCCCTCGCGACGATCTGGTGCCCGAGGCAAATCCCCAATATGGGTACCTTGCCTATCAGCTTGCGGGCGTTGTCTACAGCATATTCCAGTAGGGCGGGGTCTCCGGGCCCTGGGGACAGCACGATCCCGGACGGCTTCAGCGCCAGCATCTCTTCCGCAGGGGTCGACGCTGGGACGGCCATGACCTGACACCCACGGCTGCGCAGGATTCTCATGATGTTGTACTTCACACCCAAATCGGTGATGAGGATACGGCAGTCCGATACAGGAACATCTGACGGGGTATCCCAATTGTAGCGCTCGGCTGTGGTGACTGTTCTTACGAAATCAGTCTCTCCGTACTGGGGTGCGCCTTTCAGGTTTGCCAGGACCTCTTTGGTCGCCACTCCGTCGGCCGCCAATGGTTCCCCTACCGAGGCGATTGAACCCATCATGACTCCCCGCGTTCTTAGCCGCCTGGTAATGGCCCTGGTATCGACCTCAGAAATGCCTGGGATGCCCTGAGACTCCAGGAACTCGTGAAGCGTGCCAGTACTCAGGCCATGGCTGGGGGATTCGCAGTGCTCCCGGACTACGAACCCGGCAACCTGTACCCTCCGTGACTCAAAGTCCCTCTCATTGATGCCATAGTTCCCGACAAGAGGGTAGGTCAGCATGACGATCTGACCGGCGTAGGAGGGGTCCGACAACGCCTCCTGATAGCCAGTCATGCTGGTGTTGAATACGACCTCCCCACAGGCGGTATCTCCGGCCCCAAAAGCCTCGCCTTTGTAAGCCGAACCGTCTTCAAGCACCAAATACGCAGTTCTAGCCAATCACACCTCCCGCAGACTTCCGGTTAACGGTCTCAAGCCGCTGTCGACAGCGTCGACCTCGTCTACATAGAACCCGAACTTGGACGGGTCCGCTTGTTTGGGAAGCCCTTGAATCGGTCGGTAGACTTCTCCCCACGGATATGAAAAAAGGGACGGGGTAGTCTCCCTCTCACAGTATTCGCAGACAAACCGGGTAAAGGGTCTCCGGTGGAACTTAAAGACTGGTACGGTGCTCTGAGGCTCTATGCCGGTCGCACAATTGGGATTGCTACACGCTATAGAATGGGGTTTGGTCACGGTTACACCATCACGGGCCTCTTGACGACTCGGCTTAGGTTCACGCCTCCACGGCTTCAGCCCCAATATGTAAGCTATCAGGGCCATCCTGACGGGCACGCCATAGCGCGCCTGATCGAAGTATTTGCTCCTACTGTCGGAGTCCACTTCCGGCGAAATTTCGTCCACCCGCGGAAGTGGGTGGAGTATCAAAGCGTTGGCAAAGTCAGGCCTTCGAAGGAGTTTGGCATCTACCTTCGGGTATTTTTTACCTGTTTCGTTGCTGTCCTTTTCTTGGCGTTCTACTTGCCGTCTGGTGACGTAGAATGCCACCGATTCGTTCTTGCTTAGATTGAACTTGATCGAGTCGAAAAGGGTGAGGCTGTGAGGCTGGCCGGGCGTCATATAAATTGCATCCACGGCCGCGCCTGTGTCGCCTATTCCGTCGCTGTAAAGAGCCTCCAACCCGGGATGGCGGATCTTCTGGACCGGCTTGCCATAGCCAGATTCGATTTTATTAAGCACGTGGTCTGGTAGCCCCAGACTTTCCCCGGGTGCGAAGATGACGGATGCGCCGAATCGCAGTAGGGCATATGTCAGAGAGTGTACGGTGCGGCCATGTTTTAAGTCGCCACAGAGCACTATCTTCCGGCCTTGGAGTGTTCCGAACTCCTTGCGGAGTGTGTAAAGGTCCAGCAAGGTCTGCGTAGGGTGTTCATGGCCACCGTCTCCGGCGTTGATAATAGGAACGTCGCTGAAATCGGCAGCCAGGCGGGCTGCCCCCTCCCATTGATGACGTAGGACGATCAAGTCTGCGTATCCGCTCCAGATGCGGATAGTGTCCGCAAGGGATTCGCCCTTGGCGACCGAAGACGAAACCGGGTCTGCGGTCGTTATTGTATGACCGTCCATCCTCTTCATCGCTGACTCGAAGGACCCCCGGGTCCGAGTACTGGGCTCCAGAAACAAGCTCGCCATGATATAGCCAGACGCCAGACCAAAAAAGGCGCTCCGGTCTTCTTCGATCTCATGCGCCAGGTCCAATATGTCCTCGATCTGCTCGTTGGAGAGGTCTTCGATAGTAACCACACTGTTCTTATACATCATGTGGTAGCCTGAGCCTTGTCCGGCTGCCAGGTAAGCACAACCTCATCCACCCCGTCGGTCTCTTTTAGCCGGACCTGTATTCGCTCGCCCTGGTTGGTTGGCACGTTCTTGCCGACGTAGTCGGCCCGTATGGGCAACTCGCGGTGCCCCCTGTCGACAAGAACGGCAAGCTGTACCATCTCAGGCCTGCCTAGATCGGTGAGCGCATCCAGGGCGGCCCTGGCTGTCCGTCCCGTGAAGAGTACGTCATCGACGATCACCAACCTCTTCCCATGTATTTCGACAGGAAGTCCGTTGGAATCCCTTCGAGCCTTGGATTTGTCTTGAAGGTCATCCCTGTAAGGCCCGATGTCAAGGGTAGCGACCGGAACGTCGACGCCTTCCAGTTCCTCGATCTTTCCCGCTATGCGATGTGCCAGCGGGGCTCCTCTGGTGCGGATTCCAGCCAGGGTCAACCCGTCCACTCCTCTGAGCCTTTCCAGAATCTCGTGGGCGATGCGGGTCAGGGCACGTCGGATATCGTCCTTGCCCAGTATCTGCCTCTCGATTTTCGTGGCTTGGTCTGCGCTACTCATATATAAACAAAAGCCCTCGCCGCTGCCGGCAAGGGCTGGTTTTTTACCTTGGGATTATCGCTAGGGGCCAAAACCTTGCCAGCCTCTCTGGACTGCCTTAAAGGTACTCCACGTTGGGACCCATCAGACCTTATTTGATTGTCCAGCTAATCCTAACAGAAATTCCTGGGCGCTTCAACATCGTGTACTCGTCCAGTAGATTAGTGACACTTGGCCTCCTTCCGTTGATGTTGGGAATGGGTGACGAATTGGTGGGGAGTGAGGTAGCCCAGGGCCTGGTGGGGTCGGATAGTGTTATAGGTTCGTTCCCAAGCCTGGAGCTCCTGGTTCAGGGTGGCCAGGTCCAGGGAGAAATCTGCAACTTCATAGAACTCTTCGGTATGGGTGCGCTGGGCCCGTTCCACACAGCCGTTGAGCTTAGGAGATCGGGGTGGCAGGACAAAGAGCAATAGGCCCCGGCGCTGGCATTCCGACTCGAAGCCTGCCTGGAACTCAGAGCCGCCGTCCACCTGTATAGCTCGTACTGGGAAGGGCATCCGGGCTTGCAGGGCATCAAGGAAGCCTGCAGCTGTCCTGGCGGTGGCTCTAGAGTGGGCTTCTACCACATCCCAGCGGGAGACCACGTCTCTGGCGGTGAAGTGTTTCAGCGCCATGCCGGGGAGAGGCCGCACATCCAGGGTGTCCACCTGCACCAAATCCCCGGGTTCCTTTACAACATACCCTTTGGGCTTACGTACAACATAAGGGCGTCTTCACACTCGCTTACGAGTGGAGATACCAGCGGCATGGGGTTCTTTGAGCACCCCACGGGCCTTCAGTGAGCTCAGTATACGTCCGACCATAGAGGTGGAGACCTGCCAGCCTCGCTCCCGTAGCATAACCATCAGCTTGTCCTTGCCCCACCTGGGGTACTGCTCCCTCAGATGAAATACTGCTATGGCCAGCTCCCCAGACCAGGTGGGCTGACGTAAGCGCCTGGGCCTGTGGCTCCTCTCCTCCAAGCTCCTCAGGTCCCTGGGATTGTACCTTCGCTTCCACCTATAGAAGGTCTGACGGCTGATCCCGAAGTAACGGCAGGTCAGAGAGGCATTGTTCTCATAATCTAGGTAGTAATCCATCCACTTCAGGCGCTGCCTAGCCATCCTCGACAGCTCTTGAACCCTACTTATACTCTTTGCTCCACGTCCTCTTGCTCCTACTATCTTCATAATGACACTATTCTAAGTGCCACCCATCATTATGAACGAGAGCACAGATGAATCGGGGATATCGGCGACAACCTGATAGTAAGCTTGCCGCAAAGGAAAAGGCGTTCGCAAAACCGGATATTTAGATATGCCTTAGTTTCGGGTCAAGCCTATCCCGCGTCCAGTCGCCTATGAGGTTAACCGAAAGCACCGTAAGCACAATAGCAAGACCGGAGAAGATGGATACCCACCACCCTGATGCGATTATCAAGTCTCGCCCGTCAGCAACGATTACTCCCCACGAGGGAGTCGGCCTTGGAATACCGGCTCCCAGGAAGCTAAGGGCAGCCTCGAAAATAATGACAAATCCGACTTGTAGGGTGGCCAGAACGATAAGGCTGTTTACGACGTTGGGAAACAGATGGCGCATGATGATACGTGGGTTAGACGCGCCCGCAACCCTGGCACGCGCAATATAATCTTGCCCCATAAGGGACAGGGTCTCGCCACGTACAAGCCGTGCATAGACAGACCATAGCTGTATAACAATCACTGCCACAACGATGCTCAAACTAGGACCAATGGTAAATACCAGAACGAGTGCTATCAGCAACGGCGGTATGGACAAGAAAATGTCGACGACCCTGGAGATCGTATAGTCAACCCATCCTCCATAGAAAGCAGCTATCAAACCTAGACTGGTCCCGATCACCCCGGAAATGGCGATTACAATCAGGGAAACGATGGACGACACTCTGGCGCCGTGTATCATACGACTAAGAATATCTCTGCCCAATGTGTCTGTTCCCAATGGTCTGGACCAACTGCCGCCAGGGCTGGTAACGACCTGTATTTCATCACCAACTTTGAGGTTCTCACTTACATTCGGACTTTGCCCTATGCCGGAACCCGGCCTCAGTTGTCTCGCAGAAGTTATCGACATTTCATTCTTGCTGTCTCGCACCTGCCCCTGTTCGACGACAGTCTTGCTTAAAATGCTATGCCCGACCCAGGCCGGAGGCTCTAGACGATGGGCAAGATCGGCCTTTATGGGGTCATGGGGAGCGATCACATCGGCAAAAATAGCCGGAATGATAAGGACCAGTAGAAGGACCACGATCGGAACAACCGGATAACGTCTAAGCTCTTTGACTAGACGTCTAATGGAACCCCAAGAATACCAACGACCTCGCCCGGATTTGGCTAGGTTTATCCGGCTGGAGATATTTGTGACCTCGGCCACTATCCCTCTCCGAGACGTATTCGAGGATCCAGATAAGCGTACAAAACGTCCACCACCAGGTTGATAACAACAAACACAAAAGCGGCGACAATCACAACGGCCTGCACGACCTGAAAGTCTCTACCGACCAGGGCTTCGAACGCCAGCAAACCTATGCCGGGCCAGGCGAAAACAGTCTCAACGATAACGGTACCCATAACCAGCCAACCGGCGATGATGCCGAAATACGTTAGCGGCACGATTGCGGCGTTGCGGAGGGCGTGCTTCCAAACAATCTTCCACTCAGGCAGACCCTTTACGCGAGCTAGCTTGACGTATTCGCTGCCCAAAGCGTCCAGCATCGAAGAGCGTACCAGACGCATTACGGCCGCGACCTGGAACCAACCCAGAGTGACAACCGGCAAGATGTAGTGTTTAAACCCGCCCCGCCCCGACGTGGGCAGCCAGCCTAACTCCACAGAGAAGATCCAAATCAGCACGATGCCGACCCAGAATGGAGGCGCGGACTGGCCAAGTATGGCAAATATCTTGCCCACGTAATCAATAGGCGTATCTTTCTTAACCGCACTTAACACTCCGAATACCAAGGCCAAAACCAGCGCCAGTCCCAAGCCAGCGGAAGCGAGCTGCAGTGACGCCACAGTGCGGCTTTTGATCATGCCCATGGCGGTGTTGCCGGGCCACTTTATGGACTCGCCAAATCCCCCGTTAACCGCGTTCTCAAGAAACTTGAAGTACTGTTCAGGTATGGATCTGTCCAGACCCCAGTATGCTTCCAATCGGTCTCGATCGTCCTGAGTCGCATTAAATGGCAACATGAAGTCGACCGGGCTCCCGGACAAGCGGGTTAGCCCGAAGACGATTATAGATACGACAAACAGTACGAAAATCGCCTGGAGCAGCCTAATAAAGATATATCTTTGCACCGCGTCTCCCGTGCGGCCTAATGTTTACACTACGCTAGGTTAGGAAAAGTTCGGGTTGGTAAAGTCATCCAGATGGTGTTCGAAAAGCTGAATAATAATATCATAGGAGTTAGACTATTGAGGGCACAGATCACATTACCCCAACTTTTGCGCCAGCAATTTGGCGCAGGCGTACAGGGCGCGGGTATGAGGCACCGGAATTCTCAGCTTGTCACCCAGCTCAACCACCGCACCGACCACGCTCTCCAACTCAATCGGCTTCCCAGCCTCGACATCCTGGAGCATAGACGTTTTGTGGTGGCCGACGTTCTGGGCTCCTCTGATCCTTTGATCAATGGTGATTGCTATTTCAACACCCAGCGCCCTTGCTACGGAATCGGTTTCTTTCATGACCTCACGTACTAGTGACTTCGCCTCCGGATGGGTCGCTATTTCTACGAGAGTGGCACCGGTGAGCGCACTGATGGGGTTGAAGACCACGTTGCCCAGAAGCTTTACCCAAATGTCATGGCGTATGTTCGAACGAACTGGGCTTTTGAACCCTGCGTTGGCTAGGACTTTAGACAATCGTTTGCACCTTTCGCTTTGAGAGCCGTCCAGTTCTCCAATGGCTAGGCGATTGCCTTCGACGTATTCGATCACTCCAGGCTCAGCGATCACAGCGGAGATATAGATTACGCAGCCTATTATCCTGCGCGTCTCGACGGCTCGGGTTATGACGCCCTCGGGATCAACACTTTCCAGACAAGATCCATCCCACGGCCCACCATGGTGTTGGAAATACCACCAGGGCATGCCGTTTTGGGCGGACACCACCACCGTCTCCGGCCCCAGCAATGGGGTCAGCTTTGGGGCAACTTCGGTTAAGCTGTGGGCTTTTACGGTCAGGAACACGAAATCAACAGGGCCAGCCAGGTTAAAGTCGTCGGTAGCTGGGATCGAGACCTGAAAATCCGCATCGTGGCCTCTCACACGTACGCCATGCTCTTGCATCACTCGAAGGTGAGGGCCGCGGGCGATGAGATGGACTTCTTGCCCAGCTAGCGACAATTTGGCCCCAAGATATGAACCTATCGCTCCAGCGCCTACGACCGCGAACTTCATGATACGGACTCGGAGGACCCGCTGGCCAAAGCAGCGGCTACCGCCCTGCGTTGCACTTTTCCAGTGGCAGTTGTCGGGATTTTGTCGACGATATGAATGACGCGTGGGCACTTGAAATCGGCAAGATGAGCTCGGCAATGGGCGACCAACTCCCTCTGAGTTGCTGGGGCGGTAAGAACCACAGCCGCAGCAGGCTCTTCTCCGTGGGTTGGGTGAGCGACCCCGAAGGCCACAGCCTCTGATACTGAAGGGTGCTTCTTTAACACCTCATCGATTTCCCAGGGGGAGATTTTCTCTCCACTCCGGTTGATTAGCTCTTTGAGACGGCCGACCAGGGTCAAATAGCCTTTGGAATCAAGTATTCCTTCGTCCCCGGTTCGGAACCATCCATCCGTGAACGACGCGGCGTTGGCCTCGGCGTTATCCTCGTAACCTGCCGTAACGTTGGTGCCCTGTATAACCACCTCTCCCCTTACTCCGCTATCCTGGACTTTTCCGGCCTCGTCCATAATCGCGACCGCTACGCCTGTACCAGGTCCGACCGATCCAGGGACCCGTAGGCCAGGAGGCAAAGGGTTAGAGGTCATCTGATGAGTGGCCTCGGTCATCCCGTAGGCCTCCAGCACCGGCACTCGGAACAAATCTTCGAGTTCTATCATGGTGTCGGATGGCAAAGGCGCGCTGCAGGAACGTACAAATCGTAATCTATGTTTCCCCAAGTCGGTATGGCCATTTTTACGTCGGGCTCTTTTCAAGAGGGCCTGATGCATACTTGGCACCGCTGTGAACCAGGTGACATCGTGAGCCCTAACTACTGGCCAAAAACTCAAAGCGTCAAAACGGGGCGGTATCACCAACGTCCCACCAGAAGCCAAAGTTGACAGGGCCGATGCCACAAGTCCGTGAACGTGAAATAGCGGCATTACGCATAAGGAGGCATCCTGATCGGTTAACTGATATGTCTCGACGATGTTGCGCACCGATGCAGCCAGGTTGGCATGAGTCAACGGCACCCGTTTAGGGCGGCTGGTAGTGCCGCTGGTGTGGAGCACCAATGCCACGTCACCCGGACTGGGAGGGCCTGGCGAAAGACTTTGCCGCTTTTTGGGACGTGTGAAGCTGACTTCGCCATTGGAATCTGAAGCCGCAACGATGTGAATCAACGAGGTATCTGTGGGCTCCCTGGTTATATTTTTGGAAGTAATGATGGCCCGTGCTTTGGCGTCTTCCAGGTAGAATTTCAGCTCACGAGGCTTATAAGCCGGATTCAACGGAGCCGCGATCGCGACGGCGGTAACCGCTAGGAATGAGATTACTGTTTCGGGTCCGTTAGGAAGGAGGATCGCCACCCGGTCTGTTCGGCGAATCCCGAGATCTGTCAGCCGTTGCGACAGCATATGGACCTGGCGCCTGAGGGAGTCGTAAGTGATAGTGCGTCCGTTGGGCACCTGTATTGCCGCGGCGGCTGATTCTCCAAACTCCAATAACTCAACCAGGGTGGGTGGTGTCGTTTGGTCAGTCATTAGCGACCCAGCTCATGGTAAACAAACGTAACAGGGTTGGGATGGTGGGCCGTCAGGGATTCGAACCCTGGACACCCGGATTAAAAGTCCGGTGCTCTGACCAAACTGAGCTAACGGCCCATGTTGTTTCGGCGTTCGTAGTAACGCCACTTGCCCATCGGATTCTATCAATAGGGCAATAGGGTTGCAATGGATCAATATGGGTTAGCAGAACCAATATAGAGAACATTACAGAAATTGCGGTGTTCTGCACTTGACATTACTTGAATCGGAGGTATAGTGCAGGATTGCGGTATGCCTCGACGGACGAGCTATTCTTAATCTCCAAACCCAATCTCGGGACACTGGTCCCTCTTTGTCATTTTCCGCGCGACTTTTTGTTTCTTAGCCCCTTAGGAGAGTGAAGCATGTCTATGGCCCGTTCCGTGGTTCAAGCCACGCCCGTTGAACATGTCAGGTCCTATTCCCGCATTTCCCAAGTCCTGGCGATCCCAAACCTCATTCGGAGTCAAATTGAGTCCTTCGGATGGTTTAAAGCAGAAGGTCTCGCGGAAGTCTATAAAGAGATCTCCCCGATTCAAGATTATACCGGCAACAAATACGGGCTGGAGTTTGTGGACCATTATTTCCGTGAGCCCAAGTATTCTCCAGAAGAGTGTAAGGCCAAGGAGATAACCTACGCCGCTCCTCTTTATGTCAAGACCCGGCTCATCATGAAAGAGACCGGTGAGATCAAGGAGCAGGAGATATTCGTGGGCGACCTGCCCATGATGACCGAGAACGGCACCTTCGTAGTCAACGGAGCCGAGAGAGTGGTCGTCAGCCAGCTAGTGCGATCCCCGGGCGCCTATTTTGTTCTGGAAAGAGATATCGCAAGTGACAGAGATCTTTGCTTCGCCAAATTGATTCCTTCTCGGGGCGCTTGGTTGGAGTTCGAGACGAGTTCCAAAAATGTGTTATCGGTGAAGGTGGACCGCAAGCGCAAGGTCTCAGCTACTGTTTTCCTGAGGGCAATAGGCATTGCTTCTGACGAAGAGATTCTTGCGTTGTTCGAAGACGTCGATACCAATGAAACGTACCGTTACATACGGTCAACCCTGGAACGGGATGCCCCGGTGGATGAAGCGGAGATCCATTTTAGGGAGGACGATTTTAAGGCACTCTGGCAGCAGTTCAGGCCGAACGAAGAATACGACAAGGCGAAATCCAGGAGCATAGCCAGCGCTCAGATCGAGTTCTACCGGCGTCTCCGACCCGGAGAGCCCCCCAGCCTCGATAACGCACGGGCTCTTGTTAAGGACCTGTTTTTCGATCCACGCCGTTACGACCTCGGGAAGGTCGGCCGTTACAAGCTCAATACCCGATTGGGTCTTGACGAGTCTTCCGATATGAGGGTGCTAACTAACCGCGACCTCATCTCGGTATTCAAGACTATGATCAAGGTCAATAACCATGAAGACACCACCGATGACATCGACCATCTCGGTAATAGGAGGGTCCGTTCGGTAGGAGAGCTTGTCCAGAACCAGATCAGGGTAGGACTGCTAAGGATGGAGCGGATGGTCAGGGAGCGTATGACGCTGATCGACCCTGAGCAGGCTACCCCGCAGGCCCTGGTTAACATCAGACCCGTAGTAGCTGCGGTTCGTGAGTTCTTTGGAGGCTCTCAACTCTCCCAATTCATGGACCAGACTAACCCTCTGGCCGAGCTGACCCACAAAAGGCGTCTCTCAGCCCTCGGTCCCGGCGGATTATCAAGAGAGCGCGCGGGTTTCGACGTTCGCGACGTACACTTCTCCCATTATGGCCGCATCTGCCCGATTGAGACCCCGGAGGGTCCCAACATCGGTTTGCTGAGCTCGCTATCTACCTTCGCTCAGATCAATCCACTGGGGTTCATCGAGTCTCCATATAGAAAAGTATTGGATGAGTTACCTAAAGACGATCCCGACCTGGAAGGGCGTATGGCGGGGGCGGAAATCAAAGATGCCGATGGCAATGTCATAGTCAAGAGCGGAGGCGTGATAACAAAGCCCAAGTTTAAGCAGATAGTTGATGGTACTACCAAGATCATACCCGTCAAACCTTTTGTCGCCTCCAATGGGTTCATCACATATCTTTCTGCGGACAAAGAGGAAAAATACATCATCGCCCAGGCTAACGTTCAACTGGATAAGAAAAACCAGTTCGTACAGGACAGAGTTGAGGTGCGAATCGGGGAGAAATACTCAGAGGAGCCCCCGGATTCGGTGGACTACATGGATGTTTCGCCGATGCAGATCATGAGCGTTTCAGCATCCCTCATCCCATTTCTTGAGCATGACGATGCCAACAGGGCGCTGATGGGATCCAATATGCAACGCCAGTCCGTTCCTTTGCTGAAGCCACAAGCCCCGCTGGTCGGCACCGGTGTTGAAGGGCGAGTTGCCAGAGATAGCGGCCAGGTGATCCTCTCCAAGGCCGATGGAGTAGTGACCGGCGTCAACGGAGATTCCGTGACCATACGGGATTCCGAGGGCAAAGACCATGTCCACAAGCTGATCAAGTTCGCCCGTACCAACCAGGGTACCTGTTTTAACCAAAGGTCCATAGTTGAGAAAGGCAACGTCGTTAACGCTGGGGATGTCCTCGCCGACAGCTCTTCTACAGACCTGGGTCAGCTAGCATTGGGCCAGAACGTGCTTGTGGCATTTATGAGCTGGGAGGGCTACAACTACGAGGATGCAGTGATCATCAGTGAAGAGCTGGTCAAGAAGGACTTCTTCACTTCCATCCACGTTGAGAAGTACGAGATGGAGGCTAGGGAAACCAAGCTGGGACCCGAAGAAATCACCCGAGACATGCCGAACGTCGGCGACGAGAACCTTAGAGATCTGGATGAGCGGGGAATCATCCGGATCGGGGCCGAAGTAGGGCCTGGCGACATCCTGGTAGGCAAAGTGACACCTAAGGGGGAAACTGAGCTTACTGCCGAAGAAAAGCTCCTTAGGGCGATCTTCGGAGAGAAGTCGAGGGACGTCAAGGACACTTCTCTCAGAGTCCCCCACGGCGAGCGAGGCAAGGTTATCGACGTGAAGGTTCTTGACAGACGCGACAAGGACGAACTGCCACCGGGCGTCAATGAAGCGGTGAGAGTTTGGGTAGCACAGACTAGGAAGATATCAGTCGGCGACAAAATGGCCGGAAGGCACGGCAACAAGGGAGTCATAGCCCGGATTCTGCCTGCCGAAGATATGCCGTTCCTGCCCGATGGTACGCCGGTGGACATCATTCTAAATCCCCTCGGCGTACCGTCAAGAATGAATTTAGGTCAGGTTTTGGAAACTCATCTTGGCTGGTCAGCCAAACTTCTGAACTTCCGGGCTATAACGCCCGTGTTCGACGGCGCGACGGACGTTGCCATCGAGGATGCTCTCGCCAGAGTTTGGTTCGCCCAAAAGGCAGGCGCTCTCGACTTTATGCAGTCCGATGACCCGGCGCAGGTTCAAATGGACAAAGTGAAAGTGTGGCTCACCGAAAAGGGGATAGACGCCGAGAGTGTGTTCGACGAATCGAAATTGGGCGAAGCCAAAGAGGTTTGTCTACGTATGTGGTTGCGAGAGGAAGTCTGGTTAGACACCGCCGACATGACTCTGGACCAGCTTAGACAAGAGACCATCCGGGTCCATCGAGAGCAAAAGCTGGCCCCCCCTACTTTTGGGAAAGTCACTTTATTCGATGGCAGGACGGGTGAACCTTTCGACCAGCCAGTTTGCGTTGGCTACATATATATGCTCAAACTCATTCACCTGGTCGAGGACAAGATCCATGCCCGTTCAACCGGTCCTTACTCCCTCATAACTCAACAGCCGTTGGGTGGCAAAGCCCAGTTCGGCGGTCAAAGGTTCGGAGAGATGGAGGTGTGGGCCCTGGAGGCTTATGGAGCTGCCCACAACCTACAAGAGATCCTTACAGTGAAGTCAGACGATGTCGCAGGACGAGTCAAGACCTACGAGGCAATAGTTAAGGGGGAGGATGTCGTCCAACCCGGCGTTCCGGAATCTTTCAACGTGTTGCTAAAGGAACTGCAGAGCCTTGGATTGTCAGTAGAGCTCCTGAACGAGGAAGAGCGGGTTGCTCAACCGATAGAGATTTCTGATGCCGAAATTGATGACGTAGGGTCAATTGGAGAATCCGAGGCTGCTAAGGCAGAGCTCGTCGACGGCGTCGAGGCTGTCGATGCGGGCTCACTTGAAGGGGCTGAGGCTGCTAAGGCAGAGCTCGTCGACGGCGTCGAGGCTGTGGATGCTGGGTCAGTTGAACGTGCCGAGGCTGAGCTAGCAGAACCGGCCGAGCCGGTACAAGTCGTAGATACGTCTGAGGCTTCTGACGATGGCCATGAAGAGGCACCTGAGGAAGCCGTGCAAGAAATCTCCCAAGACGCCTCCGACGAAACGTCAAGGAAAACAGAAGAGCCAGAGGAAACAGAAGAGAGGGTATAGATGCCAGACAGGATTGAAAGCCAGGCGGCCAGCTTCAACGCTATACGGATTTCCATCGCTTCTCCTGAACAAATTCGCAGTTGGTCTCATGGCGAGGTTACCAAACCTGAAACTATTAACTACCGTACCTTGAGGCCCGAGAAGGATGGGCTTTTCTGTGAGCGCATATTTGGGCCTACCAAGGACTGGGAATGTTTCTGCGGTAAGTACAAGCGCATCAGATACAGAGGAGTTGTTTGTGACCGGTGTGGGGTAGAAGTTACGCGTTCCAAAGTGCGACGGGAACGAATGGGCCACATAACCCTGGCGGCTCCCGTAGCCCATATATGGTTTAGCAAGGGCACGCCGGGCCGTTTAGGGTTGCTGCTCGATCTTTCTCCTAGAAACCTGGAAAGAGTGCTCTACTTCGCCCAACACATAGTTGTTTCTGTCGATGAAGAAGCGCGTACCGTAGCCATAGAAGAAGAGAAAAACAAATTCGAGCAAGAGGTCCTGTTGAAACGCGAGGCCGCAGACGTCGCTGTCAAGGACATAAGACAACGTTTCGAAGCCTCGACAGATTCCAAGACCGAGGAAGAAATCGAACAGGAGCGCATAGCCACCGAAGCTGAAATCGGGGCGATAACGGACGCCTTGAGCCAGGAAGAAGGTCGGCTTCACGAGGAGATGCAATCCACGATAGATGAGCTTGAAGACCTGCGTATCTCCCAGTTGATCGTCGACAGCCGTTATCGGGAACTACGTGAGCAATATGGCAACGTCTTTAGGGCAATGATGGGTGCCGAAGGCATCCTGGAGATATTAAATCAAATCGATCTTGAGGCCCTTAGGGAGCAGTTGCTCAACGAGATGCGATCCACCTCTGGCCAGAGGCGCAAAAAGGCCATCAAGCGGCTGCGTATCGTCGAGGCTTTCCGAAGGAGCGGCAACAAGACGGGTTGGATGATAATCACCGTGCTTCCTGTGTTACCGCCAGATCTCCGGCCTATGGTTCAATTAGACGGCGGAAGGTTTGCCACCAGTGACCTCAACGATTTGTACCGCCGAGTTATTAATCGAAACAACAGGTTAAGGAGGCTGATGGACCTGGGCGCACCTGAAATCATCATACGCAATGAGAAAAGGATGCTCCAGGAGGCCGTCGACGCGTTGATAGACAACGGCAGGCGGGGCAGGCCTATCCAGGGAAGTCACAACCACAAGCTTAAATCCCTGTCAGACCTGCTCAGGGGCAAGCAAGGGCGGTTCCGCCAGAACCTTCTGGGCAAGCGGGTAGACTACAGTGGCCGTTCCGTAATCGTATCCGGTCCAGAGCTTAAGCTACACCAGTGCGGTCTGCCCAAACGTATGGCGCTGGAGCTGTTTAAGCCTTTCGTCATGCACAAGATGGTGGTTCTTGGGATTTCACCCAACATCAAGAGCGCTAAGCGAATGGTGGAACGAGCACGTCCTGAAGTTTGGGACATTTTAGAGGACGTCATCAAAGACCGTCCTGTCCTTCTGAACCGAGCGCCCACGTTGCACAGGCTTGGTATTCAAGCCTTTATGCCAGTGCTGATAGAGGGTAGCGCAATACAGATCCACCCACTGGTATGTTCGGCCTTTAATGCCGACTTTGATGGTGACCAGATGGCGGTTCATGTTCCGTTGTCGAAGATGGCTGTGAAAGAGGCGAAAAACACCATGCTTAGTATTCACAACATGCTATCACCGGCTTCAGGAGACCCACTGGTTGCGCCTACTCTGGACATGGTGTTGGGTTGTTACTACTTGACTGACATAGAAAAAGACGCGATAGGGACGGGGATGCGTTTCGCCGATGTCGAAGAGGCCCGCATTGCCCACGAAGCCGGTCAGGTTTCCTTGAGAGCCGAAATTAAACTTCGTGATCCGGACGAGGAAAGCGGTTGGATCACGACGACATTTGGCAGGGCGATCTTTAATGAGGAACTCCCAGATGAAATCGCGTTCAAAAACAAGATCATGGATAAAAGCAGCCTCAAGGATCTTACTTCCGAGTGCTATAGAACGCTCGGAAACGAGCAAGCGGCTGACGTGCTTGATAGAGTCAAGGCCCTAGGATTCCACTATGCGACCACTTCGGGTTTAACGATTGCCATCAACGATATCGTCGTCTCCCCCAAAAAAGACGAGGTAATAAAGAGCGCTAACAAACAGGTGGAAGAATACGAAGAGCAGTACATGCAGGGGTTGGTGACAGAGGAAGAGCGTTATAGCCGCACGGTTTCTACTTGGACCGAGGCATCTGACAAGATGGAGCAGATCGTCAAACAGGACCTTGCCAGCTACGGCGGCGTGGCTTTGATGGCAGTTTCTGGGGCCAAAGGTAACATAGCCCAGATTAAGCAGATGGCGGGGATGCGCGGGTTGATGAGCGACCCCAAGGGCCGGATTATCGACCTACCCATTAAGTCTAGCTTTCGTGAAGGACTCACGGCGCTAGAGTACTTCATCTCAACCCACGGAGCGAGAAAGGGTCTCGCTGACACAGCCTTGCGTACCGCGGATAGTGGCTACCTCACCCGCCGGCTCGTTGACGTCTCCCAAGAAGTAATCATCCTCCACGAGGACTGTGAGACTAGCGAGGGAATATGGTTAAGGGCCCCGGAAGATGACCCTCTGGTGTCTCCTTTGGAGGAGAGCATTCTGGGTAGGGTTGCAGCTTTGCCGGTAGTCCATCCAGCTACCGGGGAAATCCTGGTGAATACCGGCGAAGACATACATGAGGATCAAGTTTTGCAAATCATCGGAGCTGGTATTACAGAGGTGTATGTACGTTCTCCCTTGACCTGTGAAGCGCGACGTGGTATTTGCCGGATATGCTACGGTCGGCTCCCGGCTACCGGTAATCATGGGATATACGGCGACGCGGTGGGAATAATTGCTGCACAAAGCATTGGGGAGCCAGGCACACAGCTCACGATGCGTACCTTCCACACGGGAGGCGTGGCCGGTATCGATATCACCAGCGGCCTTCCGAGGGTTGAAGAGCTCTTTGAGGCACGAATGCCTAAGGGCTACGCGATACTTTCGGATATAGACGGTGTTGTGGCGGTGGAAGACGCTCAGGACGGGCGCCGAATAGGAGTCATCAGCCGCGAGGAATATCGTGAGGACTACGCGTTGCCTTCTGGCTACCAGGTTCTGGTTGGGGATGGAGATCAGGTCGAAGCCGGTACCGCTCTTGCTCGCTCCAAACCCAAGCGCCGCAAGAAAACCGATGAGGAAGAAAAGCCTGCTGAGGTACTGGCAACTACAGGTGGCCGGGTGGAAGTCAAGTCCAAGAGACTGGCTATAGTGTGGGAAGACGTGGAGGAGCGGGAATACCTGGTTCCGGCGTCTGCTTATCTCCTAGCGGAAGATGGAGCTACAATTAGAGCAGGGGATGCTCTCACCGCCGGCCCATTGAACCCTCACGACATTTTGCGCATACGTGGCAAGGAAGGGCTGCACCGCTATCTGATCAGTGAAGTGCAGCGAGTGTACCGGTCCCAGGGTGTAAGTATCCATGACAAGCATATCGAAGTGATCCTGCGGCAGATGCTCCGAAGAGTACAGGTTGACAGCCCCGGCGATGCAGAATTTATCCCTGGACAGATTGTAGACAGGTTCGAGTTCCAAGAAAGGAATGCGAAGGTGCTTGCCGAGGGTGGAGAGCCGGCGACGGCCAAGTCTGTGCTTCTGGGTGTGACCAGAGCATCACTGTTAACGGACAGCTTCCTGGCTGCGGCTTCCTTCCAAGAGACCACTCGAGTGCTCACCGAGGCTGCGACGACTGGGGCCAAAGATAAGCTATTGGGCCTCAAAGAGAACGTAATCATCGGCCGGCTGATTCCTGCCAGGCCAAAGGTTCCTGACTCAGTTGAGCAGCAACCACCAGAATCCGAGGAGACGGACGGATTAGTAAATTCGTGGCTCCAAGTTGCTGAGGCAGCCATGGCCAACGGTCATGAATCCCCGGTAATGGCCGAGGTCCCGAAGCCAGAGATCGAGAACACGCCGACCGAAGAGACTCGGTCGGAGGAGACCCCCAAAAAATAGTCCGATAGGAGTAGGTCTGGTCGGCCAAGTGTGAAGCTCAATCTGTCGGTTGATATTGCTCCGCAGCAACCCACGGGTCTTAGAATTGCTAACCCCGTCATGGTCGCCTCGGGGACCTTCGGCTGGGACGGATACGGGAGGGGTGTTTTGCCTGGCACGTCAGGCTACAAAGGGCCTGTAGACTTTCAGCGTCTGGGGGCCGTCATAGCCAAGACTGTCACAAGGCAGCCAAGGGTAGGAAATCCAGAACCTCGTTGGTTCCCCACCCGCTGGAAGTTCCCCCACGAAACAATAGACGCC
This sequence comes from Dehalococcoidia bacterium, assembly GCA_965226865.1. GTDB lineage: Bacteria > Chloroflexota > Dehalococcoidia > Lucifugimonadales > JAGWBF01 > CBDDEH01. Next base: position 1,010,515 of record CBDDEH010000004.1, on the reverse strand, counting down.
ATTTACCTAAATTCCGTTGGGCTGACCAACCCTGGCATCGAGGCGGCCCTTGAGCAGCATGCCCCGATGTGGGCCGAGTGGAGAGTGCCGGTCATTGCAAGCATTGCCGGCAGTAGCATCGAAGAGTTCGCTTCCATGGCTGCAATGGCGGATGGGACCCCAGGTATCGAAGGCCTCGAGCTCAACCTGAGCTGCCCTAACATCGAAGATGGCGCCCATTTCAGCCATGACGCTCAAGTTGCAGGGGAAACTGTCAGGCGAGTGAAAGCCTCCACATCGCTTCCAGTAATTCCCAAGCTAAGCCCCAATGTTCCGGATATAACACCGATTGCCGAGGCTGTTGTAGATGCTGGTGCAGACGCCATCACCATCTGTAACACCATTCCAGCCATGGGTATTGACGTGGATACTGGAAAGCCTGTGCTGGGAGGCGTCACAGGAGGAATTTCTGGCCCTGGGCTCCGTCCAGTCGCTGTGGCCCTGATATACAGGGTGTCTCAAATAGTAGGAGTTCCAATAATCGGCGTCGGGGGTGTTTTCACAGCCCGAAACGCACTGGAGTTGATGATGGCTGGGGCCACGGCGGTCCAGGTCGGCTCAGCTAATTTGGCCAGCTTTTGGGCGCCCGTCGAGGTGTTGGACGGTCTAATCTCATATATGGGCGAAAATGGCGTTTCCGACTTAGCAGAACTGGTAGGAGTTGCCCATCCTTGACCCTAGTTGGGCCTATTGCTAAACTTGTTTCACTCACGTTCTGAAGCCCATAGTCCGGTGAACTGGGGCGGTTAGCTCAGATGGTTAGAGTGCTGCCTTGACATGGCAGAGGTCACTGGTTCGAGTCCAGTACCGCCCACCATGACGTACCGAATTCATAACTCGTCCGTTCAGGGCCACCTCAGCGGCGTCCGCTCCACCTATGGGAGAGTCCTCCGGCGTGGGTATGGAGTGGACGATGGCGGCCCTGCCGGGCTTGACCACGACCTCCTTGACGAAGGAGCCGACGAAGGCTTTGGTCTCAGTCAGCTCGCTGGTCTTGAGGAAGTCGCTCATCTCGGCGGCGAAGGCGGCGATGGTGTCGGCGCTGTCGAGGAACTGACGCCTCTCTTTTAGCAGCGCCCTCGCCTCCTCTGTGGCGATCTCCAGCTTCTCCTTGCGTTCCCGGAGTTCCACGGTGAGGTCCGAAGCCTCGGCCACGTCTACGCTGTCGCTCCTCGCTATGAAGTGCCAGACGCGGCCCAGTTGGTTCTTCACCTCCTCAAGCTCCCCGTCGATACTCTCCAGCCGCTGACGCTGGTCGCGGGCCACCCCGTCCATCTCCTCGTCCAGCAGCTTCACCAGGTCTCTGATGTTGGACTCGGTGAGGATGTTGGCGCGAATCTCGTCGACGATGAGCTTCTCGAAGCTCTTGGCGTTGAGCCTGGGGGTCTTGCAGGTTCCCTTGCCCCGCTTGAGCAGGGAGTGGCAGATGTAGTAGGTGTACTTGCCGCTCTTGGCCTCGGCTGCGGTCATGGCCTTGCCGCAGGTCTCGCACTTGGCGATGCCGCTGAGCAGGTAGGGGCTGGAGGCGCGGCGGGGGTTCACCTTCTTCGGGGCGCGGGAGCCGAGCAACCTCCTGGCCTTCTGGAAGTCCCGCTTGGAGACGATGGCGGGGTGTGCGTCCTCGACGCGCACGGGGGGAGCTCCGTCTTTGGCGTTGGCTCCCCAGACCACGGTGCCGGTGTAGGCTTCGTGGGAGAGCATGGTGTGGATGGTGGTCTTGAGCCACTTCTTGCCGTTGGTGGTTGGGATGCCCTCGGCGTTGAGGGTCTTGGTCACGTCGAGGATGCTCTTGCCCTGTAGCACCATGTCGAAGACCCGTCTGACCACGGCGTCGGCGGGCGGGTTAAGCTCAAGCTTGGGGCGCTTCGCGGCCCCATCCTGGACGTGGACCCTCTTGTAGCCGTAGGGTGCGTAGGTGGTCATCCAGAAGCCTCTCGACGCGGCCTCCCGCATCCCCCGCGTGACCTCCTGGGCGAGATTCTCGCTGTAGAACTCGTCCACGCTCTCGATGATGGCCTCAAGGAGCTTGCCCGTGGGGGTGTCGTCGGCCTGCTCGGTGATGGAGACCACTCGGACGCCTCTGCGTCTCAGCATGGACTTGAAGGCGACGGCGTGCTCGCGCTTCCGGGTGAATCGGGAGAATTTCCAGACGAGAATCTCCTTGAAGGGAGCCTCGGGCTTGGCGGCCTCGTTCAGCATCTTCTGGAACTCGGGCCTGTCGGCGATGCGGCCGCTCTCGGCCTCGTCCACGTACTCGCGGGCGACCAGGTAGTCGTGCTTCTCGGCGTAGTCCCTGAGCGCCCTAAGCTGGGCGGCGATGGACAGGTCCACGTCCTGGCGGTCGCTGGACACTCTTGCGTAGAGGGCCACTGGCGTGAGATCAAATCGCTCTGTCATTGGTCTGTCCTCCTTGTCTCTTCCTGCTCATTCCGGCGGGAGCGCAGCCGTTCCAGCCGCTCCCGTCTGCGCCACTCCCGCTCCTCCATGAAGATGCGGATGGCCTGCCGGAGCAGCTCGCTCACGGAGAGGTCATCCTCCTTCATTACCCGCCGCACCTGCGCCTCCATCTCCGGGGGCAGGGAGAAGGTGAGGGTCTTGGACTTCCTGGGAGTGGTCACTCTCTTTTTGCCTCCTGATGTAGTGTATTGTCTTACTATACACTACATCAGGACACTGGCCTGCAACTCCTACCAGGGGCCAGCCGCCACCGGCCTGCGCCTGCGGCCGGGCATGTCCGAGGCGACCATCTGGGGTCCGAGGACGGAGGCGTAGCTTTCGGGCACGGCGATGACCACGACCTTCGCCAGCTTGCCCGTCCAGATCACGGGCCTGGCTATGGCGGCGCAGCCGCCGTCCTGGGCGTATCGCGCCGTGCCGTAGCGGGCGGCCTGCTCCGCCAGGGAGCCGGGGGGGGGGGGATGGGGAACGTGGCCGGCGTGCCGAAGCCCCGCGTCCGGCGCACCACCTTCGCCCGCAGGTCGAGCGGGTCGGTCCAGCCTGCGGGGTCGCTCTTGTCCTCCCGCGCGTACAGGACGGCCATGAAGGGCGGCTGCCTCAGCACCTCGGCCAGCCGGATGGTCACCGAGGCGTAGGAGCAGCGGAACGCCCGCTGCAAGGCCAGCACGTCCAGCCCATACTCCAGGGCCAGCGGCTCGAAGGCCCTCGGCTGCATCAGCACCGCCGCCGCGAAGCGGTCGGCCTGTGTGCACACGATCCGGTCCGGCGCGTCGCCGGAGTTCATGTCCCAGAGGGTCTCATGGATGATCTCGTAGGTCTCGTGGACCACCGAGTAGTCCTGGGTCCCGGCCCACATGTCCTCGCGGTAGTGGATGTCGTAGCCGCCCCCCGGCGCGCTGTAGTGGATGCCCTTCACGTCCAGGTGCCTCCTGCCCGACACCTCCCCGAACCCGGCTCGTTTCAGCAGGGCCTTTATCTGCTCCATCGTGGGGCGGGCGGGGACGTCGAAGTAGCGCACGAAGCGGGCGGCGAGGCGCTCCGGGTCCAGGGCCTCGCGGGGGGAGTCGTCCAGCAGCCTTCGGCAGAAGTCCTCTCTCGTCCTGTTCATTCCAGCAGCCTCTTGTTGGCGAATCGCTCGTACATCTCGACGATGAACCGCTTGGTCTTCAGGGTGATGGGGCCGTCGGGCCGGGTGCCCACGCGGAAGACGGGATCGGCCAGCACGTACTGGTAGGCCCGCTCGATCTCCATCGCCTCGCCGCCGTAGGGGTCGGGCTGGTCCACGCGCCCGGCCCGCTTCATCAACTCCTGTTCGTCCACGTTGTAGAGGGCGGCCAGCTTGCTAATCATGTTGGAGCCGGGCTTCCGGCCACTCCGCTCGATCTGGGAGAGGTAGGAGCTGGAGATGCCGGTGCGCCGGGTCACGTCCCGCAGGCTGAGGTCTCCCCGCAGCCGTCTGAGCAGCGGGCCTATCTCGTCATCGCCCTCGATTGCCTCTCGGTCCTCAAGGTCCCGGTAGTCGTCAGGCTCATCCATGATGTCTCCCTCTTGCATCCGTAGTTGCGCACAGCGTCGCGCACGGCGTGCCTGCTACATTGCAGCTACATTGTTGCTAACATATTGTTACATCAGAGCGAGCAATTGTCAATGAATCCTTCTGATAGACCCTGATGCCGCCTTTTCTCCATTGCCTCTGTCCGCTCTATATTGCTACACTTACGCCAACAGAACGAATTATCGTATTTCGGTCTGAGTATACATCACCGACGCCCGCGAGGGCCACCCCCTCGCGGCGCTCCGAACCCCATGAGAGAGACGGAATCGCGTGAGTAGCAAGCGAAAGCGGAAGCTGACGGACAGGCAGGAGCGGAGGCGCATCGAGGGCCTGCGGATACTGGCCCGCATCATCGCGCGCCACTACCTCGCCAACCCCCACCTGTACCCCAACGGCGCAGCCGGGGACGGGTCGCAGTCGGCCGAGAAGGAGGGTGCGGCGTGAAGCGCAGGCAGCCCTCCTCCAGGGTAAAGCTCGACCCCCACAAGGTGTGGGAGCTTCTGAACCGGCTCAACATGACTCAGAACGAGCTGGCGCGGCTGGTCGGCACCTCGTCCGGCTACCTGTCCCAGATCATGTCTGGGACTCGCTGCCCCTCGGCGGACATGCGCAGGCGGCTCATGGAGGCCCTGGGCGTCACCCGCTTCGAGGACCTGTTCATCCTGGAGCAGGTCCATGTGTAGCGAAGGCCCCGCCACGTCCGCTCCCCTGCTCGTTCCGCCCGGCGTCGCCCTGATGCCCGACGATTTCCCCGAACGACTGGAGGCGGTGAGAGAGCTGTTCGATCTCAACTGTGAGGAGATGGCGGTGGCGCTGGGCGTGGACCCGCGCCAGCTGATGCGCTGGCGCATCAAGGGCGGCGGTCCCAACGGCGGAGCGATGCTGGCCCTGGTGCGGCTGGCGATACGGTCGCCGGAGGGTCTGGCGAAGCTGCTGGGCGAGGACGTAATCGTGATCTTCAAACCGAGGAGGAGGGACCATGACCACTAGAGAACGGAAGCGGACGTTGAACAACCGGCCCCCGCCCTTTCCCGAGGACTTCGGGGAGCGGCTGGAGGGCCTGAAGGACTTGTCCGGGCTGTCGTGGGGGGAGTTCGCCGAGCGTCTCGGCGTGACAGAGCGCGGCCTGTTGAAGTGGCGCAGGGGAGGGCCGCCTTCGGGGGCCTACTTGTGGGCCATCATCGAGCTGGCCCGCGAGCTTCCCGGCGGCTACGACCTGATCATGTACGGCGACGACGGGACGGAAGTTGAAGACTCTCGCGAACCGCCCTGGCCGGAGGACTTTCCTGAGCGGCTGGGACGGCTGGAGGACCTGTCGGGGATTTCCCTTGAGGAGTTCGCAAGGGCGTTCGGTCTGCCGGAGGAGCGGGCTGGGGAGTGGCGCAGCGGTGCGATGCCCACCACCGACGAGGTGTGGGCGATGGCGCTGTGGGCCAGTCAGGTTCCCGGCGGCGGCGACGTGCTGCTCGCGCCCTGGTTCCGGCTCCCGCCTGCAAGGGAGTAGGGAAATGGGTCGCCGGCAGGAGCGGGTCTACCACGTAGAGCCTGAAGAGTTCCCCCAGGACTTTCCTGAGCGCCTCGACCGCTTCCGGCAGGCCGCAGGGCTGTCCTGGCGGGAGCTGGCCCGCCGCCTGAAGGTCAACGCCCGCATCGTGCGCCGATGGAAGGCGGGAGCCAAGCCCGGCCCCGGCCACCTGGTCAACCTGTTGGAGTTGGCCGCGGGGATGGGGCTGCTCCACCACCTGCTGCGCGGAGTGGAAGAGCCGAGCGCGTTCCAGGGGGCGGGCCAATGACCAGATACAGGCAGGGACACATGGAGAAGGTATGCCGGGGCTGCGGTCGGGTCTACTACCGGCAGTTCCGTCGCAATTCGGGCCGGGAGGGGTGGTGCGGCGGCAGGTGCTACATGGGACCTACCGGCGAAGCCTGGGAGAGGCCGCCAACGGGCAACCGGCGGGCGCGGCGAGGGCCGGACGGTTCATCCCGCCCGGCCCTCTTGTTCGTTGCCAAGACACTCTGGAAGGGAGAGAGACAGTGACTGAGAGCGAGGAGATCATCGGATTCAATCTCGACCTGGTGGCCGAGCGCCCTCTGGTTGCGCAGACGCGGTTTGCGGAGGACGGTGGCATCGGCGTCGATTGGCGGGGCCGCTGCTGGGCCTGGCTGAACGGCGACGAGGCCCAGGCGTTGGCGGAGGTGGTGGTCAACGACGCGGAGACCGCCAGGGGGCTGCACGAGGGCGGGAAGGTCCGTATCCTCGGCGGTACGGTCCAGCAAGGGCTGAGTGGCAAGGTCGGGACGCTGCTCAGGTACACCAGCGCCACCGTCGAGGTGGACGGCAGGCGGTACGGCGTGGGAGTAAGGGGCCTGGAACCCGTCGGCGGCGGGAACGGTCCGGAGGAGGCCGCCGTGGGTCTGGACTGACGGCCAACGCCACAGGCAACGGCTGTCCATCGACGCAAGGAGGGCCGGGCGGATTTGAACCGCCCGGCCCTCCTGTCTTTTCCGGCCCTTCCCCCTCCTCGCCGCTCACCGCCTGCCGCACCGGGGGCCTCCGCTTCGTCTTGGATGGGAGGCCCCTTTGGTGTATCGTTGGGTCTGCACCACCCCGGAAGACGCTAACGCTGCCTTGCGGCAGCCTGGCACAGGGCGCACAAGGGGTGTGGAGATCAAGGCTGCATGATCCCGGACGCGGGCGTCTGCACTCTCGGCGTCCGGGGGCCGTCTCGGTTTGAGACGCTCTGTTCTCGTTCCGGGGAGGCTTCTGCAAAACGGATTTGGACGAGGAGGCAATCACAGACAGAGACCGAGGAGGTTGCGCCATGGCTGTCGAAGGACGTGAAGGGAGCACCGGGAAGCAACGGCGAACCCCTTTTCCCGAGGACTTCGGGGAGCGGCTGGAACGCCTGTTGAAGATGGCCGAGCTGTCGCCGCAGGAGTTGGCCGAGCTTCTCGTGACCTGCCCCCCAAAAACTGGTCCAGTTATAAACTCGTAAAGTGGAGCTGGTGAGAGGGGGTAGTCAATGGCGAGTAAAAAGCGCAGTGTAGAAGAGATCATAGGGAAGCTGCGGGAAGCGGAGGTGGCCCTGGCGCAAGGGGAGACGGTGGCCCAGGCATGCAGGGGTATCGGGGTATCAGACCATACGTTTTACCGGTGGCGGCAGCAGTATGGGGGGCTGAGAATAGACCAGGCGAGGCGGTTGCGGGAGATGGAAGCGGAGAACGGACGACTCAGGCGTGCGGTAGCGGACCTGACGTTGGACAACCAGATTCTGAAGGAGGCAGCACGGGGAAACTTCTGAGCCCGGCCCGCCGGCGGAGATGCGTGGAGTTGGCACGGGAACGGTATGGCATCTCTGAGCGGCGCGCTTGCCGGGCGCTTGAGCAACCCCAGTCAACACAGAGGTACACTGCAACAGTGGCCGATGATGAGGAGGCCCTGACGATGGCAGTGGTTCGGCTGGCCAGTCGGTACGGACGGTATGGGTACCGGCGGGTGACTGCCATGCTGCAATGGGAGGGATGGAGAGTGAACCACAAGCGGGTGGAGCGGATCTGGCGACGGGAAGGACTCAAGGTACCAGCCAAACAGCCCAAACGGGGCCGACTCTGGCTTACTGACGGCTCCTGCGTGCGGCTGAGGCCACAACGACGGAACCACGTCTGGGCATACGACTTTGTGGCCCTTCGTACCAGTGACGGCAAACCCGTTCGTCTCCTGACAGTGGTGGATGAGTATACCAGGGAGTGTCTGGCCATCCATGTGGGTCGCTCGTTACGCTCACCCCATGTCATTGAATGCCTGGGGGACCTCATGGTCCAGCGTGGCGTGCCGGAGCACCTCCGCTCGGACAACGGGCCGGAGTTCACCGCCAGGGCGGTGCGGTTGTGGCTCCAAGGGGTGGGAGTCACAACCCTCTTCATCACACCGGGTAGCCCTTGGGAGAATGGGTATGTTGAGAGCTTCAACGGCAAGCTTAGGGACGAACTCTTGGACCGGGAGCTCTTCGATACCCTCTGGGAGGTGCAGGTCCTCACCGAGCAGTGGCGCCACGAGTACAACCACCAACGCCCCCACAGCGCCCTGGGCTATCGCCCTCCTGCTCCAGAGGCCATCCTCACCTCCTCTGCTCCAAGCGCTATCAGTGTCTCATGATTTGCGGTACAACTATTGGGGCAGGTCAAGACGACCATCGCTTTGCCGTCCAGTGCCTCCAGCCTCTGCTCGAAGTGGGCCACGATGTCCTCGGCGATCTGCCCTACCCGCTTCTCCGCGCCGACTACCGCCTCCGGCTGTGCCCATTTGGTCTTGAGCCTCTCCCTGCGCTCGACCTCTTCGCCCTCGGTGGCCTCCTCGAACTCCGGGTCTATGGACGGCCTCTCGCGCTCATCCAGAGACAGCTTGGCGAGACGGCTCTCGTAGTAGATGGGCACTGTGGCCCCGTCCTCAACGGAACGCTGGATGTCGTAGATGCTGATGTAGTTTCCGAACACGGCGCGCGTGTTGGCGTCCTGTAGCTCGATGGGCGTCCCCGTGAAGCCAACGAAGGAGGCGTTGGGCAGGGCGTCCCGCATGTGACGGGCGTAGCCGTCGATGAAGTCGTACTGGCTGCGGTGGGCCTCATCGGCGATGACCACTATGTTCTGCCTCCCCGATAGCGTAGGGTGTGTATCGCCCTTCTCCTCCGGGAAGAACTTCTGGATGGTTGTGAAGACCACTCCCCCGGCGTTCACCGACAGCTTGTTGCGCAGGTCGGCGCGACTCTCCGCCTGGGTTGGAGGCTGGCGCAGCAGGTCCTGGCAGCGGGAGAAGGTGCCAAAGAGCTGGTCGTCCAGGTCGTTGCGGTCCGTCAGGACCACGACAGTCGGGTTCTCCATGGCCTGCTCTCGGACGATGGCGCCGGCGTAGAAGGCCATGGTCAGGCTCTTGCCTGATCCTTGGGTATGCCAGACCACGCCGATGCGCCGGTCGCCAAGCTCTCCACCGGGTTTGCGGCCTGCCTCGTACCGTCCGCCCTCCTCGGCGACCTGTGCCTCGTCGCGTTGCAGCTTCGCAGCCCGCAGGGTCTCATTCACCGCGACCTTGACGGCGTGGAACTGGTGATAGCCTGCCATCTTCTTGACCAGAGCGCCGCTGCCGTCGTCGTCAAACACGATGAAGTCGCGGACGAGGGCGAGGAAGCGGCCCGGCTCAAAGACGCCTTCAGCATCACCTGTAGCTCGGTCATGTGGGGGCCAGCCAGCGTCTCCCCAGTGACGGTGCGCCAGGGCTTGAACCACTCCCGACCGGAGGTCAGCGTGCCGATGCGGGCATCGGTCCCGTCGGAGACCATGAGCGCCTCGTTCATGGAGAACAGGGTTGGCAGTTCCGCCTTGTAGGTCTGGAACTGCTGCCAGGCCGTCCAGATGGTGGCGTCCTCGTCCGCAGGGTTCTTCAGCTCGATGACGCCTAATGGCAGCCCGTTGACGAACAGCGCGATGTCCGGCCTACGGGTGTTCCTGTTCTCGGTGACGGTGAACTGGTTGACGGCCAGCCAGTCATTGTTGGCGGGGTTGTCGAAATCGATGACCTGCGCCTGCGCTCCGCGAATGGCTCCACCGTCAGCCCGGTACTCTACCGCCACCCCCTCGACGAGCATTCGGTGGAAGGCACGGTTGCGGGATTCAAGGGTCGAACCCTCGGGGCGGGTGAGCTTGCGGAAGGCGTCGTCCAGCGCCGGTGGGGGCAGGCTGGGGTTCAACTCGGCGAGGGAGTCCGGCACCCGACGCTCCAGCACCACCTGCCCATAGTCGGTGCGCTCGGCGTTGGGCGTGCCCGGCGCGATGTCCGGGCCGTGGGCCACCTGCCAGCCGAGGGCTGCAAGCCAGTCAAGTGCGGCCTGCTCAACGTCCGCTTCCGTTAGGATGGTCATGGGGTGGTCTCGGATTCAGTGCCTGCGAGGCTTGGGGTAGACAAACCCACTGCTTCCTCGATCATGTCGAAAACTAGCTGGAACTTCTGAAAATCTCCCGGCGTGCCATTTTCGCAAAGCCAGTCGCAGAGATTCCCCTTCTCACTTTCGTTGATGGTCCATTTCTCAGGGATGAGAGTGGGCTGTCCATCCTTATCCGTGCCACCGTGCTCTTCCTCGGTAATGAAGAATCCTGGTTTGTGCTGGCGAGCCTTTTCTAATGTCGGCTTGCTGAACAGATTTTCAATACCCTTTCCTATTGGGCTTTGGACCTGCAACGGAATGCTCCGCTGCACGAGCTTGCCCTTACTGTCAGGAGATCTGCCTGTATCACAGTCGAACAAGAGCAACACCTGTTGACCGGCCCGGATTCCGCCCTTCGGCTCCCGTTCGTCCCGTCCCCACGCCCGATTGACAAAGTGCAATTCTCAAAGCTGGCACTGTCCACTCCCGCCCGATTCCTCCGATTGCACTTTGTCAATTTCCAAAGCTGCGACTGTCCTGTAGAGGTGGAAGGAGCACCGGAATCGGATTGCTTGCTCCTATGTGGCAGACTGCCCCATTCACCCCGATTCCAGCTACGGAATCGCCAGACTCGCAACTTGCCGCCCCGTGCGATCTCCTGTACACGGGTATAACACCGCCGATGTCCCCTCGAATCTCGCGCCCTGTGAGGGGGGGCTGTGCGCGAGCCCTGCTGGCCCCGTTTCCGCCCCCCCCGTAGCGGCCATTCACCCCTTGCGCCAAGGTATCCTGCGGCCTACAATAGGGTGATGGCCGAGATTCGTCAGACCGAAGTCTACGCCCGCTGGTTCAGGAGGCTTCGAGACAGGGAGGCGAGGGTGCGAGTCGACAGCCGCCTGATGCGGCTGCCACTGGGCAATCCCGGCGACGTGAGGCCAGTGGGCGAAGGGGTTTCGGAGATTCGCATCGACTACGGACCGGGCTGCCGGGTGCACGTCGTGCACCGGGGCCAGGACCCGTCCTTCTGGCCGGAGGCGACAAGGACAGCCAGGAGGCGGGACGTACGAAGGGCTCCGGAGCTGGCCGGGAGACTATAGGGGGCAGCAGCAGTGGAAAAGACGCAGACCCGGCCGTGGGACCCGGCGGAGCGCCTTGAGACCGAGCAAGACATGGCGGCCTACCTGAATGTCGCCCTGGAAGAGGGAGACTTGGGCCTGATCATGGCCACCCTTGGAGACATCGCCCGCGCCCGGAGAATGGCGCTGGTCGCGCAGGAGACGGGGCAGGGCAGGGAGAGCCTCTACAAGTCGCTGTCCGCCGACGGCAACCCGGAGTTCGCCACCGTGCTCAAGGTGGTGCGCGCCCTGGGACTCCGGCTTCACGCGACCGCAGCGCCCGGAGCAATCGGCGAACAGGATATCCAGTCTTCGGCCCGGCTCCAGGAGTCGTCGCCGATCTGAACAGGAGGACGTTGGATGGCGTCCGGCTTCACTACGCGATGGAGGCGAACGTGAAAATGGTCAGACTGGTCTTTGCGATTGCCGTGCTCATGTCCTTCTGCCTGTCGTGCATCGGAGGACCCGAAGTCGTCAGGATGGGCACGGAGGGAGCCTATCCCCCCTACAACTTCATCAACGACGAGGGCGAGGTCGACGGGTTCGAGCGGGAGTTGGGCGACGAGCTGTGCCGGCGGGCCGATCTGGAATGCGTCTGGGTGACCAACGAATGGGACAGCATCATACCCAACCTGGTGGAGGGCAAGTACGACACCATCATGGCGGGAATGAGCATCACCGACGAGCGGGACGAGGTCATCGACTTCACGCAGCCGTACATCCCGCCCAGTCCATCGGTATACATCGCCCTGGCAGGGGCCAGTGACGAAGCGGTTGCCGGTAGAGTGGCCGCCCAGGTGGCCACCATCCAGGCGGACTACCTGTCGGAGTCCGGCGCAACGCTGGTGGAGTACGAGTTGGCCGAAGATGTCTTTTCGGCCGTCCTGAGAGGCGAGGCGGATGCGGTGCTGGTCGATATCGGGTTCGCCCACGAGTACATGACGAAGAGCGGAGAGGGACTGGCAATCGTCGGACCCCAGGTCATGCTCGACGCCGGTACCGGCGTCGGCGTCCGGGAGTCCGACGGCTCGTTGAAAGACAAGCTGGACCGGGCCATCGACGCCATGAAAGAGGACGGCTCGTTGAACGCCCTCATCGAGAAGTGGTTCGGCCCTGAAGCCGAGACTTTCTGACGGGCGTCGCAGTTGGCCGGCCAAAACCATGAACGCTACTACGAGGAACGATGAGATGAAGAACCAGGCGCTCCGTATCGCCGCAATGCTGACACTGGCCCTGTTCGTACCGTTTTTCCTGATCGCTTGTGGGGATACCGGTGAGGGCCTTACCCGCGCGGACGTTTCGGAAATTGTCCGCTCCGAGATTGCCAATGTCCCTGCTCCGGAACCGGGGCTCACCGGTGCGCAGGTCGAACAGATCGTGCAGGAGGTCTTGGACGACATCAAGAAACCTGAGCCGGAACCCACCAGCAAGAAGACGGAGCAGATGGCAGATGGGAAGATGGCCCTCGCGCCTCGCAGGTCGTCGCCTTCCGAATACACCCAGTACCTTGTCAAGAACGCCATCGGCAGGTACGAGTCTGAGGGGCTTGACGCAACTCTCGCCTACTACAACACTAAGGAGAGCATCGACGGCCAGTGGTATATCTTCATTCTCGACCAGGACGACGTGATGCTCGCTCACGCCGCCAACCCAGACCTGGTTGGCCGTCCCGCCTCCGCCGCCATCGGCCCGAACGGCTATCCCGCGGGCGAGTCTGTAGTGGCCGTCGCGGACGAGGATGGCGCCTGGTTCGACTACACCTTCCCCAATCCCGCCACCGGCGCCGCGGAGACGAAGCATTCCTGGATGGTGCTGCACGACGGGCTCGTCTTCGGCACAGGCTGGTATGAAGGCGGCCCAAGGAAGTCCGACGCCCCCGCATACACCCAGTCCTTCGTGCGGCAGGGCCTGAACCTCTACGACGCGTTGGGCCTGGAGGCGACCCTCGCCTACTACAACACCGAAGAGAGCCTCGATGGCCAGTGGTACCTATTCATCATTGACCAGGACGACGTGGTGCTGGCCCACGCAGCCAACCCGGACCTGGTTGACCGCCCCGCCTCCGCGGCTGTAGGGCCGAACGGTTATCCTGCTGGCGAGGCGGTTGCGGCTGTCGCGGACGAGGATGGCGCCTGGTTCGACTACACCTTCCCCAATCCCGCCTCCGGCGCCGCGGAGACCAAGCACTCCTGGATGGTGTTGCACGACGGGCTCGTCTTCGGCTCGGGATGGTACGAACGCGGCCCCAGCAAGTCCGACGCCCCCGCATACACCAAGTCCTTCGTACAGCAGGCCCTTAACCTCTACGACGCCCTGGGCCTGGAGGCGACAATGGACTACTACAGCTCGAAGGAGAGCGTCGACGGCCAATGGTACGTCTTCATCGTCGACGAGGACGGCTATACGATAGCCCACCACAACGATAAGTTCGTAGGGCGGGATCCCAGCCTCCGGGTGGACGCTGCCGGCTACTTCTACGGCGACGATCTGCTGGCGGCTACCGAGGAGGGGCGCTGGGTGGACTACGTCCTGGAGAACCCGGAATCGGACGAGGACCAGCAGAAGCACACCTGGATGGTGCGCCACGACGGGCTGCTGTTCGGTTCGGGCTGGTACGAGCGGTAAGTAGCCGCCCCGGCTCCTTCAGGCTGGCATCCGCCGTAAGAGTGCTTAGTCAGAGTTCCCGTGGCTTCACCGGCACAGCGTGGTCGACTGCCTCGACGTTTGCCGAGTTGTCTGAACCAACCCATATCGGAATCTTGGTTCATTCGCCCGAAATTGAATGCACGTGCCACTGCCTCCCGGGGCAATGCTCAAATGGGGCCTGCAGGAGGAACTCGTGGTGACCATGCCCAACCATGGATCACTTCAGGCTGCATAACGCCAGCACAACAATGATGAGGCTAGCCATATGGAAGCGACCTAGTCCACGCTCCAGAGGGCCTTAAGGCGTTCAACTGTGAAATGCCACTTCACATCCGCCGCGTCTTGCTGATGACCTCAATGAGCCGGTAGCCGTACCTCGATGCATCCTGGGGCGGCTCTTCCTGGTCCGGCCAGGCATCATACCGCTCTACCTTGAGCAGATAGTCGAATCCCTCAACGTAGTCGAAACCTTCTATTGCGTCGTAGAAGAGCTCGCCGTTGACCACCATGCATCTCATGGGCGCCACTCCGACGCAGTCCCTGAGCTCCGGCCCAACCGCAAACTCAAATATCTCGCTGTCATCTGAAGAGGCGCAGGACACGGAGACCAGAACCATAAGCATGACGGCCAGCACTTTGCAGGAAGGAAACCGTGTTGGCCTGTCGGCCGGGCCAACGCGGCGAGGCGGCCTTGCATTGATCATATTCCACCTCTCTGACAATAGCTGATATGTGCATTCAATATTACACAATCCGGCCCCAATCGGGCTTATCGTTCAAATGGAAAGGGGAAAGCGGGGCGGCTCTCCCCTTTCTCGTTGTCAGGACGGTTGCCGGGGCGACTTCCCGGCTGCCAGTCAACGACGCCGGTAATCCAAATCGCAAAATGCGGAGCCGCTGGCCGTAATCAAGGACCTTTTGTTGTTGGCCGTCCCGTTGGCCCTGAGCCTTTCGGCAAGCTCAAGACAGGCTTGCCGGAGGGCCGTCCGTTCATGGCTCGACCAGCTCACGACGAACGGACTCGGAGGGCCGATAGCGACAACTAAAATACCCTGGGACGCTGGACCAGGGTGTTCTTGACAGCGGAAGGCCGGATGCCGCATGATACACTGTAAGACAGCATATGAACAAGAAATTCATCAACAGAAACACCAAGACGATTACGTTCTCCCTGCCGCCTGAGATGGCCGGGCAGGTGCAGGACGTGATGCGCGAAGAGGGCCGCACCATGAGCGAGCTCATCCGCGAGGCCCTCCGCAACTACATGGAGGAGCGGGAGTGGATGCGGACGATCCGCTACGAGAGACTGAAAGCTCGCCAGACCGGTACGAAAGGCTCAAGGAGGACAGCATGAAGAAGCACCTACAGCCACTCACGCCAGTGGCCCTCTACGCAAGAGTGTCCAGCGACCGCCAGGACGTGGACCTGTCCATCGCCGCCCAGCTTAGGGCGCTCAGGGACTACGCCGAGAAGCACGACTACCTGGTCGCCCGCGAGTACGTGGACGAGGCCGAGAGCGGCCGCATCGCCGACAGGCCCGAGTTCCAGAAGATGCTGAACGAGGCCGCCAAGCCCGAGGCTCCCTTCAAGGAGATTCTCGTCTGGAAATTCTCCCGATTCACCCGGAAGCGCGAGCACGCCGTCGCCTTCAAGTCCATGCTGAGACGCAGAGGCGTCCGAGTGGTCTCCATCACCGAGCAGGCCGACGACACCCCCACGGGCAAGCTCCTTGAGGCCATCATCGAGAGCGTGGACGAGTTCTACAGCGAGAATCTCGCCCAGGAGGTCACGCGGGGGATGCGGGAGGCCGCGTCGAGAGGCTTCTGGATGACCACCTACGCACCCTACGGCTACAAGCGGGTCCACGTCCAGGATGGGGCCGCGAAGCGCCCCAAGCTTGAGCTGAACCCGCCCGCCGACGCCGTGGCCCGCCGCATCTTCGACATGGTGCTACAGGGCAAGAGCATCCTCGACGTGACCAAGACTCTCAACGCCGAGGGCATCCCAACCACCAACGGCAAGAAGTGGCTCAAGACCACCATCCACACCATGCTCTCCCACGAAGCCTACACCGGCACCGTGGTCTGGGGAGCCAACGCCAAAGACGGAGCTCCGCCCGTGCGCGTCGAGGACGCACACCCCGCCATCGTCTCCAAGCGGGACTTCCAGAAGGCCAGGAGGTTGCTCGGCTCCCGCGCCCCGAAGAAGGTGAACCCCCGCCGCGCCTCCAGCCCCTACCTGCTCAGCGGCATCGCCAAGTGCGAGACCTGCGGCAAGGCCATGACCGCAGCCGAGGCCAAGAGCGGCAAGTACACCTACTACATCTGCCACTCCCTGCTCAAGCGGGGCAAGGGAACCTGCAAGACCCCCAGGCTCAACGCCAAGAGCTTCGAGAAGCTCATCGTCGACGAGATTCGCGCCAACATCCTCACCGAGTCCAACATCAGAGACCTGGTGAAGCTGCTGGACGAGGAGATGGACGGGGTGGCCCGCGACCAGCGTCAGCGGCTGGAGAGTATCGACGGGGAGCTTGAGGAGGTGAAGAACCAACTGGGCCGCGTCTGGCACTTCATAGCGAGGAGCGACAGCGTAGACGTGGCCGAGGCTTCGGACCTCACCGTGGAACTCCGGGAACGCAAGGAGAAGCTGGAGATCGCCACAGAGGAGGCGAGGGCGCTGCTAAAAGAGAGGCGTCAGTTCCTCGACAGCGCCGACACCATCGCCGCCTTCGCCGCCGAGATGAGCGACTTCCTCAAGACCAGCGAGCTGACTGAGACCAAAGCCTTCGTCGGCTCCTTCGTCAAGGAGGTCGTGGTCAAGCCCGGCAGGGCCGCCATCGTCCACTCCATACCCACGCCGGAGGACTCTCCCATAGGTGGAGCGGACGCCGCTGAGGTGGCCCTGAACGGACGAGTTCGCAGTACAGTACAGTCTGGTGGGCCCGGATAGACTCGAACTATCGACCTCGGTCTTATCAGGACCGCGCTCTAACCATCTGAGCTACGGGCCCACTGCATTTCATGAATTATAGCAAGCTATATCGTGTGGAACAAGGCAGTCCCTATTCGGCTTTGGCTCGACCGCTTCTACCCCCGCCAAGTGGCCGGTCCGCTCACCCCAATCCTTCCAGTGGAAGGACGAAGGGGAGCGCGGCAAAGGGCCACTCAGAACCTGTTTGACCTCATTCGGCGACCCGAACTTTTACGCTTGCAGTGACGTATGGGGAATAAGGTACGTGGGCAGCGTCAGCGAAGACCAAGCTAAGGGTATGTTCACCGGGTGTCAGGTCCAGTGTGGTCCCCGTTTGGCCCCCACCGAAATGCAGATGTTGAGCGTCCGATGGGATAGGCTGGCCGTTGGCTGGGAGGTCGGCGTCAACGATGATGTGATGGTGTCCCTGTCCCGAGTTAACTCCTGAAGAAGCTGGCTCCACCACCAGCCCTTGCGCTGCCATTTTTACGGCGAACGGCCCCGTGACCGTAGCGCCGTCCTTTGGTTCGATAAAAGAGACCTTCCTCTGCTCGGTAACCTTTACTTTAATATCGGAAGTGATCTCAGGGTCGTACGGAATATGGTCGCCCTTGGCAAAGAGCAGACGGATAGTATGTTCTCCAGGTGGTAAGTCTAGCGTAGCATCCGTTTGACCCTTGCCGAAGTGCAGGTGCTGAGCGTCTGCTGGAACGGGTTGGCCCTTGGGAGGCAGGTCTTTGTCGATAACGATGTGGTGATGCCCCGCCCATCGTTGACGCCTGCGGAAGCGGGCTCTACAGCCAACTTTTCGGCAGCCATTACGACCTTGAATGGACTAACGACACTTGCTCCGTCTGATGGTTCCGTTATTCTCACTTTGCCCGCGGGGTCGTCACCGCAGGCAGAAAGAGCACCGACGGCCAGAGCCGCGACCGCAGCTATTGAGAGTCCCAATGAGCACTTCATCCGTGGTAACCTCCTGACTAAATATGTCATGAGGTTACTCCCGCTGTTCTCCAGGGACATGGGCTTCCGGCCCCAAAGGTCGTAGGGAAAATGGCCTACCTGGCTATTGGCCCCCTGACCCAGGACGCCTACTCGGAGCGCTGACCAGAAGCCCGTCTCCTAGGGTCAGGATGCCACCAGATTTAGAGGGTCGCAGGCCGAGACTATGGTCAAACGCCGCGCAGGGGCTATATTCTTGACTCGTCTCAGCATCTCGACGGCCTCCGGCAGGGCAAACTGTTCCCCCACGAACCCCGAGACGAAGCGCCCTCCATGTATTTCGCCCCGCGCTTCCAGGCGGCAGAAGACCTTCACCAGCTCCCTCCACGGGGCCGTAGTGGATTCTCGCTTACGACTCCCCGCTCTTCGGAAAAGAGAAATCCTAACTACAGTCGCTTGACTCAAAAGGTCACCAACTAATATAATTTTATTGTTGAGTATTAGGAGGCTGTATGACCACGTTAGCTGAAGACGGCACCATTACCATAAACGTTACCGACAAAGCCGCTGGCAAAGTCAAATATTTCGCTCAGAAAGAGGGCATCGAGGGGGATGTCGGTGTCCGGGTCGGTGTGAAGGGCGGTGGATGCTCCGGACTCCTTTATACCCTTAGCGTCGTCAACGGCTCTGAGGCAACTCCGGAAGACAAGATTGTCGATAATAACCAGGGCATCAAGATCCTTGTCGACAAGAAAAGCTACATATTTCTGGCGGGAACGGAACTCGACTTTTCCGATGGATTGAACGGAAAGGGGTTCGTGTTCCAAAACCCCAACGCCAAGAAGTCATGCGGATGCGGTAACTCCTTCTCTGTCTAATCTGGGACACTAACGTAAATCTTGCAGCGCCGCCTTATAATTATAAGGCGGCGCTGCAAGATTTAGGACCTGCTGGAGGGTAAATGGGGCAGCGAACTCCGCTATATGAAGCTTCCAATGCCGCCGGTGCCGAATTCAAGGACTGGCATGGCTGGGAGGTGCCTTCCAAATATACAACCGGGGCGAAGGAATATCTGGTCGCGATGAATGGGGCCGCGGTATACGATTCTTCTCATCTAGGCAGAATAAAGGCCACCGGTCAGGACTTCCTCGACCTCTTAAACCGCTTGTCAACTAACGAAGTGTTATCCCTCGAGCCCGGCCAGGGTTCTACAACCGTGCTCACAACCGACAAAGGGCGCATCATCGACTTGCTGACGGTCCTCAATCTGGGAGATTACGTTCTTCTGCTGACCGGCCCTCAAACCCCAGACAAGGTGGCCCAGTGGATCGACAAGTACACGATCATCGAAGACGCCGCCTTAGAAGACATCACAGCCACTACGGCGATGCTGACGGTTATCGGGCCCAAGGCTGCCGAGTTGCTGGGCGGCGTGACAGACACCAAACTATCCAAATTTGAGCCCTTTCAATCCGCCCCTGTGGTCTTGAACGGCGTGGATGCGCATGTTATCCGTAGAGACCTTGTTGACCTGCCGATGTTCGAACTGTTGGTTAAAGCCGATGACGCCGAGAAGGCCTGGCAAGCCGTCGCCGCTGCCGGAGCTGAACCAATAGGTTTTGAAACCTACGAGATTCTCCGGTTAGAGCAGGCCTCTCCGGGTTACGACCGGGAGTTGGGAGAAGCTTACAACCCCCTGGAAAGCGGCCTCTGGGGGTCTATTAGCTTCACCAAGGGATGCTATATCGGCCAGGAAGTCATAGCGCGACTGGATACCTACAAGAAGGTCCAGAAACGATTGGTCTCTCTGAGCTTTTCTCCTGATGCTATAGTGGAGACTGGAGACAAGCTAACACAGAACGGCAAAGAAGTCGGCGCCGTGTCGTCCATAGCAAAAGTGCCGACCACCGGCGAACTGATAGGTCTGGGGTATATCCGAGTCGGCGCATCCGAGGTAGGCACCCATCTAAGCATATCCGAGAGCGACGCCTCGGCAACCGTCAGAGCCCATTCGCTACCCCACGGGTCCGGAGAAGTCGAGCTATAGCTTATCGTTGGCCCTGACCTCCCAACCCTATGCTATAATCGACGGCGCTACGACACGACAGCCATCCAATAAGCGTCGTTACGCGACTATTTTTGCGGCTCGGTTTTGAGCCAAGGAACACCTTTGTTACCAGTGCCAGGTGAAGAGTTCGTTGTCGGAGAATGGATTGTAGGTCGGGAGTTCGTTACCAAATATCTGGCCGCAGTAGCAGACTCTCTGCCCGTCTACGAAGATCTCAAGGCCGTCCCTCCTCTGGCATTAGCCGCCCTTGCCCTTGGCGCCCTTTTGGAAAAGCTCTCCCTGCCACCAGGCACCATCCACGCTTCCCAGGAAGTACAATGCGGCCGCCTAGTCCGCCAGGGCGAGAGAGTCTCATGTAAGGGCCGTCTTGGCAGGCCAGTCGTCAGGGGAGACTGGAAGTTTATCTCGGTTGATTTCACTCTTCGAGACTCGAATGACGAAACCGCGGCCAGCGGTAAAACCACGGTGTTGGTCCCAGCGGCTGAAGCGCCCGATGGCTGAATGGCGAGAGGGGGATTCCCTTCCTGTAGTGGAAAAGTTTCTAACTCAGGAACAGATTGCCAGATATGCCGACGCTTCAGGGGACTTCAACCCATTACACCTTGACCCGGAATTCGCATCCAAAACCCAGTTCAGCGGGGTCATCTCCCATGGTATGCTTACCTTGGCCTTCATCTCCGAGATGCTGACCAAGGCTTTCGGGAGGGCATGGCTGGAGACGGGTAACCTCAAGGTAAAGCTTAGGGGCGCCGCTCGTCCCGGAGACGGTGTAACCACCTGGGGTAAGGTAACCAAAAGCGCTTCCCAGACCCTTGAATGTTCCATAGGAATAAAAAACAGTAAAGGGGAGGAGTTGATTAGCGGAGTAGCCTCCGTCAAACTCTCCGACTGATGCAAGATAGAAAGATAATGGACCCAGCGTTTGATAACTCTTCCGAGTCTAAGGTTCGTGTCGCTGTGGATGCGATGGGTGGTGACCATGGTCCGTCTGAAGTAGTCGATGGGGTCGTAGAAGCGGCTCAGTCTCAAAAGAACGTCGAGATCATATTGGTTGGCGATCCGGAGCCCGTTAATGAAGCCCTAAGCAAGCATCCGGATGCCGAAGGGCTAATTAGAGTCGTCCCCTCGGAAGGGAAGATCGGTGATGATGAGCACCCTGTTCACGCTCTTAGACAAAAGCCGAAGTCGTCCGTCGTCGTCGCGACCGCACTGATCAAGCAGGGCAAAGCTGATGCCCTGGTTACCATGGGCTCGACGGGAGCTGCGATGGCCAGCTCCGCCCTAATGCTGGGCACACTGGACGGACTGGAACGCCCTTGTTTGGGTGGGCCATTCCTTGGATTAGCCCCTAAGGCGATGGCTGTAGACATGGGCAGCAATGTGGACTGCAGACCGTCATTACTTCTCGACTTCGCCGCGATGGGGTGCGTTTTCTCCCGCCTCTTTCTTGGGATAGAGAACCCCCGAGTCGGCCTTCTCAGCGTGGGCTCGGAAAAGGCCAAAGGGAACCGCCAAGTAACCGAGGGTTACGAGTTGTTCCAAAAAAGCTCTCTGAATTTCGTCGGTAACGTCGAAGGGATGGACTTCTTCACCAATAAGGCGGACGTCATAGTATGCGACGGCTTTGTCGGCAATATTCTGATGAAGTTCACGGAGGGGCTGGGGGCGGTGACAGCCAAATATGTCAAACAGTCTTTGAACGGGAAGCTCCCGGATGAAGACCTCGCGGCCTTCGCGGCCAACCTTTGGGAAGTTAACAACTTACCAAAGAAGATGGGTGGCCCCCTCTTTGGCGTAAATGGTGTGGTCCTAATCGGCCATGGGGCATCCGAGGCCCGCGGGGTCGCCGGCGCCATCGATACGGCGAGACGTTGCGTGGAGCTGAACTTGGTGGAGGGACTCAAAACCGGCCTGGCAGACTTGCGCAGCGCCGCCAAGACATAGGTGAAGTCCGTGAAGGATCTAAATGACCGAACGGCACTGGTGACAGGTGCCTCCAAAGGTATCGGACAGGTCGTAGCCCTACGGCTTGGTAAAGCCGGAGCAAGGGTGGCCGTCAACTATAACACCGACGCAGCCGGTGCAGAACGAGTGGTAACCGAGATCAACTCAGGAGGCGGCAAGGCATTCGCTATCGGCGCCGATGTCTCCATAGAGGACCAGGTAGATTTGATGATGGAAAGGGTTGTCCAGGAGCTGGGGAAGTTGGAGATCCTGGTCAACAACGCGGGCATCACCAGGGACAAACTGCTGCTAAGAATGACCCCTGAGGACTGGGATGAAGTCATCAACGTAAATCTGCGAAGTGCTTTTCTCTGCACCAAGTCTGCGGTCACGCATATGGTGCGACAGCGTTACGGCAGAATCGTGAACATGTCGTCTGTTGTTGGAGTCTCGGGCAACCCTGGGCAGGCCAACTATGCCGCCTCTAAGGCGGGCCTGATAGGGCTTACAAAGGCAGCCGCCAGGGAGCTGGCCTCCAGAAACATCACGGTCAACGCGGTTGCGCCAGGGTATATCACAACTACGATGGTCGAGCAGTTGTCGGAGGACGTCCAAAAGCGCATCCTGGACCGGATACCGATGGGACGGTTCGGAACATCGCAGGACGTTGCCGAAGCGGTTGCATTCCTCTGCTCGGAAGAAGCGGGGTATATCACGGGTCAGGTCCTCGGGATCGATGGCGGCATGGCCGTCTGAGGATCGACATATGGAAGCAAAGTCCAGTAAATCCAAGAACCTCGCATACCTGACTCTCTATCCAGACGACTACGACCCCGATATGAACTGTCCACTCGTAATCATGCTCCACGGCTTCGGCTCCAATATGACCGATCTGCCAGGCCTGGCCCCCGCTATCGACCCGAAAGGCTACGTTTACATATCACCCAACGGCCCAATGGAGGTCCCAATCGGACCTGGCATGACCGGCTACGCCTGGACGCCACTCCGAGCCAACCGGACCATGGAGGACTCGTCAAAGGGTACCCGGATTCTACAAGAATTCCTGGATGAGATTCTGGGACTCTATGGCCCAGCGGCCGGCCAAACCATCGTCTTGGGTTTCTCCCAGGGAGGTGTGATGGCCTACCAGTGCGGTCTCGTGAATCCGACTGTGTTCGGAGGCATAGTGGCCCTGAGTTCCGTGGCCCCCGAACCCGAAGAGTTGGAGGGTCGCCTGCCAAAGGAGCGCAACCAGCCCATCTTCATCTCTCACGGGATCTACGACGACATTATTTCGGTGGAGATGGCCCGAGGGACCAAGGCATATTTGGAGACCGAGGGGTATCATCCTGACTACAACGAGTATCCAATACGGCACGAGATCAGTAACGGCGTGCTGGATGACCTGGTCCCATGGATCAAGAAGGTCCTCCCACCGGCCGCTTAATATTGCAAATTTGAACAAGTCCTGTACAATGTCTGACTATTTCAAAGGTGAACCATGAAGTTTAAAGACCTCCGGGAGTTCATTGCCTTTTTAGAACAAAAGGGCGACCTGAAAAGAATCAAGGAGCCTGTAAGCTGCGAACTCGAAATAACAGAAATATGCGACAGGGTGGTCAAAAGTGGCGGCCCGGCCTTGCTCTTCGAAAACGTCGAAGGCTACGACGTGCCAGTCCTCATAAACATCTTCGGCACTGAGCAGCGAATGGCCTGGGCACTGGGCGCCGAACATCTCGACGATCTCGTGGAGAGGATACGTGGACTCCTGGGTATGATGAAGGGGCCGCCGGAAGGCCTCATGGAGAAGGTGCGCACCCTTGGGCAACTTGTGAAAATGGCCTCCTTCCAGCCCAAGACGGTCAAGAAGGCCCCATGCCAGGAAGTGATCGTAACCGGCGAAGACGTCGACCTCAACAAGTACCCCATCCTCAAGTGCTGGCCCATGGATGCCGGCCGGTACATCACCCTACCCCTGGTGATCACCCGTAACCCGCAGACCGGTGGCAGAAACGTGGGCACCTATCGCATCCAGGTCTTTGACGCCCGCACTGCGGCGATGCACTGGCAGACACACAAAGTAGGTACCCACCACTACCGAGTCAGCGGTGAGCAAGGACAGGAGCGTCTGGAGGTGGCCGTAGCCCTCGGAGGCGACCCCGCAACGATCTGGACCGGCTCCGCGCCATTGCCGCCGGACATGGACGAGATCGTCATAGCAGGCTTCATCAGACAGGAGGGGGTGGAGATGGTCAAGGGCAAGACCGTCGATTTAGAAGTCCCCGCCCACGCCGAGATGGTGATCGAAGGGTACGTTGTGCCAGGTGAGGAGGCTGTCGAAGGTCCCTTCGGCGACCACACGGGCTACTATTCTATGGCCGACACCTACCCGGTGTTCCACGTCACCGCCATAACCCACCGCAAGGACCTCATTTACCCGACCATAATCGTGGGGCGCCCGCTGATGGAGGACTACTACATGGGCAAGGTCACCGAGCGGATGTTCCTACCAATAATGCAGATGGTGCTCCCCGAGCTGGTTGACATAAATATGCCGGCTGAGGGGGTGTTCCACAACCTGGTGATAGCCTCTGTAAAGAAGGAATACCCCGGGCACGCCCAGAAGCTGATGTACGGGCTATGGGGACTGGGCCTCATGAGTCTGGCTAAGACAATCATCGTGGTTGACGACTACGTCAACGTCCACGACTTGTCTGAGGTGGCCTGGCGGGTCACCAACAACATCGACCCCGCCCAGGACGTCATGATCGTCAAGGGGGCAGTGGACGACCTGGACCATGCGTCGCCGACGCCGAAGTTCGGCAGCAAAATGGGCATCGACGCTACCGCCAAGGGAGCCATGGATGGCCGCCAGCGTGAGTGGCCACCCGACACCGTCATGACCCCAGAGATAAAGGCCCTGGTAGATAAGAAATGGGCCGAGTACGGGATCTAAAGAAGCGTGGCTGTCGCCGGAGTCGCCAACGCAGAAGTTGAACGATGCCTCCGTGAGATTTTGCTATCAGAAAGGTATTCCCTTAGCCCTCAGCGAACCTACGGGGAAAACGACGTGGACATCATCGCCGAACGCAACGGTAAGAAATGGCACATTGAAGTGATCGGATATAAAAAGAGTGGTCCTGCGAGAGCTAAAGACTTCTACGAAGCCTTCTTCAGGGCGGTCTCTCGACTCAACGACGGAGCTGAACATTGTGTTATTGCACTGGCTAGTCAGGCTAAAGTTGGGTTACCAGCACGAGCTAGTCATCACAGGGTGGCCTGGGGGCGGATTGCAAGAATATTTCCTGAACTGCAGATTTGGCTAGTGGACATCAGCAATAGGAAATACAAATCTACCGTCTGGGGGGATTGGCTGCATAGTGGCGACTGCTAGCTCTCTATTGAGCCCGATAAAGCGAACCAGTGATAAGGCCCACCTCTTCTACGAGGCGGTACGGTTCGAGCACACCCTGTTCGCCTTACCCTTCGCGTACATCGGCATGTTCCTGGCGGCCGAGGGATGGCCCACTTGGTCCCAGTTCATCTGGATAACGGTAGCCATGGTGGGCGCCCGGACCCTGGCCATGTCCTCAAACCGCTTTGTCCATTGGAGAGAGGACGCCGCCAACCCCAGAACCGCCGGCCGCCATCTACCCCAGGGCCTGATCAGGCCCTGGGAGATGGCCGCCCTCATGCTGGCTTCGATAGGCGTGTTCATCTTCGCAGCCTCCCAGCTCAACGGCCTGGCCTTCGCACTGGCGCCTGTGGCGGCCGTGTTCGTGGTGCTCTACTCCTTTGCCAAGTACTACACGTGGTCCAGCCATTTCGTGCTGGGGTGGGCCGACGCCATCGCGCCGGTCGGAGGGTGGATAGCGGTCTCAGGAGCCATAGACTCCGAGCCCGCCCTCCTCGCTTTTGCGGTCGCCGTGTGGGTCGGGGGATTCGATATCCTCTACGCCTGCCAGGACATCTCATTTGACCGCTCTTTTGGCGTTCACTCCGTACCCAGGCGCTTCGGCGTTGATGCAGCCTTCTGGTGGTACAGAACCATGCATCTGGCTGCCTCGGCGGCGCTTCTTGCCCTGGGGATCTGGATGGGCCTGGGCTTGTTTTACTTCATAGGCTGGGCCCTGGTATCATCGCTTTTGATATACCAGCACACCCTGGTGAGCCCGCAGGACATGTCGAAGCTCCAGAAGGCCTTTTTCACGGTGAATACATATGTGTCGCTAACCCTTTTGCTATTCACAGTGCTGGCGGTGGTGACGTGAAGGCCAACGGCTCCAAGCCCGTGATCGTAGGCATCTCCGGCGCCAGCGGCTCGGTCCTTGCTCGGGACACCGTGGACGAGCTGCTCAGACGGGACGTGCCCACAAGCCTGGTATGCACCAACAACGCCAGGCTGGTATGGCAGGAGGAGATGGACGAGCCTTTCACGGAAACCCTCAGCCAGTGGCGCGAGCATCCCCACTTCGTCTACTACTCGATCGGCGACATGAGGGCGCCCATCGCCAGTGGAACCTTCCCCACCAGAGGGATGGTCGTAGTACCGGCCAGCATGAGCAGCGTCGCGGGGATGGCCCACGGTCTGGCCAACAACCTGCTGCTCAGGGCCGGAGACGTCACCTTGAAGGAGAAACGGCGCCTGGTAATCGTGCCCAGAGAGACGCCCCTCCACATGGTGCACCTGGAGAACATGCTCACCCTGGCTCGCATGGGGGCCGTGGTCTTGCCCCCCGAGCCGGCCTTCTACCTGAAACCCACCAGTATCCAGGACGTGGTGCGCTTCGTCGTAGCGAGGATTCTGGTGGCTCTGGACATCGACCCCGCCCTCGACGAAGGGCTTCAGTACACCGGGCCCGCGGATTAACCATGGCTGATCTCCAGGGTGAGGCCCGGCGTCGCTACGTCGCCGACCTCTTTTCACGTATCGCAGGCCGCTATGATCTGATGAACACGGTGATGACTGCCGGTGGTCATCACCGGTGGCGCAAGCTAGCCGCTAAGATAGCCACCGAAGGACAACATGGACCGGCTCTGGACGTGGCCACCGGCACGGGTGACCTTGCTATCGCCCTTGCGCGGCTCCAGAGCGTTGACAAGGTCGTGGGTATGGACCTGCTCCCGCAGATGGTGACGCTGGCCCAGTCCAAAGCTCGTTCCAAGAGGCTGGAGCACAAAGTCGAGTTTTCCGTGGGCGACGGCCTATCCCTTCCCTTTCCAGACGGCACCTTCGCCTGCGTAACGTCCGGATGGGGCATCAGGAACATGCCAGACGTTCGGCGCTCCCTGGAGGAGATGGTCCGCGTTGTGAAACCAGGGGGCAGGGTAGTCTCCCTGGACACCTTCCAAACGGAAACTGGCCCTCTACGCCCCATGTTCCGGCTGTGGTTTCACCACATCGTCCCTTTCATGGGACAGGTGATAGCCAGAGATCGGGCAGCATACACCTACCTACCCCGATCGGTGGACAAGTTCCTCACCGTCTCCGCACTTTCGGAGCTGTTCTCAGACGTAGGTCTCCAGGACATGCGCTACCGTCGGATGGGGCTGGGCGCTGTGGTCATCCACTGGGGCACCAAGCCTAGCTAATTACAACGATGTATGGAGAGGGCGGCCGGCTACAACCGGCCCGCCCTCTCCATACGATGCTATCGGTGGTTATATCTCCAGAAGAACTGCAGCGGTACATCCTGCACTAGGTTGAGCTCAGTGGTCGTAACTACCCCAGAGCCGCCGTTGCACATGCTCACTGTCTTGAGGAACTCCGCGGGTACAAACTGTATGCTCCAAATGGGCACCTCTGTGAAGGATATGCGGCGTAAGTAACGGTATAGTCCAACCCGATCCTCTCAAAGGTCGCTTTAAGCATCATCCCCTTGGTCTCCTTGAGCACAGAAGCACAGTCTCCGGAGCTTAGAGGCTCCGTGGTAAAGGTGTCCTCGTCGATGTTCCGGAATGTGGGAGCCAGGGCCGGACTCCTGAGGAAGTAGGAGTATCCGGGAACCAGCGTCGGAGGTCCTCCAGTAGACTGCCCACCGATAATTGGCTGTTGGTCGTCCTCGCCCAGCAAAGGACGGAGCTCGTCACAAGGAGGTTGGTCCAAAGCATCGCCAGCGCCGCACTGGGACGTGGCCTAGCCTAGCTGCTCCGCTACCTGGGAGATTTCCTCGATGAACAGTTTCAGGTCCAGGGCCCGGCCCTTCTGCACGGGGCAAGGGGTATCAGAACGAGAGAACTGTTCCAGTGCCGCTGCCAGAGCCAGTTCATGCTGCCTCTGGGCCGCATCGGCATCGGTTGTGTCAGTCGGATCGTCCTTTGAGGGCAAGACTCGTAAACCCCCGTACAGGACCCTCCATGGCGTCGTCAATGGCCCTCTGGCTTGGTATACATTGGCCGTCGCCAAGGGTCTCGATGATCTGCATCATTCTGCCGTCTTGGTCGAAGGGCAGCTGTGGGCCAGCGGGCTCGGCGACGACCGATGGTGTCGATCCCCTCAAGGGACCCAGGCCGACAGCCAGGAAGGCCGCCAGAGCCATTACGGCCAGGCCCGCCGCCAGGATGTATATTCGTCTCTGTGTCATTTTTCACCTCCAACAATTTTGTTAGACCTCGACAACGGGTGATCAATCACATAACTGCCTCCTTACGTAGCTTTCCACTCGTACTGCATGCATTGGAGGCCTCTCTTTCAGACGATCAGTCTGATAGTCCTTTGGATACCCCGTACGGTTTGCCCCAGCCGCCTCCTCCTGGCGTGTATATACTTAGAACGTCACCCGGATCCACCTCCAGCACCTCTTTCCCCGACAGTCTCACTTCCTCATAGCCGCCTCTGAACAGCACGTTCTCACCGGTCTGGCCCGGCTCTCCGCCCTGGAGTCCGTACGGCGCAAACCGCCTGCGTTCCGACAACACCGTCACCGTTGCCTTCGACAGGAACTCCATGTCCCGTACGAGGCCGTCGCCGCCCATGAACTTGCCTGAACCTCCGGAGCCGTGACGGATCGAGTACCGCCGGAGCCGAAGCGGATACGCGAACTCGACCGCCTCTATGGGCGTGTTCATCGTATTGGTCATGTGGGTATGGATACCCGACACTCCATCCCTGTTCGGCCTGGCACCCATCCCGCCACCTACGGTCTCATAATACACGAACGGCTGGTCGCGGTCGGCGTCGTGGCCTCCGACCAGCAGGTTGTTCATCGTTCCCTGGCTTGCCGCGGGTATGACTCGCGGCAACGCCTGAGCCATGGCGGCGAAGAGCACGTCGGTGATACGTTGCGATGTCTCGACATTGCCTCCAGCGACTGCGTG
The DNA here is from genome assembly GCA_965226865.1 of Dehalococcoidia bacterium. Taxonomy (GTDB): domain Bacteria; phylum Chloroflexota; class Dehalococcoidia; order Lucifugimonadales; family JAGWBF01; genus CBDDEH01. The sequence goes on along the minus strand of CBDDEH010000004.1, from coordinate 981,544 downwards.
TTGTGGATCAGGGTTTACCAAAGATCCCTTGGCCGCAATGACCTTGACCGGGCGGAGAACCCCCTGATTGGGTGGGACATCTGCTCCGGCGATGCACTGTATCATATAGAGCACCGCCGATACGGTGACGGCCAGAGGTGCGTTGATACACCCCGGCCGCTGTGGCGAAGTCCCTGTGAAGTCGACGGTTATACTGTCGCCATCGATCGTTACAGCCACGGAGATGGGCACAGGCTGATCGGTTATCCCATCGTCATCCATGTGGTCAGTGTAGTGAAAGGTGCCGTCGGGTATCAGGCCGATGGCGGCCCTGACGAGTCGTTCCGAGTAGTCCAGCAGGGCCGTCATATGGACCGACGCGACTTCCAGCCCATATCTGGCGGTGATCTCCTGCAGTCTCTTCTCACCTACTCGGATGGACGCGATCTGGGCGGCCAGATCGCCCTTTCGCTCCTTTGGCGTGCGGGAGTTGCGGCAGATGAGCTCCACAACCTCTTTATTGAGCCTGCCCTTACGTGCCAGCTTTATAGGAGGGATGATCATCCCCTCCTGATAAAGCTCCGTGGACAGTGGCAGGGAGCCGGGAGTCATGCCACCCAGATCGGCGTGATGGCCGCGGTTGGCGACGAAGCCTGCCAGGTGGCGCTGGCCACCCTCTTCTATGAAAACGGGAGCGACCATGGTAATGTCCGGCAGGTGGGTGCCGCCTAGATATGGGTCGTTTAGCATTACGACGTCGCCCGCCTGAAATGAGCCGGCAAAAGCGTCGACCGCGGCCTCCACCGAGGCAGGCATCGCGCCAAGGTGCACAGGTATGTGGGCCGCCTGAGCCACCACCTGCCCATCAGGGTCGAACATGGCGCAGGAGAAATCACGTCTTTCTTTGATGTTTGGGGAGTAGGCGGTGCGTTGGAGGGCAACTCCCATCTCTTCGCAGACGGAGATGAACAGGTTTTTGAAAACCTCCAGGCTTATAGGATCAACTATTTTATCGACCACCGTTTTCTTATCCACCATGACTAATTAACAGGTTTTTCCATCGGTCCACACTTGCGGCCCAGCCGGGCGGAATCACGGTCGTTGAGTCCATCTGAACAACCAGAGCCGGGCCAGCGACCCGATTGCCACTCCCGAGCCGTTCCCGGAGATAAAGGGGTGCCTCAAAGGTCCCGTCTTGAAACACCACGTTCGCCTCGCCTGACCGCGCAGGCTGAGAGCTCTCGCCGGCAGAGGCTTCTGGTTCGGTGAGAAGCTTCTTGGCTGGTACAACCATTTTCAGCCTGAGATTGACTAGCTCGATGGGTTCAGAGGGGTCCGAGTATCCGAAGCGCTGCTTATGTGTTCTATGAAAAGAGGATGCTATGGCCCGAAGGGGCTCCTCTTTGCCTTTGGGATAATCAACGGTTAGCTCATAGGACTGACCCACATACCTGACATCCAGAAAGCGTTTGGCAGTCGCCTGTTCGAGGTCAATGCCCTCCCCTTCCAGGTCATGTCTGGCCTGTGCTTCCATGGTCCGGAACTCTTCGTCCAAGCGACCCCTTCTGGCTCTTCGGAGCATGACGGTACGAGAGTAGTCTTTGACTACGTCTGCGATGGCGACGCCCATCGCAGACAGTACGCCTGGGCTGGGAGGCACCAGCACTCGGGGGATGCCCATCTCTTGGGCCAGTTCGCATGCGTGCATAGGGCCTGCCCCACCAAAAGCAACGAGGGTGAACTCTCTGGGGTCGTAACCCCGCTCCAGGGATATGGCCCGGACCGCTCTTTCCATGCCGGCGTTGATTACCCTAACTATGCCCAGCGCGGCTTTCTCCGCGGTGGTGTCTATCTTACCGGCCAGTTCTCCCACAAGCCTTTCTGTACGGTCTCGGTCGAGAGGAAGTTTCCCTCCGAGGAAGTATTGTGGTTGCAACCGGCCCAATATCAGGTTGGCATCGGTAACAGTGACGAAATCCCCTTTTCCGTAACAGGCTGGACCCGGGTCCGACCCGGCAGAATCCGGCCCTACCCGCAAAGAGCCTCCTTGGTCCAGGCGGGCGATAGAGCCACCGCCTGCGCCCACAGTGTGGATGTCTATCATGGGTACACCGATGGGGCACCCGCCCACGTTGGAAGACCCGGTCTCCTTGATCCTGCCGGGACAAAGGGAGACGTCTGTGGAAGTACCTCCCATATCCAGGGTGATGACGTCACTGTGGCCAGCCATCGAGGCCACGTGAAAAGCGCCGACGACTCCACCGGCGGGACCGCTGAGGATGGTGCGTACCGGTTGTTTAGAAGCAGCCAAGGCGGTGATGCTGCCTCCGGACGATTGCATCACCCGGAGCCCGCTACCAAGCGCCTTGTTCAACGTGCCAAGGTAGCTCGACATCAATGGGCCAACATACGCGTTGACCACCACTGTGCTGGTGCGCTCGTACTCACGGAACTCCGGTAGGACCTCGCTTGATACGGACAGAAAAACATCGTTAGCCGATCTCTCGATAGTTTCTTTGACCATCGCTTCGTGGGCAGGGTTGAGGAAGGAGAACAGAAGTGATACAGCCACAGCGTCGGCACCCAGTTCCCGGATAACGTTTACCATCTCATCTATGTTTGCCTTAGAAGGAAGATCTAGGGGCGTGCCGTTGTGGTCCACCCGTTCTTTTAGGCCGAGGCGAAGCTCCCGCGGTACCAGAACGGGAGGTCTTTCCACTTCCAGATTGTATAGCTCTGGGCGGTCCTGTCTGCCAATCTCCAGGATGTCTTCGAAACCGTGGGTGGTGACCAAGGCTGTCCGCGCGCCCTTTCTTTCAAGCAGGGCGTTGGTGGCGACCGTGGAACCGTGCACGAAGCTCGCGCCATCCGCTTTCAACTCCTTGATCCCCTGAAGGATTCCCCTGGATGGGTCGGCGGGGGTGGAAGGCAGCTTATAGACCGCCATCTGGCCATCCCAGAGCAGAACGAAGTCCGTAAACGTACCGCCCACGTCGATGCCGACTACGCGATTGTCCAAAGCACCCCTCAAATATAGCCTCCGCCTATTCGTGAATGAGAAATTATATCACTGGGACAGACCCTCCCTTCTCCTGAAGGGTCCGGTGGGGGGGTAATATATCTTAAGGTACGGTTGAGTGGGGAGACGAATCTAGACGATTGGGTTTTCTTGACAGTTAGGCGGGGCGTATGTACTATATTTGGGGACCAACTGGATAGACTTTACAAACTATATAGGTTTCACCCTTCTTATCCAGACAGGCTGAGGGAACGGCCCTATGAAGCCAAGCAACCGGTCGAGGCGATAAACCCGACACGGTGCTAAGTCCGGCCCCGATTGATCCGGGGGGAGATGAGAGGGGCTTACATTAGTGATGATGAAGCTTCTCTCTGCAGTGAGAAGCTTTTTTATTGCCAACAAAGGTAACTATGAACGAGATACGCCCGATCGAGTGGAAAGACGGGACCCTGGGTCTACTGGACCAGACCAGGCTCCCCCTGGAGCAAGTGACCCTGGAGTTACATACCTACCGTGAAGTCATCACGGCAATCAAGGAAATGAAGGTAAGGGGAGCGCCCGCGATAGGGGTTACCGCCGCGTATGCCATGGCCATGGCTGCTACTGAGATTGAGACCGATGACCGCGACGAATTTCTGACACGATTGGCAAAGGCCGGACACGAGATAGGTTCCGCCCGACCTACTGCTGTTAACATAACGTGGGCAGTCCGGAGGACGCTCCAAGTAGCCGACGCTGAGGCAGAAGCAAGCAACATAGCCTCCAGGCTGACCGATGAGGCCATACGCATCCATCAGGAGGATGAGGGGGCCAACAGGCGCCTGGGACAGTTCGGCAACGGGCTCCTGCCAGACAGTGGCGGCGTGCTGACCCACTGCAACGCAGGCGCCCTGGCAACGGCCGGATACGGCACCGCTCTCGGTGTGATCAGAGCGGCCTGGGAGGCCGGCAAGCGCTTCCACGTCTTCAACACCGAGACCCGTCCCTTCCTCCAGGGCTCCCGCCTCACAGCCTGGGAGCTGGTGCAACTCGGGATCCCATCAACCCTCATCATCGATTCCTCCGCCGGGCTGTTTATGAGACAGGGTGATATCGACTGCGTGGTGGTTGGGGCCGACCGGATCGCAGCCAACGGAGACATCGCCAACAAGATAGGCACCTACACTTTGGCCGTGCTGGCGAAAGAGAACGGGGTTCCCTTCTACGTCGCCGCACCCACCAGCACCGTGGACTTGAGCACGCACTCCGGCGAGGAGATACCCATCGAGGAGCGGGCCGTCGAGGAGGTAACCCACTTCGCCGGCATTCATACGGCCCCTGAAGGCATAGAGGCCCGTAACCCTGCCTTTGACATCACGCCCCACGAGTACGTGGCCGCCATCATCACCGAGATGGGTATTGTCCAGGAGCCTTACATGGAAAACCTGGCAATAACAGTTAATGCCAGCCGGGCAGGGTCCATTGTCTGACGCCCGAATCGGAATCATCGGCGGTAGCGGCCTTTACGAGATGGAAGGGCTGTCTAACGTCAGAGAAGTTGAAGTTGATACCCCATTCGGTAAACCAAGCGACTCGATCGTCTTGGGCACCCTTGTGGGAAAACCGGTGGCGTTCCTGCCAAGACATGGTAGAGGCCATCGCATTAACCCAACAAACATACCGGTCAGGGCCAATATCTACGCGCTCAAAACGCTGGGAGTGGAACGCTTGATATCGATAAGTGCCGTGGGCAGCCTAAAAGAGGAGTTTGAGCCGCTCCATATGGTTGTGCCTGACCAGCTTATCGACAGGACTCGTCAGCGGGCTGGCACCTTTTTCGATGATGGTATGGTAGTCCACGTTTCCTTTGCCGAGCCCTTTTGCCCGGAAATCAGCAGCATCATATACCAGAGCGTAAAGGACAGTGGCGCCGTGACCCATCTCAACGCCACCTGCGTGGTCATGGAAGGACCAGCTTTTTCGACGAAGGCCGAGTCCTTCATGTACCGCTTATGGGGAGCCGACATCATCGGCATGACTGCCCTACCGGAGGCCAAGATCGCCCGTGAGGCGGAGATGTGTTACGCGGTCCTCGCTTGTGTGACAGACTACGACTGCTGGCATGAAACCGAGGAGGCCGTGACCGTGGACATGGTGGTCGCCAACGTGATCAAAAACACCAACGTCGCCAAAGATACACTCCGTAAAGCGATTCCCCAGATTCCCAGTGAACGCACTTGCTTCTGCGCGACTGCTCTGAAGGACGCAATCATCACCTCCCGAGACACGATCTCTCCGGAGGTGAAGGACAAACTGGCACCTATCATTGGGAAATACCTGGACTGAGGAGAGAGATTATGCCAAGGCAAGAACCGGGTGAGCCCTACTATCGAGTAGACTCCGAAGAAGCATATCAGATCCTCACAAAAGAGGGGGACGAGTCGGTGGTGGTGGACGTGCGAAGGGACGACGAATGGATCGCCGGACACGTAACCGGCGCCATCCACATCCCTATCGACGACCTGATGGGCAGGATAGATGAGCTACCTCAAGGGAAAAAGCTGCTGTTCATATGCGCGGCCGGAGTCCGAAGCGGCCTGGGCTGCGAGATGGCGGCTTCGATGGACTTTCTCTCGGAGCACCTTTACAACATAGAAGACGGGACTCCGACCTGGATCGAGAAGGACCTTCCGACGTCGTACGGAGACGAGCCTTAAAGGGATGGTTAGATGTCAATTCTCATAGTGGGCTCAGTGGCCTACGATTCGGTAACAACTTCCTACGGTACCAAGCAGGACGCGTTAGGCGGGTCGGCTACCTATGCTTCCATATCCGGCAGCTACTTCGCCCCAGTCGAAGTTGTCGCGGTGGTGGGGGAGGATTTCGACCGGAAGGATATCGAACTCTTGCAAGCTCACCAGGTGGAAGTATCCGGTATTAAAGTTGCCCAGGGCAAGACCTTCCGGTGGGCTGGCGAATATAGCAAGGAGGACGTCAACAGCCGGGAAACCCTCGACACCCAACTGAACGTCTTCGCCGATTTCCAACCGAGGCTTACCGCCGAGCAAAGGCGGCTGCCTTACTTATTCCTGGCCAACATAGACCCAGAGCTGCAACTGGACGTATTGCGGCAAATGGAACAGCGTCCTCAACTCGTCGCGGCTGACACTATGAATTTCTGGATCGACGGTAAAAAGGAGCAACTTGCTGAAGTAGTCAAATCGGTCGACGTCATATTCATGGACGAAGGCGAGGCCAGAACCTTCTCAGGTGAAGTCAACGTAGTCACAGCCGCTCAAAAGATCTTGAGCCTTGGACCCAAGCTGGTCATCGTAAAAAGAGGAGACCACGGGGTCATCCAGTTCACGAAGGAGTCAGTCTTCGCGGCTCCGGCCTTTCCTCTAAGACAGGTAGTTGACCCTACCGGAGCAGGCGACTCTTTCGCTGGAGGCTTCATGGGATACATGGCGGCTAATGGAGATTCCAGCGAAGCCGCTATGAGGAGAGCGACAGTTCTGGGCTCTGTGATGGGGTCTTTTGCGGTGGAGAGCTTCAGCGTTGGCAAGGTGGCCTCACTAACCCATCCAGAGGTGACCGATCGAGTCCAAGCCTTCAATCAAATTAGCCAATTCGACGGCCTTCAGAATGCGGAGTGCATTCCCTGGCGTAAATAAAAAAGAAAACTGGGGTGTGATAAGACACGCCCCTATCAGTAAAGAGGAGGAAATATTTGAAGACCACAACACGCGGAGACGTGAAAGACCTGTCCCTGATAAAGGATGGGATAAACCGGATCGAGTGGGCAGCGAGGGAGATGCCTGTTACAAGGCTTATCAAAGAGCGGTTTTCGAAAGAACGCCCGCTCGAAGGGATACGCATCGCGGCATGTCTCCACGTTACCACCGAGACGGCCAACCTCGCCCTGACGCTAAAGGAAGGAGGCGCGGAGGTTACTCTGTGCGCCAGCAACCCGCTCAGCACCCAGGACGAGGTAGCTGCCGCCCTGGTCGGGGAATACGGAATTGCCACATTCGCCATCAAGGGCGAGGACAACGACACTTACTACAAGCATATCCACTCGGCTTTGGAGCAACCTCCGTTAATGACGATGGACGATGGCGCCGATCTGGTTACCATCCTCCACAAGGAGCGACAGGACCTGCTCGAAGCGGTGGTCGGAGGCACTGAGGAGACCACCACCGGAATCATCCGTCTGAAGGCCATGGCAGCGGAAGGCAAGCTGCGGTACCCGATCGTTGCAGTTAACGACGCGGATACCAAGCACTTCTTCGACAACCGCTATGGCACCGGCCAGAGCACCCTCGATGGCATTACCCGGGCAACCAACATCCTCTGGGCGGGTAGAAGGGTTGTCTTATTCGGCTACGGGTGGTGCGGCAAGGGTGTGGCGTCGAGGGCCCGAGGCCTCGGGGCGCACGTGACGGTCATTGAGGTCAATCCTATAAGAGCCCTTGAGGCTGTAATGGATGGGTTCGAGGTCACCTCCAGCATGGAAGCTGCCAAGCGCGGACAGCTGTTTATAACCGTGACTGGGGGGCTCAAAGGGGTCGCGAAGAAACACCTGGAAGTGATGCCCGACGGAGCTATTATAGCCAACAGCGGACACTTCAACGTGGAAATCGACATTCCAGCACTCGAGTCCATGTCCAATGGAAAACGGGAGATACGGCCCTTCGTGGACGAGTACAAGCTAAAGGACGGCCGTAGGATCTACCTGCTTGGCGAGGGTCGTTTGATAAACTTGGCCGCCGCAGAGGGGCACCCGTCTAGCGTGATGGACATGAGCTTTGCGAATCAAGCCCTGAGCGTGGAATACCTGGCGACGAGCAAAGATAAACTGACACCGGGTGTGTATCCCGTACCACCAGAAAAAGACATGGAAATCGGGCGCCTGAAGCTGCTGTCAATGGGGATCGAAATAGACACCCTGTCCGCAGAGCAAAAACACTATCTGGAGAGCTGGGAAGAAGGTACCTAATAGTTAGAACTTCTCATAGGAGGAATAGTTAGATGTCTAACAGTTTCATAAATTCGCCATCGTACTTTCTGACATCGGAGTCAGTTACTGAGGGGCACCCCGACAAGCTGTGCGATCAGATCTCAGATGCTGTGCTCGACTCGGTACTGGCAAACGACCCCGATGGTAGAGTCGCGTGCGAGACGGGCACGACAAACGGGCTGGTCATAGTCATGGGCGAAATAACCACGGACACATACGTCGACGTACCACTGCTCGTACGCTCAACGCTCAAAGAAACAGGCTACGTGGATCCTGACTTCGGAATCGATTACAAAAGCTGCGGCGTCATGGTATCGATACAGGAACAGTCTAAAGACATTAGCTCCGGCGTTAGCCGTTCGTTAGAGTCCCGGACGAAAGGCGTAGCAAACAGCCATCGTGAGGACATGGACCGCATGGGCGCCGGCGACCAAGGAATGATGGTGGGGTTTGCGTGCAACGAGACTGAAGAGCTTATGCCCCTTCCGATCAGTTTAGCTCACAAGCTCTGCCTCCACCTGACAAAGCTCAGGAAAGATAGTGTTCTGGAGTATCTAAGGCCGGACGGGAAATCTCAGGTAACCGTCGAGTATGCCTACGGTGTGCCCAAGCGCGTCGATACAGTAGTGGTCAGCGCCCAGCATGCCCCTGAAGTCCACAACGACGTGTTGACTCGAGACATCATGGATTTGCTGATTCGTGAAATAGTCCCGGCCGAGTTCAGGGACGAGAACACCAAGTACTTTGTAAACCCCAGCGGAAGATTCGCCATCGGCGGCCCTATGGCTGACACTGGATTGACCGGTCGCAAGATTCTTGTGGATACATACGGCGGCCTGGCCAGACACGGTGGTGGGGCTTTTTCGGGAAAGGACCCGACCAAGGTCGACCGTTCCGGTGCGTACGCAGCCCGCTATGTCGCTAAGAACTTGGTTGCGGCTGGACTCGCCGACAGGGTCGAGATTCAGGTGTCCTACGCAATAGGTCGGGCTCAGCCAATCTCTATAAGCGTTGAGACCTTCGGAACTGAACATGTAGACGACAAGCTGATACATGAATTCGCAACGAAGTATTTCGACCTGAGACCAGCGGCTATTATTGAGGACCTGAACTTGCGCCGGCCTATCTACAAGCAGACCGCCTCCTACGGCCACTTTGGCCGCAATGACCTGGACCTTCCTTGGGAGCAGACGGATAAAGCGGCCTTTCTGCGGGCCGAAGCCGGCCTCAGGATGGTTGAGCCCCAAGACGAAAGCGCATCCGCCTAAGCACGGAGATACCCTATGGCGACCATTCGGTTCGGGACCGACGGCTGGCGTGCCATCATCGCCAGAGACTTCACCTTTGATAATGTAGCCCTCTGCGCACAAGGCGTAGCCAACTACTTACGACAAGAAGGCCTGGCGGAACGCGGCCTGGTTGTGGGTTATGATACCCGGTTCGCTTCGCTGGAGTTTGCACAGCAGGTGGCAGAGGTGTTGGCGGGTAACGGCATACTTACCTATCTTGCCACCAAAGCCGCGCCAACCCCGGTGGTGACTTATAACATTCTCGACCGCAAAGCTGCCGGAGCGGCGATCATTACCTCCAGCCACAACCCAGCCATCTGGAACGGGTTCAAGTACAAACCAGAGTACGCAGGCAGCGCTAGCCCAGAGATAACGGCAAGGTTGGAAGAAGAAATCGAAAGAGCCGAACGGGACGGAGTCTCCTCGCTGCCGGTTGAACAAGGGATCGAAAAAGGGCTGGTCCAAAGGGTAGACCTTGAGCCGCCATATCTCGCCCATGTGGCCAAAATAGTAGACTTGTCTGCTATTTCCCAAGCGGGCCTCAATGTCGTCGTGGACGATATGCACGGAGCGGGTTCGGGATACCTTACAACCCTTCTATCGCCGTCTTATGCCGGAGGGACAACCGGAGCCAATGGTAAGACCACTGTGCTAGAGATACGGTCCGAGCCCAACCCAGCGTTCCCTGGCATGCAACAGCCCGAGCCGCTAGCTCACAACCTGTCCAGGCTTTCAAATGTGATCGTGGACAAAGGAGCCGACGTAGGCATCGGCCTCGATGGTGACGCCGATCGCGTAGGCGTGATCGACGAGCACGGTCGGTTCCTCACCACCCTACAGACGTTTGCACTTCTCGCCCTCTATCTGCTGGAGATAAAGGGCGAGCGAGGAGCGCTGGTCAAGGCATTAACGTCGACGAGCATGGTCGACAGGCTGGGTGAAGTCTACGACGTTCCGGTGTTCGAAACACCGGTGGGTTTCAAGTACGTGGGCCCCATCATGATGCGCGAGAACGCCCTTATCGGCGGTGAGGAGAGCGGTGGCTACGGATTCAGGGGACACATCCCAGAAAGGGATGGAGTTTTTAGCGCCCTGCTGATTCTCGATTACATGGCCAAAACTGGCAAAAAGCCCTCGCAGTTGATCGAGCACCTCTATAATATCGTCGGGCCCCATCACTATCAGCGCCGGGACATCCATTTCCCTCCGGAAGACCGAGAGAGGTTCCAAAGCCGACTTGAAAGCGGTGACCTGAATGAGGTCGCGGGTATGCAGGTCGTTGGCACAGACACAGTGGACGGGCTACGGTTTAGGTTTGGCTCTGGTGCGTGGCTGTTGGTGAGATTCTCGGGGACCGAACCCTTGCTTCGCATTTACGCCGAAGCTGAGAGCCCGGATCAGGTTGAAAAGCTTCTGGATGGGGCAGTGGCGTTTCTGGGTCTGTGACTCCGGCTAGGGAGTAACTGATGCCCTGTAATTTCTCGTTACTATCACCGGTCAGATATGTCCGCTACACTATCCCCGTTAACGTCTTCTACAGAAACGTCATGATCTTTGCGACTCCGGAAATGCGGTGCTATTGAACGGATGTCCCGAACGTGGACGACTCCGTCTCTGTTCGAGTCGCTGGCGATGCGCCCCCGCGATCTGTGGTCGGAGCCAACCGAGTCGCCCGCCACCGCTACAAAACTAGTGGGCAACTCGGCGGTATGTCTAACCGACGCAAAGGCTACCGCTGCAAACGGCAAAGCCGCCCCCAAGGCGGCAGTTGCCATTATTACAGCGATGCGGCGTCTGCTCCCGAATATCATGGTCAGTCGTTATACAGAGTCGGGCGATTCTTCATTTTCATTCTCAAGGGAGCCTGGGGTTTCCTCTGTCACCTCATCGTCTCTGGAAAAGTCTTGTGCGTGAACCAGGATGGTGAAGTTATGCCCCTCTTCAACCAGAGGAACGTCCGGATCCGTAAACACCCCAACGCCTACTGGAACCTGGTGCTCAGGCGCTACCATCGGTGGACGGCCCGGATGGCTGGGTGTCACTAGGAAGCAGAAGGATGCCAGCCCAGGGACCACGACCTTTTGACCAACAATTCTGCGAGGTCTCTTAAGATGATCCCGGATTTCTTCTAGGTCGTCCTCCAACTGGTCGGCGATGTACTCCCGTAGCTCTCTGCGGAACTTCTCCAGAGCGTGACGCTTCTCGTCGGAATCTATTTCGCCCAGCTCGGCACGGAAAGCCCTCTCGCGTTCCCTAATTTTCTCAAGGATTCCTTCGGGAAGTTCCACTTCCGGCAAGAGGTCCAATTGCCGTTGGGGCACGGGCACAGCACAGCGTTCGCTGGCCTCATAGGTAAGATCCTGATACCTGACTCCGAATCCAGCCTGGTTCTGACATTTCCGTCGTTACGCACCACCAAGGCTCCACGGGCCGCTTCACCTTGGACTATCTCACCGAAGTTGAGATGATCGAGGGGGTTCCCCTCGCCATCGAGTATGGCCAGGCCGTAAGTGGCCTCCACCGGGGTAAAGCTCGCCGGTAACTCCGCCGTGTAGCGGGTAGCGGCGTATGTTGCGGACACACCGGCTACCGCCAGCACCACAAAGAAAACGAGTCCGGCCTTGGTCGTCAGGAATTTTAATACCGCCATAGCACCAACCCTCCTTGATTTTTATCTGGGGTAACTCAACCCCGTCTAACAGATAAAACGGCCTGTCGGACAAAAGGTTAGGAGGGCCAATGAAGAGGCAACGTTATACACCTACTCGGATGGGCGGAAGTTTGGTGTGGAGGGAGCTAAGGGTTATCGTTTCGTGTATTGAGGTGCGCGGCGGGCCCGCTTTAAACCGTACTTCTTGCTCTCTTTGATCCTCGAGTCCCTCGTGATGAACCCTGAGCGTCTCAAGGGTTGCTTAAAGGTGTCATCATAGGCTACCAGGGCTCTTGAGATGCCATGGCGAACGGCTTCTGACTGAGCTGCCACACCACCGCCCTGAACATTAGCAACGACGTTGAACCGGTTCACCGAGTCCGTAACTTTAAGAGGGTCTTTAACCGCGTCTTGCCAGGGAGACCAGGGGAAATAGTCTTCTATGGGTTTTCCGTTGACATGGACCTGACCGGCCGTAGTCGACCTACCGGTACCCTTAAGATACAGCCGTACCTTCGCGATGGCCGTCTTTCGCTTACCGGTGCCGTAATAATACTGTCCTTCGGTAGTTTCCTGAACCAACTACGTCGTTTCCTCCTGTTCCGAGTTTCCATCGATAGGGGGAGCGCTTCCGGCCAGTTGGGCCTGATGAGGATGCTCATCGCTAGCATATACCTTGAGTCGCTTTAGCATGTCTCTGCCACGCTTTGTGGCGGGCAGCATCCCTCTAACGGCCAGTTGTATTACCCTCTCGGGATGAGATTTGATCACATCTCCGAGCACCTTGGTCTTCAAGTTGCCGACATAGCCGCTGTGGCTGTAGTAGAGCTTTTGAGTCAGCTTTCTCCCGGTCACACGGATATTGGAGGCGTTGACTACAATCACATAATCCCCTGTAAGTATATGGGGGGTGTATATAGGCTTGTCTTTGCCCTGGAGAGTTCTGGATATCCGTGTAGCCAATCGCCCCAAAGTCTGCCCATTGGCATCTACGAGATGCCAATTTGGCTGTACTTCAGAGGCCTTAGCCATGTAGGTTTTATTGCGTTTCATGCCCGTTTCGTATCCCAATCGAAGAATTCCGCAGATTAATATGCATCAGACATAGGCCCTTCGCCTGTAAACAGGGCGTCCCCTTCAGGTCGCTTGACTTACCGTTCATGATCTCTTTCATAGCTTTATCGGCCAATTTTCCCAGTCCGATCTCGACCAACACCCCGTTGGTTCTACGGATTTGATGGGGAAGGAAGCCGTTTGCTTCGGCCTCGATCAGCACCAATTCGTCTTCTCGCCAAACGTCCCATCGCGATACTCTCTTGACTGGGCTCCTCGTCGGCGGCAAGGACACAGTGAAGGCCGAGAAATCATGAGTCCCAACTAGGTAACCAGCCGCTTGCCGCATCAGTGCTACATCGAGATGCTTGGGTATCCATTGGGAGTATCTCATTAGTAACGGCGATGGCCATCTGCTATTATACACCGTGTATCTGTATACCCTAGTCGACGCATCCCGCCTTGCGTTGAAGCTCAGAGGAACTTGGGACGCGGCCCTGATTTTAATGCTCGCTGGCAGGTGCCAGTTTAGTGCCTTGATAAAGGTCTCTTCAGGATAGGGCGCGTGGGTCAGAAAGTCCACTACCTGTCCTTTGGCGTGGGCACCCGAATCCGTCCTGCTCGATCCTCTTACTGCCGTCCTTTCCCCAGTTAACTTCCCGATAGCTTTTTCAAGCTCACCCTGGACTGTCGGCTCATTGGCCTGCCTTTGGAACCCTCTATACTCGGTGCCGTCGTACTCGAGGACTAGAGTTAGTCTCCTGACTTCCCCAGTTTCATGGCCATTTCTCTTCATCTCTGGCCGTCTACCTGACCCCTATACGAGCTCGATGAGCGCCATGTGAGCCGCATCCCCTTTTCGAGGGCCAAGCTTTATTATGCGGGTATAGCCACCCGACCGGTTCTCGTACCTGGGAGCCAGTTGGTCAAACACTTTCCGTACTGTCTGTTTGTTGGGCATCTGGGCCAAAGCCAGACGCCTATGGTGGAGAGTGCCCTTCTTTCCATGTGTGATCAGGCGTTCCGCGCTTCTTCTGGTTTCGGTGGCTTTAGTTTCAGTGGTAATCAGGCGCTCATGGCGTATCAGATCGAAGACCAATGTGCGAAGTAACGCTACCCTCTGGTCCTTTGGACGACCAAGCTTTTTTCCTGCGATACGATGCCTCATTGCAAACCATCCTGCCCTTTGTCAGTATCCTCTTCCGAGGAAGTAGCATCATCGTGACCGTTGTCCGATTGCTCTGCGCCTTCCTGTCCATCCGAGTTTGGCATACGATATGCCCACTCTTCTTCGCTGAGCATCCCATCGGACTTTAGCTTGGTTAGCAGCTCCTCCAAGGACTTCTGCCCGAAGTTTCTTATCTTGAGGAGGTCTTCGTTGGTCATCTCGAGCACCTGGCCGACTTTACCAACGTGATGCCGCTTGAGACAGTTAAGAGTCCTAGGCGAAAGCTCAAGCTTTTCTATCGGGGTCTGGTAAATCTCAGGGGATACACCAGACAATGGCCTATCAGCTCCCGGTTTCGGCTCAAGCCTCATATTGGTGAACAGGAAGAAGTGTTTCACCAATACATCAGATGCCTTTTTGACGGCGTCGAACGGAGTCGTGGTGCCGTCGGTCCACACCTCCAAAACGACCCGTTCGTAGTCGGTCACTTGGCCTACCCTGGTGCGTTCTACCGTGTAGTTGACTTTCCTCACCGGGCTGAAAATCGCGTCAACTGGTAGGATGTTTACCAGCGGGCCCGGATAACCATCGCTTTGGGGCACCGGCTGGTATCCCTTACCATGATCGACGTTGAACTCGACTGAAAGGTTAGCGTCCTCGGAATCCAAGGTCGCTATATGGAGCTCCGGGTTTACGATTTCGAAATCGGAGGAAGTTGCTATATCGCCTGAGCAGATCCTTCCTCCCCCCCTGATGTCCAAACGCATCTTGCCGGGTCTGCCAGTCACCGAGCGTATGCGGATCCTCTTGACGTTGAGGAGGAAATCCATTACCTCCTCTTTCATGTGGGGAATAGTGGAATACTCGTGAAGCACTCCATCCACCTTTATCCAGGTGATGGCAGTACCCTCAATGGAGCTTAAGAGCACCCGACGTATCGGGCTGCCGATAGTTATTCCGAATCCTCTTTGCAGGGGCTCGACGGCGAACTTGCCATAGCGGTCCCCGGATTCGATTATCTTTATCTCCGGGTGAATCGGCTCAGCGGGTTGCTGAGTTATTTCCAATGGTGCGATGGACGTTTCCAACATCTCTGATATTACCTCGAGTAGTATTCCACGATGAGCCGCGTGTCTATGGTCGATTCCAGATCCTCCTCAGTTGGGGGACTGGCCACGTTTGCCTTCATGCTGCCGGTATCGAGAGCGAGCCACTGGGGCACCGGCTTCTTCGGCACATCCTTGATAAGTTCTTTATAGAAATCTTTCTCTTTGCGGTTCTCGTTCCAGGAGATCACGTCTCCGGGTCTGACGGTGTATGACGGGATAGTGATCTTATGGCCATTCACCGTGAAGTGGCCATGGAGGACCATCTGCCTTGCCTGACGACGGGATTCTGCGAAACTCAGCCTGAAAACTACGTTGTCCAGGCGTCGCTCCAGGAGCTCCAGCAAATACTGACCTGTCACTCCGGGCTTTTTAAATGCCTGCTCCACGTATCTCCGGAACTGATTCTCCATAATGCCATACATGTACCGAGCCTTCTGCTTCTCCCGAAGCTGGAGCCCATGATCAGAAACCCTTCGACGCCGACCTGACTGGTCTCCAGGTGTGGTACGCCTCCGGTCTACTGCACATTTTGCTGTGAAGCACCGTTCCCCTTTTAGGAATAGTTTGTCTCCAACCCTTCTACACAGTCTGCACGCGGGTCCCGTATATCGTCCCATTGCTACACCCGCCTACGCTTAGGTGGACGACAGCCGTTGTGAGGTATCGGAGTCACGTCTCTAATGCTAATAATAATCAACCCGGCAGCTTGGAGAGAGCGTATAGCGGCTTCTCGGCCTGCTCCCGGTCCTTTGATTAAGACGTCGATGTGCCTGAGTCCATGGTCCATCCCTCTGCGGGCAACTTGCTCTGCCGCGCGCTGGGCAGCAAAGGCAGTACTCTTGCGGGAGCCCTTGAACCCAACAGTGCCTCCACTCGCCGAGCCAATAACGCTGCCCTGTGGGTCGGTGAGAGTCACAATAGTGTTATTAAAAGTCGAATGAACATAGGCTCTACCTCTGGGGATGACCCTTTTTTCCTTGCGGCGACTTCTGGGTTTAGCCATTGCCCTCCTTACTTCTTACCAACGGTGCGGCGACCGCGGCCTGCGACTGTCTTTTTGGGCCCCTTGCGAGTCCTTGCATTGGTTCGAGTACGCTGTCCCCGTAGGGGAAGACCCCTACGATGCCGGAGACCACGATACGAGCCGATTTCAATCAGCCTGCGGATGTTCATGTTAATTTCGCGCCGTAGGTCTCCCTCTACTTTGTACTCCTGGTCGATGATCTCCCGTATCCTGGTAATGTCAGCCTCGGATAGTTCCGATACCTTTGGAGCCGGAATATCTTCGACGCCCGCCTTGTTTAGAATCTCCCTGGCGATGGCAGGACCTATTCCGAGAATACGGCGCAAGGCAACATCCGCCCTTTTTCGCTCAGGTACGTCAACTCCAGCGACTCGAACCATACGACCTCCCTTTTCTAACCCTGCCGCTGAGCGTGCCTGGGGTTAGAACATATAACACGCACAACACCTTTGCGCTTGATGACCTTACAACGACTGCATCTGGGCTTTACCGACGCGCTTACCTTCATCTTAGATACTCTGCTTGCATCTTAGATACCCTACTTGAACCTATACGTTATTCGCCCACGACTCAGGTCGTATGGCGATAGCTCAACCAAGACACGGTCTCCAGGAAGAACCCTAATAAAGTGCATTCGAATTTTCCCGGAGACGTGTGCCAGTACCTGGTGGTCGTTAGGCAACTCGACTCTGAACATACCGTTGGACAGAGCTTTCACCACAGTTGCTTCTACTTCTATTGCTTCTTTCTTCGCCATTGTCTCTAATCGTGAGCCGTAAGAATCTCCGGCTCTCCATTCGTTATTGCTATGGTGTGCTCGAAATGGGCGGACAAACTTCCATCGGCAGTAACCACCGTCCACTGGTCATCCATTAACGAAGTGTGCCAGTCCCCCACATTTACCATCGGCTCGATGGCTATCGTCATCCCGCTGCGCAGAATAGGCCCTTTGCCTCCGGGTCCATAGTTGGGAATTTGTGGGTTTTCGTGAAGGAACCTTCCTATTCCATGTCCCACGTATTCTCTAACGACAGAATAACCATGGGACTCGGCGAAGCTCTGTACGGCGTGTCCGATGTCCCCCACGCGGGATCCTTCCTTTGCGGCCTTGATACCCCTCTCCAGGGCCTGGCGCGTCGTCTCTATAAGTTCCTCAGCTGATTCGCTTATCTTTCCTGCTCCCACTGTAATCGCGGCGTCGCCTATGAACCCGTCGACTACCGCCCCGATATCTATCTTCACGAGGTCGCCCTCTTCGATCACCCTATCACCTGGGATCCCGTGGACTATTTCGTGGTTGATGGAAGCACATATGCTCGCAGGAAACCCACGGTATCCCTTGAAAGCAGGTTGACCGCCGAGACGGCGTATTTCGTGGTAAGCCAGGGTGTCTAGCTCACGGGTTGTCGAGCCAGGTTGGACCGCCTGTTCGAGCGCCGAAAGCACAGCACCAACCACAGCGCCCGCTCGGCGCATTGCAGCCAGCTCTGTATCTGACTTGATGGTTATTCCGCCAGAGTAAGGCGAAGGCGAATTGGATGCCGTCTCGATCTTACCTATTTTGCCCATTCTATCACAATTCTACGATTGCTGTTGCGCGTTTTTGAACCATAACCACGCCGACCTGGATTTTATCCGCCATCGATCGCACGCAAGAGTCGCCGTTCTATCTCGTCAACCGGCCCTATGCCGTCGATCTCGACCAATTTGTCGGCTTTCTTGTAGTAGTCCCTTAGTGGCTGGGTCTCTTCCTGGTACACCTTGATTCGCACACGTATCGCCTCGGGAGTATCGTCCTGTCGTTGGTAAAGCTCGCCACCGCACAGATCGCATGTCCCGGATTTCTTGGGTTGAGCGTTTTTCTCATGATAAGGAGCCTGGCAGTTGCGACAGACCAACCGGCCACCCAATCTTTGTATAAGCTCTTCTTCAGGGACATTGATCAGAATCGCCTTGTCGACCTTCTGCTCACGGTTTTTCAGATCGTCGTCCAGAGACCATGCCTGCACCAGGTTTCTGGGAAACCCGTCTAACAAAAAACCCCTCTTACCCTCGGTAGATCCGATCTTCTCCAGGGCCATCTGGATCGTTGTCTCGTCAGGCACTAGCAATCCTTTCTTCATATACTCGGCAGCCTTTTGGCCCAATGGAGTGCCTTCCCGTTGGTGGTATCGAAACAGATCTCCGGAGGCAATGTGGGGCACTCCCAGCCTTTCTGCGAGCATCGCTGCCTGAGTACCCTTTCCAGACCCGGGCGGTCCGAGCAGGATGAGCCTGTTTCCAATCGTATCGTTACCATCCACCGACTATGTTACCTAAGAAAGCCTTCATAGTTACGCATCATCAACTGGGCCTCTAGCTGGCGCAGGGTGTCCAGACCAACGCCGACTACAATCAACAAGCTGATGCTTGGTAGTTGGATCGCCTGAACATCGGTCAACAGGGAGGCAATGTAGGGCACGATCGCGATGAAGCCCAGAAACAGAGCGCCTCCCCAGGTTAAGCGCAATATGACACGGTTGAGATAGTCCTGAGTTGGTTGGCCGGGCCTGATGCCCGGGACGAACCCTCCGTTCTTTTGCAGGCTGTCAGCCAAGTTCTGCTGCTGGAACGTCACGAGTGTATAGAAGAAAGTGAAGATGACTACAAGGAAGAAAGTTAGAATCCAATACACCAAGTGGGTAGGGCTGAACCAAGTGACCAGCGTATCAGCCACCGACCCAACCCAATCGTCCCGCACACCGAGGAAATTGGCGATGGTGCCGGGGAGAATCACCACAGAAAAAGCGAAGATGAGCGGGATCATTCCCGCGGAGTTAATCCTGATGGGCAAATACGTTGCCCCAGTTTGCCGGTACATTTTTCCGCCGCGGAATATACTCCGCCCATATTGCACCGGTATTCGTCGATGGGCCTCGGTGAACACGACTATAAGAGAGATGACAAGAATCCCTATGATGGCCAACCAGATCAACTCGACGCCCTGGGTCTGATCAGCGGTCTGCTGCATCAGATTGGGAAACGAAGCCACGATTCCCCCAAATATGATGATGGAAATACCGTTTCCGATACCCCGCTCCGTGATGAGCTCTCCCAACCATACCAAGAACATCGTTCCAGCCACCAGGGACGATAGCATCGCCACGGTGGCTACAAAGTCGCCACTACCGGGCGACCACACGTCGGTGATTACGCTGGACTGCTGGAGAAGCTGCAATTGCCCGTAGCCCTGTGCCAGCGCGATTGGAACCGTTATCCAGTGAATGATGCGGTTTATTTTCTGCCGACCAAGCTCACCTTCCTTGGAGATGCGCTGTAGGCTTGGTATCACGGGCACAAGGAGCTGCATTACGATTGAAGAAGTAATGTAAGGAAATACGCCCAGAGCGGCTACGCTCAAGTTCCTGAGAGAGCCCCCACTGAATACGTCCAGAAATCCTAGAAGTTGGTTCTGGTCGAATAGAGCATCCAGCCTGTCTTGGTCGATGCCAGGCAGAGGAACCTGGGCCATAAAACGAAAGACAGCCAGGATGAACAGTGTAAAGAGTATCTTGGCTCTTAGGTCAGGTACACGGAAGGCATCGATAGCCGCCTGGAGCAGTCGTGGTCTGCCCTCGACTTCCTGGGTCACCATCCCTAGAGCACCTCGGCCGCACCGCCCGCCGCTTCGATCTTGCTCCGAGCCGAGCGAGTGAAGTTGTGAGCCGCTATTTGCAGCGAGACCGAGAATTCGCCATTGCCAAGTATCTTAACGGGATATTTGAGTTTTTTGAGGATTCCCAACTCAATCAGGCTTTCCGGCGTGACCCTGGAGTTGGGCTCTATCGCGTTCAGTTGTTCTAATTTCACCAGGTGGAACTGCTTTTTAAAGATGTTGGTAAAGCCCCGCTTCATCGGCAAGCCCTTGATCAGGGGCAGTTGCCCACCTTCGAATCCGGGCCGAATCCCTTTTCCAGAACGGGATTTTTGACCCTTCATTCCACGACCTGAGTAGCTACCACGGCCGCTACCATCGCCTCGGCCTATCCGCTTCCGCGGCCGCCTGGCTCCCTTAGGAACCGTTACCTCATGTTCCCTCATGATTTTAGTCTACCTTTACTTTGCTCTTGCGTTCGAAGCGCTGGCGGAAAACAGGCACTCATACAGTTGAAACGTGAACGAGCCAGAGCCACTAACTATGTGGCTCTGGCTCTCGCGTGCCCTTCCTCAAGGCTAATTCTTTGGCGGGGTCTTTCAGCTTGCTGAGGGCATCCATTGTGGCCTGGATAACGTTAATAGGATTCCTAGACCCCAGGCATTTAGCCACCCCATCTTTGACACCACCCAGGTCCAGTACAGCCCTTACGGGCCCTGCGGCGATGATGCCGGTGCCTGGCGGGGCTGGTTTGATCAGGACTCTCGAAGCACCTACCTTGGAGGAAGTCTCCTGAGGTATCGTGCTTCCCTTAAGTGGGATTTTGATTAGGTTCTTCCTGGCGCTGGCGTTACCTTTTCTTACCGCGTCCGGAATTGCCTTAGCTTTGCCAAGGCCTGAGCCAACGGAACCCTCTCCATCTCCAACTACAACAAGAGCATTGAATCTGAGGGTACGTCCACCCTTCACAACCTTGGCAATGCGCCTTGTCAAAACAACCCGTTCGTTGAAGCCCTGTCTGTTACTGTCGAATCTGTCGCCACTGTAGCTAGGTCGAATGGAAACCATCAGAAAACGAGACCTCCCTCTCTGGCAGCGTCTGCCAGAGCTTTCACCCGGCCATGGTACTTGTAGCCACCTCTATCGAAGACGACCTGAGTCGAACCCTTGGCGAGTGTTCTCTCGGCTACAATTGCCCCGATCTTTTTAGACATCTCCTTCTTTGCAATGGCTTTGCCGGAAGCCCTTATATCGGGCTCCAGACTGGAGGCAGAAGCGATGGTACGACCATCGACGTCGTCTACTACCTGGGCATAGATATGGTTAAGGCTCCGGAAGACGCACAGCCTGGGCCTGTCTGGCGTACCCGTTAAGCCTGTTCTGCCTCTGCGATGTCTGGCTAATCTTAGTCTTCGTGAGTCTTTATCTCTAGGCATTCAGAATTTTCTCCAATGCTGGACTTTCAAGATGTTGTCGAAGGCTATGCCTTCTTGGCGGCAGCCTTCCCGGGCTTGAGGTGGAGCACTTCGTCAGAGTACCTGATACCCTTCTCCTTGTATGGGTTGGGGGGACGCACCTTTCTTATTTTCGAGGCGAGCTCTCCGACTTTCTGTTTGTCAGCGCCCTCTACGTGAATCCTGTTGTTGCCCTCAACGGTGACAGTGACGCCCTTCGGGGGATTAATTTCCACAGTGTGACTAAACCCGACGTTCAGTACAATGCCGGGACCGGATTGCTGGGCACGATACCCAACGCCCATAACCTCGAGGGTTTTCTGGTAGCCTTGAGTTACGCCTGTTATGGCGTTGGCAATAAGGCTGCGAGTCAGTCCATGGAGCGACCGGTGAAATTTACGTTCAGAGTACCTTTCCACCAGGATTTGACCATCTTCTTTCTTAATGATGACGTCAGGGTGTATACGTTGGCTCAAGGTGCCCTTCGGACCTTTGACGACCACTTCCGCATAGTTAACGGTGACTTCCACCCCAGATGGCACCTGTATAGGGTTTCTGCCGACCTTGGACTGGGTTTTTTCTGGTGCTCTACCAGACATAACAGAGTAACTCTCCTCCAATACCTTGACGCCAAGCGTTCTTACCGCTCATTACACCCTTCGACGTTGACAGGAGTGATATTCCAAGGCCTCCATACACCCTGGGTATTTCACCACTACCAACGTAGACTCTAAGACCAGGTTTGCTTACCCTTTTTAGGCCACTTATGAAGGGTTCTCTGTCACGGTACCCCATGTGGATCCGCAGCAATGGCTGTGGTTGGTTTCTCAAAACATCGTAGTCTCTTATAAAACCCTCTTCTTTAAGAATTTTAGCTATATCAGCTTTGATCTTGGACACAGGCATTGTCGCGGACTGATGCTTCATTTGTTGGGCATTCCTGATCCGGGTCAACATATCAGCTATGGGATCTGTCACAGGCATAAGGCTAAACTCTCACAAAAAACTACCAACTGGCCTTCCTCACCCCTGGCAACTCACCGGCCAGCGAGAGCTGGCGCATACAAATGCGGCAGAGGCCGAAGTACCTTATGTATGCTCGAGGGCGTCCACACCGGTTGCACCGGTTGTAATGGCGCACCTTGAACCTCTGTGGTTTTTTCCACTTTGCGATCAGCGAGGTCTTAGCCAATCATCCTCCTCAGTTCTGCCGGGTAAACGGCATGCCCATCAAGGCCAAAAGCCGGTCGGCTTCTGCATCGGTGTTCGCACTGGTGGCGATGGTTACCTGCAGCCCGCGAATGCGTTCGACCTCCCCGTAGTCTACTTCTGGGAAGATTATCTGCTCCCTTATCCCCAGGGAGTAGTTTCCTCGGCCGTCGAAACTACTTGGCGAAATCCCGCGAAAATCCCTGATTCTGGGAAGGGCCGCATTTATCAGGCGGTCGATGAAGTGGTACATTCGTATACCACGAAGGGTTACAGTCAGCCCAATTTGGCTGCCTTCCCTGAGCTTGAAATTGGCGATGGACTTTCTGGCTCGTGTAACAATGGGCTTCTGGCCGGCTATCGTAGTCAAATCTTTGGTGGCGCTTTCCATAGCCTTGGGATTCGTCAGAGCTTCGCCCAAGCCTATGTTGACGACCACCTTCTTCACTCGAGGCACCTGCATGACGTTTTTGTACCCGAATTCCTGCATCATCGCAGGTACGATCTCGGAACGATACAGGTCCTTTAAGCGCGATTTGTTTAGTTCAGCGCCATTATCAGGAGCCTTCTCTTGCTCGATTACTACGGGTTCATCTGCTACTGAGACTGCAGGTTTAGCCTTCTTCTTGGTAGCGGCTGTTCCCTTTTCCGCTCGCTGTACTTTCGGCTTTGCCTCAAGCTCAGGCTGCCGAGCTTCCTTCGAGTCCGTAGAATCCTTTTCTAGTCGATCGCTTCGTTGCAACTACGACACTCCCTGACTTTTTTGCCATCATCCAGAACTTTAATTCGAGGGCGCGTTGGCTTGTTGCACTTGTTACATATCAGTGCCACGTTTGAGATATGTATAGGTGCCTCTTTCTGCACCCTGCCCGCCTGCCGTACATCCGGCCGTGGGCGGACGTGTCGAATCACCATGTTAAGGCCTTCTATAACAACCCTATTTTTGTCGGCGAGAATCCGGTCGATTCTGCCTGTTCTGCCCTTCTCCTTGCCACCGGTCACCAGCACAGTATCACCCTTACGGACACTCATTACACTACCTCGGGTGCCAGGGAAATGATCCTCATGAAGCCCCGGTCTCTCAACTCACGCGCCACGGGACCAAAGATTCGAGTGCCTCGTGGGTTGTTCATTTTGTCGCCGCTCAGGACGACTGCGGCGTTGTCGTCGAACCGGACGTATGTACCGTCAGGCCTGCGCCGTGCCTTAGCAGTCCGAACTATTACCGCCCGCACGACTTCGCCCTTCTTGACGGCGGCCAAGGGCACTGCTTCTTTTACGGTGCCGACAATTATATCACCTATGCTGGCATAGCGACGGCGGCCGCTCCCAGGTATATTGATACACATGATTTCCTTGGCTCCGCTATTATCGACTACCAAAAGGCGGGAGAAGGTCTGGATCATTTCTTGTCCTCCTGGTCTTCCGCCCCATCTTCTACTTCTTCCTGTTCGATAGGTGCTTCCTCTTCGGCCTCTTCTTTCGATTCTGCCGGCTGGGCCTCATCGGCTTCCACGGTGTCTACACGGTCCTGCACTTCATCCACTTGCTCGGCCAACGGCTCTTCGGTTGGGGGTTCTTCCACTACCGCCTCTGGCTGCTCGGCAAGCTCTTCTACCTCTTCTACGGTCGCTTCTTCAACCACTTCGGCTTCCACGGTGTCTACACGGTCATCCACTTGCTCGGCCACTGGCTGCTCGGCGGGTTCTTCAGCCTCATCGGTCTCTGGAGGGGCCGCCTGCTCGTCAGCTTCCGCCGCTAAGCGGACAGCTTCCTCAGCAGCCTTGGCCTCCTCTTCTTCAGTCAGAATCCCTTCATCGAGTTCAGCCGGCTTGACTTCAGCGACTTCCCGGCGCTCGAGAACCTCGAGAATCCTCCAACGTTTGGTTAGAGATATAGGCCGGGTCTCTTCGATCTTTACCAGGTCGCCGATGGTGGACGTGTTTTCCTGGTCATGCACATAGAACCTGGTAATTCGCCGCAGTCCTTTTTTATACAAAATATGGCGTTGCTGCCAGGGAACAGCGACTATGATTGTTTTGTCCATCTTGTCGCTGATGACCCGTCCTATACGAACCTTGCGTCTTTCCCTTGCCATCTAACCGGTACTCACTTTCCGCTCGCGCATGACAGTCTGTATACGGGCGACATTTTTCTTGACTACTCGAATCTGAGAGGTATTCGACAACTGTTTAGTAGCCAGGCGAATGCGCAGGTTCAGGAGCTCCTTATAGGATCCCTCCAACTCGCTTACCAGGTCCTCGTCGCTAAGTTCTCTAACCTCACTGGCTCTCAATACTTCTACTCCACTTCAACTATCTGCGTTAAAGCTCTTCGCCTGCCGCCGTAAGAAGATTATCTCGCCTCACAGTCTTTGTAGCGATGGGTAACTTGTACGATGCAAGCCTCAGGGCCTTGACTGCCAGGTCTCCTCTGACGCTTCCAACCTCGAACATGATTCTGCCGGGACGAACCACAGAAACCCAGTGATCTACGGCAGCTTTTCCTCCGCCCATCCTCGTCTCCGCAGCCTTTTTACTAACTGACTTGTCGGGGAACAGGCGAACCCAGACTTTGCCGCCGCGCTGGAGATATCTGGTGATAGCGATACGAGCCGACTCTATCTGACGAGCAGTTATCCACCCACACTCCATCGCCTTCAGACCATAGTCCCCAAAATCCACTTGACTGCCGGAGGTAGCCACGCCTTTTCGGCGTTGTCTGTGCATTTTCCGATACTTAAGCCGTTTCGGTTGTAGCATCAGGCTCCTCCTCTGCATCTTCAGAGTGGACAGTCACTTCGATGGTCTCCATCTCCTCCATCGCCTCTTCAGCAGCTGGAGGAAGAATGTCACCCTTATACATCCACACCTTGACGCCACACATTCCCATAAGAGTCCTGGCCTCGGCGAGGTTATAGTCGATATCAGCCCTGAGTGTATGAAGCGGCACTCTTCCTTCCATCAGCTTTTCGCGCCGAGCTATTTCGGAGCCCGAGATACGTCCACTGACTATGATCTTTATTCCCTTTGCTCCTGCCTGCATTGCCCGTTGGGCCGCCTGACGCATAGCTCGTCTGTATGAGACCCTGCGCTCCAACTGGTCGGCGATGTTTCTTGCGACCAGGTAGGCGTTCAGCTCTGGCTGAGATATCTCTATGATGTTGAGCTGAATCCTCTTGCTGGTTACATTTTCCAATCTCGTTCTGAGTTTTTTGACCCGCTCCCCATCCCTTCCGATAAGAATCCCAGGCCTTGCAGAATGCACGTTTGCCACAATGTCCTGGGTGCCTCTGTCAATCTCTATCCTGGCAATATCCGCATTGGAGAAGTCCTTGTATTCTGCATTGATGGCCTGACGGATCCTCAGGTCTTCCAGTACCAAGGCTCTGTAGTCTTTACCTGTGGGGGCGTACCAGTGGGTCTGCCAGTCTTTTACGATCCCAAGCCTAAAACCTACGGGATGTGTCTTGTTCCCCACTAGCTGGCCTCCTCCCTTGAGTTGACCGTCACCGTCAGGTGACTGGACCTTTTGGAGATGCGGCCTACGCGACCTCTTGCTCTTGGCTGGATTCTCTTCAACGATCTGGCACCGTCGGCGGTGATTCTTACGATGACCAGGTCATCGGGGTCCATTAACAGGTTGTTCTCAGCGTTGGCCGATGCCGACTTGATGGTCTTGGACACGGTCCTGGCCCAGGGTGATTGCAACAGACTCAAGGTGTTCAGTGCGTCTTGCACAGCCTTGCCCCTCACCAAATCGACGATGGGCTTGAGCCTCATCGGCGAGGCCCCTACGTTCTTGGATATAGCCTTGACTTCCGGCACTATGATCCTTCCCTAACTAACTTTTCTTGATCTGCGTGGTTCGTTCAGACCTGGCAACATGACCTCTGAAGGTTCGAGTTGGGGCAAACTCGCCCAGCTTATGACCCACCGTATTTTCAGTAATGAAGATAGGGACGTGTCTACGCCCGTCATGGACCGCTATCGTTAATCCCACCATTTCTGGCATGATTGTAGAAGCCCTAGACCACGTGCGTATAACGGTTTTAGACCCAGCGTTTTGGATCGCCAGCACCTTTTTTTCCAGCTTGGGATGTATGTAAGGGCCCTTCTTCCTAGACCTGGACATCCCTATTTCCTCCTTCTGACGATAAGGTTGCGGCTGGGCTTCCTCTTGTTCCTCGTCTTATAACCGAGGGTCGGCTTACCCCAGGGCGACTTGGGACCCGGTAGCCCGATGGGCGACCGTCCCTCGCCACCTCCGTGGGGGTGGTCGACCGGGTTCATGGCGACACCTCGTACTCTTGGCCTGCGGCCCTTGTATCGCGATTTTCCAGCCTTGCCGAGCTTTACATTTTTGTGGTCCGGATTCCCCAGTTGCCCGATCGTTGCCCGGCACTCGACAAGCACCTTCCGAACTTCTCCGGACGGAAGGCGTATGAACACGTGCGGGCCCTCCCTCGAAAGTACCTGTGCGGCGACACCTGCGCTTCTGGCCAGTTGCCCGCCTCTGCCCGGGGTAAGCTCCAGATTGTGCACCACGGTTCCTGCTGGAATATTACTCAAAGGGAGTGAGTTGCCCGGTTTAATATCCGCGTTGGGACCTGATTCAACCTTATCACCCACTGAGAGCCCGTTGGGAGCCAGGATATAATTCTTCTCTCCGTCAGCGTAGTGGATAAGGGCAATCCGAGCTGAGCGATTGGGATCGTACTCGATCGAAGCCACCTTGGCTGGAACACCGTTCTTCTTGCGTTTGAAATCGATAATTCTATATTTACGCTTGCTACCGCCCCCCCGATGCCGCATCGTGATCCTGCCACGGTTATTACGGCCTGCGTTGGACTTCAAGGAGTGTAACAGAGACTTCTCGGGCTTGCTCCTGGTTATCTCCTCGAAGGACGGTAACGCGGCATCCCTTGTTCCCGGTGTTTTAGGTTTTGGAGTCTTAAGCGGCATCCCTAAACCCCTTCGATCAACTGTATCTTATCCCCACTTCGCAGGGTGACAATAGCTTTCTTTGTATCCGGACCCTTCTTGAAGCGTGGGCCGAAGCGTTTCGTCTTGCCACGGGTTTTAGCGATATTTACGTCCACGACTTTTACGCCGAAAGCATTCTCTACCGCCCGCTTCACCTCTACCTTGTTGGACTTGAGAGCGATCTTGAAAACATACTTCCCAGTCTCCTGGAGAAGGGTGCTTTTTTCCGTGATCATCGGCTGAACGATGACTTCATGCACGTTCATGACTCGGCCCGTTCCTGCCCCTGGGACTGAGCACTCTTATCGTTTCCGGCGGAAGCTTTCTTGGTGCTTGTCCTGTTGATACTGTCTTTCGCCCAAAGCTGCTCGGCAATCTTGACGGCGTCGACGGTTAGGATTACGGAGTCCCTCTTGAGAAGCTGCCCAGCGTTTAGTACAGATACCGGCGATGTCCAGACCTTCTGGAGATTCCGGGTCGAACGAACCATATTTTCTTGAGGCTCTCCGGTTACGATGAGGGCGGATGAAGCAACACCAAGTTTATTCAGGATATCCGCCATATTTTTCGTGCTGGGGGACTTAAAGGACAGTTCGTTCAAGATGATTACTTTGTCCTGGCGGACCTTTTCCGATAGAACACATTTGAGTGCCAAGCGACGCATTCTTCTAGGCATATCGACGCCATGGTCCCTGGGATGGGGTCCGAACACCACGCCGCCGCCGCGCCACTGGGGAGACCGTATACTGCCCTGTCTCGCCCTTCCCGTATGTTTCTGAGGCCATGGTTTACGTCCTCCGCCGGATACCTCGGCCCTGGTCTTGGTGTCATGAGTCCCCTGACGTTGGTTCGACTCGTACATTACCATGGCCTGGTGAACAACAGCGCTATTCATGGGAACGCCGAAAACGGCATCGCTAAGATTAGCGGTGCCGACTACTTTGCCTTTTACGTTCTTTACTGGAAGCTCCATAACCCTACTTAATCTTCCGTATAGTCACCAGGCTGTTGGGAGCGCCTGGCAGCCCGCCCCGGATCATGAGGAGGTTTCGTTCAGTATCAACCTCGACTACTTCGGCCCTCTTCACCGTCACACTGGTCGCACCCATGTGTCCCGCCATTTTCTTGCCTGGTAAAACTCTGCCTGGAGTCGTGCCCGCACCGATGGAGCCTGGAGCCCTTGCCCTGTCAGACTGACCATGAGTCCTGGGACCACCGTGAAACCCGTGGCGTTTCATTCCACCTTGAAAACCTCTTCCTTTGGATACGCCAATGACGCCGACTTTCTCTCCAGGTTCGAATAGTTCAACTGTAACTTGCTGCCCTACTTCGACTCCCTCCAGGTTGTCGACGGAGAACTCTCGGAGATGGCGAAACAACCCGTTTTTGCCCAAATGCCCTTTGCGCGGTTTGTTGAGCCGCTTTGCATCTCCATATCCCAATTGCACTGCTTCGTAGCCATCGTTGCCGACTGTTTTTATCTGGGTAACGGTGCATGGGCCTGCCTGGACCACGGTAACAGGAATAACTCGGCCGTCCTGGCGAAACACCTGGCTCATTCCGATCTTCTTACCAAGTAATCCTTGTATCATCACAGCTTGATTGAAATATCTACACCGGCGGGCAAGTTCAGCCTCGTCAGTGAGTCGATGGTCTTTGAAGTGGGGTCCAAGATATCGATCAGTCGCTTGTGCGTCCTTATCTCGAAATGCTCCCTGGAGTCCTTGTCCACATGAGGTGACCTGATTACGCAGAAACGGCGTATATGCGTCGGCAGCGGAACTGGGCCAGCCACCAGCGCACCGGTGCGCTCGGCTGTTTCCACGATTTGACCAGCAGACAGATCCAGTGACCTGTGGTCAAAGGCCTTTAACACTATCCTTATCTTTTGGCTGGTTGTCATGCGCTCCTCAACAGCTAGGCTGCTCGAATCAGTTCCTGAACCAGGTTATTGGGCACAGGCTCGTAGCTGCTAAACTCCATGGTGTACGTGGCTCTTCCCTGGGTGAGGGACCGAATGGTGGTGGTGTAGGAGAAACTTTCGGCCAAGGGCAGCAACGCCCGAACAGTCTGCAACGCCTCCTGGCCCTCAATACTCTTGATCTGGGCTCTCCGTGAGCCGAGGTCTCCCAGGATATCGCCCAAGAACTCTCCAGGAGTCACGACGTCCAGCCCGACAATAGGCTCTAGCAGGATCGGTTTGGCCTTTCGAACTCCGTCCCTCAGGGCTATAGACCCAGCAGCTTTGAACGCGATCTCCGACGAATCTACACTGTGATAGCTACCGTCCACCAATGTCACTGTTAGGTCCACAATTGAGTATCCAGCGAGGGGACCATTGTCGATACTCTCTCTCACTCCTGCCTTGACGGCCGGAATGTATTCTTTGGGTATCACGCCGCCCTGGATGCGGTTTTCGAATTTGAAGCCTTGGCCTCGTTCTCCGGGCTCTATCTCAAGCCACACGTGACCGTACTGGCCCCTTCCTCCACTTTGCCGTACAAACCTGCCCTCTGAGCGCACGGGTATGGTGATGGCCTCTCTGTAAGCGACTTTGGGCGTGCCGACGGATGCCTCGACGCTGAACTCCCGCCGTATCCTCTCTACCAGCACTTCCAGATGCAACTCCCCCATGCCGGATATTGTAGTCTGGCCGGTCTCATTGTTGTAGCGGACTTCAAATGTGGGGTCTTCCTCAGTCAGCTTTTTCAAGGCATCGCCCAGCTTATCCTGGTCTCCTCTGGTCCTCGGTTCGATGGCGACTGAGATCACGGGAGTAGGAAACTTAGGTGGCTCCAAGATAACCGGAGATTCTTTGGTACATATCGTATCACCCGTGAAGGTGCCCTTGAGTCCGACGGCGGCGCAGATGTTGCCAGCGGCCACCTCGTCAACTTCTTCGCGACGGTTGGCGTGCATTTGAATGACCCGACCCATCCGTTCGGGTATCTCTTTAGTCACGTTTAGGACGGCCGATCCGGCCTTTACCGTCCCCGAGTAAATCCTAAGATAAACCAGCCTTCCAACGAAGGGATCGGACATTACTTTGAATGCCAGGGCGGCCAGAGGCGCATCATCTCGAGCCTCCCGAATGACCTTCTCACCAGTTTGAAGAAGAGTGGCTGTCAATGGTGGAACATCCCGAGGCGACGGCAGGTAAAAAATTATGGCATCCATCAGAGAATGGATGCCATAGCCCATGGTTGCGCTACCGGCAAGGACAGGTACAAGTTTTCCGTCTATCGTTGCTTTTTGCAGTGCCGCTCTCAGGTCGTCTGCCTTTAAGTCTTCGCCCTCAAGATACTTGATCATCAGGGCATCGTCGGTCTCCACAATCTTCTCGATCATGGCTTCCCGGTATCGTTCGTAGTCCTTCTGATATTCCTGGGGAATAGGAGCCTCTTCAGGCGCTGATCCGTTTCTATCCTCGTAGAACAAGGCGTTGCTCTCGATGAGATCGACGATGCCCACGAAGGCAGCATCGTTTACGAGGGGGAGTTGGACTGGCACTGGGTTTGCCCCGAGTCGGTGTCTGATGGAATCCAGAGTACGATCGAAGCTTGCCCCCACTCTATCCATCTTGTTTACGAAACAAATCCTGGGCACGTTGTACTTATCCGCCTGCCTCCAGACAGTCTCCGACTGAGGCTGGACTCCGGCTACTGCGTCCAGCACGACAACGCCGCCGTCCAGCACCCGCAGGCTTCGCTCTACCTCCGCGGTAAAGTCTACGTGGCCTGGAGTGTCGATAATGTTAACCCTATGTTCCTTCCAAAGGCAGGTTGTGGCCGCGGCGGTGATGGTAATTCCCCGTTCTTTTTCTTGGGGCATCCAGTCCATCACGGTCGTCCCTTGGTCCACGCCGCCAA
Organism: Dehalococcoidia bacterium; assembly: GCA_965226865.1. GTDB lineage: Bacteria > Chloroflexota > Dehalococcoidia > Lucifugimonadales > JAGWBF01 > CBDDEH01. Next base: position 950,103 of record CBDDEH010000004.1, on the reverse strand, counting down.
CCTTATGAATACGACCTGACAGATACAATACACGTTCGGTAACGCTGGTCTTGCCAGCGTCGATATGGGCAATAAAGCCCATATTGCGAATGTGGTCTATCGGAAACTTGTTAGACATAGTTTCAGACCTGCGCGACCGGACCGCACTAGCTCAAGCGTATTACCACCTGTAGTGCACGAAGGCCCGGTTGGCTTCAGCCATGCGGTGCAATTCCTCTCGGCGCTTAACTGCCGAGCCATCGCCCCTGGAAGCGTCCATCAGCTCTAGGGCCAACTTGCGCCTCATAGGCATGCCTTTTCGGCTGATAGCTCCTTTGATGATCCACCGCATAGCCAGGGCTTCACTCCGGTTAGGACGTAACTCGGTTGGTACTTGATAGGTAGCACCACCTACTCGCCTGGGTTTAACCTCAAGGAGTGGTGTGGCGTTTTTCAAAGCCTGGTTAAACACCTCTACCGGGTCTCTTTTCACATCTTTCTCCACGACATCCAAGGCACCGTAAACAACGCGTTGAGCAGTAGTCAACTTACCCCGCTCCATCACCCTATTGATGAAGCGGGCCAACTCAACACTGCCGTATCTTGGATCCGGTGACACAAGCCGCCGTTCGGCCCGTCTTCGTCTGGACATAACAATTCCTGCCACCCCGAACTCGCGAGGAGCCGGGGAAAATGTCAGCGCGTTGGTTACTGGGCCGCCGCCCCACCCTTGGGCCGTTCGGCCCCGTACTTGCTGCGTCCGCGCCTGCGAGAGCTAACGCCCAGGCAGTCCAAGGCCCCTCTTACGACATGATAGCGGACCCCAGGGAGGTCCTTGACCCTGCCGCCGCGCAGCAAGACTACAGAATGCTCCTGTAAGTTATGCCCTTCGCCTCCTATATAGGCGGTAACCTCGATGCCATTGGTGAGGCGGACTCGGGCAATCTTCCTGAGGGCCGAGTTGGGCTTCTTAGGCGTCATAGTCCGGACCTGCACGCACACTCCACGACGTTGAGGTGCTCCAGGGCCCCAATATACCCGGTTCTTCAGGGTGTTTTGGAGCCAGTGCATAGCGGGAGCTTTAGTCTTCCGCTTGACGTTTTTCCTGCCTTTTCTCACCAGTTGGCTGACGGTGGGCATACCTCTAACTCCACACCCATGTTAGGCGCTAAGAAAGTAATTTACCAGTAAATACAAATAGTGTCAACAATATTTTGGAGTTGATGGCGTCGATCTGGGATATGGTGGCTAATCCGATTTTCGCGAGGAGACCTCTGTCGCCGTCTCCATGGTGTCGCGAAGGGGGACCTCTTTGAAGAACAAGGTGACGAGCAGCGCGAAGGCAATGATCCCGAACCCTAGAAGGAACACATCGTTCATCGCAGCTCCAAGGGCAGTACGAAGGCTGTCCACGGCAGAAACGAAAGCGACAGTACCCCCTTCTGCCTGCTCTGCAAGAGCTCGAAGGTCGTCCATCGTATCCGGATGAACTAGAGTCTGGGCATCGGTAAGTTTATTAACAACTTCCGGCGGCAGCACTTCCAACTGCTCAGGCTCGACAGACGTTGTCAGGCGATTGCCGAGCCGGATGGCCATGAAAGAACCCAACACAGCAGTGCCCACCGCTCCACCCATGTTGCGTGAGAATTGGATCGAAGCGGTTACCACTCCGAGCTTGTGATGTGGAAAGGCGTTCTGGACGGCGATCATAAAGGTTGGCAAAGTGCCGCCCAAGCCGGCTCCGGCTACAACTACGGCGACAATAGCATCCGAGGTTGAAGAGTCGGAGTCAAGGCGAGTCAGCATGTATGCGCCCGCTGTCATGACGGCCACACTTGCAATCCCCAACAACCTGTAACGTCCAGTACGAGATATGATCTGGCCGGCTATGACCGCGGTAACCACACCGCTCAACATCATGGGGACCAAAGTCAATCCCGCGTTGGTGGCAGATGACCCGATTACCCCTTGCACAAACATAGGAATGAAGAGGATACCGCCAAACATCCCAATTGCTGTCAGGAAAGTGGCTATTGTGGCCACGGTAAATATGGGATTACGGAAAAGAGATCTGGGAATCACGGGTTCCTCTGCGCTGCCTTCCACTTTGACGAACAGCAACGCCATGAGAAAGGAAAAAGAAAACAGCCCTATAACCTCAGGAGAATTCCAAGGGTACTCTCCACCAGCCAGTGTTAATGCCAACAGGAGGGAAACTACGCTCGCCACCAAAGTCGCAACACCACGTACGTCCAAAGATCGTTTAACTTGCGGGTCCCGTATGTTGACCATTCCCTTCATGATCACGACCAACGCGACCAGCCCGATAGGAATGTTCACGAAGAATATCCACCGCCAGGTGAGGTGGTCGGTGACGAAACCGCCGGCGAGAGGTCCAGCAATAATAGCTATCGCAAACACACTCCCAATAACTCCTATCCATTTTCCACGCTGAACGGGTGGAAACACATCCCCGACGACCGCATAGGAGTTGGCTATTATGCTGCCGGCCCCCAGACCTTGGAGACCACGGAACAGGATCAGTTGCGTCATGTTCTGGGCAGCGCCGGACAACCCGGAACCTATCAGGAATACTACTATCCCTGCCATCAACAACCACTTCCGACCATAAATATCGGAAAGCTTGCCCATCACCGGGATGCTGGCGGTGGACGCCAACATATAGGCGGTAAACACCCAGGCAAACTGGTCGAACCCACCCAGATCGGCTACCACTCTAGGAAGGGCTGTGGCGACGATGGTCTGGTCAAGAGCCGCCAGAAGTATGGCGAGAAGCACACCGAGAACGCTCACAACGACTCGCGACCAGGGTAACTGTGACAGACTTACTGTTTGAGATAACGACTCGGTGGGACGCGTACTAGGATCGTAGGGAGAATCCATTTTATTCTAAACTTGAATGGCGGACGCGGGACTCGATTCGCGGGCGCGGGCGCTGCTCCCAGTGTCCTACTTTGACTACGGTGGGTCAAGCGAATGGACAAGCAATTCCAGACATTGGAAGGGCCCATCTTCCTGAAACACTAGCTTCATGCTATCTTAGCTGAGCATCTTCAACCACGGGAACGGGAGAATGGACCTTCGAAGCTACGGGATAACGAGAAGGGAAATCCGAAGCGACGCTGGAGCTGGAGAAGAGATGGCTTCGGAGCATTTCGACGAACTGCTGGGAAGCGTTGAGCTATCCATCTACAGGCATCCAAATCGCAAGATCAAAGGTTATGAAGCCTTGAAGCAATACGTGGAGTCGCAAGGATGCCAGGTCGCCTACGATGTGGACTCTCGAACGCCCCTCGGCAAAGGATATGCAACGATAAAGATAACCAATGCGGAGAAAGAGATCCCAGTCCCGGCTCTTAAGAGGGCTCATAACTGGGCCCATCAAAGAAATCTACCGCACCTCTTCCAAAAGAAGGGTAGGAAACGAACCGAAAGCGGGTTTATCCCTCGGTAATGTAATGGTAGGCTGCCAGGGCCGCGGTTATCCCGTCACCAACTGCCGAGCCTAGCTGGCGGTACGAGTTGACTCGAATGTCTCCCGCGGCGTAGACCCCGGGGATGCTAGTAGCCATGTTGATGTCTGCGTAGATATGGCCTGTTTCATCCATCGGCACCTGTCCCATCAGGTACTCGTTGTTAGAATGAAACCCTATATAAATGAAGGCGGCGGCTGTGGGATAATCGTACACCCGACCCTTCTTTAAGTCTTTGACCTGCAATGATCGGACCACATCGTTGCCTTTGACCTCTTCTACGACATGGTTCCACAGGAACTTCATCTTGTCGTTGTTGAACGCTCTTTGCTGAAGAATCGGACTCGCCCTAAGCTGGTCCCTTCGATGAATTACCGTCACGCTGTTAACGATCCCGGTCAGGTATTCGCCTTCATCGAGGGCCGCATCTCCACCACCGATTACGACAACATCTTCGTCTCTAAAAAAATTCCCATCACAGACAGCACAATAGGAAACTCCTCTTCCAGAGTACTCATCCTCTCCCGGCACGCCCAGTTTGTTATGGGAGCCTCCCGTCGTAATTATGACCGTCTTGGCTATGTAGGAACCATCCGACGTGTGTACCACCTTCGACGCCTTTTCCAGGTCAGCGACGCCGGTTATCTCCTCGTTCCTTATCTCTGCGCCGAACCTTTTCGTCTGCTCTTCCATCAAACGGGAAAGTTCAGGGCCGCGGATTCCCTCCGGGAAGCCTGGATAATTTTCTATCATGTCAGTTATCAATATCTGGCCACCCGCGAATGCTTGTTGCTCGATGACCAGGGTTTTGAGCATGGCTCGACAAGCATAGAGGGCGGCACTCAGCCCGGCTGCTCCGCCCCCCAAAACGATTACGTCGTAATCCGGGCGCTTCCCGTTACTTCGAGTTCCCATCCTAAATTGGAGACCTCACCCCTGTTCTAAAGTATTCTACCGTCTGCTTCATCCCCTCTTCCAGGGGCACTTTCGGCTTCCACCCGAACTGGCTCTCAAACTTAGACCGGTCGAGGCATATCTTAAATACTTCCCACTGCCTGGCCGGGCCGTGCAACGGACCCCACTTGTAGCTTACGATGCCCTTCAATACGTCAAAGATTCTGTTGACCGATGTTCCCTGGCCGGTACCTATGTTGTAGATACCATCCACGTCAGGGTTCTGTATTGCAATCATGTTGGCATCGACCACATCGTCTATATAGACGAAGTCTCGCTCTTGCTCTCCTGTACCGTATATGGTGGGTTGTTTACCCTCCAACATCTCCGTGCTGAATATGGCGATCACGCCCGATTCACCATACGGGTCCTGACGAGGGCCATAAACGTTACCATACCGGAATATCACCGAGTTGAGGCGGTAGTTGATCCTGTACAGATCGAGATATTCTTCGGCAACATATTTGGACAAGGCATAGGGTGATTGAGGACGGATCCGATGGTTCTCATCACAGGGGGAGGATTCGGGCTCTCCATATATGGTTCCACCGGATGACGAAAATATGAACTTATCTATGCCATATTTTCGAGAGAGCTCTACGAGGCGAAGGGTGCCCTGGATGTTGATTTCGGCGTCTTTTATCGGGTCACGAACCGACTCGGCCACACTCGCCTGGGCCGCATGGTGACAGATGATCGAAGGCTTTTCCCGCTCAAAAATCTCCTCAAGTCCAGACCAAGTAATACTTCTATGATAGAAGGTAGCCGACTTGTTGAGGTTGCGTAGCCTTCCCGTACTCAGATCGTCGACGACCACGACGCGATGGTCAAGGGAAACGAGCCTGTCTACTATGTGTGAGCCTATAAACCCAGCCCCACCAGTAACAAGGACAGTCTGACGACTCAATGTTTTGTTCCTACCAGCCTGTCTTCATACTTGTAAGGCGCTTCACCCGTTCGGTGACGGGTGGATGGGTCGAGAAGAGTTTGGAAAACCCTCTGCCGGCGAAGGCCTGCTTGTTCGGATTGTCGCCCTGAAGGGGATTAACAATGAACAGGTGAGCGGCACCCTCCGCCACCTTCATGGGCCGGGTTCGAGCCCCCATCTCCAGCTTTTCCAGTGCACTGGCGAGGGCAAGGGGATTGCCTGAATTGTGAGCGCCGGTGGCGTCCGCCTGGAACTCTCTCGTTCGTGAAATGGATAGCCTCACGATGGTCGCAACCATCGGCAAAACAATGGCGACTACGAGGAGACCTATGATGCCTATCATGGCATTGCCGCCGCCTCTGCCCCTCCCTCCAAGGCCTCCAAATAGCATGGCGAATTGGGCGAAGGTAGCTAACAAACCGATGGCCATGGCGAAGGTTGCTACGATTGACATAATGAGGGTGTCCCTGTTGCCCACGTGGGCCAGCTCGTGAGCTATTACCCCGCCTAGCTCGTCCCTGTTGAGAAGCCTGCGTATGCCGGTTGTCACAGCGATCGCGGCATGTTTGGGGTTGCGACCTGTTGCGAAGGCATTTGGGGAGTCCGAGTCTATTACATAAACTCGCGGCTTAGGAATACCAGCGAGACGGACCTGATCGTCCACGATGGTGTGCAGGTCACGGTCCTCGGTAGATGACACCTCCCGAGCATGTGCCATGCGGAGGGCAAACTTGTCGCTTGACCAGTAAGCGAACACGTTCATGAGCAACGCGATAACCAGGGCGATTATTATTCCGCCGGTACCACCTAACAGAGCGCCGGCCACCAGCAATATTCCGCTCATCACCAGCATTAGTATAAAAGTCTTAATTGTGTTCATTCCAGGGTTCCCTTTTCTGTTGAGTCTTCTACTAGCTGTTACGAGTAATTATAGCACTTCGGATGGTTGTGCAAGGGGCTCCATGCCTTGAGTCATCATGGTCGATCAGCTTCGATAGCGATAGCCTGATTCTACCGGATCACGGTTGAGTTTGCGGTTCAGGTGCAGCCCCTCGAAAATAAACTCGACTGCAGAAGCCGCCGACTCGGGCTTTCTTCTGCTCGCACCTAGGCGCTTCACAGAATCGAACAGCCCATCGATCTGGGCCAGCATATCGACGTATTTCTTAGAGGGCACTTCGCTTCCTGTTTCCAACACCAGGCCACCATCGAACTGGCGAATCACATCACTTAGTTCCATAACCTCAAAATATCGACCGAAGACGTTGAAAACCGCCTTGTTGGCTATATCCCCTATTACTTTGGATTCTCGACCTTCCTCGAAGGTTTCAAGCTCTATTTTGCCTGAAGAGGAAGCGACGATGTAGGGCAAATCGCTAATCCTGGGACTGGCCCGTACTTCGCCCAGCAGAATACATCGACGGACCGCGTTGCTCACCACGATCTCATAATTAGCGATAGACACTCTGACACTGACCCCGGAGCGCTGGTTGATCTCGGGACTGCGTCTGGCCAAAGAGGTGATCTCCGCTATTATCTCTCGCATATATTGGGGAAAATCAACTCGTACCCCCTTAGGCGTAGCCCTACGTTCCTGTTCAACGATAGCCATCTCGTCTTCGATACCTTGGGGGTAATGGGTGCGTATCTGGGAACCAAAACGGTCCTTTAGAGGCGTTATGATACGGCCTCGGTTGGTGTAGTCCTCCGGGTTGGCCGTAGCCACAACATACACATCCAATGGCATCCTTACTCTATATCCTTATATCCTTTGATCTGTACGTCGCGCTCCTCCATCAGGTTGAACATGCCCACCTGTATCCTTTCAGGAAGGTCTGGAAGCTCGTTGATTGAAAATATCCCTCGATTGGTGCGTGGAATCAGGCCGTAATGGATCGTGAGTTCGTCTGAGAGATATCTCCCTTCAGCCACCTTGATGGGGTCCACTTCCCCAATTAGGTCGGCTATGGAAACGTCCGGCGTAGCCAGCTTTTCCGAGTACCTATCTTGTCTTGAAATCCAGTTTATTGGGACGTCATTTCCTTGCTTGGCAACCTTGTCTATACAGGCTTTGCAAACGGGATTATACGGGCTATCGTTGATTTCACAACCTGCGATGGTCGGTATCTCCGAGTCTAAGAGGTTTACCATCTGCCTGATCAGGCGAGACTTGGCCTGTCCCCGTTCACCCAACAAGACAACGTCGTGGCCCGCTAGAATCGCGTTTTGCACCTGGGGAATAACTGCGGAATCAAAGCCTAGAATACCAGGGAAAATATCTCCGTTGCTCTCTAGTTTGGCGACGAGATTCTTCCTAAGCTCCTCACGAACTGGCTGGACTTTGTACCCACTGGCACGAAGCTCTCCTATAGTTCTGGATTTTGCGTTTCGGGACATGCCTGTTGCGCCTTCTGCCGCCGTCACCCCTTGGAGCCAGGTTCGCTCCTAGACTTTGGCCGCCTCTTTTACCTTCTTGGCTTCTTCAGCGATCTTCTGAGTGATGTGCGCCGGCACTTCCTCGTAGTGATCGAACGCCATGGCATAGGTACCACGGCCCTGGGTCATCGACCTCAAGTCGGTAGCGTACCTGAGGAGCTCTGCTTGAGGCACATCGGCCTCGATAACAGTCACCCCTCCCTGAGGGTTCATACCGACGATTCTGCCCCTTTTGCCATTGAGGTCGCCTATCACATCCCCAGTAAAGTTGTCGGGTACGGTGACGGTCAGTTTCATTATTGGCTCGAGTAGCAAGGCGTTGGCTTCGGCCATACCCATTTTCAAGGCGTGAGAGCCAGCTATCTCAAAGCAAATACCGGAGGAGTCGACATTGTGGTAGCTTCCATCGTATAAAACGGCTCGCAGATCAACAACAGGGTAACCGGCGATTGCTCCATCCTGTAACGCTTTGACCACGCCCTTCTCAACCCATGGAACGTATTCCCTGGGAACGGAACCTCCCACGACCTCGGATCCGAAGTCGAATCCCTGCCCTCGCTCCCGGGGCTCCAGCCGCAACAACACGTGGCCGTACTGGCCATGGCCACCCGACTGTTTCTTATGCTTGTATTCCGTTCGGGCCATACTGGTAATAGTCTCTTTGTAGGGTACCTTAGGGAGCTGGAGTCCAAGGTCAACGCCAAATTTACGGCGGACCTTCTCCACGGTGACTTCCAGATGAGAATCACCCAAACCCTGAAGGACGGTTTCGTTGGTCTCGGGATCTCTGACCAGACGCATGCCGGGATCCTCCTCCACAACCCGACTCAAGGCCATGGACATTTTGTCAACGTCCGCTTTTGTTTTAGGATAAACCGCCGAGGAGTAATATCCGACCGGAAATTCTATGGGTGAGAAGGCGACTGCATGGTCTTTGACGCACAGCGTGTCATTGGTCATCGTGACAGCCAGCTTTGATACAGCGCCGATGTCACCTGGGCCTATTTCTTGAACCTGCTCCTGGTTCTTGCCACGAAGAGAGTATATAAGACCCACCCGCTCAGACTGACCCTTTACCTCATTCCAAACCTCTGTGTTGCTACGGAATGTTCCCCGATAGACCCGGAATATGGATAGCTTGCCCACAAAGGGGTCAGCCAGTGTCTTGAAAACAAAGGCTGCCAGGGGGCCGTCAGGGTCTGGGTTGATCTCTTCCTTGGAACTCGATCCTGACTTAGATGCCTCCACCGGCCCTGCGTCTTGAGGCGATGGCAAGTAGTTGACTACAGCTTCCAGTAGCTCTTGGACCCCCTGATTCATGGTCGCTGATCCCGACAAGACCGGTACTATCTCACCGGACAATATCGCTTTCCGAACGCCGGTTACTATCTCCTCCTCGGTGACCTCTTCGCCTTCCAGATACTTGGTCGCGAGATCATCATCCGATTCAGCTACTGCTTCTATCAATCGCTCCCGGGCGCTCTCCGCCTCCGGCGCGACCTCATCTGGTGCGTCGCTCAAAGGACGGAGGAGGCTTACCACTCCTTTGAAAGACTGCTGAGAGCCTACAGGCAGGAAGAGGGGCACGCATTTTCTTCCGAATTTAGCCTGTATTCCATCCAGAGAGCGATGAAAATCGGCGTTCTCTCGATCCATTTTATTAACGAAGAATATGCGCGGAATTCCCAGCTCTTCACATCTGTCCCAAGCCCGTTCGGTGCCCAGCTCGACACCTGAAGGAGCTGCGACAACGATGACCGCGCCCTCCACGACACGAATTGCCGAGACCAACTCCGAGACGAAATCATCGTAGCCTGGAGTATCAAGAAAATTGACCTTGAAATCGTTCCACTCACAGGGCACAAGGGAGGTTTGGATACTTCCGCTCCGTTTGGCTTCTTCCGGTTCGTAGTCGGAAGCCGTGTTGCCGTCTTCGACCTTGCCCATTCTGGTGATGGCCTTGACGTTGAATAGCATGGCCTCAGCGATCGAGGTCTTTCCCGCCCCTGCGTGCGCAAGTATTGCGACGTTCCGTAGCTTATCAACACCGGTACCAGGCATTACTGTCTCCCTTCACTCATATATGAGGGTCATCAGCCCGGGTTCTTGTATCCGAGTACGAGTCTCGACACTTTATTTTAGCCACAAGGGTGTGAAGGCGCAACGGAGACCCCTTTAAGAGCCCAAAACGTACTACTGGATAGAGTCCGTATTACGTTGTGATATTCTGAACCTCGGGTATGCGTTATCTAAAAACCACAGCAACTATCGTCGTTATCACGCTGATCCTCCTATCGATCGGTTCCGGCAACCTGCGGCTCTCCCCCATCGAGCGAGCGGCCGCACCATACCTCTACAGCATCTTTAGCTGGGAAATCAGCAACCTACCAGACAAATGGGCACACAAGTTTACAAGCCTTTTCCCCTGGAATTCTGAGACCCAAGAGGAGCGGATAGAGAATCTGATGACCTTCTTTGAAATGGGTGATGGAATACGGACCTTGGAGCGCCAGCTTGCGAGCCTTCAAAGAGCTCAACAGCCAGCCGGTCCCACTGGCGGCCATCTGGCGACGGCCATCTCACCCGACCAGGAGGAGGCGCAAGTTAGCCGGCGTCTAAAAGACCTGCGAAAGGAGCGCTCCAAGCTGAAGCGGGGGATAGAGGAGACTCTGGAATCAGAAATAAGCTCTGTCCTGGCCGATATGGGGTTCTCCTACCCACTGGGACTGATCTTCCCACCCGTGGACGTGGCTTTGACCAGCCCGCCAAAGGTACTGATAGTGTCTCCAAGAGACAGGATCGAGCAGATAGAGACTTTGCTTCTCAAGCCAGGGATCACCCTCGAAAAGATCGAAGAGTTGGAAGATAAGATTTTCGACGGGCAAAACCTATCAGTACTGGTAGAAGGAATTGGAGGAGTCGCTACGTTCCCGACGATTGTCCGGGAAGACTCGAGTCTTAGGCACGCAGCCATCACCGCAGCCCACGAGTGGTTACACACCTACTGGTTTTTCCGGCCACTGGGCTGGAACTACTGGAAGGACGCTCAGATGACCAGCCTGAATGAGACCGCGGCAGACCTGGCTGGAAGGGAGCTGGGCGAACTGGTCTACTCGGCCATAACCGGCGAAGAAATAGAGGAATCAGTCCCTGTGGGCGAGAGCGGCGAAGCCCAGCTAGAACCCGAGGAGAACCCGGATGGGTTTGATTTCACAACCGAGATGAGGAAGACCCGTCTCAGAGTCGAGGAATTGCTGGCCGACGGAAAGGTCGTGGAGGCGGAGGAGTATATGGAAGCCAGGCGTAGGTTCCTTGAGGAGAACGGTTTCTTCATCCGGAAACTTAATCAAGCCTTTTTCGCCTTCCACGGCACTTATGCCAACAGTGCGGCGTCGATAAGTCCAATTGGAGAGGAGGTTAAGCTGGTTAGAAAGGTTTCGGATTCAACCGAGGACTTCATCAAAACGATGTCACAGTTCGGCAGCTATCAAGAGTTCAAGGAATACATCGCGGGTCTTGAGGAGCAGGACGACACTGGACAGATCGCAAGCTTAGCGATGGTGGCGGAAGCGAGCCGCTAGTGGGCTCCTTCTATAGGGTCCACATCCACCAGGTATCCGTAGATAATCCTGGCTTTCAGCTTCGCTGGGGTTTCTCCCTGGGCGGGAGAACACTCCATTTCCCCTTCGAAAGACTTAGGGCTGTCGGGAAAGTTTAGCTTCTCATCTTTGTGGTGAACCGGACAGTAGATGTCGTATTCCAAAACTTACATTCCCTCTCGGATTCCCGTGTGGACCGCCGTACAGATTATAGCTTCGACGTCAAGGCCTATCAATTTCCGGGCAGACCAGGACGGCCCCTCGTCTTTTAATTGTCATTGCGAAGGGCAAAGCCCTGAAGCAATCTCTTCTTCCTCCCGGGAGATTGCTTCAGGGCTTTGCCCTTCGCAATGACAGTAAGAACCCGGGCGGCCCATCGTTTATTGATGGCATCTAAGGCCCGTGCTATGATACTGCCATACTCTATGGCCGCTAGACCGAAGCGCCAAATAGACATCGGCATAATGAGGCCCTTTAAGGGGCGGACTTCAAGGCCCTGGTTACGAAAAGTCGTAACCACCGCTCTTGATTTGAGCATGCCGGGAACACCGTGTCAGGTAGACTTGTTCATCACTGACGACGAAACCATAAAGATGCTCAACAGGGAATATAGGGGGTTGGACGAGGTAACGGATGTCCTCGCTTTTTCCGATTCATTTCATGGCCATTGGGAGGGGGAGGGTGAACCGCCTGTGGCGGCTGAGGATGTGGTTCAATTCGGTGCACCTCTTAACGGACTACCGCACCTGGGCGAAATCGTGATTTCTTACCCGCAGGCGGTCCGTCAATCGAAGCCAGAGAATTCCAGTCTAGACAATGAGCTGGCGCTGCTGATAGTACATGGTATTCTGCATCTTCAAGGGTTCGACCATCTAGAGCCTCAGGAAGAGGCGAACATGTTTGCGAAACAACAGGTCATATTGTCGTCGATAGTGTGAGGTGGTGGCTGCATGGCCTTTCAGGTCTATTATCGCAAATGGCGTCCCCAGCGCTTCAGTGACGTAGTCGGCCAGGAGCACGTCTCAAGCACGTTGCGCCAGGCCGTGAAACAGAGTCGCATCGGCCATTCATACCTGTTCAGTGGCCCTCGCGGCACGGGTAAGACCAGCACAGCCCGGGTTTTAGCCAAGGCTGCTAATTGCTTAGACCCTCAGGATGGAGACCCATGCAATCAGTGTGTTGTCTGCCAGTCCGTCAACGAGGGTCGGTACATGGACCTGATCGAGTTGGACGCCGCCAGCAACAGGGGAATCGACGAGATACGCAACATCAGGGACAAGGTCAATCTATCGCCTGTGGAGGGTGGCTCAAAAGTATACATAATCGACGAGGCGCATATGCTGACTGAGCATGCGTCTAACGCCTTTCTCAAAACCCTGGAAGAACCTCCACCCCACGCGATTTTCGTCCTGTGTACCACCGAACCTCAAAAGATAGTTCCAACCATCATCTCCCGGTGTCAGAGGTTCGACTTCCGACGGATTAACTCGGAAGCCGTGACCGGACGCCTGACGGTGATATGTACTGATGAGGGAGTGAAGACGGACCCAGAAGCCCTTAGAGCAGTCGCCCGCTTTGCAGGAGGCAGCCTCAGGGACGCAGAGAACCTTCTTGAGCAGCTTGTGGTCTCCTACGGCAGCCGCTTCGGCATTTCCGAGGTCTATGACCTGCTGGGGCTGGGCCACGGAGAAGCTGCCCTTGAGCTGACCAGATACCTTCTGGCTAGGAATGCTCCGGCGGCCCTGGGCGCGATAAACCGCGCCGCTTGGGACGGAATCGACCTGCGACAACTCCACAGGCAAACGGTAGACCTGCTCAGGGGAGTGCTTTTATTACAATGGAAGGCTAAAGACGCCACAGACCTACCTCAAGACACCATAGACCAGCTCGAACAACTGGCATCGAAGACATCTGCTACAGTGGTCACGAAGGCTCTCAGGCGTCTGGGAGAGGTCAACATTAAGTACGATAGTCCATCCCCGTTAGCCCTGGAGCTGGCTGTGGTGGAAGTCTGCGCAGAACCGACACCCCAGCAGGTAGCAACCGACGCTGTTGCATCGCCCCGAGTCATAGAGGCCCCCAAACAGCGCGACGTGACTGGAGACAAATCCCTCGAGGAGATGTCTCCACCAGCAGCAGAATCCAAACGGGAGCGAATCGCGGAACCGGCTTCGGAGCCTGTCCCGGTTATGCAACCACGGGCAAGCTCGGATCAAGAAGCGGTTTCCAATATCCCGACTCAAGATTCGTCAGACGCGATGCAAGAGACACCGGAGCTTATGGCCGACAACTTATCGGTGCAGCCTGAGGCCCTCGAGAAGAACTGGGGTACGTTGATCAAAATATTGAGCCGTAACAAAGGTAAGCGTTTCTACATCGGCCCCCTTCTAAAGGATTGCAAAAACAATTATTACCTGGACGGCGACATCCTGGTGCTGCCTTTTACCCACCAATCTCACATGGAGCGGGTCCAGTCAGAGCTTGATGACCCTCAGGGCATTAAGGCCGTGGAAGAGGCGATTCTGAAATCCTTTGGCGGTTCCTACCAATTGAAACTGACCCTTGCTGGCGGCGGAAAAAGCTCCAGTCCCCCTACTGCCAACGACAGCCACTTGGTTCGAGCGGCAATAAGTATGGGCGCAAGGATAACGGAGGAACGTGACCTATGATAAACCGTAGGATGCGGCGGCAGGCCATGAAACAGCAGAAGGGCAAACAAACCTCTCAGGACCAAAGCCCCATGGCGATGATCCAGAAAATGCAAGAGGAAATGGAGAACTTGACAGTCGAGGGAAGCGCCGGGGGAGGAGTTGTGAAGGTCACGATGACCGGTAAACAAACAGTGCAATCGGTGGAGATATCGCCTGAAGCTGTCGAGGATATCGAATTGCTCCAGGACCTGGTGACCGCTGCGGTCAACGACGCCCTGAGCAAGTCCCAGGAGATGGCCTCCGAAAAACTCGGCCTCATCACCGGCGGTCTGGACATTCCGGGACTGACGTAAAATGGCTGCGGACTATATATCAACGGCCGCGCCTCCGGTTGCTCGGCTTATCCAGGAGCTAAACAGGCTTCCAGGGATCGGCCCCAAGAGCGCCCAGCGGCTGGCCTATCATCTCGTCAGGCTGTCGCCTGAAGAGGCTCATGCTCTCGCTGAGGCTATAGTAGGGGTCAAAGACCACATCATCCTCTGTTCCGAATGCCAGAATCTGACAGACACCGATCCGTGTCCCGTCTGCAGCGACCCCCGACGCGAAGGGACTCAAATTTGCGTAGTCGAAGAGCCCATGGACGTGCTGGCACTAGAGCGCACCCGTTGCTATCTAGGTCTGTACCATGTTCTCCATGGAGTCATTTCCCCAATGAACGGGATTGGGCCTGAGGATCTGAAGCTGAAGGAATTACTTACCCGGTTGGAAAACGACTCCGTTAAAGAGTTGATAATCGCCACTAACCCAACTCTGGAAGGGGAAGCGACGGCGATGTATATACGCCGACAGATTGTAGACCATGGAGTGAAAGTAACGCACCTGGCACGGGGTCTCCCAGTGGGCGGAGACCTGGAATATGCCGACGAACTGACCTTGAGCCGAGCTTTCCAGGGGAGACAGGAAATCTAGCCATGCCAAGGCCAAGGACATATCGCACAGAGGGTGTCGTGCTCAAGTCCAGCCCGATAGGGGAGGCTGGATCGATCATTACCTTTTACTCGATGAACGAGGGTAAGCTCAGAGCCATCGCTCGAGGGGTGCGCAAGCCATCCAGCAAGATGGTTGGAAACCTGGAGCCGTTCAACCGGGTTGCCATTGCGCTGGCCCGTCCCAAGGCCGCCGGCATCGATACCATCACTCAGGCACAGGTGCTCGAGAGCTTCGTCCCGCTTCGTGCCAATCTGGATGCGGTATCCAAAGGCATATACCTGTCAGAGCTAGTGGACAGGTTCGGTACGGAAGGGGCAGCCAATCCAGCCCTCTATGGTCTATTGGTCGATATGTTGCGGGCATTAAACGAGGAGCCAGACCGAGACTTGGCCCTCCGCTACTTCGAGCTTCGCCTGCTTAGCTATTCAGGATTTATGCCGGAGCTCCACAAGTGCGTCGAATGCAGACAAGACCTCTCACCTGGCGAGCACCTTTTCAGCCCCGACCTAGGGGGTACGCTATGTCTCCACTGCACGCCCTCCGGGCCGCGTATAATGCCCTTGTCGCTGGACGCCTTGAAAATCCTCCGATTCCTCAATTCGACGAATCTGTCGGAGCTTACTAAATTAAAGGTCAAAAACGAGCAACAAGATGAGGTCCAAAACCTCTTATCGGTCCTCCTGAGCTACTGGCTGGATTCAGAAATCCGGTCTAAGTCGTTTATGGAACACCTTCATAATATGGACAAGAGTACGGTATGCATGTAGGTTTAAGGCGTTCCGCCGGTTAGGGCCGATTCGGGAAGGAATAAGAGGTCAATCGTGTTCAAGAAACTATTGATAGCCAACCGTGGCGAGATCGCCTGTCGGGTTATTCGTACGTGCAAGAAGATGGGCATCGGCACTGTTGCCGTGTACTCGGACGCTGATCAGAACGCCCTCCATGTAAAAATGGCGGATGAGGCCTACAGGATTGGCCCTCCTCCGCCAACTGAAAGCTACTTAAGCATTACCCGCATACTGGAAGCCGCCAAGCTTTCGAGCGCAGGAGCCATCCACCCTGGATATGGATTCCTTTCCGAGAACCCTGATTTCCCAGTCGCCTGTGAAGAGGCCGGGGTTGAGTTCGTTGGACCGGAACCCCATGCAATGGAGATGATGGGGGACAAGCTGAACGCCCGGCTCCTGGCCAAAGAGGCCGGTGTACCTGTCCTGCCGGGTACGGACAAGCCGGTGGACGACGACCGGGCCATCTCTACGGCATGGATGCTAGGATTTCCCCTCATGGTTAAGGCGACCAGCGGGGGAGGCGGCATAGGTATCCACCTCGTTCACTCCATGGAGGAGCTAGAGTCGGTAATAAAAAAGGAGCGGACCCTGGCCAGCAACGCCTTCGGTAGTCCCAACCTTTATTTCGAGCGATATATGGAGGGAGCCTCCCACATTGAAGTGCAGGTGATGGGGGACAAGCACGGGAATTTGATCCATTTGTTCGCCCGAGACTGCTCGGTTCAACGGCGCAACCAGAAGGTCATAGAAGAGTCTCCGGCGGAAAAACTGTCACCGGAACAGCGTGCTAGGCTCTGGGATTATGGCAGCAGGCTCGCCAGACACATTGGTTACACCAACGCGGGCACGGCAGAGTTCTTGGTATCTCCCAACGGAGAGATGTACTTCCTGGAGATGAATACCAGGCTCCAGGTAGAACATGGTGTTACAGAGATGATTACCGGCCTGGACATAGTCGAACTGCAGCTTCGAGTAGCCGCCGGTGAGCCGTTGGATATGACTCAAGAGGACGTAACCTGCAACGGACATGCCATTGAAACCCGTATCTATCCCGAAGACCCAGTAACCTTTTTACCCTCGACAGGGGTGGTCAGCAAACTTCACGAACCCACCGGAGAACATGTCCGGCTGGACAGCGCTCTCTTTCCGGGCTATGAGGTTACGACTCACTATGAGTCTTTAATGGGCAAGTTGATCTGCTGGGGCCAAACTCGGGAACAGGCCCGCAAGCGTATATATGAGGCGTTGGATGAGTTCAAGATCGAGGGCGTGACCTGGAACCAGGAAGCTCTCAAGAGCATTCTCACGCACCCAGAATTCGTAGATAGCACCTACAACACAACATTACTCTCTCGCTTTCCGGGCGGATCGATGCTGTCCCATGGCGCCGGTGACCAATCCCAGAATGGCCGTTCGGCCAACGGCAAAGTTGACAAAGAGCTAGCCGCTGCCATAGGGTTGTCATTGATCTTGTCCATGAACGGTAACTCGAGTCTTAGCGAAAGTCTCCGAAACAAGAGCGCAGATACATGGAAGCTCTACGGCCGAAGGGAGCAGATGTTCTCCCGAATGCTTGGGAGTAGGGGTTGGCGTTAAGGACCGTCCGCGTCAAAGTAAGGGAGCAGTGGTATACTGTCGAAGTAGACGACACCTCCACCTCCCCAGTCCATGTAACCGTTGAAGGCGAAACTTTTCTAGTAGAAGTAGCAGGCCTTCCCCAGGCCAAGCGCTCGGCCCGCCGCAAGACCTCCCATCAAAAAACCGCCGGCCATGCGATCTCGGAGAAGCTTATCCGTTCCCCCATGCCTGGCAGAGTGATGGCTGTCAACGTCAAACCGGGTCAAAGCGTAGGAACAGGACAAGAGGTCTGCGTTGTTGAAGCAATGAAAATGGAGCAGAGCATCAGAGTGGGCCAGGAGGGGATTGTGAAGACTATATACGTCAAGCCAATGCAGCAGGTAGGCGCGGACGACCCGCTAATCGAGCTGGAGTAAGAGTAACCCTGGCTCCTCACTACTCTGGGCCCGGGCTCAACTTGAGCCGATCATCAATGCTCGGCCATAGATGACTTCACTACACACAGTCAGGTAGTGCTACAATAAAATTGTGTCCAGCGACACGAGCAGGATATGCCCCAAGAACACATCTACGTAAAAGGCGCCAGAGAGCACAACCTCAAGAACATAGACGTCACCATCCCACGGGACAAGCTGGTTGTAATTACCGGAGTCTCCGGCTCCGGAAAAAGCTCTCTGGCATTCGATACCATCTATGCGGAGGGACAGAGACGATACGTCGAGTCCCTCTCCGCTTACGCGCGCCAGTTTCTGGGGCGCATGGATAAGCCCGACGTCGAGTACATCGAGGGTCTATCTCCCGCCATCTCCATCGACCAGAAGGGCGTCTCCCACAACCCCAGGTCTACCGTAGGAACCGTCACCGAAGTCTACGACTTTCTCCGCCTGCTGTTCGCCAGGGTTGGACACCCCCATTGTCCCCAATGTGGCAGGCCAGTCCAAAAACAAACTGTACAACAGATGGTGGACTCCATTGCCAGCCTCGCCGAAGGCAGCCGGATCATGATCCTGGCCCCTAAAGTTCGCCGGCGCAAAGGGGAACACAAGGAGGTCTTCGAGGAAGCCAGGAAGGCCGGCTTTGTCCGCGTTAGGGTTAACGGCAGCATCTACCAGTTGGAGGACGTCGGTACCCTGAACCTGGACAAGCAAAAGTGGCATTACATAGAGGTGGTGGTGGACAGGTTGGTTGTGGGCCCTGACCTGGAGCTCAACCGGATTGCAGACTCGGTTGAAACCGCGCTTAAGCATGGCAGCGGCGTCGTACTGGTGGACATCGAGGGGGGAGAGGAGCTGATATATTCGGAGAACTTCGCTTGCACCCATTGCGGCGTCAGTTTGCCGGAGATAGAACCCAGAACTTTCAGCTTTAACAGCCCCCACGGAGCGTGTACCTCGTGTACTGGACTGGGTTACAGGCTAGAGGTTGACCTAGACCTGGTAATCCCCAATAAAGAGCTTACCCTTGCCCAAGGAGCGATAGTGCCCTGGGTGCGCGCTGGCTCCTCTAGCAGTTGGTATACCAGCATCACCGAGTCGGTGGCCAGAGCATACGGCTTTTCAACCAAGGTCCCCGTCAAAGACCTTCCAGATTGGGCACTGGACTTGATTCTACGCGGAAACAATAGCGACTCTGTCACAGTCAACCATACTACCAAGTCGGGCAAAGTCTATAGCTGGGAGTCCAACTTCCAGGGGGTGATACCGAACCTGGAAAAACGCTACAGAGAGACCGAATCTGACTATATCCGGGGCGAACTGGAGCGATATATGTCCGCCCGCCCATGTACCTCGTGCAATGGCCTGAGGCTGCGGCCCGAGGCTCTGGCAGTTACGGTTTGCGGTCTGGGCATCATGCAGGTCGGCGGGATGACCATCGACAAGACTTTGAGTTGGTCCCAGGAAATCGGCTCGCCTGAAACAGAGTCCGGGGATGGGCACTCTTCCGGCAAGCGCCGCGTCGACGCGCTCGCCACACGAGAGATCGCTATCGCTCATCAAATACTCAAGGAAATCGCAACACGGCTCAGGTTCCTGGTAGATATAGGGTTGGAATACCTGACGCTGAACCGCTCGGCACAGACGTTGTCCGGTGGGGAGGCACAACGCATCAGGCTGGCCACCCAGATCGGCTCAGGCCTGACAGGCGTCCTGTATGTGTGTGACGAGCCCACTGTGGGGCTCCACCCGGTGGACGATACTCGCCTTGTAAAGACCCTGAAGCGGCTTCAAGAGTTGGGGAATACGGTTATCGTGGTCGAGCACGATGAGGCAGTGATGAGGTCGGCTGATTACATTCTGGACATGGGTCCGGGAGCCGGGGAACACGGCGGAAATGTGGTTGCGACCGGTACCATAGATGACGTCATGAACGCCACCGACTCGATCACCGGACAGTATCTCAGCGGCCGCAGGAGGATACCTGTCCCTGAAAAACGCCGTTCCGCCACCGACAAGCACATCCTCGTCAAGAAGGCTAGAGAAAACAATCTTAAAAACGTGGACGTCAAGATACCGCTGGGACTCATGGTCTGTGTAACGGGCGTCTCCGGTTCCGGGAAAAGCACCCTCATAGTGGAAGTTCTCCACAAGAAGCTGGCCCAAGTGTTGTACAAACACCGAGACCGTCCCGGCCAACACGACACCATCGAGGGCATAGAACACGTCGACAAGGTAGTTAACATTGACCAGTCGCCCATAGGCCGCACCCCAAGAAGCAACCCGGCCACCTACACGGGCGCCTTCACCCCGATACGCGAGCTTTTCGCCAGCCTGCCGGAGGCCAGGGCTCGAGGTTACGCCCCTGGGCGTTTCTCGTTCAACGTCAAAGGTGGCCGCTGCGAAGCCTGCCAGGGCGGCGGTTACATCCAGATCGAGATGCAATTCTTGCCCGACGTGACGGTACCATGCGAGGTTTGCAAAGGGAAGCGATACAATCGCGAGGCTCTGGAAGTGACGTTCAAAGACAAGAGCATCTCCGACGTGCTTAATATGACCGTAGACCAGGCTCTGGAGTTTTTCTCGAACCTCCCCAAGATACGGTCGAAGATGGAGACCATGCGGGATGTGGGACTAGGATACATCCGGCTTGGGCAACCGGCCACCACCCTCTCGGGCGGAGAAGCCCAAAGGGTAAAACTATCGACCGAACTCTCCAAACGGGCCACTGGCAAGACCCTGTATATTCTCGACGAACCAACGACAGGACTGTCCTTTGAAGACTGCGCAGCCCTGCTGAGGGTGCTTCACCGGCTTGTAGACTCCGGCAACTCGGTGGTGCTCATAGAACACCACCTCGACTTGATAAAGAACGCCGACTGGTTGATAGACCTGGGACCAGGCGCCGGAGACAAGGGGGGGTATGTAATTGCCACCGGTACTCCTGAGCAGGTTATGCGATCCAAGAGGTCCTACACGGGCCAGTATTTGCAAGGCGTCCTAAACGGCGCCGGTCCAAAGCGGCGGCGATCAACAAAAAAGGTTGCCGCGGCTTGATTATCCTCATTTGACAACCCTCAAGGATGCCGTTAACATACGGTAGCCACAGCCTCACCTAGCGACGTAACGGGAATGCTTATTACGGACCCAACGGACTACGAACGCTCTTATGATTTGAATGGCATATTTGAGATACTCGGCGCTTTCCCCGCCAAAGATCGTTACCCGTGGCGAATACCTACTCCCTTGTGACCCTTAGCCCATATCTTCAACCCTTCAAGCCCCGCCACTGGCAATCGATTGCGCTCCCCTAAAATAATATGGCAGAGTCTATTCGATAGCGGCCATACAACTTACAAAGTAAAGAGGTAAAGATGAGAATTGTGCTAAAGTCGAAAATCCACCGAGCAACCGTCACGGATGCGAATCCTGACTATGCAGGTAGCATCGTGATCGACAAGGACCTAATGGACACGGTGGACATTTGGGAGTACGAACAAGTACTTATTTGTGATATCACCAACGGCAACAGATACGAGACTTACGCGATCGCGGGAGACGCCGGTAGCGGTGTCGTATCTGTCCAGGGTGCCGCGGCCCACCTTTGCCAAAAGGGTGATCTGATAATAATTATGGCTTTTGAAGGGACTGACCGGCCTGCAAAGCCAAAGTCCATCCTCGTCGACGAGCGTAACCAATTCGTTGAATAC
The DNA here is from genome assembly GCA_965226865.1 of Dehalococcoidia bacterium. GTDB lineage: Bacteria > Chloroflexota > Dehalococcoidia > Lucifugimonadales > JAGWBF01 > CBDDEH01. The sequence continues at coordinate 928,562 of CBDDEH010000004.1, read as the reverse complement.
CTCTCCGGAGCCAAGCATGAACAGCCAGTTCACTGAACTGGATACAGAGAAATACTATGACTCTGAGGACGCCATCTACAGGTCCTTCTGGAGTCAAGACGGAAGCGTCCACTGGGGTTTCTTTGATCAGAGCACCGGCAGCGACTTTTACAAGGCGTGTCAAAACCTCAACTGCATAATGGCCCAAAAAGCGGGTATTGAGTCCGAATCAAAAGTGCTCGACCTGGGTTGCGGCAACGGTACCACCTCTTTATGGCTGGCTAATGCTTTTGGCTGCGAGGTGACGGGGATAGACCTCAGCGGAGTACGTGTAGGAAATGCGAAGGAAGCTCTAAAGACGCAGCAAAACGATGTAAAGTCCCGAGTCAGTTTTGAAAAAGCCTCAGTTACGGATCTACCCTTCGAAGGCAACAGTTTTACACACGTATGGAGCCAGGCTGTTCTCTACCACGTGCATGATAATCTCAACGCCCTGCAGGAAGCGTACAGGGTATTAGCCCCGGAGGGCACTTTGGTATTCGATGACCTGGTGAAACCCAGGGCTGACATTAGCGAAGCAGCAAAAAAATATGTATATGACAGACTTCTTTTCGACACGGAATTCAGCTTTGAATCGTACAAGGACGCCCTCAAAGACACAGGATTTCAGATATTGCACGCAGAAGACCTCTCTCAGCACCTCAGGAAGAGCTACGATTGTCTTTCTAAATCACTGCGCAGGAAGATGGACAACGGCAACGAAAAAATGGAGTTCCTGGCGTTGGCATACGAAAAAACATGTGAAGCAGTGGACAACCATGAAGTTGGCTGGGGACTTTTCCTCTGCCGGAAACCAAGCTGACTATTCGGAGAGTGATGGCATGGAACAAGGGGGGAATGTCGTCCAGTGGGTCTACTCGTCCAAAAACAGTCAAGAACTGGAAGACCGTTATGACCAATGGGCCAAGACCTACGAGACTGACCTTGAACAGGACTTCGAATGGCATGGGCCCCGACTCGCCGGAGAAGTCTTGGCCAAGTACGTTCCAAAGGACTCTGAGATACTCGACGCTGGAGTTGGCACAGGCCTCGTCGGCCACGTGCTTTCCCGGTTGGGGTATAGGAATCTAATTGGGATAGACCTGTCTCCCGGCATGCTAGAGGAGGCCAGCACCAAAAACCTCTATCAGGACTTGCACAGAATGGTCATGGGCGAGCATCTTGACTTTCCTACCGACTCCTTCACTGCCGTCATCAGTGTTGGTGTCTTCACGGTAGGCCACGCTCCCGTTGGATCCTTCGATGAACTGGTAAGGGTCACCAAACCGGGTGGCTATATAGTGTTCACCCTGCGGCCAGACCTGTATGAAGAAGGCGAGTTCAAGGAGAAGCAAGAGGCGTTGGAGGCTGAAGGGAAGTGGAAGCTGGTGGAAAAATCAGAGAGCATTCAGTTGCTCCCCAGGGGTGAGCCCGACGTTTTCCATCAGATCTGGGTCTACCAGATAACCGCTTAGGCTGGAAGCTTTAGCAGACTGCGGAAGCGGCGGTCGCTACGGTGAGGCCCCACAACAGCCAGGTTTAGCTTATCTTCCCGAATGATGTCGCCCGCCACCCGATCGACGTCCTGCATTGAGACCTTGTCTACTTGTTCCAGAACTTCGTCCACGGTGCGCACTCGACCGACCAGGGCCTCCTGAGCACCCATCCACATGGCCACGTTGCGGGTGTCTTCCATTCGAAGGAGCATGCGGCCCTTCGTAAGCTCCTTGGCCTTGTACATCTCACTCTCAGATACCTGACCCTGGATACCTTTTAGCTCCCGAAGTATTGCCTTGATAGCCTTCTGGCTCTTCTTCGGCTCCACTCCGCAATATACGGTCAGGGCGCCGCAATCCCGGAAGAAGCTCAGAGAGCTATGGACGTCATAGGCTAGGCTCTGATTTTCTCTGAGCTCCAGGAAGAGACGGCTGCTCATGCCCTCGCCGAGTATCACGTTCATCAATCCCAGTGCGTATCTGTCGGGATGAGTCAATGGGAGTCCGGGTAGTCCTATATTTAGGTGAACCTGGTCAGTCTTGCGATTTTCCGTGCGAACACGGGGCTCCTGCTGACCATTTCTGACTGGGTACCAGTCCATGGGCTCTTTAGGCTGCCAATTGTTGAAGTGCTGTGCGGCTATAGCCACAACATCATCGTGTTCGATCTCTCCGGCTACGGCAAGGGCGGTGTTGCCGGGAGTGTATTGGCGCTCCATATACTCCAGCACCTGATCACGACTGATCCCGCGAACTGTGTCGATTGAGCCGCCCACGTCTCTGCCCATCGGCTGGTCAGGCCACAGGGTTTCATCCATCAAGATCTCCAGTCGGTTGGTGGGGTAGTCGTTGGTCATCCTGAGTTCCTCGATCACCACCTCCCGCTCTTTTTCCAGCTCAACAGGTTCGATTAGTGGAGTTAGCATCATGTCAGCGAGGACAGAGAAGGCACGCTGGAAGTGCAGCTTGGCTACCTTGCACCAGTAAACCGTCATTTCCCTATCGGTGCTGGCGTTCATGATTCCACCGACACCCTCGATTACTTCACTCAGTTCCTTGGCGGTCGGCCAGTTCTTCGTGCCCTTGAACAACAGATGTTCGAGGAAATGGGAGACGCCTGCTATCTGATCTGATTCGTACCGAGAACCGGCGCCGATAAAAAATCCTACGGACACAGACGAGGTCCCGGGCATACTCGTGGTGAGGACCGACAGTCCGTTATTTAGTACACTCCTCTGATGCATTGTCACCTCATATTGGCCTGAATCAGCTTTTCAGCCATTCGACGTCTCCACAGAGATTGTCGGAATGAGCCCTGGAGTCGAATAGATGTATTTCCTCTCTGGCTTCTTTGATTTTTGTGTCGGGTCCGTGTCCTGTGTGAACGACCGTGTCGTCCGGCAAGGGTAAAAGCTGCCTGGCAATGCTGTCCTTTACCTGTCGGAACGCTGCCGGAGAACCTGTCCGGCCGGGGCCTCCCTGAAACAGCGTGTCCCCGGAGAAGAGATGTCCATCGACGTAGAGACATATGGCGCCCGGCGTGTGGCCAGGCGCGTGAAAAGCGGTTGCTTCAACCTGTCCCACCCGAACTGTGTCGCCGTCGTTTATCACGAAGTCCGCCGGTAGTGGCAATACTTCAGCATCATCAGGGTGGACTCCTACGGGCGCATCAGTCAGCTTTTTCATCTCGTGAAGGCCGGCTGTATGGTCTGCGTGGCGGTGGGTGATGACGATGGCGCCGATCTTGAGATTGCCGATTTCAGCCAGCAGTTTCTCCGGATCGGCTGGAGCATCGATGATTATGGCCTCTGAAGTCTTCCGGCAGGACAGAATGTAGCCGTTGTTGGCTATAGGGCCCATATTGGGCATTTTTACTATGGATACGGTGTCGTTTTCGTACCTGACAGGCACACCCACACTCCGAAATATGCTAACCCCATCTTAACAAAAATTTACACACGGTGTAACATGACGTGATGTTCCCACGAAAGGTGTTCCCCGATACAGCCCAAGTCAACGACAAGGGCCATCTGGCGATTGGTGGTCGCGACGTCCTTGACCTTACCTCCGAGTATGGAACACCTCTTTATGTTTTCGACGAACACACATTCCGGGACAGATGCCGCCAATTTACCAAGGAGTTCAGAGCCCGCCATCCTGGGACGACAGTCGTATATGCCTGCAAGGCTTATATTAATCCGGCGCTAGCCCACATCCTGATGGAAGAAGGGCTGGGGTTGGACGTTGTCTCCGGCGGGGAGCTTGCCGTTGCCAGGTCGGTGGAATTCCCCTCGGAGCTGGTATATTTCCACGGTAACAACAAAGGCCCAGAGGAGCTTCGGGAGGCGCTTGCCTGGAACATCGGCCGCATCGTCGTGGACAATTTCTACGAGCTAAGCCTGGTGGATCAGTTGGCCCAAGAGGCTGGTAAGGTCCAAGATATTCTGATCCGGGTCTCGCCCGGCGTGGACCCACACACCCACACCCACACCACCACCGGCACCCTGGACAGCAAATTCGGTTTCCCGATCGAGACGGGCCATGCCGCGGAGGCGATAAGAACAGCCCTGGCATCGTCCAACCTGAATCTCAGGGGACTCCACTACCACCTTGGTTCACCTATTTTCCATCTCGAACCCCTCCGGGTTGCTATGGAGGCAGTCCTCAACTTCGCGTCTCAATTCAGGGAAGATGGTCTGGCCCTCCAGGAGATTAGCCCCGGTGGGGGGTTCGCCATCGCCTACACCAGGGACCAGGAGTCCCCTTCCATCAGCGACTATGCCGAGACATTGGTCTCGGCTATGCTGGACACATGCCGAGCTCTAAGCATGGAAGCTCCCCAACTGGTGATCGAGCCGGGCAGGGCCATCTCGGGACCTGCGGGAGTGGCATTATATACGGTGGGGGCTACAAAACACATTCCCGGGGTGCGAAAGTACGTTTCAGTGGATGGTGGTATGGGAGACAATATCCGCCCCGCGTTGTATGACGCGTCATACGAGGCGGTGGCGGCGGGCAAAATGAACGCGAAACTATCAGAAAAGGTCACTATCGCCGGAAAGTTCTGCGAATCGGGGGACGTGTTGGTGAGAGACGCGATGTTTCCGAAACTGGAGTCGGGAGATGTCATCGCCATCCCGGCCGCCGGGGCCTACTGCCTGGCAATGGCCAGCACCTATAACCTGAACCCCAGGCCAGCCATCGTGCTTGTAACCGATGGTCGAACGAGGCTGATCCGGCGTAGGGAAAGCTATCAGGACATGATGCTTTGTGACGTGGTGGAGTGAACGACGAAGATGTGGCGAGTTCAAGGGCACGACGCCGTTCTCGGTCAAATATCCCGAGGAGTTGAAGACAGCCAGCTCGCGCATGCTTACCTGCTGGTGGGACCGCCACACGTTGGGAAACGAAGTCTGGCAATTCAGATAGCGCAGGCAGTCAATTGTCTGGACAGGGAACAGGCGCCCTGTGGTGAATGCACTCAGTGTACCCGAATCCTTCTCGCTCAGCATGCCGACGTCCTTATAATTGAGCCTGGGCATGACAGTGAAGATGGGTCGCCCAGACGGGAAATAGGCATCAAGAGTGTTCGAAATATCCAACACCAAGCCAGCCTGAAGCCCTACGAAGGCGCTTGCCGCGTGTTTATCTTCGACGGCGCTGAGCACATGAGTGAGGAGGCTGCGAATGCCCTACTGAAAACCCTTGAAGAGCCTCCACCTCAGGTATTAATGATCCTCATCGCTTCGGAAGAAGAGGCTCTGCTGCCCACAATCCTTTCGAGGTGCAGAAAGCTTGAACTGAGGCCGCTGCCGCTGGATGCGGTGGTAGAAGAGTTGATAACGAACCGCTCCGTGGACGCCCTGGAGGCCGGAAAGCTAGGCCGTCTGTCCATGGGTTGTCTGGGCTGGGCAGTGTCAGCTCTTGAAGACCCCACTATTCTGGAAGACCGCCAACGACGAATCGAGCGGATCGATCATCTGGCCGCGTCGGACCTGGGAGAGCGGTTCAAGTACGCCTCTGAACTGGCATCTCTCTTTTCGAGGGACAGGGCACAGGCCAGGGAAACTTTATATGTTTGGCTGCGGTGGTGGCGAGACCTGCTACTCATAAAAGAGGGAGCAGAGGACTACGTACAGAACATCGATTGCCTGGAAACCCTTCGAACGAGAGCAGCCGGCTACTCCACAGTCCAGGTGACCACATTCGTCCGCACGATCATATCCACTCTGGAAGCCCTTGATCGAAACGCCAATCCTCGCCTGGCTCTGGAAGTGTTTATGATGGAACTTCCCGGCAACAGCCAAGTAACTTAAAGAGGGCCACAGAGTTCATGGTTCGTCCTTCCACAGAAGGCTCACCATGAACGGATATAGGGACCCCAACCACTCACCCTGAGCGTTGTCGAAGGGGAGCGGGACTGGGCGCCTCATCGGAGGGGCTCACCGTGAACGAACGTCACCTAAGCCATCCCCACCCACGGTATGAACTTCCGCCACTCGTCCAGGATGGTCCTGTTATGGAGAACATAATAGGGGTTGGGATAAGGAGCTTTGGGGCGGCGTAGCAGAATCATTCCCGCTTGTGCCGGGGTTCGCCCAGCCTTCCTCCGGTTGCACGGAATGCAAGCGGTTGCCACGTTTTCCCAGGAGTTCTCACCATCCTGCCGCCTGGGAATTACGTGATCGACAGTCAGTTCCTTTATCTGCTCCCCGCAATACTGACAGGTATGTCGGTCTCGCATGAATATCTCTTTCTTGGATAGCTTGCGCCTTGCGAAGGGCCGGCGCACCAGGTAGACCAACCGGATAACCGAAGGGATCGTGATACGGTCACGGGGAGTGTGGATGAAGCCGCGCCCGTTCTCCAGCAACTCGGCTTTACCCTTCCCCAGCAACACCACTGCCCGCCTCACGTTGCAGACGTTGATGGGTTCGTAGTCTAGATTAAGAACCAGAACAGCTGAACTGATCATGCAGCATATTATAGGACTGTGTCACAGTTCTAACCAGTATCAGGTCAGGTGCCCAGATCCCCGGGGATCATCTTGATACCCCGGGGCACCACATCGAAATTGTCAGCCAGAAACGTTCCCAATACGGATTCGTCGATGGTGTCTTCGAGGCCCAGGACCGGGTATTCCTGCAGCGTAGACAGCACAGCCGAGCCGATGACGAATGTCGCGATGACCCCCACCCCGATGCCGGCAATATGGTCGGCCCAGCCAAACATAAGCTTGCTCAGCAGACTCCTGAGCATGAATCCCACCACCACCGATGCGACCAGGGCAGCCACGAACACCAAGAGAAATGCAGCCAGCTCAGCCGCGTTTTGGTTATCGATATATGAAAAAAGATGGGGTTCGATATCGTCCTGGAACCGGGTGGCCAGAGCTATTCCTGCGAAAATGCCGGCGGCGGTTACAGCGATGTGGATGCCGCCCATACGCAGCCCGGTCAATGCGAGCGCACCAGCAACGACTATGATGACTATGTCCAGCCAGTTCAACGGATCTGTTTGAGCCTTGATGCGAAAAGTGGGTTCAAGGCCAAGTGTAGCATGGCCTATATCCAGAGAATATTATTCACCGATACGAGTAATGAGCTTTTTGCTCGTCCACAAGATGGCTGCCATACCTATCCCGGCGAAGATATAGCCACCGATGATATCGCTCGGCCAGTGGACTCCAAGATAAACCCTGGAGGCGCCGCATGCCAGTATTGCCATACCCAGAAGCCCTGCGGTCGCGATCTTTAGCCACCGCGCTCCTATCAAGTCCCAAGCTACGACTAGCAGCAGGCCGAAAAACAAAAGTGCGTGAAGTGCATGGCCACTGGGGAAACTTGGTAGAGATGGGGTGGATATCAGAATGGGAAACTCCGGCCTCGGCCGGTCTACGAGCAACTTTATCAGGAGGTGGAGGCCCTCAGCTGGGAGCACCAAGAAAAAAGCCAGGGCATCCGCTTTGCGGTTGACTACCAACATGACCAGAGATGCAACCACAATAGAAACGATGGCAACGGCGAATTGCGCTAGAAAAGAAGCGGCTCTCGCAGCAGCGTCCAGAAAAGAGTTGCGGACGTCTTGAAAACGCCTCAAGCCTTCTTCATCGCCGGGAAAAGTATCGAACCTGGCAGCCAAGTAGCATATCACTCCGAATATGAGCAGGATAGCGACAAACCATATTAGTCCGTTGCCAAACCGAGTTTCCGATCCCCTGTGGTCTCGCGTCAACTATCCCCCAAATTAGTAGGAGTGATATAATCCGACCTACTATATATGTCGGGCGAAACGTTGCCAAGGCCGTCTACAATAGCAATCGATGGTCCCGTTGGCGCCGGCAAGACCTCGGTAGGCAGGGCTCTTTCCCAGCGACTTAATTACCGATTTCTCGATACCGGAATCATGTATCGCGCTCTTGCTTGGCTGGCCATGGACCTAGGAATTGACGTCTCCGATGAAGAGGCGTTGGGTCAATTGGCCTGGAATACGGTGATTCGACTCAACGATGGCGGAGAGGGCGGCGTGATCGTGAACGATCGCGAGGTTCGGGAGGAGATCAGGCGTCCGGCGGTAGATAGGACGGTTTCCCTGGTGGCCAAAGCTCCGGAAGTGCGCCGCGCCATGGTGGAGCAGCAACGGCAAATCACCGAGCGAGGTAAGATAGTGGTGGTGGGGAGGGACATCGGCACCGTGGTCTTGCCGCAGGCCGACCTGAAAGTGTTTCTAGACGCTCCCGTTTCAGAGAGAGCGAGACGCCGGTTCCAGGAGATGGAGAACCGCCGCGATGGCGCTAATTATAAGCAGGTTCTCCAAGACCTGGAGTCCAGGGATGAGATGGACACAAAACGAGCTCATTCTCCCCTATACCCCGCTGCGGATGCCCACGTCGTAGACACCGAAGGCTTTGACTTGACCCAGGTCACCGAAAAGGTGCTCGCCTTGATGGGAGAGGGCTAATGCCACCCTTGTATAGGGCCGCGGAGCTAACGGCAAAGGTGTTTTATAGCGCATTCGCGCGCCTCAAGGTGGAGGGTAAGGAGTGGGTGCCGCCCGGGGGACCGTTGATCATAGTCTGCAACCACTTGAGCAACGCTGACCCACCCATGCTCGTGGGAACTATCCCACGTCGCCTGCGGTTCATGGGCAAGCGAGGCCTGTTCGCTAATCCGATAGCAGCCCTGTTTTTCAGTGGTATGGGAGTACACCCCGTGGACAGAAGTCAGGCGGACATCGCCGCACTCCGTTGGGCCACAAACATGCTCAGGCAGGACCAGGCCATAATCCTGTTTCCAGAGGGTACGCGCAGCCGGAGCGGCCAGATGAGCCGTGGCAAGCCTGGCGTGGCATATGTAGCAACTAAATCTCAAGCCCTGATTCTGCCTGTTGCCATCACAGGAACCGAAAATATGAAAGGGTTTTGGCGCATCGTATTTCCGCTCTGCCGTGTTAACGTGAAAATCGGGCAGCCCTTCAGCCTGCCGACCGTCGAAGGAAATCTGAGCCGGGACTTGCTGGAAAATCTGACAGACATCATCATGGACCGTATATCAGGCCTGCTTCCCGAATCATACAGGGGATATTACTCCCCAAAAGAAGCCGAAAGCCGGCGTTGACCGTTTTATTCAGTCGGAGGGAGTAGACACACATGCAACTCAGTTCCAAGTTCGGGATATATATCAACCCTAAGGGCAAAAAGGTTGTTCGTATCAATTCCCCATACTGGATTCCAGAGGAACCGGAATGGATATTTCTCACCCCGGAGGTCAACGCCACCCTGGTGAGGGTCCGAGAAGTGGCTCAGCTGAAACAGCTTGTCGACGATTCTTCGGATCTGAGCTGGGGTTCCATTCCATTGAAAGATTAAGCCCTTGACCCGCTATAACCCACTGCGGTTTCATGGCGTGTTCACTTTTCGAAATAGAGTCCACTTACCTGCTGCCCTGCGTTCCCCCAGTTTCCGCATTTACATAATTGGGCATTGGGCCTCCACCGCCGGTTATCAGATGCTGATCATGTTCTCACTGGGGTGGCTCATATTCACTTTGGCGGATGGAGACACCAGGTACGTCGGCTACATGACCGCAGCGATCGCCGTTCCCGGCATTTTTCTCAGCTTGTACGGAGGAGTTATTGCCGACAAGGTCAATCCATCGCGCCTGCTTGGGGCCACACAAGGGATCAGCGCGGTCCTGGCTTTCGTTCTAGCCCTGCTCGTGTTATTCGACGAAGTCAACCGGTGGTATGCCTTGGCACTTGCCTTCTCGATCTCCGTGGTACAAACGCTGGACATTCCGACACGTCTGAGCATTCTCCCTTTGCTAATACCCCGTAGCGCTATCCCCAACGCAATAGCTCTTAATTCCTTCGTTTGGGCAGGTACCAGGATCGTCTCTCCTTCTATTGCCGGGATAATCGTCGGACAGACAGACATTTCGGTTGCTATTTTCATAAGTGCTGCAGGCTTCCTTGTTCTCTCGCTGATATCCTACTGGCTCAAGATACCCTCTGTTGAACGAGCTACCGAAGGCGTCTTCAAGGAGTTGTCCACGGGTTTCTCTTTCATCAGGAAGAGTCCATTTCTCTTATCCGTGATAATCATGAGTTGGTTCACTGGATTTTTGGGGCTATCCTATATCTTCCTGATGCCCGCCTTCGCCAACGACGTGCTTGAGGTGGGTGCCGAGAAAATCGGGTGGCTCATGGGAGCGGCCGGAGTCGGGGCCATAGTTGGGATCTTGGTCTTCTCGAACCTTGGGAAGATGCAGACCAACGCTTGGTCAGGATTGGCTGGTTCCTTCTTCTTCGGCGTATTCCTTATCATCTTCGCCATCGTGGCTCACATGAAAATGTATGCAGTGTCCATAGTCGTGGTTTTCATAGCGGAAATATTCCAGCCTATCTATGTACTTTCGTCATTGACCATAGTTCAGATGCTCGTTCCTGATCAATATAGAGGTCGGGTAATGTCTCTTTTCGGCATATCTTGGAGCCTGGTTATATTGGGCGGCTTGCAGGCAAATCTGATCGCTCACTACACCAGTGCCTCTGTTGCGGTCATTATCGGCGGTGGTTTAATAATGGTCGTGGTCCTCGGCATGGCTATCGGCAACCCATACTTCCGACGCTCAGGTGCCATTTCGGAGGGGATCCGGGAACAGATGGCAGCGCTAACCAAGTCCCCCTAACAACCGTTATCCCAAAGTGCTAGAATTTAAATAGGGCAATTTTCCTTAAGGGCTGTATGTCAGTATTAGACGAGATCAAGAGCCGGCTAGACATCCTGGACGTCGTTTCACCACATGCGTCCTTGCAGCGTTCCGGTAGAAGCTTCAGGGGCTTGTGTCCCTTCCACTCGGAGAAGACGCCTTCCTTTTTCGTATTTCCCGAACGGCAGAGCTGGCGATGCTTTGGAGCGTGTGCTACAGGGGGCGATGCTTTTTCCTTCCTTATGCGTATCGAGGGCTTGGAGTTTCGCGACGCCCTCAAGCGGCTCGCCCAACAAGCTGGTGTGAACCTTCCGGAAAAAACCGGACGACGGAAGGATTCAGACGCCTTAGTCCAGATCAACGAGCAGGCAAAGGGCTTCTTTCGCAACCTGCTGAAATCCGGTAAGGGTTCGTTTGCCAGAGCATATCTGGAACAGCGGGGGCTTACACAAGAAGCTGTCGATAAGTTCGAATTAGGGCTGAGCCCGGACGATTGGGAATCCCTCAGAAACCACCTTGTGTTCAACGGATGGGACCAGGGCAAGCTATCCTTATCGGGAGTCGTCACCAAGGGCCGCGATGGGAGCTGTCGGGACCTGTTCAACGGCCGCCTGATTTTCCCCATTAGAGATGCGGATGGTCTGCTGGTGGGCTTCGGCGGCAGAGCCCTGGACGGTTCCATGCCCAAGTATCTCAATACACCTCGGACTCCCATCTTCGACAAGGGCAGCCTACTATACTCCCTGCATTTGGCCAAGGACAACATACGTGATAACGGCGCCGTTATCGTCGAGGGTTACATGGATGCCATAGTGGCCCACCAGCATGGGTTTACCAACGTGGTAGCCTCCATGGGCACCGCTCTCACCCATCAGCAGGTGACGTTGCTGCTCAAATTCCTGAGGAAGCCAGGCTCCGCTTCCCTGGGGCAGGTCATTCTCGCGCTGGATCCGGACACGGCGGGTCAAGAAGCGACCCTGCGGAGCCTGGAATCCTCATGGAAAGTCTTCCACGCCAACCCTGTCGAGCGCGGTCAGGGCACAACCCTATTCCAACGGCAGGAGATGCCCGTTCTCAAAGTGGCGCCTTTACCACCGGGCAAAGACCCAGCCGAGGTGATCTCGGAGAGCCCTGAAGAATGGGGCAACCTGGTCAGCAATGCCGTGCCTTTGATGGAATACCTGCTGGAGGCACTTTCCTCCCGTATCGACCTGGCAACGCCCCAGGGCAAGTCCAGGGTAGCCGAGCTTCTCTTCCCATTGATCGCATCGACGCCGGACCCGTTCCAGCAAGACCATTATTTCCAGATACTGGCCGGTAGGCTTGGGGTGACCGAGGCGACCCTCCGGGCCAGCATGGGTCGAGTCAGGCGATCCACTCCTTACCCTGGCCGTGCCAACAAGCATCGCTACGGTCAGGCCGACCGACCAGCCTCCAGGACTGAGAAGGTTGCCGACACACCCTTTGAGACGCTGGCCCATGACCCATTGGAGGAATTCTCTCTGGCATTGATACTTCAGAATCCCCGGCGATTCGACAGTGGCGTGGAAACTTTGTCTCTGCAGAGTCTGCGGGAGGAGTATTTCCAGCGTGTGGAGAACCGGGAGGTATTTACAAATTGGCTGAGGTATGCCACACTAGATACTCTAAAAGAAAAGTTAGATGGAAATATCCTAGAGCACCTCGACTATCTCCTGGCCAAACCCCTTCCTCCTTCCGACCGAAAACAGCAATACGCCGCATTCGAGGATTGTGTTCGCCGCCTTGAGGTGCGTCATCTACGCGAGTTAAAAAGAGAGGAAGAACTGCGGCTTTCCCAGGGGTCTCAGGAGGAGCTCCAGGAGCAGAGCATACTACAGATCAATGAAAGAATTCGAGACATATTGGTGGAAAAGAAAGGCTAGATAGTCTAAGCTGCCCCAAAGAAGGTGAAGATATGCCAAGGCGTAGACGTCCAGCAAGTGAGGACGAAGTCATAGAAGGTGAAAGCGAAAACGGGTCGCGGGTGATAACCAAAGACCTTCTGAGCGCCGTGGGAGCGACAGACGCCGCGGCAGCCGCAAACGTGCTGACCGCCGACTCGGATACTGCAAATGCCGTGCCTCCCGAAGGCGTATGGCCACAACCGGCTCCTCCGGATAAGCCAGCCGAAGGAGAACCAGACGAGGCCGTCGAAGAATCGGATTGGGAACAAGATATGGAGGGCACTGAGGTGCTCGACGACCCGGTACGCATGTACCTCCGCGAGATCGGTCGTGTGCGCCTTCTTACATCCAAGGACGAAAAAGTGCTGGCTCGCAAGATGGAGGCCCAGAGGCATCTAGAAGGGGTGGAGAAAGAGCTTCGCGAGGCCGAAGGTAGAGAGCCCAAAGCATGGGAGAAATGTCTCGTTTTGTTGCGCAGACTCGCCAAGTCTAAGCCATTGGTGAGCTCCCTCGGCAAGAATCTGGGGCTACCTCAGAACTTAACCCTGTCGCAGATAACCGACCACCCTAAAATAAGGACCGCCACGGAGGGCATGCTCGACCCCGAGCTGATGGAGAGCATCGCCAAAGACCTCAAGATGGAGCAACTGGACTCCGATCGTCTGGTGATCAAGTTCTCGTTGGATAGCGGGCTCCTTCCGACCGACGCGGTCGACGCTCTTGAAGACTGCTCACTGGACCAGCTATCGGAGCTTGTAGACACATCCGAGAGCTACTTCAAGCTTCAGTCGATGGACTCGCTGTTCAACGCATATTTCGAGCGCATATGGGATGAAGGCCTTCGCTCTCAACGTCACCTGACCGAAGCTAACTTGCGCTTAGTGGTCAGCGTGGCAAAGAAGTACATTGGCAGAGGGATGGCCTTACTGGACCTGATCCAGGAAGGTAACATCGGCCTTATCAGGGCCGTGGAGAAGTTCGATTACAGGAAGGGTTACAAATTCAGCACGTACGCAACGTGGTGGATACGCCAAGCTATCACCAGGGCTATCGCCGACCAGGCCAGGACCATCCGAATACCTGTCCACATGGTGGAGACGATAAACAAATTGATGAGACAACACAGGAGGCTGCTTCAGGAATACGGCAGAGAGCCTACTCCCGAAGAAATTGGTCGAGCTCTCGAGGTGAATCCGGAGAAGGTGGAGGAGATCATAAAGATCTCCCAGGAACCGGTGTCTCTGGAAACGCCGATTGGAGAAGAGGAGGACAGCCACCTGGGTGACTTCATCGAGGACAGAAGCGCCCCGGCACCCTCGGACGCCGCCTCTTTCCAACTGCTCAAGGAGCAGATACAGGACGTGCTGGATACCTTAACAGACAGAGAAAGCAGGGTCCTTCAACTCCGGTTCGGGTTGGAGGACGGCCGAAGCCGTACGCTGGAAGAAGTCGGACGGGAGTTTGGGGTAACAAGAGAGCGAATACGCCAGATAGAGGCCAAGGCTCTCAGGAAGCTCAGGCATCCAACCCGCTCTCGCAAACTGCGAGACTTCTTGGAGTAGCCTAGCAAAACGGCGCTCCTCCAGTGACAACGCCTCCAAGAGAATAGCCTCCTGCCAAGATGAACTCTATAAACCGTGCATCCATTGACCTTGTAGATTCTAAAAACTGGGTGCTATACTTCGCCACATCTTGGGACGAAAGGAGGTTGGGTTGGAAGACGAGACTCTGCCACGGTGCCTGGTCTGTAACCATGGCCAGCTTGTGCCCCTATCTGATTACGGTAGCCAAGGCGCCGCGGTGCATTACAAAGCTTGGGTTTGCACAAATAAAGAGTGCGGATTCAACATCAAGATCCGGAATGGCGACATCTACGTCAACGAGCCCATCAACAACGGCGCCCTACATGCGCCAAGGGTTCGTTAAACTGCCCGACGATCCGGGCTGTAGAAAATGAGGGGGGAGGGAGATGGAAGCAGGCTACGACTATCTGCTCTTGCGTTCCAAGTTAGAGCGGCATCTGATCAGGTCTTCAGCAGTATTACTTCTCATTATTGGCGGTATCCTTCTCAGCGCTGGCGTGGGCTATTTCGTCTACGCCGAGGTAGCGAGATCTGGCCTGGACAAGTATAACTACGTGGCTGCGACTTCACAGGGCGCAACCGCTGGTGCCGCTACCGCTTCCAATCCCTCCTCCGAGGGTCAGACTTCGGCGGATATATTCTCAGTTGTCCCGAGTGCACCCTCCGTTTCAAACATCTCTCAGGGTGAGCCGGCCATTGATCCTAATACCATAAGTTCAACCAGTGAATCCGGAATCCAGACAAACCTCGTTGTGGACGTACCATTATTCCCGGTTGCCGAGGTGACTGAACTAACGATAGCGCCTCCCGCGATTCCGGCTCAACAGCTTTATCCCGGCGAGGTGATGAAAGCCAGGTACTGGAGCAACCCCCTAGAGTATGAGCCTGCTTCTTATGTGGAAACGGCTCTGATCCAGGGGTTCAAGCCCATAGACCCGCTGGCAGCACCAGCCCCTGGAACCCTTCCGGCACCCTCTCGAATCATCATTCCATCCATCAACGTCGACTCGGACGTGGCGGGCCTGGCGATTCGCGATCTAGGCGACAGCCGCGCCTATGAGACTCCCAAGCATGTGGTTGGCCACATTCCCACCACTGCCAACCCAGGTGAGAAGGGCAGCACCTGGCTGTTCGGACACCTGGAAAGCCCGATCGCCGGGGAGGGGAATGTATTCTACGACTTGCCCAAGATCCCGGACCTCCTCCGGAAAGGGGAGGATGTATTTGTTATAGTGGAAAACGGCAAAGGCTCGTTCCTGTACAAGGTCCAAGAGACCAGGGTTGTGCACGAGGACGACCTGAAGCTCTTCGACTCTGGCAGTGCGGATGTCCACCTGGTAGTCTGTGTGCCACGATTTGTTTATGACCACCGCCTGGTAGTCACGGGTGAGCTGGTGGGGGCCAAGACTTAAACGGCATTGATCGGTAACTGCTTCGTCGGGGTGGCATGGTCGACCATGCCACCCTTTTTTATAGGTCTACCCAACCTTCCGTCAAGCAATTACAATCACATGGACAGTTAGCCCCTGAAACTGGCTTAGGAGGGTCAAATTGGCTACCAGGCCGAAGACGAGGACCGAACGCGACTCGATGGGTGAGATGGAGGTGCCCGAAAACGCATACTACGGCGCATCCACTCGGCGAGCAGAGCTTAACTTCCCCATCAGTGACCTACGATTTCCCAGAAGCTTCATCCGAGCCCTGGCAGCGATCAAGCTGGCAGCCGCCGAGGCCAACGTCAGCCTAGGCCTATTGGACCAATCCACCGGAAAGGCGATCGTCCAGGCAGCAACGGAGGTCTCAGATGGCAAGCTGGACGACCAGTTCGTGGTGGATATATTCCAGACCGGTTCCGGCACCTCAACAAACACCAACGCCAACGAAGTGATTGCAAATCGTGCAACGGAAACGATGGGCGGGGAGCGAGGATCAAAACTGGTCCATCCCAACGACCATGTGAATATGGGCCAGTCCTCCAACGATGTGATCCCAACGGCTATCCACGTCTCAGCACTGATACAAATCAGAGAGAGACTGATACCGGCCCTGGAAAAGCTTCAGAAATATCTGGAAGAGAAGAGCACCGAGTTCTGGCCCGTTATCAAGACGGGCCGCACCCACCTTCAGGATGCCACTCCCATCCGCCTCGGCCAGGAGTTCAAAGGCTTTGCAGGGCAGGTCGAGTACGGCATTCGGCGACTCCATATGGCTATAGAAGAGGTGTCTCAAGTTGCCCTTGGGGGCACGGCAGTCGGAACGGGAGTAAACACCCATCCCGAGTTCTCGACCAGAGCGTGCAAGACGATATCCGAGATCATCGGTGTGAATGTGCAGGAGACCGAAAACCACTTCCAGGCCCAGTCCACCCTCGACTCGGCCGTCACGGCCAGCGGCGTCCTGCGCTCGGTAGCCATCAGCCTGAACAAGATCGCCAACGACATTCGCTGGATGGGCTCTGGACCCAGAGCCGGCATCGGAGAATTGACTCTCCCGGCGGTCCAGCCCGGAAGCTCAATAATGCCCGGGAAGGTAAACCCTGTTATAGCTGAGTCCCTGATCCAGGCAGTAGCCCAGGTAATCGGCAACGACGCAACCATCTCAGTGGCTGGCCAAGGGGGTTATTTCGAGCTCAACACGATGATGCCGGTCGTAGCCTACAACCTCCTCCAGTCCATCGACCTGCTTGCCACCTCGGCCGATAATTTTGCCGAGCAGTGTGTGAAGGGAATCAAGGCGACGGAAAAAGGCCAAGCCATGGTGGAGAAGGGACTGATGCTCGGCACTGCTCTATCCCCCGCCATCGGATACGATAAAGCCGCGGAGATAGCCAAAGAGGCCGCCGCCACGGGCGAGACTATCAGGGAAGTCGCAAAGAAACGAACCTCGCTAACGGACAAGGAACTGGACGAGCTACTCAATCCCGAGAGCATGACCGAGCCCGGCCTGGGAGGGTAGCCAGAAGAAGTATCGGCACTGGCCCCCAACTCTTCGTCCTTCCTTTGGAACGATCACTGTGAGCGGATCGAGAGCTTCGGCTCGTGAATGAACACCGTCAAACCTCCATGACAGGTAGATTCCCAGGGTGTCTAGAGGGGCTGGCCCCTCTGGCGGTCCGCCTCAGGCGGATGGGGGTGCCCCCACATTCCCCGCTCATTCTGAGCATGTCGAAGAACCCACTTCCTGGAGGAAGGGGGCGAGGGGTTACCAGCGTTAAGCTTGACGCTGCGAAGCGTCAGGAATATACTTCAGCTACAATTGAACATAATAACCAAAGGCTGTGAAGGGGACTAGTAAGCTCCAAAGCGGGGCCCAGAGAGCCGGGTAAGGTGTAAGCCGGCGCCAGCGCGTGAGCAGAATGGACCCCGGAGCCGCAGGCTGAAATTTCTTTAGGAAGATTAGGCCGAGCCGGATAGGACCCGTTAAATGTCCTCGGCGATCGAGCCCAAATGGGTGTGGTCGTCGGCTTGAGAAAGCCTGGACAGCGGAGGCTGTCTGGGTCGAATAGGGTGGCACCGTGGGAAAAGTACCCGCCCCTTGGGGGTGGGTACTTTCATTTAGGAAGGTCTATGTACAACCCAACTGTAGAAGAGCTAAGAAGCCTGGCCGGGCAAGGAAACCTGGTTCCCGTGTACCGGGAGATCGACGCTGACCTGGAGACACCCGTGTCGGCGTACCTGAAGGTCGCCAGGCCACCCTACTCATTTCTCCTGGAGAGCGTCGAGGGCGGCGAGCGTATGGCACGCTACAGCTTCATCGGCACAGAGCCATACGCGACCATAAAGACCGGCCCAGGGCAGACCCTGGGAGAAATAGACCCCCTGGTCCCGATAAAGGCCGAGCTAGACAAATATAGCCTCGTACCGGTTCCGGGTCTTCCCAGGTTCCATGGTGGCGCCGTAGGCTATCTGGCTTACGACGTAGTCCACTACTTCGAGCCCAGGGTGCCTGTGCCGGATGTGGACAGCCTGGGCCTGCCCGAATCTCTATTCATGTTTACCGACACCCTTCTCGTCTTCGACCACCTGGAACACAATATAAAGGTGGTGAGCCACGTGCACCTGAACGGCGACGTGGATGCGGCGTACGAAGAGGCCATACGCAAGATAGATGCCCTGGTGGACCGGCTCTCGTCTCCGCTGGACGTTCAGACGCCGGCGACCACTCCTGCCAGTACACAGCCCTCGAAGTTCACATCCAACTTTACCAGGAGACAATACGAGGAGGCGGTTGAGCGGTCCAAAGAGTATATCGCTGCTGGAGACATAATCCAGGTGGTACCGTCCCAGCGTCTTGCGAGGAAGACCAGCGCCCATCCGCTACAGATATATCGGGCCCTGAGAGCGATTAATCCTTCGCCCTACATGTACTACCTGCACCTAGACGACTTCCACATTGTGGGGGCATCCATCGAAACCCTGGTCAGGGTAGAGGATGGCTCTTTGACAACCCACCCGATCGCGGGAACGCGCCCTAGAGGTGATACACCGGAGGAAGACGATGCGCTGGAGGAAGAGCTCAGGTCGAGCGAGAAGCAGCAGGCCGAACACATCATGTTGGTGGACCTGGCTCGCAACGACGTAGGCCGTGTCAGCAAGACGGGCAGCGTGAAGGTGAGCCAGCTCATGGGGGTGGAACGCTACTCGAGGGTGATGCACCTCGTCTCCCACGTGACCGGTACCCTTAAGGAAGGTCTCACACCTTATGACGCCATGGGGGCCTGCTTCCCGGCTGGAACGCTGTCAGGAGCGCCCAAGATCCGTGCCATGGAGATCATCGCCGAGCTGGAAGGTGAGAGGCGTGGCCCTTATGGTGGAGCGGTGGGATACTTCAGCTTCTCAGGCAACGTTGATACCGCCATAACCCTGCGCACCGCCGTGATAAAGGACGGCGTCGCCTATATACAGGCTGGCGGCGGCGTAGTGGCTGATAGCACTCCCGAGGATGAGTACCAGGAGACTTTACATAAAGCTGGCGCCCTGCTAAAGGCTATCGACAAGGCCGAAGGCCGGGACTGAAGTGAGAGCGCAGATATGATCCTCCTGATCGACAACTACGGCAGCTTTACGTACAACCTTTATCAGTACCTTTGTGAGCTGGGCGCCGACGTGACCGTGGTGCGCAACGACAAAGTTACTCCGGACGGCGTGGACGCCATGAAGCCCCAGGGCATCGTGATCTCTCCGGGGCCATGTACGCCGAAGGAGGCCGGCATATCCAACGACGTTATACTCCGCTTCGGCCCGACGGTACCCACCCTGGGTGTGTGCCTTGGGCACCAGTGCATCGGCGATGCCTATGGGGGTAGAGTGGACAGGGCTGGGGAGATAATGCACGGCAAAATGTCGATGATCCATCACGACGGCAAGGGTGTGTTCGAGGGTCTGCCCAACCCCTTCGAGGCCATCCGATACCACTCCCTGGCGGTCTTCACGGAAGGCCTCCCAGACGCCCTGGAAGTGACGGCTCGAACCGACAAGGGGATCATCATGGGCCTGCGGCACAAGGAACACCCGGTGGAGGGAATCCAGTTCCACCCAGAGTCCATCATGACCGAAGTGGGCAAGGACCTGCTCCAAAACTTCTTGAACAGGGTGGCCAAGTCCAACCATTGACCCAACGGGGAGTGCAGAGGGGCTCAGCCCCTCTGCCGGGGGTTTGGGGGTGCCCAATCTTTTTTACCTCACCTCTCCCTCGGAAGGAAGAGAGGGTGAAGGGTTCGAAGCTCATGCTAGAATATCTGGCGAGATGATCACAGAGGCGCTAAATAAAGTGGTATCGGGCCGATCCCTGACCATGGACGAGGCCGCAGCCGTGATGCGGCAGATCATGGACGGCGAGGTTACCCACGCCCAGCTCGGCGCCTTCCTTGCCGCCCTGCGTACCAAGGGCGAAACCGCCGAGGAGATAGCCGGCATGGCCACGGCCATGCGGGAGAAGGCCCTGAATGTGGAAGTCAGAGGTACTCTGGTGGATACCGCCGGCACAGGGGGCGACGCCAAGGGGAGCTTCAACTTCTCCACCGCAGCGGCCTTCGTCGCCGCTGCGGTGGGGCTCAGGGTGGCGAAGCACGGCAACCGCGCAGCCTCGGGTATCTGCGGCAGCGCCGACCTGCTAGAAGCCCTGGGCATCAAGATCGACCTGGGTCCGGAGGGCGTCAAACGGTGCATCGAGGAAGTCGGCATCGGCTTCATGTTCGCCCCTATATTTCATCCCGCCATGCGCCACGCGGCTCCGGTACGCAAGGAGCTCGGCATCAGGACCGTGTTTAACATCCTCGGCCCCCTCACGAACCCAGCGGGGGCCCAGAGGCAGCTTCTGGGTGTCGCCGATCCCGGTGTCGGAGAGAAGATGGCTCAGGTCCTGAAGTTGCTGGGCTCGGAGCATTCTATTGTAGTCCACGGGGAGGACGGCTTGGACGAGTTTACTCTGGGCGCCGACACCAAAGTCTGGGAGCTCAAGCACGGCAAGGTCGATTCCTATTCCGTGTCTCCCAAGAAGCTAGGACTTCCTCACGTGGAAGTATCGAACGTCAAGGGCGCCGGTCCCGACGAAAACGCCGCGACTCTACGCCTTCTTTTCCAGGGAGAAAAGAGTCTCATAAGAGACGTGGCTCTGCTGAACAGCGCGGGCGTCCTCTTTGTGGGAGAAAAGGTGCGGAGCATGGATGAGGGCGTGCAACTCGCACGGGAGCTCATAGACAGCGGAGCAGCCTTGAAAAAGGTCGATGCGCTGGTTGAGTTGAGCCAGCAACTGGGGGAATAAGCAGGCAAATGGCCACCATCCTGGACGACATAGTAGCCGCGAAATCCGGTGAACTCGCCCAACAGAAGACCCAAACTCCGTTGAAGGTCCTGGAGGAAAAGATCGCTGCCCAGCCCAAACCTCTCAACCTGTCCGGCGCTCTGCTGGGCGACCGGGTGCGTCTTATCGCAGAGATAAAGAAAGCCTCTCCCTCTCGAGGACTCCTATGCCCGGACTTCGATCCCGTCCGGCTGGCAAATATATACGCCGAGAACGGCGCAGCCGCCATATCCGTACTCACCGATCCTCGATTCCAGGGGACTTTGGACCATCTGGCTGCCGCGAAGCAGACCGTCCTAACTCATGGGATTCCGGTGTTGCGCAAGGACTTCATCTTCGACCCATACCAAGTGTATCAAGCCAGGGCCTATGGGGCCGACGCTATTCTGCTCATCATAGCCATCCTTACACCTGAAAACCTGTCAGATCTGCTGGCCACGAGCCGGAAGCTCTGGATGCAGTGCTTGGTGGAAGTCCATGACGAACAGGAACTCAGGGCGGCGCTGGATGCCGGAGCGGAGATCATAGGCGTCAACAACCGGGACCTGCGCACCTTCGATACCGATACTTCCGTTACCAAAGAGCTGGCGGGTCTGGTTCCCCGGGGCAAGATTTTGGTCAGCGAGAGCGGCATCTTTTCGGCCGAGGATGTACACGGTTTGAAGAAGCTCGGTGTGCACGCGGTATTGGTGGGAGAGGCCCTGGTTACGTCTCCAGATGTGGGCGCAAAAGTGCGCGAGCTAGTGGGGTAGGAGCTAATGATCGAAGGCATAGCGGGAGTCACCATCTGGACCGAGGACATCGACAGGCTGTTGGAGTTCTGTAGAGACGTTATCAGCCTCAAAGTCCACCGGGACCATTACGACTTCGTTAATTTCGTCTTTGGCGACGTCCGCCTCAACATCGGACTTCACGACCGCGTAAAAGGGCAATCGCGTGATCCCTACCGGGTAATGGTCAGCTTCGCCGTGACAAACATTCTCGATGAATATGACCGGCTCATCGGAAAGGGAGTCGAGTTCATACGGCCGCCGGAGCAGGAAGACTGGGGCGGTTGGATAGCCACCTTGCTTGACCCCGATGGGAACATCCTTCAGATCCTGCAGCAGCCGGGCCCCACGGTAAGACGGGTACACGTTAAACCATCCTAATCTCGGCCTAATCCCGGTTCTTCGGAGGATAGAGATGGGCGAACAGGACTCAGGACAGCGTTTTCGGACCGTCGGCGACGGCAGCGGTCTCGCCTCGGAAGAGATCTTCTACCGCGAGGAAATTCAGCTTGCCCTGAGGAACAGGGGCATGCCGCTGGAAGGGCTACGTTACCCAATAACTCCCACCGGTATGCACTACCTTCTCGTCCATTTCGACATCCCCGAAGTTGACGCCGCCACATGGCTACTAAAGCTTGGCGGGCTGGTCTCAAAGTCCTTTAGCCTTACCTTAGACGACATCAAGCAACGCCCGGTCCGTACCATCACGGTTACGATGGAATGTGCCGGTAATGGGCGCGCATTGCTAAGTCCTCGTTGCATCAGCCAGCCCTGGCATGTTGAGGCCATCGGCACAGCCGAGTGGACCGGCACACCGCTAAGAGGAGTTCTAGAGGAAGCTGGACTCAGTGATCAGGCGGTAGAGATCGTTTTCACGGGTCTCGATCGAGGTGTACAGGGGGACGAGGTCCATTACTACCAAAGAAGCCTGATCATCCAGGACGCGGTGGCCGAGGACGTTCTCCTTGTATACGCAATGAACGGCGAGCCCCTGCAGCCCCAACACGGCTATCCGTTGCGTCTCATAGTGCCCGGATGGTATGGCATGACCAGCGTGAAGTGGCTGAACAGCATAGAAGCTGTGGCCGAGCCGTTTCAGGGGTACCAGGTTGCCCAAGCCTATCGTTACTCGAAGGATGCCGATGATCCAGGCGAGCCGGTGAATCTAATCAATGTTCGTGCTTTGATGATTCCCCCTGGCATCCCGGACTTTCTGACCCGTACCAGGCTGGTTGAAGCAGGGAGGGTAGCCTTGAGTGGCCGCGCCTGGGCCGGACGGCTGTGGGTGTCTCGAGTCGAGGTCAGCGTCGACGGTGGAGAGACATGGTCGGACGCCAAGCTTGGAGAGCAGGTGTCGGAATACGCCTGGCGTGGGTGGTCTTATGAGTGGGATGCCAGACCAGGCGAGCACACCCTTTGCGTCCGCGCTACAGACTCTGAGGGCAAGGTTCAACCGGTGGACCAGCCGTGGACCTACCAGGGTATGGGCAACAACATGGTCCACCGTATCGGCGTAATCGTCGAATAGAGGGTGTCGATTTTGGCTGTCCCGTTCGTCGTATTATTAGACCCGGTTGAAGGCCGGGCAAAAAATCAACCGCAAGGAGGGGCAATGAAATACCTACTACTCATAAACGTCGACGAGAAGGCCGAGGCGGCCAAATCTCAGGAGGAGATGGGCAAGGTTTTCGCCGCATACGGACAGTACACCGAGGAGCTGCAAGCAGCGGGACATATGCTACACGGTGAGGCCCTTCAGCCCACCTCAACAACAACTACCGTCCGTGTGCGAGACGGGAATACCCTGACCACTGACGGCCCATACGCCGAGACCAAGGAGCAGTTGGGCGGCTTTTATCTGATCGAGGCGAATGACCTGGACGAAGCCATCAAATGGGCGGCCAAGATCCCTCACGCAGCGGACGGGTCCGTAGAGGTCCGCCCCGTTGCCGAGATGTAAGATCAGTCTTCTGGCCCACCCGTGACTTGTCGGTCACGGGTGGGCGCAAGCTGGCATATGGACGATTCTCAGCGCGCGATCGAGGGTGTATTCCATAAAGAGTCGGGGCGGATCATCGCCACTCTGATTCGCGTCTACGGCGACTTTGACGTCGCCGAGGACGCAATGCAGGATGCCTTCACCGTGGCCCTCGACCGCTGGCCTAAAGACGGCGTTCCGTCCAACCCCGGCGCCTGGATTACAACAACTGCCAAGCGTAAGGCTATCGACAGGCTTCGCCGTGAACGCGTTCGTGTGGACAAATACGCCACGTTGGACAGATCTACCGACGTTGGCCAGGAAGATTTCGAGTTGGTCGAACGATCATCCGACTCATCCCTAGAAGACGACAGGCTTCGCCTCATCTTCACCTGCTGCCACCCCGCCCTTAACGTAGAGGCGCAAGTGGCCTTGACCCTCCGCACCTTGGGCGGCCTGACCACGCCCGAGATCGCCCGGGCCTTCCTGATGCCCGAGCCGACTCTGGCCCAGCGCCTGGTCCGGGCCAAACGCAAGATCCGCGACGCTCGCATCCCATACCGGGTCCCGCCTGATCATCTGCTTCCCGAGCGGGTATCCTCCGTTCTAGCGGTCATCTACCTGATATTCAACGAGGGCTATTCCGCCAGCACCGGCGAGGTATTGGTGCGCGTCGATCTGTGCGCGGAGGCAATACGCCTGGGCCGCGTGCTGGCGGAGTTGATGCCCGACGAACCCGAGGCCCTGGGCCTGCTGGCGCTGATGCTGCTGCACAACTCTCGCCGGACCGCCCGCGTGTCACCATCCGGCGAACCCGTACTGATGGAGGACCAGGACCGCTCCCTGTGGGACCGGGAACAGATCCAGGAGGGAGCCGTAATAGTCAGGGGCGCATTGAAGCTGGGAAGGCCTGGACCTTACCAGTTGCAGGCAGCTATAGCAGACCTTCACTCAGAAGCCGCGACGCCTGACGAGACCGACTGGCCTCAAATAGCCTCCCTTTACGAGACGCTGGGGTCGTTGGTCGCTTCCCCAGTCGTGGAGCTAAACAGGGCCGTGGCCGTGGCGATGGCCCGTGGGCCAGAGCGAGGTCTGGAGCTAATCGACCGGGCCGAAGTCTCGGGCGCCCTGCAAAACTATCGCTGGCTCCACTCCTCCCGAGCCGACCTGCTACGCAGGCTACGCCGTTTCGACGAGGCGGCGGATGCGTATCGACGAGCGCTGGAACTTTGCGAAAACGCCTCGGAGCGCCGGTTCCTTGCCAGGCGTCTGGCCGAGGTGGAGGCCGAGCAGTGAACCGGCCCCTCAACCTACCGGGGAATCGCTCGACTTTGCTTTCGTTGGGCAGGAGGGACAGCATCGGGGCGGCGGCTTTGTCGGGCTATAAGATGCCCCGACGCCGCATCTCATCTTTACTCTCTACCAGTACAAGGCCGTTACTGTTGAATCGATAGCGCAGGCCGGCCATTTGCCCCACTATCTCGTTATCCTCATGTATCTCTATCTGCCATCTATGACATCTCGCGGAGGGACCAATAGCCCTCCGGCTTAAAGTTCCCCAATGCTGTCTCTCCTGTGCGGAGCTGCCCACGTTCACTCCGTGTACGCGGTGGCCCATCCGCATGAGGCGGACCCGCAGCCGGTCACGACCCCGGCCCCAAATGCCTTTTCGACCATCCCCCTAGCCCCCTTCCTCCAGGAAGGGGGTTCTTCGACATGCTCAGAATGAGCGGGGAATGTGGGGGACACCCCAAGCCCCCGGCAGGGGCTGTGCCCCTGCACCCCCTTTGACACGCTCAGCATGAGCGGACTGAGGTGACCCTCTGGATTCCCTAGAAGGACGACATAGTCGGGATGCCACGTCGTGATGGCATCTACGATGAGCCCCGTCAGCCTCATGGTGTCCAGTCCGCGGTAGTCCCGGACCTTCTCGGCCACCATCCAACGACGTCTCAGCTACTCGACCATCCCCCCGAAATATAGAATCGGGGGATGCCCCCGAACCCCAGGCCTCTCCAGGAACGGGGAATATAAGAGGACATTGAGGGGCTCCCCCGGACCCCCGCCTGAAGGGCGAGCCCCTCAGGACACCCTTGTTTGGGCGCCGTCCAGGAAGGGGATTCTTCGACATGCTCAGAATGAGCGGGGGAGGGGGGCCTTCGTCCGCCTCAGGCGGATTAGGATGATGCTTCGACTGGCTCAGCATGAGCGGGTGGCAAGTGGATCACCCTTTTTCGCGCGAAAGGGCAAAAAGAAGGGGCGAACCTCTTCAGGGTTCGTCCCTCTGGCATGTGGTATTCCTTGCCCTGGTTATAAGGTTAGGGGGTGGGGAGTAGAGTGGTCAATGGGTGGATGGCAGCAGTTTGGGAGGCTCCGTGGATGGGGCCGTCCACCAAGCCATGGGTACACCTCGCTGCTCGGCGCGGGCGATAGCCTCGTGTATCCTGGTGTCGACTTCATTGGGCGCGAACCGGGCGCTTAACCCGTTATTGAAAATGGCGAAATGGCACGTCGCTGATGGTCCACAGCATGTCCGGCTCATCGCGGAGCTCCATCCGGGGCCACTGGGCGAGGGTCGTCTCACCCTCGATAGCGTTCTCCTCAATGGCCCTGACCAGCGTCTCCGGAGAAAAGTCGTCAAGAATAGTCACCATAGCGACACATTCTAATTTATGAGATGCCGTCACGACACGCCTCGCCGCTGTTTGGGGCCTAGAGTGGCATTGGGGGTTGGAGGGGCAAGGGAGTCTGACCTTGGACTCGTCCTTTTGACCGATTGTGAAATCCGCCGTTCTTCCGATTGCCCAGCGGAGGAGGCAAGCTATAGTGTGACTATGGTCATTCATCTCTAGTCGAAGGGGATGGCCGAAGGTGCCCTAATTACATAACCCTAAGGAGAAAAAGGAGGAAGCTGTGGAAGAGGTTGAAAAGCTGTTCAAGAATTCAACGGAGGAGATGGAGAAGCTGCTGACGGCTAAAAGCGTGGTCGGAGAGCCGATGGTTGTGGATGGTTGTAGACCGTCAGCGATAATGGGACACATATAAGGGTAGGAAAACCCGAGAGTCGGAGGGCGGTGTGAGCTCCTGAAATGAGGGTAGAGTACCCACAGAAAGGAGCAGATGTGTCCCAATTAGAAGTAAGCAAAGCAGAGGCCGCCGAGGAACGGAGCGAGCAGACCAGGTCTTTCGTCCGCACAGTGAAGGCGGCTGCCCGACGTAAGTACACCTCGGAAGAGAAGATCCGAATTGTTCTGGAGGGCTTCCGCCGCGAGGTCACAGTCAACGACCTGTGCCGGCGGGAGGGGATCAAGCCCCACTCCTACTACTCGTGGACCAAAGAGTTCATGGAGGCGGGCAAGGAGAGGTTGACCCGTGACTCGGTTCGGGACGCCACTCAGCATGAGGTAGGGCAGCTCAAGCGAGAGAATGGGGAACTCAAGGAGCTAGTGGCCGATCTGTCGCTGGAGGCGTACCGTCTCAAAAAAACGGCCATCCCCATACCCCAGGACGCCACCGGTACCAGCGGATGAGCGCCCCGGAGAAGGCAGAGGTAGTTACCAAAGTATCCTCGTCTCCCCTCCCCAAGCGAAAGGTCCTCAGAGAGCTGGGCATCCCTAAGAGCACCTACTACCGGTGGCTCAGACGCCAAGACCAACAAGGACTTGAGGACCGACCAGGAGGCGATCAGCCACGATGGAACCGTCTTACTATTCAGGAAGAATGCTCAGTCCTGTTATCAGCCAGGGAGATGCCAGAGCTGAGCTGCCGTCAGCTGGCCGCGTGGATCACCGACAACCAGGGCTTCTCAGTCTCAGAGTCCAGCGTCTACCGTATCCTGGGCAGGGAGGGCCTAGTGAAGAGGCCTGAGATGCGGTTGGCGGCGGGTAAGGAGTACCACCGCAAGACCACAGGGCCTCACCAGATGTGGGCCACCGATGCCTCATACTTCAGGGTGGTTGGCTGGGGCTACTACTACCTGGTCACCGTTATGGACGACTACTCCCGCTTCATCCTGGCTCACAGGCTTCAGCAAGATATGACGGCCGACTCCTTCATCGAGGTGGTCCAGGATGCTGTGGACACGACCAGCATGGACCAGGTTCCAGTCACAGACCGCACCAGGCTGCTGAGTGACAACGGTCCAGGCTATGTCTCAAGAGCATTCAGGGACTACCTGGGGATGGTTGGCATCAAGCACATCCTAGCAACTCCTTTCCACCCTCAGACCAACGGGAAGCTGGAGCGCTACCACCAGACCATCAAACGGGACGTCAACCAGGTGCCTTATGAGTTGCCCGCCGACCTTGAGGCTGCTATCGCGGCCTTCGTCAGCTACTACAACTACCGGCGCTATCACAAGGCTCTGGGCAACGTGACACCATCAGACGTGCTCAAGGGAAGACTGCAAGAGATCCTACAACGCAGGAAGGAGGTGAAGGCTCAAACCACCGAACGGCGACGACGCTACAACAGGGCTCTCAGGGAGCTCACCAGACCTCCATCCAGCCCCTGATCTCTCGGCTCCTAATGTGTCCCACTTTTGCTGGTTGCTAACAAATTTGACCACGCGAATGTCGCTAAGGCGGTTCACCCGGCTGACCAATGCTTTTAGTAAAAAACTCCAGAACCACTGTTACTCCCTGGCTCTCTATTTCGTGTTCTACAACTTCTGCCGCCCACACAAGTCCTTGCAAGGTGACACGCCAGCGATGGCTGCGGGTTTAGCCGGCCGGCCCTATGGGCTGGAATGGATTGTGGCCCTAATGGAACAGAGTTCAAACTGAGACACTACCCGGTTACGGCCTATTGGCAAACTGGTGTACCGCGCCGCATGCGCTCAATGTAAAAGCCTGGCCATTGTTCTAGTTCAGGTTTATCGGAACGCGAACGATGTCTTTGACCTGAATGTTGGAAGCAAGGACAAGGGACTCGTCAAGACGCTTCATATCCATTTCCACCGATTCCTCATCCACGACCAGATATTTGGATACGGCCCCCACGATATCCCTTTTCATGGCTTCCATCTGCTCAGGCGCCAGCCCAACACGGTCCAGAACCAGGATAACCCGCAGACGCTTTCTGGCTGTGTCCTTGCTTTTTTCGTGCCTTTGAAGGGCCCACTTGAGTAGGTCGAGCATTTACTAACTCCTACCGTTTAGGCCGAAGATCTTCTTAAGCCGCGACATCAGGCCATAGCCGTTCTGCAGCTCCAGGAAAGGAACCTCCTCACCATCAATCCGGGCGGCGATTCTTCGAAAGGCTTCCCCAGACAAAGACTTGCTATTGTGCACAATCGGGGTTCCCCTGTTGGTCGAAACAATGATCTCCTCATCGTCAGGGACGAGGCCCAGCATGTTTACGGAAAGGAGGTCCAGGATATCTTTCTTGTCCATCATGTCGCCCTGTTGCACCATGCCCATCTTGATGCGATTGATGACAAGGTCGGGGATCGGCAGACCGGCAGACTCTAACAGGCCGATCACGCGGTCGGCATCCCTTATCGCGGAAACTTCAGGTGTAGTAACGACTACAGCCCGGTCGGCTGCTGCGATAGCGTTTTGAAAACCTGTCTCTATCCCAGCCGGGCAATCGATTATGATGTACTCAAAGTCCTTCCGGAGCTGTTGGCAGAGGTCCTTCATCTGATCAGGACGGATAGAGTTCTTGTCTCGTGTTTGGGCCGCTGGAATTAGATAGAGATCGGAAACATGTTTGTCCCGGATGAGGGCCTGGCTGAGTTTACAGGTGCCTTCGATGACATCGACCAGGTTATACACGATCCGGTTTTCAAGGCCCATTACTACATCCAGATTTCGAAGTCCAATGTCCGTATCTAACACCACGGTTTTGTGGCCTCTTAGCGCTAAAGCGGTGCCCAGGTTAGCCGAGGCAGTGGTCTTGCCAACGCCTCCCTTTCCAGAGGTGACGACTATCGTTTTACCAGACTCGATTGTCCCCTTCTTAGCAGCCCTAGGAGATTCCAAATTCTCGGTAGCGCCGCCGCTCTCAGACTCCTGCGTACCCGTCGAAACTTCTACCCTATCGTCTGCCATAACCTATTCCTTTCTTTTGGTCTCTGAATGCGCTTAGCAAGCGGTTCTACTACAATTGAACCACCGCTAACGTATGCAATCTCAGGATATGTGGATTTCGCCCGTTTCTTTTTGCCAAGGGGGTCAACCGTATAGTGCAAGCCGATACGAAGCTGGACAGGAATAAGCGACAGCGCCACGATGACCGCATCCGAAAAGTCCATATGCTCTGTGCCGGCATGTGCGGTACCTCTCAACACACCTAGCACCACGACATCGCCGGTGGCAGTGATCTCAGCACCTGGATTAACATCCCCCATGACGACCACGTCACCGTCATGCTTGATGCCCATACCCGATCGGCAAGTGCCCTTAATCATCAACGGTCCTTTGCTTCCCTTTGGCTCGACTCGCCCCAACGAAGAGTCTGGGCTATCACCATCTTCGGCGCCATCTCCGGCGTTGAAATGACTTCCCGCGTCATCATCAAGTACCCGGCTGACCACCTCATCCACGCACCAGAACTTGGCCACGTAAAGTCCGAACTCTCTAGTGAGAACTTGCCTGATTCGCCCCACCTCAGCCACATTGAAGAGCCTTCTGCCGGCGTTAACGGAAACGGTGCCTCCAGCGAACCATTTGCCATGGTTCGCAAGATAGCTGCGTATACCCCTCTCAAGCTCCTCGATCGGCACGTCATCGTCGAGTGTGAACTCTACATCTCTGCCTCGGCCACCTACCTTGACCAATTCCTGGTCTAACAAACCGGTAACCGCGGTCTCCTTTGAGCCCCTGTCTTGCAATAGTGTCAATTCCGCTTTCAACTAGAGGATGTAGTGTGCCAGTTCTGAGGTATAGTCCGGCCAGGGTCTTGGTTCAGGGTTTTCTTAGCAACCGCACACACATCCTGCACTACCCCTTGAACGACGAATGATTCAGACTAACAACCGCAGGCCAACTGTTTCTAGGCAAAAGACCACGCAATTTTGAACAAATTCAAAATTAGTCAAAATTTGTACGGCGTCAGGTGAGGATGAATTGTGTCGATTTGTGTAGGGGGTAGAGATAGATTAGTCGAGAACCCGCTTGATCAGCAGCTCGACGATGCCCATTAATAGAGCTGCGGCACCGACTATCACCAATCCAATAACCAGGATGGACGGGCCATTAGATGAGTGGAAAGCAGTACGGTCCCGTTCTTCCATCTCGGCGGGTGGAAGATCGAGGACCTGATAGGCCCGCATCTGGTCATCGGCCATTATATAAAGAGCGTGGGGCAAATGAGTGGCCACACCGTAGACACCCGGACCACCCCCCAGCGCTCTGACCACCGATGGAATGTCCTCTTCGCGCAGGCGCTGTTCGGCCAAGCGTGCCAGCGGTTCGTTCTCAAAGACTGCGAGTCTTACCTGGCGTTTATCACGTTTCGAGTTCACTCGGAATTCTACCCAATCCAACCTGAAGCAAGACCCCCGTAAGTATATCAGATGCGCCATTACTAATGCTTAAAACAAATATCGTAACGAGGCTGGTCAAAAACCACTCATCCATATGTTAGAATATATGCCGATGGAACAATCGCACGAGGCTATCCATACAGACCGGCACGGATCTACCTTCAATTTCACGATGGCCCTTTCATTGGCTGTCGGTGTGATCGGCCTAATATCGACACAACCCCTTCTTATAATAGTCGGGCTTGGCGTGGCAGCCTTCACCTGGTTCACGACGCCTTCTCAGTACGTGGTATATGACGACCTCTTGATGATTGCTTACGGCCGTCCGCGGGTAAAATACATCCCGTTCCAGCAAATAGGCCAGATAGAAATGCTGAAACTCCCATTTGGAGGCAGACTGCGGGTGCGCCTCCTCAGTGGGCGCCAATTACTCATACAACCCAGATCCCTGGAAGAGTTCCAGGGCAAGTTCACGAGTGCTCTCGAGTCCTATCGCCGTGACCATCCTGCGCCACCATCGGATACGCCCGCTTAAGACCCCTTCTGTTTCCTCACCACGTAGGTGGATGCGATCTTGTCATGCCAGCCCTGCTTGTCCTTGTCGAACGCCACCAGGACGTACCCGATCAGCAGGACAATCTCCGACACAAATTTGCCAATGGCTCCGCAACTGCCACAGAGCCAGGCATCTGGTAATTTTCCGCCCACAGGCCGGACAGTTGATCGAATCACCTGTCCAACTCAACGGCCATGTCCTCAAGAGTGTAAGTTTCATTACCATTGCGCAGGTGGAAATACACGACGGTGGCACCGATGTATCCGATCGGCGCAGCTACGGCTGCAGCTATGCCTACAAGCAGTGCACCCAGGGCAGGAACAACAGGCTCAAAGAGGAATCCTGGAACGCTGAGAATCATGGATATCAAGAATATCCCAACGAAAAAGACTATTCCTATTACAAAGACCCTCCACCAGCTGCCTTTCACCAAGTCACGGCTACGTCCCAGGGCAGCCAGTGGCATTTTCCCTTCAAACACAATCGCCTGGGAATAGAAAAACCGGCTCACCAGGAGATAAAAGAACAAAACTACCCCTACAAGAATCAGCCAAAGAACAGCCGCTAATAATAGGGCAACGGCAAACACTATCCAGCCGATAAGTAGAGGCCAAAATTTGCGCCAGGCTCGACTGTAACACTCGCTAACCCTTACGTCCCTACCTAAATACGACCAAGCAACACCGTAAATAGTTGCAGCGTCCGCCACGATATAAAGTAATATACCTAGCAAAAAAAAGATCACTGCAACGGCCGTAATCGGTACCACGGAAGCGACAATCAGAGGAACCTCTGCGATCAGGGCGATGAAGAAAAATTGCCAAAAACTTCCTCTGTAGATCCTAAAAGTCTCGGCGATAAGCCTGTCCAAGCCCCCCTGAACCGCTCCCACGCCCTGTCCAAGATCACCAGAGGAGACGCCGACTGGAAAACTGCCCTTACTAGGTGAATGTCGTAGCTCGTTGCCACATTCGGAGCAGTTCCTGCTGGCTGTGGAGTTTTTAGTGCCGCAACTTGTACAGTAAATGATACCTTCCGGTTCTTCGGGTTGAATCGCCAGAGGCACTCCACAGTTGCTGCAAAACTCGGCGTCGGGCAGGTTCTCAATACCGCAAGTTGGACAGTTCATGCTACAATCCCGGGCGCTTACGGACACGTATTTCTGGGTATTCCCGTGTCTCCAACAGCCAGCTTATCCTCACCGCTAGAGCTTCAACTTCGTCGCTGTCCAGCAAGCTTACCAGTTCACTTGCCTTCCCATCGGGGCGATCGAGGTCCTGCAGCAAGGCTGCAAGCGAGTCCAGATAAGTAGAAGGTATGGGGGCACCGGCGTGGTCCCAGATCACCGTCCTTAGCTTGATAACGGAGTTGAAGGTCAGGCCATGGTCGATGCCCCAAATGTTTCCGTCGTTGCCGAGGAGGCAATGGATGGCCTTCCGGTCAGCGTTGTTAGACACGAGATCAAAGCAGCCAATCATCCGGAGGGCATCTGGGTGTGTCTTTCGAATATTGAAATAAGTGATCCGCGGATCGTGCTCGACAAAGAGTTGAACGGATCCCTCACCATGCGGTCCATCCCTCAACACGGTCGGAGGGATAAATCTCCACCCGAGAATTTCGCTAAGGAGATAAGCTGCGTACTCTCGCTTGCACAGAGTCCCGGCGGGGAAATCCCACAACGGCACTTCCCCCGCCTTCGGCTTATAAACTGCTCTACACTCTCGGGAGCCGTCTCGTATCGTGGCCAGAAAAGTGTAATTCGAGCCCCACGGAGACAGGACCGATGACGCGAACTCACCTGCCTCCAGCAGCTTGTGAGTGTCTTGCCATGAAAGTACCGAGTCTGGCATCAGAATCATGCTACGTCACGACTGAAGGGGGCCATGTCCATTCGATCTGGGGCACATATGGCCATCTGGATCTATCGGCTGGCCGCAAAGGAAGCATCTCGGTCTTCCGGCAGCGCAGACCCTTAAGGCCTCTTCCGCGAGACCCTCTCCCTGTTTCAACACGAGCCACCCACTTACCGTGGCCGTTTCCTCATCTTCCTCTTCGACATCGTGAGCCAGGAGGAGCAGGGAGTTGCTGGTGGCGTCGTGACCGATGGCCATCTTACCGACTTTGAAGTCAAGGTTTACTGTCTCACCAGGCCACTTGGGTTCGGGAGCACTACCTTCTCTGGCACTGTCGGCCGGCAGCGATGAGATGATAGTTTGGATATGGATAGCAAGTTGGTAAAGCTGATTCTTCTCCAACCAGATGTATGCCGAAGCGGACCCTGATTCCAGGACTAGGCGAAAAGTCCTGTTTCCTGGCTCGCCTATCGCTTCTGCGGTGACGCTGGACAACGCTCCGAGGGAGTAGCGGGCTCTATCGGCGTCCACATCCACCATCATATATTTGGGCGGTCAAGATTGACAACCCTCGCCCGTGTCAGAACGCCTTGTAATGGGAATTCGTCCTTTCTTCGGACGTGATCACTTCGATCAGGGCTGCGCGTCCATCCTCGGTTGCTTTACGGGCCCTTCCAATCGCTGGGGCTATCTCCGCAGGACTTTCAACCCTTTCAGCATGACCACCCATCGCCTTGGCCAACTCGGCATAATTCCCACCAAAGCTCCGGGTCCCATATAGCTCATGGGACACCCTCAAGTGGTCGAACTCACAAGCCATCGAGGAGTTGTTGGAGACGATCGCCATGATGGGTAGGTCACACCTAACTGCGGTCTCGAAGTCCAATCCAACCATTCCGAAGGCGGCATCGCCCATCCAGTGAACCGCCAACTTCTCCGGGGCAGCCAGTTTTGCCCCGATGGCAAGCCCCAAGCCCGTGCCCAACCCATGCGACTTACCCCAGCCGAGATAGCTTCTGGGGCCTGCCGAACGATAGAAGGGTACCATCTGGTTACGAGGACTACCAGAGTCGTGAGTAACAATAGCGTCGCTTGGATCCACTGTCTGCATCAGGTCCCAGATTACTCGATATGGAGTTATGGGCACCTCATCGGACGTTAGCTTTGGCATCCATTCGTTGAGCCACGCATTATGTACCAAGGCGACATCCTGCGCCACGGCTCTATCGTTGGCCCTGACGTTTTTGC
Source organism: Dehalococcoidia bacterium (assembly GCA_965226865.1). Taxonomy (GTDB): domain Bacteria; phylum Chloroflexota; class Dehalococcoidia; order Lucifugimonadales; family JAGWBF01; genus CBDDEH01. Next base: position 893,636 of record CBDDEH010000004.1, on the reverse strand, counting down.
CTCCGCGGTCTTTGATGGCTTCTATGAACTGCCTTATCACCAGCTTCGCGTCTCCGATAATTGGATAATCTGTGGCGTAGTATTTGTTGACGTCTCTCTCGTCGTTGGTAGCATGAACCATGACCTTGCCAGGAGGAATGTTGGTGCTCATCGCATGCTTTGCGAAGCTGCAACCAATGCCAAAAACCAGATCGGCTTTGCGCAGGAAGTGGACGATAGGCCCTGTTATGGTACCCGAACCGGTACCCAAAGACAGAGGATGATTCTCCGGAAAGGCGCTTTTTCCTAATAAGGTAGTCATTACCGGCGCCTGTACTAACTCCGCAAGTTCAACCAAATCCTCAGTAGCTCCCGCATACAGCACGCCCTGACCGGCATGGATTACAGGATATTTGGATTCCAACAGCACCCCGGCAGCCTCATCCACGTCCCGGTGGTCGGCAGCAGTTTTGGATGCCTTCACGGGCTCGTAGTCAACGACCGACTCGTCAACATCCTCTTCGGCGATATCTGACGGTATCTCCACCATTACCGGCCCGGGACGCCCCGTCTTAAGCTGGCTAAAGGCTCGTCGCATGACTTCGCCAACCAGATCTGCGGAGCGTATTTCCTCCACGTACTTGGTTACAGGACCATAAGCCCTGACCGAGTTAAAGATACGAGGTAATCCGGCCATACTCTTGGGATACCCGAGAGGCAAGATAAGAATCGGAACCGAGTCTGAAAAGGCGGTAGCCACCCCAGAGAATGCATTCTCTGCTCCCGGCCCATTCTGCATTGCGAACACGCCGACTGACTTGCCGTTCTTAACCCGGCTAAACCCGTCGGCTATTCCCACTCCAACGCGCTCCTGGCGGCAGATGATCGGCCTTATTCTCGCAGCCGCTGCCGCGTCGATCACCGGCGTCGTCGGATAACTCGGCAGGTAATTCACCCCCTCCCGTTTTAATATCTCCGCGATGGCTTCGACTACCTTCATTTGAAAGCTCCTTCAGCTCTTTTCGCGATTATCGGAAGTATACCAGTGTAGCACTAATACTCTGGTAAACTATTACCGTTATGGGTACCAACAGCACCCTGCCGCTCACCCTTGAGAAAGCCCTCGATCTGGTCTTTCCTGTTCCCAACGAAAGGGCAGAGAAACGTATGTATCAATTGAGGCGTTCCAGAGACAAATATGGAGTCCTCTTTTTAGGAGTATCGGTCGCTGGGCTTATCATCGCTGCCTCGATCGATAGCGGAGAAGCGTTATTTGGCATAATCGCAGGGCCAATTTTTGGCGGAATGTGTTTCCTTCTCCTCCGAAAAACCGTAGCTCTATTCGATAGGTATCTCCTGCCAGCGCAGCTTGAGGTACAGGGGCGGCCACTGCCGGAAGGAATGCTGTCACCAACTATGGCCACTCAAGTGTTCTACTGGCTGTCTACAATCGTCATAAGTGTTGTCTGTCTATATCTTACTTCGCAATGGGCGCTCGACTTTGAAACGCTTGGATTGGCTCTGTGGGCCATTTTCTGGATATTTCTGTTTGGATATACTCACTTGAGATGGAGAATCGGGCGAAGACGGGGTCAAAGCCGAGACTCATATGTCTAAAATAACAGGCGATTTATCAGAAGAGAGTACGGCTGAGTGGCAGACCCAAGCGTAGTTGAGCAAATGGAAAAGCTGCGCAAGGAGCTTGCTTACGCCAACTATCGCTATTACGCGCTCGACGATTCTGTCATAAGCGACGGCGAATATGACCTTAAGATGCGTTCGCTCCAGGATCTGGAGGAACGGTACCCAGAGGTGATTACGACCGATTCCCCAACACAAAGAGTCGGTACTGCCCCTGCCTCTGGCTTCGAAGAGGTAGAGCACGTCCTCCCAATGCTCAGCTTGGCCAACGCCTTCGACTTCGACGAGTTACAAGCCTGGCACCGGCGGACCAAGAACCTGCTCGACGATGCCGACTTCGCCATGGTCTGTGAATTGAAGATCGACGGCCTGGCCGTTTCCCTCACCTACGAAGACGGCCGCCTCGTTCGGGGGGCCACCAGAGGCGACGGGTATAGGGGCGAGGGTGTTACACACAACCTGCGCACTATCAAGAGTATCCCCTTGACCTTAATGGGCACCCCTCCAAAGATCCTCGAAGCGCGCGGCGAGGTCTACATGCCCAAAGACAGCTTCAGAAAGCTAAACGAAGAGCGAGAGGCGAGGGGAGAGCCTCTATATGCCAACCCCCGCAACTCGGGCGCGGGTTCCGTGAGGCAGTTGGACCCCAGAGCTACAGCATCCCGAAATCTCGATATCTTCGTGTACGGTTTAGGGCATACGACAAACGGCGCTATGCCAGATAACCAATGGGATACGCTTCAGAGAATGCAAGACCTGGGGTTCAAAATCAACCCACACAATACCTTCTGCCGTGGTCTGGACGAGGTCGAGGACATCTACCGCACCTGGCTCGAGCAGAGGCACGAACTCCCCTACGGCGTCGACGGCTTGGTAATCAAAGTGAGCCCGTTCCAATACCAGGAAACTTTGGGCCACGTAGGGAGGGAGCCTCGATGGGCCATCGCCTACAAGTTCCCGGCGGAGCAGGCTGTCACCCGCCTGATAAACATCGGTGTTAACGTGGGCCGAACCGGAAGCCTGAATCCATACGCTGTCCTCGAACCCGTCGTTGTTAGTGGCGCTACGGTCAAGATGGCGACGTTACATAACGAAGAAGACATCCACAGAAAAGACCTCCGCATCGGCGACTGGGTCGTTATAGAAAGAGCCGGGGATGTCATACCTCAGGTCGTCGGGCCGGTGTTGGAAAGGCGGACAGGTGAAGAGAAAGTTTTCCGGATGCCCACCAAATGCCCAATTTGCCGTACGCCCGTTATCAAAGTGGAAACCGACGCGATGCATAGATGTCCAAACTCGGCCTGCCCCGCCCAGTTCTTCGAGCTGCTGAAGCACTTCGTTGGCAAGGGAGCGATGGATATCGAGGGACTGGGAGAGCAATGGTCGAGAATTCTTATCGACAACGGGCTGGTTAAAGACGTTTCAGACCTCTACAGGATGGATAAGGAAAAGCTCCTGACCCTGGACAGGATGGGAGATAAACTGGCCGACAAGATCATGGAGAACCTTGAGAAGAGCAAACAACGCCCACTGCCTAGAATCATCTTTGGATTGGGGATATTCCACGTTGGATCAGAGATGGCCGACTTGCTAGCGGATCATTTCTCGAGCATCGACGGGCTAGCAACCGCAAAGGAAGAAGACCTGACGGCTATTCAAGGTATCGGTCCGAAGATCTCGGCGAGTATCGTGGCATACTTCCAGGTAGACCAGAACCGTCAGGTCATTGAACGACTTCGCCAGGCGGGAGTTAAGCTGGCCCAGAAAAAACCCGCCGAGGAGGACCTAGCACAAAGAGAAAGGCTGCCGCTCACAGGCTTGGCCTTCGTATTGACTGGAGCTCTCAGTTCCATGAGCCGATCTGTGGCCGAGTCTAGAATCAAGGAAATGGGTGGAACCACGAGCTCGAATGTCACCAGTAAGACCGACTACCTGATTGCAGGTGAAGAGGCTGGCTCCAAGCTACAGGCCGCCGAAAAGTTGGGTACTCAGATATTGAAGGAAGACGAGTTTTTGAAGCTGCTCGAATCCTCTGGCAAGAAGGGAACCTCAATCAGAGAATGAATATCCCCTGGAGCATACAGGCTCTTATCGAGAACAAGTGCGGCTGATAGTCGGCCTGGGAAACCCCGGAAAGCAATACCATGGTAGTCGCCACAACGTGGGTTTTGCCTGCGTCGATCTGCTAGCCGCAAAGTGGGGCATCAAACTCGACCAGCGCCGGGCCAAGGCGATTTTAGGCCAGGGTAGCCTCGGTGAAACAGCCGTTGTACTGGCCAAACCCCGAACCTACATGAACCTTAGCGGTGAGGGATTAGAATATCTATTGACCCGATTCTCCGCCAGTCCCCACGATCTCGTTGTTGTCCAAGACGACATGGACCTGCCCTTGGGTAGAATTAGGCTCCGGCCCAGAGGAAGTGATGCGGGCCACAACGGAATAAGGTCCATCATAAACAGCCTGGGTACCCAGGAATTCGTTCGAGTCAGAATAGGCATCGGTAAGCCACCCGATGAAATGGACGAGATAAGCTTTGTAATCGGCCAGTTCCTTCCTGAAGAGAGGCCCCATATCGAAAATGCCATCGCAAGGGCAGCCGAATCGGTGGCGTGGCTGGTCGACAACGACATCGATTCGGCGATGAATCTATATAACACCGGTGTAAGTGAGAATTGAAGAACCTTTCCCATTTGCCCAGCGTATTTATTTTCAAGTACAACGCTGCTTTCAGGGTGATATCATCGCGGCCGGACTAAGTTATCCAGATGCCGATTCGTAAATGGAGTTTGTGGCTCGCAGCCGCAACCGGGATACTGGTTTTTGCGGCGGCATGCGGCAGTTCGAACGGCCCAACTCAGGTGCCTCCACCACAATCATCGGAAGAAACGCCGACGGTGATCGCGCCCACGGCCACAGCGAGCCCGACGTCCGCCCCAACTATCACTGCCACGCCTTCGACTGAGCCCGACACCTCTGCCCCAATTCCCCCCAACACGACCACTGTTGCTCCTACTTCTACGCCTACCATCGATGTGCCAACGCCGACCGATGCTCCGACGCCAACCCCGACCCTCACTCCGATACCACAACCTAAAGAAGCCTTCCCGGAGCCACCCGACAGGAACCTCTTCCTTCTGGCTCAATCACTACTTATAAAGTCGAGCGAACCCATATCCAGAATCGCCAACCCGGAACCAGTGAGTTACCAGGAAGGTAGGGAGGATACATTTTGGATAACCGACCTCCAGAGCACTGAGACCTACACCACAACGGCGGTCTTACGTAAAGTGTCGTTCCACGCCTACTGGTACGTCGAAGATGGCCTAGACATATCCCAAGGGGATATTGATAGGGCGGCTTCTGAGTTCGAGGAGCAAATCTATCCCAAGGTGTCTTCAGCGTTTGGCACTGAATGGAACCCTGGGGTGGACAACGACCCCCGATTAACCATCCTCAATGCCAGATTAAGTGGAGCGGCGGGTTACTTTAGCTCGGTTGACGAATACCCTGTTCAGATCCATGTTCAAAGCAATCAGAGAGAAATGGTCTACATGAACGCGAGGGCTCTCAAAGTGGGTTCAAGGGCCTATCTTGGAGTACTCGCCCACGAACTGCTTCACGCCATCCAATGGAACGGAGACGAAGGGGAAGAGACCTGGGTAAACGAAGGCCTGTCAGAGGTCGCGGCCACCGTCGCCGGTTACCAAACCTTCCATCAGTCGACTTTCTTTAACTCGCCGGCAATATCCTTGGTCCATTGGCCTCTGGAAGCCGGGTCCTCATCCGGAAACTACGGGGCCGCGTTCCTATTCTTGGACTTCCTGGCCACCCATTACGGCGATCGGAATGACCTCGTCGCCTTCGTGCAAGGGCCAGAAGATGGAATCGCAGCCGTGGACGCTTATCTCAAGGAACTAGGTTCTGGCGCAACCTTCAGGGATGTTTTCAAGGACTGGATTATCGCCAACTTTCTCGATGAACCAGAAGGCGGCCCATATAGCTATCCCGATTATGACGTACAGGTGAGGGTAAGGGGACGAATCAGCGATTTCGATGAATACGAGTCTTCAGTGCCCCAATACGCAGCCGAATATACTTATATCGACTTCAAAGAGGGAGACATTGAGCTCAGCTTCCAGGGGCAGCAGTCCAATAGGCTTTTGCCTGTTCACCTCGATGGAGGCGACTGCTGGTGGAGCAACCGTGGAGACTCCATCAGCTCCACGTTAACCCGGGAGCTGGACCTGTCGCAGGTGACGGAGGCTACTCTTGGGTTCAAAATCTGGTTCGAAGTGGAAGAGGACTGGGACTACGGATATGTTCAGGTGTCGACAGACGGCGGCACTACCTGGGACATCCTCGAAACTCCTAACACATCGCCAAGAAACCCAGTAGGAAACAGCTTTGGGCACGGATACACCGGGAACAGTGAGGGGTGGATAGAAGAGCAGTTAGATCTGGGACGCTATACGGGCCAAAGGGTACTACTGAGGTTCCATTACGTCACGGACGACGCCCTCAATGGCACCGGTATGTGCATTGATTCGATTTCGGTCCCCGAGATCGGTTTCGTAGACGAGGGCCCGACAGATGCTGAGTGGCAGATCGAGGGATTTGTGTGGACCGACAACGAAGTGCCCCAGGACTACATAGTCCAACTAATCGAAGTGGGCGAAGAGACCAGAGTAAGGGAGATCGAGTTGGACTCTAACAATCGCGGGCAAATCCTCATCTCGGATATAGGAGACCTGGAAGACGTCGTTTTAGTTGTAGCCGCTCTGGCTCCGGCTACCAGCCAGGTGGCGTCCTATACGATCAAAGTGGAACGGGCAAAGGAGTCGGGCTAGTTGGCCTTAGATTTTCCTACATCAGAGAATTCAGGAGGGTTAGTTCGTCGGCCAATAACTGGGGAGTGAGGTAGCGGTCGCGAATGTGCTCTTGGCCGTTTCTGCCCATCTGACGAGCCTGATCCGGATGCTGAAGGAGATACAGCACCTTCTCTGCACATTCTTCGACAGTCTCAATCAGAAATCCGCTCTTGCCGTCTTCAAGCTGAAGAGGTATGCCACCCGCTCTGCCGGCCACGACAGGTGTGCCCTTCCACAAGGCTTCGGCCACGACAAGCCCAAAACCTTCTCTTATGGATTTCTGAGTCACCACGTCCGAATAACGCTGAAATGCATTAACTTCGATGCTACTTGCGGCGGTGAAATTGGTGAAAAGGTAAATATCCGGGTCCTCGCTGGCCACCTTGAGAACCTCGTCGTAAATCTGCCATCCCTGGGGATCGTCCATGGCCAGGTGGCCGAGCATCGCCAACTGTAAGCCGGGCACCTGCTCCCTCACCAGACGATATGCCTCGATAACACCCAGAGGGTCTTTCCAGGGATCGAATCTTGATACCTGTGTAACCAACGGCCGGTTGGTATCGATTCCCACCCAGCCAACAACCTTTCGACACAAATCATCGGGCAGAACCATGTTTTTAGGGCTCAAAGGATCGATCGCTGGAGCAATGATAGAGACCTTACTTTTATCAATATCGGGCGAAACATACTGGTCCATGGTATAGATGACAGCGTCGTAAGGGTCGATGTAAGGCTTTAAGAAGTTCCAAACTTTCGGATTGGGTGCAGATGTATCGATGTGGCATCGCCATACCCATTTCGCTTCGGTCCCTTCCTTCATCAGCCTCAGCGCCGCTGGCTGGGGGTCGTGGACAATGACGAAGTCGTATTCCTGGTCGAATTGCCTTGCGTTCCGGGCGTTTCGCGAGAGGTATATCTCTTTAGCCCTTCCATTGAGTTTATACTCCCCACCTTGCAAAGCGTTATGAAAGGCCTTTGTTACGCCAAAGAACCTGTCGTCTCCACGAATCAGCAGCCAATCGGCGTCTAGCCCAAGGCTTCGTGCAAGAGGTATATAGGAGCGGAGTATTTCTGCTACGCCCCCACCATATGCGGTAGAGTTGATATGGGCGATCCTGGCGCCCTTCAGTTTGGCCGCCAGCGATTTTAGCTGCTCTATTTTCTGCTCGCCCACTATCGGTGCATAACGGTCTATAGACTGCTCTCCAACGACGACGCTTTGGAGCAACTCAGCCCTCCCTATCGAATCTGTATCTGTTGCCAGCTCAAGAATATCGCTTTTGTGACCGTTGGTCATCATATTGCCATTTGTAGCGACCGAACCGGCTTTAACATCAACGCCTTGCTGTAACATTAATTCCTCACAATCTGGAAAGAGTTGATTTATCGCGGACACGTTACCACATTGACATGTCTGGAAACATCAAAGCAGCGGGCCGGTTTTTAATAATTTTCTAACCAATCGACACTCTGCTCCGTCTGCTCAACTCAACCCTTACATGTATCTAAGCCATCTCATCGAGTTCTCAAACAGGGCATATGCACCCCTTCGCGACGAGAGCCGACACCTGTTTTTAATTACGGATGTCGAGTGAAATTGGCTCCGCCACAACCCGGGTTAAATAACATGTCCAATACGTAGCGAACCCCATTGAGCAAGTGATAGAATGTGGGGCGTGGAACGTATCTGGAACTCGTTGACAACCCAACACCTCCATGGTAGCCTGCAAACGCAGAAATAGATCGTGAAAATTTTAACAAACGGTGGCGCTAACCATAGATAGAAAGCAGCCACGAGAACGCGGATAGACTTGGCGTGCAAAGTGTAAGCGAACCTGCAACCTCCGGAATGTTCGAAGCCCACGGGCAAGTCGTGGCGGTCGGTACAGTGTTCAAGGCGCTTACCATAGCCACAGTTGTTTCGATTTTCGGGCTGGTGACATTGGGCGGTGTCGTGAGGCTGACGGGATCCGGCCTTGGATGCCCCGATTGGCCACTATGCAATGGAAGCATCATCCCGTCGATGGACCGAGCAACACTAATCGAATACTCCCATCGTATGGCGGCATCTTTCGTCGGCATCCTCGTGATCGCAATGGCAATAGTCGCGTGGCGAAATTATAGAAATCAGCCCTGGCTTTTTATCCCTGTAAATCTGGCAGTCGTGGCATTGATCGCCCAGGCGGCGCTGGGAGGGGCGACCGTACTAGAGGAGCTGTCTCCCAAACTGGCGATGGCACATTTGGCGCTGGCAGAAGTCCTGGTTGCCACGATGGTCTTGATTGCCATAACCGCGCATACCAGTCCGGCGACCCCTACCTTTGGGGTACTCCAGTGGCGGCAACACGACCGATTCCCTCTGCTGGCCCTAACCGCAATGGGACTGTCTTTCATCTTGCTGATCTCAGGTTCCTATGTAGCCACGTCCGGGGCAACAATAGGCTGTGGCCAGTCATGGCCGCTTTGTCAGGGAGAGTTCTTTGTTGATGGCCAACATCCCCTGGTTCACATGATCCATCGATTCATTTCCGTTCTAGCTGGAATAGCGATCCTAGCAACCCTGATTACGGCCTGGCGGAGAAGAAAAGAGCGCCCGCTCCTGGGGTTAGTTGCTGTGGTGGTGGCAGGGCTTTTCTTGGGCCAGGTCATGGTAGGGGCATCAGTTCTCTGGGCAGGTTTTCCTTTAAACGCCAGACTGCTTCACCTGTCGATGGCCACACTGGTGTGGATCGGTTTGTCATCCATGGTGGTACTCGCCCATATCCAATATAGGCCGGTTGTCAGGGGCGTCGGTCATGCTTAAACCAGATTCTCTAAGGGGCTCGAGACCCTTTGGGGTGGCTACAGCATCGCTGTTGGCCGACTACGTCACGTTGACAAAGCCTCCGATTATTCTACTTCTTCTGATTACGGCACTCGGGGGGATATTCCTCGCTTCAGAGGGGTCACCTCCGGTAAGTGCAACCCTCCTGCTAATGATCGGCGGAGCAGCAGCAGCAGGTGGCGCAGGCGCTATTAACCATTATCTCGACAGGGACATAGACGAGCTGATGTCCCGCACACGCTACAGGCCGTTACCAGGGGGTAGGGTCTCACCCCCCTCGGCTATGACTTTTGGCATATTGATGAATATATTCGCTTTTAGCCTGCTGGCTGCGTATGTGAACTTGCTTACTGCTGCGCTCACCCTGATCGGAACCCTTCTGTACGTGTTCGTTTACACCATTTGGCTAAAGCGCTCCACCCCTCAGAATATCGTTATCGGAGGCGCTGCCGGAGCGGTTCCACCACTGGCTGGGTGGGCTGCGGTAACTGGGAGCTTGGATATCCCGGCGCTGGTGCTCTTTGGGATCATATTTCTTTGGACGCCGGCCCACTTTTGGGCGCTGGCTTTGCTCATAAAAGAGGACTACGCCAAGGCCAATGTACCTATGCTACCAGTGGTAAGCGGGGTCGCCGCAACTCGGCGAAGCATATTTCACTACACCCTGGCGCTGGTCGCCATATCGTTGGTCTTGTATGTAACCAGCTCGGTCGGATGGCTCTATCTGGCCACCGCGGTGATTTTCGGAGCGATGTACATTAGGATGTCATGGCGTCTTGCCGCAACTAACGGCCATGAAATCAACACGAGCAGACGGCAGGAACGCCGACTGTACTTCTACTCTCTGTTCTACCTCATGACGATATTCGTTGCGATAATGGTCGATAGTGTGGTGCGGCTATGAACCGCATGGTCGGCCACTTTCTGTCCTTCAAATCGTTGGCAATACTGGTTGGGGTAGCATCCATTCTGCTTCTGGCAAGCTGCACTCCGTCCCATAACCAGTCCACCTTCGACCCCGCCGGCCCTGTCGCCGAAAAACAAAGAGACCTGTTCCTAATAATCTTCTGGGCTGCGGTTGTCGTCTTCGTCGCGGTAGAAGGCGTTTTGATATATGCGGTCTTTCGTTACAGGAGGAAAAAGGGAGACCAGCAGATTCCAGCGCAAGTCCACGGGAATATGCGATTAGAAGTCGGCTGGACCATAGCACCTGCCTTAGTGCTGGCAGTTATCGCTGTGCCGACCATAATCTATATTTTCGATATTGCCGAGACGCCGGGTGAGGGTGCCCTAGAGGTGAACGTAACGGGGCACCAATGGTGGTGGGAATTCGACTATCCTGAGCAGGACGTAATTACCGCCAACGAGATGCACATACCCGTCAATACTCAGATAAAAGTGAATTTAAGATCAGACGACGTAATCCATAGCTTCTGGATTCCCAAGCTGGCGGGTAAGGTAGACGTAATTCCCAGGAATACCAACAAAATGCAATTCACCGCCACAAGGACGGGGACCTTCTACGGGCAATGTGCCGAGTTCTGTGGAGTGGCGCACGCACTGATGGGACTTCGGGTCATTGTTCAGGAGCAAGGGGACTTTGACGCATGGGTTGCCCAGTACAAGGAGATTGCCGCACGTCCCCCTCCTACCGACGGACCAGAAGCCAGAGGGTTCCAGTTGTTCGCGAGCCGTGGGTGCTTGCTCTGCCATAAGTCCGACGGGCCAGCAAGTTCGGGGGTTAGACAATCCCTGAAACAAGCATTCGAAAACGGCGAACTCCGATTTCCGGCTCCCAACCTCACAAACTTAGGTTCGCGGACGACTCTTGCCGCTGGGACACTGGAGCTTACCGAGGACAATCTAAAGAAATGGCTACGTGACCCAGATGACTTAAAAGAAGGGAACCGAATGGCGGAGCTGGCCAATGTTTACATCGACCCGAACACCAAATTGAGTGAAGAGGATGTCTCTGATTTGGCCGCGTATCTATTGAGTCTGAAGTAACGTAAATGGGATCGACTCGCTATATAATGAGGAACCTGAGCTGGCGCCCAATTGAGCGCGATGGTGACATCGGAGGTGGCCGATCGTAACGCTTACTGACACGGTAACTCAAGCTCTACGAAGACCGACGAGCTACGAAGGCGTATGGGGCTGGATTACGACCGTCGATCATAAGAGGATAGGAATACTCTACGGAGTCACCGCGTTCATATTTTTCATCTTAGGCGGTGTAGAAGCGCTTATCATGCGCATTCAGTTGGCGCGTCCTGAGCAGGACGTTGTCAGCCCCGAGGTATTTAGCCAGCTTTTCACCATGCACGGCCTGACAATGATCTTTCTGGCCATAATGCCCCTCACGGCAGCTTTCTTTAACTTCATGATCCCTCTGATGATCGGCGCCAGAGACGTTGCGTTCCCCCGCTTGAACGCCTTCAGCTACTGGACCTTTCTGGGTGGCGGAATCCTCCTCAACGCTGGCTGGTTAGTGGGAGCCTCCCCCAACGCCGGCTGGTTCGCCTATTCAAACCTGACTGAAGAGACATTCAATGCCGGTAGAGGCATAGACTTCTATACCACCGGGCTGCTGGTGCTGGGCACCGCTTCTATGGCGGCGGGCTTCAACTTTATCGTCACAATAATCAACATGCGGGCCCCTGGTATGTCCCTGATGCGCATGCCGGTGTTCGTATGGATGACCCTGGTAACTTCTTTTCTAATCATCCTGGCATTCCCGGTTATTACGGTGGCTCTGCTGCTGCTGCTATTTGATCGCACCTTTGGAACCAACTTCTTCAGCCCGGCAGGTGGTGGGGACCCAGTATTGTGGCAACACTTGTTCTGGGTGTTCGGACACCCGGAGGTTTACATTCTGATTCTACCCGCTATGGGGGTAATCTCTGAGATCTTACCTACGTTTTCCCGCAAGCCGTTGTTCGGGTACTCTGTGATAGTGCTTTCAGGCGTAGTCATTGGGTTCATGGGTTGGGGTGTGTGGAGCCATCATATGTTTACCGTGGGCCTGGGTCCATTTGCCAACTCTGTGTTTGCTATCTCCACAATGGCAATAGCAATACCGACAGGTGTAAAGATATTCAACTGGATCGGGACGCTATGGGGGGGATCCGTCGACATCAAAACTCCTCTGCTATTTGCGGTTGGCTTCATCGCCATGTTCATCATAGGCGGCATTAGCGGTGTGATGCACTCGTCGTCACCATCGGACGCCCAGCAGCAAGACACATACTTCATCGTGGCCCATATACATTACGTCCTGTTTGGCGGCAGTATTTTTGCCCTCTTTGCGGGACTCTATTACTGGTGGCCGAAGATAACCGGCAGGCTCATGAGTGAACCCCTGGGCAAGCTTCATTTCTGGCTTACCTTCACAGGTTTTAACGTCACATTTTTCCCAATGCACTTTTTGGGATTGGATGGAATGCCTCGCAGAATTTACACCTACCAAGAGGGCATGGGTTGGGACAGGTGGAACGAGGTGGCCACCGTCGGTGCGTTCCTTATGGGCCTGGCGACATTGATATTCCTACTCAATGCCTTTCGATCACTACGGAAAGGACCGCGCGCGCCGAGTGACCCATGGGATGGAAGGACTCTAGAATGGTCTATACCTTCCCCACCGCCAGTGCACAACTTCGACGAAATACCCACGGTTCACGGCCGTGACCCTTATTGGGAACAGAAATACGGACCTGAAGACCACGGCGCTCCTGTACCAGTTGGTGGAGCGTCCGGAACCGAAGAAATGGTCGAGGCTGCCCACGACAGCGAGACGGAGCATGGAGGCCATGCCATCCATCTACCAGGTCTCTCTTATTACCCGATTATCGTCGGCATTGGACTAACGTTAGCGGGGTTCGGAGTAGTCTTCCATGACGGCGCCACCTGGGCCCTCACAGTTGGGGGGCTGGCTGTCGCTACGCTGGCTGTGTACGCATGGTCATTCGAGCCCGCATCTGAGCCCGAATCTGAAGACGAAGAAGCATAGAGGAGCGATTTGGAGCACCCAGCTACTTCTGACCATGCATTAGAGGAGACCACTACCGGCATTAATCACCGCAAGATGCTGATGTGGGTCTTCCTAGGCTCCGACTGCCTTTTCTTCGGATCGCTTATCTCGACCTACCTGATATACCGTGGCCAAAGCCTGGTGGGCCCCTTTCCAGAAGACGTTTTTAGCATTCTCACCACGTCAGTCAGCACCTTCGTCCTACTAATGAGCAGCATGTCAATGGTCCTGGCTTACGCTGCCCTGACTCGAAGAGACATGAGGGGCTTCCGGATATGGTTGGTTTCCACAGCTTTGCTAGGCACCACTTTCCTGGCCTTTCAAATGTTCGAATTCTACGAGTTCGCCAACCATGAGCGGGTTGTCCCCTGCACCGCTGACTCTCAGGTAGAAGAATGCCTACACGGCGCCGAAGAGTACGAAGAGCCGTATGGACTCACGCCAAAGACCAACCTATTCGGCTCGACCTTTTTCACCCTTACCGGGTTTCACGGAGCTCACGTAACGATCGGGGTAATCTGGCTCCTCTCTATCTTCGGGTATTCTCTTCTCGGCGGGAGAAAAGCTGAAAGGCAACTAACGGATCGACAAGCACTTAGCCTGGACCTCGCGGCACTATACTGGCACTTTGTCGACATAGTCTGGATCGTAATATTCGCAGTGGTGTATCTCATAGGAGTGGGTGTGACCTAGTGCGCTGTGATGAAAAATTTCGAAGATCTAGAATCGTTGCCCTGAGGAACTCCCGTGATCTCTAGGCAGCGAGCTCAAGCGGCATCCCATCCCACTCCTATGACTTACCTCAAGGTGGCTGCTGTACTGATCGCCCTTACGGCAATCGAGGTGGTCGTATTTTATATAGACCCACTGAAGCCTGCCTTCGTGCCCATTTTCTTGCTCCTGTCATTGGCCAAGTTCACCCTCGTGATAATGTTTTATATGCACCTGAAAATGGACAACAGGTTTTTTTCGGGGGCATTCGTGGGAGGCTTGCTTCTAGCTGTGGCCGTTGTCGTAGGGCTAATGTCCCTGTTTCAGGTGTTGTCCGCCAAGGCGAACCCTCCTGAGGAACAGGCCGTCGTCGATGGTGGCCTTCCTTCCGAGACCGTAACTCCGGGAGGAACCGCCGCACCCTCTGAGCCGCAAACCGGACAGGAGCTTTTCCTATCGCCGCCATCCAACGCAGGACCACAGGCACTCTGGTGCAGCCAATGCCATGTCATTGAGGGGATATCCGGGGGGTTGACTGGACCAGACCTGACCCATGTCGGAACTGACGCGGCTACGAGAAAACCAGGGTTTTCGGCAGAGGAGTACATCAGGGAGTCCATCAAATTACCCGAAGAGCACATTGCCGAGGGCGTGGAGAGAGCGACTCCAGGGCTGATGACATCCTCCATTACGGAAGGGCTTACCGTTGCCCAGGTCGATGCGTTGGTCGAATTCCTGCTTGCACAGAACTAAGGGCGAGGTGTAATACTTGGCCGAATTCTCCTGGACAGACTGGCATACTCACCCGAGCGTAATCGCTGGGCTGCTTGCCCTCACCGTAGGGTACCTGTTCGCTGTCGGTCCCCTTCGTCAGCGGTTCGGGTGGGCTGAGGAGGTGGATTCTACCAAAGTGATCGCCTTTCTGGCGGGAGTATTCGTCCTGTTCGTTGCCCTACTGTCTCCACTTCACGAGCTTGGAGACAACTATTTGTTCAGCGCACATATGATACAGCATCTATTGCTTATCCTGGTTGCTCCCCCGTTGTTGCTGCTGGGAACACCTGACTGGCTCCTGAGACCGCTAATCCGCCCACGGTGGATCATGGCAACAGTTCGATTCTTGACCCAGCCAGTTGTCGCTTTTTTTCTGTTTAACGTAATCTTTGCCATGTGGCACGTCCCCGCTCTATACGACCTGACCCTGGAAAGCAGGGCGGCGCACGTTATAGAGCATCTGATGTTTATTGTGTCAGGATTTATTCTGTGGTGGCCAATATTGAGCCCGATGCCGGAGCTTCCTAGATCCTCATATCTGATACAGACGGTTTACCTGTTTCTACAACCGACCGTGCCGTCGCTACTTGGAGCGATCATCGCCTTTTCGGATCGCATATTGTACTCAGGGTATGCTGTGGCACCCCGTGTGTGGGACCTGTCCCCCAAATCAGACCAGCAGCTAGGTGGACTCATCATGTGGGTGCCTGGCGGCCTAGCATTTTTGTTAACCGTTGTCATCGTATTCCTCGTATGGGCCAATCAGGAAGAAGCCAAAAACCGACAACCAGCGAGGGGACTCGAAAAGATAAGCCTGGCAAAGTAGGAGAATAAGTTGTGTAGACCACTTAGTTTGGCACTAGTCTCCCTTGGAATAGTGATCTATCTAATTTTCGTTCGAGTTCCCGACCTCTTCCAAAATCGCTCGGATTTTTCCGATAAAGAGTTGATGGTCCTAACATGGGCATACTTTGCAGCCATCTTGGTATTCCTTACCATAGTGATGACTCTCCTGGCACGTAGTAATAAGCGGCTTTTCATCTCTGTGGTATCACCCCTGCTGGCATTGCAGTTCATCCTTATCGTGGGCGGAGGCCTGGGACTATCATTCATATTTTTGGGGGAGACGGCCATGGGTGAAGCAGGGGCAATCGTGATCGGCGTCCTTCTGGTAGTCGGCGTACCCATAACTGCGCTAAGCCTGAGCATATCCAAATATTAGAAATGGTAAAGGCTGGATAGCTGGATGAGGCGGACAAAGGTTCTCGGAATCACCGGTGGTCTCCTTGTCCTGGCACTACTGGCTACAGCGTGTTCTGGGTCTGAATCCTTCCGGGGAACCGCTCTCGGCACCCCTGATACCGCGCCACCGTTTCAGCTTCGCGACCAGCTCGGTCAGGCGGTTAGCCTGTCGGACTATTTGGGCAAGCCAGTAGTCCTCACCTTTCTTTATACAAGCTGTCCCGATATATGTCCTATTGTTACTGAGACCCTTCACCGGACCCACGTCCTCCTGGGAAGCGACGCTGAAGAGGTCGAGTTCCTGGCCATCTCGGTAGACCCAGCCAGAGACTCGATAGAGAAGATACATGAGTATTCCAAGGACCGGGACATGCAAGACAGGTGGCGTTTCCTCACCGGCACAGAAGAGGAACTCAAGTCGGTGTGGAAGTCATACTGGGTGGCGCCAATTCGGGGTGGGTCAGATTCCGATGAATATCAGGATGGCGAAGGCAGCCCAGATGAGGACATTGAGATAGAACTGGACGAAGGCCTAGATCAAGAACTGGCAAACCACGTCGAGGGCTATCTAGTTGGCCACACCGCCCTGGTATTCCTGATAGACCGGAAGGGGTACCGGCGAGCAGTGTTTACTAACCTGTCTTTAGACCCTATTCCCCTGGTGCACGATATCCGGATGCTCCTCGGCTGATGTGGTATTTAAGGACGTAAAAACAGGCAACCTGATCAGGTTGCCTGTCGGCCTTTAGTCCAAATAATTAGTTTCAGACTGCCAGGTGCTCTTGGGCCGTAGCTACTAGCTGCCGGAAACCACGAGGGTCCTTGACGGCCATCTCGGCCAGCATCTTGCGGTTTATGTCCACTTTCGCATTCTTAAGGCCATGTACGAATTGGCTGTAGGTTAGACCCGCCTGCCGGGAAGCAGCTCCTATTCGAAGTATCCACAGGCTGCGAAAGTCTCTCTTCCGCAGCCGCCTGTCGCGGTAGGCATGGCTCCAAGCATGAAGCAAGGCTTCCTTAGCCCATTTGTAGTTGCGGTGAGACGAACCTTGGTAGCCCCTGGCTTGTGCCAGGATCTTCTTATGCCTCTGCTTCTTGGCAACGCTGTTTTTTGCTCTAGTCAATCGACACTCCAGACCCGTGAATGTGCTTATACGTCGTTGGGTATTAGCCGTTTTATCCTTTTTAGATCGGCCTTGTCCAGTTCCATTTTGCCAGAAAATTGTCGGCGAACTTTCGCTGGCTTTTTGCGCCTAAGGTGGCTGCTCATCCTTTTACGGCGCATGATCTTTCCAGTCCCCGTAACGTGGAATCGGGCCTTAGCCCCCTTGTGAGTCTTGAGCTTTGGCATCGCTTACCTCAACGAGATTCCTCTCAGTTTTTCGAGCGCCGGGCACCAGAATGATAGACATCGCCCTGCCCTCGAGGGTAGGCGGTCTCTCCAAACGCGCCTCTTCTCGTACCTCATCCGCAACGCGCTTTAGCAAAACAACGCCTATCTGGGGGTGAGCATTCTCACGTCCGCGGAAAAGCACTGCTACTTTGACTTTGGAGCCTTCCTGTATGAATTCCTTAACTTTCCGCATCTTGGCAAGGAAATCGTGGTCACCTATTCTGGTTCTAAACCGCACCTCACGCAGAGAAGTGCTTTTTTGCGATTTTTTTGCTTCTCGTTCCTTTTTGGCGTAGAGGTATCGGAGCTTACCATAGTCCAGGATCCGACAGACAGGAGGAGAGGCATTGGGTGCTACTTCGACAAGATCCAGCCCGCGGTCTCTGGCGACTGTTAAGGCCTGAGCGAGTGGTATTGTGCCCAGTTGCTCCCCTTCATCGTCGATCACCATTACCTGGGGTGCACGAATGCCTGTGTTAACCCTATATTCCTTAGATATTCCTTATACCCCCTGAGACCCTTTACAAAACAATAAACATTTTTTGAGAGTAATACGAATTCGAGAATATCACAGGCCCTATTACAAGTCAATCTGGACAGAACCGGCGTTCCGTCCCTTCAACTCGGCATCGAGCCTGCCGACCAAATCAGGCACGGAAATAGGTCCGAGATTTTCTCCGCTTCTGAGCCTGACAGACGCTGTCCCACCCGATATCTCCCCATCGCCAACCACCAGCATATAGGGTACTTTTTGTATTTGGGCGTTTCTGATCTTGAGGTTCATGCGCTCACTTTTGGCGTCGACTTCGGCCCGGAACCCATGGCTTTCGAGTTGGTCCCTGACCTGGCCAGCGTACTCGACGTGCCGATCAGCGATAGGGATGATCACCACCTGGACCGGCGCGAGCCACAGCGGGAATGCGCCGCCATAATGCTCGATCAATACTCCCAGGAACCGCTCAATGGAGCCAAGAATGGCTCTGTGTACCATATAGGGCCTATGCTGGGAGCCATCCGAGCCCTGGTAGGTGAGGTCGAACCTTTCCGGCAGGTTGAAGTCGAACTGCACGGTGGTGCACTGCCATGACCTTCCCAAAGCATCCTTGATCTTAACGTCGATCTTGGGACCATAGAAGGCGCCTCCACCATCATCCAGATCGTAGTCCAACCCACGTGTCTTTAGCGCGTTGGCCAGCGATTGAGTAGCATGCTCCCACAGGCTCACCTCCCCAACGTATTTCTCGGGTCGGGTGGATAGGGAGATATCGTATTCGGTAAACCCAAAGGTATCCAGCAGTTCAAAGGTCAAGTCGAGAACGCCCAAAACCTCATCCTCAACTTGATCGGGACTGCAGAAGATATGGGCATCGTCTTGGGTGAAGCCGCGGACCCTCATCAGTCCGTGAAGAACGCCACTGCGTTCATAGCGGTACACGGTGCCAAGCTCGGCCAGTCTAAGAGGAAACTCCCTGTAGCTTCTCAATGCTGAGCGATAGATCATGATGTGGAATGGGCAGTTCATGGGCTTTACATAATACTCCTGCCCATCAACGTCGATGGGCGAGTACATGCTTTCATTGTAGAAATCCAGGTGACCGCTGGTCTGCCACAGTCTGGAGCGGCCAACATGGGGAGAGAAGACGATATCATAGGCATTCCGGTAGTGGAGGTCTTGCCAGTAGTCTTGGATGATCGTGCGTATCCGCCCACCCTTGGGATGCCAGATGATCAGCCCAGGGCCGACCTCGTCATGCACGCTATAGAGGTCCAACTGCCGCCCCAACCGGCGATGGTCTCGCCTGTCGGCTTCCTCAAGCAGCTTGAGATAATCTTTGAGGGCTTCAGAACTCTCGAAGGCCGTGCCGTATATTCGCTGGAGCATGGGGCGGTTCTCATCACCACGCCAGTAGGCTCCGGCCACCGAAAGCAGCGTGAACGCCGTGATCTTTCCTGTGGACTCAACGTGTGGCCCCTGACAGAGGTCCGTGAACCCATCGTGCTGGTAGGTGCTTATGAGCTCGTCCTCTGGGATGTCATCGACCAGCTCACGCTTGTAGGGTTGGTCGATGAACAATTTAGGGGCCTCTTCGCGGCTGATTTCGTCCCTTTCAAATGGGAAATCAGCCGCGATTGTTTTCCTCATCAGATCATCGATGCTTTTCAGGTCTTCGGGCGTGAACGGTCTGGAAACCTCGAAATCGTAATAGAACCCGTCATCCGTTGGCGGTCCTATGCCGACTTTGGCCTCCGGAAACAGTTGAATGACAGCCTCTGCCATCACGTGTGCGGCCGAGTGCCGCATACGTTGCCGGAGTACCCGTAGCTCTTCAGCTTCCTTGTCTATCTTAGCCTTGGCCAATCGTTCCTTCCGACGAAGCGATTACTTCAAATTATTATAACCTACTTAAATAGCGACCGAGACCCCTTCCATTTACGCTACAGCCCGCCATTTTCTCTCGCGGACCGCCTTGGATAGTTCTGGCTTTGTAATTACCAACCACCAGAACCGTCAGTCCGAGACCAGTGCCTATCAGCGCCCAGGACTCGCTCGTCGCTATCGTCAGAACGCTAAACAATACGAAAGCCCCAGCCACTCCTATTACGACTTTTCGGATCGCTACGGTTGAAAGAATAACCGGAGCGAAAGATATAGCGGCAAGGACAGGGGCCAACCCAAGTCCTACTCCGAGGGTTGTTGCCGCTCCTTTACCCCCACGGAAGCCAAGGAACACAGGCCAATTGTGGCCTGCCACGACGCTAAAAGCGCTCACGTATCGTGCCCAATCGGGGGCCTCTATCCAAGATGGCAGTAATACCGCGATAACACCCTTGGATACATCCGCAAAGAGAACAAAGGCTGCCCAAGCAGGCCCTATCTGATGGAACGTGTTTAATGCTCCGACGTTACCCGTTCCTACGTTCCGGATATCTGTCCCTTTAGCCAGACGCAGCAGGATATAGGCGGATGGAATCGACCCAATAAGATATGCGAGAACTACACTTAATGCGGCGAGGAATGCGTCCACTGGTTAGCTCAGTTACGTCCGACCGTTGTCAACGAAACTATGTTACTCGAACCGGAGCCGGGTGAAGCGGTTATCGGTATCAGAACCGGGCAAAATCCAAGGTCCGTGGCCAAGGGCTGGCTCGCTATTCAAAGGAAAACAGATCGACCCACCTACGCTGACGCAGTGCAGCAATTGTCTGTCGCCAGGAAGCGGCGAAATAGGTAGCGCTTACCACAAATGCCAGCATCAGGCAGAGGAGAATCATCACGGAGTCCTGCCCTGTGGCTACTATCAATACATTGAGGACCACGAACGCAACGGTAGCTGCGAAAACTACATTGCGGGTACGCCACGCCAGCAGCACCGATGGAGCCAGCGCGATTAGCGTAAGCAATGGCAAAAACGCCAGGGAAACGCCCAGGACAGTTGCTGCTCCCTTACCTCCGCGGAAGCCAAGGAACGCGGGCCAGTTGTGGCCTGCCACCACAGCCAATGCCGCGAAGAAACACGCCCAAATGGAACCGCTAAGGCCCATAGCTACAAGTACAGCGAGTGAGCCTTTCAACACATCCGCTAAAAATACGAATATAGCTGCTTTGGGGCCTATCTGGTGGAGGGTGTTGAGCGCGCCGACGTTTCCCGTCCCAACCGCCCTGATGTCTACACCTATGGTAACTCGACCGGCGACATACGCCGAAGGAAAGGAGCCCAGCAAGTACCCTACAACCGCAGATATGGCGATCAGACCTGGCTCCATAATTGCACCTATGATTTGGTGCGTTTAAACACGTGGCTGCGGGCTGCCCTGGCCTCAGCGGCCATCTTGATGGCATCCATGTGGTCGCGGATGACAGAATTGTATTTGGGCCTTACGTACATCAAGGCGGTTAACCAGCCCATACCGGGAAGGAAGGGTACTCTGCATTCTATCTCCCCACAGTATCGAAGCTCTGTTCCATCGTCTTGCTCGATCAGATCGAATGCTTCGTCTGAATAGGTTAAAGGTCCCTCGAGATGGCAGAAGGTGATCCGTTCGGGTGGGTAGAGATGCACCCTCTCAACGGTGCGATATGTGCGCTTACCTGAAGGGGTCATAAACTCGGCAACGATTGTGTTCCCATCCCGCTCAAGCACCCTGGAAGACTCTCCATCGGCCCCAGGTAGCGTCCCTTTCCCGATGGCGCTGAGCATTTGAAAAACCAACTCCCTCGGAGCGTCAATCGTCACTTTTCGGTCCGCTAGCTTGACTTTCATCTACAACTCACAAATCAAATTATTGTTCACCCAGTTTGGATGCCCCATATGTACATACGATTCCTGGATGTAACGGGGTTTCGACTCACAACGACCCTACAATGTAACCACCGTCGACCACCAGGGTGGTCCCAGTCACAAACGAGGATTCATCCGAGGCCAGAAACAGTATCGCGTCGGCCAGCTCTTGCGGCTGCCCAGCCCGGCCCAAAGGAGTTCTAGCCTCCATGGTCTTGAAACCCTCGGGACCGCGAGAGCCGCTCCTCATCTGCGGAGTATCGACCGGCCCAGGCGCAATGGCATTAACGCGAATTCCTTGCCTGCTGTACTGGTTGGCGGCGGACATGGTAAGAAGAATTACACCTGCTTTGCTCACGTTGTAAGGAAGTGACGGGCCAGGCAGTATACCGGCCAGCGAGGAAATGTTGACTATGGAGCCTCCACCACCGCGAAGCATGACCGGGATAGTGTATTTGCAGCATAGAAATACGCCTTTAAGATTGGTCGCCATCATGAGGTCCCAATCCCGCTCGTCTACCTCGGCAAGCAGGGGACTGTTGATGAAGATACCAGCCACGTTTACCAGGATGTCCAACCGGCCGAACCGTTCCTCGGCATGCCGTACCAAGCCTTGAACTTGTTCGGCCTTGGATACGTCCACTGGAACGAACTCGACATCAGAGGTTAGCTTCAGGGCCATTTGCTGAGTCTCCTCGCCACCACTGCGATTGCGGTCAGCCCCTATCACTTTGGCGCCTTCTTGTACAAAGCGCAGCACCGTGGCACGCCCGATGCCCGATGATGACCCCGTTATTATGGCCACCTTATTCTTAAGCCTATCTGCCATGCCTTGCTTTCCTGATGGACGGTTTGAAGTGGTGGTGTGCTTCAGTCAGTTCAGGACCGAAGCTGGTCTTCTGTTTTATCGATATCGGTGTGTCTAGGAAAATTGTTAGACTACAAGCGACGGGATCTTAGTTCCTGGAACCTTCACGCGCACTCTGTAGACCGAAGTCCAAGCGGTTATATACAGCGTTCGCCGGTCTGGTTCTCCAAAGGTCAGGTTGGCACAAACCTCAGGTGTGACGAATGTCCCAAGATGCTGACCTTCCTTGTCAAACACCCAGGTGCCTCCTGAACCTCCGCAAAAAACCCTACCTGCTTCATCCACCTTTAGCCCATCAGGGACTCCCGGCTCATTGGAGTTCATGTCGCCAAACAAACGGCTATTAGTTAACGAACCATCAGGCTGAACGTCGTAAGCCTGTATAAATCGATCGTCGAAGCTATTGGCCACATACATTACGCTCTCGTCGGGTGAGAGAGCCAGGCCATTCGGGAAGGGAATGTCATCAGCCACAAGTGATACCTTCCCATGGGATCCGTCGGGCCCATCGGGTGCGATGCTGAATACTGCGCCAAATTTGAGATCAAGTTCACCTCGTGGGACATCCCAATAAGGGTCATTGTAAGCAGGGTCGGTGAAGTAGAGGGTTCCGTCCGAGCGCCCAACGATGTCATTCGGCTTGTTGAACCGCTTGTCACCATTCCACCTGTCTGCAACGACTGTTCTTGTGCCGTCGGGCTCGTCGCGGGCTATGCGCCTGTCACCGGCGTCGCACATAACGACACGTCCTTGCAAATCGAAGGTGATGCCGTTCCCTTCGTTAGTGTTCTCCCTGACCACTTCGACACCCTTTTTCGGAGTCCACTTGAACAGCTTGCTGACCCTGATGTCGACGAAGTATAGGAATCCATCGGGGTGCCACAAAGGGCCTTCGGTGAATCCGAAACCGGTGGCTATGAGCTCCGATCCGCCATCAAAGATACCCGAAAGGTCATCGCTCATGTTAACTTCCCTCGTATCGGCCAGATCGGTTGGACCCCATATATACCAATCAGAGGGGGTGTGACCCCCTCCGATTCTAGCTGATTCGTTATCTTAACGTGATTGAGTCCGTAGTATCAGTTGAGAATCCTATAAAGGTTACCGGCGTTCTCTCTTGTGAGCTTCCGTAGAACCGTCTCACCCACGTCACTTAGATCCTTTTGGATTACTTCCTGGGAATCGGGGAACACACCGTCGGAGTGGGGATAGTCAGAACCCCACATAATGTTGTCTTCACCCACGATGTGAATGAGCTCTTTTGCATACGGCTCATGTTGGAATGTCGTGTATCCTTGTCGATGCCAGTACCCGCTGGGCTTGAGTGAGAAGTTGAGATGGGTGTACCGGTCTTCGTATTCTTCGTCTATCCTGCCAAGAATATAAGGAACCCAGCTCACTCCACACTCGCCAAGCACAAACTTGAAATTCGGATAGCGTTCTGTAGCTCCGGAGTAGATTATGCTTGTCATATACTCTGCTCCCGCGAGCTGGAACATAGTTAACCAGGTAGCGAGATATGGTACCTGATATTCTTTGGCCATCTCATCGTCGGAGGCTTTTCGCACTTCGAGACCAGTTGTATGGAAGGAGATGGAAAAATCGTTTTCGTCAGAGGCGGCCCACAGTGGATCCCAGTCCCGATGCCACAGGGGCTTTGCAGCCGTTGAGACCGCAAATTCTCCACCCCTAAGGCCCAACTTTGCTACTCGATGGACTTCCGCCGCTGCGACCTCAGGATCATCGTTGGGTATACAGGCCAGAGGAAATAGTCTATCGGGTTTGGCTTTAGCCCATTCGGCAGCCCACGTGTTGTAGCCCTTGTAGGTTAGCGTCAGGATTTCTTTGCTTTCGATGTAGTTGGCAATGTGTAGAATGCCATAAATGACTTCAGCGTCTATTCCGTCCCTGTTCTGATCCTCGACCCGCAGCTCCGGTATAGTCGGACGGGGCGGTCCGTCGAAGAAACCAACGTCGTACATTTTGTCTATACGCTGAGAGAATCCCCTGGGAAGATGCTCGAAGCTTGCGTTGAACAGACGTGCAGATAGGTCGGTCCCTTCCGAATACCATCTCGGTCCGTCCTTGGTTTGCACGACCTGGGGCATCAAGTTCCTCAGTCTCTCCGGCGCATTCTTAACAAAGATGTCGCCAGGAACGTATTTCACGTCAATGTGGCTGTCACCGGATATCACCTTGTATCCCATTCAGTTCGCCTCCAGATTCGAACGGTAGATCATGAGTTTCCTCTTACCAAAGCCCCGTCAGTCACGTAGAACAAAAGGGGAATTTCTATTGGAAATCTTAGTTTAGTAGCTTGCGGGTGTCAAGCTGTGGTCGCTGGACGGCAGGGTCTTTTAATTGTCATTGCGAAGGGCAAAGCCCTGAAGCAATCTCGCAATGACAGTAGGGGAGAACTAAAGACACTGGCTGGATAGACGAATTGAGAATCCGGTCTCAAGGGACGAGACGGGCCCCGTTGTGGGGGTGTGAGATTACTGATATATTAGTTCGCCTGGAAGCCAGGGTTGTTCTAGGAGGCGGATATGGGAAGGATGGACGGAAAGGTAGCCCTCATCACTGGCGGTGCGAGGGGTATGGGCGCGGCATCTTCGCGCTTACTCGCAAGAGAAGGTGCCAGGGTGGTCTTTGGTGACGTGCGAGATGAACTGGGTAAGGCTGTTGAAAAAGAAATTAACAACGGTGGTGGCGACTCAACCTTTGTCCATATGGACGTCAGCAAAGAGGCTGACTGGCATAGCGCTATTAACACCGCGGTCAGTAAGTACGGAAAGCTGAACGTCCTGGTAAATAACGCTGGCATTGGGGTTTTCGCACGTATAGAGGACGCCGACGAGGAAGAATGGGACACTACCATGGCGGTCAACGCCAAGGGGGCATTTTTCGGTATCAAAAATGTCATTCCTGAAATGCGGAAGGCTGGCGGGGGGTCGATAGTCAACATCACGTCGGTGGCGGCCCAGATTGGCAGTCCGACCGGCGGAGCGACCTACACCGCAAGCAAGGGCGCAGTTCGCATGCTCACGAAGAACACGGCTGTGCATTATGCTAAAGAAAACATAAGGTGCAACTCCATCTATCCTGGAATGGTTTACACACCTATGCTAGAAGAGAACATGGCCAGCGCTAACACTGCTCCAGCCGACGACAGGTTGAAGAGAATACCCCTGGGCCGGTGGGGTAAAGCGGAAGACGTCGCTTATGCCGTACTTTTTCTGGCGTCGGATGAGTCCTCTTTCGTCACCGGAGTTGAATTGGGCGTGGATGGCGGGATCGCAATCCAGTAATCGACAGAATTATTTGCTATCAAAGATTGCATTGAGCAGGAGGCGATATGGGCAGAATGGACGGAAAAGTCGCACTGATAAGTGGCGGAGCCCGAGGAATGGGAGAGGCGTCGGCCAGATTGTTAGCGAAGGAAGGCGCAAAGGTAGTTTTTGGCGACCTCCGAGATGACCAAGGGACAGATCTGGAAAGGGATATCCGAGACGCGGGAGGCGAGGCGACTTACGTGCACCTTGACGTCACGAAAGAGGAGGACTGGCGTAAGGCCGTGGAAACCGCGATTGGTAAATACGGCAAGCTAAACGTGCTGATAAATAACGCCGGGATAGGGCTCTTCAACCTGATCGAGAACACGACCGAAGAGGAGTGGGACCTCGCCTTTGCGGTCCACTCGAAGGGGACCTTTTTCGGTACCAAACACTCGATACCCGAGATGCGAAAGGCAGGTGGGGGTTCCATCATCAACATCACGTCCATCGCAGCCCAGGTGGCCAGTCCGACGGGTGGGGCGGCTTATGCCGCCAGCAAGGGGGCCGTTCGTATTTTGACCAAGAACACAGCAATCCATCACGCCAAAGAAAACATCAGGTGTAATTCCATCTACCCTGGAATGATATTTACCCCGATGATGGAAGAGGGTCTCGCTACCGGTAAGGGAGCAAACGCCGAGGAGCGGAAGAAGCGCATTCCCCTAGGCAGGTGGGGTACTCCGGAGGACATAGCCAACGCGGTGCTATATCTGGCCTCGGACGAGTCGTCATTCGTGACCGGAGTTGAGCTCGGAGTAGACGGCGGCATCGCCGCCATGTAGACCCATTCCCGAATCTATAGTTACTAAAAGTAAGGCCCCCGGGTTCCAAAGAGCCGGGGGCCCTTCAACGCGACTGGTCAACCGGCCACTATCGAGCAGCCTTGATGACAAATACTCAGGCTTGTCAAGGAAAGGCACCTGAATAGAAGAAGGCCTCCATTGATGGAGGCCTTCTTCTATCTTCGTACCTTGATCTACCGTTATCTAGCTGCTTTGATCTGCTCCAAGTGCCTAGGCGGCCTCTGCCCTGAGGTCCTATATTCAGCTATGACCTCTGGGTTAATCACGAACTGGGAGGCTACCCAAAACAGGGGAACCGTGGCGTACTGATCGAACAGATGGGTATACACATCGTCGAACAGTTGAGCTCTAACGGCCAAATCATCTGCCACATTCAACGCGAGGAATTTCTCGTCCAGGAATGCGTCGTCGAATATATGGCAGCATCCGCCACTGTAGTAGATCAGCCTATACAGGGCGATGGGCTGGTTCCAGTCAACTGCCAGAACTGCCGCCTCGTTGTTGTTTTTCTTAGTGACGATGTCGATGATATAGCTTTGCCACTCGGCATCCTCAAATGTGACGTTAATTCCTATGTCCTGCCACATGTTGCCTATAGCTTCTCCAACATCCTCGACTCCTGGCAATTGAACCCGAGGGGTGAGGACCATGGTGGTGTCGAATCCGTTGGGATATCCAGCTTCAACCAACAACTCTCTGGCCCTGTCTGGATCGAAGCCATACTCTGCGTCAAGCCTGGCGTGCAGAGGAGCCGTAAGACGGGCAAACTCGTCACCGTTCAAGGATACTGCCTGTGTCTCCCCCCTGCCGGCCAGGATCGTATCCTGAATCAGCTTGCGGTCTACAGCCCTGTTAAGGGCCTCTCGCACTTTGATGTTTAAGAAGGGATTGTCGGGATCATATGGGTCATCGGGATTGTCGGGCTCGGGTATCCAATTACCACCGAAAACGCCCGTCAACAGCACGGAAGGGAAAGCGGCATCCACGATCTCCATACCGCCGGCGATGGCGGCTGCGTTCAACTCACCAGGCAGAAGGGTCAGGTGCGCTTCACCGGTCAGCACCATTGCAAGGCGTGTGGAGGGCTCGATAGCGGTCAGTATCTGGACTTCTTGAAAATCTGGGTTTATTCGATAGTGATCATAGTCCACTTTTTCATGTAGGAAATAGGAACCTGGTACGTGCTCCACGAATTGGTAGGGGCCGGTTCCAACCATTCTGTCTTGTAGCCCCTGCGGCCCGGTCTCGTCGAAATAGTTCTTGCTGAGATACATACCCCACGTGCCCCGGTCCATGCCCTGGTCGCAGCACAGTACCGGATCAATAGTTGCGGAAGTGACCGTGAACGTATAGTCGTCCGGGGTCTCCAAGGATTCCAGCCAGCCGGCTATTTTCGCAGCCTCGGTCACCCTGGAGTCTTCTCTGCTCTGCTGTTCCATGGTGAACCGGACGTCCTTGGTGGTAAACTCACCATAACCGAAATGGAACTGTACGCCCTTCCGTAGACGGAACGTCCAAGTCAAGAGGTCGTCAGTCTCCCAGCTTTCTGCAAGCTGAGGCTCGAAAACGAACTCGGGACTTTCCTCAGATATGCCTTCGAAGGGCAACCCTTGGACACCGATGGAGGCGGGCTGCACGGCGTAGGGGTCGGCGGAATCGTGCTCGAAGGCGCCCACGACTTTGAGACGGGTCACCTGAGGTTTGCTGGTGGGCGTTGGTTGAGGTGTAGGCGTTGCAACCCTGGTAACTTCCACTTCTTTGGTGACCTCAACCTCTTTGGTCACCTCCACCTCCTTCGTCACCTCGACGGTTTGTACTACAACAACAGGGGTGGCTGTCGGTCCAGATGTCGGTGTGGCGTCATCGCCACAAGCTACGGCCACTAATGACGCAGCCATAAGTACGATTGCTAATAGACCAAGCCTAGGCATGGATTCCTCCTCGCGGGTATCTTATCGAATATGCAACGAGTCACTGCTCACCACGCGACGCAGTATATTACAGACGTGCAGGTACTCTTGTCAAGGTATTGTACTCGTCCAGAGGGAAGTGCAAAACTCCCTCTTGTGTCAATTCTCTCTTGCAATTTCGTATCTGAGCAGGTATAATTTAGATATGAAATAACGAAATCGCCAAGGCTGGTAGGCCCTGACGATTTCTAATCCACCAGGAAGACACCTTCCAAGTGGCATACTCCAACACTAACAAAAATCGGCGTGGTTCGCAAGATCATCTTTACGACCTTGCGGCTGTTTTCTCCAACCTGGATGACTCTGTACTCCTTGCCAAGCTCCAAGAGTACAGGCCAACGGGACGCCCAGGATACCCGCTCAAAGCCCTCTGGCAAGCCTACGTTGCCTCCTTCATCCTGAACCTGCCCACACTAACGCTCTCATCCGCCGCCTGGAAGATGAACCCGATCTCCGTTTGCTCTGCGGCTTCTCCGGACTCCTGCCCCACAGAACCACCTTCAACCGCTTTATCCAGCGCCTCTCCTATCATGCCGACCTGGTGGAAGCCTGCTTCACCGACCTTACCCACCAACTCAAGGCGCTGTTGCCGGATCTGGGCGATGAGGTAGCGATTGATTCAACTACTGTTCGAGCCACTGCAATCCCAACCGGAAGCGCATCAGCGACCCAGGGGCGTCCTGGACCGCCAAGAACAGCGCACGAGCCAAGGAGGGTGGTAAGGAGTGGCATCACGGATACAAGGTCCACATGGTGGCCGACGCCAACTACGGAGTGCCCCTGGCCCACGTCGTGACAACGGCCAAGCGAAACGACTCGCCGGAGCTGCCAGCGGTGGTAGATCGGGCGGAGGCACTGTACCCCTGGTTCAAGCCCTCCGTCGTGATTGCCGACCGTGGCTACGACTCCATGGCGAACCACGAGCATCTGCACGGGAAGGGCATCGCCCCGGTCATTCATATCAGGCGCAGCCAAGCCCACAACGGTCTCCACGAGGGCATCTATACCAAGCAGGGCGTCCCGACGTGCCTGGGGCAGGTTCCCATGGAGTACGTCCGCAGCGACCCAAAGATGGGACACCTGTACAGGTGTCGGCGCGAGGGGTGCCACTTGGCGACGCGGCCAGGTGTCCACCACTGCGACGACGAGGTGTGGGAAGACCCTACCCAGAACATCAGACTGTTCGGTGTACTACGGAGGGGCAGCGAGGAATGGAAGGCCCTCTACACCAAGCGCCAGGCCATCGAGCGAGTGTTCAAGTCCATGAAGGAGTCCAGGCGGCTGGAGCGGCACTGTATCAGGGGCCTACGCCAGATCACCCTCCACGCCGTGATGTCGGCTCTGGCCTTTCAGGCGACAGCGCTGGTGAGGTTGCAGGTCGGGGAATCCAACATGATGCGGTGGATGGTGAGGAAGGTGGCGTAATCACGCCTACATCTTGGAGTTGGATTGCAGGCCCTCTATCAAATTGACCAGTATATCGAAGTCCTTCTTATGTACCAATTCGGTCGTTTCCATCTTCGCTTCATGGTCTTGAAGCATCTTTACAATGAGATCCAATATCTGCACGATGTTGTCGAGTCTGTCATCGATCCGCTTGAGTCTGTCATCGATCCGCTTCACGCTGTCTTCTAGAGCGGTCACTCGCCTGTCCAGCCCTTCTAACGTTACCATGGTCAATCTCCTCTCCCCTATTACGGCGATAGAATACATTCCCCCAGCTTGTTTTGTCAACTAGAACGCCTGTTGTGTAGCCGCCCCAAGAATGACAACATAGTTTGCACCTCCATCTATAGTTAGTTTTGCACTTCCCTCCTCGTCCAGTAGATTAGTGACACTTGGCCTCCTTCCGTTGATGTTGGGAATGGGTGACGAATTGGTGGGGAGTGAGGTAGCCCAGGGCCTGGTGGGGTCGGATAGTGTTATAGGTTCGTTCCCAAGCCTGGAGCTCCTGGTTCAGGGTGGCCAGGTCCAGGGAGAAATCTGCAACTTCATAGAACTCTTCGGTATGGGTGCGCTGGGCCCGTTCCACACAGCCGTTGAGCTTAGGAGATCGGGGTGGCAGGACAAAGAGCAATAGGCCCCGGCGCTGGCATTCCGACTCGAAGCCTGCCTGGAACTCAGAGCCGCCGTCCACCTGTATAGCTCGTACTGGGAAGGGCATCCGGGCTTGCAGGGCATCAAGGAAGCCTGCAGCTGTCCTGGCGGTGGCTCTAGAGTGGGCTTCTACCACATCCCAGCGGGAGACCACGTCTCTGGCGGTGAAGTGTTTCAGCGCCATGCCGGGGAGAGGCCGCACATCCAGGGTGTCCACCTGCACCAAATCCCCGGGTTCCTTTACAACATACCCTTTGGGCTTACGTACAACATAAGGGCGTCTTCACACTCGCTTACGAGTGGAGATACCAGCGGCATGGGGTTCTTTGAGCACCCCACGGGCCTTCAGTGAGCTCAGTATACGTCCGACCATAGAGGTGGAGACCTGCCAGCCTCGCTCCCGTAGCATAACCATCAGCTTGTCCTTGCCCCACCTGGGGTACTGCTCCCTCAGATGAAATACTGCTATGGCCAGCTCCCCAGACCAGGTGGGCTGACGTAAGCGCCTGGGCCTGTGGCTCCTCTCCTCCAAGCTCCTCAGGTCCCTGGGATTGTACCTTCGCTTCCACCTATAGAAGGTCTGACGGCTGATCCCGAAGTAACGGCAGGTCAGAGAGGCATTGTTCTCATAATCTAGGTAGTAATCCATCCACTTCAGGCGCTGCCTAGCCATCCTCGACAGCTCTTGAACCCTACTTATACTCTTTGCTCCACGTCCTCTTGCTCCTACTATCTTCATAATGACACTATTCTAAGTGCCACCCATCATTATGAACGAGAGCAATGTTAAATCGCCTCCGGACAAATGCCGACTCATCCGGTCCAGGAACTATGCTTTATCGTAGTTTGACAGACCCGAGGGTGTTGTAAATGGCTCCTTCGGGCTTCAGCGTGCTACGGATCAGCTTTATTTCGTCCGCCAGCCACGAAACCCGCGAATTCAGGGACACTTTAGCTAGCGCCTCCCCGATCTTCCGGCGCTCATTTGTGGAGACGTTATCCCGGGTTCTTCCAAGAGTGAGATGGGGCTTGAAGGGCCTGGTTTCCGTGGGAATGCCTACGACCGAGGACGCTTCCTCATCAACCCGACGCTGCAGACTTACCATGGTATCAGTGTCCCCGTCTATGCCTGCCCATATTACCCTGGGGCTGGCGGCCTTCGGGAAAGCGCCGATCTCTGAAAGGCCGATGGTAAATGGTGATGTTCCCTCGGCTGACGTTCGGATGGCTTCTAATAGACCGTTGACAAGAGGAAGGTCTATGTCGCCCAGGAACTTGAGCGTCAGGTGAATACCTTCGGGCTTGACCCACCTGACCCCGGCAGCACCGTGCTGTTTCAATTGGGAAGTTACTTCGATCAGCGCGTCGCGAGCTTCCTGGGAGATTTTCATCGCTATAAAGGCGCGGAGCATAATCCGTTACAGTCTAAGAAGCTCTGTGGCGTTGCCTCCAAGAATTCGCGCCTTATCCGAGTCTGAGATCCCCGCTTCCTCAACCTGCTTCAGCAATCGGTCATGGCTTATCAGAGGAAAGTCCGTACCGAACAGAATCTTTTCCGGACCAATCAACTGAGTTACAGTTGAAAAGATCTCCTGCCTATATAGAAACGGTGAGGCAGCAGTGTCGTAATACACGTTGGCGGTTGCTTCCTCTACCTCAGGCATCGAGCTATAAAACGGCAGCCCGCCCCCCCAGTGGGCCAGCACGATCCTGTGCTCGGGGAAGTTGGAAACAAACCTGAACAGGACTTCCGGGGTAGTCTTTCCCTTACCCGGATAAAAGTGACCCACAGGCTCCGACGCATGTGTGAGTACGATCAGGTCGAGATCCTTAGCCAGCTTCATCAAGGGAGCCATAGTGGCTTCGTCGGCAATGTTGAGGCTCTGGGTATCGGGATGAAGCTCCCCAACGCCTTTCACTCCCGCCCTTGCGCAACGCCGGACCTCGGCCAGGGCATCGTCACCCCATTCGGGGTTTACCGAACAGAATCCCAAAAGCCGGTCCTTGAACCGCTGGGTGGACTCAATGATGTAGTCGTTGGCTCGCCTGGCCAGATCGAGGTTGGTCCAACCGATGCCCATGATCACGGCTAGCTCGACATCCGTATCATCCATGGCTTCGATCAGCTCCTCCGCGCTGGCAAACGTGGCCTTTGGGTTGGTATACAGATCGGCAAAAGTCCTGTCCGTTGCGACGCATTCTTCCCGGTTGTCACGGCAATACGGTGGGAAGACGTGAGTGTGGAAATCAACGATCATATCGAGTCAGCTATCGGACTTGGTGCCGTTGCCGCCGTTCTTCCCGAAGTCGTTATCGGTGAAGACCCCTGTCTCCCGCCCTTGATAGACATGCACTATGAACTCTTCCCTGAACACGCCCAGTGAGTCCACAAGCTCCTCGTCGATGGTCTCGATAAGCTCCTGGATGTCTTGATTGGTCAAGCTTTCGATGACGCACAGAGTCGCGTGGACCACAGACGGAGTGAAGTGGAGGTCAATTCTTCCAACCGAGTGCTCTTCCTCCAGGATGGTATAGGACTCGGAGTAGGGAGTTCTACACTCCCTTTCGAAATAATAGTCCCTCATTGTTGACCTCCCTATGGGGAGTAATGGGATTGGCGCCAAGTCTGGGAACGTGATCTATGAGCGTATCTGACCGTTGCCCAGGACCACCCACTTATACGAAGTCAGCTCTTTGAGACCCATGGGGCCTCGAGCGTGGTGTTTCTGGGTGCTTATACCCACCTCCGCCCCCAGGCCGAACTGGGATCCGTCGGTGAAGCGGGTGCTGGCATTTGCGTACACCGCCGCCGCATCCACGTCGTCGATGAAACGCTTAGCAGCGTCTTGGTCTTCGCTGACGATGGCCTCTGAGTGACCCGACCCGTAGCGTTCGATATGGTCGAGGGCTTCGTCCAACGAGTCGACGACTTTCACCGCTGCTATCAGGTCGAGGAATTCTGTACCCCAATCTTCATCTGTAGCTGGAACGATGTTCAGCTCCCCGGTCAGTGGGCCCAGAACGCTCATGGCCCGCCGGTCGCATCGCATTTCGACACCGGCGCTTCCCCACTCCCTGGCCACCGCAGGCAGAAACTGAGGTGCGATCTCGGAGTGCACGAGTAGAGAGTCGAGGGCGTTACATACGTACGGGCGTTGTACCTTGGCATTGTAAGATATGGCTACTGCCTTGCTCATGTCCGCCGCTTTGTCCACGTAGGTGTGGCAAACGCCGATACCTCCGGTGACGACAGGCATAGTCGCCGTCTCGGCTACATAGCGGATCAGACCGGCCCCCCCACGAGGTATCATCATGTCGATGTATTCCTTCAACTTCAGCATCGATTCCACCAGGGCCCGGTCGGTGTTGTCGATGAACTGAACGGCGTTCTCCGAGACTCCCGCGTCGTCCAGCCCACGCCGGATCAGGTCTGACAGAGCGATATTCGAGTTGATGGACTCGCTGCCGCCTCGGAGGATGCAGGCGTTCCCAGACTTAAAGGACAGGGCGGAAATGTCTACCGTTACGTTGGGTCTACTCTCGTAGATAGCGCCGATAACCCCCAGGGGCACTCTCCTCTTGCTAACGACCAGCCCGTTAGCGAGGGTCCTGGCATCGAACTCTTCGCCCACCGGGTCTGGCAAAGAAGCAATGGTGCGCACGTCCGCGGCGATGCTTCGGAGCCGTTCAGGGCTCAGGAGCAGCTTGTCCAACAGTGCATCGGTAAGTCCGTTGGCCCTACCGGCGGCCAGGTCCTTCTCGTTCGCCTCCAGCACCTCTTGCTGGCTGGCAATGAGGGCAGATGCAATGTTCTCCAACGCCTGGTTTTTGACTACGGTCGGCAGCTTGGCCAGCTTTCTGGAAGCGGCCTTGGCTGCTTTCCCTTTCTCTACCAGTTCATCCGTTACGGTAACCATGCAATCAGCTCAAAGGACCGGTTCCAGTTGATCCGGACCACTAAAGAAGTACCAGATTGTTACGGTGAATGACCTCCTGGCCGTAGTGGTAGCCCAGAATACTCTGTATTTGGTCCGAGCGCAATCCTTTGATCCTATCGACGTCTTTTGAGCCATAGTTGGTTATCCCACAGGCCAGGCGGTCGCCTCTGTTGCCGACGATACTTATTATTTCCCCTCGCTGGAACACGCCCTTGACAGCATCTATACCTGCCGGCAGCAGACTACGGTCCTGCTCTGTGAGCGCTCTGGCAGCCCCGTCATCTACCACGACATTGGCCGTTGGCGAAACTCCCGCCAGCATCCATCGTTTGCGGCTTTCAAGCTTGCTTGCCGTAGGGAGGAACCTGGTGCCTATTTCTTCTCCTTCGGCCAAGCGTGGAAGCACGTTCCCCTCCCAACCGTTGCAAATAACCATTGGTGTACCGGACGCGATTACCAGCCTGGCCGCCTCCAGCTTGGTGGGCATCCCACCCCGCGTCTGAGGATTTATATGTCTGCTCGCGGCTGCCTCTACTTCTGCGTCCACCTTGTCAACCTGTCTTATCAACTGGGCATCGGGGTCGACGTTAGGGTCAGCCGTAAACAGTCCATCGGTGTTGGTCAGGATGGCGAGCAGGTCGGCGTCAACCAGGTTCGCCACCAGGGCGGAAAGCCTGTCATTGTCTCCGAACACTTCACCGATCTCGTCCACTGCCACCACGTCGTTCTCGTTAAGGATGGGCACTACTCCAAGCTCCAGCAGTGCCATCAAGGTATTTCGCACGTTCAAATACCTCTGACGGTCGGAGAGGTCGCTCCAGGTAAGCAATGCTTGGGCCACGCTGATGTTATGCCTGGCAAACTGTTGCTCATATAGGTGCATCAGATTACTCTGACCCACGGCCGCGAGCACCTGCCGGAAGGGAACGTCCTTGCGCTCCCCATGTATGCCCAGAGTCTGCCTGCCTAACGCAACGGCGCCTGACGTCACCAGTATTACCTCCGCACCCGACCCGTGGAGCGACGCGACCTGGTCCACCAAACCCGATATCACCTCCTGATCGAGGCGGTTGGTTCCACGGGTAAGCATACTGGTTCCCGCTTTGACTACCAGGCGTTTGTATCTCAATGCGGGGGATTTGCTGGTGGGCGCTGATTGCTCCAGTATATCGGCCATGTTTGGGGACCTGTCCGCCAGTTATATCTGGCACGTGGATGAGAGGGTTCGGGGAGGCAACGGTATGTTCAGATAGTTAGATTCTGTTACACCTCAATGCCCATATAGAGTAGAATCATTATAGCACCGCACATACGCCCAATGACGGTAGGACTCTTAGGGGATGGAATAAAGTTTTGCCACGGTATTTAGTGGTCTTAGACGTAGGTGGCCAGCGGCATGGTTAAAGCCATATTTTTCGACTTCTACAACACCCTGGGATTCTTTTGGCCCCCGGTTGACGAGATCCAGCATGCCGCCTGCAGCGAGCTGGGTTTGCCGGTGACCAGAGCGGGAATTCGCGCCGGCTATGGGGCTGCCGACGAATTCATGGGCAAGGAAAACGCCCAAAAACCTTTAACGGAGAGGTCCCTGGATGAACGAGACCGGTTCTTCGTCAGGTACGAACAGATCATCCTCCAGGGAGCCGGCCTGGATGCCTCCCCTGGCCTGGCGGAGAAGATATGGCAACTTGCCAGGCAGATTCCAGAGGGGTTCGACCTCTACGACGACGTGCTGCCAACCCTGAAGAAACTGAAGGAGCGAGGAATCGTCACCGGGGTGATCTCGAATCTGCTTTGGGGCATGTCAGAAGTATCCCACCAGTTGGGTCTGGATGGTTACCTTCAGGTCTTCGTCAATGGTAAAGACGTGGGGGCCGACAAGCCTCGCCCTCAGATATTCCTCGCTGCCCTCGAACGGGCCCGGGTTAGCGCGCAAGAAGCCGCCCACGTCGGCGACCAGTACGACGTGGACGTTATGGGCGCCAGGGCGGTGGGGATAAAGCCCGTTTTGCTGGACAGAAACAACCGGTATCGGAAGGCCAATGACTGTACCCGGATAAGGACCCTCCTGGACCTGGACAAGCTCCTCGCTAAAGGCCAGCTCTAGCAGGATTCTGGGTCAAAAATACAGTATGACCCAACTTGTCTAGGCGCCGTGGTGTGATTCAACACATGCGTTACAGAACTGTCCGCCCAGAGTCGTTACTTTGAGAATTTCTTTAATGATTTCTGGCTTATCCTCAGTACTAGCGCTGATTTCAGCTACGATGTTCTCAACTGTTGGATGTCTCTCTAAAGGCTCGTACTGACCTGCATCGGTAAGTTCAGATAAGGCTGGAATCTCAGCCAATCCTAGGCGGCACAGATTATCCACATAACTCGGTGTCATCTCCGGGTAGCTACATTGCGCTTCTTCTCCAAGAAGAGAGAAGTGTCGTAGGATATCGTAACCTCCTCGCCCCTCTTTGCTCTGGCGGCGGACCGTAATGAGCGGCCGCGGCCAATAGTCTTGGTCAACAAACAGGTCAACTATCCGAGCTTCATCTGGTGTCAGCTGTCGCAAAATCTCTACGAAGGCCGGATGCGCTTCGTGCACAGTGCCCGAGTCCATCGATGTTGCAAGGAGGTTAGCATAAAGCTCCCTTAACGAAGGCTCATTTCCAGCAAATCGAAGTGATTCTATTGCTGGTCCAGCTATGTGTATCGGAGGGGTAGTCACCTGATCTTTCGGTACTTTCTTCAGTTTTTCAGCCAAAGCCGGTACCAGGTAACTCTCGATCCGATCATAACCCCAGACAAGTCCCTTTAGAGGTGCCAGTGCGACATTGATGCTCCTTGCGATAGTTTCGAGCCCTTTGCCGATTTCTTTAGCCGCTGGCTGAATAGCGTCCTGGTAGGCTGGCACAGATTTTACAATGCCTTCAACGACCTCCGCAGTTTCACGGATTTACCTTTATCAGAGTTCAGCGGGTCCAACCCTACCTCGAAGCACTTTTACGTCTGCGATACATTATAAACCTTGCAACGCTGCTGTCTCCAAATGTTCGCGGAATTTCACCAGCCGCTCCATAGTCTCCAACAGGTTATGCTTCCACGTTGCTCGGCCATCAAGGGTTTTGAAGTGTATCTGCCGGTTGCCGACCCTGATCCCGGGCCCCAGTGCCTTTTCGAGTGCCAGCCCGGCTCCGCCAACTGACTCTGTCAGTGATAGGGTGACGTTAGAGCCCTTCTGGACTACAGACTCGACGCCTCCGTCCCCCGCTAGAAGCTTCAAATCGACAAGGAATATTAGATTGTCCAACTCCTCCGGCATTTGCCCGAAGCGGTCCCGCATCTCCTCACGTAGGTCGTCGAGTTCCTGGCGGGTCGCTATCTTCGTGAGCCGCTGGTATATAGCCAGCCGAGTCGGCAGGTGGGTGATGTAGCTTTCCGGTATGTGGGCCGGCAACGAAAGGTTTACTCGAGCCTGGATTCTCTCTGTGCCGGTACCCGCCTCGGCGCCTTCCCCCGACCGGATCTCGGCTACAGCCTCGTTCAATAACTGGGCATATAGCTCGAACCCGACGGCATGTATGTGACCGCTCTGCTCGGCTCCCAGGACGTTGCCTGCGCCCCGAATCTCCAGGTCCCTCATCGCGATTCTGAAGCCTGCTCCAAGCTCCGAAGCCTCCAATATCGCCTTGAGGCGCCGGCCGGCCGCTTCGGTAATTCTGCGGCCCCTGGGTATGAGCAGGCACGTGTAGGCGCGGGGGCTACTTCGACCTACTCTCCCTCGCAGCTGGTACAACTGGGACAGGCCGAACCTGTCGGCCCGGTCGATTATCAGTGTGTTGGCGTTCGGAATATCCAGGCCAGATTCGATGATCGTAGTGCAAACCAACACGTCGATCTCACCCTTGCTAAAGGCTACCATCACTCTTTCAAGCTCCTCTTCGTCCATACGGCCGTGGCCAATCGCTATTGTGGCCTGGGGCACCAAGCGTCTGAGGCTCTCCGCTGTGTGGTGGATGGTGCGGACGCGGTTGTGCAAGTAAAAGACCTGTCCGCCCCGGTCCAGTTCTCGGATGATTGCTTCCTTGACCAGCTCGTCGTCATACTCGGCTACGTAGGTCTTGATCGGCAGCCGCTCTTCGGGAGGGGTCTCCATTGTGCTCATGTCCCTGATCCCTGACAGGCCCATGTACAGGGTTCTGGGTATTGGCGTGGCGCTCAGTGTGAGCATGTCCACCTGTTTGCGGAGGCGCTTGAACCACTCCTTATGAGCTACTCCGAAGCGTTGTTCCTCGTCCACCACCACCAGCCCCAGGTTTTTAAACTTCACGTCTCGTTGAAGGAGCCTATGGGTGCCTATAACTATGTCCACGGTTCCCAGCTTGAGACCTTCGACAACCTCCTGCTGCTCTTTGCGGCTCTTGAACCTGCTCAGGACCTCGACTCTGATCGGGAATGGGCTCAACCTCTCGCTGAAGGTGGCGTAATGCTGCTGGGCCAGCACCGTCGTGGGAACCAGCATGGCTACCTGAAAACCCTCGTTCATCGCCTTGAAAGCGGAGCGAAGGGCCACTTCGGTCTTTCCATAACCCACGTCTCCGCATACCAGACGGTCCATGGGGCGCAACTGCTCCATGTCTCCCTTGACTTCTTCCACGGTCCGCGCCTGGTCCCGGGTGTCTTCGTAGGGAAACGAGTCCTCCAGTTCCTTTTGCCAAGGCGAGTCGGTCGCGAAGGAATGACCTTCGGCAACCTGCCTGGAAGCATATAGCTCCAGCAACTCTTGGGCCATCTCCTTGGCCGACTGCTTTACCCGCTCCTTGACCTTGGCCCACTCGGATGTGCCCAAACGGGTGAGGCTTGGCGTTACCTCGCTGGAGGCCATGTAGACCGAGACCCTGTCGAGTTGCTCCGTGGGTACATACAGCTTGTCTTTCTCCGCGTACTCCAGGACCAGGTACTCTCGCTGGTCGCCATTGGACTCCATCTTGATGGTGCCTGAAAACCGGGCGATGCCATGGTCGATGTGCACCACATAGCTTCCGGGCGCCATCTCAGACGTGAGCGCCCCCCGCCTGACCGGAGCTTTGGCTTTGTAGCGACGTTCCTTAGACGTACCGAAGACCTCGGCATCGGTAAGAACGGTGACAAGATGTCCGTCGATGGGGATGCTCCAACCCTCGCCAAGAGATCCGGACACCAGGTAAAGTTCCCCCGGATCGGGTTCGACCTCCAATCCCGGAAGGATCGACGTGCCGACTTTAGCTTCTTCCATGACCTCGGAGAGCCTGGCGGCGTTACGGCTTACCACCACGATCGTCCGGCCCTCCTTCAGCATGTCTGGCACATCCGCCGCCAGCAGGTGTGGCTTGGCGTTATAGGACTTGGCAGGGCCGAAGTCGAAGCCATTTCCCAATCCTGTCCAGCCCGATACCAGGAGCCGGTTTCTTTCACGAATCGCCGATTCGAACTGGGTCAGCGGTATTTGGGGAGACGGGAAGTTTGCTGGCAGTTCACCCCGGTCTATCCTCACGGCCCTCAGTTCCTCAGCCCGGCTCTCCAGCTCCGAGGCCGCGGTGCCGATCTCCCCATCCCTGTCTAAAACCAGAAGCCCCTTCTCCGGCAGGTGGTCGATCAGGCAACCATGGTTCAGGAAGCCGCCGTAGAAGGAGATATCCTCTATCTCTTGACCGGAAAAAATGGCCGCAAGCTCCGACTCGATCCGCTCCCTGATCGTCGGAGTGCAGCGGCTGAAGTCCAGCCTGCCTATCAAGTCCGAGACTTTATCTTTGTCCACCAACGCCGTCAGGGTCTCTCTGGCTGGAACTATGCTGATAGTTTCCACCTTGTCCACGGACCGCTGTGTGGCAGGGTGGAAGAGGCGGATGCTGTCCACCTTGTCTCCCCAAAGCTCGATCCGGGCGGGCAGGGTCGAAGAGGGCGAGTAGACGTCTACGATCCCGCCTCGCTGGCTGAAGGTTCCCGGAATCTGGATGCCATCTTCCCTGCGGTAGCCCAGGTCGACCCACCGGGAGAAAAGCTCTGCCAGGCTGATCTTGGAACCCGTTTCGACGGTGTGGAAGGAGCTGTCCATCACCTGTAGAGGGAGGGTTCGTCTCATGGCCGCCGAGGTAGACGATACAACCAGCGGAGCCTTCGGGTTGTGGTCGGCTTCCGGACTCGTGGGTGCCCTGCTCATGCCGAGGGCATGCAGCGCCGCTACGCGTTGATTATTGGTACCGGCGTCGGCTATCAGCCGCTCGAAGGGCAGGACGTCTTGCTCGGGAAAGAGATAAACGTCCCTCTGGTCGCCCAGATACGAAAGGAGCTGGTCATGGGTCCTTCTGGCGTCCTCGGGCCTCGGCTCGAGCACCAGGACAGGGATCCGGAGGTGGCGCCAGAGGGCCGCGATCACGTATGGACGGGCCGAGTCGGGGAGGGTTAATTTGCGTTCCTGGGAACCTGCATTGATACTATGTATCAGCTCCTTATAGGGCCCTTGCCTGTTCAGCAGGTCGAGTAGGCCTATCAAACTCATTTAGGCGACGTTTCCCTTAACCCTCCTGATCCTCATACGGCATTTGTTGCCTTCCTTTTCTTAGTATACTAGTGACTGGCAAGGAAGCCCACAACGCCTGGCCCTACAACATCTGGCAAGGAGTGCTGGCTATGTCCAAGATAGCCGAGAGCGTGCTGGAGCTAATCGGCGACACACCTCTGCTGAGGCTCAACAGGGTGGTCGAGGAAGGCTCGGCGGATGTGCTGGGCAAACTCGAGAGCCTCAACCCGGGTGGCAGCGTGAAGGACAGGGTAGCTCTCGCCATGGTCAAAGATGCCGAGGCACAGGGGCTGCTCGGCCCCGGCTCGACAATCGTCGAGGCGACCAGCGGCAACAGCGGGCTGTCACTGGCCATGGTTGCTGTTACGCAGGGTTATCGGATCGTGATCTTCATGCCGGAAAACGCGCCTGCCGAGCGGAGGAAACTTCTCCTTCGCTACGGAGTGGACGTCAGACCTACTCCGACCCACCAGGGAATGGAAGGTGCGGAGGAGCGGGCAAGGGCGATGGTCGATGAAACCCCCGGCTGTCTGCGCCTTGACCTGTTCAAAAATCCCGCTGTGGTCAGGGTTCACAGAGATACGACCGCTCAGGAGATCATCGAAGCGACCGACGGAAACGTGGACGCTTTCGTGGCGGGAGTGGGCACGGGCGGTACCATCACGGGAGCTGGCGGAAGACTGAAAGAGACAAACCCTTCTCTGCTCCTAGTGGCGGTCGAGCCCGAGTCCTCCAAATTACTTAGCGGAGGCAATGCGGGGCACCATGGAATACCGGGCATCGGGGCCGACTTCATTCCACCCCTCTTGGACCGCTCCATCATCGATGAAATCATTTCCGTCGAAGATGTGAAGGCGGCCCGTATGTCCCAGCTCCTGGCCAAGGATGAGGGTCTGCTCGTCCGCGTGTCATCCGGCGCCAACGTGGTCGCCTCTCTGGACGTGGCGAAACGCCTGGGACCCGGCAAAACCGTTGTCGCGATGCTTCCGGATACAGGCGAGCGATATCTGAATTATCCAATCTAAGGGGTCGATTTCCAACAACATGGCTGATACGAAGCTGAAGTTCCTGGTGACGAACGATGATGGCGTCTGGTCTCCGGGCCTCTGGACTGCCGTTGAAGCCCTGACCGGCGCCGGCGACGTCTTCGTGGTCGCGCCCGACAGGGAGCAGAGCGGTGTCGGCACGTCCATGACCCTCCATGCGCCCATACGCACCCACGAGCTGGCCCCGCCGCCTGGGTACAGCGTTGACGGCGTCAAGACCTACGCGATAGAGGGCACTCCGGCGGACAGCACTATCCTCGCTCTCGAGCACCTGGTTGGGCCGGTGGACCTGGTGGTGTCGGGAATCAATCGGGGCTCCAACCTGGGAGAGGACGTGACCGTATCCGGTACTGTGGGCGCCGCCCTGCAGGGATATGTCAGGGGCTATCCTTCCATTGCCATATCGGTGGGAGCGCTCAAGGACACCCGTTTCGAAGTCGCCTCGAGCGTCCTGAGTTTTATCGCCGCCAGGCTGGCAGCCGGGGTCAAACTCCCGCCAGCTTTGATTAACATAAATCCTCCCAACGAACCTGGTGACAAGATAGAGGGGGTGCAGGTCACCCGGCTTGGTGGGGGCAGCTATCGCGAGTCCGTGAAAGAGGGCAGCGACGGCAGGAGGAAGTACTTCTGGATATCCCGGGACAGGGTCGTTGAAGACCGGCAGCCGGAGAACAGCGACGTCTGGGCCGTTCGCCACAACAGGATCTCGATAACGCCCCTCCACACCGGCCTTACGGCGGATGATCACATGGCCGCCATCGAAAGCCTGTTTGGGGAGTATGTCCCGGGCAGCTAGCTTTGTCCCAGTAAAGAACCACCGTAGAATTCGGGCTCCCAAGTTTATGCGGAAGCGGGTTTATGGTATCCTGAAACTCGGTTGGGGGGGGGGATATAGCTCAACTGGGAGAGCGCGGCGTTCGCAATGCCGAGGTTGGGGGTTCGAGCCCCCCTATCTCCACCAAATGCCCCTGTAGCTCAGTTGGATAGAGCGGCGGCGTCCTAAGTCGCGCGTCGGGGGTTCGAGTCCCTCCAGGGGTACCACTTACCACACAAAAGACTTGATTTAGCTTTACTAAAGCCCACCAATTCTTACCACAGGGTAAACAGTGTGGTAGAAACCGCGTGGTAAGTGTGGTATCAACGATGCCGAGAGCGCCATAGCCGACGCCGAGCTCATGCCGCAGCGAGTCGGCAAGCGAGGGGTATATTCCCCACGTGGGGAATATACCAACGTGGCCCTAGCTGAAAAGCTGGGCGTCGGCGTCGAGACCATGCGACGAGCCCGGCTTGCTGAGAGCATCGACAGAGGTTTGATAGCCCTTCCCAAAGCGAAGCCGCACCTTGCCCAAGGCGCGGGCAACAACGAACGCTACACCCCCGCTTACATTCTCGATGCTGTTCGCCATGTCGTCGGCGGCGGGAGTGTGGGCCGCTGGTTCAGACTATAGGTGAGGGTCGAAACGTCGCTGTGTGTGGCACCTGGTGCGCAGTGGCTAGGCGGCTTGGCTTGCTTTGCGGGCTTTGGCATCTTCGCGGCGCTTCATCTTGGCGCGAAGCAGCTTTTTAACGTTCCGGGCCTTTTCGGTAGACGCTTCCTCGGCGGTCGGCGGTCTAGGCAAGGTGTCAGCGCGAGCGCACAGGCTGCAGGTGTCATGCCACGCGAACACGCCCACAGTGCCACCACAACCGCGCCGAGGGCAGGCGTCATGCCACGCGAACACGCCCACAGTGCCACCACAACCGCGCCGAGGGCAGGCGGTCACCGCTACAAACCACCACTTCGGGCCAGCAGCTCCAGGTATTGCCGGCCGATCTGCGCGACACCCTGCACCACCAGCGCCTCGCCGTCCTCGTCGGTGAAGGTATCCCCGGCGGACCAGGGGCCGGTTTCAGACCTCACGACATACCGCGTGTCTCTAATCGTGACTATCCCGCCCTGCACCGACTGGCTGAAGTCCTTCCCGGAGAAGTCTTTTCTCTGAGCCCATACCTTGACTTCCGTCTCACTAGTTGGCGGAAGCGGCTGACCCAAGGGGTTGAGGCCAGGTGACATGCCTGGGATTATGCGGGTGATTTGCCGGTCGAGCCG
The DNA here is from genome assembly GCA_965226865.1 of Dehalococcoidia bacterium. Classification (GTDB taxonomy): domain Bacteria; phylum Chloroflexota; class Dehalococcoidia; order Lucifugimonadales; family JAGWBF01; genus CBDDEH01. Next base: position 849,197 of record CBDDEH010000004.1, on the reverse strand, counting down.
TGGGGTGAATTCGCGTGTTGTCACGTCTTATTCCTCCAACATCAGGCCAGCAATCTGCGTAGCCTCCTCAACCGTCTTTCCGGCCTCAACCATCGTCTTGAAAGCCCTAGCCCGTCCTGCTAAGTCTGAGGCCCGCAACTCGGTCCACGAGAGGGATATGTTCTCGCCCAACTTGGCCCGAAGCTCCGACTCGACTAGACTTCCCAGAGGGCCAATCAAGCTGAATAAGGCCAATCGCCAAGACTCCCGCAACGCCGCCGAGTCCGCGCCCATGAATAGCGCCTCATTGAGCCCGAGTGCGCCCAGGGCCTCGCTCCTGGCCATCTTCGCCGTCTCGACCATGCCAGCGCCGACCGTCGGCCCGAAGTTTTTGACACCCCAATCGCCCGCTGGATTCCCGCCAGACTCCCAATTATTCTGCATCGACTCGACGAACAGCATCGCGCCCGCCGCCGTCTTCACGTCAGCTTTCAATGCCGTGATCGTTTCGTCTTCGCCATCCTTCGGAGTCCCAAGAAACGCGCCACGAGGCTTGCCTGATTCCTGGGTCAAGTAGGTGAGTGACTCGGCCATCAGATCCCCAATTGATCGCGCAACTCCAAGAGGCGCATTTCCACGCCAGGGCGTTTCAACGTCGACGCCATATCTAAAATGCAGCACGCTCTCAGCAGGAACCGGTCGTAGCGTCTTCTGCTCCCCAGGCCCGGCCAAGGACACGTCGTAGGTCCAGGACGACGGCATAGGCCCGCCGTCGATGGAGTGCGTCTGAGCGGGCAGCAGGTGCAGCCCGTCGCTGGTGTCCAGGTAGAAAACCAGGTCGCCGCGCCTCACCAGGCCGCGCCCGATCATCTCCATAACCTGGGGGCTCAGCGCCCGCGTGTACATGGGATCACCAGAAATTTCACAGGAAGCGAAAGCCCTCCCCACAAGGCCCGCCGCGCTCTCCAGCGCCCCGGTCTCGCTCGTTAAGGAAGTTCCCGCCGTCCGGCCCCTAACCTGCCTTATCAGGGCAGCAACGAGGGCATCGGTGTAGCTCGAATCTTGGTAGTTTTCGGTTGCTTTAGTCCAGGGTAGTTTCATCGCAATCTCCCCAGCGTAAGGCTAGTCCGCCCCATGCAAGGCGCAACTCGCCCCATAGCAGGTCAAATCAAGTAACTGCTGCCTCTGCCGTTGCCGTACTCCCGCCCCGGTGTGTCCGGTAGGGCAGCAGCATCGCGCCCGCGCCACTGTTGCGGACCACGTTTGCATAGGCCATCTCGCGCCCGGCCGTGGGCCGGTCGTAGACGTATCCACAGATGGAGATCGCAGCGCGATTATGCACCGCGTCGGGAGCGTTCGGCGCGATCCGCGTTACTTCGATGCTCGCATAGGCCAGCAGGTCGGCCAGCTCCGCCGTTACGTCCGGCGAGACAATCGCCCGGATTGATCGGGCAACGTCGCTAACGGTCGCAGTTACAGTCATACCGCTGGTTTCCTCATGGCACTTTTGATCTTGTCGTCCAGTTTCGGCCATGTCCGGTCAGCCGCTTTCTGGTACATCATTTGACCGTCTTTGCGAGCAGTGCCGCGCTCTACGAATAGGGCATGGGCAACGTCGAAGCTGCCCATTTCGACTGAAAGCCCGTCACGCTCTTTCTTGACCTTATCGGCCTTGGTGCTGCGCCTTAGCTCGCCCTTGTCTACAGGCGTCAATGGGTCCGCCACACGCACGAAGTCATCGCCGACGTCCTCCATTGCCTCGACTGTGGCCCGCTCTATCTCGGCGGCGATCTCATCGCCGAACCACTCATGCGTTACAGCCATGCCAACACCCCCAGGTGGTTTACTTCGCGCTTGGCGTGAACGTCGACCACGCTCCCCAGGAAAGCACTTTCGTCTACTAAAGCAGCCGCTACGAGCTGGCCGCGGCTGATATGCCTGACACCGGCCCTGTAGGTCGCAACGATGCTATCCCGCGCCACCTCCATACTCAATCCGCTATAGGTCGAATCCCTGACCATAGTTGCTGCATCACGTCCTCGTTGGGTCGGCGGAAGTTGGAAGTCCACCCGTAGCTCATCGCCCTCGGTGTAGGGCAAAAATCGTTTGATTGCCTGCTTCCGGTCGTGCATTTCGTTAAGCACGATCCCACGCTCAGGCCAACTCAATGAGTCGGCATCGTAGACGTCGGGCCTGTCTTTGGCCTTCTCGCCATAGGTGACCAAAACGCCGGTCAGACGCCCCGCCGATTCCCGCGTTGTGTCCTCGGCGTACTGGATGGCAGCGTAGAAAAGCAAGTTATCCATTGGGGAGCCTCCCATACCAGCGGTCGACCGCCTGGCCGCATTGTTGGGAAAGTACGCCGTTGATCGAAAGCCTTTCCTCAACTACCTTCCGGCCAGGGTCTAAAACGGTCTCGACAGCTCCAGGGCCTAACAGCCCCCGCAGGTACTCCCTGCGCTGAGGTGAGCCGTCACTATTCGTCGCTATGATTTCTATGTCCATTTCCTGTGCTCCGGTTATCATGGCCCGCCTGGTGTACTCTGCAAGGGCCAGTAGGTGCGCGTCAGCAGGGTCACGCTCAGGGTATCTACCATCATCCCCACGCCGTAGCAGGAGCAGGGCCGCATAGATGGCCTGGAAGTCCACAATCGCGCCCTGGCCCTGCACCTGGGCCAGCAGGTCACGGGCGAGTTGGGACTTATTTGCGCCGCTCGGACCGCTTATCAAAGCGTTCGCCATCTTAGGAAGTTTGGACTTGCTGTTTGTAAAAGCCATCGGAACGAAGGACTTTCACCGCGTGAAGCATGATGGCTGTGATTTGGATTTGTCCCTTCTTGATAAGAGTCAGCTCGTCAGGCACCAGGGCTATAGCCTCCCAAATCGCGGCTGTCATATCGCCGCGCCGCATCCCCAGGCGTATGACGTTATTCTGCTTGGTTCCAGACACCGCCGGAACGTGGGCTGAAACCTTGACGCCGCCGAGGGCCGACTGAAGGGACATCAGCGCATCCATGTTGTCGTTGTTCCCACGATATTGCTTTGCCGCGTGTTCGTAGGTCTCGTTGCCCATCAGGAGGCGAAGGTCGCTTGTCATGCTCGCATAGCGCCCGTCAACCCGCCCGTAGGCGAATTGGTCACGGTACAGCTCATAGGTGGTCTCGGTGCTGACGTTGTTGTTGGGCAAATTCGTTGCGCTCAACAACCCGTTTGTACCGGCGATGATCGCGGCGTCGAGGCCATCGGCCAGGCCCATGCTCAGGTTCTCGCGTAGGCTTTCGTCTAAGCCCTGCATTCTTGAGCGGTCTTCCCTAGAGTAGAAGAACGACGCCTGCAACCTCGACGGACTCAGCACGTCGGCGCTAAAGGCCCCCGTGGTCTCTGTGGCGTCGGCGTTTTCGGCTGGCGTCCTAACGTCGAGCTTTTTGGTGAGCACCGGAAAGACTGCCTCACCAACTCCCACGGTCGGCATATCCACTCCCAACCATGCACCGCAGCTCTGCGGAAACACGTAAGGTACGATCTCGTGCTGGACTTCGCCAGTGTTGGCCGCCCCAGGTGTGACCGCGTACTTTTCAGGGGAGAGCTGCCTAACGTGAATCTCGTTGTCTGCCAGCCCGTATTCCTTCTGAAGCTCCCCCATCGCGCCGCCCTGGACGCCGGAGCGCCCGTTGACCAGGTTGTAGACCAAATCACCGACGCTGGCCTTTTGGTACAGCTCCGCCCGCTGCTGGCCCTCTTTGCTGGTGGTGGTCTCTACCGGCTCATCGCCTGAGATCAAAAAAGCCCTTACCCTGGCCTCGTTGCTGCTGTATTCGATCGCCAGTCCGTCGATCTCCGCCTTGGCTTCGTTAGTTCCCTCCGCCGTTCCCAGCTCGGATAGACGGCCACGGATTACAGACTGCCTCAACTCCAACTTCTGCCTATCGGTCATGTCAGCCTCCAAAGGGTATATTTCTACAATTAGATATTATACCACAATTAGTATCAGTTCCCAAGGCGGCTACCATATGTGGTGTCATCGGGCCAGGTACTTGGCCCACGCCTCACGCTCAGGGTCGGGCAGTTCCCCCTTATCGACGTGGGTCTTGGCGATATGGCAGTCCACACAAAGGGCCTGCAAGTTGGCGGGGTCGCTCACCGCGCCGCCCTTGAGTACCGGCTTGATATGGTCCACCTGGGCCATCCCTAGCAGCTTCCCGCAAACCTGGCACTCCCAACCATCGCGGGCCAGGATATGCCGCCTGAGCCTACGCCATCGCGCCGTCTGTAGGTCAGCCCGTCTAAGCCTTGCCACGGTAGACCCCTCCGCCCCTCGGGGCCTTACTGCGCCGCTGGTGCAGCCCGGCACCGATCACGAGGGCGAAAGCGACGTCATCCCGACTTTGGTTGTTGGAGCCCCTCTTTTCAAGGCGCGTGTTGCCGGAAGAGTCGTTCTTGACGCTGGCAACGGCGAGCGACGCCTCAAGCAACGGCGCGCTTCCAGGGTCAACCGATAGCGGGCCATCCTTCGACATCTTCCGCAGCGCCCGAATGTCTTCTGAGCTTTCGCTCCAACGAGTCATTCTTGGCTCAACAGGTAGGCCAGCGTCCGCCATGTCGCTGACACGGAAGCGATCGGAAATTACACCCGCAGGCACTCCCCACTTTTCCTGAATCAAGCCGGCCAGCATGGACGGCGGTTGCACCCGCAGCCCGTCCGCAATGTGTAGCAGACCCGCCTCCACGAGCTTGGAATATGTAGTAGCCGGTACACGGTCACGCTTCTCTTGTTCTTCAATCGAGGGTATCCCAGGGGCAAGGGCAAGGGCCTCTGTGCGCCCGTTGCGGTAAATGGCAACGGCGGCGCTCCAGGCCCTGCCCGCGCCCAGGTCAACGCCAACGATAGGCCTCCCGTCTCGTGGTGGTACTTCCCTGGCCGTGACCATCTTCCAGTCGTCGACGGCCAAGAGCATGGTTGATTCATCAGCAGAAGGGCAATTCAGGCGATAGCTAAAGAACCTGGCCTTGAGCCGTGAGTCTCCCCGCGCAAGGTCGCGCTCCTCTAGGATTACCCTGCGCGTGTGCGCGTCCAGCCCTATCAGTGGGTTGGCTTTCCGAATGGTTGCCCACTTGTCCCACGTCTCCCCATCGCCCTGATATAGCTGTACGTGAGTCCGCCCCTTGGTCCCTTCCGCCAACAAGTCCCACCACCAATGACCGGCGCCCGTAGCCATCGGCGCAAGTGTCCCGGCCAAGATCAACTTGAGCCTACTCCCCACCTTGCCCTGGGCCGTGAATAGCGAGTCAGACAGCATCCTGCCACCAGCAATTTCAAGCGCCCCAGGTTCGTCAAGCACCACCAACGGGACGTTTACCAAGCCAAAACTGGACTTTGCGTTGCTGGATATGGCCCTGAGCTTGGTGTTCGTTTTCTTGTGGGTTGCCCCGAGCCGCGTTGTGCTGTCAATCCACCTGTACTCACCCGTAGGTTCCAGAGCTTCCCGAATGAAGCTATAAGTAAGCCTTGCCATCTCCAACGTCGCAGCCCCTAAAATGTATTCCTTCCCTGGCTGGTGAAGGGAATCCCCAGGCGTCAGGCAACGGATCAAAACCTGGGCCGCTATGTACGTCTTACCGAGCGTTCTCGGCCCACTGATAGCCACGGTGTCATACTTCGGATTCTCGACTGCCTTGAGAAATGCCTTTTGGAATGGCCTTAACTTAATCATTCAAAAAACCTCTTACACTCAACAGAGACACCATGCTCGAGCCCTCTACAGAAATTCTAGCGGCAGGGGTTCCCCGTCGACACACGCGCTTGCACCCTTGCACCCTCTTGCACCCTTTTCTGCATAGAGTACACAAATGCGTTATGCGTCCGCGTTATCATGGTGTACCCCGTCAAAATCATTCATCAAAAACCAAAATGTGTGCTACCTAGAAAAAGGGTGCAAGAGGGTGCAAGCTGTGCCAGTCCAGATACGAATTGCTTGCACCCTCTCGTGTGCCATCGCTCAATAATCATCGCCGCGATACCAGCGTGTGGCCTGTACGCCGCCTTTCGATTCGCGTCGTTTGGTGTACCCGAGGGACTCAAGCACCTGGCCTAGTCTGTGCTGGTCGGCCATGCGGAGCTTCGCGCCCTTATCGTTGGAATCAATCAGGTGGACACCCGCGGCGATCATGGCCATCGTGAATCCGTCGTTACCCCAGGTCCACTCCGTCACCGCATCCTCAATCACTGTGTCACGTGACCGCGCTCGGTCGGTAGCCTCAGACTGTAGACCCTTCAATTCGTCGGGTAGTCTGGCCTCTATGCCTTGCCCGTACAGGTGCAGGCCCTCCGCCCATAACTGGTTTCGGTTGCCGTCCAAAAACTCTCGAATTTCCGCCGGTCGGCCAGCGTCCAAATAGACGGGTACGAATCGCCTTAAATTGCTGTCGTTGGGCAACGGCTCTTTGCGGTCCGCCGTGCCAATAATCACGCAGCGCCTCAGCAGTAGCTCAGGGTCTTTGCGGTAGGCCAGCCTCACCGCTCCGTCGTCTGTGCGGCTCAAGAATGCCTTGAGGGATTCCAGGTCGGCCCGCGTTGAGCCCTGCATCTCGGCCACTTCGCAGATCACGCGGCCCAAAAGCGCCTCAGCCCGAATCTTGGAATCGGCAGCTAGGTTTAGGCCATCGGAGAACCATTCTCCCCTATCGGCGGGCAGTAGGAAGCGAACAGCCGTGGACTTGCCGAGCCCGCCCTTACCGATGAGTACCGGCATTTCGTCCAGCTTGAGCCCTGGATGGTAGGCCCGCCATATCGCGCCCAGGACCATGAATCGGCCCGCCCACTCCCCAAGTAACGGCCTTTCGTTAATATCGAAGACTGTGGGCAGCCAGTCGTCCAGGCGGTTTTCTTCGTCCCACGGCGGAAGGGCCTCTAGCCATTCAATGAAGGGGTCAACCTCGGAGCCGTACAGTAGGACGTTAAGCACGTCTCCCCAGCTCTCGCGCCCAAACTTCAAGGCCCTGGGCTCTCCTGGGCTGCCATCCTTCCCAGGTGGGCCGAGGTAGACGAAACACTCCATTAGCGTCTCCCTCAGCTTGGCAACGCTGCGGTCGTTGAAGGGCTTCCATCCGAGCGCGTTGTACTCCATCTCGCCACGGTTTTCCCGCGTGTTGTACCTCAATTCTACGTCGAGTCTGTCCAGCGCCGCCGCTAGCCCTTTGGCGTTCCTTTCCACGACCACGCCTCTAATGCGCTTACCATTCAGGTCGGCATCCTCAGTGATTCGGTCGTAGCCCATAGGCCGATTCTGGCAGTCAAAACACCTGCCATCGGGCCGCGTGTTGACCGTTAGCAGGTATTCCTCGGTACAGGTTTTACACTTGCGAAGGGCTGCGGTCAGCGTCTTCTCCCACTCTCGTTGTGCCCATTCGTCGTCTAGGCGGAGGTAAGTAGACTTTAGCCATTCGTCCGCCTCACGTTCGGATGCGGTAAAGGCAGGGTCCGCCCCGCCGCGTATCAGTTCGCACCAGAGACAAAGGCCGTCGTCGTCGAGCTTTTCAAGGTCAAAGTCCACCTTGCAGTCGTCGCAAGGCTTGGTCAGCCGGGGTGTTTTCATTTTAGTAGTCAAGTAAACGCTCGGCTGTTGCGTCCGCCCTCATCTGGTAGCCCAAAGGGGTAATTTCAGTCAAGCAAGCGCGCTCGATCCGCTCAACTTCGCCCCTATGCGTCACCATGTCCAAATGGTCGTCGTCACTTAGACAACCAGGCTGGCAAGGCGGCGGCCCTATCTGCTCGCAATCCGTCGAAACGCACCTGTCGGGGTCAAGACAATTGTTGTGGACAACGAATATCTGAATTTCGTTCACAGCCCGGCCCTCTTCAACTTCTCCCTGAGCTTGGCAGTTTCCGCCCTCAGTTTCGCCATCTCCTGCTGTTCCTTGCTGGCCGGTTCAAACCTCCCGCCCATCTCCGCCAGCACTTCCCCGACCATCTTCTGAATCACGGTGTCAGGGTCGAGGCCGCATAGCTCCGCAATCTCCCGCGTTATCCTGTCACCCTCCGCCGTTTGCTCTAGGCGAATCCCAATTCCGCCGTCCTCAGACTTGGAGTAGTGGAAGACGTTGTGTTCCTGCCAAAGCAAAAGGATGCTAGCCTTCCATTCCTGGTATGACTTGACCTTCCTCCGCCAGGCGGCTTGTCGCTCGGTGCCAGTCTTTGCCATGTGCGAACCTCCCATTCGTCTACAAGTGACGTAAGCATAACAGAAATTATGTAGACAAGCAAGTGGCAAAAAAGAGCCCCTCGAAAGGGGCAAGTGGTATAATCCGGAGCATACCCGAACTAAGGAGGAGGGACGGATGATATACAAGATCGTAACGTCTGAGGAACGGGACCCCGCGAAGCTAGAGCCGCTTCTGAACGATCTTGCTGCCGACGGCTACCGCGTTGTGACGATCTTCGGGACCGCCCCAGCGCAGGCGGGATTCGCCGCACTGTTAGAGCGTAAGGTACACGCAGACGCCACGGCGGATGCGGCGGATGCGGCCTGGGTCGAGGACTACGTGAGAAAGCTACAGGAGCGGAGAGTGGATGAAGGAAAGCACGAAGGATAAGGCAGCGCGGAAGCAGGCGGCCCTACACCGCGCCCCGCCTGCCGGCCCACACGTCCGCCGCCGTCCGGTACTCGGAGCGGTCCTGGATGGTGATTAGGGCCAGCGTAGTGTGGTAAAATCACCGCCTAAAAGGCCGATTTTTAGCTTTGTAGCTACAAAAACGGATAACTCCAGGGGTACCATGCAGGAGCGTAGCTCAACTGGCAGAGCACCGGTCTCCAAAACCGGTGGTTGGGGGTTCGAGTCCTCCCGCTCCTGCCAGAAATCGTATCTAGAAAAGGGATTTACTCCCACTCCAAATTCCTATAAGGGCAGGAATTGCCGACATTCTGCCGACGTGACCCCGTTTGAGTATGAGCTGTCAGGTGACAGCGAGCCCCGTCGAGCGTTTTGACAGGCCACCGAAGGCCAACGTTTATGGAAAACAACGCACAAGCTAAACGAGCTGCAGTAATGATCATCTCCCAGATCATGGAGTTGAATATGTTGATCCAAAGAACCGAGCGCGAGCAAGATTACAACGCAGGTCGGGAACGACTGAGGCGTTGGAAGGATCGTACAGCAAACTTGCTGGATAGCTACGTTGGCCCCACTGAAGGAGACAGATTTAGAAACGTCAGACTAAACACCGCTAGTTTTGATCAGCTGAGTAACTTTAGGAACGAGGCGACAAAGTATCGAGCTTTCCTTGTTCCTCTAAATGAGAGCTTAAGTGATCATCCAGAAACGATTCTGGACACTCCGCGCGAGACCAAAGGCCAAGAGAGTGGGATCCTTTCGAGGACAGTGTTCCTTGTTCATGGTCACGACGAACTCAACCTTCTCAAACGCCAAAAGTTGCTAAAAGACCAATGGGAATTAGACTCGGTTGTATTAAACCAAAAACCGGGAAGTGGAATGACTTTGATTGAAAGGATTGAGGAGGAAGGACCGCAAGCTGGCTACGCTTTCGTTCTCTTTACACCAGACGACCTGGTAGAAGTATCTGGGGAAGTTTATGCGCAGGCACGACCGAACGTTATCCTAGAGCTCGGATGGTTCTATGGTCGCCTTGGTCGTTCAAGGGTCTGTATCGTTTCCAAGAAAGGAACCAAAATCCCCTCCGACTTAGAAGGAATAACCCGAATCGAGTTTCGAGAAGATATAACCGAGAAGGCCCCGATGTTAGAGGCGGAACTCAAGAAAGCGGGGATGATCTAAATCTCCGCGTCAAAAGTTTGATGTGCGGGGTTGGCAACCAGTTCTACATTCCCCTTCGATGCCAGGGCCTCTTCCAACGTAAGGCTGCTACAGAAGAAACCACGGCTACGGGAGTTTGCTATGGGCGTTCGTGAAGACACAGTCACTATGTTACAGTCTGGGAAGACGCTTGGTGAAATAACTCGTCTCAGAGAAGTCACGCTCGCCACAACGCTTAACTACCTTGACCAAAAGGTCGGCCAAGGAGCCATCAGGCGCTCTGACATTCTATTTTCCATTCCAAGAGAACGACGGAACCCAATTCTTCGAGTTCTCCAAGACGGGGGTTCAAGGTCAATGCAAGCTGTCCAGGGTAGGCTGAACCGCAGAGGGTTCTCCTTTCCTGAAGAAGATATCGACGTCGTCCTCAAATACGGGGATGCTGGTCATGCTTCGGGTGACATGTACGATGACCTCAGAACCACTGAGAAGTGGCTCCACTCAGTTATAAGGCAGGCTCTCGAAAGTGAGTATGGGGCAGGTGAAAGTGGATGGTGGCGCAAGGGTATCCATAAGAATATTCGGGGGAAGTGTGCGACGAGGCGGGAGGAAGATGATGGAGAACCTGCACCTCATTCATACGCCTACACCGACCTGATTGACCTGAGAGAGGTCCTCGACAAACAATGGCGTACTATCAGTGAGCATCTGCCCAAGGGAGCAGCCAAAGACAAGAAATCCCTACTAGCCGCCTTGATTAGACTCAACGAGATTCGACGCATCGTTATGCACCCGGTTAGGGGAGGAGTTCCCTCTGAGGACGACTTTGAGTTCCTTCGTGACTTAAAGGCTCAACTAACATACACGTCCAAATCGCCAATAGCCTGGTGGCGGGCTGGGTAACCTAATCCGATCAACCGCCACCTTGGCGGACCGTACCACAACCTACTGGTTACAAACGTCGCTTAAGAGTATCAGTGCGTCGCCCCAGTTGAGAAACATATCATCATTGACGCCATCTTTGCCCGGTGGTACGCTCCCCGCATCAGGCGACACTAGGGAGGCGGCTATGACGAGTACGTATTCCGAGAAGCTGGCGAACTTCGCCCTGAACCTCTCCTACGATGACATCCCGGCCCAGGTCGTCGGAAGCGCCAAGCAACACATTCTGGATACCATTGGGATTTGCCTGGCGGCCCACCAGAATGAGACCACTCTGCCCGCCTGGAACCTGGTCAAGTCCATGGGCGGCACGCCCGAGAGCACCATCATGGCCGGTGGGGACAAAGTGCCCATGGCTCTGGCGGCCCTCGTGAACGGGACCTACGCCCACGGCATCGACTTCGACGATACCCACTTCAGGACCACCATCCACCCCAGCGCATCAGTCGTACCCACAGCCCTGGCTGTGGGGGAGCGCCAGAAGTCTAACGGCAAGGAGTTCTTAGCTGCCGCGGTAGCCGGCTGGGAGGTCATCATCGCCTTGGATGCCCCGGCTCCAGGCCGCTTCGCCGCCCGGGGCTTCCGCCAGACCGCCATATTCGGCACATATGGAGCAACCCTGATAGCCGGTAAGCTGCTGGGGCTCCCTATCCCGACTATGGTCAATGCGATAAGCATCTGCGGCAGCTTTGGAGCAGGGGTCATCGAGTTCTCGATCGAGGGGCCCTGGGCGACAAAGTCTGTCCACCTGGGCTGGGCCGCCAACAGCGGTATCACGGCGGCGTTGCTGGCCCAAGGGGGGTTCACCGGACCCAGCGCCATCCTCGAGGGTAAGTACGGCCTCTATGGGGCCTATCTCCACGGCGAGGAGCATGATATGAGCCGCCTGACAGAAGGCCTGGGAAAGGTTTGGGAGACCCCAATCGTCAGCTCCAAGCCCTACCCCGCCGACCACTGGGCTCATGCTTTCTTGGACTGCATCGTCGAGATAAAAGCCCGTCATGGCCTTCGTCCGGAGGAGATCGAGAGGGTGTTGTGCCGGGTGGCTGAGCCCATCGTCCCCGTCTGCGAGCCTAGGGCCATCAAGATGGCGCCGCCTACGGCTTACGAGGCCAAGTTCAGCCTGCCCTTCTGCGTGGCAACCATGATTCTTGAGGACAAAGTGGTGGTGGATTCATTCACCTCCGAGAAGATCGTAGACCCGCAAATCCTGAACATGGCCCGGAAGGTGGACTACGAGATCGACCCCGAAGCCCCCTTCCCCAAGGCCTTCCCGGGGTGGGTGGTGATATACACCAAAGACGGTCGGGAGCTGGAGCACAAGATAGACGTCAACCGGGGCTCTCCGGAGTTGCCCATGACCCAGGGCGAGATCGAGGAAAAATTCCGCTCCAACGCCGCGATGGTACTGTCCGATAGTCGAGCCGAAGACATCGTGAAGATGGTGAACGGACTAGAAGATCTGGCCGACGTTTCCAGGCTGGCCCGGTTGTGTCAGCCCCACTAGTAGGGATCTGCTACAGCAAGAGATCCTGGAAAACAGAAATGGGGAGGTTTTCCTCCCCATTTCTTGACTAGTGGGTAACTGTTAACCCGTCAGCCCCAGGGCTTGACGTTCGCCCGTTCCTTTTTGGGTATGATCATGCGCAGCATGAAGTTTACCGTAGCTATGATGGAAGCTATCATGCCGATGATCGCTAGAAAGGGCCCGAGGTACGCCATAATAACGAACCCTACCATAACCCCTGAAATCAATGAGCCGAGATTGTGTATCATGGTCTCTCCTGAACCAAGGATACTCAAAACACGGCGCCGAATCAAGCTGTAGCCGGCGTGTCTGTTCCACCCATGTTTGTTCAGGGTGAGTTTGCCGCCACCTTACCGCCTGGCGTAGACTTGCCCCCGTGACCACAGAGGCCCCGAATCCCTTTAGCCCCCTCGATTTTGCACGCCAGGACGAGAGCGACGACAGCCTGTTCTACACGCTCCCCAGGATGGTGGTGCACATTGACGACCAGGCCATCGCCGTCGTGGGTGACCTCTTTCGTGAGATGATTCCGCCCGACTCGGTGGTCCTCGACTTAATGAGCAGTTGGAGGTCTCACTGGCCCGACGGCCATCCCAAGGCGCGCATGGTGGGGTTGGGCCTCAACGCCGCCGAGATGCAGGACAACCCTGACCTTGACGACTTCGTGATACACGACGTCAACAAAGACCCCCATCTGCCTTTCGACGACGGCCTGTTCGACGCGGCTGCCATTACGGTGTCGATCCAGTACCTCACCAGACCCATCGAGGTATTTCAGGATGTCAATCGCGTCCTGAAGGCGGGGGGCCTCTTCGCGGTTATTTTCTCCAACAGAATGTTCCCAACGAAAGCAGTAAGGGTATGGATGATGGGAAATGATCAGCAAAGGGCGACCGTTGTGGCCTCCTATTTCCACTTCGCCGGTAACTATGAGGGCATGAAGGCGACGTGTAGGAACCAGGATAGAGGCTATCTGGAAGACCCTGTTTACGTGGTTATGGCGCGCAAAGTCTCCGATTAGACTCGGACGGGTGACGAAGTTCGGTGGTTTGATTTAGAATCACTCTACGGAGGTGTGGCATGGATATGACGATAGCCGAGAAAATCCTGGCCGATCACTCCGGCCGCGAAAAGGTTACCCCGGGCGAAGTGGTGTCGGTGGACGTCGATGTAATCGTTCAGCTTGACCTGGGTCCGGTGACGCTGGGGGTGCCGATCCCCAATCGCATCTGCGACCCTGACAAGATCGTCCTGGTCCCCGACCACATGGTCCCCGCCCCCAGTGTCGAGGCCGCCAACGGCCTGAAGTATATGAGACAGTTCGCGGAAAAGTTCGGTATCAAGAAATACTACCGCGAGGGCTTCGGTGGTATAGCCCACGTTGTCGTTGCGGAGCAGGGCCTTGCACTGCCCGGACAGATCCTGGCCTGCAGCGATTCCCACACCTGCTCGGCAGGGGCCCTCAACTGCCTGGCACGAGGCCTCGGCGGAGCGGAACTGCTGTACGTTATCTGTAAGGGCAGACCTGGTATATGCTGGGATCAACGGCCAAGATCGTTCTGGAAGGCCAGCTTCCCGAGAGGGTGTATCCCCGCGACGTAATCCACTATCTGGCCGGCGCATACGGCGACTTTGCGGGCCGGAACCTGGAGTGGCACGGAGAAGGCGTCGCCAGCATGCCCATGGCCGGGCGTCTCACCATCGCCACTATATCGGCGGAGGTGTCAGCCGAGTTCTCTCTGTTTTCCTCTGGCCAGGTGACCCAGGACTATTTGAAGGACCGGGCCCAATTCCCCTACGAGGGGGTGGCGCCAGACCCAGATGCCGAGTACGACGCGGTGCATACCATCGACCTGGACACTCTGGAGCCACAGGTGGCCTTGCCTGGTCGAGTTCCCAATAACGTGGAGCCGGTGGGTACGGTGGAGGGCACGAGGATCGACCAGGCCTTTATAGGGTCCTGCGCCAATGGGCGCCTTGAGGATTTCGAGGCTGCCGCCGAGATCGTGAAAGGACGCCAGGTCGCCTCCGGCGTGCGTTTCATCGTTACTCCTGGCAGTCAAAACATACACAAAGAGGCGATAAAGGCTGGATATGTTTCCACCCTAATGGATGCGGGCGCGATTGTGGCAAACTCCACCTGCGGTGCCTGCTACGGAGGGCACATGGGAGTGTTGGGCGACGAAGAGGTATGCATCACCGCCAGCACTCGCAACTTCCAGGGGCGAATGGGGAGTCCGACGGCCGAGATATACATGGGATCACCCGCGACCGTGGCCGCTTCCGCCGTCGCTGGAGTCATCACAGACCCCCGGCATCTCTGACCGGATACAGTGAACTAGGAGGAGCCCATGCCCGAAACACTAAAGGGCCGCATCTGGAAATTCGGCGACGATATTAATACTGACCTGATCTTCCCCCAGATCGCCTTTTTGAAGCCCCAGGAGGAACAGCCCAAGTACTGCTTTTCCGTCAACCGTCCAGGATGGTCAGAGCAGGTACAGCCAGGGGACATGATCGTGGCGGGCAGGAACTTCGGCACAGGCTCGGGCAGGCCCATTGGGAAGATATTCACCGCCCTGGGCGTGGCGGGCGTCCTGGCCGAGACCTTCAACGGTCTGGCCATTCGCAACTGCATTAACTTTGGTAATTATCCCCTTATTGCACGGAATCAGCCAATCGGGTTGTAGGCTCCATATTTGCCGTAGCGAACTTTCCCGACTCGATTCGCCATTGACTCGTACATGGGCGTCTCATCGTCGCGGTGGTTCCAACGGAAGGCATAGGAGTCGAAATACCCTTGCAGATGATTGGCACCTACCGCGTGGTTTACCCCGCTGATACCCCGCTTTACTAGGCTCCAGAATCCTTCGATAGTGTTGGTGTGGACATCACCAACCACGTACACCTTGGCTCCGTGGTGGACGCGCCTATGCTGGTACCCCATACCTTTGAGCGGATCGTAGGAAGAATGCTCGTCTGAGTAGACTAGACTCGACGGCAAGACTTTCTCTCGGATGTTAGGGAGGAGGGTTCCCCGTGAGACATCAGGGACTACCTTGGTGATCACTTTCCCCTTCCGTTCCACCATCCCAAAAACAGGTTGTTTTCCAGCCGTGCCACGTCCGCCTAGCTTCGCCCGTTGGCTGGATGCATGTTCTTGGCCTTGCCGCCGATATAAGTTTCGTCAACCTCTACTAATAATCCCTCCAGGGAGACATCCTCGGCCAGTATGGATCGGATTTGCTTGAACATCCTCCATGCCGTTTTATAGGTGACTCCAAGCTCCCTTTCCAACTGCTTGGCCGAGATACCGGTTCGCGTCGAAGCCATCAGGTACATGGCGTAGAACCATGATTTCAACGGCGTAGACGATTTCTCGAAGATGGTTCCGGCCAATGGGTAAACATGGGTGCCGCAGTCCTGGCAAGAGTAAGCTTTGCGGCCACTGAGCCGGTGATGCCTGGTTACTGCTTGGCACTTTCGGCAGTTGATACCGTCGGGATAAACCATACCGAGAACCATTTCCAGGCAGGCTTCCTCATCAGGGAACATTTCATTAAATTGCTGAATACTGAATCTTTTCATTGTGGCACTTCCTTATTGCCACAATGATACCATAAGGTGGACGTGCTGTCAAGGGTTAGGTTTAGATTGGGTGCTGATTATATCTTCGATGGGGAACCCCATCAATGCCTTAGGTTCACTCCCTGACGTTCTAGCCTCTTCATAGACTTCTGGCCTACAGACCAAGACATAGGTCCCATGTTCTTCCAGAAATATACGTTCTAAAATCTTATCGGAATATGACCGCACGAGTATTTTTCCACCTTTTTCCATGTCATTCACTCCTGCTTGGCCCAGAATGACAGAAGTGTACACTATGCCAAAAGTACTTTCTAATTTTGTCCCCTTGGATGCCACTGGGGAGTTGCATTGTGGCATCGGATCGTCTATAGTCGTATTGAACTATGCCACTCCGTAAGGGCGGAGCGGGAGGAAATCATGGAACAGCAGGCGATAACAGATAATTATCAAGAAGGTAGGCAATTGTCGCCGCCATATATTTCATATCTGACGTTTAAGAATCTCCTAGAGTGGTTGGAAACCGAGGGCGTTCCACTCAGGTTTGACCGATCATTTTGGAGTAAAAAATACAGCGGCAGTATCGGCCCGCAATTGATGTCCGGGGTTCGGTTTTTGGGTCTGCTTATTGAAGAGAAACCCACTCCGCTCCTGGAGAGCTTGGTTAATGCTAAAGGTGACGACCGGAAAGAAAGTCTCCGGGCTATTTATCGGAAGGCATACGAGGCCGTTGATTTTGACGCGTTGCAAAGAGCCACGCCAGGAATGCTTAGGGAATGGTTTGGGTCATATTCTATAGACGGCTCAACGCTCAGAAAGGCAGAATCCTTTTTTGTTAATGCTTTAAAAGATGCCGACCACCCATTGTCTAATTCGCTTAGGAAGCTTGCTAGGAATAAAGCAGGTGGGGGGAGTACATCAGGGTCAACCAGTTCTAGGAAAAGTAGGACCAAAGAATCAAAGGCTGAAGAAATTAAACTCCAGGATGATACAACTCCTCCACCAGATGCCAACGGAACTGGTGGCACACAATCCGAAACCAATTTGCCGGTAGCGAGTCAGAGCCTGATGCTCTGGGGGCTATTCCAGTCTTTGCCAGCGCCCGGAACCGTATTTGACGATACTGATCGGGAGAAATGGATTAAGGCTGCCGAGGCGATTTTCGAGGTCGAGTATCAACCGGCGGAATCGCTTATTCCAAACGCAGCAAGCACCACAGAGTGACCTGTGGTGCTTTTGCAAGGGAGGTGATAAGCCATGCGACGCATCAACTCCGGAACCCACTTGGTTTGGCGCGCCGTACTGTTATTACGGTATTAGGCCCCTTTGGGGGCCTTTTTAACGGCCTTAGCAATAAGGCGCATTAAATCTTTTGGCTGAAAGCTAGCCTGTTGCTTCCTTTCAATGGAGTTGTCCCGTACTTCTCCATCCTCGTAGGACGGGCGTAACGAGTTCTTTTTCTTGGAACCACCCATGTCTTTATTATACACTGTCTCGAGGGTAGAAGCAAAACGAGTAACCCGTGCAATAAGGGGATAATTACCATTAACTTTGGTATGTCTTGCCTCCCTTGCTCGGGTATCACGGACGCCTTCGACGACGGCGATGTGGCCGAAGTGAATTACGATACCGGGCTCGTGCGGAACGTGACGAAGGGGACGATTTCCTGGAGGGCCTTGGGGAGAGGCCCTCCAGGAAATCGTCGATGCGGGTGGGGTGATGCCCCTCCTCAGGCGCGAAGGCTACCTGAGCTAGAAAGTTCAAGACCGCCTGGTTATGCAGAGAGCCCTGATCTGGTCATCGCTGTTTGGCTGAGCTCAGACCCACAAGTCGTAAAATACCCCAAAAGGACTCCATGCAAAAGATGGACCGTGAGGAATCCAACCACGGTCATCATGGGGAGGTTTTTCACGAATGCTCCGGGCGCCGGCATCTGACCGCTACGCATCAAGGGGTGCATCATCCCGATCATCCCAAAGGCCATGCCTACCACGATCCAATGGACAAACCCGAAGAGAAGACCCCATGCCGCGAGGTTGGAATCCACGTCGAGTCCCTGATAAATGCCTGTATGGATCAACGCGAAGGCGATTCCCATCATCGTATGGATCATGGCCCCAACAATATAAGCTGGTACTTTGCTGGGGGTCATCATCGTACCCAACATATATAAAAGGTTCATGGGGACCTGCTTGGGCATCATGAAGAAACCCATATATAAGACCGCGGTCATCGCGGCTGTTGCTACTAGCCCAGCTCCTATAGCTGCTCCGAAGCTATAATCCATTTTGCCCTCCCATAGGATTACTTCACCTGGTAAGATGCGCCTCTGATCTCAGATGGTTCCGGTCGTGGCACCTCTATAAGATAATTGGGGTGTCCTCCCTCTTGGGAGGCGCCCATACACCGTTCTATCCTGTAGCTAAACTCTCTCATACAGACCAGACCGGTTTGCTTGTTCTGAATACAAGAACTACAGTCTGATGTAGATAGCGGCGCTGTTTAGCTATGTTCCGAAAGAAGCTTCTAATACCGGCATTGCTGGGTCTGTTATCGCCCATTCTGGCGGTTTCGATTCTCTCTGCCGACTCGGACGTTCCCGGATCACAGACCGTAGTTGGTGACATCGATGGCGATGGATGGGTGTCTCTGGCCGACCTGCTGTTCGTCACCGGCGCTCTGGGTACTAGTCCAGTATCAGACCCCATTGCCGACCTGAACGATGATGGGGTCGTCAACATCCTAGACGTCGTCCTGGTCGCGATCAACCTCTCCAGTCAACCCCCGGTGTATGACTGCGACGATATAGCCGACGTTAACCCTTCTATCCAGGTGGAAATCGTTGAGAACGATCTGATCTGTGTGTCCACCTTCATCAACCTGCTCAAGGTGGACCCCTGGAATCATCTTGAGGCTTTCTATGCCCTTGTCCCTTCTACCGTGGCATCCGACGCGGTGTGGGACCTGGTCTACGACGACCTGCGTCTGGGCTATTTTCGGTTCGAGGCTGAGGTTGTGGACGACCTTATGGCCAACCTTCCTGATGCCGTAGCTGCCTGTGAAGGCTCCTTCCGATGCCCTGATTGGGACTACTGGATCCTGCCAGGCCTCTACACAGGTGGCATGTACCTTTGTCCGGACTTTGTCGAGCTGGATGCTACTGCTATGGCTGAGAGCATCCCATATGGCGACTACTACTGCACAGAGTCCACTGCTGTCGCACTGGCGCCCCTCCTCGATAGCCCAACTCTAACGGAAGTCCTGGTCGTGGCTGCCTCCCATGAGAACGGCTGGTCGCGGCGCAACGGAGTGCGGATCCTGGGACGCCTGGCTGAGCGGCCGGATGGGGACCCAGCCCACGAACTCGTCACCGACACCCATGCAGCCGAAGTGCAGGCCACGCTCACTGACCGGTTTGAAAACGACAGGTACCAGAACGTGCTCCACGACGTCATCTGGGTCCTCGATTCCTTCTTCTATCCCTACTTCCCAATGCAGCCGTACCTCGAAGCTATTAGTGCTGATGCCGAGTTCTATGGAGACCTGCGGTTCCGCGCCATGGCCGCCTTCGCACGGCTCGTCTACGCAAAGCAAGGGGTGCTTCCGGAACAGGACTTCGATTTCATATTGGGCTCGCTCCAGTCCGACGATATGTGGATTCGCGCCGAGGCCGCTTATATCTGCGAGTCCCTCAGGGACGACCAACTGGACGAGGCAGCCCGGACTCGTGTGGTGGACGATTTACATGCCGCCTGGGACATTGAACTGGAGCTGGTCGCTCAAGTCTACATAGCCCGAGCCCTAGACCGGTTCGACGGAACCGATCTCTATGACCAGCTACGGTCGGACTTCGAGGCTACGCATCTGGGTAATACCGTAACTGGAGATGGGATCTCGGTCAGGTCGGGACTACCGGTGGAAGAGTTGCCCGCCTTCGTCACGTTGATGGAGGACGAACGAGAGGCCTTCTTTGACGTGATGGGACCTCCCTTCGACACACCGATAACGGGTGACCAGAACGACTCCATGACTCTCATGCTCTTCGCTACACCTTAGACGTACCAGGACTATGTGAGCGTTTTCGTGGGCTTCGGCGCCTATGCCGGCGGACTTTACCTGGAGGGCATCGGAACCCTGTACACGTATCAGCGTACCCCTGAGGAGAGCACCTATACGGTAGAGGAGTTGATTCAGCACGAGTTCGGCCATTATCTGCAGGGCAGGTACGTCTATCCGGGAATATGGGGCGAATCGGGCTACCATGATGAGCCCAAGGGCTGGGCCGATGAGGGGTTAGCCGAGTTTCTTGGGGGCCTGATCTTCGAAGAGGGTGGGGGATACATCTCACCTATACCGTCCAAGCACCTTGACATAATCTGTGGCGTGGAATCATACAGGGGCCTGGCTTCGTTGCTGGGCCAGCGGGAAGGCTACGACCAGGCGGGCGTCTTTGACTACAACAACGGCTGGGCTTTCGTCTACTACTTGATGACCCAACGAAAAGCCGAGGCACTAAACGTCTACGTTTCGTTCCGAAACAGTACTTATGCGCTGGCCGATTTCGCAGTTATCGCTGGAGTATTGTCCGTCGCAGAACTGGAATCAGACTGGCACACCGCCGTAGGTGGATGGTGTGACGACTACTTGGGATCTTCAGTGGAACAGGCAGGGGAAACGTCTACTCCAGGGCCCAGCGGGCAATTCGAAATAGGCGTCGTGCAGCAGCCGCAGGGGCCCGAGCCCTCTATTTAACAAGAATGCTGGATGAAGCTGATGCTACCGGACGAATCCCACTAGCAAGGATACGTTCGAGAAGGTCCGGTGGAGGGACTCCATGGGTGAAGAAAGTTGGGAATGCTTCAAGGTAGTCCTTGCCTAAGGACGTCTCGAAGGTCCGCCAGTCGTATACAGAATAAGTGATGTGATATGTACCGGGGTCTGTCAGCGGCGAGTCACTCGTCCCGCTTACGGAGAATGGCCCGTCTCTTCTGACGTCTGCTGAGACAAATTGCTCCTGGTCCCCACTACGGGAGACGACTCGAGTAATTACAGCCCCTTCGGGTGAGTAAACGTCGTACCTACTGCGCATCACCTCGTAACCCGAGACCTCGGCCATTTCCAGGTCGAGTGTTATCGAGGCTGCCTCAGGGGTGGGCGTCGGGGTAGGCCCGAGGTCCTCACACGGGCCCACAGCCATGATGTCCTCGACCTCGGGTACCTCAGGGACCGCTTGGTCGAAGCGCGATACTGTGATATTGCTAGCGAGTCCAGTTTCTCCTGTCTTTGTGGAGACTTGCGTCCAGAGGAAACGGTGGAGGAGGAGGGTTCCCTTGTGAATCCAGGCCTCGCCTTTGAAAACGAATCCTAGGTCTCCGTCATACAGGGACTCGCGGGCCTCCGGAGATAAATACTCGTTCGCTGTCTGCTCGCCGAATGCCTGAGCGATCTCCAGCAACCAGAGCTTGTACCACAAGCCACTGTCTATGTCGAAGCGAAAGTGGTAGAAGGCTTCAGCCGTTTCGTCAGGGACGTGCTCCAAGTTGCGCATGGAGTCTGCCAGGTCAAGCTGGGCCTGGAGGATCGGCGTAACTAGGTTGGTACCGAAAAGAAAGATGATGGCAATGGGGATAGACTGTTCCGACCAACATGAACCATTCGGATCGCCTGTATAAGCCTTGCCCTTGCTCATGAGGAGCCCAACTTCTTCCGGCTCGCCAGACCCCGTCATCACACCCCCCCCCCCCCCCCCGTACCTCGTAGGGGAATCGCACATCAAACTCCAGCTTGTAGTCCGGACTGCGGAGGGTCGAGCGGAAGACGCCCGCTTCGGACTCGGTCTCGGTCTCGGTCTCATACGGCGGAAAATCGATGGAGTAATGCGCGGTCCTCAGTGCAGCCATCCTGGTGTTGGCTATGTCAATGACACTGTTGATGTTGTCGGCGATGGCGGCAGCCTCCGCGGGCGTTAGCGTTGGGAAGGGCGTCGGTGTAGGGGTGGGAGTAGGGGTAGGCTCGGCGCCACCGCAGGCCGCCGCTATCAAGGCCATGGCAGTGAACAGGAAAACCGTGACCGCTTGCTTCATAGTCCACCTTCGCCGGTATGACGCAAGACAAAACCAGATCCATATGGTCGACATTATACACACAACGTATACACCGTGGACAATAAAATCGGCTGTACCAAAAGGACTCCTTTTCGATGAACTTCAGATAGTCGTTGAGGGGCAATCGGACGCCAAGTAGCATGAATTCATCGATCATTCGTAAGCATCCGCTAGGTGACGGATCGTGCGAGGCCTGAATCATGTATCGTGGCATGATACGCTCCTCCCGCTACGCCCGTGTGGTACAGTTATTCTACTTTCAGCGGAATAAGATGTACCCGTTCGGGTGCCCCAGACAGCTTTGCTCCTGGGTGTATACTCGGCTGGTAATTCGACCCTCTAATTCGAGAATGCTGGAGTAGCAAAATGAAAAACCTGCTAGGGATTCTCGTTGGTCTGGTGCTGGTCATCGGAGTAACCGTTGGCTGTGGCGGCGATGCCAAAAAGAGCGCCGAAGAGATCTTGGACATGTCGCGGCAGAGCATGTCCAAGGTTGAGTCCTTCCACTTGGAAGTGGACACCGTTATCAGGATACCGAGCACCCAGACCGGAGTGGCGCAAGAGCGAGAGCTGTCGCAGTTGGTGGCTGACGTGGCCGCCCCGGGCAGGCTCAAAGCCAAACTCAGCGCCTTCTCTCCTTTTGGCGGTGAACCGGTCGAAATCGAGGTGGAGATCGTCACTATAGGTGAGACCACATACATCGGCGACCCTACGACCAAGAAGTGGGATTGGCGCCCTCGCACCGAGGAAGATCTAGTGATGTCCAGACTTGCCGCTGGCGCCGTGGGTAGCATGACAGATGCCACAAAGCTTGCCGATGAAGCGGTTGACGGGGTCCTCTCCTACCGGCTCGAAGGAAACGTGGGGCCGGACGTTTTGGGGCCCGTGACGAGTCTACTCCCGAGACCATTCCCGCGGAGATTTGGATCGGCAAAGACGACCAACTTGTGCGCCAGGTTAGGCTTGAGGTGGAGTTCCAGGGCGCACAAGTACCGGGCACCATTACGGTATCCACATTGACGCTATCCAGGTTCAATGAACCGGTGACCGTCGAAGCGCCGGTTAGTATTGATCCGAACCGGGCAGAGGTGCACGTCGTAGATAACAAAGGGGTGGTTGGTGGGGCCGAGGTCACCATTTCCACGACAGAAGGAGAAATGTCCAAAGTCACAGATGATCAGGGTATCGCGATATTCGAAAATGTCGGACAGGTTGATGAGGTCGTAGCCAGTAAGGAAGACTATTTCCTATCAGGCTCTAGTTCCTCCAGGGGAATTTACTTTGTCGCGCTTCTCCCTGCCATATCGGTGAGCCAGTTTACCCTGAGGACGTCGCCGAGTAGCGGCCGCGGTTTACGTGACGCAGAAATTATCAAATTCCAGGTTGGGGAGATTATTGAGATCGAAGCTCTCGTGCAGTGCCATGGTGAAGCAACCCCAGGTTCTTACGAGGTTGTGCTCAGAGTAAACGGCGAAATATTTGATTCCTTAACTGTCGACCGCCCCGATGTGTGTGGGGTTGACCTGGCGTCCGCGCCTTTTACTCTTTCCTTCGAGAGGGGAAGCTATGAGATAGCTGCAGATGGGATAAGTTTTAGTGCGTCGGCGGACTAGTCATTCCTAGCCGAGATGCAACGCAGGTCGGGTCTGGGGTCGATGTTCTAAAGCAGGCTTCTAATCCACTCGTTGCTGCCCCGCACCATTAAGCACATCTTTTTCAGCAAGGTGCTGAACAGCGCCAGGTCCGTCATGAGCTGCCCAAAGACCTGTCTCGGCACCCATAAGCACGTGCAGTTGTCAATCGCCTCGACAGTAGCCGAGTGGGGCTCGCCGTCGATCATCGATATAATGCCGAAATAGCTGCCAGGCTGGAGCATTCCCACGACCGCCGCCGGGCTTCCTTCTCCTGATTGAAGGGTGGTTCTTGCATTCCCCTCCATCAGTATGTATAAGCCGTCGGAGATATCTCCGTACTGGATGATACTCGATCCAGGGTTGAATACCCGGCGCTCCGAGCTTTCAAGAAGCCAGAGCAGTTTGGCATAGGGAAGTGCCTTGAGAATGTCCACCGGTAAAAGTATCTTGAGATACTTACTGACGTCACCGGTCTGGTCCGTTGGCGGTTCCGTGTTTGAGCCAGCATTCATCGGCTCAGTTTGTTTTTGTAATGGGACCAAGTTCAGGTATTCCTGGCCTCCATCCATCATATTCTGGTTGGTAGCCGCAGGTTGATACTCCTGGTTATCCACCATGTTCCCCCTTTGGGGTTCAAGGAGCCATAGCCAGAGGACTCCATTAAATTGATTCTAGGAGCGTCCGGGCCGCCAAACGAGGGTGTTTGCACAGCGATGGCATAGGGATAATACCTAGAAGCCGCATAGAGAACCCAGAAACACGACCAGCTAGTTGGTGGACTGGGCCCGACCGCAGCAAGTCTAATTGACAGACGCAAGGGGTGCTATTAAACTCCCAGTGACCCCCCAATCGTGCTACGACACGGCCGGTGTCTCCGGCTAATCTGAGAGGAGGATGTCATGGGATTACGCAACCCTGAGGATCTTCACAAAGTGTTCGGCGAGGCATTGAACTCTGGTGATGTAGATACCATCGTGGATATGTATGCGGAGAACGCGACCTGGATTCCAATGCCGGGTGAGGTTATCAAGGGAAAGGCTGCCATACGAAACAAGTTCAACGAGATTTCGGGTATGAAAGCTAGCATAACTCTCGACACAAAGGCCGCTATCACCGTCGGCGATACCGCATTCCTGTACGACAGGTGGCACATGACAGGCAAAATGCCCGATGGAAGCGACCTGGACCTGGTGGGATACGGCGCCGAGGTAATGGAGAAACAGGCCGATGGTAGCTGGCTGATAACCATCGATAGCGGGATCCATCCCGAGTAACTCTGTTTGCGTGAGATTAGACCATGTATTTGAATAGAGAACGCGCCGTCGACATTATGGAGCGCAACAATCTGGACGCGTTTGTCGCGTTCACCAACGAGAACATCACCTATCTGACCGACTATCAACCGTTGGGGATTGGACTATCCCTTGCCATCGCGATTCTACCCCGGTCTGAGTCCATCCCGCCGACGCTGCTGGTCGGACATAGTGCGATAGGGTATCTAGCGAAATATCCAACCTGGGTAGAAAACGTCCGTTCATACGAGGAGTTCTACTATAACAACCTGTTCGAACTGCCCGCTGGGGCACGTCCGAACCACATGGAGATATACGATCACGTCGAAGCCCTCGCCGTTTGCTTACGTGGCCTGGGCTTGGACAAGGCCAGGCTCGGTTTCGATCATCTGAATCTGGCCGACCAACTGAAAGAGAAGTTTTTGCCGGACCTTAACGCCGTCAACGCTTGGAAGCACTTCGTCAACATTCGGATGGTCAAAACGCCGGATGAGCTAGAGGTCCTGCGAGTCGGCTGTCGTATCAACCAGGAAGCGCTGCAAGAGGCCACCAGTACCGTCTACGCAGGGATGCCCGCAGAGGAGTTTGATATTAACTTTCGGGTGGCCGTCAACAAGCGCGATGGCACGACCTTCTACGGGCGGGATGGTTACAGCTCGGCGGGCTGGTTCCACCCCACCTTCAACAAGGGTGACTTGATCACCCCCGCAGCGTTGACTACCTACAAGAGGTACAACAACGACCTTGCCCGCACGTTCGTCTTGGGACCACCAACCAAAAGGCAAGTTACATTACATAATGCGATAGTAGCAGCGTGCGAAAGTGTCGACAGACTCGTCAAGCCCGGAGTACACACCCACGAAATCTTCAAGACAGTGCAGGAAACCGTTGCCGAGAGAGATGGCCGTCCCGACAGACTGGCGATATACGTGCATGGCATCGGCCTCGACTGGGTTGAACAGGACCACCACCAGCGCCAACCCGGCTTCGTTTTCGAGCCAGACATGGTGTTCTGCGTGTTCATTGTCCAATCTATGCCAGAGGATGGCGGTGGTGTCTTCATCGAGGAGCAGATAAGGGTCACTGAAGACGGCTGCGAGCAGATGGAGACCATGACCAGAGAGCTGGTCGAGGTCGGGTAGCGTCTCCACATAACTTTCATAGTTAACCCCTGAGTGACAACCTCAAATGGCTCAAGTACGAAAGGGCTATGCTGGCACCCCACTAGGGCAGATTCATTACCGGGAGGCTGGCTCTGGGCTTCCTGTGATGTTCCTTCATGAGAGCCCGCTATCCAGCCTGATGTTTGAGCCGGCCCTGCCATTATTGGGCCAACGGGTACACGCGGTGGCGATGGATACCCCTGGATACGGCAGCTCCGATCCTCCGCACGGGCCGATCCCAATGTCGGGGTATGTCGAAAGACTTGGGCTTTTCCTGGATGCCATGGGATTTGATCAGGTGGCGTTGGCCGGAGACCATACCGGAGGTTCCATTGGCATACACTTTGCCGTTACGCATCCTGAGCGGGTCAAGGCCCTTGTTGTCTCGGGATGCCCCTGTTTACCACAGAAGAGAAAGAAAACTATCTAAAAAATCTATTGGTGACGTTCGATCTATCCCGTGACGGGTCTCATCTCATCCCGGCATGGCATTTTATACGGGAGCAGATACCCGAGGCCCGTCAGGAGGTTCTCCACGCTGTAGCGGTGGAATTCCTCTCTATAGCAGAACGGTACGATTGGGCCCTTCGAGCTGTATTCGCAGACGAGCTGGACACGGTGTTGCCTCGCTTGTCCTGCCCAACGTTTTTCTTCACGACCCGATCGAAGGGCGGACTGTGGGAAAGGAACGAACCGAGCGTGGATCTGACACCGAACGCGGAGGGACTTGTGCTCGATCTCCCATACGCGCAGCTAGCCATGAGCGACCCAGAGGTGTATGAGAGACAGGTCATCGGCTTCCTAGAAAGAGCCAACTACCTCAAGAGTTAGGGTCCGAAGCCAGGGTCTTTTAGTTCTCTCCGACGGTCATTGCGAGCGGAGCGAAGCAATCTCTGATCGAATTAGGAGATTGCTGCAGAGCTTTGCCATTCGCAATGAAAATTAAAAGACCCTGGGCCCTAAGGCTAATTTCGGTTGACACATATAGCTACGGGCTGTAATCTGCTGGTACCAACTCCCTTGGCTGATGAAGCTCGCGCGATAGAGGTGGCCAACATGTCCAGAGCATCTGAACGGTTCCGTAGCGTCCTCTCCAGGCCAACATGTACCCTTGCCGCCAACATCTTTGACCCCCTTTCGGCTCGTATTGCCGAGATACTGGAGTACGAGGTCTGCAAGTTGTCCGGGACTGTCGGTAAGACGGCGGACCTGGCCGCCCCTGATATCGTTGTGTCCAACATGTCTGATCTGGTGGACCGATGCAGGCGTATCACTCGGGTAGCTGACGTGAGCCTCATGGTGGATGCTGACGACTGCGGAGGCAACCCCGTCAACGTCTGGCGCACGGTGAGAGAACTGGAGGCTGCCGGGGTCTGCGCGATTGAGATCGAGGACGACGTTTTGCCTACCGAGTTCGACGTCGAATCGGGGTTGGGAGCCGGAGAGGAAACCAGGCAGAGCTGGATGCTTCCTCAAGCGGTCTCCACAGAAGAGCAGGTCGCCAGGCTCGAAGCGGCGGTCGCCGCCCGTACGGACCCCACCACGGTCATCATAGCCCGCACCTCGGCCTTGATCCGCTCTCCCCTGGACGAGGCCCTGGACCGCATCAGCGCCTACTCTCAAACAGGCGCAGAGGCCCTAGTGTTCAACGGAGGATTTAGGCACCCCGAGGACCTGGTGGCTGTGCACAAAGTTACTCCACTACCCCTGTTTGTCATCGTCCCCTTTTACTCCGACCCCATTCCCGAGACAAAGGACCCAGAATTCCTTGCCGCCAACGGCGTGCGGATACTCATGATTGGAAACCCGGCCTTCTGGAAAGCTGTTCAGGCTATCTACGACAGTCTAAAACACCTGAAGGACGGAGGTTCGTTGGATGACCTGGGTGATCCTGTGCCTACCCATGATCTCGTGCAGCAAGTGAACCGGACGGACCAGTTCAAAGAGTGGCAGCGAAAGTATGCACGCAACTAAGGTGTAACGCCCATGAGTGTTATCGGTTCCGGCCAATATGCCTATGAAGTAGATCGGGGCTGGGCAAAGCTGCCAGATGGGTGGAGTTTCGGTATAGTCACAGGAGTGGCAGTGGACTCCCAGGACAGGGTTTACCTGTGTCAGCAACAGCAAGATCCCCCCGTTTTGGTGTTTGACCATGATGGCCGCTACCTGAACTCTTGGGGGACTGGTACTATAATTGACCCCCATACCGTTCATATAGACCAAGACGACAACATGTACCTCTGCGACAGGGGTACACATATGGCGGCGAAGATGACCTTGGACGGCGACCCTTTGTTGGAGCTGGGAACCAGGGGACAACCTTCGGACACGGGGTGCACAGAGGACTCGGGCGAGGTGCTACGAGCTGGTGGCCCGTTTAACATGCCCACCCGTATGTTCCCCTCGCCTTCCGGAGAGCTTTACGTCTCCGACGGTTACCGCAACAGCCAGGTCCACCGGTTCTCCACAGATGGGGTGCTCATTAATTCATGGGGTACACCTGGCAAGACCGGTCATGGCGAGTTCCACGTTCCTCACAGTGTTTGGGTTGACCAAGACGGCCTCGTCTATGTGTGCGACCGGGAAAACAACCGTGTTCAGGTGTTCTCTGGAGAAGGGGATTTCATCGTCCAATGGCCCAACGTGCATCAGGCCACCGATCTGTACATGGATGCAGACGAGACTATCTTTGTATGCGAAAGACATGACACCCAGGGTTACATGATGACGGTGCGGGATAAGGAAGGGAAGGTGCTCGAACGCTGGAGCACGCACCGAATCCACCAAATGTGGATTGACTCCCAGAGGAATATCTATGCGGTCATGGGACGGGATCGGGCAGTCGCCAAGTGGATGTGGACGGGCTAGCCAGGTAGACCAGGCAAACGCCATGAGTGAATACAGAATTATTTCCACGGATGACCACGTTTTCGAACCTGCCGACATCTGGACCGAGAGGTTGGAATCTAAGTACCGCGACCGGGCGCCTCGTATCCAGCGCCTCGACGACGGAAATGACTGGTGGGTATGCGATGAGGCCAGGTTGTGCTTCCTCCAGGGCGGGACACAGGTCGGCCTGAGGTTCGCCGAGCCGGAAAAAATAAAGTTCGGGGACCGATACAATAATGTTCGCCCCGGAGGATACATACCCGAGGAACGGATCAAGGACATGGATATGGACGGGGTCGACGTCAGCGTCGTGTACCCAAGCTGTGGCCTGTCGTTATATACCATACCCGACACCGGTTTTCTTAACGCGCTTTTCGTCGCTTATCACGAATGGCTTACCGAATACTGCGGCGTCGCTCCCGATCGTCTCAAACCTATAGCGATGCTCAATCTCGATAACCTGGATTGGGACATAAGAGAGCTGGAACGTTGCCATAAAATGGGGTTTGTCGGCGCCATGATACCCTGCTACATGGATCCCAGCAGGCCCTACCAGTCGCGAGAATATGACAGGCTATGGGCAGCCGCTCAGGACCTGGGGATGCCCCTTTCTCTACATATAGCCACTAACCGCGCCGGCCTCGGTGATCACATCGTCGAGCTTATTGATTTATTACAGGCCGATGCCGCGCCGAACGTGGACTACTGGGTTCGTATGTCCCTGTCCCAGTTCATTCTGGGGGGCGTGTTCGAACGCTTCCCGGGACTACAGGTGGGATCCGTCGAGCACGAGGCATCATGGGCTCCCCACTTCCTGGACCGACTGGACTACACCTATACTCAAAGGGCCACAGACCTGTTCAATAGGCCCGGTTGGAGCAGGTATAAGACTAATATGCTCCCCAGCGATTACTTTCATCAGAACGTCTTTATAAGTTTCCAGGAGGATGCTCTGGGCGTAAGAGACAGGCACATCATCGGGGTAGATAATTTACAGTGGGGCTCGGATTACCCTCACGCCGAGTCGACCTTCCCCAGAAGCCATCAAATCCTGGATCAGATTCTGGAAGACTGCACCGAGGACGAAAAAGCGAAGATCACCAGCGGAAATGGCGCCCGCATATATCATCTGAACTAAAACCAACGAGGAGGCATCATGGAAGGGCGATATTCTAATGGAGTGCTGTTCTGCAACACTGATTGCAACGACCCAGCCAAAGAAGAGGAGTTCAATTACTGGTATAACAACATGCACGTCCCCGATGTGAGCGCTCATGGCGCCTTCGTCAATGCGATTAGGTTCGAGAACGTAGACCCCAAACCCGGCGATCCGAAGTATATTGCGGTCTACGAAACGAACTGGGACGACCCCGCCAAGGCCTGGGCTGCCCGAGTCGAGAACGGCATGATGCTGACAGAGCAGGGTCGCAACAGGTCGTTCCTGACTCTGGTACGGGCCGGTCCTTACAAGAAGTTGGGAGGTGAGTTTCAGGCCGCCCGCCGCCCAGTGAGAGGAATCCTGGCCTCTCTTGTGAACTGCGTCGATCCCGCCGATGAAGAAGAATACAACCGATGGTACGAAGATATCCACATTCCGGATATCCTGAATTCGGGACTATTCCATACAGCTTATCGTTACGAAATCGCCGACCGTGCTGCCCACCTCGGAACGCTAAAACAGACGGGCAAGTTCCTGGTTATATGGGAGACAGATTGGGATGACCCTGCCAAAGCCGACGCCGAGATGGCTAAGCTTAGGCCAGAGTGGGAGCGCCAGGGCCGCTCTTACAAGGGAGGCGAAGTGGAGGTGGTATCCCGCCTTGTCGCCCGACGTATCTGGCCGAGGCTATGAGGTAAACCAGATCATGTTTAAGCGCATACTGGTTCCTCTGGATGGCTCCCAACCAGGCGAGCAGGCCATTCCTTACGCCATAGAAATGGCCAAACGGTTCGACGCTGAGGTTGCCCTTTTGCGAGTGGCACCTATAACGCGTCTGACCAGCGCGGAACTGTCAGGCCAGGGCAACCCTCTGGAAACTGAGTTGTTGATAAGTCAGGCTCGGAGACGGGACAAGCTCAGGGAAACAAAGGCCGGCCAGTACATCCAGGGGAAGCTCGGGGAGATTCAAGCTCAAGGGGTGAGTGGTTCTTCCCAGATAGCCGCGGGGGATCCATCCAAGGCCATCCTGGACTTTTGCAGGAAGGAAAACATCGATCTGGTGGTAATGACAACAAGTGGCAAGGGCGGTATCAGAAGAGCTCTGGTTGGAAGTGTCGCCGATACCCCTTATACGGGAAACGAGGATTCCGGTGTTAGTCGTCCGCCCTGGAAAAAACTGAAAGGATCGTAGAAATATGGAAGGACGCTATCCCAACGGACTCCTCTTGGCGATGACCAACTGTACTGATCCAGCCAGACTGGACGAGTACAACTACTGGTACAACTACATGCACGTTCCGGACGTTACCCGCCTCGGCGTTTGGACCCACGGCATACGCTTTGTGGACGCCAATCCGAAGCCGGGTGACCACCGGCACATCGCTACCTTCGAAACGGATAGGCAGGACATAGACACCGCATGGGCCGAGCGGGTCGCCGATGGTGGGGTCTTAAAAGATATGGGCCGTTCTGGCACTCATCTCTATGATCTGGTGCTGGCTGGGCCGTTCAAAAGAATGGGCGGTGAATACAGAGCCGCGAACCGGCCGGTCAGAGGAATACTGATCGTGTTAATGAACTGCACCGACCCGGCCCTCGAAGACGAGTTCAACCAGTGGTATAGCGACGTCCATATCCCCGACATTCTGGACACAGGTCTTTGGCACACCGCCTATCGCTATGAAATGGTGGCGCCGGAGGCCCACTTGGGCGCGGCTGCCAGAGGTAAGTTCCTAGCCATTTTTGAGACGGACCACAGTGACCCGGCCAAGGCTGCCAAAGAAACCATGAGGTCTGGGGCAGACAGAATCCAGAGGGGACGTGTCTTCGAGGGGCGTGATATCGTGCACAGCATCTCCGCCCGACGTATCTGGCCAATGGACTAGAAGATTTATCTGAAGTTGTTGAATCCGTTGGGCATCGAAGCTTCGATGAACTGGAAGTGGTCCGACTTCACTGCGGAGCCCAACTCCTCGATCAGCTCGTCGGCTGTCTCCACTCTTTTCGCCTCCAACCCGTAGGACTCGACGAGCTTTACGAAATCCGGATTCACCAGATCTACCCCGAAGTAACGTTCGTCGAAATGAGTTTCCTGGCGCCACTTGAGCGTTCCCCAGGCGTTGTCGTTGAACAGCACTACCGTGGGGTTGATGTTGTATTGGGCGGCAGTCGCCAACTCCTGCATGTTGAACTGGAATCCGCCATCGCCGGTGAAACACACAACCGGAGTTTCGGGCTTGGCTACCTTGGCGCCTAGAGCGCCGGGGAAGGCGTATCCCAGACCCATCCAGCCATGGGGCTCGTGGAAGGTGCGTGGCTCATAGATCGGGAACCCACGTGATGCCCTGTAGGCGGGTATCGTGCCATCCCACCAGGTTATCGTGTCTCTCGGCAGAACACTACGCATCCCCTCGAGGGTGTACAGCTCGTTGGGGAACTGCTCCTTGAGACCTCGGTAGATTTCCTCCCTGAGGCTGCTGATTTCCTGGCTGAAGCCGTTACCCTTGTGCAGGTCTCTGCTGTCCAGTTGGGAAAGGATCTGGTCCAAGGCCAGCTTGGGGTTGGCGACGATACGGACCGTGGCGTTGTAGTTCTTACCCATCGGCTCCTCGTCCAGGAGGATATGAATTAGATCGTTGGGCAACTGAACGCCGGTGACTACGGTTGAGCCATATCCCAATGTCGTGCCAACGACCAGAGCAAGATCACATGTGAGAAGGAACTCATGCACAGGGTTCACTCCCCATAGTGGAAGCCCATATGTCCTGCCCAAAGACAGCGGATGTTCTTCCGGGAACGCCCCCTTGCCGCCGGCGTCGGTTATGACCGGTATTCCGAGGGACTCCGCCAGTTTGATGACCTCTTCTGTGCCGCCCCAATGGTTTACCTCATCTCCCAACACGATGATGGGACGTCTGGCTTTGATTAGCTTTTCAACGGCTTTCTCTATCATCGCTGGCTCCCCCTTTGGTAGCTCAACTCGGAGAGGGGGAGTAATTTCCACGTCGGCAACCTGCCCCAGCATGTCGGATGGGAACTCCAGTTCGATGGGCCGGGGCCTCTTTGTCTGAAACCGTTTGAATGCCTCACCGATGTAATCGGGTATGGCCTCGTTCTCCGTAACCAGAGCGTTCCAGTCAGTGACAAAGCTGAACATGTCGGTCTGGCCTTTGAGGTCGTGGCATACCATACGCCCTGCGTTGATGAGATCCTTGGGTTGGTTGGTAGTAACTTCCAACACCGGTGAGCCCGCGTTATATGCTTCTGCCAGCGACCCCATTGAGTCCACGGCCCCGCAACCGGTACTGGTTAGGACAATTCCTGGCTTTCCGAGGGCCCTCGCGTAGCCGTCGGCCATGTGGCCGCAGGCTAACTCCTTGCGTCCGCCGATATACGTGATGCTGTCCTGAGAGTCGTACAAGGCGTCATAAATATCCAGGCTGTGGCCCATGATAAGGCCGAAAATAACGTCCACGTCATGGGCTTTGAGGGATTCAAGAACGGCCTTTCCGCCGGTCATCTTTGCCATGGGGCACCTCCCCGCTGGTACGCGCTGAAATTGGCTTCATGATATACCTCCGGCGTGTCCCCTACAAGAGCGGCTCATTGAGTCTCATAGCGGGAGGGCCTATAATTAGATATAGGATCCTAATTTGCTCATCAAAAAGAAGGCTGTCTGTGGAGGTGATAGGTGCCGACTTATGACATGGCCTGTAAGCAGTGTCAGCACGCTTTCGAAATCAAGAAGAGTATGACGGAAGACTTACAGACACCCTGCCCCAAATGTGGTGGTGAGACTCGCCAGGTCTTTTCACCGCCCAGTTCTTTCACGAGGAACATCGACCACCCCGACTCCCCATTAGACGATCTACCCAATGCCGAGAAGATGCGTAAGCAGGCGGACTGGGCCGTTAACAAGGCCCTCCGAGATATGAACCGATAGACGGAGAGTGAGATCATGGCCAGGTCCATCATCATGCACATCGACGAGGCTCCATGGACCCTTGGTATCCCCGACAAAAAGATAGGACAACAGATGATCGGCAGTGAAGAAGAGGGTCCGTGGACATACGTTTCAAGCCCTCCGCCGGAAACCTATGTTCCACTGCATAGCCACTCCGAGGACGAAGTTACATACATACTGGAAGGGCAAATAACGGTCGAGGACAAGGCCTGCGGCCCGGGAACAGTCATCTACAACGAGCGGGGTACAATGTCCGGCTATACCGTGGGTAAACAGGGCGTCAGGATGGTCAACATCCGCTACGGTAAATCCGCTTGTACCTGGGCTGGCGGCGAGACCTACGAGTTCCCCGACGAGCTAAAGGCCCGCTGACCTCAGACACCGCCCATACTAGCTCCGGATGGCAAGTTTGAGCACCTTTAAGATTGTGTCCTCGGACGACCATGTCTTCGAGCCGCCCGACATGTGGACGAGCCGGGTGGCGTCGAAATACGGGGACAGGGCGCCACGTATCGTCAGGCTGGAGAGTGGCGACGACTGGTGGTTCACTGATGGCATCAAGGGAGTGCCCGTCGCCACAGGCTCGCAGACGGGCTTGAGGTTCCAGGGCAATAAGCACGTCACTGTAAATGACCAGATGGAGCAAGTCCGGCCAGGGGCCTACGACCCTGATGAGCGCGTCCGGGATATGGACCTAGACGGAGTCGATACCAGTGTTATCTATCCCAACCAGGGCCTTATTCTGTACTCGATACCAGACACAGAGCTTGTAAACGCACTCTTTACCGTATACAACGACTGGCTTGCAGAGTACTGTCAAACACACCCAAAACGTCTTAAAGGGATAGGACTGATCAACCTGGATGACATCGAATGGGCCGTCGAAGAGCTGAAGCGATGTCACAGAATCGGGCTGGTGGGGGCCACGGTCCCTGTGTCCCCCGTCCCATCTCGGCCATACTATTTGGCCGAATACGAGCCCCTCTGGACTTTGGCGGAGGAGTTGGGGGTCCCACTCTCGTTGCATACCGGGACACAGCGCCCGGTATCAGTTGCGGAAACGACCGATATCGAGGATCTGAGGCCCGCCCTTCTTCAGCACTCAGGATTACTACGTGCGAATGTCTCTGTCCCAGATTATCTATGGTGGTGTGTTCGAGCGTCATCCCAAGCTCATCGTAGGGTCCGTGGAGCACGATGCGGGCTGGGCATCCTATTTTTTGTATACCCTGGATTACAACTACACCCAGAGATTCCAGCTAAAGCACTGGCACCGGTATGGGGAGAACATGCTGCCCAGCGACTATTTCCACCGAAATGTATTCGTGAGCTTCCAGGAGGACGCTCTAAGCATCCGGGAGAGACACGTCATAGGCGTGGACAACCTCCAGTGGGGCTCGGACTACCCACACATCGAGTCGACTTTCCCGAGGAGCCGGGAAATCCTGGATGAGATCCTTGCGGATTGCTCCGATGAGGAGAAGGCCAAGATCGCCGGTGGGAACGCTGCGAGGGTCTACCGCATTTGATGGGCGGCGTCCGGCGATTTTAGCTAACCTTAAGGGCCTGGAATAACGCCGAGCTGTCGCATTAAGCCCAAACCGTCTGCCACCTTCCAGTGCTCGACCATCTTGCCGCCGGAGATGCGGACGATGTGGACCTCCTTGATGGTAATCTGGTTGCCGGTTGGAGCTATGCCTCGAAACTCACCCAGGTGTGTTCCGTGAACTGTACCACGGCTCACCACCTTATCCCCTTCGGCAATCAGGTCTTCGATGATGTAGTGAAAGTCGGGGAAGGCGTTGAATGCCTTGGTAATGACCTGTTTGAAACCTGCCAGGCCGGGTGCCGCTCCCGGCGGAGAGTCGTGGTCGAGGTAGTCAGTCGCGATAAACTGGTCTGCTGCCTCCGCATCCCTTTTGTTAATACACTCTTCGAGATAACGTCGGACGAACGCTTTGTTAGCTTCTGACATGAGCCTCTTCCTGGGAGAAACGCCAGAAGCGCCTCGATGGTATCGAGGCGCTTCTCTTTGCCCGAAACAACGGGGCGACGAGCGTTAGCTTACTCTTTGACCGCCTTGATGTATTCCAGGTCTCGCAACCCGAATATCAGGGTGGACTCATATTCATCGATAATAGCTGGATTTACGACGCTGGTGGGGAATATCCAGTACAAAGGTACCTGGGCGTATTCATCGTAGATAATGTCCCCTATGTCCTGCATCAGGGCGCCCCGCTTTACGAGGTCAGTTTCCGGCACGAATTGCTCGACCAGTGCGTCGATCTCTGCGTTCTCGTAAAGATGGCAGCAGGCAAACGTGCTGGAGTAATAAATCAATATTTGGAGTGGGTCTTCGTACTTGTTGTCTGCGTTGGTAAAAGCAATACCGCCCATTTTGCCCACGTAGAGGTTCTCCAGCATGAACCCCCACTCGGTCTGCTGAATTGGTATGTCCACACCCACATCTTGCCACATATTGGCAACGGCCTCGGCAACGTCGCCCATCTGCGGCAGTTCTGCCTTGGTGAATACGGGTAGGAGCATATTTGACCAGTCGATGGGCTGACCAAGGTCGTCTTCTACCTCTTTCAGCAGCTCTCTCGCACGGACTGGGTTATAGCCGTATTTGTCATCAAACTCCGATTCCCACCTCGTGTTCCAGCCGCGAAGGGTGGGGTGGAACTTCGTAACGTACATCAGCTCTCCGTTGCCTCGCAGCAAGGTGTCTTTGAGCACGGGCCGGTTTATCGCCCGGTTAAGGGCCTCACGCACCCTTATGTCAGCCCAAGGGAGGTCTCGTGGATCATCGTGCCTGACATCGGAGTACGGCAGGTCCGGATTTTCAGCCGGCCGTGTATCGCGAGAACCTTCGAGGAAGAGCCCTCCGAATATGAGGTTGAGGCTGAGGCTCGGAGATGTTCCGAACACTACTCTCATTCCGCTTCCCTCAGCCGTGGTCTCCAGGTCGGCTGGCATGTGGGTCATGTGGGCTTCACCGGAAATCAAAGCCGCCAGCCTTGTCGCGGCCTCGTCAGAGTACGATATTTGAATCTCGGGGAAGTCCGGGGTGATTCTCCAGTGTTCCCATGGCACCTGCTCGTAGAGCTTATGAGAGCCAGCGGCATGCTCCACGAACTGATAGGGTCCCGTGCCAACCGGGTTGTTAACTATCCCATCCTCACCTTCAGCATCGAAATGACCCTTGCTAAGAATCAGTTGCTGATATTTGTTGGACAGTACTTCATCGACGTTGATTTCTGCAGCGGGCATGGTGAAGCTGAGCTTGTAGTCGCCTTCCACCGTAACCCTGTCGATTACGTTTCTTCGGAGAAATTCGACCCATACGGTGACACCCACGTCTCGTGAGTTACGCTCGAACATATGGATGACGTCTTTGGCGGTGAACTCTCCTTGATCTTTGTGGAACTGGACTCCCTTCCTCAGGTTGAAAGTCCAGGTCGTCAGATCGGGACTAGCCTCCCAACTCTCGGCCAGCGCTGGTACATACTCGCTGCGCGGATTCATTCTCAGCAGGGCCTCGTACATGGGGAATATCTGGATGATGGCCTCGTCGGCCAACGCCGGGTCGTTGCTTTCGTTCGAAGTCTGCAGGATCACCTTTAGACGATTCACCACGGGCCCAGGAGGAACTGGGGTGTCCGTTGGCTCGGGGGTAGCGGTAGGGGTGGCCGTAGGCAGCGGTGTCGAAGTAGCGACGGGCGTATTAGTAGAAGCCGGTGTCGAAGTAGCGTCGTCTCCACACGCGACCGCGATCAATAGTGTCAAGACAGTGGCTACTGCTAGCCAAATCAGATTCCTGGACATCCTACACCTCCGAAATTGCGTTCTGGACAGTCTGCTAGATTGAGTTTTCGTGGCATTATACTCGCATCGCCAAAAGGGTTGTCAAGTAGTTGTAACTGCAAAGAAGTACTTGAACCGGCCTATCGTGCTGCCGCTTTGGCCTTGGACAGCTTGTCGCTTTTAATCTGTTTCTTCAGCTTGTCCACGTCCAGTCCATAGAGCCCGGCCATGTTCCTTCCAAACATAAGCTCTTTATCCGCGTCGGTAATTTGTGGATAGCCGAACCCGCCAATCAGCTCCTCGGGCATGGTGAGCTTGCGGAAAGCTTCGATCTGCCATTGGGGCGGGCCACTGATGGGAGCGTCCGTTCCCCAGCAGATATGGGATGCTGTCAACGCTTTGACAAGCTTTCCCATGCAGTGGGCGAGGGCCACAGGCGTGCCTACTTGGAAGGCAAACATGGCGCCTACGTCCACGTACAGGTTGTGGCGTGCTCCCAGGGCCTTGTTCAAGGAAGCCATCTCGTCTATGTAGGGGTATCCCGCGTGATACAGAACGAAAGTTAGGTCCGGGAAGTCTATCAGCGGCTTGTCCACGTCAGAAGGATGCACGTACTGGGCCATCGCCCATTCCACCGGTAGACCTTTGTGCATGTGGATCTTGTTGACCCCGAGCTCACGGCACTTCTCCCAAAGAGGATAG
Organism: Dehalococcoidia bacterium; assembly: GCA_965226865.1. Taxonomy (GTDB): domain Bacteria; phylum Chloroflexota; class Dehalococcoidia; order Lucifugimonadales; family JAGWBF01; genus CBDDEH01. The sequence goes on along the minus strand of CBDDEH010000004.1, from coordinate 810,681 downwards.
ATCTCCTTTTCATCGTCGGCGAACCAACCGCGTTTGGATGAGTGGTCCCAAGGATACAACTTGAGGCCGTCCATCTTGAGCTCTTTTACCGAATACTCCAACCGCTCGATTGCGTTTGGCTTGTTGGGTTCCAGTGTACCCAGGCTCAGCACACGGCCCGGGTATTTTTCGTTAACCATCGCCGCGGCGTCTAAACAGTCTTCGGTGCTGAAGAAGTCCTTCCCTCCGAAAATATCGGCAAAGGCTAGCGTGTTGAGAAAGGTTACGTCGGTATCCGACTCCCAGAATATTTCTTTCTCCCACGTTTCCTTCGTCATCTCCTTGATACCCAAGCTGCCAGGAACCATGTCCTTCCTGACACCACCCAGCATCTCCAGATACTTTAAACCCTCAGGGGAGGTGTCCTCATACCCACCCTGTCTGAAGAAGATGTGCGTCTGGTCGTCCAGGATGAAGTCTGGTCCATTCCGACGGGCGGCGATAGCGGACTCGTCGAACGCCTCCTCTTCCTCAACGTCATATACCCGCATTCCCGACACCTTGTTTAGAGCCAGTAGCGCGGCCATGAAGCCTACGTGGGTGTTGATGTATTCGTGGTAGGGCATTCCTTTACGTACGGCGTACTCCTCGATGTAAGCCTTGACTCGAGGTCCCGAGGGATGCATCAAGATGACGTTTACGCCGATTTCGTATGCTCCCGGCATGCGCCTTCTCCTTTTTGGCCGGCTAGTTCAAGTCGATGTTGTATACCCTAGCGGCGTTCTCCCAGGTGATTTTCGCCTGCTCTTCTTCGGTACAGTCGGCTAACATCTTGCCTAGGATCTCCCGGCTCTTGGGGAAGGTGGACTCGATATGGGGATAGTCCGAGCCCCACTGAAGAGTATCTATTCCGATGTCGTCTCGGAACCTGATGGCGGGTTCGTCCTCCTGGAGGCTGACGAATATGTTCCTGCGGAAATAGTCGCTGGGCAGCATGTCTTCCTTGTAACGGTGCCAGTGCTCGAACCGGGGCCTCTGGGTATAGTTGTAGTCCATACGCTCCAGAAAGTGGACGATCCAGGCCGCCTCGTTCTCGACGGAGCCAATCATTAGCCTTGGGTGGCGCTCGAAGACGCCGCCGAAGATTATCTGAGACAGGGACATCCTCACCCAGTAGTCGACGTTGATGAAGTACTCCGGAGTCAAGGTCTCGATATCCTGGGTTTCTGGAACTGATCCTGGTCGAATTGTCCCCAGGTGCAAAGAGAGTGGCACACCTAGGCCCTCGGCTGCTTCCCAGACGGGCTCGTATTCTGGTAAGTGATATCCTCTGCCAGGCATCGGAAAGACGGGGATCATAGCCCCGGCCAGGCCTAGCTTATGACACCGCTCTATTTCCTTTACGCCCCACTCGACATCGTCCAGGTTGATCATTCCTATACCCAGGAGCCGTTTGGAGTAAGCTACGCAGTATTCAGCCAGCCAGTCGTTGTAAGTGCTCATCAGGGCGTTGACCAGCTCCGTATCCGGCACAGAGTACAGCAACAATCCCTGGTTTGCGTAGTTCAGACTAACGCCCACACCGTCAAGGTCCATGTCTTTGATACGGGCGTCGGGGTCATACGCTCCCGGAGGGACTCGTTCCATTGACGCGCTTTCGTCGATCAAGGACAGGTTTTCGTTGCCTTCGAACCGTTCACCTAAGTGAGAGGTGGCTCCTACGGGCATACCTTTAATACCATCTGTGTACCACCAGTCGTCACCCTTCTCCAGGGTGACTATGCGAGGAGCCCGGTCTTTGTATTTGGGGTCAACGCGGTTTATCCACATGTCAGGTGGCTCGAAGATGTGATCATCGGCGGATATCAGTTTGTCGTAGCCCATGATTCCCTCCCGCGGCGCAACAGAACCTGGGCTGGACTGCTGCGGATTATCGGTAGCATAAACCTGGCCGGTTGCGGTGTCAATCAACTAACACCTGCGCTGAAACCGAGCCGATTCGTTGACACTGGAACTTTTTCAGGGGTATAGTTTCGGTAATCGGCGGACATAATATACCCGGCCGATCCCGTGCGGTAATCGTTTGGCTGGGAGGAGTACATAATGGGTAATTACAGAATCCTATCTTCCGATGACCACATCTTCGAGCCACCTGACATGTGGACCAGCAGGGTGGACGCCAAGTACAAGGATCGTGCGCCCAAGGTAGTCCGCCTGGAGAATGGTGAAGACTGGTGGTTCACGGACGGAATCAAAGGACAATCGATCGCTTCCGGAGCGCAGACCGGATTCCGGTTCGAAGGCGCTGATAAGCTGTCCTTCGGAGACCAGTTCGAAAACGTCAGACCCGGCGGTTATGACCCAGACGAGCGTCTAAAAGACATGGACATCGACGGCGTGGAAGTCAGCGTAATCTATCCCAACAACGGCAATATACTGTATAGCGTTCCAGATACAGAACTGGTTAACGCCCTGATGAAAACCTACAACGATTACATCGCCGAGCACTGTAACGCCCATCCCGACAGGCTGAAGGGCCTAGCCCTTATCAACGTAGATGATATCCAATGGGGGATTAGAGAGTTGGAGCGATGTCACAAGCTCGGTTTGGTGGGTGCGCTGATACCCGTATATCCAGTCCCGGGTAGAGGATACAACCTACCCGAGTACGAGCCCTTCTGGGCGGCGGCTGTGGACCTCGGCATGCCCCTTTCCTTACATTTGTCGACCAACCGTATTGGCTCGGTTGAAGAACTGGTAGATATCGAAACTCTGACTCCAGAGTACTTCTGTAACGCCGATTATTGGCCCAGGATGTCCATCGCCGCCATGATCTTCAGCGGCGTGTTCGAGCGTCACCCCAAGCTAAGCGTAGGCTCTATTGAACACGAGTTGGCCTGGGTGCCTCATTTCCTGTCGAACCTTGACTACCAGTACACCCAGCGAGCCCAACTTGACCACTGGCACAAATACAAGGAAGATATGCTTCCAAGCGAGTACTTCCGGCGTAACGTTTTTCTGGGCTTTCAGGAGGATGGCATTGGAATCAAGTACAGGCACGATATCGGTGTCGACTTGATCCAATGGGGCTCCGACTATCCTCATCTGGAGTCCACCTGGCCGAGAAGCAGACAACTCCTTGAGGAATTACTGGGCGATTGCACCGAGGAAGAGAAAGCCAAAATAGCAGGCCAAAACGCCGCGAGGGTGTACCACTTAAACTAAATCCCACCCACATGAACGACACCGTCAGTACCGCCGATATGGATCTGATCCATATCGGCGGTACTTGCGTTCCGGGGTGTTATAATGGCTCCGCCGGATGAATGAAGAAGTCCGATATGCGAGGCCTCCAATGGTTGCAAAAACTTTCAAACAGGTCGTGAAATCCACTGAACAATTGCGAGAGATCATAGGCGATCCCCAAGACCTTGTCCTTCGGATCCAACTTACCAGCCTCGATCACCACTGTCGCGCTTTCATAGCTCGTTCACCCTTTCTGTTGATAGGCACATCCAACAGCGCCGGTATGTGCGACGTTTCCCCCAAGGGAGACGCGCCCGGCTTCGTGCAGGTCCTGGATGATAACACCCTGTTGATCCCGGACCGGCCCGGCAACCGGCGCGCGGATACCCTTTCCAACATCATTGATAATTCCCACGTTGGGTTGCTGTTCGTGATCCCGGGCCTCGGTGAAACTCTGAGGGTCAACGGCCGAGCTACGGTCATACAAGACTCAGATGTCCTGGAGCCCATGGCGGTCAACGGCAGGCAACCTCTCCTCGGCATAGTGGTCGAAGTCCGAGAGGCGTATCTGCACTGTGCCAAGGCCTTCAAGCGTGCACATCTCTGGGAAAACGAACACTGGATTCCGGCTTCTGAACACCCGTCATTGGCGAAAATGGTGATCGACCATGCCAAGCTGACCGATTGTACTGTTGAAGAGCTGGAAGATGATATCCAGGAAGCCTACAAAGAGCTATATTAATCAATACCTGGGTCATTCTGATACCCTTCGCTGGACTCAGGGTGACAGCGGACTACTAGGAGGTATCCTTTGCCTGAAGCCCAAATAGGCGTGTTAATCGACTATGAAAACGTAGGTCTTCTATCGATCAACACGCTGTTCGATCAGCTTTCAGACCTCGGGCGCATCATTATAAAGCGGGCATATGCAGACTGGTCCAAGGCGGCCAACAAAAGCGACGAGATGCTGCAGTTGGGTATTGAGGCAAGGCACTATTTCCGCGCTGCTGGCTCCAGCAAAAACGCCAGCGACATATCCCTTGCCATCGATGCGATAGACCTGATGTACCGCTCACCAGTCGACACCTTCGTTGTGGTATCGTCGGATACGGACTTCGTTCCCCTGGTCAGCACCCTCAGAGCCGCCGGAAAGACGGTAATAGGAGCAGGCCGCAGGGACGTCGTCGCTCCGGGCCTGGTGCGTTCGTGTGACAGATACATATTTTTGGGCGAGGAAAAGCCAATCGCTGTAGACCATACGGCACTCAAGCGGGAGGTAGGATCATTGCTAACACGGGCCATCGAAGCGTCCATCGACGACCAGGGCCAGGTGGTAGCGGCAAAGCTTCACAACACGATGCTCCGCATGGACCCAAGCTTCGATTTCAGAGCCTTCGGACACCGGACTTTCACCCAGTTCCTGAGCTCCTCGACGTTGGTAAAGCTGAACAGGCCCAGGGGCTTCGGAGATGTTCTGGTGGAGTTGGCCTCCGGCAGTAATCACAAAGATAAACCTGTCGCGGAGACCGAGGACTTGGCATGGGACCACAAGATAGATGCCGCCTGGTCTGTCATACCAGGCGATAACATATCGGGGTCCAAAGCGGCTGCGGAGGCGGCGAAGGTGCTTGGCACGTCCAAGCTGAGCGATTCTAATTTCAAGAACCTGCAAGGCCTTCTGGATGCCAGCCAGCTTCTACGTGACTGGTGGTACCAGACAGGCAACAAGCTCTTTCCAAAAAGTGGGCCAGGGAAAGATTCCAACTAGCTCAACTCCCGGCGGTCACCCCCGGGTTGCCGGTGCCGCTTCCTCCGACTCCACTCGTGGGTCAGGCAACCAGCCCAGCCAAGAAGGCAGGTACCAGTTCCATTTACCCAGAAGCTTCATGCTAGTACTCAGTCAACTTGGTTTTGGGATTTGTTTAAGAAAGGGGCCAATTGAGCTATCCCGCCTGGTGGGAAGTGTTGATGGCGGGGGTGGCAATGATGGTCAGGGACAAATACGCGGTGCGGCTGGCACAGGAACAACGGGAGGAGCTCCAGCGACTGATCCGGGTTGGCAAAAACTCAGCCCGAGTGACCGCTAGAGCGCGGATTCTCCTAAAGAGCGACGACGGTTGGGCGGCACCCCAAGCGGCCGAAGCTTTGGATGTGGCCCTGAGCACCGTATACCGGGTCAAGCAGCGCTTTGCCGAAGAAGGGTTGGAGAGGGTTTTGCAGGACCGTCCCCAGGCCAACCGGCCCCGGAAGTTGGACGACCGGGGCGAAGCCCACCTGATTGCTTTGGCCTGCAGCCCGCCGCCGGAAGGGCATGACCACTGGACCCTGCGTCTGCTGGCCGGGAAGGTGGTCGAGTTGGGGCTGACGCCCTCCATGTCCCACGAGGGGGTGCGCCAGCGTCTCAAAAAAACGCCCTCAAGCCGTGGCAGAAGAAGGAGTGGTGCATTCCCAAGGTGAGCGCGGAATTTGTGGCTAACATGGAGGATGTCCTGGATCTCTACGCCGAACCCTATGATCCCCAACGTCCGGTGGTTTGCTTTGACGAGACATCCACCCAGTTGTTGGCGGAGACCCAGCCCGCTCTGCCGCCCCGGCCGGGACTTCCGCTGCGGCAGGACTACGAATACCGGCGGGAGGGTACCCGCAACCTGTTCTTGGCCTGCGAGCCCTTGGCGGGTTGGCGAGAGGTGGCGGTCACGGAGCGGCGCACGATGCAAGACTTCGCCCGCCGGATGCGCTGGCTGGCGGATGAAGCCTACCCGGAAGCCGAGGTGGTAAGGGTTGTCTTGGACAATCTCAATACCCATCGCCGGGCATCGCTGTACGAGACTTTCCCGGCTGAGGAAGCCCGGAGGATTGCCAGGCGGCTGGAGTTTCATTACACGACCAAGCACGGGAGTTGGTTGAACATGGCGGAGATCGAGTTCAGCGTCCTGTCCCGCTCCTGCCTGAAGCAGCGGCTCTCCGGCGAGGAGGCCCTCAGGAGGGAAGTCGATGCTCTGGTCAAGGAGCGCAACGCCGCCAGAGCCACCATCAACTGGCGGTTCAACACCCGGGACGCACGAACCAAACTTCACCGCCTTTACCCTTCCGATTTTACGGTTGACTGAGTACTAGCAGGCTGAGGATGGCTGGCAGAAGGGTCATAGCGCCTAGGACGGCTGAGATGACCACGAAAATGGCGCCAAGGCCGATGGCTATAAATACGTTGGATGGCACCAGCAGCATCCCTATCAGGCCCAACACCACTGCCGCTCCACTGAAGGCGACCGCCCGGGTCGCCGTCGACCCGGCCTTGCCGATGGCGTCTATCTTTTCCAGGCCAGAGCGACGCTCTTCCCGATATCGCGCTACTATGAAGAGGGAGTAGTCGATGCCGACGGCCAGACCGATCATGAAGATCATGTTTTTCGATAAAGAAGATGATACCCATGAACTGGCCAAGCAGAGAGGCGGCTCCGAAGGCGACGATAATCGCCGCCACGGCCAGAATGACGGGCACAATTGCTGCCACCAGGGCACCAAACACTACGATCAGTATGATCAATGCGATGGGTACCCCGAAGGCCTCGCCCTTCGCCAGTCCATCCTGGGCTACTTCCTCAAAGTCTTGCGAGACGGTAGCCTGGCCCGTGATCAAGACCTTGAAGTCGGTCTCCACCCGGGCCTGGTCCACGAGGCTTATGACACTGCTGATGTTGTCGGTGGCATTGTCGAACTCTCCTGCCATGGTAAAGGGAATGATGGTAGTGCCCGGTCCTCCGAGACGAGGAACGGCTCCCGGTTCACGTAGTAGTTGGTGAGCGTCCCTTTCTTGATGACCTCGGGGCCGAGGGCGGCGATTGGCCCGAATACTTTCTGTTCGACGAAATCCTGGAAGGCCTGGTCATCAACGGTCATGGTCTCCTACTCGACGATGACCACTTCGTTGGTGCCCTTGAGGCCGAAGAGGCGTTCCTCCAGCAGCTCGTCGGCTACTTTGGAGTCGGGGTTGCTGGTGAAGGCGAACTCGGCGCTTACCGCGTCGTCGAAGATCGTAGCTCTCAAGTACATCGAGATGACTATGACGACGACCCAGATCCCGATGGTGATCCAGGGGTGCCGGGCACTACGAAGGGCCAGGGACTCGTAAACAGAGGTCTTACCGTTTGCTCTCACCGACATTTTCTCTCCTTGGGCCCACATGGGCCGAATTGTTCCTTAAATCTTATACAGCACAAGACCCATCCAGATGTGTAACCTCTGCAGGTCTTCTCTGTCCCGGAGTTGATCTTAAGGCTCAATGGATGCCTTGCGTTTGCTCGCGCCACTGGTTCAGGAGAAAAAATCATGGGTCCAACCCCCCTTTTAAGCGACTAATTTGTATGCAATTGGGGTATTCCGGACAAGAGTGTATATCAACCTAATTCTCGTGTCAACGAGTCTGAAGTGACCTTTATGGAGGTTGTGAAATATAGCGGTCTAGCTAACATCGCGTCTGCTCCGACGGTAAAAGCGAATTCATATGAAGCTTGACAGGTGCGGAGCCAGACGGGTAAAGTAACGAAATTCTTGTTCAGTCATCCCTCCCATTACTGGAATCCCGGGTGGCGAGCAGAGTTAAAGGGAGGGGGATTCCCGGGCACAGTTGCCTCCGGAATTACCCCACTTAGGTAGCTTAACTTTCTCAAGTAGCCGAATACAGACAGACATGAATGGCGATTATGACCAAGTGGTGGTTTGAAGATGGTGTGATGTCAGAGGAGATGGCCTGGGTTTCAAGTGGACCCCATCATCAGGACAGCGGTGAGGCTAAAATAAGAGAGTCTACCGCTGGGGTGTCTCGTAAACCTTCATCCGATGGTAAGGCTGGTGGAAGTTCCAGTAAACACCTTTGTGGGCTCACTGCATGGAACACCTGACCCGGTGACCGATAGCCCAGGGCTTGATGGGGCCGCTCTTGGTTGTAGAAGGCCAGATAAGCCCCAATCCCCTTTTCTGGCCTCAGTCCCATTTTGGTATGCCTTCAGGTACACCTCCTCGTACTTGATGCTGCGCCACAGCCGTTCCACGAAGACGTTGTCCATGCACCGGCCCCTGCCGTCCATGCTCACTTGAACGCCTTGCGCCAGCAGCATGCTGGTGAAGGCCTCGCTGGTGAACTGGCTGCCCTGGTCGGTGTTGAAGATCTGTGGCCGACCCTTGCTCAAGGCCTCTTCCAGAGCCGCAACACAGAAGTCTACCTCCAGGGTGTTGGACAGCCGCCAGGCCAGCACGTAGCGGCTGTGCCAGTCCATGATGGCCATCAAGTAGAGGAAACCCCGAGCCATGGGTATGTAGGTGATGTCGGTGGCCCACACCTGGTTGACCCGGTTGATCTCCAGCCCCCTGAGCAAGTACGGATAGACCTTATGCCCTGGGTTTGGCTTGCTGGTGTTGGGACGCCGGTAGATGGCCTCCAGGCCTATCAGCTGCATCAGCCGGCGGACCCGCTTGCGGTTGACCTGGTGTCCGTGATTTCTGAGCCAGGCAGTCATCCTTCTGGAGCCGTAGAAAGGTGTCTTCAGGTACTGTTGGTCTATGAGGGCCATCAACTCCAAGTCCTCGGCGCCGGCCTCGGTTGGCAGGTAGTACAACGCGGAGCGGCTGATACCCAGCAACGCGCACTGGCGCACCAGAGACAGCTTCGGTTCTTCTCGGTCAATCATGGCCCGGCGTTGGGACCGGCTCACAACCCGAAGCTCCGTGACAAAAATCCCGTTCCACCTTGAGCTGCCCAATCTGTTGGTAGAGCTGGGCAGTGAGGACCTCTTGGTCCTTCTCCTGACGTCCAGCACCATTTTCAAAGAGGTGCGGCGCCCCCTGAGTCAAGGCCTTCTTCCAGGCATGGATCTGGCTCGGGTGGACTTCAAACCGGCTGGCCAGCTCTGCAATGGTGTGCTCCCCTTGGAGCGCGGCCAAAGCCACTTTGGCCTTGAAGACTGGGCTGTGCTTCTTACGTGTTTGTTTCATGTCCTGCTCCTTGTTTCCGTCCTATTTTAGGAGCGGGACTCTCTCTTAGCCACCTGTCCGAATTTTGGGGTCCACCTCAGATAGCATCTTGATAGACACCTGGAAAGTTATTTGCGGTGACGGTGACAAACTCCGAGACGGCTCCAACCTCCGGGGGATTCACCGACCAACGGACCTCAGTTTTGGGCGATCCGGATATGCCTCCTTCAACGCCGGCGATGGAGACCCTAGTCGATTCGCCGGGTGACAGCACTATTCGTTCAGGGAAAATGAAGACTCTAGGCAGCTGCCCGGGTACTGGAGTTATCGGAGAAACTTCCACCACCAGAACTGTGGCTGATGCCACCAACTCCTCGTCCAAACCCGGAATCCTCATCGAAACACGAACAGCGTCCGCAAAGGTGCCTACCTTGTCCCCAGCCACGAATCGCCCTTTTTCGGAAATTACTCCGGCCTCGCTATCAATAACCTCCCATCGGAAGCTTTGGGGCAATATAGGATCCGCCCGGCGATCAAGAACGAGAGTGGTGAAGTTGATAGTTTCATTAGACCTCAAACTTACGACTTGAGGGAGAATCGCGGCCGAAAATCGCTGCTCTATGCTGGCGGGGTCTATTATCCGAACGTCCACGTCGGTGCTTGTGCCCTCTCCGGGTTCCCCCGGTTCAACATCCAGGGTAATTCTGAGCGCATTCGTGAATTCACCGAGAGATCCCCCTGCCGTAAGACGCCCATCTGTGGAAACGGTCCCTGCCTCGGGTTGCAAGATCTCCCAATCGAATTTGCTATTCGGAATAGTAACGCCATTTACGTCGACCGCCAGCGCTAGCAAATTGATTGTTTCACCGGGCTCCAGCTCCAAGTCCCTCGGGAATACCCGAATATCAGAGGGCTGGAGGCGGGTGTTGAACTCTGCCACCGTGACACTGGCCGTGGCCTGCACCAGTCTCGAGCCACTGAGGCTGGGAGAGCGGGCGCTGCTCGGCGCGCGGGCGGTAACGACCAGAGAATTCTCGAAAGTACCCGTTTTGATTCCAGTTCGAAATACGCCACCGGGGGTAATGGTACCAACCTCGGGCTCGATAACCTGCCAGCTAAACGTGGCCCCACGCAACTCGCGCCCCTCTTGGTCGAAGGCGATGGCGGAAAAGGCCACCGTCTCTCCAGGGGCTAGCACCAGGTGAGCAGGCACAGGCTGAACTCTTGTCAGTGTCGGAGAAGAGGTCTCGGTTATTATTATCTTGGCGGTCGCCGAAGAGGTAATGGTTGGCCGGTCAGCGGATACCTGCGATCCCGGCTCTGCGTCTGAGCTACAGCTTGCCAGAAGGACCACAGCCGAGATACAGGTCATTATCAGAGCCAAATATCGTAGTTTCATCACTCGATAAAAGGCCTCGAGGGACTTGAGGCCAAGGGCATCCTTGTCACAGAGGAGTCCAAAGGTAGAACTCGAAATATGGCAACGTCTGTCCACTCTTGTTGCTTCTCGAACATCTCCGGATGGGCCTCCAATTCCTGCCAGAAAACGTCGGACGCTTCGGCTCTATAACCCAACGTCCTGTTGACCAGGACGTATTGCGCTCCCTGGTTTGTGAGCAGTTCGTGGGCCCGAAAGATGTCCACGTTTCCCGTCCAGCCCATGATTCGAAGCTCTCGAATATCTCGGACGTTTTTCGCTCCTTCGTCGTGCCAACCGTCGATCAGGGCAATCCAGCCTGTTCCGGGATTAGGAATGCGTCCCAGTTCCACAGCCCCACGGAATAGACCCGGTTTTCCTGGCCATCCACCACAACTGACTGTCCAGCAAGCCATTCTATCGCCTGGTCAACTGATCTATCTAGCTTATATGGCTCAATAAAACTTCGAGCCTCCCAGGCTTCCGTGACCGGCAATGCCAAGACAGCTATTAGTATCCCGCCAATTGCCGTGTGCCAAATGCGCGGCTGAAGATCGGGCCAAAGCTCCTTCAGGAAACCGACTAAACGCATCACCAGTGCCCACCCAAAATAGCCATAAAGGGAACCATGAACAGATGAAAGGGGGCGATATCAAGACCGCTGAAAGGATAAACTCTGATTAGTGGGTTGTTATCAGCTCCCATGCTGAACCACAACAAGACGATCAACAAGACGGCCAGACCGCCCAACCGTTGCTTCTCCACGAGAGCATAGACCGTCCCTGCTATGGCCAGTGCCATAAAGGTGATCCCAAGATAGGTTGGATAGATAAAATCGCCGATTCGGGAAGAATCGATGATATACCTGGTATATATGGAGATGTCGGGCTGCCAGAGCCCAGGGATCTCCCGCCGAAATCCAACGTCCAGGGCATGAATCAAGAAAGGGATGGCCCATGGCAGGACTATCAGAACGGCTATCGATATGAACATCCCTGAATTGACTACTAACCGCCGGAGGGAATAGAGTCTGACGACGGCATGAAATATGAACCAGCCAACCATTCCAAGCCCCAGACCCAACCCGGTCATATGGTGAGTGAGTATGCTCAACGCCATCAACCCCCCCCCCCCCCCCCCCCCCCCCCCCCCAACCCCAGGCGGCCGATGAACGACTGCCGGTTCTCAACGACCTTTCCAAAAATATAAATGCGGCCAGGCCAAGGGGCATGGCAAGTATCGAGGTGTACCAACCCTACAGGAATATAGCGCCAAGCAACGGATAGGCCAGAGCAGCCAACAGACCGGATAGTGCCGAGGCCCAACGGGTAAGCCCCAACTCCAACGCCAGCCAGTAGGTGGTGGCGCCTATAGCACCGTAAGCGACAATAACAAACACCAGGTAGAGGTGGGATACGCTTATGGTAGTAATGAAACTGAGAACGCCTACCAGACCGTATCCCAGGGGTGGATAGGCGACCAAATATGAAAAACCACCGTACCAATAGGGATCGCTAAAGGGGTTCGATAGATCACCCGAGGCGGCCAGCTTGGTCACCCAGCTAAGATGAAGGAAGGTGGCGGTATCCACGCCAGGTGGATAATCCGGCCCGAACATCGGCCAGAACAAAATCACACCCAAGATGGAGAACGCCCCTATGACGGCTATTTTCTGGTAGGCCGCCGTGTGGCTTGCTCGTTGCAACCATCTGGTTACGGGTAGATGGGACGTGCGATCGATAAGCGGAGAAGTTCTGGCTGTGATCTTACTTAGCATGCGGTTGGAAAAGAGGATTACCTTAGCCGAGGCGAGATTCAACTCCAGTGGAGACAACACCCGTTATAATCGTAGGTTCCCCCAGGACGGCGAATTGCCCTAGCTCCAGTAGACGGGTTTGGAGAACCCCTCGAGCCTTGTGGTAAGCGGTCACAAGCGGTGTCCAACCTGAGTCCTTGTCGTACACCGCCAGCATTACCCTCGATGGGTCCCTACCAATAGCCGGGACTTCCAGGACCAAAGGCCGTAGAATCTGGAGGTGAATACTGTCGCCGTTATGATTGGCGGCGCTGAGTCTGAAGACCCTTATTAGTTCCTGACGAGAACTGCCTGCAGGAGCCTTCTCCAGGGGTATCGGCTCATATACTATTTGTACAGTGGTATCGATGGATCCGGCGTCAACACGAATGTGCGTGCCATCTGAGGATTCAAAAACTGAATGCGGTACCGGAGGGAATTGGGGATTCGTAGGCGCCAACGGCAGCACGATCCAGGAGGTAGCCCCTGGAACAGCCGGCACACTTACAGGTTTCACGTCGGAAGGATTGATTACCCGGGGGACCGGAAGTCCAGGACCCGGAGGGGGGGTTGGCCACGGGGTATCAGCAGACGTGAGACCGGAAGCCAAGCCTGCCAAAAGTGCCATCGCAACCAAAGGCAGTAGAAGGCCCCGAATCCGACTTAATATCATATTTTACTTTCGCCATGCTCGATTGGCCAATCCTTTCGGCTGGCCTTGGCCGTACTAAGAGCACTAGGATAGTATATAGGTGGCGTAAATTAAGGGTCAATGTCACATCACCTCGGTTATACGCGCAACATCACCAATCCGGACTCGTCGTTGATGCACGGTTTGACATGAAGGCAATCGATAGACTGTTCCAGCGGGCTAAAACCCGTTGGAACATATTGTGGGAAGCCCTGCCGGCTCGACGACCCGGTTGGTTCAAGAAACCCTCCGGTGGGTACCGGCAGGGGTGGACGCGGCTAAGTCGCAGGCGGCGATGGGCGATAGTGAGCGGTGGAGCGCTGCTGGTCATATTCGGCGTTCTCGGGGGATTCGTATGGAGTGGAGTTTCGGCAGCGTTAGACGCCCGCCAGACGTACCGGGAGCTACAAGCAGAGTTATCTCATCTGACTCCAGTGGACCTGATCCAGGTGGAAGTATACCAGTCTCTGGAAGGTCGATTCCGGGACGCTGAAGAGTCCACAAGAAAGGCCAGATCCCGCATTGGATTCCTTCGGGCCTTTACCTGGCTGCCTGTGGTTGGTAGCAGGATCGACGAAGCAGATACGTTGCTGGAGATGGGGTACTATCAAGCAAGAGCAGGCCGCAACCTGGCCAGTGCCTACAGCGCCGCTATAGCTATGCCACTGGACGAGCTTCCGCCCGAGGTGGCGGCAGACACGGTGGCCAGTGCCCTCAAGGAAGCGGAACCTCAACTGATCCAGGCGCAAAGAGACTTGAGACGGGTTAGGGCCTTACGGCAGCAGCTTCCCGCTACCGAGAGGGGCACTTCATATGGCCTGCTGGTTGACAGGTACGTGCCCGCTCTACAAACAGTAGTTTATCTGAGCCGTACCAGCCCCGACATCATCGGACACACCTACACCCTCAGCAGGGAGCTGACTTCACTGCAGAAGTTAGCCGAAGACCCCTTGGACGTTTTCGCCAACCCTGAAGAGGCCGGTCTGGCTCTGGAAAACGTTGCGCAACAGGCTGCCGCGTTGGAAGAATCTCTGGATAGAGTCAGGCGTTTGGCCAGGGCATTGGATTCCGAAGACCCCGCTGAAACCGAGGCGGTAATCGAGGTCCTGGATACACTGGGTCCTGGAGTGACGATGCTTCGCCATGTCTCCGCGGGTACACGAGGCCTTGTAGAGATCGCGGAAGCCATGGAGACGGAAGGATTCCTCTCGCAGGAGTTCGGGGCAGTGGCCAAGGTGGCTCTAGAACAGTCCGAGCAAGAGCTGACTCTGGCCAGAGAGCAAGTATCGTCCCTGCAAAAGCTTCTGTCAGTTCAAGGATTCGAAGCCGAGTCTTTCATACCTTCCATCTTGTTTACAGGCCCTACCGATATCTCCCTGACCAGTACCGGCCGTATTGAAATCATATTGGACGAAGCCATCAGCGCTACCAGGTTTCTCATCTCGTTCTTGGGTTTTGAAGAGCCTCGAAACTACCTCCTGCTTGGGCAGAACCAGCAGGAGATTCGCGCCTCAGGCGGCTTCATTGGCATCGCGGTCCAAGTGACTATAGACGAGGGCGAGCTGTCTGACCTGGTCTTTCACGACAGTACCACGGTGGACAGGGCGCCCCTGACGGGTAACCCAGATCCACCCGAAGGCCTGTTCTGGTACCTCTGGATGGGAAGACTTCTTTTCCGCGACGCCAACTGGAACCCCCACTTTCCATCCTCGGCCGCCATGGTCGCTGAGATTTATGAGCTTGGGCAGGGGGTCCAGGTAGACGGAGTTATAACTGGATCTAAAGGGCTTATGCTGGACTTGATTGATGACTTTGGGGACATAAAAGTTCCAGGTGTTAGCGAGGTCCTGACCCACCAAACTGCCGAAGATTATACGGACGGTCTCCTGGGGTACGAATGTGAAGCACGTCACGTGTCACTCAGAGGTAAGAGGTGTTTCGATGAGGATGCCTTCTTCGCACTGCAAGAGCGAGTAACAGATTCTCCCCTGCCGGACACGTTGAGACGTAAACTGATTGAGCGGCTGAAAGAGCACCTGGACAAGAAAAACATTCTTATCCACGTTTTCCCGCCAGTGGATGATAGCTTCCTTTGGGAACGGGGATGGAACGGAGCGCTACCATCGGTGGACCCTGATTATCTTATGGTGGTGGATAGTTCCTTCCCCGGACACTCCACCAAAGGCGTGCAACGTTCTTTAGAGTACAGCGTCTCCCTCATTCCCGATAAGCCTGTCAACGCCAAATTACGACTACGCTACGAAAATAGTGACCCGCCAAAGGATGAGATCTGCCGCCAATTCGCTTGGGCAATATATCACTGCTACTGGAACTACGTACGAGTCTATCTTCCCCCAATGTCGACGGATATCGAGGTCCCCCCAGTACCCTTACACGAAGGAGCGCTTAAGCTGATTTTCGGATATCCAGACGCCGATTCGGCGTCAATCGTGCGCAACTCGGATACAGGACCAACTCGCTTGACAGAGGTTGGAGCCTATCTGGTCATAGAGCCCGGTAGCGTCATGACGTTACCCATTCAATACAGCCTGGAATGGACCAGGGGGGTAAGCCTTGCGATGGAGTTAGACCCCGCTTTCGAGCTATTGTCGACTTCACCAGACTTCAACTCGAGCCGAGGCCAGTGGATCTTCTTCGACTTTACTCTGGAAAGAGACACCACCATCGTTGTATCTCTACGTAAGAAAGACTCAACCTAGGTCGGCTACTCGACGGTCACCGATTTGGCCAGGTTGCGAGGCTGGTCTACATCACACCCTCTACGGACGGCTATGTAGTAGGCCAGCAACTGGAGCGGGACAACCGCCAAAAAAGGACTCAACAGTTCGCCGCACTCAGGGATATAAAGGACGTCGTCCACTTGGGGAGGAAGTTCCTCATCCCCCTCTGATGCTAGAGCGATAACCAATCCATCTCTCGCCTTGGCTTCTTTCACGTTATTGACCATTTTGGTGTAAAGGGAAGAACGGGGGGCTATCGCCACCACAGGCATATTGGAATCGATCAAGGCTATCGGCCCGTGTTTCATCTCACCGGCAGGATACCCTTCCGCGTGGATATAGCTTATCTCCTTGAGTTTCAGGGCACCTTCGATCGCCGTCGGGTAATTAAGGCCTCTTCCCAGGTAGAGAAAATCTTCGTATTTGTGATACTTCTTGGCCAATGTCTCATAGGGCGCATGGTCGGAAAGTAGCTTTCCCAGCAGATTGGGGAGGCGTGCGAACTCACCAATCAGATTTTTCGACTTATCACGGTTGACAGTCTCCCTGATCTGCCCAAGGTAGGCAGACAGAATGTACATAACTGCAATGGAAGCGATGTAGGTTTTGGTGCTGGCAACCCCGATCTCCATGCCAGACCTCATATGCAACATGCCTTCCGCCAGCCGGGTTGCCTGGCTGCCTTCAACATTGCATATAGTGACGAGTCTGCCACCCTTTTCGCGAACCGCCGCCATGGCCGCTAAGGTATCGGCGGTCTCCCCCGACTGACCAACGGAGACCACCAAAGTGTGTTCGTCTATGTGAAAGTCCCGGTATCGGAACTCCGAGGCGCTGTCTACGTCCGCGGCCAAGCCGGCGATACCCTCCATGAAGTGCCGCCCAACCATCGCCGCATGAAGGCTGGTCCCGCAGCCTATGAGGACTATCCGCCGAAGTTCCTTCACTTCTGCCTCGGAAAGGGGGAAGTCTTCAAGGGCAATCTCGCCCTTGTCGAAATTCACACGGCCGCTGAGGGCGTTTGATACCACTCTGGGCTGTTCCATTATTTCCTTGAGCATGAAGTGCTTGTAGCCCTCTTTTGCCACCCAGGCAGCGCTCTGAGATACGGGTTGTGACCTCTTGCTGATGGCTTTGCCCTCGAGGCCGATGAAGGTGACTCCGTCTCCTGTGACGACCGCGACTTCGCCGTTGTCGAGAAAACTCACCTGGTCGGCGAAGGGTACCAGCGCAGGGAGATCGCTGCTGATCATGACCTCACCACCCATGTGGGCCACCACGATTCCTCCGGCGTTGCCCAGGCGCAACGCGAGAAGGACATTTGGTCCCCCTATCCGAGTGGCGACTATCGCTTGCGACCCCTCTAACTGGGTCCTGAGGTTCGTGAAGGCCGCTTCAAACTCCAAGCCCGTTTTGAGGCCATCTTCGATAAGGTGGGCTATAACTTCGCTGTCGGTCTCGGAAGAGAAAACGTGTCCCTTCGAGGTGAGCTCATTCTTGAGCTGCAGGTAGTTCTCTACAATGCCATTGTGGACGACAGCTACTTGGTTCTTGCAATCGGTGTGGGGATGAGCGTTCTCTACGGTGGGTTTCCCATGGGTAGCCCACCTCGTGTGACCCAACCCTATTTGGCCTTGGGGCACGCCATTGGACTGAGCCGAGGAGAGGTCACGAACCTTGCCGACAGACTTGCGAACTTCTAGCTGGCCTGATGGACTGAGGATCGCTATACCGGCGCTATCATATCCCCGATACTCGAGATGCTGAAGCCCCTCTAGAATGATAGGCCAGGCCTGTCTGTGGCCTGCATAGCCTACGATACCACACACTTTTGGGAGCCTAATTACGCATGGACGAGCTGACTTTAGGGGCCCATCGTTCGAGAAATCCCAGGATGGATTTAGCTAACGCTTGGGGATCGTGGCGAATATAGGTGCCCGCCGACAACAATGGGACTTGTCCAACGTCCGAGACCAGCTTTTTGCATTCACCCAGGTCGACCTCTACAGGGGCGTGACCGAAAGAGCTGTACCTTTGTACTAGCTTATCGGGGAAGGGGGCATTATTTACTACAAGATAATCAAGACCATTGGACGTTCCCAGATACTCGCGGACGGTTTTTACGAAGTCGGACGCCTTGAAGCCGTCCGATTCTCCTGGTTTCGTCATCAGGTTGCAAACGCATATTTTCGCCGCTTTAGAATTCCTAATTGCCTGCGCGACATCCTCGACTAGAAGATTCGGGACTATGCTTGTGTAGATGTCTCCCGGCCCCATGACTATGGCATCAGCCTCTTCGATGGCCTCGATAACGGGTGGGTAGGCGTATGCCTTTGGAGTGAGATGGACATAATCTATTTTGACCTCTAGGTACTCTTTTCGTTGGTCTATATTGGCCTCTCCCACGATCTCGGACCCGTCAGTTAGCCGAGCCACCAAGGTAGAACTGGTCAGGGTTACAGGGAGAACGGTGCCTCTGATGTCCAACATACGGGAGGCTTCGGCGATTGCCGTCGCCGTGTTGCCGGTAACTTCGGCCAGGGCCGTCAAGAACAGGTTGCCGAAGTTATGGCCGTGGAGTCCATTTCCGGCGTTAAAACGGTAATCCAAGAGCCGAGCCATCAACGCGGTAGATCGGTCATCCGGGGCGAGGGCGATAAGACACTGCCTGATGTCACCGAGGGGTAGATGTCCGAGCTCTTCTCTCAGGCGCCCAGAACTTCCTCCGCTGTCTGTCATCGCGACTACAGCCGTAAGGTCGCAATCTTCGTTTTTTAGACCGCTGAGGGTAGTATGATTCCCAGTCCCTCCACCCACCACCACGATATTCTTCTTGCCCATCCGGCGAATCTCCGAGTCTTCAAGCAGTTAAAAAGTGGGCTTCCCCTACTGGTTCAAGCCCTAGGCTAGTATATTGTCAGCTTTTTGAATAAGTCAAGCCAATGTCAACCTAACCAAACCGTATTCAGTCGCATTTCGTATAACTGTCATTCAGGTTTTAGACAACGAGGATGGTCTCGGATAAAATACATAGAGGCCAATGATTGTGACGATGCTTAACAGGTCGTTGATACCCACCACGATGTTGATCGTACTGGTAGCATTGATTGCCAGCGCGATGTACCCGACTATTGTCTCCGCCGATGGAGAAGCCATACGGATCGTCTCGGAAAAGGTAGAAAGCATTTTCCCAGAGGGCGTTAGTTTCCAGTTAGAGGCCACGTCTCCAAGTCCGATAGAAGAGGTCCGGGTGTTCTTGAAACCAGTGGGTAGTGAACGAAGCACCTATGGGTATTTGGACATCGTGCCAGGCACCGAGGTCAAAGGCGAATACGAGATGGTCACCGGGCAAGGCACTAACCATCTGCCTCCCGGTACGGTCATTCGCTATTCTTTCGAAATTAGTGACGCGGAAGGTCAGGTGCTGCGTACCGATGACCGTGAGTTTCTCTACCTGGACGGCTCATTGAAGTGGCAGGAAATCACCGAGGGCCTTTTGACGGTCTACTACTACGGGGAGTTTGTAGAGAACCGGGCCCGGAATGTCTTGGCTGCGGCTCAGCGCACCATAGACGAAATGGGTCCTGTGCTGGGCGCCACTCCTGATAAACCCATACGGGTAGTTTCTTATAGCAACTATAGGGATATGGCCCGGGCATTGCCTTTCCGGTCTCAATCGGTACGTGAAGGCCTGATAACCGAAGGGCAGGCCTGGCCGATTGAGAGGGTAGTGCTGGTCCTAAGTTCGGACCCGGATTTCATCGGGGTCGCTTCCCATGAGCTAACCCACATCCTCGTCGCGGATGCGACCAAATCGGGCTATTTGAGTGTCCCCGCATGGCTCAATGAAGGCCTAGCCGAATTCGGGAATCAAGACCAGACCGAGAGCTACGACCGGGCCCTCGCATACGGTATCTTTACCCGGCGCCTCAAGCCTCTATGGTACTTAACCGCGTTCGGGGGAGGACCTGATGACATAACCATAGCATACGGTCAAAGCAGGTCAGTTGTCCGTTACGTGATCGCCAGATACGGCCCAGAGAAGATGGCTCAATTTATGGGCGCCCTTCGAAACGGCTTGGCCGTCGATCCAGCGCTAGAGCAAGTATATGGGTTCGACCAGTACGGCCTGGACTCCGAGTGGCGGCTTTCACTGCGTCTGCCTCCGTTTCCTCCTCCCGATCAGTTAGAACGCGACCAAGCCTCGAGGACGGGCCAAGATCCTGAGCCCGTAGAAGACCAAACAGAAACGGACGACATATCTAGCTCTGACCAAGAGGAACAGCCCACTCCGCTGTCAGAGGCTACTCAGGAGGTCCCGGCCACTGAGGCTCTTCCTGCGACTGCCGACGAAGGCAGCGAAGAAACGGAGAGGTCGTCTGGAAGCTGCTCGGCTCCAGGAGGAGGAGCAGGCAGTGTACCGATACAATTTGGCATGCTGGCCCTTTTAGGGAGCCCCTTCCTGTTCTTCCCCTTCAAGTGGAGCCTTCGTCAAGTTGTGCGCCGCAAAAAGTCCTAGGATTGCCAGCGGTCAAACAGATCTTATTTTGCCCTGGGATTAAATGCGTCGTTCAGGGCATCGCCCAGCAAATTGAAAGCGAATACCAGAATCGTAACGGTTATGACCGGCGCCAACAGCAGGTGAGGATTTGTCCGCAATACCGATATGTTGCCGTTCTCGAAAATCATGACCCCCAGGCTGGGTGTCGGCGGCTGAATCCCGATGCCGAGCCAGCTCAACACTATCTCGGCTCCCACGGCGGCTGCCATACCCATCGAAACGACGACGATCACAGGCGGCAGTATGTTGGGGAACACGTGGAAAAATAGGATCCTCCGCGTGGACGCACCTATCGCTTGGGCAGCCTCGACGTATTGATTCTGCTTAACATAAAGCACCTGCCCCCTCACCAACCGGGCCATTCCCACCCATGAAAAAGCCGCGAGCGCACCAAAGACGACGATGTAGTCGGCGATTCCAAGTCTCACGATACCATCTATGCCAGTGGTGTTCTCGATGGACCTGACCCATTCGATCACTCTTGGCCTAAGGGTCGCCGCTATGAGAATCACCAGGAAAATACCTGGAAAGGCTAAGAACACCTCTCCAACTCTCATGATGACAGAGTCTGCCAGCTTCCCGAAGTAGCCCGATATCAAGCCCAGGCCAATACCCAAGAACAATCCACCGGTGACCAACGAAGCCAGCGTGATGATTACGGTAGTGCGAAGTCCGAAGATAACCCGAGTGAGTAAGTCCCTTCCAAGCCTGTCCGTGCCCAAAGGATGGCTCAATGACGGTCCTAGTTTGGTGTTAGAGAGGTCTTGGTCATTGTAACCGTAGGGAGTAACCCAGGAAGACAGAATACCGGCGCCATAGAAGAGAACGATTACGGTGAGGCACGCGACGCCCACCTTCTTCCGCAACAGCCTGCGAATAGACTCTGACCACAGGCTCTTCCCACCGGCCTCCGGGTCGAATATTCTCTTTTCCTCTACCGCATCTGTTGCCATTACGTTCCAACGAAGACGAATTTAGTAGCGTATACGTGGATCGATGAATCTGTAGCCTACGTCCACCAAAAGGTTGGCTATGACGAAGGAGACAGCGATTACCAGTGTCAGCGCCATGATTATGGGATAGTCCCGGGCGAAGACGGATTCTATTCCTAGCTGCCCGATCCCCGGTATGCCAAAAATAAGCTCGGTGATGAAAGCCCCTTCGAGGAGGGTGGCCAGCGAGAGGCCAATCACGGTGAACAATGGTATCAAGGCGTTTCTGAGAATATGTCTGTAGCGCACGACAAACTCCCTCAACCCCTTGGCCCTTGCAGTACGAACAAATTCTTGGGTAAGTACCTCTAAAGTGCTTGCGCGGGTCAGCCTGGTTATTCCTGCCACGCCTGGGATTCCCAGCACAAGAGCGGGCAAAATGATCTGAGTATCGAAGAATCCTCCCCACCCGTGGGTGGGAAGCCAATCAAGCCACAGGGCGAAGACGATCAGAAGACCCGGTGCGGTCAAGAACACGGGAACCGACATAAAAAGCAAAGCAACACTTACAGTTAAAGTATCTATCCACGTACCCTGCTTGATGGCAGCGAAAAATCCCAGCGGGATGCCCAGTCCAATGGAAATGATCATGGCTGCGAAACCCAACTGAGCAGACACCCACAAACGCTTAGGTATGAGCTCGCTTACGTCCCTACCACGGTATTTGTAGCTTTCACCAAGATCGCCCTGAAAAGCGTTCTTGACGTAGGTGCCATATTGGACTAATAAGGGCTTGTCGAGGCCTTGCTGGTGCCTGATTCGCTCTACAGCCTCAGGGTTGTTGTACTGACCCATGAGTATTTGAACAGGATCGCCGGGACCAAAACGCCCAAGAGTAAATGTAATGAATGAGACCACCAGTAAGAGAAAAGGGGTCCACATGAGTCTCCGAGCTATATAGACCCACATACCAGTCCCATTCTAATCGACTACGGCAGGCCGGCAAGAACCATGCATCCCAGCCATCAGAGTCGAGCTAAACTCGCTACTCCTCAGTGAAATATACGTGCCTCAGCTTGGGTATCACAAGAGGCGTCAAGAAATAGTCCTTCACGTTGGGCTTGACCAGCAGATACTGTTCGCCGCTGTACCACAACGGCACCCAAGGAGCCTGGTCCACGACAAGCTCCTCAGCCTGATGATACAGGTCGAACCTCCTGGTCTCGTCCCTTTCGGTCCTGGCCTGTTCAAGAATACTGTTCAACGCCAGATTGTCAATTCCGGTGTGATTGTTAGAACTACCGCCGTGGAAGAGTATATCCAGGAAGTTCTCGGGGTCCGGGTAGTCGGCGATCCAGCCTATCTGGAACATCTGGAATCTGCGCTTGTTCAGGTCCTGAAGGTAGGTAGCGAACTCGGTCTGTTGAATCTCTACTTGGATTCCCAGGTTCTGGCGCCACATCTCCAGAACGACCTCCAAGTCCAGCGATACACCGGAGCCGAAGCTTCCGGCCGTGGTCAAGATGATGCGCGGGAGGTTTTCCGCTGATCCATACGTGGACTCGCGCAGTAGTTGCTGGGCTTTGTCCGGGTCGTATGCGTATCCTGAGAGATCCTCATTGTAAGCAGGGAATCCCGGAGGAAGTATTCCCGCCGCTGGAACTACCAGGTTGGCAAGAACATCCCTCGCGATTACGGATTTGTCGATGGCATAGTTCATCGCCTGACGGATCTTCTGGTCCTCAAATGGGGGCGCGTTAACGTTCATTCCTATATAGTCGACGCTGAAAGTCGGTGGCGCTCTCTGGAGTTCGGCGTTGAGGGAGTTGTTGGGATCCAAGACTCGGTCCAGATCGGCAACGCCAACTCCCGCAAGATGTATCTCGTCGTTCTCGTACATCAGCATGGTGGTGCCACCGCTGAGGATGAATCTGACCTTGTCTAGCTTGGGAGGGGCAAGATGAAAGTTCTCGTTTCTTGCAAGCACCAGTCTTTCGCCCGGCACATATTCGTCCAATTTGAATGGGCCCGTTCCATTGGGTTCCCTAAACCATCGACGGCCGGTTTCCACATTCTCCTGGTCGAGAACAAAGGCCGTGGGGTAGGTGAGCTTAGCAAGGAAGTAGGACTTGCTGGCGTCGGTGGCGATTTCCACCGTGCGTTGGTCGATTACCCTGATACCCGTAACCTCATCAGCATCGCCATTCAACCTTTCATCCACTCCAACGATATCGCCCAAGTACTGGTCTACAACTGGGGCTGCCGTTAACGGGTTCACTGCCCGCTCGATGGACCATTTAACGTCTTGGGCAGTCACTGGCTTTCCGCTATGGAATTTCGCATTCTCCCGGAGATTGAACATATATGTCCTGCCATCCGCGCTAACAGACCAGCCTTCGGCCAAGTCGGGAACGATCTTCAGGTCGAGGTCTATGGTAACTAGACCGCCAAAGACCTCGACGATAATCGTGGCAGAGGTAGCGTCGGTTGCCAGATGTGGGTCAAGGGTGGGAGGGTCACGCCACCCCCGTACAAGAGTGCCGCCTTCTATGGCCTGACCCGGCTCAGAGGACCGTACCGTCGGAGTCGGGGTGGGTGTAGGTTCGGTGGTAGGCGCTACTGTGTCCGTTGGGGAAGCTTGGGTAGTTTGCTCCTCACCATTATCTGAACCCCCACCGCAAGCAGCCGCGATGGTCAAGAGCGCTATCGTTGCAATTAATAGGTTCCACTTCATAGCTGTTTAAATTGCCTCCCTACCATTTGAGGACTCTTCAAAACCATATGCAAACGATACTCGTAGGTGTATTGTAGACACGATAACCCCGTTATTCAACAGAACTGAGTTCGCTTCGATACTCATTCGTTAACATGAAGATAACGAGATTCAAATCCATACTTGTCCTACTATCAGCAGCCGTCCTTGTCGGTGTAGCATGCCGGTCCGAGGATACTACCCCTAGCGAAGCCGGACTTGTATGGGAAGCGTGGGCCATTGTCAGAGATTCCTACGTACAAGGTGGTAGCCTGGATTCAACACAGGCAACCGGAAACATGATTCTGGGAATGCTCGACACCGTAGAGCAACCTGCCTACCCTTTCTTGACCGAACTGACTTCCTCAAGGGGCCGCATGCCCGAAGATGTGCCGGAAGAGATCTCCGATGTCTGGAAGTCCTGGACTCTGATCATAGATAAGTGGCCTGATGCTGAATCCGATGTGCTGTCGGAGGCGGCGATTCAGGGACTGCTGAAAGGCCTGAGCGACGATACAATCGCTTACCTGTCTCCCGAAGAATATCAACGGGCCAAGGAGCTTCTGGAGGACACATATCAGGGCATCGGAGCTTTTGTCGCGATACTGGATGGAAGGGTCGCGTTGTCACCGATGGATGACAGTCCCGCCGAAAAGGCAGAATTGAAGCCGGGGGACGTAATCCTGGGGGTGGAAGGAGAACCTATTGAAGGGAAGAGCCTCCAGGAAGTTGTAGACCTGGTTCGGGGGCCAGTCGGCTCAAAGGTGACCCTCACAATAGAACGCCTAGGGGACGACGAACCCTTCGACGTAGCTGTATTTAGGGACGAAATCGGGATTGATACAGTAGACCGAAGGCTCCTTCCCGGGGGTATCGGACATATCACTATCACCGATTTCAAGAAACAAACGCCGGATGAGTTCTTGGATGGGCTTGAGGAGCTGAAACAAATAGAAATGCTGGCATTGATCCTCGATCTCAGGGGCAATCAGGGCGAATCCATTGAGGCAGCGCAAGAAATCGTTAGTCAATTTCTTACTGACGGCCTATTTATGTATGAGGTAGACAAAGATGGCTCACGTACAGAATGGCCCATCGAACCAGACGGGATAGCGACAACCGACCTTCCGATCGCGGTGTTGATCGATGCGCTTACCGGAAACGTGGCAGAAGCTGTGGCGGGGTCTTTGCAGGAGGCTGAGCGGGCCGAAATCATCGGCACACGTACACTCGGTAAAGGCTCGTTGAGCGTCTTTAAGGAGTTGAGCGACGGCTCGGCTATATATTTGCCAATCTCGCTATGGTATACACCAGGGGGCAAGCTGATCCAGGGAAATGGAGTCGAGCCCGACATTGAGGTTGCTCTTACTGTGCAGGATATTCAGCAGCAGATCGACTCCCAACTTTCTGAAGCTTACAACTACCTGGACGGTCTCCTACCCCATTTCCGGTAGCGAAATCAGGTTAACCCTCGGAGCTTTCGCCCGCCTGAGCTTCTTCCTCCCGGCAGCTAAGGCAGACGTAGTCCTCGCCCTCCTCCAAAGCTACTCCCGTGGGAACATTTCGTTTCTTTCCGCACACAGAACAGGTGATAGGCTGGAGAGATGCGTTATCAGGCGTGGCCGAATCAACGCCCTGACCCCGAAAGCCCTGGTAGTTGGGATTGAGCTGCTTCATTTGCAAGAAGCGCTCTCTATCCTTTCGTCGACTCAAACTGTACCTCCGAGCACTAGGGAAAACCAACGCACAGACTATTCAATCTTTGCAGTAGCTCCGGCCGCTTCAAGAGCCTTGATTGCCTTCTCTGCATCTTCCTTACCGACACCCTCTTTGACCTTGGCGGGCGCGCTTTCCACAAACTCTTTAGCCTCTCGGAGTCCAAGAGTAGTGACTTCACGTACAGCCTTGATCACGTTGATCTTGTTCGCACCAACATCGTGAAGGGTAACGCTGAACTCGGTCTGTTCCTCTTCTGCATCCTGCGCACCATCCGCCGTGGCAGGTGCGCCCGGCGCGGCCGCGGGAGCAGCGGCCATGGCCATGGGAGCCGCAGCGGTAATACCAAACTCCGTCTCCAGGTCCTTCACCAATGCCGCCAAGTCAATGATTGACATCTTCTTGATCGCTTCGAGAACCTCATCTTTTGCGTTTACTTCTGCTTTTGCCATATATCTCCTTTCAAAACTACGCCCCTTCCTGGGACTCCATTTGCTGAATTCTTTGTTGAAGTACTAAGGATAGAGAGACAACAGGCCCGTTCAAGGCCGATAAGAGCCGGTACATGGGCGCCTGTAATTGACTTACCAGACCGACCAACGGCTGCTTGAACTGGCCTAATAGCTGGGCCATCAACACTTCTCTCGGTGGCAACGTTGCCAGGGCCGTGACTTGCGCGGGAGTCAGGACTCGGCCCTGGAGAATGGCCCCTCTTATCGCCAAAGGAGACCTGTTGACCTTTATGTACTCCTCAAGAGCTTTAGCAACTGTGATCGGGTCCTGGTATCCAAAGGCCAACGCCGTTGGGCCGCTTACAACCTCTCTGACCTGAGGCATGTCGGCTGATTCTGCAGCCAGGTAAGCCAAGGTGTTCTTTACCACTCGATATTCTACGCTGCTGTCCCGCATCTTCCGGCGCAGCTCGGTCATCGCGCTGCCGTCCAGGCCGGTATGATCGGTAGCAACTACGATATTAGACTCGGCCAATTTCTTTCCTAGCTTCTCGACCTCATCAATCTTCTTTTGTGTCGGCATAGGCTCTACCTTTATTAGTATTTTCGGGCAATAAAAAACCCTGCGCCGTTTGCGCAGGGAAAACTCCTCAATCAAGCCCTGGTTCCGACAGTTCTTCAGGTTCTGGCAGTCGGCCCCAACCTACATCGAAACCTTTTGAGTATCCCCTCACCTCAGCAGGCTGGTATTTTTAACCCCAATTTACACGGGGGCCCGCTTTCTTCGGCGCCTCAACTTTACTTTCGACTATACCTTAGCATTAGAGACACGCTGCGTCAACGCAGTCGATAATCGGTTGGACCCACTATGCTGGCTTCAGCGCCATCAAACTCGATAGGTCTAACAGGATGCTAGGACCCATAGTAGTTGTGAGGAAGGCCGACTTTATGAATGCGCCCTTAACTGCGGCCGGCCGGGCCTTTATTACGGCGTCCGCTAACGTTGTCATGTTAACCAGTAGCTGCTC
This sequence comes from Dehalococcoidia bacterium, assembly GCA_965226865.1. Classification (GTDB taxonomy): domain Bacteria; phylum Chloroflexota; class Dehalococcoidia; order Lucifugimonadales; family JAGWBF01; genus CBDDEH01. The sequence goes on along the minus strand of CBDDEH010000004.1, from coordinate 783,401 downwards.
CACTGAAAAACTAACCTTACCTACAGAAGTGTGGATGATGGCGGTGCGATCCATCCTGTACTCCAACCGACCCTGCTTGGCCTCTTCGATGGCTCTTGGTAAGTCCTGTGGTTGAACCATAGTACCAGTCCTGGGATTAGGCATAAGCCCTCGCCTGCCGAGTACCCGACCCAGGCGCCCGATTTTACTCATGACGTCGGGTACCGCCAGACCCACTTCAAACTCCGCCCATCCACCTTCTATCTTCTTTATCATGTCGTCATCGGCGATGTAGTCAGCACCGGCCTGTTTGGCGATGTCCGCTGCCTCCCCTGTGGCAAATACCATGACCCTGGTTTGCTTTCCCAGGCCATGGGGCAAGATGACAACACCTCTGACCAATTGGTCTGCATGCCTTGTATCCGCGCCCGTGCGAATATGTAATTCCACCGACTCGTCGAATTTTGCGTTACCCGTTTCCTTGATCAAAGCCAGCGCTTCCTCGGGCGTATAAGCTTTGTCCGGATCCAGTTTCTCCTGTAATTGCAAATAGCGCTTGCTGCGTCTTACCATCTGTTAGTTCTCTTCCACCGTAATTCCCATGCTTCTTGCGGTGCCTTCAATTATTTTCATCGCCTTTTCAACCGAGGTGGCATTGAGGTCCTTCATCTTTTGCTCGGCTATTTGACGGATCGATTCTTTCGTAACGGTACCAACAGGGCTGATTCCAGCTTGGGCAGCACCTTTCTCGATACCTAACGATTTGCGGAGCAGTTCGGCAGCGGGAGGTGTCTTGGTGATGAAGGTAAATGACCGGTCTTCATAGACTGTTAGTTGGGCAGGGATAATGGTACCGGACTGGGACGAGGTGCGCTCGTTGTATTCTTTCACGAAAGCCATGATATTGACCCCGTGCTGTCCCAACGCTGGGCCTACAGGAGGCGCGGGTGTCGCCTTTCCGGCCTGAAGTTGAAGTTTAATGATCGCCCTAACCTTCTTTGCCAATTGGCCTCCTAGATCTTTTCAACCTGCAGGAAGTCCAGCTCCACTGGCGTTTCCCTGCCGAAGAAAGATACCAGTACCCGTATCTTTCCCTTACTTGCATCAATGTCGCTGACTGATCCAATAAAATCGGCGAACGGCCCTGAAGATATGCGGATTGTTTCGCCTTTTTGAAAACCAACGATCACTTTGGGTGCGCCCGACTCCAACTGGTGGAGGATGGACTCTACCTCCTTGTCGTCCAGAGGTATGGGTTTGGCCCTTTTGGCTTGCTCATCCTCGGATGAGACGAACCCTGTGACACCGGGGGTATTGCGAACTGCGTGCCAGCTATCATCGTCCATGGCCATCTGGACGAGGATATATCCCGGGAATACTTTCTTTTGTTCTGCAGTCCGTTTGCCATCTTTCAAGACTATTTCCTCTTCACGGGGTATAACTACCTTGAGGATTCTGTCCTGCATGTCCAGACTCTGGATCCGTTGGTCCAGGTTTTTTTGAGCACGCTCTTCCTGCCCGGAATACGTGTGGAGAATATACCAGCGGACTTCTTTAGTAGTCTTACGCGCGGCCATAGTTCACTTACCCAGCATGATGGTGTTCAAGTTCACATCTCTTCGGGTGCGATATCAAATAACATACCTGCCAAAGGTCTGGGAAAGAACGAAGTCAAGTCCTGCTAACAGGAATCCGACGAAGCTGGCAAGCAGGATAACGATCCAAGTGAGCCTCGTTGTCTCCTCTCGAGTCGGCCATACGGACTTTCGAAGTTCTGCGATAGTCTCTTGAAAAAACTGTATGGGGCTGCCCCGACGAGCCGTCTCTCTGGAGATGATCCGGGGACCAGGCCCTCGTGCTGATGATCTCGCCAACCTCTACCTCACTTCCTTGTGTAGGGTATGCGAGCGGCAACGGGGACAGTATTTTCGCAGCTCCATCCTTTGTTGGTCGTTTCGACGGTTTTTCGAGCTGGTATAGGTCCTCTCCCGACACTCGGAACACCCGAAGTTGATGACGCCTCGCGCCTCGCCTTTCTTGGCCATCCGTTACTCCCCTACCTTGGTAATAACTCCTGCGCCGACGGTCCTGCCGCCCTCTCGAATGGCAAACCGTACACCCTCTTCCAGGGCAACCGGATACATGAGCTTGATCTTCATCTTGATATTATCACCAGGCATTACCATCTCCACCCCTTCGGGCAGATTCGCTTGTCCGGTGATGTCCGATGTCCGTACATAAAACTGGGGCTTATAGCCGGTGAAGAATGGAGTATGACGACCTCCTTCATCCTTGCTTAGGACATATACCTCAGCTTCAACGTCTGTGTGGGGCTGGACGCTACCTGGCTTCGCAAGCACTTGGCCTCGCTCCACGTCTTCACGCTCTACGCCCCTTAGCAAGATTCCGACGGCGTCTCCAGCTTCAGTCGCATCCAGCAACTTGTGGAACATCTCCAAGCCTGTAGCAACTGTCTTTTTCACATCGCCGAAACCGACTATCTCCACCTCTTCACCAGTCTTGAGAACGCCCCTCTCCACACGGCCGGTAACGACGGTTCCCCTGCCCTTGATGCTAAAGACGTCCTCGACGGGCATAAGGAAAGGCTTGTCAATGATACGTTGTGGTACTGGGAAATAATCATCCATTGCCTGCGTGAGATCCAGGATCTTCTGACTCCAGGGACCGTCAAATTGGCCTGCCTCCTGCTCCTCCAGTGCTTTGAGGGCACTGACCTGGACGATAGGAGTATCGTCACCGGGGAAGTCGTATTTATTCAGAAGTTCCCTGATTTCCAACTCAACCAACTCGAGTAGCTCCGGGTCATCCATGGCATCGACCTTATTCAGAGCTACCAGAATGCGGGGCACCTCGACCTGGCGCGCAAGCAGGATATGCTCTCTGGTCTGAGGCATCGCTCCATCCGGTGCGCTGACCACCAAGACCGCGCCATCCATCTGAGCGGCACCGGTTATCATGTTCTTGATATAGTCGGCATGGCCCGGACAGTCCACGTGAGCATAATGGCGATTCGCCGTCTCATATTCAATGTGGGCGATGGCGATTGTAACACCACGAGCCTTCTCTTCCGGAGCGTTGTCAATAGAATCGAAGGGACGGTAACTGGTGCTCGTCTTGGCGGTATTATGCAACACCGCCGTCATGGCCGACGTTAACGTTGTCTTTCCGTGGTCGACGTGGCCAATGGTCCCAACATTAATATGTGGCTTGCTCCGGTCGAATTTCTGTTTGACCATTTGGTCTCCTCTCTGTCTCCTTATTGCTGGAGCCCACAGGCGGAATCGAACCGCCGACCCCGTTCTTACCAAGAACGTGCTCTACCGCTGAGCTATGTGGGCGCCGTGTGTTGTTTTACTTCCTTATCTTAATCTTGCATCTCTTCTGGTGGAGGGGGTAGGATTCGAACCTACGAAGCCCTTCCGGGCGCCAGATTTACAGTCTGGTGGTTTAAACCACTCACCCACCCCTCCCCGCCATGTAGTTTAACCTACTTCTATATGCAAGCCAATATTTGACCTATGTAGTATTCATAAAAACAAAGCAAGCTGGAGTGTACGAATCGTACTTAGATAAAAACTCGCGTCCAGTCAAAAACCGACATATAGTTTACCAAACAGGTTTTACTCTTACAAGGCTCCCCGGTGAGAGTCTGGTTTCAGTATGCCACAAGAGAGGGCCCAGATTCGAATCTGGGCCCTCTCTTGTGGCATAGCTCGTTTCGTGGAAATGCGCCCTAGTAGTCCATGGGCGGCATCTGGGGCATCGCCTTTTCCTTCTCAGGTATCTCAGTAATCATCGACTCCGTCGTCAGCACCATCGCAGCCACACTCGCCGAGTTCTGCAGCGCTGACCTCGTCACCTTCACGGGATCCACGATCCCTGCCTCCAGCATGTTGGCGTACTGGTTAGTCTCCGCGTCGTACCCATAGTCATCCTCATGCTGCCTCACCATGTCCAGCACGACAGCCCCTTCCTGCCCAGAGTTCTGCACTATGAGCCTCAGCGGCTGCGCCAATGCCTTGCTGACTATATCAAGTCCGACGTCTTCGTCGCCTTTCAGATTTAGCTTTGTAAGAGCCCTTTGCGCCCTCACCAACGCCACTCCGCCTCCAGGCACTATCCCTTCTTCGACAGCGGCTCGGGTCGCTGAAAGAGCGTCCTCTACCCTGGCCTTGCGTTCCTTCAACTCTATCTCCGTGGCGGCTCCTACCTTGATCACTGCCACTCCGCCAGCCAGCTTGGCCATCCGCTCCTGTAGCTTCTCTTTATCAAATTCGGAGGTGGTCTCCTCGATCTGGGCCCTGAGCTGGGTGATCCTACCCTTGATCGCCTCCTCAGACCCCTTCCCCTCTACTATCGTGGTGTCATCTTTCGTAGACGTCACCCTCCGCGCCTGCCCCATGTCGGTCAAGGTCGCAGAGTCAAGCTTCCGCCCGGTCTCCTCACTGATCACCGTGGCGCCTGTGAGAATCGATATGTCTTCTAGCATGGCCTTGCGCCGGTCTCCAAACCCGGGGGCCTTTAAGGCCAGGACGTTCAACGTCCCCCTCAGCTTGTTCACCACCAACGTGGCCAATGCCTCACCTTCTATGTCCTCCGCTATCAGCACCACGTTCTTCTTGCCCACCTGCAGTAGCTTCTCCAACACCGGTAATATGTCCGATACCGCCGATATTTTCTTGTCTGAGATGACTATCTGCGGCTCCTCTATCACCGATTCCATCCGGTCGGGATTCGAGATGAAGTAGGGCGAGATGTACCCTCGGTCGATTTGCATTCCCTCCACGTACTCTATCTCGTCCGCCAGTCCCTTCGATTCCTCTACGGTGATGACTCCGTCCTTGCCAACCTTCTCCATCGCATCAGCTATGGTCTGCCCGATGGCATCCTCATGCGCAGACAACGAAGCTACCTGTGCTATTTGCTCCCGGCTGTCTACAGACGTCGACATCCCTCTGAGATCTTCTACTATCGCCCCTACTGCCTTGTTTATACCGCGCTTCACCGCCATCGGATCAGCTCCAGCAGCGACGTTCTTGAATCCTTCGGTAATCATGAACTGGGCCAGCACAACAGCTGTCGTCGTTCCATCTCCCGCCACGTCGTTGGTCTTGCTCGCCGCTTCCTTCAATAGCTGCGCTCCCATGTTCTCGAAGGCATCCGGTAGCTCTATCTCCTTCGCTATCGTCACGCCATCGCTGCATACCTGGGGCGCACCAAACTTTTTGTCCAATATTACGTTCCGCCCCTTGGGGCCTAACGTCACTTTCACCGTGTTCGCCAGCACATCTATCCCGCCCTTCAGGGACTTCCTCGCATCTTCTGAGTATGTTACTTGTTTACCTGACATTGTTCTTTCTCTCCTTATCCTGTTAGCATCTTAATCCTGTTAGGATTTTAAGGGTTTAGCCTATCTTGGCCAGTATGTCGCTCTCTCGTAAAATCAGGTACTCCTCGCCGCCTTCTTTGTACTCTGTACCAGCAAACTTGGAGTAGATCACACGGTCACCCACTTTGACTTCCATCGGGATTCTGGCCTTTCCGTCTTCTGTAGCCCGACCGGGTCCCGCCGCTACTATCTCTCCCTCTTGGGGTTTTTCCTTCGCCGTATCTGGCAGGATGATTCCAGAACTGGTCTGAGACTCCTTGTCTAATGGCCTTATCACTACCCTTTCCCCTAGGGGAACAAACTTGACCTTGGTTGCCTGAACCATGTTAACCTCCTGGTAAAATACGAAATGTTATTTTTAGCACTCAATGCCTCTAAGTGCTAAATCAATCGTAATTCTATGTCTCTCACGGCACCGTGTCAATGGGAGGCTATCGGCAGACCGGCTGGCCACGACATAGCCGCTGCAAACCGCATATAGGAATCCCTTCGTATTATTAATACATCGTAGAGAATCACCTGATGCTCTATGATGATTCCGTTAGCCTGCAAGTGCTTTAGCACGCCTCCAAGCATTAAACTAAAATTCACGCGTGAGGTGATGTCATGATTAAGATGTTCAGAATGTTCCCCACTCGTCGCTGGTCAGGTCGTGGTTTGATTGTGGTCCTGGGTATCGTTGTCCTGGTCCTAGTGGCAGCCGCATGTAACGACGACGGTCCCACTCCTACAGTCAATCCACCAACCCCTACGGTTAGCTCTAGCAGCCAAATCTCCACGGACTCAGGATCCGAGCCCACCCTCAAGGAAACCACCAGTCCCATTTCCTTCGAAAACCTTGACGCGGATACTATCGTCGCCGCCCAAGAAGTGGTTTTAAACCGGGTTTATGAGACCCTGCTCCCCTCAGTAGTTCACATCCGAGTGCCCACGGGGGAAGGCTCAGGATTTGCATGGGATGACCAGGGCCATATAGTCACCAACCACCACGTGGTTGCGGGCGCCAACCGGATCGTCGTGATTCTAGCTGACGACACAGAGGTGGATGCCGAGTTTCTCGGCAGCGATCCCGACTCCGATCTCGCCGCACTAAAGGTCAACCTCCCTAGCAGTGCCATACCCCCGGTCACTCTGGGAGACAGCGACGCTCTAAAGGTAGGGCAGCTATCACTGGCGATAGGCAACCCCTTTGGCCAAGAATTTACCCTGACCAGCGGCATAGTAAGCGCTCTGGGCCGAGTCATAAGGAGCGGTAATACTCCATTTTCGATTCCCGAAGTTATCCAAAGCGATACCTCCATCAACCCGGGCAACTCAGGTGGACCGTTGCTGGACCGGCATGGCCGTGTCATCGGGATCACCACACAGATCATCAGCTCCAGTGGGGCCAACAGCGGCATAGGCTTTTCGGTGCCCATTAACACTGCCAAGCGAGTGGTCCCAGCTTTAATAGAACAGGGCCGTTTTGAGCACGCCTGGTTGGGAATCAGCGGAGTCTCATTGAATAGAGATTTAAAGGAAGCAATGGGGCTACGGGGAGAAACTCGAGGGGCTCTGGTGATCGACGTAGCATCAGATAGCCCGGCGGACGACGCCGGACTTCGAGGCAGTGACAGAACGGTCATGATTGAAGACAACGACTTCCAGGTCGGCGGGGATGTGATAGTAGCCATCGAAAGCTCGCCAATAGAGGGCTTGGACGATCTGATCGGCTATCTTAACGCCAACACTCGACCGGGGGACACCGTCATGCTGGAAATCATCCGAGGCGATAACGAAAGAGTTCCTCTAGACGTTACCCTGGGCAGCCGGCCTATCTCGCGAGCCTTTGGTCAAAACTAGCGAGGCCGGAGTCGACGACCCTTCATTGTTAACGAGCAGATACAACCGGTATAATAGCTAATGTTATGAAGGAGCCAGCCCAGGATTCGGAACCAAAGGGTGGTCGTATGAAGTCCGCCCTGGAAAAGGCGCTGGAGAGGGCTGAGCAACTGGAGCCGCCCTCCGAGGAGCAGATGCTGGAATGGAAGCTGGCCCCTGAAGGTCGCCGTTGGGCAGCCGCTGTTCTCAACGGAGAGGGCTCCGCATCGGCCAAGATCTTGGAAACCCCCGAGGAACATCGAGCTTACCTTCTGAGAAGCCTAGTTCAGGTGTTGGTATCTAACCTCCAGCTTCCAAGGAACCAAATGGCCCAGGACACAAATGAGCTGGCCACCGGAGAACTGGAACGATTACTGGGGGATAAGCCCCAGGCAAAAGAGCTGATCGATCGTATCAAGTATGTCTTCGACCAGTACCACCAATTCGGCCTCCCCCAGCGTGAACAAGCATATCAGCAGCTAAAGCTCCAGGCTCAACAACAGGTCGAAGAATCGGTCCGGCGCCAGACCGGAACGACGGGGCCGGGACAGGTTAACGTCGAGTCCTTACCCGAGTTTCAACAGCAATGGCTCCAGGTCTCTGGACAGATGGACCAGCAATACCAACAGCACATCGAGGAGACCAAAGAGCATCTCCTCAAGTTAGTATAGTAATGAGCCAACCAGAGGACTATCGCGATAGGATCATCGAGGCGGTGGCCCAGACTGAAATTATGAAGGCGCCGAAATCCCACCTCCAGACCTTCGGTATGACAAAAGTCAACTACTTCATCGTAACAGAACCGCTTTATGCTGAACTGGCCCCTGGACCCCAAGAGACCGTAATTAGAGAAGGCACCATAACAGCGCAGCGCCCAGCTGTTGTTACACCTACCTACATGGCCCATCTCGATGGCTTCAAAAGCGAAGCCCGCGAATATTTTGACACCATCGCCCGGGAATACGGTCCGAACACTCCAGGGCTCCTCTACAACTACCGTAATGAGTTAGGCGACACCAATATAGTCGAAGGACATGTGACAGACGTCGGTCAGCGCATAAGCCACCGCCTGGGTCAGGAGGGAAAGAACCTTTCGGCGGTAATAAAAGGTATAGACGATCTTTGGGACCTCTCTCTTCTGAAGTTCATATTTGAATACACCCAGGCATCGTTAACGGAGAACATCCATGAGCTCCATACTCATGGCCTACTGGCCCCTGACCCTATTGCCGGTGCTCCAACGGCCGCGGTTCAGCAGATAAACGCCCTGTTCCGTGAAGTAGAACGGGGCAATGCAGATCCATCAGTTTTGAAGAGGGAACTGGACCGTTGGGGCCTCTTCGAGCATTACCAGGATCGGTTCTTCGCCATGTTCCGTAGGAAAAACCGCTAATCGTACGGGCCCATAGACCCGCCATCTAATACTTAAGACTTGAGGTGGGAAATTCTTTTGGGAAAATCCAGTTAGGAGATGTACCATGCCACATTTCATTGTTCTGGGGAACTTTACCGACGATGGAGCGCGTAAGATTCGTGAATTGCCTAAACATAGAAAGGCTATTGACGTAAAATCACAGATCGCCGGTGTAAATGTACAGCGCTTCTTTACGTTGGGCCACTACGACCTTGTATTCATTGTTGAGGCCATCAACGACGAGGCTATGGCCAGGTGGAGCATCGCATTAAGCGAAGAGGGGTATATACGCAGTACTACCCTCAGAGCTTTCGGCGACAAGACATTCTTCGAGCTAATAGAACATTTACCTGATCCCGAGTAGACCCGTGCTTTTTGACTCTGTAACGGGAGCCTTGACTGTCAGATACCCTTTGACCGGTTGGCTAGCCCAGCGATAGCATGAGCGACGGCATGCTGCGGCCCCATCCGACCCGCCACATTGTTCACGCCGACCTTGACGCCTTTTACGCCTCTGTCGAGCAGATGGACAACCCCGAACTCAAGGGCAAGCCGGTTTTAGTCGGAGGTTTGCCCGAGGACCGGGGGGTAGTAGCGGCGTGTTCCTACGAAGCACGTGAATTCGGCGTTCACTCGGCTATGCCGATGCGAACCGCCATCCGATTATGTCCTTCGGCCATAATTGTGCGCCCCAGATTCGGAAGGTACCGCGAAGCATCGGCACTGGTAATGGACATCTTCCGTTCCATCACTCCTATATTAGAGCCTATGTCCCTGGATGAGGCCTACCTGGACGTCACAGAGTTGATCGAGTCGGGAGCGCAATTGTCAGGAGTGGCGCGGTACATAAAAGCACGGGTAAGAACCGAAGTCGGGTTGACCGTTTCCGTCGGAGCGGGTACTTCAAAATCCGTGGCCAAGATCGCATCGGACATGGGCAAGCCCGATGGCCTCGTGGTGATAGAACCCGGGACCGAAAGAGAATCCTTGTCCCCTCTGCCGGTTAGAAAGCTTGCAGGTATAGGTCCTAAAACCGAGCAGGTCCTCCTCCGTAACAGCGTTGAGACCTTGGGTGATCTCGCGGCCATGTCGAACGAATGGCTAAAGAAACTGCTAGGCAAGCGCGGTCCCGAATTGGGCTCTCTTTGCCGTGGCGTGGATAACCACCCCGTGACGGTAGAGCGAACGGCTAAATCGATCAGTGCCGAAGAGACGTTCTCGGAAGACATAGGAGACCGAAAAAGACTATTAGAAGAGACCGGCAAAATCTGTGAGAGAGTTGCGCGGCGGCTGGAGCGCGCGGGGGTTCAAGGGAAGACCGTGACTCTGAAGCTACGATTGGCCGATTTTACCACCTTTACGAGGAGTAAAACCTTGGCGGCACCGGTCGAGAAACCAGAGACCATTATAGAGGTGTCTCGCCAGTTATTGGAGCATGAGCTGCGGCCGGGGCGTCTATTCAGGCTTATCGGCGTAGGGGTCTCGAATTTTTTACAAGAAGACCGGCTCCCCCTGTTCGATATAAGAGAAGAATCATCCGCATCGGCTTCAATTACGCATGAAAAGAAAAGTTGACAAACCAGTTGACAAACCAATGGTAGTAAGTATAATCTATTGCCCGTCCTGGCGGATACATCCGTCGAAGCGCTTTATATGAAACAGGAGGCAGCCATGACGAAACCCCGGGGGATCTTGGCCATAATGACAGCGATCTTCGCTATGTTATTGGTGGCGGCAGCGTGCGGAGACGACGCAACGTCGACTCCAGTGCCTACTCAGCCGCCTCCGGCAGCAATAGACGCAGAGGCGATCCGAAAGGCCGTTGAGACGGCAGTGATGGAATCACTTCCCGAGCAGCCGACAGGACCGACGGCTGCGGAGATACAGAGGTTGGTACAAACTGCCGTTGAAGCAGCAGTCCCAGAGGGAGCTACGGCTCAGGAAATCGCAGCCCTAGTACAGACCGCTGTCGCCGCTGCTTCGGCGGATACGGCTACCACCGAGGATGTGGCCGGCCTTGTATCACAGGCCGTGGCGGATGCCATATCCGACCAGCCTGAACCCCTCTCGAAAGAGGAAATCGAGGCTATCGTAAGGGCCGCAATTCCTGCTACCCCAACCCCACAACCCACCCCGACACCGCAACCCACCGCCACTCCGGCACCCTCTCCAACTCCGCGGGGTGCTGAGGCCGTTAGAAACCGGCTCAAGGTGGCCATTCCTATACTTCGCTTCGGTAGCAACGACCCCATCATCCTAACGGACGAAGGCGGCCAGATCTGGCCTGCCTTCGAGGGTCTGGTCGAGTACGATAAAGGCGCCAGCTACGTGCCAAGTCTGGCCGAGAGCTGGACCGTCAGCACCGACGCCCAGGTCTGGAATTTCAAGCTCAGAGAAGGCATCCAGTTCCATGATGGTTGGGGCGAGATGACCACCGCCGACGTCCTTCACACCACCCAGCGCCATACGCGGGACGAGTCCCAGTCCATCCACGTCGAGTTTTATCGAGACCAGGTGGTCCCAGGATGGGAAAATATCGACGCCTACAACTTCAGGGTCACCTTCGATGGAACAATAATCGACCTGCATCAGATCCTGTCAGACCGCTGGTGGAACCTCATCCAGAGTAAAGCCCAGTTCGACGCCGAGGGCCAGGATGGATTCGAGGCCAACCCCGTCGGCACGGGCCGGTACCAGTTAGTCGAACAGGAATTCGGAGTCAGTAACCTCTTCGAGCGAGTACCCTACGACCACTGGCGTGGCCCCGCCGCCTTCCAAGAGCTCCAGTTGATATTCGCCAATGAGAACGCCACTAGGTTGGCTATGATGCTCCAGGGCGAGGCTCACATGACCAGGATCCCAACAGACCTGGAGCCTACGGCGGAAGCCGGCGGCATGCGTAAGGTCTTCGGCGGCGCTCCGGTACAGGCCATGTACACGATGTTTGGTGGCCAGTTCGTGGACCCTCCCCCCGAGGGTAACGTACGGAAGCTGGAGCATCCCGACCTACCCGGATCTGACATCTTCCATGACGTAACCGAAAACCCCTTCGTCGACAGGCGGGTACGCAGGGCCCTCAACCACGCCATCGACAGGAACCTGATCAGAGAGACCCTTCTCGGTGGCAACGGCGACCTCATGCCCGTATCCCAGTACCATCCATCCCTCCGCGGCTGGAACCCAGAGTGGCTGGACCGGTGGGAGGCAGAGTACGGCTACAATCCAGACATGGCCAGAGCGCTTTTGGCCGAGGTGGAAGAAGAGATTGGCCAGCCCCTAGCCTGGGAGAACACCGTGAACCACCTCACCTTCAAGCCCCAGCTTACCCAGTTGGTGGACGTCGGTGAAGCCATCGGCAACATGTGGGCAGAGGTCGGTGCAAACATCAGGGCAGAGGCACTTGACTGGGCGACCTACTTCCCGAACGCCCTGATCCCTGGTATCGTGGGAGGAGTGACTTGGACCAACGTCAACACCCTCTTCGAGGACCCGCAGATCCTGTTCATTTACTACTATGCCGCGAACAACCTCTGCTGCCCCTTCTACGAGAATCCAGCAGTAGACGCCATCTACGAGGAACTGTTAGCTACGCCTGACCTGACCAGGCGGGACGAGTTGTTGAGGGACGCCGGCAATATCATATTTGATGACTACGCGCTGGCTCCTCACTTCTGGCTGAAACCCACCTTCATCATTAACCCAAGGGTGGTGGATGATTACCCAACATCCGGACTGATCACCCTGCGGGACCTGGAAGACGTAGTAGCTGTAACAGAGTAAGTAACAGTCCACAATCCGCCTTTAACAAACATCGAAGCGGACGGTCGATAGATCAGAAGACGCGGGTGCCGGCAAAGCAGCAAGTCGGCACCCGCGTCTTTATCACTAATTTCAGGAATCCGAATCTACGTGGAAGGTCGTACTACTAGAAACACATTAAGCTCCCAGCACTGTTTTTGTGGTAACATATTGTGACCAATTTGCGGCGGCCCCTCACACAACAGGTTGGGACACTATGCAACGGTATATTCTGATAAGAATCATCCAAGGCATTTTCGTACTCTGGGCAGTGTCGGTCCTCGTATTTGGCCTGGCGCGTCTATCCGGCGATCCTATCGTCCTGATGCTTCCCTTGGACGCTGAGCCTGGAGCTTATGAGAGACTCCAGAAGTTCTGGGGCCTGGACAAGCCCTATCCCGAGCAATATCGCGTGTTCATTACAAATGCAATAAGGCTTGACTTTGGCGATTCTATCAAATGGCCAGGTCGAAGCGCCCGGAGCCTGTTAAAGGACCCGTTGATTGCCTCCCTACAACTCACGCTAACGGCCCTGGTGTTCGCGGCGGTTATAGCAGTGATCCTGGGGGTCTTATCAGCAACATGGAAAGACACGCCCTTGGACTTTGGGGCAAAGATCTTCGCCCTTCTAGGCCAGTCGGCGCCAGACTACTGGATAGGGCTCATGCTCATATGGATATTCGCCGTCGAACTGGGATGGTTTCCCACCTCGGGAAAGGGTGGGATCTCGAATATGGTCCTGCCCGTTTTTACCCTCTCGTGGTTCCAGATCGCGGCTATAATGCGGCTAGTCCGCTCATCCATGTTGGACGTGCTGGACAGCGAATACGTCAAGCTGGCGCGAATCAAAGGTGTTCCGGAATGGAAGGTCATTTGGAAGCATTCTTTGCGTAACGCATCCATAGCTCCACTCACCTTCTTCGGGATGACAGCGACTTCATTAATTACCGGCGCAGTCATTGTTGAAACAGTTTTTGCCTGGCCTGGAATAGGCAAACTGGCCGTAGATGCGGTGCTGGCACGTGACTTCCAGGTCGTGCAAATGGTGGCGCTGGTGTTTACGATCGGCTACGTCGGCCTAAATTTGCTAGTCGACGTTCTCTACGCCTACCTGGACCCACGGATTAGGTATGGGTAAAGAGTCCACCTGATGGTCACTTTCTCCGGGGCGAAAAGCACCAAAAGATCCTCTGGGGGCAATGTATGGCATTTCATCCAGGAGGCCCGCCGTTACCCATTGGTGCCTATCTCTATCATGCTCGTCGTGCTCATTCTTCCAGCGATTTTCGCTAACGTCATTGCCCCTCACGACCACATTAAAGCGGACCTGCGGTCCAGACTCGAGCCCCCGGGCTGGGTTGGTCCCAAGAGTTCAATCAAGATTATCGTGGAGAAAGTCCGCGATGGCGCTACTCAATTCTCCATCGACGATATAGGTCGTTTGAAGCAGGGCGAACAAGTTGGGCAGACTATCCAAGATCCATCTAACCTCCAACTGGGAGACCAGATTGAGATCATCAGGCGAACAGACGGAGGCTGGTCAAAGCCCTTTGGCACCGACAAGTTGGGCAGGGACATCTTGAGCCGGATAATTTTCGGCTCTCGGGTTTCCATAATGGTGGCAATTTACTCCATCGTGATTTCGGGAGCCATAGGTACAATTCTGGGACTGATGGCTGGTTATTACGGTGGATGGATGGACTACGTTATCTCTCGTCTCATTGATATCGCTCTTGCGATTCCAGCTATCCTCGTGGCTCTGGTGTTGGTGGTCGTGATCAAGCCTGGCATGCTGCCTGTCGTAGCGGTTATCACTGGATTCCTTTGGTCCAGGTATGCCCGCATGGTACGAGCTGAGACCCTGATACTGGTGCAAAGCGATTTCATTTCACGGGCCCATGTAGTCGGGGCCTCAGACATACGCATCATGTTCCGACACATTCTCCCCAACGTTGTCAACAGCCTTGTGGTACTTGCAACTTTACAGGTAGGTTTCGTAATCATCTTCGAATCCGCTCTTAGCTTCCTCGGCGTGGGCATTCCCAGGCCTACGCCTTCGTGGGGTTCCATCATCGCCGATGGCCGAGAGCTAATCATCCAGACTGCCTGGTGGGTCTCACTATTCCCCGGTATCGCCCTGGTCCTCACGGTGCTCTCCATGAACCTGTTCGGGGACTGGCTTCGCGACAAGCTGGATCCCAAACTCAGACAAATCTAGCCAATCCGGCCTCGCTACCCAACCCTACCAGGCTCAAGCATCACACCCCAGTCTCGGATACTGTCGTGCTGGCTTACCGCCCAACTCGCATAGAAAAATATTCTGAATCTGGTACAATATCGTGGGAAGCTGCCGAGGTGGTGGAATTGGTAGACACGCCATCTTGAGGGGGTGGTAGGCGTGAGCCTGTGTGGGTTCGAGTCCCGCCCTCGGCACCACTAACCAAGGTAGGGCGGCGACGTAGCCAAGTGGTCTAAGGCGGAGGTCTGCAAAACCTCTATTCGGCGGTTCGAATCCGCCCGTCGCCTCCAGATCAAAAAAGGGGGCAGGGGCAGCCCATCCTGCGGATCAACTATCATTGAATCATATAGCAGCATGCCGAGGTGGCGGAATGGTAGACGCGGCGGACTTAAAATCCGCTACCCTGACGGGTGTGTGGGTTCGAGTCCCTCCCTCGGCACCATAGCTTAAACTGATCGTCCTGAGGGTGTAGGTTGGAGGCGTCGGCTTCCATAACGATCAACAAGCCAATTGAAGAGGTATGGGACTTCGTCATTGACATAAAGAACATGGACAGATGGGTGACAGGAGTCAGCGAACACCGGTCCACTTCAGAAGGCGAGTTCAAAGCCGGTTCCACATTCACATCTAGATATACCTATCGAGGCAAAACTTTCCACGTAGACTACGATGTGACGGGACTCAGCGCTCCATCCGGCTTCTCTGTCGAGGCCACATCAGGTCCATTCCCGTTCAGGGGAATCCTCGAACTTGATAGCGTTGGAGACAGGACTGAAGTAAGTAACTCGATGGAAGCCGGTGCGGATAGTACGGCTACCAAAGTGATATTTTTCTTGTTTGGCCCCCTCCTGAGGAAGGTGATGAGGCGGCGTCTCCTCAAGGAGCTCAATGTCCTTAAAGACATCCTAGAAGGCGCCTAAGTATTCTGCGTCGGCCGTTCTACCGCCTTCATCCGCTTAGGCCGCCTTATAAAGACAAAGCAAAGGGTGGCTAGACCAAATATCAGTGCCCCCAGAACAATCGGCAAATTATAGCTACAGCCTTCCCCCACCACTTCTCCAACTCCTGTACAGCCTGTACGGTCAGCCCACCAACCAACAAACCAAGGGGATACGATAATCGCCCAGCTACTGGAGGCGAGAATTATGCCTCTCAAAGTACCGAGCCTCCGACGACCGAAGTAGTCTATTAAAGTGGCCCAGGCGATGACCGGAAGGGCGTCACCAACTGCACCAAAAAGCAAAAACAGAAATATTGCCCAACGAACGTCACTCCACGAACCCACCAATAGCAAAAGGAGACCGATACCAAATGCCCCGGTAGACAACGGTAATATACGGGACTTGGACCATCTATCCGCCAACAGTCCTAGAGCGAGCCTGAACACAACGGACATTGCCATAGCAAAGCTCAGAAGATAACCCAAGGTCTCCAGGCCTACCCCCTTCCAGACAAGGATAGGCTGCAGGTTGATGAAGATGGCAACTGTGGCCAGCTGGTGTAGACCGATCCCTACCAATAGAAGCCAGAATGTTGTGGAGCGTAATGCCTCACCCACAGTAAAGTCGTCGCTGCTGCCCCATCGGTCATGGTCAGGCCCTTGTACCAGGGCTGGACTACCACGGGGAGCGGGACGACCGGCCGGAAGACGGCCTCCGTCGGGCACAAGCCCGATGCTTTCAGGCGAATCCCTGAAGACCAAGGTAATTGGAAGGACGAAAAACAGGTATACAAATCCAGCCAGCAATGCCGCCTTTTCCCAGCCCTGGTCAATGATCAGCAAGTTCGATACCGGGATCAGAACCACACTGCCCAACGAAGCGGTCCCGCTGAACAGAGCGATCACCAAAGCGCGCCGGCGAACGAACCACATGTTAAGACTAGTGAAGGAGGCATTTTGAAAGGCAATAGTATTGCCGACCCCTATCAACAAGATGTACACAAGAGCGAAAGATAAGAAGTTTTCTACCTGGGAGAAGGCAAAATAGCCTACTGTGGCTATTAGCGCTCCGACGAACACCAGCTTGGGCGCTCCGAACCGGTCGATCATTATACCGATTAGGGGTCCCGTCACCGCAGTGGCACGGGACAGCGAAAAGACCAGGGACGTCTGAGAGTTGGTTAAGCCGAGGGAATCTCTAACGGGGACGAAGAATACCGAAAAACCCCTGAAGAAGATTCCGCTTGCAAAGAAGTTCTGAGCCGACGAAGCCAGGACGATCCACCAACCATAGTAGACATTGCCCAGCTTGTGTCTGCGCCGCCTGGGAATTGGATTCACTGGGATTCTTTCCTATCTATCCCTCAGCCCTGGAATTTCCACCAGTCCCGGCAAAAAGTTTCTCTAAGAGTTCTGCCGCCCACCGGTGTAGCTCTTCTTCGATGTCCTCCCCGCAGTGGGGACACTCGTGGTCGCCGAACCGGATCCTTGTCTCGCAGACAGGACATGTCACAACATCAGCCAAATAGGCCATTATCCTGGAGATTTGGTGGTCGGCTTGCATCAACCCGCTTTCGTATCGGCCCGACGTCAGCGCCTATTCTATCCGCTGTCCGAAAACACCACAAGGCAACCAGCATACTCCGAGACCGTTGTTCAGAGTTATAATGCTGGCGTGAAAAACCAATTGGCTAGGCTTGGTACTGCCGCTCTGGAGCTGGTATTTCCTTCAAGGTGCGTAGGCTGTGGGGAATATGGTAGTTTTTTGTGCTCGGCGTGCGAGTCTTCCTTGCCGCGCCTTAAGCACCCTACTGCAAGAACTGCGCGGAGCCGAATCCAGGTGCTGTGCTCTGTAGCCGATGTGTGCCGTACCCGCTATCTATTGACAAGATCCGCGCGCCCTATCTGATGGAGGGCCAAGTTGAGGCTGCGATCTACGCCCTTAAATATCGCAACCTCAGGGCCATCGCACCAACCCTTGGCGAGTTCCTGGCCAAGTGGCTGGAGTCATCACGAGTACCTGGGGGCCTTCTCGTGCCGATACCTCTTCACTGGAGACGCCACAGGGTTCGCGGCTATAACCAGTCCGAACTTCTCGCTAAGGAGATGGGGAAGAGAATCGGCCTGCCGGTACGCACCGACTTGCTGGTAAGGACCAGGGACTCCGCTCCCCAGGTCTCGTTGTCCAACCCCGAAGACCGGACTAGAAACGTAGAAGGCAGCTTCCAATGCAAGGCCGACGTTAGAGGTTTGAGGATAATCCTGGTCGATGACGTGGTGACCACAGGTAGTACTATGTCCGCCTGCGCGTTACCGTTGAAGGCTGCT
Source organism: Dehalococcoidia bacterium (assembly GCA_965226865.1). Taxonomy (GTDB): domain Bacteria; phylum Chloroflexota; class Dehalococcoidia; order Lucifugimonadales; family JAGWBF01; genus CBDDEH01. The sequence continues at coordinate 765,433 of CBDDEH010000004.1, read as the reverse complement.
GGGGCTAGTTCCGTCTGGGGCGTAGCTATAGCGAGAACAAGTTATCGAGTCTAGTCTTCAAAGAACTTGCCGAAGAGCTGTGTATCCTGTTTGCGGATCAGAGACGCCAAAGCTTGGAACACCGCGGCGGCACCCTTGGGATTCGTCGTGACAAAGTTCAGGAATTCGTCGCGTCCGATGGTCAAGGTTGCAGATGGCACTAACGCGGCTGCGCTTGCGGTCCTGGGGCCAGCATCCAACAAAGCCAGGTCTCCGAAGTAGTCACCGGGTTTCAACAGGGCCAGAGGGGCTTCCTCTCCCTCCTCTGCGGGCATGTAGATCTTGACCGAGCCCGAGACCAGAATGTGAAGAGCATCTCCCTGGTCTCCTTTGTTAAATATGACGTCTCCTGCCTCATGGGTCTGTAGGTTAAGCCGTGAGGCAACGCTTTGAAGCTCGTGTTCGCTAAGAAATTGGAAGAAGGAGACCTTTGAAAGGAATTCCAGTATTTTTGACTGGCCCCCATCGCCGCCTTGAACCTGGGACCCGCCTTCCTGTCCGACCATAGAGCTTCCTCCTGGGAGGCCTTTCGATTGGCCCATTCTATAAGCGGCCACACGTTACGGTCAATATCATGCTCGTCGGCCTATCCTTTGGCCGGGGTAAGATCGAAGGCCTGTCCGGCCAACTCGGCAATGTAGCTACCTATCGACAAGGATGAAGTGGCTCCGGGAGAAGGGGCATTCAATACATGTATAGCTCCTTCGCTTTGGGTAACGCTGAAGTCGTCCAGCAGCCGGCCGCTACTATCCACCGCCTGCGCTCTCACCCCTGACCCGCCGGGCATTAGGTCTTCTTCCCCAATGTCGGGAACCAGCTTCCTGAGATCATGCACGAATTTGCCTTTGCTCACCGAGCGCCGGAACTCCATAAACCCGACCTCCCAATATTTCACAGCCATTTTCCAGAACCCTGTATAGCTAGCCACGTCCATCATATCCGCGAGATCGACGGTCGATTTCTTGTACCCTTCACGGGCCAAGGCGAGTACGGCGTTAGGTCCCGCCTCCACCTCGTCGTGAATGTTGTGGGTGAAATGGACCCCCAAAAACGGGAACCTGGGGTCCGGCACCGGGTAAATAAGACTTCTAACCAGATTTCGGCTCTGAGGCTTCAGAACATAGTACTCGCCCCTGAATGGAATTATTCGTACACCGGAACCCGCACCCATCATATGCGCCACTTTATCGGCGTAGAGCCCTGCGCAGTTAATTAGGAACTTGGAGTCAATGGCTCCCTGTGAGGTCTGTACCGTGATAGACCCGTTGGACTTTACTATCCCGGTAACCTCTCGCTCGGTAAGTATTTCGCCGCCGCCTTCGCCCACCTTTTGGGCGTATCCCTCGGCCACTGCTTTAAAATCCACAATCCCCGTACCAGGAACGTAAAGAGCCTTGAGTCCCCTTGCGTGGGGCTCGATTTCTTTAAGCCGTTCTTGGCCGATGAGCTCTAGCCCTTGGACTCCGTTTTCGGTCCCCCGACGTCGTAACTCTTCAAGCCGACCTAGCTCCGACTCATCGGTGGCAACTATGACCTTCCCACACCTTTTGAACTCAATGCCGTTTTCTTCGCAGAACCATACCAAAGACTCGACGCCGCTCACACACAGCTTGGCTTTGTGGGAGCCAGGTTTGTAATAGATGCCGGAGTGGATGACGCCGCTATTGTGGCCTGTCTGATGAGACCCTACCAGGGCTTCTTTCTCGACGACGGCGATCCGATGTTTGGGATATGCCTCAATAAGCCGCAACGCGGTGGCTAATCCGATGATTCCACCGCCGATTATCGATACATCGTAGGTACTGGAGTTCAATGCGGGACTATCATAAACGCACGTTGTATGGTTAGCAACGGAACTCCTGGGCCCCTTGAATGCGTATCTGTCCAGGAGCTACGAACTGGAAATAGATAAGATGATCATCTGTGGGGTGGCACCGACATCTGCGTGCTGTACACCACAGCCGACGCCCGCAATCGCAACTATGAGGTGGAGGTGCCCACTGACTGTGTAGCCACCTTCGACCCCCAGGCCCACGAATGGGCGCTCGACCATATGGAAAAGATACTCGGCGGAAAGCTGACAGCGGCGGTCTCCTCCGGAACAGCCAGTTAAGCGGGCCTTACCCACCACCCACTGGCTTTACGATCTCCAGGACGTCCCCCTCTTTTAGGACCACTTCAGCGAACTTGTCTCTGTCGAGGACCTCTCCGTTATAACCCACCGCTATCTGTTGAGGGTTCACGCCGTAGCCCACCAGAAAATGGAGCAGATCAACGGGCTTGTCCAACTCCCTGGGCTTTCCGTTCACTTTGAGCGCGATCATAGCGGCGTTATTCCTTCGTGACGTCCGTGCCAACCAACCGTTCGGGCTGAACGCCCTCCCAGGCAGCTTCGATGGCCTCACGTATTTCTTGTGCTGCTAGTCTCACATCTGGAGCCGCGAGCACAGCGCGGATCACAGCCACTCCTGAAGCGCCTGAGTGCATGACATCACCGGCATTACGGGCGTTTACTCCACCGATGCCCAGAACCGGAACATCCACGCGTGCGGCTATCTCGGAAACCAGGCGAGGCCCGTTTGGTGGGAGCCCCAGGTGGGAACCGGTACTGAACATCGAGCCGGCCACCAGCAGATCGGCCCCCTGTTTATGGGCCTCCATCGCCCCCTTCAAGCTATGTACGGACCGGCCTATGAGCAAATCGTCTCCGCCCACCTGGCGGGCCTCTTCAACAGACAAACCGTCTTCTCCAAGTTGAACGCCGTCCGCTCCGGACGCCATAGCCACATCGACACGGTCGTTGATAAACAGGAGCGCGGCACCTCGGGTAACGCTCTGAAGACGCTGGGCGAGTTCCATGAGATGAATCGCCGTGAGGTCCTTCTCCCTCAACTGGACTATGTTCGCACCGCCCTCGACGGCCCTGGAGACCTTGTCCACGAGGTCCTCTCGTGACCTGCACAGTCGACGGTCAGTAACCAGGCACAAACTGGGGAAGGAAATAGAAGGTTTGCCCATGCTACCTGGAAGCTGGAGTGGGTTGGGGGATATCCTGTTGGGGGCTGCTAGCGGACGCATAGGCCCGTCTGGGAATCCGACCTGCCAGATACGCCAATCGCCCCGCCTCGACCCCACTCTTGAAAGCCCTGGCCATTAGCGCCGGGTCCTGGGCCTGGGCGATGGCGGTATTCACCAGGACTGCGTCTGCGCCCATCTCCATGGCGGCTGACGCGTCCGAGGGAACGCCCAAGCCGGCGTCCACCACCACTGGCACGCTGACCTGTTCAATAATGATCTGTATCTCTTCGGCTGTATGGATACCCCGTCCTGAGCCTATAGGAGACCCCAGGGGCATGACGGTGGCACACCCCATGTCCTCGAGTTTTCTGGCCAGGACGGGATCGGCGTGAATATATGGTAGGACTACGAACCCCTCAGCCAAGAGCTTCCTAGCCGCCTCAACCGTTTCCACAGGATCGGGCAGAAGATATTTGGGGTCGGGGATCACCTCTAGCTTAACCCAATCGCTACTGGTCACGGATCTTCCGAGGCGGGCCACGAACAGGGCTTCCTCCACAGTTCGGCAGCCAGCGGTGTTGGGTAGGATCTGATACCTGTTCCAATCCAGATAGTCCAGGATAGTCTTTTTGTTGGGATCGTCCAGATCGAGGCGCCTTATGGCGACGGTGACCATTTCGGCCCCCGAAGAATCGATGGCGTCTACCATCTCTTCCATGCTACGAAACTTACCGGTCCCTGCTATCATGCGTGACTTGAACTTCTTGCCTGCGATCTCCAGGTAGTCTTCCATCAGTTCAGCTCCTTGCAAAAACAAAACCGCCAGGTGGTTTGCACCTGGCGAGAAACCTATCTACCAACCTCTGGTCCCTTCGCCGGCATTACCCGGATCAGGTATAGACGGTCGGTGACGTATTCAGGTCACCCTCTCAGCCTGGCTCACCCAAGCTCCCGTATTTTGTATCTATACTACTCTACCTGCAGAGTAGTATCGGACCGTACAAAAGTCAACTCGCCTGGACCTAGGCGGACAGCTTGTACAGCCTCATGCAATTGTCCCATAAAAACTTGTGTTTGGTCTTGTCGGACACCGGAAGCTGCTCCAGCAGAGAGTCTACGCTGTTTGGCCACTTGGCATCCTGGTGAGGATAATCTGTGGAGAAGACAACGTTGTCGTCCCCGAACCAGTCTACATACAGTTTGGCCGATGCCTCATCTGCCTCAACTGATATATAGCAGTTTCGTTTGAAGTATTCTGACGGCTTCATCTTCAGCTCTGGGTTTTCCAGGTACCCTCGCCACTCGTAATGATCGTCCAGGCGAGCCATAAGCCAAGGAGCCCATGAGCAGTTGCCTTCGAGAAAGGCGGCTCGCAGGTTGGGGAATCGCTCGAAAACCCCACCGGCCGTCATGCTCACCACGGCATGCATGGGTCCGACCGAGTGGGAGAATGTATGCCAGATCATCCACCACGGGTAAGTCGCTATTCCGAAATCAGGCGACAAATAATCGAATCCGCCTCCATGGAATCCCACTGGTATGTCCAACCTCTGGCACTCGGCCCAGAGGGGGTCGTAGTACCTGTCGAACCAGTTGCGGTGATTCACCAGACCGGGCAGCAAGAATATGCTCTTGAAACCGTACTCCTCCACACAACGGCGCGTTTCAGCCACAGCATCGTCCACATCGTGGGGGAAAACCATCGCGCAGCCGAACAGCCGGTCCGGGTATTCCTTGCAGAAGTCATGGAGCCAGTCGTTGTAGGCACGGGCGATGGCCGCGGCGAAGTCAGGGTCAATCCCCTCAGTAGCACTGCTCTCCTTGGAATCGATACCTATGAACAACCCTCTGGTAGGGAACAGTACAGCTAGGTCAACGCCCTCTCTGTCCATGGCTTCGATTTGTGAGGTCGGATCAAATCCCCGTTCTCTGGCAAAGGCATAGCGTTCCAAGTCCAGACGCTGGTTAACTTTCCTGGCCTCTTGGGCTCCCTCATTGTATGCCTGCATTCTTGGGAGTGGTTTACCCTCTACCATGATCCCTACATCCGTGGGCATCCTGGTTAGACCCACTGGAGCCCTGTCTCGATACTTGGGGTCTAAATAGCGCTGCCAGAGATCCACCGGTTCCATTATGTGCATATCCGAGTCGATTATCTTAAAACCGTTCTTTGCCATGTTTCACCACCGTCTAGAGCGCTTCGGATGTAATCACTTTAAGTCGCAGTATAGCCCGGGTCAATAGGGGATGATTAATATAGGTGGCAGGCCGCCTTGTGTCCCGGAGCCAGCTCGCGGAGTTTGGGCACCTCCACGCTGCACCGGTCGAAGGCGAAGGGGCACCTGGTGTGGAAGCGACACCCGGGAGGCGGGTTGGTGGGCGATGGCACATCGCCCTGCAATACGATCGATTCCTGCTCAGTGCCCGGTCTGATAGAAAGAGCTGCCGAAAGAAGCGCTTTGGTATAGGGGTGGAGAGGGTTCGTGAACAGCTCTTTGGAATCCGCTTCCTCCACGATCTCCCCTACATAGAGCACTGCGACCCTGTGGCTCAGATATCTGACAGTCGCCAGGTTGTGGGCGATGAGCAAATAACTGATGCCGTGCTGGTCCTGGAGGTCCTTCAACAGGTTCATTATCTGTGCTCGAATCGAGACATCCAGGGCTGATACCGGCTCATCGAGGACAATGGTCTGTGGGTTGAGGCTCAATGCCCTGGCCACCGCGACCCGCTGCCTCTGCCCTCCGCTGAACTCATGGGGAAAATGGGATGCCTGGGCGCCGCTAAGGCCGACGCTTTCCAGAAGAGCCGTCACCCGCTCCCTAATCTCACGTTTCGGCAACTTCAGGTTCACCTTCATCGGCTCAGCCACGATGTCTCCAGCCCTCATGCGGGGATTGAGAGAGCTCCATGGGTCCTGGAACACCGCTTGTACGGATGAACGGTACCGCCTAAGAGCCGGACCTTTAAACCGGTGGATGTTCTGCCCATTGAAGTAAACCGCGCCGCTGGTAGGCTTTTCTAACAGAAGGAGAACTTTGGCGGTGGTCGTCTTGCCACAGCCGGACTCGCCCACGAGGCTAAAGGTTTCACCCTCCTTGATGCTGAAGGAAACGTTATCCACAGCCCTAACCCAAGAGCGCACTGGCGAAAAGGGGAGGCTACCCGAAATGGGGAAATGCTTTACAAGCTCCTTGGCCTCGATTAGAACGCCTTTTTCTCTTGCCTGCTGGTCGCGGTCCGGCATCGTCGCGGTTGGCGATTCGGGCTGGCCATCTTCGGAGGCACTCATGGGTGATGCCTCCAGCAGCTTACAGTGTGGCCGGGAGCCAGTGCCTTCTCAGGAGGGTAGTTGTCCCAGCACCGTTCCTGCACGTAAGCGCACCTGGGAGCAAAGGGACAACCGGTACCAACTTCGTATATGGACGGAGGCTGGCCCTCGATCGAGTAAAGGCGCTCGATCTCCTCTTGCACGTCGGGCACTGAGTTCAACAGGGCTTCGGTATAGGGATGAGCGGGATTCTCGAAAAGAGTTTCTGTATCAGCAGTTTCGACTATTTTACCGGTGTACATTACTGCGACTCTATCGCACATCCGAGCCACAACGCCAAAGTCATGTGTGATAAACAGGATAGCCAGATTAGTTCCTTTCTGGATATCCTTCAGTAGCTCCAGATAGGCCGCCTGGACAGTTACGTCCAGCGCGGTAGTGGGCTCGTCGGCTATCAGCAACTCAGGGTTGCAGGACAGGCCGATGGCTCCCACTGCTCGCTGGCGCATGCCCCCGCTCATTTGGTGAGGATAGCTGCTTACCCTGGCCTCCGGAGCCGGAATGCGCAACATCCTGAGCAATTGGATCACTCGCTCTTTCAGAGCACTGCCACGTAGATTTTGATGCATCCGCAATGGCTCGGCGATCAAGCTCCCTATAGTGAACACGGGATTCAGGGCCGTCATCGGGTCCTGCAGCACCATTGCGATGTGCCGTCCCCTGATACGCCGAATCTGGCGTGTCGAAAGCTTTAGCAGGTCATTCCCCTGGAAAACGACGGCTCCCCCAACGATACGCGAAGCCGGTTTCGGATTAAGCTGCGGTATGGAAATAGCCGTGATGCTCTTGCCGCACCCGGACTCGCCAACAAGGCCCAGAGTTTCACCAGCCCTGATATAAAAGCTGACCCCGTCTACCGCCTTACCTACGCCACGCTTGGTAAAAAAGTAGGTCTTGAGGCCCTTTACTTCAACAACGACCGGGGCCTGCTCTTTATCTTGAACTTCTGTCGTCACGGATCTCTCGCTTCAATGGCTTTAAGCTCAAGGTTGGGGGAGTCTGATTATAGCATCAAAGGGAGCGGAGCTTTGGATCGAAAGTATCGCGGAACCAGTCGCCAATCAGGTTAAAAGAGAGAACAGTTAACATAATAGCAAATCCTGGCATCGCCGGCACCCACCAGGCGGTTGTGACATAGTCCCTTCCCTCTCCTATCATTGAGCCCCAGGCTGGGGTCGGTGGAGGCACTCCAGCGCCCAGGAAGCTGAGAGAGGCCTCCACTACGATCACTGTGCCAACCTCGAGGGACGCTAGAACTATGATCGTGTTGGCCACGTTGGGCAACAGGTGCTGGACCATGATCCGGAGTTGAGATGCCCCGCTTATCCGAGCCAGGGCTACAAAATCACGCTCCCTTAGAGAAAGGACCTCCCCTCGGACCATGCGAGCGAACCTCGCCCACAAAAACAAGCTGATGGCAAGAACCACATTGGACAATTTTGGACCGACTACGACGGCTAGAAGAATGGCGAAAAGGATGATAGGGAAGCCGATCATGATATCCGCCCCCCTCATTAGCAAATTGTCGACCTTGCCGCCCGCGAGGCCGGATACAAGCCCCACCACAGTTCCAACAAAGACTCCGGCGGCAATGGCAATTGCCGCCACAGTCAAGGATGTTCTGGTGCCGACGATGAGTCGACTTAGAATGTCACGGCCGATATTGTCGGTCCCGATTGGATGAGACCAAGTACCGCCGTCCTGCCACACAGGGGGCGTCAACCGATCGGGTAACTTGCCTTGATTGGGAGGGAACGGCGCAATCCAGTGCCCAAATATAGCCAGGACGATAAGGACAAAGATTATCAAGACGGCTGGCCATGGTGTGCCTCTGAGGAACTTGAGCACCCCCAGTGATGTTCTCAACACACTGCTCCAAGAGAAACCATCGGATGCCTGGCTAATCCTCAAGCTCAGCCCGCTCCTCAAATGATCCGGCTCGTAAAGTGACGGGATTATAGGTTACCGACATAGTAGTGTCAACGCTGACTTGTTTCTATGTTCTCAGTTTGATTTATATTGGGCTCGATGCTAGAATAGTGCCTCGTCAGCGACGGCAACTAACACCTTCATCCATGGCATGAACACCGGCATCTAGAGGAGGCGCCATGGCCATCTGGGACGACATCCTAACTGAGCATGACCGCATGGTGATCGCGGCTAAGCCGGCGCGACTTCGAACCGGCTTCGGGGAACGCCCCGCACTCCTGGTGATCGACATGAACAGGGGAGTGGTCGGTGAGAACCGGCCCATCTACGAGCAGACCGACAAATACCCTTACACCTGCGGACCCTTCGCTTGGGCCGCCATTCCCCACATCCAAACACTCATTTCAAACGCCAGGGACGCGAGCATCCCTATCATATACAGCAAGCATGTCTTCAAATTAACCGATGGTCTTCCAAGGTCAAAAGACTTCAACCTCCCCCACCACGAGCTCAACCCACTATCGGAGATTCAGCCGGAAGTCGCCATGCAGGATGGAGACCTCCTCATCGAGAAGAACACCCCCAGCGTTTTCTTCCACACGGGTCTAATCTATATCCTCTTGCACAAGAAGATCGATACATTATTGATCGCTGGGAACTCTACCAGCGGATGCGTCCGTGCTACCGTTATCGACGCTTTCGGATACGGATTCAAGACCTCGGTGATCGAGGAGTGCGTCTTCGACCGCATCGAGGCGTCCCACAAGATGTCCCTGTTCGACATGAACACCAAGTACGCCGACGTAATCCCTCTTTCGGACGCCGTTACTAGTCTCACAACGTTCCAAAACGGCAAACGGGAACCTGAGCTTACGGCTCAAACAGCTTCTTAGTTCAGCGATATCGGTCATGAGCCCGGGATGGGCTGCCAACGAGATTTTCAAGGGGGTAAACAATGGAACCTAATCGTTACGATTACTCTGCAATCATCGACCGTCCAAAAATCCGCTGGCCCAACAACGCGCGAGTCGCCTTTTGGATGTCACCAAACGTTGAGCACTATCAGTACAACCCACCCCACAACCCGATAAGATCGTTGCTGGCCAGAACCCCAGCGCCTGACACCCATTTCTATGCCTACAGGGACTACGGCAACCGTGTGGGTTTCTGGCGGATGTTGGAAGTTACTGACAAACATGAGATGCCGTGCACGATATCCTTGAACGTGGCTGTTCTGGACCATTTCCCTGAGATTCGGGATGCAATGGTGGAGAGGGATTTCACATACATGTCCCACGGAATCTACAACACCCATCTTTTGTATGGCATGTCCCAGGATCAGGAACGAGAATTCTATCGGGACACGATCGACACGATCAAAAAGCACACCGGCAAAGACCTCAAGGGAATGCTCGGTCCTGCCCTGTCCAACACCGAGGATACTCCCGATCTAATGGCAGAAGCCGGCCTGATATATCACGTCGACTGGTTTCATGACGACCAACCCTTCCCCCTCAAGGTTAAAAAGGGAAAGCTCGTCTCAGTACCCTATAGCGTAGAACTGAACGACGCGGTGTTTCCCGGACACGGCCTGGATGCCGAACAGTTCGCTCAGACTATCAAGGACCAATTTGACGTCCTGTACGAAGAAGGGGCTGAGAGCGGCAGGGTGATGTGCATAGCTCTACACCCCTATTGGATCGGCCAACCCAATCGCATCAAGTATCTGGACGACGCCCTTACTCATATTCTGTCCCATGACGGAGTCTGGAAGACCACAGCCGACGAAATCGCCGAATATTACATCGCCAACTACTACGACGAGGTAGTCGCATACGCGGCGAAACAGAATAGCTCTGGTAAATAGAAAGTGCCGACTACCATGAGTACAAAGAGTGCAAAAGGAGGCAGCTATGCTGGGTCCACGTAAGCCCGGAATGGATCACGACTATTACGATTTCTCCGCCATAAAAAGCCGTCCTACCCTCAAATGGCCCAATAACGCCAAAGTGGCTCTGTGCGTCATTATCAACTTGGAGCATTACGAGTGGAAGGCGCCGGAAAATGCTTACAAGTCGCCGGCCGTACCTGGCCTGGGCGGAGGACCTTTTCCCGATATGCGAGCCTTCTCGCTCAGAGAGTACGGGCATCGAGTTGGGATCTTCAGGGTGATGAAGATGCTGGAAAAATACGGCCTGACGGCGACCGTAGCCATGGACAAGCTGACAGCCGAAAACTATCCCTTCTTAGTCAATGAATGCCAGAAGCGGGGCTATGAGTTCATAGCGCATGGGACGGGTCTCAAACGAATGATCACCAGCAAGATGTCTGACGAAGAAGAGCGGGAATATATCCGAAGCTCGATAGAAGCGCTAACCAAAGCCACAGGAAGCCGCCCTGAGGGGTGGATGGGCATAGAGTACGGCGAATCTTTCAATACGCCGAATTTCTTGGCTGAGGAGGGGATCAGATACAACTGTGACTGGCCGAACGACGAGCAACCTTACCAGATGAAGGTGTCCAGCGGCACTATGTACTCTCTTCCTGTATCCATAGAATTAGAAGACACTTGGACCCACTGGACCAAACATGTATACATAGTCGATTACTGCAAAATGATAGAGGATACGTTTGACGGCCTTTACAAGGACGGAGCCCAGTCCGGGCGTCTTATGGTGTTGAGCCTGCACCCCTGGCTTATAGGTCAGCCATATCGCGCCAAATACCTTGACAGGGCTCTGGCCCACATCAGCAAGCACAAGGAAGTCTGGAGCGCAACCGGCAAGGAGATCATCGACTGGTACTCCAAGCAAAATGGATAGCCATCGCTGCATACAGTGCCCAGCTTGCCCCTATAGCTACGATTGGTTATGATTAGATAGGGCGGTAACGGAACCCAGAGGAGCCAGATCATGGGAATGACAATCGCAGAGAAAATCCTGGCTGACCATGCCGACAAAGAGGAGGTCAAGCCGGGGGATTTCGTCTGGTGTCGCGTCGATGCCACAGCAGCAGCTAGTGCCAAAGGTCAACTGGAAAAGCTGGGTGTCGAGAAGCTGTGGGACCCTGACAGGGTATATCTGGTAGACGACCACCTCGCTCCACCGCCTACGGTTACGGCAGCCAATAACATGGTGGAGCTTCGCAAGTGGGCCAAGAAATATGCCATTGGCAATTTCTTCGAGTATGGTCAGCATGGCATCTCCCATCAGGTCTTCCCGGAGAACGGTATGATAGCTCCGGGAGACTTGATACCAATGCCCGATTCCCACTCCACCAGCGGGGGTGTCTTCAACGCCTGCGTCACCAACGCCGCCATGGACTCCCTTCTGTGCCTTATCTTCGGCGAGTACTGGTTCAGGGTGCCGGAGACCATCAAGATAGAGTTGGTGGGCGACTACGCAGGTCTGGATAACTTCATCTTCGGCAAAGATATCGTACTGAAGGTAGCAGGCACCTGGGGCACCGACGTGGGCCTCTACAAGTCCATCGAGTATCTGGGCCCGGTAGCCAGCGAGCTTAGCCTGTCCAGCCGGTGGACCATATCCAACATGGGGGTGGAACTGGGTGCCAAGTTTGCCATATTCGAGGCCGATGAGAAGACGGACGAGTTTTTGAAGGGCCGGGTTAACAGGCCCTACGAGCATGTCTCGCCGGACCCTGATGCAAAGTACGAGACAGAATACGTGCTGGACGTGACTGGGCTGGAGCCGCAGGTGGCATGTCCCCACGATCCTGGCAACATCCGCTCCATCAGCGAATTGGAGGCCGACAAGATCAAGGTGGACCAGGCCCTGATAGGCTCTTGCACCAACGCCCGCTTGGAGGACTTCGAGAGTGCTGCACGCATACTCAAGGGGCGGAAGGTGGCGCCGGGTGTCAGGCTGCTATGCAGTCCCGCGTCTCAGAATGTGTGGAACGAGGTCCTGAAGGCAGGCCTGTGGGAGACATACGCGGACGCTGGCGCTATGATAGAGCACTCCACTTGCGGGCCATGCTACGGTGGGCACATGGGCGTTCTTGGCGACGGAGAGGTATCCATATCCTCGACCAACCGGAATTTCCAGGGCAGGCAAGGGAGCTCAGAGGCCTTCGTTTATCTGTCCAATCCGGCCGTTGTCGCGGCCTCAGCGGTCAACGGCTACATCAGCGACCCCAGGCATTTCGTCTAGGATTACCGAATGGAGAAAGTATTATGGCCTTCCAAGTAGAGTACACGGGTGAAGTGTGGAAGTTCGGCAACAGCATCAGCACCGATCTGATGATGCCGGGAAGTATAGTGTTAGCCAAGAAGCTCAGCGAAGAAGAAGGAGCACAGTACTGCTTCTCGGCCAACCGTCCGGGATGGACAGAAGAGGTAAAACCTGGCGACATTCTGGTGGCCGGAACCAATTTCGGCTGTGGATCCAGCCGCAACGGCGCCCGCATGATCCAGCTTAATGGGATATCCGCCATCCTGGCCGAATCCACCTCTCGCATCTTTCTGCGGAACTCCATCAACATCGCGATGCCCGCTCTTTGGTGCAAAGGAGTTCACGCCGCCTTCGACGAAGGAGACACAGCCTATATCAACATAGAGACCGGTGAGGTCAAGAACCTCACCAAAGGTACCAGCCTCGAGGCCGAGGCCTGGCCTTCCGACAGCCCTCCTATGCAGATCCTGAAAGCCGGAGGTCTCTTCCCCTTTATTCAGCATATGATGGTCGAGAGGGGCATGGTCCATACCGATGCAGATAGCACGGCTACCAAAGACGGGACTGGAGTAGGTAACTCAATGGAAGCCGGATAGGCGTTCTAAGTCCGTCTACGGGCAGGTCGCCTTCTATGTTGATTCCACTATAGGTTCTCCAGAACTCAATCTCTCAAGGGAATCCAAGGAAAACCCTCAGTCATGACTAACCCCAGTCAACGTTTGCAAGGCAAGGTGGCAATAATAACCGGCGCTGGCTCAGGTATTGGGAGGGCCGCGTCGCTGCTTTTCGCAGGCGAGGGCGCCAAAGTCGTAGTAGCAGACCGGAACAGAGACAGTGGCCAGGATACGGTGGCCGAGATCTCTGGCGCCAAGGGTGTGGCCACATTCATCCCCGTCGACGTATCCCAGCCCCGGCAGGTAGAGGCCCTTGTAGAACAGACGGTTTCCCAGTTTGGGGGCTTAAACGTTCTGTTGAACAACGCAGCGATACTCATCAGGAGCCCCTCACTTGTTGAGACATCCGAGTCTGACTGGGATTTAACTATCGACACTGATTTAAAGGGGGCGTTCCTCTGTTGCAAGTTCGCGATACCGGCAATGGTGAAGAGCAACGGCGGCTCCATCGTGAACGTTTCATCTGGGGCCGGCCTCGGAGGACGAGGGCTGTCGGTTCCTTATGGGGTCGCCAAGGCCGGTATCATACAGCTAACCAGGGCCGGTGCGGTGGAGTACGGCTCTGTTGGGATTCGCATCAACTGCATTGTCCCAGGCCTGGTGGACACACCACAGTCCCGTGGCAGCACCGGCAGTACGGAGGCATTCCAAAGCAGGATAGAGAACATTCCCCTCGGTCGGGTCGGCCAACCTGAAGAAATAGCCTCACTGATGCTATACCTGGCCTCTGACGAGTCCAGCTACATTAACGGTGCCTGTATCTCGGCCGATGGAGGCGCCAGTACACGATGACTTTGGGAGGGTGCCATGTCTAAAGAGGACATGATTCAAATAACCAACAAGTCCATAGCTGACTATGGCTTTCGACAGGCCGTAGTGTGGAGCCCTGAGGACATCATCGATAGTTGGGGGTTAGACGAGGCCGAGGCGGATTTACTGACTACTCGAATAATACCCAAGTTGAAAGATTTACCGGTCCCAGTAGAGCCCTCCGACCAGGAAAAGGTACAGAACTCGTTTAACGCCATTCTGGAGGCCGCGGACTAATCAGGCCGTCGAATAGCGGATCCGCGGATCGATCACGGCGTAGAGAATATCTACCAAAAGGTTGATCGCTATCACCATTGCAGCGGCGAACAGCACCACCCCTTGAACAACGGGAAAGTCTCTGAAAAGTATCGAGCTGAATATCAGGCTTCCCATGCCTGGCCACGCGAATACTACTTCCACGACGATGGCACTGGTCAGGAAACTGGCGAAGAACAGCCCTCCGAAAGTTACCACGGGTATGAGGGCGTTCCTGAGGGCATGCTTGAAGAATATGACGTGGTCAGGAATTCCTTCGAGCCTGGCGAGCTTCACGTACTCGCTGTCCAGAACATCCAGCATGCTGGTCCTTAAAAGCCTGGTTACCCCCGCCAGCTGCTGAAGCGCCATGGTAGCGGCGGGCAATATCATGAAACTAAAGCCGCCTTTACCCCCGGCTGGCAGGAGGTCCAATTGTACAGAGACCACCTGTATCAGCAAGATCGCAACCCAGAAAGAGGGCATAGATTGCCCCAAGAGGGCCAATGTTCTTACCACGTAGTCGGTAACCGTTCCTCGTTTAACCGCAGCTATTATACCTAACGGTATCCCCAACAAAGCCACGATTATCAACGCCACAAAAGCAAGCTGAGCTGACGCCTCGATGCGGTCCTGGAAAAGCTCGATGACGGGAGTGCGAGACCTGACTGAGTCGCCCAGGTCACCCTGAACGATATTTTTCACGAAAATCCAATATTGCTCGGGCCAGGATTTGTCCAGCCCTAAGGATTTCTCTACTCGATCGAAGTCCTCTTGAGTGGCATCGAGGGACACGAGAAGAAACACTGGGCTCCCGGAGACACGCGACATGGCAAAGACGATCATCGAGAGGACGATGAGAGCGATGATCGCTTGGAATACGCGGCTGATCAAGAACCCAAGCATAGAACCCCTTGGCCGCAGATTGATCGTTGATTATAGGCGGCCCGCCAAAGAAACTGTCAAGCTCGTCATCAACCCCAAAGTACCTTTTTACATCCTTCTAGTGCAACGGATTTCGCTTCGAAGTCCTTTGTGAGCTGAAAGCTACTCTATGTTGCGGAAGCAGTCCAGAACCAGGACAGAATCGGTTGTTTTCCGCCACAGGACCTGTTGGATAGAATCGAACGGATATTGGGGGTCTCGCCCAATTTTCTAGCAGCCATTCTAGCTAAACGTAATGACGCTCCGGGCGACCCGGCCCTGTTTCATATCGTCGAAGGCTTTGTTTATCTGCTCCAGCTTGAGCCTCTGAGAAACCAGCTCATCCAGTTTAAGCCGTCCTTGTTTGTAAAACTCGATATAACGAGGAAGATCGATGCGGAACCGGTTGGAACCCATGGTGCAGCCCTGAATCCTCTTCTCCCTTAGAAAACCCAGGCCATCGATGGAGACCCTGGAACCCAGAGGGATCATCCCAACAATTGTGGCGGTACCGCCTGGGCCCACCATCTCCCATGCTTGCTCAACGGTCTCTGTCTTCCCGATGGCATCGAAGGAATAATCAACCCCTCCTCCCGTCATTTCCCGCACCATGTCCACAACACCGCCCTCGGAAGCGTCGATCACGTCGGTAGCTCCAAACTCTCTAGCAATCTCAAGTTTCATCGCAACCGGATCGACCGCGATAACCCTACCCGCACCGGCTATCTTCGACCCTTGTATGCAATTCAACCCGACGCCTCCGCAGCCTATTACAGCAACCGATGACCCTGGCTCGACACGGGCGGTGTTGAGCACGGCCCCAACCCCAGTGACGACACCGCACCCAAGAAGGGCTAGCTGCTCAAAGGGTAGGTCGTCGGAGACCTTAACCAGACCATTCTCATGCAGTAGCATTCGCTCCGCGAAAGCAGCGATGTTGGAGAAACCGTTGATTGGCTTCCCATCCTGGCTCAGCTTTGGCGGGTCATCAGAGGAACGAGTTAGGCCCACTCGGGTACACAGGTTAGGACGGCCGCTAAGGCACTTATTACATTTACCGCAAAACACTGAAAGGCAGGCCACTACCCGGTCGCCTGGCTTCACATAAGTTACCTGGTCGCCTACGGCCTCAACAGTGCCTGAGCCCTCGTGGCCCAGAACCACCGGCATCGCGGTGGTGAAGGTTCCCTGTACGAAGTGGAGGTCACTGCCGCAGACTCCCGCGGCCCTAGTGCGCACCAGGACTTCGCGGGGGCCGGGTTTGTCTATCTCTACTTCCTCGATACCCACAGGACGATTTACTTCACGAAGTATGGCGGCCTTCAATACTCACCTCGTAGGACAAGTTTCCGACCATCATAGCAAATTACAGCCAAGCATGAGCGGGGCGAGCCGGACTTGCGAATGAATAGTGCCGTTAATATACTTGCGTCGGTACGAAGAGAAGGAGAGTCATGGTAGAAAAAGAGCGGATGACCACCAGGCTGAAGGAGCTGTTCGAACGCCCCGAGCTAGTGGTACTGGTTGGGGGAATGAACCCCATGGGCGCTAAGATGGCGGAACAGCTGGGCTACGAGGTCTTCTACTTGTCCGGAGCTCAGATGGCGGCCCACGTGTTGGGTTGGCCTGACGCGGGCACAACCAGTATGCAGGACATAGTGGAAGTGGCCCGCCGCGTCGTGGCGGCCGTTGACATACCGGTGTTTGCCGACATGGACACGGGATACGGCGACGCGCTCAGCGTGTACCGTACCGTCAGGGAGTACATCCGGTCAGGAGTCGCGGGGGCCCATGTGGAGGACGGCGAATACCCACCAACCATGGGACCTCGGAGACGATGCATCTCCACAGAGGAGATGGTGGGTAAGCTGCGTGCTGCGATGGACGCCAAGGCCGAGATGGACCCGGACTTTGTCGTGGTCGCGCGCTGCGACCTTGCGTGGGTCCCGAGCTCGACCGTGGACGATGTCATAGAGCGATGCATCATATACAAACGCGAGGCCAACGTGGATGCCATCTGCCCCAACTTACCCGATTGGGAGGATACCAAAAGGGCAATCGAACTAATCCCAGGCCCGGTGATACCGCTGTTTTCCAGAGGGCCCGAGGAATATCCCACCCTGGAACAACTCCAAGAAGGTGGCGCGGCGGCCGCCTGGTACCCCGCTCACACTTCCATGGCAGCCTTACAGGCCACCTGGGACTTCCTGAACGATTTTAAGGATCGTGGCACCCGCGCCATTGGTGAGTTCCATGAAAGGGCCGCGGAGAGCAAGTGGGGTAGGGCCGACTTCAACTTCATCTTCCAGATGCTGGGGGAGGCTCAGCTTCGTGAGATGGAGACGAAATACCTACCGAACCACGCACTTGATGACAGCTAACCGCTACGTGCACTAGTGATATATCTCACGGTTGGCCTGTGCTTGCCGTCACGGAATCCATCTCTAAATGGAGCTACCATTACGTTATAGAGAAGCTCATAGAAGCCATTGGAGGTAGAACCATGACACCCAAATCTGAGACAGAGCGGTCAGCGATCCCTGAAGCCAAATTCTTGGCATTCCCCGTCACCACAGGAAACGGTCTGGTTGACCAACATGTGATATATCTGGTGGTCTCACACGATGACCTGAACGCTATCGGAGAATCTCATTTCGATGCCATTAAGGACGCGGTAAAGGCCGTCGTGGCCTCAAAATCCAAGTCACTTTAAGTAAACTGCTGACGTCCACTTTTGGTGCTGGCCCCTTTTCAATGCGAATATAACTACGGAGGATTCCAGCGTCTCTTCACCGCCTACGACCAGCAACAAGACGAATAGCCACGTCAGATGCCATTCCCAGGCTGCACCTATACCGGCCAGCGCCAACCCTATAATAGACAGGCGAAACCCCTGGATCCAGGTGACCAGCTTTGTCGAGTCACCTCCCAAAGAGCCTCTAAGACCACACAGCTCTTTGTAGGTTCCCCGAATCGCGACTGCAGCTCCGATGGCCATCAGTACAGCCGCCGGATACGCCCGCCACGAAAGCTCTACCAGGCTGTCCATCTCGCAATCCCCCTATATCTTAGATGCAAAAGTCGACGCTCCGGATCGGCCAGCCACTGTCGGTAAATCGATAATCCGGCATCCTATAACATCCGATGGACACGCCGACTCGTAATTATCTTCGTGGATCCTGCCTTTACTTTTGGCTCGCACGGCATTTATATGTATAAAGCAAACTGGCATGGTCGACTTTATGGCTGAAAGAGGGGATTGCGATGGCTGATTTCTTTGGAGACCTTGAACGTCTCGTTGCCGACCTCTATCCCTATCGGTGGCCGATAACAGCCGGCATTCTTTTGGCCATGGCTCTAGCAGCGGCCTATGGATACCGTCGGGGATGGCATATGGTGATCTGGCGGCACAGGATACCTGTAGCGGCAGTCGGCACTCCCATGCTGGTCCTTGCCGTTATCACCGGTTGGTATATAGTGTCTCCACTCTTTATCGACAAAAGGGTGGATGAGGAGCTTCCCTTCGCCGTTAACGCCGTCGTTCCCCCCGGCATGACCCGCTTAGGCGTTGAGTCGGTCATGGAGGGGATGGCCAAGATCGATCAGGAAATGAACGAGGCAATGCCCGCCTCCATGATGAAGCTGGCCGGCGACGACACAATGGGTGAGGGAACGTCGGGTGGAGTTGTGAAGCTCGGGACTGATGGCACCGGAAGCAGCCAACCTTCCGATGACGACGCCATGGAGAAGCCCGACGAAGGCACCGCCAGTACCCAACCATCCGACGACGCCATGGAGAAGCCCGGCGAAGGCACTACCAGTGGCCAACCCTCTGACGACGACGCCATAGAGAAGCCCGACGACAGCGCTACCAGCAGCCAACCCCCTGAGGAAGAGGCCATGGAGAAGACCGAGGAACAACCCGCTGCACCAGAGACCCAACCAGTAGCAGTGCGACTCAAGATAGGTGAGCTAAAAGACGCCGACAGTTTCCATAAGGGGAGCGGCCAGGCAATCATCTACCGTGGGCCAGACGGCTCCCACCTCCTCAGGTTGGAGAACTTGAGTGTTACAAACGGCCCTGACTTGCATGTCCTGCTATCGCCACACCCGGACCCTCAGAGCCGCGATCAAGTGAAACAGCCCGGGTACGTCGACCTTGGCAAGCTCAAGGGCAACAAAGGGAACCAAAACTACGAGATTCCCGCTGAGGTGGACGTATCTATCCAGGGAAGCGTGGTTATCTATTGCAAGCCTTTCAGCGTGATTTTTAGCGTGGCGCCGCTACAAGATGTAAGTTAGATTTACTTGGCTTATACTAAGGCGATCCAACGATCCGTAGCGGAACAATGAATTGCTAAAGTTAGGCGGTCTAGTGCCGGCGTCACTGCGCCGCGATACGGTGGCGGGTGGTATCGCTGGCTTCGTCGGCGGACTAGTGTTCTGGTGGGCCCTAGGGGCCCAGGACATGATATCCACGGTGCCTGGGCTGTTGGGATTCGACCTTTCTGGCGCGGGGGTATTGCTCCATCTGCTGATATCGATCCCAATAGGCGCCAGCTTCGGTGCGATTTCACGATATCAACCCCTCGGCCACGCTGCTACGATCAGCAGCGGTTCGCTATACGGCCTGATGTGGTGGATCGCGGGTCCTATTACCCTGGGCGTGCTGATGGATGGCCGAGGGCCGACCTGGTCCATCGAAGACGCTAGTGCGGCCTTTCCAAGCCTGATAGGCCACCTGCTTTACGGAGGTCTCACCGGGCTCGGCTTCTATGCTCTGGTGGCCCTATATTTGCGTCTGCGCCCTGAGCCTGAACTTACCTTCGGTACGGCCGAGACACCGAAGAAGCGGGTCGTAATCCTCGGCGGTGGATTCGGCGGCACCGGGGCGGCCCAACGATTGGAACAGCTCTTCTCAAGCGAACCCAACATGGAGATCACGCTGGTAAGCCAGAGCAACTACATGCTCTTCACGCCCATGCTGGCCGAGGTTGCTTCCAGTGCTCTAGAGGCGCAGCACATCAGCGTCCCGGTTCGCGCGTCCTGTCCCCATACGCGGTTTTACCGCGCCGAAGTGGCGGACATCGCCTCCGCCGGAACCGACGGCGTACGACCACTTGATATTAGCCCTGGGCTCCGTCCCTAACTACTACGGACTTCCGGGCCTGGAAGAACATTCCATTACCCTCAAATCCCTGGAAGACGCGACTCGCCTGCGCAACCACGTCATCTCGCTGTTGGAGCACGCAGATTCGGAGCCGGACGAAGACGAGCGGCGGCGTCAGCTCACATTCGTCGTGGCTGGAGGTGGGTTTGCAGGCACAGAGACTATAGCCGAGCTGTTCGATCTGATCCATAGTGTTTTGCGCTACTACCCTCACATCGAAGCGAGCGAGCTAAGATTCGTTCTCATACACTCACGTGATCGCATTTTGCCTGAACTCAGCGCCGGATTAGCCGACTACGCATTGCACAAGCTTAAAATGCGCGGTATCGAATTTCTGCTGAATACCCGTGTAGCAGGGGCCACTGTCAATTCGGTTCTCTTGGATGAAGCGGACCCGTTGCCGACTTACACCCTGGTCTGGACGGCCGGTAACCAGCCCCACCCACTACTCAAGGAGTTACCTTGCGAACTCAATAGAGCTGGGGCGGTGATTACCGATGGCACCCTTCGAGTCAAAGGTATCGACGGCGTCTGGGCAGTGGGTGACTGCGCCCAAATCCCGGATCCCGATCGGGAAGGCGAAGCATACCCCCCAACCGCCCAACACGCGTTGCGTGAAGGCAAGGTAGTAGCCGAAAACATCGCAGCTATTATGCGAAGCAAACCACTTAAGCAATTCCGCTTCCGAACCGTTGGCCTCCTCGTTGGCCTTGGACATCGTACGGGAGCAGCCGAAATCCACGGCTGGCGATTTTCCGGACTACTGGCCTGGCTAATGTGGCGTTCGATTTATCTGAGCAAGCTGCCAGGCCTGGAAAAGAAGGTCCGAGTAGCACTAGATTGGGTGATCGACCTGTTCTTTCCCCGTGACATTGTGGTCACCTCCGGTCCCGGCTCTACCACGACTCCACACGCCGCATCTTCCGACGAGGAAGGCGACGCGGGTCACGAACGATCCCAACATGGAGTTTCAAAGGAGCCTCCTGAATAAACTCAACGGAATTTTAACGACCGGATTTCTACCGGGAGCCATGGCTGGCCTGGTGGGTGGCCTCGTCTTCGGAGTCACAATGTCCGAACTCGACCAACTGCCAACGTTCGCCGAGATAGTGCGCGCGGATTCTTCGCTAATTGGGTTTATCGTGGTCCTGGCCGTGGCGGTTATTATTGGTGCGGCCTTCGGCCTACTGATCTGGTATCAGCAGCCAGGCGTCGGAGAGACCTTGATATGGGGCCTGGTGTATGGAGCCTTCTGGTGGTATCTAGGCCCGCTGACCCTGTTGCCTCTTATGCTGGGTAATGGTCTTACCTGGGACCTACACTCCGCACAGGCAGAATTCTCCATTCTGCCCGGCCTTGTGCTGTATGGTGCTAGTACTGGACTGGCACTGGTGTTCATACAGTGGAGGCTTCGGTCCTGGACCGGGACGGTAAGCGCAGGTTCGCTGCTACGCGGAGCCCTGGCTGGATTAATAAGCGCTGCTCTGCTTGGTACCGCCCTCGACGCGCAAGACCAGTTGCTGGCGTCCCTGGACCCAATGACCGGGAATTCTCATGTCGGAGCCTGGATGGTTACCCTTTTGATCGGCCTCATGGCTGGTGTTGGTTTTGCTCTGATTTATCCACGCCCTGCCGACGGTGCGGGCGCCGGGCTCATTCGCGGTAGCGTATACGGATTCTTTTGGTGGGTGGTCGGTGTGCTCACCCTGGTGCCACTAATTGGCGGCGTTTCGATCACCTGGTCGCTGGAAGAGGTCCGTGACAAGTTCGCCACGCTGCCTGGGTACCTTCTTTTCGGCGCAGGTGTCGCCTTGCTTTACCAGTGGCTGACCAGCCTGGTGCGTTTGCTGTTCTCCGATTTCGTGCCGGGAGGAGATCAAGAGGGAGTCGGAGTGCAGGGATTGCGGATCGTCGGACGAAGTGCGCTGGCGGGCCTAGTAGGGGGCCTGATATTCAGTATAGTAATGCTTCAGATTGGGTTTTTCCCAAGCGTGGCGGACCTGGTCGGCACGGACTCGGAAGTGGCCGGCTTTTTCGTTCACCTGGCGATTGCGGAAACGATCGGTTTAAGCTACGGCGTTCTCTTCCGCCGTCAAAGCTATGACGTTGGTTCCGCGCTGGGATGGGGGGTTTCCTACGGCTTTGTGTGGTCGATTCTCGGCCCCTTAACATTAATGCCTGTGTTTCTTGGATCGACACCTCAATGGACAATCGAGGCGGCCACCACGGCCTTTCCGAACCTAATCGGTCATCTCGCCTACGGGGCTGCTCTGGGAATCACTTTCTATCTGCTGGAAGCACGCTACAGACCATGGTGGATTCCTCACAACCAGATGGCCCTGGCAAAGGTGGCGCGCCGCAAGGAGCAGGTGCTAACCTCGGCGCCGGCCCTTTGGACGGTGTTGATGCTCATTGGGTTGACGCTGCCGGTTCTGATCGGAATGTAGAAAAAATGGCGTCCCAGGCAAACGCTGATTTAGGTTTTCAAGGGTTGCCATAAAATAGTATTTGCATTCTGATTTGAGTACGATACCAGCACGGTACAGACGCTTTTTTGATGTCTTGACGTTTCACAGGGTTTCGCTTATTATTGTCGTAAAAGTAGTAACGGGGATAGTAACGATAATGGAGCGGCCTAAAACATTGTCGGCAGCATTTGTCAGGACCGTCAAGGGACCGGGGCGGTACGGCGACGGGCGCGGCAGTTTCGGATTGTCTCTGCTGGTGAAACAAGGTAGCACGGGGAGGGCGTCGAAATCGTGGACTCAACGGGTCTTGATGGGCGGCAAGTATACCAGCATCGGACTCGGCAATTACCCGTTGGTCACGCTTGCGGAAGCCAGGGAAAAGGCACTTGCCAACCGGCGCGAGATCGAGCACGGCCGCGACCCACGGACGCCGGCAGCAACGATACCGACGTTTGCCGATGCCCTGGAAATTGTGATCTCCATACACCGCGATAACTGGAAGGACGGCGGCAAGACCGAGAAACTATAGCGGGGCAGTTTGGACGCCTACGCCATGCCAAAGATTGGGCACAAACCGATCACGGAGGTCACCAGCGCGGACGTGTTGGGCGTGCTCGTGCCAATATGGGCAGACAAGCGGCCCACGGCCATGAAAGTGCGGCGGCGGGTGTCTGCGGTTATGAAGTGGGCGATAGCGGAAGGCTACCGGGAGGATAACCCGGCCGGTGACGCGATCACTGCGGCATTGCCCAAGAGCGGGCATACGACTACTCACCAGCGGGCACTGCCGTTTGCCGATGTGGGCGCGGCGATTACCACCATCCGAGATAGCGGGGCATGGCCGGCGACGAAATTGGCATTCGAGTTTTTGACGTTGACCCCTGCCCGTAGCAACGAAGTCAGACTAGCGGAATGGACAGAGATTCACGGCGATACCTGGATCATACCGGCGACGCGCATGAAGGCGGGGCGCGAGCATCGCATACCGCTATCGCGGCAGGCTTTGGACGTGCTCACGACGGCGTGGGAGCTATCTGATGGTACGGGGGGGCTGGTATTCCCGTCGCCGCGTGGCAAAGCACTGACCGATTCCACGATCTCCAAACTCTGCCGCGAAAACAAGATCGGATGCGTGCCGCACGGGATGCGTAGCAGCTTCAGGGATTGGGCTGCTGAATGTTCTGACGTGCCACGCGAGATAGCGGAGCACGCGTTAGGACACGTTGAGGGTAGCGCGGCGGAACTGGCGTACCGGAGAACGGACTACTTTGACCGCCGGCGCGGACTAATGCAGCAGTGGGCGGATTACGTACTTCCTGCCTAGTCTATACCGCAGGGGTATAGACGGTTTGCGTAATTAGATTGAAGATTATCAGCGAAACCCTGTTATGGTCGTCCATTTGTGCTATGATAGGCGAAACAGCAATAACGGAGGTTCGCAATGACGCCTACGGTAAACGACCGCCTACTCCGCCGCACGCAGGTGGAAGAGATCACCGGGTTTTCGGTGGCGACGATATACAGGAGGGTCAAGGCGGGCACATTCCCCGAACCGATCCGCCTGGGCGAGCGCACCGTCCGGTGGCTTCAAAGCGACCTGGACGCATGGTTGGCCGAATGCCCGCGTGGGGTGGGTGACGGCGTGGCATGATGGCAATTGAAAACCCGCCGCTGGTTTCGTCATCGCGGCGGGTCGTAATCCGGCAGACGGCCATCCGCCGGGGTAGCTCAAACACAATCGAGGTGTGACATGAGCCTGTCTGGAATACTATACCAACGTGCTATCGCCGTCAACAACGATGTCAGCACGTTATCGGCGGCGGATGTTGCCAGCGATTACCACTTCCTGAACCTGTTTCCTCTTGACGTGCAAGGCGCGGCGGCGGCGTTCCGTTGGCTGCACGGCTACGGAGCTAAATACGAGGATGATCGCAAGTATCCCGCGTTCGCCTACGATACCCGCGCGGGTGTCTGGCGCGAATGGCAATTCGGCAAGGGTTGGCAGGACCGGGGTAGCGTACTGGACGCAATGACCAACATAGTTGCCGCGTTGTGCGCACTGGAAGCCTACCGAACCAACGATAGCGGATCACCGGACAAGACGGAACGCGAATACAAAAAACTGAGACAACGCTACCTCGGTGCAACCGTTGAAAAGGCGGTGAAACTGGCCGCCGTCGAAACCGGAGTTGGTAGTTGGGATTACGATCCTAACACGTTGGGGTTGCCCAAAGGTGAGGCGGTGTACATTGCGCCGTCTAACAAGACGTCCCCGTGCATACAGGGTTGGAGCTCAGTTGACCTCTACACGGGTTGACGACTTTCACCGCGTTAGGCAACTGCTGGCGGTGCACCTAGGCGTTGAATGGCACACCTTGAGCGTACAACAGGCGGCTTGCGCGGCGTTCCAGACTTTCGTAAAGGTGGCGGAGAAGGGAGGTGGGATTGAATACGATTGGCACAACTACGCCGGGAGAATGCGTAAGTAAAAAAGGCCAAGAAACAGAAATAGGCGGTGCTACCAACACCGCCCAAATCAGCCGGAGGATGTATGTCAATACAACACAAGTCTATACCTATAGAGGACGAAGGTCAAGCCGGAGAGGTTCAACTTGTCTTAGACCAAGACGACCCGGACGACATAGGCGGGTATGTCTTTGGTGACGGCGAGGATGAAGAATGGCACACGATAACCTGCCCATGTGAGCTATGCCGTGTGGAGCGGCACGAACTCATGGAGCGTGTGCTAGCGGGGCAATCAATCCAAGAGTGTGAGGGCCAAGAGTGTCAAGGTTGTGGCCGTAGCGAGTGTCCCGAACTTGCATGGCCCACCGCTAACGAGGTACTTAAGGAAAGGGACGAATGGCTCATAGCCCACCTCCATAGCGCTAGGCCGGATATGGATGAAGCCTTTTGGCGGGCACAGGTAGAATCGGGATGCTTCAACTGGCCAGAACCAGAACCACCTTTACCTTACCCTGGGTTCTCGCAATACGTCTTGACGGTAGAGCAAAAGGGTGAGGCACTTCCCGCCTTGCTCAAACGCTCGGACGGCGCAACGATCCTGTACGCTGGCAAGGTCAATAGCGTGTTCGGTGAGCCGGGTATGGGTAAGTCTTGGATAGCGCTAAAGGCGGCGCTGGCGTCACTGGAGAACGGCGGACGGGTGTTGTGGTGGGATTTCGAGGATAAACCGGACACCCTATACCGTAGGGCCAAGGCGCTAGGCCAGTTAGACCTAATTACAGGGGAAAATGTCGCGTTTATAAAGGATAACAACATCCTTGAGCTAGAAGACGACCTACCCAACATGAGCCTTTTATGCGCCGTCGAATGGCTTGCAGACGCCGGGATATACTCTCTGGTGATTATTGACGCTGCTGAGTCTTCCGGCGCTCCTAGCGATGGTTCTAGCGTCACGGAATGGGTAAAGGAAAAGGTACTACCGTTTCAAAGTCGGGGTGTTGGCGTACTAATCCTCGACCATGTACCGAAACGCCGTCAAGAGCGTCCACGAGGTGCTATAGGCTCACAGTACAAACTAGCCAAGATAGACGGCGCTGCTATAGGTGTATCGGGCAAGCCTTGGACTAAGACACAAGACGGCGCTATGGTGCTGAGGCTAGAGAAGGATAGACAGGGCGATGTACCGGGCAACGTGGGCGCTAAAATCGCCACCATCAAGGGCCACTATGAGGGTGAACTACTCACGATATCCATTGACCCACCTACAGACAATGAGGGTGAGGATATAGATATACCCATGCTGCTACTACAGGCGATAGGTGAGGCAGGTAGTGCGGGTGTACGTGGGCAGAACGTGCTCATGGGCAAGGTCACGGGGAAGGGTAAACACAAACAAGAGGCCCTAATCATGCTGATACAGGATGGCTTAGTAGTGCAGACCAAAGACGGTAAGGCACAGGTTCATACCCTTACCGATGCTGGCCGGGTGCTCCTAGAGGAAGGTGGGGAGTAATGCCAACTATTCTCAACTATTCCCCAAATGGCCGATTTTACGCTCAACTATTCTCAACTATTCCCATCGGGATTAGTTGGCCCTATCAACTATTCCCTATTACCCCCTTAGAGGGGGAATAGGATTAGTTAAGGGAACACGGGACACGTTATTCTGTTAGATACGATAAAGAGAATGGAGGTTGAATGATGGACGAAGGCAGGAACGAACTGCTGCAACGAATGGGGCGAGTGAGAAACGTTTCTCACCTTTCCTATGAGGATCAGGAGATGCTGGAAGAATGGCTGGCGGAGCCTCACGACGATGACCATGATCAATACATGGTCAACCGTAGCAGCCTGGAAGTCCTAGAACGACTGCAAACAGACGGTCCGCTAGGTCAAATATACTTGATACAGACCTTGAGGACATTTATCTCTGCGCAGAGGGACGGTCAACGATTACTTGAAGAAGCGCAAGCCAAGTTGACGCAGGTGCGGACCATCGTTGGACAGCATGTTAACAACCCTTCGGGAGACGACGACCGGCTTGAGACGTTGAGTGCAGCGATGGAGATATTGAAGGTGCTGGATAGACCTGATGACCCGTGGGACGTTAGCAACGTCACCGACAAAGAGGATGAGGGTTAGGGGACCCCTGTCAGCTTTTTATGGCAAGGGCGCGGTGAAGCGATGGTGGGGCCTTTCAGTGTAAAAGGAGAGGTGTCATGGAACTAAGACGGTTTCAAAAGGAATTCCTAGAACGGGCATTAGCACCAGAGATTGGGACGGCTGCGCTCTGTATACCCAGAGGCAACGGCAAGTCTTTTTTAGCGGCGCATATACTTACTAAACCAAAGCCAAGGTGAGATGTACATTTAAGTGGCGATGTTGATCAGCTGGGTTGCGCTGATGATTTCCTCTCATCCGTACTTGGGAAATGACCCGGCTCCGTCATTTGACCCCCACCATCTGGGCATCTCACCTTGGCTTTAGTTTAGGAGGAGATAATGCACCTCCGGACGAGGACAGCAACGGTGTAGTATGTGAAAGGTAAAAGCAATACGTCATGTCAACTTGGACGGAGCAAATCAGCATGTACGAACCGGTGGCTAACAGCAAGATGGCGGACATCCTGCAGAAGATGTCAGGACAGGCCCTAGTTGAAGCAGAGCCACAGGACGTCTTTCCAGGCGGTAAACGTCCTGACGTACTGGTAACCGGAACTGGCAAAAGCCCAATTGTGATTGAAGCTAGAGAACTACCCGCCACGAACCTAGAAAGAGACGCTCGGGACCGGTTCGCTCTAAACGTCAAAATACGAGGGAGGGATCTTGAGACTGTCGTAGCACTGTATTATCCCCAAGAAATGAGCGAACTCGATGAAAACACACCTCTACAGTACATATCTATATCAAAAATCTCCAACGACACGATACGAAGGTTCCCAGAAGAAGGACGCCTTGCAGGCAGGGCGGCAGACCTAGCCGAGTTCATCAGACTGGTCTCCGTGCCTCAACACGAGGTCGAGAGGGCTATAAGGTCGTTGGAAGAGGGAGTCAACGACGCATCAGGCATTCTGACAGAAGCAACAACACTCACCTTGGACGAAATCACCAAGGTGATGGGACTACCCACAAAACAGGCAGAAAAGGGTAAAAGAAAGAAGAAGACAGCCGATCCTGCGGACCAGACCAGAGGGATGGCTTGCGCCATTGTAGCAAACGCAATGATTTTCCACGAGCGCATTGAGGATCGCCATTCGATCCGGAAACTCAGGGAATGTGTGGAAGGAATAGACGACCCCCAGTCCACCTTACTATCGACGTGGAAAGAGATACTGGAAATCAACTACTGGCCCATCTTCCAAGTGGGATGGAGCATTCTGAACGAACTCCCTGCGGAACTCGCACGGAGAGTAGTTGAAAGGCTTTATCTAACGGCACGCAGTATCAGCGCGTCAGGAGTTACATATGCCCACGATGTCACCGGGCGTCTGCTCCAAAGATTCATCACAGATCGGAAGTACCTAGCCTCCTTCTACACGCTGCCGGCCTCCGCAGCTCTCCTAGCCAACCTAGCAGTGGACAAGATACAAGGAGTCAATTGGGGAGAAGCGGAGGACGTTGCACAAGTAAAAGTCGCGGACTTCGCCTGCGGGACTGGAGCACTACTGGGAGCGGTTTACGAACAGATGGCATCCTGACACGAGAGATCCGGAGGAAAGACCGAAGAAATTCACCGAGAAATGATCGAAGACGTCCTGTACGGCTGCGACGTGATGCCCGCAGCCATCCACATCACCGGATCGACACTCTCATCAATCCAGCCAGGGCAGGACTACGGGAGAGAAAACCTATACCAAGTCAGCTACGGACGCCTGAATAACGGAGGAGTCTCCGTAGGATCACTGGAACTACTCAACAGCACTGGGTTCGGGATGGCCTTGATCAACATGGAAACCTCCCGGATCGGAGGGAAAGGGGTCGAGGACGCTTCAGGCGCAGAAGCCCGGATGATGGACGGTACCTTCGACCTAGTGATTATGAATCCACCCTTCACCAGAGCGGGGTCGGACTGGGACGAGGCAGGGCAAGAAAGAGCGGAGGACGACTACATCAAGCAGTTCAGAGGACTGGATACGAGTCTCTCAGTGCAACAAGACATGGCAGATCAACTCACACGATACACTCGCAACACGTGCTATCACGGATTCGCCGGCCTCGGTTCCGCATTTGCAGCACTGGCGGACCAGAAAGTAAAACCCGGAGGAGTAATAGCCCTAGTGCTTTCGTTGGCGACGTCGTCAGGATCGTCTTGGGAAAAAACACGACGGATGCTAGCGCAAGACTACAGGGACATTATGGTAGTCAGTCTAGCAACTACCAATCGAGTAAAGAGCGGGATGGCCTTCAGCGCAGACACGGGAATGGGAGAATGTCTGATAATAGCAAGAAAAAGGAGTCCCCAAGAGGAACCAGCGGAACGCGCACGGTTCGTATCTCTCGACCGCCGTCCGTTGACTTTCGTAGATGCTCATACAATGGCGCAAGCCATCTACAATACCTCAGATGTAAGAACACTTGACGACGGCCCATTTGATGGGCCTCCCATGGAAGTGGGAGGCAAACGGATTGGAAGCATCATAGACGCTCCAATATACAAGACGGGAAGAGAATGGGGTGCAGTGAGAGTCACAGACATATCACTTGCCCAAACTGCTCACGCATTAGCCCGAATCCACCGAAGGAGGGCGTCGGGTTAGCGTCCTGAAGCGGCAAGAAGGCGCTCCTGTGCTTCTGGGATAATGGTTTTGGAACAGAAACCCGCCCGGAAACAAGGAGCACCCAATAGATGCTGCCACAGAACAAACCCGACCGTATCCGCATCCTCTTTGACGACCATCGCCTGGTGGCCAATGCCGGCCTGCTCCTGCCGGCCACCCTAGCCCGGCACCTGGGCCTGCGGGAACTCGTCGACCATCACCTTGACCTCGGCGGAGCGCCGGGACGGGCGAACACTGGGGACAAGATGCTGACGCTGGTCGCTTCCGCGCTGGCAGGCGGCGACTGCATCGACGACGCCGATGCGCTGCGCGCTGGTGGGACGGTCGGTGTTCTAGGC
This sequence comes from Dehalococcoidia bacterium, assembly GCA_965226865.1. Classification (GTDB taxonomy): domain Bacteria; phylum Chloroflexota; class Dehalococcoidia; order Lucifugimonadales; family JAGWBF01; genus CBDDEH01. Next base: position 735,041 of record CBDDEH010000004.1, on the reverse strand, counting down.
TGCGTGGTCAAGGCGCCATCCACCCTGGGGACCTTCCTGCGCAGCTTCCGGTGGGGCATGTCCGCCAGCTGGACCGGGTGAGCCGCCAGTTGTTGGCCCGGGCCTGGGCCGCTGGGGCCGGCCCCGGCGACTCGCCCCTGACCATCGACCTGGACTCGACCATCTGCGAGACCTACGGACTGGCCAAGGAGGGAGCGCGCCACCACGGCTATACCGGCGCCCGCGGCTATCACCCGCTGCTGGCCATTGCCGCCGGCACCGGAGACGTGCTGATGTCCCGGCTGCGCGAGGGCCCGTGCCAACACCGCCCGTGGCGCCGCCCACTTCCTGCGTGAGACGGTGGGGCGGGTGCGCTACGGCGGGGCCAGGGGACAACTCACGGTGCGGGCCGACAGCGGCTTCTACGCCCACACTGTCGTTGCCGCCTGCCGGGAAATGGATGTCCGCTTCTCCATCACCATCCGCCAGCGTGCCAGCCTGCGGGACCTGATCGAGGCGATACCAGAGGAGGACTGGACTCCCATTCCCCACTGGATGGACGGCGCCGCCGATGTCGCCGAGACGACTTACACCCCGTTCCAGACCAAGCCGGACGCCCCGCCGGCGCGGCTCATTGTCCGGCGGGTGAAGCCGACACCCGGTTCCCAGCTGGCCCTCTTCGCCAGATACAGCTATCACGGCTTCATCACCGACCGGGACGGGGAGTTGCTCGAACTGGAGGCCGATCATCGCCGCCACGCCGAGGTCGAGAACGCCATACGCGACCTCAAGTACGGCGTCGGGCTGAACCATCTCCCCTCGGGCCGCTTCGCCGCCAACGGCGCCTGGCTGGCGGTACAGGTGATGGCGCACAACCTGGCCCGCTGGACGGCGCGGATTGGTCTGGGCGAGCGGACCGTGATCACCAAGACCCTCAGGCGGCGGGTCTTCGCTCTGGTGGGACGGATCACCCGCTCGGCGCGCCGCCTCACTTTGCATCTCCCCCGGCGCTGGCCCTGGGAAACCCAGTTCAGTCGCGCCTTGGCCCGGCTGCAAGCCATTCCGTTCCCGGCCTGACGGCCAGCCTGCAACTGACCCAACGTCCCCGCAATCTCGCGCCACCCCGGTCGCGAGAGTCCCCTGCTGCGTATCCTCTCGCCATCCCGCGCATCGCAACTCCCGCACAGGGCCTTAGGGGCCCTGTGCGGCGACTGAAGACCGTCCGCCGGCCTCCCATCTACCCCAAGACCCCAGGCCATCTCCCCTGTAGCTCCCTCACCCACCCCCTTCCGCTGTCCTCACGCCGTCCATCGGTGTCCTTCGGTGGATTCGGGATTAGCGAACGGCTACCTCTGGCTACCAGGCCAAAGAGAGAGATTAGAAATAAAGACTACGGCTCTAGGCGCAGTAGGAAGCATTGGCCTGAACGACACCAACATAGCGGGAACGAACGCCGCGCCTTTCACCAAAACTGCACCTAGCCCCACTGCAACCTACCCATGCCTCTGGAATCACGATGCAAAAAGCGAAAAAAGAATGGTCTGTTCTCCGGACTATCAACTTAACGTCAAGCAAGGAAAAGAAGCTCTAGCGGCCGAACGATGGAAAACCGCAAGCCACGCGCACATAAATAGAGACTTCACTTTCGGATCTCAGGCCCTAGCGGTGGCCTTTACGGAACAAAAAACGATAGGCGGGAGGGTATGGCCCAACGTACTATTCCCAGATCCCAAGTACGACTACGCCTTCACCGTCTGGGGAAACTCCACCCTGGGACTTCTCGCTTATTGGTGGCGCTCCAGTCGCCAGCAATCTAGTAAGGCCAGCCTGACCGTCCTTGCCGCAGCGGAGATGCCCACCTTAGACCTCCGAACACTTACTGATGTCCAACTGGCGACTTCGGAAAATATCTTCAGCGAATTCGAGGAACTGGACCTTCTGCCAGCCTACATCGCTGACACAGATGAAAACCGAGCACGCCTAGACCGAAGAGTAGTTTGCGAACTGCTAGGACTGGATGAGGAGATATACCTACGGGTCCGCGATCTTGCAAAGAAGTGGTGTGCCGAACCATCGGTCCACGGAGGAAAGAAACGGCCGACGAAAGCGAAGTTGGCAGTGTAAGCCCGAATCCACCGAAGGACGGCCTTGGGGACAGGCCTTGAAGAAGCCAGCGGGTGCTCCTCTGAATCTGGGATAATGGTTTTGGAACAGAAACCCGCCCGGAAACAAGGAGCACCCAATAGATGCTGCCACAGAACAAACCCGACCGTATCCGCATCCTCTTTGACGACCACCGCCTGGTGGCCAATGCCGGGCTGCTCCTGCCGGCCACCCTAGCCCGGCACCTGGGCCTGCGGGAACTCGTCGACCATCACCTTGACCTCGGCGGAGCGCCGGGACGGGCGAACACTGGGGACAAGATGCTGACGCTGGTCGCTTCCGCGCTGGCAGGCGGCGACTGCATCGACGACGCCGATGCGCTGCGCGCTGGTGGGACGGTCGGTGTTCTAGGCGGCGTGGTCAAGGCGCCATCCACCCTGGGGACCTTCCTGCGCAGCTTCCGGTGGGGGCATGTCCGTCAACTCGACCGCGTGAGCCGCCAGTTGTTGGCCCGGGCCTGGGCCGCTGGGGCCGGACCCGGCGACTCGCCCCTGACCATCGACCTGGACTCGACCATCTGCGAGACCTATGGACTGGCCAAGGAGGGCGCCCGCCACCACGGCTATACCGGCGCCCGCGGCTATCACCCGCTGCTGGCCATTGCCGCCGGCACCGGAGACGTGCTGATGTCCCGGCTGCGCGAGGGCCCGGGCCAACACCGCCCGTGGCGCCGCCCACTTCCTGCGTGAGACGGTGGGGCGGGTGCGCTACGGCGGGGCCAGGGGACAACTCACGGTGCGGGCCGACAGCGGCTTCTACGCCCACACTGTCGTTGCCGCCTGCCGGGAAATGGATGTCCGCTTCTCCATCACCATCCGCCAGCGCGCCAGCCTGCGGGACCTGATCGAGGCGATACCAGAGGAGGACTGGACTCCCATTCCCTACTGGATGGACGGCGCCGCCGATGTCGCCGAGACGACTTACACCCCGTTCCAGACCAAGCCGGACGCCCCGCCGGCGCGGCTCATTGTCCGGCGGGTGAAGCCGACACCCGGTTCCCAGCTGGCCCTCTTCGCCAAATACAGCTATCACGGCTTCATCACCGACCGGGACGGGGAGTTGCTCGAACTGGAGGCCGATCATCGCCGCCACGCCGAGGTCGAGAACGCCATACGCGACCTCAAGTACGGCGTCGGGCTGAACCATCTCCCCTCGGGCCGCTTCGCCGCCAACGGCGCCTGGCTGGCGGTACAGGTGATGGCGCATAACCTGGCCCGCTGGACGGCGCGGATTGGTCTGGGCGAGCGGACCGTGATCACCAAGACCCTCAGGCGGCGGGTCTTCGCTCTGGTGGGACGGATCACCCGCTCGGCGCGCCGCCTCACTTTGCATCTCCCCCGGCGCTGGCCTTGGGAAACCCAGTTCAGTCGCGCCCTGGCCCGGCTGCAAGCCATTCCACTCCCAGCCTGACGGCGCCCGTCCGCCACTGACCCGCCAGCCAACCCAACGTCCCCGCAGAGTCGCGCCACCCCGGTCGCGAGAGTCCCCTGCTGCGTATCCTCTCGCCATCCCGCGCATCGCAACTCCCGCACAGGGCCTTAGGGGCCCTGTGCGGCGACTGAAGACCGTCCGCCGGCCTCCCATCTACCCCAAGACCCCAGGCCATCTCCCCTGTAGCTCCCTCACCCACCCCCTTCCGCTGTCCTCACGCCGTCCATCAGTGTCCTTCGGTGGATTCGGGTTTAAAGGATGCGTTCCGCCGAAACGACGCAAATACCAGGATTGACTACCAGAGCAGGGGGTGTGGCAAACCCCGCCGGATAAAGTCCGACCTAGACGAGAAGATACTCGGGAAGTTTGATGACAAGGCAGACCGCGCGGCCTGCAGGCTGTCCAACACACTGGAAGCCGACTCCTGCGTTGATGCATTGGAGGAGGCGTTGAGCAGGGACCTGCCTGGGGTATTCAACACGGACCAAGGGAGTCAGTTCACCTCTGAAGCCTTCACCTCGGTACTGGTGGCTCATGGAGTGAGGATCAGCATGGACTCAGTAGGCAGCTACATGGACAATGTGTTCGTGGAGCGGCTGTGGAGGAGCGTGAAGTACGAGGAGGTGTATCTGAAGACGTACGAGAGTGTGGCAGAGGCCAGGGCCGGAATTGGAGCTTACCTGAGATTCTACAACAGCGAGCGCCCTCACCAGACCCTCGACTACAGAACTCCGGCCCAGGTCTTCGAGGAAGGAAGGAACCAGGTACACCAGCCTGAGGTGAGCCTCACCTCGGAACTGGCGCCCGCCTGACAATGGATTGGTGTGCTAGACTCTAGCTTAACAAGCCTCGATTCCCGTCCAAAGGATTGGGTCCACCTCACACCAAGCTGGACCAGATTCCAGGGATAAGACGGCTGGACCCTGCACAGATTTCAACTTGGAGCAACGAGATTCTCAGAAACGAGCCGTGACAAAACAGGCAGCAGGAGAAGCGGGAAAGATATTTTTAGGTCCACCGACCCCCACCATAGACAACCGTCCAGTCCCGGACCCTGCCGTAATATTCAGATCGTCCTGACATCCATGCCTAAAACAAGGACAAAGGAGACCCTAATGGCCACCAGAGGCATTCAAGACCGCCGACAATATCATCGCAGAGTTCAACAAGACCTGGGGCGGGAACTTCTCGGACCCCGAGAGGGTCGCGGAGGTCATCAACCAGATGCCCAGGCAGGTCATGGAGGACGAGGCCTACCGGAACGCCAAGATCAACTCGGACCGGCAGAACGCCCAGATCGAGCACGACTCGGCGGTGAGGCGGCTCATCACCGCGATGGTCCGGCGCCAGACGGAGCTCTGCAAGGCCTACAGCAGCGACGTGGACTTCCGGGAATGGCTCAACGGGGAGATGTTCCAGATGACGTACCAGGACGGAATGTCTATTTGATTAAGGTACGACGGATACCATAGACTCCACTAACGCAGAAAGTTCGGCAAATTAGCGAAGTTCCAGAGGGGTTTGAGGCACATGGTAGAGAAAAACCTACACGCACCAGTAAAGCTCTTCTATTCCTACTCCCATAAAGACGAAACCCACAGAGAAAACATGGAAAAATCCCTAGCCATCCTCGAACAGGACAGTCTCCTATACGAGTGGTTCGACGGGAAAATCCTACCTGGCGAAAATGTATACCCAAAAATCATTGAGGAGATGGACGCGGCAGATATCTTTGTTTTTCTGATCAGCCCGGACTTCATCGCCTCTCCAGCATGCATGAAAGAATGGGAGTACGCAAAACATTTATGCGCTGACGGGAAGCCGAGATTCAGAATCCCAATCATAGTGAGAGCCTGTACATGGCGCGACATGCTCAGAGGTGATGACGTGAAGGTACTCCCCACCGACGGTGAGCCCGTCGCGTCGTACGAAAAGCAAGACGTGGCATGGCTCGAAGTTTACCAAGGAGTTAAAGAGGTTCTGAACAAGATCAGGAACTGCTTTACCCCCAGAGAAGATTTCATCAAGGAGCTAGAACGCACTGAGTTCATCTCGCAACAACACATCAAACTTCAAGACCTATTCGTCTTCCCCAAGCTCACCAATGACACTGACTGGGATATCGACCAAGCCCCGTTTCGAACCGCGACCGTCAAGGAAGAGGGGATCCTTGATACTCCGTACACCCTAATCCACGGGGAAGACAAATCCGGCAAGACCACACTCGCCAGGCATTTGTATCTATCTCTGGTTGAAAAGCGCAAAGCAGCACTCTTAGTAGATCTCAAAGAACGAAGAGACGGGTTAAATGAACATTTCGTTCGCCAAGCCTACCAGACCCAGTTCCACGGGGACTTTTCACTATGGAACCAGCAGACTGACAAGACCCTGGTATTGGAGAACATGACGGAGTCGCCCAGGATGATGCGATTTATCGAGCAAGCGAAGGAGAACTTCACAAGAATCATCACCACAACCACATCCGACACGTTCTACTCGTACTTCAAAGATGAGAACAGACTCGAAGACTTTCGGGTGCTTAAAATAGCAACCCTAACTCGTGAACAACAGGAACAACTGATCAGAAAGCGATTGGAAATGCTGGAAGATCAAAAACCTCTAACAGATGGAAGAGTGGACCAAGAAGAAAAAGTGGTTAACTCAGTGATCATCTCCAACAAGCTAGTCCCCAGATACCCATTCTTTGTCCTATCCATTCTGCAGACCTGTGAAGCTTTCATGCCCAACAACTTAACAGTTACATCCTACGGCCACTGTTACCACGCACTTATTGTCGCAAGACTGATCAGGGCCGGAATCTCACAAAAAGACGAAGAAGTGGGCGCCTGCTTCAACCTAGCGGAGCAACTGTCATACGAGACATACATCCACAAATCCCGGAGGAACAAAGAACAATTCGACTTCCCAAAATTCATCGAGAGATACAAAGAGCAATTCCTCATAAGGGCATCAACGGTCAACAGGTTGAAAAACTCCGACTACGGAATAATCGACGAAGAAGGGAACTTCCGAACCGAATACATGTACTACTACTTCCTAGGGAAATTCCTAGCAGCCCACAATGAGAAGGGAAAACCCATAATCGAAAAGATGTGCGAAAACAGTCATATCGAGGTCAACTACCTGACCCTGCTGTTCGCAATACATCACGCCAGAGACAACGAAATAATCGACGGCATAATGCTGCAAACAATGTGCGCCCTCGACATAATTGCTCCAGCAACACTGGACAGGGAAGAAACCAAACAATTCGGGAACGTCCTGGAAGAACTTCCCAAGACTATCCTGTCCAAGAGAAGTGTAATCGAAGAAAGAAAGAAAGTCCGTGACTCATTACCAGAGGAAGAACTGCCAATAGCCGAGGAGCCAGACCCAGAACTACAAGAGGATGAGGAAACCAGCATCGTAAACGATGTCTACCGGATCTTGAAGAGCAACAAGATAATGGGACAAATACTCAAGAACCACTATGGAGCGATAGAGAAAACCAAAGTCGAGGAGATAATTTCTATTATAGCGAGCAGCGGACTACGACTGGTGAAGATGACCATACAGGAAGAAGAAGACCTAGGACAACTGATACTATATATCCGAGATAAGCATCCAACCTGGCCAGTAAACAAAATCCAAAGGACAGTGGAAAGACTCTCATTCATATGGACCGTCGGAAACATAGAGATGATCGTCAAAGAGATCAACCTGCCAGAGATAAGAGAGGCAGTAAAGACCGTAGTAAACCAAGAGTCCACCCCAGCGTACGACCTTGTGGGATACTTCAGCCAACTTGACAGCGGAGAACAATTAAGGGAGCAAGATAGAAGAACACTGAAAGACCTCTGGAAAGAACACGAAGACCCTTTTATACGACGCTTGCTTTCACTGAGAACACAAATCTATATGAATTCCCACAAAAGCGACTGGAAACTCGAGCGACAAATCTGCTCTGTGATAGGGATAAAACGTGTCCCAAGATTAGGTAGAGGAGAGGGATAAGAAGCTCTACATTGCTTCTGATGGCTGGGAACTGCCATCGACGATCACCTCCGGCATACTCGGAAACTTCACAGTATCGCCTGTCAGAGAATCATGCCCCTTAACAAGATCCTCCAGTCCCTGAAGGGCCAGTGCAGATACTGCGGACAGCAGACCGGTCTCATACAACGGGACTATCCCCAGTGTTGGCAGACCTACCAGGTCGGCTTCCAGGAGATGATCCAGCTTGCCGCCCACGCTGCTACGAACCATACCTTCAGCGAGGACACATTCAGGCAGTCCCTCCGGGCCATCGCCCAGCGCTCCCGCGCCACCGACAAAGACATCGACGCGCCCTCAAGGATGGCTGGAAACAGGGCGTCGCCCGCGCGATGTCCGACGGCATCATCAGCTGACAGGAGGAGGAGCAACTGCGCGCCTTCCGGGATAACCTGGCCATGGAGGACACAATCGCCTACCCCTGGGCGCCCTGGACCGGGCATCAACGGACCGCATCATGATGGAGGCACGGCTGGCTGCCATCTCTCCCCGGGACGGCGACCAGCATCCCCAGGACCTTACTCTGGCCATCCGGCAGGCCGCTTGCACGCCAGCCAGACCAGGAGGCTCCTCATCCAGGCCTGGGAGGCCGCCGCCGAGGGAACCTTGGAGGACGGGTTGGTGTCCCTCGACGAGGAGAACGTCCTGGAGAAGTACGCCAGCCACTTCGCCCTGACCCAGCCGGACCTGGACGTGAACGGGGCCCAGACGAGCCTGGACCAGGCCGCGGTGATCCGGGACGTCACACAGGGGATCGTTCCCCAGCGCCAGACCATCACCGGCGCTGTTCCCTTCAACCTCATGAAGTCGGAAACCCTGGTATGGGTCATCCAGGACGTCGATTACCTGGAGACCGTGGTACGGAGGGAGCGCCGGGGCTCATCCCACGGGGTCAGAATCCGAATCGCCCGGGGCGTTTACCACCGGCCGAGCACCTCTCGCAGCCGTCCCACCCTTTGGGAGGAGACGGTACACGCCGACACCGGCCTTTTAGGTCTCACCACCAAGCATATCTACCACGCCGGCAGCAGGAAGAAGTTCCGGATCCGCTACGACCGCATTATATCCTTCGACCCCTACGACGACGGGTCCAGCATCATGCGGGACACCCAGACCGCCAAGCCCCAGGCATTCCGCACCGGCGGCGGCTGGTTCGCCTACAACCTGGCGACCAACCTGGCGCAACTCCACCCATAGAGAGCCGGCCTCACCGGCCTCCGCCCTCCCCCCAGAGGGGCGCGGCGGCTGTGGAAGGACAGCATCCCGAGCCAAGCACTCGGGACCTGACCTCCGACCCCATCGTCACGGCCCCAGGCCGGGAAATGCCGGGGCTCCACACGCCCTGGGCACCCCAACTACCCGGAGACTCATTTACGCCTGTTAGCAACCAGCAAAAGTGGGACACATTAGGAGCCGAGAGATCAGGGGCTGGATGGAGGTCTGGTGAGCTCCCTGAGAGCCCTGTTGTAGCGTCGTCGCCGTTCGGTGGTTTGAGCCTTCACCTCCTTCCTGCGTTGTAGGATCTCTTGCCGTCTTCCCTTGAGCACGTCTGATGGTGTCACGTTGCCCAGAGCCTTGTGATAGCGCCGGTAGTTGTAGTAGCTGACGAAGGCCGCGATAGCAGCCTCAAGGTCGGCGGGCAACTCATAAGGCACCTGGTTGACGTCCCGTTTGATGGTCTGGTGGTAGCGCTCCAGCTTCCCGTTGGTCTGAGGGTGGAAAGGAGTTGCTAGGATGTGCTTGATGCCAACCATCCCCAGGTAGTCCCTGAATGCTCTTGAGACATAGCCTGGACCGTTGTCACTCAGCAGCCTGGTGCGGTCTGTGACTGGAACCTGGTCCATGCTGGTCGTGTCCACAGCATCCTGGACCACCTCGATGAAGGAGTCGGCCGTCATATCTTGCTGAAGCCTGTGAGCCAGGATGAAGCGGGAGTAGTCGTCCATAACGGTGACCAGGTAGTAGTAGCCCCAGCCAACCACCCTGAAGTATGAGGCATCGGTGGCCCACATCTGGTGAGGCCCTGTGGTCTTGCGGTGGTACTCCTTCCCCGCGGCCAACCGCATCTCAGGCCTCTTCACTAGGCCCTCCCTGCCCAGGATACGGTAGACGCTGGACTCTGAGACTGAGAAGCCCTGGTTGTCGGTGATCCACGCGGCCAGCTGACGGCAGCTCAGCTCTGGCATCTCCCTGGCTGATAACAGGACTGAGCATTCTTCCTGAATAGTAAGACGGTTCCATCGTGGCTGATCGCCTCCTGGTCGGTCCTCAAGTCCTTGTTGGTCTTGGCGTCTGAGCCACCGGTAGTAGGTGCTCTTAGGGATGCCCAGCTCTCTGAGGACCTTTCGCTTGGGGAGGGGAGACGAGGATACTTTGGTAACTACCTCTGCCTTCTCCGGGGCGCTCATCCGCTGGTACCGGTGGCGTCCTGGGGTATGGGGATGGCCGTTTTTTTGAGACGGTACGCCTCCAGCGACAGATCGGCCACTAGCTCCTTGAGTTCCCCGTTCTCTCGCTTGAGCTGCCCTACCTCATGCTGAGTGGCGTCCCGAACCGAGTCACGGGTCAACCTCTCCTTGCCAGACTCCATGAACTCTTTGGTCCACGAGTAGTAGGAGTGGGGCTTGATCCCCTCCCGCCGGCACAGGTCGTTGACTGTGACCTCGCGGCGGAATCCCTCCAGAACAATTCGGATCTTCTCTTCGGGGGTGTACTTACGTCGGGCAGCCGCCTTCACTGTGCGGACGAAAGACCTGGTCTGCTCGCTCCGTTCCTCGGCGGCCTCTGCTTTGCTTACTTCTAATTGGGACACATCTGCTCCTTTCTGTGGGTAACTCTACCCTCATTTCAGGAGCTCACACCACCCTCCGACTCTCGGATTTTCCTACCCTTATATGTGTCCCATTATCGCTGACGGTCTACACTTACATATTTGAATTGGTTCGGCAGACCGTTTCTAGGTATGCACGGCGTGACCCGGCTTCAAGATCGCGTGTTCATACCGACCTCAGAAGGCCGTATCCAAGACGGTAGCGTTGTTGACCAGTACGGTGATCCTGACCTCATGGCAGAAATGGCACGAGAGTATCTTCGTCAGTTCTGGACTCTCTTGCCCAAGGGCCGGTTTCCGAACAGCCTCAAGGAGGTCATGCCGGCGCTTCTATTGCTAGTGACGTCGGCAGAGCAAGCGTTGAAGTCCTTTGGGATTCGCTCGGAGAAGCCTGCTCATGTGCACTCTCTCAAGGACCTGCACGATGATCTCAACAACGAGTACAAGATTGAAACAGAGCGTTTGTTCCGCCAGTCAGAAATAGTCGCTGCAATTCTGGAACATGGGCAAGAGGCACCCACAATCGAACAAATCTTGTCGCTCTACTCCAATACATACGGTCAACGAGATGGAGTGTATGTGGACGTCAGGTACTTCGCAGAACCCACTACCATGCTGCCGCAGTCGAGTAATCTTCATGGTAGCAACCTGGTGAAAGGATTAACTCCCTACCCGGTATTCCTGCCTGCAATAGTTGAGGCGTTGCTGGAGGCCTACAGGATTACTTCTGGGGTAGAGCGCTTACGCCGACGAGGGGCAGACATCCAAGGCAACATCCGGGACGAAGGCACGGGGAGTCACGGCGATTGGGGTTTAGTCCCCACTTCTTTGGGACTGGTTGTTGTCGCTGCCCCCCAAAGCGTGGCACTGGACTCCGCAGGGCAAGAGACGGAAATCTTCTCTAACTTCACTGCCAGTCACCCTCCGGGTCTGCAAATCAGTTGGTCGCATGGCGGAAGTAGACTCATCTTCTATGGTGACGACCAAAGAAGATGGCGCGATGAAGACATAGAAATCGATGGGCTTGGGTGTCGCTTGTGGCAACACGGGCGTCTAGGAATGCATGCCAGGGATATTAATCAACTGGCGGATGTGCTCGATGGGGCGGATCGGGGGGACTGGGAACTCGGACCCCTAGTCGCACTCCATGAGTCGGCCTCGGGGTAGGAGCCACACCTTTGAGGCTTGGGGTAGACTAGGAGAGCCAAACCCCAGTCGGGACACGTGAGTGCAATCCAGGAGGAGCAGGAGGGCGCAATTGAGCCAAAGGAGGTTCACAAAGCCCCCAACCACATCTCGAAGACGGGACCACCTACCGTCCACTTAGGCCCACCGAGGTTTTGCAATTCATTCTTACAAGGGCCAATTTCCCATCCGGGCTGGGCCAGCTTAGATCCGGACGGGCAAGCGGGGTTCGGTGCCTAGCTTGCGCGCCACGCCTGTTCCCAGCGGCCCCACCCTATCCGGCAAGCTGTTGTGGGGCAAGCTACTGTCTAACAATCTGACCTGGCTTGAATGAACCCAAACCGACCGCCCACGAGTACTTAAGCTTTCCGTGTCTATTGAGTTCGCCGAATGAAGGTTCTCGATTTTGTCCAGTTTGGTCGGCCACGGCGTACTGTACTTAGCCTGATGCTCCTATGGATGTCAAGGAGTGCTGTGGGATAGGGCTGAGTTCCGTAGGACGGAGAAGACCTCGCGAGCGACATAGCGTTTGAGGCAGCGGATCACCTCAGCCTTGCTCATTCCCTCGGTGGTGCGACGACGCATGTATGCCTGGGTCCGCTCATCATGACGAAGTCTGACGACAACAATGCGATGGAGTGCCGCGTTGGCCTGGCGGTGGCCGCCGCGGTTGAGCCGATGCCTGTTGGTCTTGCCGGAGGAAGCAGGGATGGGATTGACACCGCACAGGGAGGCGAAGGCAGCCTCGGAGTGGAGGCGGTCATGGTTACTCCCGGCAGCAATGAGGAGGGTCGCCGCCGTGTCTGGTCCTATGCCGAAGCCATCCACCAGGGCTGGGGCTGCCGTCCGTGTGAGTCGTTGGATCTCGGCCTCCAGGTCCTTTATCTCATTACCGAGTTGACGGTAGCGACGGGCAAGGGAGCGAAGAGCATACTTGGCCGTCGCGGTGGGACCCTCCATACGACCAGGCCGGAAGCTCTTGGACCGGGTGACAAGGGCAGCAGCGGTGAGGCCAGTGAGGTGCTCACGAAGCCGGGCCGGGGCCGTGACAACCAGGGCCTTCATCTGGTTGATTGCCTGGGTGCGAGCCTTGACGGCCGAGTCCTTGGTGCTCTTGAACATACGGATCATTTCGACTTCACCCTCACCTGACTTGGGAGTGGCATCGGCTACTCCGGCAAGCACGGCACGCGCTGCCATCTCCGCATCAGTGGGATCGCTCTTCCCCTTCCGATAGCGGGTTGACCGGTCGGGCCGGTTGACCTCCACTACGGTATGGCCCCTACTGGTCAGGAATCGGGCGACTCCGGCACCGTAGGAACCGGTGCCTTCAATCCCGAAGGCATGAATCTCTCCCAGGCCCCGGGACCACCGTTCGAGCTCCCCATACCCATGGGTGGTCGCCACTGTGTGAAGCTCCCCCAGGCGGACCCCCTGACGGTCAATGGCCACCGCCACATGCTCATCCTGGTGGGTGTCGACTCCGACGACCAGCTCAACACCACGACTACCTTTATGACCGACGACTCCTGTCATTTCCACCTCCCGGAGGATAGCGCACTGGCCAGGTGAGCGGACAGGACTGCGATGGGGCGTGAGGCCAGGCTCCTATAAGGTCACTGCTCGCCTTGCCGAGGGCACTTCTGGCGCCACCTCGAATCGAGTCGACAGATCAGGCTGAAGGCATGATGCCAGTCTCAGAAAGGGTCAGGCCCGAGCCGAGGTGGCCCGGGATTCATCATCGCAGTCTCAGAAGCCTGACACTCCCCGGGTCGTCGATTTCTGGATGTCGGCTCTCGCTGGCATTACGTTGTTCTCTGCCGTATTTCCAACCTTGTCACTCCATAGAACGCTAGAATCAGTCTGCCCGCCCAGCGTGAACCCAGTCAAGGGACTTTGTGAGACGGGCTCAATACAGTACACGTAGGCCGAAAAAAGTGGAGTTGGCGGTGCCATAGCCAACGATCTGTCGGCGGGTCCAAGGACGGCCACGATACATGGTCGGATAGGGACCGCGGGTGAAGGGATACTCCCTGGGCAAACCCAGGTCAGATGCATAATCCCGACCAGCCACATCCTCCTTGATATATAGTCGGCTTGCTCCACTCCGGACACGGCTTGGAAGCCATCCTTGCGTTCGCCTGTTGCTGCTAATGTTTCTTGCTCTCCATTGATATCGAGCCCTTGGCCCTATGTTCCATAACCCTGTTCTCCATGTTGGGACAGGTCCAGGCCTTCTTCTTCCTGCCCCTCTTCGACCCGCAATCCGAGAGTGAACTTGAGGGCGAAGAGGATCATCAGTGTCATCCCAAAGCCCCACGCCCAAGTAACACCGATACCTCCCAGCTGCCGCACGATCTGAGCTCCCCGGCTAAGGTCAGTCAGCTCGGACAAAGTCAAAAAGCCCACTCCCACGAACAACCCCGCAGCCAACATACCCCAGGTTGACCCGATGCCATGAACTCCCCAGACATCCAAAGAATCGTCCAGCTTGACCTTGTCCTTGAACCATACAGCGGTATAGCAGAATACCCCTGCGCCGAATCCGATGAGGATAGCAGGCATTGGACCTACAAACCCCGATGCGGGGGTGATGGTCGCCAGACCAGCGACAGCTCCGGTGGCAGCTCCCACGGCGCTGACCTTCTTGGTGAAGTGCATCGACAGAGCAACCCAAGTTAGAGCTGCTGTGGCGGCTGCGGTATTGGTCACCACAAATGCATTGGTGGCGCTACCGCCGGAGGTGAGAGCACTCCCGGCGTTGAAGCCGAACCAGCCAAACCACAGCAAGCCAGCTCCGAGAATAACGAAGGGTGCGTTGTGGGGCTCCATCGGGTCGGTACCAAACCGCAGGCGCTTGCCGAACACCAAGGCTGCTGCCAGCGCACTTGCTCCAGAGCTGATATGCACCACGGTCCCTCCTGCAAAGTCCAACAGACCCCAATTTCCCAACCAACCACCATCGCCCCAAACCCAATGAGCGAGAGGAGCGTAAACGATAGTTGACCACGCAACGATGAAAATCACATAAGAGCTAAATTTCATTCGTTCCGCGAAAGCCCCTGTGATGAGAGCTGGCGTGATGATGGCAAACATCATCTGGAACACCATAAAAGCTTGGTGGGGGATTGTACCGGCGTAGGGTCCTGGGTCTGTCGCCGAAACATCACGCAAGATCACATAATCCAGCTTGCCGATAACACCGCCCAAGTCAGGGCCAAAGGCCAAGCTGTAACCCCACAGTATCCAGACCAAGCTGACCAAGGCGATGGCCATAAAGCTGTGCATGATGGTGCCCAGGACGTTCTTCTCCCGAACAAGCCCGCCATAGAAAAACGCCAAACCGGGAGTCATGAGCAACACCAAGGCCGACGATACTAATATCCACGCTGTATCCCCGCTGTCGATAGCAGCCATAGGACCCACCGTTCACCTCATCTATGAGCACATCTGGGTTTCAGAAAGTACAAGAGTACCCACCTGCCGATTACCGATAGTGCGCCTTCAGGTGCTTCAGGTAGAATACTTACTTACAGATTGAAGGTCAACTTTTTCCTAATGAGGTACGCTCAGGGGGTGCGTAAACAGTCAGGCGGTGTAAGTCTCTACCGGAACGAATACCCTAGCCTCCTGAGGTTGGCGCTCAGTTCGGGAACGATCTTTACAGTAGGTGAAAGCTCTCGAGGAAGAAAGTATGAACAAGGTCGAAGCATTCATCCGACCCGAAAAGCTGGACAACGTAAAGGATGCCCTGGCTAACGAGGGCATCCTGGGCTTGAGCGTGATCCAGGTAACCGGTCGAGGGGTCCAGAGGGGCGTCCGAACCGGCGGCAGAGGAACCCAGAGCTACATGGCGAGCATGCTTCACCAGTCGAAGATCGAGATAGTGGTCAGCGATGCGGATACTCAGAAGACCTGTCAAGGGCGGAGTAATCTTAGGACACGTGGCGGAGGAAAAGTGTACCAGCCGGGCGTCGATGTTCAGCGAAAATGTCACCCAGACGGGGAGGTCAGTAGGAGCTGTTAACCCCGAATCCACCGAAGGACGTCCTTGGGGACAGCCCTTGAAGAAGCCAGCGGGTGCTCCTCTGAATCTGGGATAATGGTTTTGGAACAGAAACCCGCCCGGAAACAAGGAGCACCCAATAGATGCTGCCACAGAACAAACCCGACCGTATCCGCATCCTCTTTGACGACCACCGCCTGGTGGCCAATGCCGGGCTGATCCTTCCCGCCACCCTCGCCCTGCGCCTTGGCCTGCCCCAACTCGTCCGGCAGCGCCTCGACCTGGGCGATGCCCCGGGGCGGGCGAACACGAGCGACAAGATGATGACGCTGGTGGCGTCTGCGCTGGCTGGGGGCGACTGCATCGACGACGCCGATGCGCTGCGCGCTGGTGGGACGGTCGGTGTTCTAGGCTGCGTGGTCAAGGCGCCATCCACCCTGGGGACCTTCCTGCGCAGCTTCCGGTGGGGCCACGTCCGTCAACTGGACCGGGTGAGCCGCCAGTTGTTGGCCCGGGCTTGGCAGGCCGGGGCGGGACCCGGCGACGCGCCGTTCACCATCGACCTCGATTCCACCATCTGCGAGACCTACGGACTGGCCAAGGAGGGCGCCCGCCACCACGGCTATACCGGCGCCCGGGGCTACCACCCGCTGCTGGCCATTGCCGCCGGCACCGGAGGCGTGCTGATGTCCCGGCTGCGCGAGGGCCGGGCCAACACCGCCCGTGGCGCCGCCCACTTCCTGCGTGAGACGGTGGGGCGGGTGCGCTACGGCGGGGCCAGGGGACGACTCACGCTACGGGCCGACAGCGGGTTCTACACTCATGGCGTGGTATCCGTCTGCCGCAAGATGGATGTCCGCTTCTCCATCACCATCCGCCAGCGTGCCAGCCTGCGGGACCTGATCGAGGCGATACCAGAGGAGGACTGGACTCCCATTCCCCACTGGATGGACGGCGCCGCCGATGTCGCCGAGACGACTTACACCCCGTTCCAGACCAAGCCGGACGCCCCGCCGGCGCGGCTCATCGTCCGGCGGGTGAAGCCGACACCCGGTTCCCAGCTGGCCCTCTTCGCCAGATACAGCTATCACGGCTTCATCACCGACCGGGACGGGGAGCTGCTCGAACTGGAGGCCGATCATCGCCGCCACGCCGAGGTCGAGAACGCCATACGCGACCTCAAGTACGGCGTCGGGCTGAACCACATGCCGTCGGGGCGCTTCGCCGCCAACGGCGCCTGGCTGGCGGTACAGGTGATGGCGCATAACCTGGCCCGCTGGGCCGCGCGCATCGGCCTGGGAGAGCGGATGGTGGCCACCAAGACCCTCCGGCGCCGCTTCTTCTCCCTCGCCGGACGGCTCACCCGTTCGGCACGCCGCCTCACCCTGCATCTCCCCCAACGCTGGCCCTGGGAAACCCAGTTCAGTCGCGCCTTGGCCCGGCTGCAAGCCATTCCGTACCCGGCTTGACTACGCCGTCGACAACCGAACCGCCCGCCGGACAACCGAAGGTCCCCGCAGAGTCGCGCCAGCCCGGCCCGCGATTGTTTCCTCCTGCATGCTGACCCGCCAATCTCGCCCGGCGACCCCACCGTGGGCCGCCATCGGCGCCCTGCACAGCAACTGCAGACCGCCACCGCCCCATTTATTGGAATCAAGCCCGGACCGTCGCGTTCCCATGTCCCTCACCCCTTGTTCCAACGCCATGGCCGCATCGCATCGGTGGATTCGGGTTAACTGGAGTGAATGCGGCGGGGTTTATGCGTCAGCAGGATCGCTGGCAGCGCGCACGGCCTCGGCCTGTCGGCTCTGCTTGAGACGGTAGCTCTCGCCGTTCATCTCCGGGATGTGAACACGGTGAGTGAGGTGGTCTAGCAGGGCTCCGGTCAGCCTCTCAGAGCCGAAGACCTCGGTCCACTCGTCGAAGGGCAGATTTGTGGTGACCAGGATAGACCCTCTCTCGTATCTCTGGCTGAAGACCTCGAAGAGGAGCTCGGCTCCGGTCTTGGAAAGTGGGACGGAGCCGAGTTCGTCGATGATGAGCAGCTTGAGACGGGCCAGCTTCTTCTGGAGGTTGAGCAGCCGTCGCTCGTCCCTGGCCTCAATCAGCTCGTGGACCAGCGAGGCGGCCGTGGTGAAGCCGACCGACAGTCCCCTCTGGCAGGCGGCGAGTCCCAGGCCGAGGGCCACGTGGGTCTTGCCGGTCCCGCTGTTGCCGACGGCGATGACGTTCTCACGCCGGTCTACGTACTCGCAGCGTGCCAGCTGCATGACCAGGTGCTTGTTCACCGACGGGATGGCCAGGAAGTCGAAGGTGTCGAGGCTCTTCGTGGCAGGGAAGCGAGCAGCCTTGATCCTGCGGTCCACCATGCGATGATGGCGGTCTATCAGCTCAAGCTCAGAGAGCCTCTGCAGGTAGCCCGGATGGTCTACGTCCTCAGCGGCACACTGGGCGGCCACCTTGCCGTACTCCCTCAGGAAGGTCGGCAGCTTCAGCTCCTTGAGGTGGTGCTCCAACAGCACCGTAGACCTCTCGCTCACCGCCCGCTCCCCGGCATGAGCGCCATGTAGTCCCTGGCTGCTGTCCTGGTCACGCTGACCCTGGGCAGATAGGGATACAGCTGTAGGTCGAGTCTCTGGGGACGACCCTCCACTCTGCACAGCACCAGGTGCTTGACGGCGTCGAAGCTTATGGCGCCGAGCCTGAGGGCATCCCGCACACCCTCGTACACCTCCTCCTTGCGGAAGCTCTCCATCAACCGCAGCACCTGCACGAACTCACGCTTGCCGCGCCTGCCCATCCTCGACTCCAGCAGCCGCCTCAGCACGCCGAACTCCTCCGGCAACTCCCACCCGGCAAGCGGAGCAGCCTGGTCCAGCGCTCCCGTCTTGCGCTCCAGCAGCGGCAGGTAGTGCACCGGGTCGAACACGAAGTCGTCGCGTTCGTATGAGCGCCTGTGCCGGGCTATCACCTCTGCCCCGCAGCTGATCACCACCTCACCCACATAGCCTCGCACCACAACTTCCATGTGACCGTAGGCCACGGGCACCGAGTAGTCGTTGGTACGGTACCGCACCAGGGACAGGGAGCTGACACGGCTCACGTGCTTGTCGCTGGCGTCGTAGGGCACGGTGGGGAGCGGCAGCAGGGCCTCCAGGTCACGCTCCATCCGCTGGCCTATCGTCTCCTCGTGCCCACGCAACCGTCTCCCCAGCCGTTCCAGGCACCTCTCCTCCAGGTAGGCGTTGAGGGCATCGAAGCTCTCGAACGACGGCACAGGCACCAGGAAGTTCCGACGAGCATATCCCACCAACCCCTCCACCTTGCCCTTGTCGTTACCCTTGCCGGGACGGCCGAACCGATCCTCGAACAGGTAGTGGGACACGAGCTCGGAGAACACACGAGTACGCCGGCGCCGGCCGTCTCCCAGGATCTTCGCCACCGCCAACCTCGTGTTGTCGTACACGATGCTCCGGGGCACACCGCCCAGGAACGACAACGCCGAGACGTGACCGTCGCAGAACGCCTCGGTCGTCTCTGCGGGGTAGGCCTTGACGAAGCACGCGTCGCTGTGGGGAAGGTCCAGCACGAAGTAGTGGATG
Organism: Dehalococcoidia bacterium; assembly: GCA_965226865.1. Classification (GTDB taxonomy): domain Bacteria; phylum Chloroflexota; class Dehalococcoidia; order Lucifugimonadales; family JAGWBF01; genus CBDDEH01. The sequence goes on along the minus strand of CBDDEH010000004.1, from coordinate 715,792 downwards.
GTCTGCTCTACTCCTCCGATCACCGCCTTCGCCTGGCCGAAGTCGCACTGGGCATCTCCCGCGGGATGGGAGAGCGGAACGTACATCTCCCGTGTCCGGCGACGCCGCTCGCGCACGTAGTCCTTGACTATCGTGTACTTGCCGGTGAAGCTGTGCTCCGCTCTCAGGCGCTCGTAGATACGCTTCGCAGTGTGGCGCTGCTTCTTCGGAAGACTACGGTCCTCCTCCAGGATCCGGTCGATCACTCCGCGGTACGGGTCCAGCTTGGGACGACGAGGAGGTGACTGCCGACGGTACCCGGGAGGCACGGAGTGCTCCAGCATCTTGCGCACCGTATCCCGGTGCAGCCCGAACACCCGGGCAGCCTCACGGCTGCTCATCCCCTCCACCATGCAGGCCCGGCGCACTCGCACGTACAACTCCACCTTGTACATCCTTACACCTTCCATAAAGTTCTCTACGAACCCTATGGAAGGCGGGGGGGGGGGGGGGGGGTACACTTTTCAAGCGCCCCTCCTCAACGCTCAACCCCGCCTCGCCGGTACATTATCTCTCCGCCGTTTATGTCGTTGTTCTACGATTATGTCAGTAGCTAACTGGTCAGCGAAAATGTCATCCCATGGAAGGTGTGACATTGACGCAGAAGGAGCAGACGAGACTTCAGGTGCTCAACAGCGTTCTGGTGGGTCAGGTGCCGGTATGTCAGGCGGCCGAGGTCCTGGGAGTGAGCGAACGCCACATGAGGCGTATTCTGGCGGCCTAGTAGGAAGGAGGGCGCCGCCGCACTCGCCCACGGGAATCGTGGCCGCCGACCAGCCAACACCACGACGGAGACCAAGATGACTTACGTGGTGCAGCTGGCCCGCACTCGCTACGCTGGAACAACCATACGCATCTGACCGAGTTGTTGATGGAACTGGAGGGGATCGACCTGAGCCGCTCTACGGTGCGCCGCATCCTGGTCAGCGCCGGCATGGACAGCCCCCGCCGCCGCCGGCCGCCCAGACACCGTGTCCGGCGCAAACGCATGGCCCAAGAAGGGCTGCTGCTGCAGATAGATGGGAGCCACCATCGGTGGCTGGGGTAACAAGGACCCCGGTTCGTCCTGCTGTTGGCCGTGGACGACGCCACCGGCACTGTGCCTGACGCTCTGTTCAGCCAGGAGGAGGACACCCGCGGCTACTTCCTTCTCATGGAGGGGTTGATCCGGCAATGCGGGATACCGCTGGCCGTCTACAGCGACCGACACGCGGTCTTCAAGCATACTGGAGAGCCTCGCCAGAAGCCGGCCGGGCCAACCCAGTTCGCCCGCGCCATGGAGGAGCTGGGGATACGCCAGATATTCGCCAGGTCACCGCAGGCGAAGGGCCGGGTCGAGCGGACGGCGGGGACATTCCAGGACCGGCTGGTGACCGAGCTGCGCCTGGCGGGCGTCACCACCATCGACGAGGCCAATGAAGTCCTGCACCGCTTCCTGCCGCGCTTCAACGAGAAGTTCGGGGTTCCGGCAGAGCACTCAAGCGTTGCTTACCGCCCTATGGAGTCATCGGTGGCCCTGGACCAGATACTCTGTTTCAAGCACCGCCGCAAGGTGGCCAGGGACAACACCGTCAAGTACAACTGGCGTACCTTGCAGCTGCTGCCTGGTAAGGAGCGGCCTAGCTACGCCGGAGCGCAGCTGGAGGTCCATGAGGGCCTGGACGGTCAGCTCCTCGTGCAGTACCGGGGACGCACGATCCCCACACAGGAGGCGCCGCCGCGCCCTGGAGTTCTCCGTGCCTCCAATGGTCCTCTCCGATATGGCCCCGGCCTTGACCGTAGGGTCAACGGCGTGGGCAGCCACCCCAAGGAGAGCCTGGCATCCCTCGACGCCATCGAGGCCGACAGCGCCACATTGAACGGCGGCGGCAGAGTTCGCAAGCCTCCGGCATCGCCACGCAGGAAACCCACGCCGCGACAGAGGGTTCGGTGGAAGGCCGTGCAGCAGGCTAAGCTTCGGGGCCTCTCCATTCGGGCAATCGCCAGGGAGTTGGGCATCCACAGGAACACGGTCAGCAAGTACGCCGAAGCCAAGAGCCCGCCCATGATGCGCACCAGGGCAGGTCCCGCGTAGCACAGTCCGATGGTATGACAGCGGCCTAGATGGACATTTTCCCTGACCACTTAGGCGGACATAGTCGCTGGATATCGACACCTTTTACATGTCCTGTTTTCTGGGTCCACCTCAAAGAGTTGCAGTCCTTCTCACCGTGTTGTGCTCAGTAGAGTCCCGGGGAGTCACTAGGAGATGAGAGAGCGGGAAGGCTTTGGTTTTGAAAATGGACCGCCCACGAGCATCGCAGTTTTTGGTGTCTATTGGGTATTGAGTAACTTCCGCTGGGAGGTCTCGATCTAAAGACCACATCCAGTTTCGAGATAGTTCCCTGGTCTCCACGTTCACAGAGGAGATGTAGGTGTAGCCGAACCGGGGGCCATCCTCGTCCGCAACCCTCCAGCCCGCAGGACAGCCGTTTGTTTCAGGAAAGGATTAGCCGCCGGAGCAAACGGGCCCCAAGAGGCCGATTTATGTGCCTACCCCTATTCCATCACAGACTTGCAGGGGAGCGGCTCTGGCCCGGCCCGCTTAAGGTCCCCCATCCCAGATTGCTTGCTGCCTTGCAACAGGTGGTTCTTGCAGCCCAGGGGAAGCATGTCGGTCGCGGTCGCAGCTGAACAGTGCCTGTGTCCTGTTCACGGGATTGACCGCGGGGTCCTCCGACTGCGAAAAGTGGAAGACACCAATTGCGATGACGCCGAGGCCGTCTGACCCGAACGAGGGAGCATCCTGCTGTTTTGGAGATACAACCGCAGCCCTAAATTGAGAGGGTCCCTCACACACATGCGCGTGTGAGGGACCCTCTGGGAACCTCAATCGGATCACCCAAGCGGTCCTTTCTTAGGACAGCTCAGACCGTCCGGGTTTTGTCCTCAGTGCTGTACTAGTTAACCTTGGCGCACACAGCGTAGACGGTAAGTGTCCAATCGCTAGTGTTCAGGCTGGTCTCCACGGCGCTTGCCGTCCACCCTGCAGGAGTCTCTCCCGCCAGCCCCGTCGGTCGTGTTTCCGCTATAACGACCCCGTCACTATCACCACTCAACTCCGCTCCACCACTGACCGCCGACAATTCCTCGTTAGCAACCGTGCATTCAGCTACACCCGTCTTATTCTGGCTGTTCGAGGCGCTCACTTCTGTCACGATTCGAAGGTTGGATACTCCGGAATCGCCCTGTACTCCCTGAGGGCCATGGGGTCCTTGAACCCCTTGAGTTCCCGCAGCCCCGCGCTGTCCTGCCGGCCCTTGCTCGCCGATAGGTCCCTGCGGCCCCTGAACTCCGTCTGGCCCCACGGGTCCGGGTCCTCCAGTGTCACCCTGTGGCCCCTGTGGCCCAGTCGGTCCGAGCGGCCCCTCAGGACCAACTGGCCCTCGTGGTCCTGTCCTACCGATCGGCCCCTGAGGTCCGGTTTGTCCCGTTGCCCCCTGTTCTCCGAGGTCTCCCTTGACGCCCTGTGGTCCTTGCGGGCCTGTGTCGCCCGTTATACCGCGGGGTCCAACACGTGCCTGAGGACCGGCTGGCCCCTGTAGGCCTTGTGGTCCTGGCGGCCCGCCTGGAGTTCCGGGATCCCCTTTGGGTCCCTGTAGGCCTTGTGGTCCTGGCGGCCCGCCTGGAGTTCCGGGATCCCCTTTGGGTCCCTCCGGGCCGGGAATGCCTTGCCCCCCTTGTGTGCCTTGAGGCCCCTCCGGCCCCTCCGGCCCCTCCGGCCCCTCCGGCCCCTCCGGCCCTCCGGGGTCGCCCTGTGAACCCTGAGCGCCTAGAGGACCCTGATCGCCCTGAGCGCCCGGAAGACCTTGTCCACCCTGAGGGCCAGTGTCCCCCGTACAAGCGGAGGCCGCGAGCGCTACAACGGTCACTAGGACCGCGGCTCCCAGCCATCTCCAAACTGATGTAGTTGACTCCCAGTTGTTTCTTATCCGCATGGATCGGGGTCTCACAAACGCACCTCCTTCATTTACTGCACAGTTCCCGCTTCAAAACGTTACTCTAAGATACTATCCTTGAGATTGCATTGTCAAGCAAGTGTATAGGGTCAGGAGATATCCGGACAAGACCTCCTTTCCCGTGGCATTAGTATTGAGCCAGTGGTGATAGAACTGGTCCGGGGTCTTGTAACCCAGGGCTTGATGAGGGCGCACCGTCTCGTAGGTGAGGTTCCAGGACAGGAGAGCCTACTCCCGCCCGCCCAGGCCGGTGGGGAGGTCCTCCACCTGGTAGAACTCCTCCTCGTCGGTGCGGAAGCTACGCTCAATGCGCCCGTTACCGTGAGGGTAGTTAGGTCGGTTGAAGTAGTGGGTCAACTGGAGTTCTGCTACCCTGGCTCCAAACTCCTTCAGGAACTCGCTTCCCCCGTCCGACTGTATGGCCTGGACTTTGGAAGAGGAATTGGGCCACCTGCTTGCTGTCCATTTGCACCAACGCTCCGGGGCTGTCCACCACCAACTCCCTGGGTCGTCGCAGCCTCGTGTGGCGCCACCTGACGGCCTTGCGGGGTTGTACTGCCTCTCGGAGTACCCCACGCGCCTTGAGACAGCCTATCACCCGATCTATGCTCTTGGCCGAGAGGGTAGGGCCTTCCTCGGACCGCAGTGCCCGCAGCTTCTCCCGTCCCCAGCGGGGGTACTGCTCCCTGACGGCCCGGACCCTCTCTACCACCTCCATCAACGCCTGAGGCTGTCTCACCCTCTTGGGTCTCCTACTCCCAGGCTCCAGCCCTCTCACTCCACCGGAGTTGTAGGCGCGTACCCACCAGCTTATGGTGTCAGGACTGTACCCAAAGTGACGGGCTGTCAACCGCACTTTCCCTTCATGCATGCTCCTCAAACCATCGCACTACTTTCCATCGGCGCTTGGCTTCCATCGAGGGCTCCGCCGGGAGCCGTGCCAATCTCGCCGCTCCCGGCAGTATGGCCCCATATACACTCATCTTGACACCAGCATACCTCCCTTTCATCTCTCTCGCTGGTGTCCGACATCTATCTGACCCTAATCAGCAAGAAATATTGGTAAGGTAAATCTCGCATCTGCCGACTTTATGGCGGTGGCCTGCGATGTCGTCGCCTGACCATCATCGAGACGTCCGGACCAGTAACGCTCTGGTTCCAATTAACTACGACAGTTGAAGGATACCTGAGTGATGAGGACTTTCAAGCGAGGTCGTCCCGGCCCGGTTGACGGGAGCCCTATTCCAGGTGATTAACGTCGATTATTCTTGCACTACCAAGAAAGCAATCAGCGCCGATCATCCTGCTCACCTTTAGCCCGAATCCACCGAAGGACGTCCTTGGGGACAGCCCTTGAAGAAGCCAGCGGGTGCTCCTCTGAATCTGGGATAATGGTTTTGGAACAGAAACCCGCCCGGAAACAAGGAGCACCCAATAGATGCTGCCACAGAACAAACCCGACCGTATCCGCATCCTCTTTGACGACCACCGCCTGGTGGCCAATGCCGGGCTGATCCTTCCCGCCACCCTCGCCCTGCGCCTTGGCCTGCCCCAACTCGTCCGGCAGCGCCTCGACCTGGGCGATGCCCCGGGGCGGGCGAACACGAGCGACAAGATGATGACGCTGGTGGCGTCTGCGCTGGCTGGGGGCGACTGCATTGACGACGCCGATGTGTTGCGCACCGGGGGGACGGCCTGCACCCTGGGCGGCACGGCTAAGGCGCCATCCACCCTGGGGACCTTCCTGCGCAGCTTCCGGTGGGGCCACGTCCGTCAACTGGACCGGGTGAGCCGCCAGTTGCTGGCCCGGGCCTGGGCCGCCGGGGCGGGACCCGGCGACGCGCCGTTCACCATCGACCTCGATTCCACCATCTGCGAGACCTACGGACTGGCCAAGGAGGGAGCGCGCCACCACGGCTATACCGGCGCCCGCGGCTATCACCCGCTGCTGGCCATTGCCGCCGGCACCGGAGACGTGCTGATGTCCCGGCTGCGCGAGGGCCCGTGCCAACACCGCCCGTGGCGCCGCCCACTTCCTGCGTGAGACGGTGGGGCGGGTGCGCTACGGCGGGGCCAGGGGACAACTCACGGTGCGGGCCGACAGCGGCTTCTACGCCCACACTGTCGTTGCCGCCTGCCGGGAAATGGATGTCCGCTTCTCCATCACCATCCGCCAGCGCGCCAGCCTGCGGGACCTGATCGAGGCGATACCAGAGGAGGACTGGACTCCCATTCCCTACTGGATGGACGGCGCCGCCGATGTCGCCGAGACGACTTACACCCCGTTCCAGACCAAGCCGGACGCCCCGCCGGCGCGGCTCATTGTCCGGCGGGTGAAGCCGACACCCGGTTCCCAGCTCGCCCTCTTCGCCAAATACAGCTATCACGGCTTCATCACCGACCGGGACGGGGAGTTGCTCGAACTGGAGGCCGATCATCGCCGCCACGCCGAGGTCGAGAACGCCATACGCGACCTCAAGTACGGCGTCGGGCTGAACCATCTCCCCTCGGGCCGCTTCGCCGCCAACGGCGCCTGGCTGGCGGTACAGGTGATGGCGCATAACCTGGCCCGCTGGACGGCGCGGATTGGTCTGGGCGAGCGGACCGTGATCACCAAGACCCTCAGGCGGCGGGTCTTCGCTCTGGTGGGACGGATCACCCGCTCGGCGCGCCGCCTCACTTTGCATCTCCCCCGGCGCTGGCCTTGGGAAACCCAGTTCAGTCGCGCCCTGGCCCGGCTGCAAGCCATTCCACTCCCAGCCTGACGGCGCCCGTCCGCCACTGACCCGCCAGCCAACCCAACGTCCCCGCAGAGTCGCGCCAGCCCAGTCGCGAGAGTCCCCTGCTGCGTATCCTCTCGCCATCCCGCGCATCGCAACTCCCGCATAGGGCCTTAGGGGCCCTGTGCGGCGACTGAAGACCGTCCGCCGGCCTCCCACCCCAAATGGAACCCAGGCTATTCCCCCTGTAGCTCCCTCACCCCCCTTCCGCTTTCCTCACGCCGTCCATCGGTGTCCTTCGGTGGATTCGGGCTAAGAAGGATTCTGACAATGATTTGAAATCTGTCCTAATCGCAACGCCGTCACTCTCTCTAGAATACAGTCTCCACATAGCAGCGGATTCATAAGTGCTCCAGTGCCAACAATTGACTAGGGTGAAGCGCCTTGATTCCCTGATGAAATCACCCATTTGCTGGAGCGCACGCTCAGGTATCTGGTCCCTATACAGTTCAGGGCGTATGTTAATGTTCATCCTGCTGTAGGAACCTTCGAACGGATCGCCCAGCTTATCTGCTCTTACAAAAAATAGAGCATTCTTGTCCATAAGAGACACAAATCTAGTGAAATCAAGGTATCTCCACAGTACCGCATCCATCGGCGGAGAGTTGAAGAAGGCGTTTTCTTCGTACATTGCCAGCCTCACTAGATACTGATCTTGACGTAAGTCGAACCCGCAGGCGCACAGTGACTAACGCGTCCACGGCGGAGTTGTTTGGACTCTGTGACCTTACCCCAAGTTAGCATCAGCGGCTAGTAGAGTCCAGCCATAGGCCCCCAATTCCACAATGGACTCATGGCTAGATTAGGGGCTTCCGCTCCGCTCAATGAGTGCTTATCGGAAGAGTTCGATTCTCCTTAGGTCTCAGATACAAACTGGTGGTCCCCGCGAGACTCGAACCGCTCATTAGGGTCCTGATGCCGAAGGGGGAGACGCAGGGAGAGGCGGATGCGTAAATGGGTCGGGGTAGCGTGACGCTCCTTACGTTACTCGGCCCCACCGCATCACAATGCAGGAATGGAGAGGCCACGGTGCGGTGACAGGCTGCCAAGCCACATCTCGAAGATGGTGGTATCTACCGTGGGCGGTGGTGGCCTAAGCGGGTCGCCGGCGGACCAAGCCTTCCACTGTCGGGTTGCTGTTCCCACCGGGCAAATGGAACCGGCATGGTATCCCAAAGGCCATCTCAGGAATTCGTCAGGTCTGGCCCGATCCCAACATGCAGTCCACGGTCGATGTGGATAAGCAGGAGGATGAGGGCGAGACGGGTGACGTCCAGGTCGTCGTCTGGCGAGACTTGTTCGCCAAGCCGCGCAGGGGCTCGGGAGCCAGGTGGATGAGGTCGGCAGACGGGTATCCAGGTGGGACGGCACCAAGAACCTGATAGTGGCGAAGCAGGCAAAAGCCGAGCCCTCGGCTGAGAAGGCCATCAAACTCTGGCAGGAACTGTTTGGGGACAGCTTCTGCTAATCAGCGCCGATAGACCGAGCGACCTACGTCGGCTGTCCTAATTCGGCGCTCATGCGGCTCTCTCTGCCGGACGATTGCACAGAGGGACGCGGGGATCTCCCCAGTTGCTGCTGATTAGGTGTTGATATTCAACTCAACAGTCATGTATCCTCTATGAGAGGTGACGGTATGGACTTCCCAGAGCATCTACGTTCAATGCGCAAGGAAGCTCGGTTTAGCCAGCGCGAACTAGCAGAGCGGGTCGGTGTCGATTTCACGTACCTCAGCAAGATTGAGAACGGGCGTGTAGAGCCTCCCAGTGAGACCGTTCTCAAGAAGATCGCGAAGGAGTTGGCAGGTGTGTTGGGCCAAGATGAAACCGAGCTTGCCGACGAACTGATAACCCTGGCCGGGAAGATTCCGTCGGACCTCGCCGAGACGTTGGCCCGGAATCCACAGGCTGTTCAGTTTCTGCGATCCATCGGGGATAACGTTCGGTCGCCTGCTGAGTGGCAGAGACTCATTCGCGGCAGGTCGCAGGAGCAGGAATGACTACGAAGTTCCTATCTGATCCCCAGCTTGAGGGCATGGCGACCCGTCTGCTGCTCCGCTACGATTCCCTGTATGGAGCGGTCTCCAGTCCTCCAGTGCCGGTCGAGCGCATTCTGGAAGACGTCCTAGACCTCAGCATCCTTTGGGATGACATATCAGAGCTTCCGCATCAGTCCATTCTCGCTGCACTTGAGCCTGGTTCGAAGACCGTCGTCTTCAACGAATCCAGGCGTATGCTCCTAACAGACACGTCGGGCCTCTACTACACCGTCCTAGCTCACGAAGCAGGACATTGGGAGGTCCATGTCGATCATGGGCACCTAGCTCAGCGACCCTTGCCTAACCTGGGACGGGACTTCAGCTGCCTCTATCGGAGCTCCGGGCCCGGTCAGGACCTGCGGGAAGTCCAGGCGCATAGGTTCATGGGGTTCCTTCTGATGCCTTCAAATCTGCTGATGGACGCGACCAGAGATGTTGACCTGCTCAGTTGGCCCACGCTCTACGGGCTGCGCGACAGGTTCCAGGTGACCATAACGGCCCTGAAGGTCAGGCTGGAGAGACTTGGCCTCTTGTATGTGACAGAGGACGGAGAGTTGTATCCGTCGCGGCAGGAGTATGAAGGGCAGATGCGCCTAGGAGATTGAGGCTGATTCCTCAATTTGTAGTTGAGTTGAAACACAACACACATAATTTCGAATGCCCTCAGGTGAAAGGCACAGATGCAGGATTCCATGGTTCAAGATAACGCATTCAACATCCTGGCCTTGGATGGAGGCGGGACGAGGGGAGTTTACTCAGCTCAAGTCCTTTCTTGCATCGAACAAGAGACCGGTGCGCCTGTAAGGGAGCACTTCGATCTGATAGCTGGTACCAGCACAGGCTCGATCATCGCAGGGGCCGCTGCTGTGGGCATTCCCATGTCCGGCGTAGTCAAGCTCTTCGAGAAGGAGTCGCCACGCATCTTTCGGAGAAGATGGCTGGGCTCGTTCCATATGCGAAGCAAATACTCGAGCCGGTCTCTTGAACAGGTGATCCGAAGCTGCGTGTCCGACCTGACCCTGGGGGAAATCTCCACGCCTCTGATGATTACGGGCTCCGACATATCCACCGGCGGTGTGCATGTGTTCAAGTCTCGATACCTGAAGGACCTCGGAGAACCCTACATCAGGGACGGGGATGTCGTTCTGAGCGATGCCATCCTCGCGTCGTGCGCGGCTCCCGCCTACTTTGATCCTGTACCGGTCGGCGATTTCCTTCTCGCAGACGGCGGCCTGTGGGCCAACAATCCGTCGATCATAGCGTTGACGGAGGCTGTTTCTAAGTTTAGGCGGTCGGTGGAACAGGTACGCATCCTGTCAATCGGTACCGGCCATTCCGTCAATCTCTATTCCCAAAACAGACTCTGGGGTCTCATGACCGGTTGGGGCCGCGAGAAGTTGGTCTCATATTTTCTCAGGCTGCAATCTGACGCCTCGGCGAACATGGCCAAGCTCTTGCTCGCAGACCGGTACCTGCGGCTCGACCCTGAGATCGAGGCTTGGAAATTGGACGACATCAAGCACCTGCGCAATCTCAAGGCCTTGGCGACCAGGGATTTCGCCCTCCGCAGCAAGGAGGTTATGAATAACTTGAAGAGACCAAAGTGACAGGACACCGGCAAGGTCTAAGTAATGTCTAATCGGACCGGCCGGAACTGACGACAAAAATAGGAACCACAGAAGGAGATGAAGATGAGCAAGAACAATCAGCAGTTCCAAGACCTACTCACGGATGAAGTCAATCTGAACCCAAGGCGGCTGGAACGACTAGAGACCGGTGTCGGGGCTGTGAACAGCTACCTCAAGGACCACCTGACTGGCTATCAGAAGATGGAGCGCCAGGGTTCATTCGCGCTCGGCACCCTTATCAAGCCTGTCGACGATAACGACGAGTACGACGCCGACATCCAGATTGTGATGAACCGTAACCCCAACTGGCAAGCCAAGGACTACGTCGACGCGATCTACAGGACCCTGAAGCAGAATCACAACTATGCCGACAAGCTCAGGCTCAAGACTCTCTGCGTCACCATCGACTACGCTGGCGATTTTCACCTTGACGTAGTACCGAGGGTGACCTCTGGCGGCAGACATTACGTCTGCAATCGGGTCGAGAACAGATTCGAGCCAACAGATGGGACCGGGTATCGGGAGTGGTTCAACGAGAAGAATCGGATAACGGGCGGCAATCTGAAGCGGGTAGTCAGACTGCTCAAGTATCTCCGAGACCACAAGAACAACTACACTGCCAAGTCAATCTTGCTGACGACCCTGGCCGGTGCCACCATCAGCCCGTCCGATGAGGGGACGGAGGCCGTCAGCACGGTCGCCGACACCCTAGTGACTGTCCTGTCAAGAATGGACGACTATCTCCAGCGCAATCCCAAAATGCCGGAGATCAAGAATCCCGTTCTGCCAACGGAGAACTTCAATCGACACTGGGACCAATCCAAGTACGTCAACTTCAGAACCAGAGTCAACTCCCATGCGCAGACAGCGAAGAGGGCCAAGGCGGAACCTTCGAGTGAAGCAGCCATCAACACCTGGAAGAGACTGTTCGGCAAGAGCTTCGGCAAGAACTCCACTGGCGGCGGGGGTCGCCCAGCACGTCGGGGAGTAAGGCCGCCAGCCATGTGGCACCTGCCGCGGTCATACCGGTGGCCCGGCGGCCGAGCGAGGCCCGTAGGTTTGGATAGCGATGATCACGGATGAACACTTCCATCTTGAATCACTGGAGAAGTTCACCAAGGACCTAGCGTCCGCTGGTGATCGGCGTCAACTATTTTTGCCGGTGTGCGTCTATTATTCTTGCCGGTTGACCTCCTGTTGAAGACGCTGTTGAGCTGCCCCGGTCCGATAGCTGGGGACGTCGAACTCCAGGATGATCGAGTGGTGGACGATCCTGTCGATGGCAGCTGCAGTGGCCATAGGGTTGGCGAAGACCTTCTCCCACTGTGAGAAGACGAGGTTGGAGGTGATGCCCAGTGAGCGGCGTTCATACCGCTCGGCTATGAGGGTGAACAAGACCTCGGACTCCTCGGCTCCCTGGGGTAGGTAGCCGAGGTCGTCGATTAGCAGGAAGTCGATGTTGTCGAGCTTGCGGAGCATGCGCGGCAGGTTGAGGTCTCGTTTGGCCGCCAGCATGTCCTGGACCAGGCGGTAGGCAGGTGTGAACAGGACCGATCTGCCCGACTCAACCAGCCGGTGGCCTATGGCGCACAAGGCGTGGGTCTTGCCGGTGCCGGCAGTCCGAAAGCCAGGACATTGACGCCTCTCTCGACGAAGCTCCCATCGGCCAGCTCGACGAGCTGCTGTCTGAGCGCCACCGGCACCCTGTCGTGCTCGAAGGTGTCCCACGTCTTGCCGACGGGCAGCCTGGATGCTCGTCTGATGTGGATGATGCGCCTCTGCCGGCGGTCCTCGGCTTCCTGCTCCAACACTTCCACAAGGGTGTGCAGGGCGTCCGTGTGACCGGCTGCGGTGAACCGGGGGCCTGCCTCCGCTCCCACCGTGGGCAGCTTGAACTCGCTGCACAGCTGGCCGATCCGTTCCTTCACTCCGTTCGAGGAGACCCTGCCCATGCTCATCGCACACCCGCCGCAAGCAGACGGTCGTAGACCCTCAGGTCCACCACCCTGGACAAGGCCAGCTCAGGGACCTGTGGCGGGGCCGGGGCCGCCAGCTCCCGCACCGCCGCGTAGTCGAAGGGCGTGCCCGCTTCGAGCAGCAGCCCCAGGGCTCGGTCCACCTCCGACTCCATGGTCGTGGCGGCCAGGTGTAGGATGCGTACGTAGTCCACGTCGGCGCGTTCGCCCCTCCACTCCCGCAGGGCATCGTAGGCCAGGCGGAAGGTCCCGGTGGGAAACATCTGCTCTCTGTACCGGTAACGCGCGAACGCACCGGGCTTGCGCACCAGGGAGCCGATGACGTGGCGGTAGTCTATGCGGGCCTCCCCAGCGCCATGCACTCGATCCATCCGCTCGACCGGACTGCCCTTGTAGTAGACCTCCAGGTGATCGGTGTACTGCCGGACATCCACCTCCATACCTATCAGCCGGGACGGCACCGTGTACGTGCGGTTGGCTACCCGGACCGTACTCCATTTGCGCACCTTCGTCCGGTAGGTAACGTACTCGGGCACCGGCGCAGGCGGCAGCGGCCGAAGGCAGCGCCGCTCATGCTCCAGCTTCGCCCAGACCAACCTGTTGCGCTTGTCTGCCACCTGCCGGACGAACGAGATGTACGCTTCCACCGACCGGAAGTCCCGGCTGCCGCGCAGGATCAGCGCCTGGCCTAGCGCCCCCTTGAGCCGGTGGTGACCCTGCTCGGCCACGCCGTTCTCGTGGGATGACCTCGGGTTCGTCCTCGTAGACCGCAGCCCGTAGTGCGCCAGCACCGCCGCATACCGCTCGTTCAGAGCGCGCCCTCCGCTTCCCTTCAACTCGTGCGTGGCTGCCGACAGGTTGTCGGTCCGTAACACCTCCGGCACACCGCCCAACTCCCACAGCGCTCCCTGCATACCCTTAACCAGCGCCGCGAACGTCTCCCCGTAGGCAATGTCCACGTACCGCCATCCCGAATGGCTCAGCACGAAGTGGAACAGCAGATGACCGAACGGCTCGCCGCAGATCGTCACCCCGAGCTCGCCGCAGTGAGTGAAGTCCACCTGAGCCTCGCGACCGGGCGGATGCTCCTGCTCGAAGAACACCTCTCGGTCCGGCCCGGACAGCGCTCGCCAGTCACGAAGACGACGCTGTAGCGTCCGCAGCTGCGACAAACTGAACCGGCCGGGATGCCGCTCGTCGAGCCACTCCAGAATAGTCGTCGCCTTCAGCGCTCCCTCAACGTCGCTCCGCAGAAGGGGCTCGACCTCCTCGGCCCACACCCCGGCGAACGGGTCCGGTCGGGTTCGCCACCTCCGCTTGCCCTTCTTCTCCGACGGCAGCCTGCCTCGCTGCCACGTCCGCGCCGTCCGCACGCTCATACCAGATGCTGCTGCCGCCCCTTGTTGACTCTTGCCTTCCATTAGCTTCTGCCTCAGTAGCACTACCTGCTGATCTGTGACCAATCCGGTACCTCCTGTACCAGATGGTCTCCCCCCACGACCGGCAAGAATAGTCAGCGTCTACCGGCAAAAGTAATTGTCGCTGATCAGCTGGGTTCCGGAAAGTCACTGAGTCCGATCCGCCACGATGGACGGGCGAAGTCCACCCTGCCTTCGAGCCACTGACGGGAGCAATGACGATATCCATCGTCATTGCTCCCGTCAGTGGCCGTTCCGTCCACCAGCCGTCATCGTCCAGGGCCTCAACACCAACCACTCGACACGCTCGGGCCTGGTTTGCATGTGGCGCGTGGGAGACCCCACGCTGGAGTGGACAACCCTTGAAGGTCTGTATTCGAGAATAGAGAAATGGTGCGAGAATGCCATACATGGATGGGAGGACGACCATCTCGGTCAAGACGCTCTTTTGAATTTCTGGCCGAGAGATGCCCTCGTTGCAACGTTTGACCTCGGATCCATTGGTGTTCATAACCATGGCTGGGGCGAATTCCAAGGTGTAGTGAACTCGGAGCCATTCCGGCTCCACCTAGCACCGGGTCGCCCGTCGTCGGAAAGCCAATTTAGAGGGTTGTGGTTCCATGCGGGACAGCTGAAGACACCACCGCCTCGTCAGTTGTCCGACGTTTCCCCCCATCTGTCACGACATCAGCCTAGAGGATTGCAGAGGGCACTCACGGAACGGCAAAGGCCCGACCCACTAGTTGCCAGTGGCGGAGTGGATCTCATCCTATTCTGTTGGGAACGTCAAGGCCGAACTGACCTACTGGTGATGGTATGTAAAGGAGTGGAAGGCAAGATGGAGGCAATTGCAGTGCAACCCGGACCGATTGACGACCATAGCCTCATCCTTCGTGCGGGGCCAGATGCAACCACGTTGCGTGCCCGGAAGGCAACTCTGTTCGGGGCCGGGGCCTTGGGGGGTCACACCGCAACACTGCTTGCGGAAAGTGGACTCGGTTCATTGAAGTTGGTCGACCCCGATGCCCTGCTGCCTGGCAACGTGGTTAGACACGTGGCTGGTCACGGACAAGTGGGCGCGGCCAAGGCACTAGCGGTTCAGGCTGTAATTGCAGAGCACGCCCCCTGGACGGAGGTGACCTGTTTCCGGGAAGCGCCCGGTACGCCAAGCAAAATCCGCGAGCGCATCGACGACGCCGATATCGTCATTGACACCACGGGCAACGAAGCTCTCGTCGGCTCGCTGGCCATGGTGGCGAAAGAGATGGATAGACCGCTGGTTTCGGGAGCGCTCTATCGAGGCGGCTTCATTGGCCGGGTGGAGCGACAGGTGTTGCCAGGTGACACGCCGATTTACCTACGTGAGGACTCAACGCGTTATCCAATCATTCCCGCCGGTGTCGAAAGTGAGGATTTCGCGACTCCTCAGTTGGGTTGCTCTGCTCCCGTAAACAATGCCCCGCCTGCCTCCGTCCTCGCCTGCGCATCACTAATTGCTCAGGCCGCCATCGATGTCCTGATGGAGCGGTTCGAGTTCGAGGACGAGGTGATTGATGTCTACAGACCGCTACTGGAGACGCCGTTCGATCATGTTGGACGTTATCAACGCCCAGTCCTCAAACCAAGCTAGGCGATCAGTCACTTTTGCTGTGGATCCGAAATCCGGCTCCGATTCCCGGTCGGAAGGAGAGAATGACCCGAATGACAAGACTCCCACTTTGGGCACTCTTACCAATCCTTGTGTTTCTGGTGGCCTGCTCAAGTCAGACACCTCCTCCGGAAGGGACCCCTGTGTCTGCCCTGCGAACAGCGGAACCCAATGCCATGGCCCCATCGCCGGCCAATATCACTCCAACGCCGATACCCCAGGGCACCCTAGGGTCCACAACGGCGACCGTCACGCCAACACCAGCATCCTCGACGGAAACGTCTACCACGGTATCGACCCAAGAACTGACGACCACCACACCTACCCCAACGACCCCTCTTGCGGTAACTGTCGCCCCAATCCCAGCTGACATCCCGGAGTACAGCCGGTCCCAATGGAAGCACTGGACCGACGAGGATGGAGACTGCCAGGACGCCAGGCAAGAGGCCCTCATCTCAGAGAGCCTGTTTGAGGTCACCTTCGAGTCCGAGAGGAAATGCCGGGTCGCAACGGGCCGGTGGTACGGTGCCTTCGCCAGCATCTACGTCGAGGTGCCAGGAGACTTAGACATCGATCACCTTGTACCGCTGAAGAATGCCCACGACTCCGGCGGATGGGCTTGGAGTTCTGCCAGGAAGGAGCAGTACGCCAACTACCTGGGGGACCCGGACCACCTGATCGCGGTCACTAAGGGAGCCAACCGGTCAAAAGGAGCGAAGGGGCCGGAGGAGTGGCGGCCGCCGGACGAAGGCTACTGGTGCCAATACGCGACGGACTGGGCGGAGGTGAAAATGGAGTGGGGCTCACGATGACCCAGAGGGAAACGGAGGCGGTCATCGTGATGCTGGACACCTGTGAAGAACCGGTTGATGTCAAGGCCGAGAGAGCGAAAGGTACCGCCGGAACGGATACGTCGGGGCAGGCGGCAGCAGGGGAGGCAACGGCAACACCGACATTAGTGCCGGAGCTGGAACCAGTAGAGAGCACCCCCGTGTATGGATCCTGCGAGGAAGCGGTAGAAGCTGGGGAGTCAAGGGTGCAGGGCAGCGTGGGTGGAGGGAGAGGGTTTCCGAAGGAAATGGTTCCAAGCGCCCGAGACGGCGATGGGGATGGTGCTGTCTGTGAGCGTTGAACAAAGAGCCCAATCCCACGGGACTCAACCCGCGCATTGGGATTGTGATGCACCCCGCACGAATAGTGTCGTCCAACTACGTACTGGCTTCAAGTCCACCGCCCACGAATACCTGAGTATTTCGTGTCACAATACTGGAATCGAGAGGCCTGGGTGCGATGACAGGCTACCGAGCCACATCTCAAAGATGGTGGTATCTACCGTACACGGTGGTGGGCCTAAGTGTACTGAACTGCGAACTTTTCGCTGGGAGGTCTCTATATAGCGAGTCGGTCAGGCGATCTCAGAGAGTCCTCATTACTTGGGAGCGGGTGCGGCGGACTGCGCGTCGTCCAGGAACCCGCCCGAATCTTCGGCGGCGCGGAGGTCGTCGACGTCTGGAGTGTATGGCGATCCGGGCTGCCCGCAGCATACGGTCTGCCGATGATGCTCAGGGAAGTGCCGGACCACATTCGCTTGGACAACGGACCGGAGTCTACGGCCAGGGTTGTGCGTGAGTGGGTTGATAGGGTGGGAGCCAGGACGCTGTACATCGAGCCCCGGTCACCGTGGGAGAACGGCTACATCGAGAGCTTCAGCGGCAAGCTGAGGGACGAGTTGCTGGATAGGGAGATCTTCTACACGTTGCTGGAGGTGAGGGTTCTGACGGAACGGTACTGGCGGGCCTACAACCAAGTCAGGCCCCACAGCTCCCCGGGCTCTAGCAGCTTGGTTATGGTCGGTATCGGAGCTCCCGAAGCCTCAAACCGCACGGGCCTGTCCACCAAGATACGGTTAAAGACCTCACGGCTAACGAAGTAGGATTGGGTACCTTGGTCGCCATCGACGTGCACTATGTAGCTGATGTCCGAGTACTTCTGGCGCGGCTCCTTCTCCATCTCGACGGTGATGACGGCGTGCTCATCCTTGGAGGTGAAAAATCCCTGGAAATCCTGATCTTTCACCCGGATGGACGGTCTGTCGTCAACCGCATCTTGATCGTAGGCGGGAACGTTTCGCAGGACGGTAGAACCCTTGCCCTCCGCCACTCCGGTGACCCCGTTGTGGTCCACCTTCCCTTGTACCACCTCGCTCCCGCCACAAGCTACCGATGTCAGAGACAGCACCATCGCCAAGGTCACAACAAGTTTTGACACTGTGGCCCTCACCTTTCAGCCAAGATCCCGAGTCTAGATTTGACTTCAGCAGGGTATCAATAGACAGCCACAGCGGCCGTAAAGTCGACCAACGGCAGCCACGGAACGAGAGTCATGTGGTAGGCCTGGCCCTCGTGCTGGAAGAAGTCACCAACATTGCGGGGAACGCTCGCCAGCAGCGTGGCTAGGGCATCCACGTCCACCACCCTAGCCCGTTGCCGGCCCTTGTCGTCGGCCTCCAGCCAAGCTGGACCCAGCTCCCAGTCCAGCACAGTGACGTCCACAGCCTCGGCCATCGGACGGATGAAAAGAGCGGCCTTCGCGGGCACGTATGGCCGGGCGTCCGGGTGACTGTACTCCCTGAGCGTAGAGCGAATGGATTCTAGGGCCTGGAGGTCGCTACCGAAGTTCGCGTAGATCCTGACCTGGCGAGGCTCGCCGGAGGGGAGACGGACTCTCAGGACTGTATAGGAAAGCGTCGGCGAGGCACATACCCGTGCCGTCGTCAAGGTTCTGGCACTGCTCGGAGTAGTTTTCCAGGCGCTCGAAGCCTAGGTCAAGTACCTGCTGTACCAGGGCCTCTACGTCATCCCCTGAAAGGCGCACTTCCATTACCCGCTGCTCGTCATATTGTCCACCCTCGTCCAGATATATTAGCGTCCCGTCTTCCAACAGGGTGAATGGGGGTACTCTTCCGAAGGGCGCAAAGCGCTCAGGGGTCGAGAAGGTAGGCTCGTAGTCGAATTGGATCAGGACGTCTGGGAGGTCGAACTGGTCTGTATCCGGTGCCGGAGTTGCTGTTGGTTGGGGCTCGGTGCTGCATGCCACGAATGCCGCTACCAGCAAGCCTATCAGAATACCCGCTGCCCACGGTGGTTTCGTACCTGGTCGCTCCTTCACGCTCATTGTCCGCCTCCTTACATCTACAGACGACGGGCGCACCGGGTTTGTTCCATTGACCTGCCCCCAATACCCCAATAGTTGTACCACAAATCATGAGACACTGATAGCGCTTGGAGCAGATCTTCCTAGGCATCTTCATCAATCTCTTCGACTGGTTCCAGAACGTGGCGGACTTCCTGCTGGTCTATAATATCGGCGTCTTCATGAGTGGTAGAGATGCAGAGGGCTTCGCCGGCCCCACTCAAGGGGAGCTCCACGCCTTTCTGGTGCTTGCGGCCTACGTTCTGGTCTTGGGCGGACTGGCCTTCTACCTTTTCCACCGCCGTGATATCCCCGGCGCCAGCAGGTCGTAGGAACCCGTTAGGGAGTTGGGCCCTCGCTGGAGTTCGGACAGCCTGAACACATCGGTTGATGCCGTTTTGGCTGGAGTGCGCCTGCGCGATGCCCTTAGGAATAGCCTTCGACAAGCTCAGGACGAATGGGCCGGGGCCCTCTAGCCCTTTGCTACAGGGGAGATTGGGTTGGAGTAGCAAATTAGTGGGTGAGGATCTTGCTTAGAAAGAGTTTGGTGCGGGACTCTCGCGGGCTGGTGAAGAACTCTTCAGAGGTTCCGACTTCGACTATCTCGCCCTCATCCATGAAGATCACG
This sequence comes from Dehalococcoidia bacterium, assembly GCA_965226865.1. Taxonomy (GTDB): domain Bacteria; phylum Chloroflexota; class Dehalococcoidia; order Lucifugimonadales; family JAGWBF01; genus CBDDEH01. Next base: position 696,447 of record CBDDEH010000004.1, on the reverse strand, counting down.
CGGTCGGCGACGTTCCTTGCGAAGCTCATCTCGTGGGTAACGCAGATCATGGTCATACCGGACGCAGCCAACTCGCCCATCACCTTGAGGACCTCGTTGATCATCTCCGGGTCGAGCGCGGAGGTGGGCTCGTCGAACATCATCAGCTTGGGGTTCATCGCGAGAGCGCGGGCGATGGCGACGCGCTGCTGCTGGCCGCCTGAGAGTTGGCCGGGGTATTTCTCCGCCTGTTCAGGTATACCTACGCGGCGCAGCAGTTGGAGCGCGAGCTCCTCCGCCTGCTTCTGCGGCATATGGCGGACCTTCTGCGGCGCGAGTGTTATGTTGCGCATGACGGTGAGGTGCGGGAAGAGGTTGAACTGCTGAAAGACCACCCCCGTGTCGGCCCGTATCTTGGCGAGAGTGCGGGCGTCGTCCGTCAGCTCGACGCCGTCAACGACGATCCGGCCGGAATCGTGTCGCTCGAGCTGATTTATGGTCCTGAGCAGGGTCGATTTGCCTGAGCCAGAAGGCCCGATGATGACGACGACCTCGCCCTTGATCACTGAGACGTCGACTTCTTTCAGAGCAGTGAAATCGCCGTAGCGTTTCACCACTTTCTCTAGGCGGAGTATCTCTTTGCCACTCTGTTTGGCCATGTGCCGGTCCTCTCTATAGCCTGGTCCGTTATCTGGTGCCCAGTCCTAATCGGGTTTCCGCCGCCCCGCCAAGCCGGGATAACAGATACGAAACCAGCCAGTATATGAGCCCTACCACAATATATATCTCGAAGAAGGCGCCCTCCGCTATGTCCGTCTGGCCCCCGAGGATTTTTTTCGCTTTATCCAGTGTGTTGACGAGCGATACTGCGGCGAGTAGCGCTGTATCTTTCCATAGGGCGATGAAGCGCCCGATAATTGCCGGGATAACCGCCTTGATCGCTTGCGGCAGGATGATGAAGATGTACTTCTGCGCCGCGGAAAGACCTATCGCCTCAGACGCCTCATGCTGGCCACGCGGTATGGACTGGAGTCCGCCTCGCAAAACCTCAGCGATGTAGGCCCCGCCGAAGAAGGCAAAAACGATCATGACTCGATATACGAGGTCGATGTTGCTGAACGCTTCGCCGATAGGTCCGAACTCGTTATCGAGGAACGCGGCGAACAGTAGCCAGACGAGCAGCGGGGCAGCGCGCACGACCTCGATGTAGCCGACGGCGGAGAACCGTATAGTCCAGTACGGAGAGGTGCGGCCCAACGCCAGTCCGAGACCGATGAAGAAGGAGAAGAATCCCCCCACGGCAAACACCAGCAGGTCGAGGAATGCGCTCTCCCAGTGGCTGCTGGACACCCCCAACTGGAGCAAGACGATCATCGGGATGAGCAGGACCCACGCTGCGCCGATCGCCTGAAGCAGTATCGGATTGCTTCTCCATCTGGAGAGGCGCCTGCCCGCCCAGGCTCCTCCTATCAGGACCGCAAAGAGCCCAGCGAGTAGCAGCCAAGATGTACCGAACGGGATTGCGAGTCCCAGTGAGAGCGAGTAGAGCCAGCGGGGTGCCCAGCCACGCTCCCACACCAGTTCTCTGTGGGCACCGCTCACGATTGCGGTCTGTCCCGCGGACTGTATCTCTTGGGTGTACTGTCCCTCCTGGATCTGCAGATCGGTCCCCAGGCCGAGTGTGAGAGTTATCACCGCCACCACACCGATCGCCGCTATGTAGGGCCGCAATCTTTCGATCCAGACGCCATAGGTAAGGGCAACCAGAATTACGACGATGAAGAGAGATATCCATATCCGGAAGGTGTCCTCCGCAGGATAACTGCCGACGAAGAACAGCTTTCGGTTGATCGCGACGAGGCCCCAGTTGGCCTGGAACAGAACGAACCTCAGCACCAGGAATCCGGCGATACCGCCAGCCGCTATGGTGGCTAAGCTGAGGACGGAGTTACGCCATGAATTGAACAGGTTTGTCCTTGCCCAGGTCAGACAGCTGGAGACGATGGAGCGATAAGCTGCAGATGTAGTCATCTGATCTGGACTTTTCGGTTAATCGCATTCATGATCAGCGAGATGATGAGGTTCGTGATGACGAAAACGAAGAATATGAACAGGTATGTCTGCAGGAGGTTCCCGGTGTTGTTGATGATCCTATTGGATATCAGGACTATCTCGCCGTAGGCTATGGCATGCGCAAGCGTCGAGTCCTTGTTGGCGTTTTGGTATTCGTTGTTCAAAGAAGGAATCATGGTCCGCAGGGCCTGGGGCAGGATGATCAGCGAGAAGCGCTGGTACGTTGATAGTCCAAGAGATGCGGAGGCTTCGGTCTGGCCGTGGGGAACCGCCTGGAGCGAGCCACGCACGATCTCAGCGATGTAGGCGCTTAAGTAGAGGGTGAGCGACACCAGCGCGCTCAGATAACCCAACCCGAGCAGATTGCCACCGGTATACGAGAAGAACCCGGACGCCGATTGAGTCACGTCAGGAAGAGTTAGGCGCACCGGGAAGAGCAGTGCGGCGTATGCCACCGCTCCTATGAGCACAAAGACCGCTGTTCCCCACACATTGGGGCGCAGGCTCTCGCCCGTCTTGGCCTCCCTGCGGGCACGGCTCCTCCTCACGAGCCACGCGCCCGTGGCGGCGCCGAGCAACGCCACGGGCCACAGCCACCAGAGCGAATTGGCGGTCTCGAGCCAGGGGATGGCCAGCCCGCGGTTGCTGATGTAGAGGAGACCGCTCCACCCTGAGCGCTCCTCTATCTTGGGCAGTCCCCTGGACACCGCGAAGGCGAAGAAGAACATGATCAGCAGCAGGGGCAGGTTCCTGAACAGGTCGACGTAGAGCTTGCCCAGCCGGTTGACCATGGGATTGGAGGAGAGTCGGGCCACGCCAACGGCCAGGCCCAACATGGAGGAAAGGACGATGGCAAAGACCACGACTGCTATGGTGTTGCCAGCACCTTTGAGCATCCCCAGCCATCTCGGGTCGCTCGCCTCTACGTCCAGGAACTGGAAGATCGAGCTGCGGTCCGGACTGCCGTAAGGCCCGAAGAGGAAGTCGAAATCGAAGAGGTTGATGGCTATGGAATAGCCGACGTAGCCCACAACTATCCCGGAAGCGGCACCGACGATTAGATTGACCGCGAGGTAGCGCGAGCGTCTCTTGAACCAGATGTCTTTCAGGCACCGCATCATCGCCTAGCAATCCCACGAAATCCAACGTGTGGGCGGGGGTATACCCCCGCCCACACGTTGGATTTCGTCCTTGTCAGAAAGCGCTCTTAGCGCATCGGCGGGGCGTAGATCAGTCCGCCGTCTAGATAGGAGGCGTTTAACGATCCGGCACGGGTGAGTCCTACCTGCTCGAGAGTAAGGCTGTAGACCTCACCGTAGTTGCCGACCTGATCGATCACGCTCTGCATGAAGGTGCTGGCGATCTTGTCGTGTCCGATGCCCAGGTTGGTAGGAGGGCCGCCGTCGAATCCCACTCCCAGGAGACGGGCCACTGTGTTGTTCGGCGGGTTCGCCGCCATCTGACCCATATTATCCGAGGTGACCCCCTGCTCTTCGGCGATGATCATGCCATTCACTACCCAGCGCACCACATCTTCCCACTCCGAGTCGTAGTCGCGTACACTCGGACCGAGAGGTTCTTTGGAGAGCGCCTCGGGGAGCACGACGGCGTCGGTCCCGTCGGCCTTCAGGGTGAACTGGTGGCCGCCCAGCTGTGATTTATCGGAGGACCAGGCGTCGCACTGATCGTTGATAAACGCTCCGCGGAGCTCCGGGTTGGCCTGGAAGGTGAGCTCAGAGTAGGTGAGCCCCTGTTCGGAGAAGAAGTCGGAGACGGCACCCTGGGTGCTGGTGCCGTCCAGGATGCAGATAGTGGCCCCGTCGAGCTCCTTAGCGCTGGACAGTCCGGCGCTCGCCTTCACCATGATGCCGGCGCCGTCGTAGAAGGTGGTGGGCGCGAAGGCGACGTTGAGGTCGGCGTCGCGGCTGGCTGTCCAAGTGGTTGTGCGGATGAGCACGTCGATCTCTTTCGCGGCGAGCAGCTCGAAGCGGTTGGCGGAGGTGGCCTCCTTAAACTCGACCTTGTTCCTGTCTCCGAAGACAGCCGCGGCCATCGCGTGGCAATACTCCACGTCGTTACCCTGGGCCGTGCCGTCCGGGTTGAGCACGCCGAAGCCTGGGGTGTCAGCCTTGATACCGCAGACGAGGTATCCTCGATCGAGGATCTCATCAAGCGTGTTCTCTTGGGCCTCTCCTTCGTTGCCTCCACACGCAGCTATGGCTAGCAGCGCGACAACTACTACCATCCCAGCGGATAAACGTACGTACCTGTCCATCTTGCCTCCTAACAACGACATCGGTTTTGGTTATTCGTCTCCTGATGGGTCACGTCCCGTAAAGTGGTGTAAGAGAGAGCACCATCCTGCTGAACACATCTATGCCGCTGCCTTCTCTAGATCCGCCTCGGGATCGCGGCGGCTGCATCTACCACGTCGAGGTCGTCCAGGGAGAGGAAGCGCCGTCCGCCCGGCATAAGCTCTCCTGGGCTAGGGTGCTCTTCCCCGTCTGACGGGCTCCGGTCACCACCACCGCAGGCATGACCCGGAGACGGGCCTGAAGGCTTGGCCCAACGAGGCGAGGGAGCATAGCGTCCATCATGAATACCATGATAGTCATTCACGCCTTGTTTTGCAATGGTGAGGCACCTTCCACAGTTTTCCTTGGGTTTATCCAGCCGCAGCGTCAGACAGCTGAGGAAACGGTGGTTGGCATCGGACACATGAAGGGGGACCTCGATTTGGTCTCTTCCTGTGCTCCCTATTCGTCATAGACCGAAGCGTTTCTGCCGACCACGTACTCTGATGGACAACAAAAAAGACCTCACATATGGATAGGCCGGGGCAGCTATCGTCCTCAAACGGTAGCTGCCCCTGTTTTGCACAAGTCAGCGTCTAGTGCCGACCAACTCCTCCTCTCCCACTTCCTCGGGACCGACCGCCCACTCGAACAGCGACAGTGACGCTGGCTGGGGGCGCTGGCGCCGTTCCCACTGCATGGCACGTGTCGTCCCGAAAACGCGAAAACGCCCCAGATATCGGCACAAGGGGATTGCTCCTCCCTCAACAGATGAAGCCTGCGCCGCCCCCTGTTCACGCCGTGGCCGACGCCCGGTCGAGGGAGCGTGTCGCGCGTGAGAGGGGATACTTGGGCGCGTCTTCCCACCTGGCGCTCGCCCTTTCGATCACCGCCGAGACTTCCCTGACCAGCTCGGATGGGTCCGGTTCATCGAACGACTCAATGTGCGGGCCCGACGAGGGCCGTTGTACCCCGATGGTGGCCCTGCCTTCTCTGATGGACACGACGACCTTCAAGTCCTCAGGCGGACCGGCCTGTTGCTCGGCGACGTCCGACCCTTGCAGCTCCTTGTCGGTTTTGCTCTTGGCTTCTTGCCCGTCGGCCGGGTCGTCTGCCATTGAGGTGGACCCCAAAATTCGGACAGGTGGCTAAGAGAGAGTCCCGCTCCTAAAATAGGACGGAAACAAGGAGCAGGACATGAAGCAAACACGTAAGAAGCACAGCCCAGTCTTCAAGGCCAAAGTGGCTTTGGCCGCGCTCCAAGGGGAGCACACCATTGCAGAGCTGGCCAGCCGGTTTGAAGTCCACCCGAGCCAGATCCATGCCTGGAAGAAGGCCTTGACTCAGGGGGCGCCGCACCTCTTTGAAAATGGTGCTGGACGCCAGGAGAAGGACCAAGAGGTCCTCACTGCCCAGCTCTACCAACAGATTGGGCAGCTCAAGGTGGAACGGGATTTTTTGTCACGGAGCTTCGGGTTGTGAGCCGGTCCCAACGCCGGGCCATGATTGACCGAGAAGAACCGAAGCTGTCTCTGGTGCGCCAGTGCGCCTTGCTGGGTATCAGCCGCTCCGCGTTGTACTACCTGCCAACCGAGGCCGGCGCCGAGGACATGGAGTTGATGGCCCTCATAGACCAACAGTACCTGAAGACACCTTTCTACGGCTCCAGAAGGATGACTGCCTGGCTCAGAAATCACGGACACCAGGTCAACCGCAAGCGGGTCCGCCGGCTGATGCAGCTGATAGGCCTGGAGGCCATCTACCGGCGTCCCAACACCAGCAAGCCAAACCCAGGGCATAAGGTCTATCCGTACTTGCTCAGGGGGCTGGAGATCAACCGGGTCAACCAGGTGTGGGCCACCGACATCACCTACATACCCATGGCTCGGGGTTTCCTCTACTTGGTGGCCATCATGGACTGGCACAGCCGCTACGTGCTGGCCTGGCGGCTGTCCAACACCCTGGAGGTAGACTTCTGTGTTGCGGCTCTGGAAGAGGCCTTGAGCAAGGGTCGGCCACAGATCTTCAACACCGACCAGGGCAGCCAGTTCACCAGCGAGGCCTTCACCAGCATGCTGCTGGCGCAAGGCGTTCAAGTGAGCATGGACGGCAGGGGCCGGTGCATGGACAACGTCTTCGTGGAACGGCTGTGGCGCAGCATCAAGTACGAGGAGGTGTACCTGAAGGCATACCAAAATGGGACTGAGGCCAGAAAGGGGATTGGGGCTTATCTGGCCTTCTACAACCAAGAGCGGCCCCATCAAGCCCTGGGCTATCGGTCACCGGGTCAGGTGTTCCATGCAGTGAGCCCACAAAGGTGTTTACTGGAACTTCCACGAGCCTTACCATCGGATGAAGGTTTACGAGACACCCCAGCGGTAGACTCTCTTATTTTAGCCTCACCGCTGTCCTGATGATGGGGTCCACTTGACATATCGCCGAAGAGAGCCTCTTCGGCGATTCCTGGGCATCTTCGCGGGATACTCCCGTTTCATTCTCATTAGGCATGACTTCTCCTCTCCTTGGTTCTTTCTCTGGCTACGTCCTGAGCTCTGGCCTTTAGACCTTATCCCCCCTCCAGGGCGTCAAACTATCCTCCGCCGCCGACGGCGGCTCGACCTCATCACTCGATTCACCGGCTCGGGGGTGACGTAGGTCGGGGTGACGGTGCCCTGCTCCATGTCCAGATACAGGCCCATGAAAGGGCAGGTACCCGCCACCATGCGGCGGACTACCTGGAGCACCAGGGAGACCATCATCTAGTTGATGGTGGGGTCCTGGTCGGTGAGATCGAGGGCCGCCGCGCAGTCCACGTCCGGTGGGGTTGTCGGTACTGTGGTCAACAGGTCCGGGCGCTGGAGCGTTGGCGCAGGTAGCAGGTCTCGCCGTCGAAGGCCGAATCATACAGGTACGACGGGTCGGCCACATGTAGGGTAGGCCGCCGGCGAGTTACTCCGGTTTGCCCGAAGCACTTTTCCGTCGGCCCCCCTCCGAACCGGACGTGCGGCTTTCACCGCATCCGGCTCTCCAGTGGTTAGGTCTGCTCGCGCGGATGCCAGGTGCCCCGTGGACGGTCAGGTGACAGGAGCGACAGACCACGAGAGTCTTGCGTCGCCTTGCCGCCATAGCCTGAATCCACTTGGGCTTTTCACCTTGGCCCTTCACGTTCAGGTCACGAAGTGCGCGGACGTGGTGGACTTCGATGTCCTCCGTTGACTCGCACAGCTCGCATGTGTCTGCTAAGAGCCTCTGTATCAGCTCGTTGCGTTCAAACCTGCTCCGTGTGGGCGTTTGGTCTACGAGGACGGCCTGCCGTTTCTGCTTCAGGGGTATGCCACCGAACTGCGTCACCCGTGGGCGTTGCCCATTGCCCGCTGTACTACGACCTGGAGGCAAGCCCGTTCCCCATGCCCGGTCTGCACGGTGCTCTTGTACCGCCGGCACATTTTGCGAGCGGTGGACTTGTGCTTGCCTGCGAGGGTCTTAGCCAGCGACCTCCCCATGACCCATTGCAGACTCCCGAAGTGGGAGACGTTATAGGCCACAAGGTAGTACTGGACGACGCCCCGGAACTCCGCTTGATACCGGCTTGTGATGGTGTAGTCATCATCGGCCAGCATTTCGTTGCGGTGGGTCGGTTTGCCGTTGCTCATGTAGGCTTGGCAGTGTTGTTCGATGACTTTGGCGGGAACTCGTAACCCGATGTTTCCATTGATGCCGCGTCGACCGAGATGGTCGTGCTTGTCGTTGGCCTGTTGGTTGACGAGTTCATAACCGAGGAACCGTGCCGCCTGGCTGGTGGCGTGGGTTAGGAGAGTCTTCTCCCTGGATAGCTCCAGCTTGAGCGTGTCGCGCAGGAACGTCTCCAAGAAATCCTTTATCTGCTCGGCTTCGGCCTTTGGTCCGATGAAGCCCAGGACGAAGTCGTCCGCGTAGCGAACGTATCGCAGCCGCCTGTACTCAGGGTCGTAGGGATCGCCGTAAGGCAGTTGCTGCATCTCTTTGCGCAGCTTCGCCGCCAGTTGGTGATTCCCTTTCTTCCTTTGATAGGCCAGACGGGTGCTCAGCGCTCCCCATGTGCGGTTGCGCCTTCGCTTTGTGCCTCGGGTGTAGGCTGGTAGCAGCACGTTCTCGACAAACTTGTCCAACCGGTCTAGGTAGATGTTGGCGAGGATGGGGCTGACCACTCCGCCTTGCGGCGTACCGCTTATGGTGCGGCCATATTTCCAATCCTCAAGGTAGCCTGCTTTCAGTAGGTACTTGAGCAGGCGTAGGAATCGGTTGTCGTGGAGCGTCTCGCCGAGTACCGACAGCATGACCTCGTGATCTATGTTGTCGAAGCACCCTTTGATGTCTCCCTCGACGAACCAGCGGACACCGGTCCAGTGGTTGACCACCTCGCTCAATGCGGTGTGGCAACCCCGGTCGGGCCGAAAGCCGTGGGAGCGGTCGGAGAACTGCGGCTCGTAGTAGGCTTCCAGAATCATCCGGATGACCTCTTGCAGCAGCTTGTCCGTCCACGTCGGTATGCCCAAGGGACGGGTCTTGCCGTTAGCCCGAATCCACCGAAGGAGGGCGTCGGGTTAGCGTCCTGAAGCGGCAAGAAGGCGCTCCTGGCTTCCGGGATAATGGTTTTGGAACAGAAACCCGCCCGGAAACAAGGAGCACCCAATAGATGCTGCCACAGAACAAACCCGACCGTATCCGCATCCTCTTTGACGACCATCGCCTGGTGGCCAATGCCGGGCTGATCCTTCCGGCCACCCTCGCCCTGCGCCTTGGCCTGTCCCAACTCCTCCGGAAGCACCTCGACCTCGGCGGAGCGCCGGGACGGGCGAACACCGGGGACAAGATGCTGACGCTGGTCGCTTCCGCGCTGGCAGGCGGCGACTGCATCGACGACGCCGATGCGCTGCGCGCTGGTGGGACGGTCGGTGTTCCAGGCTGCGTGGTCAAGGCGCCATCCACCCTGGGGACCTTCCTGCGCAGCTTCCGGTGGGGCATGTCCGTCAACTCGACCGCGTGAGCCGCCAGTTGTTGGCCCGGGCCTGGGCCGCTGGGGCCGGACCCGGCGACTCGCCCCTGACCATCGACCTTGACTCGACCATCTGCGAGACCTATGGACTGGCCAAGGAGGGAGCGCGCCACCACGGCTATACCGGCGCCCGCGGCTATCACCCGCTGCTGGCCATTGCCGCCGGCACCGGAGACGTGCTGATGTCCCGGCTGCGCGAGGGCCCGTGCCAACACCGCCCGTGGCGCCGCCCACTTCCTGCGTGAGACGGTGGGCCGGGTGCGCTACGGCGGGGCCAGGGGCCAACTCACGGTGCGGGCCGACAGCGGCTTCTACGCCCACACTGTCGTTGCCGCCTGCCGGGAAATGGATGTCCGCTTCTCCATCACCATCCGCCAGCGCGCCAGCCTGCGGGACCTGATCGAGGCGATACCAGAGGAGGACTGGACTCCCATTCCCCACTGGATGGACGGCGCCGCCGATGTCGCCGAGACGACTTACACCCCGTTCCAGACCAAGCCGGACGCCCCGCCGGCGCGGCTCATTGTCCGGCGGGTGAAGCCGACACCCGGTTCCCAGCTGGCCCTCTTCGCCAGATACAGCTATCACGGCTTCATCACCGACCGGGACGGGGAGTTGCTCGAACTGGAGGCTGACCATCGCCGCCACGCCGAGATCGAGAATGCCATACGCGACCTCAAGTACGGCGTCGGGCTGAACCACATGCCGTCGGGGCGCTTCGCCGCCAACGGCGCCTGGCTGGCGGTCCAGGTGATGGCGCACAACCTGGCCCGCTGGACAGCCCGCATTGGTCTGGGCGAGCGGACCGTGATCACCAAGACCCTCAGGCGGCGGGTCTTCGCTCTGGTGGGGCGGATCACCCGCTCGGCGCGCCGCCTCACTTTGCATCTCCCCCGGCGCTGGCCCTGGGAAACCCAGTTCAGTCGCGCCTTGGCCCGGCTGCAAGCCATTCCGTTCCCGGCCTGACGGCCAGCCTGCAACTGACCCAACGTCCCCGCAATCTCGCGCCACCCCGGTCGCGAGAGTCCCCTGCTGCGTATCCTCTCGCCATCCCGCGCATCGCAACTCCCGCATAGGGCCTTAGGGGCCCTGTGCGGCGACTGAAGACCGTCCGCCGACCTCCCTTTTACCCCAAGACCCCCAGGCCATCTCCCCTGTAGCTCCCTCACCCACCCCCTTCCGCTGTCCTCACGCCGTCCATCAGTGTCCTTCGGTGGATTCGGGGTAATCGAAGAGCCCGGAATACGGGCCCTGGTCGTTGACAGCACCTATGCTGATGCCTCGGAGTTGCTGGCCCAGGAAACTGCCCGGAAGACGGTGTTCCCCAGGTGGCTGACCCCCATCTTTATTCCCGCCTCCAAGCTGATGGCGAAGCAAATATATGGAATCGATATCGACGAGCTTGTACCCGAGGTAGCAGTAGCTCAGCTCGATTATCCAATTCTGGTCATTCACGGTACCGCCGATGAAAGAATCCCCTTCGATCACGGTGAGCGAGTACATCGTTCAGCCCACCCGGATAGCGTTATCTGGCTCGTGCCCGATGTCGATCACGTAGACGCGTTTCTGACCCATCCCGACGAGTATGAACGTAGGGTAGTGGAGTATTTCGAGAGTCGGCTAACATTCCGCCAGTAACCTGTGATCTGGTTGACTCTCCCCACTACGCTCGAATATGATAATTTCGGTGTCCCAGTAGCTCAGTTGGACAGAGCGGGTGCCTTCTAAGCACTAGGTCGCGGGTTCGAATCCTGCCTGGGACGCCATTACATTGCTATTTCAAATAGGGAACCGCCGTCATGGCACGGTAGTTACTACTTTGATTACTATAAATGGAGATTCACAACACCGGATTCGCTGGGGTAAACCGCATTTACGAACAATAGGCGTAAAAAGGTGGTAAAACACCGGCCTTTTACCACCAGAGGAAACGCCCCGGTGGATGAGTCCGGGGCGTTTGAGGAAGCGGTTTCCGGGTAATCTCAGAACGCCCACAAGCCCAGCACGTCGGGCCGCGCTCCGGGCAAAGGTACATGGAGCCGCCGCAACGCTGGCACACGGCTACTCCTCCGGTGTCATTAGTCCGGCAATACTAACAGCTTTAGCAACGTCCATACCCCCGCCGACCATGCTTTGAAAGGCCCTAGCACGTCCGCTAAGGTCTGAGGCCCGTAGTTCCTGCCATGATAGCGTCACGCTATCCTCTAGCTTTTCCTGTAGCTCGCATTCAACCAGCTTCCCCAAGGGTGACAAGACGCCGAACAAGGCCAGCCGCCAAGCTTCCCTAATGGCTGCTGCTGGCCCAACTTGGAATAGTGAAGGGTGGAGTCCACAAGTGCTGATAATCTCCCGTGTGGCTAACTCGTGAAGGTTGACCAACGCTTGTGGTGGTTCCGCCCCGAAACGCTTAGTTGCAAGGTCTACGGCGGCACTCCCGACGTTATCCCAATCGCCGTTTTCCAGCAAGGCAACTCTACCCTTACCCCGAATCCACCGAAGGACACTGATGGACGGCGTGAGGGCAGCGGAAGGGGGTGGATGAGGGAGCTACAGGGGAGATGGCCTGGGGCCTTGGGGTAGATGGGAGGCCGGCGGACGGTCTTCAGTCGCCGCACAGGGCCCCTAAGGCCCTATGCGGGAGTTGCGATGCGCGGGATGGCGAGAGGATACGCAGCAGGGGACTCTCGCGACCGGGGTGGCGCGAGATTGCGGGGACGTTGGGTCAGTTGCAGGCTGGCCGTCAGGCCGGGAACGGAATGGCTTGCAGCCGGGCCAGGGCGCGACTGAACTGGGTTTCCCAAGGCCAGCGCCGGGGGAGATGCAAAGTGAGGCGGCGCGCCGAGCGGGTGATCCGTCCCACCAGAGCGAAGACCCGCCGCCTGAGGGTCTTGGTGATCACGGTCCGCTCGCCCAGACCAATCCGCGCCGTCCAGCGGGCCAGGTTATGCGCCATCACCTGGACCGCCAGCCAGGCGCCGTTGGCGGCGAAGCGCCCCGACGGCATGTGGTTCAGCCCGACGCCGTACTTGAGGTCGCGTATGGCATTCTCGATCTCGGCGTGGCGGCGATGGTCAGCCTCCAGTTCGAGCAACTCCCCGTCCCGGTCGGTGATGAAGCCGTGATAGCTGTATCTGGCGAAGAGGGCGAGCTGGGAACCGGGTGTCGGCTTCACCCGCCGGACAATGAGCCGCGCCGGCGGGGCGTCCGGCTCGGTCTGGAAGGGGGTGCAGGTGGTCTCGGCGACATCGGCGGCGCCGTCCATCCAGTGGGGAATGGGAGTCCAGTCCTCCTCTGGTATCGCCTCGATCAGGTCCCGCAGGCTGGCGCGCTGGCGGATGGTGATGGAGAAGCGGACATCCATTTCCCGGCAGGCGGCAACGACAGTGTGGGCGTAGAAGCCGCTGTCGGCCCGCACCGTGAGTTGTCCCCTATCCCCGCTGTAGCGCACCCGCCCCACCGTCTCACGCAGGAAGTGGGCGGCGCCACGGGCGGTGTTCGCCCGGCCCTCGCGCAGCCGGGACATCAGCACGTCTCCGGTGCCGGCGGCGATGGCCAGCAGCGGGTGATAGCCCCGGGCGCCGGTATAGCCGTGGTGGCGCGCTCCCTCCTTGGCCAGTCCATAGGTCTCGCAGATGGTCGAGTCCAGGTCGATGGTCAGGGGCGAGTCGCCGGGTCCGGCCCCAGCGGCCCAGGCCCGGGCCAACAACTGGCGGCTCACGCGGTCGAGTTGACGGACATGCCCCCACCGGAAGCTGCGCAGGAAGGTCCCCAGGGTGGATGGCGCCTTGACCACGCAGCCTAGAACACCGACCGTCCCACCAGCGCGCAGCGCATCGGCGTCGTCGATGCAGTCGCCGCCTGCCAGCGCGGAAGCGACCAGCGTCAGCATCTTGTCCCCAGTGTTCGCCCGTCCCGGCGCAATCGCTAGGAGTCTAGTTTCGGCCCGCGCTGGATTTATTGGCCCAAGTCAACCGGCACCTGGCGATCCGAAACGATCTCGCCGCCTTCGATCTTCCACACTTCGATGTGGCCTGTGATGACGTCACCGTTCTCGTCCAAGTCAACCGAGCCGGCAGCTCCCTCGTAGTTAATGTCCTTGCCATCGGCGATCAGCTCCATGGCCCGCTTGATGCCCTCCTCTCCGGGCCTCACCACTTCGCCGGGGGGATTGGCCACGTCCCGGAGGGCGTCGCGAATAGCGGCAGAGTCCGTGGTGGTCCCGGCCTTGGCCGCAGCCAAGCCGATAAGGATCATCGCGTCGTAGGTTTCGTTCATGAAGGGATGCTCAGGCTCCATGTCGTAGGTCCTCACATAGGAGTCGATGAACGCCTGGGTTGACGGGTTGGCCTCGAAGCCCGGCCCGGTGCCATAGCTGCCTTCCAGAAGGTCCCAGCCGATGACTGCGAAAGATTCGGGGATCTTGGTGCCGTCCACGAACAAGAAGGTGTCCGCATAACCGCCTTCCAGGGCCTGGCGTAGGTAAATCTCGGCCTGCTGGTAGCTGATAGCGATCAGGACGTCAGGGTCGCCTTCGGTGGCCTTCTCCAACTCGGAAACGAAGGTAGGCTGGCTATCTTCGTGAGGCACCGAGGCGATTACCGTGCCACCCAAGGCGGTAAACGATTCCGTGAACTGGGCCGCCAACCCTTCCCCATATGCGTTATTGATGTACAGGATGCCCGCGCTCTCGTAGCCCAACTCCTTGGCCAAATCCGCCAGAACCACGCCCTGAGAGGCGTCGGACAGTGAAGTACGGAACAGGAAATCGTTATCTTCCAGCACGGTTATGGCGGGCGCGGTCGATGCGCCGGAAACTTGCAGCACGCCGTTGGGGACGGTCACCGAAGTGGCGACAGGTATAGTTACACCGCTCGCCAACGCCCCCACGATCGCCACCACTCCCTGAACATTCACCAACTCCTCAGCCGCGGACACGCCCTGGACCGGATTCACTGCGGTGTCGCGGTGAACCAAGACCACGGAGCCGCCCTGGATACCGCCAGCACGGTTGATGTGGTCCGCCGCCAGGCCGATACTGTTTGAGTGGGACTCGCCGAAGTAGGACAGCGACCCGGTGAGGGCGTTGAGGTGGCCGACAATCAACGGATCAGGCGCCTTTTCGGGTTCACTCTCGCAAGCGGCCACTGCCACAGTCAAAACGGCAAGCAGAGCAACTACCACCAAACGGAACTTATCGATCTTGAACACCTTCCCTCCTCCTCAGGCTGATGCCATTTGCCAACCAGGATGAACGGGTTGAATGCAAAGGAGATTCGTCTCCTCAATACATTTCATATGATACATCGTCACCCTCTGATCAACAACGATTGCCCTGCTGCCGGTCTACCGGCCTGTCAGGAAGTTTACCTCTATGCTGAATGTCTCGGCGTGGATATCGCTCACCCCGGTGGAGTGTTAAGTGGGCGGCGCTTCGCGGAAGCCTGTCGAACATGGTCGCTGTCCGGCCTGCTCCACCATTGATGAACACGAGGTACGGTTCTGTTGCCTCTCGTACCATCCAGAACCGAAGATCAGGCCGTCGTGCTTGACTACCCACGTGTGCTTCTACTCTTCCTTCTCAGTTGTAGGGTTCAGATAGACGTAACCGACCCACTTACCTTCCTCTGTTGCCGTCAGCATGTCCTCGCCGAAGTTGTAGCTATTCACGTCCGTTCCCAACGGCCCTTTGATGTCTTCGCCTACGTTCGCAGACACCGTCGGGTGCACTATTACACAGTCGTTCTCGTCGAAGACGAAAACTTACCACTCGCCGTCCACGCTCTCCATCGTGCCGTGGTAGGCGAGGGGCGCGACGCGGCCCTCGGCCTCGTAACGATCGATGGCCTGTGCCACGAACGCCTTGGTAAACTCCGCTGGATCGTCGGGCTTGGAGATGGGCATGGGAGTGGGCGCGTCGCCGCTGCGTCCAGCGACGGAGAGAATCAGCACGCCCATTGGGACTAGACTGACCCTGGCGGCCATCGAACTTCTCGAACGAAGCAAATCGTTACCCCCCTTCTGTCCACTCAACGGCGCGGGGCTAGCCAATCCAGCCCCACTCTCGGAACCACACTCGCCTGACCATTGGTGAGTATAGCGGATTCTGATAATCAAGGGGGCGTGCGCAACCACGCCGAAGCGTTGGGGGCAGCCCTGCTATAGCGCCAACCTAACCTGAGCACGAAGGCTCTTGATTTTTGTCCAGTTTGTATTAGGGTGAGTAGCGACAGGCTACGGCCTTGGCGTGCTCTCGTACCTCCAGGTTTTCGCTCCGCTCCCACGTCGCCAGCAGTTCACGATAGGAACAGGCGATGAATCTCACCTCGTCCCTCTCGACGCTTTTCGCAAAATGATTGATCTCCTCTCGATGAGAGGCCTTCGCGTCATCGTCAATCGACTTTCCGTCTCTGGGCCAGGCGTCCGGCTCCGCATAGAGGTAGAAGAGGATGGGTTGCGATCCAGCATATTCACCGTCTGAACTGGCTTGCGTACGCAACGCGAGGGCATGTTTGACCAACTGAGCACCATTGAGGCCAGCGCACCTATCAGAGGTGGTGCCAATGGTGTCTCTGATTTTCTCGTAGCCTCTCATTTGGTTGCCCCAAACCGGTCGCCAGAATGCTTCGGAAAAGGGGCCTTTGGCCCGATACGGCTCAAATCGTTTGGCCTCAACCCCGATGAGTGTCGACGAAGCTATAACAAGGGCATCAAGCCAGGGATGTCGTCCACCCCTCCATGGGAAACGGACCTCCTTCTCGACATACAGTGAAGACGCAGGCCACTCGACGTCCTCACATCCCGGCAGAGGAGGAAGATCCCCCGGTCGATTGAGGAAGAACCCAAAGGTGTTGGCAGCCAGAGCGGCTGATGATTCGGGGCTGTCGAACTTACCGCTCGCGATTTCCTCGCCCGGCGCGGCGTTGTAGATTTCCTCAATCTGCTTACATGGAACCCCGGGCAAGAATCTATCATGCATAGATGCCTCCCTCAAAACGGGTCGTCAGCTTAAGTCTTGGCACCACACCCATCATCGTACATCGGGTAGCCCTTACGTGAACAGGCACGCCGCCGCCGAGCAGGTCAGGCAATGGGGACACCTAGAGCATAGCCGAGTGATACACGCGTTCTCGCACGCGGCAAGGCAATGCGACTACAGGGCCAACCGAACTTCAGCGTGAAGGTTCTTGATTTTGTCCAGTCTGGTGGGCCTAAGTGGACGGTAGACAGAACTGTCTTCGAGATGTGGTTGGGGGCCCTGTGAACCTACCGAGGCCGACTGCACGACGATTGTAGCGCCAAGCCGGCGACGTACCCGGTCAGAGTTCACCATGAGGTCAGCTACACTGATGCTCTATCTACGACCTTCGCGCCCCCGCGTCTCAGCGAGATGTCCGCTCCCAGGGCAACCCAAGATTGATGGAGCACGGTGTGAGGTTCATCTCCCTACCTGATCATCGTCCAAGGGCCGTAGCGCACAGCCCAGACCACCAACTCCTGCTTGCTCTCGATCTTGAGCTTGCTCTGGATGCCGTATACGGCCTTAGGAGAACTACATATGGCTTCTTTCGCCGAACAATTACAAAGGATCGTTCGTAATTACAGGGAAGATGGGCAACGTTGGCCTGCAAGCTCTAGGGCAGTCGCAGCGTGGGCCATCTCGCGTTAGGGTACCTCAACAATACCTTATCGGGGAGGAAAGCCCTGGACTGAAAAACTTTCGTCGCGTAGTGCCTCCATTTGTTCACCTCGAGGTCATCCAACCTGGTACTCCGGAATATGATGACATCAGGGTAGATTCGGTGACATTTGAAGCCGGCGAGAACTTTGCCAGCAATGTCATGGAGTACTTGTCCCGCGGTATTGACGACCGAATGGGGCAAGCCACAAAGGAGTTCCATGCTTCAACAATTGGTGATTCCATCACGCCGGCAGTGGATCAAGGAGGGCAAGTACGCCCTGAACTGGACCCGGCTTTCCTGCCACAAGTTCGTGGCCAACCAGGTGAGACTATGGCTGTTCGTCCTGACTTACAACCTGGGCAACTTTATGAGAAGGCTGGTGTTGCCGGAGGATATGAAGCACTGGACTCTGAGCAGTCTTCAGACCAGGCTGATCAAGACGGGTGGGCGACTGGTACGCCACGCAAGGAGGCTGGTGTTTCAGCTTGCCGAGGTGCTGGTAACCAGGGAAATGCTGACCGGGATACTAGAACGGATCAGCCGGCTTCGGCTGGCACCTGGCTAGCCTGCTTTGAGAGCACCGGTATTTCGGACAGTTATGGGGTCGTCCGGGGTAAATAGACCACCCCGAGGGAGACGCTTGGGCAGGGGCAGGCAATTCTAGACTTTTACGCTCGTCAGGGGGGTGGTTACCCTATGGGAGTGGGTCAGTTGAGTGAATCGGATGCAGTTGACGCCCTCAGGCTGCCCTTTTATAGTTCGAGCCATCCCCCAGGGTCACATGGTTGGAGGAATCAGTTTGATCTGGGCAATCCCGACTGATATCGCCTCGATCAGGTCCCGCAGGCTGGCACGCTGGCGGATGGTGATAGAGAAGCGGACATCCATTTCCCGGCAGACGGCAACGACAGTGTGGGCGTAGAAGCCGCTGTCGGCCCGCACCGTGAGTTGGCCCCTGGCCCCGCCGTAGCGCACCCGCCCCACCGTCTCACGCAGGAAGTGGGCGGCGCCACGGGCGGTGTTGGCACGGGCCCTCGCGCAGCCGGGACATCAGCACGTCTCCGGTGCCGGCGGCAATGGCCAGCAGCGGGTGATAGCCGCGGGCGCCGGTATAGCCGTGGTGGCGCGCTCCCTCCTTGGCCAGTCCATAGGTCTCGCAGATGGTCGAATCAAGGTCGATGGTCAGGGGCGAGTCGCCGGGTCCGGCCCCAGCGGCCCAGGCCCGGGCCAGCAACTGGCGGCTCACGCGGTCGAGTTGACGGACATGCCCCACCGGAAGCTGCGCAGGAAGGTCCCCAGGGTGGATGGCGCCTTGACCACGCAGCCTGGAACACCGACCGTCCCACCAGCGCGCAGCGCATCGGCGTCGTCGATGCAGTCGCCGCCTGCCAGCGCGGAAGCGACCAGCGTCAGCATCTTGTCCCCGGTGTTCGCCCGTCCCGGCGCTCCGCCGAGGTCAAGGTGATGGTCGACGAGTTCCCGCAGGCTCAGGTGCCGGGCTAGGGTGGCCGGAAGGATCAGCCCGGCATTGGCCACCAGGCGATGGTCGTCGAAGGAGACACGGATCCGGTCGGGGTGGTTGCGTGGCAGCATCTATTGGGTGCTCCTTGTTTCCGGGCGGGTTTCTGTTCCAAAACCATTATCCCAGATTCAGAGGAGCACCCGCTGGCTTCTTCAATGGCTGTCCCCAAGGACGTCCTTCGGTGGATTCGGGCTTAGCCAATGATCGTAGTTCTACGTCCAAAGACTGCCAGCCCATTGCATTCCTCCTATCGTATACCGGCCAATGGCAATGACCATTTTGAATGTATATCCATTGACGCTACCAGCCTAGTCGTTAGGGTTGTGGTTGTGGGAAAGCGTTGCAATCCTACAACGGCGGAGGGAGAGGGATTCGAACCTTCGGCACCTGGTAGAAGCAGGTGCGCCCGATTTTAAGTCGGGAGTTTTAGGCCGCTCAGCCATCCCTCCACAAAAGTACTCCGGACCAGACTCGAACTGGCGACCTACACCGTGGCAGGGTGTCGCTCTGTTCCACTGAGCTACCGGGGCACATAGCAAAGTCCCTGGCGGATGATTTGACGACCACCGCCAGGGACAATACCTGGGTGAATTTGAGGCTGCTGTCCGCCAGGACCGGTGCCTTTCGCCTATATGGTACCCGCAGTTGGGACTGCGCAGGTGTGTGGTTTGGGAAGGATGGACTTGGAGTATGCTGGTTCAAGAATCCACGGCGCATAGAAGTCGTGATCTACGGGTGGGAGTAGTACACGTGATGATTGAACTGACCAAGCCCATAGAAGACTGGACGCTGGCGGAAATCAACCTCCATCTTGCCCAATGTGGTGTGTTGCTCACCGAACGAGATGCAGACGTTACTAACCTAGTGGATGTGATGCTGCGCCTCAAGGATAGGCGGGCGGCATTGGGAGGGGTAGTGTGATGTGGCCTTTTACGAAAAGATTGCCCACATACGACGAGATGCTACGCAAAGCCCGTGGGCGGGCAATGTTGATTTGTTCGTAAAAACCCCTCGCCAGCCTGGGCAAGGTGGGGATAATGTAATAAAAGGTCGTGGGCGCTGCGCCTGGCCGAGGGAGGGGAGGATGTTCCGAATACGAGACCCGCAAGAGAGCCTCTGGCAGTCCCAGTTCCTGGTGACGCCGAAGAAGGCTAAGCGCCTGGAGAGAAGTTGGGCCGAGGTTTTCCGAAACGAGGCGCTCCCCCTGATTGACGAGGAGCGCTTTGCTCCCATGTACTGCGTGGACAACGGCCGTCCCAACCGGGCGGTGCAGACCGTCCTCGGGGTCCACCTCCTCAAAGAGATGTTCAACCTCACCGACGATGAAGCTCTGGAACAACTAGAGTTCAACCCTTCGGCAAGCTCAGGGCAGGCTCTGCTCTGGCACCACGCCCTGCGGCTGGACATCGAGGAGACCCACCTGCCCCAGAAGACCCTCCACAACTTCCGAGTTCGCCTGATGCAGCACGACGGTGGCTGGCTGGCTTTCCAGGAGACCACGGACCGGATCATCCAGGCGCTGGGCATACGCACCGGAAAGCAACGGCTGGACTCCACCCACATCATGAGCAACATCGCCACACTCACCCGGCTGGGCCTGTTCTGTGAGACGATGCGGTTGTTCCTGCGGGCCTTGCGCTGGGAGCACCCAGAGCTTCGCCCTGGGGTTCCGGAGGGCCTCCTAGGGCGCTATTTGAAGGAAGAAGACGAGGCGACCCACTACGAGGACGCCCGCACGGGGGAGGGTCGGCGACGCCTTTCGGTCTGTGCCCGGGACCTCTACCGGCTGGTGGACCGGTTCCATGGCACGACTGCTGCCCAGCTGGAGGAGTACCGGCTGCTGGAGCGGCTGCTGCGGGAGCAGTGCCATGTGGGCAAACACCAGGACGGGCGCCCCAGGGACGATGACGACGATGCTGGGGAATGCAAGGTGCCCGTGGCCTTGAAGGACCCGAAGCAGGTGTCCGCCGACTCGCTGCAATCGCCCCACGACCCGGATGTGACCTACAGCGGCCACAAGGGGAAGGGGTACGAGGTGCAGGTGGCGGACACCTGCCACGAGGAGAACGCCACCCAGCTCATCACCCACGTGGAGGTGACCCCCTCGAGTGGGAGCGACACCGACGTGAGCGTGCCGGTCGTTGACGGGCTCGCGGAGCGGAAGGTCCGACCGGACGAGCTCTTCGCCGACACGGCGTATGGGTCGGGCCGCAATGCCTTCGAAGCCTCGCGCCGGGGAACGGAACTGGTGAGCCCGGTGGCGGGGTCGGCGCCGGGGAACTCGCACGAAGGAGAGGGTGACGGACCACCGCCGCTCACCGCCGCGGACTTTCAGATCGACGTCACAGGGGAGCAGGCCACGGCGTGCCCCGCCGGCCACCCGTCCATCGAGGAGTACGAGCTGAAGGATGCGCCGGAGCGGGTAGAGGTCCACTTTGCCGGGACAACATGCGAGCCCTGCCCCTTGCGATCCCGTTGCCCGGTGAAGCTGGACCGGCGTGCGGGGGCCTACGTCCTCAAGGCGGACCTGGCGAAGGTGAACATCGAGCGGCGCCGGAGGGCCGAGGCCACCGAGGAGTGGCGCAAGCGGTATGACATAAGGGCTGGTATCGAGGGAACGAACTCCGAGCTGAAGCGCGCCCACGGGCTTGGGCGCTTGCGGGTGCGAGGGGGCCGTCGGGTGCGGCTTGCCGTCTACCTGAAGGCGTTGGCGTGCAACTTCAAGCGGATGGTCCATGCACGCCTGGTGGAGATGGAGAACACGGCTCAGCGGGCGGTCGGGACGGTACCTGCGGTCGCGGCCGCATGAGGGCGCCGCTCCACAACTTCCACCGGGTGCCCTGAGCCACGGAAGGGGTACCGCAACGGGATCACGCTTGTCCTGAGCGCAGCAGATAGGGCGGTGAGGCCAGCAGCCGGCATCCCGTGGCCTCCTCCGCTCCAGACCACCTTCGCACGCCAGGGCTCATCTCAAACAGGCCTTGTTGCGAGGGAATCAATGTTGCCTCATGTGAACAAGAACATACCGGAAGGTGCTACAGTGTTCAGGGGTGCATGATGATGGCTAAACTATGCTGCAAGGAGTGCTGCTATGTGTGGGACAGTTGCCGCAAGTGCGGATGCCATAAACGCTAAGGGTGGTATAATCCAATCATGGCAGCGCATACGAAACTAGCTCCCAAGCGGTTTGCTTTCGTTCAGGAGTACATCAAAGACCTGAATGGAACGCAGGCCGCGATCCGGGCTGGCTATAGCCCGCGTTCAGCCAACGTCACGTCTACACGCCTGCTAATGGATGCTAATGTCCAAGAATCCATTCAAGAATACAAAGAAATGGCCGCAAAACGTAGCCAGGTGACTGTTGACCGCACCATTGAGGAATATCGGCGGATCGCTTTTGCCAATATTACTGATGCTGTTCATGTCAGAGGTGGATGTGTCTATATTGACGATACCGATGACCTGACGCCGGAGCAACAGGCGGCGATTGCCGAGATTCACCAGACCAAAGATGGCGTGCGTATTAAGTTCCATGACAAGACCAAGGCGCTGGACAGCTTGGGGAAGCATCTAGGCATGCTCTCCGACAAGGTGCAGGTGGAGCATGTTGGCGAAGCGCCCAAGTTGGAAATCGTGTTTCGAGGTAAGCCCGAATCCACCGAAGGACGTCCTTGGGGACAGCCATTGAAGAAGCTAGAGGGTGCTCCTCTGAATCTGGGATAATGGTTTTGGAACAGAAACCCGCCCGGAAACAAGGAGCACCCAATAGATGCTGCCACAGAACAAACCCGACCGTATCCGCATCCTCTTTGACGACCATCGCCTGGTGGCCAATGCCGGGCTGCTCCTTCCGGCCACCCTGGCGCGGCACCTCGGCCTGCCCGAACTCGTCCGGCAGCGCCTCGACCTGGGCGGAGCGCCGGGACGGGCGAACACTGGGGACAAGATGCTGACGCTGGTCGCTTCCGCGCTGGCAGGCGGCGACTGCATCGACGACGCCGATGCGCTGCGCGCTGGTGGGACGGTCGGTGTTCCAGGCTGCGTGGTCAAGGCGCCATCCACCCTGGGGACCTTCCTGCGCAGCTTCCGGTGGGGGCATGTCCGTCAACTCGACCGCGTGAGCCGCCAGTTGCTGGCCCGGGCCTGGGCCGCTGGGGCCGGACCCGGCGACTCGCCCCTGACCATCGACCTTGATTCGACCATCTGCGAGACCTATGGACTGGCCAAGGAGGGAGCGCGCCACCACGGCTATACCGGCGCCCGGGGCTATCACCCGCTGCTGGCCATCGCCGCCGGCACCGGAGACGTGCTGATGTCCCGGCTGCGCGAGGGCCGGGCGAACACCGCCCGTGGCGCCGCCCACTTCCTGCGTGAGACGGTGGGGCGGGTGCGCTACGGCGGGGCCAGGGGACAACTCACGGTGCGGGCCGACAGCGGCTTCTACGCCCACACTGTCGTTGCCGCCTGCCGGGAAATGGATGTCCGCTTCTCCATCACCATCCGCCAGCGTGCCAGCCTGCGGGACCTGATCGAGGCGATATCAGTCGGGATTGCCCAGATCAAACTGATTCCTCCAACCATGTGACCCTGGGGGATGGCTCGAACTATAAAAGGGCAGCCTGAGGGCGTCAACTGCATCCGATTCACTCAACTGACCCACTCCCATAGGGTAACCACCCCCCTGACGAGCGTAAAAGTCTAGAATTGCCTGCCCCTGCCCAAGCGTCTCCCTCGGGGTGGTCTATTTACCCCGGACGACCCCATAACTGTCCGAAATACCGGTGCTCTCAAAGCAGGCTAGCCAGGTGCCAGCCGAAGCCGGCTGATCCGTTCTAGTATCCCGGTCAGCATTTCCCTGGTTACCAGCACCTCGGCAAGCTGAAACACCAGCCTCCTTGCGTGGCGTACCAGTCGCCCACCCGTCTTGATCAGCCTGGTCTGAAGACTGCTCAGAGTCCAGTGCTTCATATCCTCCGGCAACACCAGCCTTCTCATAAAGTTGCCCAGGTTGTAAGTCAGGACGAACAGCCATAGTCTCACCTGGTTGGCCACGAACTTGTGGCAGGAAAGCCGGGTCCAGTTCAGGGCGTACTTGCCCTCCTTGATCCACTGCCGGCGTGATGGAATCACCAATTGTTGAAGCATGGAACTCCTTTGTGGCTTGCCCCATTCGGTCGTCAATACCGCGGGACAAGTACTCCATGACATTGCTGGCAAAGTTCTCGCCGGCTTCAAATGTCACCGAATCTACCCTGATGTCATCATATTCCGGAGTACCAGGTTGGATGACCTCGAGGTGAACAAATGGAGGCACTACGCGACGAAAGTTTTTCAGTCCAGGGCTTTCCTCCCCGATAAGGTATTGTTGAGGTACCCTAACGCGAGATGGCCCACGCTGCGACTGCCCTAGAGCTTGCAGGCCAACGTTGCCCATCTTCCCTGTAATTACGAACGATCCTTTGTAATTGTTCGGCGAAAGAAGCCATATGTAGTTCTCCTAAGGCCGTATACGGCATCCAGAGCAAGCTCAAGATCGAGAGCAAGCAGGAGTTGGTGGTCTGGGCTGTGCGCTACGGCCCTTGGACGATGATCAGGTAGGGAGATGAACCTCACACCGTGCTCCATCAATCTTGGGTTGCCCTGGGAGCGGACATCTCGCTGAGACGCGGGGGCGCGAAGGTCGTAGATAGAGCATCAGTGTAGCTGACCTCATGGTGAACTCTGACCGGGTACGTCGCCGGCTTGGCGCTACAATCGTCGTGCAGTCGGCCTCGGTAGGTTCACAGGGCCCCCAACCACATCTCGAAGACAGTTCTGTCTACCGTCCACTTAGGCCCACCAGACTGGACAAAATCAAGAACCTTCACGCTGAGATTCACACTGGCGCTGTAGATATTCCGTCGTGGGGAGGAGACGTAGCCTTCCCGAATTGAGGTGGTGTTAGCCGCCGGCCGGCGCACCGCGAACGAGGTCATCCAGGATTCCGAGTGTCACAGCAGACTCGCCCGCCGTTTCCCGGTCTCCTCTCCGCCCCTAAGCTCCTACTGATACGTCCAGGTATCGAAAAGGTCGTTCGCCCGAACGCCGTTTTCGTCAACTAGCTGCGCGTCCGAGCCGAAGCCAATCCAGGCGATCTGGCTCTCTCCAACCATCAACGCGGGCTTGCCCTCTGGGGCAGCGCTGAAGATGAGCGTATCCGTGCCGCTTCCACTCAGCAGTGGCAGTTCCCACCCTCCGGTGGATGGCTCCAAGACGTACAGCACAATCTCGCCCTGAACAACCACGGGCTTGCTGAAGGTGACCTCCACGTTGCCATCTCCGTTGCGGGCGAGACCCAAGACCGTGGCCGGCTCTTGGACGCCGCTGGAGAACGCCTCCGGCGGAAGCTCTGTGTAGCTCTCAGGCGGTTCTATCGAAAGCGGCTCGCCGAAACCGTGGTAGCGGATGGTGGCGACGTCGCCTGCCTCACCGCCCAGGCCCACCACGGAGATCCGGACCTCCCTGGTCAGAAAGTCATCGGCGCCCACGACACGGGTGAGGTTGCCAGCTGACAGAAGGTCCATGCCACCCATCCCACCGCTCTGTTCGGCGGGAGGTTCAGTGACGAGCACGTAGGCCTTGGTCCCGTCGTCCAAGGTCACCATTTCCCCCAGCGTGGTTGGGACGTCGGTCGCCAGGTACAGCAGCCCGACCATGGGCGTAACGCTCAACAGCGCGTCATCGGGAGGAGTGCCTTTGACCCACTGCATGGATTCGGGGTCTTGGAAGTAGGTGTCCGCCCCGATGGTCACGCCATTGATGTCGATTGTCTGCCCCGCGGGCCCCAGGGATACGGTGTACTGGAGCTTGTCCGGCAGAAGAACCCCGCCGCTCAGCCGCATGAGGCCCTCCCCAGCTCCCTCCGGCGCGCCTTCCATGGGAAAGGCGGCCAGCAGATTGAACGTTAGGTCAAAGGAGAAGCTCTCATACTGCTGCATGGCCTGGGTGTTGCACGCAATGACCGTTGCAGCGTCGTCCAACGTGCCGCCTACCGTACAATCGTCGGCAAGGGTGATGCCGCCTGAAACGGTGACGCCGGGATCAATGCTGGTTGTGGGATCCGTTGGAGTCACCGCCGTGCCGGATGAAGCGGTGGCTGGCGCTGGTTCGGCCCCCGTGGTGGTCTCGTCGATATCGCTCAGAGACATCATGGCGTCGGCGTCCTCGTCCATCATGGCGTCGGCGTCCTCGTCCATCATGGCGTCGGCGTCCTCGTCCATCATGGCGTCGGCGTCCTCGTCCATCATGGCGTCGGCGTCCTCGTCCATCATGGCGTCGGCGTCCTCGTCCATCATGGCGTCGGCGTCCTCGTCCATCATGGCGTCGGCGTCTTTGTCCGGTGTGGCCTGTACCGGAGTGGGTTCAGGGGTCGCTGTGGGACTAGGGTCGGAGTCGCCGCAGGCCGCCAAAAGCAGGCTCCCCGCCACCAGCGCTACCAGCAGCACGGCCCATCGCCAGGAGAACCGCTTCTTTTCTCTGTTCTGACCAAACATTTTGTTTATCCTCCGGGTACCGGAAAATGAAAATATGGACCCTATAAAATAATCTTACTCCCGCCCCTAGGACGGATGCAAGCAATTTGAAACCCCGCCCTCAGTCAATCCGATATTTCCCAGATGGAATCCAGTGCTTTCATAAACACACCATCCTGAGACTGCGATGATGAATCCCGGGCCACCTCGGCTCGGGCCTGACCCTTTCTGAGACTGGCATCATGCCTTCAGCCTGATCTGTCGACTCGATTCGAGGTGGCGCCAGAAGTGCCCTCGGCAAGGCGAGCAGTGACCTTATAGGAGCCTGGCCTCACGCCCCATCGCAGTCCTGTCCGCTCACCTGGCCAGTGCGCTATCCTCCGGGAGGTGGAAATGACAGGAGTCGTCGGTCATAAAGGTAGTCGTGGTGTTGAGCTGGTCGTCGGAGTCGACACCCACCAGGATGAGCATGTGGCGGTGGCCATTGACCGTCAGGGGGTCCGCCTGGGGGAGCTTCACACAGTGGCGACCACCCATGGGTATGGGGAGCTCGAACGGTGGTCCCGGGGCCTGGGAGAGATTCATGCCTTCGGGATTGAAGGCACCGGTTCCTACGGTGCCGGAGTCGCCCGATTCCTGACCAGTAGGGGCCATACCGTAGTGGAGGTCAACCGGCCCGACCGGTCAACCCGCTATCGGAAGGGGAAGAGCGATCCCACTGATGCGGAGATGGCAGCGCGTGCCGTGCTTGCCGGAGTAGCCGATGCCACTCCCAAGTCAGGTGAGGGTGAAGTCGAAATGATCCGTATGTTCAAGAGCACCAAGGACTCGGCCGTCAAGGCTCGCACCCAGGCAATCAACCAGATGAAGGCCCTGGTTGTCACGGCCCCGGCCCGGCTTCGTGAGCACCTCACTGGCCTCACCGCTGCTGCCCTTGTCACCCGGTCCAAGAGCTTCCGGCCTGGTCGTATGGAGGGTCCCACCGCGACGGCCAAGTATGCTCTTCGCTCCCTTGCCCGTCGCTACCGTCAACTCGGTAATGAGATAAAGGACCTGGAGGCCGAGATCCAACGACTCACACGGACGGCAGCCCCAGCCCTGGTGGATGGCTTCGGCATAGGACCAGACACGGCGGCGACCCTCCTCATTGCTGCCGGGAGTAACCATGACCGCCTCCACTCCGAGGCTGCCTTCGCCTCCCTGTGCGGTGTCAATCCCATCCCTGCTTCCTCCGGCAAGACCAACAGGCATCGGCTCAACCGCGGCGGCCACCGCCAGGCCAACGCGGCACTCCATCGCATTGTTGTCGTCAGACTTCGTCATGATGAGCGGACCCAGGCATACATGCGTCGTCGCACCACCGAGGGAATGAGCAAGGCTGAGGTGATCCGTTGCCTCAAACGCTATGTCGCTCGCGAGGTCTTCTCCGTCCTACGGAACTCAGCCCTATCCCACAGCACTCCTTGACATCCATAGGAGCATCAGGACGGCTGGAACGTGGCACCGTTCAAAGCCCAGAACATGTCCCTGAACTCCTTTGTGACCCAGGACGGTCTGGAGATGGGAAGGGCCCAGGTAGTCCAGGCGGAGGCCGCCTGTGTGGAGCCATCAATCGAAATGAACCCTATCTTGTTGAAGCCGGAGGGGGACAATCGCTCCCAGGTTATCGTGATGGGCAGGCCCATCGATACTCTGCCAGCCAGGGAATACTTCGGGCTAAAAGAACAATTATGGTCCGCCGTAACCGATTCTCTGGGGAAGCTGTCAGCCGAGTACGATGTAATCGTCGTCGAAGGAGCAGGGAGTCCAGCGGAAGTAAATCTTAAGGACCGAGACATCGTGAATATGCGGGTCGCTCAACACCTTCGAGCACCTGTGCTTTTGGTGTCAGACATCGACCGTGGAGGGGTGTTCGCATCAATAGTGGGAACCCTGGAACTTCTAACGTCCGAGGAACGAACTTTAGTTAAGGGTCTGGTTATCAACAAGTTCAGGGGCGACCTCTCGCTGCTCATTTCAGGGCTGGAATGGATTGAGCAGCGGACCGGCATTAAAGTGCTCGGAGTTATTCCTTACTACCACGACATATATATAGCGGAGGAAGACTCTGTTTCTCTGGAGCGGCGGCGCGACATGAAGACTCAAAGCGATTTCGTGCTGGATATTGCGGTGGAGCAAGAAGAGGGGGTAAGGCTCCGTTACGTCGAGGCTAACGACTCGCTCGGCGACCCGGACCTGATCATACTGCCGGGAACAAAAAGCACTATCGCCGATCTGCAATACCTTGAAAGCTGGGCCATTGGCGAGGAAATAGCCAGGCTGGCGAAACAGGGGACGCCGGTAATCGGCATCTGCGGCGGATATCAGATGCTCGGTGAACTGATCCTTGACCCCAATCACGTGGAAAGCACCCGGAGCCAAATGAAGGGCCTGGGACTCCTTCCAGTGACGACAACATTCCTGCCCAGCAAGTCCACCCACCAGGTGCGTGGCACAGTGACCAGCCGGAGTGGATTGCTCCAGAGCGCCCAAGGGTTGCCCATAACCGGATACGAGATCCACATGGGCCATACAAACCAAAACGGCCTTGACTCACCGTTCCTAATCGAGGAGCGGTCAGCAAGGCCCTGCAGGGATCAGGATGGGGCAACCTCCGTGGACGGGAACGTCCTAGGGACGTACGTCCACGGCCTGTTTCACAACGAAGGCTTGCGGCGAGCTATTCTAAAAGAGCTGGCCATAAGAAAAGGCGTTAGCCTGAGTTTGACTAACGCCGTGTTTTCAAAGGAAGAGGCGTATGACAGGCTGGCTGACTTGGTCCGTGGCAGCCTGGATATGGACTACATTTACCGGATCATGGGGGTAAGGACCTGACTACTTGAGCAATCCCCTCATCGAGCAAGCGATTCGAGTCACCCTCGAGAAGAACTCTAAGTTGGTGTCCAAATGGATGGAGCGAGAGCCGGGAAGCTGGGGAGCACTGGCTGGCAAGGCGGTACTTGAGTATCGCAATGAGATGGGCAGGAAACTGACCCCCGAGGAACGGCGAACCGTGTGGCACATGTTATGGGCACACCTGAACAAGCTGAAGCAAGATGCCTGATCTAATCATTAATGAACCGGTCTGGTGAAAAGGTTTCAATTGGAAGGCCAGTGCGACTCGAAATAATGATGTCGGCTGCCGCCTTGCCCAGTGCCGGTCCCAGGAAGATGCCCTTGCGGCCCGCACCTGTAACCAGGTAAGCGCCGTCCAATCCGGGAACCTGTCCGATAATCGGCAACCCGTCCTCCGACACAGGTCTAAAACAGGCGGTCTGAAGGACCAGTTTGGTATTGGACAAATCCGGAACAATCCTTTGGACGCGCTTCATTATTGAATCCCGTGCTTCGTTGGTGGTGCTGTCGTCGAACCCGACATCCTCTTCTGTGGTCCCCACCCATACCAGGCCATCAGCCTTGGAAGCCACGTATCCACGCTGGGTATCGTAAATGACCCGCTCAATGGGGGGTCCTCCATACTCTAGACGGAGGATTTGTCCCTTTATAGGCTTCACGGGCACAGGGACATTGAGCCAGCTACGACCAATCGGTCCTATCCAGGGTCCCATGGCCAGCACCACCTTGTCGCAAGCTATCTCATCCGAGTCAACCACGACACCAGACACACGGCAATCGGATTTACTGAACGCTCTGACAGTTCCTTGTCTTATTACCGCACCGAACTTCTGGGCAGCTCGGGCGAGGGCCATCGTGTATTCGTAGCATTCCACTCGCATAGTTCCCCCGACGCGTAGCGCTTTGAAAACCTCCGGGGACACTCGAGGCTCTTCAGACCGGACCTCTTCGCCGCTTAGCCATTTGGGCGATAGGCCTCCCATACGCTGAGCGAGTCCATGGAGCCACTGGAGACCCTCACTTTGTGCTTCATCAAAAACGACCCACATAGAATCGATCGTCGTAAGATGTGGGTCGATTCCGGTTTCGTTTTTGATGTCCTCCGTAAGACTCTCATGCATTCCCATGCTTTCCCGAGCCAGGGGTTCAAGGGCGCCGGGAACGCCGTGGCCGTCGAGGGGGTTCAGCAGACCGGCGGCGAATCCGGAAGCACAGCTACCTACGGCATCCCTCTCGATCAAGGTCACTGCTACCCCTTCTTTGGCAAGAAAATAGGCTGTAGCGCACCCGGCGAATCCACCGCCGATTACCACCACATCAGGATTGGTTGTCATAACGAGCCCCTGCATCAGAAGTAAGTTGCTCGCTCAACCGCAAAACCTTTTGTCTATTGTTGAGAACAACACGCGCACATGACATACTACGACAGCTATGAACAAATTTCACACATGGAGCATCGAACCAGGCTCATTAGAATACCCGTTAGCCATAGCCCATCGTGGCGGAAGTGACCTCGCTCCCGAAAACACGATCGTCGCTTTCCGAAAGGCAATGGGGGTAGGTGCCGATGGAGTGGAGATGGACGTAAGGTTGACCAAGGACAAAGAGGTGGTCGTCCTACACGATAGGCGACTGGACAGGACGACAAATGGAAGAGGGCTTGTGGGGACTAATACTGTGCGGGAGATAAAGGCGCTGGACGCAGGGTCCTGGTTCGGCCCTGGCTACAAAGGCGAGAAGGTGCCTACTCTGGCTGAAGTATTCGAAGCGCTGCCAGGCAACTACCTGGTCTACATAGAGCTAAAAGTGCGGGGAACGGGAGTGTGGTCCCTGGCATCCCGGGTTGTAAATGTGATTCGAGCCTACCAT
The DNA here is from genome assembly GCA_965226865.1 of Dehalococcoidia bacterium. Lineage (GTDB taxonomy): Bacteria > Chloroflexota > Dehalococcoidia > Lucifugimonadales > JAGWBF01 > CBDDEH01. The sequence continues at coordinate 665,590 of CBDDEH010000004.1, read as the reverse complement.
CGCTGGGACAGCACCATGGTCGCCAGCTTCAACCCCATCGCCGTGGCAGTTGTCAGGGTACTGGAGCCCCGCATAGCACGGGGCTACATTTGGTCGGCAAACCATCCCTTTCCCATCAAACAGCGTTGGCTCAGCCCGTTGGTGAACCCCCGATGGCTGGCGCCTGACCGCGATACATATAACCGAAAACTTCTGGACAGGTTCCACCGGCAGGGGAAGTCAGTGGCAGCTTGGAATTGGGACGTGAGAGCCCTTGGGGCGTTATCCGGGGAGTCGAAACTGGACGCGGTGGTGACCGACAACCCGCTGGAGACCTTCAAGCGGGTCAGCGGGCTCAATTACTAGAATTCAATCGAGCAGAATAAGACACGCTATATGGGTTTAGGCTAACTAAAATTATATCCTTTGGGTCTCGGACGCTCCCATCCTCCGCCTCCCAACCGCTCGACACCAAAGTTAGGGCTATATGCCAACCGTTTACGGCGATCGATATACGGCGGAAGTTGATCTTTTTCTTTGATCTCTTCTTCTAAGCCGATTAAATGATCTACTATCCTCTTGCTTGAATGACCATCTCCGAGTATGTGTTGCCAGTTACGATCAATGTTGATCAATCTCTCTGCGGCGGCCGCAACATTTTCTGGATCAGTACCGGCTAGAATACATCCTCCGACTTCAATAGTTTCTGGCCGTTCCGTGCTTAGCCTGGCAACAACACATGGAACATTTAGGATGTTGGCCTCCTCCTGGACGGTTCCACTATCAGAAATAATCAGCGCTGCATTTTGCTCGGCATTAAGGAAGTCTATGAAACCCAATGGGTCATCTTGAATGATGGATTGTGGAAGGGTGATTCCGAATTCTGCCAACTTCTTTTGGGTCCGGTATGAAATAGGATAATACACAGGTAAATCGAGTCGCTTAGCGACCATATCGAGAGAATTGATTAGTCCGGCTAGAACAGTTGGATCGTCGACATTCTCTTCTCGGTGAAGGGTTACCAGTAAGTACCTCCCCTTTGAAAGCCCTTTGCGTTCCAGGACGTTAGACTTTTGTGCCGCCCTCCCCTTAAATAGGTTAACAATATCGACTATTGGATTACCCACCACAAAGACTTTGTACTCCGGAATCCCTTCAAGGATCAGATGTTCTTTGTATCTATAGGTGTATACGTATACATAATCCGAAATGTGGTCTACGATCGTTCTGTTCTTCTCTTCAGGCATTCGCCAATCAAAACTACGCATCCCACCTTCTATGTGAGCCACCTTTACATTAACCTTGGCAGCCGCAATCGCTGACAAGGTGGCATTTGCATCGCCCAGGAACAAACAAATATCCGGCCTATCTGACACTATTACTTTCTCGGCTTCGATTAGTAGTTTCCCAGTTTGTTCACCGTGGGTGCCGCTTCCAATTCGAAAGTTGTAATCTGGCTTCCTAATGTTTAGATCATCGAAGAACACCTCATCCATGGCATAGCTGTAATGCTGGCCGCTATGAACCAAGACATGATTCACGCCACTTGCGTTATCTAGCCCTCTGATTATCTCGCTCATGCGAATGAAATCCGGGCGAATGCCCAGGATGGTCATGACTTTAAGCATTCATCTTCTCCTCAGGAAGCCGAACCGGGCTCAGAGATTGATACTGAGCCATGTCCGTTGCTAGTTCATCTAACATATCTTCCCAGACTGGTTTTGGCAAACCTGTTTCGAGCCAAAACTTGGATGAATCAAGGCTCCTATCCGAATAAGGCTGTTTAGCCGCTTTAATGTCTGTCGACAGGCTCAACTTGTCCCTCAATCGTGCCAACAGCTCATATTTGTTAATGGGATAACTTGAGACATGATATAAACCTGATAGGTTTTTGAAATCCGAGCATACTCTTTGAATAATGCGAGCAAGGGCAATGGTTGAGAGCCCAGAGAATATTACATTTTCGAAACCATCGATTCTTTGACCATCTTTGCTCAGGAACCATTCTAACAGCCCAACCTTCTTTGTTACCTCTCTCCCTATCGTCGAAGTTCTAATAGTAAGAGAACCTTGTTGGATAACTTCGCCTAGCAGTTTTGACCTCCCATATAAATCTGTGGGGTCAGGGGTGTCATTTTCGGTGTACATTCCTTTGCGGCCTGAAAAAACGCAGTCGGTGCTCAAATGTATTAGTCTAGCTGCATAATCTTTGGAAAGTTGAGCTACCTGGTGTGGGAAAAGAGAGTTCACCTGTATGGTTAGAACGGGGTCTGTTGCTGAGGGCAACTGCTTGACGACTCCAATACAATTTACGATCACGTCAGGGCTGATTTCTTCAATTACCTGTTTAACAGTTTCAATATCTTGGGCATTAACCCCTATGCGCAGCCGGGCCGGATCAAATCTCCCATCTTCGACAAGGTTTGGGTGGTCTTGACGGACCGTTGCGAATGTATCGAACCGTTCGGAACTGATCTGCCAAAGCTTATGCCCTAACATGCCCGATCCGCCCAGGATTAATACCCTCACCTAGCAATCCTCGTTTGTGGGCTTTTCGACGCTGAATCCTCCCTCATCCAAGACAAATATTCGGCGACACCCTCTGTGAGATTGACCCGAGGTTCAAAAGCCAAGACAGAGCGAGCTGCTGAAATGTCACTCAAACTATGCAGCACGTCTCCTTTTCGAGGAGGCTGACGATCGATCTTTATGTTCACCCCGACTACCTCCTTTATAGTTCGCACCAGGCGATTAATTGTGATGGACGTTCCGCTTCCGATGTTAAAGACCCCGCTAACGCCATCACTTTGAGCCGCCAATAAGTTTGCCCATGCCACGTCTCTTACGTTTATGAAATCGCGCGTTTGCTCCCCGTCGCCGTAGACTGTGAAAGGCTGGTTGCTAGCCAGGCGCATGGCGAAGATCGGAATTACGTTTCCATAAGCGTCGTACCGTTGATTAGGTCCATACACGTTAAAGTAACGGAGTGCGATTACGTCCATATCATAAAGTTTGGCATAGCACAAAGAGTGCTTCTCTCCCGCCATTTTGCTGACAGCGTAAGGGGTTTCTGGTTGAAAAGGGTGTTTCTCATCGATAGGCAAGTACTGCGGCTCCCCGAATATGCTTGCAGACGAGGAATAGACAACCTTCTTGACCCCGATTTTCCTAGCTGACTCAAGTAGTTGGAGTGTGCCCAGGACATTCACGCCAGAATCTGTGGCAGGGTCCTGGATCGATCTGGCATTGCCGACACTGGCAGCTAGATGAAAGACAACATCTACGTCTTTCAGGGCTTTGTCTACGATACTAGCATCTCGAATATCCCCTTCCAATATTTTGACCCTGCCAAGCCCTTCGAGATTCTCCTTGTATCCGTAAGATAAAGAGTCCAACACCATTACATCATGAGAGTGCTCTAAGAGGAGTTTAACAATATTCGACCCAATGAATCCCGCACCTCCAGTAATTAGAGCTTTCACAGATCTATACCTGGCTCCCCAAAACGGTAACTTGATCTACTCGGGTAGGTTGAATGCGTCACGGAAGGTTGAGGATTTCAGAACCTTTACGGTCATTTGTAATAATTGATTCTTTATTTGGACTTTTTAGCCTGAGCAGTTCTCCGGCCTGTCCCAGCTATCTCAATCAGCCTAGCTTCCAGCCCGATTAGAACCTTCTTGCTGTCATATGTAGCAAGCGCGGTTTTACGCCCAGCTTCTCCCATCTTTTGACGTAATTCTGGGTCCTCTAATTTCATGATACCTGCAGCCATCTCCTCGGGGTTTTGCGGATCGACTACGAGTCCACACCCACTTTGGGTTATCAACTCGGCACCTTCGCCTTCCAAGCCAGCAAGTACTGGTTTACCGCAACTGATGTAAGTAAACACCTTACCAGGAATGGTGCCTTCTCGAAAAGGAGCTCTATTAAGGTGTAACATCAGGATATCTGCGGAAGCCATGAACGCAGGCATAGCATCTACTGGTTGAGGAGGAATAAACATGACGTTGTCGAGTCCATAAGATTTGCTTAACTCGATTAATCGATCGCGATCAGCTCCTCCTCCTACGAACATAAACAAAACGTTATTTTCGTCCCTGGATTTCAAAAGCCTCGCACATTCTATGGCAGTCTCTAATCCTTGTGGCAGACCAATGTTACCTGTGTGCATCACAAGCAATTTTTCTCCCACACCATATTGGTCTCTAATTTGTGCGGCTTTTGCACCAGAGGCAGGCTTAAAGAAGTTTGTGTCCACCCGTAGCGGATATACTTCTGTCTTATCTTCGGGGACACCCCTGGATACAACGTCCAAGCGCATGCGATTGGAGTAGAACAAAATTGTGTGCGTTTTTGAATAGACAAATCGTTCAAGCCATTCAGCAAGGCGGATCAAGATTGGATTTTTCAACATACCTAGACCAATGGGTTCCTTGGGCCATAGATCATTGACGTCAACGACGAGGGGAACCCTAAACATACGGCTGATGAAGTACCCAGACACTCCTAGAAACAATGGCGGGGAATAAACGTATACCAGGTCATGCCGACCACCCAGCAGAGACCCATAAACGGACGACACCATGAACGAGATGTAATTCTTCATCCTAGGCCCAAATTTGCGACGTCTATTGCCCAGAAAAAGGAATGTCCTTATGGTAGGCACACCATTGACCTTATCCCGATGGTAGAGTTTCCGTTTGTATCCATCGTGGAGAACTCCCTCAGGGTAATTGGGGAATCCAGTCACTACAGTCACTTGATGACCATTTCCCAACAAATACTCAGCTAGGTCAGACATTTTTTGTGCTGCGGAGTTGGGTTCAGGAGGATAATATTGGGTGACCAAAAGAAACTTCAACGATGGTTTCCTGTTACATCGTCCCTCAACCGCTATTTCCCTATGAATTCTTGCCGGTTGTCAGATTAAGGAGACCAGACTCTCTTCGTGTGCCATCCCAACGGATGTCAGGAATAAGGACTGCCTTCTTTGACTCAATGCGGTCAACGTACTTCATCAAGTCACCGAGCATCATGACAATTTCATCGTCGACACTTTGTGTAGACCGGTAGCCAAGGTCCAAGAGATGCTTGTGGTCAGGATTATAGTAATGTTCCTCTGCTTCTTTTCGCGGATTTTCGATCGGTTGCACATCCACCTCTAGCCCCACCTTCGAGCCGGCAACCCTAACTTTTTCAGCCAACTCGTTGACACCATACACCTCTTCGAACTGGTTAAATACGCGGTACTCCCCAGATTCCGGTGGGTTTTCGAGCGCCAGTGTCAAGCACTGCATTGAATCCCTCAAAGGAAGGAATCCTCTGTGCTGCTGGCCTTTGCCAAAAGGAGTTAGTGGATGTCTGATCACCGCTTCACAGCAGAAACGATTTATTGCCGTCCCAAAGCACTGGTCGAAATCAAGCCGTGTGAAAAGCCTCTCATCTTCTTCCATTTGTTCTATACGAGTACCAAACACCACACCTTGCATTATGTCGGTAGATCTCAATCCCCAAATACGGCAGGCAAACATTACGTTATTGGAATCGTGCACTTTGCTGAGATGGTACCATGACCCTGCCTGTTTCGGGAAAGGAAGAGTATCCGTACGACCTCGATATTCAATCGTGAAGAATCCCTCTGGGATGTCTATATTAGGAGTTCCATATTCTCCCATGGTGCCTAGCTTTACGAGGTGCGCTGATGGGCAAACCTCTTTCAAACCATATAGGATATTGATAGTACCTACAACGTTATTCGTTTGGACAAAATTAATATGATCTACATCTATCATAGAATATGGAGCCGAGGGACATTCTCCCAGATGGACAACAGCGTCGGGTTGGAAGCTCTGAAACATCTCACGCACCACGCCGAAGTCTCGCAAGTCGTTTTCCCAAAACTTAAGTGATTTGCCGAACTTCTGTTGGAAAGCTTTTAGCCGCTCCCCAATTGAGCGGATTGGGATCGCACTCCAACTCCCCATTTCTTCTACCCATTGGCGCCTCAAGCCGATATCGCAGCCTCCAATATCGTGCCCACGGCTAGCAAGTGTGAGGGCCAATGGCCATCCGAGGTAACCATCTACACCAGCAATAAAGATTTTCAAAAAGCACTCCTCATTTCGAGTTCTTCCATTTTAAGCGTCAACCATTCAACTTCCTGCGACAACGCGACGGTAGATTTTCTCATGCTCAGCAGCGCAGCGATCAGCAGAAAAAAGGTTCCGCACCTTCTCTTTCCCTCGGGCTGCCAACGATACTGCAAGCTCTGGGTTATTCAGTAATAACAAAACGGCGTTGGCTATGGATGTAGAGTCACGCGGCTGAACTAGAATCCCTGTTTCGTTTTGGTCTATGATTTCCTTAACTCCGCCTACCGCTGTTGCCACCACTGGCTTCTCTGCCGCCAAGCCTTCAGCCACTGCCATTCCAAATGATTCTGAGAGACTCGCACTAACCAAGACATCAACGGATCGCAGTACATCAGCAATATCATCGCGAAACCCTGTTATTGTAACTGCGTCGGACAATCCCAATCGTTCAATTTCCATACGTAACTGTGATGTATATTTTCCCCGATTATCCAATACCCGACCTATCATCACAAAACGTGCCTCAGGAACCTGTCTCTTAATAAGCGCAGCAGCCCGAATGAAGTACATATGCCCTTTTGGGGGATTCAGATTCCCAATAGTTGCGACCACAGGGCAAGAATCAGGAATACCAAGTTCAGCCCTGAATAGGCCATCACGATCGACGCTGCACTCATCATATAAGTCTATGGGGGGGTATAAGACGTCGAAAGGTCGAGTAGAACCTCCCTTTTTTGTCCCAAAATATTCTCTGCCGATTTCATGAGATGAGGCAACGATCGCGTTGGACAATAAGGACACCAGTGGTTTGAAACGTTTGTATACGAAAGGATAGGTGATGCCATTGATGTGCCACACTACCTTGCGTTTGGTGAGCCGACCCGCAATAGCTCCCTGTATCTGCGTAACGTCATTCTGGTGGACGATAGCTATGTCCTCATCTCTGATGATTTTCGTTAAAGCTGTTATAGAGCCCCAAAGATGCGCCAGCCAACTCAATTGAGGAATGGGATTGACCGTAGCACGGATGCGCTTCAAGTTACCGAGCTCATAGAACGGAACTTCAGCCGCTACCAATAATTCCCTAAATCCACCATCCCCTAACGGGAGCGCCACCACGGTTTCAATGTCTCGACGTCTGAGCGCCTTGGCCACCCTTAGGATTCTTAATTGTGGGCCGCCGATACGCTCTTCGGCGATTACGTTAAGTACTCGGATCGATTCAGCTATGTCGCTCGAACTCGCTTTGCCAAAGGTGGACTAATGTCGAACTTTTTCGGTTGCGCGGGATTTTTTATCCTGAATGCGTTTCGATTTCTCTTGCCTCATGATCTGTCCTATGAAGGCAAGCCCAACGACGAAGTACGGGTTCCAGAACATATCAAAGACAGACAATTGCCTTAATATATAAGCGAACGAACCAAGTAAGAAAGCTCCTATAAGTAATTTGTTTATCCCCTGTGCTATCCGCCAGTTGTTGTAAAGTGTGTAGAGTAAAAGTCCGAAAAATGACGTAACCAACACCAGACCTAGGACTCCCTGTCTAAAAAGAATGGAATAAAGGATGTTGTGTATGTTGTGATTAAAGTCGGGACCTTTACTGCTCACGACCCGGCTCGTTATTGATCCGGTCAACGCTCGGTACTCCGCGCCATTACCAAAGCCCACTATGTAGTTCAGCCCCGTCGCGTTTTCCTTCATATTCAAGTGGACCCCATCATCAGGACAGCGGTGAGGCTAAAATAAGAGAGTCTACCGCTGGGGTGTCTCGTAAACCTTCATCCGATGGTAAGGCTCGTGGAAGTTCCAGTAAACACCTTTGTGGGCTCACTGCATGGAACACCTGACCCGGTGACCGATAGCCCAGGGCTTGATGGGGCCGCTCTTGGTTGTAGAAGGCCAGATAAGCCCCAATCCCCTTTCTGGCCCCAGTCCCATTTTGGTATGCCTTCAGGTACACCTCCTCGTACTTGATGCTGCGCCACAGCCGTTCCACGAAGACGTTGTCCATGCACCGGCCCCTGCCGTCCATGCTCACTTGAACGCCTTGCGCCACCAGCATGCTGGTGAAGGCCTCGCTGGTGAACTGGCTGCCCTGGTCGGTGTTGAAGATCTGTGGCCGACCCTTGCTCAAGGCCTCTTCCAGAGCCGCAACACAGAAGTCTACCTCCAGGGTGTTGGACAGCCGCCAGGCCAGCACGTAGCGGCTGTGCCAGTCCATGATGGCCATCAAGTAGAGGAAACCCCGAGCCATGGGTATGTAGGTGATGTCGGTGGCCCACACCTGGTTGACCCGGTTGATCTCCAGCCCCCTGAGCAAGTACGGATAGACCTTATGCCCTGGGTTTGGCTTGCTGGTGTTGGGACGCCGGTAGATGGCCTCCAGGCCTATCAGCTGCATCAGCCGGCGGACCCGCTTGCGGTTGACCTGGTGTCCGTGATTTCTGAGCCAGGCAGTCATCCTTCTGGAGCCGTAGAAAGGTGTCTTCAGGTACTGTTGGTCTATGAGGGCCATCAACTCCATGTCCTCGGCGCCGGCCTCGGTTGGCAGGTAGTACAACGCGGAGCGGCTGATACCCAGCAAGGCGCACTGGCGCACCAGAGACAGCTTCGGTTCTTCTCGGTCAATCATGGCCCGGCGTTGGGACCGGCTCACAACCCGAAGCTCCGTGACAAAAATCCCGTTCCACCTTGAGCTGCCCAATCTGTTGGTAGAGCTGGGCAGTGAGGACCTCTTGGTCCTTCTCCTGACGTCCAGCACCATTTTCAAAGAGGTGCGGCGCCCCCTGAGTCAAGGCCTTCTTCCAAGCATGGATCTGGCTCGGGTGGACTTCAAACCGGCTGGCCAGCTCTGCAATGGTGTGCTCCCCTTGGAGCGCGGCCAAAGCCACTTTGGCCTTGAAGACTGGGCTGTGCTTCTTACGTGTTTGCTTCATGTCCTGCTCCTTGTTTCCGTCCTATTTTAGGAGCGGGACTCTCTCTTAGCCACCTGTCCGAATTTTGGGGTCCACCTCAATCTTCGCCTTTCCTGATAAGGATCGCTGTAAAAGCTGTGCCTGTTTCAGCATAGTAAAGTTCCTTGGGCAAATAGCGTCCCCCTACCCCGCCAAGTGGTTCTGGATGTCTCCTAAGTGAGATGGCTTCAGGGGTTGGCTTGAACGAGCTAACGAGTTCTATCAAATCTGATGTGTTGAACACGATAAATGGCACCCACTGCCCATATGCATATTGGCAGGACTGTTCAGGATCATAAACAGTTGAACCCACTTCTCTTGTACGGACACGGAGTATCAGGTATTTTCTTGTTATGTCATAAAGGTCGGACAGGAACTCTCGAGGGTTTGTCTGATGGTGAACTACGTCCCTACTCCATACGATGTCGGATTCGATATTTGTTACCGACTTCAGACTCCCATCAAATACACTGAAGTGCCCCTTTGGGAACCGATTTTTTGCCTCTATGATCGCTGGGTCTGAGATATCATAACCTTTGTATTCCAGCGAGGGCCAAACCTTACTAAGATACCGATAATATCGTCCTGTGGCACAACCTATTTCTGAAATGGTTTGGCATTCTGAATCCCCGACTATGCTCCGGAAAAACTGGGATTCATTGAATTGGTCAGTAAGTCTTACTAACTTCCCAATAGGATACTTGACCCAACCACTGAAGAGATCCGGATGATCTTGTTTAGCCCATGTTTCGTAGTATTTGGCGCTCTTCATGGTAAGAAACCGTTATAGTCAACGAGTCGAAAGACTCTCGAAGCTAGACCGTATTTAGCAGTGCATTGCTGATATGGTATTGTTGGAAAACTCCTTGAAAATTATGGGGCGCCCGAACTGCGTGGGCATGCCCTTAACCCTCATCCTCAGCTCAGTGGGTGCCAAGTCAGAGGTATTCTCCTTGGTCAACTCGAACCGATGAACACCTTTTGAAGGTATCTCCGCGGCCCACGACAACGATTTGTCGTGGATATCTGATAAGACCAGAGTCACATTTGATTTTTTTTCGGTCCGATTGAGCATGATTACGTCGAACTTCTCGTAGTCATCGATGTCGACAGGGATTTCCGGCGCCCATTCTCGACCTTTTCGTGGTTTGTACCAATAAACGGGGTCGGGTTTACCTTCATGATATATATGGGTCTTGTCTACCCCGTGCACGAAGCATGTTTGGCCACTGGCGTTGGTATAACCCAGGTAGAACCTATCCCAAAAATACACGGACTTTTGTTCCTGTATGTAGTTTAACACGTCATCGGGAATTTCAATCTTGACCTCTAAAGTTCCGTAAGCAGCTTCAGACATAACCAGGAGCTCTTTCAACAGCCGGGATACTCGGAATTTCGCGCTGCCGAATTGAGCGATAGAAAAGGGCTTTCCAGCAAGGAACTCTCCACTGCTGTCGTACAAACTGATGATCCCTTTGGTATCGGTTCGCAGTAAGGGATAAAGCACACTGAAATAGTTCTGGAGCAGTAACAACGTATCCAGATTGCCATCGGAAACCCAATAGTAAAGGTCCTGAACCGTCCCGAAATTTTTCAGTGATGAATTGGCCCAATGCCTATCGCGATAGTAGAGCTTCTTCCCCCAAGATTTTATGTCTGCGGGAAGATAAGTAGCGATCCGTTTTAAAATATTTTCGGTAACCACCGTTAATTTTTCTTACCCGCTGTCAAGATGGACTTCCATTCTTTTTGTGCCTCTGCTTTCATCGTCCTCTGGTAGTTAACGTCAAGGGGGAAGAGATAGGCCTGAGGTGGATGGGTGTGCTCGAGGGCGATTGCTCCATGAGCCGGTGCGGCGTTTATCGTAAAGACTAAAATTGACGCATCCTGACACGTCCCGACGAATGTAAAGGTTGATAGACCGTCATCAGGATCTCTCGCCACGGCGATGTGATCGGGTGGGATTATGTGTGCCATGTCAAGTACCTTTACGGCAAACGGGCCTATCGCCACGGTGTCTGATGCTACCAGCTCACCAGACAGCGAATACACACCAAAGCTGTAGTTTGCTATTGTGGAGTATTGGGGATTCACAGAATAATGAATAAGAACAACATATGTATCAAGAGTTTCAGAGAGTACCGTCTGGCAATTAAAGGTCAAGGTATTGGAAGACTTATGCCCACTGCCCCCTGCGTTCAGCCTGGGTGGAGTCTCATATATAACACTGCCGTTACCGCCCTCAGGGTACGAATACTCGATTAGGGACCGAAATAGAGAATAGTCAGGAACAGTAGGCATCTCGATTTCGTCTTCGACATTCGATACTTGTGACATCAATCGTGAAGGGATTCGGTGTACGACCGTCAAGTGATCCAGCTCAGGGACATGCTCTCGAGTAACTTGCGAGATATTAAAAAACCTTCGTCTATTAGGCAGGATCTGGCCCAGGTGTTTCCGTGTCAACATTAATCCTTCAGGAGAATAGACACTCAGGTACGCCTCATAGGGCTCTGATTCGTGGCGCCCGACCATCGGGTCGTCGGAGCTTAAGCCGACTCTGAGGTTCAAGCCGAGACTATTTAGGACCGGTACGGGCGTAGAGATAAGGTGTAGAGGGGATATGCGCATGTTTGGCAACCTCGTTAGATAGCTGGATGATGCTTATGCTTGGCTCGTAACGTCCGCTGCTCTAGCACTACAAACTTTAGGGCATTATATCTAGGATTACTCTGCAAAGTAAATGTCATTTGCGTCGATACCACGAGACTCATGAAGCTGAACTAACGAACTGTGCTCGACAAAAAGACGGAAAAGTTTTCTGCCTCAAAATACTGAAGACCTGTTAGGCCCTCGCTAAACGGACTAGACGATGCATGACTAAGCCATCCGAATAGTTGACGAACGGTATATGGACGTCCAATAGCAGCGAGGCGAAGGAATGTCTCAAGCCGTGAAACGTGATACGTGGGAGGCCGGCCTTTCGTACTATCTTGGCAAAGTCGTGGCTGACCAGGTACGCTCGCTCACGATGAGCGAGCTTTCATTACAAACGCTATCCCACGCGTTTTCCTTCGATCGGTGGCGGTATCGTAAAATACTTCAAATTGTGTATGTAAGGGCCATTCAAAAAATGCTCTTTGCTCTCCTAACTTCTCTGGATGCTCATCAAGAGAGTCATAAGAGTGCCAATCATCGAAAATGATTACTGTTCCTGGTTGAACCAAATCTTCGACAAATGGAGGTACGCCTTTGTAGCAGAATAAAGATCGCAGTCGATGTGAATAATAGCGGCATCTTGTAGGTTATGGAGGCCCTTTACTGTCTCATTCAGAGTTTCATCAAATAGTCCTTCGACAAGGACTAAACCCTTGGTATTAACCTTTCTTCGACGGAGGTGCCGGATAGTGTTGGCCTTTGAACTTCCATATGCTCCTTTGACCCAGATCCCCTCTGACTCCGGTAGGCCTTGAAAAGTATCAAAGCCAAACAATCTCATTCCCTTGAGTTGGCAAATTTTAGCTGCCTGATGGGCCATGATTAACGAGTGCCCTTCAGATACCCCAAACTCTAGATAATCGCCCTTAAGTCCGATTGTGGCTACATGTGCAAAGGCTTTTACAAAGTAGGGTTGCCTCGGATCATAGAGTTCCGTACCGAAAGCTGAATAAAAATATGATGATAGGGCTATGGGTAGACGCTTGCCGATAGCGTTCGCGATAGGATTGACGAACTCGGTATGAAGGAGTGACCTAAGTCCAATAGCGGCATACCTCCAGAATCGTTTCATGATGTGCCTTCTTTTCGTCCCGGCGTTTAAGTCCTATCGAGGTCCAGTTTTTCCGGGATGATTTTCAGGGTCCTGGACATTTCTGGGTTCTCCCTTTCGACGTCGTCGAGGGTCTCCAGCATGGTGCAAGGCGTACACCGTAGGTCGCGGTGATTAGAGAGGTCCGGGCTGGTGTGAGCCCCACAGATGTAGACCTTTCCGCAGTGCGAACAGAAATGTTGAATTAACGCCATTGCCCCCTTTTCTAAAAGAGTCATCATGTGACAGTTACTCCCCTGCCAGGCTATCTAGGCAGAACTCGCCTATGTCGCTGCCGATCTGCTGTTCCAGGGCTGCGAGTCTTTTGAACTCATCATCGAGGCCGTAGTCCGGCCCAACGAGGCGAGGCGCCCGCATACTTCCGAAGGCGATGCCCATTAGAACTAACTCGTCGTCTTTTCGTTCAACGACGGTCTCCTTGCCATATAGCTGCCTGTATGAGCTGGTATGCTCGGCAGGAAGCGGATCCAGCTTTGCGATTTGAATGAGTTCCTCGATGGTCGGATTCATTGCAACAACTCGATTGTTAAACTTTTTTGTTCACGTGGAAGAGGCCACAAGACGCGAATAATGGCCATCGCGCTCAAGGAGTTCAGTATGGCTTCCTTCTTCGATCACTCGACCTTCGTTCAATACTATGATCTTGTCCGCACCCCTCACGGTCGATAAACGGTGGGCGATGATGATCACAGTCCATTCTTTGGAAACATTGTCAATGGCCTCTTGCACCAGCTTCTCCGAGACGCTGTCCAGCGAACTCGTCGCTTCATCGAATATCAGAATCTCCGGCTGATCCAAGACCGCTCTTGCTATAGCAATCCGCTGTTGCTGGCCTCCCGACAGTTTCATCCCACGATCACCTACGATCGTATTGTACCCCTGTGGTAGCTCGGATATGAATCCGTGGGCGTTAGCTATCTCGGCAGCGTTAACGATAGACTCCGTAGAATGTCCGTTCCTACCAAAGTCGATGTTTTCGGCGACAGTCGAGTGATATATGAACGAATCCTGGCTTACGAAGCCGATCTTACTCAACCATGATTCCGCTTTGTACTCCCCAACAGGAATACCGTCCACGTTGATAGAACCCCCGGTCGGTTCAAACAACCCCAAAATCAGATTGACTAGAGTGGTCTTCCCAGCCCCTGATGGCCCTACAATCGCCGTCACCTTTCCCTTCTCAAATGTCAGGTTGACTCCCTCCAAGAGAGGCTCTCTTCCTTTGTAAGCGAACGTCACATTCTCAAAAGAGATGGCCTTCTGGAGGGACTCTAGGTTTCTTTGCCCATCATCACGCCTCAGAACCGGTTCAATAAGTGTCCTTTTTACAAGCTCAGCGTCGGGCAGCGCACCAACCATCTCCATCCTCTGCCGGCCTACCGCTGTCACGGAAGGCAAGAGTTGAACCAGCGCCATGGCAAAGACGCCGAGCCTAGGCAATGCTTGGTTGAAGGTATCAGTGTTAAACGACCTCAACACCAGAATGGTTCCCAGCATCAGAACTATTGCTGTCATCTCCATTATGTTCTTCGGTACCGCCAGCCAGATCTGGTCCTTCGCGTACAGTGTGGAGAATTTCCGATTCTGACCTCGAAACCGATCAAGCCACCTCGATGCCGTGCCGAATGTCACGATTTGTCGAATGCCAGTTATAAACTCGTTAGCGATGACGTTTTGCTCCGCACCGGCTTCGACCCTTCCCTTGCCGAGATTGTAGGAAACCTTTTTTGAGAGATAATGAATGGCTCCGAAATAGAGTATCCCGACGCCAGCAAGAGCCAGAGTCGCATAGAGTGAAACGAATAATAAGACCACGACAAGGGCAATCACCCTCAAGAGATGGGCCACGGTCTGTGGACCTTTCAGGAGTAAGAGGGCCACTTTGTGGGGAGCCACCTGGCTATTGTAGATTAGAGTGCCTTGTTTGGTGTCCAGGAAGTATTGATAATGTGCGCTCGAGTACCTGTCCATTACGCGGTTTTTCACATCATACAGAACCTTACCGCTTGCATAGGCAATTAACACTTCTCTCAGAAGGGTAAATATGGTTTTCAAAACAAATAGACAGATCAGTAATACCGAGGCGGCGACTATGGGGTCCGAGAAAGGCATGAGCTCGGACAGGTTGTTTATCGCTCCAAGAAATCCACCTACCTCCTGCGTCTCGTCCAAGATATTGGTGAACACCGGAAAAAATGCAGCCAGACTAAGGCTTTCGAAGACAGATGCTACCAAGGTGACAAATAGCACCGCCCCGTATATCAGCGTATACGGCTTCATGAAGTAATAAAGTGTGGAGATTCCTAGGCCATTCACGATACGCGTCCCATCTACGTTTAGCCGCTATAAATCGGTATCTAGGGCTCTCTGCCAAAGAAGACTGGTGAGTAGCTCATAAGTGACCCACCTTCGTAGGCAAAGGCGATTCTTCCGCGCTCTCTGAAAGAAGTTGTCGAAATCTGGTCAAGCCCCTCCCGTCGAGGTAGGGCTCTATTTCGCCTTTGATGTATTTCTCCAAGTAGTTTTGGTACTCTGCGTCCGGAGTGTTAAATAGTAGTTTCTCAACCAGTGCGCAAAGCGCCTCGTACTGATAGGCGGCAAGGTCCGGCGTCTTCGAAACATACGAATTCGAGAACTTGGCATTTGGAAGGTAAAAAATAGCTTTCGCTCCTGCTCCGAGCGCTTCAATAGAGGTCGAAGTGAACGGAAAACTAATGGTCAGGTCACATAAAGCCGAGACTTCTGCAGACGAGCTATCGT
Organism: Dehalococcoidia bacterium; assembly: GCA_965226865.1. Taxonomy (GTDB): domain Bacteria; phylum Chloroflexota; class Dehalococcoidia; order Lucifugimonadales; family JAGWBF01; genus CBDDEH01. The sequence goes on along the minus strand of CBDDEH010000004.1, from coordinate 649,973 downwards.
ACCCGGCGAAAAAACACCTGGGGTGTTCGCCCAGACGATCGTAAATAGAAGCAAGCTCAGAAGACCCTTCATCTAGATGGAATCGTTTGTATTGTTTTTCTTTCCAGACTAACCTGTTCTTTTTTTCTTTCCAGACTACAAATATGTCCGGCACATCATCTATGAGTTTCTCTATGCCTTGTGCAAAGGCCACGCCGTCGAAATAAGTTGTGCGTGACAAGTTGTGATATGTGCTGTCATACACCGCGACCAATTTTTGCCCTGGCTGGTAGCCTGACTCCACCAAACGCTCCAGCAAACGAGAGGGGATTTCCCCTTCTCGCACCTGCCGGATATGTTCGGACCAGAGACACCCTACTGATACGTACCTTCCAATCTTTTGCTTGTGCATTTCATAGTAGTCGATTAGCCTCTGAGACCAGGTTACACAATGGTCGTAGTATAGATAGCCCCAATAGTGATGTTTGTGAGGAGGAGTAGTATCGGACCCTTTGAACTGTAATGCACCTAGGTTCTCAGTATCAAGGTAATACCACGTCTTAGCCCCATTTTGCTTTAGTAGGATGTTTCTACTGACCTGATTAAATCCAGAGTCTGCATAAGTAACGAAGTTGTCAAGCTTGTATCTGCTCTGGAATCTGCTCCAGACCAAGTAGTCCTTCACAAGATATGCGTTGACTGTCGCGAGCCATGTTGGCGTGGAGAAAATCCTTGTTAGCAATGTGGCTCCATTGGTTAGCACATCTTTGACAACACCTCTCGACGGTGCCATACCATTTGCCACAATCAGACCCTTCTCTTTCATAGCTTGGGCATGGTTTTTTTTAAGTGGAATCAAAGGCACAAAAAGAGTGTTATCCTTGCGCAACTTCTGGCCATCCAACAAGACGTCTACTCCACGTACCTCATTGGCGAATTCCCTAACTGGCGACACAACCCCTATTCCGAATGGATAAGCCTTGCGCTGAATTCGCTTGCGGAATGATCGCGCATAGCCGAATAATGCCTTTACCATTGTATGGACACACAATGCGACCAATCGCAGCTTCCTGCGCCCGGCTATGATCGATCCCAGCAAACGTCCCCATAATGGAAACTCAACTCTTCCCTTATAAACGCGGTCGGCCATACCAGCCTTTTCAAGGGTCCTGTCATAGACCGAGGCTGTGACAGCATCGTTGATATGGTGAGGGATCACTATAATTTTTCTTTTCTCCGACAGCAGGTCATCCAACTGTCGGCGCAGGAGCTGACAGTGAAAGTAATCCTTGAGTTCAACCAGCAGGTGTTTCTTGAATGCCAGGTGCACATCCTCTGACCGATAGAGCTTGCTCATACGTTTAGCTGCCGACGACACGTTTCTGTAGAAATTGTCGTAAACGGTATCGTTGACTTCAAACGCAAGGTCAGCCGCCGGATTGTTGTTGTGGTAAAGGGGTTCCCTCATAGCCAGACGCTGGATTTGTCTGGATCGCTCTAGCTCGAAAAGGCTTTTTTCAGATCGTTGGATTGTCTCGGGGTTTACAAAGTAGACTTCATAGCCCCGCCATAAGTACCACCGGATCAGAGGAAGGTGCCGACCGCGAGCGTACTCGAAGACAACGGCCTTTTTTTTGTCTCGTTCCGCCATGTTTATCCGAGTGAACGTGGTTCCAAAAGACCTTTGCTGACCGGATTGGCCGGGGAGTCGCTGAAGCTGACAAGCCCCTTTGCTTCCATCTTTTTCAAAAGTGTAATTACATAATCAAAAGGCGCATCGCAGGACTCCGCTATCTGGCTTACCGTCGAAGAGCCGTCGATCATTTGAATAATGTCAAAAAGATGCCGGTTACCAACAGGGTCTTGATAAAAATCGATGAACAGATCGTACCTGGACGCAAACACTTCTCCGCGAAACAAATTGACCGGATAGCGATTCTGCTCCAACCTACTTATCAGATGTAGCACGGTCTCCGCGGACTCATTCAAACGGCCCCAAGATATGAGCTCTGGTGTATCTTTGCTGGAATGGTATTCAGGGTAAGGCCATTTGCCCGTATCGGGATGAAAAACCCTTGAGAGAGATAGCATCGGGACGCGGACTCCAGGAGCGTTGAACTGCCTTTCGTCGTTGCCGACCACGCGTCTGAACGCACCCTGCCATGACTCCGAATCGCGCTCTTTCAGCGCGCTGAGTAGGCAGCGGTCGATTTCAGTGTCTCCCATGTAAGACATCTGCAAAGCGTGGGGACAATCAGTCCCCAGCATCTCCAGGAATAGTCCACCCTCTATTTTGGGGATGATGTCTTCGTGAGTACTCAACCACGCAATGCTGCCGATGGTTTCCGGGGTAAGTAACAAACGATAAGTATATCGAAGATTCGACATCTTACGAAGCTGTCTGACCACCTCTACGCCAACTAATACGCCCGACAGATCGTCGTTGACCATGCATGGGTGGCAGAGATGGGCGCAGAGGACTATTTCTCTGTCCGTTTTGCCTGGAACAACCGATTCTCCTACCTTTAACCTGCCGGGCCTATGCTCAGTTCGGATAACCACGCGGTATTTGTCGTCGGTCAGATTCTCTTTGGTTTTGGTTGTACAGCAAAGACCCCAGTCAGTTTTATGATATTTCCAGGCGAAAGGAATAGCGTCGTTCAAATTTGGATGGACGTCGAGGTGGTCAAAGAGCTCTTCCCGAGTAACCATACCTTCGAAAGAAGAGGAGTAGCTGGCGCAGTGGAGCGGATGGTCCTTATAGTCGATCACCCTCTCCCCGTTCAGACGCTCTAGGTAGGCTTCGTGGCATGTCCACTCATCAGGAATTATCCATGTCCAAACCTGGTTACCGCTTGGATACTCGAGTATATTTAACGGAATCTCCTGGTTCAGCCGTTCGAGTGCCTGATCAAATCCTCGAGACACAAGGTTCCGTTCGAGGAACCAAATATCCTCTACCAATTTTTTCATGTGAGAGATTCGTTCGATCATGTCGTTTCGCCGTCAAAAGATGTAGTCAAGGCTTGACGGCGTAGACCTCCATAATGTTCCGCCAAAATGGAAACTTCACCCGAATTCCTAGACACCGTAGCAAAAAGTAGATGTGGTCTCGTCCCGGCCGAGCGTAGGGCGTCTCTAAATATGGATATCTGACCTCCACTACCTCAAGGCCGAAATTCATGAGTGCGGTTTTTAACGTTGTATTCGAGGGAATGAAGAAGTTAAGCTCCGGTGCCAGGAATGGCAACGTACCAAACAGCTTATAACAGATACTATTTGCGTTAGGTGTACTGAGAAAAGCCATTAACCCGCCCTTCTTCAGGAGTCGCGTACACTTCTTCATCACAGAGAAAGGCGTGTCCAGGTGTTGTATCGTCCCTCGGAAAACTATGACGTCGAAGAATTGATCCGGGTAGTCGTACCCTGACTCATAGTCCTTGATGGAAATTCCGCGAGATCGCGACTGTTCGACTGCAAAGTCCGAGATGTCCACTCCATATCTTTGCCATGTCGCACCGTCGAACTTCTCGAGAAAGAGGCCTATGCCGCAGCCCACGTCAAAAATAGACCCTCCGTGAGGCCGCATACTTGATATTTTCTCGTATTCCGCTCTATAACACTTATCTCGTTTTTTGTCCTCGACATAGACCTGAAAATATTGTCCTCCGTATAGACTTTTAAGTTTGGTATCCGTGTCTGATATGTGTTTCATGTTTTCCTACTACCGGGGTACGGTACCTCAACTCTTACACTTTAGCTTCGACCTCTTCCTGCCGGAGCTGAGAGAACACCTCTTCGAACAGGAACGATCGGCGAACAAGCCCTGCATCCAGGACAAGCTTTGGAAGCGTAAGCAGGGCACGCCGGAACATTTCGAATCCAAAGTCTTGCTGGGGATCGCCCAAGTCACTGCGCCACTTGGCATACTCACACTCTGCATCGATTATGTAGTCGAGAATATCAGGGTCTGGCCACTTGCCCGTGTCGGCACCGGTTACAGGCTCGTACCCCATTATCTTCATGTCAGGGCCGCACATGAACTCCACCATCTTCAGGACCCTGGGGTCCAGCCTATCCCGCCACCGCTCAGCCCGGTGAATACTGATACCGGTCGTAACATCCTCGAAGCTGCTATTCCCTTTCCAGATAGCCCCGGTTGCGAAGTCGAAGTAGTTAACGGTGTCGAGCATCACTGAAGCGTAGTCTACTTCGAGAAAGTCGCACATCTCCCTGGCCTTTCTTTCGGGCTCCCTGAGCACCTGCTCGTGTGTCAGAAAGTAGAGACGGTTGGAGAAGAGGGGGTCGTTACGGTAACGCACGAGAAATGCCACGTACTTACGCCAGTGGCGGGCGTAGGAGAGGGCATGGGCGAGCTGGGAGGGATCCTTGTCTATCATGCCCAACATCGAGTTTATAATGGCCCGAGGGTCTCGAAAGATGATGATAAACCTGGCATCCGGGTATGCGCGGGCGAGGGGCCCGAAGAATTCGATGGTCCACGAGTCCTTGAAGCCAACCCATTTACGGCCGAATGCACTGCGCGCCCTCACCATAATATCCAAGGCATTATCAAACAGGCCTTTGTAGCTCTCGGCCTTCAACTCCGGAAGGTATGGAGCCAGTTCGGCGCACTGTAACCCTGCTCGGGATATGCTCGTTTCAAGGAACCGATCCCACTCTTGGGGATCAAAGGGAGTTGCCAAATCGCCAGCCTGGACCACATCCATCAAACCGATCCGCTCGTCGGTATAATAATAATCCTGTATGGACGATTGGGGATCGAAAGCCTGCTGAAGATCGGGGGATGCGCCGTAGCGGACGAAGGCGTTGCGCATCGAGCGGAAGACCTCGAGATACGGATCAGACGCGATCATGACGTCTTTGTTAGCGCTCAGCATCATGCTAATTAGATATGCACCAGACCTCGCCATACTAGTTGCAAAGATAGGTGAGTAGTCCTTCATTGAGTGCAACTTCCTTTGTGTAGTTTGATTCTCGTCAGGAATTGGTCGACTAACCCGCTGTTGCCTGCGACGGCTCCTGAGCGGATGCGCGTGCTCCTCTGGTTGAACCGCACCACCTCGCCATCGAAACGCCGGTACACTCTACCAGCCGAGTTGAGCAACGCCACGCCGCCACAAATGTCCCACTCAGATTTATGCTGCGCCGAAAACGTCAAGTCGTCTTGGCCAGCTGCCGTCCGTAGCAGCTTATAGGCAACACTCCCAACCGGATATGTCGCCCCCACCATCCCAAGCAAGGGGTCCACACTGCCGTCCTCGATCTCGGTTCGACTTACGCTGGCCCGAGCACGAGATAAGCTGGTGACTGCAGGACGGTTTTGCAGCCCACCCCAGAATTCAATTTGACCCCCGATCCAACCAACGCCGCCTTCGCCACTGGCCGGGTTAGTGACTCCTCCCAGCACGGCCCGCTGCTCGTGTACAAGCCCGACCGAGATCGCAAATTCGGGGACGCCTCTGCCAAATTCCTTAGTCCCGTCCAGCGGGTCCACTACCCATAGCCATTCATATCCGAGGCGGCTAAGATCGTCGTCGGTCTCCTCAGAGAGCCATGCAGCAGCCGGAAGCAGCTCGCGCAGTGCCTCTCTGAGAAATGTGTTGACCTCCCTGTCTGCCTGGGTAATGGGTGAGCCATCGGGTTTACGTGTCACCATCGTATCAGCTCGATAGAAGCGAGCGACAACTGCCGCCGCTTCCATCAGCACGTCCTTGAGCACGGATAGCTCCACCGGAACAGCAGTCCACATCGTCATCCTGATCGCCCCTGACTGCTATATCCGCTTAAGATAGCAACATGCCTCAACACCGGGTGGATGATATAGTATGTCTCTCCCAGTTCTCCGCTCTGAGGTATAGCCCGAAACTCGCCGGTTTGCTGGCGTTCCTTTAACACCTGAATCAACAAGTCGGAGCGGATATAAGGGTCATAGCCATAATCAATCGTCGTTCGGCCTGCAGGCGGCGGGTAGACCTTCTTAGCCAGCACAGGCCCGGTATCAACATGCTCCTCGAGGAATATGGCTGAAGCACCACAGTTGCCTTCTACAAGTAAGCTGTAATACACCGTGGTGCTTCCTCGAAAGCGCGGCACCAGGCCCGAATGTACATGCAGAAACCGTTTCCCCGCATTGAGGATGTCTCGGCGTAAGATAACCCCGCCGGGTCCCGAGTAAATCAGCACATCCACTGGGCTGGCCTGCACCGCTGCGAACACCTCAACGCTATTCACGTCGCCAGTGTTGACAACCTCGCAAGGAATACCCATGCGATGGATCGTGTCGAGGGCTGGAGTCAGGTTATCGAAGTAAGGCACCTTCCGGAAGCTTCGCTGCGCCGAGCCCGGCGCGCCCGTTAGATAGATGGCGTGGGCCGTCAGCAAGTTGTTGTTCGCCAGGGCCGCTAGGTACGCCCGCGTTCGACTTGAGTCAACTGCCATCAGACCTATGCTTTTCAGGATCATAGCACAACCCCGTGATCCTCCATCAGCCCTTGCACCGCAGACAGCTCGGCCTCCAGCGCGACTAGTGAAGCCAACTGCGTCAGGGCACTACCCTCGAGTGGAGCCGTAGAAGAGAGCAGGTCTGTGAGCTTAAGGACTGTGTTCAAATGCTTGAGGTTGGGAACGGACTTATACTGGTACATCAATAACGTCGCCAGCAGCGCATAGTTCGATAGGACGTCGTACTCCGCCTTTGCTGGCTTGAGATCGAACGTATATTTCACATAGAGGCGTTTGGTGACCTCGTACTTCGCTAGGAGCAGGTTCGCCCAGGCGGGACATATCTGCCAAGCATGTTCTGCATCGTGGATATAACACTGCCAGAGATCGAGCAATAAAGACTCAGTGACGAAGTCTGTCTCGTTGGGCTGGGCAGGCAGCACCTCAAGATGGCGAACCTGTAACGGTGCTAGACCAACCCTCACCGAGTCGCCGAGCACCGCCTCACGTATTTCCTCGGCCAACGTGGCGTCAGTTGATGACTCGGACAATAGCCTTCTGCGGGCCGCGCTTAGCTGGCTGCATAACTTCCGCCGTTGGGCCAGGTAAGCCACTAAGAAGTCAGGTCCTTCGTAAGGGGTGTACTGGTAATGGTACCGTTCGCTCAGCAAGTCGATTGATGTGTAACGATAGGTGACGATATTAGTCATGGAAACTTTCGTCCACGGCCCGAATGATTTTGTCTCCCAAGGCTGCGGGTGATCTGAAAGGGTGGCCGTTACTCACAACGAAGTCCGGGTGCGGCGGCGGCTCGAAGGATATATCAACCCCAACCACATGCTTCATTTCGCCAGTAAGGGCCTTACTGTAGAGGCCCTTCTGGTCATGGTTTATCAGCTCATCCATCGGCACGTCAACGTAGACTTCGAAATACTGAGAATAGTTCTGGCGGTTCCAGTCCTGGGTATCGTGGAAAAGCGATAGGATAGCGCAGACAACGTCTATTCCCTGACTATCGAGGTAATGGCAGAGGCGGCAAATGCGCCAGGCGTTGGCCCGTCGGTCTTCAACGGAATAGCCAAGATCGTTGCCCATGATAGCGCGGACATGGTCGCCGTCCAAGAACACAACGTTGGGCTTACGTGCCTTCAACCGACTGAACACTTCTCGACCTATGGTAGTCTTGCCAGCTCCCGCCAAACCGATAAGCCATATCACCACGCCTTATATCTCCCTATCGCAACTACTACTAGTACTCAGTCAACTTGGTTTTGGGATTTGTTTAAGAAAGGGGCCAATTGAGCTATCCCGCCTGGTGGGAAGTGTTGATGGCGGGGGTGGCAATGATGGTCAGGGACAAATACGCGGTGCGGCTGGCACAGGAACAACGGGAGGAGCTCCAGCGACTGATCCGGGTTGGCAAAAACTCAGCCCGAGTGACCGCTAGAGCGCGGATTCTCCTAAAGAGCGACGACGGTTGGGCGGCACCCCAAGCGGCCGAAGCTTTGGATGTGGCCCTGAGCACCGTATACCGGGTCAAGCAGCGCTTTGCCGAAGAAGGGTTGGAGAGGGTTTTGCAGGACCGTCCCCAGGCCAACCGGCCCCGGAAGTTGGACGACCGGGGCGAAGCCCACCTGATTGCTTTGGCCTGCAGCCCGCCGCCGGAAGGGCATGACCACTGGACCCTGCGTCTGCTGGCCGGGAAGGTGGTCGAGTTGGGGCTGACGCCCTCCATGTCCCACGAGGGGGTGCGCCAGCGTCTCAAAAAAACGCCCTCAAGCCGTGGCAGAAGAAGGAGTGGTGCATTCCCAAGGTGAGCGCGGAATTTGTGGCTAACATGGAGGATGTCCTGGATCTCTACGCCGAACCCTATGATCCCCAACGTCCGGTGGTTTGCTTTGACGAGACATCCACCCAGTTGTTGGCGGAGACCCAGCCCGCTCTGCCGCCCCGGCCGGGACTTCCGCTGCGGCAGGACTACGAATACCGGCGGGAGGGTACCCGCAACCTGTTCTTGGCCTGCGAGCCCTTGGCGGGTTGGCGAGAGGTGGCGGTCACGGAGCGGCGCACGATGCAAGACTTCGCCCGCCGGATGCGCTGGCTGGCGGATGAAGCCTACCCGGAAGCCGAGGTGGTAAGGGTTGTCTTGGACAATCTCAATACCCATCGCCGGGCATCGCTGTACGAGACTTTCCCGGCTGAGGAAGCCCGGAGGATTGCCAGGCGGCTGGAGTTTCATTACACGACCAAGCACGGGAGTTGGTTGAACATGGCGGAGATCGAGTTCAGCGTCCTGTCCCGCTCCTGCCTGAAGCAGCGGCTCTCCGGCGAGGAGGCCCTCAGGAGGGAAGTCGATGCTCTGGTCAAGGAGCGCAACGCCGCCAGAGCCACCATCAACTGGCGGTTCAACACCCGGGACGCACGAACCAAACTTCACCGCCTTTACCCTTCCGATTTTACGGTTGACTGAGTACTAGCCTGACGCTGAACGGCCGAAGCGTATGGGGTTGTAAGTCGTCCTTGTGCAATCAATTCCTCCGCAAGCGTCAGATCCTTCAGGCTATCCACTTCAACCCAGCCACCACGTATCGGCACCGCATTGGCAGGGTATCCAAGGTCAACCATGCCTTGCAGGAAATCCGTCATAAATAGTTTTGATAGAGGTCTGCAACCGTTGAAGGGTAGTCGTCCAGCCTTTTCAGCTGCTCGGGCGGAGTCGTAGGTCTGTCGCAACGCATCCACGCCTTCTCCACGAAAGGCCACTAGACCGATGTACTGCCCCTCAATCAGGCCGATATCGGCCTCTCGCTGCCCGATGCTCTGAATAAGGCCGTTTGGACCGATGCGCATGCTCTCTGCATCGTTAAGAGGATCATCAAAACGCATCGCCCAATAGCTGAGCCAGTCCCGGTCCACTATCACTCCAACCGGGGAAAGGTCAGCCAGTAACTTCCCCAGCGCAGCCGGGCTATAGACGATGTCGCCGTACGACATTACGAAACCATCGCCAAACATATCTTGGGCACAGAAAAGGGTGGAGACCATGTTAGTCGTACCATAATCAGGGTTTAGAACCACCTGGACGTTGTGGCCGCGCAACTGGTCGGCCAGATGGCCCCCCACCACAATCACATCGTCAATACCGGCCATTCGGGCAGCTTCCAACTGCCAGGCTAGCAACGGCCGGCCAATCAACTCCACCAGGCACTTGGGGCGTGTGTCTGTCAAAGGCTGCAGCCGTGTGCCCTGGCCAGCAGCAAGAATGATCATTCGCAACGCGCTATCCAGTCCTTCAGCAAAGCCTGGTCCAATTCCGAGGCCGGGTTCTGACGCTCGGGATGCCACTGCACCGCCAGCACGGGCAGACTAGGATGATACAGGCCTTCCACTACATCGTCAGAGGCGATTGCAAATGCCTTCAGGTCGGGAGCCAGGCCGCTCAAGCACACACCTTGGCTATGGAATGAGTTGGTTACAACCTCGTCTACGTATTGGCCTACCAAGTGAGGTGGGGGGGCGATCTCCAATTTATGCAAGACATTCACATGCTGGCCGAATGAACTAAGATCGCGCACCAAACCTCCGCCGAAATAGACATTGACCAGTTGGAGCCCCCGACATACGCCAAGTACCGGTAGCCTGTGGTCAAAGGCGCAGTTAAGAAGGGCGATCTCGGTGCGATCACGCTCGCTGGGAGGTGTCGACTCAGACGGCTCATCGGGAAGCTGCCCCAGGTTATCGCCCCCGGTCAAAATCAGTCCCCGCGCCCCCACGGCTCGCAGATAAGCGGCCGGATTACGCAAGGCGTTAGGAACGAACACGGCCGTGATAGCTAGCACGTCGAGCGTCCTGACCCAGTCATGGCTTATGGAGTCTCGCACCTCGGGGTAGGTATTGTTGGTTACTTCGCGCATCGAGACCGCTATGATCATCAGACGGCACGAACCTTTTTGCTAGTGCAATCGAGTTCGACTAGTCGTGCGGAGCGAAGACGGTCGAAGACAAGCTCGCCACAACCTATAGCGGCTGGCAAGCCGAATTCGGCGGCTCTTATAGCCATATGGGAAGCCACACCACCAAATTCCGTGATCAATCCAGCAATCCGGTGGCTGAAAATCCAGTCGTAGCCAGGATCAGCAGCCCGGATCAACACGATGCGTCCTTCGAGGGACTCCACGGGCAGACCAGCCTCAAGGACCACCGTTGGGGCAACGACGCGTTGGGTTGAGATAAAATTGGGCGTCCACTCTTCCATGTGGAAGTCAAAGACATCCGACTTGGAACATACTAGGTGAGGAAGACGAATGGCGCAGGTCAGGTTCCATCGCTTCTTATTGAACTCGATGGTGCGCCGAAGCTCGGTACCGAACGCGTTGTTGGCGCTCTCCTTGGCGCCGCGTACCACCAGGTCGACAGGTAAGAAAGACATCTCTTCTCGGGAGAACCCCATTTCTAGCCCTAGTAGGGCAATTCCTTCGAGGGCCGCATCCACCGATTTCATGAACTCAAATTTAGCCCACTCCCTACTCGGGATGCTGCGCAATATAAAACTTCGGAGCTGATCTACCTCGGCAGTGAAGCCAGCCTTCCGCATCAAAGCACCGATCTCGGTCGCATGTGCGTCGAAAATGCCGGCGGCCACTGACACATCTGGATAGGCCGCTTCTGTGTTGCTCCTGCCAGAGTCATCGACATACACGTTCAACGCACTGGCATAGTTTGGCGAAGTGATGTCATAAGAGCTAGGACGCAGGTGTCCGTAACTCCTCACCAATGCTTCAGTCGAGAGGCGACCCGCTGCGTGCGCCTTCATGTCTCGTGATAGGTCAGAGGCTACTGTGGGGATCGAACTCAGCAAGGTTTCGTATTCGTCCTTTGAAATGACTCCAACCCTCGTCAGGGAACGAAGCAGGTTCATAGCGATGAAGGCATATCGGGCCAATACGGCAAAGGGCACAACGCCATAGTGCTCGCAATCGGCTAGCAACACGTTGATCCGGCGGGCCAGCGCGGATGTGTCCAACTCCGAGTTTTCCAACCAACGCTCCCGACGATGGCGCATCTCCTCCAATAGGACGCGCTGCGATTCGATTGGTGAGACCCGTTCGGTAAGCAAATCATCGGTTAAACTCAGAAGTCGGGCGCGAAATTCCTTGATCGCAGCCTCGCTAAGACCAGCGTCTCGCAGTCGCTCTGCATGATCGTCAAAGTCGAAGGCAAGACAGGTTATCGCCACCTCAAACTCAATCTTGTCATGCAGACGGGAATCTTGACGAAGCATCCTCAAACAATGGTTGACCCACGATCCTGCGACGGCATCATCAAGGCCATCTGGCAAGAACGAGTTCAGACATGCCCGCACATCCACATAGGGCCGGCCTGCTAGGGAGACGATCAGGGGCTCAGGGCGAACATCTCGATAGCCTGTGAGTACCCTCGCGGTAGCCCAGGCTCGATCGCCTATCAGCCGCTGGTACAAGGAAAGCGCCAGTGGGCGCGGTGCTGTGCCTATCATCTCTGCCGGGTTCCAGTCTGGCATGGTCCCCAACACTGTTGTATCGCCCATCAACATTGGATGAGGTTGGAGGTGGGCATCCAAGAACTCACAGACCCGGTCCAGCTCGTCAACGAGGTCGTCGTCCGCCAATTGAAACTTCCGGGCCCGTCTCGCTAGCGGGCGGACTTGAAACAGATATACGGCGCCTGATCGGTCAATGCCGAACTCGATGTCCAATACGTCAAGGTGGGTAAGCTCTTCCAGCTCTCGCGCCAGCGTCACGCAAGCTCGTGTATCGGATTCAAGGCGTGAAATATTGACATTATGGGATACGTAGAAGGTGTCAATCTTAGCCTCGCCGCCAGACGTGACCAGGTCTGAGCGCCCCGAGTCGCGGTCTATATTTATCACATAGTACGGAGCTCCCGTCTCCATATCACGGGTTAGCAGAACGCCGCTGGCCTCCAGGTCGCTTAGGCTTTGCTGCACTAGCACCTCGTCCAAGTTGTGAATCTCCCGACCATCGCTCCTAAAGCTCTCAACCACTTGATCCACTGCCAAGGATAGGCGTTTGGCTTCGGCAGTTGGTACATCAAGTACGCTGGCAAAACGTCCTGCCAACGATCCAGCCAACCCATCTTCAGCAAACGCGCTGCTGCGGACGACAACGTCCACGTTAGCAAATGACCGCTGAATATCTGCGATGATTGACTCGTTTCCACCCAGCCACTCGCCAGCGCTGAAGCGAACCTGGTCGAGCACTGTCCCGCTTCGGATCAACGGGCCAATCTGCTCTAGTGTTCGCCCCTTTCCGCTAAACACCGTCCTCGCCACGGCTATAGAGTCGTCAACCGGAGCAGCAAGCGTATCCAAGTCGACGGATCGAATGGAGAGCCCTTGCTCCGCCATTGCTGACATCCACTCTTCTAGATTCGAGCTGGGATTGCGCTCGGTAATAGAATGAGCGGCGGCGAAGGCCTCCTCTGCCTGAGCTGCGGACAATGCTATCAATCCGACGAACCGTTGCTCACCGCCATTGCCATAATATCCTGCTGATAGATTCGAATCTAAGTTGATCATGCGGCCCAAAGCCTCTGGCACGCATATGGTACTGGAACGTATCACAAAGCAGTCCATAGGCTGAGCCAAAGGCGCAAACCTCAGTGCTGCGACTTCGCCCGCGCTCTGCCAATCAGACTGAAAACGATAGTCAAGACCGGGATAACGATCGATCACTTTCTGTATGTGGTAACCTCCGACATAGGTGACCTTCTCTATCCCGCAAACAGAAAGTGAATGGAGGATCCAATCTAGGACGGTACGATTTGAATCTACGACCTCAAGCGACAGAGGCGAACTCCGTGTATTGTCCAGATGTCTGGTACCACGATTAGAACCAAGAATTATCGCGTTGGTGTCAGCTTGCATCACGCTCAACCAGCCAGATTTCCAAGGTTATCCGTCATTGTCGAAGCCAAGGCCTATGAAGTCTGTTCTTCTCCGACTTTCTGAACACCGTCACCTCGAAAATAAGCCGGAGTAAGGGGCATCTTACTCAACAAATCGTTTTCCACTAATTTCATCAAGTATTTCCGCACCGTCTCATATGAAACTCCGAGCCTGTGGGCAATATCGAAGCCGCTCATCCCGCTCCAAAGCAGGTCGGTGACCCCAAGATTGATGTCATGGTCTGCCCTCTCGTTCTCAAAATCGGCGTATAAATCGTAACGAGTAAGGTAGACCGGCACTCTCTGATGCGGGACCGGGATAAAATCAGACTCCATCACTCGAACGGCATCGACCAGAATATTGACGATTTCTTCCAGGCAAGATTCATCGGTTACCTCCAGACTATCCCCGCTGGTGTGGTACCAATGGAACGGGTAGCGCTCGATGGATGCGCCGGGAATTCCAACCCCGGAGCTGTCGAAAACGTACTCATCGTTTCCCCAGTGCTCCCTGAAGGCGCACGTCGTGAAGCCGGACCCTCTTTCGGTGATGGCATACTTCAAAACCCGGTCCAGATAGGTATCGTTTCGGCGTGTGAGACCCAGGCGAATCGGACTTTTGATCCCGACCATTTCAAGGAATACGGAGCCTAAATAAGACTCGATTAGGTCATCGTTGGCGGACAAGTATACCGAAGAACCCAGCGTTTCGGGCATGATCAGGAGCTGGTAGCTGTGGTTGGGTCTCGGGAATTTCTGTTTCAGACGCTTTATCACCTCTACCCCAACGGCCACGCCCGCCAAGCCGTCGTTGGCTTGCCCCGCGTGGCACAGATGCGTCAAAAAGGCGAAGGTGTAATTGTCACGCCCCTTGAGCGTACTTTCCCCCACCAGCATATGGCCTGGTTTGCTCTCGACCTGGATGTCGACAAAATACTGGGGTTGGTCAAGCCCTTGGGCCAGGTTGTGAGGCAGGGTAATAATCCACTCCTTCATGCGACGGCGGTAATCGGACATTAGCCGGTATTCATAGGAAAAAGCGTCTGGAGTATTTGGCGCGGTTTTGACATGAGCCATCAACTCCTCCCGGCTCACCCAGCCGGTGAAAGCGCACGAAAAGGGGGCCAGGAACAAGGGATGATCGGTGTAGGAGGCCAGTACACGCTCGCCGTCGGTCAACTCGGCTTTGATTACGTTCCACTCGTCCGGGATATTCCAGGTACTGTATTCGCTCCCGCTGGGATAGCGGTGCACCGCTAATGGAATCTCCTGCCCCAAGACATCGATGCAATCCTGGAAATCCTGGGAGACCCAGGCTCTGTTTTTGTTCAATAGCGCGCCGATAATCTCAATTGGCTTCATGCATAGACATCCTTTGTAATTTCCGGCAAGGAACAGACCCGGTTCCGGCCGAGTTCCCGATTATGGGTCACGAAGGCCCACCGATCACCGGCATGTTCACGCCGTTTATATATCCCGCGGCATCGCTGGCCAAAAACGCCACCAATTCGGCTGTGTCCTGACTGGTCGCCAACCGCCGCATGGGGCTTGTCCTGGCAACCACTTCCTTGGTACGGGCCGGCATGAATGCAGTGAGGTCCGTCGCGGTAATACCGGGCGACACCATGTTGGTGGTGATTCCTGACGGCCCAAGCTCGGTGGCCATACCTTTCACTAAGCCCCACAAGGCCTCTTTGGCCGCCATATATGCTGTCATTCCCATGGGTGGAGGGCCGAACATAGCCGACGTGCCCATGAAGATAAAGCGCCCGAATTTCCTGTCGACCATCCCGGGGGAGGCACCAGCCAAAAGCGACAGAGCACCGCCAACATATACTTTCAGGAAGGGTTCAAGGTCACCGTATCGAAGTTGGTCCACCTTCTGTGGATCAATGCTCGGTGATGCTCCGTGAACGACTACGTCGACCCTGCCAAACGACCGAATTACTTCTCGAACCACGTCAGAAGTTATATCTGGATCGCTAAGATCGCCGGCAAAGGGCTCACAAGAACCGCCGGAAGCTTGGATCTCCTGCGCCAGGCCCTCCGCACTGTCTCGAGAGCTCAGGTAATTGGCTGCCACAGCGAAGCCGCTGTGGCCTAGCCTTCGTGCGATTTCCGCTCCAATGCCCCGGGAGGCGCCGGTGATCAATGCAACATGGCCACCGTTTGCGGAGGGAAGATTCTTCTTGGTCATTCGCTCCGCCAACTTTACCTTGACGTTACCCTTCATTACCTGCTCGCCTTTCTGGTTGTTTGCGTAGACGTCTAGAGAAATGATTCCCGCTCCAGTGGATACACCGCCAACAGTTGCCACGAGTTCCACTTCATCCCCTTCAAAGACAGGTCTAAGCCACTCGGTCGACTGGCTCATCAATACTGCGCCGGGCCCGGGCAAGTCCATGCCGACAACCTTAGAGAGCAGCGACAACAACAGCGCGCCATGGGCTAGCTGGCGTGGATACCCGTAAGCCCTTGCTTCCTCTGGATCAAGGTGGATAGGGTTCTTGTCTCCGGAGAACTCCGCAAAGCCAGCGATGGTAGATGCATCCACCTTTAGCTTGGTTCGGCGACTTTGCCCTATGGTAAATCGCTGATTCATCGATAAGGTTGCGGTCTACAAAGCTCGTTTCTCGGCTCAGACGGCAGTATTGATTCCTTTGTCTTCAAGGATCATGCGTATTAATCGGACCGAGAGCATTTCCATGGAATCCTCGGGCGAAAGCTCGACTCCGAACTCCGACTCCAACGCGATGATCAGGTGAATGTGCGACATTGAGTCCCACGTCGGTATAGAATCCGGGCTGCTGTCTTCGTCAATCGTGTCCAACGGCGCTCCGCACACATCCGATACGATTCTGTAGATTCTACCTTCAGCCGCCTGTTCCATCACCGACCTTCAGCTGAATAGATTCGGGCCATGATATCTCTCCCTTGGACAGGTCCCATCGCCAAAGTTCCGCGCCGCAATCCTCGGCCTGAAAGCAATGTGAAGGGTAGAATTCAGAGACCATATTGTTTTTCGGCGTGGGAATATATTCTCCCAAGATGGCACGGCCTCCCAACTCGCTGATGCGGTGCGACAAAACACTAAGCAGTGCGGTCTCCACATGGCGCCCCATAACCCGGCAACTCATCAAGAATGTGTCGATAGTCCATATCTCTGCCTGGCCGGGGGTGGCAATTGCCGCGCCAACCAGGCCATTGTCGCCAAGCCGGTCTGACAAGCGGAGCCAGACTGCAATCGCACCCGCATCGATCATAGCCTGCAGCTCAGCTTCGGTGTGCCTGCGGGTAGTCAAATTGAACTGGTTGGTTTTGGCTAAAAGCTGCGTGACCCGGGGCAACGTTACTTTGTCCACACTCCCAATAGTCGCGGTCATTTCTAACCGCACCAAGAACTCTTCCGTAGAGACGCTCTGACCCTGGAACCGCTTGCGTTGGATTTGTTCTTGGTACATTCTAGGTCGTGCCCGGTCTTCTCCCGAGATGACAAGGTGGTCGAGGGCAGCCGATTCATCAAGGGCATGGATGTACCCCAAAGGAGTTTCCGGCACTTCTATCACAGTCACTTCCGGCATCCGGGTCCGGACCCAATCCCTTTCGACTGGGCTATCGTCAAAGAAGGCCAAGGAATCGGTGCCAATTTCCAATGCACTTGCAATGTTGGCCAAGCTGGTGGCCTTGTCATTCCAGTGAATTTGCATCGCGGCGAAGTCATCGGGTTTGAGGAGCGAATCAGGATGTTTCTCGAATACCTCCAGCACATCCTCTTCGTTGTTTTTACTCGCAACTGCCAGCAGGACTCCGCAGTCTTTCACTGACAATAACTTACGCTGGAAATCCTTGTATACATTGCCCGGATATTCGTCACCAAGGTCAATCCCGCCGAGACCCTCTTCACCCAAGATCCCTCCCCAAAGGGTGTTGTCGCAGTCAAGCACTAAACACTTGCATGCTGGAAAACAAAGAGCACCAAGGTAGCGGGCAAGGTGTCTACCCGTTTCAAGTTGGGCCGGCCCGCCAAAGGGAATTCTTCCCATGTGCCAGAGCTTGGGGCTGTACCAGTTTCTCAACCCGTTTTCGTAGACGATTCTCGCGTAGTCAAATACGTAAGCGCCGCTAAATTCTCGGCAGATCGCGGCGACCCTTTGGTTGGCTTGCTGAATAACCGCCGCCTGAGACTGTTCCAATAGTGGGTCTGCCAAGCCAGCCGCCAAAAAAGTAGGCGCAGCAAAGTTGAAGACAAGAATATTCGCAGTAGTTCGCCTACGCAGTCCGACAACCAGGGAGCGGAGTCGCTCACCGATATCGACAAGCTCTTCCTCGATTCGGGCAGCCGACTGAGCAACAAATCCATCAACTAAGGCTGGCGCAAATTCCTCGATGCGGCCGGCGATGACCACAACATCAAAGTCGCGATCATATAGGGCGCTGGCATCATCCAACACCATTTGTTCCAACTGATTGAATGGTGAGAAATACGGCTGGATCAACATGCCCCGAGCAGCACCCTCGACTGCCAAGTAAGGTTTTAGGGGATCGGAAGTGAATGTGGATAGTAGTGCTACGTTGACCCGCACTAATTCTTCGAAGCCTGCCGAGTTGATCTCCCGTTCTCCTTTCAAATAGCTGGAAGGTGTCGGCTTCAGTTCCAGTAGTATGTCACTGAGATTCATAGCAGTCTCCGATATGTGACACCCGTTCACGCCTGGCCCGCCATTCCTGATCCAGAATGCCCCACCTGTATGCATCAGTGTAGGACCCCGAACTCAAATATGCCTGCCGCTGTTTTCCCTCCAGGGCAAATCCCAGGTGCTTGAAGGTGAAGTTCATACCATGATTTAAGGCGTAAGTTCCACCGGTCACGCGGCGAAGCCCAAGGGAATCGAAAGCAAAGTCTACTACCAACTCAATGGCCTCATTAGAGGCTCCCTTGCCCCAATAGGTCGTTTCTCCGATTAAGAGGCCTAATTCGCTCGTTCCATGGTTACGGTTGATGTCATATAAAGTGGCCGTTCCAACAGGTTCAACAGCATCTTTGGGAAAGATGCCCCACATGTATTTTTCCGTTTCGCCGTAATATGAGCTCACATATGCTAGTGCGGTTTCG
Source organism: Dehalococcoidia bacterium (assembly GCA_965226865.1). Taxonomy (GTDB): domain Bacteria; phylum Chloroflexota; class Dehalococcoidia; order Lucifugimonadales; family JAGWBF01; genus CBDDEH01. Next base: position 631,471 of record CBDDEH010000004.1, on the reverse strand, counting down.
TGGGTTTGTGGGACGAACCGCACTTCAAGAAATCTGTTGACTTGCGGATCGTTAAGCCAACTGATATACCGGGGCGAAATATCTTCCGGCGTGAATTGCCGGAGGACGTATGCGCGACCCGTCAGGATTACGTCTGATCTCTGGGCGGAGCAGGTTTTCTTCACCTTTTTCAATTTGGTACTAACGAGAACGCCCCTTCAAATATTTCGGTGGCCACTCGCTGGGCTCCCTTACCGTCTACCAGCCGCTGGCCGATGGCGCGCATCTTAGCCCTGGCTTCGACGTTGGATAGCAGGTCTGAAAGCAAATCTGCGGTCCGATACGTAACATCATCGCTTTCTGCATTTCCAGCTGATCGCACGAAGCCGAGATCTTCTAGAACCTGTAGCTGTCCGTCCTGATTCGAGGCCGTTCGTATCGCGATCGTTGGACAGCCACAGGTGGCCAACTCATACAAAGTCTGTCCTCCGGCGGATATGGCCAGATCCGCTTCAATCATCAATTCACTTATAAACTCCTGATCCCTTGCCAGTTTTATGGACCGTCTCGCATGCTCCGCTTCTGATTGTAGTTCAGCGGCGTTGGTGAAATATGGTCCTATCACAGCAGTTACGTCAAAGTCACCGGGCAGCTTGTCTAGAGTTCTCAAAATCCGGGGCATCAAGTTGTGATGATCGGCTCCACCTAAAACCACTAATACGCTCTCAACTCCGCCATTTCTTGTTCGCTCACGTAATGCTTGGAACTCCTGCCTTAGCACAATGAACTCCGTACCAAGCAGGAAGACCGTATCACCGGAAGAGGATTGGTACGGGAGGCGAGGGCCATCAGCATTACCGTTGAACACAATGTCGCAAGTGAATGGATACAATGCCAAATCATCCCTGACCACGACGAATGATCCGGTATTCTTGGCTTCAGCCAGATACCGTTCACCGACAACATGGGAATCTACAATTATCGCCCCGCAGTCCTGCCGAGTTGCTATTTCAAGGGTCCTTGTCAAGTCGTCCGAGGCCCAAGGCTCAGTGCGACGAAGAGGCATGGAATCGAGTCCATAGCGCGCGATTAGGTGGCCGCCGTTATCGTTTTGATCGGTCACAAATAGCGAGTCGACACCAAGGTTCTTCAAAGCACCTGCCAGGGCCAGCGACCGTTGAAGGTGGCCCAAGCCTATATGGGGTCCAGCATCTACTCGAAAGAGCGCTCTATGCAAAATTGATCCAGTATTGCTTTGTCAGAGCGAGAGCTGATCGCTCTAAATTCAAGCGAGCGAGGTTCCTTGATACACCAATTTATATGCGTCTGTTCCGGCAACGTCTGCTACCCCTTCGAGGGTGAAACCAGCGCGCTGAAACGCTGATAACGAGCCTGCATTGTCGAGTTTGACATAGGCAAAAACCATCTCCACGCCATTGTCAGCTAACGTGTAATCGGAAGCCATTTTTATAGCGGTGCTACCTAGCCCCTTGCCCCGTTTGGCTTTGTCCAGGCTGACGCTTGTTTCAGCCTCTTGTCCGTGGAGATTGAAGCGTACGTATCCTATTTCGCGTCCTGAGTCGTCGGTGATGATGAAAATCCGTTTGTCTGGAGCATCTAGTGTACGAGCAAACCAAGTCTGGTGATCTTCGTACGAGATGTATCGAACATCGAAGGATGACTCCCGCGTCGCGGGTTCATTGCGCCATTTCCACAGACGTCTACAGTCCTCGTCTATCGCCGGACGGATGGAAATCGTGGCTGGCATCTGTTTAACCATAGTCTTCCGGTTTTATAGGAGAACCAGCTTTAATAGCTCGCCTGGACTTTCGATCGAGCAGGCCCTCATAATATTTGGGGTCGATTCCTGGCTCTAGTTTGCCCGATCGGAGAACAGCGACGTTGTTCTTTGTAAACGCCTTCCCGTGGGCTATGTCTTCAACTGCGAATACGGTTCGACGAGCAAATCCCCTCAACTCTGCTTCGACCGGATGAACTGTTTTTTCTGCATTGCCCAAGGCTTGCTCGACCTCTCGTATCTTCTGGACCATCGTGTTTAGCTCCGAGGGCTCGAGGGCGAAAGAGTGATCAGGCCCTGGCAACTGGTTACTTAACGTATAGTGTTTTTCAATAACGTCGGCCCCTTGAGAAACTCCAGTGAGCGGGCCGACAACCGGGTCCCTTGAGTGATCCGAGAATCCGACAGGCACTTTGAACTCATCCTTTATTGTCGGAATAGCTCGCAGATTAAGGGACTCCAAGGGCGCAGGGTAGGAGGCGGTACATTGCATTAGCACTAGATCTTGATTCCCCGTTTGGAGAAATACCTCCACTGTATCGCGTATCTCATCCATATTCGCGGTTCCTGTGGATATGATCACTGGCTTACCCTTCTGGGCAATGTAGCGAACTAATGGATGGTGAGTCATCTCGTAGGAAGCTATCTTAAAGGCAGAGACAAATGGATCCAGTCTTTCGACAGATTCCTCGTCGAAGACCGACGCCAGAAAGTGGACTCTATTCTTGTCACAGTACTCCGCCAGATCAGGGAGCCATTCATAGGGCATCTCCATTTCGGCAATAATATCGAAGATGGAACGATCCAATTTCAGGTAATCGCTTTCTCCTGCTTCTCTCGGATAGAGTTTGCTAGCACGGAAAAGCTGAAATTTAACAGCATCAACTCCTGCCTTCACAGCGATGTCGATGAGCTTTTTCGCCTGGGCCATGCTCCCGTTATGGTTCGATCCTGCCTCGGCGATGATATAGCAGGGTTGTCCGTCGCCAACCCATCGATCGCCAATCTTTATTGCTTTTGCCATATCTCTTTCTTTAAACTTGCCTAAACACAGGTTGTACCGGCTGGCCTTCTAACCTTTCGGCAACATCCCCCTCGCCAATTGCCGAGGCCAATATCTCCATTGAGCTCCGGTACACTCGCAAAGTGTAGTTGATGTCCTGGTCGCTGTGGCTGTAACAAACGTTGTGGCCGCCAGAGAAAAGCACCCCACGTTTCAGGCATTCCTGCTGAAACAAACTCTTGAGCACGAGGGGATCATCGCCATTTTTATTTTGGAACGTGACCACTGTGCGCGGGGGTAATCCAACACACTCGGTGAATTGCCCCACTCTAAACTGTTGGGCCAGCACATTGTAACCGTCCTTTAACTTTCGCCCTTGCTCCCAAAGATGCCCTACGACATTTTTGTCCTGCATCTCCTTGATGGTCGCCAAGGACGCCGCAAGGGAGATGATCTCTCCGCCAAAAGTAAAGGAGTAGAAGACCTCATCGAACATTTCCATTACCTCTCGCCGGCCCACGATGGCTGCAAGTGGAAATCCGTTGCCCATCGCTTTACCAAAACACGCCAAGTCTGGGATAACGCCGTAGTATTCTTGGGCACCGCCAAGGGCTATCCGAAAACCCGTTGCCACCTCGTCGAATATGAGCAGGGCGCCTTCGCGCTGGGCAAGTTCTTTGACCTGATTGAGAAAATCATCCGCGGGCTCAATAACGCCGACAGGCTCCATAATAACCGCGGCTACCTGGCCCGGGTACTCGGCGAATACGCGCTCCAAACTGGAAATATCATTGTAATCGAATGGAACAGTGAGCCCTTGCACCTCTTTAGGGACGCCCTTGTTACGGGTGGTGGTCCCTATATACCAGTCCTGCCAGCCATGATAGCCGCAACAGGCAATTATATCTCTGTCAGTGTATGCTCGAGCAACCCTAACCGCGCCAGAAGTAGCATCCGACCCGTTCTTTCCGAATCGGACCATGTCAGCGCAAGGGATAATCTCTACCAAAAGCTCTGCCAATTCTATTTCTAATGGATGCGGAAGCGAAAAGACCACACCTTCCTGCATCCGATGTACGACCGCATCTGTCACCTTTCCATCATTATGGCCAAGAATAACTGGGCCGAGGGCCATCGGGTAGTCGATGTACTCGTTTCCGTCCACATCCCAGACATGACTTCCTTCGCCTCGGGCGAGGAAAACAGGCGCCGCACCTTGTACGAACTGGGTCGGCCCCTTACTCAAGGTCTGCGTGGAAGAAGGAATAATGGCTTCTACCCGTTTCTTCAACGTCAAAGAGCGCTCAAGGTTGAGGCTGCGAGGAGGTACGGGCAAGTTGTTAATCAGAGATCGATAATAACCTTCATTCAATATTCTTTGCTGATTCATCGAATTAAGCTCTGGATGACTCGCAAACAAGGCCACCACGTCATCCAATTGAAAATCATCCCCTTTGTCGCCTAACCACCCGTAAATCGCGCCGACAAGTGCCAGATCGGCTTCGGTATCAACCGACCACCTCAAGTGTGATAGGTCAGTCTGATTCTCGATGTTAAACAACCTAAAATGCCCTGAGTTGCGGATGTAGGACGTTACATGCTCCCTTTCGGACGGTAGCTGAGCTTCCGCCCAAGCCCGCTCCAGCACGCTAAAGGAGAATACTTCAACATCCAAGCCGTCGGGATAGGTATAGCGGAGCGTATTAGTAACGTAATCGTACTCTCCGGACATATACGCTTCGATTACTTCATCCACAACACGTGGGTCTAACAGAGGACAGTCTGGAGTCACTCTGACGATGTGGTCGACGTTGTATTGAAGCGCCGCCTGATATACCCGATCAAGTACGTCTTCCTCACTGCCTCTGTAATACTTCAGGCCCACTTTTTGCGCAAAATCTACAATAGCGTCGTCTTGTGTCTTGGTCGTAGTCGCTACGATTACGTCGTCTAGAAAAGAGGAGGCTTTAACCCTTTCCACGAGTCGCTGCAACAGAGGCTTCCCGGAAACTTCCATAAGGGTTTTCCCAGGCAGTCGACTGGAGCCCATACGGGCCTGGACTATCGCAGCTAACATAAAGTCAGACCTTGACTACTTCACCAGACTTGATGGATTGTTGGATTGCCTTGGTGACTTTAAGCACCTCGACGCCTTCTCTGACGCCAACCAACGGTGGCTGTCCTGTTTCCACAGATTGCAGGAGGTCAGCTAGCTCGGCTAGGTAAGTCTCCTCGGGGTTGCCATTGAGCTTTACTGGTTTATACGTGTCCGACTCTCGATCGAACCAGATTAGCCTTCCCAGACTTGTATCCGCCCGCCCTTCAGGGCAGTCCCAGACGATACGGCTACCTTCTCCGACCAGTTCATGCACTCGTGTATATGTTGGCTTCAGGCAATCAATATGCAATGACGCTATCGCTTCGGATTCCATGTTCATGATTACTTTAATGGAGTCAACGCCACCTATTTCAAGTCTGCTTAATTTGCCTCCGAAGGCGGCGACGTCTCGAGCCGGACCCAAGTACCACAACACCGCATCGATTTCATGTGAGGCGTCTAGAAGCAATCCTCCTCCAAGATCCGCATCAGCCATGTAGCTTCCGCGGTAGTCACGGCCTGGCCACCATTTGGCTAAATATAGGCCAAATTCAACATGCGCAGTCAGAACGTCCCCCACCATTCCATCATCCAACATACGCTTAATCGTTTTCATCGCAGGATGGTACCGGAGGTTGTAACCCACCTGAACAATCTGCTTGCTTGAGTCAGCAACCCGAAGTAGCTCTTCCAAGCCTTCAAGTGTAGTGGATATGGGCTTTTCAATAAAAACATGAGCGCCAGTTTCCAACGATCGAAGAGCCAACTCCAAATGAAGCTGAGCGGGAGTGCATACTAGGACTACGTCTGGTTCTCTCTGTAACGCTTCGTCGGGATCACAGGTGGCCCAGATGCCGAAGCCGGTACGCACCCTACTACAAGCGTCTTCATCGGGATCTGCAGCCTCTACCGCCTTTATGCCAAGCTGAAGAAGATGCGAGATATGGCGATAGCCTATGGATCCACATCCTAGGACCAGAGCCTTCATCTAAAACGCACGATAGTAGTAAATCCGGACCAACAGAGGGACCATGGGGGTCGGAACTATTACAAGTCTGCTTGACTAGCCGATCGGAATGCGGGCTTTCGCTCCTGTACCTCACCACTATGAGGGTGGCGCACTGTGTTCTGCGCACCAAGCTCACTGACTGCCCACCAGGACAATTCTATTACTTCGTCATCCGTAAGGTCGTCGCTAAAGTTGGTTCTTACGGATTCCCCCTGCTCGCCTAATCTGAGGAAGTACTCCTCGACCATATCCTCGTTGGCTGGACCCTTTTTACCAGTAACAGCTTGGGCTATGAGGCCCTTCTCAAGGGCCAAGTCCCAAAACTTGGTCGCCGGATAAGCAGTCGTGAAGAAAAAGACCTCCGGCCTCAATCCAATATTCTTGCAAACCTCGACGGTTTCCCGGACAGTTTCCTTTGTTTCTCCAGGCGAACCGATCATGAAAGAGCAGTCGGCATACCCGAAAATACGCTGTGTTTCCAGCACCGCAATCTCTATCTTCTCTGGTGTCTGTCCACTCTTATCTATGCTTTTGAGTATAGTGGGACTAGCCGACTCTACACCGTAGCCAACTTGCCGCATCCCTACTTCATAGGCCTGCTCCAGAAAGTTAGAACGACTCTCTCTCTTTGCCCGAATCACCTCGGCAGCGACGATATTTGTCCGGCATGTGCCTCCCCACATGACTTCGAACCCCTTTTCCTCCTTCCGACGCCTGAGTTCTGCACAGAACCCAAGATTCCAGCGGAAGTCGGTGAGCATTAAGTCATCCAGGAAGTGGATATAGGCGACTTGGTATCGCTCTTTGACAAACTCCATTTCATCGACAACGTCCCTAGGGCTACGCAATCGATACTCCGATCCTAAGTAAGCAGCGTAACAGTAGTCACAGGCGTTACCGGCATATGGGCAGCCTCTGGAGGCGATCATGGAGACGGAATATTGGCTTTCTGCTGTAGCGCCCCCATCACTCCATTTGTTAGCCCAGTTCAAGTGCCCGACAGGGTTCCGCTTGTAGATGTCGTCGATAGGCCACAGAGAACGCGAAGGCCATGGAAGATAATCGAGGCCTGATGCAGCGCTTTGTACAGAAGGGCGGAGGCCATTGTTCCTGACTGTCCATTCACCATGTCCATTTGTTTCACCGAAAGCTGTGCCTTTGACACCGTCCATTGAGCTACCGATTTCAAAGCGGTGAAGTACTTCGGAAATAGTTACATCGGCCTCTTCTTGGGCAACAACGTCAGCACCGAGCCTCTTTACCATGAACTCGGGCATCGACGATGCGATGCCGCCGCCCAGCATAACAGGTACGTCCGAGTACACGCGCTTGCAGACCGCCACAATCTGCTTTATACGGGAGTACTGGGTGATGATCCCTCCGATACCAATTACGTCAGGCCTCTCCTTTTCGAGAGCACTAACTACCTCTGCCTCAACCCATTTGGAGACCGTAGCCCAATCATCCTTGATCGGTTTCCGACGTGCCGCGTTCAGATCCAGGACGTCAACCTTGTGTCCATCCATTACTGCGACTGAGGCCACGTAACCCTGACCAATAGGCATGATATTGGGATAGGACCACTCGCGGATTGGAGGGTTAATAAGCAATATATGTAGCCCTTTATCCCTGGGCTCAAAATTAATCGCCGATGCTTCCGTGGTGAGTTTTGGCCAGCCTGGATTGAGAGACTCGCCCTTAGGGCCAAACCTCTCATAGAACCGCTCAGGAGGTGGAGCGTTGCCTCTCCTCACTATGGTCAATGGAGTATCTACTTGTCTCGTTGTCGTATTAAACCTCCTACCACCTGGCACCCGATAATCGGAGCAGTCTATCCAATGTAGTTGAATTGCGCACCGTTGTAAATGTCATTGCAATAGCCAATGCGGCATGTTCTGATGTGCAGCGTCTCTTGTCTGCGTTCATCTGAAAAATCACATCCGATCTTCGAAATGTCTGATAACTTTCTTTGTCGCAGCTACGACGTCTGCAACATCCCTTTGTGTCATAGAGTGGAACAAAGGCAGTGTGATCAATCCCTCATAAGCGGACTCAGCTACAGGATATTCCCCACCGCGATAACCAAATCGTTGCTTGTAGAAGGGTTGCAGGTGCACTGGAATATAGTGAACGTTGACCTCTATGTTCTCAGCTCGCAAGGCTTGGAAAATATCTTTTCGGCCTACGGAGAATCGGTCCAAGCGCAGTCGTATGGGATACAAGTGCCAGGAACATTTTACGAAGGGTTCCTCAGTGGGGAGAACGACTCCGTCTAGGTCTCGTAAAGCCTCGGCATACTGGCTGGCGATCTCCCGCCGTCTTATTACATTTTCAGGAAGCTTTTGTAGCTGAGACAGACCCAATGCACAACCGATGTCAGAAAGACGATAGTTGTAGCCCAGTTCGGTCATTTCGTAATACCAACCGCCGATCTCTTGACCCAGGCGGTGCCGAGCTTCTTGATCGATGCCGTGATTCCGGAACAGACGTAGACGACGTGTGTACTCCAGGCTGTTAGTAGTAACCATGCCTCCTTCGCCGGTCGTGATGTGTTTTACAGGGTGAAAACTGAATGTGGTGAGGTGGCTTACGCTCCCCACTCGCCGGTCTTTGTATTCAGCTCCCAACGAGTGGGCGGCATCTTCTATAACAACCAGTCCCCGCCTGTCGGCCAGTGTCAGTAATTCGTCGAGTTCGCACGGGTGGCCGCCGTAGTCAACAGCTATCAGTGCTTTAGTACGAGCATTTATTTGCTTTTCAACCTGCACCGGGTCAAGATTGAGGGTACTATGACAAACGTCCGCGAAAACTGGCTTGGCCCCCACAAATGACACGCAGTTTGCAGTCGCGCAGAACGTGAGCGGAGTTGTTATGGCCTCATCGCCAGGACCAAGGCCGGCAGCGAAGGCAGCACCATGGAGGGCAGCGGTTCCAGAGCTGAAGCTGACCGCGTATCGAGCTCCTACATAGGCCGCTATTGCTTCTTCAAACTCTCCAACCTTCGGCCCAGTGGTTATCAAGTTCGAACGCAGCACCTGGACAACGGCATCAATGTCATCCTCCCCGATGTCCTGGTGCCCGTAGGACAGGGGAGTCGGGCGGGTCGGCATACCACCGTTTATAGCAAGGGTTTCGTGGGCAACCTCCATTTTCTTCACAACCGAGAGGCCATCTCCTTTATCTCATTTGCCGTAAGCCATTGCGGATTGTTATCACTGCTGTATTTGAACCCGTCAGATACAGGATTCCCTCCATTTACATTAGCTTCTCGCCACCACGTAAAGGTAGGCTGGATCACGAACATGCCATCGAATTCCATGACTTGCCTCGACTCATCAGGGGATATTAATATTTCGTGGATCTTTTCTCCTGGCCGTACGCCTGTAAACGATACCTCGCACTCCGGTGCGATAGCCTCCACCAAGTCCATAATATTCATGCTTGGAATCTTGGGGACGAATATTTCTCCGCCGTGCATTTGTTCGAGACACCGTAGTACAAACTCCACGCCCTCAGGAAGAGTTATCCAGAACCGCGTCATGCGTTTGTCGGTGACAGTGACACGTCCTTCAGACTTCTGCTGAAGGAATATGGGAATGGCGCTTCCGCGGCTTCCTATGACGTTTCCATAGCGGGCACAACTCAATTTGGCTCCATCGAGTCCAGCGTAGGAGTTGCCCTGGACGAACAACTTTTCGGCGCATAATTTAGTTGCGCCGTAGAGGTTTAGAGGGTTCACGGCCTTATCGCTGCTTACTGCGATGACTCGCTCGACACCTCTGTCGATGGCAGCGTCTATGATATTCACCGCACCCAGGACATTGGTCTTAACGGCTTCAAAAGGATTGTACTCACAGGCAGGTACTTGCTTTAACGCCGCGGCATGAATGACTACATCTACGTCACTCATGGCACGGTAAAGCCGTTCTTTGTCTCTAACGTCACCAATAAAATATCTTAGGCATGGATGGTCAAACTGCTGTTGCATTTCGTGCTGCTTTAATTCGTCCCGACTGAAGATGATCAACTTCCGTGGTGGGCCCTTCTTTAATAGCACCTTGGTGCATTCCCTGCCGAAAGACCCCGTCCCTCCCGTAATCAAGATAGTCTTGTCTTTAAAGTCTAACTCCACTGTATTAATCGCTCCTCAAAAAGTTTTTGCATCTCTGAGCTCCAATTGCCACTTTATAACCTCTCGCACCGCACCATGTCCCCCGCTGGTTACGTATACACTGCATTCTACTGGATCATGTGTTTGCCGTGGATTTTCGCCAGAACCTTTCCGGGAAACCTGGTGGATTTAAGTCTGGCTGGGATCGCTACTATTGCTGACAAGAAACCTTCCCTGTCGGAAAATTTAGGATAGGGCTCCCCCATTCGGTCCTCGACTCTTCTTGCCGAGGCCCTTCTATCAACGGCACCGTCAGTATGGCGATACCCATATATATTTGTCGGGAGCGGTCGGTTATCGATGAGCCACGTTAAGCGGTTGCGGTAGCCCCTCGCTCCCATCCCCACCGGACGCGAACCTTTGGAACCGCGTCCAGGTCTCTGGGGTCTATTAAGGTGGCTAGCTTGCCACCAAGCCAGTATAGCAGCACTTCACAACGCTCTCGGGCTGGCAAGTAACTTCCAAAGATGGCATCCAGGCCCTTCAAAGGTCCGGACTTGATCTTGACATGGTCACCTTTTTCGAAAACTCGAACGTAGCCGCCTCTATTCCACTCCTCAACCCGCATTCTGATTTCATCCACTGCGTCTTCCACTAAAGGAGACGGGCGGTCTTCGGCAGGCAGCAAATAGCTTAACCCGGGAGTCCACAATAGGCTTGGCCAATGGTACCTATTTGTAACATCCATGTGGCAGAATATGTATCCTGGGAACAGGGCCTCCCTCTTTCCAGGGCTACCACTCAGTCCCACTATCTGAGGGGTATACACCTCTAGCCCCTTGAGAACCAGTTGGTTTTCTACCAGACTCACCTGGTTCCGCTTTATCTTTGCAACATACCAATCAAGCGCCATAGTCTTATTCCCTCACCTGTGGTAATAGAGTTACTATCTTTTCATCGGGAACGCCCAACAGAGCTAGTTCAGACCGTTTCCGCTCTACTTTATCCAGGGACGCGATTATCACCCGGTCGTATTCGCCATGCTCCAGTGTCTCAATATCTCGAACACCCATGCCGAGGAACCGGTGACCATCAGCATCTCTGTCAAATACGTTAGATATCTCGATACCAAGATCTCTGAGTGATATGTAGGTCAATTCGCCTATCTCACCCTTTCCATAGATGGCCACCTTGAAGCATTCATCTAGGGCAAGTGGGGCCAGTTCCTTGGTAATCATTAGGCGAACATGGCGGTAGTGACTCAAAAACCGGGTGACATAGGCAATGGTCAGGTTGACCTTCCGGGCCATACCGGCAGGAGTGATAGTATACAGCCACCGCTTCCAGCCGGCCTGGGTTATGCGTATATAGCCCTTCTGGGCCATATTACGCAGAAGTAGGTTAGTGACACCCAGTGCAACGCCAAGGCGTTTGGAAAGGTCTCGCTGAGTGGCTTCTGACGTACGGTCTACCTCGTTCAGGAGGCGAAGCTCCCGATAAGAGGAACCATCTTCTATTTCTTGTTGTTCACGATTTGAACGCATCCGCACCATATAATAGGTTGGTCCGCATTTGTAAGTCAAGCCGCGTTGTATCAAATACCCGAAACTTCGTTTGGCTGGAAATCGCAAAACTTGACACTATTTGCGATTTCATAGAGGATGAAAACAAATCAAAACTGAGTACAGATGTGACAGACCTGACGAAAGAAGAAGTAAAGGCACTTGGACACGCTGTCGGGCTAGAGATCTCTGATCCGGAGCTTACCGAAGTCACCTATAGCCTGAATGCTATCCTTGAGGCTCTGGACAACATCAACCCCCCTGGCCTAGACAAGGTAGAGCCCCTCCCCATCATTCTACCTCCGGCTCAGTAGACTATCGGACCCTCTCGAGCATTGTAGCCGTGCCATAATTTGTTAGATTTCCTGTGGCCCAGTAAGTCTCAGTCTTGGTTCCTGGTAGAAGCCACTGCTATACTTCCGCCAACGATTAGGTGACCTTGTCATGACAAAAAGCGTTGGTATTATCGGCTGCCCGATACGGCACTCGATATCCCCTATATTTCAGCAGGCCGCGCTGGATTACTACGGCATTGATGCCATATATGAAGCATGGGAGGTAGAGCCTCCGTCCTTGCCAGAATACATCCGTCAGCTAAGGTCCCTAAACACCTGGGGTATCAACGTCACAGTACCCCACAAAGAAGCCGTGATCCCGCTACTCGACAGAGTTAACGATTTCGCCAGCGCGGCTGGTGCGGTTAACACAATTATCAACGAGGATGGGAATTTGGTCGGACACAACACAGACGGTGTAGGATTTCTAAAAGCACTTGAGGACAATGGGCATTTTCAACCCCAGGGTCGCAAAGTGCTCGTCCTAGGAGCCGGAGGCTCGGCGAAAGCCGTAGCCCTGGCGCTGTCGAGCCGCGAGGTAACGGAGGTAGCCATCGCCAACCGCACTCTAGAGCGGGCTACCAGGCTCGCCGAGATCATCTCCACTCATGGCACAGATGTTGATGCTATGTCCCTGACCGACTCAACGGGGACCCTCGTTAGGAAAGCCGCCGAAAGCGACCTGATAGTAAACTGCACCACGTTGGGTATGAAATACGGACTTGATGAGCACTCAAGCCCTATGCGTTCCGAGCAGATCCCTGCTACAGCACTGGTATTCGACCTGGTATATAATCCAATTGAGACGCCGTTGCTCCGTGAAGCCAAACGGGCGGGAGCGGCAACCTTGGGAGGATTGGCTATGCTGGTCTACCAGGGAGCAGCATCGTTTGAGATGTGGACCGGGAAAAAGGCGCCCGTCGAAATCATGCTCAAGGTAGCGAAAGAGGCTCTAGGGTCATGAGGAGAAATATATGATCCGGTTCTTAACCGCAGGAGAGTCCCATGGGCAGGGACTGATGATAATCGTCGAAGGGGTGCCAGCAGGTCTCCAGCTTACTGAGGATTATATAAACGTACAGCTAGCCCGGCGCCAGAAAGGGTACGGCCGGGGAGGCAGAATGCTGATCGAGAAGGACCAGGTGCACATAGTGTCCGGCGTACGGCACGGCCGCACCCTGGGAAGCCCTATCGGTATGACCGTGGAAAACAAAGACTGGGCCAACTGGACAGAAAAGATGAGCGTGACGCCCGTAGATACGGAGGTCGAAAGGGTGACCCGCCTACGTCCGGGCCATGCAGACCTTGCTGGGGTTATGAAGTACGGATTCGACGACGTGCGTAATGTGCTGGAGCGGTCCAGCGCCAGAGAGACTACTTCGAGAGTCGCTTCCGGGTCGGTGGGGCGCAGATTGCTGGAGGAGTTCGGCATCCAGGTCAACAGTCACGTGGTGGCCATCGGGGGTGAGTGGGCAAGCCCCGAAGAGGCCATCGACTGGGATCAAGTAGAAGAGTCTCCGGTTAGGTGTGCAGACCCAAAGGCTGGCCAACGCATGATGGAGATTATCGATGAAGCTAAAGAGGCAGGCGACACTGTGGGCGGTGTGGTCGAGGTAATCGCTACAGGGGTGCCTATAGGACTGGGCTCCTACGCCCATTGGGACCGAAAGATCGACGGGCGTGTTGCCCACGCCCTCATGTCGATCAACGCCGTCAAAGCGGCCTCCATCGGCCAAGGTTGGGAGGCGGCAACTCAACGAGGCTCCGAAGTACACGATGTGATCGAGCCCGTTACAGACCCATCGAATCCATGGCAGCGGAACACCAACCGTGGTGGAGGCACGGAAGGCGGCATGACCAACGGCATGCCGCTGGTAGCCCGCTTCGCGGTCAAGCCCATCTCCACACTGGTCAACCCGCTTCCATCCGTGGACCTGGACACCGGAGAGTTAGTGCAAGCCCACTACGAACGCTCGGACGTGTGCCAGGTTCCGCCTGCTGGGATCATCGGCGAAGCAGTCGTGGCCCAGGTGCTTGCAGAAGCGTTCATGGAGAAATTTGGTGGCGACAGCATGCCTGAGACCCGACGGAACTACGAGGGCTATATGCACACCATCGGCCCCAGGAAGCGTCCGAGCGCGATTGTCGATTAGCGAAGATTTCCGCAAGGTATCGTAGAGCTGGAGTTGAACTTGGCTGCAAATATCATCCTCACCGGATTCTCCGGTACTGGCAAGTCCTTCGTGGGGAAGAAGGTGGCCTATCTACTGGGATGGGATTTTATCGACACTGATTCGGAGATAGAAAAACGTGCTGGAAAATCGATCTCGCGTATATTCGCCGAGGACGGTGAACCGTCCTTTCGTGCCCTCGAGAAGCATGTGGTTAAAGAGGCTTGCTCGGGAAGCCATCGAGTCATCTCGACCGGCGGTGGAGCGATTGTAGACGAAGGAAACCGTGAGCTGATACTTGGCAGAGGTCTATTAGTCAGTCTCGATGCCAGCCCAGAAACTATTTACGCACGTCTAGGGGGCGAATCCGCAGTGCGATTATCCGACCGCCCACTCCTATCCGGACCCGATCCGCTGGGCAAAATAAGGGAGCTCATAGAGGCCCGCCAGAAACATTATTCGATGGCTCATTCAACTGTGGATACCAATGACTTGTCCATCGATCAGGCGGCCGAAGCGGTAGTAGAAAAGTGGAGAGAAGGTTGGAAGACCCGAACCTTGCAGCAGAAGTAACTCACTCTAACGGGAGTTACCCAGCTTTTGTGGGTTGGGGGCTAATGGACGACCTGGGAGACCGTTGCCTGCGATTGGGTCTCAAAGGCCCCGTTTACATAATCACCGACGAGAGGGTCTCCAAACCATATGCCCGTCAGGCGCAACTGTCTTTTCAGCGCGCCCGCATCCCGGCCCACATCTTTGTCGTACCTCCAGGCGAGCCAAGCAAGAGCCTTGAAATGGCAGCGGCTATATACCGCTGGCTGGCGGAGCGGCGAGCTGAGCGGGGACACGCAGTGGCGGCAGTAGGAGGCGGAGTTGTGGGCGACCTGGCGGGCTTTGTCGCAGCCACATTCCTGAGGGGAATGCCCTTCATCCAGGTTCCCACAAGCATGGCGGCGATGGTAGACGCTTCCATCGGAGGCAAGGTAGCGGTGAACCTCTCGGAAGGGAAGAATCTGGTTGGTGCCTTTCATCAACCAAGGATGGTACTGGCCGACGTCTCGGCTTTGTCAACCCTCAGCAAACGAGAGCTTGCTGAGGGCTGGGTTGAAGCCATAAAGCACGGCATTATACTGGACGCAGGCCTTTTCGGTACCTTCGAAGCCCACCCGGACAAACTTATGAACCTGGACAAAGACATCTCCACAGAGGTCATCAAGCGAAGCGTGGCAATAAAAGCCCAAGTGGCGAGCCAGGACGAGTGGGAAACAACGGGCCATCGAACGCTTCTAAACTATGGGCATACTATCGGTCACGCGATAGAGGCCGCGGCCGGTTACGGCCGCTACCTACACGGTGAGGCTGTGGCAGTTGGCATGACCGGCGCAGCTCAAATAAGCCAGAGCCTGGGCTTGATATCTGATGAGGTTGTTCAACGGCAGAGCAGTCTGTTGAAGCGGTTTGGCCTCCCCACCTATACTTCAGATGCCGACCCAGAGGAAGTACTCAAGGCTATGTCTCTGGACAAAAAGACCGAAGACGGCTCTATCAAATGGGTCTTGCTCGAACAGCTAGGTAAAGCGGTGGTACGTAAGGATGTTCCCTCGGAGCTAGTCTATGAGACGGTTCACAATCTCGTCGGTAAATGACTGCACCAACAATATGAGGATTGCCCGACGCATTGACATCGCCCATATCGTTTGAAGTGGTCGCCAGGTCGGGAAACGCCCGCTTGGGAAAATTGGCGACCCCCCACGGTCAAGTTCTGACTCCGGCCTTTCTACCGGTGGCGACTCAGGCAAGTGTCAAGGCACTGACTCCCGAGGAAGTGAAGTCTGCTGGCGCTCATATCGTGCTTTCCAACGCATACCATCTTTACCTCCAGCCGGGTGTTGACGTCTTAAAGAAGTTTGGAGGGCTTCACAGCTTTTCCGGATGGAGCGGCCCCATTCTTACGGATAGCGGAGGGTTCCAGGCGTTCAGTTTAGGCCGACTCAAAAAAATCGATGATGATGGGATTACCTTTCGGTCCCACATCGACGGCAGCGAACACTTCTTCGATCCGGAAGGCGCCATTTCCCACCAGCGGGATATGGGTGCCGATATCATCATGTGCCTGGACCATTGCATCGCCCACGGCGCCAGCCGAGAGTCGGTCCAACAAGCTATGGAACGGACCCACAAATGGGCAACGAAGTGCAAAGAGGCTCACTTTAAGATGGATTCAAGCCGGCTTCAGGCCCTGTTCGGAATAGTCCAAGGAGGCGTGTCCCCAGAGCTCAGAGCGGAGTCGACACAGTACATAGTCTCTCAGGGGTTTGATGGCTATGCCATCGGCGGACTTGCCGTAGGGGAGTCCAAGACGGTGATGAACCGGGTGACTGAACAGGTGTGCAAGCTGCTTCCGGCAGACAAGGTCAGGTATCTCATGGGCGTCGGGTCGCCGGAAGACCTGATGGAGGGCGTTCATCGGGGAGTCGACATGTTTGACTGTGCTCTGCCAACCCGGGTAGCGAGAAACGGAGCCCTGTTCACCAGTGAGGGACGGGTCGACATCACCAACCGGCGTTTCAAGGAAAGATCAAGGCCGTTGGATGAGAGGTGCGACTGCTACACGTGTACGAACTATTCGGCAGCCTTCCTGCACCACCTGTTCAAGGCAAAGGAGTTGCTGGCTCTACGGTTGGGTTCGATACACAACTTGAGGTTCGTTCTTAGGCTGATGGAGGATATCCGTGCGGCGATTTCACGAGGCGATTTCCAGGAATTTCGCGATCGCTTTCTGGAGTCATATAAGCCAACGGACGAATCTGTCAGACTGACACAAAAAGAGAACTGGATGGCAATGAAGGGTATAGAGTAGAGGCGGCCTTAAGATCCGCCAGCTACCGCAGGAACAATACTAACTTCGTCCCCAGATTTGGTATCGGTGTCCAAACCCTGTAAGAAACGCACGTCTTCGCCGTTCAAATAAATATTGACAAAATAGCGCAGGTCCCCCGACTCGTCCACCAGACGTTCTTTTACTCCCGGGAACTGGGTTTCCAGGTTCTCGACAAGCTCAGACAATTTGGACGCTTCGATCTCCACCTTGTCCTTGCCATTGGTCATCCGTCTCAGGGGCGTGGGAATTCTAACCAAGACACCGCTCATGCGATAATGCCCTCCTCAAGCCAATAGAGAATCAACCCTCTACAACGTCGCCGCTCACCGGATATACCTCGACGCCTTGTGAGTCGACCCACTTGACCCCACGTTCGATTTCCTCGTCTTCACCCTCGATTTCTACATCGACCCAACCCATGTTCTCTCGGACGTCAGCCCGGCGTATGTTGGTGACCAACTCGAACTGCTTACCAAGAGTATAAATTATCGGCTCTTTTACCATATCGCCCTGGAAGGTCATTTTATACCGTTGTTTCCCCATGGTTGCCTTACCTCCCGCCAATCTTTACGCCGTTTATTGCTTGTTCGAATGAGCTCATGGTCGGTGATATCGGTAGAGGGTGGACTACGTCCTCAACGACCTCCTGTGTCTTGAGGCCATTGCCTGTTATATAGGCCACTGTTAATTCGTCGCGCTTGATGACTCCAACCCCCGCCAGGTACTTCAGACAGGATACGGTGACCCCACCAGCCGTCTCTGTGAATATACCTTCCGTCTCTGCCAGCAGCTTCATGCCTTCGGCCACCTCTTCTTCAGGAACGGCAAAGGCTGTACCTGAAGACTCGTGTAGCACCTTGAGGGCGTTTACGCCATCAGCGGGATTCCCGATAGCCAAAGACTTGGCCACAGTCTTGGGCTTGATGGGTCGGACAACATCATCCTCGTTTTTGTAAGCCTGAACAATGGGAGAGCAACCGTCTGCCTGAGTCAGGTGCATCCTGGTATGGACGGGGCCTTCGATCAGGCCAAGGGAGGCGAATTCGTTGAAGCCTTTCCATATTTTCGTATACAGGGACCCGGAAGCCGAAGGCACAATAGCGTGTTGCGGTAGCCTCCACCCTAGCTGCTCGACGACTTCGTACGCCAGGGTTTTGCTTCCCTCGGCATAGTATGGCCGCATATTGATGTTCACAAAGGCCCACGGGTAATTATCGGCAACCTCACTGCAAAGCCTGTTAACCTCGTCGTAGCTGCCCTGGACAGCTATCAACGTTGGGGCGTATATAGCAGCTCCTATTACCTTGCCATATTCGAGATCGGCGGGTATAAAGACCACGGACCGCAGACCAGCCCTTGCTGCATGAGCCGCGACGGCGCACGCCAGGTTCCCTGTGGAAGCACAAGCCAGAGTATCAAACCCGAATTCCACAGCTTTGGTGGCTGCGACTGAGACCACGCGATCCTTGAAAGAGAAGGAGGGGTTTACACTATCGTTCTTCAGGTAAAGATTGTCCAACCCGAGCAGTTTGCCCAGGTTTTGGGATTTTATGAGAGGCGTGAAGCCGGCATTGATGTCGACGGCGTTCCCGCCGTCGACAGGTAGGAGATCCTGGTACCGCCACATACTGAGCGGTCCTGATTCGATGCGCTCTCGGCTAACAGTCCGAGCCATAGCGTCGTAGTCGTAGACTGTCTCCAGAGGGCCGAAGCAGAAATCGCAGACGTTGATGGGTTCGATGGGGTATTCTCTACCACATCCGCGGCACCTGAGGCCGGTTAAAAACGCCAAAGTTGGATAGACCTTCTCAGAAAATAAACGGCCCTTTTACATAGGGCCTCTAGTTGCAGATACTAACAAAGGGCCTATTGGTTGTCAAGAAAACCCGAGGTCGGCCAGAGGCGCCCGAGTCGTCGAAATCTGATCCAGAACTTCAGGCGTATAAAGAGATGTAATGGACTGATGCCCCTGTTCCGGAGACAAGCACACCGACCTCAGTTCAGTCCATTACTCCCATAGGAAAGGGCCCGGTAGGTTTGCTACCGGGCCCTTCGATTAGGCATCTCCAAGCGGTCACCTGGGACCTGACTTAGCCCTTCTTCCCCTCGATAACCTTTGACTGACCACCGACTTTTATCTTCAACTGTTTGGCTTTCTTGGTTTCCGCCTTCGGGAATACAACGGACAGCACTCCGTTATCGTAATAAGACTCAGCCTTATCGGTGCTCACCGAGTCTGGCAACTGCAGTGCCCGATAGAAGGAACCAGACCTGCGCTCCCGCATCAAATGGGCAGTATCCTCGGATTCGTGCTCGGTCTCCGTGTGGCCTTTGATAGTCAGTAGGCCCTCTTCTATCGGTTTCCGTAACTTCGATATCCTCAGGCTTCACCCCGGGTAAAGATGCATTTACCGTGATCTTTTCGCCGTCCCGGACTACGTCCAGGGGTATTGACCACCTCTCGGTAGCTGGAATATCGACGAATGATCTGTTGCCGAAGCCCCTCCACATGCGGTCCATTCTGTTTTCAAACCGCCTTAGCTCGCTAAAGGGCTCCCATCGCTTGAGTAACATTGTGCTACCTCCTTAAAATTGTTAGGCAGTATTGCCTTGCTTCTTTTCGATCACTACCTATCAACCCTGATTATAGAAACATGAGTGTTACTTGTCAAGAGTTCTTATTATATATGTAGAGTATTAATGCTTAATCAATTGACATTATATTCCCAAACAGCTACAATAGATGATGTTAATAGAGTGGAAGTGTGGAATGGAAGATTTCTATTCCCTTTTGGGTATAAACAAAAAGGCCTCGGAAAAGGAAGTACGCCAGGCTTATCGTAAGCTGGCAAGGAAATACCACCCTGACGTCAATCCGGGAAATAAGGAATCCGAGGAAAAATTTAAGAAAATCAATCAGGCCTACGAGATCCTATCTGACCCGGAGAAAAGGGCCAAATATGACAAATACGGTGAGAATTGGAAATACGCCGACGAAATCGAGCGGACCAGGCCTCAGCGGGCTCAAGATTTCTCTTCCCGGTCCCCGGAAGATGGCTACGACTTTGGCTTCGAGAATAGGGGGGCCAGGTGGTTCTCCTTCGATGGTGGTAACGATTCCAACGTCAACTTCGGTGCCGACCCCGGGATATTCGACGAGATTCTTTCCGGGTTTGGTGGTCGTAGTCGAATCTCCAGGCAATATCAGGTAGAGATTAGCCTGGAAGAGGCTTTAAACGGCACGGTGCGGTATCTAGACGTTGCGACAGATGACCAGGAAAAGCCGTTCCGCAGACTAGAGATCAAGATTCCTCTCGGCGTTGACACCGGCTCCAGGGTACGCATATCCGGAACAGGCACGGCCGGAGATGCTAGAGGACCGGAAGATATATACCTGATCGTCACAGTTCGGCCCCATCCAACTTTCCGCCGCTCCGGAGCGAACCTGTACACAGACATTTCCGTTCCATTGACCGATCTGGTGCTGGGGGGAGAGGTTGCAGTACCCACCCTGAAGAAAAAAGTGATGCTCACTATTCCACCGGGGACCCAAAATGGGAAGGTGTTTCGCCTTTCCGGTCAGGGTATGCCGCGCCCGGGCGGTTCAAGCAAGAGGGGGGACCTTTTTGTCACCGCTAAGGTGACACTCCCTGAAGGACTCACAGAGGAAGAACATGAGCTATTCCAGAAGCTCAAGAAGCTTCGGGCCGTAAGGAGGTAAGTCAGTTGAATGTAGATAGGTCAATGCCGAACGAACCAATCTTTGTAATAAGCATTGCATCCCGCATTGTTGGTATACACGCTCAAACCCTGCGTTATTATGAGAGGGTAGGGCTTGTGTCTCCTTCCCGGACAGAAGGAAGGCAACGGCTGTACTCGCCACAGGATATCGAAAAAATACGCAGGATCAGAGCTCTGACAGAAGATATGGGAGTCAACCTAGCCGGCGTGGAAGTGATCCTTAAACTAATGGACCGGTTGAACAAAATGGAAAAAGAAATGGACCGACTGACTAACGAAGTTAAGCGGCTCCAAGCGTCTCGGCCGGATACGAACGCGGCAACACAGGAGGAAAATTAAATGGTCTTACGACCTGAGAAATTCACAGAACAGGCACAGCAGGTGCTGGCAGAATCGCAGGATATTGTCCGGCGGTACAACCATAACCAATGGGACGTGGAGCATGTCACCCTGGCGTTATTGGGGATTGAGCAAGGACTTCCACAAGAGATCCTCAGTGATCTTGGGGTCGACATCGATTCAGTCAAGGGAGAGCTGGAGAAATCGCTGGACAAGTCGCCGAAGATGGCAAACGAATCAGCCCAGATATACTCCACTCCCCGGGCTGCTCGCCTCCTGGACAACGCGCGAGCCGAGGCTGAGCGTTTGAAGGATGAGTTTATCGGGACTGAGCACCTACTGATCGCAGCCACGATGGAGCAGGAAGGGGATGCTGCCAACATATTAGCAGCACATGGGCTGGATCAGGAGAAGGTTTACAAAGCTCTCATGCAGATACGTGGCACACATCGCGTAACTGACCCGAGAGCGGAAAGCAAGTACCGATCGCTGGAGAAATACAGTGTTGACCTGACGGATCTGGCCCGCAAGGGGAAACTCGATCCTGTCGTGGGTCGAGACGATGAGATCCGGCGGGTCATCCAGACCATAACCCGTCGAAAGAAAAATAATCCGGTGATCATCGGCGAAGCCGGCATCGGTAAGACCGCGATTGCGGAAGGACTGGCTCAGCGTATTTCGGCCGGGGACGTTCCTGAAGCCCTTGTGAACAGGCGTGTCCTGGCACTGGACATGGGCGCCCTAGTAGCAGGGAGCAAGTTCCGCGGTGAGTTCGAGGACCGGCTCAAGGCCGTCATCGGCGAGGTCAAAAGCGCTGAGGGAGAGGTTATCCTTTTCATCGACGAAATCCACACGGTTGTTGGAGCGGGTGGCGCCGAAGGTGCCATCGATGCCAGTAACCTGCTCAAGCCGGCCCTTCAGAGGGGCGAACTGCAGTGCATCGGCGCGACCACCACGAGCGAGTACCGGAAGTACATCGAGAGGGACTCGGCCCTTGAGAGGCGCTTTCAGCCGGTCTACCTCGAAGAACCGACCGTCGACGAGACCATGGAGATACTCAAGGCTCTGCGGCCCAGATACGAAGCCCACCACGGCGTCAAGCTGGACGACTCAGGCTTGTTGGCTGCGGCGAAGCTTAGCAACCGTTATATAACCGACCGTCATCTCCCTGACAAGGCGATAGATCTAATAGATGAAGCCGCCAGCAAGATCCGTATGGACGCCGAAAGCCTCCCAAGTGACCTGAAGGGCTTACACGGGCGACTTAAAGAATTGGAGTTCGAAGAGGAGGCAGCCGCTCAGCGGTCGGACTACGAGAAGGCCGCTGAGGTAAAAGCCGAAAGGCTGCGTCTCGAGCAGGAATACAACAAACAAAGAGATGAATGGTTCAAGGACAAGAAGATCGACATGGTTGTGGACGAGCAGGACATTGCCGGACTTATCTCCAACTGGACAGGCATACCCGTATCGCGCCTGTTGGAGGGTGAGGCCGAAAGGCTGTTACAAATGGAGGGCAGCCTGCACCAGCGGCTCGTAGGCCAGGATGAGGCCGTCGTAGCTGTATCCGAAGCGATACGTCGAGCCAGGTCGGGGCTCAGCGACCCAAAGCGTCCTATAGGAAGCTTTATATTCCTTGGACCCACAGGGGTCGGTAAGACCGAACTGGCCAGAGCCCTTTCTGAGTTCCTTTTCGATGACGAGACCAATATGATCCGGGTGGACATGTCTGAGTATATGGAGAAGCACACGGTTTCTCGCCTCATCGGAGCGCCCCCAGGTTACGTAGGCTTCGAAGATGGAGGTCAGCTTACTGAGGCGGTGCGGAGACATCCCTTCAGGGTTATCCTATTCGACGAGATCGAAAAAGCTCATCCAGACGTGTTCAACGTCCTTCTTCAGATTCTCGAGGATGGGCGCCTCACCGATGGTCACGGCAGGACAGTAGACTTCAGAAACACCGTGGTAATCATGACCAGCAACCTGGGCACTGGCGAAGTCGGGCGTCAGCCATTCGGATTTCGAAAGGACGGCAGGGACGCCATAGACGAGCAGCGGCTGAGGGACTCCGTGCAGCAAGCTCTGAAACAGGAGTTCCGCCCCGAGTTCCTGAACCGAATAGACGAGATCATCGTTTTCGACCCGCTCACCGAGGAGCAAATCGAGCAGATCGTGACTTTACTTACTGATGAGGTGCAGAGGCGGCTTGATGAGAGAGAGATCACCTTCGAGCTTACTCCTGCAGCTCGCCAATGGTTGGCCAGTGAGGGATTTGACCCCACCTTCGGCGCAAGGCCCCTGCGGAGAGCGGTGCAGAAGCATCTAGAGAACGCCCTTTCGAAGGCGATCCTGGCTGGTCAGTATCAGGCGGGCGACCACATAAAGGTCGACCGCGGAGACGACGGTCTGGTGTTCACGAAGGCGACTGAAGCCACAACGGCTAAAGTGTAGCCAAGGTGGATATTGGCGAAGGCCTGATAGAGATTCAGGTCCCCGGTCACCGGCTCGATATCAAGAGCTGGTGGCCGGGGCTTTCTTCAAATGCGGCCAATCGCCCGCCGATCGATCCCAGCGACCCAAAAGTCCGGGCCCATTACGTCAAAGCGGGCGAAGGGCCGGCAGTAATACTGGTCCACGGTTTGGGAGCTTCTCTGTCAGTCTGGAGGGACAACATAGAAGCCCTGGCCCAAAACAATACGGTATATGCCGTAGACCTGCCAGGCCACGGCAAGTCGGACAAGCCCCCGGAAATAGACTATGACGCGGTGGCCGGGGCGCACTTCTTGTACAAGTTCATGGACGAGCTATCGATTCCGCGTGCTGCTTTGATCGGAAACTCAGCAGGCGGTCTGGTGACGGCCATTTGCGCGCTCATTTACAAACAGCGTGTAGAAAAGCTCGTACTCGTAGATTCGGCTGGCCTTGGACGAACCATGGCATGGTTTCTGCGACTCGAGTCGGTGTCCCTGCTTAGAGAGCTTCTGCAACTACCAATTGTCCGGACCCCTAAGCGCTTTGTCAAAAGCATCTTCTATAGCCCCATACCGGTAGATGATCCTATAGTGCAGGAACTCATCAGCATCCGAAATGACCCGGCAGCTAAAAAGGCTGTTCTAAAAAGCGGTCAGATCTGGGATCAGTCTTTGGGGTCTGCGTAGGAACATGATCGTCCTGGATAAGCTCAACCACCTCGAGGCTCCACTGATGATCGTGTGGGGACGAGAGGACAGGATCATACCGGTTTCTCATGCCTACGGGGCTGCAAAAGTCCTTCAGAGCGCCCAGGTCCACGTTATCCCACATTGTGGGCACTGGCCCCAGTTGGAAAAAGCGCCCGAGTTCAATCCTCTAATTGCAGAATTTCTGGCTCAAAGCTAAGAGATTCACGGTCAGAACAGCTTGCCGGGGTTCATGATGTTGTGGGGGTCAAGAGCTCTCTTGATTGCCTTGGCCACATCGAATCCAGCTCCCATGTCTCTTGGCAGGAGATGGGCAAGCTTGACTCCGACGCCGTGACAATACTCCATCGAGCCGCCTATGTCCTGGGCCAAACGCAGCACCTCGTCTACGGCATCCCCAAACCCCTCTCCAACCTTACCACCGGATCCGTAGGAGGTACCAAGCAACATCGAAAAGAGCTCGGGCCTTCCCCAAACGGCGTACTCCATCACTTCCACGCCCCTGGCGGACAGAAGCTCCTCGCAGCGTCGTTTGTATTCCAACACCCGTGACACCGGAAGGGCTACATGCAGGTAGTCTGCGAACCTCCAGCGGCCACGCTGCCACAGGACGCTCTTGGGTTGGCCAAGCATCTGCTTGGCGTACTGTCTGGCGATGTCATACCGGGTACTCCAGTATTCCCTTGTCTTATGCTCACCCAGGTCTGTTCCACCCAACTTGGAGCAGACCTTCAGGGAACGACTTAATCCTACCGATGCATCCTCCTCACTTCCTTGGAACATCAGGTACAGACAGACCGTTCCGGTACCCTCTTCAGTTAAGTCCACGAGAGCCGGGCTTTCTCCAACTGCGAACAGCTCGGTTACCGCCCCAAATCCATCATCGAAGGAATGGAACCCTACTGTCGCAAAGGCTTGCCTTTCGGGAATCCTGAACACCCTTAAAGTAGCCCTGGTTATCAGGCCGAAGACCCCTTCGGAGCCTATGAATATATGGTTCAAATTCGGGCCCGCGGAATACTTGGGCAGTGCCCTGGTACTTACGACTGACCCGTCTGGAAGCACGACCTCCAGTCCAAGCACCTGGCTGCCCATTGGGCCGTATTTTGCGGCGAGGTATCCGACTCCGTTGGTAGAAACAGCGCCGCCCACGGTTGCTATGGGCAAGCTCCAGGGATCATGGCCAATCATCAGCTCTTTCTCTGCCAGAGAGTTGGCTAGGTCTTCAAGAACCACCCCAGCTTCGACGACCACGCTCATGCCCGCTGGATCGATATCTATAATCCCGTTAAGACCCTTCATGTCGACAACTATCCCACCGTTTACCGGAACGGTGCCTCCCATGACCCCCGTGCCTCCGCCGTAAGGGATAATCGGAGTTTGGTAAGATGCAGCGAGCCTCACCACCTCGGCAACTTGTTCCACCGACTTTGGAGTTACCACGAGATCAGCTATAGCATCCATCCTGAGCGCAGCGTCGAAGGCCCTGGATGGGGTAAGCGCGTCGGTGGAATAGCGGTCCAACGTCGCAGGGCGTGTCGAGACGTTTTCCGCTCCGAGGGCCTTAGACAAAGCCTCTTCCAATGGGTTATCGATCATGGAAACCCTCGACGATCACTAAAATGCTCCGGAAAGTATCAGGGAAAGAGTCGTTATTACAGAGACGGTTAATCCGTTAAGGTGGTCTTCGTGTTGCGGAAGGCGGACACCCTTCTGAGATTGCCATAGGCGTAAAGAGAAACGCACAGCCCTATCAATACTTCCGGAATTTCCGAGCCGACCGGGTCAAGGTCAAAATGGGTCAGTATCATGCGAGGCACATTGAAAACACCCGACGATCCGGCGGCTATCCAGAACATCATCATCAGCAAGGCCGGTATTAATACTAACGAAGGAAGGGCAAAGTCGGCCGTGGTTATGACCTTCCTCCGATGTAAAACAGCTCTGATCAAAGCACCTGTAAGAGCCAACGTACTGCTCCAGAAAATGAGGGTCGGAAAGGCTCTCGTAACACCACTTACGTTGTGGAAGGTGGTCTCATCTTGCTGGTTAACCGTGCTCAAGGAATCGGGTGTCGACCACCCAAACAACCGCTGTCCCCAACTGATCTCCTCCATGGCGACAATGACGAACGCCAGTGTGAGCGCAAGGTGAAACAGGCTTAGCCTTGAATGACCCAATCTTCTCAGGTACAGACCCGATAAACCAAGCATGGCGGCGGAAACCAAGTAGGTTCCCACTGACCACCACTCGCTTACCCCATCTTCCCCGGCGAACCATTGCACGTCCCAGTAGTCCGTTAGAGTCCAGTAAGCCAGCAGGGTAAAGGTGAGCACTCCCGCGAGAGCTACGAAAAAACGAGCGTCGTATTTGTCCGGATCAAGGGGTATACGGTCGAAGAACCGGTCGACTATACGAGTAAGCCTGCCGGTTAGCAGGCCATGTACACGCGCAGGCCACGCATATGCCCTGTGGCTTATCCCCACACTCCCCATATCCACGTCTCGCTATCGGTACCTCCACTCGGTTCCTTTTGGTGTGTCCTCCAACTCGATCCCCATCCCGGCGAGCTGACGGCGGATGTTGTCGGCAATTTCGAATTGCCTGGACGCCCTGAGTTCGGCCCTGGTGTTTATCAGGAGTTCGATGAAAGGTCCTGTGTTGTCCTGACTAGGGTCATGAGTGGGCTCACGGAACGTAAGTCCCAAAATGTTGCCCAGTTCTCTCAGCGTCCTTTGAGCCTCTGTAACGTCTTTGCGCGACTCGCGAGCACGGTTTATTTCTCGCGCCAGATCGAAAAGAGCGGCGATGGCTTGAGGGGTATTCAAGTCTGCATCCATTGCTTTGAGGAATCGCTCTCGATAGGGGATTGGATCCAAGCCACCGTTTCCGTTCCTCGAGCCCTCACGCAAAGGGTTGCGAAGACGCTCGGCGGCCTTCCCGGCCGATTCCAGAGCTTCCTCGGAGTAGGTTAAAGGGTTCCGATAGTGGGAACCCAAGAAGAATAATCGAAGGGCGTCGGCACTATGCTTTTGGACCGCTTCGTTCAAGGACACCAGGTTCCCGAGCGATTTGCTCATTTTGTCCTCGCCTAGCTGAAGAAGGCCGTGATGAACCCAATAACGAGCGAATGGGACGGCCTCGGTAAATGCCTCGCTTTGAGCCGTCTCGTTCTCGTGGTGGGGGAAAATAAGATCCTGGCCACCACCGTGAATATCCAACGTCTCGCCCAGGTACTCCAGAGCCATGGCTGTGCACTCGATATGCCATCCGGGCCGGCCCGGGCCCCAGGGACTTTCCCACGAGGGCTCACCGGGCTTGGCAGCTTTCCACAAAGCAAAATCCATCGGGTGGTCTTTTTTATTATCCACTTCTACCCGAGCACCTGCCATCATCCCCTCGAGCGTGCGGTGTCCCAACTTGCCGTAGTGGGCTACTTTGGTCACGCGAAAGTAGACGTCTCCTTCAGAGACGTAGGCGTACCCCCTTCCAATCAATGAGCCGATGATGTTGATCATATCGGGTATCTCTTCGGTGGCGAGGGGAGTGTGGTCGGAAGGCTTCACGTTGAGAGCTTCCATATTTTCTCTGAATTCTTCGATATACCTCTCCGCCAGTTCGTGGGGCTCTATGCCTTGTTGCTTGGCCTTCTGTATTATCTTGTCATCTATGTCAGTAAAGTTTTGGACGTATTCTACAGAGTAGCCAAGGTACTCAAGGTAGCGTCTCAGGACGTCGAAAATGACATAGCTCATACCATGGCCTAGATGAGAAGAGGCATAGGGGGTGATCCCGCAGACGTACATCTTAACTTTGCCGTCGGAGGGGACAAACTCGGTCTCATTTCCGCTGAGGGTGTCGTATAGCTTCATTTGATGCGCCCAACAGGACGACCGCGTATGCCGTTATTCCTTCACCTCGTCCTATGAAACCCATGTGGTCTGTGGTCGTAGCCTTGATACTTACGTTTGCTTCCGAGATGGAAAGGGCGACGCTTATCTCACGCTTCATTTCCGGTATGAACGGGCTCAAAGCCGGTTGTTGAGCCAGCATTGTAGCATCGGTATTCAGCACCTGCCAGCGTTTCTTAGCTAGCATTTCTCCCACTTGCTTTAACAGGAGGAGGCTTGAAACGCCCTTGTACTGCTGGTCGCTTGGCGGAAAGTGTTGACCTTTGTCGCCAAGATTAGCGGCGCCTAATAAGGCATCCATTAGGGCATGAGTTAGAACGTCGCCATCGCTGTGTCCAGCCAGCCCCTTCTCAAAAGGGACTTTGACACCGCCCAGGATCAAGGAACGCCCTTCGGTCAACTGGTGAGAATCGAATCCGATGCCAACCCTACTCGGCACAGGTTCTCCTACTGACCGTTCCTCGACCGTAGGAAAATCTCGGCCATGGCCAGGTCTTCCGGCGTCGTGATCTTGAGGTTCCTGTAGGAGCCCATGAACACCTTTACCGGATGTCCGATGCTCTCGACCATTGCTGCATCGTCGGTAAAGGTACCATCACAATTCATGTGGGCTCCGAGGATAAGGTCGTAATGGAACACCTGAGGAGTTTGGACCATCCATAGGTTATCACGTGCCGGGGTCACCTGAACCTGTCCTTCTGGGGAGACCACCTTGATCGTATCCTTAGCCGGAACCGCGGCAATCGACGCTCCAGTCTCCCTGGCAGCTTCCAGGCCGCGCTCTAGCAACTCGGGCTCGCAGCATGGACGGGCCCCATCATGAATAGCTACCCAGCCGCAATCTTTCAGATGTTTTAACCCAATAAAAACAGAGTCCTGCCGCCGAGGTCCTCCATGACAGACAGACACGACTTTCTTCCAGCCGTGCTCCCGGGCCAGTGACCATCCAAAGTCGACCTTGTCCGAAGATAAGACCAGAACCACACTTTGAACAAGGGCAGATCTCTCGAAAGCCTTCACTGTGTGGCATATCAGTGGCAGTCCCAGAATGGGGACGAATGTCTTGTCGACACCCTCCATGCGCTGGCTTTGGCCGGCGGCTACAATGACAACGCCTATCTGGCTGTCCGCATCGCCGGGGGCGCCCAAGGCGGCTC
This sequence comes from Dehalococcoidia bacterium, assembly GCA_965226865.1. Classification (GTDB taxonomy): domain Bacteria; phylum Chloroflexota; class Dehalococcoidia; order Lucifugimonadales; family JAGWBF01; genus CBDDEH01. Next base: position 602,200 of record CBDDEH010000004.1, on the reverse strand, counting down.
CGGGCATTCCCTATTCCGCTTTTGGTTGAGAGAAGATGATCCGTCCGGCGGATGTTTGAAGAACACGGGTAACCACGACTTCCTGGAAGCTGTTCAGGTAGCGTTTACCACCCTCTACGACTATCATCGTGCCATCATCCAGGTAGGCGACGCCCTGGCCCACTTCTTTACCTTCCTGGACAATATTGACATTGAGCTCATCCCCCGGAAGCACCATTGGCTTCAACGCATTGGAGAGCTCGTTAACGTTTAATACCTTTACTCCCTGAACCTCAGCCACACGGTTCAGATTGAAGTCCGTGGTTAGCATCAGCGCCTTCATGGCCTTGGCCAGCTTGACCAACTGCCCATCGACTTCGGCGCCGTTTCGCAGGTCTACTTCCAGAACCTTCATACGCACGTGGGGTTCTTTCCTCAGTTTCGCCAACACTTCCAGCCCTCTGCGCCCACGGCTACGTCGCATCGGGTCGCTGGAATCCGCTATATGTCGAAGCTCGTCAAGAACAAACTCGGGAATTATCAACGTCCCTTGAAGAAATCCCGTCTGGCCCAGGTCACCGATACGGCCATCTATTATGGCGCTGGTATCTACCAATATCCGGTCCGAACGGGCGCCACTTCCCGAGGTTTCCCCACCGTCTCCCGGCAGGATGTTTTGTACTTCTGCCTGCCTCTGGACACCGAGCCAGAATCCAAGGAAGCCCAAGGTCAAACTGATTATCAAGGGGAACCCCCAACTAAACCAGCTATCAAGATTAAACAGAGGAATGGAGACGAGGGCAGCCACAATTAGCCCGGACACCAGTCCGGTGGTTGACGAAATTAGAGTTGCCGCAGGTACCCGGTTCAAAGCCTCGATTAGCCTTACCACATATGGAGCAATAACTCCACCTAATAGAAGACCACCCAAGGTTAAAGCGAGGCCCCAGGGCATGAAATCCACACGTCCCGAAGAGTCACCAGAAACTCCCAGACTAATAGCGAACCCAGCCGCTCCGAGAGCCAGGGATCCAATGAGCCGTATTACCAGATTCACGGCCATCTAGTGTCGTCCGGAGGTAAACATAACGTCACTTTTAGATACGGAGTAGTCCGATGTTAGGATACCATAATCCCTTGAAACAAGGAAGCGTAGTCTCACCAGATACGACCACTTTAAGCGTGTTTCACCCGTACAGTGTCCCCAACGACCGCTTCCAACTCCTGGGCCGCACTGCCGTCTCTGACGGAGAATTCCAAGAAACCATAGCTACCTATGATTCCCATGAGTCCTTCTCTTTCCGCATAGGAACGACTTATTCCAGTGACGCACCGACCTTTTACCTCCATAGATATTTGTCCTATTGTGTCGAGGCGCGTTGAGTGTATATTCGTTACGAGATTGCCGAACCTGTCCACGTGCACTACATGGCCTATAAGCTCATCCTTAATCCAACCGGGGAGGGGGTCAGACACATAGGTCAGCTCTGAAATTTCTTCACCCATTTCCCGCGGCAGCACCCCTAGCGAAATGTGCGCGGCCACGGGCGCGAATATATCACGGCCATGAAAGGTAGAGCTCACAGGATGCATCCAGAACTTTGGGTTGGTGAGACTATAAGCTCGATAGCTAGCAGGCACGGCAACTCGGGCTGACTTATGCGCTTCCTCGATGTCTGAACCTTCGCGAATTATCCAGCTAAGGAGTCCGTTGTCCGGAGCCAGGAAGAACGCCACCGGCGTGACCAGCAGTACGGCCTTTCGGTCGGTTCCAACGCCCGGATCCACGACTACGACATGGATAGTTCCCTCGGGGAAATAGCGATGACTGGTCCCAATGATAAAGGCGCCGTCCAGTATCTGCTGTGGCTGAACGTCGTGGCTGATATCTACGATGGACGCGCTGGGGTTAACGCCTAATATGACCCCTTTCATAATACCGGCGTAGGGGTCGACGGTTCCGAAGTCGGTGGTGAGGGTTATGACGGATGACGACAGGCTATTTTAACCCACTCGCGCGCTGATAATGGACAGGACCAGAAAGCTGAACGCCAGAACTATCGTGAATTGGAAGAAGGTCTTCTCTAGCCCACGCCTAGTGCGGAAGCTGGCCTGGGCGCTGCCGAAAAGACCGGTACCGGTCTCACGAACCTGTAACAATATTACTATAACCAGGACTATGCTAATAAGAATTTGAAGAGTGTTGATAACGCCCAAAGTCTAGGACTCCTTGATAGCTTCCAGCTTCTCCCGGACCATCTGGTTTACCATGGCTGGATTCGCTTGCCCATTGGTAATCCTCATGACCTGGCCCACCAGAAATTTCGCCGCTGTCTCTTTGCCTTTTAGATAATCGGAAACAGCCTGGGGACTTGACATAATGGATTCATCGACGGCTGTCTCGACTATAGAAGAATCATTTATTTGTTCGTAGCCGCTTTCGGCCACAACTTCCCGTGGCGATTTGCCGGAGTCGAAAGATTCCTCGAGAACTGTTTTGGCCAATGTGTTACTCAGAGTCCCGGCATCGATCAGGTCAACCAGTTCCACCAGGTAACCAGGCGTCACCTTGGACTGGGTTATACCGGTCTGAGTCAAGTTCAGAAGACGATTCAGCTCAGTAAGGACCCAGTTGCTGATTGTCTTGGCTCGATCCGCCAGAATCTGAGAGGCAAGGCTTTGCTCCTCCATACATCGTTCGAAGAAATCAGCCGTAGCCTTGGAGTTGGTCAACAGGCCAGCGTCGTAGAGAGGTAGGCCGAATTGGGTCATAAAGCGGTTCCGGCGCTCAACGGGCAGTTCGGGGAGGTTCGCGCGTATCTCGTCTGCCCAGGCCGAGTCGATGAAAAGCGGCGGCAGGTCCGGCTCGGGGAAGTAGCGGTAATCGTGGGCGAACTCCTTACTTCTTTGCGATACAGTAACGTTGCGCTCCTCGATCCAGCCTCGAGTCTCCTGCGCAACCCTCCCTCCGTCTTCGACGATCCGGATTTGCCTATCAACCTCGTACTTGAGGGCGTTGTGCACAGCCCTGAAGCTGTTCATATTCTTGACTTCGACTTTTGAGTTGAAGTCGTCGCTGCCTACCGGACGCACGCTTATGTTGGCGTCGCAACGAAAGCTTCCTTCCTGCATTTGGACCGTAGAGACTCCCAGGTATTGGAGGATCGAATGCACGCTGGTAAGATATTGCTTCGCTTCGTCCGCGGACCTCATGTCCGGCTCGCTGACTATTTCCATCAGCGGCGTTCCCGACCTGTTAACGTCAACCAAGCTGTACGATCCCTCACCGTTCCTGACATGTTGCAGCTTGGCCACGTCTTCCTCCAGATGAACTCGGGTTATGCCGACTCGTTTGGGTGAGCCCTCCATCCCTATTTCCAAATAACCACCGATGGCGATGGGACTGTCGTATTGAGAGATTTGATAGCCCTTCATCAGATCTGGATATGGGTAATTTTTCCTGTCGAACTTAGTATGTGCGGATATACGGCAATTCAGCGCGAGACCAGTCATTATCGTGTATTTGACTGCTGTTTCGTTGATGACCGGTAGAACGCCAGGCATGCCAAGACAGACGGGGCAAACCAGGGTATTGGGTTGAGCCGACTGGTAGTCCGCACGACAAGAGCAGAACATCTTGCTCCTGGTCGCTAACTGGACATGGATCTCGAGTCCAATGACCGTCTCGTAGCTGGTCCTGATCTTGTTCTCGACTGCGGTCGGCTTCTCACTCATAAAACGTCAGCGGTAGTATAGCAGGCGGCAACGATCGGATTCAATCGAAGTATTCACCCTGTTCTGTATCATCGGGCCAGGCTTCTTCCCCGATCAGGGGAACGAAACGGCAAGGTACCAGGAGGCTGACGGAATAACCTTCGCCCGTCCTTCGAACCTCGGTCAGTTGCTGCTCTTTGATGTCTCCCAGCGGTATCACCATTCGGCCACCTACCGCCAGTTGGGTCAGCAGGTTCTCTGGCAGTCTAGGCGCCGCTGCCGCCACGATTATCGCGTCGAAGGGCGCCATTTCTGGGCATCCCAGGACTGCTCCGGCATCTCTTACCTCCACGTTGTTGCATTCCAGCGACCGAAGTAGCTCGCTTGCCGAATCGGCCAGGCTGGGAATACGTTCAAGGGTTAGAACCATTCCGGAAGGTACCATTTGGGATAGCACCGCCGCCTGATAACCACTCCCGGTACCTATTTCCATTACTCGCTCTCCACCGGTCAGGTTTAGGATGCTGACCATGAGGGCAACGATGTAGGGCTGGGAGATGGTTTGGCCATCGCCTATGGGCAAAGCGATATCCATATAGGCGAGGTGCCGAGATTCTTCGGATACGAAAGCCTCTCTTCGCACCTTCATCATGGCTTCTATGACCTTGTTGTCCCGTATCTCCATCTGGAGTTTGAGGAAAAGGTCTCGCCTGGCTCTATCGATTTTCCCTTCCGAAATCCCACCTCTCCAACCTCCACTATACCACCCCGCGATGACTCTACCAAACATAACCAAAGATTGACCCGTCCATGACCCTATGCTAGGCTGGGCCAGCCTAGAGGCGGTACCAGGAACAGCTTTCCGTAGCATAACTACGGTGCAAGACGACGTGGGCCGGTGTTAAAATAGCGCTGATGCCATCTCGGGCCGGGAGGGGGAAATATGAAGGGGATGGACCTTACAGATCGAAAGCTGCTGAACATCATTCAGTCGAAGTTCCCCTTGGTCGAGCAACCCTATCTGGATATAGGCCAACAGCTCGGCGTTCTTGAAGGCGAAGTGACCGAGCGGCTGGCCCGCCTTAGAAAGAAGAACGTAGTCAGACAGATCAGCGCTATTTTTGATACGAGAAAGCTGGGTTACAAGACCAGCCTGGTGGCCATGTCGTGCAAGCCATCAAACCTCCGCAAGGCGGCCTTAAGGATCAACGAACACCCAGGAGTCAGCCACAACTATGAGCGGCAAGGCTCCACGTTCAATCTCTGGTTCACAGTGGCCGTCCCGCCTGGGGGCAGCATCGAAGACACTGTCCGCCATATGGCCGAAGAAACAAGCGCTCTTGGGTACCGAGTCATGCCAACCATCCGATTCTTTAAGATCGGAGTCAACTTCGATATGGTGGAAGGCAAAGGTGCCGCGTACGAGTACTACAGCCCCGACGGGTACAACTCTAATGGCGACCAATCCAAGGATTGGAATAAGGTAGTCCCGGTGAGCGAGTTCGACATTCGGGTTATCCGTGAGCTGCAGGAGGACCTGCCCATGGTAACTCGGCCCTTTGATGAAATGGCTGAACGTTTAGGAATCTCGATTGCAGAGCTTTTCGGTATCGCCGCGGAGTTTCAGCAGCGCACCATTATGCGCCGGTACAGTGCTGTGCTCCACCATAGAAAAGCCGGATTCCGTGCCAATGGGATGGGTGTATGGAAAGTTCCACCAGAGAAGTCCGAAGAAGTCGGGCAGAAAATGGCAGCACACCCTGCCGTAAGCCATTGCTACGAGCGGCCCACTTTCTCAGACTGGCCCTACAACCACTTCACCATGATCCACGCCATCTCAAAAGAAGGATGTGAAGAGGTAGCAAGGGAGATTTCCAAGGCCACGGGCATTACAGATTACACTATGTTGTATAGTACCCGTGAGTACAAGAAGACCCGCGTCCGGTACTTTGTCTAAGGACCCTCTGCCATGGCCCCGTATTACCCCGTTTTTCTCGACCTCAAGGGGAGACTCTGCGTCGTCATCGGCGGCGGTGAAGTGGCGCAGCGGAAACTGGAGGCTCTCCTCGAAAGCGCGGCTCAAGTTACAGTCATCAGCCCTGAAGTAACACCCGATATTCGCCATAAGGCCGATCTGGGTCAAGTGACCTGGCTCGCGCGCGGGTATTCAAGCGGAGACTTGAAGGGCGCGTTTCTGGCTATAGCCGCCACAGACGACAGCGGAATCAACAGAGCAGTGTCAGATGAGGCGACCCGCCAAAGGGTGCTCCTCAACGTAGTAGACGTCCCTTCCCTCTGCGTCTTTATAGCACCGGCAATCGTCAGGCGCGGCGATGTGACCATAGCTCTGTCTACCAACGGCACGAGTCCTGCTCTAGCCCGGAAACTCCGCGAGTCTTTGGAACAAAGCGAGTCACTGGAGTACGCTCACCTTTCGGGTATCTTGTCCGAAGCCAGAAAAGAGCTGAAACAGCGCGGTATTACAGTGGATCCGGACATATGGCAGGGCAGCATCACCCCTGATCTCGTCGATCTTGTGAAATCCGGCAGGTCGGAAGAGGCTTTCGACCAACTGATTGCCAAATTGGCGAAAGGGACCCCGAAAAAGGCTGCCACCGCGCCAAGCCGCCGCACGGCTTAGTCGAGAGAAGGGATGTAACGGTGACCCTGGTCAAGCGTGTCCTCGTAGGCAGCCGTGGCAGCGGCTTGGCTCTTCGTCAAACTGAAGAAGTTCTGACCAAGGTACGGGACCTGAATCCGGACGCCGACTTCGAGGTGGTGCGCGTCAAGACCGGCGGTGACAAAGCTTCTAACGCCCCCATCGATACCCTGGGCGTGGGTATATTCGTCAAAGAGATCGAAAGGGCCCTTCTAGAGGGGGAGCTAGATATGGCCGTGCACAGTCTGAAAGATATGCCTACCCGTCTCCCTGATGGCCTAGCAATAGGCGCTATATACAAGCGAATCGACGCTAGAGACGTTCTCGCAAACCGCTTCAACTTGCCACTGGCTCAGCTTCCCAAAGGGGCCAGGATAGGTACAAGCAGCCCTCGACGGGCAGCTCAACTCCGAGCTGTTCGGCCAGACCTGGAGGCGCTTCCAATACGGGGTAATGTCGACACACGCTTGAGAAAGGCCAAAGGCGAGGGTTATGACGGTGCGATTCTGGCCGCAGCAGGGGTCATTCGCATGGGTATGGAGGGCGAGATCGCCGAAATCTTGCCCATCGATGACTTCGTTCCCGCCCCGGGCCAGGGTGCCTTGGCCGTGGAGGTGAGACAGGACGATTACGATATGCAGGCCATGGTGTCTCGGGTGGAGGATGCCTCCACCAAGAAGGCAGTTACCGCAGAGAGAGCGTTTCTGGAGGTCCTTGGAGGAGGATGCCAGCTCCCGGTGGGGGCTTACGCTCAGGTAGAACAGGATACGATGGTGCTGCGGGTGTTTCTAGCCTCGGAAGATGGTAGCCAGACTTATAAATTCAAGGTGAGAGGAAGGGCCAGCAACCCCCACGAGGTAGCTATGGATGCACATCTCCGGCTTGTGGAAAGAGGCGCGGGCCCGCTACTCGACGAGGCGAAAACTTAAACCAGGTTTACTGAACTTTTCTATGGAGCGCTCATTTGGCCGGTAAGGTCTATCTGATAGGAGCCGGGCCCGGTGACCCGGGTCTGGTCACCGCAGCCGGGCTGCGCCTTCTCCAGCAAGCCGACGTCATAGTCTACGACCGCCTTGTTGATGACCGTCTACTCAGCCAGACCAAGGCGGGCTCTGAGATGGTCTTCGCCGGGAAGGGTCCTGGGAGCCGGACTATGGAGCAGGAAGAGATAAACCAGTGCCTAGTCAAGAAGGCCCAAGAAGGCAAAACAGTTGTCCGCCTGAAGGGCGGTGACCCGTTTGTCTTGGGACGGGGTGGAGAAGAGGCCCAGGCGCTACGGCAAGCGGGCATCCCCTTCGAAGTCGTGCCGGGAGTCACGTCAGCCGTCGCTGCCCCTGCATACGCCGGCATACCGCTAACCCATAGGGAAATAGCCACATCCTTCACAGTAGTCAGCGGAAGCGAGGACCCAGCTAAACAAGACTCATCGGTCAATTGGAGTGCGCTCGCGAAAACCGGTGGCACGCTGGTAGTCCTTATGGGCTGGAACACCCTCGAGGACATCGTACGAGCTCTGGCCGACGAGGGGATGGATGCGTCCACTCCGGTGGCATTGATACGGTGGGGTACAGAGCCACATCAGCAAACCGTGACCGGTATACTGGAAGACATCGTCGAGCGAGGTAGAGAAGCCGGGTTGAGCCCGCCGATCGTAGCCGTGTTCGGCCCGGTGGTAAATCTTCGAGAAGAACTCCGGTGGTTCGACAACCGTCCCTTATTCGGGAAGCGTGTGCTGGTCACCAGGTCTCGCACCCAGGCCTCTACTCTCTCGGAGCTATTAGCCCGGGAAGGGGCGCTTCCTATCGAGATTCCCGCCATCGAGATATCGGCTGTCGATGACTATTCCACCATAGACCGTGCTATCTCGTCTCTCCAGTCGTACGACTGGATCATCTTCACCAGCGCCAACGGTGTGGACGCGATCTTCAGCAGGATGGCTGCACTGGGACTTGACTCGAGAGCATTGGGTGGAGTCAAAGTAGGCGCGATCGGGCCCGCGACGGCCGCAGCATTGGAGCTGCGGGGAATAAACCCTGATAGGGTTCCCGGCGAATTCGTCTCAGAGGCCATGGTAGAGGCCCTGAGCGACGTCGACTTAAATAAAGCTCGTGTGCTCCTCCCCAGATCGGAAATAGCTCGGGACGAGCTTGCCACGGGTCTGGCGCGTCTCGGAGCCCTGGTAGAGGACCTGCCCGTCTATAGGACGGTTACGCCCCAGGAGTCCCGGGCCAAGGCGTTAAAGGCACTAAACGATGGTACAATTGACATAGTAACTTTCACCAGCTCGTCTACTGTGGCGAATCTGGTTGACATGCTGGATGGGAACGCCGGCCTTCTTGACGATTTAACTATCGCATGCATCGGGCCTATCACGACAAACAAAGCTAAAGATTTGGGCCTGAATGTCGATATCATGGCGAGAGAATATACGACTGCCGGACTGGTACAGGCGATGAAAGACTATTTTACGAGCGTAGAGGTCAGATAACTTGACCAGCTTTCCCGAGACCCGTCTACGCAGGTTAAGAGAGTTGGAGCCTATGCGCGTCCTGTCACAAGAGACCCGCCTGTCAGCCAGCGATCTTATCTACCCGATATTCATATGCCACGGCAGAGAGGTTAAGGATCCCATTAGCCCCATGCCAGGGTGCTATCAACTTTCCTTGGACTATATTCTCAACGAAGTTACAGAGGTAAAAGAACTCGGCATTCCAGCAGTCATCCTCTTTGGCATTCCAATGACCAAAGACCCTCTCGGCAATGAAGCTTACGACGACCACGGAATCGTCCAAGAGGCAATCAGGGTAATCAAGAAGGCAGTGCCTGACCTCCTGGTCATCACCGACGTCTGTCTTTGTGAGTACACCGATCACGGCCACTGTGGGATCGTGCGGGACGGCCGAGTTGATAATGACGAAACGCTTGATCTGCTGTCGAGAACGGCCCTTTCACACGTAGCGGCCGGAGCGGACGTGGTAGCGCCTTCCGCCATGATGGATGGCCAGGTCAAATCGATACGAACAAGCCTCGACGTACACGGATACGATCACGTGCCTATAATTTCCTACGCCGCCAAATATGAGTCGGCGTTCTACGGGCCATTCCGAGTCGCCGCCGAATCGACTCCTCAGTTCGGCAACCGGCGGGGGTACCAGATGGACCCGGCCAATTGGCGCATGGCTATGCGAGAGATCGAGAGCGACGTCCAGGAAGGTGCAGACGTCGTCATGATAAAGCCCGCGTTGGCTTACCTGGACATAATAGCCAGGGCCCGGGAGCGATTCGATCTCCCAATAGCCGCCTACAACGTCAGCGGTGAGTTCTCTATGGTCAAGGCGGCCGCAGCGAATGAGTGGCTCGATGGGGAACGGGTCACCATCGAGATACTTACGGCCATAAAAAGGGCCGGCGCGGATATTATTTTGACCTATCATGCGAAAGAGGTCGCAAAATGGCTCGGCGACCATCGGGACCTTTAACCCACCGTGCTGTTGCAGCGGGTATGGCAACCCGCTAAAATCATCTAGCTGAAACTTGTACAAGGAGGCTATCTCGCCAATGTTGAACACCCTTTTCAAAGTTGCCCACACGTTGTTCCCTGCTAAAGTTGCCCACGCCCATTGCGACATTCCCTGCGGAATTTACGACCCGATATCCGCCAAAATAGCGGCCCAAACCGTGCAGAAGATGGTAGTGAAGATTCAAGGGTTGCAGAAACCACAGGCAGACGCGGGAGCCGATGCCTGGGCGGCTTACGAAAATACCTTTGGTAGGTACGTCACCGTCAAAGAAGAGCACGCTCAGCTATGTAAGAAGGAGCTTCTTATTCTTTGGGGCGATTATTTCAAACCTGAGCATCTGGAGAAATACCCCGATCTTCACAGCGCTTACTGGCAAGCTGCCAAGCTCTGTTCCAAAAACAAGCAGACTGTGGATGCGGACGCCGCCAAAGAGCTTGTCACCTCTGTAGACAAAATCGCGGGAATCTTCTGGGCCACCAAGAACGTGGAATACAACGACAGCGTGGCCCAGGTCCGATTCGGCTCGTAGCTCTCCCCAGCCAGTACTTTAAGACCGATGTTGGGGCACCCCAATCAGGTAGATCGCCGTTTGTGGTGCCCTGACTTCAATGATGGGTGTGTCAACCGACCGTACTGACCACCGCTCACCGACCCGGAGAGCCGCGTATATCCTCGGCAAGCTCGGCCCGCTCCGCAGTCTAATGGACCTCTTTTCGTCCACCCGTTTCGTAGTTCACGGCGACAGCATGCGCCCCAGGCTAGCTCACCATGAATACCTCCTCGTAAGTCGGATGGCCTTTCGACTGGATGACCCGTCCAGAGGAGATGTCGTGGCATTTCGGCACCCCTATCAGCCGAACAAGACCTACATCAAGCGTATTGCCGGTCTTCCAGGCGAGGCGGTGAAAGTCCGCGGAGTTAGTGTGGTCATTGACGACCGACCTCTAAATGAACCTTATCGTAGCCCCTCTAGTCACTCGAGGGAGGCTAGCCATATCACCCAAGAGTGGCATCTGGGCGAGAATGAATATTTTCTGGTGGGGGACAACCGATCAGAAAGCGACGACAGCCGTTCATTCGGCCCGGTAACCAGGAATCTCATCGTTGGCAAGGCCTGGTTACGATATTGGCCCAGAAACGCTTGGGGAAGAATACGTTAGTGGTCGGATATGCCCGCGTGCGTCGCCAAAGTAGCGACCATGGTCTGAGTCACTCCGGCGACGAATGAATAGTCTATCGTATCAGGGGTATCAGTGGGCTGATGGTAGTTGGAATTGCGGAAGTCCGCTGTATCGGTAATCATGACCGCCGGAATGCCTGCCGCCCAGAAGGGAGCGTGGTCGCTTCGAAACACGTCGGGAGGAATCGGCATACCGGTCACCACCTCGATGAGCAAAACCTCTAGTCCACCTACCAACCCCTCTGACGCGGACTTGATCCTTCTTCCCATGTCCACGCCGCCGCCTTGAGCTACCACAGCGATGAAGTCTCCACGAAAGTCGCGTTCCTGGACCCATTGGAAAGCACCAGGGAAAAGCAATTGAAAGCCTGGCGGATATCCTTGAGTTCCTGGACCAGCGGAATATCCCACCATCTCGAGGTTGTATAGGCCCTCATACGAGGCTTTTGGGTCCAGGCTGTTGACGAACTCAGAGCTGCCGACGAGAGCCTCACCTTCGGGCTGTACCTCCTCCATGTCGAAGGCGACGAACTCAACTGGCCTTTGTAGATTCATGGTCGACAATACTCTGCACATTCAAGAAGCGCGGCTACTCCGCTGGTGTTGTCGTCAGCCCCGGGAGAACCTGGAACGGTATCGTAGTGGGCCGATAGCAACAGGGGACGGAGACTCCGATCCGAGCCCTCCTTTCGACCTATGACGTTAACGCCCTCTCGCCCATCAATCATAAAGGAATGTCGCCTGGTCGCGAAGCCAATAGACTCGAAGACTTTCAAGACATGAGCCGCAGTTTCAGTATGGCGTTCAGGACTGTAGGCCCCATGGCGCTCGCCTTCGGCCAGATGGACGATGTCCTCTTGGAGTCTATCCCTATTCACCCGATCGACCAAAGATCGAACCATACCCAGCCCACCGAATCCTATCGAATCGGCAGTATAATACCACAGCTTGATCCACCGGATTGCTGGGAGTGTGGATGCAACCTATCGAACGGCTAAATCAGCAAATCATCGCCTGCACAAAATGTCCCCGCCTGGTGGAGCATCGGGAAACCGTCGCTCGCGCAAAGAGGCGGATGTACCTAGACTGGGATTATTGGGGACGGCCAGTGCCCGGCTTCGGCGACCCACACGCTCGGGTAATGATTGTGGGTCTGGCCCCGGCAGCCCACGGGGCCAACCGTACCGGTCGCCTGTTCACTGGTGACCGTAGCGGCGACTGGCTGTATGACGCGCTACACAGACATGGTTTCGCGAACCAGGCCACGTCCAAACACCGGGACGATGGCCTGGTCCTGAACGACGTGTATGTCACCGCCGCGATTCGTTGCGCTCCGCCGGGAAACAAACCTTCGCGTGAGGAGCTTTTTTCCTGCCGCCCATATCTTCTGGAGGAGTTAGAACTAGTTAATCAGACAAGAATTGTACTGGCCCTGGGGAAGGTCGCCTTCGGCTATTACCTCACAGCGTACCGAGAGGTCAATAGTAAAACCCTATGGCCAATCCCTGTACCACGGTTTGGACACGGCTCACTGTCCGCTCTGCCCACCGGAATCCAGCTTATGGCGTCTTACCACCCGAGCCAGCAGAACACCCAGACAGGCAAGCTCACCCACGAAATGTTCGATAGTATCTTTGCGGCGACCCGTCGCCTACTCGACAGCGGGCAGCTATTAGCCTAGCTTCAACGTCCTAGGCTGGACGTTGCTCTTTGAAACCGACGAAGGAGAGGGTTGACCAAGCATTAGGTAAACACAAGCTCCAATAAGATTCAAAACGGCGAAGGATATGAAAGGAATATCATACTTACCAGTGGCATCAAACATGTATCCCGCAAATAGAGGGCCCACGACCAACGCAATGTTAATAGGTACAAGGGACATGCCGAAGATGCTGGCGTAGGACCTCCGTCCGAAATATTCGCTAAAAATTGCAACCGACAATGGAGTACGTCCCCCAAAGCCTATTCCCAGAATAAATGCGAATAATAATGCCATAGGGGCGCTGTGGGCCAATCCCACCAGCACGAAGACAGAGGCTGCTTGAATCGCGGTGAACAGAGAAAGCGCGATGCGTATGTGGATCCGATCTCCCAGGTAACCGCCGACTAAAGAAAATACCGCCTGTGTCCCCATGTATGTCGAAACTACCCATCCAATCATCTGCAGAGAAATTTCACGATCCTCAAGCATAATGCCCTGGTGCACGACTAACGATATCAACAACATCATAGATGTAGAGTTTGCCCCAGTGATCATCCAGAAAGTACGTGTCCGTATGGCCTGCCTCCAGGTAACGCCGCTCTCTTCGGCGAAGATGGGAATGTCCCTCTGGGGCTCCTGCACTGTTACAGAAGTATCACCATCGGGAAGGAGGCCGTACTCTTCCGGCCTATTACGAACCATACGAGAAACCGGCAATGAAGCAGCCATAAGCAGGAAACCAAGAGTCGCCGCCGTTGCCCTCCAGCCGAATCGTTCCGCGTCTGAGTCAATAGCCCAGGCCAGGACCGGTAGAATCAATACCGCTCCTATGCCGTTTCCCTCAGTAGCCAATGCCATTGCCGTGGCTCGCCTGCGCACAAACCAGTTGTTGATCATGGTCATCAGATTGTGCCAGTAGCCCAACGTCCCTCCAAAGTTGAGCAGGAGGAAAACAAGATAAAGCTGCCACAATTCTTGTACGCGACTGAACAGTACAAATCCGGCGCCCAGTGTGAACATTCCAATCAGCAACATACGCCTTGTACCCAGCCGCTCCATGAGGATGCCTGCGAAAGGAGCTAACAACGCCGCCTCGATACGCCCGATGGCAAACGCCCAAGCTAATTCGCCCGCGCTCCATCGGAACTGATCTTTGAGAACGACGAACCAAGCTGACATTCCCAGAAATAGAGGCACCTCGCCGAAGGCCAAGACAAGGGCGCTAAGTCCCACAAGCCACCAGCCGTAGTACACTTGGCGCGCCCGGGTGAACGGGTTATCGAGTCGCACAGTTCGTAGCACCGTTTACATTTGCATAAGGTTTGTTCATCAGGACCGTCTCAGTTCAGCGCTCGGCATTTGCCGGGAGGTTACCAGCTTGCTCGGAGGTCCAAGTGCAAGAAAAATGAATCCACCTACTATGTTCACCGCAGCAAGAGCTAAGAATGGGACATCGTACTTACCCAAGGCATCGAACATATATCCCGCGAACAACGGCCCGATCAGGACCAAGGCGTTAAACGGAATCTGGGCGAGGCCCACAATAGAGGCGTAAGACTTACGGCCGAAGTAAACTCCCCATATGGCCGAAGTCATCGGATTTCGACCTCCGAACCCGACACCCAGAATAACGGCGAACAGAATCGCGGTGGCCTCGCTGTGGCTAAGAAACACTAGAATTATTAACGATAGTCCTTGGATGCTTGAAAAGACGAATATCCCAATATTGATTCCCTCGTAACAAGTCTGTTTGAGATGAGCCCTGGCGTGCGAAGGTGGTCTGGAGCGGAGGAGGCCACGGGATGCCGGCTGCTGGCCTCACCGCCCTATCTGCTGCGCTCAGGACAAGCGTGATCCCGTTGCGGTACCCCTTCCGTGGCTCAGGGCACCCGGTGGAAGTTGTGGAGCGGCGCCCTCATGCGGCCGCGACCGCAGGTACCGTCCCGACCGCCCGCTGAGCCGTGTTCTCCATCTCCACCAGGCGTGCATGGACCATCCGCTTGAAGTTGCACGCCAACGCCTTCAGGTAGACGGCAAGCCGCACCCGACGGCCCCCTCGCACCCGCAAGCGCCCAAGCCCGTGGGCGCGCTTCAGCTCGGAGTTCGTTCCCTCGATACCAGCCCTTATGTCATACCGCTTGCGCCACTCCTCGGTGGCCTCGGCCCTCCGGCGCCGCTCGATGTTCACCTTCACCAGGTCCGCCTTGAGGACGTAGGCCCCCGCACGCCGGTCCAGCTTCACCGGGCAACGGGATCGCAAGGGGCAGGGCTCGCATGTTGTCCCGGCAAAGTGGACCTCTACCCGCTCCGGCGCATCCTTCAGCTCGTACTCCTCGATGGACGGGTGGCCGGCGGGGCACGCCGTGGCCTGCTCCCCTGTGACGTCGATCTGAAAGTCCGCGGCGGTGAGCGGCGGTGGTCCGTCACCCTCTCCTTCGTGCGAGTTCCCCGGCGCCGACCCCGCCACCGGGCTCACCAGTTCCGTTCCCCGGCGCGAGGCTTCGAAGGCATTGCGGCCCGACCCATACGCCGTGTCGGCGAAGAGCTCGTCCGGTCGGACCTTCCGCTCCGCGAGCCCGTCAACGACCGGCACGCTCACGTCGGTGTCGCTCCCACTCGAGGGGGTCACCTCCACGTGGGTGATGAGCTGGGTGGCGTTCTCCTCGTGGCAGGTCTCCGCCACCTGCACCTCGTACCCCTTCCCCTTGTGGCCGCTGTAGGTCACATCCGGGTCGTGGGGCGATTGCAGCGAGTCGGCGGACACCTGCTTCGGGTCCTTCAAGGCCACGGGCACCTTGCATCCCCCAGCATCGTCGTCATCGTCCCTGGGGCGCCCGTCCTGGTGTTTGCCCACATGGCACTGCTCCCGCAGCAGCCGCTCCAGCAGCCGGTACTCCTCCAGCTGGGCAGCAGTCGTGCCATGGAACCGGTCCACCAGCCGGTAGAGGTCCCGGGCACAGACCGAAAGGCGTCGCCGACCCTCCCCCGTGCGGGCGTCCTCGTAGTGGGTCGCCTCGTCTTCTTCCTTCAAATAGCGCCCTAGGAGGCCCTCCGGAACCCCAGGGCGAAGCTCTGGGTGCTCCCAGCGCAAGGCCCGCAGGAACAACCGCATCGTCTCACAGAACAGGCCCAGCCGGGTGAGTGTGGCGATGTTGCTCATGATGTGGGTGGAGTCCAGCCGTTGCTTTCCGGTGCGTATGCCCAGCGCCTGGATGATCCGGTCCGTGGTCTCCTGGAAAGCCAGCCGGCCACCGTCGTGCTGCATCAGGCGAACTCGGAAGTTGTGGAGGGTCTTCTGGGGCAGGTGGGTCTCCTCGATGTCCAGCCGCAGGGCGTGGTGCCAGAGCAGAGCCTGCCCTGAGCTTGCCGAAGGGTTGAACTCTAGTTGTTCCAGAGCTTCATCGTCGGTGAGGTTGAACATCTCTTTGAGGAGGTGGACCCCGAGGACGGTCTGCACCGCCCGGTTGGGACGGCCGTTGTCCACGCAGTACATGGGAGCAAAGCGCTCCTCGTCAATCAGGGGGAGCGCCTCGTTTCGGAAAACCTCGGCCCAACTTCTCTCCAGGCGCTTAGCCTTCTTCGGCGTCACCAGGAACTGGGACTGCCAGAGGCTCTCTTGCGGGTCTCGTATTCGGAACATCCTCCCCTCCCTCGGCCAGGCGCAGCGCCCACGACCTTTTATTACATTATCCCCACCTTGCCCAGGCTGGCGAGGGGTTTTTACGAACAAATCAATATTGATCGAGATACGATCGCCGATATAGCCTCCAACGATGGTGAATATCACCTGGACACCCATATATGTGGCTACAACCCAGCCAACCAACTGAAGGGAAAGACCTCTGTCTTGAAGCATCAGCCCTAGATGCACAAGTATCGCGTGTATCGCCATCGCGGAAGCAGCATGTCCCAGGGTTATATACCAGAACGTGCGGGACCGCACGGCGTCTTTCCAATAGAACCTTCGCTCTTCGGTGGTAGAATCTGGAGTTTGATCCCTGGTTTCGACCGAAACCGTATCGCCATCCGGCAGCAGGCCATATTCCTCTGGTCGGTTCCGGATCAGACGCGATATCGGAAACGCTAAAAGCAAAACGATTATGCCGATAGCCATGGCCGTCGTTCGCCATCCAACGGCTTCCGGGTCGATAATCCATGCTATGAGCGGAATCAGCACGACACCGCCCAAGGCGACACCCTCAATGGCTATTGACATCGCCGTTGTTTTTCTTCGGACGAACCAATTATTGAGCATGGCCATCATGGCGTGCCAAGTGCCCAACCCAACACCTACGCTCATCACAAAGAAAGCCAGATAGAGTTGCCACAAATCGTGAACCTGGCTGAAGATTAACCATCCGACACCCATAACCAACCATCCGGCCAAGAGCATTCGCCGCGAGCCATACCGGTCTATAAGGTACCCACCAACAGGCCCCATCAACGAACCTTCTACTCGCGTTAGAGCATAGGCCCATGACAGTTCTCCTGCACTCCAGGAAGGGAATTCGTCGCTGAGAACCACTACCCATGCAGGTAGAGCCATGAATAGAGGAACTATACCTATGAGGATGACGAACGCAGCTACCCCAGCCAGCCACCAGCCATAGAAAACACCAGGAGGTTTTGAGGCCGGCATTTGGTATTTAGACGAGAGCGTCAATCGATGCCCTTTAGGCAGACATCGATTGAAAGCAAGTGTGGGCTATTGAACAGGCGAGGACCCAATTGGAGATCCGATGGGGCAAACGCAATCTGGATTCACTTCTCCAGAGAGACAGGTTCCATGATTTTCACGGTTTGGCGGGCGAGAAAACTCCTGGTGTAGTCAACGATGGACCCCCACTTCGCAGTCCCCCATAACGCAGCCTCTTTTTTGTTCATGTCCTCGGCATCTTCGAAGCTGCGTATCCAGATGAACTGTGTTTTATCTTCGCTGACCCAAACGCCGTTGAGGGTAATGTCCTGCTCCCTTATCAGCGGCATGAGCACTTCGTCAAAGTGTTTTACCCACTGGTCCATCTGGCCTTTGTTGACGGTATAGGTTCGCAACTGGGAGATCATGTTCAACGTCGCCTTTCTATCACCTTGGTTTCAACGTTTCAAAAAGTCGACTATCAATGGGTTGACTTGGTCCGGGGCCTCTTCGTGCATAAAGTGGCCCGTCCCGGGAACCACCGCCTTCTCGAGACCACCGGTAAACACGCGGCCGATGTTCCGGAACGCTTCCAATCGTCGAGGGCGGTCCTGGTCTCCGTGGAGCGCCAGAGTGGGAACTGGAATGGTCGACGTATCGATCCTCTCCTGCAGATCCATCATCTGACCTGTGGTGTTTAATCTGCTGCGGTAATAACCCAGGGCCGCCTGTACTGTTCCGGGCTTGCGGAAGGTTTCCTTCACCCTCTCTTTGGCATCTTTCGGAGCGTCCCACCCAGGCGCGGCGTCTTTATACCAATCGTCTATGAAGGCGAAATCGTCGTGGGCCATGGTTTGATCCGCGGACGGCATCTGAAAATAGAACGAGTGCCATTGGCCCTTGAGATACTCATAACTCCTGGACTCCGCGGCAGCGGGGTGTACCGTCGCTATCGTTACCAGCTTGGTTAGCTTTTCCGGGTCCATGACGGCCGCACCCCAGCCGGCATAAGCCCCCCAATCGTTGCCGACGATAGCGCCACGCTCGTCGCCCAGGGCAGTTATCAGAGCCAATGCATCCTTTCCCAGAAGGGGAGTATCGTACCGGCCATCCTTGGGCTGCTCGGTCGGCGCGTATCCCCTCATAAAGGGCGCCACAGCCCGGAAGCCTCCACCGGCGAGGGCGGGTAGGAGGAAGCGGAACGAATGGGCATTGGAGGGAAATCCATGAAGACACAGGACCAGTGGGCCCTCACCCATCTCCAGGCAATGAAAGTTTATGTCGTTGGCCTTTACCGTATCTTTTTTGAAGTTAGCCATCGCCATATCCCTGATCGCCTGATTAAATGTAGGGCCTCGCCATCATATCAGCTTGCGGTCACCGTTGCTATGGGAGACAAACATGTCACCCATACCATGTTACAATGCTGGCGCATCGCAGCCTGGGAGCGTCTAGGAGGTACCAAAATGCCCAGGGTCGCAGTCTTGGATGACTATCAGAAGGTCGCGCTGAATCTGGCGGACTGGAGTGTCCTCCCAGACGGAACGAAGGTGGAGGTTTTCCACGACAACCTTGCGGGTCCGGACTCCGTAGTGGAGCGGCTACTGGACTTCGACATAGTCGTTGCGATGAGAGAGCGGACTCCATTCCCGCGAACCTTACTGGAAAGACTTCCAAAGCTCAGACTTCTGGTGAGCACCGGCAGGCGAAACCATGCGATAGACGTGCGGGCAGCCACAGAGCTCGGCATCCTGGTCTGCAACACGCGTAGCCACGGCTATTCCACCGTGGAGCTCACCTGGGGGCTGATTCTAGCGTTGGTCCGAAGTATTCCTGCGGAAGACGCGGCAACGCGTGGCGGAAGCTGGCAGACAGGTATCGGAATCGACCTGCGGGGCAAGGTTCTTGGTGTGATGGGCCTGGGTAACCTTGGTTCGCAGGTAGCAACCATAGGCGCGGCGTTCGGAATGTCGGTGATCGCCTGGAGTCAGAACCTCACAGAAGAGAGGGCGTCGGAGGTCGGCGTCGAGCTGGTCACCAAAGAAGATCTGCTGTCCCACTCAGACGTATTGACTGTACACCTGGTCTTGAGCGATAGGACCAGAGGTCTTATCGGAGCGAAGGAACTGGCATTGATGAAGCCCACTTCATATCTTGTGAATACTTCCAGAGGTCCGATCGTGGACGAGAAGGCGTTGGTGGACGCCTTGCAGGACGGAGTCATAGCCGGGGCCGCGCTGGACGTGTTCGATCAGGAGCCGTTGCCTCCCTGCCACCCCTTGCTAGGCTTAAAAAATACCGTCATAACTCCTCATGTCGGATACGTCACAAGGGAGGTTTACGAGCTGTTTTTTGCGGACGCCGTTGAGGACATTCAGGCGTTTCTCGAGGGCCACCCTGTCAGGATAGCCGAGTCCTAACGCCCGGCGAGCGACCAGGACAGTCTTACTTGGCCGCGGGGCCACCTCCCAGCATAACCAGGGCGAGGGTTATCAACATCACCCCCATGGCTATACCGACAAACATCGTTGCCAAATCAATTCCTCCCATGAACTACGGAATCTTTAGGACAGACGTGTAGGACGTAGTGTCGTAGGCAACCCACATATTGGAGCCTGCCTGCAACTCCACGACCATGAATACCTCAAGCTCGTTCCCAGAAGAAACCGTATAGCTTAGCTCCGGAATCACAATCGAACGCTTCACCCACGTGCCTGAGCCATCCTGCCAGTCGGCAGCATATGCGCTACCGTTGCCGATTTCCGTATGTGTCGACCCATTGTAATCTCTTAGATATACGGTGATGATTCCCGTCTTGGCCTGAGTAAAGTTAGCGGAGGCACCCCAGACATCAATCGAAACATCTCCTGTAATAGCCAGGTCGCCGGCCAGGGCTCCAGACCGCCAGACCTGGTGTTTCTTCAGCAATGACTCACTGACTCCCTGAGAAGTTTTCTGTAGGGTACGGCCGGCTGCGGAAGGGTTGAAATCGTTGGAGTAGTCGTACAGAGTCGTGGCGGTAGGCGCAGTTGTGTCCATCGGCAATACCGCCTGCATGTTTGTGTTACCCGTAGGTGGCGTCGGATTGTTGTGTAGATAGTAGAAAGTGGTGTACGTAGGCGTGGCATAGGAGAGGTTAACCAGGGACTGGTACGACTCGGTGTCGTACGCAAACCACATCTCCGAGGCTCCTGCGTTTTCAACTACCAGTTCGACTTCCAACTGGTTACCCGCCGGGACCGTGTAGTCAAACTTTGGTACCAAAATCGTTTTTCGAACGAAGCTTGAAGACCCATCCTGCCAGTCGGTAGAGAACATTGTCCCCTGGCCGATCTCGGTATATGTGCTGCCGTCGTAATCCCTGAAAAATACTGTTACTATGCCCAGCTTACTCAACTGGTACCCTTGAGATGCCGCCCACAAGTCAACCGCAACGGGATATTCGAGCGTCAAGGGCTCCGAGAGGACTGCTGTCCTCCATGTCTGGTACTTGGCTGGATCAGTCTCCCCCGGGCCAGCACCTGCTTTGGCTATGGTTCTCCCAGGGTTGGCGTCGACGTCCTGGTCATAGTTATACAGAGTGGTACTAGTTGGAACTGTCTTGTCTACCGGCAGCCCGAACTGGCGATCGGTGTCTCCAGTCGCTGGCGTGGGATTGTTGTGGAGATAACGGCAGTCGTTGCTAATAGGCATGTTGTAGTCGAAGTCCACGTAGGCGGAGTCTGTAACTCCCTGAGGTGCGGCCAGGAGAACTGTGCCCAGACTGCCGGTCTGCGGCAGTGGACTTGGCCTGGCCCTCAGAGTCGCCGTTTCTTCTGGGTCCCATATGTTGGTGCCGAAGTTGTCCGGGCTTATGCTCTGAACGGTCCATTGGTCGTCTAAAACGTTCGAGGACACATATTTCTGGTGTTCCGAGACCTTGGCGCCGGAATCGCTGGTGTAGGCCAAAACCAGGTCTACGTCTGCGAATTCCTCAATGGGCTCGTCACCCGAGTTGCCCACTTTAGTGTCGACGACAAGATAGGACGTAAAACATTTCCCTCCACTTTCATTGATTATGGAAACATCGGTCGAATCGACCGAGATCCGGGTATGTAGTCTCTCCGCTTGCACTTCCTGAGCATTTCTAAACGCATTAGAATGGTCGGTAAACATACTCAGGAGTCCACTCGAGGCAGCCCACATGATTACCAACAAAGTGGACATGAAGCCTATCCACGGGATCGCAACACTCATAACGTATAAGCCACCGCTACTCTATCTGGAATTCGGACATGAACGACCGCATTTCCTCGGCCAGTTCCTCGGCGCTTACTTCCTCAACGGAAGCCGCAAGGGATACCTGAGGTGGACCCCAAAATTCGGACAGGTGGCTAAGAGAGAGTCCCGCTCCTAAAATAGGACGGAAACAAGGAGCAGGACATGAAGCAAACACGTAAGAAGCACAGCCCAGTCTTCAAGGCCAAAGTGGCTTTGGCCGCGCTCCAAGGGGAGCACACCATTGCAGAGCTGGCCAGCCGGTTTGAAGTCCACCCGAGCCAGATCCATGCCTGGAAGAAGGCCTTGACTCAGGGGGCGCCGCACCTCTTTGAAAATGGTGCTGGACGTCAGGAGAAGGACCAAGAGGTCCTCACTGCCCAGATCTACCAACAGATTGGGCAGCTCAAGGTGGAACGGGATTTTTGTCACGGAGCTTCGGGTTGTGAGCCGGTCCCAACGCCGGGCCATGATTGACCGAGAAGAACCGAAGCTGTCTCTGGTGCGCCAGTGCGCGTTGCTGGGTATCAGCCGCTCCGCGTTGTACTACCTGCCAACCGAGGCCGGCGCCGAGGACTTGGAGTTGATGGCCCTCATAGACCAACAGTACCTGAAGACACCTTTCTACGGCTCCAGAAGGATGACTGCCTGGCTCAGAAATCACGGACACCAGGTCAACCGCAAGCGGGTCCGCCGGCTGATGCAGCTGATAGGCCTGGAGGCCATCTACCGGCGTCCCAACACCAGCAAGCCAAACCCAGGGCATAAGGTCTATCCGTACTTGCTCAGGGGGCTGGAGATCAACCGGGTCAACCAGGTGTGGGCCACCGACATCACCTACATACCCATGGCTCGGGGTTTCCTCTACTTGGTGGCCATCATGGACTGGCACAGCCGCTACGTGCTGGCCTGGCGGCTGTCCAACACCCTGGAGGTAGACTTCTGTGTTGCGGCTCTGGAAGAGGCCTTGAGCAAGGGTCGGCCACAGATCTTCAACACCGACCAGGGCAGCCAGTTCACCAGCGAGGCCTTCACCAGCATGCTGCTGGCGCAAGGCGTTCAAGTGAGCATGGACGGCAGGGGCCGGTGCATGGACAACGTCTTCGTGGAACGGCTGTGGCGCAGCATCAAGTACGAGGAGGTGTACCTGAAGGCATACCAAAATGGGACTGAGGCCAGAAAGGGGATTGGGGCTTATCTGGCCTTCTACAACCAAGAGCGGCCCCATCAAGCCCTGGGCTATCGGTCACCGGGTCAGGTGTTCCATGCAGTGAGCCCACAAAGGTGTTTACTGGAACTTCCACCAGCCTTACCATCGGATGAAGGTTTACGAGACACCCCAGCGGTAGACTCTCTTATTTTAGCCTCACCGCTGTCCTGATGATGGGGTCCACTTGAGAAACCACGACGAAAGCGATCAATACGATGGCAGTTTCTAGTCCTGTGATGCCTCGCTCATCGCTATTAAACTTTAGTAGGTCGCGTTTCATCGAATGTTTCCTCCTCTTGTATTCCCTGTTCCTGGGTTTTTCTTCGTATTTAGCCTTTGTGGAATCCCCACATATAGCGTCTGTCCGCCACTACATTAGTCCCTCCTTTCGATGCCCCTTCCTGGTTCCCTCGCACTGGGGCCAGCACAAAACGTCTAGAAATCAGTGTAGGGACGGGTGGATGCGTGTCACACAGGATTGCCACCCATGTAACGAAATGCACGCTTATGGCTGGAGTTGGTGGCAGCACCTAGGAACCGGGAGTTCCTTGGTGAGGTACCGGTATGGTGGCACCCTGCTCTGTCAGTGTGATATCACAGGCCATGAAACGACCCTCACACCCGGGAACCGCGAGGCTGAACAGGTATTGGCGAGAGGCCTGGTGGGGCCATCATGTTGCTTTTCCGGTGCAACATTTATAGAATAGGCTTCGTTTCCATAGTAATAAAAAGGGACTGAATATGATAAAGATCATGATCGTAGAGGATGAGGGTCTTCTCAGGGACATGTTGAAGATCTCGCTATCCGCAATGCAGAATCTGGAAGTTGTCGATGCGGTTGACAACGGAAGCGCCGCTATTCAAATGGCAGAAGAGCTAAAGCCGGACGTCATCTTGATGGATATCGAACTGGGCAGCGAGCCTAATGGTATCGAAGCGGGCCGAACGATCAAGGAGAAGAATCGCGACGTGGGCATAGTGATCCTCTCGGCCCACAAGGACAAGGAATATATCAGCAACCTCTCAGCCGACGAGGCATCAGGGTGGTCATACCTTCTGAAGCAATCGGTGGGAGACGCATCGGCGCTGGGTCGGGCGATTGAGGGCTCGGCAGCAGGCCTGGTGGTGTTGGACCCCGACGTAGTCAGTGGCCTCAGGCCCCGACAAGGTTCCGCTGTTTCAAAGCTTACACCGCGACAACAAGAAGTGCTGGCGTTAATGGCCCAAGGCTACACTAACGCGGCCATTGCCGGAGAGCTGGTACTTGGAAACAAATCAGTCGAAAATTACATCAACGCGATATATCAGGAGCTGCACTTGCATCAGGCGGACGCAATTCACCCCCGTGTCAGCGCGGTGCTTACGTACCTGAAGGAGAGTTACGGCCGTTAGAGGGAGTCCGCCCTATTCGGTGGGGAGGGCTAATCTTATCTGGATACGGTCAGGCCCCAGGGCCGTTATTTGAGACCCCGGTATACGTCTTAGTAGGTCTTCCGTCACAAGAGGTTCATCACCCATGTCAAGGGTGAACTCATCTCCTGAGCCGTCCGCCAGAGTGCGCGGTCAGTTTCCCGACTCCGGCCACCGAGTCTATGACATCCCAGAGGAAAGTCAACGCCGCTTGGTCTGGTGGGGGTGCGACTACTATATAAAGGGTTCCTTTATAGCTTGCCTCGACGAGGGATGGCTGGCCACTCGAAGTTTGTTCACCCCCCATCGGTTCAAGGGTAAGCGTCTTCTCCGCCGCTTCAAGATTTGGCGTCGCCGAGACTTCAGGCGCAAGGTTTTGATCGGGCTGTGACCCACCCAGGGTATCGCCAAGCTTTTCGAGAAGCTGGTCCCTAAACTCCTTCTCTGTTTCGGTGGGAGGTTGTTGAAGGTCTCCGATAGTCTCGGATAAATTCTCCTCTTGCACTTCAGGCTGAGTCACTGCATCGGCCTCTTGAGACTTAAACGACTCCAACTCTTTCTTTAGTGAGTCCAGTTCGCCAGAAGAAAGATCCTCTGATTGTTCGCGAGGAACCTCAACCAGCTCCTCTTCCATTGAATGTTCTGGACCTCCACCCTCGACCGATCTCAGAAACTCGTTTAAGGCTGACTCTAAATCCCCAGGAGACACTGCGTTGGATGGCTGGGTCAAGGGCTCCGAGGATATTGAGCTCGGTTCTTTGGGTACAGCCTCCGAAGGCTTCTGCTGCTGCGCAGACACTACGGGCCTATCCTCTGGGAGACGAGGTTTCCCTGTGGTGCGCCTTGGCTTGGTATCCCGGGTCCTGCGCCTCGACGGCACAACTGTTTCTCTGGAAGGAGTTCTGCCGGCAGTCCAGGGTTCATCCAACAGTCTTCGAGCCTCCCGTCTTACCAGTGCCTCGGCGTCCGACAGGATTCTCTCGGCACGTTCGAGCTCGTCTTGAGAAGACTCCTTAAGAGACTCCGCCGTCGATGTAATACGCTTCGACTCCTCAAGCTCACGACTTACGTAGTTACTTGCCCTCCGAACCGCGTTTAGTGCGTTCAAAAGCGCGTCGGTAGCTTCTTGGCGGGCCCATTCGACTTCCTCTTCGGCTTGTTGCCGTGTGAGCTGCCGAAGTCGGCGCTGAGTTTTAATGGCCTCCTCAAGAGTCCTGACGGTAGATGCCAAGGACTTTAGGGCTTCCGGGTTCAGGGCCAGAGCTTTACTGAAAGTATTGCGTGCCCGTCCCATGACCTGTTCAACTTGGTCCTGGGTATCTTCAACCCGGTCCAGGACTTCCCGAGCCTGTGCTCTGACCTGGGCTGATTCAGCCCTAGTCTTCTGGAGAGCTAGCAGCTCTTCACGCGCCTTGTTGGTCGAGTCCTCGATTTCCGACCACCCGAGGTTAATATCCTGGTCGTCGGGTTCTTCGTAACCCCGAATCCACCGAAGGACGGCCTTGGGGACAGCCATTGAAGAAGCCAGCGGGTGCTCCTCTGAATCTGGGATAATGGTTTTGGAACAGAAACCCGCCCGGAAACAAGGAGCACCCAATAGATGCTGCCACAGAACCACCCCGACCGTATCCGCATCCTCTTCGACGACCGCCGCCTGGTGGCCAATGCCGGGCTGATCCTTCCCGCCACCCTGGCGCGGCACCTCGGCCTGCCCGAACTCGTCCGGCAGCGCCTCGACCTGGGCGATGCCCCGGGGCGGGCGAACACGAGCGACAAGATGATGACGCTGGTGGCGTCTGCGCTGGCTGGGGGCGACTGCATTGACGACGCCGATGTGTTGCGCACCGGGGGGACGGCCTGCACCCTGGGCGGCACGGCTAAGGCGCCATCCACCCTGGGCACCTTCCTGCGCAGCTTCCGGTGGGGCCACGTCCGTCAACTGGACCGGGTGAGCCGCGAGTTGCTGGCCCGGGCTTGGCAGGCCGGGGCGGGACCCGGCGACGCGCCGTTCACCATCGACCTCGATTCCACCATCTGCGAGACCTACGGACTGGCCAAGGAGGGCGCGCGCCACCACGGCTATACCGGCGCCCGCGGCTACCACCCGCTGCTGGCCATCGCCGCCGGCACCGGAGACGTGCTGATGTCCCGGCTGCGCGAGGGCCGGGCCAACACCGCCCGCGGCGCCGCCCACTTCCTGCGTGAGACGGTGGGACGGGTGCGCTACGGCGGGGCCAGGGGACAACTCACGGTGCGGGCCGACAGCGGCTTCTATACCCACGCCGTGGTCGCCGTCTGCCGCCGGATGGATGTCCGCTTCTCCATCGCCATCCGCCAGCGCGCCCGCCTGCGGAATCTCATCGAGGCGATACCCGAAGATGCCTGGACGCCGATTCCTTACTGGATGGACGGCGCCGCCGATGTGGCCGAGACCACCTGCACCCCCTTCCAGGCCGAGGCGGACGCCGCGCCGGTACGGCTCATCGTCCGGCGGGTGAAGCCGACGCCCGGTTCCCAGCTCGCCCTCTTCGCCAAATACAGCTATCACGGCTTCATCACCGACCGGGACGGGGAGTTGCTCGAACTGGAGGCTGACCATCGCCGCCACGCCGAGATCGAGAATGCCATACGCGACCTCAAGTACGGCGTGGGGCTGAACCATCTCCCCTCGGGCCGCTTCGCCGCCAACGGCGCCTGGCTGGCGGTCCAGGTGATGGCGCACAACCTGGCCCGCTGGACAGCCCGCATCGGCCTGGGTCAGCAGATCGTGACCACCAAGACCCTCAGACGACGGGTCTTTGCCTTGGCCGGACGGATCACCCGCTCGGCACGCCGATTGACCCTGCATCTTCCCCGGCGCTGGCCTTGGGAAACCCAGTTCAGTCGCGCCTTGGCCCGGCTGCAAGCCATTCCGTTCCCGGCCTGACGGCCAGCCTGCAACTGACCCAACGTCCCCGCAATCTCGCGCCACCCCGGTCGCGAGAGTCCCCTGCTGCGTATCCTCTCGCCATCCCGCGCATCGCAGCTCCCGCATAGGGCCTTAGGGGCCCCTGTGCGGCGATGAAGACCGTCCGCCGACCTCCCACCCCAAATGGAACCCAGGCTATTTCCCCTGTAGCTCCCTCACCCCCCTTCCGCTTTCCTCACGCCGTCCATCGGTGTCCTTCGGTGGATTCGGGCTAAGGCTCGTCGACCGCAGTGTCAAATTCTGGTTCCGCAAGCAACGACTCCGGTTCAGAGGCAGGGCGAACCTCCGGCTTTGCAGATCGCGGTTGGTCTTCAACCGGTGGAGTTCTCAATACGGGCCGTTGGGGAGGTTGCTGAGGCTGTGCCGGTTCCGATTGGCCCATGGGCTGTAGCTGTGGCGCGGCCGGCTGAACCGGTTCAGCAGTTTCAGGCGCTACCGGAGTCTCAGCAACGGGCTCGGCGGATTGCTGCATAGGTGGTTCCGGAGGCTGACCAGGGAATTGGGCGGTTCCGGCCGGTTTGGCAGGCTCGGAGCCAGGCTTTTTGATCACCCTCCATAAAGCGTAAACGGACGGGAGAAGCTTTTCGAACAGCCCCTTTTCGGGCGGTCTGCTTTTTGGGGCCGGAGCGGTCGGAGCTGCTCCAGAGGGCTTGTTAGCCAACTCGGCTTCACTCCTAATCGAGATATAGGACTAGATACAGAACATGGTGACATAACCCATTGGGAGTGTCAAGCAATACCGGTTACGGTTAGCTTCACATGCCTTTTGCCACTTTGGTGGCGTGACAAGTGATAACCAGTCTGACCTTACCCCGAAGTTAGTATCATTGGCTAGTAGAGTCCAGCCATAGAGCCAGCAAACTCTTTGGGCGTTTTACCCTTCAGGGAACTGTGGGGCCTGACCTCGTTGTAGTCCTGCCGCCAGCTCTCTATGATCTCCCTGGCATGCCTTACACTCATGAACCAGTTGATGTTCAAGCATTCGTCGCGTAGTCGGCCGTTGAAGCTCTCAGCAAAGGCGTTCTCTACCGGCTTGCCAGGACGTATAAAGCTTAACTTGATACCCCTCCGATAGGCCCACTCATCCATGGCCTTGCCTGCGAACTCCGGGCCGTTGTCCACAGTGATCACCTCAGGTAGTTCCCGTGTCTCTTCCAGTCTCTCCAGGACTCCCACCACTCTGGCGCCTCCCAGAGAGGTATCTACCTCGATGGCTGGGCACTCCCGTGAATAGTCGTCCACTATGGCCAATGCCCGGAAGCGCCGACCGGTCACAGTGCTATCAGAGACAAAGTCCATGGACCACCTCTGATTAGGACGTACAGGAGATGGAATGGTCTCCCGGACCCCTGCCGCCCCTTTGCGCCTCCTCTTCTTCCTGAGCGCAAGCCCCTCTTCACTGTAGATGCGCTCTGTACGCTTGTGATTGATCACCAGGCCTTCTCTCTTCAGCATGATGTGCAACCTGGGACTGCCAAAGCGCTTCCTCTCCCATGCCAGCTCACGCATTCTGCGACGCAGGACAGCATCATCACCCTGCTTCGACTTGTACCGATAGACCGAGGGTGGGATACCAGTAAGCAGACAGGCCCTCCTCTCACTCAGCCCAAGACTCTCTATGGCATATGCCGCTGCCATCTTCCTCACCTTGGGCTTCAGAAGTTTTTTGCCAGCAACTCCTTCAGAGACCAGTTGTCCAACGCCTGCTGGGCCACAATCTGCTTCAGGCGCCGGTTCTCTTCCTCAACGGACCTTAGCCTCTTCAACTCGTTCAACGTCAGCCCGGCGTACTTGGCTTTCCACTTGTAGAAGGTGCCTTCGCTCATGCCGTGACTGCGGCACAGCTCCCCTGTCTTGGCCCCTGCCTCTGCCTCGTTCAGGACCCCTATGATCTGCTCCTCTGTGTACCTCTTCCGTGCCATGAGCCCTCCTTACTATGTCCTATTTTACCCGGAGGACTCTCTTTGCCACTGTTACTGTTTTCGGGGGTAAGGTCAAGTCCCCTCACCCTTTGGATAGTACAACCACATTTGAATCTCATGGGGTCTCATTTGTACACCAATGAATTTCCGCCTCTCGCTTTCCAGAGAAAGAATGATGTCAACCTTGTACTTAGGCTTGTTAGGTTCGTGAGCAACGTATTTAATTGGTACCATCTCAAAATCTGGCCACTATTTGGCGCCTCACACAATACAGCGGGAATGCCGAGTTCAACGAAGACCCTTGGGCTGCATTGATAGGAGGGTCAGAAAAAGCTCTAGGAGGGTTCGCTGGTGTCCCATTCGGGGAGGGCGTGGTAGCCCTCCATGGGGACCTGGGATACAGTCTCAAGGCCCTGGGCCCGCTTGAGGCGCTGGATGTTGTAGAGGTGGGTGATGTGTTCGAAGTATCGGAGGCGGAATGTGGCCTCCAGGGTAATGACGACCTTGGATGAGTCCTCGGCTAGGGGGATTATATCGCCTGGATGGGCCTTGAAGGCTAACCGCCACCAGTCGTTATTGTCCATAGTAACCTGCTTGTTGCGTAATGAGCCTACTGTCTCGCGCCCCAAGAGGAACTGGGCAAGCTGTAGGCCCATTCGAAGCGAGTCCATTATGTCCTCGGTGGCCCAGTATTCATCCCCTTCCAGACGCCGCCAGCTATAGGGGGATGTGGCAAGGCCTGCGTCTCCGGTGTCGTACCCGTAGGGGAGGAGCTGGTCGCCCCATATCTGAAGAAACCAGAGAAAATTTCCCTGGCAATATGACGCAGGTTCCGGTCGATGCTCCACTTGCTCCACTCCCACTGGTCGGACGTGAAGTCCATCTGCTCTGGAGACAGTCCTTGGATCTCACTGGAAGTCATTTCGTATAGGTCGGACCTGAATTGAGGGAACAATACGGAGCCAGGGGTTTCTGTGGGCAGTTCCTTTTCGGCCAAGGGCCACTCTCACGCAACAGGCTTCGTTAGTTAGGGTAACAGCTTGTAGGTGGGCAGGCAATCGGATTTTCGAATCTCCTAACTGTACACCGATATCCTTGCTTTTTGAATCCCAACCGAGGCCTGTCGGAACGGACCCTTAGACCATTAGCATCGCGTCACCGAAGGAGTAGAAGCGGTAGCTGCTGGCGATGGCCTCGTGATACGCTCTCAGCACCAGCTCGCGGCCGGCGAAGGCGCTGACCAGCATAAGCAGTGTGGAACGCGGCAGGTGGAAGTTGGTTATCATGGCGTCAACGACTCGGAACCTGTGGCCGGGTAGAATAAACAGGTCCGCCCAGCCGGACTCCGGCCTCAGTCCAATGCGGCCCTGCTGATGAGATCGCAAGGCTGCCTGCTCCAGCACCCTAACCGACGTGGTGCCGACGGCGATGATCCGCCGCCCGTCGCTACGCGCCGCGTTTAGAACGGAAGCGGCTTCCCCACCGACCGTGTAGTACTCACCGTGGACCCTGTGGTCCCCGGGGTCGTCTTCATCGACCGGTCGGAAGGTGTCCAGTCCTACATGGAGGGTGACATAGGCCTGCTCCACTCCACGCGCCTTCAGACTTTCCAGCAGCCCCGGAGTGAAGTGTAGCCCGGCCGTGGGCGCCGCCGCGCTGCCTGGTACGCGGGCATAGACCGTCTGGTACCTCTCCGGATCAGACAATGGCTCGTGGATGTAGGGCGGCAACGGCATCTCGCCCAACCTGTCCAGCAGCGTATCCGTCGAGAGCCGCACGGTACGCGTGCCGTTTTCTCCCACACTCATGACCTCGATCTCGAGCTTGTTGGTCGTGCCGCCATCCACCAGAAACCTGTTACCCGGTTTGAGGCTTCGAGATGGCTTGCCAACGGCAGTCCACAGGCCCAGCTCCAGCTTCTGCAAGAGCAAGAACTCCACACGGCCGCCCGTGCCTTCTCGCCTGGCGTGAAGCCTGGCCGGGACGACACGGCTGTCGTTGAAGACCAGCACGTCGCCATCCCTCAGATACTCGACCAGGTTAGGGAAGCGCCTGTGTTCAAGGCTACCTGTGTCACGATGGAGCACCAGTAGACATGACGAATCCCGGGGCTCCAGGGGGGTCTGGGCGATCATATGGGGCGGCAGGTGGTAGTCGAAGTCGGAGGTTCGCATGCGGGATGGCTATTGAGATTACTTATCAGCGATGGCCAGGCGGGCAGCGGCGACGGTGTTCACCAAAAGCATGGCGATGGTCATGGGGCCCACTCCCCCCGGGACTGGCGTGATGGCCGCCGCTTTCTCAGACACGGGCCCAAAGTCCACGTCGCCCTCGAGGCGGTAGCCGGACTTTCGGGACGGGTCGTCCACGCGGTTGATACCCACGTCCACGACCACGGCGCCTTCCTTGACCATATCGGCGGTGATGGCCTTCGAGCGACCCATGGCGGCCACCAGGATGTCGGCCTTGCGCGCCAACTCAGGCATGTTTTTAGTGCCGGTGTGGCAGACGGTCACCGTGGCATTGGCGCCTGGTTTTTTCTGCATGAGCAGGATGGCCAGGGGCTTGCCGACGATGTTGCTTCGCCCGCAGATGACCACGTGCTTGCCGCCTGGGTCGAAGCCGTTGCGTAGCAGCAGTTGCTGCACACCTCCAGGCGTAGCGGGAAGGAAGTCGGCCTCCCCCTGAGCAAGCTTGCCCAGGTTGGTTGGATGCAGGCAGTCGACGTCTTTGTCCGGACTCACAGCCAGCAGAACCGCGGACTCGTTCAGGTGCTTGGGGAGGGGAAGCTGCACCAGGATGCCGCTGAAGGCGGGGTCGCCGTTCAGCCTGTCTATCAGTTGCAATAGCTCCTGCTGGGAAGTGTCGGCGGGAAGGTGGAAGGTCTGGCTGTGGATGCCGACCTCCTCACAGGCCCGTCCTTTGTTCCGCACGTAGATGGCAGAGGCCGGATCGTCTCCCACCAGCACAGCCGCCAGACCGGGAGTAACCCCATGCTGTGCCTTGATATCGGCGACAGTAGCGGCCACCTCCCGACGAATCTGTTCGGCCGTGGCCTTGCCGTCCAGTATCTTAGCCATTGATTGCTCCGACCAAGTTTTGACCCAGGCCATGATATCACAGGGCGGAGACACCATAGCAGATTATTCAGTTAGACACATCGCCTATAATACTTAAGCTAGTCTATATGCTGACTACAGGCGTTGACATAATAGAAATAGGTAGGGTCAAGAGGGTAGTCGACCGCTGGGGTGAGCGTTTCCTGCGGCGGGTCTATACCGACGACGAGATATCCTACTGCCGTGGGAGGGCACCGAACCTGGCAGGGAGGTTCGCCGCCAAAGAGGCGGTGATGAAGGCTCTCGGCACCGGCGTACGAGGCGTCGGCTGGAAGGACATCGAGGTGGTGCGACAGCGCGGGGGCGCTCCTTCGATACACCTGAGCGGGCGGGCCCTCACCCGCTCTGAGAAGCTGGGCGTGACCGAGATCTCCTTGAGTATCTCCCACTCCAGGGACTACGCGGTGGCTATGGTTGTCGCAAGTTCGGAGGATAAGGCCGAATCGAGACCATGAAGATCGTTACCGTTGAGCAGATGCAGCGTCTGGAAGAGTCCAGCGCCTCGGAGGGTGTGAGCACAGACACCCTGATGGAGAACGCCGGACTGGCTGTGGCCAAGGTGGCGAGCAGGGAGATGGGCTTGGCGGCGGGGCGTCGCATCCTGGTGCTGGTCGGGCCCGGAAACAACGGAGGTGATGGCCTGGTGGCGGCCCGCCATCTTCAACGCTGGAGCGCCGAGGTGACGGCATATGTGCTGATCCCACGGCGGGACGAAGACCCCAAGCTCAAGCTGGCGCTTGAGTACGGTGTCCAGGTTCTCTCAGCGAAAGACGACTCGGTGGATGCCTTGCTGGCCCGATCCGACCTGGTCATAGACGCGGTGCTGGGGACGGGAAAGGCCAGGCCCCTGGAAGGGATCATCAAAGAGGCCATGAAACAGCTCAGGGCCAGCCGTGAGCGCAGCAATACGAAGATACTGGCCCTGGACCTGCCCACCGGGCTCAACGCGGACACCGGCGAGACAGATCCCGCCTGCCTCGATGCCGACGTCACTGTAGCCCTGGGCTATCCAAAGACCGGACACTTTCGCTTCCCGGGCGCGGCCAAGCTGGGCAGGCTGGAGGTCGTCGATATAGGCATTCCCAGACACGTTGGCGAGAATATCCGACTGGAGATGCTGACCAGCGATTGGGTAAGGGGCAAGCTTCCCCAACGGCCTCCTTCGGCCCACAAGGGCACATTTGGGCATGCCCTGGTCGTTGCCGGCTCCCGTAACTACGTAGGGGCGGCATCGCTGACCGCCCAGGCCGCAGCAAGGGTAGGGCCGGGTCTCGTCACCCTTGCCTCCCCCGAGAGCATCTATCCCTTCCTGGCTACCAAGCTCACCGAGATCATCCACATGCCTCTGCCGGATGACCGGCCCGAGGATCGGAAGGACGGGAACGTTACTATCCATCCTGATGCAGCGGGGATTATCAAGAAGGGCATCCGGCACTACGACTCGATGGTCGTCGGGTGCGGACTCGGAAATTCCGAGGGCCTTATCGAGTTTATGCGCAAGCTGCTGATGGCGGGGCCACAGCCAGAGATACCTGTCCTTATCGACGCCAATGGTTTGAACAACATGTCGGCCATCAAGGACTGGTGGCGGAGGCTGAAGTCTCCGGTCGTGGTCACGCCCCATCCGGGCGAGATGTCCACACTGACCGGAGTACCCACCTCATCCATCGAAGCGGCCCGTTGGGAGACCGCCACGGAATGGTCGGCCAAATGGGGACACGTGGTGGTATTGAAGGGGGCCCACACGGTTGTGTCCAGCCCCGATGGAGCCTGCCGGGTGAGCCCCTTCGCC
This sequence comes from Dehalococcoidia bacterium, assembly GCA_965226865.1. GTDB lineage: Bacteria > Chloroflexota > Dehalococcoidia > Lucifugimonadales > JAGWBF01 > CBDDEH01. The sequence goes on along the minus strand of CBDDEH010000004.1, from coordinate 568,131 downwards.
AACCCAGCCCTGGCATCCGGCGGGACCGGGGACGTGCTGGCCGGGATCACAGGCGGTCTGCTGGCCCAGGGGCTTTCGCCTGAGGACGCCGCCGGATGCGCGGTCTATCTGCATGGGGCCGCTGGAGAGCTGGTCCGCGACAAGATGGGGGATACTGGCACCTTGGCGGGCGACCTTATCCCCGCGTTACCTCGCGTAATAAAAACCATCAGACAAGTCTGACAACCGGGGATGCATGTTGATTCCCTCGTAACAAGTCTGTTTGAGATGAGCCCTGGCGTGCGAAGGTGGTCTGGAGCGGAGGAGGCCACGGGATGCCGGCTGCTGGCCTCACCGCCCTATCTGCTGCGCTCAGGACAAGCGTGATCCCGTTGCGGTACCCCTTCCGTGGCTCAGGGCACCCGGTGGAAGTTGTGGAGCGGCGCCCTCATGCGGCCGCGACCGCAGGTACCGTCCCGACCGCCCGCTGAGCCGTGTTCTCCATCTCCACCAGGCGTGCATGGACCATCCGCTTGAAGTTGCACGCCAACGCCTTCAGGTAGACGGCAAGCCGCACCCGACGGCCCCCTCGCACCCGCAAGCGCCCAAGCCCGTGGGCGCGCTTCAGCTCGGAGTTCGTTCCCTCGATACCAGCCCTTATGTCATACCGCTTGCGCCACTCCTCGGTGGCCTCGGCCCTCCGGCGCCGCTCGATGTTCACCTTCACCAGGTCCGCCTTGAGGACGTAGGCCCCCGCACGCCGGTCCAGCTTCACCGGGCAACGGGATCGCAAGGGGCAGGGCTCGCATGTTGTCCCGGCAAAGTGGACCTCTACCCGCTCCGGCGCATCCTTCAGCTCGTACTCCTCGATGGACGGGTGGCCGGCGGGGCACGCCGTGGCCTGCTCCCCTGTGACGTCGATCTGAAAGTCCGCGGCGGTGGTCCGTCACCCTCTCCTTCGTGCGAGTTCCCCGGCGCCGACCCCGCCACCGGGCTCACCAGTTCCGTTCCCCGGCGCGAGGCTTCGAAGGCATTGCGGCCCGACCCATACGCCGTGTCGGCGAAGAGCTCGTCCGGTCGGACCTTCCGCTCCGCGAGCCCGTCAACGACCGGCACGCTCACGTCGGTGTCGCTCCCACTCGAGGGGGTCACCTCCACGTGGGTGATGAGCTGGGTGGCGTTCTCCTCGTGGCAGGTCTCCGCCACCTGCACCTCGTACCCCTTCCCCTTGTGGCCGCTGTAGGTCACATCCGGGCCGTGGGGCGATTGCAGCGAGTCGGCGGACACCTGCTTCGGGTCCTTCAAGGCCACGGGCACCTTGCATTCCCCAGCATCGTCGTCATCGTCCCTGGGGCGCCCGTCCTGGTGTTTGCCCACATGGCACTGCTCCCGCAGCAGCCGCTCCAGCAGCCGGTACTCCTCCAGCTGGGCAGCAGTCGTGCCATGGAACCGGTCCACCAGCCGGTAGAGGTCCCGGGCACAGACCGAAAGGCGTCGCCGACCCTCCCCCGTGCGGGCGTCCTCGTAGTGGGTCGCCTCGTCTTCTTCCTTCAAATAGCGCCCTAGGAGGCCCTCCGGAACCCCAGGGCGAAGCTCTGGGTGCTCCCAGCGCAAGGCCCGCAGGAACAACCGCATCGTCTCACAGAACAGGCCCAGCCGGGTGAGTGTGGCGATGTTGCTCATGATGTGGGTGGAGTCCAGCCGTTGCTTTCCGGTGCGTATGCCCAGCGCCTGGATGATCCGGTCCGTGGTCTCCTGGAAAGCCAGCCGGCCACCGTCGTGCTGCATCAGGCGAACTCGGAAGTTGTGGAGGGTCTTCTGGGGCAGGTGGGTCTCCTCGATGTCCAGCCGCAGGGCGTGGTGCCAGAGCAGAGCCTGCCCTGAGCTTGCCGAAGGGTTGAACTCTAGTTGTTCCAGAGCTTCATCGTCGGTGAGGTTGAACATCTCTTTGAGGAGGTGGACCCCGAGGACGGTCTGCACCGCCCGGTTGGGACGGCCGTTGTCCACGCAGTACATGGGAGCAAAGCGCTCCTCGTCAATCAGGGGGAGCGCCTCGTTTCGGAAAACCTCGGCCCAACTTCTCTCCAGGCGCTTAGCCTTCTTCGGCGTCACCAGGAACTGGGACTGCCAGAGGCTCTCTTGCGGGTCTCGTATTCGGAACATCCTCCCCTCCCTCGGCCAGGCGCAGCGCCCACGACCTTTTATTACATTATCCCCACCTTGCCCCAGGCTGGCGAGGGGTTTTTACGAACAAATCATGTTTGGTACGGGTGATATAATTTAGCCTAATTTGCGAAGGCTATGGGATAATCCCTAGCCTTCTTTGTTGGATATATCCGTGAGCGATTATTTGAAAGAGTTCATACCGCCTCAGAGGATACTCATGGGGCCTGGTCCCGCCAACGTAAATCGCCGGGTGTTGGCCGCCATGACGGCGCCTATACTCGGACACCTGGACCCGGACTTCCTGAGGGCAATGGATGACGTCAAGGAGATGCTGCGCCTGGCGTTCCGCACCTCCAACAACCTCACGATACCAATTTCGGGTACAGGCACCGCCGGTATGGAGGCCGCGTACTGCAACATGGTGGAGCGCGGGGACCACGTCGTGATCGCCGTGAACGGGTACTTCGGGGCTCGTATGGTGGACGTGGCGAGCAGGTGCGGCGCTGAAGTACATGCCGTGAACTTCCCTTGGGGCAAGCCTGTAGGCCCCGACCTGTCGGCCGTGGAAGACGAGTTGAAAAAGCATCCCAAGGTCAAGGCAGTGGGCATGGTCCATGCGGAGACGTCAACGGGAATCTTGAGCCCCGTACCGGAGATGGCCAGGCTGGCCCATCGTTACGATGCCGTGCTCATAGCCGATGCCGTTACCAGCCTCGGCGGTGAAGATCTGAAGGTCGACGAATGGGACGTGGATGTCTGTTACAGCGGCAGCCAAAAGTGCCTGGGTGCGCCTCCCGGATTGTCGCCCATCACTGTCGGCCCACGCGCCGACAAAATCATGAAGGCGCGAAAAACGCCGGTGCAGAGCTTCTACCTGAACCTTGGCGATCTTGAGTCATATTGGACTCAGGAAGCTCGGACGTACCACCACACGGCTCCCATCTCCATGATCTACTCCCTTAGAGAGGCCCTGCGCATGGTCATGGAAGAGGGTCTGGAAGAGCGCATCGGGCGCCATGCAAAGAACGCGGCTGCCCTTCGAGCAGGGCTGGAGGCTCTGGGGCTAGGTCTATTCGCCGAGCCCAGCCACAGGCTAAATCCCCTTACCGCCGTGTGGGTCCCGGATGAGGTAAACGAGCGCGAGGTCCGGGGAGTCCTTCTCCAAGACTATGGGATAGAAATAGGCGGAGGGCTAGGGGAAATCGCCGGCAGGGTTTGGCGCATTGGGCTCATGGGCGAGTCTTCCTCTGAACATAACGTCTTCGCCGTGCTCTCCGCCCTGGAGCGCATCCTGCCAGGTCAGGGCTATGAGGTGGCCATCGGGGCTGGAGTGGCTGCGGCCCAGAAGACTCTACCCAACAACTGAGCGTATCTGCTGCTGATCTATGTCGGGCGGCCACTGGCGTCCGAACCGCTCTCTATATTGCCTGAACCTGACGCGAAACCTAACCATGTTGATGATGCTCATGACGCCCAGGATTATCAGGATCAGTGGCCAGTAGCGACCGACGATACCGTCGGAGACGCCCAGGCTCTCGAGTAGAAGTAACACCCCGAAGAATATCAGAGTGACGCTCACGGCACCGCCGCATCCTATCAACACTCAGCCGCTCCAGACCTTGGATTGGGCGCCTTCGCGCCGCCCATGGTGACCACAACCCCCGCTCATGGTGAGCCAGTCGAACCAGAGCGGACCACCTGCCGCCCTTCGACAATGCTCAGGGTGAGCGGTTCGGGTTCTATGTCCGTTCATGGTGAGCCCTTCGGCAGGCTCAGGACAGGCCCTTTCGAACCATGAGGCAGGATTGCCCATCCGGCCTGTATAGTATACTCGCCGTGGCCGCTAGCAAAGGTGACTTACCATGAGCTTCGCCGACGACGCAGAGAAAAAGGCAGAACCCCTCCGAAGGGCGATCCTGGACCATCCCTTCGTTACGGGCATCGGCGATGGGACTCTGGACGTCGAAAAGTTCAAGTTTTATATACGCCAGGACTACCTGTATCTGATCGACTACAGCCGGGTGCTGGCCATCGCATCGGCCAGAGCTCCCGACCTGGATACTCAGAGTTGGTTCGCGCGCCTGCTTCACGAGACTCTGAACACCGAGATGGAACTGCACCGCCATTACTGCGCCCAGTTCGGCATCACAGTACAAGAGCTGGAGCAGACCAGAGCAGCGCCGACGACATTGGCGTACACCAATTTTCTGCTGAACGTCTCCCACCAGGGGTCATATGGAGAGCTGGCGGCCTCCTTTCTGCCGTGTCAGTGGGGCTATTGGGAAGTGGGTGACGACCTGGCGAGAACCGGTGGGCCGGAGAACGCGCCCCTCTACTCGGAGTGGATCAATACGTACGTCTCGGAAGAGTACAAAGCGCTGGCCGACTGGGCCCGTGGCCTGGTTGATAGGCTCGCCGAAGAAGCCAACCCCGCGGAAATTAGCCGCATGGAAGAGGCCTACCTCGTCAGTTTGAGGTACGAGTACCTGTTTTGGGACATGGCGTACAAGTTGGAAGAGTGGCCGGTGTAGGCTACGTTCTGAGCTCGGGAGGGAGCAGGTTGGGAATAGAGTCTTCGATCGGATAGCTTTCGTCGCAGACTCCGCAGAACAGGGCACCGTTGATGACTTCCTCCCCGTCCTCCTTTTCGACCTTGAGCTCGAGGGTGCCCTTGCACAGTGGGCAGGCAACTATTTCCATTAAGTCTTTCTTCATGCATGCTTCCTTCCAACGTTCACTTCGTCTAATATCATCCGAGGGTCGTCACATATCATTCGAGGGCCTGCTCGACCAGCTCTGCGAGAATGTCCGACAGCAGGAATACTATCACTCCCAACACCAGGACCGTCGTAGCGCTTGTAAACAAGGCAATGACCCGCCGGTACTTCCCCTCAGCTTCGTCGGGATATGTACGGCGCCTGAGGAACCGCACCAGATAGAACATATACAGCGCCAAGACGATCTTGATAACCAACACCACGATGTAAGGGGTGTCGACGTAGTCTGCCGTCAGGCGGCTGACAGCCAGTATGGCGCCGGTTACCAGCAGGACGGCAACGGCGGTGTTTACCAGATGCCGGAACTGCTCCCCGATGACCCTTGATGCACTTCCTGAACCCTCGGCCGAGCTTGCCATGCTCGGGCGCAAGACCAGCAGGTAGAAGATTCCGCCTCCAACCCACGCCACCGCTGACAGGTTGTGCAACCACCGGATGGCCAGAAGTAGCACGTCGGTGAAGCCCATCTGAGGTATTCTATGTTGGATGCAGGGTGGAGTCAAAAAATACGCACCAAATAGGATTCATTTTTGACTCAAAGTAGTTGACACCAAAATGAATTGTCCATACAATCTCCTGAACTTGCCCTCATATGTGTTCGGAGGCTAGATGAAAGACCGTAGGGTCATACAGTCGTTAGGAATTGATCACCCCATCCTCCAGGCGGGGTCCCCATGGATATCCAACCCCGAGCTGGTGGCCGCAGTATCCAACGCGGGTGGTCTAGGTATATTGCATCCAACTGCCGGCATGAAAGCGGACGGCGACATCGTAGAGAACTTGAGTCAAAACATGCGCAGGGTCAAGAGACTCACCACCAGTCCCTTTGGAGTGGCTTTCTACCTTGCCAACCCTTTGACATCGAACCTCATCCACATGGCCATCGAAGAGGGGATGCGAATAGCGGTCACTTACGGCGGCAGCCCCGCGATCCACACCGGCACCCTCAAGGAAAACGAAGTCACAGTCCTTCATCAGGTCTCGACAGTCAGGCAAGCCAGAGGCGCGGAGGCCCAGGGAGTGAACATAATCGTGGCCGAAGGTTTCGAGGGCGGAGGGCAACGAGGCTTGGACGAGATACCTAACCTGGTGCTCGTACCACAGGTGGCAGATGCGGTATCGGTGCCGGTCATTGCGTCCGGTGGCATTATCGATGCCAGGGGATATGCCAACGCCATGGCGTTGGGGGCCCACGGGGTCCAATTGGGGACCCGTTTCGTCGCCACCCACGAGTGTAATGCCCACCCAAAGTATAAACAGGCGCTGTTGGCAGCCATAGATACCGGCACCGTCATCGCCGGCAGGTACCACATCCCAACAAGGTTGTTGAGGGGCGACGCGACGCTGGCGCTGAAGACCAGCGTTCCGCCTGCCGATGCGGACAAAGCAAGCTATTGGACAGACGAGCTGGGACCGGCCCAGGTGAGGGGTGCCTTGATCGACGGTGAGATCGATGGGGGAATCGCTTATTGCGGCGCAGGGGCAGGCCTCGTCTCCGACATTCTGTCAGTAGAAGAGGTGATCAAGGGGCTGGTCGAAAGAGCAGCCTCCATCTCCAACAATCTGAAGTAGGCTCTGTCAAGAGCTAGGCCTGCTCCGTAGCCTCATCGTCGCCGGGATCCGCGACCGCCAACTCTTGGGCGTATCGCAAAAGCTCCTGCATGCGTTCCGGCTCCGTGTTTCGGCTCTCCAAATATAGCTTCAGCGCGTCCATGGGCCCCAGGCCCTCGGCGGTACCGGGGGCCAGCCTCGTCCTCCGCTCCGAGTCGGTCTCCCTGACGATGGCCGCGACGAAGTGGGCTTCGGAAAGGGCATCCCGCACGTCTCCCTCCCGCAGGTGTACGTCCAGCTCGCCGGGCAAGCGCACCCTGACGCGGACGATGGAGCCGGCGATGTGCTTACTCATGATGGCCTTGATCACGGTGCCGGTGGGGTCTTCGTCGCCCGGCGGCACCTTAACGTCGATGGTGAGGAACTGGCGCGCTTCGACAGGGTGGAACTGGAAGTCCTGGAGGCGCCTCCCCTGGTGCGTCGATGCGTCCAGGTCGATCACGCAGAAGCCCTTGGTGTCACCCTCCTCGGTGAAGTCGACCCGCTGCATACTACCCGAGTAGACCACCATGGGGTTGTCACGGATGATCTGGTGCTTGTGGATGTGTCCCAGGGCGACATAGTCCAGCTCGGGCTTGTGGACGGCGCTGGGAAAGAGGGTGTGGTCCTGGCCCAGCATCATCGACCGCTCGGTTCCCGTCTTGGCCCCGTTTAAGGTCACGTGCCCCGCCAGCACGGCGGGCATGGACGGGTCCAACCTTTTGACCATGCTCTCAACGCCGTTTGTGAGGGTGTCTTCGACCTTCTGCCTGATCTGCTCGATGTTCAGCCCGCGGGACTCCTCACGGGTCAGGAGCTTGCTGCGGTTGGGCCATGGGAGGGCCAATATTTGAAGAGGGCCATCTCTGGTCGGGACAGTGTAGACCTGCAACTGGTCGCCGACGAACAGGTTGGGCACCTCCAGCGTCTGGAAGATCTCCACGGCGGTGGCCCGGCCGAAGGCGTGGGGCAGATCGTGGTTGCCCACCAGCAGAAAGACCGGTATGCCCGCCGACGACAGGCTGGCCAGGCGTCTGGCCAGCTCCCGCTGCTGGGTCTGGGAAGGGTCCCGGCCCTTGTAGGCATCTCCGGCCAACAGCACCAGGTCGACATCGTTGGCCAGAGCGTACTCCACCAGCTCGTCCAGCGCCGCCAGGAAGTCCATGAGCCGGGTGGACAGCCCCGTGCCCGGGTCGGGCCGCCCATAGTTCTCGACGCCTATATGCAGATCAGCGAAGTGAAGGATTCGCACCGAGCTTTGTCCCTTTGTACAACGTTGTAATTACTCATCCGGGCTAACTCAACTCCAGAAGTTCTCGTACCCTTGGATCGTTCCTTGCCCATTCCAAATCTTCATCATTCATTGCCATTTCTTTGTATTTGGGATCAAGGGCCACAGCCTTCTCTAAGTTTTGTAAGATTCGTCGGCGTCGTGCGCGAGTGAGTAAAGGCATGCCTTGTTGTAATAGGGTGACGCTTCTCGTGGATCAAACTCGAGTGCATGGTTAAAGTCTTCGATAGCTCTGTCGTAGTCGCCCTTTTTCATGTGAGCGGTGCCTCGGTTGCGGTAGGCTAGCTCTTCTTTTGGGTCCAATTTGGTGGCATAGTCAAAGTCTTCGATAGCTTTGTCGTAATCACCCCTTTGGTAGTAAGCATTGCCTCGGTTGTAGTAGGCTGACGCGTCGTTTGGATTCAATTCGATGGCATGGTTCAAGTCTTCGATAGCTCCGTTGTAGTCTCCCTTGTTGATGTGAGCAGTGCCTCGGTTGTAATAGGCTGCCTGTAGCTTCGGATCAACCTCTACGGCCTGATTATAGTCCTCGATAGCTTTGTCGTAATCACCCTTTTGGAAGTAGGCGGTGCCTCGGTTGTAATAAGTTGGAGAGTTGTCGGGATCCAACCGAAGGGAAATAGAAAATTCGTCAATTGCTCGATCATATTGGCCTGTTTCATAGTACGCGTTCCCTCTCAAGAAGTGGCCTCCAGCTGAAACAGCTGCCGCAGGGTATTCAGCGGAATTGGCCAGCATTTCGCGTAACTGATCTATCTCAGGCGGAGACAGGCTGGATGATTCCACATCCACCCGTTGGGGTGCTATGAGTTCTAAGGTTTGTTGGGCTCTCCAGGCCTCTTGCTCCCTTTCATACTGTTGCCTAAGCCGGTTTGCTTCTGCATCACCACCACGTTTTTCTGCCGACTCAATCTGCTTTTCAAAGCTAGTAAAATAGTCTTGGAAACCCTCACGCTTAGTTTGGTTCCGATATCGGAACCAAGTAACGAGCCCGCCTCCTCCTAATACAATGGCTGGTAACCACAGTGCTAAAGTGACCCATTCCATGGCACCTACCCTACCAACCAATCTCTAGCTTGTCGTTGAGGGTGCCGACCAGGTCTGCGATGGGGACGCGGACCTGCTCCATGCTGTCCCGGTCGCGAATGGTCACGGCTTTGTCGTCCAGGGTGTCGAAGTCGACGGTGACGCACAGCGGCGTGCCGATCTCGTCCTGCCGCCGGTAGCGGCGCCCGATGCTCTGGGCGTCGTCGTACTGGGTGGCGAAGTGGGGCCGCACCAGGGCGTGGACCTCCCGGGCGGTGGGAACCAGCTTCTCGTTGCGGCTCAGGGGCAGGACCGCCACCTTTATTGGAGCTATCTTGGGGTGGAACCGCAGCACCACCCGCACGTCTTCTTTACCTGACGAGGTGTCTGTCTCCTCATCGTAGGCGTCCAGCAACAACACCAGGGCCGCGCGGTCGACACCTCCCGAGGGCTCGACGACGTAAGGGTAGTAGTGCTCCTTGGTCTCCTCGTCGAAGTAGGTCAGGTCTTCGCCGCTGGCCTTGCCGTGGTGGCTCAGGTCGAAGTCGCCCCGGTTGGCGATGCCCTCCAGCTCGGCCCAGTCCCACGGGAAGCGGTACTCGATGTCGTAGCAGTTCTTGGCATAGTGGGCCAGCTCGTCTTCACCGTGCTGCCTGATCCGTAGGTTATCCTCACGGATGCCCAAATCTTTGTACCATTGCAGGCGCTCCTGCACCCATGCTTCCAGCCATTGTTCGTCGGTGCCCGGCTTGACGAAGTACTCGATCTCCATCTGCTCGAACTCCCGGGTCCGGAAGGTGGAGTTGCCGGGGGTTATCTCGTTGCGGAAGGATTTGCCGATCTGCGCGATGCCGAAGGGCAGCTTGCGCCGGGAGGCCACCAGTACGTTGGCGAAGTTGACGAAGATGCCCTGGGCCGTCTCCGGACGCAGATACACCTCGCTGGCGCTGTCCTCGACGGCGCCCATGAAGGTCTTGAACATCAGGTTGAACTGGCGGGGCTCGGTGAACTCGCCGCCGCACTCCGGACATTTGGAGGAATCTGGCAGGTCGTCGATGCGGAAGCGGCGGTGGCAGGCCTTGCACTCCACCAGCGGGTCGGAGAAGCCCTCGGCGTGGCCGCTGGTCACCCACACCTGGGGGTGCATGATGATGGCGGCGTCCAGACCCACCATGTCGTCACGGTCGTAGATTACCGAACGCCACCAGGCATCCTTGACGTTGCGCTTCAGCTCCGCGCCCAGGGGGCCGTAGTCCCAGGAGGCGTTGAGGCCGCCGTATATTTCGCTGCTCTGGAAAAGGAATCCTCTCCGTTTTGCGAGGGAGAGGATTTTGTCCATGCTGGCCTGCTCGATTGACCTGACCAAAGAAGGGGACTCCTATCTGGAAGAATTGGGTAAAGGTTATCAATTTGGGTAAGGGATGTAAAGGACACCCTCACCCCCTCAGTCCCCCTCTCCTTTGTCCTTCATCCTGGGAGGATCGAACCTTGAGACCTTTCGACCATCCCCTGACCCCTTCCTAGCCAGGAAGGGGAAGAGAAAAGGAAGGTGGGGGATACCCCCACGCCCCCGCCAGAAGGGAACCCCCTCTGGACACCCGTGACAAGGGGGAGGGGGTCCTTCCACTGGAAGGACCAGCAAGAGCGGGGATGGGGGGCACCCTTTTGGGGGAGGGCAGGGGGAAGTAGCCCATCCTACCTTTGCATCCCATTGACAGAGGTATATAGCTGGAATAACCTTAACCTGCCCTATTCTTTCATCCTCATCAGGCACCCTCATCAGGGCCCGTAGCTCAGTGGTAGAGCAGCCGGCTCATAACCGGCGGGTCCCAGGTTCGATCCCTGGCGGGCCCACCATGACGTACCGAATTCATAACTCGCCCGTTCAGGGCGATCTCTGCGGCGTCCGCTCCCCCTATGGGAGCTATCGTCCGGCGTGGGTATGGAGTAGACGATGGCGGCCCTGCCGGGCTTGACCACGACCTCCTTGACGAAGGAGCCGACGAAGGCTTTGGTCTCAGTCAGCTCGCTGGTCTTGAGGAAGTCGCTCATCTCGGCGGCGAAGGCGGCGATGGTGTCGGCGCTGTCGAGGAACTGACGCCTCTCTTTTAGCAGCGCCCTCGCCTCCTCTGTGGCGATCTCCAGCTTCTCCTTGCGTTCCCGGAGTTCCACGGTGAGGTCCGAAGCCTCGGCCACGTCTACGCTGTCGCTCCTCGCTATGAAGTGCCAGACGCGGCCCAGTTGGTTCTTCACCTCCTCAAGCTCCCCGTCGATACTCTCCAGCCGCTGACGCTGGTCGCGGGCCACCCCGTCCATCTCCTCGTCCAGCAGCTTCACCAGGTCTCTGATGTTGGACTCGGTGAGGATGTTGGCGCGAATCTCGTCGACGATGAGCTTCTCGAAGCTCTTGGCGTTGAGCCTGGGGGTCTTGCAGGTTCCCTTGCCCCGCTTGAGCAGGGAGTGGCAGATGTAGTAGGTGTACTTGCCGCTCTTGGCCTCGGCTGCGGTCATGGCCTTGCCGCAGGTCTCGCACTTGGCGATGCCGCTGAGCAGGTAGGGGCTGGAGGCGCGGCGGGGGTTCACCTTCTTCGGGGCGCGGGAGCCGAGCAACCTCCTGGCCTTCTGGAAGTCCCGCTTGGAGACGATGGCGGGGTGTGCGTCCTCGACGCGCACGGGCGGAGCTCCGTCTTTGGCGTTGGCTCCCCAGACCACGGTGCCGGTGTAGGCTTCGTGGGAGAGCATGGTGTGGATGGTGGTCTTGAGCCACTTCTTGCCGTTGGTGGTTGGGATGCCCTCGGCGTTGAGAGTCTTGGTCACGTCGAGGATGCTCTTGCCCTGTAGCACCATGTCGAAGATGCGGCGGGCCACGGCGTCGGCGGGCGGGTTCAGCTCAAGCTTGGGGCGCTTCGCGGCCCCATCCTGGACGTGGACCCGCTTGTAGCCGTAGGGTGCGTAGGTGGTCATCCAGAAGCCTCTCGACGCGGCCTCCCGCATCCCCCGCGTGACCTCCTGGGCGAGATTCTCGCTGTAGAACTCGTCCACGCTCTCGATGATGGCCTCAAGGAGCTTGCCCGTGGGGGTGTCGTCGGCCTGCTCGGTGATGGAGACCACTCGGACGCCTCTGCGTCTCAGCATGGACTTGAAGGCGACGGCGTGCTCGCGCTTCCGGGTGAATCGGGAGAATTTCCAGACGAGAATCTCCTTGAAGGGAGCCTCGGGCTTGGCGGCCTCGTTCAGCATCTTCTGGAACTCGGGCCTGTCGGCGATGCGGCCGCTCTCGGCCTCGTCCACGTACTCGCGGGCGACCAGGTAGTCGTGCTTCTCGGCGTAGTCCCTGAGCGCCCTAAGCTGGGCGGCGATGGACAGGTCCACGTCCTGGCGGTCGCTGGACACTCTTGCGTAGAGGGCCACTGGCGTGAGATCAAATCGCTCTGTCATTGGTCTGTCCTCCTTGTCTCTTCCTGCTCATTCCGGCGGGAGCGCAGCCGTTCCAGCCGCTCCCGTCTGCGCCACTCCCGCTCCTCCATGAAGATGCGGATGGCCTGCCGGAGCAGCTCGCTCACGGAGAGGTCATCCTCCTTCATTACCCGCCGCACCTGCGCCTCCATCTCCGGGGGCAGGGAGAAGGTGAGGGTCTTGGACTTCCTGGGAGTGGTCACTCTCTTTTTGCCTCCTGATGTAGTGTATTGTCTTACTATACACTACATCAGGACACTGGCCTGCAACTCCTACCAGGGGCCAGCCGCCACCGGCCTGCGCCTGCGGCCGGGCATGTCCGAGGCGACCATCTGGGGTCCGAGGACGGAGGCGTAGCTTTCGGGCACGGCGATGACCACGACCTTCGCCAGCTTGCCCGTCCAGATCACGGGCCTGGCTATGGCGGCGCAGCCGCCGTCCTGGGCGTATCGCGCCGTGCCGTAGCGGGCGGCCTGCTCCGCCAGGGAGCCGGGGGGGGGGGGGGGGCATGGGGAACGTGGCCGGCGTGCCGAAGCCCCGCGTCCGGCGCACCACCTTCGCCCGCAGGTCGAGCGGGTCGGTCCAGCCTGCGGGGTCGCTCTTGTCCTCCCGCGCGTACAGGACGGCCATGAAGGGCGGCTGCCTCAGCACCTCGGCCAGCCGGATGGTCACCGAGGCGTAGGAGCAGCGGAACGCCCGCTGCAAGGCCAGCACGTCCAGCCCATACTCCAGGGCCAGCGGCTCGAAGGCCCTCGGCTGCATCAGCACCGCCGCCGCGAAGCGGTCGGCCTGTGTGCACACGATCCGGTCCGGCGCGTCGCCGGAGTTCATGTCCCAGAGGGTCTCATGGATGATCTCGTAGGTCTCGTGGACCACCGAGTAGTCCTGGGTCCCGGCCCACATGTCCTCGCGGTAGTGGATGTCGTAGCCGCCCCCCGGCGCGCTGTAGTGGATGCCCTTCACGTCCAGGTGCCTCCTGCCCGACACCTCCCCGAACCCGGCTCGTTTCAGCAGGGCCTTTATCTGCTCCATCGTGGGGCGGGCGGGGACGTCGAAGTAGCGCACGAAGCGGGCGGCGAGGCGCTCCGGGTCCAGGGCCTCGCGGGGGGAGTCGTCCAGCAGCCTTCGGCAGAAGTCCTCTCTCGTCCTGTTCATTCCAGCAGCCTCTTGTTGGCGAATCGCTCGTACATCTCGACGATGAACCGCTTGGTCTTCAGGGTGATGGGGCCGTCGGGCCGGGTTCCCACGCGGAAGACGGGATCGGCCAGCACGTACTGGTAGGCCCGCTCGATCTCCATCGCCTCGTCGCCGTAGGGGTCGGGCTGGTCCACGCGCCCGGCCCGCTTCATCAGCTCCTGCTCATCCACGTTGTAGAGGGCGGCCAGCTTGCTAATCATGTTGGAGCCGGGCTTCCGGCCACTCCGCTCGATCTGGGAGAGGTAGGAGCTGGAGATGCCGGTGCGCCGGGTCACGTCCCGCAGGCTGAGGTCTCCCCGCAGCCGTCTGAGCAGCGGGCCTATCTCGTCATCGCCCTCGATTGCCTCTCGGTCCTCAGGGTCCCGGTAGTCGTCAGGCTCATCCATGATGTCTCCCTCTTGCATCCGTAGTTGCGCACAGCGTCGCGCACGGCGTACCCGCTACATTACAGCTACATTGTTGCTAACATATTGTTACATCAGAGCGAGCAATTGTCAATGAATCCTTCTGATAGACCCTGATGCCGCCTTTTCTCCATTGCCTCTGTCCGCTCTATATTGCTACACTTACGCCAACAGAACGAATTATCGTATTTCGGTCTGAGTATACATCACCGACGCCCGCGAGGGCCACCCCCTCGCGGCGCTCCGAACCCCATGAGAGAGACGGAATCGCGTGAGTAGCAAGCGAAAGCGGAAGCTGACGGACAGGCAGGAGCGGAGGCGCATCGAGGGCCTGCGGATACTGGCCCGCATCATCGCGCGCCACTACCTCGCCAACCCCCACCTGTACCCCAACGGCGCAGCCGGGGACGGGTCGCAGTCGGCCGAGAAGGAGGGTGCGGCGTGAAGCGCAGGCAGCCCTCCTCCAGGGTAAAGCTCGACCCCCACAAGGTGTGGGAGCTTCTGAACCGGCTCAACATGACTCAAAACGAGCTGGCGCGGCTGGTCGGCACCTCGTCCGGCTACCTGTCCCAGATCATGTCTGGGACTCGCTGCCCCTCGGCGGACATGCGCAGGCGGCTCATGGAGGCCCTGGGCGTCACCCGCTTCGAGGACCTGTTCATCCTGGAGCAGGTCTATGTGTAGCGACGGCTCCGCCTCGTCCGCTCCCCTGCTCGTTCCGCCCGGCGTCGCCCTGATGCCCGACGATTTCCCCGAACGACTGGAGGCGGTGAGAGAGCTGTTCGATCTCAACTGTGAGGAGATGGCGGTGGCGCTGGGCGTGGACCCGCGCCAGCTGATGCGCTGGCGCATCAAGGGCGGCGGTCCCAACGGCGGAGCGATGCTGGCCCTGGTGCGGCTGGCGATACGGTCGCCGGAGGGTCTGGCGAAGCTGCTGGGCGAGGACGTAATCGTGATCTTCAAACCGAGGAGGAGGGACCATGACCACTAGAGAACGGAAGCGGACGTTGAACAACCGGCCCCCGCCCTTTCCCGAGGACTTCGGGGAGCGGCTGGAGGGCCTGAAGGACTTGTCCGGGCTGTCGTGGGGGGAGTTCGCCGAGCGTCTCGGCGTGACAGAGCGCGGCCTGTTGAAGTGGCGCAGGGGAGGGCCGCCTTCGGGGGCCTACTTGTGGGCCATCATCGAGCTGGCCCGCGAGCTTCCCGGCGGCTACGACCTGATCATGTACGGCGACGACGGGACGGAAGTTGAAGACTCTCGCGAACCGCCCTGGCCGGAGGACTTTCCTGAGCGGCTGGGACGGCTGGAGGACCTGTCGGGGATTTCCCTTGAGGAGTTCGCAAGGGCGTTCGGTCTGCCGGAGGAGCGGGCTGGGGAGTGGCGCAGCGGTGCGATGCCCACCACCGACGAGGTGTGGGCGATGGCGCTGTGGGCCAGTCAGGTTCCCGGCGGCGGCGACGTGCTGCTCGCGCCCTGGTTCCGGCTCCCGCCTGCAAGGGAGTAGGGAAATGGGTCGCCGGCAGGAGCGGGTCTACCACGTAGAGCCTGAAGAGTTCCCCCAGGACTTTCCTGAGCGCCTCGACCGCTTCCGGCAGGCCGCAGGGCTGTCCTGGCGGGAGCTGGCCCGCCGCCTGAAGGTCAACGCCCGCATCGTGCGCCGATGGAAGGCGGGAGCCAAGCCCGGCCCCGGCCACCTGGTCAACCTGTTGGAGTTGGCCGCGGGGATGGGGCTGCTCCACCACCTGCTGCGCGGAGTGGAAGAGCCGAGCGCGTTCCAGGGGGCGGGCCAATGACCAGATACAGGCAGGGACACATGGAGAAGGTATGCCGGGGCTGCGGTCGGGTCTACTACCGGCAGTTCCGTCGCAATTCGGGCCGGGAGGGGTGGTGCGGCGGCAGGTGCTACATGGGACCTACCGGCGAAGCCTGGGAGAGGCCGCCAACGGGCAACCGGCGGGCGCGGCGAGGGCCGGACGGTTCATCCCGCCCGGCCTTTTTCACGTTCACCGTGGAGATTACTGCCAGTATTGGGGTCGTTAGGCCAACCACGGCGGGGGGGTTGGTGATTGCCACGTAACGCGCCAGTCGCACTCCGTAGCCGACGTCGACTTGCATTGAAGAAGACAGCTTCAACCCAGCCTCCGGCCAGTTGCGTCGCGCAAGATCAGCCACCGCGTTCGTTCTGCTTCCCAGATCGCCCGCATACTTGATTCCGAACATCACATAGGCGTTGGTCTTCTCGCCATTGGGAGCGTTCGCAACCGTCCTGCTCAGCAGTTTGGCCAATTCTAGGTTCGTCAACTCACGCCTCCTGTCTCGCGGCGGTTGCCCCGTTGGAGCGGCTCTCGCTGGAATAGCCAACTCACGCCCTGAGGATCTCGCCGTGACACTCTTCGGTTGAGGGCGTCGTCGAGGATCCCGAAGGCCAGGTGTAGGCTCAACTCCTTCATCCTTGGGGAGGGTTCCTCCCCCTGCTTGTGCAGGGCGTGTACGATGAAGTCGTTGATCTGGAGCAGTTGGTCGAAGTGAGAGCTTTGTATGGTGGGAACTCCAGCCACACCGGGCACTCCAGCATTGAACCTCACGTTTCCTCGCCGCTTTCAATCCATGCCGCCCAAGATGGCGTCGTTTCTGGCACTCGGAAAGCAATTCTCATTGGTTCGAGCTGCCTTGTCAGGCGCTCTGGGACCTTGGCCTTATCTAGCTCCTCTCTGAATCTGTCATAATCCCAGAGCGTTACGCTCGCCTCTCCGTGTTCGAAGCCTCTCAGTCTCGCCATAGAAACAAATATGCCACGGAGGTCTTTCAGGCGACCATCGAAGGATAACTCCCTGGCGAGTTCAGGCAAGGCTTGATTCTCTCGTAAAAAGTCTGTGTAGGTCGAATTAGAACAAACGTACCCACACCTGGGTACAATATACAGTCTCTGCTCCGTACACTACCCCAACATACGGTAGCGCGCAGATGTGCTAAATCGCTGGAACTTCCTCAAAACGGGTTTTTACGAGGGAATCAAGGCTTGTTTTAGCACATTGAGTTTGGACGAGAATTTCTTCAGTTCCTCGATCAGATCGGCGTCCGTCGTTGACTTGCCTTTCGCTTCCAGAACGATGCAGGTAGCGCCCTCTGATGCAGGCTGAATCGCCACGACATCAAGTTCCCCTTCAGTACCCATGTCCCGTAGGAGCCGGGGCTCGAAACTGACCCTTATGTGCGGGCAATCCCAATGGGCCACCAATGCTGTCCCGAGAAGCTCGGGCAAAATCCCCTTCAAATCCGAGTTCACGTCGTTCACCCTCTTGGTCTGTTCCAGTACGTATCTCCACACAGGTGGTTCAAACAGACTGAGCAGGGCGTCCGGGTCTATGCCTTCGAGCGGGATTAGATTAATGCGTTCCACGAATCTGTCTAGCGTTTCTTTGATCTTCCTCTCGGCCAGGACAGCTTCACTGTCGACCATTGGGCCAACCGCATAGGCCTTATAGAATATCCACCACTTGGAAAAGTTGGTGAAGTACCCAAACCTTGCTGCTCGAACGGCTAGAGAGAACCAGGTCAGACCATGGCCCCCAGGGTTGATGTGCTGAACGTGCAGTACCTCGATGAGATCGTCCGGGTGGATATTCGAAGTCATCCCTTCAATAAAGACTGGGAAGTCCATCGCCCCTATTGGATCGATCGAAACAATTGCGCCAGGTTCGTTCCCTACCAATGCCTGAAGCCTCTCATCAGGAGGTATGCAGGGTATTGAAGAGCTGGAGGCAAGTAACTCCTGGGCGTTAGCCGCAGGGAGTCCCTTTAAGCCGAACTCTTGGCTGTGGAAGACGCCGCCCATTTCGTCCGACAGCAGCTCTTTCAGCTTTCCCTGTGACGCCAGAAGCTCATTGAATAGCTCGGTAGCGCTGGAGCGATTATTATTCCCCTTTACTAGTCGACTGATGGAAACAGACATCCCCGCAGTTATACCTGTGAACCATCTAGGCCCTGATGACTTTATGGGGAAGAGCAGTGGCAGCGAGTCTAGGTGCGTCTCGATCCCAGAGAATGGGTCTTCATCGGCTATCCAAGAATTAGAAGCGTTCGGTTCCTTCCAATTCATCCACAGGAATTCGTAGGTTAGACCGAATCTGTCGTCTTGCAGGTAGTCATCCAAGCGTTCGATAGCTCCCCTGCGCAGGGACTCGTTAGTGTCTGGAGGATCGCCATTCCTAAAGGGGACTGGCGTACACGCAGTGGCTGATTGCCAGAGGGCGTTACTGATAGGTTCCGCCTCGCCAATAGCATTTTTCGTCGAGTCCCAATTTGCGGCGATCCGTAGCTGCGTCATCATGTCGTGCATCGACGTTATGACCATTGCAAAATGGGACTGCGGCTGTGTGAATGCCGAGCCTGAAGCTATGACTTGCCTCTTGTGGCTGAACGCCCACGATTGTTGAAACCTGACATCTTGCTCAAGGCCCAAGAGCTCTGGATGCCTCACGATACAATCGAGCAGGCCGTACAGTGAGGTAGCGACCACCAACTTGTAACCGTGCATCAGCGAGAATAGGTCGCTTCCAGAGCCATGATCTGGCCCGAGGGAGCTTCGGATCTCTTCTAGGTTGTCTAGGGCCTGCCTATTGCAGAGCGTCTTGAGCACCAGGGCATCTGCAAATAGCATCTGGCGCGCAGATTCGATCTGCCTGCTGCTCACATCAACCATTGTGCACCTCAGCGTGATTCGTGGTGTTGATTCGGGTGTGCGACACCTCCGTCAGACGAAACTCGAAGGCCTGTTGCTTGCCACTGTAGTGAAAGCTACGAGCTATATGGTTCCGCCGTTTCCGAGGGCATTCTCGCGGGTCGTGACCAGAGTGTTCCAGAACGGCTTGCGGTCGTCGGTCTCTCCCACAACTTCAAGATCATTCAACAGGCATTGTCCGATAATGGCTCAGTGTGAATTCACTCGGGACTACGCATTGTCGCTGACTACATCCCAATCCCTCGCCGCAGGTCCTTGAACATCGTTAGGAGGTCGCTCATTTTGAAGTAGACGATCTCGGCATTTGGCGCGCCAGTGGGAAAACGGAGCACGCCTACTATGTAGGCTTCAGACCCGCCGATGCGGTGCTTCTCTGTTCGTCCCACGAAGCGGTACCACTTGGGGTCATACGTCGCTCCATTCTCAGCGTCATACCCGGCAAACATCTGTCCATAAGGCACGTGTTCCACAACAGAGCCTGGGAGTACATATCTGCCAACGTGGGCTTCGAGGTAGCCGTTGATGACCCGATGGAGCGGCAGCACAAGAGTGTGGGACCTGACTAACTTTCCCAGCAAAGTAAACGAATCGTACATGCGGTCGACCGCCTCGCCGAGCAAGTGATGGTCGAAATCCCTTTCGGACTGATGGACAACCTGGGACAGCAGCGTATCGATTCGACGCAAGAGGTAGCGAACCACAAACACATCGTCCCAGGCAAAGCGGCGAACGTGGTCGAAGTATGACCCCAAATTGATTACCCATGCAGGCTCAGTCCGCCTACTCCTCAGATAGACGTAGTCGTCCCTGCATTGCTCGCCCTCCGGCTGCTGGACGAGAGCCCTGCTGAAGTCTCTGTAGTGAACAATCTTGCTCAGCACGCGCGCTAGGTCGTGAGAAGTCTCCCGTTGCCACGCATCTTGAATGCGGAGGTCGGTGATGTTCAACGCCTCGGTGATCCTTCTGACCAGAACGGCGGAGGTCAGCGCGTAACTCTGAATCTCAGGAGTCGTCACATCCGGCAGGTTGGCCAGCTCCTCGACGAGGCGATTACGGATGAGTTGGATGTCCACTAATGGCCCCCAGCGCAACCCAATGAATTTTGAACTGAGACACTACCCAGAAAACCTATTGTTCTTCTCGTACGACCTAGCTGGGAAGGGAGCAGACGACCTCATAAGGTCTGTGGAGAAACTGAAGAGACAGACACTCCGTGATGGCCAGGAGCACAGCGTCAGGGTGCCACTGCCGCGGCATAGAAAAGGGGTCACTTTCGTCAGCTTCCCTACTCCAACACACGAGACCCAGTTCCAGTCAATGCAAAAGAAGCTCGAAGGAATAAGCCTCGCACACAAGTATAGGAGTCAAGCAGACGAGTGGATGATACTTGCATCGTTCGCCGGGAGCCCTGTTCGATTCGACATCTTCGGGTACATTAGAGACCCATGGCAGAGAGATCCTGAAATCGACCGGTGGGTAGAAGCGAACCTCGGCCCAGGAATTCCCGTGCACCCTGACGGAAAGAGACCAGGCAGGAACCAGAGCTGCCCCTGTGGCAGCGGACGCAAATTCAAGAGCTGCCACGGCAGATGAAGCATCACCGCGAAGCTTGGAAGGCAATGGGCAGCTTGGGTGGGCGAGGTCAATCTGCTATGGCTGAATGACAAATGTGGAGTCACCAGGGGCAAGGTCACCGGACATCAGTTGCGTTGAAATGCCCTTTGTCCTTCATAGCCTGGACCAGCGTGTTGAACGCAGGTACGAGAACTCCCCCAACTGCCGAAAAGTCCTTTCTGCGCTGGTTCGCTATGTATGAATGGGCGTCTCGGTTCCTGATCGCCTGCGTCAAATACTTGTAGGCCGCCTTTAGCTCTTTGCCTTCGTGCTCTGCGAACCCACGCTTCTCGGACAACTTGTCGAGCTTGCATCTCCAGATGTCTCCCAGTTCCCCATACCCTCCACCTGCATTGCGCTGGTATCCAATACCTCGTCGACCCAATGCAGTCTGTCCGCGCCGTGCCAATAGAACGGGTACCTGGAATTCCCCTTCTTCTGCTCCAATAGCCTATTGCAGACGAGGGCAGCTTTTACCAAGTTTTCCGCGCCGACCGAAAACCACACCCAGGCCATATACCTGCCGAACTCTTGATCAAAGCTCGCCCCCCAGAATGCCTCAAGACCCGCTTCGTCGCTATTGCAGAAGAAGGAATCGTTGCAGTACCGGACGAGTCCACTTGCTTCCAACAGCTTCTTGCCTGCCCTGAATAGGTTTCCACATTCACGGTGGTTCATATTGACATCCTCCATGGGCTCTTACTTAGTTTCGATTCACCCCGTTCTCACTCCGTCCCCCTGAGGATGCCTTAGCTACTTGCTCGAAACGGAAGAGGCCCTTGCATCTATGGCATCCATGATGAACTCTCGGCATTCCAACAGCGCAGAGAGGACCTCTTCCTCGAAGTTCAACGAGTATTCCTTGTAGCTCAGTAGGGACGAATCGATGAAGTCGGGCTGATCGAAGATCGTCAATGCCTCTGGATCAAACTCCTTGGATCTCCCAATCCTTCCCTCAGCACGTTCGTCGATGTGCTCAAAGGCATTTCGCATCTCCCACACTTCCTCTCGAATCTTCCTCACGCCCTGGGGCACCGGTACGTCGAGTTCGAATCTGTCGACTAGGGAATAGACCATCGCGAAGCCGCGATGAAGGGCAATGATCGCTACTTCGGCAGAGGCGAGCGCGTTCAGAAACCCAGTTCTACGGGGTATGGCGCCCTCTTCCTTGGCCCTTTCGCGTTCCTGTATTGCCAGTGCCCATAGTGCGTGCGCTGCGTCAACCCTGCGGGCAAGAGCGAAGAAGAAGACGAAGAAACCCACTTCTTCCCCCACAATGCGATACCAAGTCCAGACAGTATTCGCCACAGGCGCATACCCTCCCAGACCCTCGGTGCTTTGATCATCTATCTGCCTGGAGTCGATTGAGAGCGCCCCTGGCTCGAAGATCACCCGGTCGCCTGCACGTACGTTGACCGCCTCTCCTGTGTCCTCTTCGCCCTGCCGCAAAGTTCTAACGAATACCTTGTTGCCCTCTCGTTTGACCGGGACAATCCTTCCCGACGTCAGGAACTCGCCACCCGGCTGCGTCTTTGCATCATCATTCGACATCCACTAACTCCACTTTATACTTGTGTACCCATCAGTTGCCCTCCCGAAATGGGGCAGGCGCTCCATCACGCTCCCACATCGTCCACCGTCTCCCCCTCTCCATCCAGTACCCGACGCGCCGCCTGGCGAATATGTAGGAGGGGTTGTCCGGGTCGTCGCCCAGCTTGCGGCGCAGCCACCTTACATACGTGCACACCGGCCCCGGTCCGCCAGAGTTGTCCTGGCCCCAGACCCGCTCCAGCAGCTGCTTATGGGTCATGATCCACACTCTATAGTGTTCGGGCGGTGGCCACGCTAGGGGCTCATCGTCTTCGGCCGCCGTCAATCCTGTAGACGGACACAATCAACCTGCCACCGACGACAAAGAACATGTAGGCGAAGACCCATATCGCATGCCACAGGTATCCCAGGTTCAGCCGATCCAGCGCCTCTTCCTGGGTAAACCCCAGCGCGGCGAGATCTATCTCCCAGGACCGCAGCAGATTGTGGTCCGCCAGGACGCTCGGCATATTGGGCGACAGGTATATCGCGAGAATGGCGACTATCCCCAAGCTAGTCGAAACTATCGCCAGTACCGACGTAGTCGAGAGCAGGAACAGCCGGTCGCGCTCGCAGGGATTGAAGGTCGGGTCACGCAGGACCAACAGCGCGGTGAAAACCGCGGCCAGCACCGGCAGCAGGACCGCCAGTTGTATCGACACCGAGATGTTGGTGGTGATGGCGACAACAGCGTAAACAATAATCACCGGCGGCAACGCCACGCTGGCCGCCCGTCGGAGGGCGCTGCTCTCACCGCTATCGCCGGAGTATTGCCACCTCCACAGCAGCTGAAACATCAGCCCCGCCGCGGATGCGATCACCAGGTTCACGAGAAGCGCCAGCATGTAGGGCATCTGGGTGCCGGCAAGGTCTCCGATCGTATGGAAGTTGTAGTGGTCCATGTGTATAGAGGCGAACTGAAGCAAGGGTGTGGTCAACAGGAAGAACAGCGAAACCCAGAAGAACTCCCTGAGGAGAGCATCACGACCGGGAAGCAGAAAGCCCTGCGCCAGCACGATCCCCAGAGCGAAGGCGGCGTAGGCCGTGGGCATCCAGGCGTTATTCCAGCCGTAGATCGACAACGCATACCCGCCAACTATGCAGACGCCGAGCGGCAGGACCCTGAGAAGCCCGAAGCGGAAAGCGCACCTGAGGACTGACGGTCCGCTTTCGGCCGCCGAAGCTCCTGCAATGCCCTCAACTCCGGAGGTAGACACCGAGTCCGGCGCCGCCACCTTGCCATTGGCCCCGTTGCCGTATCGGCCGCTGACCTGACCCAGAGCCGTTCGAAAGTCGGGCGCCAGTCCTGCCAGTAGTACGAGGCCGGCCACCTCTGCCTGCGATAGTCTGAGAGCCTGCCCAAAGACCTTCAGCCGCTGGAGGGTGGGGCGGGTGCCGCCGGACTCCCATCGCGAGACCGTTGCATGGCTGTACCGCTCCGCGTAGTCGCTATCCACCGACCCCATCCGTTCCAGCAGGGCTTCCTGGGTCAGCCCCCGTAGACCGCCTCCCTGAGCAAAGGACTCGCGGTAGGACCTCATCAACTGGCCCACCTGGGCCGCTCTGGCCCGCTGTACATCGCGATCGCCCATAAATCTAGTATGTACATTCCCGCTTTGGAGTGTCAAAAACGCCATATGCACAGACTCTTTGACGCGCACAAGCTATTGTGGTCGTAGCAGTCCTTCATTAGGCGCGAATACTTCGATCACGGAACCGCCGGGTAACGCATTCGAGCTTGCAGACGGTGGTCAATCAACGGCCGGCACTAATATCTGAATGGATGATGAAAAGACGTTGGAGTCGCCGTCGTACTCCCCAGAGCAACAGAAGAGAATCCGGCAGGGACTGAGCATCCTGGCAAAGGTCGCTATCCGCGCTCACCTACGGCGGCAGGCGTCTAGGCCCCGGGCTACGCAGGCGCCGAGCTGAAGAGGTGCCGATGTCGTGAGGGAGGGTCGACGCGGAGCGCGGATGAGTCCGGGAGGAGTCGCATACGGGAAAAGGCGCTGACCCTAGTACTCAGTCAACTTGGTTTTGGGATTTGTTTAAGAAAGGGGCCAATTGAGCTATCCTGCCTGGTGGGAAGTGTTGATGGCGGGGGTGGCAATGATGGTCAGGGACAAATACGCGGTGCGGCTGGCACAGGAACAACGGGAGGAGCTCCAGCGACTGATCCGGGTTGGCAAAAACTCAGCCCGAGTGACCGCTAGAGCGCGGATTCTCCTAAAGAGCGACGACGGTTGGGCGGCACCCCAAGCGGCCGAAGCTTTGGATGTGGCCCTGAGCACCGTATACCGGGTCAAGCAGCGCTTTGCCGAAGAAGGGTTGGAGAGGGTTTTGCAGGACCGTCCCCAGGCCAACCGGCCCCGGAAGTTGGACGACCGGGGCGAAGCCCACCTGATTGCTTTGGCCTGCAGCCCGCCGCCGGAAGGGCATGACCACTGGACCCTGCGTCTGCTGGCCGGGAAGGTGGTCGAGTTGGGGCTGACGCCCTCCATGTCCCACGAGGGGGTGCGCCAGCGTCTCAAAAAAACGCCCTCAAGCCGTGGCAGAAGAAGGAGTGGTGCATTCCCAAGGTGAGCGCGGAATTTGTGGCTAACATGGAGGATGTCCTGGATCTCTACGCCGAACCCTATGATCCCCAACGTCCGGTGGTTTGCTTTGACGAGACATCCACCCAGTTGTTGGCGGAGACCCAGCCCGCTCTGCCGCCCCGGCCGGGACTTCCGCTGCGGCAGGACTACGAATACCGGCGGGAGGGTACCCGCAACCTGTTCTTGGCCTGCGAGCCCTTGGCGGGTTGGCGAGAGGTGGCGGTCACGGAGCGGCGCACGATGCAAGACTTCGCCCGCCGGATGCGCTGGCTGGCGGATGAAGCCTACCCGGAAGCCGAGGTGGTAAGGGTTGTCTTGGACAATCTCAATACCCATCGCCGGGCATCGCTGTACGAGACTTTCCCGGCTGAGGAAGCCCGGAGGATTGCCAGGCGGCTGGAGTTTCATTACACGACCAAGCACGGGAGTTGGTTGAACATGGCGGAGATCGAGTTCAGCGTCCTGTCCCGCTCCTGCCTGAAGCAGCGGCTCTCCGGCGAGGAGGCCCTCAGGAGGGAAGTCGATGCTCTGGTCAAGGAGCGCAACGCCGCCAGAGCCACCATCAACTGGCGGTTCAACACCCGGGACGCACGAACCAAACTTCACCGCCTTTACCCTTCCGATTTTACGGTTGACTGAGTACTAGTACATGATCAGAGTCTTGGGAACCAGCCGCTGCTCGATGGGGTCTACCGCCAGGGCCAGACCGTCAAGAGTGTAGGTCCCCAGCAGGGCCTGGGAATCGTCCTCTCCAAAGACCACCAGCGTGATTTCGCTCTCGCCGTCTATCGAAACCTGTGAACAGCGGAGAGATAATGTACCAGCTAGGCGGATTGAGCGTGTCGACGTCCAGCGATTATGTCAGGGTAATGGACCAGCGATTATGTCAGTGGTTGCTGTGTCAAGCCAATAGTTATCCAGTTCGATGATTGAGAAAGCCCCCCCTCCAGCTTCGTGTGACACCGTGGGTGGCAGTGATGGTGACTCGATCCGAGCGGAGCGGCCTGTGGGTAAGTGGGCAATCCCGCCAGGATTGCCCACTTACCCACAGGCCGGTTGTTATGGACCGAAGGCGGTTCCACATGATCAAGAGTGAGCAGCGAGCTCCCTGTCCGGATAGACAGGTGGACTTGAAGCCTCAACGTACTTTCGGACGGTGATGCGGGATATGCTCAATTCCCGGGCGATTGCCCGAAGAGAAAGGCCTCGACGCTTGGCCCTCTGCACTGCTTTCCAACGGGCTCGCTGACGAGGCGTCGGCGGTCTGGGTGGTTGAGCCTTAGGGTGGACGGCTACACTCTCGCGATCCGTGGTCAATCTCCCTGCGGCGAGTCCCCGGCCGATCGCGGTCATCGCTCCCAGTCCTTCTCGCTCGTGACCACCGATCCCGTTGGTGTCCATGCCTGCAGCGAGGTTCTCCACGGTGACGCTGCCAAGACCTCGAGTGGCGTTCAGAGTCCGGAGGACACCAGGACGCGGTGGCGCTTCCTGGGTAGGGACGATTTGGTTTTGATAGCACACTACTAGCTTGCCGTCCAATCGCTCCTGGACCACCACGTGCGCTCCAACGTAAGTGGACCGTTCGCTCGAAGGAAGCAGTTGGAGGGTATGCCAGTTGTACTTGACTGTGTTGTCTCCGGCCACCTTGCGGCTATGCTTGAAGCACAGTATGCCTGCCAGGTTCAGGTCCGGATCTGGAGAGCGATATGCGTTGGTGGACTGTGCTGGTGGCACCCCGAAGCGCTTGTTGAAGCGGGTCAAGAAAGCCCACAGGACTTGGTTGGCCTCTGAGATGGTTCTGGCCCCAGCCAGACGTAGTTCGGTCACCAGCCGATCCTGGAAGGTGCCGTTGGCCCGTTCTACCCGACCCTTCGCCTCCGGAGAACGCGCGAAGATCTGCTCCACCCCAAGCTCTGCCATCGCACGACCGAATTGGGTCGGCGCAGGCGATTGATGCGAGCCAGGTACATACTTGAAGACGGCGTGGCGGTCACTGTACAGGGCCAAAGGAACCCCACAACGCCGGATCAGCTCTTGCATGAGGAGGAAATAGCCATGAGTGTCCTCTTCATGGCGAAACAGTGCGTAGGGCACGGTGCTGGTGGCATCATCGATTGCCAACAGCAGGGTGCATCGAGGGCCCCGTTCTTCTAGCCAGGCATGAACGCTGCCATCTACTTGCACCAACATGCCTTCCTGGCTCATGCGCTGGCGACGGACCCGATGCAGTGGGGGTCGACGTCGACGGGGCTAGCCATGCCGGCGCCTACCAGGATACGCCGGACCGTAGAGCGCCCCAAGGCGATCTCTTCCCGCTCTGCCAGGAGCTCGGTTAGGTGCGTATGATTTACTCTTGCATACCGTGTGCGTGCCAGGGCCACAACTTGAGTCCTGGCCTCCTCCGGGATGGAGTTGTTCGCTCGGCGACCTCGGTTCCCATGAGCCAGTGCGGCGGCACCCTCCTTCCGATACTCCGCCAGGATTCGCCAAACGTGGCGTTCACTCACTCCCAGAACCTCTGCCGCCTCATCCACTGATATCTGACCTTCCAGGATACCGTTGAGCACTTGGAGCCTTGCCTGTTCTTTCTGGGTCAATGTCAATCCTTTCATGAACTGACATTTTCCCTGACCTGTTAACTACTGACATAATCGTAGACCATCGACATTGAGCGCTGAGAGTCGGCGCTTGAAAACCGTACCGCCTACCGCCTTCAATCGGGTTGGAAGGAACCTGATAGAAGGTGGAATGGATGTACCGAGTGGAGCTGTACGGTCGAGTCCGGCGGGCGGTTCACGTGGAAGGGATGAGCGTCCGCGAGGCGTCGCGGGTGTTCGGGCTGCACCGGGACACGGTGCGCAAGATGCTCAGGCACTCGGTGCCTCCCGGGTACCGTCGAGTGCGACAACCGCGTCGACAGAAGCTGGACCCCTACAAAGGAGTGATCGACCGGATCGTGGAGGACGACTGGTCGCTCCCGAAGAAGCAGCGTCACACGGCCAAGCGCATCTATGACCGCCTGAGAGACGAGCACGGGTTCCCAGGCAAGTACACGATAGTAAAAGACTACGTCCGGGAGCGGCGTCGACAGACACGAGAGATGTTCGTGCCGCTGTCCCATCCTCCGGGGCAGGCTCAGTGCGACTACGGTGAAGCTCGTGTGATCATCGGCGGAGTGGAGCAGAAAGCCCACTACTTCGCCTTGGACCTGCCTCACAGTGACGGGTGCTTCGTGAAGGCGTATCCAGCTGAGACGACCGAGTCGTTCTGCGACGGACACGTTTCAGCCTTCGCGTTCCTGGGCGGAGTACCTCAGAGCATCGTGTACGACAACACCAGGCTTGCGGTGGCAAAGATACTGGGTGACGGCCGGCGTCAGCGGACCAGGGTGTTCTCCGAGCTGCAGTCCCACTACCTGTTCGATGACAGGTTCGGCCGGCCGGGCAAGGGGAACGACAAGGGGAAGGTGGAAGGTCTGGTGGGGTATGTCCGGCGGAACTTCCTGGTACCCGTACCGTCGTTTGAGAGCTTCGACGTCCTTAACGTCCACCTCCAAGATCAGCGCCCTCGTGACCTGCCCCCAATAGTTGTACCGCAAATCATGAGACACTGATAGCGCTTGGAGCAGAGGAGGTGAGGATGGCCTCTGGAGCAGGAGGGCGATAGCCCAGGGCGCTGTGGGGGCGTTGGTGGTTGTACTCGTGGCGCCACTGCTCGGTGAGGACCTGCACCTCCCAGAGGGTATCGAAGAGCTCCCGGTCCAAGAGTTCGTCCCTAAGCTTGCCGTTGAAGCTCTCAACATACCCATTCTCCCAAGGGCTACCCGGTGTGATGAAGAGGGTTGTGACTCCCACCCCTTGGAGCCACAACCGCACCGCCCTGGCGGTGAACTCCGGCCCGTTGTCCGAGCGGAGGTGCTCCGGCACGCCACGCTGGACCATGAGGTCCCCCAGGCATTCAATGACATGGGGTGAGCGTAACGAGCGACCCACATGGATGGCCAGACACTCCCTGGTATACTCATCCACCACTGTCAGGAGACGAACGGGTTTGCCGTCACTGGTACGAAGGGCCACAAAGTCGTATGCCCAGACGTGGTTCCGTCGTTGTGGCCTCAGCCGCACGCAGGAGCCGTCAGTAAGCCAGAGTCGGCCCCGTTTGGGCTGTTTGGCTGGTACCTTGAGTCCTTCCCGTCGCCAGATCCGCTCCACCCGCTTGTGGTTCACTCTCCATCCCTCCCATTGCAGCATGGCAGTCACCCGCCGGTACCCATACCGTCCGTACCGACTGGCCAGCCGAACCACTGCCATCGTCAGGGCCTCCTCATCATCGGCCACTGTTGCAGTGTACCTCTGTGTTGACTGGGGTTGCTCAAGCGCCCGGCAAGCGCGCCGCTCAGAGATGCCATACCGTTCCCGTGCCAACTCCACGCATCTCCGCCGGCGGGCCGGGCTCAGAAGTTTCCCCGTGCTGCCTCCTTCAGAATCTGGTTGTCCAACGTCAGGTCCGCTACCGCACGCCTGAGTCGTCCGTTCTCCGCTTCCATCTCCCGCAACCGCCTCGCCTGGTCTATTCTCAGCCCCCCATACTGCTGCCGCCACCGGTAAAACGTATGGTCTGATACCCCGATACCCCTGCATGCCTGGGCCACCGTCTCCCCTTGCGCCAGGGCCACCTCCGCTTCCCGCAGCTTCCCTATGATCTCTTCTACACTGCGCTTTTTACTCGCCATTGACTACCCCCTCTCACCAGCTCCACTTTACGAGTTTATAACTGGACCAGTTTTTGGGGGGCAGGTCACTACGGCATACCCGTTGCCCTCTACACCGACCGGCACTCCGTCTTCAAGAACGTGCCCGGGTCCGGACTCGCCCGTGCTCCCACACAGTTCAGTCGTGCGATGACGAGCTGGGAATACAGATGGTCTTCGCCCTGTCGCCGCAGGCCAAGGGTAGAGTGGAGCGCACTGCGGGAACGTTCCAGGACAGGTTGGTGACTGAGCTCAGACTCGCGGGTGCAACAACCATCGAGGAGGCCAACGTCGTGCTGAAGGACTTCCTCGTCCGCTTCAACACTCGCTTCGGAGTCGTGGCGCAACACCCTGAAGTTGCCTACCGCCCGTTGGAGCCGGACGCGTGCCTGGATAGCGTCCTCTGCTTCAGGCATAGTCGCAAGGTGGCCAGGGACAACACGGTGAAGTACCGCTGGTGCACCTTGCAGTTACTGCCAGGCATGGAACGACCCAGCTACGCCGGAACGGTGGTCGAAGTACTGGAAGGACTGGGCGGTCAGCTGGCTGTGCGTTACCAGGGAGAGATCATCCCCAGCCAGGAGGCGCCGCCCCGTCCTGGCATACTCAGAAGCTTCAACGGCTCTTCCTCACACGGGTCGGTCCCTCGGCTCGACCTCAACGGTCTGGGCAGGCGCTGGGAGGCTATCCTGGCGGCACTCGACGCCGACCATACCGTCGACAACGGCCCTGTCGCAGTTCGAAAGGCCGCCGCCACGCTAAGCAGGAAGCCCACTCCGCTTCAGACGGCGAGGTGGAACGCTGTGCAGAAGGCGAAGCGTAGGGGCCTGTCGATTCGAAGTGTCGCCCGCGAACTGGCCATCCATCGGGACACGGCGAAGAAATACATGCAGGCTGAGAGTCCGCCAATGAAACGTCCCACGGTCAAAACGGAGTGACCTGATACCATTGCGAGCAGTTCAAGTGACATTTTCGCTGGCCACTTAGGCGGACATTTTCGCTGACCATCGACACCCACGTGGTACGAAATCTCTCCGCCCTTGACACACGGCAACAGTGAGTCCCTTCCCGTCAGGGGGAAGGTTAGGATGGGAGCGTCGCGCAGTATTCTCGTTACCCTTCATTGTTAGGATGTCGGTCTACTAGCTGAGAACAGCAATTCCGCAGGAGGCGAGAGGATTGGCAAGGCAAGGGATCTGGCACGTTAGCTTACAATCGCACCGGGGTGGTTTTGGCCGTGCGTGGGCTGTAAGAGCATTCGACTACATTGCAGAATACAATCAAGGCTATTTCCAACGGGAAACAGTTTGGAGATGAAGGTTTGAGCGATCGGCTTGACGAGTGGGCTGTTAGAGGTGGTCTCGTTTGTCTGAACAGCGCTGCCCGGTTTGATAAGTGGAATCGCGCTGCCGTGCGTTAGGCCGCCGCGGACTCGGCAGGCGCTCTGTCAAAGAACTGGTCCGGCGTCATTCCCCCAAGGCTCGAATGGGGCCGTCCGGCATTGTAAAACTCGAAGTACCGCCCGAGTCCAGTTCTGGCTTCCGGGACCGATTCGTAGGCTCTCAGGTACACCTCCTCGTACTTGACGCTCTTCCACAGCCGTTCGACGAACGCATTATCCTTCCAGCTTCCCTTCCCGTCCATGCTGATCTGGATCCCATTGGCTTTCAGCAGGCCGGTGAAGGCGTCACTTGTGAACTGGCTTCCCTGATCTGTGTTGAATATCTCCGGCGCGCCGTGGCGTCCCAGGGATTCTTCGAGCGCCTCCATGCAGAAGTCTGTGTCCATTGTGACCGATACCCGCCAGGCCAGCACCTTGCGGCTATGCCAGTCCATCACTGCGGCTAGGTACACGAACCCCCTGGCCATCGGAATGTACGTGATATCCATTGCCCACACCTGGTTGGGCCTGCTCACCTCAAGCCCGCGCAGCAGGTACGGATACACCGTATGGCCGGGCCGTCGCCGGCTGGTGTTGGGCTTGCGGTACAGCGCATCAATGCCCATCCGCCGCATCAGTGTGGCGATGTGTCTCCGCCCGGAGGGGAGTCCCTCCTGGCGGAGCAGGCCTCGCATCATCCTACTGCCTGCAAACGGATACTCAAGGTGCAGCTCATCGATGCGGCGCATCAGTTCGAGACCGGCTTCGCCCACCGGCCGTGGCCGGTAGTAGATGCTCCCGCGGCTGATGCCCACTGCCTTTGCCTGGCGGGCGAGAGGCAGCTTGTGATCGCGGTCGATCATCGCCTTGCGCCCGGCAATCCCGCCTTCGTGAGCGCGGCCTCTAAAAAATCGTTCTCCAACGCAAGCTCACCGATCTTAGCGTGAAGGACCTTCATATCTACCGGCTTTTCAGCCTGCCCTGTCCCGGCGCCAAATAACTGCGCCGCCCGATCCAGCAACTGGGTCTTCCATTGCGTGATCTGGTTCGGGTGCACATCGAACTGGCTTGCCAGCTCCGAAAGTGTCCGGTCGCCGCGCACTGTGGCAAGAGCCACCTTCGCCTTGAACTCTGCCGAGTGGTTACGGCGGGGTCGTCTGCTCATCTCTCGCTCCTGTCTCCGAGAGCACTATCATGCCCTCAATCAGGCAGCGATTCCACTTATCCCCCTGTTCAGATTTCCGGAGCCACTTCTGTTGACGCGCCCATCGCAACTTTATTGTGGTGATTGTATTGCAGCAATTGTAGTGTCTGAGGAATTGGGGACGTGTTGATTCGTCCAGGTAAGTCAGGACCAGAGAAGCTAAGCAGCACCCGGCGACGGCCAGGAACTTCACTCTATCGGACGCTCCCCTGTGGTCCTGCTAGAAGTTCTGCCAAGCGGGGAGGCCGTGTAGCCGCTGCCCATGCCCGTGGGGGTGAACCTGAGTTATTGTCCTTCCTGATTGACATGAAATACCGCTGCCCATGCCCGTGGGGGTGAACCTCCAAGTAGCACGACTCACTGCGCGTGGAAGGAATCCCTTTCCGGTGGTCGGTAGTGTCGCTGCTAGATTACAAGTTTGATTTGTTCGTAAAAACCCCTCGCCAGCCTGGGCAAGGTGGGGATAATGTAATAAAAGGTCGTGGGCGCTGCGCCTGGCCGAGGGAGGGGAGGATGTTCCGAATACGAGACCCGCAAGAGAGCCTCTGGCAGTCCCAGTTCCTGGTGACGCCGAAGAAGGCTAAGCGCCTGGAGAGAAGTTGGGCCGAGGTTTTCCGAAACGAGGCGCTCCCCCTGATTGACGAGGAGCGCTTTGCTCCCATGTACTGCGTGGACAACGGCCGTCCCAACCGGGCGGTGCAGACCGTCCTCGGGGTCCACCTCCTCAAAGAGATGTTCAACCTCACCGACGATGAAGCTCTGGAACAACTAGAGTTCAACCCTTCGGCAAGCTCAGGGCAGGCTCTGCTCTGGCACCACGCCCTGCGGCTGGACATCGAGGAGACCCACCTGCCCCAGAAGACCCTCCACAACTTCCGAGTTCGCCTGATGCAGCACGACGGTGGCTGGCTGGCTTTCCAGGAGACCACGGACCGGATCATCCAGGCGCTGGGCATACGCACCGGAAAGCAACGGCTGGACTCCACCCACATCATGAGCAACATCGCCACACTCACCCGGCTGGGCCTGTTCTGTGAGACGATGCGGTTGTTCCTGCGGGCCTTGCGCTGGGAGCACCCAGAGCTTCGCCCTGGGGTTCCGGAGGGCCTCCTAGGGCGCTATTTGAAGGAAGAAGACGAGGCGACCCACTACGAGGACGCCCGCACGGGGGAGGGTCGGCGACGCCTTTCGGTCTGTGCCCGGGACCTCTACCGGCTGGTGGACCGGTTCCATGGCACGACTGCTGCCCAGCTGGAGGAGTACCGGCTGCTGGAGCGGCTGCTGCGGGAGCAGTGCCATGTGGGCAAACACCAGGACGGGCGCCCCAGGGACGATGACGACGATGCTGGGGAATGCAAGGTGCCCGTGGCCTTGAAGGACCCGAAGCAGGTGTCCGCCGACTCGCTGCAATCGCCCCACGACCCGGATGTGACCTACAGCGGCCACAAGGGGAAGGGGTACGAGGTGCAGGTGGCGGAGACCTCCACGAGGAGAACGCCACCCAGCTCATCACCCACGTGGAGGTGACCCCCTCGAGTGGGAGCGACACCGACGTGAGCGTGCCGGTCGTTGACGGGCTCGCGGAGCGGAAGGTCCGACCGGACGAGCTCTTCGCCGACACGGCGTATGGGTCGGGCCGCAATGCCTTCGAAGCCTCGCGCCGGGGAACTCGCACGAAGGAGAGGGTGACGGACCACCGCCGCTCACCGCCGCGGACTTTCAGATCGACGTCACAGGGGAGCAGGCCACGGCGTGCCCCGCCGGCCACCCGTCCATCGAGGAGTACGAGCTGAAGGATGCGCCGGAGCGGGTAGAGGTCCACTTTGCCGGGACAACATGCGAGCCCTGCCCCTTGCGATCCCGTTGCCCGGTGAAGCTGGACCGGCGTGCGGGGGCCTACGTCCTCAAGGCGGACCTGGCGAAGGTGAACATCGAGCGGCGCCGGAGGGCCGAGGCCACCGAGGAGTGGCGCAAGCGGTATGACATAAGGGCTGGTATCGAGGGAACGAACTCCGAGCTGAAGCGCGCCCACGGGCTTGGGCGCTTGCGGGTGCGAGGGGGCCGTCGGGTGCGGCTTGCCGTCTACCTGAAGGCGTTGGCGTGCAACTTCAAGCGGATGGTCCATGCACGCCTGGTGGAGATGGAGAACACGGCTCAGCGGGCGGTCGGGACGGTACCTGCGGTCGCGGCCGCATGAGGGCGCCGCTCCACAACTTCCACCGGGTGCCCTGAGCCACGGAAGGGGTACCGCAACGGGATCACGCTTGTCCTGAGCGCAGCAGATAGGGCGGTGAGGCCAGCAGCCGGCATCCCGTGGCCTCCTCCGCTCCAGACCACCTTCGCACGCCAGGGCTCATCTCAAACAGGCCTTGTTACGAGGGAATCAAGCTTAGCTGACTTTGGTCTGGCCTTTCCGCCGTGCACGGACGGTTCAGCACTCCACTTGGCAGCCAAGCGGCGGACGGACGCGTAGGCATCTTCGTCGAATCCCAAGAGGTCACAAACGACCCGGCGGTCCAACAGTGCCCGATTGGGGTCTGCATCTGCGAGGTACGCGGGCTTCAGTTCCTTGTCGCGGAACTCGTCGAAGACCATCTCCGCCATCACCAACTGGTCACCGGTGAGGGAGCGGAGGTCGAGGACAGGCAGGGAATCGGCGGAACGGATAGCCATCCCGGCCTTGCTCGACTGCTGACGGCTGGAATGCCACCAATATGACAGCAAGCCCAAGGTGGAGTTGCCCACACTGCAAAGGCATAGTCAAATTGTTTAACGGGGAAATTGACATTGGGCCATACTCGGCCACCAATGCTATCTTGCTCGGTGAATGACACTGCAAGCGCTTGGGAACCGAAGGTGAACTCACGGTTTAAGTGAGAACGGCCGGAAGTGGCCCAAACAGCAGCGGCCTTACCCTCCATACCAGGACGGACTTGCAGCTGAGAGTCTGGAGCACAAATTATGTGGGTCTCATTTCTCGCGTTGTGGTTCCACAAAGTAGGATACGTGGCTGTTACGGAGTAGGCCATCCTCGTGAACGGCCCTTGAGGAGGCTGCCCCGTGATGTCAAGATCATAAAGGCCAAGGGAGCCAATCTCGGCAAGCTGGGCTACTTTCAGTTCCAGCGGAGAGTGATTACCGGGAAGCCATAGCTTTGACTCGGACAAAGCGTAGGCGGTCTGCGCCAAGGAATAATCTGAAACGCGGACCGCACCCCAATGATCACCATTCAATGCAGACGGTGCAGCTATCGCCTCGCCAGTCAATTCGCTCCCCATCACCAACGACGTTCCACCGTACGGCCCATCCTCGATTTGCCGAATGGAGTCGCATGTGGCAATGCCCTTGGCGATCTGAGCAGCGTCAGTAAACCCCTTCGGCCGTTGGCGCAACGAGACAAAGTGCGTCCGTCGTTCGTAAGGGCTGCCATCTCGGTTATCTTGCTGTTCTTGTTCGTCATCAGGCGATGACGTGTCCAGATAGGTCCTACCTATTGGCATCTTGCGAGCCAGAACTAGGCATTCAGCCATGCCGGTATCGGAGGAAAACGACATGTCCTGACCGTTTGCAGCAATGCTCAGAACCATCAAGTCGGTGAAGTCTGAGGCCATCATCTGGCGAAAAGCTCGCCACGATGATGCAGCAGATGCCGTAAGTGGCAATACGAGGGCAAGTATGCCACCGGGCTTTAGCTTTCGCTGGGCCAACGCTGCGAATGCCGAGGCCATCCCGGCGTGACCATGGTAGCAAGTTCCTGCCTTCAGTCTCGTTAGGTGCCGTGCCATGTCCCGCTGGTCTCTATCGTCGCTCGCAAACGCGGCGAAAGCAGGAGCGAACGTCCCAATATGCATTGCTTCTTTGGCAGTATTGCTGGTGAAGGGCGGGTTCATTATCACCAGGTCGTAGCTTGCATCTGGAATCTCGGCGCGTATCTGTGCAGCGGTCTCCTCTCCTGCGCTGCCGGTGCGCATGGCTGGATCGCTGGTATTGAACAGTGTCAGCACGTTCGAGGACTGGAGTAGCTCAAGGGACCCGATCATCACGCTGCCGTCCTTCATGCGGCCATAGGGCATCGTGTACAGGTGGGAGGTGTTGAAGAGGACTGAAGGCTCCACGCCAGATAGGGTAGAGCCGGTGATATGGACGGCAGAGGGCATGACGTCGCACCCGTACAGAACCTCCTCCATCATCACCCTGTGCAGGGCCTGCGCGTCGCCCCCAGCCCGCTCATGACGGGCGGCGATTTCCTCGTACACCGCCGAAAGCAGCGCGCCCGTCCCGCAGGCGAAGTCGCCGATGCGCAACCTGCCGATGGTTTCGGGTTCGGACCAATCCACGTCCTCCATCTTGGCCACTGCAAGCCGAGCCAAAAGCGCCGCCGAAGCGGGCAGCGTGTAGAAGGTGGCCAGATACTTCCTATCGGCGATGAGCCGCTGGAAGATACGCCCGGTCAGGTCGTGGGCGTTGTCTACCCCTGTGGCGTTGACCACTTGGGCGGTTTCCCGCAACCGACGTAGAAGCCTAGCTGCGTCTCCAGCATCCAACTGCTCCAAGATGTCCTTGGCGATGGCGAAGATGGTCCAATAGTTGATCTTCAGGATATCGTCCCAAGCGGCCAATACCTCGCTCTGCGGGCTGGACACACCCTCACCGTACACCAGCGCCAGAGGCTTTACGCCGTCGTGCATCCCTGCAATGCGTTCGTGGAACACCAGGGCGTTGGCGATGATGGCGCAGGCCATGCGCCGAGTCTGGGGCACGTTGGCCATCCCCAGCAGTCGCGCTATAGCTGCGGTGATGCCAGGGCGAGTTTCATTCATGCCGTCCAACAGCTTCGCTGCCCCGTCGATACCCTCCTGAAGCGTCGT
The DNA here is from genome assembly GCA_965226865.1 of Dehalococcoidia bacterium. GTDB lineage: Bacteria > Chloroflexota > Dehalococcoidia > Lucifugimonadales > JAGWBF01 > CBDDEH01. Next base: position 531,499 of record CBDDEH010000004.1, on the reverse strand, counting down.
GGCCGCTTGGTCCACAGCACGCTGCGGCACAGACACCAGCCGCACCATGTCTACCACATCCTCCACCGAACCCTCCAGCCAGCCCGGACTCCGGGAAGCGGTGGACTCCCACCGTACCTTCGGTGAAGACACAGTAAGAGAGGCGGGACGACGACAAGTCGGCGCGGAGGTCGTGGGCCTCGCTGAGGCTCTCCGGGCAGCGCAGCGCTATGGCAGCTTCAATGATGCGCCCGTTGGCCGCTACCTCCAGGCCGAGCCGTTCTTTGGCCTCGGGCTCCACTGTCGTGGCGGGCATGTATTCTGCTTCGACCACGACGGGCGCACGGTCGGATGCGGTAATCAGAATGTCGGGGCGCAAGCCCGGATGTCCGGCGATAGCCCTGGTATTCTCTGAACGCACATGACTCTTGGGCAGCATGGTCTGTAGCAGACCGCCCAAAGCGTTGTTGGCGTTTGGCTCCGTCTGACGTGGCATCAATGCTCCTGACAATTGCTCGCGCCCGTGGCGCGATTAGGGCCGACGAGACCCTGCGCTACAGGCTGCCATTTCCCTTCTGCTTCCTTCTGTGAGTCCTTCATGGCGACTCCCCTGCTGTCCATTGCCCTACCAGGACTGCCCCTTCCATACGGGCAAGCCTGCGGTCGAAGGTGTGCAGTGGTATGGCTCCCTCCCTCTCAGCTGCCGAAAGGATCATGAGGTCCGACAAGCCAATGCCTCCCTGGCGGTAGCGGTGCGCGGCGGCGGCCACATCACCCGAATTCTCCACCACGAGGCTGTCCGAGGCCGTCAAGTCCATCAATGCCTCGGCGACCCGGCCTCGGGTAAAGCGGTAGCTCCTCTCTAGTACCCAGGCCACCTCTATAACGACCTCCCGGCAGATGAAGCCCGGATTGCTAGGCGTCAATCCATCCATTAGGGTGCGGGCCGCGGTTTCCTGTTCAGGGTTGTCACCTACGAGGTACCGCAGGATTACGTTTGCGTCGAGCGCTTCCATCTTTCGATTGCTCCCTCTGCGGCGGCACTGTCCATCTCTTCCAAGCTCACGGGCGGTCCGTCATACTTCAAGCTGCGGAAAAGACGGCTGGTGGGCCGTACCGGCATGATCAGCACTCCCTCGTCCACGATGACATAGCGAACCTTATCTCCTGCCTTAACCGCCAATGAGTCTCTGACGGCCTTGGGCAACGTTGTCTGGCCCTTGATTGTTATGCTGGATTCGAACATGGTAATCACTCCTATACGGCACTGTGCAACTATTCCCTTACACTATAAGCCGAAGTAATGCCAAACGCAAGAAGGCAAGTCCTATCAAGAGTTATGCTTTGCGCCCAATGGGTGCCCATTTAGATCTCTCGGGACCGGCTGCCAAGGAATAGAAACCTTGATGTTTGTTTGAGGGCCTGATCCTCATCGTAATCTGGCTGGCAGGCATCGACTGGTCGGTGGAGCATAGGGACAGCGTGGAGTGAAGATTGCTGAGTCCTTGCTGTACGCGCATGTGGCGAGTCTTGATAGACTCAGGGGTTCATCCACCATTCAAAGATGGCACTGCGTACCGTCAGTTCAGGCCTGCCATCCCAGGCTCTACGGCGATGTAATAGTGAGGTGGACCCCAAAATTCGGACAGGTGGCTAAGAGAGAGTCCCGCTCCTAAAATAGGACGGAAACAAGGAGCAGGACATGAAGCAAACACGTAAGAAGCACAGCCCAGTCTTCAAGGCCAAAGTGGCTTTGGCCGCGCTCCAAGGGGAGCACACCATTGCAGAGCTGGCCAGCCGGTTTGAAGTCCACCCGAGCCAGATCCATGCCTGGAAGAAGGCCTTGACTCAGGGGGCGCCGCACCTCTTTGAAAATGGTGCTGGACGTCAGGAGAAGGACCAAGAGGTCCTCACTGCCCAGCTCTACCAACAGATTGGGCAGCTCAAGGTGGAACGGGATTTTTGTCACGGAGCTTCGGGTTGTGAGCCGGTCCCAACGCCGGGCCATGATTGACCGAGAAGAACCGAAGCTGTCTCTGGTGCGCCAGTGCGCCTTGCTGGGTATCAGCCGCTCCGCGTTGTACTACCTGCCAACCGAGGCCGGCGCCGAGGACATGGAGTTGATGGCCCTCATAGACCAACAGTACCTGAAGACACCTTTCTACGGCTCCAGAAGGATGACTGCCTGGCTCAGAAATCACGGACACCAGGTCAACCGCAAGCGGGTCCGCCGGCTGATGCAGCTGATAGGCCTGGAGGCCATCTACCGGCGTCCCAACACCAGCAAGCCAAACCCAGGGCATAAGGTCTATCCGTACTTGCTCAGGGGGCTGGAGATCAACCGGGTCAACCAGGTGTGGGCCACCGACATCACCTACATACCCATGGCTCGGGGTTTCCTCTACTTGGTGGCCATCATGGACTGGCACAGCCGCTACGTGCTGGCCTGGCGGCTGTCCAACACCCTGGAGGTAGACTTCTGTGTTGCGGCTCTGGAAGAGGCCTTGAGCAAGGGTCGGCCACAGATCTTCAACACCGACCAGGGCAGCCAGTTCACCAGCGAGGCCTTCACCAGCATGCTGCTGGCGCAAGGCGTTCAAGTGAGCATGGACGGCAGGGGCCGGTGCATGGACAACGTCTTCGTGGAACGGCTGTGGCGCAGCATCAAGTACGAGGAGGTGTACCTGAAGGCATACCAAAATGGGACTGAGGCCAGAAAGGGGATTGGGGCTTATCTGGCCTTCTACAACCAAGAGCGGCCCCATCAAGCCCTGGGCTATCGGTCACCGGGTCAGGTGTTCCATGCAGTGAGCCCACAAAGGTGTTTACTGGAACTTCCACGAGCCTTACCATCGGATGAAGGTTTACGAGACACCCCAGCGGTAGACTCTCTTATTTTAGCCTCACCGCTGTCCTGATGATGGGGTCCACTTGAGTGGTTCACGATTTTTGCAGGTTTGGAGAGAGACGGAGTTGGTTTGGCTACTAGCCGAACGCCCACGTTACCGATTGTGGAGAAAACCCTCCTTGCCACATGCGCAATTTGCTGGATTCCATGAATGGTAGATCTTCTATGATCCCTTGAGCACTCTCTGCTTTGTTGATGATTTGGATTGGTTTTCGGGTATGCTCGAACATGAACGTCGCTTTGGCGTCGTACAGCTTTTGGTATTCCATGAAAATAGTGCTTATCGCTTCGTAAGCGTATTGGTCGTGTTTTGGCATTGAGTAGCCTATCATCGTGATGCCTGAGGTTTCGTGACCTACTATTCTCTGGAGACTCCACCAAAAGTCCAACACTGGTTCATGGCCCAGTATTTTGTCATGTACCAGAGGCAGCATGAACGGCACCACGAACCCTCTGTTCAGTTCATCCCGCACATAAAGCAATTCCCCATAGTCGGGAACCCTGACCACCCTGGGAATGATTCTCTTACCCATCTCTTCGTCAGTACGGCCTCGTGATAGTGGTTCGGCTCTCACTCTGGGGTTTGGTCCGAAGATCGGATCCTGCGGTTGGAGCACTTTGTCGTAGTACTGTCCTTGCTCCGACATGTAGTCATCATACGGTCTTCTGTCATACCAATCGACCGAGCCATGCACCTTAGCCCGAATCCACCGAAGGACGGCCTTGGGGACAGGCCTTGAAGAAGCTAGAGGGTGCTCCTCTGAATCTGGGATAATGGGTTTGAAACAGGAACCCAACCCCGGAAAAGGAGCACCCAATAGATGCTGCCACGCAACCACCCCGACCGTATCCGCATCCTCTTTGACGACCATCGCCTGGTGGCCAATGCCGGGCTGCTCCTTCCGGCCACCCTGGCCCGGCACCTCGGCCTGCCCGAACTCGTCCGGCCAGCACCTCGACCTCGGCGGAGCGCCGGGACGGGCGAACACGGGGACAAGATGCTGACGCTGGTCGCTTCCGCGCTGGCAGGCGGCGACTGCATCGACGACGCCGATGCGCTGCGCGCTGGTGGGACGGTCGGTGTTCTAGGCTGCGTGGTCAAGGCGCCATCCACCCTGGGGACCTTCCTGCGCAGCTTCCGGTGGGGCCACGTCCGTCAACTGGACCGGGTGAGCCGCGAGTTGCTGGCCCGGGCCTGGCAGGCCGGGGCGGGACCCGGCGACGCGCCGTTCACCATCGACCTCGATTCCACCATCTGCGAGACCTACGGACTGGCCAAGGAGGGCGCCCGCCACCACGGCTATACCGGCGCCCGCGGCTACCACCCGCTGCTGGCCACCGCCGCCGGCACCGGAGACGTGCTGATGTCCCGGCTGCGCGAGGGCCGGGCCAACACCGCCCGTGGCGCCGCCCACTTCCTGCGTGAGACGGTGGGACGGGTGCGCTACGGCGGGGCCAGGGGACAACTCACGGTGCGGGCCGACAGCGGCTTCTACGCCCACACTGTCGTTGCCGCCTGCCGGGAAATGGATGTCCGCTTCTCCATCACCATCCGCCAGCGCGCCAGCCTGCGGGACCTGATCGAGGCGATACCAGAGGAGGACTGGACTCCCATTCCCCACTGGATGGACGGCGCCGCCGATGTCGCCGAGACGACTTACACCCCGTTCCAGACCAAGCCGGACGCCCCGCCGGCGCGGCTCATTGTCCGGCGGGTGAAGCCGACACCCGGTTCCCAGCTCGCCCTCTTCGCCAAATACAGCTATCACGGCTTCATCACCGACCGGGACGGGGAGTTGCTCGAACTGGAGGCCGATCATCGCCGCCACGCCGAGGTCGAGAACGCCATACGCGACCTCAAGTACGGCGTCGGGCTGAACCACATGCCGTCGGGGCGCTTCGCCGCCAACGGCGCCTGGCTGGCGGTACAGGTGATGGCGCATAACCTGGCCCGCTGGACGGCGCGGATTGGTCTGGGCGAGCGGACCGTGATCACCAAGACCCTCAGGCGGCGGGTCTTCGCTCTGGTGGGACGGATCACCCGCTCGGCGCGCCGCCTCACTTTGCATCTCCCCCGGCGCTGGCCCTGGGAAACCCAGTTCAGTCGCGCCTTGGCCCGGCTGCAAGCCATTCCGTTCCCGGCCTGACGGCCAGCCTGCAACTGACCCAACGTCCCCGCAATCTCGCGCCACCCCGGTCGCGAGAGTCCCCTGCTGCGTATCCTCTCGCCATCCCGCGCATCGCAACTCCCGCATAGGGCCTTAGGGGCCCTGTGCGGCGACTGAAGACCGTCCTCCGGCCTCCCATCTACCCCAAGACCCCAGGCCATCTCCCCTGTAGCTCCCTCACCCACCCCCTTCCGCTGTCCTCACGCCGTCCATCAGTGTCCTTCGGTGGATTCGGGCTAAGGCTCCGGGACGTAATTGGAGTCGACTCTTTGCAGTGGGGTTCGGACTACCCCCATCACGAGTCCACCTTCCCTAGGAGCCAAGAGATTCTCGAGGATATCCTGGCTGACTGCACCGAGGATGAGAAGTCAAAGATAGTTGGCGGCAACGCGAGCCGGGTATACGATCTAAACTGACAGCAGTTTCACTGTCAACGAAGCTACTGGTAGCGGGTTATGAAACCTTTATTGTTTTGCTGCCCTGGTCAGACGAACTCTGGATGGACTCAAGCAGGCGGTGCCCTTTAACCCCATGCTGAAAATCGGGCTGCGCATTCCCACCCTCTTCTATGGCGTTTCCTAGCCGGCGGAACATCTGGGCTACGGAAAATGGGAAACCGCTGGGGAGCGTTCCTGGTATCCAGGTCAACCGATCTGGTACGCCGAGCTCCTCAAGACTTGCGGCCTCACCCCGTCCACCCATAAGCTTTGTCGGAACGTATTGAACCATTCGATCTGAAAAAGCGACCAACGTACCCTCTCTCCCATAGACCTCCATCTTCCATCCACTGGCATGCCATGGAATAGTGACAACATGCACAGACGCAACAACTCCGGAGGCCAGGACACCGTGTACCGATACGTTATCCGGACCTGTCACTCTCACTGTCCCTTGCTCTGTCGTTTTCCACTGTTTAACCTGGGTCGATACCAACCCCGATAGCTCCGTAAATTCACCCAAACAAAAACAAAGAACGTCAATGGCGTGGCCAGTTGAAATGGAGAGGGTGTGGGCGCCTTGCTCGCGACCGGCCATCCAAGCGCTATTGGAATCCCGTTGGCGCAGAATCCCGGCCATGGACATGGTCATTCCGCAAGCCAGTACTTCTCCAATGTAGCCCTCTCCAACCAGCTCTCGTAACCGCATCAAGGATGGGTCGCACTGGGCCTGCAAACCAACCATATGGTGGACTCCTGCTCGGTCTGCCAGGGCTGCCATCTCTTCGGCCTCTGCTGTGTTTGCGCCTAGAGGCCATTCACAATATACGTGCTTTCCGGCTTCCAAGGCCGCCATTACGATGGGGTAGTGCAGCGGCGCTTTAACACTAACGGATACCAGATCGATATCGGGATGCTCGACCATTTCCTGATAGTTATCGAAGGCAAGCCGGGCACCGTAGTGCTCGCGCGACTCTGCGGCCGTATCAGAATGGGCGGTGCAGACGGCTGAAAGCTCGAACTCTGGCAATGCAAGTAACGCCGGCATATGGGCATCCCGTGCCCATCCGTAATTTGCACTGGCCCCTATCACGCCTACTCGAATCTTCTTACCGGCCATTAGATAACCAACCTTGACAATTTCTTGACTGAGGCTTGGTGAGGAAGTACCATCCTAACTCTAACGCACCTCGGTACGCAAAGCGAGGGCAAATGTGAATAGAACTTACTCGGAAACGCTGTCTTCATTCGTCTCAGACCTGTCCTACGAGCAGATACCTGGGGAAGTCGTCAGCAACGCCAAGCTGAGAATCCTCGACGTCATCGGTGCCTGCTTACCAGTGGGTGAGATGGATTTCGCCCAGCCTATGCTGCGGGCCTCACGGGCCATCGGCGGCAAGCCGGAAAGCTCTATCATAGGAACTAACGACCAGTTTCCAGTGGCCCTCGCAGCCCTAATCAATGGGACCCATGCCCACAGTCTCGACTTTGATGACACCCATACGAATAGTACAACCCATGGCAGCTCCTGCGTCGTGCCGTCGGCGCTGGCTGTTGGGGAACGCAGAGGGTCTACCGGAAAGGAAGTCATTACGGCCGCAGTCGCGGGTTGGGAGGCTATCGTCCGCCTTGGGGACGTAGCTCCAAGCCGCCTGACGGTCCACGGGTTTCGGCCCACCGCCATTTGTGGGACATTTGCCGCCGCGCTAATAACAGGTAAGCTCCTGGGGCTTTCTCCCGGTACTCTCGCCCAAGCCATGGGAATCAGCGGCAGCTTCGCCAGCGGCCTGAACGAGTTCATAACCGACGGTCTGTTCGACACCAAACGCGTCCATTCAGGCTGGGCGGCTCACAGTGGAGTAACGGCTGCCCTCCTGGCAGAACAGGGGTTCACCGGCCCCTCGACTATCCTGGAGGGCGAGTTTGGAATTTACAAGTCACATCTCAACGGCGAAGACTACAATCTGGGGCGAATTACAGAAGGCCTCGGGGACGTATGGGAGACTTTAAACACCAGCTTCAAGCCGTATCCTGCCTGCCATTTCATGCACGCCTTCATCGACTGCGCAAGCGAGTTGAAACACGAAGTCCAACCAGAGAATATCGACAAGGTTCTGGTTCGAGTGGCCGAGCCGATCGTCGGTTCAATATGCGAACCGCGGTCTGTCAAGGTGCCGCCACGCAACGACTACGAGGCCAAGTTCAGTCTCCAGTTTGCGGTAGCTGCAATGCTGGTAGACAAAAAAGTAACCGTAGAGACTTTTCTACCAGAGAAGATCACGGACCCTGATATCCTGGCTATAGCCCAGAAAGTGGAACATACCGTCGACCCGAACGCACCGTTCCCTCAGTCCTACCCAGGCTGGGTAGAAATCATGACTAAAGACGGGCGAAAGCTGGAGCACAAGCAAGATATCACCAGAGGCACCCCCGAGTTTCCCATGACTTGGCAGGAACTGCATGACAAGTTCCGGGGTAATGCTGGGATGGTCTTGCCTAAAGAGAGGGTCGAGGAGATCTTGAACACCGTGGACCGGCTGGAAGAACTTGACGACGTTTCTCAGCTAATGAGGCTGTGCCAGCTATAGCTGTAAGCTATTTGAAGTTGGCGAACCCGTCGGGGGTATATGCCTCGATGAGTTGAGTGCGGTTGGACCCAATGGCCGCGCCAAGGGCGTTTGCCATCTCGTCCGCCGTATTCACCCGGGTACCCTCGAAGCCGTACGCCTCGAATATCTTTACAAAATCCGGGTTGGTCAGCTCGGTCCCGTAAACCCGTCCACCATAGCTTTCCAAATCTGTTCCGATCCCTTTCTGACGCTCCTTCAATATTCCCCAGGCATTGTCGTTAAAGATCACCACCGTGGTTGGAATATCGTGCTGGGCAGCGGTGCCCAACTCCTGCATGTTGAACTGGAATCCTCCGTCACCGGTCAGACAGACCACAGGAGAATCAGGGTTGGCCAGCTTGGCGCCCAGAGCTGCTGGATAGCCGAACCCCAGCCCCATCCATCCATGGGGGTACATGTAGGTACGAGGCTCGTATACTGGGAAACCCCTGCCAGCTTTAAACGTTGCCACAGTCAGGTCCCAGCAGGTGATGGCATTACGAGGCAAAACGCTTCGTATCGCTTCCAAAGTGTATAGCTCGTTGGGCTGTTGGCGTTTTAGCTCCTCGTATACCTCTCTTTTGAGTTCCGCGATCTCGTGTTGGTAGCCATCTCCCTTATGAATATCTTGGCCATCTATCTGGTCCAGGATCTGGCCAAGCACGGCTTTCGAGTTAGCCTCTATAGCCATCGCGGTGGGATAGTTCTTTCCTATGAGATCTTTGTCCAGAAGAACGTGAATCAGGGTCTCCGGCATCTTTACATCAGTAGTCCGGTTGGTTCCGTATGCCAGGTTGGAACCCAGTACCAGCCCTACATCACACGTGCCGGTAAAGTCGCCGACTCGGTTAGTACCCCAAACGACCTTGCTGAGGGTTTGCCCAAGAGATAGAGGGTGGTCGTAGGGAAAGGCCCCCTTGCCACCGTCGGCGGTCACCACAGGCGCTCCCAGGATTTCCGCCAGCTTGATGACCTCCTCCGTTCCACCGCATTGTAGTATCTCTTCGCCTACCCAGATGACAGGCCGCTTCGCATTGACCAGGGCCTCAACGACCTTCTCCACCAAGGCCGGATCGCCCTGGGGGACCGTGACGCCCATGGGAGGAACAACCTCTACGTCCGCTTGATTGTTCAGGATGTCATCGGGGAAATCGAGCAAGACAGGTCGGGGCCGCTTGGTCTTGAATCGCTGGAAAGCCTCATTTACATAATCTGGAATCGCCTCAACTTCCTTCACCAGTGCGCTCCACTCGGTAATGGAACCAAACATACCCGTCTGGTCCTGAGGCTGATGGCACATCCCTTGCCCGCTATCGACGTGATCCAGTTCCACGTTGTCGGTGATCTCGAGAACGGGAGAGCCGGCGAAGTAAGCCTCACCTATCGACGCCACCGTATCTGCAGCCCCCGCACCGGAAGTGGTCAGGCACACCCCTGGTTTGCCACTGGCCCGAGCGTAGCCGTCAGCCATGTGCCCAGCGGCCACCTCACGACGCACCGTCACGTAACGAATAGAGTCCTGGTTACGATAAAGGGCATCTACAATATCCATATTGTGGCCGGCCGTTATACCAAAGACATGGTCAACTCCATTGGCTTTAAGGGACTCAACTACTGCCTGGCCACCTTTCATTCTAGCCATGAGGTACCTCCCAGGGGTTAAGGCATGGATTCGTGGTAAGCATACACTCCGAAAAGACCGCCAACAAGGAAATCGATCACAAAGAGACTATCCAGCGTAGGATCAGGGACTGCAAAGTGCCACTAGATCGGAAATTGTGTTCAGGCCTTCCAGCTTATCGACGTTATCGATGATTTCTTCGACTTTGCTCGACTGTAAGACCATACCGGCATTCGATCGGAATTTGTCTTTGATCTCCTGATCTTCCATTGGGAAAGCGGGGGAGCCCCTGTTGACGTCCATCTTGTGTTCCAGTTTGCGGCCGTCCCTGGTGTAAATTTCCACCCAGCCTGGAAATGCCTGTGGAAACGGCGCTTCCGGATCGATTTCGTACTGTACCTTCTGTGCCAGAGCCAAGATTTCTTGGTCCACGATCGTTTCGGGTGTGTAAGATGACACAACAACCTCATCCTTCAGCAATGTGGTTGCAATCGCGAAGGGGAGACTGAATTTAGCGTCGTAATCGTTGGGCGGATTTAGCTTCTCCTGCCAGGGCTCGCAAACGCTCGGAATAACCGGAGCAGCAACCCGGCAAAGCACCCGGTCGACGTCCCCCGGACGAAGGTTGTGGGCCCGTTTAATCTCCTGGGTGCAGTCTATGAACGCGTGGTTGTAGTGACATGCGGGATAGGGTTTGAAACTGATGTTTGCAGTCTCCCAGACCTCACCCAGCCCTTCTGTGAGAACGTCTAGATCGTAGTCTTCGCCAGAAAGATGCGATTTATACAGACCGAACTGGCCCTCGAGTATGGTGGGAGGGCCGGTCATGCCCTCTTTGGCAAAGAGGGCAGCGAGTATTCCGCTCTGCGCCGCCCAACCGAGCTGAATCCGCTTTTCCGCCCAAGACCCAGCATTCATGAACTCTCTGAGCCCGGCCGCAAAACTACCGTTTATCCCGAGGGCACTAGCCATCTCGGCGCCGGAGAGCCCCAGCAGTTTGCCCGCTACAAGCGTCGCCGCCATGGCACTCAAAATAGCAGTTGGCCGGAATCCTCGGGCGTTGAACCCTCCAGGCGCCACCAAGTCCATCCGGATCAGCGTTTCCCACCCTATGATTGCGGCGGTCGTCACGTCTCTCCCGCTGGACCCCTGGCGTTCAGCCATGGCCAGAGCGGTGGGTACTATGCAGGCGCTGGGATGAAGACCCGTAGCCATGTGGGTGTCGTCGAAATCGAGGCCATGCGCATTAGTACCATTTACCAGCGCGGCGGAAGACGCCGGAAGTTTGTCACCTATACCGATGACGGTGCTTTCGGGGGTGCCCCCCGCAGACCGCGCGACGTTCAAAGCCGGTTCGGCAAAGTCCATAGGCGAGGTGACGAGACACAATCCCAGGATGTCCAGCACCCTATGCTTGGCGCTGAGGTGCACGCTGGGGGGTATGTCTTCAAAGGACAGGTCGGCCGCAAAGGAGCCGATCGCCTGAGCGTAGGTCATGTTGTTGGTGTCTCCCATGCGGTGAGAATATCACGTCCAGGATAACGACGCCAGCGATGCCCAACATTGATGCTCAAACGACCGATGCGTAGGAAAAGAAATGGTGCCCCCAGAGGGCTTCGATCCCTCGATCTCCACCTTGAAAGGGTGGCGGTCAATGACCAAGGCTTTTGCCCTTTAGAGGCACTCATTTCGTATCTGGGTTCTGGATATACCCCAAAAACAGGGTGGAGCCCACGCCTCCAAAATAACACCGGTGGGTATACCCGTCAAGGATGGGTTTAATCAGCTAGCCTCGGCAAGGGACTTGACATGGTCGCTGGAGAACGGCCTAATACCCCTGCAGTTCAACGATTTGCTGATAATGACCAGCCTTCTCAACAAGCCGCTGCTATGGCTTTTGGGAGCGGATACCATGGGAGAGGACGAAGAGGAGCTGGTTATGATCTACGGGACTTGTCTCTGCAGGGGCGTCAACATCTGCTTGGAGCAGGCCGAGGAATGCAGCTGTCTGAAGCCGAGTTAGAAGGATCTCCGGAGAAACCTGGTCGGCGTCGTGGAAGGCAGAAAAGGCGCAGGGTCAACTTGACCTCTAGCTCTCTCGTACCGCCCACACCCGAACCATCCACAACCACTCAACCGTAGTAAACTACAGGAGTTATTGTCAACGACCTGGAGTCCGTAGGGCAAGCGAAAGGTGTGGTTTGCATTCAAATACCAAAAGGAATTCTTTTTATATGAGAGTATTTATCAACTGTCAACGGGCCGATGTCGCGAGGCGATTGGCTAATGCTAGCGGAAGAATCTAGGCGACAATATAATAGCGTCCTAGCTGTCTAATCTGGGGGTGCGAGAAATGAAAAAGGAGTGGTATACGACCCAGTCCGTTGCTTCCGATCTCCAAGTGCACGTCGGGACCGTGCGGCGCTGGATCAGAACTGGCAAATTAAAAGGGTTCAATCTGGGTTTGAATTTCGGTTACAGAGTGAAGTCTGAGGATCTCGCGGAGTTTGTTAAGAAACGGTCTTTGAAATCCGCGGACGATTCCCCGGTAGGCTGACGGTAGAGTGGTATCACGGCTATAGATGTTATAATATAGGTAGAACAATTAGGGGGGGGGATGGACATGGAGAAAAGGCCTGCAACCATCACTGAGGCTCAGTCCCAGGGTGGATTCCATCTGGTTCGCTTGAACCAGGACGTCAACATGTCCAGTTCACGAGCGATACCGTACTCAGAAATCTACAGCGGTCGGACAAGTGTGATGGAAACGCCGGCACAACGGCGTCAGAAGGCTGCTGAGGACGAGGAACGGCGCCAGTCTGCCCCTCAATAGGCCGTCCATTGGTCTCCCATGAACTCCACCTTGCCCTGACCAACACGTGCGTTCGCTTCACACCGGATATGCATATCTAATGAATCCATCCAACCTATGATCATCTTGAAGGGTTTTGCATCGGTTGGGGACGACGGCCCTCCGACTGGCCGCCCCAAATAAAATTTAAGCAAAGCCGTCATGGCTGCGTCTTCTTCAGGGGAGGGGTCTACGACCTTCAAACCGATCTCTCTTGCTTCACGACGTGCAATAGGGTAGGCATGGGACTTATAGTCGTCGCATAGAGTGGTGACGATAGATTCGATCTCTCCACTTTCTTTTTCCGGATCCATATGAGTAGCCAAACAACGAGCGCCAATCAGTTTGGCCAGCGCGTACGATTGCTCGATAGCGAGGGGATGAATTTTATCAAACAGAGCTGTCACTATCTGGGCCATTGCCTCTGGTGTATAGGAAGCCTCTTCGCCGGGCATTGCCGTGTCTGTGATGAACCTCATGGCATGCCTCATATCCTGAACCGAGATAGGTTCAGCTTCCGTGGAGCCTTCTCGACGTGGGAGGAGGGGATGAGTCCGGCTAGGATCAATTGGGCTTAACACGCCCAGGGGGGCCATCACGATCTCGTCAGCACCCATAGCCAGCATGGTGCCTGCGCTATGGGCACGGTAAGGAACTAACACTCCGAAACTGTCGCAGAACTCTCGGATCAAGGTCACGATACGCCAAGGGGCCTCTGTATCTCCCCCGCGGGTAAAAAGCATGAGATCAAGTGAAGACTGCTTACCGATTTCCAAGAGTTGGTCGTAAAGTGAAGGGATAACGGCGTCAGAAACTCTGGCTACGTCGGGAAGCCAATACACGATCAACCGTCTGTCTCGGAGCTGTTCCAGGTCACCGATCAATTGCCGCAGCTGCACCTTCTCACTAGCCACATGTTGAGCTGTCCTTTCGACTGCCGCCTGTTCCGCCTGTGGTGCAGGTCGGGTAACCACCGTCTTTTGGCCTGGCTTGGGTTTCTTCTTTGCCAACGTTACCTCTTATCGCCGCCCAAGGGAGAGATTAGTGGCGACTTTGTCCCCCTATATCTTGTGCATTGGAATCATTTTACCTCAACATCCTGTGGGATTACAAGGCAATGGCTTGTTTAAGGTTGGGTATTCAGGTGCGTGTTGTTGAACAGAGGCTCCATAGTAGTTTCGTCAATCCACGTCACCATTGATGACTCCAAGGCCTCCTGGTACACCAAACCCATTTGACCTTTTATAGCATCCGTCTCCCCGAATGCTTGCCCCTCCGGATCCTGTCGGCCGGCGAGATCGCCCTGTGCTCCCGGATGGCGTCTTCCAGGCCAATGGTCCGCATGTAGGTATCGGGGATCCTGCTCCAGCCACCGATAATCTGCAGGACCCGCTCCGGCATGTGCCCTCGAAGGGCTGAAGTCGCGTATGTATGCCGGAACCGATGGGTATGTAGGTTGGGCATCTCAGCTCGTTTCCCGAGGCGCCATAACAGCCTGTACAGCCACTGACCGTTGAAGTTGAGCCCCATCTGTCGGCCGTTCTTGTCGACCCACAGGTTATCGGTGGTCGGCTGTTTCTTCTCCCTGAGACGGATGTAGCTCCAGAGGGCCTCTAACGCCGGGAAACCCAGGGGCATATGGCGCTCTCTCCTGCCTTTCCCCATTACCTTGATGATAGCTGCGGTAGATATAAAATGGTGCCCCCAGAGGGCTTCGATCCCTCGATCTCCACCTTGAAAGGGTGGCGTCCTTGACCAGGCTAGACGATGGGGGCACGAAAAAGCATTATACAGTAGCCTATGGATACACCGCCAGGTTCTCCAACCCCGTCGTCTCGGGGAACCCAGACATTAGATTCATGTTCTGGATAGCCTGGCCCGCCGCCCCCTTCACCAGATTGTCCAGGCAGCTAATCACGATAAGCCGCCCGTTGCGTGGATCAACAGTTGGATATACCAGGCACATATTGTTGCCTAGTGTATGTTTTGTCTGAGGAGGCGAGGCTGCCACCTGCACAAATGGTTGATCGGCGTAGAAGTCCTGGTAGATCTGGCGAATCCGGTTTCCGGCCTCCCCGACGGAGGAAAAAACGCCCGGCTTCAGATTAGCGTAACAGGAGCTCAGTATTCCTCTGGTCATGGGAATCAGGTGGGTAAGGAAAGTCACGGCAAGGGAAGATTCATGGTCTTTCCCCGGGTTTGACAGCCGGCCGAGGGCTTCCAGTTCCTGAGTTATCTCCGGCAAGTGGCGGTGGCCCTCCACCGAGTAAGCCATAACATTCTCGTTCACTTCAGAAAAATGGGTGTTCAAGCTCAGTCCACGGCCTGACCCCGAGACACCGGACTTGGCATCTATAACGATGTCGGGCTCAACCAGTCCCTCACTGACAACCGGCGCCAGAGCCAATATGGCGCTGGTGGGATAGCACCCCGGATTTGCCACCAGCCGTCCTTTCGCGACCTCCGAGCGGTGCAGCTCCGTAAGCCCATATACCGTATGTTCCAGGTACTGGGGGTCCGGGTGGCATACACCGTACCACTGCTCGTACTCAGATGGATTTTTCAAGCGGAAGTCGGCGCTGATATCCACAACCTTTACGCCGTCTTTAACCAGAGGTATGACAGCTTCAGCGCTGGCCTTATGGGGAAGGGCCGAAAACACCAGGTCCGGACTTCCGTCGAGTTCTGGCTGGATGACCATATCAAGATCGGCCAGGTGTGGGAAAACGTCCCCCAGCTTCTCGCCCGCGGCACTCCGACCGGTGACAGAAGCTATCTCGACTTCAGGATGACGATAGAGTATCCTGGCCAACTCCGAGCCTGCATAGCCCGTGACATTTATGATTCCTACCTTCACTTCGGCCTCTTTATATTGTTGGTCCCTCCGCCACCCAAACCAAGGTGGCGAGACGGGCACCCGTAGTTGAGGATACACTCGTGACACAGTGGCCGCGGAGCCTTGCAAACCCTGCGGCCATGCATTATGAGCGCGATGTGTAGAGCGTACACCTGCTCAGGAGGCACGGCTCCCTCAAGGATGTCGTGGGCGTCCTCATAGCTCGTCTTGGGTCCGATCAACCCGAGACGCTTTGAAACTCTGAACACATGCGTATCCACCGCCATTGCAGGCATGTCCAACGAGGAACAGAGAATTACGGCAGCAGACTTCGGGCCTATGCCCGGCAACTGCCTCAGCCATGCTTTGGCTTCGGGCAAGGGCATCTCTTTTAGGAAGTGCAGGTCAAGAGAGCCGCCTCTCAGCTCTTTGATGCGATTGAGCACCTCTTTGATACGGGGCGCCTTTATTCTGGCCAGTCCTCCACTTTTGATACTCTCGGCTATTCGAGTCACGTCACCATCGGCGACAGCATCCAGAGTGCCGAAGTCCTTCATCAATTGCTGAAAGGCTCTGCCAGAGTTGACATCCGAAGTATGTTGGGACAATATCGTAAACACCAATTCGGACGTGGGGTCATATCGCGGCTTGGAGTGATCTCTGGCGTATAGTGGCCAAAGGGCCTCCAGAACATCGTTAGTGGTCGGCCCATTATCTGCCCGCGACTTGTGGTATCCCTTTCGGGATCTGATTTTTTGAGTAGCTGGCATTCTATTTCTGATAGCTGACAAACTGTATCCTGATTCTAGCACTTTTTGGTACACCCTAGCTATTTGGCTTTACCGGGGTACCCCCTTCTTGCCATTTAGGATAAAATCGAGTGCAGCCCACCTCCTATTCCCAAAACAAACTCCTCGAAAGCGCGGTTTATTGTGAAAAAGAATGGACCTCTTACAGCAGAAGATCTGAGAGACCGAGTTGAGCAAGCTCTCAAAGGCCACGACGCTGAGTACGTTGAAATACGGCTCGACGAAGCGGAAGGCTCCCATATCAGGTACCTTGGCAAGGATCTTGACGACATAGGCCGCAGCGCTTCGGTGGGCGGGTGCGTCAGGGCTCTGGCGGGCGGCTGGGGCTTTGTGTCTTTCAACAGCCTGGAAGGCCTGAAGGAGAAGGTTGCCACAGCCATAAGGAACGCCAAGCTGGTGAAGGGCGCTCATGTAAAACTGGCCCCTGTGGAACCGGTTGTTGACATCGTGCCACCCCTGGTAAAGAAAGACCCGTCGGTAATTCCTCTCGAAGACAAAAAGGCGCTTCTCGACCAGTATGTGGACATTATCTGGAGCACCCCAAAGATCACCACTTCGTCGATAGGCTACTCGGATGGCAGAAGAAAACGCGTTTTTGCCACATCAGCAGGCTCTTTTATCCAGCAAGAGAAGATAGACGTCAGCCTGCGGTTAAACGCAACAGCCCGAGATGGGTCCGAGGTACAACAATCCGGGGTGAGCCTGGGGTCCAACGGTGATTTCTCGTTTGTCGAAAACCAACACGACCAGGCCGGGATGCTTGCCGAAAAGGCCGTGGACCTCCTCAACGCCCCCCAAGCTAAAGGGGGTGAGTACACGGTCGTACTGGACCCGGTTTTGGCCGGCGTTTTCATCCACGAAGCGTTCGGTCATCTATCGGAAGCTGATCACGTCTACGAAAATGACCGCCTCAGGGAGATCATGGTCATGGGAAAGAGGTTCGGAGGCCCCCATCTCAACGTTGTGGATGGCGCCGCTGTCCCGGGACTGCGTGGTAGCTATAAGTACGATGATGAAGGTACTCGGGCCACAAAAACCTATCTCCTGCAGGAAGGAGTCCTGGTCGGAAGGCTCCACTCCCGTGAGACCGCCGAGGTTATGGGCGAGTCTCCGACGGGGAACGCCCGGGCTATCGCGTCCCAGTTCCCTCCGATTGTGCGAATGACCAACACTTACATCGAACCGGGGTCGGCCACAGCCGATGAAATCATATCCGACGTCAAAGAAGGGATCTATGTCAGCAATTGGTATGGCGGTATGACCACGATGGAGCAGTTCACATTCTCGGCAGGTGAAGCCCACGCGATCCGCGACGGCAAAATAGAGGAGCTGATGCGCCCAGTTCTTCTATCCGGGAACTTGTTTATCACCCTGGAAAACCTGGACGCCGTGGCTAACGACCTGGATATGAACCAGGGAGGAGGATGTGGCAAAGGCGGCCAGTCTCCGTTGCCCGTCTCCAACGGCAGTCCTCACATACGCATCCAGAAATGCCTGGTTGGGGGAGGCTAGCCGTGAAAAGCGCTCTACACTCCGAAGTGAACTTGGAACAACTATTGGATAGGGTTTCCAAGGAAACTGAACAAGCCGAGGTCTATTACGTCCAGAGCCATCAGGAGCCGGTGTTGTTCGAGGCCAACCGTCTCAAGCTGGTCGAAACAAAAGAGTCCTCTGGAGTCGCCGTACGGATCATCAAGGACGGACGGATAGGCCTGTCATCCACCTCCAACTTCGATGACACGGACGGCCTGATACGGAACACTCCCGAAGTCGCGAAGTTCGGCCCCGAGGCCAGGTTAAGTTTTCCGTCCAACACCGATTTCTCTGAAGTGCCTGTATATGATCCCGCGACCACGGAGCAGTCCATCGAGGCCATGACCGACCTGGGCCAGGAGGCCATCGCGAACCTAAGGGAATACAACCCGGAAGTCCTGTGCGACGCCAGCGTATCCAAAGGCGTTGCTACCATGACGTTGCTCAACTCGGCGGGAGGGTACGCCACATACACAAAAACCTTCTCTTCCGTTTATCTCCACGGCACTATTATCAACGGGACCGACATGCTCTTTGTGAACGACGGCGAAAGCTCGTGCCACCCTATTCTGGATACTTCCAATATCCTCGCGTCAATCAAAACCCAGCTTGAATACTCTAAAGAGGTGGTTCCGGCGCCTGTCGGTCAGGTGCCTGTCATATTTACGCCACACGGATTCGCCGGAGCCCTGCTTTCGCCCTTGCTAGCAGGCTTCAACGGGAAAACCGTGCTCCAAAAAGCGTCCCCATTGCAGGACAAACTGGGTGAGCAGTTGCTGGACCCAAGGCTAAGTATCTGGGATGACCCTACGGTCGCTTATTCTCCCGGTAGCCGCATGTGTGACGACGAGGGTGTGCCTTCGGCAGTCCTGCCCCTTATCGACGGAGGAGTCATCGCGAACTTTTTGTACGATCTGCAGACCGCGGCCCAGGCGGGTGTGGAAAGCACAGGCAGCGCCGACAGAAGTGTAAGTAGCCCTCCGTCTCCCGGCACCAGTGTGGTTGTAGTGGCTCCCGGAGACGTCAAATTCGGCGACATGATCAAGGGCATGAAAGAAGGCTTAGTCGTCGAGCGGCTTCTAGGCGCCGGCCAGAGCAATATACTCGGTGGCGATTTCAACGCCAACGTTCTATTGGGATATCGGATTTCTAACGGCAATGTCACTGGCAGGGTTAAAAACACCGTTATCTCTGGTAACGTATATAAGGTATTGAAGAACATCGCTGCCATAGAGAATAATAGCCACTGGATAGGAGGCTCCCTGAAAGTTCCTGCTTTGCTCCTTGATAATGTTTCAGTGGCAACCAAAAACTAGGGTTAGACCTTGGGCGACGACGACGTTATACTTCAATAAGCACATGGATTTACAGTATTAGGAGCAGTCTTGTCCCTGGATAGGTGTCTCGAGGAGATCAGCTCAAACGGGGCTCAAATCGACCATGGGGTTCTGATCGAGCTTTCCGATATGACTCCACCAGAACTAGGTAAATTCGCCAAGACCTGGGTCAAGGTTGCTGCGGAACGCCGCCAGGATATCGTTGACCTCCTCGGAGAGATGGCAGAGTCGACGGCTGAGTTGGACTTCAGCGCGGTGTTCAGACTGTGCCTCAAAGACTCGGACGTGGCCATCAGGCAAAAGGCCATCACCAGTCTTTGGGAGTCGGAAGACAGGTCGCTGATCCTGGCACTGGTCGAATTGCTTAAGTCCGACGACTCTCACGAAGTCCGAGCTTCGGCCGCTACCGCGCTGGGAAAGTTCGCTGCCCTGGCACAGGATAATAAAACCCTTCCTAGAGACCGGGAACTGGTCAGTGATAGCCTCCTCAAAGCCCTGGCAAACGAAGAAGAACACCCGGAAGTGCGGCGGCGGGCCTTGGAATCTGTGGCGACTTTTAACATACCGACCACCGACGGTTATATCCGGTGGGCTTACGAAAGCTCGGATCGAAAAATGAAATCCAGCTCTCTGTTCGCCATGGGTAAAACCGGAGACCCTCGCTGGCTACCGCTGTTATTTAAAGAGTTGCAGAGCCCTAGCCCAGTCTTACGCTATGAAGCTGCCAACGCGCTGGGAGAGATGGATGAAGAAGAGGCCTCGTCCCACCTTGTGCCTGTCCTAGAGGAAGACGACCTCGAGGTTCAGTTGGCGGCAATCGGGGCACTGGGGAAGATCGGCGGGTCTTTGGCCAAAAAGGCTCTAAAAAGCTATCTGAAGCGTGGAGACCCAGGCCTGGAGGACATGGTGAGGGAAGCCCTGGAGAATCTCCGGGCGTTTGAGGAGCCATTGGGCTACCACTACGAAGGCTAAGGGAAGTCCCCTCCAGGACTTCATTCGATCCAACTTCATTAGTGGAGGAAGCTCTGAAGCTAGACAGCTTGCCAGATAAAACGCTTCTACACCAATCACGTGTCGCACGCCTCGCAACCGCGGACTCAAACGGCGCCCCTCATGTCATTCCGATATGCTTTGCTTACGATGGTGACGATATCTACTCCGCCCTCGATTCAAAGCCAAAGCGGAAATCTCCAATGCGACTTAAACGGGTCCGGAACATCCAGGCCAATCCCAATGTAGTCCTGCTTCTGGACCATTATGAGGAGGACTGGGAGAGCCTCTGGTATGTCCTTATAGCAGGCCTTGCCACGCTTCTGGCGGAAGGTGAAGAGCATCAGAAGGCCATCGAACTATTAAAGGCAAAATACAACCAGTACCTCGACATGGACATCGAAATGAATCCAGTCATCAAGATAACCCCACAAAAAGTCACAACCTGGACATCGCGATTAACATAACATGCACAGTGTGACGTCATCAGCTTGGAGGTTGGAATGACTCAGCTAGTAGCCCAGAAGTGCGTAGCTTGCCGGAGGGATTCACCCCACGTGACACCCGACGAGATCGTCGAACTCCATCCCCAGGTGCCCGAGTGGAGCATCACAGATGAGGATGGCATACCGAAGCTCCAGCGGACCTACCGGCTTGCCAACTTCCAACAAGCTCTCGATTTCACTAATGCCGTTGGAGCCGTCGCAGAGGAGGAGGACCACCATCCCAGGCTGGTCACCGAGTGGGGAAAGGTGGCGGTGACGTGGTGGACACACAAGATCAAGAACATCCACCGCAACGACTTCATCATGGCCGCCAAGACCGATCAGATATACGCTCGCTTCGCCCCGGAGGAATAACCCTCTGATCCCAACGTAGTTCCAATACAAGCTGGGGAGGTAGAACATGGCTGATATCTTGTCTTGCCTGGATCCAAAACTACAAAGCCTCTACGAAGCCCGGAAAGCTCAACATAGTGATAGCCTCTGGAATTTCAGTTGGCCAACCTCTCTAAAGACAAAAAGCGTTGGTACCTACCAGTGCGTTGGGACGGCACAAGCCGCCTGGTTTTTGTGGCCAGCAGCCGTCTACAGGAAGCGACTTCCCTGACCGTAAAAATAGGCGGTTCTGGGATCTTGTAGTCAAATGCGGACTTGCCCGAAAGGCGACCTCTCCACCAGAGGAGAGCGTGCGGGTTTATTACGAAGGGCCATATGCCACCAACCTTGTACCTGTTCGCGACGAAGTTGAAGAGGCTAAGAAGAATCTACCAAACTGGCCGGAATCAGAATGGGCCAATGACTTTTGGGATGAACTGAAAGTCGTCGATCCCATCTTGATCGTTGCTGAGGGCGAAAAAGTGGTCAATGCTTTAAGTCGACTTCCAGGGCTGAATGTACGATTCAAAAGAGTTACCCATCATAGTTACCGTAATCTGGAATGGCAACCTGAAGCGGTTGATACTCTGCAGCGGGAACTAGAGAGGGTTCGAAGAGTCTACGACCGCCTAAAAAAGCAGCTTTAATGTGAACCTCGTTTGAACGCATTGGTTCCAGCGGCCAAGACATATGAAAAATGTTGACATGGGGGACGTCCATCTCTAGACTTCCTATCAGATGGCGTATCTTGCCACTGGCCGGTTGATTTGGGGAATTCCAGTTAAGGCCTCATACAAGGGTATACCTCCTTTGCCGAATCGCTCAGTCGAGTCCTGCTGCAAAAGAAAGAGAGGCCCGGCGTGAGAATCGGGATCTTGGAATTACTAGCTCCCGGGCGCACCTCTGGCTGGAAACAATCCACCGAGCACTATCTCACCACCAAGCAATATGCCAGCATCATGCCCCAGGCCATCGCCGTGTGGTGCAGGCAGTTGGGCCACCAGGTGTTCTATGACACTTACTATGGCCACGGCGACCCCAAAAAGCTTCTACCAAACGACCTGGACGTGGTGTTTATCGGGACCATTACCAAGTCCAGCGCTTTGGCTTATGCCCTGGCCAAACTCTACAAGCGCGAGAAAACTCTCACGGTCTTTGGCGGCCCGCACGCGAAGTCCTTTCCCCACGATTGTCTTCGGTTCTTCGATCTGGTGGTAACCGATTGCGATAAGCAACTCATAACCGACATCCTTAGCGGCGGCTGCGAGCCCAAATCCATTCTTTCCACCGGGCGAGTCCTTACGGACGTTCCCAGCGTCGAGGAGCGACTGCCGGAGATCAAGGCCGCCTCTTTCTCAAGGGGCAAGAGGCAATATTTCGCCAGCATGGTCCCCTTGCTGGCCAGTATAGGGTGCCCTTACACGTGTAATTTCTGCACCGACTGGAACAACCCTTATATCGTGCTTGAACCGGAGCATCTGCTGGCAGACCTCAAGTATGTGTCCAAGGAGCTGCCAGGGGTGAAAATAGCCTTTCATGACCCCAATTTCGCCGTGAAATTCGATCAGACGATGGATATCCTGGAACAGATCCCCAAGGGGAAAAGGAACCCATACGTCGTTGAGACCTCCCTCTCCGTGCTGCGGGGGTCTAGACTCCAGCGTCTCAGCGAAACTAATTGCTTTTATATGGCGCCAGGGATCGAATCCTGGTCAGACTATTCGAACAAGGCCGGCGTCGGCGTCAAAAAAGGTTCCGACAAAGTCAACCTGGTGGTAGAACATCTCGAGATGCTCTACTCCCACGTGCCGGGCATACAGGTTAACTTCCTCTTCGGGCTCGACACGGACGAGGGGGACGAGCCCGTGGAACTCACCAAGGAGTTCATCACCAGGACGCCCTTCGCGTGGCCGGTTCTCAATATTCCTGTCCCCTTCGGGGGAACACCCCTGTTCGACCAGTACTTGGAGGAGGGGCGAATCCTGAAGTCGATGCCCTTCTCCTTCTACTATCTACCCTACCTTGTAACCACGCTGAAAAACTACGACCCAATAACTTACTACGGAAAGCTCGTGGAGATGCAGACACATCTCTCAAGTCGGGGGATGCTGTGGCGGCGTCTCCGAGGGACACCCAGTCAGAGTCTCCGGCTGTACTACTTTGTGAGAAACCTTCGGGCAAAAGAGGCGATAGGCGCGTTCCGGAATGTCCAGCGTAGGCTGGCTACAGACCCTCAGTTCCTGGCTTTTCATGAAGGCCGATCAGAGACGTTGCCGGAATTCTATCACCAGGAGTTCGAACGGCTGCTCGGCCCTTATGCGGAACTCCTCTCCCGAGCTGAGCGCATCCCAGAGCTTGCCCAAACAAGTACCCCCAAAGAATCGCCGCCCCTGATCGCCTCCGGTGTAGACGGCTCAGGCTAGTCGCCACCTAGAGGCCATGTTTACCAACCTCCGCTCTGGCAAACTAGCAACGTCGCTACTTTCTATCACTATGGCTCTCGTCGAAACATGGTGAGGTGCTTGGATCCAGGCAGCTTGATATGGAGAATTCCGGGAATAACTTTGCTAGACTAAGGCCCACCATGGACTACCACAAGAACGTACACGCCGGGCGACTCTTTGATGGCATTGCTAATCGATATGACCTTTGGTCAGAGCTATTCTCTTTCTTTCAGATTCGGAGGTGGAGGCATCACCTTGTGTCTCATCTGGATGTGGGCCCGGGGGATATGGTGATGGACCTGTGTACGGGCACCGGTCCCGTAGCTATGGAGCTGACCCGCAGGTATGGAAGCCGGGTGGTAGGAGTCGACCTTAGCGTGGGGATGCTAGAGCAATGCCAACGTACCGTCCATCGTGCAGGGCGTACAACCAAAGTGGACCTGATTCGAGGGAGGGCAGAGGGCCTGCCTTTCCCACGGGATTGCTTTGATGCGGTGTGCTTCACCTATCTTCTCAGATATGTACAGGACCCCAAGTCAACCCTGAGAGAGGTCGTAAGGGTGCTGAGACCTGGAGGAACGTTGGTGTCGCTGGAGTTTGGGGTCCCACCGAACCTGCTACTAAGAGGTCTTTGGTATATCTACACCAGGGGGGTGCTTCCCCACCTAGCATCACCTGTTTCCAGGGGATGGAGGGAGGTGGGCGCCTTTCTGGGGCCAAGTATAAGCCGGTTTTACCGCACCTATGACCTGGAACAGATCAGGGAGCTGTGGGACTCCTTGGGCATCCATGACGCCAAAGTACATAGGTTGTCCCTCGGGGGAGCTGTGGTGATGTGGGGAAGAAAAAGCTAAGGAGAGAGGGGCACAGCTCATGAGCACAGCCACAACACCTGCTTTTTACTCGGTGGAAGCCACCGCTGGCTGGAAAGACTACCTGAACCTGTTTCACTTTCCTTACACCCTCTGGCATCTGAGCTACGTTGTCATCGGGGCTGCGTTGGCCCAAAACTTCCATCCAGACAGGTTAATAGTGACCCTTGTAGCCTTTTTCCTGGCGGTGGGCATTGGAGCCCATGCCTTTGATGAGCTGAACGGCCGCCCGCTGGGGACCAAGATACCTTCTCTGGTCCTGGGCTGGATGGCGGTTGTCTCTCTGGGGACGGCTGTGACCCTGGGTGTGGTGGCTGGGCTTGTTGTCACTGTCTGGATATTCCCCTTTGTAGCCTTCGGAGGCTTCATTACTGTTGCTTACAACCTTGGCCTCTGGCACAACAGGTTCCACTCTGATTTCTGGTTTGCCTTTTCCTGGGGAGCCTTCCCAGCCCTTACCTCCTACTGGATAAATTCCACCAGTCTAAACTCGGTGGTGGTCTTGCTGGCCCTTGCCTGCTTCACTCTCAGCTATGCCCAGAGGGTTCTCAGCACCCAGGCCCGTTACATCCGGAGGAAGACCATTAGCGTCCAGGGCACAATGGTGATGGTGGATGGTAGTACCATGGACTTGGACCGCTCCACGTTGCTCCTGGTGCCCGAGCGTGCTCTTCGCACCTTGAGCGTCGCTATCATACTATTTGCTGTGAGCGCCCTGGCGTTCCGGCTATAGGCGGATGTGCTGTGTCCACCGGAGGGGCTAGATCACCCGAGCTGAACGTGGTCACCGGGGCCTATGGGTTTACGGGCAGGTACATCACGATGCGCCTTCTCTCCATGGGGGAAAGGGTCAGGACCCTCACAGGACATCCTCAGCGTCCCAACCCCTTTGGACAGCAGGTCGAGGTCGCTCCATTCGACTTCGATAACCCGGAAGCCATGGCTCAGAGCCTGCACGGAGCCACCACCCTCTACAACACCTATTGGGTGCGTTTTCCTCATGGAAGCACCACCTTCGACAGGGCTGTCGAGAACACCAGGGTCCTCATTGAAGCTGCAAAACAGGCGGGTGTGGCCCGAATTGTGCACATCAGTGTCACCAATGCCTCGGTCGATTCATCTCTTCCTTACTTTAGGGGTAAAGGGGTCTTGGAGGAAGCGATTATTGGGTCTGGCTTGTCGTACGCGATCATCCGTCCGTCGGTTATCTTCGGCACGGAAGATGTCCTGATAAACAACATAGCTTGGCTGCTTCGTAGGTCTCCTGTGTTTGTAGTGTTCGGCTCGGGTGGCTACCGTCTCCAGCCCGTCTACGTAGAAGATGTAGCTGATATAGCTGTGAATGCCGCTAGCGAAAAGGAAAATCTGGTCATGGATGGGGTCGGGCCCGAGGTCTACGCTTACGATGCGCTGGTGAATATGATCAGAAGCAGGGTCAGAAGCAGGGCCAGGGTCCTTCACGTGAGGCCCGGCCTGGCGCTGGTCCTTTCAAGGTTGGTGGGTTACCTGGTGAACGATGTGGTAGTAACTCGTGATGAGGTGGAGGGGCTGATGTCGGAGCTCCTGATTTCGCAAGGTCCGGTCACAGGACATACTCGACTAAGCGACTGGGTAAGACAGCACTCGACTATTCTAGGTCTCCGATATACTTCTGAGCTTCAGCGCCATTATCACTAGAAGCTCACCCTCTCTCGTCCGCAACCGAATCGGCTCTACCAAAACTGTTGAAGCCTCCGTTTGAAGCAACTGCAAGATTTTCGTGTTTAGAGAGATGGAGAAAGAGATCACGGAGCTCGTAAAAGAACTTCAGCAAGGAAGATTTCCCTGAATTGTTAACTCCCACGAATGCAGTGAAGCCGTCCCTGATCGAAATCGGAACGGGATCAGAATCCGAAAAACATCTGTAGTTTTTTATGGTCATATCTAATGGCATAAGAGGCTTTGGTAAATACCAAATCCCACGACGAAAATGGTGAAAAAGAATGGAGCGGAAGACGGGATTCGAACCCGCGGCCTTCTCCTTGGCAAGGAGATGCTCTACCACTGAGCCACTTCCGCTCGGCGCCGGCGCCAGACCCCGCTTTTGATGGTGCCGAGGGTCGGAATCGAACCGACGACACGTGGATTTTCAGTCCACTGCTCTACCCCTGAGCTACCTCGGCGAAGTCCGTTTCCCATCGGAAAATCAAATGGGGCTCGCCTAGCCTCAGTATAGTCAGCGCCCTACGGATTATCAAGGCAAAATCGGATAGGGTCCGGGTTCAGCGCAATACGAAAACTGGAGCGGGCGATGGGGATCGAACCCACGACAGCTAGCTTGGAAGGCTAGCGCTCTACCACTGAGCTACACCCGCTCTCAAAGTTATTATAAGCGAGAAGGTTTCAGCCTACCAACCTAAGAGCCTATGAGCGGGGTCACCTTCAAGAATACCGGCGCGAACACCAGAGCCACTATGGCCATCAGCTTGAGTAGGATGTTCAGCGACGGCCCGGAGGTGTCCTTGAAGGGGTCTCCAACAACGTCGCCTTCGACGGCGGCCTTGTGGGGGTCGGACCCCTTGCCTCCATAATGCCCCACCTCGATGTACTTCTTCGCGTTGTCCCAGGCTCCTCCAGCGTTGGCCATGGTAATGGCCAGTACCATACCGGACGCCACGGCGCCAATCAAAAGGCCTCCAAGCGCCTCAGTGCCGAGTACAAAGCCAATCGCTATTGGGGCCGTAACGGCCATCAAGCCAGGGAGTACCATCTCCCTGAGCGCTCCGGTTGTGCTTATCGCGACGCAACGGGCGTAGTCCGGTCGGCCTGTGCCCTCCATAATTCCAGGTATTTCACGGAACTGGCGCCTGACCTCGTTCACGATGGAAAAAGCCGCTCTGCCGACGGCCCGCATGGTCATGGCGGAGAAGAAGAAGGGCAACATTCCGCCGATCAATAACCCGACGAGGGTCGTATGGTTGAGCAGGTTTATATTCCCACCAAGGTTCGCAGCCTGGCCGTAAGCGGCCAGCAGGGCCAGTGCGGTAAGCGCGGCGGAACCTATGGCGAAACCTTTTCCGGTAGCAGCCGTCGTATTGCCAAGAGCGTCCAGCGCATCGGTACGCTGGCGCACCTCGGGCGACAGATGAGCCTGCTCGGAGATTCCGCCCGCGTTGTCGGCTACCGGCCCATAGGCATCTGTTGCGAGGGTGATTCCAAGGGTCGACAGCATACCCACGCCAGCCAGCGCCACGCCGTAGAACTCTGCCAGCTCGAAGGCTGCTAAAACGGCCCCACCGATAATCAACACCGGAACCACTGTGCTTTGCATACCGAGGGCGATGCCGCTGATCATCGTGGTTGCCGCCCCTGTCTGGGCGGCTTCGGCCACTCCCTTGGTCGGACCATATTCGTAGGAGGTGTAATACTCTGTTATCACGCCAATGATCACACCTGCACCCAGACCCGCGATTATGGCCCAGAACATGTCGAAGGCGCTGACGTCAGGACCTATTTTGCCATCGAGGTTATCGAGCCAGATCACAGACCCGAGAGCGAACAGGGCAACCAGTATCGCAGAGGCGAATATGCCTCTTCGGAGCGCCCACAAGAGCTCGCTAAAGCCAGCTCGCTCCCCACTACGCACGAGAAAAGTCCCCAAGATCGACGCAACGATGCCAGCCCCAGCTATTAGCAAGGGCAGCAAGGCCACGTCGCTGTCCCACCCTGAAGAGGCGGCTGCAGCGGTTGCAAGGGCTATCGCCGCAATAATGGACCCGACGTAAGACTCGAAGAGGTCTGCCCCCATACCGGCAACGTCCCCAACGTTGTCGCCTACATTGTCAGCGATGACCCCGGGGTTCCTGGGGTCATCCTCCGGGATGCCAGCCTCGACCTTACCCACCAGGTCCGAGCCGACATCGGCGGCTTTGGTAAATATTCCGCCGCCAACCCTCGCAAACAGGGCGATTGAAGAAGCTCCAAAACCGAACCCGACAACGTACGATATGTTCTGGAATATTACATAAAGAACGGTTACACCCAAAAGACCTATGCCCACAACGGTCATACCCATAACGGCGCCACTGGAAAAGGCTATCCTCAGGGCCGTGTTCAGGCCACGCATTGCAGCGGCGGAAGTGCGAACGTTAGCCCGTACAGCAATGCTCATACCGATGTATCCCGCTGTTGCCGAGGATATCGTTCCAACCAGATATGATATGGCGGTACGTGGCACCCAGGTTTCGAAGGTGTATTTGTCGATCAACAGCCAAAGGCCAACGGCTACTATGACTACGAAGGGCGCCAGGACCATGTATTCTCTACTTAAAAAAGCGTTGGAGCCTTCTCTGATCGCCTCGGCTATCGACTTCATCCGGGCGTTACCTTCATCGGCCCTCAAAACTTGCGCGGCCAGCAGACCGGCAAAAGCGAGGGCGACTCCGCCGATGATGGCGGCTATGGCAAGAGGGGACATATTAAAACTCCAAATTTAAGATCGTTGCTGGTTCGAAAACCGTTGAGAAACTAGCACACCCCAATCGGCGTGTCAAGGTAATGGATGCTGGCGCAGTGCTCTTCAGTCTTCGTTACTGCTGAGATTTCGCTCCCAGGAAGCGAGCCGTTGCTCCAGGTCATGCTGCCTGAGGGCCATTGTAAGGTCACCCCGGGTCCTTTCCAGTATCGCTCTCATGGCGTCGGTAGTCCGCCGCAATCCCCCTGTCACCCCCTCCGGAAAATCAACGGCCACAAGGACGGTGAAGATGTCCTCCATGGCTACCATGAAGGCCTCACAGCGTCGTGGGTCGTTCTTACGGAGTGTGTCCAGGATGAACCTGCGTAGCTCTCCTATAGCCTCACCTAGACCGTTGAGATATGGAGCTACTTCCACGCCGATGTCCCATGGTAGTGGTATCGGAGTCTCCTGTATCAACGCCAGCGTCACACGAGCTTCGCTATACTCTTTACGGGCATCCGACAGAAATCCAGAGTAATAAATCTCCGGCCAGTTCTCGAGACCGTCGGTCGCATCCTTAAGCCTGACCTCAGCCTGCTTGAGTAGCCCTTCGGCCTTGTCGAAATCGCCACGGTGAGTCGCCCTTATGGAGTTGGCCGAAAGACGGATCACCTCCCGAGAAATCTGAAGTCCCAGCTCTCTTGCGGCGTGCTTCGACCCCAGCTCTTGCAGTGCTCTCTCGGTTAATCGTACGAGAGTAGTTTCTCTTTCTGAGCCCATCAGGCCCTACCTCCAGCTTTCATTATCGAGTCCACCAACCTCCGTGACTCCCCTTCTGGATCTTCCGACAGACCAACCGCGCTGGATACACATATAGCGTTCGCCCCGGCCTTAACAACGGGTTCGACGTTGTCATCGCTGATGCCACCGATGGCTACGATAGGCACCTCCACAACCTCTTTTGCTCTCCTGATCGCCTCGGACCCGATGGGCGTTCGCGCGCTGATACTCGGCTTCGTAGAGGTGGAGTAGACGTTACCGATTGCCACGTAATCTACTCCGGCGGCCGCCGATTCCTCAGCTTCGGTCACAAGATAATTGGATCTCCCAATTATCTGTTCCGGTTTCAATACCATTCGCGCGTCGGACACTGCCATGTCTTTTTGCCCTACGTGGAGGCCATCGGCTTCAACAACCAGCGCGACATCCGCATGGTCGTTCACGATGAACAGGGCCTCATATTCTCGGCAGACCGCCACCATCTCTCCGGCCAACTGGATCATAGGGCCCTTGTCATCAAGCTTGTCCCGAAGCTGGATCATCCTGGCGCCGCCCTTCAACGCCAGGCGAGTCACGTCCAGAGGGTTCCGCCCCTTGGTCACTTCAGGATCGATGATTACATAGAGACCGTATACACGTTCCGAAGTATCTTGCCCTGACGTCGCCAGAGAATTTCCAGGCAGCGTCATAGGTCGATGCCTTCCGGTGACTGGCCATCTCTAGCGGCTCCGATGTTGTCTCGGACGGATTCAGGTATTTCCAATCCGTGTTTTTCAAAGGCACTCTCAACGTGGCGGCCGATATTACGTGGGTCTTCGTAGTAATCCTGAATGGGGGAGGCCGGATCATGCCCTTCGTGGATACTCTTTATAGACCTGTGATAGGCGAATGGAGAAATCGTGCGTTGCATGTCCTGGCTCTGACAATGAGCGCATTGCGGGCTCAGCTTCGTTCCGATGGACCTGGTGAAAAACGAGGAGGTCTTGTTACAGGAGAGGCACCTGTACTCATAAATGGGCACTGGACTCGACTGTTTCACTCATCATCGTCGTTCTGGTCGTCATCGAAGTCACCGTCTCCGGACTCCATCTCACCCACCATCTCTTCGAATTCAGGGGTTACTTCCTCGCCCATTTCGTGTTGCATACGGCGCATCCACTGGGCCATTTGCTTTGGATCTTCCTGGTCCAGACCCTGGGGAAAATCAGAGTCCGGCGCCCAATCGAGGCTACTACCCCATGACTTATGGACGATGACGCGAGAGATAAGGCGACGCATATTTTCGCTGCCGCAACGCTGGCAACTGGGCTTCACCGTGGATGACATACTACGGACAAACACGGTGGACCTGCGGCGGCATTCCTGGCAACGATATTCGTACAACGGCATGGGGATAAGTTCTCGTTTACGTCGGTATAGCTGGGCTATATCCTAGCACAAGAGGAGTAACTTAAAAAGCTTCGCCGGCCCTTCAGGCCAGCTCGACCGCATTCTCGAAATGTTCCACCTTCTCCAACACCCCCCTTTTGTTGAGAGACACGGCGATCAGGTCGATTCGCCAATCGTCAGGACGTCTGTCCAGAGTTTGTATGTAGGCCTCCGAAACCAATATCAGCTTTTCTTGTTTCTGGGGTGTCAGAGACTCCTGGGGTGTGCCAAAATCCGCGCCTCTTTTGGTGCGCACCTCGACGAATACGAGGCAGTCCAGGTTCAGAGCGACGATGTCCACCTCTCCCTCCCGGGAGCGGAAGTTGTTGCTCAGTATCTTATAGCCCTTGGCAATCAGGTGTTTCCTTGCCAGTTCCTCGCCCTTGGCTCCCAGGCGGCTTCTCGGCGTCGGCAAGGCTAGAGGTCACCATTTTGACCTTGCCCTGGGCTGCGGCGGTGCGAAGGGGACTAAAGGAGAATCTGTGTATGGGGGAAGGACCGTGGGTCGCCAGCGATTTTAGATGTTTCTCGGTAGCATAGCCCTTATGGTGAGAGAAGCCGTACCGCGGATATATGGCATCGATGTCATCCATTAGTCTGTCTCGAGTCACCTTTGCAACTATGGATGCGGCGGCTATCGAGTAGCAGAGGCTGTCGCCGTGAGGGAATGTCCGGAACGGTACCCCAAAGTCCTTTGTAACGACATAATCGACCAGCAGATAAGATGGCTTTACGGGCAAACTCTGGACGGCTCTATTCATGGATAACCTGGTCGCTTCGACTATCCCCTTGGCATCTATCTCCCAAGAAGACGCCATCCCGACTCCGACCGCGGCGGCGTTTTCTTGAATCAAGGTGTAGGTCTGCTCGCGCTTCCGTGGAGTGAGCTTTTTACTGTCATCCACTGATTCAAACCAGTCTGGGAACGAATGGCTGGCGTTCACCTCTGCGTTCACATCTGATGGCAGAATAACCGCAGCCGAAACCACGGGGCCGGCCAGAGGACCACGACCTGCCTCATCTACCCCCGCTACCGGAGATATTCCCCGACGATAGAGCTCGATTTCCAGATCTAACGTGGGCAAATCCCCACCCCCACCCTAATTTGTGAACGCTTATGCGGGCTTATCTGACTTCTGTCGTTACCGACTGGATTTTCGATTTCGAAGCGACTTCGAGAGCTCCCCGTTCGGCGCTGATCCGTCCCCCTCCTACAACCTCATCACCGTTGTAGAAGACGGCAGCCTGGCCTGGCGTGATGGCCCTTTGAGGCTTGGCAAAGCGTATCATCGCCTCGGCCCCATTGGGACACAGGGTCGCCGCCTCTTCAGATGACTTATAGCGAATCTTTACCGCCACATCCATGGGCGCATCTGGCTCAAAGCCGGAGGTGTAGTTTACCTCCGAGACCCAGGACCTGTCCTGATATAGCTGCTCTTCCGACCCAATGATTACAGAGCTGTCGTGGGGATTTATCCCGATAACGTATCGGGGCTTGCTGTTGGGCACGCCAAGGCCGCGACGTTGGCCAACCGTGAAGAACTCCAGGCCGTCGTGTCGACCCAAGACGTTTCCATCCGTGTCGACTATATTGCCCGGTGTGGGTGTGACGTAATCGCGGAGGAACTGACGATAGTCTCCAGACGGGATGAAGCAGATATCTTGACTATCGGGCTTCTCGGCATTGGGAAAACAAGCTTCGATAGCCATCGCCCTTATCTCATCCTTGCCATACCAACCGACTGGCAACAATGTATGCGCTAGTTGCGACTGGCCCATGCCGTACAGCACATAGGACTGGTCCTTCCTCGGGTCCACGCCTCGAAGAAGGCGAAAGCGACCATCCGCGGAAGAGATGCGGGAGTAATGTCCGGTAGCCACGTAACTAGCATTCAGAAATTGAGCCCTCTGGAGCAGGAAGGAGAATTTGATCTTGTCGTTACATGCGATACACGGATGCGGGGTTCTTCCCCGTTGATATTCGCCGCAGAAATAGTCGATTACGAAGGCCTGGAACTCACGCTGAAGATTAAACACATAATGGGGTATCCCAAGCCTGTTGCACACCATACGAGCGTCCTCCACGTCGTCTATGGTGCAGCAGCCACGATAGTACTCAGGTAGGTCCATGTCCTCGATGTTATAAAGTTTCATGGTGACGCCGATCACATCGTAACCAGCCTCATGCAGCAGTAGCGCAGCGACCGAAGAATCGACGCCGCCACTCATCGCGACTATGACTCTGTCTCCTACCATGCCAATAACCTCTCGTTGCACAGTACTATTTCCGTGGCCCTTATGGCAAGACAACGGGTAGGGCGGATGGGGTGAATTATCATGACGGATCCTTCTCCATTGGATACCCGGACTCGGCCCAAGCGTCGGTTCCACCGGCAACAACCGCGATTCCCTTGAACCCCTCCCGTTCTAAAAGGCTGGCCGCGGAGGTGGCTCTAATCCCCGCAGCGCACAGAGTCGCATACTCCACCAACCCTCGCGACCCTACCGAACAACGGCTCCGAAAGTCCGGTTAATCTTCCAATTGAGTGGTCTCAGCTCCGCCACCCATGATCGTGATGTGTGACATATAAGACTCTGGCCTGGCTCCATGCCAGTGTTTCTCGCCTGCCGGAATGTGAATGATATCTCCGTCCGTCACCTCGATTGTCTCGCCTTCGGTAGCGACAGCTCCAATGCCGGAGGTTATCACCAGGATTTGGTCGGTGGTATGGGAGTGAAACTTGTTTCTAGACCCCGCGCCAAAATTGACTATGGCCCAAGTGAGGTTCTCGTTGCCCTCGAAAGGGACGCGTTGCATGGTGACCTCTCCACCCATCATCAGCGGACTCGTGCTAGGCGTAATAGGAATCTCCGCCGTCCTTACAACCTTCATGCTTACCTCCAAATTGTTTTGATCTACACAAGAGAATGTCGAGCCATCAGGCCCAAGTTCGTCATGACATGATAATACAGGCCATTCGGCCCGTCCACATGGCCACCCTGATTATCACCCTCACATTGTTGACTCTAGGTGAAATACCCTACTCATGATTGGGGGTGGTTCCGCTTTCGGCAGCACTCACTTATTGATATAATTAGTGACGTGGTAGGTATCAATAAACTCCTGCAAGTGGTGGCGGAGAATGGAGCCTCCGACTTGCACCTCGCCGTAGGAGCTCCTCCTGTCCTGCGCCTTAACGGAGACCTCAGGGTAATCCAGGGAGAAGGAACCCTGACCACAGAGCATATAGACGAGGTGCTTCGGTCCATCACGTCTGCCGAAAACTATGAAACATTCCATAGAGAACGTGAGATGGATTTCTCCTATGGGATGTCCGGTCAGTCTCGATTCCGGGTGAACGCCTGTTATCAACGCGGCACAGTTAGCCTTTGCTTTCGTGGTATTCCCTCCATCATTCCCTCTGTTGAAGAGTTAGGGCTGCCCGAATCCTGCATATCCTTAGTAAACCGAAAACGGGGTCTGGTGCTGGTGACCGGGCCGACGGGAAGCGGCAAATCCACCACCCTGGCGGCGATGATAGATCACATAAACGGGACATCGAGCTGTAGGATCATAACCCTAGAAGACCCCATAGAGTTTCTGTACCAAAACAAGAAGAGCATGGTCATCCAGCGGGAGATCGGGGGAGACACCAATTCTTTTAGCGAGGCTTTACGTCGAGTGCTTCGCCAAGACCCGGACGTTATCCTGGTCGGCGAGTTAAGGGACCTTGAGAGCATTGCGCTGGCTCTCGCCGCCGCCGAGATAGGACACCTGGTCCTGGGCACACTCCACACCAACGGAGCAGCTGAAACGATAGAACGCCTGGTTGGCGTCTTTCCAGCAGGTCAGCAACAACAGATAGTCTTGCAGCTCAACATCAGCCTTACCGGCATTATTTTCCAGTTTCTACTCCCTAAAATCGAAGGCGGAAGAGCGGCTGCTTACGAAGTGTTGGTTGGTACCACGGCCATTAAAAACCTGATCCGGCAGAACCAGATACCCCAGATCAGGTCCTACATGCTTATGGGGTCTCAACATGGAATGATCACGGCAGAGCAGTCGCTTGTAAGCCTGATCCAGCGTAGTCTTGTGACCACGGAAGATGTTTTCGCTAGGGCTCCAGACAGGGGCACTCTAGCCAAGCTCATGGAGTTGGAAGGCCTTGAAGTGCCTAAGGAGTACAGGTCTGCTGGCGTACCCAGTGGGGTCAAGACGAAATAACTCTCCTCCGTTCTCGGCCTGAGGTTTTTGAGACTGGTCTTCCACCCTCAGATAGATTCTTAATATTATTGACCCATTATTATGTTTCAATAAATCCTATGTATCATGTATAATGGGCCCGAATCTAGTTATGTACCGGGTCACTGTAGACCGATACATAGGATTCAATAGCGATGGCTGGCGGTCAGCCGGTCTTCACCTTGGGGAGGTGTGGAATGCCTAGGACCAAACGGGTGGTTTTGGTCCAACCAACGTCAGAGGGCGGCAACTTTGAATTTGTAGCCATTCCCAGACAGGGCATGCTTTTCCTCTCAAGTGCCCTAAAGCAATGGAAAGGCCCCTTTCTTTACGACACCGAAATTTGGTTTGAAGACCGGGGAACGATCCTAGACCCTGACAAGGACCTGGACGGTGTGGACATCCTCATGGTGACTGCGCTGATCAACGAAGCCCCTCGAGGGTACGAAATCGGGCGCCTAGCCAAAGAATACCATCCCGATATCGTGACCGTGGCCGGTGGGCCGCTTATGAGCCCATTGCCGGAGGAGGCGATCAGGGAAGGCAAGTTTGACGTGGTCGTTAATAGAGAAGGCGAGGACATTATCGGCCAACTCTCAGACGTGCTCCTGACGCTGAAGTCCACCGAAAAGGAAACCGCCTTAGCCAAGATACCGGGTATTTCGTACATGAACGAAGGACACTTGGTACAGACCCCAAGGAGAGGGCTAATCCCCTCAGATTTCGTCGAGTTGCCCGATTTCCGGGCCATACGGGGCCTGACTCCGGGGAATCCTATGGCCGGAGGCGTGCTGGAAACGGTGCGAGGCTGCACTGAAAAGTGCACTTACTGTCAGGTCATTCAGCAGTTTCTGGGATACCGTTTGGTAAACCGGGAAACGGAGCTAAAGCGGCTTCGTCAGCTAAGAGGACTGGCGGCCGATGGCCTTATCCACACTTCCAAAGACGGACGCTTCAGCGTTTTCATCTCCGACGACCTCCATCCCCCTCCGCTCAGGGCCGTGAAATACCGAAACGAACGGCTCGAAAGATTGAAGTCTTGGAAGGGTCACACCGACGACATGTACATGATATGTCAGACACGGGCCGAGATAGGCCAAGACCCAGAGCTGGCTGGAGCCATGCATGAAGCGGGAATACGGATGCTTTATGTCGGTGTGGAATCAGACAACGCGGAAAACCTATTGCTGGTAAAGAAACGCCAGGAACCAGGCCAAATGCACAAGGACCTAACAACCTTGAATCAGATGGGGTTCGCGATTGTTGCCATGACCATAATCGGACTTCCCTACGACACAGAGGAAAGCATTATGAAAATGGCGGACTGGGTTACCAAGGTTAGCAAATACCAAACTGCCAACCTTCTGACGCCTCTGCCAGCCACTTCCAACTGGACAGACCTTGTACCGTTGGACGCCGATGGCAATGTCCTGGCTGAAGGCCAGATGCGTCCATACCACCTGTACACGGGGCGCCAGTTGGTCTACCAGGACGAGCGGTGGACAATGGAGGAGTCCAGACAGTTGTTCAACCGGTACCATGACCAATTAACCCCGGTGGACAAGCTGTATGAGCGGATGTTCCGTCTTATGAATTCGCCTCGTCTCAACTTGGCAGATACCGGCAAGGATCTCACTGGAACGATCTGCGCTCGGATTAACGAGTTCAGCGAGACGCTCAAAACCGTTTTGGACTCGTCTAAAGAACTGCCGGAAGCCATCTCACACCGCATGCACGAGGTCAGCGAGACCCTGGGCCGTTATCGGGACCAACTGACCGCGACGGGTAAGGAAATTCCCGATGTAATCGCGACTCAGGCCAACGAAGCAACTGAGACCGTGAAGAAATATAGGCTTCAAATTGGCAATACTGGAAGAGAACTCAGCGAAGGTATCCAAGCTCGCATAAACGACGCCAGCGAAGCTTTAAGCAGACTGGTGGAAGGATCAAGAAAACCAGTTTCAAGCCGTGAGTGAAAACCCGGGATGTCGGGAAGGGTGAATAGCCGAGTTTTCGCCACCGGCTTGGGAATGGTGAGCCCTCTCGGCCTTGATGTCTCCTCCACCTGGGATGCTCTTGTCAACGGCGTTTCCGGCGTTGACTACATCACCCACTTCGACGCCACAGAGTTCGACACCAAGTTCGCCGCTGAGGTCAAGGGGTTCGAGCCCACCGACTATCTCGAGCGGAAAGAGGCTCGCCGCATGGACCGCTTCGCCCAGTTCGCGGCAGTGGCGGCCAAGCAAGCCTGTGACCGTGCTGACCTCAAGCCGGAAACCGTCGACCCCTACAGAATAGCAGCGATAGTCGGCAGCGGCATCGGCGGAATCATGACACTCTCAGAGCAGTACGATGTACTCAAAGAGAAGGGCCCTCGTCGTGTGACTCCGTTTCTGATACCCATGATGCTGGCGGATATGGGTTCGGCCCAGGTGTCGATGGTAGCGGGAACCATGGGTCCCAATTTCTGCGTCGTCTCCTCCTGCTCCAGCGGCGCCGACGCCATCGGCCAAGCCTTCGAGATGATCGGGAGAGGTGAAGTGGACATCGCTCTCGCCGGCGGTAGTGAGGCACCACTTTGTCCTATCGCAGTAGCGGGCTTCAACTCACTGAGAGCATTGTCCAGACACAACGACGACCCCCAAAAAGCAAGCCGTCCGTTCGATATTGAAAGAGACGGATTTGTAATGGGCGAAGGCTCGACTATCCTCGTGCTGGAAAGCCACGAAAGCATGGAGAAGAGGGGCGTCAAACCCCTGGCGGAACTGATCGGATATGCGGCAACTTCCGACGCCTTCCACTTGACGGAACCCCACCCTGAGGGCGTAAGCGCGGCTAAGGCAATGAAGCTGGCTATTGAGCACGCTGGCGTACAAATAGAAGAGATAGATTACGTTAATGCCCACGGCACTTCCACGTCATTGAACGACAAGCACGAGACGATGGCCATCAAGGCTGCGCTGGGCGAAGAGGCGTACCGAGTCCCCATTAGCTCGACCAAGTCGATGACGGGTCACTTACTTGGCTCTGGAGGCGCTTTAGAAGCTGGAATATGCATACAGGCGATCCAGAACGGCATCATTCCACCGACCATCAATCTGGAGAACCCTGACCCCGAGTGCGACCTAGACTACACACCCGGCGAAGCCCGCAAGGCTGAGGTCCGGATAGCAATGAGCAACTCCTTCGGGTTCGGAGGGCACAACTCGGTCCTTGTTTTCAGCTCCGCCAACTCTATATAGCGCTTCGGCAGAGTCCCCATTTGCTGGGAACAAAAGCCCATTCCCATCCGCCATACCAATTGGATCAACGAAACCGAGTTGGGGGGCGCCTAATGAGACTTACGACGGGTCTTACCATATCAGTCGCAATAGGTCTTCTGACACTAGCGGCGATAGCATGTGGTGCGGACTCCACACCCACGTCTACCTCAACGCCAACTCCGCTTCCCTCTCCAACAACTCCTGTAGACGATGGCACAAAAGGCGATATGACGGAGGTATTGGCCCCTATCGACAACCTGGAGATCAACATAGCCGAGTCGTCCCCCCCCCCCACAGGTTTTCCTAAATGTGCTGTCAGGGCTGCCGAACGGTTGTGCAGAGTTCAGCAGGTATGAACTGGAGCGCGACGGCACGAGCATCAGAGTAACCGTCTGGAATCTGGAACCAACCGACCCCAATATAGCTTGCACTGACAATTACAGAACCGTCGAAACAAATATCGCGTTGGGCAGCGAATTCGAACCGAACACGACTCACGTCGTGGACGTCAATGGGGTAATCAAAGAGTTCGAAGTTCAGGGCGGCAATGACTCACCAGATATCCCTAGCGCAGCGACGGCAATACTGAATGACCCATTCCAGTTGGATGTTGGCGACATTGTCAAAATAGGGCGAGAATTCACCACAGGTGATACAGCACAGGTAGATCTCACAGGTCTGGAGGTCACTTTCGTCGAGGTTGTTGAGGACTCGCGCTGCCCCGCCAACGTGGTTTGCGTCCGAGCGGGAGAGGCAAAGATCCTCGTAGCGTTGACAGTCTATGGAATCGAGTTGAGGCGGGTTATTCTTACTCTCGTACCTGAACGAGAGGGTTCGCCCGATGCCACAGTAGACGAATATACGGTATCGTTCCTGGCTCTGGACCCTTATCCAGGCACAACCGGGGCAGACGTTGAACCCGATTATGTCGCAACTCTGCTGGTAAGGGAAACAACGTCGGCCACACTGAAGGGCGGGTTGCTGGCGACCTTCGATGTATCGGGAGAGTTTTTCAACGTGTGGGTGACGAGTCCCGATGCCATTCAGCAGATCTTGAATCTCCAGGACGGAACCAGCAACGCAAATATCCCCAACGGGAAGATACTCCTTGGCCCGGGAGCGGCCGATCATAACTCACCTTGGAACTGGCACCTCGACCCAGAGGATATCGAGATGGCCGAGCTTACCGTCGAAGTCTGCGACGGTAGACCTTCCCATGTGGAGGACAACGTTGATGAGTTTGTTAATAACGTCGCGAGATATTGTCCCTGGTCGGCCAAGCTGGTCGATGTCAAAGACAATCGTTCAGCCACCGGGCAGGCGAAAGCAAGCGACCAACAAGCCAGCTTCAGGTGTTGCGCACCAGGCTTTGCCTTGGCGCCAATCGAAAGCGTCAAAATCAACGTAGCCGAATCTGGTCCACCTCAATACTTCCTGGTTGTAGTGTCGGGACTTCCCAATGGGTGCGTGGAGTTCGATAACTATTACCTAGAACGCCTGGATGAAATCAACAGCATCAACGTCCAGGTGATCAACTCGGTGCCGACAGACCCTGACTTGGTCTGCACGCAGATCTATGGCATGGTCGAGACCAATATTCCACTGGGATCCGACTTCGAGCCTGGTGACGAGTACACCGTTATGGCCAACGACGTGGCAGAAACCTTCGTGGCCCAATAGTCCACCACCAGGGTTTTCAGTTCTCCCTTACTGTCATTGTGAGCGGAGTGAAGCAATCTCTTCTTCCTCCCGGGAGATTGCTTCAAGGCTTTGCCCTTCGCAATGACAATCAAAAGACCCTGTGTCGACCACTCACTAGCCTTACTCTCAGGTGGGTTGTTGATATAATGGGCTGATGAAGTTACGAACACTCCATCCATGGAATGTCAGTATCGACGAGGCCAAGGCGCTACAACGCAGCCTCGCTCCGAAGGTATCCTTTATCAGCGCTGTCACCAACGACGTTAAGCATATTGCCGGTGTGGACATCTCCGGCGCGGATGATCATGGCAAGGTCCAAGCGGCGGCGGTTGGCCTCAGTTTCCCACAGCTTGACGTAGAAGAAATCCGTACAGCCCAGGGAGACCCAGGAATCCCCTACATACCAGGCCTCCTATCCTTTCGCGAAACCCCTGTACTCGCCGACGCCTTCGAAATGCTGGACCTGACGCCCGATCTGATATTCGTTGATGGCCATGGCGTGGCACATCCCAGGAGGTTTGGCATCGCCTGCCATATAGGCTTGCTTACTGACACGCCTACTATCGCATGTGGCAAATCTATACTGACCGGCAAGCACGGGCCCCTTGGCGAAGAAGCTGGGTCACAAGCTGAACTAGTCGATAAAGGCGAAGTGATCGGAGTCGCCCTCAGGACCCGCCTGGGAGCCACCCCAGTCTATGTAACGTGGGTCACAAGATCGACCTGCCGCCGGCGGCCAAATGGGCGCTCGACACCTGCAGGGGAAGACGCCTACCCGAACCAACGCGACTCGCGCATCAAGCCGCCGGCGGACATCTCAAGGTTAACCTACAAAAAAGCCTTTTTACAGCCTGAAAGGACTTATAAATGCAAGACATCAAACTTCAACTCACAGAGATGTATCGAAAGATCGTAGACATCCTGGACCGTCTTTGACGTCCCAGGCGATGAAAAAGCGGCGGCCAGCCTAGAGCTTGAGGCGGCGGAACCCTCCTTTTGGAACGACCCGCAAGAGGCCCAAAAGAAGATGCAACACCTCTCACGCTTGAAGGAACGGGCTGCTCTGTGGAGGGACTTGGCATCAAGAGCCAAGTCTCTCTTGGAATTGACCGAACTGGCGATCGCCGATGGAGATTCGTCCCTCGAGCCGCAGTTGAGACAAGAGACCGACGAGATATCCGGTATGTTAGCACGAGAAGAGCTTCAGCTCACTCTTTCGGGACCTCATGACGATCGCTCAGCGATTATGTCCATCTACGCAGGTGCCGGCGGAACGGAGTCCCAAGATTGGGCGGAGATGCTGCTGAGGATGTACCTTCGATGGGCTGAAAAAAGCGGCCACAAAACCCAGCTCCTTGATCTATCACCCGGTGAAGAGGCAGGTATCAAGAGCGCTACCGTCGAGGTTGCGGGACGCCATGTCTATGGCTATCTCAAGGCGGAAAGAGGGGTCCACCGTCTCGTACGCCTGTCTCCGTTTGACGCCGACCATGCGAGACACACCTCTTTTGCTCTCGTAGAAGTCATCCCGACCGCCGACGAGGACCCGCAAATCGTTGTGAAGCCGGAGGACATCCAAACCGACTTCTTCAAGGCCAGTGGTCCTGGCGGACAGAACGTCCAGAAAGTGACGTCAGCGGTACGCATCACTCATCCCGCAAGCGGCATAGTAGTTACGTGTCAGAATGAACGGTCCCAGCACCAGAACAGGGAATTCGCTATGAAAATCCTGATGGCCCGCCTACTTGAACGACAGGAGGCTGAAAGGGCCAAGGAGACGGCCAAACTCAAGGGCGAGCGAGTCTCAGCCGAGTGGGGTAATCAGATACGTAGCTACGTCCTACATCCCTACAAGATGGTTAAGGACCACCGAACGGAATTTCAGACGTCGGACCCGGACAAGGTACTGGATGGGGATCTGGACGATTTCCTAAACGCCTACCTGGCATCCACGGTTGGTAAAGACAACTAAGCCAATTCCGATAGGATATGGCCCATCTTGGCACGTTTCGTCCGAAGATATTCCTTGTTATCGGCGCTTCCAGCGATCTCTAGAGGCACTCGCTCAACCAATTCCAAATCGTAGCCCGACAGGCCAACCATTTTTCTGGGATTGTTTGTCATCAGACGGACTTTGTTCGCTCCAAGATCGCGTAAGATTTGAGCTCCTATCCAGTAATGACGCGAGTCAGAGTCGAAGCCCAGAACCTCGTTAGCTTCGATGGTGTCCATCCCATCATCCTGTAGGGCATATGTCTTGATTTTGTTATGAAGGCCGATCCCTCTACCTTCTTGCTGAAGATAGACCAGCACTCCCTTGCCTTCTTTGGCGATCATATCCATTGTACGGCTGATTTGGGGCCCGCAATCACAACGGATACTTTGGAAAACATCCCCGGTCTTGCACTCGCTGTGCAACCGTACCAGGACGGGCTCATCGGGTTTCCACTCCCCCATAACTAGGGCTATATGCTCTCCAGGATCGACGGGGCTCTTGTACCCGCATATCTTGAATTCCCCGTGAGAAGTCGGCAACTTCGCTTCGGCAACTTTCTCTACTAACCGTTCGTTGCGCCTCCGATGAGCGATTACCTGGCTGATCCCAAGAATATTTATTCCATGTTTCTTGGAGAACCTTTCCAAAGCCGGCATGCGGGCCATGGACCCATCGAGATTGATGATCTCACACACCACACCCGCCGGATACATACCCGCCATCAGAGTTAGATCCACCATAGCTTCGGTGTGCCCCGGCCGCGCCAGGACACCGCCGTCTCTATAGCGTAGGGGGAATAGGTGGCCGGGCCTGACAAAGTCCCGGTCTGTCGAGTCGGGGTCGATTATCGCCTTGATAGTAGCCGCGCGATCAAAAGAAGAGATGCCTGTTGTCGTACCTTTTGCGTAGTCAACCGATACAGTAAAAGCGGTACCGTGCTTGGTATTGGACTGCCCGTCGAGCATCAGAGGCATATTAAGCTCGTCGAGACGCTGCCCCATGACCGGCATACACAAAAGACCCCTGGCGTGTTTGATCATGAAATTTACAGCGTCAGGGGTTACCTTCTCCGCAGGCATTACGAGGTCTCCCTCGTTTTCCCGCCTCTCGTCGTCTGAGATTATTAGGAATTTGCCCTGCTTGAGGTCTTCTATGGCCTCTTCAACGGTTACTCGTGGCATTAACTACTCTCCGATATCTGAAGCAGGCCATCTCATTTCGGTTTTAAGAGGTTTTCTACGTATTTTGCGAGAATATCGACCTCCACGTTAGACCTGTCCCCTATTCGCCTTTCGTTGAGAATCGTATGTTTCAAGGTATATGGTATCACGGACACTCCGAAGGATAAAGCTGACCTCTTTGTTACCGTCAGACTTATACCGTCGATCGCGACGAATCCCTTCTCAACTATGTAAGGCATCAGCTTTTTGGGAGCCCGAAACACCATCACGGAAGAGTCTCTGTTCGACTCAATGGATGTTACCACCGCGGTGCCATCAACGTGCCCCTGGACAATATGACCACCAAGCCTATCGCCGGCTATAATAGCTCGCTCCAGATTGACGCCATCTCCAGGGCTCAACACCCCCACGTTGGTGCGCTTCAGTGTCTCGGGGGACAGGTCAACACTAAATTCACCATCGACTAGATGGACAACTGTTAAACAAGCGCCGTTCAGGGAGATGCTGTCGCCTGGTTTCACCCCGTCGAACACTTTGCTTGCCGTGATAACCAGCTTCCCGGTGCCTCCCGACATAGGTGGACCATCGATACTCTTTACCCTGGCTACTTCCTCAACTATTCCCGTAAACATCTCAACCTTCGCTCTTTTGAGGTGGATAGCCCAACACCAATATATCATCCCCAACTGTCTCTATCTTAACCCCGGTTAGCCTCATCACCTGGGACATCGCCGCACTTCCCGTTCCTTCAACGGGCGACGGGGACGCATCGCCACCTATGATGACCGGTGCTATGAACGCCACAACCTTGTCAACCAGACCAGCATCGAACAGAGACCCTAATAGCGTGCCTCCCCCTTCGGC
Organism: Dehalococcoidia bacterium; assembly: GCA_965226865.1. Lineage (GTDB taxonomy): Bacteria > Chloroflexota > Dehalococcoidia > Lucifugimonadales > JAGWBF01 > CBDDEH01. Next base: position 487,336 of record CBDDEH010000004.1, on the reverse strand, counting down.
CAATACGTTAACCACCCCTCTGGCTCCGAGCAATTCCATGACCAGCTTTGGGTCAACCTTCCCGTCAAGCGATGATTGAAGTTGCACGACTTCTACGCCGGCTTTTTGCAGCCTGTCGATTCTTTCGGATTTCTCTTTATCGGCAGCAGTCGAAGCCGCGGCTATTTCCGCCGTAGCGACTATAGTCTGCCCCGGTTCCAGCAGCAGCTTGGCTTCCACCGGAGTGCGAGCGTCGCTATCGAAGACCACTCTTGAGGGCTGATGAGGCAGAGGGTCTCCACCATCGTCCCTGGCTGTAAGGAGGGGATCGTCTTTCAGCACTGTGTGCAACCCAACTAGGATTGCGTCGCTGGCTTTGCGAATAGTATGAGCACGCCTCCTCGCCTCCTCACCGGTTATCCACCTGGAGTCCCCGGCGTGTGTCGCGATCTTCCCGTCCAAGCTCATAGCAAACTTCGCCGTGACGAAGGGAAGGCGGGTCCGAATGTGCTTGGCAAACCCCTCATACAGCGTTTTCGAGGTCTCTTCGTCCTCGCCAAGATGGACGCGTACCCCGGCCGCTTCCAGCTCAGCCAATCCCCTACCCATGACATTTGGGTTCGGGTCTTTCACAGCTACGTAAGCCTCTGCAATACCAGCCGAAATGATAGCTTGAGTGCATGGAGGGGTGCGGCCGTGGACGCAGCAAGGTTCGAGTGTTACATAGATGGCAGCTCCGGATGCTCTTTCGCCAGCTTGTAGAAGTGCGGCTACCTCAGCGTGGGCCTGTCCCTGGGGCAGAGTAAAGCCCTCACCGACCACCTCGCCATCCCTCACAATCACGGCGCCAACGGCCGGGTTGGGACTGGTTGTGCCCAGGGCCCGGTAGGCCAGGGCAAGGGCTTGTTTCATGTAATCCAGGTCCGGACTACCTCCTCCGGGACACACAGGTGCGGCGGATCGCGTAGTTACGATAGTACGGGTAATTCTAACAACCTCTAAATACTTCCGCAATTCGTCACGAACTCCCCAGTCGAGTACACGAGTTTAATGCGTAGAGTCCCAACGGCTGTTAAACTAAGGCCCGCGACCATGGCACGATTGTTTGTAAAGCTGTGATCCCATGATCTATGAGCCCATCGCCGATTGGGGAAGGCTTCCGGAAGGATGGTCTTTCGTCGACTGTCCGGGAGTAGCCGTCGATTCCCGCGACAACGTTTATGTGCTCACTCGTGGGGAACATCCTGTCATCGTGTTCGATCGAGACGGGAACTTCCTTCGCTCCTTCGGCGAGGGCCTCTTTAGCGAAAGGTCTCACGGCATTTACATAACACACGACGGTTCGATACTGACCGCCGACGATGCCTCCCATTTGATACAGAAGTTCAGTCCTCAAGGCGAGAAGCTAATGGAGATAGGGCTGCGTAACCAGCCGGCGCCCAAGTGGAGTGGCCGCCCATTCAACCGCCCCACATTCGCGGCGACCATGCCAGGAACCGGTGACGTATATGTCTCCGATGGATATGGCAACTCGCGGATCCACGTCTATTCCGCTCAGGGTGAGTACAAATTCTCGTGGGGCAGTCCTAGTATAGACCCAGGTCAATTCATCTGCCCTCACAATATCGCCATCGACGACAATTGCCGCGTGTATATCGCGGATAGAGAGTGTCACAGAATCCAGATTTTCGACCCCGAAGGCGAGTTCATCGCCATGTGGAACAATATCCACCGGCCTGATGGGATAGTCCTCTGGAACGGCCACCTCTATATAGCCGAGCTAAACTCGATCCTCGATATAGGAATCGACGACGCTCCAGGCCTGGGGCACAGGGTGAGCATATATGACCTCAACGGCTCGTTGGTTTACCGTTTTGGCGCGCTTGAAGAGGGAGATGGCCCGGGCCAGTTTATCGCGCCGCATGGGATTGCGGTGGACTCGAGGGGTGATATCTACGTGGCTGAAGTGCCCTACACCGTCAGAGGCCGGCACATGGACCCGCCCAAATACTTCAAGAGCTTAAAGAAGTTCACCAGAAAGAATTAGACAGAATCAAGCAGGGAGCAAGGCCATCGATGGCCTTGCTCCCTGCTTCCGACCCTGGAGAACCAGGGTTGTTACTCGATGGCGGAAACGCCCTGAACCGATATAGTTACCGTTAGCTCACCTGGGCTGATCGAAGTGGGTGCTGCGGTCGCCGCTTCCGCAAAAGCCTGATCAGCGAAGGCCCTTACAGTAGGCGCAAACCCGCTGGACTCGCTCAGCGATACGGGCCTGCCGACGGTTACGTCAGCCAGATCAGCGTACTGCTGGGCCTTGGCAAGGAGGGAGTTCATGGCCTGCTCCCGTGCCTGGGCCTCGAGGGCCGTGGTGTCCTCGAGGCCGAAGCTCAATCCGGAAATCCGAATCAGATCGCCTGCGGCATTTGCCACCTCGTCGATGACTATCCCGGCTGATTCCAGGTTCCTAATTTTGGCAACGACCTGGTTGGTCACTATAAACCCGACAAGCTCCTGCTCCCTCTTGACATCGTTCCAACGGAAGTCAGGCGATATGTTGAAGAACCGGGTCTGGATGTCCTTTTCTTCAATTCCGCGGGCTCTCAGCACATTTACTACTGCGTCCATGGCTTCGGCTGCAGCCGAGCGCGCCTCCGCCACGGTGGTCGCTCTGGACTCCACGCCCAGGTTCAAGGTCGCCAGATCGGGAGCCGCCGTTACCTCTCCTTGGGCGGATACCGATATTCCAACCTGCTGGTTGGGACTGAATTGAATCGTCGAAGCCCCCAGAGCCTCGTTTCTCTGCACGTCGCCTGGTTGGCTATTAATGTTGGATGTCACGTCAGACCCACCGGACGGAACCGTCGAGGCGTCGGCATCAGATGAGCCACCGCAGGCCGCTGCGGCCAGCAACAGGGCCATGAGTCCCAGTCCTATCGTTCCTATAAACAGCCGCTTTGTCATCATTTCCTCCTTGACCATGCTTTTATTTTTTGTGTTCCGAAATATAAGCCGTTTCATGCTACAAAAAGGTTCCTGGCCAGGTTCTCGCCTGCTTCAAAAATGGCCGCTTGACTATGATGAATGCCGAGACTAACACCAGAGCCAGGATTCCAAACACTATCTCCACAACCCTCCATGCCGTAGCGGTATCGCCTTCGGCGTCCAGGACCTGAGATGAAGGCTCAGCGGGCACTAGGGTTTCTGCTTTCGATATCTGACCAGTCTCAACATCTGCCGGAGACGGTTGAGGCAGGGGCTCTTTTTCATCGATAATGGTGGGATTCGGCGGAACAAATATTACCTCTGGCGGTTCATCGGTTTTGGGCACGTCGGAGGCGACCACCTCACCTGTGGCATCGGCGCCAACGACGGCGGCATCCTCAACGGCTTCTATCTGAGGTGTCGGCACGCGGGTCACGGCTTCCACCTGGCCATCCTCCCTGGGGGGAGCCTGGATCGCGGCAGCAACCTCTTTCGTTACCCCAGCCTCCGGTACAACTTCGAGACGCAGCTCAGTCTCTTGAGTTACGACCACTTCCTTCGTAACCTCAACAGCTGACGGCGGCAGCGCTTCTGGTTCGGGTGTCGCAAGGACCTCAGGCTCCGGAGCCTCGACTGCCGACTCCACCGCCGGCGTCTCTTCTATCTCGGGTTTTAGAGTAGCCTGGGGTGTCGGCGTGCTGGGCAAGGCTGCGGCATCCAGCTTGTCCTGCGGCTCAGTCGCTATCGCCTGCTCTGTGGCTAGCCGTGACTCCGAGACGTCACCCTCAAGCAGGCCTCCCAGGTCCGCAGACAGCACAGCTACGAATGCCAGCACCGCCACAGAAGCGACGGCGCCATAGGCCCACGCTGGTACTCTGGGTCCGTCTCGAGCTGGCTCGATAGACGGAGCCACATCCAGCGTAAAGCTTCGGCGCGGGCTCATCTCCGGAACCCGTCTGATGAGGTGGACTGTTGACCGCAGGGACTCGAACTCTTGTTTGCACTCGGAACATGCCTCAAGATGCAGCTCCACCCTCCGGCTGTCATCGGCTGAAAGGCGGCCGTCGAGATGCTCTGAGAGTGTCTCGAGGTCTAAATGCTCCTTCTTTTTTCTAAAAATCCACATGTCCCTACTCATTGTGACGGAATTGGGTGGGTAAAAGTTCCCGATAATCCTGCAAAAAGTCCTGTATCCCTGCGCGGCCCCGAGCCAGGCGGGATTTCACAGTGCCGATAGAGGTTTTCATTATCTCGGCCGTCTCTTCGTAGCTGTAGCCTTGTACGTCGACAAGCACTACGGCTATTCTGCGCTCTTCCGGAAGGGCATTCAGACCATCCTGGATAGCTTTCCCCAGCTCCATTCGAAGGACATGGCTTTCGGGAGATTCTTCGGAGGATGGGAGGTCAAGTCCAGGATCGGCAGACTCGGGATCAAGGGGAGAAAAGTCCAAAGACACCGTAGGCCGAGACTTTCTGGCGCGAAGAGCATCCCTGCAGGTATTCGCGACGATCTGCATTATCCACGACTTCAGGTTTTCTCCGCGGAATTTGCCGAAGGCGCGATACCCGGAGAGAAAAACCTCTTGTGTCGCGTCCTCAGCCAGCGACCAGTCGCTCAGCATCCGAATGGCCAGGTTATGGGCCGCGGTCTGGTGAGCCTCGATGACGCAGTTATAGCAATGTTCCCGACCACTTTTGTCCCTCACTGGCAAAGGGTTGTGCGATTTGGTTGGGTCGTGGCCGGTGCTCGTGTCCGTAGCCATACGGCGTTGATTTTATCCCACCGGAGTTCCAATAGTACACAGATATCAGAGGGTCATTGGGCTATTGCCCGGACGTACATCATCTACCGGCGCGATACATTCCGGGACATCGTTCTGCACCGAGTTCACAACGGGCGAGACTTGAAATGCCCGCATCTCGCTGGCCGAGTATGGGAGCAGCAACTCCCTTAGCTGAGCGGTATCGGTATTCTGGGGATCTAGCCAGACGGCTTCAGCCTCCCTGGTTAGAATAACGGGCATCCGGTCGTGGATGGGCTCCACGAGGCCGTTGGGAGCGGTGACGATAATCGTGCAGGACTTGATAATCTCGCCTTTGGGGGACTTCCACTTGGCCCAAAGCCCCGCGAATCCAAAGGGCTCTTTTGACTTCAAGGTAAAGTAGTAAGGTAGCCTGTCTTTACCCGCCTTGAGCCACTCGTAGAATCCATCCGCTGCGACAAGGCAGCGTCGCCTTACGAAGGACTCCTTGAACACGGGCTTCGCCACGGCTGTCTCTGCCCTGGCGTTTATCATCCTGGATCCGATCTTGGCGTCCTTGGCCCAGAAGGGTATCAGTCCCCAGCGCATTAGCTGTGCCTGGTTTTCTTCACCGTTGTTCGTGACCGTCAGAACGGGATCAGTGGGAGCGATGTTGTACCTGGGAACCCATATGTCGCCAAGCTGCTCAATGTCGAACCGTTCTTCCAGAGCATCTCGGTCTTTGGATAGGGTAAAACGTCCGCACATATAATCACCCGGGGGCCGAGGTCAGGCTCAAAGGCCAGACTCATCGTAAACCTCGTGCTGGAGCGCAGGCAAGCTAAAACGGCCCGATTTACCTTGACAGGGCATATAGGCGAGCCTACAATCCAATCTGAAGTAAGGCCCTGGAACTGTCAGAAACTTTCGGCAGGCTGCCTAGCCCTCTTCGGACTCCAAACTTGCTACGCCGTTCAAGGCTGGGAAGGAACCATTAAACAGATGCAGATGCAGGTGGTAGAAGGCATCACCTTCATGGACAACCATCTAATCCCCATATGGGAGAAGGTGGTGGCTAAAGAAAGGCTTTCGCTGCATGATGGAATCCTCCTTTTCGAGACCTCAGACTTCCCCGCGTTGGGCCGTATGGCCGACTATGCCAAGACTCAGCGCAACGGCGACCAGGTCTTCTTCGTCCTCAACCGCCAGCTCAACCCGACCAACATATGCGTGCTGTCGTGCTCATTCTGTGATTTCGCCAAGAAGAAGGGCGACCCCGACGCGTATGAGATGAACATGGAGGAGATTCTTGCCCACGTAGACCCCGAGATCCGGGAGGTCCACATGGTCGGGGGGCACCACCCCGACTGGCCCTTCGAACGATACGTCGATATCGTGAAGACGATTCACGACAACTATCCGGATGTCCAGGTCAAGGCTTTTACCGCGTCGGAAATAGATTACTTCTATCGCCGTTGGAAGGTCACTCCGGAGGAGTCTCTAGCGCGCCTCAAAGAAGCGGGTCTGCAATCGATGCCTGGAGGCGGTGCCGAGGTCTTCTCCGACCGGGTCCACAGGCTCCTGTACCGTGGGAAAAACAATGCGGACAGATGGCTCGACATTCATCGTATCGCCCATAATATGGGCATCCCTTCCAACGCCACGCTTCTCTACGGGCACATCGAGACCTATCAGGAACGGGTGGAGCATATGCTCCTGCTGCGGGAGCTACAGGACGAAACGGGCGGGTTCCTTTGTTTTATCCCCCTCGAATATCAGGTCGGCGACACCCATCTGGTCGAGAGGCAGGCCTCAGCAATAGAGGACCTGAAGACGATAGCGGTTTCCAGGCTGATGCTGGACAATTTCCCCCACATCAAGTCTTACTGGGTGATGATAACTGAGGAGACGGCTTCCGTAGGCCTCCGTTTCGGCGCGAGCGACCTGGACGGCACTATCGGACACGAGCGTATCGCCCACGCGGCCAAGGCTGCCAGCCCCTTGGGTCTTGCCCGGGACAGAATGGTGCAGATGATCAAGGACGCTGAGAGAGTGCCAGTCGAGAGGGACGCGCTGTACAACGTGGTACGGGTTTATGACAATTAGGGTTGGACGCATACCCTACCTTAACTCGGAACCCTTCTATTACAAACTTGATCGCGAAGACATCGAGCTTGTCACCCTGGTGCCCAGGGCCCTGGCCCAGGCGGTGGAGGAAGGAACAATCGACGCAGGACCGATACCGGTAGTCGACTTTTTTCGGCTCCAGGATAAGGTAAACCAGATAGGTCAGTTCTGCATATCAACCATCGGTAAATCCAGGAGCGTCTTCTTTTACTCGAAAGGCCCCATAGAAGCCCTCGACGGAGCTACCATAGGTATTATCGACGATACATCGACATCCAAACGGCTTCTCGAGGTACTCCTCACCCAGGTCTATCATGTCAAACCGGAAAACTACGTCTCTCAAAGAGAACCCAACGACGCCGTGTTGTTGATAGGCGACGAAGCCTTGAGGTCGCGACGAGGCATACCGGGCTACGAATACCAGTACGACCTGGGCGAAGAATGGTGTAAGTGGACGAAGATGCCTTTCGTTTTTGCCGTATGGGTGGCCCAAGAGAGCTTGCCTCAGGATAGAGCCTCGTATCTGGAAAACGTCCTTTACACATGTGTGGACGTCGGTCTTGATCACATGAGCATGATCAGCCAGATGCGCCAGGATATCGGGATGAGCCTCCGGGAAACCATGGAGTATTTCCAGGGCTATCGCTACTGGGCAGGAGTGGCCGAGCAGAAGGCGATGTGGCACTTTAAAGAATGTCTGTACTCTATGAACAACACGAGGCCTTCTTGATGCTTGGAACGGTACAGTCTGACCTCGATACGATCCGCTCGAAAGTCGAAGCGGGGGAGCGTATTTCTCGGGAAGAAGGATTATTCCTGCTTCGAGAGGCTGATATGCTGGACCTGGTCCCCCTGGCCCAGGTCTGGAGATATCGCCACAACCCTGAACCCGTGGTCACCTTCGTGGTGGACACGAATCTGAACTATACAAACGTATGCGACGCTTACTGCACCTTCTGTGCCTTCTACCGAACCGAAAAAAGCAATGAGGCGTATACCCACTCGGTTGACGGCGTCATGAAGATGATGGAGGAGGCTGCCGGGAAGGGAGTGACCACGGTGTTGCTCCAGGGCGGGCTGAACCCAAAGCTGCCACTGGACTACTACACCGACCTGGTTCGCGAAGCGCGACGCCAGTATCCCAACATCCACCCTCATTTCTTCTCCGCGCCTGAGATAATGAAGATTGTCCAGGTCTCCGGCCTATCCTTGCCGGAGGTGCTACAAGCCCTCTACGACGCGGGGCTCAGGACCATTCCCGGGGGCGGCTCCGAGATCCTGTCCAATCGGGTCAAACACAAGATAAGCCGCCTTGCTCCCAAAGGGAAGGTGGACGACTGGACCCAGGTGCATCTGGAAGCCCACAAACTTGGTTACCGGACGACGGCAACCATGATGTATGGCCACCTGGAAGATGACGAGGACATCATCGAGCACCTTGAATACATCCGCACCATTCAAGACGAGACCGGCGGCTTCACGGCATTCATTCCCTGGAGCTACAAGCCGGAGAACACCCCGCTGGCCAAGAAGGTGAAGACCCTTGCGGGACCCAACAGGTACCTACGGATGATAGCCGTCTCTCGGATATACCTGGACAACTTCCAGCATATTCAGGCTTCCTGGTTCTCAGAGGGTAAGAAGACAGGCCAGGTAGCCCTACACTTCGGTGGAGACGACTTCGGTGGCACTCTGTTTGACGAGAACGTCATGCAGGAGGCGGGTTTCTATAACCGCACGACCGTCGAGGAAGTGACCAATATCATCCGCGACGCCGGTTTCACTCCAGCCCAGCGCACCACCCTCTACGAGGTCCTCCAGCGCTTTTAGGGCTTCGACCATCCCCCTGACATGAGACCGGGGGACACCCCCACACTCCCGCCAGAGGGGCGGGCCCCTCTGGACTCCCCATTTCTCCAACCAGTCACGGAGCGCCTATCACCTTTGTGATCTCGGGAAAATCTCCACCCTGTTTGGTCTTGAACGTGACCGTTTCGCCACAAGCAGTTGGTTGAAAACTTCTCGGCTGACCCTGTATGGCTGGGTTCCGGATCCCGGGGAGGATGCCGGCGCCATGTTGACGAAGTAATCAACACGGTCATACCTGCTTTCGATCTGAAATGCTAACGAATCGCTAATGATTAAGTGTTCTTCGTCGGTTGCGAAATGGCTCAGGAGGTCTTTGTCATTGACATGGATAAACGGTGATCCATCATCGCCGGGCCGGTTTTCCAAGACCGTCTGCGATGTTCCCTCTCTGCTTCCCGTGATCGACTGGTGGGCTACTACTCCTTCGTTTGTTGTAGTCCCACAGGCGAGGCCAACGATTACAAGTATGGGAACAAGGACAACACAGGAAACCAACAGTTTCCTCACGGATCACCTCCTTATTGATTGTAGACGGAGGTCAGCGCCGAAAAGTTCCTGACTCCTTGAGCGCTCTAAGCTTCATCCTACTTCGACCCCCCCCTAGCCCCCATCCGCCTCAGCGGACCTGAGGGGCGAGCCCCTCAGGACACTCTTGTTTGGGCACCGTCCAAGAAGGGAACCTTTCGTCCTTCCGCTGGAAGGATCAGCGTGATGCTTCGACGGGCTCAGCATGAGCGGCTCGGACCCCTATTCTGGGAACCGGGATTCAGAGGCCGATGATATCCAGCTCTGGTATGGCCTTTATCAGTCCCCGCTTGTAGGCGCGCCGGTAAAGGGTCTCGAGGGCGCGACGCCCTTCTTCGCCCATGTTGATGGTGTCCTCGTTGACGTACATGCGGACGAACTGCCTGCACAGCTCCCGCTCCATGCCGCGCCCGAAGGGGAGGGCATAGTCCACGGCGGCGTCCTCGTTGGCCATAGCATGGCGTATGCTGGCTTCCAACGCCGCTGCTACCCTCGTACGCGTGTCCTCGCGCAATCTGCGGCTCACCACGTCCAGACCCAGGGGAATCGGCAGGCCTGTGTCCTCGCCCCAAGCCTTTCCCAGGTCAAACAGATTATTAAACCCCTGCTCACGCCACATGATCTGCCCTTCGTGGATAATCACTCCGGCACTAACGCTGCCCTCATTGACAGCCTCGCCCACCTTGTCGAAGTCCAGGAACACCGGATCGAATGGGCTATCCAAGTAGATTCGTAGAAGTAGGTAAGCGGTCGTAAACTCACCCGGGATGCCGATCCGCTTGCCTGCCAGGTCACTCACGGAATCCAGCTGCTTGGATACGACTATGGGGCCGTAGTCCCTGCCCACAGATGCGCCGCAGGGCATAATCTGATACTTGTCGGCAAGCCCAGGGTAGGCGCCGGCAGATATGGCCGTCACTTCCAACTCTCCCTTTTGCGCCCGACGGTTGAGGGACTCGATATCCTCAAACACTTGCTCTATCCGATAGCCGTCGATCGTCACCTTCTCCGTAGCGAAAGCATAGAACATGAAGGCGTCGTCGGGATCCGGGCTGTGGCCAATGTGTAATGTCTCCATATCGTCCCCTATCGTGAAATCGCCGCTAGTATAAGGTACCCGTTCTACGGCGTAAAGTTGGAAGTGGCGGCGTATCCAGGGCCATGTTAGCATGGCCCCACATCCAGCCCGGAGGGATTCTATGAAGGTAACGGACTTGTGCGCCAAGAGAGGCGAAGACACGGTCATAATCTGCGACTTCTCTCCGCCCAGGGCGGCCGACTCCAAATACCTGGAGCCCGCCAAAGGCTTCGATGCCGACTTCATTTCGGTTGCCTACAATCCCGGAAGGGCTGTGCGGGTGGACTCGGCGATGATGGCCTACGCCATAAAGAGCCAGACAGGTAAAGACGCGATCTTCACGCTAGGAACAAGGGACATGAACAAGCTGGCGTTGCAGAGCCACTTGATGGGGGCCCAGATGCTGGGTCTGGACAATGTCGTTATCGTGCAGGGAGACCCCTTCTCGGCCAAAGAACGCGACTCGGTCAAGGGCGTGCAGGACTTCAGTCCCACCACGCTGATGGCGGCAACGGCAGAGATGAATGAGGGAAAGGACTTCAGAGGTAGGGACCTACGAAAGCCGACCGACTTCTGTATAGGCGCCACGCTGGACCTTACCAGAGACAACGACCGCGAGGCGCGACTGGCCAGTCGCAAGGCCGATGCGGGGGTCCATTTCTTCATGACCCAGCCGATATTCGGAGTGGATGAGATCGACAGGTTTCTCGAAATCTATACGGACCAGGCCGGACATGAACTGCGGCAGCCGGTGTTCTGGGGTGTCCAGGTGCTCACTCCTGACGGGGTTATCTTCAGTAGTGTCCCGGAACAGGTGAGAAAAGACCTCGAAAAGGGTAGGGATGGGGCAGAGATCGCCCTGGAGCTTGTGGTGCAACTCCTAGAGGCCGGCCTTGGCAAGATCTATCTTGTGGCGCCGATCATGAAGGGCGGGGCAAGGGATTACGATGCCGCTCAGAGGGTAATAGAGGGGATCAAGATAATCTCTTAGCTTTCTAACCGGGCTGGGGTGCCTCCACGGTAGAAGGCTGGCCTGATTCGTCTGCCTCGATGGCCGTCTTGACTGCCTGGATAGCCACTTCTATTTGGGAATCGTCCGGTCTCCGGGTCGTGAGGCGTTGCAGCAGCAGGCCGGGGTAGGTCACGATTTTGGTGAGCGGGTTGCTGATGTGGGCGCCGCTGAAGCGTATGATCTCGTAGCTGATGGCGGCGATGAAGGGAATGAGTACGATACGAGAAGTGACCAGCCATGGTAGGGAAGGGCGACCCAACAACGCAAACACCAGTATAGCGACCACGGCGACGGTCAGCAGGAAGGCCGTGCCACACCTAGGGTGAGCTGTTGAAAAGGGCCGCACGTGTTCAACTTCCAATGGCAATGAGGCTTCATGGGCATGTATAGCCATATGCTCGGCGCCATGGTAAGCAAAGATTCGCTTGATGTCCGGTATGAGCCCTATCCCTCCCACATAAAGGACAAGCACAGCAAGGCGGATGGCGCCTTCTAGAAAGTTCACCAGCAGGTCCGAGGGCAGGGCGTCCTCCAGCGGCCGCGTCGCGAAGAGAGGCATGATGAAAAATAGACCGATGCCGAGCGCGAAAGATATCGTGAGGGTCACAGCCATCAGCCAACGGGGAACTTCTTCCTGTTCCCCCATCTGGTCTTCCATGGCCATGGTGGCAGATTTGTTGAGGGCCTTGATGCCGAGCAATAGTGTCTCTATCAGCACCAAGAATCCTCTTATAAACGGTGTACGTCTGAGACGCCCCGAATATAAGGAGTTCAGGGGCTCTGCCGTGGAGCAAAGCTCCCCGCTTGCGCGGCGAACAGCCAGGCTGAAGTGCCGGCGTCCGCGGATCATGACGCCTTCTATTACCGCCTGACCGCCGTAGAAAAACTGGGGTTCTGCCAATTTGGTTTCTCCCTAGAAGAAGGAGGCCAGGGCCCGTTCGCTACAAGATTCCGAAGCTCTTAGCCCCTAGTTAGCACCCGGCGAAAACGATCCTATTTTTCCTCAAGGTTAAACCGGCGCCTGAACCGCTCGATTCTGCCTTCAGTGTCCACGATTCGTTGCTGACCCGTGTAGAAGGGATGGCACTTGCCGCAAATCTCCACTTTCAACTTCGGCTTGGTCGCGCCTGTCACAAAAGTATTGCCACAGGAGCACGTGACCGTTGCCAGGTGGTATTCTGGATGTATCCCTTTTTTCATTATTTCCCTAATTCCGTAGACCCCGCAGGATAAACGCTGGCTCTGCGTTTGCCCTTTGCCGCCCATTCGTATTTGACCTTTCCATCGATAAGTGAGTAAAGGGTGAAGTCGCGCCCCAAGCCTACGTTGCGGCCGGGGCGTATCTTGGTACCACGTTGCCTCATTATGATGTTCCCAATGGCGACCAACTCCCCGTCGTACCGCTTGACGCCTAACATTTTGGGCTTGCTGTCCCGGCCGTTCCGAGAGCTGCCGCCCGCCTTTTTATGAGCCATTAGGACTCACCCCTTTTTCTGGTTGTTCTTTTCGCGGTCGCGCTTTTAGCCGTCCCCTTTGTAGCACCCTTAGTCGTGGCTCTGGCCGCGCTTCCGGTGGCGCCTTTAGTAGTGCCCTTGGGGCTGGCTTTAGCCTTCGTGGCTTTGGTACTGGCCCGACGCCTCGGTTTCGGCGCTGGCACCTCTTCGGTGGCCTCCTCTGGGGCTCTCACGGCCGCTTGGACCTCCACCAGATCGCCTTCAGGCTCGGCGGTGGTAACCTCCGGCTCAGGCTCGACAGCTTCCTCTACAACCTCTATCTCCTTCTCTATCTCCTCGGAGATGCCGGTAATGGCCAAACGGGTGTATGCCTGCCGGTGGCCCTTCTTCCGCCGATAGCGCACCTTACGTTTGTACTTAAAGACCAATATCTTTTTATCTTTGTCTTGCTCCTGCACGTGAGCTATGACGCTTGCACCGGGTACTAGTGGGGTACCTATAGTAACCGTTCCATCTTTGGAGATGGCCAAAACATCATTAAGCTCTATGGAAGAGCCCTCTTCCACCGGCAGCTTTTCGACGTCAATAACGTCGCCGCGACCGACCCGGTATTGCTTAGCACCGGTCTTAAGAATCGCGTAATCCATACTCCAACCATTCTAGGGTTCTCCAATACGGGTGTCAAGGTAAACGGCAATTGTATATATTACACACCCTGGCAGGGAATGTTTACGGGCCGAAGCAGGCCCGATTTCGTCACACTGTAGATGAATGGGGTTGGAACACTCTCAATCTTCACGAGAATGCGGTCGTATGCCTTAGCGAAGCAGCGCATTGTTTGCCACACGGGGCCTTCGGCACCCCATAAATAAAAGCAACCTATATTGTACTGCTTAATAGCTGATAATTCTGGAATTTTAAGGTGATAAGACCAGTCTTGACCGATAACGAACCAGTTCCAAGCCCCGACTTGAGCCAGCCAGACATCGTCCTGTTCCGCTGTGGCAAAGTACTGTTGGTGGTAGCAAATATTGATGGGAAGCCGGAGCGTTATTAATGCTCCGGGCAGTCTCTTTCCAACGCTCCGATCAAAGAATAGAGTTGTCATTGGGCGACAGTTCTATTCCCTCAAAACGGAGCGCATCTTCGATTTGCTCTCCCTGAATTCCAAAGTCGTCTTCAATATCCTCAATGCTTTCACCTGCGATATATCGACCCCTAATCGTCCACGTCGGGATGCCCAGTACAGTTGGAGCACCATAGGCAACTCGCGGATCAATCGCTACCCTGGATTCCGTGCCGGCGACATGCCAAATAACGGCCAAATCCTGTTCGTAATCGAATTGTGCAAAGCGGTCACCAAGCATAGGCTGCCATGCCAGTTGCCCGTGCATATCGCCAATAATCACTAAATCGTCAAAGAGTGGTTCACGTTCCACCTGCCTAAAATTAAGCAGTAAATGTTTCCCTTCGATCTGCCATTTATAATCGGCAAACGGATGTTCTGATTGGAATCTTTGGGCTGCATAACCATGGGCACGCCTGATACGTTGTAATGACACACCTAACGCTCTGAACGTGGCTACAAAGGCCACTTCTACGAGTTGAAGATACGATAGGGGCTGGCGGTGTTCTCGTCCTGGCAGGGCTGGCCCCAATCCTGCGCCGTGATAATGCCAATACCCAACTGTCCGGACGGAGGATTTCGCGTATCGTGCGGCATCTCGCACCTGATATGCCGGAAGATAAAGCCGTCGTCGCCAAGGTTCAGAGCTGCGTACCGCCGTCAAAGTAGACATGACAAACCTAACACCACTATGCTAGAATCAAATTGAGTCGATCTGATTCTAGATGAAGCCGTAAGCCGTGAGTGAGCATCTGCCAATGCTTTAATCACGGCGATTGGAGCCTAGTGCCAGAGAAACATCAAGATACTAACACATCCCTCCATCCGCTGTCCTTTGAGGAAGCAATAGTGGCTTTAGCCAATTCTCCTAAGCAAACGGGTTCTCAGGCTGAGGGGTCCGACAGTACCAAAGAAGCCGTCCCTGGGTCTGAGACATCAAAGAAGCGAACCTCTCGGCGTCGGAAATCTTCCTCCGGTTAAATCTGAAATCAAACTCGCTGAGATATGAGGGTAGGTGCCCCTCACTCACATGGTGGAATACCTCGTATACTCCCCTCTTGAGATTGCTCCAATAACTGTCGATGTTCTGCGTATGGGTGTCACCCCGAACGTATTCGATTTCGTGATCAATCACATCGTGAGGTAGGTAGTCTTTTATCCGTCTGTAAGCCGGACTCCCGTCAGTCATTAGGCGAGACCGCTCCAAGTCAATTGCATTCAGCATGATGGGCCGCAGCGTCCTTCCTGTGGCTTCTGGAACTTTTATGGTTCTAGCCTTTCCGCCACGCTCTACCATGCCAAAGACTACGGCTTTCCCTTCATACGGCCCCTTACGTGGTGGCTTGGGACGCAACCCTTGTTGGATTTCATCCTGTACTCTTTCGTGGTAGATTGGACTGCCCCGCCTCCGTTTGGGATACAGGAATGTTTCGTCGGCCTCAATGGTTCCGCTCAGTAGCTCAACAGCACCATTCCCCGCCATCGCTTCACGAACCCTGTGGCACATGAACCAAGCTGACTTGTATGTGATTTCTAGTTGGCGGTGGAGTTGATGGGCACTGATTCCCTTTTTTGAAGCACACATCAAGTATATGGCGGCGAACCACTTACTCAGAGGAATCTTAGTATCCTCGAAAATGGTTCCCACCGTAGCGGTAAACTGTCGCTTGCAGGAACGGCATTTATAGAGGGACTGAATCGCATTCTTGGTCTTGGACTTACGAGTGACAGAGTATGGTTCTTCACCACCACATTTAGGGCAAACCACACCGTTCGGCCACCTTTGTTGCTCTAGGTAGGATCGACACTCTGCATCGGTCCAGCGCAGGACAGCTTGAAAGTTAACATCTTTCGTTTCCATGCCTGAATTCTAGCACATTGGCTTGGGTGTGTCAAGTATCTAATTGCCAGGTAAACAGATAGGGATAAGGCGGCTATCGATCCACCGCCAGAACGGTTATAGCCGTAGCGGCCCATAGGAGAACGGCCAGCACCAGTGGCTTATCCTTGACTATCACCATCTCAGGGCTCTCGGCATCGTTGGTATGATTGACCAAATAGAGGTATCGGAACAATCCGAATACAACGAAGGGTATGGTCAGCATCATACTGGAGTCCTCGGGAACCGCTTCCGCTTCAAAAGTGTATAGAGCGTACGCCACCAAGGTAGCCGTGCTCGTTATGCTAATGAGCTGGTTCAAGAAGCCCAAGCTGTAATGTTCCAAGACAGGCCTCTGGCTAGATGCGTTGGTACCTGCGGCACGAAACTCGCTGTGCCTCTTACCGAGGGCAATGAATAGAGCACCCAGTCCAATGGTCGCATAAAGCCAGGGCGAAACTTCGACGTCTATTATCAAGGCTCCGGCGACAGCCCTCAGGAGGTATCCGGCTCCGACTATCATCACGTCGATGATTATCAGACGCTTCAACCAGGAAGAGTAGGCGAAATTCGTGACCAGAAACACAACTGTCACAATGCCGAATTCCCTATCCATCAGAAAGCCCCCGGCCAGGGATACTGACAGCAACAGTGCCGCTGTCACCTGGGCCGCGCCGACGGGGAGTCGTCCGGACGCTATGGGCCTCAACCGCTTACGGGGGTGCGCCTTATCCCGCTCCAAGTCGAAGAGGTCGTTGATAATGTAGACCCCACCCGCCAGAGCGCAGAATATGACGGCACCCACCAGGGCCTTGAGAAACAGATCTCCAAACTGGTCAGTATCACGTATGGACCACTCCTGGCCAACGGTGAAGGCCAGTGGCAAGAATACCAGCAGGCTCTTGCTCCACTGAACCGGACGAGTTGCTATTACCGCTCCTTTGATCACGTCAAAGGCCCGCGACACGTCCAAACCCCTCCTGTCTACGTGGGTAATGGCCGAGTCGGTCAGATCGTCTTTACCTGCCATTTAAGGTCATTCCTACTTTAGTGTCCAACGAACCTACTCTCGCCAGGATGCTCTGACGCATCTTGCAAGACAGGGTCTATGTCGGGCCGATTTCTGGTTAACGTAAAGTGCATATAAGCTAACCCTAGCAATCCCAGGACCACTGCAAACCATAGGGTCGAGAGTCTAATTATAAACGTACCCGATGAGGCAAGGGTCTTGGTGAGGTCCAACTGTTGAAGCAAAGCCACCATGCTACCTTCTGTCCCCACCAGACCGCCCGGGAGCATCGTCGCCGCCCCCAGCAACGTGGCCACCGCGTAAACAGAGACTGCGTCGGTGAAAGACACGCCGGTGTCCAAGCCTCGCAACACGAACCACATAGCGGCACCCTCGGCAAGCCATGCCAGCACGCCCAAAATCAGAGCGAATAACAGGGGCTTGGGCGCAAACAGGCACCGAAAAACTTCCCTGGACTCCTCTATGAAGGGTCTCCATTTCCTGGGAACCGGCAAGCGGAGTATTTTGTCGCTACCCCAGGACGAGACCACAAAGACGATAAAAGCACCGAGAAGCACGGTGGAAACTATTACGAGAACAAACCCCCACTGGTGGGGAATCAGGATGAGACCCCACAAGCTAAGGAACACGACCGCTATAAGGTCAGTAATCCGCTCTGTGATCACCGCTGCGGATGACGTGGCCACTGGCACATTGAACTTCTCTTTGAGGAAATATGATTTGGCCAGCTCCCCGACCCGACCCGGACTTATCGCCATGCTCAATCCAGAGACAAAGATGGCTACATTTGACTTGGCATCGATATGGATATCAAGCAGCCTAAGATAGTACGTCCACCGCGCTAATCTGAGAGCGTAGTTGGTAAGGGCGAACCCAAGAGCAATGAGCCAGTATTCGATAGGAAAGGAGGAAACCTGGTCCAGAAGCTCGCCCGAGTCTCCATAGAAAAACCAGGCCGGCAAATACCATGATCCCGAGGAGAACGAAAGTAACCAGTCCGCGGCGCTTCATTTTATCGTCTGCTGATCAGCCCTAAAGGGCGCCTAAATCTGCCAGTATAATGATGACGGGCCATATCATGGTGATGGGATACCAGTGCCAGTGTCAAGCCCGAAGCCATCCTTGTCCAACAGAAAAGGCCCCGACTCGATCGGGGCCTTTTCTAACTTACTTCCGGGCAATTTCTAGTGGCTGCCGCATCCCCCGGCACCACAACCACAACTACCGTTACCACATCCACATCCACCGGTGGCGAACTTGGGATTGTTAATCACGAATCCAACCCGAGTCAGATCCTCTACGTAGTCGATGGTCGCTTCATCTAGAAACGGGATGCTGTCCGAGTCCATCAAGAACCGAAGACCCTCTAATTCCAGAATCGTGTCATCCTTCTGGGTCTCCTTTTCGGCCGACATCATATATTGGACTCCGCCTTGTTCATCAGGGACAGCGATTACGCGGAGACCATTGTCCGGTTCACTCTGATCCTCTTTATTGTCCGGTTCACTCTGATCCTCTTTATTGTCCGGTTCACTCTGATCCTCTTTCATGACTTCTTTCAGTTTCTCCAACGCCGGTGTCGTAACTTCTAGCATCCTTATACTCCTCCAAGGCTTCTGTAAACGATTGTCTGCTTTGTAAACCTACCATAGTAACAATCCTCAGTCAACAACAATGAGGCTAGATTATGATGGGGCCGGATGGGTTTTCGACCTCTGTTGACGGCACCCAAACAGGGATGTTAGAGTTTTCGCGAGAGAGTTCCCTAATACTTCCGCCCTATGGCGCCCTACCGGCTCGCTTTTTCATGGACATATCTGTTAAACAGCTTTTAGGGGGCGACCAACGTGCTCTTTCGCGCCTGATTTCTCTCCTAGAAAACGGAGACCCTCGTGGCGCCGAGATACTCGCCCAGGTTTACCCTCATATTGAGACATCCTATTGTATCGGTGTAACCGGCCCACCCGGAGTCGGGAAAAGCACCCTCGTGGACAGCTTGGTGGGGGTAATGCGTGGTCAAGTGTCGTCGATAGGGATTATCGCCTTAGATCCATCGAGCCCTTACAGTGGCGGGGCCTTCCTCGGCGACCGAATCAGGATGCAGCGCCATTATTCTGACCCTGAGGTGTTTATCAGGAGCATGGCCACCAGGGCAAGCGCAGGAGGGCTCCCCAGAACGGTGCAGGGCATTGTACGGCTGCTGGCGGCGTCCGGCAAAAAAGTGATCACCGTGGAGACCGTGGGAGTTGGACAAACGGAGCTGGGAGTGATGGCGGTCGCCGATACCTCTATAGTGGCGTTATCGCCAGAGACGGGAGATGCCATCCAGACTTTGAAAGCCGGTCTGATGGAAGTCGCTGACATTTTTGTGGTCAACAAAGCTGACCGTCAAGGTGCGGACAAAGTTGTGACGGCTATCAAAGCCATGTTGGAAATGAGTACGGATGAAGGTTGGACACCGCCGGTGCTCACCACGGAGGCCACCAAGGGCATAGGAATCGATGAGCTATACCAGGCGATCAATCGCCATCGAGAATACTTGGACAACAGCTCGCAGTTGGAAACGCGACGAAGCGAGAGAAGAGGCTTGGAGTTTCTTCAGACCATCGATGAGGAGCTGGTCCGCAGGTCCAGGTCGAATCTTGAGAAAAATCCCAAGTTCGCTGAAGTTCTGAAGGGGGTAAAAAGCGGCGAGCTAGAGCCATATTCATCGGCTTTGGCTCTCCTCGGTAAGAATTCTCCATCCGAGAAGGATGGATAGATGTCTGGACTAATCGAACCGTGGAGGCTGAAATGTCCGTTCTAGGGATTGACCTCAGCTCATCACCCAAGCGGACCAGCGCGTACGCGCTGATGAACGGGGACGGTGAACTCCACATCGTTGACGGATTCAGCACCACTGATGATCTGCTGAGCTTCCTGGACACCCACAACCCTTCTCTTGTCACCATAGATGCACCGATCTCCTTACCCCTAGGTCTCGACTGTCTGGAGGAGGACCATGACTGCGCACATTCCTTGAATAAGAAGGGTCGAGCATCGGAACAAGAGTTGGCTGAGAGACGCATCGGCTGCTTTTTCACCACAAAAAAGTCCATTATCAAAACGATGATTTACCGGGCACTGGAGTTGAAACAAGTTCTTGATACCAAAGGATATCAGGTAATCGAAGTATACCCCTACGCTACCAAAGTAATCCTATTCGGCGGCAAAATACCACCCAAAAATAGTGTCAAGGGCCTCGCATTCCTCAGGAAAAACCTGTCTGGTCTGGTAAAGGGAGCGGAACACCAGGCAGAGAGACTTAACCACGACCAGTGTGACGCAATCCTCGCAGCCTATACCGGTCACCTGCATATACAAAACAAGACGGATTCTCTAGGCGTTCCCGAAGAAGGCTTTATAGTAATACCCAGCAGGCTATAGAGTATCCAGGGAGTTTTTCCACGTCACGAGACCTGATCGCCGCGCCTTTAGTCGGCTTTAGAATGGAATCATACGTCCGCTAAACGAGGTACCCACAGTGAATCTAAGGATCCAATCAAGAAACCTGAATGTGAATGACACCCTTCGCAGTCATATCCAAAACAAAGTAAGCCGCCTTGAGCGTCATCTTCCGGCTATAGACAACATCACAGTAGACCTGGCAGAGGACAACGCGAGGGCGCAAGACAAGAGATTCGTCGTCCAGATCACCATCAATGTCAACGGTACGACGTTAAGGGGCGAGGAACGTGGTCCCAATGCAACTGTAGCGCTCAACCTAGTCATCGACGTGATGGCCCGACGTGTTGAAAAATTCAAGGGCAAAACATATCGGAGCAAGCGCGCAAGGAAGACGGGGACTTCTATTCGGACCCTAGATGTTCCGGAGCCTTCCGCTGGATCTGCGCCCACCGATGACTTGATAGAAGCCGCCGGCAAAGTCGTGAAGGTCAAGCGATTCCCTATTAAACCAACGACCGTGGAAGAAGCCGCGTTCGAGATGGAAATGCTGGGACACAACTTTTTCCTGTTTCTGAACAGCGAGACGGACCAGCACAGCGTGCTGTACCGGCGTCAGGACGGCGACTACGGCTTGATCCAGCCAGAGCCCTTATAGCAGCTCTAACTGAGGTGGACCCCAAAATTCGGACAGGTGGCTAAGAGAGAGTCCCGCTCCTAAAATAGGACGGAAACAAGGAGCAGGACATGAAGCAAACACGTAAGAAGCACAGCCCAGTCTTCAAGGCCAAAGTGGCTTTGGCCGCGCTCCAAGGGGAGCACACCATTGCAGAGCTGGCCAGCCGGTTTGAAGTCCACCCGAGCCAGATCCATGCCTGGAAGAAGGCCTTGACTCAGGGGGCGCCGCACCTCTTTGAAAATGGTGCTGGACGCCAGGAGAAGGACCAAGAGGTCCTCACTGCCCAGCTCTACCAACAGATTGGGCAGCTCAAGGTGGAACGGGATTTTTGTCACGGAGCTTCGGGTTGTGAGCCGGTCCCAACGCCGGGCCATGATTGACCGAGAAGAACCGAAGCTGTCTCTGGTGCGCCAGTGCGCCTTGCTGGGTATCAGCCGCTCCGCGTTGTACTACCTGCCAACCGAGGCCGGCGCCGAGGACTTGGAGTTGATGGCCCTCATAGACCAACAGTACCTGAAGACACCTTTCTACGGCTCCAGAAGGATGACTGCCTGGCTCAGAAATCACGGACACCAGGTCAACCGCAAGCGGGTCCGCCGGCTGATGCAGCTGATAGGCCTGGAGGCCATCTACCGGCGTCCCAACACCAGCAAGCCAAACCCAGGGCATAAGGTCTATCCGTACTTGCTCAGGGGGCTGGAGATCAACCGGGTCAACCAGGTGTGGGCCACCGACATCACCTACATACCCATGGCTCGGGGTTTCCTCTACTTGGTGGCCATCATGGACTGGCACAGCCGCTACGTGCTGGCCTGGCGGCTGTCCAACACCCTGGAGGTAGACTTCTGTGTTGCGGCTCTGGAAGAGGCCTTGAGCAAGGGTCGGCCACAGATCTTCAACACCGACCAGGGCAGCCAGTTCACCAGCGAGGCCTTCACCAGCATGCTGCTGGCGCAAGGCGTTCAAGTGAGCATGGACGGCAGGGGCCGGTGCATGGACAACGTCTTCGTGGAACGGCTGTGGCGCAGCATCAAGTACGAGGAGGTGTACCTGAAGGCATACCAAAATGGGACTGAGGCCAGAAAGGGGATTGGGGCTTATCTGGCCTTCTACAACCAAGAGCGGCCCCATCAAGCCCTGGGCTATCGGTCACCGGGTCAGGTGTTCCATGCAGTGAGCCCACAAAGGTGTTTACTGGAACTTCCACGAGCCTTACCATCGGATGAAGGTTTACGAGACACCCCAGCGGTAGACTCTCTTATTTTAGCCTCACCGCTGTCCTGATGATGGGGTCCACTTGAAACACCCGTATCCGACTACTCCTTGTTCTTATCTCCACCCAAGCTCAGGAACGGCTGTAGCATGGATGTGAATTCCATGGGAAAGATAAACTTGGTGGAGGGACTGCTGCCCAGAGACTTCAGGGTTTCAAAGTACTGGAGGCTCATGGTCTTGCCATCGATAGTGTTAGCAACCTGAAATATTTTGTCTAGAGCCATACTAAATCCTTCAGCTCTCAGGACCGCCGCCTGCTGGTCACCTTCGGCTGTCAGTATTTCCGCTTGTCTATCGCCTTCCGCCTTCAGAACCGAGGCTTGCCTGTCTCCGTCCGCACGGTTGATCTCCGCTTGGCGTTGGCCTTCCGACTCCGTTATTTCAGCGGTCTTGATAGCTGAGGCCGACTTCTCTCGTTCCATGGCAGCTTTGACTCCGGGAGGAGGGTCTATTTCGTTTATCTCCACCTGACTTACCTTCACACCCCAACGACCTGTAACTTCGTCAAGACGAATCTGTAAGGGATCTCTTATCTTTTCGCGTTCCGCCAAGGCAGATTCCAGAGTTGTCGAGCCGATCACAGATCTAAGAGTAGCTACTGCCAGGTTTATGACAGCCGCCTCAACATTTTCCACGTTCAGAACCGTCTTCTGCGCCTCCTCGGGAACGATCTTGAAGTAGATGACGAAGTCCATATCCACGACTACGTTGTCCGCAGTGATGTACTTCTGCGTCGGTACACGCCTCACGCGCTCCCTCAGGTCCACGATCCGCCCCGTTTCCATTATGGGAATTATAAGCCGGAGCCCGGCGGTGGTGGTCCTAGTGTGCCTGCCCCACTTTAGAACCACCATTCTCTCGAACTGTTTGACGACCACTATTCCAACAGCCATTGTGACCCCTCTCCAAAGTTTACGTGATCATTCGGCGCCCGGATCTTCCGCAGGAACAACAGTTAGGACTGCGCCATTGACCTCAGTAACCCTGACTTTGTCACCCGTTTTGATAAAGCTATCATCTTCCGAAACCGCTGTCCACACTTCGGTCTCTATCATAATGGTGCCAGTGGGGTCCACGTCGGATGTGACTACACCCACGCCACCGACAAGGGGAGACGGTTCCGGTGCCACCATTTTGGTCTCCCGTCTCGAGGCGACAACGGTACGAAAAAACCATATTCCCGACAGAGTTAACGCGCCAGCGATGGATCCCAACACGTAGGGATTTACTTTAACAGAAGCTTCTGTCGGTGAAGGTGTGCCGAAGTTGGAGAACAGCAGGAGTCCTCCAAGAATGAAGCTAACGATCGCTCCGATTCCCAAAACACCGAACCCTACCACGAACATCTCAGCTGTAAACAAAGCCGCCGCCAGCAGGATGAGTCCGGCGCCCGCCCAATTGACCGGCAGGTTTCCCAGGCTGACAAATGCTAGAAACAGACAGATAACGCCAGCTATCCCTGGGACCAAGGCGCCGGGGTTGAACAACTCTAGGACCAGCCCTAAACCTCCCAAAGAAAGAAGCAGGAAGGATATGTTGGGATCAGCCAGGAAGAACAGGAACTTTTCGATCAAGGTCATGTTGATCTCACGAACCACAAGGCCATCGGTATCGAGGGTTATAGGGCCTGCGGCCGTGTCCACTGTCGTCCCATCTATTCGCCCAAGGAGGTCTGATAAGTCTTGGGCTATGAAATCCACGACGTTCAGATCGACTGCCTGCTGGGCATCGTAAGCCGTAGCTGAAAGCACGGTGTCTTCCAAGGCTTCCGAGTTTCTTCCCCGCTCCTTGGCTATGGTGCGCATCAAAGCGGCCGTGTCCTCGATCACCTTGGCCGCGAGCGTCTCATCAAGATCTTGTCCTCCTGAGGCTACAGGCGACGCTGCGCCAATGTTCGTCGCGGGAGCCATGACGGCAAAGTTGGCAGCCGCCGTGATAAACGTACCCGCGGATGCGGCTCGGGCTCCCGGTGGGAAAACGTAAACCGCCGTTGGAACCTTGGCCCCCAAGAGATCCTCGACTATTTTTCTGGTGGAGCTGAGCAAGCCGCCGGGGGTATCCAGTTCTATGACTATTAGCTCGGCGCCATTTTCCTCTGCCTTTTCGATCGCCCTAGCTATGAACCTTTGAGTCACCGGGTTGATCATGCCGTCCACTTCGGCCACCAGGACGTGCCGCTCCTGGGCCAATGCGGGTGCTGCGATGCCCAGAGCCACAAAGGTCAGGGAAGCTACCACAACGGCCAAGCGAAAGGGAGAAATTCCTGAAATGGACCTCAAGTGTTCACCTACATTAAGGTATAGGGAAGTAGAAACCCGTAGCTACCTGTTCACATAATCGTCTCATTGGGATACGATGTCAACATCGATTCAGTTTCTAACGCGCTCCTCCGGCTAAGCTCTGGCTTTGATTGACAGGAGTTTGTATGGCCGTTAAACTACCGCCCGTATCCGATTCAGGATACCTTCGCTCTTCCATTCAAACGGCTGATACTCCCAGATTTTAGCTCCGCCGGGGATGCCTTCCGGAGGCAGGGTGTGTGAAGGAGGAATATGACTACGCTAGCCCAGCAAGACCCCCAGATATCCCAAGCTATTGAGAATGAGAACCAGAGGCATCGTGACAGCATCGTTCTCATAGCTTCGGAGAACTACGCCAGCCGAGCTGTGTTGGAGCCCCAGGCCACCACGTTGAACGCCAAATATGCGGAGGGCTATCCAGGCCGGCGGTATTACGGAGGCTGCGAGTACGTCGACGTGGTCGAACAGTTGGCGATCGATAGAGCGAAACTGCTGTTCAATGCCGAACACGCCAACGTACAGCCCCACAGTGGTGCTCAGGCCAATATGGCGGCTTACTTCGCCCTTCTGGAGCCAGGGGACACCGTCATGGGAATGCGTCTGGACCAGGGAGGACATCTAACCCACGGAAGCCCAGTCAATTTCTCCGGCAAGCTATATAACTTCGTAGCCTACGGCGTGCGTCGCGATACGGAAACGATAGACTACGACGAGGTTGAAAGTCTTGCCAAAGAGCACAATCCGAAGGTAATAGTGGCCGGATACACCGCATATCCCCGCGTCATCGACTTTGAACGTTTTCGGTCCATTGCCGACTCGGTGGGAGCGATCCTTATGGTCGATATGGCGCACATAGCGGGTTTAATAGCCGCAGGGGTACATCCTTCGCCTCTGCCCCATGCGCAGGTCGTAACATCCACGACGCAAAAGACACTGCGTGGGCCCCGAGGTGGGCTGGTACTCTGTGACGAGGAGCACCGTCAACCAGTCGACAAAGCCGTGTTCCCATTCACACAGGGTGGGCCCTTCATGCACGTAATAGCCGCCAAGGCCGTATGCTTCGGGGAGGCGCTTGAGCCCCAATTCGCGGTTTACCAAAACCAGGTAGCGGAAAACGCTCGCACTCTGGCCCAGGAGTTGGCTGAGGCAGGCCTCCGTATCGTCTCCGGCGGTACAGACAACCATCTGCTGCTGGTTGACCTGACCTCACTTGGAATAACCGGCAGGGACGCGGAAACCGCCTTGGAAGAGGTCAACATCGTAGTCAACAAAAACACCATCCCTTACGATACCCGCCCTCCGCGCGTAACGAGCGGGCTTCGCCTCGGCACCCCAGCCGTGACGAGTCGAGGTTTCGGAAAGTCGGAGATACAGAAAATAGCTGATCTGATACTCAGTCGCCTTTCAAACATCGGTGACGAAAAAGCAACCACGCAAATTCGAAATGAGGTCAGAGACCTAAGCTCCAACTTCCCAGTACCAGGGCTGGACTAATAGTTGAGCCGTATGTTAGCGGATGTTATAATCGTGCCTGGATCATCTCATACTGGAGTATGTATTGCGCCATTACGAGCTAGTCGTAGTTTTTAGCCCGACAGTATCCGAAGAAGACGTATCCCAAGCTCAGGAGCGAACAGAGCAATTTATTACCAACGACGGTGGAGAAATCACCAAAAAAGAGCAATGGGGATTGAAGAGACTGGCCTACCCCATCAGGAAAAGCGGCCAGACTTTTCTCGAGGGGAATTACTTTCTAACTAGGTTCAGCACGGATACAGCGTCCCCGAGTGAGCTCGAGACTCACTTGCGCATCAGCGAAAGCGTGCTCCGCTACCTCCTCGTGAGAACGGCGACTGCAATCCCTCCGGAACCTCCACCTCCACGCTTCGCTCCCAGACTCCAGGCGCCTGTCGTTAGAACTGCCGAGGCTGAGGCAGTGGGCGCGCCACAAGATGTGGCCGCTCCTACCGAAGCCGCAGAGCCGGCCGCAGAAGTCACGGAAACCCTTTCGGAAGAAGCACCCACCGCAGAGCCGGTCGCAGAAGTCACGGAAACTCCCTCGGAGGAGGCTGTTACGGTAGAAATCGAGGAGCCAGCAGTAGCTGAGGCACCGCAGGCGGAGCCCGAACCCGAGACAGAAACAGAAGAATCTGCTCCTACGCCAGCAGAAGAAACCACTGTTGAAGAGAAGCCAGCCAAAGCGAAGAAACCTCGTGCTAAAGCTACGACGACCAAGACCAGCAAAACAAAAGCATCGTCAACGGCAAAAAGCACTAAGACTAAGGCTCCAAAGGCCTCAAAATCCTCAAAGAGTAAAGAATCAGAGGAGTAGGCGGTAACCGATTATGACAATGAACAAGATGCTTATCATCGGTAACCTGGGATCGGACCCGGAAATGCGATACACGCCAAGTGGGCAGGCAGTGACCTCCTTTAGGGTTGCTACGAACTATCGGTACAACACTGCGGAAGGCGAGCGCAGAGACGAGACAGAGTGGTTCACCATATCAGCATGGGGGAAGCTAGGAGAGCTCACCAATCAGTATTTGTCCAAGGGTAGAAAAGTCTATGTAGAGGGCAGGCTCAAGAGCCGTAGCTACGAAACCCGGGATGGTGAAACCAGGTTTGTTAACGAAATCTCCGCCACCGAGGTCCGTTTTATAGATAGCACGGCGGCACGAGGAGACGAGCCCCCCAACAACACTGAGCAAGAGGGAGAACCACCTACCGATGTCGACGACCTACCGTTCTAGTCCTTTCTCAACATGGAGGTATAAGTAAGGTATGACCTCACGATCTAACAGACCTAGTCCAGGCGGGCGGGGCCGGCCCAAAGGGCGATATATACACCGACGGAAACATTGCCCGTTTTGTGTTGAGAAAATTAAGTTCATCGATTACAAAGACATAGGTAGGCTTTACCGGTTCCTTTCCGATAGGGCTAGAATAGAATCCAAGCGAAAAACAGGAGTTTGTGCTGGACATCAACACGAGCTCTCGACGGCGATCAAAAGAGCAAGGCACATCGCGCTGTTACCATTTACACGGTCTCGGACCGGCATAGCCTAGGAACCCTCTGCATCCAGTGCAACTGTCTCGAACGTATATGCTCTTTAGGGGATCAGAGTCCTCTTTATTTTTGATAAACAACTCCGCATAGATACTTATGTCCTCTCCTCGTGACAAACAACCAAACGCCCCAGAGCCCTCTGACCGGCGGTTGCGCGCAATGCGTCAAAGACGTGAGCGTCGAGACCATCGCATCGAACGAACAAACAACGAGGGAACCCGTCGTCGGAAGAAATTCACTATTGTCATAGGGGCAGTCGTCCTGGCAGTCATCGGTGGACTTGTTGGTTTCGGCTTCTATGATGCCTACATCGCTCCTACCAAAGTGCTAGCTGCTCGTGTCGGCGACAAAACATACACTCAAGGTGACCTTGTCAAACGGGTCCGTCTCATGCAGTCCGTTGCGGCAGCTACGGAGCGGCCGTTCGAGTTAGGTCGGGCGCCGTTTGAGGTGTTAATGGATATGGCTGAAGCCGAGGTAATTCGGCGTGGGTCCCCGGCGTTGGGCGTCCACGTATCGGATGCAGATGTGGAGGCCCAATTGAATCAGCGATTTCGCCCAAACGCGCCTCCTGGACAGGAAGTGCCTGAAGGGCAACTCGAAAGAGAATACCAGGAAAACTATAATAGCTTCCTCAACCTAAACCACCTGTCGGACAACGATTTCCGGCAAATAGTTGAGGAGCAAATCTACAGATCGCTTCTGCGCCAGAAACTAGGAGAGCAGGTGCCTTCTAACACCGAGCAGGTAGAAGTGAACTGGATCAAGATATTGAGCGCATCCGATGTGCCCGCTGGAGCGACACCACCTAATCCTAATGTGATAATAGAAAGACTCGAAAAAGAAGACTTCAGAATAGTGGCAAGAGAGTTCAATGCCGATACTATTTTCTCCAACCGCGATGGCTATGTGGGATGGGTACCCAAGGGCTCGTTCCCAGACCTCGACCCGATCTTTTTCGGAGACGGGGAGAGCGCCCCGATTCCTCACGATCAAATCAGCAGGCCTATTTTCAGCTCTGACAACAGCATTTACATACTCAAGGTCGTAGAGGGACCGGAGGTTCGAGAAGTGTCGGCCCTTATGAGAGAGCAAATGAAAAACGTCGCTCTCGACTTGTGGCTCCAACAGCAGCAGGTAATCGGGACATCTGAAGGCTGGTGGGAGGTCAAGTTCAACAGTGACATATATGCCTGGGTAATCGACCAGGTTCGTCAAGCTGCTCCGCGCATCACACCAAGTTCGGGAGGCCAAGGGTAGAATCGGTTGGGACCTGTTGCGAAAATCGGCGTAGGTCTCATGGGCCTCGGCGTCGTGGGTACCGGCGTGGCCCGAGAGTTGCTATCTGGATCACAAGACCTGAGCGGCAAAATTGGCTGCCCCATTGAGCTAAAAAGAGTCCTTGTCAGGAACCCTTCCGGGAGCAGGAAAATCACCCTGCCAACCGCATTGCTTACAACCTCTGCAGATGACCTGTTAGACAACCCGGAAATTCAAATAGTTGTAGAAGTGATCGGCGGCGAAGTCCCGGCCAAAGACTATATTCAAATCGCTTTAACAAAAGGTAAACACGTTGTCACCGCCAATAAAGAGGTGATGTCCAAACACGGTCCCGAGCTTATCGCTCTTGCCGGTGGTAACCAGGTTAATCTGCTGTTTGAAGCCAGTGTGGGTGGCGGCATTCCCATCGTCAGGCCACTTATGACGGATTTACTGGCAAACAACGTTACATCGATCCATGCCATCATCAACGGCACTACAAACTATATCCTCACTCGCATGGCGGCTGACCGGATAGATTTCCGACAGGCGCTGAAAGAAGCTCAAGAGCAGGGTTATGCCGAGTCGGACCCTTCCGACGACGTAGAAGGCACGGACGCAGCCTATAAGCTGGCAATCCTGGCTACGTTAGCCTTTCACGCTCAGGTATATGCCGGCGACGTGTACAGAGAAGGTATTTCCCGTTTGCAAGCCAGAGATTTTCGTTACGCCCAGGAGTTGGGTTACGCCATCAAGCTCCTCGCTACAGCGAAAAACGAAAACGGCTCCATTCAGGTAAGAGTACACCCATGTTTCGTACCGGCTGAGCACATCCTGGCGAAGGTGGATGGTGCTTTCAACGCTGTGGAAGTAGAAGGGGATTTGGTTGGCAGGGTCCTGTTTCACGGAAGAGGGGCCGGTCAGGAACCGACCACCAGTGCCGTCATGGGGGACTTGGTGGAAATCGCCCGGAAGCTATGCTCTGGTACCGGTCCTGTTGGAGCTATCGAGGTAAAGAACCCTCTGAGAATCGCTCCCATGTCTGAGCTTATAAGCAGATATTACGTAAGGATAAATGTGTCCGACAAACCCGGAGTCCTCGCGAAAATAGCGAAGATACTGGGAGAGCTAAAAATCAGCATCGCATCGGTAATTCAGATGGACTCGGATAACTCGGCCCAAACCGCGGAGTTGGTAGTGACTACCCACCCATCCAACGAGGCTTCCATGCAAGAGTCCATCAAGCGCATCAATGGTCTTCAGGAAGTCCACGAAGTTAGCAACATGGTGCGGATAGAGGACTGGCCCCTTAACTGAACCGAATGGGCGTGTTACAATCCCTTGTAACCAGTCCGGTCTATTGTTCTTATCCGAACCACTGGCGAACCACCGGATTATGTGACAGTAGCCAGTGTAGCCCCACAGTCGGACTGTGAAAGGCACCTATGATCAAAGGCGTCTTAACCAAGTACAAAAGTTTTTTGCCGATAAATGACTCCACCCCATTGATATCGCTGGGGGAGGGAGACACACCCTTAGTTAAGTCGGCGAAATTGGGCAAGCAGATCGGGTGCGAAGAGCTGTATTTCAAACTTGAGGGGTGCAACCCAACTGGGTCATTCAAAGACCGGGGAATGGTTGTCGCCGTTGCCAAAGCCCTAGAGGCAGGCAGCAAGGCTATAATGTGCGCTTCTACCGGCAATACCAGCGCATCGGCAGCGGCCTACGGAGGCCGCTGTAGTATTTCTACAATAGTGGTAGTTCCCAAAGGAGATATCGCTCGAGGCAAGCTGGTCCAAGCTATAGCCTATGGCGCCAAGATCGTGGCGGTAAATGGGTCCTTCGACCAGGCCTTAACGCTGGTTCGCGAGATCACCGCTCGGCATTCTATCACCCTGGTCAACTCGGTCAACCCTAACCGGATCGAGGGACAAAAAACGGCGGCTTTTGAAATCGTGGATTCGTTGGGTGACGCTCCCGACTATCTCTTTATCCCCGTCGGCAACGCCGGAAACATCACCGCCTACTGGCGGGGATTCGTAGAGTACCGTAGCAATGGGTTCGCTACTAAAACTCCCAAAATGATGGGGTTCCAAGCAGAGGGCGCTGCACCGATAGTACGAGGACGTCCCGAGGAAAACCCAGCGACCATCGCGTCCGCCATCCGTATTGGCAATCCAGCGAGTTGGAAGGCCGCCGAAAGCGCCAGGGACGAATCGGGAGGAGCCATCGACATGGTCACCGATCCCGAGATCTTACAAACCTATAAGATACTCGCATCCGACGAGGGCATCTTTTGCGAACCGGCATCCGCAGCGGCTGTGGCGGGCCTGATGAAGGTTTCCCGAAAAGGACTCGATCTTTCTCAGAAGCGTGTCGTCTGTATAATAACTGGAACGGGCCTCAAGGACCCCGAGCTAGCCGCCAAGTCCTCCGAAACAGAGATCATTGAAATCAGCCCGAGCGTGCAAGAGTTGGAATCCGCCCTGATGCTTTCGACATCCGAAGTGGGAATACTGAATGGTTGAAGGCATCTAACGGAAACGAGCTGACCACGCATGAGCAAAGTAGTACCAGTATCCGAACCTCTTGATGTGAATTGCTTGCATAAACTAGCATCATATGAAGAGGCCGAAGCGCTGTGGCTCGACATTCTTCCTAAGAGTACTCTAAACACCTTGTTTACCACTCCCCGGTGGCAGAAAGCATGGTGGGACGAGTTCGGCAATGGATCTGAGATGATGTTACTCTCCTTCGAAACTGGAAATGGTGTCCAAGGAATAGCGCCTTTGGTACTTCGTGATCGGGTCATATCCTTTATGGGTAGCCAGGACTTGTTTGATTATTCAGACTTCGTCATTTCGCAGGGTTCTGAAGCTTACTTCTTCCCATGCTTGCTTGACCATTTGGCTGATGAGCAGTGGGATGCTCTGGAGTTGGTCTCAATACACCAGGACTCCGGTACGCTGAAGTATTTACCTGACCTGGCCAAAGAGCGAGGGTTTTCTGTTGACGTCCGGGAGGAGGGGGTGTCTCCTGTATTAAGCCTGCCCGCCAGTTGGGAAGATTACGTTCAGGCTCTTCCCAAGAAGGCACGCCACGAACTCAAACGGAAGTTTCGACGTGTGGACAGTGCTGAAGGCCACTTTGAATCATATTGGGCTTCCGATCCAGACAAGCTGGAAAACGATCTGCAAGACTTCTTCACTCTGATGCGCTTTGCCCGGGAACCTAAACACAGGTTCTTAACAAATGCCAGAGAGCAATTCTTCAGAACCGTTTCCCGTGCAATGTCCGAGATCGGAGTCCTGAAGCTCTTCTTCATGGGATACAATGGCGAACGAGTAGCTGGGGTTATGTGCTTCGATTACGGACCCACTCGTTTCATGTACAACAGTGGCTTCCACCCAGACTACAGCTACTATAGCGTGGGGTTGATATTGAAGGCTCTGTGTATAAAGGATGCTATCGAGTCCGGCAAGACTCGTTTCGATTTTCTCAGGGGTGATGAGCGGTACAAATACGATCTGGGTGGTGAGAATCGAACGCTGTATCAGATCGTCGTGAGGCGGAAATGAGCCTGCGCAGAGTTGCCATGATTAGCTTCCACACCTGTCCGCTGGCTGCGCTGGGTGAGGGCAAGGCTGGGGGTATGAATGTATATGTTCGGGAGCTATCCAGGAACCTGGGAAATATGGGCTTCCGAGTGGATTTGTTTACTCGGTGCCACACCGGCCATGAGGCCAAAGTCATACCTCTGACCAAAAACGTCAGAGTCATTCACCTGGACGGCGGGCCGCAAGACGAGTCCCTCGGAAACTTCTTCTCACATCTCCCAACGTTCCTCGACGAACTCTTGAGGTTTTCCCTGACCGAGGGAATTGATTATCAACTGGTACACTCCCACTACTGGCTATCCGGGTGGGTTGGGGAACGGGCTGCAAAGGCATGGAATATCCCTCATGTAGTGGCTTGCCACACGCTTGCTAAGGTCAAGTCGCGAGCCAAGCCAGGAGAAACGGACTCTCCGGTCAGATCGCAGGTAGAAAAGGAGATGCTGTCAAAGGCTGCATTGGTCATCGCCTCAAGCCGTCACGAAAAAGAAGCGATGGTGCACCTGTACGGAGCGCCCGAGGCCACGGTTGAGGTTGTTCCCTGCGGCGTGAACCTGTCCCTCTTCAAACCAATGGACCCCTCCGAGACTCGCAAAAGGCTCGGTCTCAATGGAGAAAAGGTGCTCCTGTGCGTTGGGAGAATAGAACCCATCAAAGGACTGGACTTGCTTCTACAGTCTGCTTCGAAACTCGAATTAAAGGGCAACTTGAGAGTAATGGTTATTGGAGGCGAAGCCGGACAAAGGACCGAAATGAAACGGCTCAAAGCACTGGCACAAGATCTTGGCATCGAAAAAGTTCTGGAGTTCGTTGGCACAGTAGACCATGAGAGCCTGCCCATTTACTACAACGCGGCTGATATCTGTGTGGTCCCTTCTTACTACGAAAGCTCAAGCCTGGTAGCCCTAGAAGCCTTGGCTTGCGGCACCCCAGTAGTTGCCTCGAGGGTAGGTGGCCTTCCCAACATTGTACAACACGGTCTCAATGGGTATCTTCAGTTTCGTAGATGTCCAGAACCTTTCGCCGACTCGTTAGAGGTTATACTCTCCAGCAAAGGCCTACAAAAGACCATGAGCCGAGAGGCAAGAAAACGGGCAGAGAGCATGGGCTGGGATAAAGTGGCGGAAGAGACTCTCCGATTGTACGATAGAGTAGCCAACCAACCCGTTCTTTAATCGCCTGTCTGGGCCCTCTCAATGAATTCATTGCCTAAGAACCTGATCGGACATTTTAGGACAACTCTGCTAGCCGGCTTCTTGCTCGCGATTCCGGTTGTCCTTACCTTCGTTATTCTCAAATTTGTGTTCGACGTGTTCGATCCTATCCTCAAACCAATATTCGAGTTGGCGTTCGATAGGTACACACCGGGAATGGGCATTGCCGCATTGGTCGTCTTCATGTACCTATTGGGCCTTGCCACGACTCATTTCTTGGGTAGGCGCATGGTAGCATTCGGCGAACATGCGTTGCATCGGATCCCGATTGTGAACGCTATTTACAGAGCAGCCCAAGAAGCGACGAAGGTATTTTCAACTGGCTTACCCAAGAGCGAATACAGCACGGTGGTGTTTGTGGATTTCCCAGGATCCGGACTCAAGTCCATGGGACTGGTGACATCCAAGACAAAAGACAAAGACGGAAAGACTTTGCTGGCAGTCTACATGCCGACCTCACCCTTCCCAACCTCAGGGTTCCTGGTTTTCTTACCACCGGAGCGAGTAACGTTCACAGATATCCGTATCGATGATGCCATGAAGCTAATCGTATCCGCTGGGATAGTCTCGCCTCACGAGATAGTCTCTTATCCTACTCCAGTAGTAATGGACCCGCCTTCAGGTGCAGAGGATCAGGCCCCCGACAAAGCCAACTCGAACCAGTGAAGCTCCGTCGTCTTCACAAAACCTAAAGATCGGTAAAGTTTTATTGCGGGGACGTTTGCTCCGTCCGCCTCCAGGCCAACGTATTTAGCTCCTGCACGGTTCAAGAAGTCGATTGCTGCAACAAGAATTGGCTTACTCATGCCTCGACCCCTGTGAGACGGAGTGACCCCAATCATGCTAATGATACCCGTGGCGTCGCCTGTGTCACCGATGAGACAAGTCCAGCAATAGCCCACGGTTTGCTCGCCATCTCTGAGAAAAAGAATCCCACCTGATGGAGAGATTGACATGCCTACCCTGTAAGCCACTTCCTCCAAAGTGTTGGGGCTGAATCCCCAACTGCCTTCAAAAGAGTCGTTGTGAATCTTGGTCAATCTGGCTTCCTCACCAGGCTTAAAGGTCTCGATTGTCAACCCCTCCGCCATTTCCACCTCCGGGAGGTCCGCGCCTTGCCACGTCATTATCCAATAGGTTCGGATCTGGGAGAAGCCTCGATGCTCCAAAAGCCGGCGCCACGACTCTGAGGGTGGTCGCGAAATATGTAGCACGCCTGCGCCCAGAGATCTTGCTCGGCCAACCGCCAAGTTTACTATCTCTTCCTCGATGCCTTGCCACCTATGATCCGGATGGACAGCCAATTTGAAAACAGCCCGACCAATACGGATCTCGGGCTCCACGAGCCCATATGCTATAAGCTTTTGGCCATCGCCGATTACGTAACAATTCTCTTCTGGGTTGAGGCCAAGGCGACCCAGTTCCTCCTCAAGATAAACAGGGTTCTTTTGGGGTCCACTTCCGTCTAGACTTTTCGTTGCCTCGATCATATCGAGAATCGCGGGAAGATCAGCCCAGGTGAAATTGCGAGTAGTAAACAGAGACTCCTTGTGCCTGCATCTGTACAACGAAACCAAGCGAAGAGAAGGACGCCGCGCTAGAGTTTAACAGAGCGGCTTTTTACGGACAAGGCGCCTGTTCAGCCGGCCCAATACGGCTCTAGCAACCCTGGGACTCATGACCGCAGTCCTGATATCTTCCCATTCAGCGTCGATAATCTCGCTCCGACGGAACTTTTTGACCGCTCTATACGTGAAAAAATACCCCAAAGGTACAACTGGATTGACAAGCTGGTCCGTGATCAAATGTCCGAGAAATCCAAAGCTAACGCCAATCACAACCGGGTCCCAGCCAGATAGGTAACCAGCCAGAAATACTGGGACCAAAAGCTCGTAGCTATGTACAAAGAAAAATATCCTGGATGTGTTCCCCTTAACGAACCAGGGGTAATACTCCACAAGGTGGTCTAAGTCGATTATCACACCGGTGACAAATGCGGCAACTAAAGAAGATGGCGACCTTGTTATACCAAACAGAATGGCGCCAATACCGAGAGAGACGGCGGCGTGGCCTGGAGGTTTCACTGTATTTACCCCCTCGTCTTATACGGCGTCCTATACGGGCTTGGTATACAATTATGCCATATCCGGTGATAGCTATCGAACAGTGACTCAGGCCGCTTCAAGCCAAGAAGGATATAATAAAGACGCACCGGCAGACGGAAACTGGGAGACTTGGTTGGGCCTCACAAAAGAAATCGCTAGATATGTGACTAGCACCAACTTGGAGGATTTTCCTCCCGAAGCGGTCAGTACAGCGAAGGACGGCATAGTCGACGCTATTGCCTGCACGCTGGCTGGATCGAGAGAACCCTTGGTAGACATCCTTTGCCGATACAGTGAGTCCAACGGTGGCAATCCCAGAGCAACAGTGGTCGGAAGAGGCATCAAAACGTCCTCGCCAGAGGCAGCGTTACTTAACGGCGCCACGGCCCATGCCCTCGACTACGACGATGTCGCCAGGGCCATGAAGGGGCATCCAAGTGTAGTGGTATTGCCACCCGCGCTGGCCCTGGGCGAAGAGCGAAGTGCTACCGGCCGAGACGTTCTCACGGCGTATATGATCGGATTCGAAGTCGCGTGCAGCGTTGCATCCGGGATGAACGACGAATTTTACGACGAGCTCGGCTGGCATCCGACAGGCCCCATAGGTGCGCTGGGAGCGGTGGCCTCTGCGGCTCATATATCGAAGCTGAACCTGGAACAGACGGAGATGGCGCTGTCCCTCGCAGCGTCTCAGGCGTCCGGCCTCAGGCAGAACTTCGGCACCATGACCAAGCCTTTCCACGCCGGGTTCGCCGCCCGCACCGGTGTAACATCAGCCAGGCTTGCTGAAGAGGGATTCACGGCGAGCAGAATCGGGATTGAGGGTCCTGCCGGCTTCCTGCAGGCCTTTTCGGGTGGCGGAGGCTATGACGAGGATCGGGTTTCAGACAGGCTGGGCAAGCATATCCATCTGGCGAACAACAGCGTCGAGCTGAAAAAATATCCCTGTTGTGGTAGCACCCATCTGGCCCTTGACGGGCTTATCCCTCTCCTCCACAAGCAGCGGTTGGAACCCTCTGAAGTCGATCGGGTAGACGTAATGGTGGATTTCGACCCACCCAGGTCCTTGATCCACGACCGTCCTAAAACACCTTTGGAGGCCAGGTTCAGCATGCAATATTGCGTTGCAGCCGCGCTTCTGGACAGGAATGTGGGTATAGGTTCCTTCGCCAGCGATAATGTCCTCCGGCCAGAAGTACACGAGTTAATTCCGAGGATCAATTTGATTCGCAACCCTGGGTTCGAAGGACAGCCGAGTTGGACTGAGAATTATCACCAGATACTGGTTCGAATGAAGGGCGGGCACGAGTTTCGCGAAAGGGTTAGCCGGGTTCCCGGTCGATCACTACCGGGAATCACACAGGAGGAACTGAACATCAAGTTTAAAGACTGCGCTTCTCAAGCTTTACCCACCGATCGGATCGACGAGGTGTTGCAAAACCTCAAGGAACTGGAACAGCTCGAAAGCATCGGCCACCTGATGGACCAGGTTAGAGGGGATACCCTAGCTTAAATAGCGCCAGGGCCTAGCTGTATTGCCAACGCCCTGTCCAGATGACCCAAGTCCTGCTCAACAGTAACGGTCGCGGCGGGAAATAGCTTATTAGCGAGGTCCTTCAAGCTCGGTACCTGGCCGGGGTCCATTTCAAGAATGATCGCTCCATCTTCACGAATCTTATCTGTGGCCTGATTGAGCATCCTCATCATCGTTTCGAGACCGTCAATGCCTCCATCCAGCGCTTCCCTTGGCTCCCATCGAACTTCTGGTTGGAGACCTGGAATCTGATCGGTGGGTATATAGGGGAGGTTGGCTACTATAATGTCTACCTTTTCAGGGACCGGCCGAAGCAGGTCCCCTTTCATCAGAGTTACCTGACCTCCCACGTCAAGCTGTTGGACGTTGTGTTTGGCGATTCTAAGGGCCTTCTCCGATGTATCCGTAGCAAAGACTTTCGCTTTCGGTAAGTGCTTGGCCAGGCAGATGGAGATAGCTCCACAACCTGTGCCAGGTTCAGCGATCGACACCTCTTTGTCACCGTGACGACCCCTGGACAACGCAAGCACGAGTTCCACAAGCATCTCGGTCTCCGGACGGGGAATTAACACGCCAGGCTCCACAACCATATCTATGTCGTAGAACTCCCTGTGGCCCAAGATGTATGCAAGCGGCTCCCGGTTCAGACACCTATCCAAGGCACCGTTAAGAAGCTCCACTTGCTGAAGGGTCAGCTCTTGGCCAGGGAAGGCGTAAAGGTGATGATTCGGCACGCCAAGGAAGTGACCCAGAAGGAGCTCTGCTTCAATGTGCGCGTCAGGAATTCCAGCGGCGACAAGGGAATCTCTTGCGTGAAGAAGAGCTTCCCGCACAGTCGCCAAACAAAGTAATTCGACGGTCATGCGGTGGCTTGTTCCAGCAGACTGGCCTGCTCGGCGGCGGCGAGAGCGTCGGTAATCGGGTCCAGGCTGCCATCCAAGATCTGCTGGATTCCGTGGAAAGAGCTGCCGATACGATGGTCCGTGACTCTGTCCTGGGGAAAGTTGTACGTCCTGACCTTCTCAGCCCGCTCTCCTGTTCCAACTTGTGCCCGTCTAGCCTCGACGATCTCGCTTTCTTGTTTCCGCTGTTGGGCCTCGTACAACCTCGACCTTAGAATCGCCAGCGCCTTTTGCTTGTTCTTGAACTGGGAGCGTTCATCCTGACATACAGCAACCGTTCCTGTGGGGACGTGGGTGACCCGAATGGCGGTAGCCACTTTATTTACGTTTTGCCCACCGTGGCCCCCTGCGTGGTATACGTCGATCCGGAGTTCGTCTGAATTCAGCTTGAACTCGACTTCGTCCGGTTCCGGCAGCACCGCCACAGTCGACGTAGATGTGTGGATCCTACCGGAAGCTTCGGTAACGGGCACACGTTGAACCCGGTGGCCACCCATTTCATACTTCAGCCGGCTATAAGCATCCTTTCCCCGAACCTCGAACACAATCTCCTTAAAACCTCCCCGATCCGTTGGACTGGAGCTTAATGGCTCTACGTCCCAGCCACGGAGAAGGGCCAAACGGGTATACATGCGATATAGATCGGCTGCGAACAGGCTGGCCTCCTCGCCGCCGACTCCTTCTCTTATCTCGACGATGACATTTTTACCCTCTCTTGGGTCTTTAGGCAGCATAGCGATTTTTGTTTTTTGGGTTAGTATTTCGAGACGTTCTTCCAAGTTCTGAAGTTCAGCTTTGGCCAGTGCGGTCAATTCAGTGTCTGAACCCTCGGTCAGAATAGCCCGGACATCCTCTTTCTCTTCAATCAGGTCGCGGTGCTCCCGATACATCGAGACCAATCCCTCAATCGAGGCCCTCTCTTTGGCAAGCTCTTGGACGCGCTCATAGTCGGCGGCAATGTCGGGCCTTGCCATGAGCTCTTCTATTTGATTGAACCTGTCCTCTACGGAGGCTAGCTTGCTGATCAAAGAATCTAACATGTCTACGTAAGTTTATCCCAATCCAACAGATAGCAACAAGAGAAATACCACTTTAACACAGGGGGATGACCTGATTTCGGATAGGCACTAAGCATAAAGGAGTATAATGCGATTAACATCTAATAACTTCTAGCAGAACCAAGACGTCATGACCAAAGTAAAAATCTGCGGGATACAGGATACCCCTCACGCTCTGGCTGCGGCAAACGCCGGAGCCGATTTTTTGGGGCTGGTGTTCGTACCTGGCCGGAGACGGAAGATAGAGTCCGACAAAGCCAGCGAAATAATCGCAGCTTTGCGGCACCAGGTTGGAAAGTCCCCCCTGATAGTCGGGCTATTCGCTAACCAACCATTGGACGAAGTGAACCGCATTGCCCGAGAGTGCGAGCTGGACATGGTACAGCTTTGCGGCAGTGAGTCCGTCGAGTACTGTAAGCAGGTAGCGAAACCCTTGATAAAGGTCCTCCACGTAGACGACTCACGGGACGTAGCTACCTCGGCGGCCGACCTTTCCCAGAAAATCGCTTCTTTTCAGGAGCGTGGTCATAAGATAACTCTCGATAGCAAAGTGGACGGCCTCGACGGAGGAACCGGACAGAGTTTTAACCATGAAATCGCAAATGTGCTTGCCAAGCAAGGGTTTGCCTTTCTGCTAGCAGGCGGACTGACTCCTCAAAATGTGGGAGATGCGGTCGACAAAGTGAACCCTTGGGGTGTGGACGTGTCCAGCGGAGTTGAGACAGATGGCATCAAGGACTCCGGCAAGATCACGGAATTTATCAATGCGGTCCGCTTGCCAAGTCGAGTGGAGACCCGCTCATCGAAAAACTAGGGAGCAACTTGAGCATGGTCGACACCGAAACTTTCCCAGACCAGCGAGGCCGATTCGGACCGTTCGGAGGACGATTCGTACCCGAAACTTTGATGACCGCCCTAGAAGACCTGGACCGGTCGTACCGGGAAGCCAGGACTGACGAGTCCTTCCAGCGGGAATTAGACCTTCTGAGCAGCACGTACGCAGGGAGGCCCACACCGCTGTATTTCGCCAAGGGGCTTACAAAACACAGTGGCGGCGCCAAGATTTACCTGAAGCGAGAAGATCTTGCTCATACCGGCGCCCACAAAATTAACAACGCTCTGGGACAGGCGCTGCTAGCTAAGTACATAGGCAAACGCCGAATTATCGCCGAAACCGGCGCAGGTCAGCACGGCGTTGCCGCCGCCACAGTATGTGCCATGATGGGTCTGGAGTGCGTAGTGTATATGGGCGCCGAGGATATTAAACGCCAGTCGCCCAACGTGTATCGTATGCGTCTGTTGAATGCTGAAGTCAGAAGAGTTGACTCGGGAAGCCGTACCCTTAAAGACGCCATTAACGAGGCTATAAGAGACTGGGTAACCAACGTAGAAACCAGCCATTATTTGCTGGGAAGCGCGGTCGGGCCTCACCCTTACCCAATGATGGTTCGGGACTTCCAGTCGGTAATCGGCAACGAGTCCAGAAGCCAGGTCTTAGGAGCGGAGGCACGTCTGCCTGACTACGTACTGGCTTGCGTGGGTGGCGGCAGCAATGCCATAGGGATGTTTCATTCGTTCGTATCGGATGAAGGGGTGAAACTAATAGGTGTGGAAGCTGGCGGTGAGGGGGTTAATAAGAACGCCGCTCCCCTTTCGGAAGGCAGTCCGGGTGTGCTTCATGGCTCGTTCTCGTATCTACTTCAAGATGGGCACGGTCAAGTCTCAGAGACTCACAGCATCTCGGCTGGCTTAGACTACCCCGGTGTTGGACCCGAACATAGCTACTTAAAGGAAACTGGGCGGGCTGAGTATCTGGCAGCCAACGACCAAGACGCCCTGGAGGGGTTCCACCTTCTCTGTCGCACCGAGGGGATCATTCCAGCCCTAGAACCGGCCCATGCCATATATCACGCCGCAAAACTGGCAGCCGAAAAACGCTCCGACGAGATCATATTGGTTTGTCTGAGCGGACGTGGCGACAAAGATATCCACATTGTAGCTGAAGCCAGCGGCCTGCATATCTAAACGGCCCTGTCAACTGGCCGGCCGGAGATCTCAGCTCTTCTTATCTATCCAGCGCGGATAAGAGCCGAAGATCTTCACCGTAGAAGCTTGCGCCTCGACGGCTGTGATGGTTTCGCTGAGCAACGAGTCTTCCCTGTGACCTTCACAATCAATCAGAAAGATATACTGGCCCAGGGACTGCTTAGTGGGCCGGGATTCCACCTTGGCCAGGTTGATGTTACGTTTGGCGAACTCCGCTAGAACGCTGTGTAGCTGCCCGGGCTGATCGGACGAGAAGGCAAGGCACAGGGATGTTTTGTCATCTCCGGTGGGCTCATGATCGGTTTTGGCGAGAATGACGAAGCGGGTAGCATTCGACGGATTGTCCTGTATCGCTTCAGCCATAATCTCCACGTCGTAGACCCTTGCGGCCCGCTTATGGGAGATGGAGGCACTGGGCGCGGAACTCGATAACATATCCTCAACAGCGGAGACTGTGCTAAGGGAAGCCACGAGCTGGGCCTTTGGGAAGCACCGGTCAATAAAGTTCCTGCATTGTCCGAGGGCTTGGGGATGAGAATAAATCGCCTGGATTTCAGGAGTACGGCTTCCGTTCTTCACCAACAAGCATTGTTCTATTGGCAGTACCAGCTCTCTTCGAATGAACAACCTTGCTTCCTGTATCAGGATATCGAGGGTATCAGTAACGGAGCCCTGAAGACTGTTTTCGATGGGCACTACTCCCTCATCGACGATTCCAGAAGCCACCGCAAGAGCTACCGCCGTTATGCTGGGGAAGGGTTCAAGCTCCGCATCAGAGATGTAGACCAGGGCCGCCTCTTCTGAGAAAGTTCCTGTCGGCCCAAGGAAAGCTATTCGATTTCCCATTACTTTACTTCCGTAAGGGTCTCATAAAGAAGTTGCTCTTTGTCCGGATCCGTCACTACCACGATGTCGTCCCCCGAACCTATCACCACGCCGTCAGAAGGGAGCACAGACTCGTCTTCTTTGACTACTAATGATATGAAACTGTTTGGCGGGAGATCTATCTCACTTAAGGGTTTTCCAACCATGACACCATCCGGAGGAATGTTTACGCTTATCATCTCCATCCTGTGATCTTTCAAGTCCATAAGATGCACGAGGGC
The DNA here is from genome assembly GCA_965226865.1 of Dehalococcoidia bacterium. Classification (GTDB taxonomy): domain Bacteria; phylum Chloroflexota; class Dehalococcoidia; order Lucifugimonadales; family JAGWBF01; genus CBDDEH01. The sequence goes on along the minus strand of CBDDEH010000004.1, from coordinate 444,923 downwards.
CCTGCCTGGAATCTCATCCTCAATGGCCGACAGGGCAAGATGTGTGCTGTTAACGATACCATCCACACCTAGTATCTTGAACAGCACGTCAATCTGAGGGTCCTTTACCAATGCCATGGTCTTGGGTGTATCAAAGGAGTGCTTGGCTATTTGGCAGACGGACAGGTTGTCCTCATCCATGTCGGTGACAGCCACAATGACATCTGCTCTGGCGGCACCACTTTCCTTTAACACCCTTACTTCCGTCCCATCTCCCCTCATAGCTACAGTGCCGACCTCATCGTTTAGAGCTTTACACCTACCCTCATCTTTCTCGATAACCACCACCTCATGTCCTGTGGCCAGAAGAGATTTTGTAAGCTGATAGCCGACCCTCCCGCACCCTACTACAACAATGAACATGGCTTACCTTTCAACCTGCTGAGCCTTCAGCTTCGTCGCCCCTTTTATGGCGTCCTCAAGAGCCAAAGCAGGGCAGACGACATCCAAACCTAGCTCTTTATAAATCTTATGCCGCTCAGGGTCGCTAATCAGTGCCACGACTTCAGGTACGTGGAAAATTCGACTGGCAACCTGAGCCGCCATCGCGTTTTGGGCATCGTTGTCGGTGAGAGCGAAAAACACTTCCATATCGTCCATTTTGACAAGGCGCAAGTCATGCATCAACGATCCCGTTGCAGGAACCACTTCGATGTTAGGCTCGCTGAACACTGAATCGAGATGGTCCATATTGGTGTCCATCAAGGTTACCTCGTTGCCGTCCCTTGCCAGGTCAGCGGCAAGGTAAGCTCCCACTTTACTGCATCCGTACACCAAAACATTCATAGCTTAACTTCTATCATCCACTATCCAAGTCCGGTTCTTCAATATGTTCCTTCCAAAGGATTACGGGGCAGGGAGCATGGGCGAGCACATAGGAGGACGTCTTACCAAAGGTGAATGAGCCAAAGCGTCTATGGTATGTGATACCCATAATTATCAACTCCGCACCTTTCTCGGCAGCGTCCTGAACGATAGCTGGCCCAGCGTGCCGCGCCTGGATAAATCCAGTGGCCGCTCCGCAGTCCTCCTCTTCGACTACCGCGTCGACCCTGTTCAGGACGTCCTCTCCTGCTGAGCTGTCGATTTCGGCATCCAGTGGAAACTCCAGGCTCACCTCAATAACATGAGTTACATATACCTTGGCCTTGGGTTCTTTGGCCAGGGTGCAAGCTAATCGAAGGGCCCCTTCTCCCGCCTTGTCCCCTTTGACCGGCACCAAAATCTTTTTTACACGACGGGCCAGGGAACGGGTCCCGCGATCGGCCTCCGACTTGAATAGGGTGATGTTACGGAATAGAGCTATTAAGCGCCTCGATCAAATAGTTAGATTGCTGTGGAATCGCCCAACCAAAAAGTCTAAACCTTGTCGGTATCCGGGCTTTCTGGATCCGAGTGGTTGTCTTTCGGTTGAGAGTATATCTTGCCAAGCTGCTCGTTACTTCCTGCCACGATCAATGTATCCCCAGGCCTGACCTCCTCATCCTTGGCTGGAACCAACAGATATTCCTTCCCACGCCTGATAGCCAGGACCGCAACACCATATTTATCCCTGGCGCCGGCCAGACCTGCCTCCTCCAGGGTATGTTTGACGAACTGGTCTAGTGGCCTGAGTTTCGTAATGCCGTAATTAGGCGCCACTTCCATATAATCCTGTGTCCCGGGATCGAACCCAAGGTGGGCCAGCCTCCGGCCCATTTCCTGCTCAGGGTAAATGACTCTGTCGGCACCTACCCGCTCGAGGGTTTGGCCGTGGAGATCGTTTACACCTCTGGCCATTACATAGGGCAGCTTGAGCTCCTTCAGAAGAACCGTAACCAAAATGCTGGCCTGGACGTCCGAGCTTATGGCCACGATAGCCACGTCGAAGTTGGAAACTCCCAACTCTTTTAACACCGCGCTATTTGTCGCGTCAGCCCTGACGGCGTAGGTAACATGACCCAGCATGCCTTGCACATTTTCTTCCACAAGGTCGATTCCCAGCACATCGTGGCCCATCTGGTACAACTCTGTGGCCAAGCTGCTGCCGAATCTTCCCAGGCCAATAACTACAATTTGTTTCTGCACAGACTACCTTCGCTTTGGTTTAATCTCAAAGCTAACCTATTTTAACTCTTTCCTCGGCAAAACGGTACACTGTGGTCTCTTCCCTGGGCGCCAGCGCCAGTGCCAAAGTTAGGGGCCCCAGCCTGCCTACAAACATAGTGACCATAAATAATGCTTTTCCAGCAAGGCTAAGCTGGGGAGGCACGCCCGTCGATAGACCGGTTGTACCAAACGCAGAAACGGTATCGAACCAAAGGTGGAGAAACGGGATGTCGTCCTCAGTCAAGGTAAGGGCCAGAGTCACTATGAACAGCCACACAATACCGAGCGCAGCAACGGTCAATGCTCTGTTGACCTGAAACTGGGGTATTCCTCGGTCGAAAGCCTCAGCCTGGAACCTGCCCCTGATAGATGAAACTACGGCGGCAACAATCACGGCAAGGGTCGCCACCTTGATGCCTCCAGCTATAGACCCTGCCGCTCCACCCACAAACATGAGGAACGGGTAGAACAGATCAGTCAATTCTGTTGTTTTGCTGAAATCCAGGGACACTAATCCAGCCGTCCTTCCGCTTATCGAGTGAAAGATGGACTGGACGCCCTTCTGGGCAACTGAAACATTTCCAAGGGTGGCTTCGTTGTCGTACTCCGCTATGAAGAACACCAGAGCGCCAAGGATCCATAGGGCCAAGCTCGCGGTGATCACCATCTTCGAGTCCAGAGTAAACCTGGAAAACCGCTTCTGCTTGAACATGTCCACCAGCGTAGTCCAGCCCATGCTTCCCAGGATAATAAGGATGGCCACGAAAACCAGAAGAGTAGTACTGTCGAAGAAGTTTTCCAGGCTCCCCGCATCCGGCAATATAGAGAAGCCAGCGTTGTTGAAAGCGGATACCGAAAGAAACGCGGCCTGCCAGAATGCTTCTCCTGCCGGGAAGAGCTCGTGAATACGCCACCAGACCAGCACCATCCCCACGACGTAAATTGATAGCACTATCAGAATGATGTTTCGAAGGACCGCCACTAAACCGCCCATGCGGTCGACCCCCATTGTGTCCCTCATTAACATACGTTCAGGAAGAGTAATACGCTGGCCCAGCAAAATAAGGAAAAAGGTGGCTATCGTGGTGAAACCAAGGCCGCCCACCAGCATGAGCGTGAAAATCACGCCGTGACCAAAATTGGTCCAGTACTCCGCCGTATTGACTACTGTGTGGCCCGTAACGGTGACTGCCGAAGTAGCCGTGAAAAATGCTATATCGGCGGACGTGGAGCCCCCTTCCGCTCTGGCGGAAGGCAGCATGAGGAGAAGGCCGCCTACGATAATCAGTAAGGCAAAGCTGTAGAAAAGTATCAGAGGAGGGGAGGAATAGCGAGTAGGGTGCCGGAGCGGCTCCATTTTCACGACGGCGGGACTCACGTCCCGCAGCCGTGGACGCCGGACTATCCTGTCCCCGGCCTTTTTGTCACGATCCATATCAACGGCCGATTGTAATCCCGGCTAATCCCCAGGTAGGCCTTTTATTGCCTCCATGCAGTGAAAAACCATCCAAAAGTATAACTCACAGTTGAGGGCGGTTAAAGCGAATTTCAACCCAGTTCATAGTTGAACCGAAGTCCCATCCCTTGGCATCATATCCGGCAAGAGCACTGTATAGAAAGAGGTTTCCTGGGAATGGTACAACAGGCGTCACGTCCAACGGCAGACAGCAGGAATGAGAGAAAAGGGTGCCCACCATTGGTTGATAGAAACTCCCGTCGGTCCGGTCAGCAAGGGAACTTGCCGGCTTTGCGGCCAGCTAAAGGAGTTCAAGAACTATGTTGAGGCGTCTCCTTGGGGCGAAGAAGCGGCCCCTGCCAAGAAAATCGAAGAGAACAGGTCCCCTACGTCTGATGGAGATGACTCCGAAGAATATCAGTCATCGGAATAGGTCCCGTTCAGCAGGTCTGATAAGGGCTTTGGAGCCCCTTAAAGAACCATCTGCGGGTGGAGGATTGTAGGGATACCCCTTGACTATGGCCACCGGGATGCCATCGACCTTGCCCATCGCAATCTCAGCCGCAGCAGCGAGCTCGTCGGCAACTGCCATAGCCGTAGTCTGCATAGGTCTGCCGTGAGCATCATCGATGCCCCTGTAGTCCACCACGGGGTTCATCCCAGCCACGCCTATGGCAACGTTCACCGCGCCCTCTCTCCAGGGCCGTCCGAAACTATCTGAAATGATGACTGCTACTTCCTTGCCCAATAACCGTTTTATGTCGGAGCGTATTTTTTCGGCCGACGCGTCCGGGTTCTCGGGAAGGAGCGATACGCTGTGGTCGCCAGGCACATTGGATGCGTCCACACCAGCGTTGGCACACTTGAAGCCGTGACGCGTCTCGCAAATGATATTTCCCCCATCCATTCGAACGATGCGGACGGTCTCCCGTAGGATGACCTCGGTAAGACGGGGGTCTCTATTGGACCCGCTGGATAGCTGAACAGCTGCTGCAGAGGGCTGTATATCCGCCAGGCGGACAACACGGCCCTCCGCCTTGGACACTATCTTCTGGGTGACCACTAATATGTCGACATCTTCTATCTGAACGCTAGCCTCGGCTATTAGACTTGCTATGTCATCCCCAGTTTTAACCTCCGGGATGCCTGCCACACCAATCACCTGTATCTCAGATGCCATCGCTTTTTCTACACTCTCAGGATTGCTCGTCAGGCACAAGCACTTCATTTTGATGCCTCTTATAGAAACGGTTCAACGCCACTAGTGACCAGAGGGCCTCTATCACGGTTACAGGATATGCCTCTACCAATCCGCTATAAACCGCTGTCGCCGCCGAACCTCCGGCGAAAACCAGGACAAACCACTTGGAACGAGGTTCGAGCCAATAAGAGAAGAGCATGATGGCGACTGCGATAGAACCGAATAGGGTAATCATCCATAAAGCCCCCAGTGGATGAGATCCGGCCACCTCACTACGGTATGCGCCCCTTCTTTTAACTATGCAAGACGCTCAGCATCAGCGTTATTCATAATTCTGTCAACGATTATCGTCTTATTGGCTCCGAATACCACCTATTCGTCAACAGTCTGCTATCCCAACTGCGTGTTTCGCCGATACTCGTAGCTAATTGATAGTCTTCTTTCGTCATCTTCTATTGACTTCGTAGCTACCATCAGATACAATAATAGAACATTTTAGCTACAAAAAGGCGAGACCGCAAGTGGTTGCACACCTACGGCCTCTAACCGCCAGGAAGAGTGACCTTCCCGTTGGCTCCTATCTATGCTACTCTTAACTCCGGCAATTCTCAAGTACCCCCGTTGTATCTGAGCTAGAGGCTATCTTTGCAGAACTTCCTGATGAAGAACTCCTAACAAGGCTCATTGGCGCAAGGCGACGAGGCCCCAAAGGTTATCACCCTGACATTCTTTGGAAGTGCTTCGTAGCCCACTACTATTTGGGGCTGGATTCCGTCTGCTCCCTTATCCGCACCCTCTACGACAACCCCTACATCGCCCAGGCTTGCGGAATAGACTCTCCCGCTCAGATTCCCAGCCAGCCTACCTTCTCACGCTTCTTCGCCAAACTCTGCCGTAAGCAGTACGCCTTGGCGGTCAAGGACATGATGCGGAACATGGTTCGCCGTATGTTCAAAGAGTACCCTGGATTCGGCAAGTCGGTAGCCATAGACAGCACAGATATTAAGGCTTGGAGCAACGGCGGGAAGAGACGCGAAGGCAAGACTTCGGACCCCGAAGCAGGTTGGGTTATCAAGAAGAACACAGACGGGAACCGGGAATATGTCTGGGGATATAAGGTTCACCTGATCGCTGATACCCAGTACGAAATGCCATTGGGCATGATAGTGACTATAGGGAACACACCGGACGTTAAGAGGGCATCAAATCTATTGAGCGAAGTCAGATTCACGCCATGTTGTCGGTGATAGCGTGTCAGGCACAGGCTCTTGCTACAGCATCACTGCTATCAGTCAGAAAAGTTGGTTAGGGAAGGCCTTTCCCTGCCACCCATATTTGATTCTCTCGTAAAAAGTCTGTGTAGGTCGAATTAGAACAAACGTACCCACACCTGGGTACAATATACAGTCTCTGTTCCGTACACTACCCCAACATACGGTAGCGCGCAGATGTGCTAAATCGCTGGAACTTCCTCAAAACGGGTTTTTACGAGGGAATCATATTTGCTGAAAGTCTGCCAAAGTCAACGGACAAGCAATCAAATCCAAAAATTCTTGTTTTGTTAACAGCAACGCTTTTTTGATCCAGTCGATTTGCTGGTCGTCTAGATCGCCACGCCACGAATGAGATAATTTAGGGCCTTGGTATCTCTTGCCTTCATGTTCTAGATAGAAGAAGACGTGGTGCTTTTGGCGGTCTTCAATTGCCTGTAGTTTTCCTAGCAGAATAGATCGTACGGTTCGGACGTTCAAACCCTACTGTTCATCTCTCTGAACCAATAACGCTCGCAAGTTCTCAAGAGTGGTTTCAAGTTCCTCGGATAACTCAGCCTGTTGCCGCTGATTTTCTAGAGACAAACGAAAGTCTATCAACGACAAAAGAAAGTTCTGAATGGCTTCCTTTTCTGTATCACCGAAGGCATAGTCATCAATCGAACTGCTTGAAGCTACAACCCTATTAGGAGTGTACTCAAGTTCTATGGCAAAGTGGCTACCTACTTGCCAGCCGGTGTCCCCAATGATGAAGCCTTCGTTGGCAATAACTAAACTAAAATCCGTCAGCCCTGGCGTGCCCCCGTGCCGCTCTTCAACAAGCCAATCGATTTCTACATCCAACTCTGTCGAGAGAGTATCAAGGTTATTGTCGTAGTCCGCTGTCCCCATAGGTCTTATTGCCTGTATAATCATCCGCTTATTTCCTCCTCCAGCCCTAGGCCTTGGAGTAACGCATTAGGCAATCCTATTGCCCCGAATTTTCCCTCATATCCCCTAGAGTGTTTGTTAATTATCAGCCCCAGAACCTTAAGCATTTGGGGGCTTACCTTTATGATTGCCTTCACCAACGCTTGCTGACCCTCTCTTTGAGTCCCCAAGTAAACTGTAGAACCAAATAGACCAGTTCTCACCTGAGCCGAGTCCACATAAAGCTCGATAGAGTCTTCAGCAATTTCTATGTCTTCGTGAGTTTCCGACGGTGTCGGGCTGCGTGGCATCGTTAGACCCCCCTAGTCATGTGTCACAGTGTCACGTCACGTGATGTGAGCACGCGTAACACAACTTTATCATGGGCATGCCCGAAGTGCACGCCTCACCGCCAACCCCCTTCAGCCGAATTATGAATAACGCTCAGTATAGCGCCGCTAGTCTCCCCATGCTAGAATCTACCCCTTCAACCCTATCCCGTGATAGCATGGACTATGGGCTCCAGAGTGTAATCAAGTATGACTTCGTCGCACAAGAAGAGGATCTATACCAAATACGGAGACCAGGGGGAGACAAGCCTCCTGTACGGCGGACGAGTCTCCAAAAACGATCCCCGCACCGAAGCGTATGGAGTTTCGGACGAGGCGGTTTCGACCATGGGACTGGCACGAGCGTTGTCCAACGACTCGAAGGTTAAGGACATACTTAAGGTACTCCAGAAAGAGCTCTTCACCGTAGGAGCTGAGCTGGCCACCGCCCCTGATAAGTACGACCTCTTCAAACAACATTTCAGTCCACTTACCGAGCAAATGGTCACACGGCTTGAGGGGTTGATCGACGAGCTAGAGCAGCATATGGAACCACCCAAAGAGTTCATATTGCCGGGCGCTAGTTCAGCCTCTGCTGCAATAGACATCGCCAGATGTAACGTGCGGACAGTCGAACGCCGGGCGGTGGCACTCAAAGAGGCCGGGAAACTCACCAACGCCGAGTTGCTCAAATATATGAACCGGTTGGGAGACTTGCTTTTCGTGCTTGCTCGGTACCAGGACCGAGACATACCACTCGAAAAGGCGACAGGAGAAGTAAGCTGAATCTAGGTGCGAACCGATCGGTGGCGTTGGCCACTTCAGCACCTCTGGTGATTTGTCTGGCGGTTATCGCGTGCAGTTCGGAAGCGACCTCTGTTCCTACTCCTGCGGGAACTACTAGGACAGCCAGTTTCACTACAGAAGACGGGATAGAACTTAGGGGAAGGCTTGTTGGCCAGAGCTCAACCGGAGTAGTGCTGGCCCACATGTTTCCAGCGGATCAATCCAGTTGGTGGGATTTCGCACAAATCCTTGCCGACAACGGATATATGGCCCTTGCTTTCGACTTCAGAGGCTACGGGGAATCTGACGGCGAAAAAGAGCTTGACCTGATTCACCGGGACGTGGAAGCTGCGATTGAGTTTCTCCAAGAGGAGAGTGCCACTCGCATTTTCCTGATTGGAGCCAGTATGGGAGGGACAGCCTCGTTGAAGGTCGCTGAACGACAAGGGGTCCGTGGCGTCATAAGTTTATCCGCCCCTTCTGAGTTTGCGGGCCTTGATCTAAAAGACGATCATATACCGGGTCCGGTGCTGCTCATAGCTACAGAGGGAGACAGGTCCGCGACCCACAGCATAGAGACCATGATAGAAGACGGGATTTTTCAAGACCCAGACTTAGTGGAAAGGGTCATTTACGAAGACAGCAACGACCATGGCACTGATATCGTCTCAGGAGACTATGAGGCCGCTGCCAGAGCTCGAATATTAGGATTTTTGGGGTCCAATAGTTAATGCCTGTGATAAAAGTGGCTGTCGTCGATTACGAGTCGGGAAATCTGCGAAGCGTTTGTCGGGCACTGGAGAAGGCTGGGGCTCAACCGCATGTTAGCAGCCAACCCAAATCCATTCTCGAGTCGGACGCCGTCGTGCTTCCCGGAGTTGGATCCGGAGACTCCGCGATGGCGGCACTCCGCGCCCGGAAATTAGTGAAACCGCTCACTGAGTTTGCCGATTCGGGCAGACCCTTTTTGGGCGTTTGCCTGGGACTTCAATTACTTATGGACAGCACCGAGGAAGGCGAGGCCGAATGTCTCGGCATCGTGGCTGGAAGAACTAAAAAACTACCCGAAGGGCTCAAAGTTCCACACATGGGTTGGAACTCGGTGAACGTCTCCAGCGCACATCCGGTACTGCATGGTATCCCTCAGGACTCCTACTTCTACTTCGTACACAGCTACTATGCTTATCCCAAAGACCAAGGCTTGACCGCAGGCGTGACCGAGTACGGCATTCCTTTTTGCTCTCTGCTGATTAGAGATAACTTGGTCGCTACTCAGTTTCACCCTGAGAAGAGTGGCCCTGTTGGGCTGCGTATCTACGAGAATTTCGTGAATTACGCTACGGAACTGGTTAGCTCCAAGGCCGGGTCAGCCTAAGGGAGGGCTCGCTACCAAATGGAGATTATTCCCGCCGTTGACATCAAGTCAGGACGTTGTGTCAGGCTTTATCAAGGCGACTACCAACAGGAAACCGTCTACTCCGACGATCCAATCGCTACCGCCCGTGGCTGGCAGGAGAGAGGAGCACGGCGGCTCCATGTCGTCGATCTTGATGGCGCAGAGCAGGGACGACCGGTAAACTTGGGAATTATTTCCTCCATCGCTGAGGAGCTTGATATCCCGATCCAAGTCGGTGGAGGAATAAGAAGCGCCCAAGTAGCTCATACGCTTCTCGAATCGGGAGTTGGCCGCGTCGTCCTGGGTACGGCCGCCGTAAAAGACCAAAACCTGGTGACTCAATTATTAAACACTCATGGTACCGAACGAGTGGTAGTTGCGGTGGATGCACAGAACGGCCAGGTGTCAATCGAGGGCTGGAAGAGAGGCACATCGGTTGGTGCCTATGAACTGGTCAGTGTCATGGAGGGTATTGGGGTGGCCAGGTTCATTTATACCGACATATCAAGGGATGGGACTCTGAGCCACCCGAACTTCGAAGCAATAAATCAGCTCGTTAAACGTACTGAGCGCGCGGTAATTGCATCAGGGGGTGTGTCGTCCGCAAGAGATATCGAGCGTCTCTCCACTACAGGGGTAGAAGGGGTCATAGTCGGCAAGGCGCTGTATACCGGCGATTTGGACCTGGCTGAAGCCCTTGAGGCCGCTGGATCGACCTCAGAGGGGATATACAAGGAGCCACGTTGACCGATAAGGGGGCACCAACTACGGACCAGATCATCGGGTCTCTCCTCAGTCAGGAAAGAGCTGAGGAGTTGGACCCATTTACCGTGTTGACCTTTATGCCAATTGAGCCTCACCACCACGTTGCTGATATCGGCTGTGGACCTGGCTACTTCTCAATACCTTTTGCGAAGCATCTCATCCAAGGCAAGCTCTACGCTATGGACATCGTAGACCGGATGCTTGACATGCTGAGGCAGCGGGTCAATGAAGCTAAACTGGGCAACGTTGAGATCCTCAGATGCGAGGAGAATAGCTTCCCCGTTCCAGCGGGCTCTTTGGACGGGGTATTCCTCGCCTTCGTAATTCATGAAAACAGCGACCATGCGAACCTCCTGAATGCCGCTCAAAGGCTGCTAAAGCCTTACGGATGGTGTACGGTCCTGGAGTGGTACAAGCAGGAAACGGACTCAGGTCCACCGGTGAAGGTCCGCATAGCGCCCCACGAACTTGAATCCCTGGCAAAGGACATTGGGTTCGAATACTCAGGTTCGCGAAATCTGAACGGCCGCCATTACATGAGTGTGTTGAAAAAAAGATCTTCTGCGTGAGAACACGATGCTTACAAAACGCATAATCCCCTGCCTTGACGTAGACGCCGGACGTGTAGTCAAAGGAATAAGCTTCGTGAACCTTCGGGACGCCGGAGACCCCGCCGAATTGGCATCTGTGTATGACCGGGAAGGCGGCGATGAGCTTGTCTTCCTTGACATAACTGCCAGCTCACAAGCCAGGGACACCATGGTCGAGGTAGTCCGGAAGGTGTCTCAGGAGGTATTTATTCCTCTTACAGTGGGAGGCGGCATACGAACCGTGGATGATGTGCGGCGCATGCTCCGAGCCGGCGCTGACAAGGTGTCCGTCAACACAGCGGCCGTTAACGACCCATCGCTGGTCGAACAGGGGGCAGATCGATTCGGTAGCCAATGTATAGTTGTGGCCATCGATGCGAAACGTGTAGAATCCGGTCGAAAAAACCCCAAGGTGAGCCCCAGCCCAGAATTGGTCCTCGATTCCAGCTCCGGTTGGGAAGTGTGTACCCACGGGGGGCGTACTCCCACCGGGACCGATGCGTTAAAGTGGGCGTTACGAGTCGTGGAACTTGGCGCCGGTGAGATACTGTTAACCAGCATGGACGCTGACGGAAGAAAAGAGGGCTACGATCTTGACTTGACCAGGGCTGTCTCCGAAGCCGTACCCGTTCCGGTCATCGCCAGCGGCGGGGCGGGCACCTTGGAGCACCTGCACGAAGCCTTCATGGAAGGAAAGGCCGATGCCGTGCTTGCGGCCAGTATATTCCACTTCGGCACATACTCGATCGGTCAGGCAAAAGACTACTTGGATAACATGGGCGTACCCGTTCGCCGATCGAGCGTCTAGCCATGTCAAAGATAACCACCGTCATATTCGATATGTATGAAACTCTGGTACCCAACAACAGAGCGCTTTGGATAGAAACCTTCGAGAGCATCATCAGAGAACAAAATTTGGAGATAAGTGCAGAGCAGCTATTCGAGGAATGGAAAGCTCTGGAAATCAAGTTTCGCGTAGCAAGGGTCAACCTGGAAGAACCTGAGAAAAGTCCTCCGTTCAAGTCATACCAGACCGCATGGCTCGAATACTTCAGTCAGGCTTTTGACAATCTGGAGTTAACGGAGGGCAACGCTGTTGCAGCCACTAGAGTAGCCCTGCAAGATTTGGGCACCAGACAACCATTTAGTGACGCTTTACAGGTACTTCCGAAAATGCATTCTCGGTGGAGAACCGCCGTACTTTCCAACGCTGACGACGCCTTCCTGCTTCCTCAAATAAACAAGTTCGATTGGAAGTTCGAGGCTGTGCTCTCCTCAGAAGACGCTAAAGCGTACAAGCCACTACCGTCTCCATTTCTGCAGATGCTGGCGAGGCTGAAGGTGGGCCCAGAGGAATCTATTTATGTCGGCGATATGCTGTACGAAGACGTTCTAGGAGCCAAATCCGTGGGAATGAGAGCGGTCTGGGTCAGCCGCAACGGTGAGGAGCCTAACTCGAGTGTTCGGGCCCCCGACTTCACTGTCCACAGCCTTACCGAGCTCCCTGCTATACTAGAGTCCGTTTCGTAACACATGCCCAGATCCCAAGATGCTGAAAGGGACGAACCATGGAAATAAAGCTGAACGATGTGGGACTGGTGCCGGCAATCGCGCAGGATGCCAATACCGGCCAGGTCCTCATGCTCGGTTATATGAACCCCGGCTCGATAAAGCGCACGATCGAAGGTGGACAGGTCTGGTTCTATAGTAGGAGCCGGGAGGGCCTCTGGCACAAAGGCGAAATCTCTGGCAACTACATGAACGTCAAAGAAATACTGGTCGACTGCGATGAGGATACCTTATTGCTGAAGGTCGATCCCGAAGGGCCTGCCTGCCACACAGGTAACACGTCATGCTTCTTCACACCCATCGATGAGCTTCCGGGTTCATACTGCCACTCGGAAATAGGATCTGGAATACTCGAAGAGCTTTTCTCGATTATCCAGGAACGAAAGCGAGACTTGCCGGAGGACAGCTATACGGCCAAGCTTTTACAAGGCGGGTTAGGACGCATCGCTCAGAAAGTCATTGAGGAGGCTGGAGAGACATCTATAGCCGCGACGCAGCATCAGACTGAAAGCCTTCCGGGAGAAGTAGCTGACCTGCTCTACCACACCCTGGTGCTTCTGGCGGCATCAGATGTTACGCCCGATCAAGTCTGGGAAGAGCTCAGAAAGCGACGACGCTAACCCATGGCCAAACAGCGGTTCCGAGATTAGGGAAGAGAGGAGAACCTGGTTGGGAAGACTCGACGGTAAGGTCGCAATAATAACGGGCGGAGCAAGGGGCCAAGGTGCCTCAGAGGTAGAGCTTTTCGCGAGGGAAGGCGCCAAGGTCGTCTTCGGCGACTTAAGAGAGGAACTGGGACATAACGTCGAGGCCCAGGTAAATAGCGGAGGCGGCGACGCCACCTTTATTACCATGGACGTAAGTGTGTCTGAGGACTGGCGAAGGGCTGTCGGTCTAGCCGAGTCTAAATACGGAAAACTCGACATCTTAGTTAACAACGCCGGAATCACGGGGGTACCTTTTCTGGAAACCACCACTTTGGAGCAGTGGAACGAGGTAATAGCCGTCAACGCTAAGAGCGTGTTCCTCGGCACCAAGCATTCAATCCCGGCGATGCGGCGTGTCAATGGAGGCGCGATAGTCAACGTCGGCTCGATTTCCGGTTTTGTCGGAGTGGGGTATACAGCCTATGCGGCGTCCAAAGGCGCTTTGAGGGCTTTCACCAAGGTCGTGGCGATCCAGCATGCCAAAGAACAAATACGATGTAACTCCATACACGTCGGCCCAATCGATACTCCTATGCGCCAGGAGGCCCAGAAGGATCCTGCTGCCAAAGGAAGGCCGACCCTTCCCAACGTCCCGTTGGGGAGAATTGGAAAGCCCGAAGACATAGCTTATTCCGTCTTGTACCTGGCATCTGACGAAGCCAGCTTCGTCACCGGAGCAGAATTCGTCATCGACGGCGGTGTCACTATCCAATAACTTCTGGCCAATAACTTCTGGAGGAACAAATGGGCAGACTTGAGGGAAAGGTGGCCCTAATAACCGGCGGAGCGAGGGGCCAGGGCGCCACAGAGGTCAAGCTCTTCGCCAGCCATGGCGCAAAAGTAGCCTTCGTCGACATCCTGGAAGAGGAGGGGAAACAAGTAGAAGCGGAGGTGCGGGAAGCCGGAGGGGAGGCTACCTTCGTCCACATGAACGTGTCGAATGAAGACGACTGGATCAAAGTCATAGACCTGGTAGAGTCCAAGTACGGAGGGCTAAACATCCTCGTTAACAACGCCGCTATCGGCGAGGGCTTCAACCTGGACGATACTACCGAGGAACTCTGGGAAAAGATCATGGCGGTAAACGCGACCGGAGTGTTCCTGGGAACAAAGCATGCGATACCAGCCATGCGCCGAGCGGGTGGAGGTTCCATTGTCAACATATCCTCGATCGGCGGGATAATAGCCCGGGATTACCCGGCGTACGCGGCGTCTAAAGGCGCGGTCAGGGCGTTCACCAGGGTCACGGCCCTTCAGCACGCCAAGGACAATATCCGCTGCAACACCGTGTTCCCTGGCCCAATCCAGACACCGATGATTCAATTCGGCGACGAGGACAGGGGGTCAAGGGGGGCGAGCCAGCCGGATATCCCGTTAGGACGGAGGGGAACGACGGAAGAGTTGGCTTATGGAGTGTTGTACTTAGCCTCTGATGAAGCGGAGTGGGTCACGGGGTCCGAGCTGGCAATCGACGGGGGAGTAACGGCGCAATAAGCGCTAGTGTCAAGAAGACTGAGCTAGCTGGAAAATCTTCCCCTCGGTCTTTATCGCGGGAGCGATTACCATGTCGGCCTTGTGCAAGTCCCTTATGGTATAAGCTCCGCACATACCCATCGCCACCTTTAGCGCGCCTTCGAAGTTCTGGGTACCATCAGTCACTGACGTCGGCCCAAACAGCAGGTTTTTCAGGTGTCCTCTGGTTCCTACCTTGATCCTGGTGCCTCTTGGCAGCTCAGGGTGGGGATTAGCCATTCCCCAATTGAATCCTCTGCCAGGCGCTTCCTCAACCTGAGCCATGGGTGTGCCAAGCATCACGCCGTCCGCCCCTGAAGCGAAGGACTTGCAGAGGTCACCCCCAGTCCTGATACCTCCGTCGGTGATCACGGCCACGTATTTACCGGTCCGGCGGAAGTGCTCTTCCCTTGCTGAGGCGCACTCGATTGTCGCGGTGACCTGAGGGACTCCAACGCCCACAACTTCTCGTGTCGTGCAAGCCGCTCCGGGACCGACTCCGACCAGGATCCCATCAATCCCGGTCTCCATGAGTTCCATAGCCGCATCGTAGGTAACGCAGTTCCCGACTATGACAGGTACTTTGAGGCTGCGGCGGAGCTCTGAGAAGATCAGACCACGGTAACTGCGAGACATGTGCCTGGCAGTGGTAACGGTGGATTGGACTACGATGATGTCCGCCCCAGCATCTACCGCGATCTGAGCTAATCTTTTTGCATTTTGGGGCGTTACGGACGCGGCACACACGGCGCCCGATTTCTTGATCTCCTTTATGCTGCTCCCAACCAACTCATCTTTGATGGGTTCTGAATAAGTCTTTTGTAAGAAAGCAGTGGCTTCCGATTGAGGAGCGGAGATAACAGTCTCGAGGACGGCGTAAGGGTCCTGATATCTGGAATAGATTCCCTCCAAATTGAGGACACCCAAACCACCCGCTTCATGCATCAACACGGCGAACGGCGGCGAAACGACGGCGTCCATCGCAGCCGCTATGATCGGAGTGGGAAATACGAAGTCCCCGATTGTCAGATCAGTGGAAGTCATATCCGGATTGATAGTAGCTTCCCCCGGAACGATAGCGACTTCGTCAAATCCGTAAGCTCTGCGAAGCTCTTTGAACATCGGTACGGTCATGCGCGAATTACCCCTTGGCGCAGCCCCTAAAATGGTGTACGAATCCACCGGAATCATGTCCAGTGGGAATTGCCGAGCAGTCTATTGGGGGAGCGGTGAGCACGAATTTAACAGACGGAAATAGGAAAGTCAACATTCGGCCGCGTGTCAACTCATACAAGAATGTTACTGAAGAAGGGGTGATTCACTCATGAAGGAATGTTGCCGAAGGGTCGTTGACAGGCCCTGAACGTGCTTTTATAATTGACGCTCAAGGCAATTTAAAAACCAAATAACGCGACCTGGGTGCAACAAGCTTAATACGGGAAGGCGGTGAGATTCCGCCGCGGTAGCGCCACTGTAAACGGGGAGTTATCCGACCAGAAGGCCACTGTCCCACAGAGGATGGGAAGGCGTCGGTACAACAACGATCCGTAAGCCAGGAGACCGACCCAGGAACGCGGGACCTTGCCCCTGCGCTTAACAGAGGGCGTTCCCGGGTAGTCGGCTCACAGGATAGTACCAAGCCACTACTGATGAGAGCACCAAAAACCCCTGGCAGGAGCAAGTCCAGGGGTTCTTCTTTTGCCTTAGATAATTCAGTGCAACGGGGGTCTCTCGATGAAGTTGCTTGGTCTGGGGTCAAAGTCATCCGGAACTCGTTGGTCGTCGCTTGTCGGCATGTTAGTATTCCTGGTAATTCTGGGAACCGCCTGCGGTGACAGTGCTACCGCAACCCCGGTACCTACACAGGAACCGACGCCCACTCCCTCGCTCTTCCCTATGACCATTACTGACAGCAACGGCAGCGAGGTGGTTTTCGAGGGACCTCCCCAACGGATCGTTACCTATAGCTCCGTGCCGGTAGAAGTGTTATTCGCCATCGGGCAGGGTCAGCGAATAGCAGGAACCCACGACTTCGTCACGTATCCGCCGGACGCTGATGATATACCAAGAGTGGGAAGTGCCTTTACTATCAACTCAGAAAAGGTGTTAGAGCTAGAACCAGACCTGATCTATACATTCTACTCGAGCTCTTTACCCGACTTGGAGAATCTGGGCGTCAAGGTCTTGTACTTGAAGAACCCCGATACAGTCGAGGGTATCCCTCCACAGATACGTTTGTGGGGAAGGCTAACTGGCCAGGTCGATATGGCTGAAGATGTTGCCGGGGAGTTTGAGGCCAAGGTCAAAGAAATCAGTGACAGGGTCACTCCCATAGAAAAAGGCCCGAGAGTATTCCACGACGGCTCGCCGGGGTTCTGGACAGTAGGTCCAGACACGCTGGTAGGACAAGTCTATACCCTGTTGAAGGCCCAAAATATCGCCGAAGACATATCAGGTGATGCTCAGTTGAGCCCCGAAGTAATCGTCGATAAAGATCCAGAGATTATTATTGCCACTTTTGAGGAATCTCTAGAGATTTACAAAAGCGACCCGGCGTTTCAGAATGTATCGGCTGTAAAAAATGGTAGGTTGTACCATATCGACGTCAGCCTCATTGAAGTGGCCGGTCCAAGATTCGTAGACGGGATCAATGAACTGGGCAAGCTGATCTATCCGGATATTTTCCGATAGGGCCGCAGAGTATGAGCGCCGATTCATCGACAGAAGCTAATAGAGTGCGAGAAGCAGTCCCAGCGCCACTGTCGCTGAGACTTGCTTATCCACGGTGGACCATCGCCACCGGTCTGGCGGTGTTGCTCGTCATCATCTTGGCCGCGTCAGCACTGGGTTCAGTTTACGTTCCACCCATTACCACAGCCAGAATACTTATTGATAAGTTGCCCATGGTGGACATCGACTCCACGTGGCCACAAAGCTGGGACTCGATCGTTTGGCAACTCAGGTTTCCGAGAATAATCCTGGCTGGTCTAGTGGGAGCTTGCCTAGCGGCTTCCGGAGCCACCTACCAGGGCCTGTTCCGCAACCCACTGGCCGACCCTTATCTTATCGGCGTTGCATCAGGTGCCGGTTTAGGGGCGACCATAGTCATTCTTACGAGCGTGCCCCATTATTTTCACGGGTTTAGCGCACTACCACTTGCTGCCTTCGCAGGCGGTTTAACAGCAGTGACTATAGCCTACGTTATTGCGCGGAAATCGGAGGGGCTGCATCTCACCACCCTTATCCTGGCGGGCGTAGCCATCGCCTCTCTGGCAGCAGCAACCACCAGTTTCCTGATGATCCGTAGCGACCCCGACATCAGACCTCTCCTAGCATGGCTCTTGGGTGGGTTTATCGGGGCCCAGTGGCAGGATGTCTACGTAGTCCTTCCATACCTGGTCTTGGGGTCGCTGATCATGATGGCCTACGGCCGCATCATAAATATGTTCCAGTTGAATGAAGATGAAGCGAAGCAGCTAGGTGTCAGCGTGGAGAAGACCAAGATAATCTTGATAGTCATCGCTTCTTTGACCACCGCAGCCGCGGTTTCGGTCAGTGGACTTATAGGGTTCGTCGGCCTTATCGCACCTCATGCGGTGAGGATGGTATGGGGATACGATAATCGTTTCCTGTTGCCTATGGCAATGCTAGTGGGCGCCGGTTTTTTGATCCTCGCAGACCTGGTGGCACGCACCGTATTAAGCCCTACCGAGCTGCCTGTCGGGGTAGTGACCGCTTTCTGTGGCGCTCCTTTTTTCCTGTACCTGCTAATGCGCAGGAAGGCGATGATATGAACCTAGAACCACTGCTAGCAGTCGAGGGAATGGGATTCTCGTACAGTCGACGCCCTATATTCGAAGGCTTGAATATGGAAGTCGCGGAAGGGGAGTTTCTGGGTCTCGTCGGACCGAACGGATCTGGTAAGACCACCCTGCTCAAGATAATCAGCGGCGTATTGTCTCAGTATAAGGGGTCCTTACGGATCAAGAATAAAGAGGCAAACAGGCTAATCCCTCGCGACAGGGCCCGTCTGGTAGCAACGGTTCAGCAAAATCCCGCGGTACCCCCAGGTTTCACCGCCCTGGACGTTGTTTTGATGGGGCGAAACCCTTATCTAGGGTTGTTTCAGTGGGAAGGACGGGGAGATATCGAAATTTGCCGAAGTGCCATGGAGATGACGACTTCGTTGGAGTTCGCCGGCAGGCCCGTTTCAACCCTTTCAGGTGGCGAGTTGCAGAGGGTCTTCATCGCAAGAGCCTTGGCCCAGCAGGCCCCGTTATTACTGTTAGACGAGCCAACCGCCCACCTAGACATCGGATTTCAGTCGAGTGTCATGGATGTGGTCCAAAGCATACGAAGAGACGCGAGGATCACCGTACTTGCTGCCATGCACGATCTATCGTTGGCAGCCCAATATTGCGATAGGATAGCAGTACTGCACAAGGGGCAGATCCTCACAATTGGCAAGCCCGACGAGGTGATAACCTCGGAGGTTATATCGATAGCCTTTGGAGCCGAAGTCTCCGTATTGAGGCATCCCGTTTACCAGACTCCGGTAGTGCTTCCAATGAGTGGCAACATTCTAGCTAAACCATCCATTGAGTAGTGTGGTCACCCATTTCCAACTGAAACGAATAAAGTAGAGGTTGCACCTGTGACACCAAAGAACGCCGTTGGCCCAGATAACAAACGACGGGTGAAAAAGGGCCTGGTAATGGTAAACACCGGCGATGGCAAGGGCAAGACCTCGGCGGCCATGGGCGTCCTCTTCCGAGCTTGGGGCCGGGACATGAGGGTGAACATGCTCCAGTTCATCAAGCACTCGACCGCTAACTTCGGTGAGCACCGCGCCGCACGCAAGATAGGCGTTGAAATACGTCCCATGGGCGATGGGTTCACCTGGAGGTCCAAGGACATCGAGGCTACCAAGGCACTGGCTTTGGAGCTGTGGGAGCTGTGTAAGGAGCGAATGGCGTCCGGCGATTACGACGTGCTCATCCTAGACGAGTTCACCTGCCCTCTCCATTATGGATGGATACCGGTGGAAGACGCTCTGGAAGCATTACGCAGCCGTCCGGAAGGGCTTCACGTGATCATCACAGGTCGATACGCACCAGAGGCACTGATCGAATTCGCGGACCTTGTGACCGAGATGAAGGAGATCAAGCACCCATACAAACAGGGACTGAAGGCCCAACCGGGCATCGATTTTTAACTGACCCGAAGGAACAAGATGGCCGCCAAGACGTTGATGGTCCAAGGCACCGCCTCTTCTGTGGGCAAAAGCGTCATTACAGCCGCTCTATGTCGCATCCTGAGACTGCGATGATGAATCCCGGGCCACCTCGGCTCGGGCCTGACCCTTTCTGAGACTGGCATCATGCCTTCAGCCTGATCTGTCGACTCGATTCGAGGTGGCGCCAGAAGTGCCCTCGGCAAGGCGAGCAGTGACCTTATAGGAGCCTGGCCTCACGCCCCATCGCAGTCCTGTCCGCTCACCTGGCCAGTGCGCTATCCTCCGGGAGGTGGAAATGACAGGAGTCGTCGGTCATAAAGGTAGTCGTGGTGTTGAGCTGGTCGTCGGAGTCGACACCCACCAGGATGAGCATGTGGCGGTGGCCATTGACCGTCAGGGGGTCCGCCTGGGGGAGCTTCACACAGTGGCGACCACCCATGGGTATGGGGAGCTCGAACGGTGGTCCCGGGGCCTGGGAGAGATTCATGCCTTCGGGATTGAAGGCACCGGTTCCTACGGTGCCGGAGTCGCCCGATTCCTGACCAGTAGGGGCCATACCGTAGTGGAGGTCAACCGGCCCGACCGGTCAACCCGCTATCGGAAGGGGAAGAGCGATCCCACTGATGCGGAGATGGCAGCGCGTGCCGTGCTTGCCGGAGTAGCCGATGCCACTCCCAAGTCAGGTGAGGGTGAAGTCGAAATGATCCGTATGTTCAAGAGCACCAAGGACTCGGCCGTCAAGGCTCGCACCCAGGCAATCAACCAGATGAAGGCCCTGGTTGTCACGGCCCCGGCCCGGCTTCGTGAGCACCTCACTGGCCTCACCGCTGCTGCCCTTGTCACCCGGTCCAAGAGCTTCCGGCCTGGTCGTATGGAGGGTCCCACCGCGACGGCCAAGTATGCTCTTCGCTCCCTTGCCCGTCGCTACCGTCAACTCGGTAATGAGATAAAGGACCTGGAGGCCGAGATCCAACGACTCACACGGACGGCAGCCCCAGCCCTGGTGGATGGCTTCGGCATAGGACCAGACACGGCGGCGACCCTCCTCATTGCTGCCGGGAGTAACCATGACCGCCTCCACTCCGAGGCTGCCTTCGCCTCCCTGTGCGGTGTCAATCCCATCCCTGCTTCCTCCGGCAAGACCAACAGGCATCGGCTCAACCGCGGCGGCCACCGCCAGGCCAACGCGGCACTCCATCGCATTGTTGTCGTCAGACTTCGTCATGATGAGCGGACCCAGGCATACATGCGTCGTCGCACCACCGAGGGAATGAGCAAGGCTGAGGTGATCCGCTGCCTCAAACGCTATGTCGCTCGCGAGGTCTTCTCCGTCCTACGGAACTCAGCCCTATCCCACAGCACTCCTTGACATCTATAGGAGCATCAAGCTCATATTAGGACCTCCCACCGAAAAGTTCGCAATTCGGTACGTGCAGGCCCACCAGTTGGCATCATGGCAACAAGTTTGCCAAAAAAGAGTCCAGACCATGCAAATCAACGGGGTTGAGTTCAACCGCATCGACGATCTTCAGCCCAAACGTGATCAGCAGGGGAGACTTTTGGAGAAATGCCCTGCCTCCAGGTATAACAATCGCAAGAGTCTTCCTTTAAACAAATATGGGAATGGGCCATTCTGCCGATTCCGAATCGAGGCGGATAAGGAGGTTCTTGATTCTTTTGGTGTTTATGCCATTATCCAGGATACCAAGGACGTCTTGTATATCGGCAAGTGTACTAAACCTACAAGTACCCTCGGCAAGAGGTTCAATACTGGCTACGGTACAATTCAGCCTAGGAATTGCTTCCAAGGTGGCCAAAGTACTAACTGCCGGATTAATCATGGCATTCTTGAGGCAGCCAAGAAAGGAAAACACGTAGCAGTTGTTTTCCGTAGATGTCAAACTGAGAATGAGGCATCTATCCTCGAAGCTGAGTTGATACAGAAGCTCCGTCCACCGTGGAACATAAACATACCTTCGTAGCGAGCCCAGCTAGAGGGGGGACAGTATACTAGTGGGCAAGATGGTGGAGCCTTAACTCAAAGATTGATTCCCTCGTAACAAGGCCTGTTTGAGATGAGCCCTGGCGTGCGAAGGTGGTCTGGAGCGGAGGAGGCCACGGGATGCCGGCTGCTGGCCTCACCGCCCTATCTGCTGCGCTCAGGACAAGCGTGATCCCGTTGCGGTACCCCTTCCGTGGCTCAGGGCACCCGGTGGAAGTTGTGGAGCGGCGCCCTCATGCGGCCGCGACCGCAGGTACCGTCCCGACCGCCCGCTGAGCCGTGTTCTCCATCTCCACCAGGCGTGCATGGACCATCCGCTTGAAGTTGCACGCCAACGCCTTCAGGTAGACGGCAAGCCGCACCCGACGGCCCCCTCGCACCCGCAAGCGCCCAAGCCCGTGGGCGCGCTTCAGCTCGGAGTTCGTTCCCTCGATACCAGCCCTTATGTCATACCGCTTGCGCCACTCCTCGGTGGCCTCGGCCCTCCGGCGCCGCTCGATGTTCACCTTCACCAGGTCCGCCTTGAGGACGTAGGCCCCCGCACGCCGGTCCAGCTTCACCGGGCAACGGGATCGCAAGGGGCAGGGCTCGCATGTTGTCCCGGCAAAGTGGACCTCTACCCGCTCCGGCGCATCCTTCAGCTCGTACTCCTCGATGGACGGGTGGCCGGCGGGGCACGCCGTGGCCTGCTCCCCTGTGACGTCGATCTGAAAGTCCGCGGCGGTGAGCGGCGGTGGTCCGTCACCCTCTCCTTGTATCTTGGTTTTGGTGTGTAACAATCACTTCACTTAGGTGGATCGGGGCGCGGCAGACCGCAACCTCCCAGGTCATAGAAGACCGTCACGAAGCGAGGGTCGCCGCACCCCTCCCGAACAGAGCCCGAACAGTATCCGTGGTTGGGTGTCAAGGTCTTTGCCAAATTGAGGAGTAGATACCTCTATCCGGGCCGCACAACCCAGGGTGTTTGCCGCCGAGCTAGCGCGTTCAACTGCAACAGCAGCTTGCGCATCACTGCCACCAAGGCCAAGTTTCCGGGTTTCCCACGTTGACGCAGGTTCTGGTAGAAACGGCGTAGTTCGCCATTGACCTGAATCACTGAGCATGCACAGAGGTAGAGGGCTTTACGCACTATGCCGCGGCCGCCCCGGATTGCCCTCTGGCCTCGCTTCTGGCCGCTATCTCGAGACCAGGGGGCCAGACCCACCAGGGAGGTCAATGCTTTGCTGTCCCAATGGCCCAGTTCGGGCAGATGGGCTACCAGGATGGCAGCGGTCAATGGTCCCACACCAGGCACGGTGCGGTACAACGCGGCGCGCTGGGCCAGGGAAGAGCTACTCTGCAGCGCTTCCTGGTACTCCTCCTCCAGCTGCGCAATCTCCTTATCCAGCCAGGCGATGTGGCGCTTGGTAGAGTTGGCAACGGCAGCGGAGACGCCCTTGTCCAGCCGGTTCAGCTCCTGGACTCGCTGTTCCACGAACTGCCGCCGCCTGCGCAGCAAGTCCTGCAATTCCTCGCGTTCCGGCTCCAGTTCCGGCGTGTCTGAATCAGGGAACACCTGGCCGAAACGGGACAGCACCTGAGCGTCTCTAGGATCGGTTTTGGCTTCGTAGCCGCAGGCCCGGGCGAAGGAACGCACCCGGCTCGGGTGAGCCACGCGCACTGCTATCTCGGCCTTCCGCAACCGGCTGACCAGTAGCCGCTCGTACCCGCCGGTGGATTCGCACACGGTCATGGTGGTGCACTGCTCCTTCAGATGTCTCAGCAGCCTGGTAATGCTTTTCGCCGTGTTGCCGAACCGGAGTACCGGACCCTCTGATACCGAAACGTCCAAGCTGACTTTGCCTACGTCAATGCCTGCTACCACTTCCATGTCTTACCCTCCCGGTTTGATGGTGCCTGTGTCCTCCACACTTGTAGATGCGGGCCCGAAGCCCGTGTATCCGTTCGGAGCGACCAGTACGGAGGGAAGGGTGTCTCACTGTTCGCCGGTGCAGTCCAGGGTTCCGCCTGGCTCACCCAGTTGCTTGCGACGCGCCCTCCCCGCCTGCCCAGCCAATAGGCCTATTGACCGAGCGTATTGATCATACAAGTTGCCTGGGCCAACCAAGCCCGCATCGTGCAAGGACGGGCCAATAATTCGCAGGAGGTGCTCATGGAGCGAGAAGTGATCTACGTAGGCATCGATGTAGCCAAGGCCCAGGTGGATGTTGCCGCCCGTCCCACCGGCGACAGATGGGAGGTCTCCTACGACGATGCAGGCGTCGGGAAGCTGGTCTCCCAGATGGGGGACCTGGGTCCCGCCATGGTGTTGCTGGAAGCCTCGGGTGGCTTGGAACTGCCCTTGGTGGCTGCCCTGGCAGCGGCGTCTCTGCCTGTTGTGGTGGTCAATCCCCGCCAAGTGCGAGACTTCGCCAAGGCCACTGGGAAGCTGGCGAAGACGGACTCGCTTGACGCAGCGGTCCTAGCCCACTTCGCCGAAGTCATCCGGCCGCCCGTGCGCCCTCTACGGGACGCCGAGACCCAGGCCCTCAACTCCCTGGCTGCCCGCAGACACCAGGTCGTGACCATGCTGGTGTCTGAGAAAAACCGCCTGGGCACTGCCGCCAGATCCCTCCGTCCGCGCATCCAAGCTCACGTAGCCTGGCTGGAGCAGGAGTTGGACGACCTGGATGAGGAACTGCGGCAGACTCTGCACCAAAGTCCTGTGTGGCGAGAGAGAGAATCTCCTGCGCACTGTTCCCGGCGTGGGAGAACAGCTCTCTCTGACTCTCCTGGCATACCTGCCGGAGCTGGGCACGCTGGACCGTCGTCAGATCGCTGCCCTGGTTGGTGTGGCTCCCTTCAACCGAGACAGCGGTACTCTGCGGGGCAAACGCACCGTCTGGGGTGGACGCGCCCGAGTTCGCGGCGCTCTGTACATGGGGGCGCTGACGGCCAGCCGCCACAACTCCGTAATCCGGGACTTCTACCGGCGGCTGCTGGCCGCTGGTAAGCCGAAGAAGCTGGCCCTCACAGCCTACATGCGCAAGCTGCTGGTTATCCTCAACTCAATGCTCAAGCATGGCTTGCCCTGGCGTGACCTGACTCCGAAGGTCGCCGGTCATTCCTCTTGACTTTCAAGACAGTTGCTTCATGCGAGTTCCCCGGCGCCGACCCCGCCACCGGGCTCACCAGTTCCGTTCCCCGGCGCGAGGCTTCGAAGGCATTGCGGCCCGACCCATACGCCGTGTCGGCGAAGAGCTCGTCCGGTCGGACCTTCCGCTCCGCGAGCCCGTCAACGACCGGCACGCTCACGTCGGTGTCGCTCCCACTCGAGGGGGTCACCTCCACGTGGGTGATGAGCTGGGTGGCGTTCTCCTCGTGGCAGGTCTCCGCCACCTGCACCTCGTACCCCTTCCCCTTGTGGCCGCTGTAGGTCACATCCGGGCCGTGGGGCGATTGCAGCGAGTCGGCGGACACCTGCTTCGGGTCCTTCAAGGCCACGGGCACCTTGCATTCCCCAGCATCGTCGTCATCGTCCCTGGGGCGCCCGTCCTGGTGTTTGCCCACATGGCACTGCTCCCGCAGCAGCCGCTCCAGCAGCCGGTACTCCTCCAGCTGGGCAGCAGTCGTGCCATGGAACCGGTCCACCAGCCGGTAGAGGTCCCGGGCACAGACCGAAAGGCGTCGCCGACCCTCCCCCGTGCGGGCGTCCTCGTAGTGGGTCGCCTCGTCTTCTTCCTTCAAATAGCGCCCTAGGAGGCCCTCCGGAACCCCAGGGCGAAGCTCTGGGTGCTCCCAGCGCAAGGCCCGCAGGAACAACCGCATCGTCTCACAGAACAGGCCCAGCCGGGTGAGTGTGGCGATGTTGCTCATGATGTGGGTGGAGTCCAGCCGTTGCTTTCCGGTGCGTATGCCCAGCGCCTGGATGATCCGGTCCGTGGTCTCCTGGAAAGCCAGCCAGCCACCGTCGTGCTGCATCAGGCGAACTCGGAAGTTGTGGAGGGTCTTCTGGGGCAGGTGGGTCTCCTCGATGTCCAGCCGCAGGGCGTGGTGCCAGAGCAGAGCCTGCCCTGAGCTTGCCGAAGGGTTGAACTCTAGTTGTTCCAGAGCTTCATCGTCGGTGAGGTTGAACATCTCTTTGAGGAGGTGGACCCCGAGGACGGTCTGCACCGCCCGGTTGGGACGGCCGTTGTCCACGCAGTACATGGGAGCAAAGCGCTCCTCGTCAATCAGGGGGAGCGCCTCGTTTCGGAAAACCTCGGCCCAACTTCTCTCCAGGCGCTTAGCCTTCTTCGGCGTCACCAGGAACTGGGACTGCCAGAGGCTCTCTTGCGGGTCTCGTATTCGGAACATCCTCCCCTCCCTCGGCCAGGCGCAGCGCCCACGACCTTTTATTACATTATCCCCACCTTGCCCAGGCTGGCGAGGGGTTTTTACGAACAAATCAAAGATTGGCTGAGTTCTGGCTTCTGTACGTCTGGGCCCACCAGTACGTCTCAGCTTCTGAACCTAACCGTATGATAGAATGAGCCAAGAGGGTTTATGGGGACTTTCAGCGTGCCTGTTCAAATAGCCGGATCTGGAGGGCATACGTTCGTCGAGGTCGAAGCCCTTGTGGATACCGGCGCAACCCACACCTTTTTGCCCACGGAGATACTCACACAGCTTGGAGTAGAGGCAGTGGAACGGGTCTCATTCCAGCTAGCGGACGAGCGAGTAGTCGACTACGAAGTAGGCGAGGCGCTGATCCGCCTGGATGGTCGACAGAGAACGACTATAGTCGTGTTCGGCCCTGAGGGTGCCAAGGCCCTCTTAGGCGCGACTACCTTGGAACTGTTCAACATGTCTGTGGACCCTATACGCCGCCGCCTTATACCTGTGCCGGGCCTTCTGAAGTAAGAAAAAACCTGCTCTTTATTGCCAGTGGCCCCAGCGACCCAGGGGGCGTCTGGGCCAGATTGGTTCCCCGGTCACCCGCTTGTAGCCGGCCATCAACAGGACTCCGCCAACGAACCCGCCTACGTGGGCCATGTAGGCAATGTTTGTCTCCTGTCCAACGGTGCCCAGAGAGCCAATACCATAGAAGAGCTGTGTCCCGAAGTAAATGGCCATGAAAACGATAGACTCTGGATACACTAACAGGTAGGCGCCCATTATGCCGGCTACCGCGCCGCTGGCGCCGATCAGCGGAACCATAGAGTCCTGGTCTATAGCAACCTGGGCCAGTGCAGCCGCCACACCAGTCGCCAGAAATAGGAGCAGGAACTTGACGTGGCCCAACCTGGCTTCTACGTAGTTTCCAAAGAGTCCGAAGAAAAGCATATTGAACATGATATGCATAAAAGAAGCGTGGATAAACATGGAAGAAAAAACCGTCCCCCAGGTGGGTATCGGCGACTCAACGTCTACCCCTAAGCTTCTGGTCAGGGGTATGACGTCCAGCGTTTCGCCAGTAGTGAGCTCCCATGGAATCAATCCGAACTGGCGGTTAAACCGGAACGTATCCAGGTCGTTCAGCGTCATCTCGTAGAGGAACACAATGACGTTGACGGCGATGAGGGCAACGGTAACGAAGGGCGGGCCATTGCGGACAAATGCGCTACCGGAAACGGAGATCATGGTCTACTCAAAGCTCCATATTCCAGGAGCTACGCGAGGGAATGACTGCTGTTGGGTCGTTAGATGACTCGGCGCACCACAGGGAACCATTTAGGTCTATTGTACAGCCGGTTGAGATGACATCTCCATCAGGCGGGCCCGGCGGCGGGCATACTCGTCTGCCAGAAGGCCCATGGCGATGGAGCCGTACCACTTTCCGTCTTTGGGATGGGTGCCCCTGAGGTGCCCTTCCAGCACGAACCCTATACGCTCACATACGTGTATGGCGGGCCGGTTGTACTCGGGAATGTCAACCCAGGCGCGGTGGAGGCCGTAGGTGTCGAACGTCATGTCCAACAACTGGACGAAGGCGGAGGTGCCGTACCCCTGATACCATAGGTCTTTACATCCTATCAGGACAAAGAGCTGAGCCTCCCACAGGGCAGCTTCGATGACCATCTGAGCCTCACCGATGTGCTCTCCATCCACGGTATTCACCGAGAATATCTTTCTGACGTCAGAGTCGAAGACCTCCGCCCACTCTTTGTCCGAGGCTTCTAGGACTGTCCTTGGGGTATAACCTATGTGGAGGGGTTCTCCATCCTTGTTTGTGCCGTACCATGATGCGCTGACGTCCTTGTCATTCAGCCACTCGCCCATGCGCGCCACATCTTCTTTCGTAACCTGGGTAAACTTTACGTCTGGGAACATGGTGCACCTCCCTCTCGGGTTGTTGAAAAGTGGGCTTTATTTAGAAGTAGGCTCCTAAATTGGACTTGTGCTACAGAAAGTCGAACTGCTCGAAGGTCCCACCCACGATCGGCTTGGAGTCGAGACCCATCCACTTCTCGAGTATGGTGGCGTAGGTACTCCTGAAGTCGTTGTTATAGTGAAGGTCGCCCTCCAACAGCTTGTTCTCCTCAAGGGACGGATACTCTCCGTACAATCCTCCCTTCACACTATCGCCTATGATAAAGCTCATTCCTCCGGAGCCGTGGTCGGTGCCTGAGCCGTTATCATGCACCCGCCTGCCGAACTCTGTGAACAATAGGACCAGAACGTCTTCGGTGGCGTTGTGCTCTTCGAGGTCCTGGTAGAAGTCGCCGACAGCATTGGACACGTCGGCCAAGAGCTTCTCGTGGGCGCCCAGTTGTCCTGCATGGGTATCGAAGCTGTTGAACGGGGCGGTGGTGTACAGGATCCTGGTACCCAGCCCGGCCAGGTGTACCTGAGCAATGTTTCTCATGTACTGGGCGATTGAGTTGGAACCATACTCCACTGTAGAGGAATAGGTTTCAGGGACCTTGTTGAGGATGTCCGCTCCCTTCAAGGCATCCACGCCGGTCTGGGAGAGGTAGTCCATCACCATGTTTCTACCAATCATGGGCGAGTAGATGCTGGAGAACACCTCCAGGGCCTCTTCCCTCTGGTCGCCGGGAATGCCGGTCAGAACACCGTAGGTTTCCAGGTTGCCAACCGACGCGACCGGTACGCCTGGCAGCGCCAGGGCCCTGGGGAGTCCCCGGCCGAAGTTGACACCGGTAAGGACGTTCTCAGCCTCGGGGTCGATCTCCTTTATAGTCCGGCCCAGCCAGCCCTCCGTGCCCGTCTTCTCGGGCTCGCAGGTATGCCAGATGTCCATGGAGCGGAAGTGGGAACGGTTAGGGTTGGGATAACCAGTGCCCTGGATGACAGCCACCTTCCCCTTGTCGTAGAGGTCTTTGATGGGCGCGAGTTTCGGATTGAATCCTCTGTAGTCGTCTAGCGGAAGAACCTGGTCTTCCTCGATCCTGACCGCCGGCCTGTTGTCCCGGTAGAGGGGGTCGCCGTAGGGCACCAGTGTGTTCAGCATGTCGTTGCCGCCCGACAACTGAAGCACGACCAGTATCCTATCGCCATTGTTAGATGCCACTACTGTGTCTCCTGTGCCGTCAAGCGAATTGGTACTCCTGAGTAGCAACAATCAACTGGAGGGTCTGCCCTACCCTCTGAGCAAACTCGTCAGTGCCGGTCTTCAAGTCACCCTTCTTTCCGACGTGCTCCACCAGCCTGCTCTTCGTCTCCTTGGCAAGCTGGTACCCTCCCAGCAACTGCAAGCACCCATCCACCAGGCGTTCCGGAGTGACAGTAGCACCTTCGGATCTGAGTCGTTGTATGATGCTCCGTATCCCAGGTTGGTCAACGTTTCCCACCTGGTCGGCAACGAAGTTGATCCGCTCCACAAGCGTCCCGCTGTCTATCCACTCCTTGCCGGTATGCCACCCCTCTACGGTGGGAGGGTTCATCAAGTCCTGCCCCATGTAGATGACCTCCTGCATGATGGCGAACAGACCGGGCTTTGGATAAGTGAAGTCTCCAACCAGACGGATGGTTCCGACAACCGTCTCAGCAGGGCTCTTTATCTTGGCGAACCGGGCGTTTTTGAAGAAGTCGGAGTTGAACAGCACCCTCAGCATCGACCTGATATCGTAGTTGGAGTCAAAATAGGCCTTCTCTAGAGTTTCTATAGCCGCAGGATCTCTGGCCGGAGTCCCCTGCCAGTAGGGCACCGGAGTCTCATCCGCCACAAAGTAGTTGTACAGATGGCGAGCCAGGAACCGGGCCGTGGCGGGCTGCCTGGCGACGATTTCGATAATGTCCTCGCCGTTGAAACGCCCGGATTCCCCCAGGAAAGTCTTTTCGCTGTCATCGTGGTCTGCCGGGTTATAAACGAAGTAGGACCCGTATTGGCCATAGGGGTAGTTGGGGATGCGGTTGGTGAGGGTCCAGCCGGTGAATGCCTTGGCACAGGCCCTCACATCCTCCTCGGTGTAGTTGGCGTGGGTATCCATTCCGGCACCCATGGAGAACAGCTCCAGTAGCTCACGGCCGTAGTTCTCGTTGGGGGCATCCTTGTGGCTCATACAGTTGTCCAGGTAGAAGATCATAGCCGGGTCTTTGGACAGCTCCAGTAGCAGGTTGGGGAAGCTGCCAAGTCCGTTACTTCGAAACAGATCAAGCTGGACCTGCACCTGCCGGGCGTTGGCGCACTTGTTGTCACCTGTGCAGAGGATGCCATGCCAGAAGAGAGCCA
This sequence comes from Dehalococcoidia bacterium, assembly GCA_965226865.1. Lineage (GTDB taxonomy): Bacteria > Chloroflexota > Dehalococcoidia > Lucifugimonadales > JAGWBF01 > CBDDEH01. The sequence continues at coordinate 414,414 of CBDDEH010000004.1, read as the reverse complement.
TCTTCTCTTCCAGCGGACTTTTCGTGTTGATCATGCGATAGACCCAGTATTGCTGGTTCGTCTGTACCGACAGCAAGTCTTTCATGTCGACAAAGTAGCGCTGGATGATATCGAGGTCCATATCGGGCTGGTTCTCAGGGTAGAGCAGATCTTCGACGGTGGCCTCGTAGCCCTTGGCTGCCAGCGTTTCCAGCTCCCCGTAAGATGAGCCAAATCCAGCGCGGCGCATCAGATGGGCCATCAAAACAATATCGTCGCGGGCCACTGGCTATCCTCCCTCGACAAGTAGGACAAGTCCTACCGGCATTATACAAAATCTTAGTTGCAGTGGCCCCACGTGTCAACTGAGGTAGACTACACCCGGTCTTCGAGACGGGTGACCAGCTTCAAGCCAGACCAGGTCTGGTCCACGGCGCAGACTTTGACGTCTCTAAGCCCGTCGCCAGGGCGATATCCCTGATTACGTTCTCGGTGAGATCAGTAGACACGCTAGAAGATTTCTTGGGCTATGAGACCCAAATCATGCCCTGTGGCTTCACGTGATCCTTTATTCCTGGCAGATGCCGTTCGAGGTCGGCTTTGGCGGTCACAAACACATGGACAAAGTCCAACTCGGAGTGACCCGGGCCAGTTGCCAGCAAGCGTGGTGGCAACTGGCCCAGCAGGTTCCAATAGTTGTCGGGAGGGTCCAGGACAGCGATGGAGTAGCCCTCCTTGATCCCCAGCTTCTTAATCAGCGGCTTTCCCGAATAGCCTGCCTGAATGGGCAATCCTTCTTTTTTGCAGCTTCCAGCCCTCACCCCCTGTACCCCTCTCCCTTACCCCGAATCCACCGAAGGACACCGATGGACGGCGTGAGGACAGCGGAAGGGGGTGGGTGAGGGAGCTACAGGGGAGATGGCCTGGGGTCTTGGGGTAGATGGGAGGCCGGAGGACGGTCTTCAGTCGCCGCACAGGGCCCCTAAGGCCCTATGCGGGAGTTGCGATGCGCGGGATGGCGAGAGGATACGCAGCAGGGGACTCTCGCGACCGGGGTGGCGCGAGATTGCGGGGACGTTGGGTCAGTTGCAGGCTGGCCGTCAGGCCGGGAACGGAATGGCTTGCAGCCGGGCCAAGGCGCGACTGAACTGGGTTTCCCAGGGCCAGCGCCGGGGGAGATGCAAAGTGAGGCGGCGCGCCGAGCGGGTGATCCGTCCCACCAGAGCGAAGACCCGCCGCCTGAGGGTCTTGGTGATCACGGTCCGCTCGCCCAGACCAATCCGCGCCGTCCAGCGGGCCAGGTTATGCGCCATCACCTGGACCGCCAGCCAGGCGCCGTTGGCGGCGAAGCGCCCCGACGGCATGTGGTTCAGCCCGACGCCGTACTTGAGGTCGCGTATGGCGTTCTCGACCTCGGCGTGGCGGCGATGATCGGCCTCCAGTTCGAGCAACTCCCCGTCCCGGTCGGTGATGAAGCCGTGATAGCTGTATCTGGCGAAGAGGGCCAGCTGGGAACCGGGTGTCGGCTTCACCCGCCGGACAATGAGCCGCGCCGGCGGGGCGTCCGGCTTGGTCTGGAACGGGGTGCAGGTCGTCTCGGCGACATCGGCGGCGCCGTCCATCCAGTGGGGAATGGGAGTCCAGTCCTCCTCTGGTATCGCCTCGATCAGGTCCCGCAGGCTGGCACGCTGGCGGATGGTGATGGAGAAGCGGACATCCATTTCCCGGCAGACGGCAACGACAGTGTGGGCGTAGAAGCCGCTGTCGGCCCGCACCGTGAGTTGTCCCCTGGCCCCGCCGTAGCGCACCCGCCCCACCGTCTCACGCAGGAAGTGGGCGGCGCCACGGGCGGTGTTGGCACGGGCCCTCGCGCAGCCGGGACATCAGCACGTCTCCGGTGCCGGCGGCAATGGCCAGCAGCGGGTGGTAGCCGCGGGCGCCGGTATAGCCGTGGTGGCGCGCTCCCTCCTTGGCCAGTCCATAGGTCTCGCAGATGGTCGAATCAAGGTCGATGGTCAGGGGCGAGTCGCCGGGTCCGGCCCCAGCGGCCCAGGCCCGGGCCAGCAACTGGCGGCTCACGCGGTCGAGTTGACGGACATGCCCCCACCGGAAGCTGCGCAGGAAGGTCCCCAGGGTGGATGGCGCCTTGACCACGCAGCCTGGAACACCGACCGTCCCACCAGCGCGCAGCGCATCGGCGTCGTCGATGCAGTCGCCGCCTGCCAGCGCAGACGCCACCAGCGTCAGCATCTTGTCCCCAGTGTTCGCCCGTCCCGGCGCTCCGCCGAGGTCAAGGTGATGGTCGACGAGTTCCCGCAGGCCCAGGTGCCGGGCTAGGGTGGCCGGCAGGAGCAGGCCGGCATTGGCCACCAGGCGATGGTCGTCAAAGAGGATGCGGATACGGTCGGGTTTGTTCTGTGGCAGCATCTATTGGGTGCTCCTTGTTTCCGGGCGGGTTTCTGTTCCAAAACCATTATCCCAGATTCAGAGGAGCACCCGCTGGCTTCTTCAATGGCTGTCCCCAAGGACGTCCTTCGGTGGATTCGGGCTTAGCCAAGGGAGAGGGGTAGGAAAAGGTGGGGGACACCCCCACACCCCTGCCAGAGGGGCTGGCCCCTCTGGACTCCCCGGCACAGGAGGATCACGCCCTGGCTACAATCTATGTAATGTGCAAACTGGTCATTTCTAGTCACTTAGTGAGACTAGACGGAAAGCCTCCGGGTTAGTTACCTCATATCTTGCTATCGTCTCAACCCCGTATTCCACTTCATCCGTGTATAGGTTTGACTCACCTAAGGCTATTGTGATGGCACGGTCTGTCTCTGAGTCGGGGCGAACTGTCCAAGTTCCAGCTTTGGCGCCAAAGACTATGAAGCAGTCCAGTGGGGCATACTTGTGAGACCAGATAACTTTGAGCGATGATTTTCCTACCGTTAATCTTTCAGGTCGACTCTTCCAATCTAGTTGGGATTGGTAGAACTCGGTAAAGGGCACCATCAATTCTATGGGAGCAAGCAATATATCAGGGTTAACGCTACCTTCCTCCAGGACACTCACATGTTGATTTAATATTTCAAATTGAGGATCTGAACGCGATATTGTTACGGGATCATCACCAATCTGTTGTTTGAGCACTCGCTGCAAGTAGCTCCGCTCTCCTCTTGCTAACGCCCTACCGACATCTGAGAACATCGATGCCCAGGAATACTTAGGGTCGTTAAAATCTTCTATTTTGATCCTACCCCATAGTTCAATTCGTTCAAATCCAGAGGGTTCATGATTAAGCATTTGGGAAAGACTAGCGATCTGTCTTGGCAAAGTTGCCGATTGGTACGAGAACCATATCTCTTCCTTGGAGTCTTGGACTCGCTGTAGGTCAAGCCTAGCAGTCCTTGCGTTCAGGTCTTTGATGTATGTGAGTCTAGGCTGAGTAGGCGTTGGGATTGATTGATCAACGCACGCAGACTCCAGCTTTTTAAGTTTCTCGACTATCTCTACGAGATCATGGGCCACCGATCTGCAGCTATCTTCGAACAGCCCACCTTGCCAATCGACATAGGTGAAAACTGAAAGAACTTGAGGGAGTTCCGCATCATCAAGCCGAACTGGATATATCGGGATACTACCATTCATCGCATATGCTGCTTCAAAACGTTGACCTGTTGATTCCTGGCTCCCGACCGTACATATATAAAAAACGACGTCGCTGTTTAGAAGGGCGTTAGATATTTGCTCCCAAGGAATGCTCCCACCTAACTTATTATGATCCCAAAGCCACGCTTCATGTCCTTCGCCTTTAAAGATGACCATGGCTTGCTTGGCATAACTCAGTCCGTATTGGGTTGCGTAGCTAATAAATATCTTCAGCATAGCTCTCCAGTAGAATTACTACTAGCCTTCACCTGACGCGGCGTCCGGACTGGTAGACGGCCCAGACATTACGTAGCGCACCAGGGTCCGATGACGGATCGCCGTCGATGAGGACCATGTCGGCCTTCTTGCCTACCTCGATGGTGCCCACCTCGTTATCGATTCCCATTAGCTCGGCCCCTACCCGGGTAGCCGACTCCAGCGCCTGTTTGGGGCTCATGCCCGCCTCTACCATCAGCTCGATTTCCCGTGACAGGTTACCGTGCCGGGGAAACGCCCCGCCCGCGTCTGTGCCGGCGGCTATCCTTACCCCGGCCTTGAACGCAAGTCTGAAGCTGATGATAGAGCTCTCCCGGCGCTCAAAGGTGAACTCCCGGTCTTTGTCGGAAAGGCCCAGGTATTCTCCCAGGCGCAGCCGGCTGTCCCAAGCCGACATGGTTGGCACGTGGTAAGTGCCTAGTTCTACCATCAGGTCTACTGTGTGTTGACGTAGGTAGCTGCCGTGGTCGACGGAGTCGACGCCCGCCAGCACTGCCTGGTGGGAGCCGTCGAATCCGTGGCAGTGGGCCGCGATCTTTAGGCCAGCCTCGTGAGCGGTTTTCACCGCCAGCTCCATTGCGTCTCGGCTCATAGGGACCCACTGCTGGCCATCCGGTTTACTCCCAGTGGCGCCGATCTTGATGAGCCCGGCGCCCTTATCGACCTGGTCACGTATGGCTGCTCGAAGCTCCTCCGGCGTCTCGGTCCTCCTGGTCAGCCCAGGAGGCCAAGTGCCAGGGTACTGGAGCCATTCGCCGGCAGCGATGATCCTCGGGCCGAGAATCTCGCCAGATGTTGCCTGCTTCGCGATGTTGATGTTGATCCCGAACCGGGCGCCAACGTCTCGGGCGGACGTCACCCCCGAGAATAGGGCGCGTCGGCAGTTGTCTATAGCTTTCAGCGTGAAGACTTCGGGGGTGTCGTTGAGGAGGTGCTCCATATTGTCGAGGCCGCCGTCCCCGGTGAAGTGTTCGTGGCAGTCGATCATCCCGGGGATTAGGGTAAATCCGTAGCCGTTGACTTCTTCGCTGACGCGTCCTCGAGGCTTGGCAACGTCCTCGCCGATATAGCTGATAAGATCGCCGGCGACGCCAACAGTGACTCTGGGAACGGCGTCCGCGCCCGTGCCATCGATGAGCCTTACGTTTCGTATGACCAGGTCCATTATGGTTAGTTTAGGCGGAATATCCGGGTGACGTTCTCGCAGACTATCTTGGCCTTTTCTTCCTCTGTGCAGTCGGCCAGGATCTTTTCCAGTATCTGCCTGGTCCTAGGGAAGGTTGACTCCGGATGTGGGTAGTCCGACCCCCACACCAGATTATCGACGCCGATGATATCCCTGAGCCTTATACCCAGGTCGTCTTGCTGGAAGCCGACGAAAACGTTGCGGTAAAAATAGTCGCTGGGCAGCATATTCTCTCCATACTTGTGCCAGCCCGCTCTGTGGGGTCGCTGGGTATATGTATAATCCAGACGGTCCAGGAAATGGGGTACCCAGGATAGCTCGTGCTCCACCGCACCGACTTGCAGCCTTGGGTATCGCTCGAAGACACCGCTCAGAATCATGTCGGCCAGGGACTCCCGGACCCAGCGATCGAGGTTGGCATAAAAAGACGGTCTAAACGAGTCGATGGTCGCAAGCTCCGCCAGGGACGACGGCCTAACGGTGCCAACGTGTAGACCCAAGGGCATTTCAAGATCCTGGGCCGCTGCCCAGAAGGGGTCGTACTCTTGGGAGTCGTAAGTCCTGTTGCGAGGAGGGTACACTGGAATGAGCGCGCCGATAAGGCCCATGTTCGCACACCGTTCCAGCTCGGCGACCCCCTCCTGAATATCGTCCAGATTGATCATCCCGAGGCCCTTAATGCGCGTGGGGAAGGGGGAGCAGAAATCGGCAAGCCAGTCGTTGTAGGTCTTTAGGATGGCGGTTAGAAGCTCACTGTCCTCAGTGGAGTAAAGCCGGATTCCGACGGTGGGATAGACGACGCTTACCTCAACGCCGTCCATCTCCATGTCCTTAACGTGCTCCTCAGGGATATACCCGCCGGGGCGCTGGTTCTCGACCAGGTCCGTGACTGCGAGGCGCTCGGGCTCTTCGAACCTGAGCCCTACCTGCGCTCCGGCGCCGTGAAAGCTCATACCCTTTCGCCCTTCGCAATACCACCAATCGCCGTCGGCCTCCCGAACGACGCTGGGAGCACGGTCTCTGAACTTGGAGTCCATCCTGGTTGTCCAGAGATCGGGGGGCTCGAAGACGTGGCTGTCGGCAGATATGATCTTATAGTTACCCATGAACTACCTCCGGCTTGTTTCATTTAGGGGCGAGCAACGACCAAATTGTAGGTATGGTTGACTGAGGTGTCAATGGAGTCCGACCGTCTGTGCAACCGGACACCCTCTCTCTACCTTGGCAAGGGAGAGAGGGACGGATATACTAGTCCCACTTGGCCACGAGGTCTAACCAAGTCAGAGGAGACGTCATTTGCAGCTAGAGAACAAGGTAGCCATAGTCACCGGAGCCGGGCATGGGATTGGAGGGGCTATCGCCACGGTCTTCGCCCGTGAGGGCGCGGACATCGCAGCCGTCGACATTAACGAAAGCGATGCCCAAGAGACAAGCCGGAAAGTGGAAAAGCTGGGCCGTAAATGCGTGGCCATGAAAGTAGACATTGGCGACCTGACCGAGATCGACCGAATGGTAGACGCGGTGCTGGACAGCTTCGGCCGCATCGACATACTGGTAAACAACGCTGGAGTGACGCGGGATATCCAGTTTTTGGACATAACCGAATCGGACTGGGACATCATGTACCGTGTGAACTCCAAGGGGCTGTTTTTCTGTACTCAGCGTGTAGCTAAGGAGATGATAAGGCAAGGGCAAGGAGGGCGAATCATAAACATCGCCTCGCTGGCTGCCCTTGGGCACACCGGCACCTCCAACGTGGCCTATGCCGGCAGTAAAGGGGCGGTCGTTTCCATGTCTCGAATAACAGGATACCAACTCGCCAAGTACGACATCACCGTAAACTCAATCTGCCCGGGCCCCACTCGCACGGGAATGACTGACTACTCTACCAACGAATCGATCGTTGGAACCAGAGCTAAGGATATGGGAATCACGGAAAAGGAGTTCGACGACAAGAGAGGCGAGCACATCCCCATCGGCAGGGTCAACGAACCGGAGGACCTTGCCAACATGGCTTTGTTCCTCGCCGGTCAAGGTGCACGGAACATGACCTCCAAGACCTTTGCCGTGGACGGCGGCTGGATGCTGCTTTAACGGAGAAACCTCCACTTTGGACAAGGGAGCAAGAGGAATGGAATACAAAATAATATCGGCAGACTCCCATGTGGACATGACCTGGCTACCAGGAGACCTCTTCGTATCCGAGGCTCCGGTTGAGTGGAAAGACAAGGTCCCGAAGGTTGTCGAAACAGATCAGGGATCACGTTGGTTCGCGGAAGGCCATGAGTTGGGCGCGGTTGGTGGAATGGGAGCTTCTTTCATGGCGCCCGCCCGGGGCTTTTCAAAGACCGTTGACCGCATGATCGACACAGGCTTCTATGAAGACGGTGCCAAGGGGATGCCTCACCCGACGACACCTGAGCTCCGGCTCAAAGATATGGTGCTGGACGGAGTGGACGCCGAGGTGGTCTACGGCATTCTCCACACAGCCGAGCACCTGCAAGACCGTGACCTCGTAACCGTAGTCTACCGGATTTACAACGACTGGATTGGTGATTTCTGCAAGACCCATCAAGGGCGATGGGCCGGGCTGGCGTGCATACCGAACCACGATCCGCAGGTCGCCGCCGCCGAGGTGCGCCGTGCCGCCGGGCTGGGGCTCAAAGGCATCGACTTCGACATCGCCAGCGCCACGTTGGACATCTGGGACAGGGCTTGGGACCCGCTCTGGGAAGCCCTGCAGGAAACCGACATACCGGTTTCTTTTCACGGGACGGGTCCTCGGGGATACCCGTACCGTACGACGGGGAACAAATGGAACGACATGATCTACTCCGGAATACGAATGACCATCTTCCAGATCTCCGCCTCCGAGTTCCTGGCTGCCATCATCCTTTCAGGGGCCCCGGACAGGTATCCGGGATTGAATTTTATCCTTGGTGAGGCAGGAGTCGGATGGGTTCCGTACACCATCGAGCGGATGGACCTCGAATACGAAGACCGTATGGACCACCTAAGCATGATGCCCAGCGAGTTCTGGAAACGGCAGGGTTATACGACGTTCCAGACCGAGTCAACCGGTCCACACCTAGTGGATATGATCGGGGAGAACAACATCCTTTGGGGCTCTGACTATCCCCATCCGGATGGGGTCTGGCCCAACTCTCAGGAAGCTATTCAAAACGACCTGGGTCATCTGAATGAGAAGGTTCGACAGAAGATCACCCGCGACAACGCGGCCCGGCTGTATGGTTTCAACTAGACGGGGATTATGCTTAGAGGATTCCTGTAAACACGGCAGGCATCTTGCGGTACACCTGGATGCGGTGCCGGGCCGACTCCACCACTAGGATATTGCCCTGGTCGTCCACTTCGACGCATACCGGCCCCCAGAACCGCCTCTCCCTCTCAAGGTCATAAGCCACCTCCCTCTCTTTCCACCAGATCGGACTGGCGTCCAGCGAGGTTTTTCCCCATTGTGAAATGGTGGCATCTCCTGTGAGCACGGTGATCAGCCTACCGTCGGGTTCAAATATCTGGACCCGGTCATTGCCCCAGTCGGCGACGTAAATGATTCCTTCTTTATCCACGGCAACGTTGGTGGGGCGGTCGAACTGTCCCTCTCCATTCCCTGAAGTCCCTACCTTCATCAGGAATTCGCCTTCTGGGGTGAACTTCTGAATCCGGTCGTTACGCCAATCGGCCACGTAGACATGACCCTCTTTGTCGACATCGATTCCCCATGGGAGGTTGAATTGCCCGTCGCCTTTGCCGGCAGTCCCCCATTTAGATAGGAACTCGCCATCTCGGGTGAACTTCTGAACGCGGTTATTGGTGCTGTCGACAACAAATAGATCATCCTCGTGATCGAAAGCCAGCCCAGAAGGACGGTTGAGCTCCCCTGCTCTGGTTCCGGCCTTCCCCCACTTGCCAATCCAATCCCCATCCTTGGTGAAAATTGAAATATGGCTCGTCCACTCGTCGGACACGTAGATATTCCACTCGCTGTCCAGAGCTATCGACGTGGGCCAGACGAAGGTGCCGTCGTCGGTAATAATATCGGCCCGGTCGTTGAGTGTCTCCGCGGCCCGGGCAAACTCGGTGACGTAGTCCTCTCCAATGGTACAAACGCTGATTCTTTTGCCGTTGGGCCGGAACTCATATGACCGGTTGGCCACATAGATTCGATCCCCCTCGCCTCGAGCAGCAGCCACCGGGAACCTGAAGCCAGGCCCCTCGTATGCAATCTGACCGATACTGTGGCTATATAAGAATCTTACACTTTGAACTATCGCGGTCATGTCATCCAACCCTTAATATAGAAAAGAATCGGCACTGTGGACATGGTACCACAGTGCCGATTCTTTAAGTTATCACTGCAGGTGCTAGCGCTACCTTCTTATCTGCACCGCTTTCACATGCTCCAAGTCCCGCAAGCCTAACTGGCCGCCGGTGTCGTAGTCTTCCACCACGTTCGGATCTACGATGTAGGTTGTGGAGAGCCAGAAAAGTGGGATCGTTGCGTACTCATCGTAAAGTATCTGGCCAGCCTCCGATAGGATCCGATGGCGCTCGTTCAGGTCCGTCTCCAGAGGCACCTGGTCACCGTCCCCTTGAAGTTGGACATAGAGCGCGTCTATTGCTTCGCTCTCGTAGAAGTGGCAGCAGACGAACCCACTCCAGAAAAGGAGCCCCAACATTAAGGGGTCCGTGAACTTTGAGCTGGCATTGGGCCAGATCACGCCACCTACGGTGTTGTTGAACAGGTGGGGTCTCCATGGGGGGGTGTATTCCTGAGAGTCTATAGCGAGGTCGACGCCGACATCGGCGAGATAACCGTGGATGGCCTCACTAACAGCCACTTGTACAGGAAGCTCGGGTTTGTTGGTCGAGGCCAACACCGTCAACGAGAAGTCAAGAGGCTGACCTATTTCTTCCTCGGCCTCGGCCAGTAGCGCTCGTGCTCGAGCGGGATCGTATCCGTAGTCTGCCTCAAAGCTGGCTTCCCATTCGGGGTTGAAACCCCGAAGCGTCGGGTGGTAGTTGGGAACGTACATGGGGATGCCCCGACCATCCAGGAGGGTCGCGTTGATCTCCTCCCGGTCTATAGCATGGTTAAGGGCCTGACGAACCTTCTTGTTTACCCAAGGCACTTCAGTGGCGTCATGGAAGACGTCTGAGTAGGGTAGATCCGGGTTTTCTTCCAAGCGGTTGTTTGTCGGTACATCAAGGTACTGGCCGCAGAGGCAGGCCATCAAGGTGAGAGTGGGGTCGTTGGCTGCTATCAGCCTCAAGCCGGCGTCGACAGCGGTCGTCTCCAGGTCCGGTGGCAATATCGTCATATGGGCCGCTCCAGTAAGAAGCAGTGCCATGCGCGACGCCGGTTCAGATATGAACAGCATCTCCACCTCGGCGAAGTCGGGCGTAACCCGGTAGTGCTCGTAAGGTACCCGCTCGAAGAGGACAGAGGCTCCGGTGACTCTGCTGACGAACTGGAAGGCGTTGGTCCCTATCGGATTGCCCTCCACACCATCCTGTCCTTCGGCGTCGAAGTGGGCCTTGCTGAGGATCAGGTTGTGCCATTTGCTGGACAAGTCATCGTCCACGCTCAACCGTGCGGCTGGCAGGTTCAGAACCAGAGTGTAGGGGTCCGGTGCTGTTTGGTTTCCGGTGACCTGATCACGGAAGAAACCCTGGTAGGTTTGGTCTCTAACACCTTCTCTGCCATGGCGCTCGTTCGTATGGATTACGTCGTCCGCCGTGAATTCGCCGAATCCTTTGTGGAACTGGACGCCCTGTCGGAGGTTGAATGTCCAGTTCCGAGCATCGGGTGTGACCGACCAGCTCTCCGCCAGCATGGGTTCCAGCAGACCTTGCTCGTCGTACCTTACCAGCGCTTCATACATGGGCAGGTTCTGCTGGTTCTCACCGACGGCGTTAACCGGATCGCTGGTTTCGATCTGGACAAGCGCCGCGACCTTGAGTCGGTCTACCACGGGGCGCTTGGGTGCTTGGGTCGGTGTTGGAATCGGAGTGGAGGTGGGTACCGGCGTTATCGTAGGAGCCGGGGTCGGAGTCGCCGGCTGGGCAGCCCTGACAATCGCCTCGATCTCCGCGGCGGTTAGGGGCTCAGGCTGATCGGATATGGCATCGGCCACTGCGGAGGACACCAGTGCCGCCACATCCTCTGAAGTAAGGCCCTCTCCAGACGCGGCGGCCACAGCCGTCTCGACTAGAGCCTGAATCTCCGCAGGGCTGGCACCCTCTGGGGCGGCAGCGGCTACGGCTGTTTCAACCATGCTCTGTATCTGCGCTGCGGTAACCACTTCCGGCGCTGCCGGCACCGCTGCCTTGATCGCTTCTCGAACCAGAGACTGTATCAGATCGGTGTCGATGGCGGCTTGAGGAGGGGGCTGTGTGGGAGCCGGCGTCGCTGTGGCATCGTCACCACACGCGACGGCGACAAGTAAGAGTACCGCCGTTAAAATACCGAACCCTACGAGGGTCTGTGGTCGCTTCATAATTGGCCTCCTGTAGTATATGCCCAAAAGCGTTAACAGATTATCCTGATACTCCCAAATCTGTCAACCATTGCTCCCTAGCAGAGGGAAGTGCAAAACTCCCTCCCTATCTGAGCGGTGGTATAATAGCAGGCCAGTGTCAGCAGATAATAATCTGGTGAGGTATGTTCAACTACAGGCTTTGCAGAAGAGCCACGTTATTCTCTTCGAGGCTCTTGCACTAGTTCTAGAAAAGATGGACCCAGAGTCCCGGGTGGCTTTTTGCCAATCGATTCAAGGGCAGATTCAAGAACTGCTGCAAAGCACTGGTGATGACTACTCGGCTCATGCGGGACTCCTTGGGGTGATGTGCCGGGCATTGTTTCAGCGGATTCTGGATACGCCATAGAATCCATTCTACACCAAACGGCAACCCCTAGAACTTTTGTGGCAACTTCACTTGACTTTTCCGTATCTGAGCAGGTATAATATAGATACGAAATAACGAAATCGCCAGGCTACTACTCCTGACGATTTCTATACCACTAAGGAATGGTTCTCCTTTCGTGGCACTCTCTTACTATAATCGACGATCCAGCGTAACGCAAGACAACCTTGCGGCTGTTTTCTCCAACCTGGATGACTCTGTACTCCTTGCCAAGCTCCAAGAGTACAGGCCAACGGGACGCCCAGGATACCCGCTCAAAGCCCTCTGGCAAGCCTACGTTGCCTCCTTCATCCTGAACCTGCCCACACTAACGCTCTCATCCGCCGCCTGGAAGATGAACCCGATCTCCGTTTGCTCTGCGGCTTCTCCGGACTCCTGCCCCACAGAACCACCTTCAACCGCTTTATCCAGCGCCTCTCCTATCATGCCGACCTGGTGGAAGCCTGCTTCACCGACCTTACCCACCAACTCAAGGCGCTGTTGCCGGATCTGGGCGATGAGGTAGCGATTGATTCAACTACTGTTCGGAGCCACTGCAATCCCAACCGGAAGCGCATCAGCGACCCAGGGGCGTCCTGGACCGCCAAGAACAGCGCACGAGCCAAGGAGGGTGGTAAGGAGTGGCATCACGGATACAAGGTCCACATGGTGGCCGACGCCAACTACGGAGTGCCCCTGGCCCACGTCGTGACAACGGCCAAGCGAAACGACTCGCCGGAGCTGCCAGCGGTGGTAGATCGGGCGGAGGCACTGTACCCCTGGTTCAAGCCCTCCGTCGTGATTGCCGACCGTGGCTACGACTCCATGGCGAACCACGAGCATCTGCACGGGAAGGGCATCGCCCCGGTCATTCATATCAGGCGCAGCCAAGCCCACAACGGTCTCCACGAGGGCATCTATACCAAGCAGGGCGTCCCGACGTGCCTGGGGCAGGTTCCCATGGAGTACGTCCGCAGCGACCCAAAGATGGGACACCTGTACAGGTGTCGGCGCGAGGGGTGCCACTTGGCGACGCGGCCAGGTGTCCACCACTGCGACGACGAGGTGTGGGAAGACCCTACCCAGAACATCAGACTGTTCGGTGTACTACGGAGGGGCAGCGAGGAATGGAAGGCCCTCTACACCAAGCGCCAGGCCATCGAGCGAGTGTTCAAGTCCATGAAGGAGTCCAGGCGGCTGGAGCGGCACTGTATCAGGGGCCTACGCCAGATCACCCTCCACGCCGTGATGTCGGCTCTGGCCTTTCAGGCGACAGCGCTGGTGAGGTTGCAGGTCGGGGAATCCAACATGATGCGGTGGATGGTTCGCAAGGTGGCCTAAAGCGCTTTTTTTGATTTTATCGTATTCCGCCCAAGCTGCCTTTCCTATAGCCTTTGGACTGAGGGATTTCCCCACTCGTCCACTTGGATCACTTCGCGCTTTTCGCCGCCTAGCAGCACCAAGGCGATCCATACGATGCCCAAGTTCCTAAAGTGATAAGGGTTAAGATCAGGTGCAGTATGTGGTTGACAGAGTGCCCACGAATCAGAACAGCCTGAAAGTCGCTCTGGGATTCTACCCTACGACCCTGCATGAGCAAACTACCGACCTGCCTAGAAAGTATCTCCTTGCGTTCATCTGCTGACTTGTGGTTGGTTGCCATTCTGGGTCTCCTTGCGGCTGAGGGTTTCAGCTACCCGCCTTTCATCCTGATTACGGTACACATGCAATTTCGGCTTTGTCAACTAGAACACCTGTTGTTGGGCTGGCTCATAGGGCACTTCGTAACCGGGGCCTAGCCCCCAGGGAGTTTTGCACCTCCCTCCTCTAGCAAACCAGGGTCTTTTAGTTCTCCCCTACTGTCATTGCGAGTGAAGCGAAGCAATCTCTTCTTGCATTGGGAGATTGCTTCAGGGTTTTGCCCTTCGCAATGACAATTAAAAGACCCTGCTTAGTAAACAGCGAAAATGGAAAACTCCGGCCCAAGTGAGGGAAATGCCCAGAACTCCTGGACAAAGGGTGATAGCGGTCACGATTCATCCTAGTAAACGTCTGGGGTGAGTCTTTAAAATCCAATACAGCATCGGACAGATATCAACCCGAAAACTATTACATTCCGAGTCATTCAGGCTGTATTGGACTCTTCTTCCAGAGGTGCGCATTAGATTGTGCCGCGATAACGCCGCAAGATTGTACGGTTTCAACTAGAGGATACCGGTAAAAACAGCGGGAATCTTCTGGTATACCTGAATTCTGTGGCGGGCGGACTCTACAACGAACAGTCTGTCCTGATCGTCTAGCTCCAACCCTACGGGCCCCCAGAACTTCTTTTCCCGTCCCAGATCGTGAGCGACCTCCCTGGCCTTCAGTTGGTCCCTATTGGCGTCGAGGGCCGCCTGCCCCCATTTGGACACAGTGGCATCGCCAGCGAGCATGGTGATCAGGCTTCCGTCTGGATTGAATATCTGGACTCTGTCATTGCCCCAATCGGCGACGTAAATGATTCCTTCTTTGTCCACGGCGACGTTGGTGGGACGGGTAAGTTCACCGGGGCCAGTGCCCGAGGTGCCAATGGACATCACGAATCCGCCGTCGGACGTGAACTTCTGCACCCGGTCGTTACGCCAATCTGCCACGTAAACGTACCCCACGCTGTCCACATCGATTCCCCAGGGCATATCGAACTGCCCTTCGTCGCTGCCGGCTCGGCCCCACTTCGCCAGGAACTTCCCATCTCTCGTGAACTTTTGCACTCTATTATTTTGGCTGTCCACCAGATATAAACTGTCGTCGTTGCCAAACGCAATGCCTGAGGGTGCCTTCATCTGGCCGTCACCCCGGCCAGGCACACCCCACTTGCCAATCCAGTCGCCGTCCTTGGTATATATGGAGATACGGTGGTTCCATTCATCCGAGATATAGATATTCCCATCTTTGTCGAGGGCAATGTCGGTTGGCCAGATAAATGTGCCGTCTTCGGTGTATAACTCGCCGGTCTCCGTTTGGTCCGGGTAGCCGTGAGCGAACTCGGTCACATATTCCTCGTCCACGGTACATACGGTGATCCGTTTGGCATGAGGCCTGTATTCATTGGAGCGGTTCACTACATACAGCAGATCTCCGTCGCCTCGAGCCGCAGCCACAGGAAATCGGAAGCCGGTACCCTGGACGCCCTGTCTTCCGATACAGTGGCTGTATACGAATCGAACGGTCTGTACTAACGTGCTCACTAGGCGACTCCAGCGCTATAGAATGCCAGAGCGATGGCGTCCCATTTCCTCCACCAGCAGACTATCACGACAATGTGGAGGCACCGCGGCTTATGGCCATGGTGCCACTACATTGATATCGTTGGTTACCACCTTGAGGCCTATCTCCGTATCTGAACGGCCTTTACGTGCTCCAAGTCTCTGAGGACCAGGCGGCCGCTGGTCGTATAGTCCTCCACCACCGTAGGGTCTATTACGAAGGTTGGGAAAATCCAGAACATCGGTATGATGCCGTAGCTGTCGTATATGATATCGCCAGCGTTTTGGAGAAGCTCGTCCCGCCGGACCGGATCGACCGTTGCGATAAGCTCCTCAAATATGGCGTCTACGTCGTCATACTCTATAAAGTGGCAACAGATGTTGTTCTTGCTGTAATAGATGATTCGAAGTATGTTGTCGCCTTCAAACTTGGTGCTCACGTTGGGCCAGGCGACTCCGGCGAGACTCATGTCGAACAAATGTGGCCTCCAGGCAGCATACTCCTGAAGGTCGATGTCGACATCGGCCCCGATTTCCCGCCAGTAATTAGCAACGGCCTCGCCCAGGTCTATCTGGGGTGGGAACTCGGCCTTGATGGTCAGGGCGATGCGGGTCCCTGACCAGTCCAGCGGTTGTCCTATCTCGGCTTCAACCTCGGCCAACAGTTCCCTGGCCCGGTCAGGATCGTAGCCGTATTTGTCTTGGAACTCTTCTTGCCACCTGGGGTTCCAACCCGGCAGGGTAGGGTGGTAATTGGTCAGCACCGCGGGGTCTGCGCGGCCCTTAAGGATCGTGGCGTTGAGCTCTTCGCGATTGATGGCTCGGTTCAAAGCCTCTCTCACCTTTATATTCACCCAGGGTACTTCGGTTACCGGATGGGCTACGTCCGAATAAGGGAGGTCTGGGTCATCGCCCACCCGCTTACTACCGGGCAAGATCTCGTCGCGGAACTGCCCAATCAAAGCTACATAGAAGGTCTGAGTCGGCTCGGTCGCCTTGATAAGAGCGAAACCCTGGTTTATCGCTGTATCCTCGAGGTCCGGAGGAAGTGTAGTGATGTGGGCCTCATCGGTTAGCAGCATCGCCAAACGGGTTGAGGCCTCGTCTACGAAAAAGGCTTGCAACTCCTGGAAGTCTGGCGTGACCCGATAATGCTCGTAAGGCACCTGCTCGAACAGGATGTACGATCCTGGAGACCTTTCGACGTACTGATAGGCGTTGGTGCCGATTGGGTTGTTTATCACGCCGTCTTGTCCTTCAGCATCGAAGTGATCTTTGCTGAGAATCAGGTTGTACCACAAGTTGGACATTAAGTTCTCGAACCCCACCCTGCTCTCGGGAAGGTTGATAATGGCAGTATAGTCGTCGGGAGTGTCGATGTTGCCCACCACCTCTTCTGCGAAGATCGGCGAGTGGATGGAGCGGACACCCTCTCTAGCGTGGCGCTCAGATGAGTGCACAACGTCCTGGGCGGTGACCTCACCCCAATCTTTGTGGAACTGGACGCCCCTCCTTAGATTGAACGCGTATGTCTTTGCGTCGGAGCTGATCGACCAGTCCTCGGCGAGCATGGGCTCTACCTTGCCTTGCTCATTCCACCGCAGTAGTGCCTCGTACATAGGCAGAACTTGGATCACAGCGGCGGCGGTGTCCACTGGATCGCTGGTTTCGATCTGTACCACCATGGCTACCCTGAGTCGGTCCACGGCAGGGCGTCTGGGTGCTTGGGTCGGTGTTGGAATCGGGGTTGCAGTGGGTACCGGCGTTATCGTAGGAGCCGGGGTCGGAGTCGCCGGCTGGGCAGCCCTGACAATCGCCTCGATCTCCGCGGCGGTTAGGGGCTCAGGCTGATCGGATATGGCATCGGCCACTGCGGAGGACACCAGTGCCGCCACATCCTCTGAAGTAAGGCCCTCTCCAGACGCGGCGGCCACAGCCGTCTCGACTAGAGCCTGAATCTCCGCAGGGCTGGCACCCTCTGGGGCGGCAGCGGCTACGGCCGTTTCAACCATGCTCTGTATCTGCGCTGCGGTAACCACTTCCGGCGCTGCCGGCACCGCTGCCTTGATCGCTTCTCGAACCAGAGACTGTATCAGATCGGTGTCGATGGCGGCTTGAGGAGGGGGCTGTGTGGGAGCCGGCGTCGCTGTGGCATCGTCACCACACGCGACGGCTATCAATGAGACTGTCGCCAGAAGGACGCCAAGTCCGATCAGAACACGGGGTTTTCTCATCTTAGACCTCCGACTCATTTAATCGATATGGCCAATTATCCTCAGACTCCCGAGTCTGTCAACTATTAGCTTAAAACATGTCTAAAGTGAATCTTAAGCCCTGGGGTGAGTCTTTAAAATCCAAGACGGAATCGGACAGATTCTTGGCCAGACCAGGGTCGATCAAGAGTATCCTAATCCCTACAAAGTCAACGGTGTGGTCACCCACCCTCTCCTCGTCTATAACAATGCCGAAGCCTCCCTCCCCTTCCCAGACCGGTGGGGCCGTTAGCCTCAAATACTTCCCCTCAGCCAGGGGTCGGGTTTCTACGATGCGCCGTAGCTCTTTTTTTGCCCGCGTTTTCACCGTTACCATTTGATCGAGTTCATCCACTCCTCGACGATCTTGCCATCGGCAAAGCGGGCGATGGCGATGCCACAGCTTGTCACCTTCTTACCAGAGGCAGTGTCAGTACCGGTAGCGCTGAAGCGGGCCACAGCTCTATCCCCTTCAGCAATCATGTCGTTTATTGTGATATGGAGGTCGGGCACGGCGGAGCGGACATCGATGATCCGCTGCTTCATCTCCTCGATGCCGTCAACTTCCTCGCCGTTGCCATGCCACTTGAAGCCGCGACCCAGTACGTCATCATAAACATCCACGTTGCCCAGGTCTATCGCTTCGATGATCTGCCGGCGGAACATTGTCAGGTTCCGCTCAGACATCATGCGCCCGTTCGAAGGCCACCCATTCTTCGGTTATCTTGCCGTCCAGAAATTTAGCCATCGCGATGCCGGTATTTGCCGCCTTTTCCCTTGTGGCGGCGTCGGTACCCCTGATGGTCAAACGGGCCACAGCGGTCTCATCGTCGGCGACCATGTCCTCGAAGGTTACCACCAGATCGGGCATGGCCATGCGGGCAAACCTGATGCGCTCCTTCATCTCGTCCACGGGGCTGCTGTCCACGCCGCCTCTCTCGTCCCACTTGTGGTGAATCACGAAGTCGGGGCTGGCATACCTGTCGTAAATGTCGACGTTACCCTTGCCCAGGGCGTTGGAGATCAGCGTGTGGAATATCCGTTTGTTGTTCTCTTCGGCTGACATTGATTCTCCTTTAGGAAGACGGTATAACTCCGAGCTGTCGCATCATGCTGAGGCGGTCGATGATAGACCACCCCTCGGCGACTTGGCTACCGACAAAACGCATCATCGTGATACCAGTGACGTTCACCCTTTTGTTGGTGGCAGGGATGCTGCCCAAATCGCCCAGGTGAGTTCCGGTGAGGGTCACTCGGGCAACTGCCATTTCTTCATCAGCAACAATGTCATCGACGGCGATGTTCAAGTCGGGGAAGGCAGACCCGAACACCCTTATGCGAGCCTTTTCGCCCTCCCTGCCGCCACCTTCTCGTGTGTTGCCATGATTGTTGGCGAAGCCCTCGGTGAACAGCTCGTCAATCAGATCCAGGTTGCCCTCCACCATGATTTCCCGAATGACACGGCGCATGATGGCCTTGTTCTCTTCAGACATGCCATACCCCCATTTTCACCGGGACTTTTTGGCTTCCCAGGCGAGGCGGAGTTGGTCACATTCTTCAGGCAGGATACCGTCTATGATTTTGACCTTATCAGTCCAGTTCATAAACTCCAGGAATCTCTCCACGCTGTAGTTGCGCCAGAGAGGGTTAGCAGAGGCGGAGCGAGCCCCTATGACTATTGTGTCTGCACCACTCGCTACCGCGGCGGTGCAGCACATGGCACAAGGTGCCATTGTGGTATAAAGCTGACAGCCAGAAAGGTCGAGACTATTAAGCACCGGTCCAGCATTGCGCACAGCGACGATCTCGGCGTGGGCCGTTGGGTCCATTGTGGTGTAGGAGAGATTCCTGCCAGATGCCACCACTTGCGCGTCACGCACAACTATCGAGCCGATAGGGGCGTTGCCCTCCGCCTCGCCCTTTAACGCCTCGTCGATGGCGACTCTCATGAAGTGTTCGTGGTCTTGCTGCACGACCGGCCTTCCCCAAAAGCCCTAGGAGGGAACGACGCCCAACTGCTGCATCATCCCCATCGTATCCATGCTTGCCCATTCCTCCGCGATTTTTCCACCTGCAAACCGGATGATGGTGATCCCAGCAACCTCGATCTTATTATCTGTAGGGGCAATGCCCATAAAGTCTGCCTTGTGGGTGCCGCTCACAGTCCAGCGTGTAACCACTTTGTCGCCCTCGGCGAACATATCGTGGACATCGAAGCGGAGGTCCGGGAAGGCTGAGCGGAATCCACCGAGTAGTTGCCTCTCGCCCTCGGGCCCCCTGAAATCCGGGCCCATATGAGGATCGAACTCGGCGCCGAACACCTCGTCGATCACGTCCAGATTGCCTTTGTTGGCCGCCTCTTCAATGAACTTGCGATAGGCGGCCTTGTTCTGTTCAGACATGGTATCGCTCCCTTTATAAGTCGCTGGTATAAGTCGCTAGCCTTATCATGCCAAAACTTTAAAGGAAGTCAACCCCGTCGGGATTCCGGCTCGCTCACCCTAAGGTGTTCGAAGGATGTCTGGGACGTTCGCTCTGGTTCGACAAGCTCACCATGAGCGGTATAGGTGGATCACTACGAGCGGGGGTGAGCTGACCTTGGATCGCAGGGGGGATCACCGTTAGGGCATATGCGCAATCGTCCCTTCCGTGACGGGACGGGGTCAGAGGGATGGCGGTTAGCTGACCTGGAAGAGAGCCCTTGCGGTGACAACCAGCCCCGAGACCAGCACAACCAGGGCTGTACCAACCGGCATGAGCCGAACAGCCCGACTGACCAGCCCGTTTTGGATGCGGGTCCGGCTGACGATGCGCCCACCATACACGAGCAGCAGGCCTACTCCACCCAACACCAGCGCCATCCCCGCGCTGAAGGCCAGGACCAGCAGTAGCCCGAAAGCTATCCTGTGCAGAGAAATGGCTGCCAGCAATATAAGCAAAGCCGATACCGACGGGATGAACCCGTTGGCGACGCCGAGGGCTGCCAGGTTCTTCCAGCTAAGGCCGATGGCGTCGTGTTTGTGGTCGTCATGAGCGCCATGAGGATGGCCATGATGATCGTGGGCCATTCGATACCTGCGACGTAACCTTGCCAGGAGCAGCCACATTCCAATGGCCGCGATGACCAGGCCTGAGAACAGGCCAAGCCAGGCATACAGCCGTTCGGGGGCGATGAGGTGGGAAGCGTATAAAGTAACCAACCCCAATGCCAGGACTCCTAACGTGTGAGATACAGTCACTGTCAAGCCAAGGAACAGAGCGTGTCTTGCCGTGCCACGGGTTCCTATGAGATAAGCCGCCATTATGGTCTTTCCATGGCCAGGAGACATGGCATGGAGCGCCCCAGTCCTATCGCGAAGATTAGGGACAGTACGATCGCCGGTAGACTAAGTTTATCGGCGGTTATCAGCGATGTAAGGACGTCATTACCCTTGGATCCGGGCTCTTCGGACTCCGACGGTGTCTCCTGCTCAGGCCTGAGGGTTCCGGCCGGGCCACTCACAAATCGGAAAGTCGAGCGGACCTCACGGAGTTCAGGTGGGTTTTCCAACACGTCGCCTGGGTAATCGCGCAGCTCGTTGCTGCGGTCATACTCAGATACCGTGGAGTTCATAAGCCCGATCCCGCTTCCGGGCTTGAGGACGATCTCATTCCAGCCCAAACGCTTCCCGTAATTGTCGTTACGGTAGTGGAGCTCGCGGCTTTCTTGCCCTGCCTGCTTGAGCTCCCCCTTTAGAAGGAGGCTGAACCGAAGGGTGTTGAGCCCACCCTGGCCCAGTGGAAAGCTCAGGTCCGACTCGACAACGCCCAGTCGCACAGGAGAATTGTCGATGGAAAGATGTAGGCCCTGTCTTATTTCTTCCGCCTTGACCCCTTTATCCTGGATTTCCCAGATAGACCCAAGTGGTGATTGGCGTTCCTGTGATTACTATGAATAGTCTGATTACTAAACGGATATAATGGGAGTCTATACATTATAATACACCCATGAATATAGGTTCTGGCTTCTGATTACGTAATCGTGTTGGAGGCACCTTATGGGTGACGACGAAAAGACCCCTCTCAAGCTCGACTTTGACTCCAAAGTTCGCGTGGAGTTTCGCGGTGCTACCATCACCTCAGACGCAGGACTGCTGGCGTGCAGAGAGCTTGATGACGCCCTAAGCCTGACCGACTCTGCCGACGAATTCCTCAAAGAGAGTCGAACGGGCAAAAACATCCTGCATCAGCTAATCCCACTGCTGAGACAGTCAGTCTACAGCCGCCTCGCTGGATACGACGACACCAATGATGCCGACCGCCTTTCCCAAGACCCAGCCCTGAGAGTAGTGGTAGGCTGGAAAGGCCCTGACAGGAACGCGGCCAGCACCAGCGAGATGGGTAGGTTCGAGACGGAGTTGCTGACACAAAAGGAAAACCTCAAGGGCATTGAGCGGCTGAATGTCGAATGGATAAAACGTGCATTAGCCAAGACCGTACACAGGCGTATCATCCTGGACATCGACAGTTCGGAGAGTCCGGTGCATGGCGAGCAGGAGGAAGCAGCCTACAACGGCCACTTTGGATGCATGTGCTATCACCCCTTGTTCTGCCTCAACCAGTTTGGAGATTGCGAAGGGGCGGTTCTCAGACCAGGCAACGTCCACAGCGCCGATGGCTGGAGGGAGTTCATCAATCCCATCGTCGAGCGCTACCTGAAGCTGGCGGTGAGGCTGCTGTTTCGAGCAGACGCTGCTTTTGCCAAGCCTGAGATTTACGAGTACCTGGAGACAAGGCATATCGGCTACGCCATAAGGCTTCCGGCGAACGAAGTGCTTCAGAAGGAAATAGCTCACCTGTTGGTACGGCCTACCGAGTGGCCCTCTCAAAAGCCCATCGTCTCGTATCACGACTTCGTTTATCAGGCCCAGAGTTGGAATGTTCCTCGAAGAGTAGTGGCCAAGGTGGAGTGGCATCAGGGAGAACTGTTCCCAAGAGTAGGCTTCATCGTAACCAACCTGAGCTATCCAACGAAGGGAATAGTCAGCTTCTACAATGGCAGAGGCACAGCAGAGCAGTGGATTAAAGAGGGAAAATACGCCCTCAATTGGACTCGGCTCTCGTGCCATAAGTTCGTGGCTAATCAGGTGAGGCTGTGGCTATTCATCCTGGCATACAATCTGGGCAACTTCTTCAGAAGGCTGGCTCTGCCAGAAGCGATAAAGAGCTGGTCCCTGACAAGTATTCAGACGAGACTCATCAAGATAGGCGGGCGACTGGTGCGTCATGCGAGGAGGCTTGTGTTCCAGCTTGCCGAGGTGATGGTGACCAGGGAGATGTTCGATGAAATGCTGGAGCGGATAGGGAGACTTCGTTTCAATCCTGGATAGGAGCATGTGTCTGTTAGGGAATCGTGATCATATCGAGGCTGCCCTGAGCAAGGTGCGCGACTTGCAGCGTGAGGTTCGGTCTGAATAATCCGTTTAGAGCCTTTCCAAGTGGTTTGGAGACCCTGTTTCTCTAGATGAAGTGATATTAGCGCGGTTGGTGGCAGTTGACAACTTCAGCAGGCGATCTTATAGTCTGGACTGTCTCAGGATGGTGTGTTTATGAAAGCACTGGATTCCATCTGGGAAATATCGGTCCATAACAGTTCCTCCACCAGGCAATCTATACAACAGGAGATCGTCTGAATCCACGCTAAACAACGAATACCTGAACGCTACTACCTCGAACTCCGACCTAGTATGAGGATTGGCATGAACCACAAAATTACGAACACGTCTAAGATCATCGTAGTGGACGCGGGGGAGCCTCCGTGTCCGGAGGGCGGTCTCTTCGGTCCCCGGCGGAGCGTGCGAGTGCCCCACGACCACCTCCACCGGCGCGTCGTCTTGCCACGCGCCGCCGTACCCCATCCACATCACGCCGCTAGGTACTTCGCTGTATACTGATAGAGCTAGCGGCCTTCCGGGCCCAGACCTATTAGAACAGATGGAAATCCTCATCGAAAGAAGCTGACGTGAAAAAGCGATTCTTCCTGGCAGTGGTCATCGTTCTGGCGTTCGCGGCCTCCGTCGCCTGCGGGGACGACTCCGACACGACGGCGCAGCCGTCCGTTGTCACGGAGCCCGCTCCGGCAGTCGAACCAGCGCCAGCCACCGCTTCATCCGGCACGGCGGTGACTCCAACGGATCCCACAACCAGCATTGATCCCGGCGTCACCGTTTCAGGCGGCATCACCCTTGCCGACGATTGTACGGTAGGCGGCACGTTGGACGACGCTGCAACGGTCATTGCGTGCAACACCCAGGCCATGCAGCAGTATGAGAGCTTCTCCTTTGACCTAACGTTCAATCTGCTGGCCGCCTTTCCCATGGAAGGCGCGCCGGAGGGAGCTGGGGAGGGCCTCATGCGGCTGAGCGGCGGGGTTCTTCTGCCGGACAAGCTCCAGTACACCGTATCCCTGGGGCCCGCGGGGCAGACAATCGACATCAATGGCGTGACCATCGGGGCGGACACCTACTTCCAAGACCCCGAATCCATGCAGTGGGTCAAAGGCACTCCTCCCGATGACGCGCTGTTGAGCGTTACGCCCATGGTCGGGCTGCTGTACCTGGCGACCGACGTCCCAACCACGCTGGGGGAAATGGTGACCTTGGACGACGGGACCAAGGCCTACGTGCTCGTCACTGAACCTCCCGCCGAACAGAGCGGTGGGATGGGTGGCATGGACCTTCTGTCAGCTGGCAACCTCACCCGTGTCGTGGGCGCCGATGACTTTCTGACCAGGGAGGTCCGGATCTCCGTGGTGGGCCTGGGCGGTGAGGCAGGCGACGTCGCCACCATCCGCTACCACGGTTTCGGCGAGCCGCTTTCGATAGAACCGCCTGAGAGCTACACAGAGCTTCCGCCGGAGGCGTTCTCCAGCGGCGTCCAAGAGCCGGCCACGGTCTTGGGTCTCGCCCGCAACGGAGATGGCAACGTGGAGGTCACCTTCAGCAAGCCCGTGGTTGTTCAGGGCGAGATTGTGCTGTACGTCTTGGAGCCATCCACCGGAGGGTGGGAACTGCCACTGCTGAGTGGAAGCGGCACGGATACGCTCATCTTCAGCGCTGCCCCAGAGGGCAAGCCCGCGTTGATGGTTGGAGAGAGCCAGATCGCCTGGATTGGCTTCGGCTCGGACGCGCAGCTAGTTGACGAAAACGGCGTTCGGGCGAACGACCTTTTCGATACCTGGACGTATCAGTAGGAGCTTAGGGGCGGAGAGGAGACCGGGAAACGGCGGGCGAGTCTGCTGTGACACTCGGAATCCTGGATGACCTCGTTCGCGGTGCGCCGGCCGGCGGCTAACACCACCTCAATTCGGGAAGGCTACGTCTCCTCCCCACGACGGAATATCTACAGCGCCAGTGTGAATCTCAGCGTGAAGGTTCTTGATCTTGTCCAGTCTGGTGGGCCTAAGTGGACGGTAGACAGAACTGTCTTCGAGATGTGGTTGGGGGCCCTGTGAACCTACCGAGGCCGACTGCACGACGATTGTAGCGCCAAGCCGGCGACGTACCCGGTCAGAGTTCACCATGAGGTCAGCTACACTGATGCTCTATCTACGACCTTCGCGCCCCCGCGTCTCAGCGAGATGTCCGCTCCCAGGGCAACCCAAGATTGATGGAGCACGGTGTGAGGTTCATCTCCCTACCTGATCATCGTCCAAGGGCCGTAGCGCACAGCCCAGACCACCAACTCCTGCTTGCTCTCGATCTTGAGCTTGCTCTGGATGCCGTATACGGCCTTAGGAGAACTACATATGGCTTCTTACAGGGAAGATCGCCGAACAATTACAAAGGATCGTTCGTAATTACAGGGAAGATGGGCAACGTTGGCCTGCAAGCTCTAGGGCAGTCGCAGCGTGGGCCATCTCGCGTTAGGGTACCTCAACAATACCTTATCGGGGAGGAAAGCCCTGGACTGAAAAACTTTCGTCGCGTAGTGCCTCCATTTGTTCACCTCGAGGTCATCCAACCTGGTACTCCGGAATATGATGACATCAGGGTAGATTCGGTGACATTTGAAGCCGGCGAGAACTTTGCCAGCAATGTCATGGAGTACTTGTCCCGCGGTATTGACGACCGAATGGGGCAAGCCACAAAGGAGTTCCATGCTTCAACAATTGGTGATTCCATCACGCCGGCAGTGGATCAAGGAGGGCAAGTACGCCCTGAACTGGACCCGGCTTTCCTGCCACAAGTTCGTGGCCAACCAGGTGAGACTATGGCTGTTCGTCCTGACTTACAACCTGGGCAACTTTATGAGAAGGCTGGTGTTGCCGGAGGATATGAAGCACTGGACTCTGAGCAGTCTTCAGACCAGGCTGATCAAGACGGGTGGGCGACTGGTACGCCACGCAAGGAGGCTGGTGTTTCAGCTTGCCGAGGTGCTGGTAACCAGGGAAATGCTGACCGGGATACTAGAACGGATCAGCCGGCTTCGGCTGGCACCTGGCTAGCCTGCTTTGAGAGCACCGGTATTTCGGACAGTTATGGGGTCGTCCGGGGTAAATAGACCACCCCGAGGGAGACGCTTGGGCAGGGGCAGGCAATTCTAGACTTTTACGCTCGTCAGGGGGGTGGTTACCCTATGGGAGTGGGTCAGTTGAGTGAATCGGATGCAGTTGACGCCCTCAGGCTGCCCTTTTATAGTTCGAGCCATCCCACAGGGTCACATGGTTGGAGGAATCAGTTTGATCTGGGCAATCCCGATTGAAGAGACCACGCCCATGCTAAAGGAGGCCGTCGCCAAGTATCCCTTCTGGAAACTGGACCTTTCAACTGCCCAGTTCGTCCGCTTTCGCGCCGCCGACTGGGACGAATTTCCCAGTAGCAGGACCGGCACCGGCTGGGCACCCAATTCCCACGCGCTTCTCCTATTCCAACTTCGGTTCTACGATGAGACGCCCTACTTAGATCTAGGACTCTCTACCGCCGGCTCCGAAAACGCCGAGATACGGGCCGCACTCTTCGATGCCGTCAGGCAGAACCCCGCCGTCTTCAAACCCACGCGTAACTCCCTCACCGACGGCTGGATAATCCTGCACGAGGAACCGGCCTGCATCCTCGAACCATCCGACTACGGACCCGCCTGGGACGACGGCACGCCACGGCGCAAGATCGAGGCTTGGATCGATAACTTCGCTGCCGAGCAGTTTCCCGAAATGAACCGCATCATCGTCGACTGCCTGAGACGGCATCAAGAATCCTGACGCCGCCCAAACCACGTTCTCGTTGGGCCCAGAACGGCACGGGAGAGCAGGGCAGTCGGGCGCACGAGCCATCGCTACCCACAGCCATCGCTACCGGCCCCCACGCACGGCCCCTGTTGCGGCAGACGGTAGGGCGACAACCTTGAATCTAGGGAGCGCGAAGATGAAGTTGAGCAGACTACTACTTTTGGGGGCAATGATTGCCCTACTCTTAGGCATGACCTTCGAGACCCCGCCGCCAGCGTTCGCGCAGAGCACTACCCTGGTCAGCAACTTAGATCGGCTATCAACTCTTAAACCAGCGGCTGGAATCTATGCCCAGGGTTTTAGAACCGGGGCACATACTGCCGGCTACACCATCAGGAATGTGCAGGTGCGTTTGGCCGCAGGATCAGTGACCAGTTCAACGAAGACGACCGTCTTGATCAGGCAAGAAAGAAATGGCGAGCCGGGCGCACTGGTCACGGCGCTCACAACCCAGACACCCTTGGTGGATGGCGTCAACACGTTCGCGGCGCCAGCCAACACGACCCTCAATCCACAGACGAACTACTTCATTACTGTGAACGAGGCAACACCTCCACCAACGGGCGCGCCCGGTGAGCCTTTTGCTCCTGGTCCGCGGGCAGTCTATGAATTGACCGGCAGTAGAGAACAATCAGGAGCGGATGGCTGGAGCATTGAAGACAAACGTTTATATAAAAATCACCTAAGCCAAGAATGGGGCACTTCGGACCGTATATTTCTTTTCATCAGCGTTAATGGCGACGTCCACACCCCCAACACCGAGCAGCAGGTGGAAATTGTTCCGCCGACCGTCGACGGCACGCCCAGCGTGAGCGGAGCGGGGACCGACGCGCAGTGGAGCGTGGGCGAGACCGTCGGGGTGACGGTGGCCTTCAGCGAGGCGGTGGACGTGGGCACGAACGGCGGCACGCCGTCCGTCGGCGTCGAGCTCGGAGGCAGCAGCACGGCGGCGCGCAGCGCTGCCTATGCCAGTGGCAGCGGGACGGCGGAACTCGTCTTCGGCTACACGCTGGTCCAGGGCGACGGTTCCCACAGCCTGATGGCGGTGACGCCGAACAGCCTGGCGCTCAATGGCGGAACCATCCGCAGCGCGGAGAGTCAGACGAATGCGCAGCTTGCGCACAACGGCACGGTGGTGCAGCTGGGCGGCAGCACGCGCAGCACGGAGCCGGAGGTAAGCTTCCAGGACGTGCCGGAGAGCCATGACGGGGCGACGGCGTTCACCGTAGGTGTCCAGTTCAGCGGCCAGCCCGACGGGCTCTCGGCCACGCGGGACGCGGCCTCGGTGCTGGAGGTGACGGGGGGGAGCGTTACCGGCGCGCGGGTGGCGTCCAAGAGCGCGGATCCGGCCTGGGAGGTGACGGTCGTACCCGACGGCCTGGGCGAGGTGACCATCGAAGTTCCGGTGCGGGCCTGCACCGAGGCCAACGCGGTGTGCATCGGCGGCCGGTCGCTTTCGCGGGCGGTTGAGACGGCGGTGCCGGGAACGCCGATGACCGCGCGTTTCACCCAGACGCCGTCGGCGCATGACGGCTCGAACAGCTTCGAGCTCCACATGGAGTTCAGCCACGAACCGGAGAACTTCAGCTACCGCACGGTGCAGGGCGCGCTGTTCGACATCGAGGGCGGGCGCATTGAGCGGGTTTGGCGTCGCGAGCGGGGCAAGGACCGCCAGTGGGGCATTGTCGTGGCCCCGGACGGCGGCGCCGCGGTGACGCTGGTCGCGCGCGCGACCAGCGACTGCGCGGCGCAGAACGCCGTGTGCGCGCCGAGGGGGGGAAGTTCGCGGGGGACTTGAGCCTCACGGTGCCGGGTCCGGCGTCATCATCGCTCCCCGTGGTATCGATTGTGGCGTCGGCGACGCCGGTGACGGAAGGCACGGCGGCGGCGTTCACGCTCTCGCGCACGGGGGCGACGGATGCCGCGCTTACGGTGACGGTGTCGGTCTCGGAGAGCGAGGCGTCGGTGAGCGGGACGCCGCCCACGTCGGTGACGTTCGCCGCAGCCTCGGCCAGCGCGACGCTGAGCGTGGCGACGGAGGACGACGAGGTAGCGGAGGATGCGAGCACGGTGACGGCGACGGTTTCTTCGGGCTCGGGCTACACGGTGAGTGGAACCTCGGGGTCTGCGGATGTCGTGGTGGCGGACGACGACGCGACGCCGGTGGTGACGACGGCCTCGCCGATCGTGGTGGCGGAGAACGCGACGTCGATGGCGACGCTTTCGGCGACGGACGCGGACACGGCCGCGGCGGATCTCTCCTGGTCGATTCCGGCGGGCGCGGCCGGGGGCGCGGATGCGGCACAGTTCGCGCTGACGGCCGACGGCGTACTGTCGTTCAGGGCGGCGAAGGACTACGAGGCGCCGGACGATGCGGACACCGACGGGGAGTATGAGGTCACGGTACGGGTGACGGACGGGGCCAACCCGGTGGATGCGGCGCTGGTGGTGCGGCTCTCCGACGTGGACGACGTGGCGCCGGTGCTGTCGAGCGCGTCGGTGGACGGGGCTGTACTGACGCTGACCTTCGGCGAGGCGCTGGACGCGGATTCGGTTGCGCCTGAGTCGTCGTTCGCGGTGACGGTGGGAGGGTCGACACGTGCTGTCGATGCGGTGGCGGTGTCGGGGAGCGCGGTGACGCTGACGCTGTCGGCGGCGGTGGAGACGGGGGACACGGTGACAGTGGACTACACCGTGCCCACGGGCGAGTCGGCGAACAAGCTGCAGGACGCGTCGGGCAACACCGCGGAGTCCTTCAGCGGACAGGCGGTCACGAACAACACATCCTCGTCGGCGACCCCGAGAACCGTCCCGACGCCAGCGCCCGGCGCCCCGAACAGCCTGAAGGTTGCCCGGCACGAAAGCGGCAAGCTCCTGGCGTCCTGGAACGCCCCCGATTCCGGCCCTGCTCCCACCGGATACACCGTCCAGTGGAAGGAGTCGGCGGACGACTGGGATGACGCGGACGATGTCTCCGTGGCCAATGTGAAGGGGACCTCCCACGTCATCACCGGGTTGACCGACGGGGTGGAGTACGCCGTCAGGGTCGTCGCACGCAAGGGTGACGCCGCCGGCGATCCATCGGGGGAGGTCACCGCCACCCCGCAGGAGACGGTTGCGCCCTCGCCGTCGGCAGCCACGGTGGACGGAGCCACGCTGACCATCACCTTCGACGAACCCCTGGACGCCGGCGAGACGCCGGAGAATTCAGCCTTCGCGGTGACGGTGGCGGGCAGCAGCCGGGGCGTGGACACCGTGTCGGTGTCGGGCAGCGCCGTAACGCTGACCCTGGCATCGGCGGTGGCGGCTGGAGAGACGGTGACGGTGGACTACACCGTGCCCACGGGCCAGTCAACGAACAAGTTGCAGGACACGTCTGGCAACGCCGCGGCCTCCTTCAGCGGGCAGGCGGCGACCAACAACACCCAGGCGGCGGACCCGCTGACCGCCAGCGTTTCGGCCGTGCCCGGGTCCCAAAGTGGGGAGTTCACCTTCGAGCTGCGTTTCAGCGAGACACCCAGGAAGAAGTTCAGCTACAAGATCATGCGCGACCACGCCTTCACAGTCACCGGCGGCCAGGTGACCAAGGCCCGGAGGCTGGTCCCGCGCAGCAACGTGGGGTGGGAGATCCACGTCCAGCCGGACGGGGACGGGACGGTGACCATCGTACTGCCCGCCACCACGGACTGCACGGCGGAGGGCGCCATCTGCACCCAGGACGGCAGGAAACTGTCCAACCGCCTGGAGATCACCGTGCAGGGGCCGGCCGGATAACCGTCCATCAATTGGAATGTTACTACCAGCCCTTAATGGGGCAACCTCAAATGCTGGCCGGACCGACATGGCAGGTGGTAGGACCACTGGGGGCAGGTCACTGACGTATAGGGTGGTGCAACCAGCTTGGAAGAGTAGATATAGCCAGTACCGAGTCGAAGCTGAAGTGCCGGGATACGGCCCGGACAACGCCGGCAGTAAACGCCGACGTATGGGGTTCGGCAGCACTTCCGACATTCTCGATCTCTGATTCCCGGTTCCCCGAGGTGCGGGGAATCACGATACCTTTTCCGCCACCCCTCACAAGGCGCACGTGTCAGCAATCCCGCCACTGGCGGAAAAGGGGCGTTTTCCGCAAGAACCGGGATGCTGCCTCTCCCGGTTGGGGCGACATGCGCTCCGGCGACGCCTCCGATGGGGTAATCGTCTTACCCCAGATCCGGGTCTACTCCAGGGTTGCTCCCTAGTGAGTGACCGGCGACGACCCAAACGCCGCAGCGGGCGCCGGTTATCCGGCGCCCGCAAACACAGGGAGTGAATCTAGATGAGAACGCCACGACTTTTCCTGGGAATCTTTGCCCTGGCACTGCGTCTGCCGTTGCTGCTGCTGGCCTGCGGCGGCTCCGGTGAGCTGACGGGTGGGCGATCCTCGTTTATATATATCGGACTCCCCGCCGCTGACATGCCCGTCTTCATCCGCATCTATCCTGGGCATCTCCTGAAACGCCGGTATCTCGGCCATGTCCAGAACAAACCGGAGGCTGACCTGATCCGAGTCGAGTTCGATGCGACTGTATTGATTGATTGTGAAGTTACCAAGGGGATGGGCTGATGCGGTTCCCGGGCGCAAGAAGATACCTGAACCGGCGAACAGGACCAGGGCGACTAAGATGAAAACAGCGGCTCTATAAAGGCGTCTCATCTTGTGGACTCCACCGAGCTATTTGAAACCGCTGACTCCCTGACCAGGTTGTCCCTCGTCGCTCTGGCAACGTCCGCCTGCAAGACCGAGAACTGGGGATTCAAGGCCAAGGCCCGGTCCAGATACTCACGGGCCTGCTCGTACTCGCCCAGGCCATGATGGATCATCCCCGCGTGGTAGTAGAGATCGGCATCCTGGGTGCCCAACCTCAATGCGTCGGCCATTGCTTCGGCTGCCTCATCCAAGTGACCGTTTTTGAAGAGGACCCAGGCCAGGGTGTCGTAGCCATAGATATCCTTCCGCACCTTGATCTCGGCACGTGCGAGTTTCAGCGCTTTGTTGAGGTTGATGTCGTGGTCGGCGTAGTATCTGGCCAACTCGCGGTTGTATATGACCCCATTTGCTGCTCCAAGCTTCGCGATGATTTCCACCGTATCGTATTGGAGCCGGGCCTCTTGAGTATCGCCGACCTTCGTGTAGAGGTCCCCCAGGGTGGCGAGGGTTGTCGGCATCGGGATGACGTCTACCGACTTTCCGTAATAGTCGATGGCCTTCTCGTACTTGCCCTGAGCGGCAAAGACGTCGCCCATGGCCGCTAGCGCCAGGTAATAGCCGCCGAAGTCCTTGAGCGCGGCTTCATACTCTGCCATCGCCTCATCAAAAAGCCCGGTTCCGAAATAGAGTTTCCCAAGCTGGACCCGAGACCACGCCGTGTTCTCCGTCCCAGGCCGCCTGCTTTCACGGCCAGCTTCATGGCGTCTATGGCTCCACCTAGGTCTCCTGCAAGCTCACGAGCGTACGACGCCCTTGCATAAGAATCCAGGTTAGGCTTGATGTCCACCATATTCTGGAAGCTTTCGGCAGCGTCGTCATACAGGCCCAGCTCGATCTGGGCATCTCCCAGAACGCCATAAGTCTCGGCATCTTGGGGTTCTATCTCCAGAGATCGGCTTGCCCAATTCCACCCTTCTCGGAAATCATGACGGCCGAGGGCGAGAGCCCCCATGAAGGTCATGGCTTCCGCGTTGGTTGGATTGGTCTCCAAAGTGCTCAAAAGTACCTCTTCTGATTTGGAGTAAAATGCTGGGTTGCCTGTCTCTCTAGCCTTTTGAAGGTAGGCACTGCCAAGCTGAACGGAGGAGTCGGTATCGTTGGGCCTGACCTTGAGACGACTTTGAAGACTCTCGATCAGGCGGTCGGTAGAGGTCGATGCCTGAGGCGAAGCGGTTGCGGGTGCGTCTGGCGTTCCTTCTTTCTGCAACACAAGAACGAAGACAGAGAGAATTATGATTACCAGCCCCAAGAAAGCAACGTTGATTCCCTCGTAAAAACCCGTTTTGAGGAAGTTCCAGCGATTTAGCACATCTGCGCGCTACCGTATGTTGGGGTAGTGTACGGAACAGAGACTGTATATTGTACCCAGGTGTGGGTACGTTTGTTCTAATTCGACCTACACAGACTTTTTACGAGAGAATCAACGTTGTAGGGCAGTGCTTTCATCAAGCTTTCTTTTTTGACTCTACCCATCTTCTCGCCTCATAAAGGGTTTGAGGGAGCCCACCGAGGGAGATGGAAGGATTACTCGGTGGGTCCCCCATAGTAGATCAACTAGACGGTTGTGGACCTGCGGCGTCGCATGATACCGAATACCGCAGCTAGGGCCACACCACCAGTAAACAGACCGGCGCCGATGCCCAATGCAAGGGCTGTCGCCCCCGGAGTTATAGGATGATGAGCGTGCTCAAAACCGTCGTGAGGCGTTCCCAAATAAGGGAAGTCGGTAAGGAAGGGAACGTCGTTGGCGTCCACGCCGTCACCCAGAGCAGCATGGGTGGGCGATATATTGCACAGGCCGAGCAACGCTTCCAGGTCAGGCCCATATCCGCAGGCTACTGCCCGAATCGCGATGTCGGTGACGTCGTCCACCGGACGGCGGCCGTTGGGGAAACCTGCCAGGTCGGGTGGGGAGGCCAATGCTCCCAGTGGGTCTGGGGACACGGAGGGAGCTATAGATGTATTCAACCTCAGGGCCTCATATGCGGCACCACCAGGAACGTCAGTGACTCCTGGAATACCCGTCAGGAACACAGCGACCAGGTCGCCGCGACCTGTTTCCGGCACATCGTCCGCTGGATCACCACCAGGGTTGAGGACACCTCCGTAGAGCAGGTTGATCAGAGCCGCAAGTTCGGGGTCGGTCACGTGGGACAGGAACTGGGCATCGAACTTGGGGGCTGAGCTGTTGAACTTGTCCTTCTTCCCCATTGGGATAACCACTTCGTTGACCAGTGGGCTGCCCAAACGAGAGACCTGGACAAACTTGCCCGCGTGGACTTCCTTCTGGGGGTACTTGATGGTGACCTGTCTGCGGGCAGCCGTGGTCCAGACGCCTATCACAGGTTGCTCTCCATCGGTGATATCGGCGATCGGGACCTGGACGGCGATGGTCATGACATTGAATCCACCAAGTCCGTCGACCCCGTCACCCGCGCTACCTGGAAGGGTGCGAGCGAAGGTCAGCAGATCGGAGATGCCACCCAGTTCCACGAAAAACGGGTCGTCGCGAGGACCAGCAAAAGCCGTTACGCCCCCGCCGAGATCGTACACGGCCTCTGCGGCCACGGATTCGTAATCGGGGATGGACGTAGGCCCAACGTTAGCCGGGGGCACCAACAGGTCCGTCCCCAGAACCGTCCGTACACGACCGGGGCCGTCGTAATCAACCCTGACCAGCTTGTAAGTTTGATTCTCTCGCAAAAAGTCTGTGTAGGTCGAATTAGAACAAACGTACCCACACCTGGGTACAATATACAGTCTCTGTTCCGTACACTACCCCAACATACGGTAGCGCGCAGATGTGCTAAATCGCTGGAACTTCCTCAAAACGGGTTTTACGAGGGAATCAAGTTTGGCGAACGTTTAGATCCGCATCATCCAGGGTTGTTATAGGGCCCGTGTTGTAGAGGAACGTATCGGGATTTGCGACCTCGGTGTCGAACAAGAACCTATAGGTGATGTCCTTTACAGCATCGCCGTAGCTGTCTATGTGAATCGCGTACAGGACATCGTCGGCGAACCGATAAAAGTTGGGGCCACCGCTGGGTTCCTAAAATGGGTAATAGTTGGCGACAAGGTTGACCATGGTCGGATCGCTAGCGTCGACCCAGGCATACAGGTCGGTGCCATCCACCTGCGGGTTCACGGAAGTCAGTGGGGCTTCCCTGTGACTGGACGCGCTGACCGCCAGAACCGACACACCGGGCACGATCATGGCCGCCACCATAATTAGGAATAGTTTCGTGCGCATTTTGTTATCTCCTTTCCGTTAATTGTTCATGGACGCTTGTGTTAGCCGTCTTGATAGCGGTCGATGTTCACCTCCTTTTGGGCTTCTCGTCAGAGTCGATAGCGAAAGGTACCTCGTCGATGTATGCGAAGAATTTGACTTCTTGGATCATTCGGCAGTTGAGAAATCCTAAATCGACAGCAAGAACGGCGGGGTCAAGCTGAATTGCTATATAATTGCTGGCCATGATGGGATGCAGTCAGAAGTTAGGCGGACTGATGATCTATAGATTGATGGACTTCGTATTAATGAATAAGAGTGACTGAATGGACCTGAAGGTCGCCAGCGACGAAGTATTGATTTGTTCGTAAAAACCCCTCGCCAGCCTGGGCAAGGTGGGGATAATGTAATAAAAGGTCGTGGGCGCTGCGCCTGGCCGAGGGAGGGGAGGATGTTCCGAATACGAGACCCGCAAGAGAGCCTCTGGCAGTCCCAGTTCCTGGTGACGCCGAAGAAGGCTAAGCGCCTGGAGAGAAGTTGGGCCGAGGTTTTCCGAAACGAGGCGCTCCCCCTGATTGACGAGGAGCGCTTTGCTCCCATGTACTGCGTGGACAACGGCCGTCCCAACCGGGCGGTGCAGACCGTCCTCGGGGTCCACCTCCTCAAAGAGATGTTCAACCTCACCGACGATGAAGCTCTGGAACAACTAGAGTTCAACCCTTCGGCAAGCTCAGGGCAGGCTCTGCTCTGGCACCACGCCCTGCGGCTGGACATCGAGGAGACCCACCTGCCCCAGAAGACCCTCCACAACTTCCGAGTTCGCCTGATGCAGCACGACGGTGGCCGGCTGGCTTTCCAGGAGACCACGGACCGGATCATCCAGGCGCTGGGCATACGCACCGGAAAGCAACGGCTGGACTCCACCCACATCATGAGCAACATCGCCACACTCACCCGGCTGGGCCTGTTCTGTGAGACGATGCGGTTGTTCCTGCGGGCCTTGCGCTGGGAGCACCCAGAGCTTCGCCCTGGGGTTCCGGAGGGCCTCCTAGGGCGCTATTTGAAGGAAGAAGACGAGGCGACCCACTACGAGGACGCCCGCACGGGGGAGGGTCGGCGACGCCTTTCGGTCTGTGCCCGGGACCTCTACCGGCTGGTGGACCGGTTCCATGGCACGACTGCTGCCCAGCTGGAGGAGTACCGGCTGCTGGAGCGGCTGCTGCGGGAGCAGTGCCATGTGGGCAAACACCAGGACGGGCGCCCCAGGGACGATGACGACGATGCTGGGGAATGCAAGGTGCCCGTGGCCTTGAAGGACCCGAAGCAGGTGTCCGCCGACTCGCTGCAATCGCCCCACGACCCGGATGTGACCTACAGCGGCCACAAGGGGAAGGGGTACGAGGTGCAGGTGGCGGAGACCTGCCACGAGGAGAACGCCACCCAGCTCATCACCCACGTGGAGGTGACCCCCTCGAGTGGGAGCGACACCGACGTGAGCGTGCCGGTCGTTGACGGGCTCGCGGAGCGGAAGGTCCGACCGGACGAGCTCTTCGCCGACACGGCGTATGGGTCGGGCCGCAATGCCTTCGAAGCCTCGCGCCGGGGAACGGAACTGGTGAGCCCGGTGGCGGGGTCGGCGCCGGGGAACTCGCACGAAGGAGAGGGTGACGGACCACCGCCGCTCACCGCCGCGGACTTTCAGATCGACGTCACAGGGGAGCAGGCCACGGCGTGCCCCGCCGGCCACCCGTCCATCGAGGAGTACGAGCTGAAGGATGCGCCGGAGCGGGTAGAGGTCCACTTTGCCGGGACAACATGCGAGCCCTGCCCCTTGCGATCCCGTTGCCCGGTGAAGCTGGACCGGCGTGCGGGGGCCTACGTCCTCAAGGCGGACCTGGTGAAGGTGAACATCGAGCGGCGCCGGAGGGCCGAGGCCACCGAGGAGTGGCGCAAGCGGTATGACATAAGGGCTGGTATCGAGGGAACGAACTCCGAGCTGAAGCGCGCCCACGGGCTTGGGCGCTTGCGGGTGCGAGGGGGCCGTCGGGTGCGGCTTGCCGTCTACCTGAAGGCGTTGGCGTGCAACTTCAAGCGGATGGTCCATGCACGCCTGGTGGAGATGGAGAACACGGCTCAGCGGGCGGTCGGGACGGTACCTGCGGTCGCGGCCGCATGAGGGCGCCGCTCCACAACTTCCACCGGGTGCCCTGAGCCACGGAAGGGGTACCGCAACGGGATCACGCTTGTCCTGAGCGCAGCAGATAGGGCGGTGAGGCCAGCAGCCGGCATCCCGTGGCCTCCTCCGCTCCAGACCACCTTCGCACGCCAGGGCTCATCTCAAACAGGCCTTGTTACGAGGGAATCAAGTATTGCTTCAGACCTTTCAGAGAAGAAACGTCGAGGCGTTGGAGGAGTTCTACGAGCGTCATCATAGGACAGCGCTGGCGGTGGCCTATAGGGTGCTGGAGGACCGGCAGTTGGCCGAAGATGTATTGCAAGAGGCGTTTCTCGCCGTGTGGCGTAAGCCGGAGACCTTCAAACCCGAACGGGGCAGCGCAAGGTCGCGGTTTCTAAGTATAGTAAGGCAGCGGGCAATAGACGTAACTCGAGGTAGGGGTTTCGCTCAAGAGCGCATATCGCTGGACGAGACCAACGTCGAACCACGTTACCCAGATGTATGGCAACAAGTGAGTCTCGACCTGGATAGGGAAAGGATCAAGGAGGCGATGGAAGCGCTGCCAACGGAGCAGAAAGAGGCCGTAATGCTGGCTTACTTCGGCGGCTACGTCCATCACGAAATCGCCGAGCGTACAAAGGTACCTCTCGGGACCGTAAAAGGCCGGATGCGTTTGGCCATGCAGAAGCTGAGAAGCATGTTGAAAGACATGAGTGAAGGGGAGTCCGATTAGCGGCCTACCATTTGACATAAAGTTTGTGCACAGCTCAAGCTCAGTGGAGCTAGAGGAGCTGGCTGCCGCCTATGCGCTGGAGGCCCTGGCCGACGATGAGATAGACACTTACAGGCAGCACCTGGAAGGCTGTGATCTATGCCGCCGGCTCGTTGGACAGTTCCAGACCGTTGCCAACTTGCTGCCCGACGCTATGGAACCTGAGACAGTATCGGCCGATCTCAAAGCGCGAATCCTCACCCAAGCAGAGAAAGACTCCGAGGGAACAGTCAGACCGGCTCCGGAAGCGATTGAAGAATCGATGGGTCGGCGGATGCCTGGGTGGCTAGCCCCGATTTTCAGGCCGGTACCGGCGTTCTTGGTAGCTCTTGCAATAGCCGTTGTTGCTGGTTTTAGCATCGCGTTATACACAGGCGTCGGGGATGGAGACAGTAAGGCGGAGTTGAAGGCTCAAGTGCTGGACTCGATCGCGGAGGGAGCACCGGTATCCTACCTGGCTGGCACCGAACCGGCGATGGAGGCCAGCGGCATCCTTGTCAATGACCCTGGGCAAGGTAGGGCGTTCCTGCTGGTGAACCGGCTGCCTAGCCTCCCCTCGGACCGGGAATATCAGATATGGCGGATCAAAGGCGACCAACCGATTAGCGCCGGAACCTTTAAGGATGACGAGAGCGAGGACCAGGTAATCATCGTAGAAGGCGATTTCGCCGACGCAGACGCCATCGGAATCAGCATCGAGCCTGCGGGCGGCAGCCCGGCACCCACGGGCTTCATCGTCCTGCTGGGCAACATCCAGGCTTAGGTCCTAAAGCCGGTCCAGTGTCCCAAGTTGCTCAGGGGTCAGGGCAACCTCCAAGGCGCTAGCGTTTTGGGCCACTTGCTCGGGCCTGCTGGCGCCTACGATTACCGAGGTGATTAGTGGCTTGGCTAGGGCCCAGGCCAGAGCGAGTTGGGCAGGAGTGCGGCCGGCTTCGGCAGCCAGCCCGCGGACCTTGTCGGCCAGGTCGAAGGACGCATCATTCCAGTAACGTTTCCGAGCGCTCTGACCCATGGCCGAAGCCAGGTGTGTGCCTGGTCCGGGCTCTTTGTTCCGCTCATAGGTTCCCGTCAGCAGCCCACCCATGAGAGCCTGATACGAAATTATTCCCATACGCTGGTCGGCGCATAGGGGAAGTAGCTCGGCCTCGATGGCCCTATCGCCCAGGCTGTAGGGGACCTGCACCGACGCATACCTCTCCAACCCCAGCCTGTCGCTGACCGAAATGGCCCTGCTAACCTGCCACGCTGCGTAGTTGGTACAGCCTATGTAGCGCACCTTCCCCTGACTGACCAGGTCGTCGAGGGTTCGCAGGGTCTCTTCAATCGGGGTTTCCGGGTCCCAGAAATGCATCTGATACAGGTCGATATAATCTGTGTCCAGACGTCTGAGGCTGGCCTCGACACCATCCAGGATGTGCTTGCGGGATGCGCCCTTATCGTTGACCCCAGGTCCCATGGGTACGAAAACCTTGGTGGCCATGATGACCTCTTGCCGACGGCCTTTCATGGCCTTGCCCAGAAGCTGCTCGGACCGCCCCTCGTTATAGGCATCCGCGGTGTCTATGAAGTTGATGCCCTGCTCAAGGCAGCCGTCCACGACCTTCGTGCACCCCTGTTGGTCCACGTAGTCGCCCATCATGCTGGTACCGAGGCAAATACGGGAAACTTTGAGGCCAGTGCTACCCAGGTTCCGGTACTCCACTGACAGATCCCTTCAGCCGCGATGTCCAAAAGTTTTAATGAGACGGCGGATGGACTTTATCCTGTCCTCGCGAGTCCCCTTGGGGCTCAGGGAGTAAAGGGAGTAAGTGCTCACCAAAGGAGTGAACTCTGCTACACGTTCCAGACACTGCTCCGCGGTGCCGATGATACTGAAGGTATCCACCATCTCGTCGGTGATGGCCCTGGCTGCCCCCTCAAAATCTCCACGGGCCGCAGCCTCTGACGAAGTCTTCACCTCATCGGCGAAACCATGGGTTGTCAGCAGCTCGTTGTGATAGTCAACGCCCATAAAGTAGGTGCCCAGGATTTGGCGAACGCCATCGCGCGCCTCGGAGGCCTCGTTAGGATCGTCTGTGATGTAGGTCCACCTCAACGCAACCACGTCGACGTCATCGAAAGTGCGGCCGCCTCCCTGAGCGCCCTCAGCGACCGCCGGGTAGGCGACCTCTCTCAGCCAGGGAAAAGTGTAGTTCCAGTTCAGCAGGATGCCATCTGCCCATTCGCCGGCCGCGCGGAACATGTTGGGGCGGCTGGCGCCGATATAAATGGGCAGATGCGGTTGTGGCGGAGGCTCCCCCGCCCTGAAATTTACGACCCGGTAGAAGCGACCCTCGAAGTTGACGGGCTCGTCCGGCGTGGCCCGCCAGAGGATGCGTAGGAGTTCGACGAACTCCCGCATGCGCGCGATGGGCGTGGCTCCGGGGATTCCGTGGTGGTCCTCGTTCCAGTTCCGGGGCATGCTACCCAGTCCGAATATATAGCGGCCCCCGCTGAGCAGGTTGATGGTGCGGCACGCTCGGGCAGTTGTCACGGGAGTACGCGCCCAGGTGGCGATGCTGCTGATCAGGCGCACCCGGTTGGTGACCGCCGCCATGGCGCTCAGGCTCACGAAGGTGTCGCCGACACCCTCACCATCGCCTATGGACACTGAGTAAAAGCTCGCGTCCTCGGCCTCCATGGCCAGCATGGGCATGTCCTGGGGATGCACCCCTGGAAAACCCAGGTCTATCTTCGGAAGCTTATAGGTCATCACGCCACCTTTTTCGTGCCATAGTTAAGAGGGGACGACACCCAGTTGCTGCATCATTCCCAGCATGTCGAAGCTCTCCCACTCCTCCATGATCCTGCCGCCGGAAAAGCGAGCTATTGTGACGCCGGGCATGGTCATCTTCTTGTTGGTAGCCGGGATGCCCATGAGGTCGGCTTTGTGCGTTCCGGTGGAGGTCCAACGCAACGCCACCTTGTCACCTTCGGCGACCATATCATCGATGCGGAAATGTAGGTCTGGGAAAGCCTCGCGATAGGCGGCCAGGTTCTGCTTCTCACGTTCGGTCCCGGTAAAGTCCTCGCCCGGCCCATGCCAACTGAAATTGGGGTCGAAGAAATCGTTTATGGAGTCCAGATTGCCTCCGTTGGGAACCTCCGCGACGAACCGGCGGAAAAGCTCCTTGTTCTGCTCCGACATCTGGAATCCTCCTGGTAATCGTTCTTAGCTGACAGTGGGACTATCATCCCAGAACTTGGGAGGAAGTCAAGAAAGGCTAAAGTGGCTGCCCGGCCTGGATTCGAACCAGGGTTAGGGGATTCAAAGTCCCCTGTGCTACCACTACACCACCGGGCAGTGTTGGCGGGATGTCTGGTATAGGTTGGGCCTATTATCGCATAGCTGTTTTCGCCAGGCAAAGCGGAACCACCCAGCCAGATGTCTACTCATGGTTCGTCCGCCTTAGGCGGATCACCATGAGCGGGAGCTGTGCGTTGTCAGTCTGAGAACGTCCTGGTGGAATCGTATCTGGAAGTGCAGAGGTCCCGCTCTGCCGGGGGTATGGGGTGGCCCCCAAACCTGTCCGCTCTTCCTGAGCTTGTCGAAGGGCCTCCTTCCTGGAGAGGCCCGTCCGCCTCAGGCGGACGGGGGCGTCCCCCGATGATATATGCCAGCGGGATGGTCTAAAGGTAAGCACCAAAACGTTGATTAATATTTGAAAGGATGGGCGGTTTGTGGTGGCTAATGGTGACCCTATCGACTCGGGTTGGAGTAGGCTTGCGTATTACGGCAGCCAGACCCATACTACCCACTGCGAAGGGCTCCCCCACGACGTCCTTCAGATTTTTAAAAGGAGTTACATACATAAATATGCTAGTGGGTACCAAGGAGAGGAGGAAGGTAAGTATTACCGCCCTCCTGATCGTTATCCTGGCGTTGGGCGCGCTGCTGGCCCTGATGGCCACCGGTACCATAGGGACGGACCATCGGCGCCGACGCAGAAACGCCACTAGAGGCCCAGGACCATGAGACTGGGGTCTTCTACCAGTACGTTGTCAAAGTAGTGTGCGTCCCACAACTCGGTCCGCATAAGCCAGCGCTGACGGCGGGTAACTACCGAACGGCCATAAACATCTGGAACCCGTGGAGGGAGGACGCTCCCATATTCAAACAGTTGACCTTGTCCGTACCGCAGGGCGGGCAACGCATATCTGGCCATGTAATAAGCGAACATATGCCTGGGCGGGCCGCGTGGGACCTTGAGGTAACCGCGGTTTACACAGCACGGGCCCAGAAGAAAGGCGGCCTGGGAGCCAGTATCGACGTCGAGACCATCACACCCCGAATAATCGAGTTCTCGATAAGACACGACTTCGATGAGGATGGAGTCCCCGATGATATCGACAACTGTCCCACCGTGCACAACCCTGATCAGAGAGATGGCGATCAAGATGGGCACGGAACTGCCTGCGACCCGGATGACTCCGACCCGGACGTGCCGGGTACTGACCTACCTGATCTTACAGTGCGGCTCGTGAACCCGCCGACTGGGGAATCGTGTCCTGGCGGCCCTCTGGACTGCGCACAGTTCTTCAACTACGAGGTCACGAACATAGGGACCGCGGGTTCGCCGGCAACTGATGTAGATTTTGCTACCGGGAGCGAAGACGGTGGCGTTATTACACCTGTTGGCGCAATCAATGTGGCTGTTCCGGCCCTTGCGGCAGGTGCTTCGACAGGGGTTCTGAGCGCGACCATCGGACCTGGCGACGGCACCGGTGCAGGCTGCTACGGCCCGAACTGCGTCACGAAAGGTTTCGTCGATCCTACCAATGCAGTTTTCGAGGCAGACGAACTGAACAACGTAGACGAGCGCAATGATATGGGCTAAACGGACTCTGGCAACTGGGGGAGCCTGAGTACGTCTTGACCCGCACGGTCGCGGAAAGGACAGGCGCCGAGCTGTAGCTCGGCGCCTGTCCTCATATCATCTGTTGTCCATGGAGGGGTTTTCTTTTGACCGGTGTAAGGGTATGCTTCGTTCCGAAGCGGACGATGGAGGCGAGCGATGCTTCTTAACAAGAAGAGAGCGCTGGATTTCATGGAGCGAGACACCCTGGACGCCCTGGTAGCCACAACCCCTGTAAACGTGGACTACCTGTCTGACTATCACCCCTTCGGTATCGTGACCTGTGAGTCCTTCGCTATTCTCCCCAGGGCCGAATCGATTCCTCCAACACTTGTCGTCGGGCATAGCGCGCTGGGATACCTATCGGCTTTCCCGACCTGGATCAAGAATATCGTCACCTACGAAGAGTACCATTTCAACAAGGTGTTCGGCGACGTTGACCGGTTCTGTGTCAAACACACACCGTCGGCACCGACTACATACCAGCCGGTAGAGGCCCTGGCCCGGACCCTTCGTCAACTGGGTCTCGATAAAGCCAGGCTGGGGTTCGCGAATCGGCCCAACTAAGCCAGGAGGCCTTCGTGGAGATGCTGGGAGTGGCCAAGGAAGGGGCCACGGCGACGGAGGTAGAAGTGGCCTACCGGGAGGCTGCGACCCGCCGAGGCGTGCACACCGTAATGGGCCTGAACGGCTACAGCCTGATGAGCTGGTTCAGTCCCACTCTCGAAAAGGGAGCCATGGTACCCCTTGCAGCTATCGCGGACTACCGATGGTACCAGACCGATTGCGGAAGGACGATGGTTGTGGGTGAGCCAACAAAGAAGCAGGTGGAGACCAGTAACATAATAAAAGCGGCGTCAGCGATGCTGGACGAGTTCGTGAGGCCGGGGGTAGACACCAATGAGATGTTCAGCACGATCCGAGAGACTGTCGCCAGGGAGGGTGGGGATAACGACAAGCTGGCGCTATATGTACATGGCATCGGCCTGGACAGCTACGAGCACAACCACCACGAGAAAGAAGAGGGGTGGGTACTGGAGCCCGGGAACGTATTTTGCACTTTCTTGATGCTGATGGCCCCGGGGGCCAACGGAGCGGTTTTCGTGGAAGAAGAGACCCTGGTTACCGAGGACGGCTGCGAGCAGTTGTACACAATGCCCCGGGACCTTTTCGTCGTTTAGCGATCTAGCGACGTTCGAAGACAGCGGCGACTCCCTGGCCGCCTGCAACACACATGGTTTCCAGCCCGAACCGGGCGTCCCGCCGCTCTATCTCGTGTAGCAACGTTGTCATGATGCGGGCTCCGGTGGCGCCGATGGGATGTCCAAGGGAAATACCCGACCCGTTGACGTTCAGCTTGTCATCGTCAGGCAGCCCCCACTCTCGCACGACAGCCAGCACCTGGACGGCGAATGCCTCGTTCACCTCGATCAGGTCCATGTCGCCCAGAGACATTCCGAGTTTGGACATGAGCTTGGCCACTGCAGGAACAGGCCCAACACCCATGTATGCAGGATGACAGCCGGCCGCGGCCCAGCCCTTCAGATATGCCATACCCTCAAGGCCCAGATCTTCCAGCTTGTCTTCTCCAACCACCAGACACACGGAGGCGGCGTCGTTCTGGCTGCTGGCATTGCCGGCGGTGACGGTGCCTCCGGGCGTAATGGGCCGCAGGCGTCCAAGGGCCTCCATGGACGTCTCTGATCTGGGGCCTTCATCCTTATCGAACACCGGATCACCCTTGCGCTGGGGAACGGGAACTCCCGCGATTTCCTCGCCGAACTTTCCCGCTCCTATGGCGGCCGCAGCCCGCTGGTGGCTACGAAGGGCGTACTCGTCCTGCTGCTCCCGGGAAATCTCGTACTTCTTGGCCAGTTTCTCGGCCGTCTCCACCATTCCGGATATGGGGCCGAAGCGTTCTTCCGGGGAGACCGTTTCGCGAGCTCGGACCAGCCGGTCGTGCATAGATACCGAACCAAAACGCGCTCCCCAACGAGACTCGTTGACATAATATTCGGCGTTGCTCATGCTTTCCACGCCACCCGCGATGACCACATCGGCGTTTTCTGTTTGAATGAGCATAGCGGCGTTCAGGACGGCCTGCAACCCGGAGGAGCAGCGGCGGTCTAGCTGATATCCAGGGACTTCTATGGGAAGCTCTGCTTTTAAAGACGCCAGGCGTCCGATGGCCGGGTTTTCCCCGCTGGGAT
Source organism: Dehalococcoidia bacterium (assembly GCA_965226865.1). GTDB lineage: Bacteria > Chloroflexota > Dehalococcoidia > Lucifugimonadales > JAGWBF01 > CBDDEH01. The sequence continues at coordinate 369,613 of CBDDEH010000004.1, read as the reverse complement.
AACCGTGGCCCAGGATTACGTCGTCAACTTTGGCGGGGTCGATGCCGCTCCGGTTGAGTAGCTCCTTGATGACCGTGGCGGCAAGGTCGGCGGCGGCGACATTTCGCAGGGCGCCACCGAAACTGCCCACCGCTGTACGTATTGGTGAAACTATCGCGACATTTCTCATCGATCCGCTCCTTCGATTGGATACCTACATCTGGATACCTACACCAGCCTGCTTTTCGCCAGCACCAGCCCTGTCATCAGCAGCCCCAACAGCAGCCAGCCGGCGTACACCGTCCCTCCACCTGGGCCTGCAGTGCATCCGCCGCCCGAGTCCTGACGTGCCGGTGTGGGGGTGGCGGATCCTGGTGCGAGCGTTGGTGCTGAGACCGTTGGAGCCGGGTCGGCGATCTTGATGGCAAACGCGTCCCGACCGCCCAAGCTGATCTGACCAGGAAGGACACCCTCGGTGAGTCCGACCAGATACAGATTGCCTTCATCATCTATGTCTACGCCATCCACCAGGTCGATCTGTTCCGTGCCGAACTGGCGGGTCCACAGCTCTGCACCGTCGCCGTCGTACTTGCGCACGAAGGCGTCCCCAAACCCTCCAGCATAAGTCTGATCCGGAAGAGCCTCGTCAGTCTCGCCCACTACGTACACGTTGGCAGACCCATCCAGCGCGACATCGTTGGCCTCGTCGGCCTCCGAAGTACCGAACTGGCGGGTCCATAGCTCGTTCCCTTCGCTATTGTACTTGCGTACGAAGGCATCTTCACCGCCCAAGTTGTCCTGGCCAGGAAAGGCGCCGTTTGTCTCACCCACTATGTAGACTCCCTCTCCACTGCCCGCCACGACGTCCGTGGCGGTGTCTCTGCCACCGGTGCCGAACTGGCGGGTCCACAGCTCGTTCCTATCGCCGTCGTACTTGCGCACGAAAGCGTCGCTAAAGCCACCGAGGAAGACCTCACCCGGCAGCTCTCCGCCTATTGGAGAGCCTACCGAGCCTACGACGTACAGGTTGCCCTGGCCGTCAACGGCCACGCCCTTGGCGAAGTCGTCGGCCCTTGTGCTGAACTGGCGAGCCCACAGCTCGTTCCCATCGCCATCGTATTTACGTACGAAGGCCGCCCGATATGCCTCTTTGTGAGTAAAGCCAGGGAAGGCTCCCTTTGTTTCGCCCACGACGTAAACGCTTCCGCCGCCATCCACGACCACGCTCCGAGCTGAATCCCTCTCTTCTGTACCGAACTGCCGGGTCCATATCTCCGTACCATCGCTGTCGTACTTGCGCAGGAAGGCATCGTTCAGCCCCTCGTTACTCTGGTCTGGTAGGTGGGCGTAGACGCGGCCCACGACGTACAGGTTGCCTTGATCATCCAGCGCGATGCCCTCGGGAGTATCGTCCTCCTCTGAACCGAACTGGCGAATCCAGAGCTCGTTGCCGTTCTGGCTGTATTTGCGAACAAAGGAGTCGCGAAGCCCTCCCATGCTGGTTTGGTCAGGAAGTACAAGGGTGGTCCAGCCCAGCACATAAAGGCTGCCGTCGCCGGCCACCGCCACGCCGGTGGCCGCGTCTCGTCCCTCGGTACCGAACTGGCGCGTCCATCCGTCATCCTCGGCAGATGCGCCTCCGACGCTCAGGGCCAGCAGAATGCCCGCAAGGACAAGCCCTAGGAGAATGAGAAATACCCGAGACCGCCGTCGAAACACCGAACCTCCTGGACCAGGGGATCACTTCCTTGACAACCTGCGCCATTCTGACCTGGCACGTCCTGGCCCGTCAACTATATGTCGCCGCCTACTACCATGGTGGATACGCCTACTCTGAGTATGTACCGCTGACGTGGAGCATGGCAGTTTCTGGTTGACTGGGCACCCACCCCTCCGTACTATTACCGTTGATGAATCCGCCGTATATTGGCATTTCCTATGCTGGCTAAAGTGCGGACATGCGCCGTCGTGGGTCTGGATGGATACGTCATCGAGGTGGAGGTAGACATCTCCCCAGGGCTGCCGTCGTTCACCATCGTCGGCCTTCCCGACACGGCGGTCCAAGAAGCCCGGGAACGAGCAAGGGCCGCCATTCGCAACTCGGGCTGCGAGTTCCCAATGCGCAGGATCACCGTCAACCTGGCGCCGGCGGACATAAAAAAGGCGGGCGCTTCCTACGACCTGCCGATAGCCGTGGGCATCTTGATCAGCTCGGGCCAGTTGCCCCAGTCTGTCAACAACGCGCTGTTCTTGGGCGAGCTCTCGCTGGACGGGGGTTTGCGGCACACCGGTGGCATACTCCCCATGGTGTCCATAGCACACGATGAGGGCGTAGATCGCGTGTTTGTTCCGAATGTAGACGCGAAGGAAGCATGCCTGGTACAGGGTATGGAGGTGGTTCCAGCCAGCAGTCTTACCGAGCTGGTCAGTCATTTAAGAGGTGACACGGCACTGGAACCGGTGTGGTTCGATGACATCCACCTGGAATACCATAGGGATGGCGCCGGTCCGGACCTGGCCCATATCAGGGGCCAAGAACACGCCAAGCGAGCCGTGGAGGTGGCGGCCGCGGGCGGACACAACCTGGTAATGACGGGTCCGCCAGGCAGCGGTAAGACGCTGTTGGCCCGGGCGATGCCCAGCATACTGCCGCGCATGACGCCTCAGGAATCCCTGGAAGTCACCAAGATCTGTAGCGTCAGCGGCCTGCTTCCGTCCGACAAGCCCCTGATAATACAGCGTCCGTTCAGGGCCCCACATTACACCATCTCCAACGCCGGTCTTGTCGGCGGAGGGCGGTTGCCGAGACCTGGAGAGATAACCCTCAGCCATCGAGGGGTGCTCTTCCTGGACGAGCTTCCGGAGTTCGGACACTCGGCGCTGGAATCATTGCGCCAACCGATGGAAGATAAAGTGGTGACCATCAGCCGGGCCAGCGGGACCACCACCTTCCCCGCCAACTTCTCTCTTGTCGGCGCCATGAACCCATGTCCCTGCGGGTTCCTGGGCCACCCGACCAAACAATGCAGTTGCTCGGGCAGTATGGTCACCCGATATCAGAAGCGGATCAGCGGCCCGCTCCTCGACCGGATCGATATGTTTGTCTCAGTACCGCCGGTCGAGTACGAGAAGCTGGTCTCCGAGGAAGCCTCGGAGGAGCCCTCATCGGACGTACGGAAGAGGGTTGAATCTGCCAGGGAAACACAGGTGCGTCGCTTCCAAGAAACATCCTTTACCTGCAACTCGGAGATGGGCCCCGCCGAGGTGTGGAACTACTGCCGCCTGGAGGACGGCGCCAAGGGGATTCTTCAGACCGCCATGAAGCAGTTGAACCTGTCGGCTCGAGGCTTCCACAGAATTCTCAAACTCTCTCTAACCATAGCCGACCTGGCGGACTCGGAGACCATAGGTGTGCCTCATCTAGCGGAGGCGCTCCAGTACCGCCCCCGGGAAATCCTGTAGCTCAGATATGAGAGTCTCACGCCCAGCAACAAACACCGGCGGAATATGGGGTAGCGTTGACAGACGGGCTGGCTTCAACTAGCCTGGCTGTCAGCAACCTGAAATGAGGAGGCGCCAGTCATGGTAATGCCCCTTGACGCCATAACGGTATTCCACAACGCGTTTCGCCGCGATCTGACAGAGATCGACGAGGCAGTGTATAAGGCCGCGGCGAACGGCGGTGACCTTTCTCCCTTGATCGACCGACTTCAATGGTTTACCGAGATACTCGATCTACACGCCCAGGGCGAAGAGGAAGTGGTGTTCCCAGCGGTCAACAAGGTTGCACCATTGGTGGCACCCCTGTTTGTCACCGACCACAGAGAGATGGACATAATGTGCGCGGGATTGGAGCAGGTGGTGGGCGCACCGGATGAACTGGCCGCCGCACGGGCCTCAGCCGTCCTACACTCCCATATGCGAATCCATCTGGCCAAGGAGGACAGCCATCTCTGCCCGATACTTCGGGAACGCATAAGCTCACAAGACCAGGCTCCGATCGTAGGCCAGATGGCAGGCAAAGTGCCACCTCAGTTGATGCCAAAGCTGGTGGACTGGCTCTATCCTCTTGTGAACCAGGATGATCGCGTGACGATGACGGCCGTGTGGAAAGGACTAATGCCCGAAGAGATCTTTGCAGGTGTCAAACAACTCATCCAGGGCGCCGTTGGAGCGGACGATTGGTCCGAACTGACCAGACGTGTCCCGGGCCTGACATAAGGGTCTGTTAGACCAACCGCTGAGTTCATTCAGCCATCTGGGGGTGAATAGTAAAGAGGGGGCGACAATCGCCCCCTCTTTACTATTGGTTTATTGCTTTACCAGCTTCTACGTTGGCCGGTGCTCTGTTTACTGAAGCAATCGCTGCAGTAAACCGGGCGGTCGCCACGGGGCCGGAATGGAACCGTGGTATCCTTGCCACATTCGGCGCATACCACGGGATGCATCTCACGTGGGCCTTGGCTGTATCCACCACCGCCGCCGCCGCCGCCGCCGCCGGATTGGCGTCGCGCCTGTCGGCAGGTGGGACATCGCTTGGGCTCGTTAGTGTAACCCTTTTCTGCATGATACGACTGATCGTCCGCAGTGAAAACAAAGGGTTGGTTACATTCCTGGCAAGTGAGATCTCTATCTTGGTAGTTCATCATCGGTTTGGCTCCTTTCTACTAATAGTTGGCGAGAATCAGGTCACCGAACCGAGGATGCACTTAGACAATTCAGTGGGCACACAAAGGCGCCAATTGGGGTCTTATAGGGACACAGAGAGGCCATGACAAATCGGATGTGGGGACTCAAAAACGCTACCACCGTTGCGCATTATACCACAAAGGGCTATGGATAGCCATCACCCGTATTCACTCACCTAAAATGTTACCGAATGGTTAGGGTTCCCTCAGCTAAGAATGTTACTGGGGGGACGATGCCGGTGGTATCGGGTCTCGCCGTTGATAGCGGTCCTCTCGCCACTGACCGGCGTGTTGTACGCCGTTATGACCCTGGACTCGGCGCGGCGTTCCTGGCAGGGAAAGGGTGGTCTGTGGAAGGGGCGGACATTCGATGCGGCCCGTTAAAGCTCAGTCCAGCGGAGGTAGATACCTCTTCTCCATCTCCAGAAGGCGGTCTCGGCCCATTATAGAGAACATATCCGCCGCGCCCCACTTGCCCTTTTTGGATCTTTCGAGGAACTCGTCCAGCGCTTCTGTACCCCGTTCTTTGAAGTCGTTGAGCATGTCCCACATCCCCTGCTGCGCCGGCATGCCCGTCAAACCCGGATACCATGCGGCGGCGGCCCCCGCTTCTTGAAGCTCTTCCAGGTTGGGATGGATGTGGGGCTCATGGGTGAACAGGGGCAGTACGGGGCCCGGGATTCGTTTGATGGCCTCTTTGATCTCGCCCCAGGACTCGAGGTGAGGGCAGACCACGTCTACGTTTGCCTGTTCCTTGTAAACCAGGCAACGTTGTATAACATCCTCGAATGTCGCCCCTGGGACGGCGGCATAGTCGCAGCGGGCGACGACCACGAAGTCGGGGTCCATATCCATTTTGGCGTCCATTGCCGCCCTGAGCTTGCCCACCATCTCCTCCGTTGAGACGCACCTCTGGCGAGGGCCCAGTTTGGCCGGGAAAGTCTGGTCTTCGATGTGCGCTCCGGCGATTCCGGCTCGAATGTACTCCTGCACTGTGTTATAGGTGACTACTGCATCGCCGAATCCAGTTTCCATGTCGGCGAACACCGGAATGTCAACGGCCAGCGCGATCCGTCTCGCGTTGTCCACCATCTCTTTGAGGCTGCCAGAGCCAGGATCAGGCCAGCCCACGGTATGGAACATGGTGTAGCCCCCCGACATGTAGAAGGCCTCGAAACCCACCACCTCCGCCACCTTGGCGCTAATGGGGTTCATACCACCGGGAAGGACGAATATCTCAGGCCTTTCGAACAGATCCTTCAGCCGTCTGGTCATCCGTTTTTTATACGACATCGCAATCCTTTGCAGCAGCCATCAATCACCCATTCAACTAGCGCCGACTCATAATAACCCAGCGCTCAAGGGCCAGCAAGCAAACATGACTGGTGACATAAGATGCTACTTGCCGGGGTAGGATAGTCCGGGTAGAATTGGGCCAACTCGCCACCGCGAAGGCACTGATGGCCAAATACAAAATTATATCCTCTGACTCCCATGTGCTCGAGCCGCCCGACCTATGGACCGGCAGGATCGATCCTGAGTTCCGGGATCGGGCACCTTACATGGCGCGAGATGGGGAATACGATCAGTGGTATGTCGAAAAGGACCTCAAGGTCGGAGCTATCGGCCTGATCTCCCAGGTCGGTGTAAGGTTCGAGGCTCCTGAGAACATCACCTTCCAGGGCCGGTTCGAGGACGCACCGGCAGGAGGTTACGATCCCCACGCGGCCATCAAGGACATGGACCTAGACGGCGTCCAGGCGGCACTGCTGTATCCCTCCCAGGGCCTCTTCTTATATAAGCTTCAAGACAGCGCCCTGCTTTCAGCCGTTTGCAGGGCGTATAACAATTGGCTCGCGGACTTTTGCCACCCTTACCCAGACAGGCTCAAGGGGATAGCTATGCTCAACCTGGACGACGTCCAGGACGGCATCGGGGAGATGGGGAGGTCCGCGAAGCTTGGGCTGGCGGGGGCCATGATCAGCGTCTATCCTCTCGTCAACCGTCAGTATGATAGGCCAGAGTACGACCCATTCTGGGCGGCGGCCCAAGAAATGGACATCCCTATCACACTGCATACCGCTACCCAGCGCCCGGGCCCGGGACTACCCGTCATGGCATCCAACGCGGTACAGGGTGCCAGCCAGACAGCCACATTCAGGGCCAACATAGACTACTGGGTCCGAAACTCCCTAGCCGATATGATATTCTCAGGAGTTTTCGAGCGTTATCCATCTCTCAAGGTGGTGGTGGCGGAGTTCGAGCTAGCCTGGATACCCCACTTCCTCAAGCAGATGGACTACGTCTACGCCGAGCGCCACCAGCAAGCGACCTACAGGTTCAAGAACGACCTTATACCAAGCGACTTCTTCCACCGGAATGTTCGCATAAGCTTCCAGGAGGATGACCTTGGGATACAGCTCCGGCACATCATCGGGGTGGACAATCTGATGTGGGGTTCGGACTACCCCCACTCCGAATCGACGTGGCCCCGGTCTAGGCAAGTATTGGAGGAGATCCTGGCAGGAGTCCCTGATGACGAGAAGGTTAAAATAACGGGCGCCAACGCCGCCAAGCTCTACGACATCGACTGATCTTCGTTAAGGGTCATCGGAGAGGCCGGAAGAAGGCGCGGATATCCTCCGCCAGGAGCTCTGGCTCCTCCAGTGCAGCAAAATGGCCGCCACGGGGCATCTTGGTCCACCGTTGTATATTCAATGACCGTTCGGCCCATTCCCTCGGCGGGTGGGCGATCTCCTTGGGGAATAAGGCCACACCACACGGGACTGTGACCTTTTCATCAGGCTGGAAGACCCAGGGATCCCTGAAGGACTCGTAGTACAGGCGCGTTGAAGAACCGATGGTCTCGGTAACCCAATAAAGAGTGATATATGTAAGCAGCTCGTCCTTGGTGAACTTCCGTTCGACGTCTCCTCCGCAGTCGGTCCAGCTTCGAAACTTTTCGACAAGCCACGCCGCGAGTCCGGCAGGGGAATCGTTTAGCCCGTAAGACAGAGTCTGAGGCCTGGTCCGCTGGATATGGGAGTAGCCGCCTTCGGTCTCGAACCAGTTCGCCCTCTCTTCTAACAGCCCTTTCTCCGCTTCGGTGAGCTCTCGCGAGCCTGGCCCCAGGTAAGGCCTGAGGGTAGCGAGGGTTACCAAAGTGACGTGGCTACCAATCACCATTTTTGGAAACGCGGAGCCAAGTCGGAGGGTGATCGCGGCGCCCCAATCGCCTCCGTGAGCACCGAAGCGCTGGTAATCCAATCCGGCCATAAGCCTGCCCCAGAGATCGGCCACTTTCAAGACGCTCATGCCACCCTGGGTCGGCTTACCGGAAAAACCATAACCGGGCAGCGACGGGACAACCACGTCGAAGGAGTCGGCTGGGTCGCCTCCATGGCTGGCTGGATCGGTGAGAAGGGGGAGTATCTTCAACATCTCGGTAAAGGGGCCGGGCCAGCCGTGGGTAAGGAGCAGCGGTATGGGGTGCGGGCCCTTGCCGCGCTCATGAACGAAGTGAACCCAAAGGCCATCCACGTTGGCCTGGAAATGGTTGAAGGCGTTGATGGCTTTCTCCTGGGCTCGCCAGTCGAATCGGGTGTGCCAATAGTCCACCAATTCCTTCGTGTAGGCCAGGTTTGAGCCGTAGTCCCATCCAGAGCCCGTTACTTCATCGGGCCAACGGGTATGAGCCAACCGGTCGTGGAGGTCTTCCAAGACCGGCTCGGAAACGTGGACTTCGAACGGCTGTATTTCCATCTCGATTACGAGACCTTATCTTGATAGCCAAGTCGATTGACATAAATCGCCGACCCTTCAACAAGCGGATCTAATCGTCTAAGACACCATCGGGGTCGTGACCCTGGAGAATATTGTGGTAGCCAGGCAGTATTTGCTCCTCATATACGTCCTCGAGTTTGTCCAGAAGACGAGCAGGATCGCTATCGGAGACGATAATCGACTCAGTCTTTTTGTTGACCATTTGGACAATGGTCTCCAGATGATCGGTGATTCCGCCGCTACCCTCGAGAATGCCGATGACCTTTCCCTCGTCGTAGGCGATGGCGAACTCACCCAATGTCCCGGACCGGCCTCCGGCGAACACTACGACGTCACAGCTCCGGATGTTCTCGATCTCCCGTTCTATCAGGCCGCTGCCCGTCTGATTTCAGGTCGACATCGAATCGAGCTTGTACGGCCACCAACTTTATGTAAAATCACCGGGTTGTCCAGTCAAGTGCTGTGTTCACATAACATATATTGTGCGAACCAATTTCTGCCAGATGGTCTTTCCACTGCCATCAGGGCCGGACCTTACCGCCCGCTGCCTGCGCCACAACAAGCCCCATCTCGCCTAGCCGCTGGCCGATCTTCTCCAGCAGCGTGTCCAGGTTCCATCCAAGGGTAGCCGACACCAGCACGCTGGGATAGTCCGACAGTTGGCCCAGGTCGTCCTGCGATTTTCCATCGTCACGTGGGACCAGCAGGTCCATCTTATTGATCACCAGAAATCGGGGCTTGTCCTTCAGATTGAGCTCCGCCAGCATATTGTCCACCACCTCCGCCTGCTCCGGCGCCTTGGAATGGGTGACGTCGATTACGTGCAGGAGCAGGTCGGCCTCCTGAAGCTCCTCGAGGGTTGCTCTGAACGCCGCGACCACCAGAGGGGGCAGCTTGTGGATAAATCCCACCGTGTCGGTCAGGAGGACCTGGCCACCCGCCGGAAGCCATATCCGTTTCGTGACCGGGTCGAGGGTGGAGAACAGTTTGTTCTGCACCACGACACCGGCCTGGCTCAGAGCGTTGAACAGGGTGCTCTTTCCTGCGTTGGTATAGCCTACCAGGGACATGACAGGCAACCTGGCCTGCTTGCGGCGGTCCCGGTAGGACACCCTTCGCTGGCTCACCAGCTCGAGCTGGTGAGCCAGGCGCTGGATCCGTTTCTGAATCAACCGGCGGTCGGTCTCGAGCTGGGTCTCGCCGGGCCCTCGGGTCCCGATGCCGCCACCGAGACGCTCCAGGTGAGACCACTGGCCTACCAACCTGGGCAGCAGATACTGGTGCTGGGCCAGCTCGACCTGTAGCTGGCCTTCGCTGGTGCGAGCATGGCGCGAGAAGATATCAAGAATGAGAGCGGTCCTGTCGATGACTTTGCCATTGAGGGCGCTTTCCAGGTTACGCTGCTGGGTCGGGGTCAGCTCGTCATCGAAGATGACCAGGCTGCTGCCCATCTCCCTTTGAGTCTGCTTCAGCTCTTCCAGCTTGCCGGTCCCCAAGTAGACCTGGCTGGGCTTTTCCAGTCGCTGGCTGACCACACCCACCACCTCTGCTCCGGCTGTCCGGGTCAAGAAGGCGAGTTCATCCAAGGACTCTTCTAGACTCCAAAGTCCTTCGCTTCCCTTGAGCGCTACGCCGACCAGAAGGGCACGCTCTATAGGTGGGCCCGTCTCTACGGGTGCTCTAGATATCTAAGTAGCCTCCTGAGAGCTCTTATGTAAAGGATAGCCGTTGCTTTGAACTCCTGCATGGAGATGCACTAGGCCTTCGATGCCGGGGGGATGTCCCAAGAATCGAGTCGCTCGATCCCCTTGTCTACCTGCTCGTCGGGAGTGGTGAGTGACAGGCGAATGTATCCCTCGCCCTGCTTGCCATAGCTGGAGCCGGGGGTGACAACGATGGTCTTGTCCTCCAGCAGCCGGGCGGCAAATTCCGCGGAAGTATATCCCTTCGGAACACCGGCCCAGATATATAGGCATGCTTTTGGCCGCGTGACTCGTAAACCCAGGCGGGTGAGGGCATCCACCAATTTATCCCGACGCCGCTGGTAGATGGCGTTGTTGGTGTCGATGGCGTCCTGAGGACCGGTTAAGGCTTCTATGGCCATCTCCTGGATGGCCTGGGGTATGCCCGAGTCCAGGTTGGACTTGATCTGGAACAGGGCCTTGATCATGTCGGCGTTACCGACGGCCATACCGAAGCGCCAGCCGGTCATATTGAAGCATTTGGACAAAGAGTGGAACTCTATCCCGACGTCTTTGGCACCCTTGATCTCCATGAAGCTGGGAGCCTTGTAGCCGTCGTAGACCACCTCGCTGTAGGCGGCGTCGTGGAGCACGGCCACGTCGTGCTTTTGGGCGAAGTCGACAGCCTGCCTATAAAACTCCTTACCAGCAATTCCAGCGGTCGGGTTGTTGGGGTAGTTGAGCCACATGACCCTAGCTTTTCGGGCTACGTTGAGAGGTATGGCGTCCAGGTCAGGCACCCAGCCATTGTCTTCGGTTAAGGGCATCCACTCGCTTTGCCCTCCTGCGAACATGGTGCTTGCGGCGTATACGGGGTAGGCCGGGTCGGGTATCAGAGCCGCATCACCGGAATCCAGAAAACAGAAGGATGCATGCCCGATGCCCTCCTTGGCACCTATCAGCGGCAGGACCTCCTTGTCAGGATCCAGCTTCACTCCGAACCGCTGGTCGTACCAGTAGGCAATGGCACTGCGAAGCTCGGGTAGGCCGTCCGTCTCTGGATAGCGGTGGTTGGCGGGTTTGTGGGACGCCTCCACCAGCTTCTCGATCAGGTGGGGAGGTGTGGGGATGTCCGGGTCACCGATTCCGAAGGTGACCACCTCGGCCCCCTCGGCCTTTTTCTTGGCGATGATGCGTGATATCTCTACAAACGGATAAGGCGCAAGCTGGTCAAGGCGCTTGGAAAACTGCACCAATTACCCTCCCCACTCGCCTTCGAAGACCTCTACGGCGTCGCCCTCCAAGTATACGTCACCCTGGCCATCCCAGGTGGCCCTCAAGTTTCCGCCCGGCAATGTTATGTCAACAACCTCGTCGGTCAGTCCCAGCAGATGAGAGGCCACGCCTATCGCGGAGGCGCCGCTGCCGCAGGCCAGGGTCAGGCCGGAGCCCCGCTCCCACACCCGCGCTTTAATGTGGCTCCTGTCCAGCACATTGGCAATCTCGAAGTTGACCCGCTTAGGAAACATGGGATGGTGCTCTATCTGAGGGCCTATATCACGCAACGGGAACCGGTCCACCGGCTGGTCTATAAAAGCGACCGCATGGGGATTGCCCATGGACACGAAGCTGAGCTTTAGGCATGTTTCACCGATGGTAACCGGGTAATTCACGACCGCCTCGCCAATTCGCTCGGCGGATGGGTTGTTCAGCACTACCGGTACTAGCTCGGGATCCAGCTCCGGTTTTCCCATGGCTACCCGAGCCCCTACAACCCTATCGCCCTCCAACCTGGGCTCGACCGTCTTGACCCCGGCGTCCGTCTCAACCAGAAGGCCAGAGCCGTTGAGCTGGACAATCCCGCGTTCGACGGCGTACTTGGCAACGCAGCGTATTCCGTTGCCGCACATCTCTCCCTCGGACCCGTCGGCATTGAAGATCCGCATCCTGAGCTGGGCGACCCGGGAGGGCAGGATGAGGATGATTCCGTCGCCGCCCACGCCGAAGTGCCGATCGCTCATTTCCCGAGCGAGGCTGGGCCAGTCGGCATCGATGGAACGGGCGTCGATATAAAGGTAATCGTTGCCCGCCCCTTGCATTTTCGTAAATCTCATTTGGATTGACTCTCCGTAGCTGATGCAATTGTATCACAGCTACCCTTTTCCCTTAGGAACTCATCGATCAAAGCGCTGGCCCCGGCGGCCGAATCGGGGCCAGCGTCCAGCCAGTTGATGCGCTTGTCTGACAGACGGAACCAAGTGTATTGATGGCGGGCGAACCGGTGGGTCTCATATTTGATGCGCTGGACGGCACCCTCTAGAGTAAGCTCGCCTCGCAGGTGTTGAGCAATCTCTTTGTAGCCTATACCGGACATGCTCGGCAGGTCAGGCGAATAGCCTTTGTCCAGGAGACCCTGTACCTCTTCTACCAGGCCATTGGCAAGCATCTGGTCCACCCTGATGTCGATCAAGTCGTAGAGGGCCTTTCTGTCTGTGGTCAATCCTAGAATCAAGAGACTAAGCAGGGGTTCATCCTTCTGGTTTGATGGAGCGGTCCCGGCGGCCTGATACACCTCGAGGGCGCGTATCACCCGTCGGACGTTTCTGGGATCGATCCTGGAAGCGGCCCGAGGGTCGGCCTCCTGGAGCTTCTTATACAAAGTCTCGCCGCCTTCTCGCGATGCCTCCTTCTCCAGGCTCCTCCGGAGGTCTGGGTCCGGGGGCACCTGGGGGACCTGCCAGCCTTCTAAAAGGGCCCAGATATACTGCCCGCTGCCGCCCACGAGGATGGGGAGTTTCCTTCGTGCCTGAATATCTTGGATCGCACTTCTAGCCATCTTAAGGAAAAGCGCCAGGCTAAAATCCTGGTCGGGGTCGAGAATATCGATGAGGTGGTGAGGGACCTGAGAGCGTTCTTCGGCGGAGGGTTTGGCCGTGCCGATGTCCATGGACCGATAGACCTGCCTGCTGTCGGAGTTGACGACCTCGCCGTCGAAAGCAGCGGCCAGGTCGATACCCATTGCGCTCTTGCCTACGGCCGTAGGGCCGATGATTGCTACGATCGGAACTTGGTTCATGGGGCCGACGACCTAGTTAAGCCCCTGACTTCACGGATAAGTTCACCAGATTCCAATTCCTCTCTACTGATCGGCACCGTCAGGCCTTACCGACTGCCTCTCCTTGGCTACGGCGGTTATGGACACTATCTCCAGGAACTGGTCGGCCTTGAGGCTGGCGCCACCTACCAACGCTCCGTGGACGCACTCCTCCTTCACGAACCCATCCGCATTGTCCGGAGTCACACTGCCCCCATAGAGAAGCGGCACCCGGCTGGCAATGTCGCCGCCATATATATTCGAGAGGGTATCGAGGATGACGCCACCCATCATCTCCGAGGCGATCTCGGGGGTGGCGGCCATACCAGTGCCGATGGCCCAAATAGGCTCGTAAGCAATGGTCAATTCATCTATGTTATGTAAATCAGCCAGGCAGGCTTTTATCTGGTTCGCCACAAAGGCCGCCGCTTCTCCTCGCTCTCGCTGTTCAAGGGTCTCGCCAACACATAGAATGGGCCTTAGCCCCACCTCAAAGGCCGCCTTGACCTTTAAGTTAATAAGCTCGTTGCTCTCGCCGAAGTGCTGCCTGCGCTCGGAGTGGCCAAGGATCACGAACTGGCACATATTTGCCAACATCGCCGGAGAAATTTCCCCCGTGAAAGCGCCCTTATCTTTGTAGTACATGTTCTGAGCGCCCAGCTTGATAGACGAGCCTTCCAACACTCTGCTTACAGCATCCAGGGAAACAAAGGGGGGGCAGATCACCTTCTCGACGAGCGGGACGTGGTCCAGCGGCTTCAAATCGAGGGTCAACCGCACAGCCTCGTCGACCGAGGTGTTCATCTTCCAGTTGCCGGCTACGATTGGACGTGGCATTGGTGAGCCTCGTGCTTATGAATCTTTGTCTGGGATGGCGGCGATACCGGGTAGCTCTTTCCCCTCCAGGAACACGAGGGAGGCGCCGCCACCGGTCGACACGTGGGTCATTTTGTCCATCAGTCCCAATTCCTCTACGGCCTCTGCGGTTGAGCCGCCACCCACCACCGTGGTGGCGTCCATCGATGCCAGATACTCGCTTATCCGGCGAGTACCCTCCGCAAATGGCGGGAACTCAAAGACGCCCATGGGTCCATTCCAGATGACGGTCCTGCAGTTTCCAAGGGACGACAAGAAGTTTCGGATGGTTTTGGGTCCTATGTCCATTATGTACCACCCCTCGGGCACTCGCTGGATAGGCACGGTCTGGATCTGGCCGGGTTCCTTACTAAACGCGTCGGCCACCACAACATCGTCGGGTAAATAAGCCTGGATCCCTTCGTCGGCCGCCTTCCTCAATATCCGGTCTGCGAAGCCCAATCTTTCTTCTTGTATCAGAGATGCCCCGGTGGGGTGTCCCAAGGCACGCAAAAAAGTGGCAGCCATTCCTCCGCCGATGAAGAGCTTGTTTACTTTTGCTAGAAGATGTTCCAGCACCATGATCTTGTCGCTGACCTTGGCGCCGCCCAAAATCGCCGCCAGTGGTCTCGCGGGGGATGCGAGGGCTCTGCCCATTACCTCCAGCTCTTTTTGGACAAGGAAACCAGCGACGGTCGGCAGATATTGGGGGACTCCCACCGTGGATGCGTGGGGTCGGTGGGCCACCGCGAAGGCGTCCATGACGTACGCATCGGCTAGACCTGCCAGGGCCTTTGCGAAGTCTGGGTCGTTGCCTTCCTCGCCGGGATGGAATCGCAGGTTTTCCAGCATCAAGACATCGCCTGGCCTCATCTCGGATATGGCAGACTCCATATAGGGGCCGGTAGTCTCGTTCAGATTCCTGACCGGCCTTGATAGCAGGACGGATAGCCTTTCGGCCACCGGGGCCATCCTCATAGTGTCCACGGTTTTCCCCTTCGGCCGTCCCAGATGAGAGCATAGAATGGCCTTTGCACCGTTGTCTATCAGATATTGGATAGTAGGTAATGTCGCCCTCAGGCGATGATCGTAAGAAGAAATAGCGTCCACACCCTGGTCGATGGGGACGTTGAAGTCCACTCTGACCAGGACTGTTTTACCGGTGACGTCGATGTCAGTTAGTCCTTGCTTCGCCAATTATCACGCTTCGTTAGAAGTTAAAAGCTGTCCAAGTTTCTCCAGTTCCTGGCTTCCCCATTCAGAAAGCTCTATGCCGTTGATGGAGTCCATGGACTGTTGCCAGTATGCTGCTACCTGTTCCTCGGCGAATTGACGGGCCGATGCGCCATCTAATATTCCGACTATGTGCTCTACGTCCTGAGGCTCCAAGATGCGCTTGAAGTAGATGGTCCCTAGCTCTCGCTTGGTACGGATTTCTCCTGTTTCCATCACATAGATAATTGGGAGAAGTTTCTTTTTGTTGAGCAGATTAGCGGAGGGCAATCCCTTTTCGGCCCCCCAGATGTCCTCAATATCCTGTTTTATCTGCCAGGCTATGCCAATGTTCCTTCCGCACTCCTTGAAGGTGTCGACAACCTTCTCATCATCGGTGGCGACCAAAGCACCCAAACCCATCGCTCCAGACAGTAGGGCCCCAGATTTGGCTGAGGCCATATCCAGATAGGACTTCACCGTAATGTCGATTTTCTCCTGGAAGGCCAGGTCGAGATGCTGGCCTTCGAACATTTTCAAGCAGGCCTGGTCCAGGAGTTTCAGGGCGCTTAGTACCGTGCTTGTGGAAAGTCCCTGGTCCTTCAATCGCATCAGGGCCAGACGTGCCAGGGCGTGCATGCCGTCGCCGGCGTTTATAGCCTGCCCCGGTCCCCAAACCCACCACAAGGTGGGTCGATGGCCACGGTTGGGACTTCCCGACTGCACCTCTTCGTGGATAAGAGAGAAGTTGCGGACTAGCTCCATTGCTGAAGCACACGGGAGGGCAAGTTGATATTCACGACCCAATCCCTCGCAAGAAAGCAGGCATAGGTATGGCAAAAATTGGTCTGTGGCGTGGCCTGATACCGGTGTGCCTTGCTCGTCCGTCCACCCCAACTGGTAGGCAAGCATCTTGTACAGGAGGCCATCCCTCCCGGCAAACGTTTCCTTTAGCTCTTCCTCGAGAGCGTGCTGATATTTACTTAAGATGAGATCGGGTACCTGCAGCATTTTATTTGAAGTCGAGTTCCTGACGGAGTTCGTTATTCAACGGCTGTGCTCTCGGGCTGGCTCGATTGGAACCGGGCAATGGGACTGTAGACGAGGCAAGGGTATGGCCCCTTCGCGCAGGATCCTAGGCGTTGGTCCTGTGAGTTCCAGTACCGTGGAAGGGGAACCCAATGGGGCCGGGCCCCCATCGATTATGAGATCGATCTCGCCGTCCAACAACGTAGCGACATCCTGAGCCGTGGTTGGGTCCGGGCCAGCGGTGGGATTGGCGCTGGTGCCGGTGATGGGACCACCCAACTCGTTTATCAAAGACAAAGGGACGGAATGGTCCGGCATCCTCACAGCTATTGAGTCCTTGCTGCCTGTGACTACATCGGGCACGTCAGGAGATTTTCGAAGTACCAAGGTCAACGGACCCGGCCAGAATCGCTTCACCAAGTCCCAAGCCAGGTCAGGAACCTCCACCGCAACCGTCTCTATGTCCCGGACATTACCCAGAAGCAGGGGAATGGCCATGCTGGTTGGACGACCCTTTACCTGGAAAACGCGAAGCACCGCGTCAACTGAGAACGCGTCAGCGCCCAGTCCATAAAGAGTATCTGTGGGGAGGGCGACCACACCACCGGCTCGTAGGATTCCGACTGCTTCCCTTATAGCCGATTTTGAAGCGGTGGAGGTTGGAATAACGGTCATTTCCACCCTGCTCCGTTATATCTGGTTCGAGCTTGACTGAGTATATCACGGGTGCTAAGCTGGGTCGAGTTGCCGGCGTATTGGACAGGCCTGCCGCCACCCCTGGTTCAACACCCGATTTCGGCTATCCCCAGCGATGCTTTTATCAACTACAATAAGAAGACAATGGCGCAAAAGAAACCGTCACCCAGCCGAAGAGTAGCCACTAGCGACGACCTTGAGGTCTCCACTTACTTGGAGATCGCCAAGGGAAAAGTGGGGGCCAGCGCGGGGCCGGAGACCAGCCCCAAAGGTGTCACGGAAGGTATAGTCATCGTCGACTTCGGCTCCCAGTATAGCCGGCTTATTGCCCGGCGCGTGAGGGAGCTCAAGGTCTACTGTGAGATAGTCCCACCCGATACGTCATGGGATAAGGTCGCTTATCTCAACCCCAAAGGAGTCATATTCTCCGGGGGGCCTTCCAGCGTCTACGATGAGAAAGCTCCAATGGCCCCTGCCTGGGCCTACAAAAAATCTCTGCCGCTGCTGGGTATCTGTTATGGAATGCAGGTTCTGGCCCACCAACTGGGAGGGAAAGTGGTCCAAGGATTGAGGCGAGAGTACGGACACGCCGTACTTCACCAGAACGTTCCTGACTCTCCGTTGTTCGCGGACCTTCCGACAGATATGCCTGTATGGATGAGCCACGGTGATCAGATCGCCGAGCTTCCCCCCAGCTTCGAGCCACTGGCCTACACCGACAATTCCCCCGTGGCCGTCATGGGGAACGCGGATGGTGTTTTTGGGCTGCAGTTTCACCCCGAGGTAGTTCACACCGAGCATGGCAAGACCATATTGGAAAACTTCCTCTTCAAGGTTTGCGGGTGCAGTGGCGCCTGGACGCCGCTGAACTTTGTAAATCAGTCCATCGAGTCGATAAGGCAGCAAGTTGGCAACGGGCGGGTCATCTGCGCTCTATCCGGTGGGGTGGACTCCGCCGTAACGGCGGCCCTGATCCATCGGGCAATCGGCAACCAGCTTACCTGTATTTTCGTTAACAACGGTCTTCTCCGCAGGGAAGAGGCCGACAGAGTCCTGAATACCTTTCGCAGCAATCTCCAGCTCAACCTCGTCTATGTCGATGCTTCGAAACGTTTTATAGACCGCCTTGAAGGAGTGGTCGATCCCGAGGAGAAGCGTATGGGGATAGGCGAGGAGTTCATCAAGGTGTTTGAAGAGGCTGCGGCCGATCTGGAAAACGCTGAGTTTTTGGCCCAGGGCACTCTTTATCCGGACGTCATCGAAAGCCGGACTCCAGAGAACAAGGCTTCCTCGAAGATCAAGACCCATCACAACGTTGGCGGACTGCCAGACCGCATGAAGCTAAAGCTAATAGAACCCCTCAGGTACCTATTTAAGGATGAGGTACGTGAGGTGGGTCTCGCCCTGGCGCTTCCCCAGGAGATCGTGTACCGCCAGCCATTCCCGGGACCTGGACTCGCTATCCGGATCATCGGTGAGGTGACTCAGGAGAAATTGGACATCTTACGCGCTTGTGATTGGATAGTGATCGACGAGATCAAGGCTTCTAACCTATATCACCAGCTATGGCAGACCTTCGCGGTGCTCACCGGCAGCCGAAGCGTGGGCGTAATGGGGGACTTTCGGACCTACAACAACGTAGTGGCCATCAGGGCTGTGAGCAGCGATGATGCCATGACCGCCGACTGGGTACGCCTACCTTACGACCTCCTTGCGCGTATCTCGAACCGGATTGTCAACGAGGTTCCTGGGGTCAACCGCGTGGTCTACGACATCACCAGCAAGCCGCCGGGGACCATAGAGTGGGAATAGGCTCTATACTAGGTAGGTGTCCGCAGCCGTGAAAGTTCTGGTCGTCGGCTCGGGAGCCAGAGGACACGCCATAGCCTGGAAACTTTCCAGCAGCCCCCGGGTCGATGAGTTATTGATAGCGCCCGGCAACCCGGGAACGGCGTCCCTAGGTACCAACCTTTCGGTCTCGGCAGAAGACATCGAAGGCCTGGCTGGCATCGTCAACGCTCAGGCCATAGACCTTACGATAGTCGGCCCTGAGGCCCCCCTGGACAAGGGCATCGTGGACCTGTTTACGTCTCGAGGCCTGCCGATCCTCGGCCCTACCCGGGCTGCGGCCCAGCTAGAGACCAGCAAGTCATTTGCCATGCAACTGATGCGCAAATATGCCATCCCTCATCCCGATTTTCAGGTCTTTGGGTCATACGAAGACGCCAGCGATTTTCTAACAAAGCATGAAGGGCCCGTTGTGGTGAAGGCCGACGGCCTGGCGGCAGGTAAGGGCGTAACCGTGTGCAACAATACCACCGAAGCTTTGAAAGCTCTTCAGGACTGTATGGAGAACCGTTTATTCGGCGCCGCAGGAGATACGGTGGTCCTGGAGGAGTGTTTGGATGGACCGGAGGTGAGTGTATTCGCCTTCTCCGATGGAGAGCATATATCACAGTTGGTCTCGGCCTGCGACTACAAGCGCCTATTGGACGGAAACGAGGGGCCCAACACAGGGGGCATGGGCTGCTACACACCACCGGGATTCTGGACGCCTGAGCTGGAGGAGATGGTCCAACATGGCATCATGACTCCAACCGTGAGGGCGATGGCGGCTGAGAGCATTCCTTATCGCGGTGTGCTATACGCAGGGCTCATCTTGACGAACGAGGGGCCGAAAGTGTTGGAGTTCAACTGCCGGCTCGGAGACCCCGAGGCCCAGGTTATCCTACCGCGTTTGAAGACGGACCTGACTGATGTCGCTATCGCCTGTGCCAATGGAACACTGGATCAAGTGGAGGTACACTGGACTAACGAATCTTTCGTCGACGTTGTGATGGCGTCAGGAGGCTATCCTTCGTGTTACGAGAAGGGTAAATCTATCGAAGGCCTCGAAGACGTGGATCGTGACGTGCTGGTATTCCACTCAGGCACCAAGACAAGAAGTGACGGGCCGGGCCTCGTTACCAACGGGGGGAGGGTGCTTTCTGTCGCTGCAGGAGGTGCTTCTCTTAGCGAGGCTAGACAAAGGGTCTATCGAAATGTGGAGAAGATCAGCTTCCAAGATGCACACTACCGCAAAGATATAGCCCTGATGAAGGGATAGCTTGGTTTTGATATACTGGGCCTGCCTTGAAGAATTATCAAAGGAGAACTAGCCTGTGCCTTTAGTGAGCGTAGTCTTGGGGAGCGCTTCCGACGACCCGATAGCCCAGGAGACAGTAAAGGTGCTGGAGCAGTTGGGGATCGACTATGAGATGAGGGTGATGTCGGCCCACAGGTCCCCTGAGAAGGTCCGAGAGTATGCTCTGGCAGCCGGGGAACGTGGCATCGAAGTGTTTATAGCGGCGGCCGGAGGGTCTGCCGCGCTTCCGGGGGTACTGGCATCCTGGAGCACAGTACCTGTCATCGGGGTGCCGGTTGCGAGCAGCGAACTGAAAGGCCTCGACTCTTTGATGGCCATCGCTCAGATGCCACCTGGGATACCGGTGGCGTGCGTGGCCATCGGCTCATGGGGGGCCCGCAACGCGGCTTACCTGGCTGCCGAGATCCTGGGGTTGAAACACGATGGCATCAAAAAGGCCTATGAGAGTTACCGACAAAAACTCAGAGAAGGCTAGTCCCGGACCAAGCCCGCAGCGTCTTCCCGCCGTTCTGTGCGACTTCGACGAAACCACCGCACACCAAAACGTGGCACAACTACTCCTCAAGCATTTCGACGGCAATGTCTCCCGCCAGCAACTCCTGGGGCAGTTGCGGCAAGATAACTTGACCTTCAAGGAATATCAGGAGCTATCCTTTCGTGGCATCGGGGCTGGCCTCGAGGAACTGAAAGCGCTGGTAAAAGAGAAGGCCGAGTTGCGCTCACACTTCAAAGACCTGTGGGAGTATTGTCAATCAAAAGGCATGCCCCTTGCCATCGTGACTGTCGGTCTGGACTTTTATATCGATGCCCTGCTGGAACGGGAAGGGCTGGGAGCGGTCCCCCGCTACGCCGTTAAGACCAATTTCCTTCCTGAAGGCGTCCAATATGAATATCCGTATCCCTGGGATGGCTCGGGAGCATCATCCGCGGAAGAGTGTTCCGGATGGGGCACATGCAAGTGCGCCATCCTATCCCGGTATCGTGATCAGGGGCATAGTATTGTCTACGTCGGCGATGGGCGCTCTGATTTTTGCCCGGTCTCCATAGCAGACAAGGTGTTCGCTCGCAGTCACCTGGCGGCAACCTGCCTCCAAAACGGCGTTCCTTTCACCGAATTCGAAGACTTCTCCGACGTCATCCGCGGTCTTGAGCTGTTCCACGCGGAATTTGGCAGTGTGGGAGCATGAAATGATCGACCGCTACTCCCGGCCCAAAATGAAGCGTATCTGGTCCGACGAGAACAAGTACGGTAAATGGCTCCAAGTCGAGTTGGCGGTCTGCGAGGCCTGGACCGAAGAAGGAGTGATTCCTGATGAGGATATGAAGAAACTCCGGGGTGCCAAATACGACCACCAGCTTATGACCGAGCTCTTCCAGCGCACCCGCCACGACGTCACGGCATTCATTGGGTCGGTGACCCATGGCCTTGGAGATGAGGGCCGGTGGATACACCTAGGCCTGACATCCAGCGACGTGATAGATACAGCCTTGAGCCTTCAGATGGAGGAGGCTACCAAGGCCCTGCTGGAAGATATGGACGAAGCTCTGTGGGCAATTAGGACCCTGGCGCTAAAATACAAGGACACTCTTATGGTGGGCAGGACCCATGGCGTGCACGCCGAGCCTATTACATTCGGGCTCAAGATGGCGCTGTGGTGGGCCGAGATGGGCAGGCAAAAGGAGAGACTGCAGCACGCTCTCAGTAGTATCCGAGTGGGTAAACTCTCCGGGGCTGTTGGTACCCACGCTACCGTATCACCCGAGGTGGAGGAGCGTGTATGCAGGAGGTTGGGTCTCGAAGTGGCTCCAATCTCCAGCCAGATATTACAGAGGGACAGGCACGCCCATTTCGTGTCCACCCTCGCCCTAATCGCGGCCTCTCTCGAAAAGTTCGCAACGGAGATACGGTCTCTCCAGCGGACCGAAGTGAGGGAGGTGCAGGAGCCCTTCGGGGAGGGTCAGACCGGTTCCTCCGCCATGCCTCACAAACGTAACCCTGAGCTGTCCGAAAGGATCTGCGGCTTGGCGAGACTTATTCGTGGCTATAGCGTTACCGCTTTGGACAACGTGGCCCTCTGGCATGAGAGGGACATCAGCCACTCTTCTGCAGAACGTCTGATCCTACCCGACTCTTGTCTGGCATTGGACTACATAGTGGGTCTATTTACCGAAATATTGCAGGGCTTGAAAGTCTTCCCTGAGCGAATGTTAAGCAACATGGAAAGCACCCGTGGAGTGCTGTTCAGCCAGCGGATCCTGCTGGACCTCATTGAGAAAGGCCTCGCCAGAGAGGAGGCTTATAAACTGGTGCAGCGAAACGCTATGCGTAGTTGGGACGAGGGATTGGACTTCCTGGGACTACTTAAATCCGACTCGGATGTTACCTCGTACCTGTCGGAGGGAGAGTTGATGAAACTCTTCGACCACGGCTACTACACTCGCTACGTCGACGATAGCTTTAGGCGTGTCGGCCTGCTATAGTGAATTTCTGATGATAACCCATACATCCTTACCCGATCTCATACACCGGGGCAAAGTCCGAGACACGTATGACCTGGGCCATGGCCTGATGCTGATGGTGGCCACTGACCGAATCTCCGCATTCGATGTCGTGCTTCCCAATGGCATACCCAACAAGGGTTTGGTGCTGAGCCGGATGTCGGCCTTTTGGTTTCAAAAAACTACCCACATTGTAGACAATCATCTGGTGGGGCTCGCCGATGATCCGAATATGTTGGCTGAATACCCTGGAGCAACGCTTCCCGGCGGTATACCCCAAGAGATCGCTAGGCAGTCATCGATCGTCCGCAGGGCAGAGCGAATCGACGTCGAATGTATAGTACGAGGTTATATCGCCGGCTCCGCATGGTCAGAATACAAGAAGTTCGGCACTATGTTGGGCCGGAAGCTACCAACGGGGCTCAAGGAGGGACAGGAGTTACCGGAGCCTGTATTCACACCGACCACCAAGGCCGAAGAGGGCCACGACGAGAACATGACCCTGGAACAGGTCGCGGACATGGTGGGCTCCGACCTGGCCCGCAAGCTAGAAAATACTAGTATTGCCGTTTATCGATATGCTCACAATTACGCCAGGGACCGAGGCATCATACTCGCCGACACCAAGATGGAGTTCGGCATTCTAGACGGAAACCTCATCTTGATAGACGAGCTTCTTACACCAGACTCCAGCAGGTTCTGGGACGTACGAGGTTACGTACCCGGTGAGTCCCTACCCAACTTCGACAAGCAGTTCGTCCGTGACTGGCTCACGGCTCAGAACTGGAACCGAGAGCCACCGGCGCCGGAATTGCCTGCGGACATAGTCGAGCGTACTACCGAAAGATACATGGAAGCTTACCGTATGCTCACAGGGCAAGAAATATCGATATCGTGACGTTGATCTAAGTTGATTTAATCAGAGGAGAACTTATTGCCAGAGGCTAAGAAACGCAAGAAAGGCAGAACCCAAGGAGGCTCAGGCGGTGGTGGAATGGGCACCTCTCAGGGTTCCGGCGGGAAAGGCTGGATACGCCAGCGAACCTGGAAGAAGATAAGGCGTTGGGGTTTCATAGGGGCCGCTAGTCTGATAGGAATCCTTGTGATAGTGAGCTTCGCCTTGCAATCTTTCCCCGGAGCTGGCACGAATGTGAACCGAGTCGAGGAGACAGGAGAGCCAATACGGGATACCGGCAGAGCGGTACATCAGCCAGAAGGGCGGCCCATTATCTACGACATCATTCCACCAGACTCCGGAGACCACTGGGGTCAACCAGCTAGTTGCGGACTATACGACGATGAGATAAACGACGAGTTCGCGGTCCATAATATGGAACATGGGCATGTTGTCATAAGCTACAACCTCTCGGACGCTGCGGAAATCCAAAGAGTAAAAGACCTTGCGGATGTGCTATTCGACTTTGGTAGCTGGGGTGTTATTCGGCCTTACTCTGACATCCCCGAAGGCCAGGTGGCATTGACCGCTTGGGGGAAAACAGAACTAGTCCAAGGGGCGAATATCGGCGGTATAACGGCCTTCTATGAGGCAAATAGAGCCAACCGTTTTAGCGCGGAGACGGCTAGGGTTGGTGCTATACCTTGTACCTCTTCGGTTGACCGCGGCTAGTGGAAAAGCCCAGAATGTTCCTGGCAAAAATATATGTCACGCTCAAGCCAACGGTGAATGACCCTCAGGGCCTCACAGTGCTGGGGGGTCTAAAGACTCTGGGCTTTAGCTCGACCGAGAGCGTCCGGGTCGGCAAATACCTTGAGGTAACGGTTCGGGAGGAGCGACGCCCCCAGGTAGAAAAGCAGATCAAGGAGATGTGCTCAAAGCTGTTGGCCAACCCGGTAATAGAAGACTATCGCTACGAGTTGGTTAAGCTAGGTTAATCGCTGACAGTACCCTTGGTGCTGGGAATTTGCCCCCCAGCTCTGGGATCGAGTTCCACAGCCTGACGCAGCGCCTTCGCCAGGCATTTAAAAAGGGCTTCCGCTTTATGGTGGGGATCCTCTCCACTGAGCATCCTGGCGTGCAAGGTTATTCTGGCCTCCATGGCGAAGCTCTCAAGAAGATGGCGCACCAGTTCCCCCGGAAGAGATTCCACCATTTCGCCACCAAGGGACAGGTCCAGCGACGCGTACCGCCTTCCGCTCATATCCACCGCGACCAGGGCTAGGGCCTCGTCCAACGGGACCATCGCATGTCCCATTCTACGGATTCCCGCTCCATCCCCCAGAGCTTCTCGGAAAGCCTTACCCAGGGAGATTCCAGTGTCCTCGATCAGGTGATGCCAGCCGGTCTCCAGGTCCCCCTGAGCCTCCAACGTTATGTCAAATAGGCCGTGTTTGGAAAGCTGTGACAAAAGGTGGTCCAGCATTCCATTACCTGTGGCTATTTGACTCCGCCCCTCTCCATCGAGGTTTAGAGATAGAGACACCTTGGTCTCACCGGTTTGTCGCTTGACCGTTGCCTGGCGTTGCAAAGTCACTACTCCTTTTGAAGGCCTCTTTGCTTATCCCGGTTCGACCCTACGCCGCCGACGACGTCGGCGGCGAGGACCTCCCGCAACGCCTCTATTGTCGCATCTATCTCATGAGGCAATCCAATGCTTATGCGTACGAAATCTTTGAGTCTTGGCGTCGAGAAGTACCGGAGGAAGATCCCTTTAGCGGCAAGGGCATCATAAACTTCTTTGCCCCTTCCGGTTGGAAACTGGCAAAGTATGAAGTTGGCCTCAGAGGGCCATGGGCGAATACCGGGTATTCGTTCCAGGGCCGAAAATAGGCGCTCTCGGTCGGCGACCATGGCCTTCACCCTGTCCATCAGCGTTTCTAAGTCTTCCAGAGTAGCTTTAACCGCGACCTCGGCAGCCACGTTAACGTTATAGGGCGGTTTGATGGTCAGCATCCTGCCGGCGATTTCAGGCGACATTATCCCCATGCCCACCCTTAGTCCGGCCAGACCAGCCCATTTGCTAAAGGTGCGAAGGACAATGAGGTTCGGGTACTCCTGCACCAATGGCAAGACGGTCTTTCCACAGAACTCGTAATACGTCTCGTCAACAACCACGAGGATGCCCGAATCCAGAAGCCTGCTTATGTCACTGTCCGGTGTTGTGTTGCCGGTTGGGTTATTGGGGGAAGTGACGAACACGACCTTTGTTCTGGGGCCGATCGCGCGCTTCATCTCGTCGACGTCTATGGCAAAGGAGGCATCCCTGGCAACCTCAACGACCTGCCCACCGCTGATGCGTGCAGACAACCGATACATGCCGAAGGTAGGGACTGGCTCTATAATGCTGTCGCCCGGCTCCAGGCACATGCGAAGAATGAGGTCTATGATCTCGTCGCTACCGTTTCCCATAACCAGACTCTGGGGGTCCACGCCGAGATAAGCCGATACCCGTTCTCGCAGTTGTCGTTGCTCCGTGTCCGGATAACGGCTGAAGGAGCTGAACCTTCCCAGTGCCTCAGCTACTTTGGGTGAAGGGCCATATGGGTTTTCGTTGCCGTTGAGTTTGATTACCTTGTCGGGTGATATACCAGCCCTGGCCGCCAGGACCTCTACGGGCTCGGCACCGGAATACATCTCGATATTCTGAATGTCGGGGCGTAGGAGCTTAGCTACGTCTTTCATAGCTCCTCGCTGAGTTCTTGTCCCCGTCAGCGGCCCCGTTCAAGGAATCCAACCGCACTTCGACGGCCCGGGCGTGTCCGGTTAGCCCCTCCGCCCTGGCAATAACCGAGGCGGCCTCGGCAAGCTTTCGGTACTCGCCTGGCTTCAAGCCCACGATGGGCATCGTTCTCAGGAACTGATGCACGCTCAAGGCGGAGCTGAATCTGGCGGTGCCACCGGTAGGCATCACGTGGCTGGGACCAGCAACATAATCCCCCATCACCTCGGGCGAGAAATCGCCTAGGAAAATACCTCCGGCGTGGCGAACTTTGCCTGCCCAATCCCAGGGCTCTTTGACCATGAGGCAAAGGTGCTCCGGAGCGATTATGTTGGCCAACTCCAGGGCTTCGTCAAGGGAATCTACGAGGACGGCCCTCCCACGTCCGGACAAGGACTGGCTGGCCAGGTCGCTTCGTTCCAGAGAGGACAACTGGCTATCCAGCTCACCCTCGATCTCTGCGATCAGAGCCAGGGAGGTGGTTACCAGCACGGGCGTGGCCAATGGGTCGTGCTCCGCCTGAGCGAGTAGATCAGCGGCGCAGAACGCGGGGTTGGCTGATTCGTCGGCTACCACGACGGTCTCCGTAGGCCCATATAGCCCGTCGACGTCCACCTCTCCGAAGACCAGCTTCTTGGCGTATGTGACAAAGATGTTGCCCGGCCCGCAGATTTTGTCGACCTTCGGAACACTCTCAGTGCCAAAGGCCATAGCTCCGATAGCAGGGACACCTCCAACGCGGTACACCCGGTCCACTCCTGCCAGCTTCGCGGCGACGAGAACGGCGGGGTTGGGCAGGCTGCCATTCCTGCTAGGGGTGGCCAACACTACCTCTCTGACCCCTGCTGTCTTGGCCGGTATCGCCGTCATGAGAACCGTGGAAGGATAGGCGGCCGTGCCACCGGGGGCATATACCCCGACTCTATCGAGGGGCGAGACCAACTCGCCGAGACCCGAAGACAGATCAACCCAGCTCTTCCGCATCACCGCCTGGTGAAATTCAGTCACCCTATTTGCCGAGAGCTTCAATGCTTCAACAAGCACCTCGGGCACCTCGTCGCAGGCCTTCTCGATCTCCTGGTCGGTAACCTCCAGGCTTTCCAGATCGACGCCATCCAGAAGCCGTGCGTACTTCCGTACCGCCGCATCGCCTTCGGATCGGACGGCGTTCAGAATGAGCGAAACCGAATCCCGGGGTAGCACTCCATCCCCGAAAACCTCATGTGTCTTGCTGATAACTTCCTGGGGCAGGGAGCCAAAGTCTAGCGGGTCGAAGCGGGAGAATTCTTCTTTACCCCTCTCCGCGCCCCGGACAACTTTCAGGTACTCCAAATCAGTCCTCTTCCAGCGAGTCGAGCAGCCTCTGATACGCGGAACATCTGTCCTTGAACAGGTATCCTACCTGGGATGAAGCAATGTCTATGCCTCCTGCGTTCCTCAGGTGGTCCACCGCTTCAAGGAGTTTTTCTTTAGCGACAACCAAGCTAACTGAATACCAATCAGATTCTTTCACATTATACACTCTGGATATGGTGGGTCCTTGAAGCCCAGCCAGGTCTGGCCTCTCGAGTAGCGTATCCGCAACCTGATCGGCGGATGCCCCCCTCACATTGGCGGTGAGCCTATAGAATGAGCCTGCTCTGAGATGCCCCTCCATCATCTCAAGCATCTCGCGGGCCAGCTCCAGAGCCCTTGGAGACCTCTTGAGGAGCTCTTTGTTTGCTATAAGACAGGCCTGAGAATCCTGGATGGTTCCGTCTCCTATTGTCTTGAGCCGGTTCTCCCTGAGAGTAGCCCCGCTGGCGGTCAGGTCGGCGATCAAGTCAGCGTATCCGGCGGCGGGAGCCGCCTCCAGGCTGCCGCTGGCCTGTATAAGGGTAAAATAGTTGATGCCCTTGCCGTAGAGGTATCCCTGCACTAGACGCGGATATTTAGTCGCGATACGCAACTGCTTACCGTTCTGGCGGAACTCCACTGCCAGGTCCGCCAGGTCCTCCACCGATACAACGTCGATCCAGGCATCCGGTACGGCCAGGACCAGATCGCATTGCCCGTAGCCCAGGTCCTCGATGACCGTTAATACCGGACTTGACTCCCGCCGGAATTCGAGGAAGCGATCGAGGCCGGTGATTCCAAGCTCGGCGCTGCCTTCTTCCACCTTTTGAGGAACATCGCCTGCACGTTGGAACAGGGCAGCAGCGCCGGGCAAGGCAGGAACGCGGGCGATGTAGCGCCTAACGTTGGGCCGTTCCACCGGCATACCCGACGCTTTCAAGAAAGCCAACGAAGGCTCGTAGAGATCACCGTCACTGGGCAGAGCCAGTCTCAGGTTGTCCCGATTGTCCGGTTCGATCGTGAGGGCCTGCTGGTTGAGTTTTGATGAGCGGACCATGGCGGCTAGCCTCTCCCGTCGCTATCCCGGCTGTTGACCTGATAGGTGGTGCTTTTGCCACCACCGTCGACGGCCATGACCTGGGCTATGCCCTTGGCCTTGGCATAGGACAAGCATTCATCAATACTCAAAACAGAAAGCATGTCTGAGAGGTCCATCTCTACCTGCGTGCCCCTATTCCTGAGCTGACCGGCAACGTGGAGCGCCTTGTCATATGCCCTACCGTTGGATGGCAGCACGAGGACGAGGTCAGCCTCGTTCAGCCTGCTCTTTCCGACCCGCTTGGACCGATTTATAGACGGGAGATTTTCCAATGTGAAGGCGAAGCCCAAGGCCGGGATATTCGACTCGCTCCCCAACGCGCGTGCCAGGCCGTCGTACCTACCACCACCGCCAAGGGATACCTCTTGACCGGGGCGGAGGATTTCGAAAACTATTCCCGTATAGTAGGCCAAACCACGCGCCAGACCGAAATCAAGCACCACTGTGGCACCGAAACCTTTAAGCCCGCCCAGAAGCTCTATAATCTCATTGAGGCGTTTGAGCACTGATTCATCTAACTTGAACGAGTTGACGATGGACTCAGCCTCGGCAAGAGCGGCTCCTGGCTCTCCGCTAACACCTGTGAGCTTGGCGGCTACGTCCATGCCTTTCAGTAGCTTGGCGGGGTCGTCTGCTCCTCTTGACTTTCTCAAAAGTCGTTCGACGATTTCTTCCGGATCCCTCTGGCCCATTGGGCCTAATTCGGCGCGCTGGAGCAGGCCCTGCAGCAGCCCCCTAGCCTCCGTATCGTCCATGCTCCCTAGCGACTCGACGAGGTGGCTCTGGTGGGTATCTGTAGTCAGCAGTTTGAGTTGGGCTGCCCTTTCACGAACCCTATCGAGCCCTTCAGGGCCTTTCTTGAGATCCGATAGGCTGTTGAGTATAAATAGGACGGACCGTTCAGAGAGTCCCAGGGAATTTAGGACACCGTAGTATACGCTCAAGTCTCCTATGTGGAGGCGGTATTCCTTAAGGCCCAGGTCTGACATGGCAGCACAACTCAACGAAAGCACTTCGGCATCGGCCTTGGGGCTGGATGAACCGATAAGCTCAGCGCCCACCTGGGTGAACTGGCGAAGGGCAGTGCCCTCTCCCTCGTAACGAAAGACGGGACCAGCGTATTGGACGCGAACAGGCATTGGCTCGCTGAACCCACCTTCGAGGAAATGCCTCATTATCGATGAGGTGTACTCGGGGCGCAGGCTCACTCGGTTACCCCCGGGATCGGTGAAGCTATACATCCGGGACGCCAGCTCACCCCCGGACTTGCGTAAGAATAGCTCGGTCGGCTCCAGGATTGGGGTCTCTATGGGCCGGTAGCCATAGGACGCAAATGTCCCCTTTAAACGCTCCTGGGCAGCCATCAATGGCTGCCAGGACAGTTCTCGAAGGTCCTGCATTCCTTGTAATAAGCGTAGCTTTTCCATGGTTTTAGCTTATGTATTGTACATCGAGAGCCGACACACGGGAAACGCCTGGGTGATCACAGAGTTGCGTTTTTCGACCGGCAAACCAAGAAGCGGCGACGTTTCTCGACCAATTACGGTGAGTTAGAGGGACGGGGGAGTTCACCCCTATCCAACTTTCCCTTCAGGAGGGGAGCCTCCGTAGGGTTTGGCGCAGGGTCAGGTCTGGGTGGTGACTTCGCCGGCGGGCAACGTCATCAGCTCGCCGTCGTCGAGGCGCAGCAACAAGTCCCCGACTTGGTCCACGTCTTCGGCGTAGCCGCTGAGTACCGCTTCACCCCACCTTACGTCCACTCGCTTGCCCAGCGTATCCAACAGACCTCTCCACTCTTTGACAATCGGATCGGCACCAGAGCTTTGATCTGGGGCTTTGGCCTTCTTGCCGGAGGCCCGCTGAAGGGAGAGGTAAAGACCGTCCATTTCTTGAAGTAGATGGGTCAAAAGCACACCCCGGTCGATCTTTTTACCAGTTTCTTTGTCTATACCGGTGGCTATGTCTGCCAGTTGCTCTATACCCGACGGGTCCAGGGCGACGTTCAGGCCCATGCCCACGACGGCGTAGTCGAGACTGCCGTCCGTGATAACGTCTTCGACCAGAATCCCACACACCTTTTTCCCGCGCAGTCGAACGTCGTTGGGCCACTTGATAGTAAGCGCCAGGTGGGTAGCCTTCTTGATAGCCCGAGCCACCGCCAGAGACGAAACAATACTCAGGTACTGGAGAGCATCCATGGAAGGGCGCAGAACAATCGAAAGATAAAGATTCCCCTTCTCTGTGACCCAGGTCCTCTGGAATCGACCACGAGCCCTCGTTTGCTCGTCGGCTACAACTACTGTTCCGTCTTCAGCTCCCTCGCTGGCGAGCCGTGCGGCCTCGTCCATTGTAGAGGATACGGTTTGGAGGTAAACCAGGCGCCTGCCAACAACGCGGGTATATAGCCCGTCCCGCAAAACGCCCGATACGATGTTCTTCGACACGTCCCCGTTTTAGCCTATGCGCTTTCTGATCCAATTCTGGAAGTTATTGCCCAGCGAGACGGGGTCGTCCAGGAGCAGCGGCACCTTGGCATTACCCTTGGCGATTTTCATGTGTACAAATCCAGGACCATCCACATCTACGGCGGAGGCCAACGCCCTTTTTAGCCCGTTATTATCATCAGCCTTCCAAACGTTGAGACCACAGGACTCGGCCACCGCGCCAAGGTCGATTTTTTCGGTGAATGTCGGCTGGCCTCCGGTTGACGCGTGGGACTGGTTGTCCAGCACTATCAAGAGCAATTTCCGGGGTCGCAAATATCCAATGGTGCTCAGAGCATTCAGGTTCATGAGCATCCCACCGTCTCCCTCCACTCCCACACACCTTTCAACGGGGCTGCCCTCGAACCCCAGGCTCAGGCCGAGCACGATGGAGCTGACCAGGCCCATCGAGTCAACCACGTACAGGTGGTTGTCACGCCTGTCCGCGTGAGCCATCTCACGAGACGTGGCACCACACGCGAGAACGAGGGGACTCTCAGGAAACTCGCCGGAGATGGTCTTCAGGGCATCTATTCTCTGTACTGGCATCGCTAATCGAGGTCACTCCTTGAGGTTGAGAAAGACGACCACAGGCCTGTGAGTTAGATGAGTGTACTCATAGGCGCGCTCGATGGCCTGAGGCCACTCCTTGGTCGGAACACGGTAGTCCAGGACGAAGGCCTTCACGTTCATCGCCTCCACCATGTGGATCGCGTGCTCGGAGAAGTTGTGCACGGCGGAGTTGAACTCGCCGAAGCCGCCACGGCGAATCGCCAATATCAGCATGGGCACATGATAAGCCATGGCGAAGGTGGTCAAAGCCACCATGGAGTTCCCCAGTCCAACGTCCTGGCAGAAAAGCACGGCCTTCTTACCGCTGAAAGTCATACCTGCCGCGACGCCGATGCCCTCTTCTTCTCTGGCCACCGAGAAGCACTTGACGGCGGTACGCTCCTGAAAGTGCTCGATTACGGGTGCGCCGTAGCTGTCGGGGATATGGATGAAGAAATCGAGGCCGATCTTTTCAAGACCGTCGATGACGGCTGCGCAACCCTCTTCCTTCATGCCCATGTTCAAGCTCTCTTCTACGGTCCGGAGGTGAAAGGGACGAGTTATAACGCTCGCGCTAATTGGATTCGGGGCCAAGCAGACCTGTAAGCCGGGTTCTGTATCCTTACCGGATGGTGGTCATCTATCTAGGTCTGGCGTTACCGCCAGACTCAAGCGGCCAACCCGGGGACGAGCCGGGCACCCATAGTCCCCCTATTTGGCCTTGCTCCAGGTGGGGTTTAGCCGCCGCCGTGTCACCACGGCCAGCCGGACGCTC
Organism: Dehalococcoidia bacterium; assembly: GCA_965226865.1. Lineage (GTDB taxonomy): Bacteria > Chloroflexota > Dehalococcoidia > Lucifugimonadales > JAGWBF01 > CBDDEH01. Next base: position 337,030 of record CBDDEH010000004.1, on the reverse strand, counting down.
TTACCGTCCGATTTCGCCCTTACCCCGATAAATCGGGGCGGTATGGTTTCTGTGCTACTTTCCGTCCCCCAGGTGACCAATTAGCCACCAGGGAGCCTGGGCGTTACCCAGCACCCTGCCCAGTGGAGCCCGGACTTTCCTCTCCCCCATAATCTGGGGCAGCGGCCACCCAGACTACCCGGCCCCAAGGGAACATTAGCACAGCATATAGGCGAGGTCAAATACAAAAGGAATGTAGATTAGATGACGTACAGAATGCGCCCACAGCTACTGCAAAGAACGGTCTCGCGCCCGGCTCTGGCGCGCTGGAGCTCGTAGGACGGTAGGCTCATTCGGCACACGTGACAGAGACCTCGCTCCACCTTCGCAACGGCTACGCCACCTTTGGAGGCCCGGAGTCTGTCATAAAGTCTAAGTTCCTGCTCACCTACCTTGGAAACAGCACTCTTCCGTCGAGTTTGTAGCGATTTATGCGTTTCCTGTAGACCGCTGAGTTCTTCTGCGAGTTGCTTTTGTCTTTTGTCCCACTCTTCCTCGGCCTGTAGATACAGGTGTTCGGCTGATTTGAAACCAGCGTTCTCTTCCTCGACGGTCACCATGACTTCCAAAAGCTGGTCATCCTTCTTTTGAAGCTGCTCTTTCAGGAGGGTCACTTCCTTCTGGTAGCTCGCCACTTCCCTCGGGTTCGTGATTGAGCCTCCGTAGAGTTTGGCTTCTATGTCTTTCACTTTTTCCCTGACGGACTCCGCATCCAACTCCTCGGACCGGTGTCCTGAACGAACCTCGTCCAAACGAGCTTTCCTGTTCTCCACCTCTTTGGCCAATGCGTCGAGTCCTGTGCGGTCGCCAATCTCCCGTTCTATTGCCGACACCCCAGTGGTGATCTTGGCGATCTCGAGATCGTGCTCTTGAAGTTCATACAGGCTTCTAAGGGTTGTCATCGGCATACATTGGGCGCAAACTAGGATTGTAGAAAGGGTGGAGGACATTGTCAACGACCACGCCACAAATGCAACACGGCGGACTGCGTGATAGAATCTGTATCTATAGCTGATGGAGTAGGGATTTGGTGCTGCGCGTCCACAACACGCATTCCAAGAAAATAGAAGAGGTAGTCCCCCGAGAATCCGGCATAGTCCGCATGTATACCTGCGGCCCCACCGTCTACAGGTACGCCCATCTAGGTAATCTTCGCTCTTATTTGATGGCCGACTGGATAAGGAGAACGCTGGAGTCGGACGGCTTCCGAGTAGTTCACGTCAAGAATATCACCGACGTGGGCCATATGCGCCAGGAAGCGCTGGAGACCGGCGGGGACAAGATGATTCTGGCCGCGCTGGCAGAGGGTAAGACGCCAAACCAGATCGCCGAATTCTACACCGATGCCTTCCACCGTGATGAGGAGAGGCTGAACATCCTACCCGCCAGCGAATTCCCCCGGGCGACCGACCACGTACCGGAAATGGTCTCGATGATCGAGCAATTGATATCCAAAGAATATGCCTACGAAGCAGGCGACAACATCTATTTCGACGTGAACAAGTTTGCGGAATACGGAAGGCTGTCGGGCAACCTTCAGGAAGGCCTGCTGGAAGGGGTCAGGGTAGAGGTAGACCCCAACAAGAAGGACCCGCGCGACTTCACCCTATGGAAAGCTGCTGAGCCGGACCGGGAAGTCAAGTGGGAAACCCCGTGGGGTGAGGGATTTCCCGGCTGGCACATTGAGTGCTCGGCTATGTCCAAAAAGTATCTAGGCGAGCAGTTGGATATACATACAGGCGGGGTGGATAACATCTTCCCCCACCACGAAGGCGAGATCGCTCAGAGCGAGGCTACATCGGGGAAGCCTTTTGTCCGATACTGGGTGCATGGGCAACACCTCCTGGCGGACGGTATAAAAATGGCCAAGTCGGCGGGAAACGAATTCATACTGGCCGACATTGAGAAAAAGGGTATCGATCCCCTGGCGTTCCGATACCTCTGTCTGACAGTCAGGTACCGGCACAGGATGAACTTTACGCTCTCGGCATTGAAGGCTGCCGAACGGGCCCTGAGAAGACTACGGGATAGGGTCTGGCTGTGGCGGAACATGCCTCCCATGCCCAAGCCACCAGAGGAGGTCAAGGAATGGAAAGGCCGCTTCTTTGAGAACGTTCACAACGACCTGGACCTCCCCAACGCTCTCAGGACCACTTGGGACATGCTGCGCTCTGATCTTCCTGATCAGGCCAAGCTAAATCTCCTACTGGAGTTCGATGGCATCCTTGGGCTCAGCCTGGACGGGGTGCCAGCCAGGTACGGCCTGCCCGATGAGATCTCTGAATCCGTCGACCGACGGAGCAATATGCGGAAGCAGGTCGAGTTCGAGCAGGCAGACAAGCTACGGTCGCTAGTCCGGAGCAAAGGCTATTCGGTCAGGGATACCGAGACGGACACGCTAGTGCGCCCGGCTTCGCCTTTGGAGCAAAGGGACGAGCAATGGACCGAAGTGTCGTCCTCCCGTGAAGTCAAGGCCAATCTTGATGTGCCGGCCCGACTGGACTTCTCCTTCGTTGTGACGGCCAACGATTATCTTGAAGACGTTAAACGCTGCACCCAAAGTGTCCTCAAGTGGGCTGACGGTGGTTCCACTGAGCTGGTGGTCGTTGACAACGGGTCCACGGATGGAGTCTCTCAATGGCTCGAAGAGCTTAAGAAGGGCGACTCCAGGGTAAAGGTGGTCCATTGCGATCATTTCATAGGTGAGGGAGCGGCGAAAAACATCGGCATAAAGCTTAGCTTGGGCCGTAACGTTGTATTATTGGACACCTCGGCAGAAGTGTCGGGCGACCCCACCGCCCCAATAGACCGGTGGCTTGAAGACGAGACCATCGGAATCGTCGGGCCATGGGGGCTACGCAGCTCGGACCTCAACCATTTCGACGACGAGATCGAATCGGGCGAGGCGGACGCAATGCAAGGATACTGTATGGCATTCCGCCGGTCTCGATGTTCACGGGTTGGACTCGCGAGAGAATCGTTCCGCTTCTACAGGAACCTCGACCTGGACTTCAGCTTCCAGTTCAGGGCCCTTGGCTATCGCATCGTGGCCGACGGTACTCTGCCCTTCGTGCGACATGAACACAGACAGTGGAGCGCGCTGGGTGAGGTTGAGCGCGATCAGCTCAGCGCCAAGAACTTCAAGCGGTTCCTAAAAAGGTGGGGTGACCGGCGAGACCTGTTGGTGGCCGGCAAAGAGACTGCCAGCCACCACGATTCGCACTAACCTGATTTTACGCTGGCTAATGCAGACCTGTCTTCACTATTGCCCGGTACTTGCGCGGGACTAATATAATAGTTTCGTCATATCGTTATCTCGACCCAGGGAGGTATCCATGGACCAGGAAGAACCGTACCGTCGTGGCATGGTTGTCGTGGCCCACGCCGATGACGCCGAGTTCGGTTGCGCCGGGACCGTGGCAAAATGGTGCCGCGAGGGGATGGAGGTGGTGTACGTTATCTGCACCGACGGCAGCAAAGGCAGCTCCGAGCCCGACATGACGCCAAAGCGCCTGGCGGACACGCGTAAACGGGAGCAGATCGCGGCAGGAAAGGTGCTGGGCTTGAAAGACGTGGTGTTCCTTGGATACGAAGACTCGATGCTCCAGCCAACCCTGGAGCTACGCCGCGACATAGCGAGGGAAATAAGAAGACACAAACCCGATGTGATAATTTCTCAGGGCCCGGTACGTACCCTGAGAGGCAATGGTTACTATGGCCACCCGGACCATTTAGCGGCCGGAGAGGCAACCCTTTCCGCCGTTTTTCCAGCGGCAAGGGACCGGCTGACCTTCCCTGAGCTACTTGAGGAGGGCCTCGAACCCCACAAAGTCCGGGAAGTCCTGGTAATGCACGCCGAGGAACCCGACAAGTGGATCGACGTTTCGGACTCTATCGACATAGCGGTTGAGGCGTTGAAGCAGCACGTTTCACAGCTCGGTGAAGGCCACGAAAACGACGACTGGATGAGGAAATGGAGGCGGGAGGCCGGCGAGAAAGAGGGAGTCCAGTACGCCGAGCGCTTCAAGCACTTCAAGCTGGGCTAGAAAAGAGCCTGTCTAAGCTACCTCAGCGTCTTTGTCCAGAAGAAGGCATGCCTCGCCCCATTGGCGGGGGCTGGCGAGGTCCCATGGCTCGCCGAGACCGGACCGTTTGAGCCGTATCCCATGGTCTCCACCATAGATGAGTCGAGCGATTCCTTCTCCCGAGTCCTCCACAAGGGCTGCGTAAGCCGGGCAGGGACCGGCCTCGGACCAGCCGGTCACCTCACACCAAGTGTCGTTCCCATCAAGATCGCCAGTAATTATCCTAGTCACCGGTATGGGCTGTTCCTTCGTATCGAACATCCTCGTAAGGGAAAGGGGGCTGTTGGAGCCTTCTGAGACCTCTACTTCTAAGAACACGATTATTCCTAAACTATGCGTTCATCAACTGAACGGAGTCGTCCTGCACCATGCGGAGTCCCATCTCCTGGCCAAAATGGTACGCCAGACTATAGGACACCACCTCTATCTCGACTGAGTGTCCAAGGACACGTTCCATTGAAGTAACTCTGCCATCGGTTATGCCACATGGAATGATGTGGTCGAAGTAAGACAAATCGGTGTTAACGTTGATGGCGAACCCGTGATAGGTGACGCCGCGGCTCATCTTGACCCCGATTGCGGCGATCTTCTCATCTCCAACCCATACGCCCGTATTCCCCTCCACCAGCCCGGCGTGGATGCCGAAGTCGGTCAGCGTCTTGATGATCACCTGCTCCAGGGTCCGGACGTATTTCACCGGGCCGCCCCACTCCCGGAGGTTGACCACCGGGTAGGCCACGAGCTGCCCGGGGCCGTGATAGGTAGCCTCACCGCCCCTGTCCACCTCGTGCAGGGAAATGTCGCGTTCCGCAAGCTCGGCATCATCAAGCAACACGTGGTCGCGGGTGCCCCGGCGACCAATGGTGTATACAGGAGGGTGTTCCAAAAACATGAGAGTGTTGGGCTGTGTGCCCTCGGCAACCCGGGATGCTATGGTGAGCTGCATCTCCCATGCGGCAGAGTAATCGACTATTCCGGCGTTAATGATTTGGCATACCGCTTTGGATGGCATGGGTTTATCCAGGCTACAGTTGTGGGACCATTATAGAACCGGTACCAGGATAGGTAAACTTCTCGCCCCTAGTGAGGGCTTGCCATGAAAGTACCGGTTGATAAGGGCCTTAGTTGGCTCTACAATGGCGCCACGATAACCGAAATCACCGTGGAGGAGACGAATGTACGTCAAGATGGTCGGCGGCAAGCTGAAGCCGAGCAAATGGGGCGAATACGAGAAATGGTACAGCGACAACGTAGAGCCAGCCACGAAACACCAGAAGGGGTTTGTCAGCCGGCAACTGCTAAGGAGCACAGAGAACCTGGATGAAGGCCTGTCCATCACCGTCTGGGGAACCAGGGATGACATGGAAAACTACGATCGAAGTCCGGAACGCCAGAAGTATACTCGGGAGATGGAGCCCCTTTACACGGGGGAGTACTGGGTGAAGAAATACGAGGTCAGGGCGTCAACCTAAAGTCTGGTAAGCTCGGTGCCCTAATCGATAGCTCCGCTTCGCATAATCCTCAGGGTCTGGGCCATCTCCTCGTCCTTTTCCATCTCGGCTATCGGCTCATCTTCCATATTCTGGATCTCTTTGTCGGCCATCTTCTCGTACTTGGCCCCGGTCGGACTCCCCGACTTGATAGTGTTTAACATCGGCGCTGAAATGAGCCTTTTTACCGAGGAGTTGCCACACAGTTCGCACTGTTTGACCGGTTCGTCGGACATGCTGTGGGTAGCCTCGAAGACACCCCCGCATTCCGAGCATTTGTAGTCGTATCTGGGCATAGGCCCTCCTTTACTTGCCGGCAGCCGCCTTTGCCTGCGACAGCTTGTCTCCCTTGACCTGGGTCTTGATCTTATCCACGTCGAGGCCGTAGAGCCTGGCTATGTTACCTCCGAAGATCATCTCTTTGTCTTCGTCGGTTATGTAGGGATACCCATAGCCCGCGACCAGTTCGTCCGGCATGGTGAACTTACGTAAGGCTTCGATGGCCCACTGGGGAGGACCGAAAATTGGGGCGTCGGTGCCCCAGGTAATGTGGCCTGGCTGGATGTGCTTCAGCAGCTTTCCCATCGTGTGGGCGAGGGCAACCGGTGTGTTCACCTGAATGGCGAAGGTACCGCCTATCTCGGCGTACAGGTTGGGGCGAGCGCCCAGGGCCTTGACCAGGCCGGTCATCTCGTCCAGGTAAGGAAACCCGGCGTGGTAGATGATGAACTTAAGGTCAGGGAAATCGTTTAGCGGTTGATCGACGTCGGCCGGGTGGACGTACTTCCCCATCGCCCACTGGACCGGCATCCCCTTGTGTATGTGGATCTTGTCCACACCCAACTCGAGACACTTCTCCCACAATGGGTAGGCCACCTTCTCGTCGTCACAGAACCACCCGCGCTTGGAGGTGGCATCCCAGGGATACAGCTTGAGACCATCCATCTTGAGCTCTTTGATATAGTACTCCAGCTTATCGAGATGCCCTTTTTGGTTGGGCTCCACGGTACCCAGAGTCATTACCCGCCCGGGATACTGGCTATTTATCTCCTGGGCCACCTCCACGCATTCCTCAGTGGGGAAGTAGTCTTGCCCACCGAAAAAGTCGCTCCAGGCAAGGGTATTCAGGAAGGTGACGTCGGTGTCCGACTCCCAAAAAACCTCCTTCAACCAGGTGTCCTTGGTGAGCTCTTTCACACCCTGGCTTCCAGGAACGTTAAGCTTCCGGAAGTCGCCAACAATCTCCATGTACTCGGAGCCTTCCGACGAAATGTCCTTATAGCCGCTCTTACGAAACAAAATGTGGGTCTGGTCGTCCAGGATAAAGTCGGGGCCTTTGTGCCGGGCCACTATAGCCGATTCGTCGAAGGCCTCATCTTCTTCAACGTCATACACCCGCATGCCCGTTGCCTGGTTCAGGGCCAGCAGTGCGCCCATGAAGCCGATACGGGTCTTGGCATACTCACTGAAGGGCATACCCATGCGTTGGGCGTACTCTTCGAGGGTAGCCTTGACGCGCGGACCCACAGGTGCTAGCAAAATAGTATGAACACCGACTTCGTAATTGCTTGGCATGTTTACCCTCCAACTTTTGATTATAGTCCATCACCCGGAAGGATGCACCGGAAGAGAACATGGCGAGTTTACCGCCCATATCCTTAACGTTAGAATGAATAGGCATTCTCGGGCTACTTATGGGTCTTATGTAAACGAATCGAGTTGTATTGATTAACGCCAAAGGAAAGAACAATGTGTTGGTCATCCAGTCCGGCGGCCCTACTCCGGTCATGAATCAGAGCCTCGCCGGAGTGGTGCAACAAGCCTACGACCACAACGCCTTCGGGGAGATCTATGGGGCAGTCCATGGGATCGCTGGAGTGTTGAAGGGAGAACTGCTGGACCTCCGCAAGCAATCCAGGCAGGCGTGGCCAAGGATAGCCAGGAGTCCGGGAGCCGCCTTGGGCACGGGCCGCCGCAACCTGGACCCCGAGGAAATACCGGCCGTCCTCGAGACGTTGAAGAAGTTGGGTATCAAGTTTCTTTTCACCATCGGAGGGAACGACACGGCCGAGACCGCCCATTTGATTGCCGGACAGACGGCGGGCACCGATACTGAAATAACGGCCATCCACATCCCGAAGACCATAGACAACGACCTGATGGTGACCGACCATTGCCCTGGCTTCGGCAGCGCCGCCAGATTCGTAGCCCTGGCGACCATGGGTGCGGGCAAGGACGCCGAGGCGATGGGCGACGCCTGCCCAATCACCGTCATCGAGGTAATGGGCAGGGACGCCGGATGGCTGGCGGCATCCGCTGTCCTTGGCAAAAGGTCGGCGATGGATGCTCCCCACTTCGTCGTCGTGCCCGAAGTGCCGGTGGACGAAGGTCACTTCCTGGACCGGATCGAGGAAGCCTACCGGCGGTGGGGGTATGCGGTGGCCGTCACAGCGGAGAATGCCCAGAGCAAGGCGGGGCCCCTGGGTAGCGGTCGAGAGCCCTATTACGTCGACGACTTCGGCCACAAATACTACGAAGGACCGGCCCGGTACCTGGCAGAGATCGCCAGCCGGGCTCTAAAGGTACGGACCAGGTTTGAGAAACCGGGCACGATTCAGCGGTCTATGATGGCTTGCGTTTCCGGAACCGACGCCGCCGAAGCACACCTGGTAGGAAAAGCGGCCGTTAGGTACGCCCTGGAAGGACAGACGCACCGTATGGTGACCCTGGTAAGGCAGCCCGGGAGGAGATATTCCTGCGACACGGGTCTGACGCCTTTGGAGAACATCGCGGGCCAAGTCAAAGTCTTGCCACAGGAATATTTCGACGCGGATGCAGCGCTCCCCACCTCAGATTACGTTGGCTATGCGCGGCCGCTGATCGGCGGCCCGCTCCCCAAGTACCCGAGGCTGTTGGATAACCAGCACTGAGTTCGACTTAGGGTCGCAGTGGGATGTTGATGGCGTAGCGGGTCTCGGAGCCGTTTCGCATCGTGTGACCACGGCCTGTCAAGTCCGTCGCTACCAAGATGTCTCCGGTACCCAAACGCCGCCTGCCGCCATCAGCCGTTCCGTACTCGACGCCACCGGACAGGTTTACCACGAGCTGCAGTCGCGGCGCTGGATGGTAGTCCATATCCAGGTCTGGCGGGATGCGATTCAGCTTCAGAGGCGCATCGTCTAACCGCTCCAATAACTTTTCCAGATCGTCGGGAGTCAGGTCCTCGAAGTGGGACTCGCCGTCGTCACCGGAAAATACTTTAACTACTTGCATGGGCTCCTCCCAATCAAGTGTGGTTCACACCGGGAATGTCCGTGATTGGTTTCATCACCAACCGAAGGCGAGATTATAGCACCCTTCCAAGAGTACGTTGCGGGTCATAGATTGTGTTGACTGTCCTAGCTAGGCCAAATATACTGAGCCTTGGCAGGACCGTATTCGAAGCCCAATATGCCCCAGTGGCGCAAAGGTAGCGCAGCCGACTTGTAATCGGCAGGTTGGTGGGTTCGAATCCCCCCTGGGGCTCCAGTTTACTTGCCTCCCTTCTCCCTGATATTTATCACCATCCAGCTCGGCTCACCAAGAAAGACACTTTGAGCAGTAGCTAAATGCGGGCCTTTTTGCCCAGCTTATGCGAAGATTAGCCGCATGGAAATACTGGCCTCGCCTCTTGGATTCTTTGTAGGGCTTACTCTAGGATCGCTCGGAGCCGGGGGCTCAATCCTAGCTGTACCCCTTCTCGTATACGCCGTTCAGCTGGAAGCCAAGGTTGCCACGGCCACTTCTCTCATTATTGTAGGGTCTATTGCTTTGGTGGGGACGGTGGTCAATCTAAGATCTGGACGAGTCAGAATACTACCGGGGATCCTTTTCGGTCTTACCGGGGTCACAGGGTCGGTAGGTGGTTCCTTCCTCAATAAGGCGGTCAACCCAGACGTCCTTTTGCTCGCCTTTTCGGGCGTTATGGTAATCGCTGCCTGGGCAATGATCCGCCGTAGCCACAGACCTACTATGGTATCTAAACCAGGCGATCACGAAACGACCGGTAGACCCCTGAAGGTCGATCTCCGGACGGTCGTCAAGGTACTGGTGGCCGGGTCTGTTCTCGGGTTTGCCACCGGCTTCTTCGGGATAGGTGGGGGGTTCGTGATAGTCCCAGCGCTGGCGCTTATCTTGGGCTTTACCATGCACCAGGCAGTAGCAACTTCACTTCTGGTGATAACCATTCACGCGACCGCTGCCCTGGTCTCGCGGATCGGTGCCGTCGACATTCCCTGGGACGTCGTTCTGCCTTTCACCGCTGCCGGTCTCGCTGGAGTCGTTGTTGGTAAGCGGATCGCAGATAAAATCCGGTCGGAAATACTGACACGCGCCTTTGCCATAGCGATTCTCATCCTGGCTGCTTACACCGCCGGCCGCTCTATTGCCAACTTGTAGATGAATAAGTCATCTGCCACTCATAGGCGCTTTCCTTTTCTCGCCTTTTGGGAAGCCCGGGCGTGCACGCCCGGGATCTAAGTCGCCTCCCTCACCCGCTCCTGCTGCATCGCTCTCAGTTGGTCTACATCTATGTGGCAGTAGGTGACGTGATCAGGAGAATCAGGCCCGGTTTGTGCGGGTGGGGGAGTATGGTCGCATATGGGCCCGATCTTCCGGGGGCAACGTCCTGCGAAGAAGCAACCCTGGAAGCGCTGTCTGAGGGATGGGACGGCTCCGGGGAGTCGTATGCGCGTGGGTGTGGCGTCTGGATCGGGTACAGGGGCCGCGGATAGCAGCGCCTCGGTGTACGGATGTGACGGCGCTGTTAGCACGCATTCTGTAGGTCCTGATTCGGCAACGTGCCCGGCATAAAGCACAACGATGTCGTCTGAGACGTAGCGTACAACCCCCAAGTCATGGGATATGAAGATGTAGGACATGCCAGCCTCTTGTTGATGCCGGTGTAGCAGGTTGAGCACCTGGGCCTGAACGGAGACATCCAGCGCTGAGACCGCCTCGTCGGCGACTACAATGTCGGCATTGCCGGCGAAGGCTACCGCGAGAGCGACCCGCTGCTGCTCGCCGCCGCTGAGCTCGCCTGGGTAACGGTCCAGATACGCAGGGTCCAGTCCAACGGCCTCCAGCAACTCTTCGGCGCGTTCACGACTCTCCCTCTTATTCAGCCGCGCGAACTTCCTCAGCGATCTGAGGATGGCATGGCGTATTGGGAGTCTTGGGTTGAGGGATGCTGTAGGATTCTGGAACACCATCCGAACCGCCGCCCGCTGCTCCCAAGTCCGTTCTCCGACCAGGGGAGCCAGGTCTTCGTCCCGTAGACGAAGCTCGCCCCGAACTCGTGGGACCAAGCCGACAACCACCCGAGCGGCAGTGGTCTTGCCTGGGCCGCTTTCGCCTACAATGCCCAAGGTTCGACCGGGCCCAACATTGAAACCCACGTCCGCGACCGCCCGCACCGGCGGCCGCACCCGCGGTCCGAAGAGCAGATACTTGCGCTGCCAACTACCGTAGAAGCGCCGCAAGCCCGTTGTTTGAAGCAATGGCTCTGCGGTCTGGACGGTGTCCTTCTCCCTCGGCTCCGCCTCGCCCCAGATTTCTGGATGAACATCACTCCAGAAGAAGCAGCGCGACTGGTGGTCATCTCCCACATCCAGCATCTGCGGCGATTCCACTCGACACGAATCTTGAACCATCCGGCACCGCGGGGCGAAGAGGCAGCCTTCTGTACTCGCCTTCTCCGCGGCGTAGACGGCGCCGGGTATGCTGCGGAGCTTGGTGACGATTCCGCCATCCGTCGGCGGCTGCGGAACGCAGTCCAGGAGTCCGGTGGTGTACGGGTGTTTGGGGCTTTTGAACAACTGGTCAACCGGCGCCTGCTCAACAGTCTGGCCCGCGTACATCACGACCACACGGTCGGCAACCCGGGCAATGACACCCAGATTGTGACTCACGTAGAGGATGCCAGCGTTGACTCGCTGTTTGAGGTCTACCACCAGGTCCAGTATGGTTGCCTCGGTGGTGACGTCCAGGCCGGTGGTGGGCTCGTCCATGATTAGCAGATCTGGATCGCATGCCAGGGCCATGGCGATGACCACCCGTTGCTGCATCCCCCCGCTGAGCTGGTGGGGATAGCGTCGGCCGATAAGGTCCGGCTCGGCCAAACCGACGCTCTCGAAGAGCTTTGCCGTCCGTTGGCGGGCCTGGCCTGAGTCCATGTCAAGATGCTCCCGCAGCACCTCTTCTATCTGAGGTCCCACCCGCATGGTGGGATTCAGCGATGTGGCGGGATCCTGGTAGACCATGGCAATGCGATTGCCACGCAGATGGCGCAATTCAGACGCCGACATGCCGGTGATGTCCCTACCCTCGAAGCGGATGGAGCCGTCCACTCGCGCCGTTCCCGGAAGATAGCCCACGACGGCGAATGCAGCGGTAGACTTGCCACACCCAGACTCGCCCGCGAGGCCCACCAGCTCGCCGCGACGAACTTCCAACGAGGCCTCCCGGACCGCCCGCACGACGCCCCGGGGCGTGTAGAAGGTCACGCCCAAGCGCTCCGCCTGCATCAATGGGGTTTCTTCCTGGAGCCGCCTGCTCAAAGCGCCTCTCCTTTTTGGGGAAGTCCCTGGGCCTGGCGAATGCCATCCCCCAGCAGATTGACCCCTACCACTAGGGAAGCGATGGCCGCCGCAGGAACCAGGGCCATCCAGGGTGCAGCCACCATAAACGGCCGGCTCTCGCTGATCATCCGGCCCCAGTCGGGCGATGGCGGCTGGACCCCTAGCCCAAGGAACCCCAGGGAGGCGACCAGAAGAATGGAGTAGCTTAGACGCACGGAGGCCTCCACTCCCAGGACTGGCATAACATTAGGTAGGATCTCACGGAAGATGATGTAACCTGCCTGTTCACCCCGCAAACGAGCGCTCTCAACGAACTCCTTATCTTTCAGAGACAGCGTGACACTCCGCATCACCCGCGACACCCCGGGCATAAAGACAACGCCGATGGTAACCACGATCAGAAGTTCCTGCCAGAGAGTTTCCAGCCACTCCACCGGCGCATCTTTAGAGCCCAGGGTGGTCAACACCAGTAGCGCCAGCAGCAAAGAGGGGAAGGACATCACTCCATCCATCACCCGCATCACCACCTCGTCTACTTTACCGCCCTTGTAGCCGCTGCTCATCCCCACCACCGTGCCCAGCACTATGCCCAGTGCTGCCCCCGCTACCGCCACCGTGATAAGGGACCGTGCCCCGGACATCATCCGGCTCAGAAGGTCGCGGCCGAACTGGTCCGTACCCAGCCAGTAGCGCGATGTCGGAGACGAAAGTCGGTGATCCTCCGGAAATTCCGGGGGCAAATGAAATTCCGTCGGAGAGTAGGGCGCCAACCACGGGCCAATGAGAACCAGCGTGAGATGGATAGCCACTATAGGCAGCCCGATCCGCCCCGCTGTCGTAGCCAGCGCCAGTCGGAGAAAATTTCTTACACTTCGTCCGACGTGCCCAACTATCGCCCCGACACCGCCAGGGACACCTGGCCTAGTCCTGCCGGCGGACGTTCGGACCACCATCACGCTACCTTAATCCGCGGATCCAGAGCGGCGTAGCTCAGATCCGCCACCAGGTTGCCCATGGCATAGGTCGCTGCGATGAGGAGCGCCAGCGCCTGCAACAAAGGGACGTCGCGAGTCTGGATGGAGCTCAGCACCAGCTGTCCCAGCCCCGGATAGGCAAACACATGCTCCACTGTGATGAGCCCTCCCAGCATCCAGCCGATGTTCTGGGCGATAATCGTGATGGTCGGCAGCATCGCGTTGGGCAACACGTGACGAAAGATGACCCGCCTCTTGGGTAGACCCTTGAGGATCGCCGTTCGCACGTAGTTGGTTTGCATCACCTCGATCACGTTCGCCCGCGTCATACGCATGACATATGCGAACAAGACACTGGTGAGAGTGAGGGTTGGTAATACGAGAATCTGGGGCCTCGTTAGTGGATTGGTGCCGGGGAGAATTATGCTGGTCGACGGCAAAAGATCAAGCGTCGAAGAGAAGATAACTATAAGGAGCACTCCGGTCACAAACTCCGGCAGCGAGATCCCCACCAGGCTGGTTACGCTCACTATCCGGTCTCCGAGGGTGTCCGGCCGCACCCCGGCCCATATGCCGGCTGCGACTGCCGTTGGGACCGCCACCAGGAAGGCAAAAACAGCAAGAATGACTGAGTTCCCCAGTCTGCTCTTTACGATATCCACAATGGGCCGTTTCTGGAAGTAGGAGTCGCCCAAGTCGCCCTGCAGCACACCACCGATCCAGCTCAGATACCGCACTTGGGCGGGACGGTCCAGGCCCAGGTCTTCCCGCACCCTTTTCAAGTTTTGTTCCGTTGCGCCCTGTCTGAACATCATCACCGCCGCATCACCTGGCAGTATCTCGGTGACGATGAAAATGGCCAGGGAGACCACCAGCAGGGTGACGCCCATCAGACATCTCCGGCCTCTGACGAGAAAACGGGTGAACAATGCAGAACAAGGCGAAGAAGAGCCTAAGTGCAGCTCTTAGTTCTTCGCCCCGTTCTATAAAGTGACGCCCAGTCACCACGAGTTAGGCCGGCCGTTATTCAGCCAGCCAGCCGCCGTGGAAAATCGGCCAGTTCAACGGATGGACCTCGATGCCTCGCACATCGGTACGCACACCGATCAGGTTCGGCTTGAACACCGCAATAATACGAGGCACGTCCTCTATGAGGATGCGCTGAACCTCCCCGTAGGTCGCCTTGCGGTCCGCCAGTTCCCTCTGCCCACGGGCCTTGACGACCAGGTCGTCGAGAGTCGGGTTCTTGTACTGCGCCTCATTCCAGGCAGCGTCGCTCAAGGTCGTAACACTGAGTGCCGCGTCTGGCGGCCGGCCGTTCCACCACATGGTGGCGACCGGTTCCACCAGCCACACCGTGGACCAGAAGTCTTCCTCAGGCACCTCTTTGATGTTTATTCGGATGCCGGCAGGTGCAGCCGCCTCTTTCAGCGCCACCGCCATCTCCACCATCGGCGCCCCTGCCGGGCTCGTGAACAAGTCAAACTCTATCCCGTTCGGGAAGCCGGCCTACGACACCGACCTGGCCAGGTCGGTGTCGTAGGCCGGAGGCGCATGCTGAGACGCGAAGTGTGGGTCGTTGGGTGTAATAGGGTGATCGTTGGCAATGCTGCCCTTTCCCAACAGCGCCGATTGGCGGATGGCCTCCCGGTTCGTCGCGGCTTGAATGGCTCTACGGACCAGCACGTTGTCGAAAGGCGCCACCGTCATGTTCATGTACATGCCAAGGTAGGTCGGGCTGGCCGTCTCCAACACCGCTGTCTCGGGGTGGGCTTCAAGGGTACCGACGGCCGTCTCTTCCATCCCCAATATAAGGTCCACATCGCCGTTCTTCAGCGCCTCAGCGCGGGTCGCAGCTTCGGGAATCGTGAGGACGGTAATCCCATCCAGGTAGGGCAGCCCCTTGTCCCAGTAGTCGGGGTTGCGCACCATGACCGTGCGTTCTCCCGGCACGTGCTCGGTGATCATGAAGGCCCCCGTTCCGAACTCCTCCAGGGCCAGCCGAGCGGGGTCGATATCCGATGGGAAGATCCGCCCTTGATACAGTGACAGAGACTCCGCGAAGAAAGCGTTGGGAGCGTCAAGATCGAAGCGGATTGTGTGGTCATCAAGGACGACAACCTCTTTGATGACACTGAGCGAGGACCGCGCTGGGGAGTCCAGATCTGGGTCCAACAGACGGTCGAAGGTAGCAACCACATCTTCTGCTTTGAAATCCTTCCCGTGATGGAACTTCACACCCTGGCGCAAGTTGAATGTGTATGACGTGAGGTCATCATTGATTCCCTCGTAAAAACCCGTTTTGAGGAAGTTCCAGCGATTTAGCACATCTGCGCGCTACCGTATGCTGGGGTAGTGTACGGAACAGAGACTGTATATTGTACCCAGGTGTGGGTACGTTTGTTCTAATTCGACCTACACAGACTTTTTACGAGAGAATCATCATTGGGCTCCCAGGACGTCGCCAGCATAGGCTTCAGCGACATATCTGGCTGGATCATAACCAGGTTGTCGTAGGAATGCTGAGTGATGATGATGTCTGATTGGGTCACCTGGAAAGGCGGGTCCAGGGTGGTGTGGGTCCCGAACGTCGTTACCTTCAGGATGCCGCCGGTTTTCGCCTCCTCCCCGGCGCGACCCGGCACATCGGTCGCATCGTCTCCACCGCACGCCGCGATGCCCAGCATCGCTACGGCCAGCCCCAACAGGAACAGGTACCTATTTATCCTGGATCTTATAGCCCTCATTGTTTCTCCTCCCATTGAGGTGGACCCCAAAATTCGGACAGGTGGCTAAGAGAGAGTCCCGCTCCTAAAATAGGACGGAAACAAGGAGCAGGACATGAAACAAACACGTAAGAAGCACAGCCCAGTCTTCAAGGCCAAAGTGGCTTTGGCCGCGCTCCAAGGGGAGCACACCATTGCAGAGCTGGCCAGCCGGTTTGAAGTCCACCCGAGCCAGATCCATGCCTGGAAGAAGGCCTTGACTCAGGGGGCGCCGCACCTCTTTGAAAATGGTGCTGGACGTCAGGAGAAGGACCAAGAGGTCCTCACTGCCCAGCTCTACCAACAGATTGGGCAGCTCAAGGTGGAACGGGATTTTTGTCACGGAGCTTCGGGTTGTGAGCCGGTCCCAACGCCGGGCCATGATTGATTCCCTCGTAACAAGGCCTGTTTGAGATGAGCCCTGGCGTGCGAAGGTGGTCTGGAGCGGAGGAGGCCACGGGATGCCGGCTGCTGGCCTCACCGCCCTATCTGCTGCGCTCAGGACAAGCGTGATCCCGTTGCGGTACCCCTTCCGTGGCTCAGGGCACCCGGTGGAAGTTGTGGAGCGGCGCCCTCATGCGGCCGCGACCGCAGGTACCGTCCCGACCGCCCGCTGAGCCGTGTTCTCCATCTCCACCAGGCGTGCATGGACCATCCGCTTGAAGTTGCACGCCAACGCCTTCAGGTAGACGGCAAGCCGCACCCGACGGCCCCCTCGCACCCGCAAGCGCCCAAGCCCGTGGGCGCGCTTCAGCTCGGAGTTCGTTCCCTCGATACCAGCCCTTATGTCATACCGCTTGCGCCACTCCTCGGTGGCCTCGGCCCTCCGGCGCCGCTCGATGTTCACCTTCACCAGGTCCGCCTTGAGGACGTAGGCCCCCGCACGCCGGTCCAGCTTCACCGGGCAACGGGATCGCAAGGGGCAGGGCTCGCATGTTGTCCCGGCAAAGTGGACCTCTACCCGCTCCGGCGCATCCTTCAGCTCGTACTCCTCGATGGACGGGTGGCCGGCGGGGCACGCCGTGGCCTGCTCCCCTGTGACGTCGATCTGAAAGTCCGCGGCGGTGAGCGGCGGTGGTCCGTCACCCTCTCCTTCGTGCGAGTTCCCCGGCGCCGACCCCGCCACCGGGCTCACCAGTTCCGTTCCCCGGCGCGAGGCTTCGAAGGCATTGCGGCCCGACCCATACGCCGTGTCGGCGAAGAGCTCGTCCGGTCGGACCTTCCGCTCCGCGAGCCCGTCAACGACCGGCACGCTCACGTCGGTGTCGCTCCCACTCGAGGGGGTCACCTCCACGTGGGTGATGAGCTGGGTGGCGTTCTCCTCGTGGCAGGTCTCCGCCACCTGCACCTCGT
Source organism: Dehalococcoidia bacterium (assembly GCA_965226865.1). Taxonomy (GTDB): domain Bacteria; phylum Chloroflexota; class Dehalococcoidia; order Lucifugimonadales; family JAGWBF01; genus CBDDEH01. The sequence continues at coordinate 319,707 of CBDDEH010000004.1, read as the reverse complement.
ACCCCTTCCCCTTGTGGCCGCTGTAGGTCACATCCGGGTCGTGGGGCGATTGCAGCGAGTCGGCGGACACCTGCTTCGGGTCCTTCAAGGCCACGGGCACCTTGCATTCCCCAGCATCGTCGTCATCGTCCCTGGGGCGCCCGTCCTGGTGTTTGCCCACATGGCACTGCTCCCGCAGCAGCCGCTCCAGCAGCCGGTACTCCTCCAGCTGGGCAGCAGTCGTGCCATGGAACCGGTCCACCAGCCGGTAGAGGTCCCGGGCACAGACCGAAAGGCGTCGCCGACCCTCCCCCGTGCGGGCGTCCTCGTAGTGGGTCGCCTCGTCTTCTTCCTTCAAATAGCGCCCTAGGAGGCCCTCCGGAACCCCAGGGCGAAGCTCTGGGTGCTCCCACGCAGGAACAACCGCATCGTCTCACAGAACAGGCCCAGCCGGGTGAGTGTGGCGATGTTGCTCATGATGTGGGTGGAGTCCAGCCGTTGCTTTCCGGTGCGTATGCCCAGCGCCTGGATGATCCGGTCCGTGGTCTCCTGGAAAGCCAGCCGGCCACCGTCGTGCTGCATCAGGCGAACTCGGAAGTTGTGGAGGGTCTTCTGGGGCAGGTGGGTCTCCTCGATGTCCAGCCGCAGGGCGTGGTGCCAGAGCAGAGCCTGCCCTGAGCTTGCCGAAGGGTTGAACTCTAGTTGTTCCAGAGCTTCATCGTCGGTGAGGTTGAACATCTCTTTGAGGAGGTGGACCCCGAGGACGGTCTGCACCGCCCGGTTGGGACGGCCGTTGTCCACGCAGTACATGGGAGCAAAGCGCTCCTCGTCAATCAGGGGGAGCGCCTCGTTTCGGAAAACCTCGGCCCAACTTCTCTCCAGGCGCTTAGCCTTCTTCGGCGTCACCAGGAACTGGGACTGCCAGAGGCTCTCTTGCGGGTCTCGTATTCGGAACATCCTCCCCTCCCTCGGCCAGGCGCAGCGCCCACGACCTTTTATTACATTATCCCCACCTTGCCCCAGGCTGGCGAGGGGTTTTTACGAACAAATCATGATTGACCGAGAAGAACCGAAGCTGTCTCTGGTGCGCCAGTGCGCGTTGCTGGGTATCAGCCGCTCCGCGTTGTACTACCTGCCAACCGAGGCCGGCGCCGAGGACTTGGAGTTGATGGCCCTCATAGACCAACAGTACCTGAAGACACCTTTCTACGGCTCCAGAAGGATGACTGCCTGGCTCAGAAATCACGGACACCAGGTCAACCGCAAGCGGGTCCGCCGGCTGATGCAGCTGATAGGCCTGGAGGCCATCTACCGGCGTCCCAACACCAGCAAGCCAAACCCAGGGCATAAGGTCTATCCGTACTTGCTCAGGGGGCTGGAGATCAACCGGGTCAACCAGGTGTGGGCCACCGACATCACCTACATACCCATGGCTCGGGGTTTCCTCTACTTGATGGCCATCATGGACTGGCACAGCCGCTACGTGCTGGCCTGGCGGCTGTCCAACACCCTGGAGGTAGACTTCTGTGTTGCGGCTCTGGAAGAGGCCTTGAGCAAGGGTCGGCCACAGATCTTCAACACCGACCAGGGCAGCCAGTTCACCAGCGAGGCCTTCACCAGCATGCTGCTGGCGCAAGGCGTTCAAGTGAGCATGGACGGCAGGGGCCGGTGCATGGACAACGTCTTCGTGGAACGGCTGTGGCGCAGCATCAAGTACGAGGAGGTGTACCTGAAGGCATACCAAAATGGGACTGAGGCCAGAAAGGGGATTGGGGCTTATCTGGCCTTCTACAACCAAGAGCGGCCCCATCAAGCCCTGGGCTATCGGTCACCGGGTCAGGTGTTCCATGCAGTGAGCCCACAAAGGTGTTTACTGGAACTTCCACGAGCCTTACCATCGGATGAAGGTTTACGAGACACCCCAGCGGTAGACTCTCTTATTTTAGCCTCACCGCTGTCCTGATGATGGGGTCCACTTGAAGGGTCCACTTGAATCCGCGCCGAAGTGACCCTTGAGACCGAGACCGGACCGGTGGTGAAAGAGGTGAGCGCCACATTAATAATACGGGACAAGCTAGACCACGTTACTATTACACCAGAGACCGTGAGGCTCGCCCAAAAGGAACGAATCCAGTTTCAGGCAGTGGGTTACGATAAGAACAACGTTCTGACGCCTGATGTATTCTTCCGATGGAGCGTAACCAACCCAGACGTGGGCACGATCGACTCAAGCGGGTTATTTACGGCTGAGGGCGACCCGGGAGAATATCCAGGTGCGGTCCGAGTCGATGCTTTCCAGCGCCTTGAAAACTAATCCGGAGATAGGAACTTAGGAAGAGCGGGGTTACTCTTCGTATTCGCCCTCGGCAGCCGTGACAGGTTCCCTGGAGAACTGTGCCTCGGAGGGATCTTCACCATCCGTTGGGGCCGAGCCTCCTGAGTATCCATCTTTCCATTCAGAGGCCAGTTCCTCTTCGTCCTCCTCAGGTTCGCTATCGATATCGTATCTGAGCAGGGCGTCTCGCCAGTAGACTTTGGAGTCCTCTTTGCTTCTTGTGGGAAAGGAGCATACGTTGGCCAGGCTGAGATGCCGATAGCTTTCCCAGATGATTACTGAGATTTCCTGGTTGTTCGTTCCGATAACGGCAACTTCGTATTTGTTACCGTCGTTCATGAGGCGGATCAGCCGTGTGCCCAATTTGGTGTCCACGTCGCCGAGGCACTCATCTCTACTGTTTCGAACTTCCAACGAATGTTCTCGGACATGGAGGGTTACCCTGTCTCCTGCGGCCATCTTGGCCAGTACCTGGCTCGGAGCGGGCTTTCTGAGCAATGAAATCCCAGACTTCCCGCTCTCTTCTATAAACAAGTAAGGAGTGACCATTTTCCCCGCCTTCGGGGAAGGGTTTGACTCCTGCAAGTGTGCAAGTCTCTCTAGGTTCTTCTTGGCGATGGTGTTGTAGGGAGCGATCTTTGCCGCACGCTCGAATGTCCCCCTCGCGGCGGAATATTTACCCAGTTCCATGAGCGCTTTACCCAAGCGGTTTAGCGATTCAACGTCGTCAGGGATCCGGAGTAGGATCTCGTGGTTAACCTCGACGGCCTTCTCCCAATTACCCTCTAGTGCCAGGGCAATCGCTTCTTTACTCTTTTCTCGCCTGAGTTTTGCTTTATCTTCCGTTAGTGTGGTCATTTCTATTTACCGTTTTAGCTCCAAGCAACGGAGACTTTGGTCAGCCTGCCATGTTATAAAAACTAACGCAACGTTAGTTGGAACCGCAAGCCATAATTGCCGAAAAAAGTTTACTAATTTCTTGAATACAACAAATTCCCCCATGGGTCAAGTGGGTTAACCCCATCAAATTAGAGCATTTCAGTAACAATCAAACAAGGGTGGTACCCTTCGATACTTCCCTCGCAGATTGTTCCAGCGTATCTTCAGGATGCTTCCTGTCATAGCAAAGGAGTCCTTAACGGCTCTAACTTTACTTTGTGGCATGTAGTACCAATCTATCGGAACCTCCTCGATACGAATCGCTTTTTTCCTGGCGAGGAACAGCAACTCGACATCGAATGCAAACCCGTTCATTTTTTGTAACGGGAAAAGCTTGTCGGCTACCTCTCCTCGAAAGCACTTGAAACCGCATTGGGTGTCGGAGATGTTCGGGATTATCAGTAGCCTCACCAGCCGGTTATATAGGCGTCCCATAAAATGACGTCGGTAAGGCTCGCCTATGCGCCTCGCTCCCGGGATTTCCCTAGAGCCGATGGCGATATCGAAATCGGTTTTTTCTGGGGGGAGGAACCTGTTGATTTGGTCTATGGGCATCGACAAGTCGGCATCGCACATGAAACGGTACTCTGCTGCCGTTGATAGCATTCCTTGATTAACGGCCCAGCCCTTCCCTCCGTGAGGGACTCGGATCAATCGTACGTTGGTGTAGTCCTTTGAAAAGGTGTCCACCAAGGAGGGAGTTGTGTCTGTGCTGCCGTCATCCACAACCACCACTTCCCAGGTGTAAGACTGGGATCCCAGATAGTCCAGGACCTGTCTCAAAGTGTCGACTATGCGGGGCTCTTCGTTGTATGCGGGTATGATGACCGAGAGGAAGGGTTGACTCACGAGATAAGCTACTCAGCCTTGTCCAGTTGGAATACCTTGTGCAATGTGCGCACGGCGTCCTCGACTTGTGCTTCCGAGATAATGCAGGTGATGCGAATTTCAGAGGTTGTGATCATCTCGATGTTTATGCCGGCGTCCGCTAGGGCTCGAAACATCAACGCGGCGTAGCCAGGCGAGTTCTGCATACCCGCGCCCACCATGCTGACCTTGGACAGCGTATCATCGGTGTTCATCTCGGCGGCGGCCACTGATTTGGCGACAGGCTCCAGTATCTCCACAGTCCGGGTTAGATCGGAACGGGCCACTGTGAAGCTCAAGTCTGAGACGTTCTCGATACTCGTATTCTGTACGATCGTGTCCACGCTTATTCCGGCGTTCGCCATGGGTTCTAGAATAGTGGCGGCAATGCCCGGCCTGTCCGGCACCCTTCTCATAGTGATTTTGGCGACGTTTCGGTCATACGCGATCCCTGTTATCTTGATTCGCTCTTCCATAACGCCTTTCGGAATTTCATGAATCAGGGTTCCTGGACGGTTGTCAAAGCTGGAGGCCACATAGATTGGGACATTGTATGCAGCGCCAAGTTCGATGGACCGGGGATGCATCTTGGCACCATAACCTGCCATCTCCAGCATCTCTTCATAGTCGATTTCTGGTACCTTTCTTGCCTCCGGCACTATCCGGGGGTCTGCTGTATATATTCCGTCTACGTCAGTATATACTTCGCAACGGTCGGCGCCCAATGCCGCAGCGAGGGCGACTGCTGTTGTATCCGAACCGCCCCGTCCAAGGGTGGTGATATCCATGTCTTCGGTCACTCCTTGAAAACCAGCCACGATCACAAGCTTTCCCTGGTCCAGCTCTTTTTTGATCCGCGCGGTATCGACGTTTGAGATTCGCGCCCTTCCGAAAATGGCGTTGGTCCTTATTCCGGCCTGAGAGCCGCTAAGGCTAATTGAGTCATATCCCAACGCTCTGGTGGCCATGGCCAAAAGGGTGCAGGAAACCAGTTCGCCTGTAGATAGAAGGAGATCCAGTTCCCTTGGGTTGGGATCTCCGGAAACTCCTGTCGCCATCTCCAGAAGGTTGTCGGTGGTGTCTCCCATGGCGGAAACCACCGCCACAACGTCGGTTCCGGACCCTTTGGTTTCCGAGATGCGCAGAGCCACGCTCTTTATCTTGTCGGCGTCACCTACGGAGCTACCACCATATTTTTGAACGACCAGGGACATAGTTCAGTCAGTTCGCTTTTACGGCTAGGTGGGCTCCGTTTGGTGAGGGACTGGTTATCTTTACCTCGGCGTTGACCTGGCACTGGCGGGCAGCGTCAGCCATGTAGTAAGCGACGGTCATTTCGTGATTTCGAGTCAAGGCCAGAATCGTCGGCCCGCTACCTGATAAGAAGACCCCCAGCGCATCAGCTCTCAAGGCGGATTCGAAGATTACCTTCATGCCCTTAATCAGACTTTGACGATAGGGCTGATGTAGCTTGTCTTTCGTGGCTATACCAAGGTCATCCAACCGGCCCGTAGCCAATGCGTTTACCATAAGAGCCACTCTGCCGATATTATACACTGCGTCCTGCATAGCCACCTTGTCGGGCAGCACTGATCGGGCCTCCTTGGTTGAAACCGTGGAGTCCGGAATCAGCAGAACGGCTCTCAAGTCCTTTGGAAGAGGGATGGGCGCCGTAACCAGCGACTTATCCTCTCGTACCACCAGTTGAAGGCCGCCAAGCAAACAAGCCGCCACGTTATCTGGATGGCCCTCAATATCACTGGCAATTTCCAGAAGGTCGCTATCCGTGAAGGGTTCGCGTTCGTCTTCGGTCACTTGCATTAGGAGGTGATTTGCCGCAACCAGGCCTCCAACGATCGCTGATGCGCTGCTGCCTAGCCCTCTCTTTAGTGGTATCTGGTTCCGGCAATACAGACTTATAGCCGGAAGCTCGACACGGGCCTGGTCGAAAAGGCGTTCCATCGCTTGGTAAACCAGACTGCGTTCGTCCCCAGGCAGGTCATTGGCTCCCTCACCCTGGATTTCTACCTTCGTTGCCCCGGCTGGGGCTACCATTATCTGGTTCCAGATATCCAGGGCCATACCCATACAGTCGAAACCCGGACCAAGGTTGGCCGTCGTCGCGGGGGATAACACTCTTATCGATTTTCGTTCCATATCCGTGTAACCAGGGTGGCAAAGTCCGATGAGTATAGCACCGCTGGAGAAAGGGCTTCAAGCGAACCCCCCCCCGGTCTTTGGCTAGCCCTCAGCAACTTGAACACTAGATATTGTGATAGAATTGAGATTCTGGCTGTATGAACGATTAGAGAGGAATTAGGCGACTTTGAAAGACTTGGTAGACTCCTTTCTCAACCATCTGGTGGTGGAAAAGGGCTTTTCTACAAACACCCTGGATGCCTATCGAAACGATCTCAGTCAATTCGTAAGTTTTGTCCAGGCACGCCCCAGCGCATCGAAGGATGGGTGGGGTCAGGTAGACCTGGACACCTTGACAAGCTACGTATCTGATCTGCGAGGCAAGAAGAGCTATAGAGACACCACGACTGCCCGGAAGGTCGCTGCCCTCAAGTCCTTTTTTAATTTCCTGGTTGAAGAGGAAGTCATAGATCACGACCCAACAGAGCTTTTGACTGCTCCCAGGGTGGGTAGAAGCTTACCCAAATACCTAACCGAAGAAGAGGTCGAAAAGTTGCTGGACCAGGCTGCCAAGGAGCAGTCCCCTGAGGGCAAACGGGACTATGCAATGCTCGAGTTGCTTTACGCAACCGGCCTCAGGGTAAGCGAACTCGTGTCCCTTAACGTCGAGGACGTGAACCTATCAGACGGATACGTCAGGTGTATTGGTAAGGGGTCCAAGGAACGTATTTCGTACATGTATCCCAAGGCAGTCCAAGCATTGAAGACCTATCTCCAGGATGCTCGACGCCTTTTGCTCTCCCGCAATGGCTCGACCGGCAAGCGCGGCGGTGCAGGCCCAAAGGAGGAGAAAGCGGTCTTTATAAACCAAAGGGGCGACAGACTGACCAGGCAGTGGGTCTGGACCGTTTTGAAGAGTTTTGCCAAGAGAGCATCCTTAAATGTTCCCATCACCCCTCACATACTAAGGCATAGTTTCGCCACCCACATGTTAAGGGGAGGGGCCTCCCTGCGTCACGTACAAGAGCTCCTTGGACATTCCAGCATTACGACAACGCAGGTCTACACTCACCTGACTACCGACCATGTGCGCAAGGAATTCGATCGGAGCCATCCGCGAACGTAAGCGGAGGGGATGAATGAAGTTTTCCGTGGGAAGTGACGGACTCACCGACCTGACAGACCGCATTGTGAAGGAACTTGAGATTCGGAGATTTGGCGTAGACCTTCATGGTGCTCTCAAGGCAGGAGAAGACCCAAGATGGCCGGAAGTTGCGAGAAGGGTGGCAGAGGACGTTTCAGAAGGCCGATCGGACCAGGGACTCCTTTTTTGCTGGACAGGTACCGGTGTTAGCATCGCCGCCAACAAGGTCTCGGGAGTCAGAGCCGCGTTGTGCGTAGACGCGGAGACGGCAAAGGGGGCGAGAATGTGGAACGACGCCAATGTACTGTGTATGAGCCTTCGTCTCACCTCACCGCAAGTAGCCATGGAAATTCTAGACGTTTGGGTCTCCACCAACTCCATCGATGAGTCCGAACGAGGGAACATCGAACAGGTCAACGACATGGACATGAAAAAGTTGGGGGCGATAAGATAACATGCCACCGCGCAGCAAGTCCCGCAGGGTAGCGGCGAAACAAACCCAGCCCAAGAAAAAGAAAAGGCAATCCAAAGGACCGTCTGGCGTTATTGAAGAGCCTTTGGCAACCGACCAGGTTGCCGATGCGGCTCAACCCGGAAAAACCGCTCCATCTCCGCAGCCACGAGTAGCCTCGGAACCTCGCCCTGTGTCTCCCAGGCAGACTGGTCTATCTAGTAAGCAGACAGAGATTCGTTCTAACGTTTACAGCTATGTTGCCCCCGAAATAAGGCGCATCGGTATACTATTCTCGGGGATTCTGGCTATTCTAATAGCCCTTACCTTCGTATTAAGGTAAGGGTCTCAATGGAACCCAAGGACTTTTCCCACAGGCTGAGAATCACGCCGGATAAGCCCGGCGTCTACTTAATGGAGGACGCTAAGGGTAGCGTCCTCTACGTCGGCAAGGCAGCCAACCTGAAGAACCGCGTTGCCTACTACTTTGGGCCCTCTCAGAACCTCCCTCACAAGATTAGGAATATGGTGTCCAGGGTGTCGGACTTCGAGTTCATCGTTACCGACTCCGAAGCTGAAGCCCTCATCCTGGAAAACACAACCATAAAAAAATTCCGGCCACCTTATAACGCCCGTCTAAAAGACGACAAGACCTATCCTTACATCAAGATCGACCTGGCAGAGGACTTTCCGCAGGTCTACATCACTCGTAGGATCGTCCGGGATGGCGCCCGCTATTTCGGGCCCTTCGCAACGGCGGGCAGCGTTCGCAAGACCCTCGATATTCTGAAGAAGCTGTTCCCTTATCGCTCGTGTACCAAAGTGATCACAGGTAAGGACCCGCGCCCTTGCCTCGAGTACTACATCCACCGCTGTATAGCGCCGTGCATAGGGGCCGCCACCAAAGATGAGTACCACAAAGTCATCAAGCAGGTAATCATGTTCATGGAAGGTAAAACCGAGACTGTCATCAATGACCTACAGAAGAAGATGCAGGAGGCATCAGACAAGCAGGAGTTCGAGAGAGCCGCCTTTGTCCGAGACCAGCTACGGAACATCCAGAAGGTTGTCGAAGAGCAACGTATCAAGGTGGACTCGACCGTGGATTTCGACCTAGACGCCATAGCAATGGCAGAAGGACAAGACGAAGCCTGGGTGGAGGTATTCTTCATCCGAACTGGCAGGCTGATCGGGAGGGACCACTACATCATGGTAGGGACCCAGGACGACTCGCCGGGCCACGTTATCACAGCGTTTATCGAGCAGTTCTACTTGTCGGCTACATATATTCCACGGAGGATATTAGTTCAACACCCTCTCGAGGATCATGCTCTCATCGAAGCATGGCTCAAGGAAAAGCGAGGAGGCGCTGTCTCTGTGGTCCAGCCCAAGCGGGGTGAACAACGCCAACTGATCACGATGGTGGCAGAGAACGCGTCTCAGGGTCTCAATCAGATGCGAGCCAAGTGGCTCTCAGACACCGACGTGGTGCAAAGGGCTATGGTGGAGCTCCAAGAGGCCCTTAACTTGCCAAGTTTGCCCAGACGAATGGAGTGCTACGACATCTCCAATATCCAGGGTACCAACGCTGTCGGCAGCATGGTGACCTTCGACGAGGGATCGCCCAAACCCTCCCATTATCGCCGCTTCCGCGTTAAGACCGTCGAGGGAATAGACGACTACGCCATGATGCAGGAGGTTCTGAGGCGCCGCTTCAAGAAGCTGGCCAGCTTCAAGGGCAAGGGAAGCGACCAGAGAGACCACGGGCTAGTAGAAACCAAGGGCGAAAGCTGGGATGTTTCGCCCGACCTGGTACTGATTGACGGGGGTAAAGGCCACCTTTCGGCAGCCCTCGAAGTGTTCCTTGAGCTAGGGATAGATTTCATCCCCCTGGCCTCTATCGCCAAGGAGAACGAATGGATATTCGTTCCTCAAACCCCTGAGCCCATCGTACTTCCGTCGGATTCTCAGGCCCTTTATCTGGTCCAGCGTATGAGGGACGAAGCGCACCGGTTCGCCATCACCTATCACCGTCAGTTACGCAGCAAAAAGAGCATAACGTCATCCATAGACCTGGTTACGGGTATCGGACCCAAGAGGAAGAGGATGCTTATACGGCGCTTCGGCTCTGTAAAGAACATCAAAGAGGCGCCGGTCGAAGAGATCGCAGCAGTTCAAGGGATAACGCGTTCCCTCGCCCTCAGACTGAAAGAGACCCTATAACTCACATTCCTCTTTTGCACATTTTCACCCCAAAGTATCTTGACCTGCCCTCTCATTTCGTGTAGCGTAGTCGAGTCCACCCGATACTCGATTCCGATTAGGTGCCCAATCACGGTTCCACTTTTGCACTAAATAAGTTTGGGTTTAGTGTGAAAACTGTTGGCCATAGTGCCGTTGGCCAGTGTGCGGAGGGGAGGCGCTCCGGTGCTCAAAGTGTCAATAACTCTTCCCGGTGAGACGGTAATTACTCTCGAGTCCTCAGATATGCAGGTCGCCCGGGAAGTAGTAGCCATGGCCCTCAAGGAACTCCCGGCAGACCTGATCCGGCTACAGATGTCGCCACAGGCGTCCGAGGCCAAGGTGAACGGGAACGGTACCATCGATGAAACCGAAGCGTCCGGCGTCTCCGTTGAGCCGGACCTGAACGGTGACGGTTCGGTCGAAGCAAAGCCCCCTGTGTCTGTTGACGCTGACGATCGGGAACGGTTTTCTAAGTATTGCTCCGGCCTGGCCCCCGTTGGCGACATGCGCCGGGTCGTTGTGGCGATGGAGGGGGCAGCGCTGCATCTGGGTATAGATAATGTATCCGAGAAAGAGTTAGGAGACCTGTTCGATATGGCGGGATGGAGGCGTGCCAGCGATTTCCGCCAGACGCTGCGTAACGCGGCCAGGAGTAAGTTCGGCTGGACAGAGCGCGTCCCCGGTAGCAAGGGCTATTATGCCGTTAGCGAGGCTGGCCGCAAAGCCGTCGCCGCCTCAGGTCAGGGACAAAGACTCTAGTCCTCTTCGGTTTTAACGGTTTCTCCCTCACTCTTGAAGGCCGCTCGTAGCGTGTGCCAGGCCAGCGTGGCGCATTTCACCCTGGTGGGGAACTGGGACACACCGGAGAGCACCTCCAACTCGCCGAGATCATCGGATTCGAAGTCAGGGTCTCCGGTAAGCATCTGGTGGGCCTGGCGGAAAGTTTCCTCGGCCTCTTCGGTGGACTTGCCTTTTATGCTCTGGGTCATCATGGACGCCGAGGCCTTGGAGATGGCGCATCCGGAACTTTCGAAACCGACGTCTGTTATCTTGTCATCTTCCACCTTCAGGTAGAGGGTGATCTTGTCGCCGCAGAGAGGATTGTAGCCATCGGCTGAGCGGTTCGCATCTTCCAGCTTACGGAAATTGCGCGGACGGCTGTTGTGGTCCAGGACCATGTCCTGGTATAGGTCCTGGATATCAGACATTAGCCAAAGAGTTTCTTGACCCGGTAGATGCCGTTGATCAGGGCATCGATTTCTTCTTTAGTGTTGTAGAAAGCCAGAGAAGCCCGGGCTGTAGCGGGAATCCCGAACCGCTCCATCACCGGTTGAGTACAGTGATGGCCCGTCCTGATAGCGATTCCATCGGAGTCCAGGACGGTGCCGATGTCGTGGGGATGGACGCCGTCCATCACAAAGGAGAGTATCCCGGCCTTCTCCCTGGCGGTTCCGATCAGACGAAGCCCGTCAACCTCCGCGAGGAGAGTCGTTCCGTACTCCAGCAGCTCGTGCTCGTACTCGAATATTCTGTCCAACCCTATTCCAGTTATGTAATCTACGGCAGCTCCAAGGCCTATGGCTCCGGCTATGTTTGGCGTTCCCGCCTCGAACTTGTAAGGAAGGGCATTGTATATGGTCTTCTCGAAGGTAACCGACTTGATCATGTCGCCACCGCCCTGGTATGGGGGCATCTCTTCGAGGAGCTCCGCCCTGCCATATAGGACCCCAATACCCGTGGGCCCGAAGAACTTGTGGCCTGAGAAGGCATAGAAGTCGCAACCCAATTCTTGCAGGTCCACCGGCATGTAAGGAGTGGACTGGGCCCCATCGACCAGCACCGGCACCCCCCGGTCATGGGCCATCTCTACTATCTTCTTTAGCGGGTTGATTGTTCCGAGGGAATTGGACAGGTAAGCAATAGAAACAAACCTTGTTTTTGGATTTAAAAGTTTTTCGTATTCGTCCAGAAGGAGCTCGCCCGAGTCGTTCATCGGGATTACGCGCAGGTTGGCGCCCAGTTCCTGACATATGATCTGCCAGGGAACGATGTTGGAATGGTGTTCCATGGCGGAGATGACTATCTCGTCCCCTTGGCCTACGTGCTGCTTTACGTAGCTGTTAGCCACCAAGTTAATCCCCTCGGTGGTCCCGCGTACGAATATGATTTCCTGGTCTCGGGCGGCGTTGAGTAGCTTCCGCACCTTGGTGCGGGTCTCCTCGAAGTCCCTGGTTGCCAGTTCGCTCAGGTAATGCACGCCCCTATGAACGTTGGAGTTCTCGGTCGTGTAGTACTCAACCAGGGTATCTATAACCGCTTTGGGCTTCTGGCTTGTGGCGGCGTTGTCGAGGTAGACCAGCGATTTCCCGTGGACTTTTTGATTGAGGATAGGAAAGTCCTCGCGAATCCTCGCGACATCGAGCGCTTCAAGGGTGGTCATGGGGTACCCTCGACCTGAGTCATTGAGTGGGTCGCCGAAACCAGGATTTCCATAAATGCCCGGAGGGGTTCAAGCTTAACACTATTTATGATCTCGCTGGCGAACGCCCGGATCAGGAACCTACGGGCCGTCTCTTCGTCCAGGCCTCTACTTCTCAGGTAGAACAGGGCATCGTCATCCAGTTTGCCGTTGGCAGCTCCGTGGCCGCACTTGACGTCGTCAGCGTAAATCCAGAAGGCAGGCTTGGTGTCTGCCTCGCACTTGTCGGACAAAAGTAAGTTTCGATCGATCTGCCGTGCATCAACTTTTTGCGCGCCACGGCGTACTATTATGCCGCCATGGAAAACGGCTCTGGAGTGCCCGTCCAGTATCCCTTTGTACAGCTCTCGACTGATGGTGTGAGGTGCCCGATGATCGATGATTACCTGGTTATCGACGTGCTGAGAGCCTGATACGACATAAAGGCCGTCAAGCTTACACGAGCTGCCTTCACCTACCAGAGCCACATTAAGGTTGTTCCTGACGAGTCCTCCTCCGGCATCCATAGCAACGGAGGAAAACATGCTGTTTCGCTCCAACTCGACCTGAGTCGTGGATATGTGGAAAGCTTCGTCACTTTCCTCTTGAATTCTGTAGCAGTCGAGTGAAGCTCCTTCTCCCAACACTATCTCACTGACCGTATTGGTGAAGTACTGGCCCTGGCCGAGTCCCGCGTGGCTTTCAATGATGGTGGCCCTGCTGTTTCTTCCAGCTATTACCAGTATCCGAGGATTCGAGAAGGTGTCGCCTGGCTGCCTGTCGGATTGGCGTCCTGCCAAGAACATGAAGTGGATTGGTTTTTCAAGGATTACCCCGTCCGGGATGCATAGGAAAGCTCCGTCGTGCAAGAAGGCGGTGTTCAGCGCCGTAAACGCGTCGTTTTCAAAGTCTGCCTTTCGAGCCAGATGAGACTCCACCAGATCGGACTTATCCGCCATGGCCTCCTTGAGGCTCACCAACTTGGTGTTGGCCGGCATGTCTGAAAAATGCGAAAGCCGCTCGGCGTACTTACCGTCAACGAACACCAGTCTGGTCCAGCTCCTCCCTCCCAGGGTAAAGGGTTTCAACCCGATGTTTGAAGATGCGGGGAGCCCATCCGCCGACGGAGTCCGGAACGCGGAGCGGGCGATGGGGCCTATGTCGGTGTACTTCCATTCTTCGTTGCCGCGTCGGGCAACGGGAAAGCCCAACTGGCTGAACCTGGTTATGGCGTCCTTGCGGAGAGACTGGGCCCATGAAGGGTCTTTGGATGACCCGTTTTTCTCGAAGGACTCAAAGGCCCGGAGGTATGTTTCTTCCTGCGTTGCTCGACTCTGCGTCATGCCTGCCTGACCGTCAATGGCTGCGTTCTAGAGCCGACTCTTGTTCCTCAAACTTGTCGTAACCCTCGGATTCGATCTCAAGTGCCAGGTCCTTGCCGCCTGACTTGATTATGCGTCCGTTGATCAGCACGTGTACGTGGTCGGGCACGACGTAGCTCAATATCCTCTGATAATGGGTGACCAGCAGCAAGGCGTTCTCCGGACTTCGCCACCTGTTGATCCCCTCGGCGACCTCTCGAAGGGCGTCTACGTCCAGTCCCGAGTCGATCTCGTCCAGGATTGCCAGCTTAGGTTCCAATACAGAGAGTTGCAGAATCTCGCTACGCTTCTTCTCCCCGCCTGAGAAACCTTCGTTGACCGAGCGTTTTGTCAGGCGGGGGTCTATCTCAGAGAGTGTCACCTTCTCCTTCAGGAGTTTGTCGAACTTGAGCACATCCAGTTCTTCGATGTCCCTGCTTTTTCGAATGGCGTTAAAGCCTGCCCTCAAGAACTGGTCCAGCCTTATCCCTGGCATCTCAATCGGGTTCTGGAAAGAGAGGAATATGCCGGACCTGGCCCTCTCTTCAGCGGGCATCGTAAGCAAGTTCCTGCCTTCGAACAGCGCCTCTCCGGATGTGGCCGTGTACTTTGGGTGTCCGACGATCGTATTGGCAAGGGTGCTTTTGCCTGACCCGTTGGGGCCCATGATGGCGTGGACTTCGCCGGCCTTTATCCGGAGATTTACGCCCTTGAGTATGAGCTCTTCGTTGGCCAGGGCATTGAGGTCACGTATCTCGAGCATATTCTCTGTCTGCTTAGCCAACTGATCCTTCCAGATTAGCCTCGAGAAGTCTGGTTGCCTCGACGGCGAACTCGAAGGGTAGCTGCTTGAATACGTCCTTACAGAAGCCGTTGATGATCAGGGAGTTGGCATCCTCGGTTGAAAGCCCGCGTTGATTACAGTAAAACAACTGGTCTTCACTAACCTTTGAAGTGAAGGCCTCGTGTTCGAGTTGGGCTGTGTTGTTTCGGACTTCCACGTAGGGCGTCGTATGAGCGCCACATTCGTCACCGATTAGTAAGGAGTCACACTGAGTAAAGTTCCTGGAGTTGTCGGCCCTGGGCAGTACCTTGACCAGCCCACGGTAGGTGTTGTTTCCATGGTCTGCTGAGATGCCTTTGGAGATGATCCGGCTTCGAGTGTTCTTGCCTATGTGGGTCATCTTGGTGCCTGTATCAGCCTGCTGGTATCCCTTGGTCAGCGCTACCGAATAGAACTCGCCGATGGAGTTATCTCCCTGCAGGATAACGCTGGGATATTTCCAGGTTATGGCCGAGCCCGTCTCCACCTGGGTCCATGAGATCTTGGAGTTTTTGCCGGCGCATTTGCCGCGTTTGGTGACGAAGTTATATATGCCGCCTTTGCCCTTTTCATCACCTGGATACCAGTTCTGAATGGTGGAGTATTTGATCTCAGCACTGCCCAGGGTTAGGAGCTCGACGACCGCCGCGTGGAGCTGGTTCGTGTCCCGCATTGGGGCGCTACAGCCCTCCAGATAGCTTACGTAGCTGCCCTCATCGGCGATGATGAGCGTCCGCTCGAACTGGCCCGATGAGGCAGTGTTGATACGGAAGTACGTGGACAGCTCCAGCGGACAGCGCACTCCCTTGGGCACGTAGCAGAAGGAACCGTCGGAGAAAACGGCGGAGTTCAACGCAACGTAGAAGTTGTCTGTGTAAGGGACAACCGAACCCAGGTATTTCTCCACCAACTCGGGATGGTTCTGGACCGCTTCCGAGAAGGAGCCGAAAATGACCCCGTATTTTGCCAGCTCCGCTTTGAAGGTGGTTGCAACGGATACGCTGTCGAAGACGGCGTCCACAGCGACACCTGCCAGCCTCTTTTGCTCATCAAGGGGTATGCCTAGTTTTTCGTAGGTGTCCAGGATGTCCGGATCTACCTCATCCAGGCTACCAAGCTTGTCTTTGGGTTTGGGTGCCGCGTAATAGATGATATCTTGGAAGTCTATCGGCGGATGATGAATGTTGGCCCACTTGGGAGTCTGTTCCCGTTCCAGTAATGACATGAAGTGATGGTAAGACTTGAGACGCCACTCCAACATAAACTCCGGCTCGTTTTTCTTGGCAGATATCCACCGGACGATGTCCTCGTTTAACCCACGGGGCGCTAAGTCCGACTCGATATCAGTGACGAATCCATATTTGTACCCGGACGCAGGAACACCCTTGTCGCGGGAAATTATGTCTGGCGTGGTCATGTCGCCCTTTCGGTTGTCTGAGTTGTTGACCAATCAGGTCAACAACCTTGACGTTAGCATATCAACAGCGTAGCTAGGTGTCAAGGATTGGGAATCGCGAAATGGGGCACCCAATTTACCGACGTGTGACCCGCCAGCAATCGTTGACGTGGTCGTTTACGATCCCTGTTGATTGCATATATGCGTAGCATATTGTCGTGCCTACAAAACGAAAGCCGCGTTTTCGAAGGTTCTTCGACATCGCGTCCGATTCTGGCGTCGAGGCAGGCATCGTGTCCCAGCTCACACCCTTTGGATTTCTCAGAGTTTTATATCCCGTAAACTGCCAGATGTACTTGTCGAAGCTGCCGTGCTCCCGCTGGATCTGGATAAAATTTTCAGCGTTGCTTATAGCTGCCGCGATTTTGAGCCGGTTTCGCACGATACCTGCGTTGGCAAGGAGCCGCGCCACATCCTCGTCGGTGTACGCCGCTACTTTAACTGGATCGAAGTCTTGGAAGGCCTCGCGAAAGGCTTCGCGTTTGTGGAGGATGGTTCGCCAGGAAAGACCGGCCTGGAAGCCGTCCAAGATTAGCATCTCGAAATGCTTTCTGTCGTCGTGTACTGGGACGCCCCACTCCTCGTCGTGGTAGCTCATTATCAATGGGTCTCCGGGGCCGCCGAAGCAGCGCACGCGGCCATCCTCGATAGGAGTCGTGTCAGACATAAGCGACACCAATGATGCTGGGTGTGGTGAGGGGTACCCCGACTGGGTCGTCAAAGGCCTTGATCTCGACACGGGAGAACCCTACCGATCTTATCGTTGAGGCTATGTCTCGATTCAGATTACAGCCGCCGGCGATCAGTTTCCACGGCGGGGTGAGCCAGTTCTGGAACCGCCGTTTCCAGCGTCCGGAAGCCACAACGTGCTCGTAGAAGTAGAACGCTCCGCCCGGCTTCAAAATCCTACGGGCTTCATGGACAACGGAATGCAGGTCGCGTACACAGCAGAGAACAAGGGTCGATACGACGCTATCGAAGCTAGAGTCTTGAATCGATAGGCTCTCTCCCATTTCGGAGACTATCCTGACCTCGCGGCCCATTTTCATCGCCTTCTTACGAATGCGTGTCGCCATGTGGGGATTTGGCTCCACTACGGTCAGGTTAACATCTGGACTATAGAAGGGAAGGTTCAAGCCCGTACCCCCGCCTATTTCCAGAACATCACCCGTCGCTTTCCCGGCGGTCTCTTTGCGGTATGCGGCCAGTTTGGGCTCCAGTCATCTGTTGAGCGGTTCGTACACCGCGGCGAAAATTCTCGTTCCCAGTCCCACAGGCGTTCTTAGACCGTCGGCTTGATATTCTGATTGAGGCGGAAAAGGTTGGCGGGATCGTATTTGTTCTTCAGAGCCACCAGGCGTTCGTAGCTCGGCCCGTAGGCACTGGCGATGCGCTCCTTCTCATCGTTGGTCAGGTAGTTCACGTACACCCCGCCCGAGAAGAAAGGACCCATATTTTGCCAGAACTGCCTGGTCCACCGGATGTTGGCATCAGCCTCCGAATCGTGTTCCCATACGGATATCAATTCGAGGTCGTACCTGGTATTCCTGTGGACAAAAGCGGTTTCGTCCTCTCCAACTCTGTTGATGGCCCCACCCAGATGCTCGACGGCTACTACGTTCCTGTTGGACGGCGCTTTTTCGTAGTTGGCGAGAAGTGTATCGATAGCGTCGTCACTCACTTCGTTCATCAGTCCTGCCTTCATGTAGAACTGCAATCCAGGTGTGAACCCCGCATCGAGCATGGTTTGTAGAAATGTGTAGTCCATCGGCTTCATCTGGTCATCGATGGGAGGGCCAAACTCCCTCAAGGGTTTGACCACTCTTTCCCCTTCCTCAAGGTCACCGTGATAGCAGGACAGCATGGCGCAGGCTGGGGCACCATCAGGGAGATGCATCAATATGCAATAAGTGGTCAGCTCCTCTGGGGCCGCGTTGGTAAATCGCTGATGGAATTGGAGCACCTCCTTGGCCCTGGAGTAGGGGTGGATGACCATTCCAGCCAGCACCCTACCTATCGGATGAAGCTTGTACTCGAAAGAGGTGACAATTCCGAAATTTCCACTTCCTCCACGCACGCCCCAGAAGAGGTCGCTGTTTTTCTGCGTGCTCGCCGTAACCAGTCGACCGTCCGCGGTGACAACGTCGACTGAGATTAGATTGTCGCAGGCCAGTCCGTACTTGCGCATCAACCAACCGAAGCCGCCGCCCAGCGTCAGGCCGGCGATTCCGGTGTCCGAAACTGTGCCCAGAGTGGTGGCGAGGCCGAAGGCTTGAGTTTCCCGGTCGAACTCTCGGCCTATCAGCCCTGGTTCCGCCCTGGCGGTGCGCCCAACCGGGTCGACACGCATTCCCTTCATCGGGGATAGGTCGATCATTAAGCCACCGTCGCAGACCGCGTTTCCCGCGACGTTGTGGCCTCCTCCACGCACTGCTACCAGAAGGTTATGGTCTCGTGCGAAGTTAACAGAGCTGATGACGTCGGCGACTCCGGCGCAGCGGACGATCAAGGCGGGCCTCTTGTCTATGTTGTGGTTCCACACCCGGCGCACGGTGTCGTAGTCGTCATCCTCTGGAAGCATGAGCTGGCCGCGAAGGCTGGCCTTGAATTGTTGGATCACTTCGTCCGGGACGGCGGTTCTAACTTTTTGATCGACCACACTTTTCCTCCTCGGCTAAGACGCCCAAATATAAAGCTCCCCCGCCACAAGCTAAGCCGATGGCGGGGGAGCTGATCAGCATCGAATCAGCTAATCCCTAGTTCTTGACGGCCACCACGTCCTCCAGGTCGCCGTAACCCAACTGACCTGAGGTCCGGTAGTCGTCTACGATGTTGGGGTTAACGGTAAAAGTGGAAGGCAGCCAGAACAAGGGTACGGAGACGTAGTTGTTGTATAAGATGTCTCCCGCCTGCCGGAGCACCAGGTCCCGCTGTACGAGATCATTCATGGGCGCCGCTTGCTCGTAGAGCGCGTCCACCTCGTCATCTTCTATAAAGGCGCAGCACGGGCCGGCTTTGCTGTAGTAGAACAGGAACAGATGGAATGGATCACTGAACTTTTCACTGGAGTTGGTCCAGGCCGAACCACCTGTCGTTCCATTGAAAACGTGGGGGAGCTGTGCTGCGAAGTCGCGTATTTCCGTCGGGACCTCTATGCCCACCGCTCTCCAAAAGCTGTCGATGGTCAGACCCAGGTCGACAAGGCCCGCGAATTGGGGCTTTGCTGTCAGCGCGTGTATCGTGTTGGAGAAGTCCAGAGGCTGCCCGATTTCTGCCTCGACCTCGGCCAGAAGGGCCCTCGCCCGGTCTGGGTCGTAGCCGTACTTTTCTTCATGGATGGCTTCCCACTCTGGGTTGAACCCTCTGACTCCAGGGTGGAAGTTGAGGACGTACATCGGGATGCCCCGACCATTTAGGAGGACTTGCTGGATCTCATCGCGGTCGATGGCTATGTTCATGGCCTCTCGGACACGAATGTCAACCCATGGCAGCTCGGTTACGTCATGAGCCACGTCGGAATCTGGGAGGTCGGGGAACTCACATTTGCGTATCTTACCGTAGGGGCAGTCGTCCTTCCAGATACCTCCTCCTAGCAGGGTGTAAAGAGCAACAGTGGGGTCTCCAGCCTCGATTACCCTCATTCCTCTGTCGACCGCCGTCGCCTCAAGGTCACCAGGTAGCCGGGCCATGTGGATTTCGCCTGCGAGCAGAGCGGCCAGAGAAGTGGCGTTCTCGTTGATGTATACATACTCAAGCTCAGGAAAATCGGGGGTGACTCTCCAGTGCTCGTATGGCACTGTTTCATAAAGGATATTTACGCTTTGCTCCCTGCTTACCATTTGGTACGGGCCTGTGCCGGCAGGCCCGGCTTCAAGCCCCTCCTGACCCGTAGCGTCGAACTGGGCCTTGCTCTGGATCATAGTCCGTTTGTTATGCAGCAGAGAGTCGGCAAGATCGATGCGCCCTGCGTCCAAATTCAGTATCACTGTGTAATCGTCCGGCGTTTCGGTGCTCACCAGATTGGTTCTGAAGAAGTCGCTCTGGCTCGTTTCGACCCCTTCTCGGGCGTACCGTTCGATGGTGTGAATGACGTCGTCTGCGGTCATCTCACCGAATCCTTGGTGGAACTGGACGCCGCGTTCCAGGTTGAACGTCCAGACGCTGGCATCAGGGTTTACCTCCCAGCTCGATGCCAGCATGGGCTCAGGTAGCGAGGTAAACCCATAGCGTACTAGAGCCTCGTACATCGGGCTGAGCTGGGGAAGGTCGTCCCTGAGGTTGGAGGGGTCGTTGTTCTCTATGGGGAAGAAGGTTCCCACCTTCAGGCGGCTCACAACTGGCTCGCCAGAGGGTGTCGGGGGTGGTACCGCTGTTGCGGTTGGTTGAGGGGTGGGAGTGACCACGACTTCCCTAGTCACCACCACTTCTGTGGTGACTTCAACCTCCTGGGTTACAACGACCTCTTTTGTGACCTCTACAGGTACCTGTACCTCTTTGGTCACCTCTACGGTTTCTACCACGGTCACCTCTTTGGTGACCTCGACCTCTCTTGTCACTTCTACGATCTGAGGAGGCGCTGTAGCTGACGGGGTTGCAGTGGCGTCATCTCCGCCGCAAGCAGCCGCAATCAACATTATCAACCCCAAAATGGTTCCCAGTCCTAACAATGTGCCGGTGCGTCGCATAGGTAACCTCCGAAAATGATGTCCAGGGGATTCAGCTATCTCAGATAGTACATAGATAGTTGTTCAGTCAACAGATTCTATAGGCGAGCCTCTGAATTTGTCAATAGGTTTCGATGGTTGGTAGCGGCCGATACGCACAGCATGCGCATTGCTGTGAGAACCGCTTTTCGAGATCTATCTGAGGAGGATTAACATCTAGAATCGCGTGATAAACAACAATCGCGACTTTAAAGGACAATTGCATGTGCAAACACTGTCAATGCAACTACTTTGTGGTACAATCCTAACTGTATGACAAGCTCTCTTCAAGGGTTGAATCTCGGGGTTTGGCGTGCCTTCCTGCGAACCCATGCGACGGTGATCCAAGCTCTCGGTAAGGAGATGCAGGAGGAGCAAAACTTGCCGTTGACCTGGTTCGAGGTGCTCGTCTATCTTCGAGACGCACCGGGAGGTCGCCTCAGGATGCAGGACCTCGCTGATTCGGTGGTGTTAAGTCGTAGCGGGCTGACCCGGCTGCTCGACCGGATGACGGGAAAAGGCCTGGTTAGCAGGGAGCCCTGCCACGACGATAGGCGGGGAGCTTACGCTGTCATCACACCAAAAGGCAAGGACACTCTCAATGGTGCTCTACCAGGGCACCGTCGAGGCATTAGGAGGCACTTCTTTCAGTATTTAGAGGAAGAAGATGTCGACTCGCTCGGTGAGGCGCTTTCGAAGGTGCTGAAGTCTGAGGCGAGCAATGGTGGTAATGGTGCCCGCCCCTGATCCCAGCCCTCAAGACCCTGTCTACCCCATCCCGAATCCCTCTCCCTAATTCAAGGTAATTCCCCAGGTTCCTTTGGGTGCTATCACACTATCCCCTAACCTTTAGCCCGAATCCACCGAAGGACGTCCTTGGGGACAGCCATTGAAGAAGCCAGCGGGTGCTCCTCTGAATCTGGGATAATGGTTTTGGAACAGAAACCCGCCCGGAAACAAGGAGCACCCAATAGATGCTGCCACAGAACAAACCCGACCGTATCCGCATCCTCTTTGACGACCATCGCCTGGTGGCCAATGCCGGCCTGCTCCTGCCGGCCACCCTAGCCCGGCACCTGGGCCTGCGGGAACTCGTCGACCATCACCTTGACCTCGGCGGAGCGCCGGGACGGGCGAACACTGGGGACAAGATGCTGACGCTGGTCGCTTCCGCGCTGGCAGGCGGCGACTGCATCGACGACGCCGATGTGCTGCGCGCTGGTGGGACGGTCGGTGTTCTAGGCTGCGTGGTCAAGGCGCCATCCACCCTGGGGACCTTCCTGCGCAGCTTCCGGTGGGGGCATGTCCGTCAACTCGACCGCGTGAGCCGCCAGTTGTTGGCCCGGGCTTGGCAGGCCGGGGCGGGACCCGGCGACGCGCCGTTCACCATCGACCTCGATTCCACCATCTGCGAGACCTACGGACTGGCCAAGGAGGGCGCGCGCCACCACGGCTATACCGGCGCCCGCGGGGCTATCACCCGCTGCTGGCCATTGCCGCCGGCACCGGAGGCGTGCTGATGTCCCGGCTGCGCGAGGGCCGGGCCAACACCGCCCGTGGCGCCGCCCACTTCCTGCGTGAGACGGTGGGGCGGGTGCGCTACGGCGGGGCCAGGGGACGACTCACGCTACGGGCCGACAGCGGGTTCTACACTCATGGCGTGGTATCCGTCTGCCGCAAGATGGATGTCCGCTTCTCTATCACCATCCGCCAGCGTGCCAGCCTGCGGGACCTGATCGAGGCGATACCAGAGGAGGACTGGACTCCCATTCCCCACTGGATGGACGGCGCCGCCGATGTCGCCGAGACGACTTACACCCCGTTCCAGACCAAGCCGGACGCCCCGCCGGCGCGGCTCATTGTCCGGCGGGTGAAGCCGACACCCGGTTCCCAGCTGGCCCTCTTCGCCAAATACAGCTATCACGGCTTCATCACCGACCGGGACGGGGAGTTGCTCGAACTGGAGGCCGATCATCGCCGCCACGCCGAGGTCGAGAACGCCATACGCGACCTCAAGTACGGCGTCGGGCTGAACCACATGCCGTCGGGGCGCTTCGCCGCCAACGGCGCCTGGCTGGCGGTACAGGTGATGGCGCATAACCTGGCCCGCTGGACGGCGCGGATTGGTCTGGGCGAGCGGACCGTGATCACCAAGACCCTCAGGCGGCGGGTCTTCGCTCTGGTGGGACGGATCACCCGCTCGGCGCGCCGCCTCACTTTGCATCTCCCCCGGCGCTGGCCCTGGGAAACCCAGTTCAGTCGCGCCTTGGCCCGGCTGCAAGCCATTCCGTTCCCGGCCTGACGGCCAGCCTGCAACTGACCCAACGTCCCCGCAATCTCGCGCCACCCCGGTCGCGAGAGTCCCCTGCTGCGTATCCTCTCGCCATCCCGCGCATCGCAACTCCCGCATAGGGCCTTAGGGGCCCTGTGCGGCGACTGAAGACCGTCCGCCGGCCTCCCATCTACCCCAAGACCCCAGGCCATCTCCCCTGTAGCTCCCTCACCCACCCCCTTCCGCTGTCCTCACGCCGTCCATCAGTGTCCTTCGGTGGATTCGGGGTAAAGGCACTACATTACCAAGCCCGTTGATCCAGAGAAGTTAAAGCTGGCGATAAAGATAGACCTTCGTGTCCCAATCAACGCTGGAATGCCGGTCCTGTAAACAGCGCCTGAACAACTCGCTTTATAAACCTTGGGCGCCTATCTCTCCCGGCTTGACTTACACGCCCAACAACCTTAAGGAATCCACCTACAAACCAACGGGTGTGGACACACTACATCGCCAAACGTTAATCCACTATCGTGGAACATATAGGTTAAATACCGATCAGTTTTCTTCTATTTTGTGGATTGGGATGAGCATAAGGGGTGAACTCGCATGACGAAGATCTTGGTGGCGGAAGATGACAGGAGCACCAGACTCCTCGTCAAAAGAATTCTCGAAAGAGAAGGTTATGAAGTTGCTGAGTCGCCGGATGGCGGCTCAGCTTACAACATGGCTGTGGAGCAAAAGCCGGATGCGATAATCCTGGATATATGGATGCTCGTTCTGGACGGTTTCGACGTCCTGAGGAGAATTCAGCAGAACCAGGCAACTGCGAATATCCCCGTAGTTTTGCTGACAGACCTTCCCGTTGCAAGCGGCGAGCCTGTTGGGTTGAGGATGGGTGTCAAACATTACATTCCCAAGCCTGTAGACCCCGGGATGATCACGTTAGCCATCCGGAGTGCCCTACGCGACGCCGAGACCGGAGGCGACGAACCGTTCAGCAACACCTTCACCAATGGGAAGAAGTCCACTAGCTGGGGCCAGCAGGTCATCAAGATCGAGAACGACTTGTTGGACATGAAGTTGGGGGGAGGTATACCTCTTGGGTCGTTGACTCTCATAGAAGGAGCTTCCTCGGCGGGGAAGAGTGTTCTGTGCCAACACTTTACCAACGGTTCCCTCCGGAGTGGTCATGGAGTGGCGTATTTCAGTTTTGAGGAAACCGCCAAGAGCCTCGTGGTGCAGATGAGTTCCATAGGACTGGAGGTATCCGACTACGTAAACGACGGCAACTTTCGAATCTATCCATTGCAGGAGCCCACTGAATCCGAGAACCCAGAGCGCTTCATGGACCTGCTGGCAAAGGAAATCGAAGGCCTCCCTGGTAAGTACAGTACCATTGTGGTCGACTCGATAGCCAATCTTGCCGCGTACACGAGCGACCGGGGAATTATCGGTTTCTTCTCAGCCTGCAAACGCATGTGCGACGAGGGAAGGACCATCATCCTGGTAACCCACTCTACGAGCTTTGGAGAGAAGATGCTGAATCGGATTCGTGGGCTGTGCGATGTCCATCTGAAGCTCTGCCTTGATCGTATAGGGGCCAAGCTTGTCAAGACTCTGGAGGTCAATAAGATTCACAACGCCGAACTGGACACGGGCAGTATTATCTGCTTCGAGGTGCTTCCCGGTCTGGGAATGCGCCTAAGCCCGATTGTAAAGGTTTCGATTTAGAGTCGCATATGGCGGGAGGAAGTTTCTACATAAAGTCGGTGAGGCTGAGGGTCCTCCTGGTCCTCTGCAGCATAAGCCTGTACCTGCTGGCCTATCAGTTGTTGCAAACAGGGCTAGGTAACACGACCATTATCCTCACCATTTTGCCCGTGATAGTAGCCGGGTGGCTGTTCGGACTGTGGGGCGGCATCTTTGTCGGCCCTCGCGCACAGGGCTAGGTAACACGACCATTATCCTCACCATTTTGCCCGTGATAGTAGCCGGGTGGCTGTTCGGACTGTGGGGCGGCATCTTTGTCGGCCTGATCTCGTTCTTACCCAATAGCCTGCTCGTCACCTATGTTTCCGGAGCCAGTTGGGATGAATGGGCTATTCACGGTGGGTGGCTGGGTACGATAGCCCTGATTCAGATTGGCGCTGTAACCGGGTGGATGAACGCCTTGATCAAGAAGTTGAAGGAAGACATCACCGAGCGCCAGCGGGCCGAGAAGGCGCTAAAAGCCAGCCAATCCAGCTTTCATAGCATCGTCGAAAGGAACGCCGACGGTATTCTGATCCTGGACAAAACCGGCATCGTATGCTTTGCCAACCAAGCTTTCGAGGCGCTTGTTAACCGCAAGGCCAATGAGCTAGTAGGCACCTTTTGGGGAATGCCTCTGGTTACCGGCGACATGACGGAAATCGATATATTTCGCCCTAATGGCGACAGAGGCGTCGGCGACATGCGCCTGGACGAAACCGAATGGGACGGAAAGCCGGCATACCTTGTCTCTGTTCGCGATATCACGGAACGGAAGGGTGCAGAGGAGGAGTTGCAGAAGGCCAAGGAGGCTGCCGAGGCCGCTAACCGGGCCAAAAGCCAGTTTCTAGCCAATGTCAGCCACGAGATCCGGACACCTATGAACGGGATCATTGGAATGACCGAGTTGGCTCTGGACACCAAGCTGACTCCCGAGCAGGAACAATATCTGACGATGGTGAGGGACTCGGCCGATTCGTTGCTGGTCCTGCTCAACGAAATCCTGGACCTGGCCAAGGTCGAGGCTGGAAAATTGGAGCTGGAATCGGTCCCGTTTCGACTACGAGATAACCTATCTGCCGTTATCCATCGTCTTACCCCGAATCCACCGAAGGACACTGATGGACGGCGTGAGGACAGCGGAAGGGGGTGGGTGAGGGAGCTACAGGGGAGATGGCCTGGGGTCTTGGGGTAGATGGGAGGCCGGCGGACGGTCTTCAGTCGCCGCACAGGGCCCCTAAGGCCCTATGCGGGAGTTGCGATGCGCGGGATGGCGAGAGGATACGCAGCAGGGGACTCTCGCGACCGGGGTGGCGCGAGATTGCGGGGACGTTGGGTCAGTTGCAGGCTGGCCGTCAGGCCGGGAACGGAATGGCTTGCAGCCGGGCCAAGGCGCGACTGAACTGGGTTTCCCAGGGCCAGCGCCGGGGGAGATGCAAAGTGAGGCGGCGCGCCGAGCGGGTGATCCGTCCCACCAGAGCGAAGACCCGCCGCCTGAGGGTCTTGGTGATCACGGTCCGCTCGCCCAGACCAATCCGCGCCGTCCAGCGGGCCAGGTTATGCGCCATCACCTGTACCGCCAGCCAGGCGCCGTTGGCGGCGAAGCGCCCCGACGGCATGTGGTTCAGCCCGACGCCGTACTTGAGGTCGCGTATGGCGTTCTCGACCTCGGCGTGGCGGCGATGATCGGCCTCCAGTTCGAGCAACTCCCCGTCCCGGTCGGTGATGAAGCCGTGATAGCTGTATCTGGCGAAGAGGGCCAGCTGGGAACCGGGTGTCGGCTTCACCCGCCGGACAATGAGCCGCGCCGGCGGGGCGTCCGGCTTGGTCTGGAACGGGGTGTAAGTCGTCTCGGCGACATCGGCGGCGCCGTCCATCCAGTGGGGAATGGGAGTCCAGTCCTCCTCTGGTATCGCCTCGATCAGGTCCCGCAGGCTGGCACGCTGGCGGATGGTGATGGAGAAGCGGACATCCATTTCCCGGCAGGCGGCAACGACAGTGTGGGTGTAGAAGCCGCTGTCGGCCCGCACCGTGAGTTGTCCCCTGGCCCCGCCGTAGCGCACCCGCCCCACCGTCTCACGCAGGAAGTGGGCGGCGCCACGGGCGGTGTTGGCCCGGCCCTCGCGCAGCCGGGACATCAGCACGTCTCCGGTGCCGGCGGCAATGGCCAGCAGCGGGTGATAGCCGCGGGCGCCGGTATAGCCGTGGTGGCGCGCTCCCTCCTTGGCCAGTCCGTAGGTCTCGCAGATGGTGGAATCGAGGTCGATGGTCAGGGGCGAGTCGCCGGGTCCCGCCCCGGCCTGCCAAGGCCCGGGCCAACAACTGGCGGCTCACGCGGTCGAGTTGACGGACATGCCCCCACCGGAAGCTGCGCAGGAAGGTCCCCAGGGTGGATGGCGCCTTGACCACGCAGCCTAGAACACCGACCGTCCCACCAGCGCGCAGCGCATCGGCGTCGTCGATGCAGTCGCCGCCTGCCAGCGCGGAAGCGACCAGCGTCAGCATCTTGTCCCCAGTGTTCGCCCGTCCCGGCGCTCCGCCGAGGTCAAGGTGATGGTCGACGAGTTCCCGCAGGCCCAGGTGCCGGGCTAGGGTGGCCGGAAGGATCAGCCCGGCATTGGCCACCAGGCGATGGTCGTCAAAGAGGATGCGGATACGGTCGGGTTTGTTCTGTGGCAGCATCTATTGGGTGCTCCTTGTTTCCGGGCGGGTTTCTGTTCCAAAACCATTATCCCAGATTCAGAGGAGCACCCGCTGGCTTCTTCAATGGCTGTCCCCAAGGACGTCCTTCGGTGGATTCGGGCTTAGTGTAAGAGCGCGTCAAAAAAACATTCGGGTCAAGGCCAACATCGATCCAGACGTCCCCGATGCCCTCGTCGGTGATCCCAAGCGATTGCTCCAAGTCATCGTAAACCTGGTAGGCAACGCTCTTAAATTCACCCAGCAGGGAGAAGTCGTATTAAGGGCTGAGCTGGAAGAAAAGACCGAAGAGGAAGCACAAATACTGTTTGTCCTCTCGGACACAGGCATTGGAATAGCCCCCGAGCATCGGCAACTGATATTTGGGGCCTTCACTCAGGCAGACAGCACCACGACCCGCAAGTTTGGTGGAACCGGGCTTGGTTTGGCCATATCCTCGGAGTTGATTGGGTTGATGAACGGAAGAATCTGGGTCGAAAGCGAGTTGGATAAGGGCAGCACATTTTATTTTACCGTCAGGTTTGGCGTGCATACCGGTGCCATGCCTTTACCGACTACCAGTGCTGTCTCCGGTTCACTCCCACAGATAGGCAATAATGGGCACGTCAAAGAAGCCCACGTAAATGGATCCGTCCAAAACTATCCCGAGAAAGTTCCTACTGCCGAGGATAGAGATCAGAGGCTGGAAAGCCTGACGAAACTTCACGTATTGCTAGCTGAAGACAACGTCGTGAATCAAAGATTGGCGCAGAGGCTCCTGGAGAAGGCCGGGCATTCCGTAACGGTTGCCGCCAACGGAAAAGAGGCAATCGATGCCTTCGAAAGCGGGCCCTTCGACGTGATCTTGATGGACGTACAAATGCCAGAGATGGACGGCTTTGAAGCCACGGCTATAGTCCGCAAAAAAGAGCAGGGGAGTAACAAATATACTCCCGTCATCGCAATGACAGCCCATGCAATGATGGGCGATAGGGAACGTTGCCTTGACGCCGGTATGGATGAATACCTTTCGAAGCCTCTCAAGGCAGGGAAGCTATTGAAAGTGATTGAAAGCTCAGTCAAAGAGGCAGCAAATGGGAAGAGAAATCGATCAATAGAGCCCGACGAGGTGCCTGATGAGTCTCCCTATGATCGAGACGCGGCCCTGGCGAGGGTGGAGGGAGATGAAGAGCTTCTCGATGAGATAGTGGGGCTGTTCCTTGACGACTGTCCGAACATGATAAAGCAAATAAAAGTGTCGGTTAAGTCTGGGGACAGCCAGTCCTTGCAAAGGTCCGCTCATACCTTGAAGGGTGCTGTTGGGAACCTGGGGGCCAAAAACGCCCAGCAGTTGTCATTGAAGTTAGAGATGATGGGCAAGGACGGCGACATTTCCAAAGCCGACGTCGTGTATGCTGAACTTGAAAAGGAAATGGACCGCCTGGAAGAGGCGCTATCCGTGCCGGCCGAAGAGTTGGCCGCGTGATGTGGTTTGTTGTCAATCGTTACTATCAAGGATGGTTTTAATGGCCAAGATATTAGTCGTTGAAGACAATGCTGCAACGATGCGAATGGTCCATGCGATGCTTGCGAAAGACGGCCACCAAGTCGTCCAGGCATCGAATGGCAAGGTCGGTTACGAGACTGCGGTATCCGAGCATCCGGACTTAATATTGTTGGACCTTTTGATGCCCGTCATGGACGGTTTTGAGGCGTTGCAGCATCTGAGGGCAAATCCAGATACAGAGTCCATACCTGTAATCATCCTGACAGCGATGATGCCCGAAGACGGCGAGGCTAAGGGACTCCAGCTAGGCGTTTCCCACTATATCCAGAAGCCGGTTGAGCCCGATATACTGAGGATCGCCGTCAGAAGCGTCATTCGTGAATCCAAGAGCCTTGTTCCAGAGCCGTAGCACTAAAACCTCCCCCGTCATTTAGGTTTCCACGACACTGGGGCCCCAGTGTCGTCAGATTTCCTGTATATCAAGCTATCCTCACCAGAGGTTTGGGTGTGTTTGACTGGATGCGTCTGCCGTCTAAAATAGCCATCATGCCCAACGCCGTCGTTATGATAGACTAGAGACTCGCCTATGGCCGAATCTGAGACAGAGTTCCTATTGAGCCCCTATCGGGTGCTTGACCTCACAGATGAAAAGGGGCTTTTATGCGGCAAGATTCTGGCCGACCTCGGCGCCGATGTGGTTCAGGTAGAGCCCCCAGGAGGCAGTACCGCCAGGAAAATCGGCCCATTTTGCAACGACGAAAATCACCCAGAGAAAAGCCTCTTCTGGTGGGCTTATGCCGCCAATAAGCGAGGCATCGCTCTTGATTTGGGTGGAGCCAAAGGGCGAAGCCATCTCAAGGATTTGGTAAAGGACTCCCACTTCCTGATCGAGTCCTTCCCCCCGGGTTACATGGATGGGTTGGGACTCGGGTACTCAGAGCTAGCGGCGATAAACCCCAGCTTGATCATGGTGTCCATAACTCCGTTTGGCCAAGATGGCCCTTATGCCTACTACAAAGCTCCCGACATCGTCGGCATGGCCATGGGGGGTTTCATGTACCTCACAGGGTACCCCGACCGTCCTCCCTTGAGGGTGAGCTTCCCCCAGTTTTATCTCCATGGTGGTGCCGCTGGCGCCACCGGCGCCATGATTGCTCACGCACATCGTGCTCTGACCGGTGAGGGGCAGCACGTGGACGTATCGTGCCAGCAGGCCGTCGCAAAATCACTGTCCAATGCCCCTCAAACGTGGGACATCGAAGAGAGGGTCATAAAACGCATGGGCCCTCACCGACAGAGCTTGTTGTTCAAGGAAGGGATCGTGCGCGTCAACTGGGGTTGTAAAGATGGTTACGTGACCTATCTGCTCCAGGGAGGGTCTTCCGCGTGGGCCACCCGTGCCCTGCTGGAGTGGATGGACGAGGAGGGCATGGGAGATGAGTTTTTGGATGCCCTCCCATGGGAAGATTTGGGCTTCGGAGAATCGATCGAAATGGACATGGAAACGGCGCTGGCTCCCATCCAACGTTTCTTCGCAGTCCATACAAAGAAAGAGCTGACTGAGGGGAGCGTCGAGCGACGTATACTGATGTTTCCAGTATCCACTCCCAAAGACATCCTCAATGATGCTCATCTCGCCTCTCGGAGATACTTTAAAGAGTTGGCCCATCCGGAGCTCAATAGATCAGTCACCTATCCAGGCGTTTTCATAAAGGCTCTGGGGCAAGAATCAGTGGGGCTGCGCAAGCGATCCCCGCTCATCGGGGAGCACAACGATGAGATATTTAAACGTAAAGTAACAAATGTGACGGGTAAACCAGCCCGTTGGACTAAGGCGGGCTCAGGGGCTTCGAGGGGTCGAAAACCTCTGGACGGACTCAAAGTGCTGGATTTTTCCTGGGTAATCGCCGGGCCGTTCACCACCAAGTATCTGGCAGAGCACGGTGCTACCGTCGTCAGGATAGAGTCCTCTAAGAGGCCGGATCCTCTTCGAAGTGTAGAGCCCTACAGAGATGGTGTATGGGGCATCAACCGGAGCGGCTTCTTCGCAAACTACAACCCCAACAAATACGGCATCTCCGTTGACATGCGCCATCCTAGAGCCAGGGAGCTGGCTTTGCGAATG
The DNA here is from genome assembly GCA_965226865.1 of Dehalococcoidia bacterium. Lineage (GTDB taxonomy): Bacteria > Chloroflexota > Dehalococcoidia > Lucifugimonadales > JAGWBF01 > CBDDEH01. Next base: position 288,476 of record CBDDEH010000004.1, on the reverse strand, counting down.
GTGTCCTGGGCGGAGGTGGTCACCGAGAACTTTACCCCGGGTACGATGGAGAGATGGGGACTTGGCTACGAGCAGCTTAAGGAGACAAATCCAGGGGTTGTCATGTTCAGCACCTCCATGATGGGCCGAGGAGGGCCGACGGAACGGCAGCCTGGCTTCGGACACGTGCTGACTTCCCTGGCGGGCCTGACCCACATCACTGGATGGCCGGACAGAGAACCAGTAAATCCCTTCGGTCCCTACACGGACTTCATCGGCCCCAAATTCGCTGTCCCGTCCATCCTTGCCGCGTTAGACTATCGTAATCGAACTGGAAATGGAGTTCATCTGGACATGTCCCAGCTCGAATCGGCAATCCACTTCTACTCTCCCTTCTTCCTCGACTACACAGTAAACGGGAGAGAGCAGAGCCGGTCGGGCAACCGGGACCCAGGTGCCGCGCCCCATGGCGTCTACCCTTGCAAAGGCCAGGACAGGTGGATAGCCATTGCCTGCTTCACCGACCAAGAGTGGCAGGCGCTTCGGCGGGTGATTGATCCAGCCGAGCAGGGCTGGGCCTATCAAGAGCAATTCTCCAGCCTCGACAATCGAAAGAGCCATGAGGACGAACTTGACAGAATGCTAGGCCAGTGGACTAACGAGCGGGAAGCCAAAGAGCTCATGAGCGTTCTCCAGAGTGCGAAAGTACCCGCCGGTGTCGTAAACGATAGCCGGGATTTGTTCGAGGACCCTCAGTTGCAGCTCAGAAATCACTTCCAGTTCCCGGAGCATCCCGAGCTGGGACGTTACGCGACCGACCGGAGCGAGTTTAACCTCTCTAAAACTCCTGGTGACCTGGACAGACCGGCGCCCCTCCTTGGGCAGCATACCGAATACGCACTTAAGGAGCTATTCGGTCTGTCGCAAGAGGAGTATCAATCGTACAAAAACGATGGCGTCCTGGAGTAACAGGCACGAATCGCTAGCGCATCCTAACATTCACCTGCATATCTTCGCTCTCATAGAGCGTTGACATGGCGGGATAGTAGATTTAAGCTCCCTTCTGTCTAAACTGCCCAAATTCCGGCCGTCTCGCCGGCCGTCTCGAAGGAGGAAGGTCCTATGCCAACGTCTTCACAGATCCTAAAGTACGAGAAGCGGGATCAGGTCGCCTGGATGACACTCAACCGCCCCGAGGCCATGAACGCACTCAATACAGAGATCGGGAGGGACATCGGCGAAGCATTCCAGGATGCCGTCAGCGACGATGGCGTTCTGGTAGTGGTCATTATTGGGGAGGGTGGGAAGGCTTTCTCAGCGGGCCGCGACCTGAAGGAGATAAGCCGATTAGACGCTATTAGTGGGCCGAATCCCAGCCAGTACATCAGCTTTGATGAGGTTGCTGATTGCCCCAAGCCTCTTATCGCCGCCATCGATGGCTACTGCCTGGCTGGGGGACTGGAGCTAGCCCTGCGCTGCGACATCCGCGTCGCCACTGAGCAGTCCCGATTCGGACTTCCCGAACCTCGTAGGAGCCTCCTCGCAGCTTATGGCCTCCACCACCTCTCGCGGATGATTCCCATGGGAGAGGCCCTGTGGATCCAGCTTACGGGTAGTCGCATGACTGCCCAGCGCGCCTATGGCATCGGCCTTATTCAGGCCGTGGTCCCCGACCGGGAAGCCTTATTGGCCGAGGTCGAGCGCGTAGCCAACGAGATCAAACTATGCGCGCCGCTGGCTGTTCAGGCCATCAAAAAGATAGTCAAAATCGGAAGCAACCTACCGGTTGAGTACTCCTATAAGCTGGCAGAGCCCATTCGGGAGGTTATCGACAAGACCGACGACCGGTTGGAGGGGCCTAAGGCGTTTGCCGAGAAACGGTCGCCGATCTGGAAGATGCGCTAACGTGGCCAGAGAGCCTTCTGTTTGCTAACTCCGGTCTATTCGGTACTCTGCCGTCCACACCCATCATTAGCGCCCTCCATAGTTGACATGACTATCTACCCGCGATGAAAAAGCCAAATCCTAATTCAACCCTGGTCAAACTTACCCTCCTGATCGTGGGCACCCTCGTGGTCATGTATGCCACAGCCATCTCACCGGCACTTCCGGCTATCGAGGACCATTTCGCGGACGTCAAAAACGTGGAACTGCTAGTCAAGCTGGTTTTGACTATATCGGCGCTATTTGTCGTTATCGGAGCTCTGATCGCGGGTTTCATAATAGACCGCTGGGGACGCAAATCAGTATTGGTAGCCTCGACCGTCCTCTGCGGCCTGGCAGGTTCAGCCGGATTTGTATTTGACTCTTTACCGATTATTTTGGTGACCCGGGCCGTGCTAGGCCTCGCGGTAGCCGGCGTCATGACCAGTGTCACCACGCTCATCGCCGACTATTACACGGGTCGCACTCGTGCTCAGCTCATGGGGTATTACACTGCTTCTCTGGGTTTTGGCGCTGTTATCTATTTGTTGCTCGGCGGTCTTCTTGCGGACTTCAGCTGGCGAGCGCCATTCTTGATGTACCTTTCGGCCTTTGGCATGCTTCCATTCGTCCTCCTAGTACTCCATGAGCCCGCCCGCCTGGGTGCTAGCGGACATGCTAAGGTGCTACCCGCCCAAGGAAACGGTGAGCCTGTTAATACCGTTGTTCCTCCTGTGATGTTACTGGCTCTCATCTTTGGTATTGCTTTCATGACCCACGTGCTTTTCTTCCTGATCCCAGTGCAGCTACCGTTCTACCTGGAAGACTTGACGAATGCAAATGCTAAGGAGAGTGCGCTTGCTATTGCCGATTTCAACCTCACAAGCGCTTTCGTCGCGCTTGTCTTCGGGCAAATCAGCACTCGTTTGAATGTCGTCACTATAGTGGCTTTGGGATTCGGATTCATGGGAGTCGGTTATGGTGTCATTGGTCTGGCCGACAACTACGCTCACGCCTTAATTGGCTTGGCAATAGGTGGAATCGGGTTTGGATTGGTATTGCCCGATCTGATGGTATGGTTAACTGCAGAAACTCCTAACCGCCTACGTGGACGTGCAATAGGCGGCCTGACGACATTCACGTTTTTGGGCCAGTTTGTTTCGCCATTCTGGAGCCAGCCGTTAAGTGACCAAATTGGCCTGGATGATACCTATATTGTGGCATGTGTAATAATGTTGGTTCTTACAGTTGTTTTTGGATGGATAAGACCACGCGAGACGGTCCCAATCTTCGGTGTCACTGGGAAGCATTGATATCCCTCAGGACGGTTGACGAGAGCCATTAACGACAAAAACGAAACTTTAGGAGGAAGGCGATGTTCAAGGGTGTTCATCACGTTACTTACGTTGTTAGGGACGTGGCAGAGGTCGAAGAGTTTATGGGAAGGGTCTTCGGTATGAAGGCCGTGAGGTACAAAGAACAGCCGGACGTCGAGGAGGAGTTGGGGTTCAAAATCGCCTTTTACGAGGTTGGACCTATCATTGTCGACTTTTTTGAACCCGTAAGAGAAGACACCGACGTTGCGAAGTTCCTTAGAGAAAAGGGGCCTGGGATCCTCCATGTCGGTTGGGAGGTGGAGGGCATAAACAAAGTAGCGGAGGACCTGGACGCCAAAGGGGCCAAACCCGGATTAGGGAATCGTCCCAGGAACAGCGCTCACGGATACAAGACGGTAAGCATATATCCGACGGATAATCCGATAGGGATCTGGTTTCACCTGGCAGAAGGACCGATGACCCTCAATAAGAGCGTCTAACCGACCGAAGACCATGCGAGTAGATAAGAGACAAGATTGATTCTCTCGTAAAAAGTCTGTGTAGGTCGAATTAGAACAAACGTACCCACACCTGGGTACAATATACAGTCTCTGTTCCGTACACTACCCCAACATACGGCAGCGCGCAGATGTGCTAAATCGCTGGAACTTCCTCAAAACGGGTTTTTACGAGGGAATCAAGATTGAAATCAATCCCACACTCACAATCCCTCTGAAGATGACCGGATCAAAACAACGTCGGAGGAATATCCATGAAAGCGATTGTATACACAAAATACGGACCACCGGATGTTCTTCAGCTCAAAGAGGTAGAGAAACCTACTCCCAAGGACAATGAAGTCCTGATACGAATCTATGCGACAACAGTTACAGCAGGAGACGTGAGACTTCGAAGTTTCACATTCCCTCCCTTGTTCTGGCTCCCCGTGCGAATAATGTTTGGTCTCAGAAAACCAAGAAAGAAAATACTAGGGCATGAGTTAGCCGGGGAAGTTGAATCAGTAGGCAAAGATGTAAAACTATTTAGGAAAGGTGACCAAGTTTTTGGAATCAAGTGGACCCCATCATCAGGACAGCGGTGAGGCTAAAATAAGAGAGTCTACCGCTGGGGTGTCTCGTAAACCTTCATCCGATGGTAAGGCTCGTGGAAGTTCCAGTAAACACCTTTGTGGGCTCACTGCATGGAACACCTGACCCGGTGACCGATAGCCCAGGGCTTGATGGGGCCGCTCTTGGTTGTAGAAGGCCAGATAAGCCCCAATCCCCTTTCTGGCCTCAGTCCCATTTTGGTATGCCTTCAGGTACACCTCCTCGTACTTGATGCTGCGCCACAGCCGTTCCACGAAGACGTTGTCCATGCACCGGCCCCTGCCGTCCATGCTCACTTGAACGCCTTGCGCCAGCAGCATGCTGGTGAAGGCCTCGCTGGTGAACTGGCTGCCCTGGTCGGTGTTGAAGATCTGTGGCCGACCCTTGCTCAAGGCCTCTTCCAGAGCCGCAACACAGAAGTCTACCTCCAGGGTGTTGGACAGCCGCCAGGCCAGCACGTAGCGGCTGTGCCAGTCCATGATGGCCACCAAGTAGAGGAAACCCCGAGCCATGGGTATGTAGGTGATGTCGGTGGCCCACACCTGGTTGACCCGGTTGATCTCCAGCCCCCTGAGCAAGTACGGATAGACCTTATGCCCTGGGTTTGGCTTGCTGGTGTTGGGACGCCGGTAGATGGCCTCCAGGCCTATCAGCTGCATCAGCCGGCGGACCCGCTTGCGGTTGACCTGGTGTCCGTGATTTCTGAGCCAGGCAGTCATCCTTCTGGAGCCGTAGAAAGGTGTCTTCAGGTACTGTTGGTCTATGAGGGCCATCAACTCCAAGTCCTCGGCGCCGGCCTCGGTTGGCAGGTAGTACAACGCGGAGCGGCTGATACCCAGCAAGGCGCACTGGCGCACCAGAGACAGCTTCGGTTCTTCTCGGTCAATCATGGCCCGGCGTTGGGACCGGCTCACAACCCGAAGCTCCGTGACAAAAATCCCGTTCCACCTTGAGCTGCCCAATCTGTTGGTAGAGCTGGGCAGTGAGGACCTCTTGGTCCTTCTCCTGGCGTCCAGCACCATTTTCAAAGAGGTGCGGCGCCCCCTGAGTCAAGGCCTTCTTCCAGGCATGGATCTGGCTCGGGTGGACTTCAAACCGGCTGGCCAGCTCTGCAATGGTGTGCTCCCCTTGGAGCGCGGCCAAAGCCACTTTGGCCTTGAAGACTGGGCTGTGCTTCTTACGTGTTTGTTTCATGTCCTGCTCCTTGTTTCCGTCCTATTTTAGGAGTGGGACTCTCTCTTAGCCACCTGTCCGAATTTTGGGGTCCACCTCAATCCTCAGTTTGTTCCTGTCATGGAAGTTCAAGGCCTGCTACTCGATGATATTATCAATATGCCGAGTGTCGTCAAAGTTGACGTCGAGGGAGCAGAGGTAATTGCCCTCAAGTCGGGGCTAAAAGTGCTAAAGAGCGGGCTAGTTGATTTAATAGTGGTTGAGGTTATTAACGATTCTATTTGTGAAACGGTTCGTTTACTGGACGACGTTGGGTTCGATTGTTTCTTGTACGGCCAAACGTCGCCAATAACTGACGATTTCCGATTCAGACAGAGATTAAGGAATGTATTGTGTTTGAGAAGACAATCGAGCATCTACGATTCGGTGATTGCCGCAACGAAATATTCCAGATGAGTTGGACAAGGTGTTTCAACTCGAGGAAGATACCCTATCTAAGGTTCGTGCTGGTTTCGACCGTTTCTACGTCAGAGCCGTAGAGCTTCTGTTTGAATGTCAGGGCAACGTTGTGGTTACCGGTGTGGGTAAATCCTGGCTTGTCGACTAGAAGATAGCCTCAAACCATGGTCCCTACAGGCGCCCCTGCGGTCTACTTGAATCTGGGATGACATCCATGACGTCGGCATGGCCAAAGAAGGGGACATTGTGATTGCCACTAGCAAATGCGACGAGACCGATGAATATCTCAACGTACTGCTTACAGGAGATGGAACGTGTTAAGCAGGAAAAGTCTTATTCTTTTCGATCTTGACGGGGTAATTGTCGACTCACGGTCCAACATGGAACATGCTTGGGCAGAGGTGCAGAATCAATTGAACGTCACAGTCGACTTCCCGTCATACTTCGCGTTGATAGGCCGCCCATTTGCCGACATTATTGCAGAATTGGGATTGTCTCACCAATTGAAAGAGATCGAGCAAGTCTTCCGTATTACTTCCGCCACGCATCTGGACTTGGCGACCTTCTATCCGAGTGCGGTGGCCACCCTAGTGAAGCTCCACCAAGATGGAATAAAGCTAGGGATTGTCACTTCCAAAGACCGGCTGCGCAGCAGCGCCATATTAGCTCGCTTGCCGGTTGAATTCGTAACCATCCAGACACCAGACCCTCGCTATAGAGGCAAGCCTGCTCCAGACCACTTACTGGTTGCCATGGCAGAGGTCCATGTTGATCCCGCTGAGACCGTATACATTGGGGATATGGACGCGGACTACGAAGCTGCCTCTCGTGCGAGAATAGACTACGTTCATGCCGCGTGGGGCTATGGACAGTCGGTTCCAGAATCTACCGTCGTGGCTCACGAGTTTTCGCAGGTGGCAGAGCTGTTGGGAGATAGCACGAACTGAATACCGTTGGAATCATTCCCTGCCGCTATAGGTCCACTCGGTTTCCCGGCAAACCCCTCGCCGACATAAATGGGAAACCGATGATGTGGTATGTCTACCAGCAGGCCTCAAAGAGTTCGATGCTGGATGAGGTATTCATCGCCACAGATGATAACCGCATCAAACAAAGGTGCCATGAATTAGAACTCAAGGTGATCATGACTAGGGATGATCACTCGACCGGAACGGATCGAGTCGCTGAAGCTGCGTCCCGAATTGACGCGGATTACTATGTCAATATCCAGGGTGACGAGCCGATGATAAGTTCTGAGGCCATCAACGCCGTGATTGAAGCTCTGGTGGATTCCGGCGATGGAAAGATAGCTGCCTCGAACGCCTATACCTTGATCGACAGCCCGGTCGATGCTGTCAGCACTAACGTAGTAAAAGTCGCCCTAGCGGCAGATAGTACGGCTATGATTTATTCTCGCCAGCCCATACCATATCCCAAGGGCAGACGGTCCCAATATCTTAGGCAACTTGGCCTTTACGCCTTTCGAAAAAGAAGCCTAGAGTTTTTTGCTGACCAGAATCCCGGTCCCTTGGAGAGCGCTGAAGAGGTGGAGATGCTCCGGTTTCTAGAACATGGCTATAAAGTTCTCATGGTGCAGGTTGCTGACGATGGCATAGCAGTTGATACCGTGGCGGATCTGGAACACGCAAGGGCCCTCATGGCCAATAACGTTCCAAACGGGTGAATGGAACAGGGAGATCCAGGTGGCCATTTTCACCGAAGGGCCTGGAAAGGTTTGATTATCTGATCAAAGCCAGTGGAAACAAGGACTTGATCCCAACCCTAATCGAATGCTCGAAAAAGGGGGCAAAAGTTTCGCTGCTGGGGCTCCCTACCTAAACAGGCCAACAAAAAGGTTGTGAGCATGGTCCACGTCCATGAAGTTGTAGCCAAAGTCCTGTGAAGACAATTATCTTTTGCAACCAGCTTGCCCGACTGCAGGTAATTCTGGACAAGACATCCGAACCTCTGCGTTATATCAGCCTCATGGAGAGTCACGAAAGCCGCAAAATTTGCGCCTATCTAACGGAGAGAACGAATGCGGAAGAACTACCGCGGGCCGAGCTCTTCCGAGAGCGTAGCAACGCATTTAGACAAAAGTTTGTTGAGTTCATAGGGCAGGTGAACTCGGCAAACCACTCGCTGAATTGGTGGGCAATGCCGTTCACTAACAAAAATCCCCTGGCTACGGATCTATGTCGGAAGACGTTCTATTACCTTCTTCTTATAGAGTTGGTCCGATCTAAACCCATGTCATTGGCGGTTATCACAGATGACGGCGACCTGGCAACTGAGGTCGAGGAATGGGGGAAGAGCGAAGGCGTCAGCACGATCAACACGCTGAAGGCCCACCGTACTTGGAAAGGGGCGATTAAGGGGTTTACGCCTGGAGCTGTACTGTTTGCCTTCCTCAAAACCTTGTGGATTTGGTTTCAAGTCCGGCGCTTCAAGCCGGCACAGGACCTCTCTAGTAGATACACGGTAGTGGCCAGCCTCATTCATATACAGTCCCTCTCGGAGCCTGGAAAATACAGGGATGTCTACTTCGGGAGACTGACGGATGATTTAAGCGGGAGGGACGGGAAAGCGATCGTCTTTGGGTTATTCCAGGAACGTTGGCGCGACCAGATACCCAAGCTCAGGTCACTGCGATCCGGCATTCCTGTTATCCCAATGGAGGCGTGTCTTTCCTTAGCAGACATATTAAAGTGTGGGCTAAAGGCTCTGAAAGCCTACTTCAGCCCATTGGAGATACGCGGGCCTGTTGAAATCGATGGCCTGGACCTCAACCGATCTGTCAAAAAAGCTATTCTGAAAGCTCGCCGTACAGGAAACTTCTTCACTGCTTTGAAGGTGTACTACTGTGCAAGGGGGCTCGCAAAGACCATAGGGATAGAAAAGTGCCTCTATCCTTATGAGAACCGGGCATTTGAAAGAATGCTGATCCTGGGTATCAGGAGCGTCTCTCCGGAAACTCGGATAGTTGGCTACCAACATGCTTCTGTCACCCTTAGTCACACAAATTTCATGCTAGGAAGTACTGAATCTGACGTGCTGCCTCTCCCCGATACAATCGTTACGACCGGCCCGGTCGTCAAGGAGTGGATGGAAAGAGACGGGAATTATCCCAATGGAGTTTTCATAAGCGGGTGCGCCTTGCGGCAGGATAAGAACGGTCAGGCCCAACCAAGAGAACGAAGACAGCGGATGAGCCACGTCCTTGTTACGCTGGCGGCGAGTCTTCAAGAATATGTCAATACCCTTATTTTCTTAGAGGAAGCTTTTGATGGCTCCGACTACAGCGTACGAATTCGACCTCATCCGACGATACCGCTTGAACCGGCACTGGAGATAGCTCCTTTGACACGGCGGGACTTTTTCTCTGAAAGTAGAGGCTCTCTGGCTGATTCGCTCCAGTGGGCTGACGTTGTTCTATACGCCTCCTCGACGGTTGGCATGGAGGCAGTTTCGTTGGGAATTCCGGCTGTTTACTTGGACTTGGGAGATTTTTTGGATACAGATCCTATGTTTGGTTGGGAGGAGTTCAAGTGGAAAGTGGCAGATCCCAAAGAGCTGATAGCTGTTATCAACCAAATAGAGACATTACCGGAAACCGAATACCTTGAACGTCAGCGCTTGGGGCAAAGATACGTTACGGATTATCTAAGTCCAGTCAACAAGGCTGGTTTGGCAGCATTCATGGAGGCTTGATTCTAGGAAATGATCTAGAGAGATGAGGATTTTCATTACTGGGATAAGTGGCCTTCTGGGTCTGAACGCGTCGTTACAGCTTCGTGACGAGCATCAGGTTGCTGGTTGCTACCATACCCACCCCGTCGGAGTTGAAAGAGCTCAGGTCTTTGATCTCGATGTTACTCGCGATGAGATGCTTGAAACTATCCTGAGTGATATTCGAGCCGATTTAGTGATAAACACAATAGCCATGACGAACGTTGAGGCTTGCGAAGCCAATCCCGGAATGGCCTACAACCTGAACGTGGAAACCGCCAGATACATCGCTGGAGTTGCCCATAAGTTGGGAATAAAACTTGTTCATATTTCAACCGACCACCTGTTTGACGGGAAAGGTTCTTGGAAGAAAGAAGAAGACAATCCAAGTCCCCTAAATGTGTACGCAAGTACCAAACTACAGGCTGAAGAGCAGGTGATCCAAGCATATCCCGGTGCCTTAGTCATACGTACTAACTTTTTCGCGTGGGGTACCAGCATAAGACAATCATTCAGTGATTGGATCATCGAGTCGTTGAGGAATGACCGGGAACTAACGATGTTCTCGGATGTCTTTTTTACACCGATCGCTTCTGATGAGATGGTGAATGCAATGATGAAACTGGTCGAACGTGATGCAAAGGGGGTGTTTCATGTTTCGGGAGCAGAACGTATTTCAAAACATGCTTTCGCGCTTTGTCTCGCTGATGTGTTTCGATATCCGACAGATAATATTCTTCCAATAAGTGTAAATGACTTCCCGTTCAGAGCTATGAGGCCCAAGGACATGTCATTGAATTCCAACAAAACTGCGGAACTGCTTCGAATTTCGTTGCCCTCTGTACGCTTTAGCCTGGAGTTATTAAAAGCCTTAGAAAAAGAAGGACGCCGTTCGGCATTAGGACGGGCTCAACCGGGCGATCCAGTGTCCCAGCGTACTGAGTCGTGACAACAAGTATGGGAGAGTTTTCTAACAGAATCGCCTTTGTTGTCCCCACTAGGAATCGTCCCGACGACCTTCGGCGTATGCTTACAAGTGTAACAAATCAATCTTGTCTCCCAGATGAATTAATCGTCGTAGACGGGGGAGATGAAACGGTTGAGAGCGTTGTGGACGAATTTTCAGCGCTGAATATAAAGTATCTTCGAGTATATCCACCATCTCTCGCTAAACAACGAAATGCCGGTATGGCCCAAATAGGGACTTCGATAACCTTGGCTGGATACTTGGATGACGACCTTGTATTAGAGCCGGGAGCAATGGAAGGTATGCTTGCTTTTTGGGAAACAACAGCGTCAGAGGTGGGTGGTGCGAGATTTAATATTTTGAACGAGGCGTTGCCCAAAGGTGTTTTTCTAAAGACCCTATTTCTTATTGACAGTCCTAGCAGAGGTGAGGTTTTACGTTCGGGTTATCAGACCTCGATTGGGCCTGTTGATGAAAACAAATTCGTACGGTGGCTATCTGGGGGGGTTACTATATGGCGAAGGTCGGTTATAAGCCAGTTCAGCTATGACGAATGGTTTGAGGGTACTGGATTCCTCGAGGACCTAGAATACAGCTATAGAGTCGGCAAGGAATATAAGTTAGTGGTCGTCGCTGACGCATCCGTACAGCATCTCGCATACCCAGTCAGGAAAGACAAGAACTATTTGTTAGGAAAATGGCAATCAATCAATCGGATGTATGTGGTTAAGAAAAATGAGGAGATGTCAGCGTTGTTATGTTATTGGGCATTAGTCGGCCAGATGCTCATCAATGCCGGTCATGGTGTTGTAGGTCGCGACTTCTCTAGGCTCCAGAGAGCTTGGGGTAATATCGTTGGACTGTCAAAGGTTGCTACCGGGAAGTTCGAAAAGCTAGGTGGAATTCTCAAGTGATTCTGTCAGAAATCAAAGTTGTCCCCCTACCTATCAATTTGTGCTCTCCACAACACGTACTAACTTAGAGGTTCTTTAACACGTGTTCCTAACCATAATGCAGATTCTCGTCCTTGGAGTGGTCGGTTGGTGGGTCTTGGGTAGATCCAAAGTCCAGGGTTCTAGAGACAGTTCCCCACTGATTCCTTTGGCACTGATCATTTTCCTAGGGACTATTCAATCTTGGACACTAACACCCCTTTTGGGGGATGTGGGCACTCAGGATCAGGTTAGGATAGGTGGGGCGGTTATTGGTGGCGTGATGTTGTTATGGGCAGGGCACGCAGTAATCGGAAGACTGTTGACGACTGGTCGAATCGTGGTCCCTCGGTTATATCCATACGAGTTAATAATATTGCTGTTCTTTCCTCTCTCGATCCTCAGTACTTTGGTCGGTCTAGCCATGGGAAATTCAGCCGATTACATAGCTACTGATATGTATAAATTTGTTTTCATAAGTGTTGTTTATTTCGCTGTTGTAGTGGCGGTTCGTCGAGAGACCGCGACAGACTTATACAAAGCTTTGTTGCAACTGGCGTTAATCTTGACGGTGTTTTCCGTCATAAATCAGATTTCCATTATCGGTATCGAAGGTGAAATAAGGCGCGTAACTCCTATATTTGGAGCCTATTTCGTCCTGCCGTACTTTCTGATGGTTGAGATTTCGAAGGGTCGAGATCCCGTATTCAAGACTTCAAGAGCGGTTCGAGCACTCATATTTTTGATGCTGTTCCTTAATATCTTCCTGTCTTTTAGTAGGATATCGTGGTTTGTCTCGGCAGCTGAGATCATATTGGGTTTAGTCTTAGCCAAAAAATTATTGAGGGAGCCAAGTACAGATGTCTGTCTTGGGGTCAAGCTTTACATTAGCCCTTGCGGGAGGATGCTGTTGCTGTTGGGGGTTGGGTCAACGGTTAGGCCGGGAACGGAATGGCTTGCTGTCTCCGTCTACTTTTGAGGTTATGCGCCATCACCTGTACCGCCAGCCAGGCGCCGTTGGCGGCGAAGGTTCAGCCCGAGCCGTACTTGAGGTTCTCTCGACGTGGCGACTTCGAGCAACTCCCCGTAGAACCGGGTGTCGGCTTCACTTCCGGAAAACGGATGTCTCGGACCAACCAGTATCCGGGGTATTTGACGCTGGCGGACAAGAAAAGGCCAACGACAGTGTCGTAGAAGCCGCTGTCGGCCCGCACCGTGAGTTGTCACCTGGCCCCGCCGTAGCGCACCCGCCCCACCGTCTCAGCAGGAAGTGGGCGGCGCCAGGGCGGTGTTGGCCCGGCCCTCGCGCAGCCGGGACATCAGCACGTCTCCGGTGCCGGCGGCAATGGCCAGCAGCGGGTGGTAGCCCCGGGCGCCGGTATAGCCGTGGTGGCGCGCGCCCTCCTTGGCCATGGTCTCGCAGATGGTGGAATCCAGGTCGATATCGCCGGGTCCCGCCCCAGCGGCCAGGCCCGGGCCAACAACTGGCGGGCTCACGCGGTCGAGTTGACGGACATGCCCCCACCGGAAGCTGCGCAGGAAGGTCCCCAGGGTGGATGGCGCCTTGACCAGGCCTAGAACACCGACCGTCCCACCAGCGCGCAGCGCATCGGCGTCGTCGATGCAGAGCGCGGAAGCGACCAGCGTCCATCTTGTCCCCGGTGTTCGCCCGTCCCGGCGCTCCGCCGAAAATACGACAGCAGGCCCAGGGGCTAAGGAGCGGCAGGAGTTGGCCACCAGGCGATGGTCGTCAAAGAGGATGCGGATACGGTCGGGTTTGTTCTGTGGCAATCTATTGGGTGCTCCTTGTTTCCGGGCGGGTTTCTGTTCCAAAACCATTATCCCAGATTCAGAGGAGCACCCGGGCTTCTTCAACAAGGACGTCCTTCGGTGGATTCGGGGCTTAGCCAAAAAATTATTCCAAGTACAGATGTCTGTCCTGTCAAGCTTTACATTAGTTGCGGGAGGGCTGTTGCTGTTGGGGGTAACGGTTAGCGTTCTGTCTCCGTCTACTTTTGAGAAAGTAGATTCAAGTGGCGACTTCGGGTAGAACTTCTTCAAAACGGATGGGACAGCCCAAGAAAAGTTCTATCAAGGCATGACGTAAAGCTATATGAGGTGGACCCCAAAATTCGGACAGGTGGCTAAGGCCCGCTCCTAAAATAGGACGGAAACAAGGAGCAGCGCATCCACGTAAGAAGCACAGCCCAGTCTTCAAGGCCAAAGTGGCACACCCATTGCAGAGCTGGCCAGCCGGTTTGAAGTCCACCCGAGCCAGATCCATGCCTGGAAGAAGGCCTTGACTCAGGGGGCGCCGCACCTCTTTGAAAATGGTGCTGGACGCCAGGAGAAGGACCAAGAGGTCCTCACTGCCCAGCTCTACCAACAGATTGGGCAGCTCAAGGTGGAACGGGATTTTTGTCACGGAGCTTCGGGTTGTGAGCCGGTCCCAACGCCGGGCCATGATTGACCGAGAAGAACCGAAGCTGTCTCTGGTGCGCCAGTGCGCCTTGCTGGGTATCAGCCGCTCCGCGTTGTACTACCTGCCAACCGAGGCCGGCGCCGAGGACTTGGAGTTGATGGCCCTCATAGACCAACAGTACCTGAAGACACCTTTCTACGGCTCCAGAAGGATGACTGCCTGGCTCAGAAATCACGGACACCAGGTCAACCGCAAGCGGGTCCGCCGGCTGATGCAGCTGATAGGCCTGGAGGCCATCTACCGGCGTCCCAACACCAGCAAGCCAAACCCAGGGCATAAGGTCTATCCGTACTTGCTCAGGGGGCTGGAGATCAACCGGGTCAACCAGGTGTGGGCCACCGACATCACCTACATACCCATGGCTCGGGGTTTCCTCTACTTGATGGCCATCATGGACTGGCACAGCCGCTACGTGCTGGCCTGGCGGCTGTCCAACACCCTGGAGGTAGACTTCTGTGTTGCGGCTCTGGAAGAGGCCTTGAGCAAGGGTCGGCCACAGATCTTCAACACCGACCAGGGCAGCCAGTTCACCAGCGAGGCCTTCACCAGCATGCTGCTGGCGCAAGGCGTTCAAGTGAGCATGGACGGCAGGGGCCGGTGCATGGACAACGTCTTCGTGGAACGGCTGTGGCGCAGCATCAAGTACGAGGAGGTGTACCTGAAGGCATACCAAAATGGGACTGAGACCAGAAAGGGGATTGGGGCTTATCTGGCCTTCTACAACCAAGAGCGGCCCCATCAAGCCCTGGGCTATCGGTCACCGGGTCAGGTGTTCCATGCAGTGAGCCCACAAAGGTGTTTACTGGAACTTCCACCAGCCTTACCATCGGATGAAGGTTTACGAGACACCCCAGCGGTAGACTCTCTTATTTTAGCCTCACCGCTGTCCTGATGATGGGGTCCACTTGAGATGGGTCCGATACGAGCCGTCAATTAACATAGAAACGCATATCGAGGTTCCTCCGCCCGATAGGGCCAGACTGCTCAGGAGAGTAGCGCTACGTCTGGGTCTGTAATGGAGATCACCCAGATAGGGAACGAATTGATATTCGTTCCAGAACACCGACAGGAATAGCCGCAACGAAGGTCTCTACAGACGCTCCAGCGGTCTACTTGCACCCTAGCGATGGCATCCATGATGTCGGCAGGATCAAAGAACGGGACATTGTAATTGCCATTAGCAAATGCGGCGAGACCGATGAACATCTCAACGCATTGTTTACGGAGATGAAACGTGTTAAGCGGGAAAAGTCTGATTCTTTTTTGATCTTGACGGGGTGATTGTCGACTCACGATCCAACATGGAGCATGCTTGGGCAGAGTTACTACCGATACAGGTCCGCCATGAAAACGTCAGCGGAGGAGTTGGGTTTCATTGACTTTTGCCAATAGTTTGCGCGTCCTCTTCGCCCGTTTGCTGATAGCTGTCATCCACTATCCGTGGAGAATCAGCGCGGTACTGCTCCGACGACAATTTCCAGTGAAAGAGCACTATATCATTATGAAGGTCTTCCGGGCTCTGACCCGGCGTTACCCGGTGACTATACAGTACCTAAATCCTATAGGTGGAGATCAAAGGGCCATCACGTTGCACCTAGACCTTTGTGAGAACAATCAGCAATGGTATTTTCGCCTCAAGGATCGGTATGACCGAGAATGGACGAGAACGATAAACCTGGCGATGGATGAAGCTAGCTCGTTCATCGACGTTGGATCCAATATAGGGGTGTTCGCACTAACCGTGGCGCAGGCCCATCCTGATAAACGAGTTATAGCAATCGAGCCCTTACTATCAAACTACACAAAATTGGAAGAGAACATCCGGGCCAACGGACTTTCGAACATTGAACCTCTTGGAGCGGTTGTGGCCGAGCGTAACGACCCCATTCACTTTTACGTAAATCCAATCCACGATGGAGGCGGTTCTATAATTGAGCCTGAGGAATACATGACTGGGGATGTTCGAATTAACGCAGCCGATTACCAGACACGACATCTCAAGTGGACCCGTATCATCAGGACAGCGGTGAGGCTAAAATAAGAGAGTCTACCGCTGGGGTGTCTCGTAAACCTTCATCCGATGGTAAGGCTCGTGGAAGTTCCAGTCAATCATGGCCCGGCGTTGTGGGCTCACAACATGGAAGCTCCGTGACAAAAAATCCCGTTCCACCTTGATGCCCAATCTGTTGGCTAGAGCTGGGCAGTGAGGACCTCTTGGTCCTTCTCCTGAAGCGCCAGCACCATTTTCAAGCCGGCGCCCCTTTCAAGGCCTTCAGTCCAGGCATGGATCTGGCTCGGGTGGACTTCAAACCGGCTGGCCAGCTCTGCAATGGTGTGCTCGTACTTGGAGCGCTGCTTCTTACGTGTTTGCTTCATGTCCTGCTCCTTGTTTCCGTCCTATTTCGGGACTCTCTCTTAGCCACGTCCGAATTTTGGGGTCCACCTCAGACAGCCGCCAGCCAGCACGGCTGTGCCAGTCCATCGATGGCCATCAAGTAGAGCTGAAACCCCGAGCCATGGTGTATGTAGGTGATCTCGGTGGCCGACCCTGACTCCGGTTGGCCTCTTCCAGCCCCGCAAGTACGGATAGTCCTTACCTCCAGTGTTGGGACGCCGGTAGTGGACCCCATCATCAGGACAGCGGTGAGGCTAAAATAAGAGAGTCTACCTGGGGTGTCTCGTAAACCTTCATCCGATGGTAAGGCTCGTGGAAGTTCCAGTAAACACCTTTGTGGGCTCACTGCATGGAACACCTGACCCGGTGACCGATAGCCCAGGGCTTGATGGGGCCGCTCTTGGTTGTAGAAGGCCAGATAAGCCCCAATCCCCTTTCTGGCCTCAGTCCCATTTTGGTATGCCTTCAGGTACACCTCCTCGTACTTGATGCTGCGCCACAGCCGTTCCACGAAGACGTTGTCCATGCACCGGCCCCTGCCGTCCATGCTCACTTGAACGCCTTGCGCCAGCAGCATGCTGGTGAAGGCCTCGCTGGTGAACTGGCTGCCCTGGTCGGTGTTGAAGATCTGTGGCCGACCCTTGCTCAAGGCCTCTTCCAGAGCCGCCTAACACAGAAGTCTACCTCCAGGGTGTTGGACAGCCGCCAGGCCAGCACGTAGCGGCTGTGCCAGTCCATGATGGCCACCAAGTAGAGGAAACCCCGAGCCATGGGTATGTAGGTGATGTCGGTGGCCCACACCTGGTTGACCCGGTTGATCTCCAGCCCCCTGAGCAAGTACGGATAGACCTTATGCCCTGGGTTTGGCTTGCTGGTGTTGGGACGCCGGTAGATGGCCTCCAGGCCTATCAGCTGCATCAGCCGGCGGACCCGCTTGCGGTTGACCTGGTGTCCGTGATTTCTGAGCCAGGCAGTCATCCTTCTGGAGCCGTAGAAAGGTGTCTTCAGGTACTGTTGGTCTATGAGGGCCATCAACTCCAAGTCCTCGGCGCCGGCCTCGGTTGGCAGGTAGTACAACGCGGAGCGGCTGATACCCAGCAAGGCGCACTGGCGCACCAGAGACAGCTTCGGTTCTTCTCGGTCAATCATGGCCCGGCGTTGGGACCGGCTCACAACCCGAAGCTCCGTGACAAAAAATCCCGTTCCACCTTGAGCTGCCCAATCTGTTGGTAGAGCTGGGCAGTGAGGACCTCTTGGTCCTTCTCCTGGCGTCCAGCACCATTTTCAAAGAGGTGCGGCGCCCCCTGAGTCAAGGCCTTCTTCCAGGCATGGATCTGGCTCGGGTGGACTTCAAACCGGCTGGCCAGCTCTGCAATGGTGTGCTCCCCTTGGAGCGCGGCCAAAGCCACTTTGGCCTTGAAGACTGGGCTGTGCTTCTTACGTGTTTGCTTCATGTCCTGCTCCTTGTTTCCGTCCTATTTTAGGAGCGGGACTCTCTCTTAGCCACCTGTCCGAATTTTGGGGTCCACCTCAGATCTACCGGTTTTGGATCTGGTACTTATGCCGAGTACATGTGTTTGCCCGAAGAAGGGACGGTGGCAATAAAACCGGCCAACATGACTCATGAGGAAGCCGCCGCCGTTCCTGTTGGGGGACTTACAGCATTGCATTTTCTTAGAAAAGGAAATATCCAGAGCGAACAAAAAATTCTTATCTACGGCGCTTCTGGAAGTGTAGGTACCCTTGCGGTACAGCTTGCCAAGTACTTTGGGGCAGAAGTTACCGGGGTTTGTAGTACCACGAATTTAGAATTGGTGAAATCTCTGGGAGCCGACAAGGTAATTGATTACACCAAGGAGGATTTTACTAAAAGCGGTGAGACCTATGACGTTATTTTTGACGCCGTAGGCAAGAGTTCGCTTTCACGTAGTAAAAGATCGCTAAAGCAAAAAGGATTCTATATTTCCATTAAATCTTCTGCAAGCGAAAAGAGTGAAGATTTAATCTTCCTCAAAGAGCTTATCGAGGCGGGGAAGATAAAATCGGCCATTGATAGACGCTATCCATTGGAACAGACTGCCGAGGCTCACAGCTATGTCGGCAAAGGACACAAAAAGGGAAATGTAGTAATAACTGTGTCGCATAATGCCAACTAACGCCAATTGTTTGGACCAGCAAATACTCACCTGGTGATGTGGGCGACGAGCTCAAATGAACTCGCTTCCGGTTCTTCTGTGGTCATGAAGGGTGCCAGGGCCGCGCGGGCTTCCTGGAGTTGGTCACCATTATTCCAGGTATCTCGGGCATCCTCGCTTTCCCAAACCACGAGTGGGCGACTAGGTTCTTGTCTCGATCGACGAGCAAATATGAGTCTCGAAAACCGTCCTGCTTCTGGAGAAGCTTACTAATGGTTCCCATCAGAACATTCAGCATCTCGTCTAGCTTGCCATCCGGGACACCGGTTTTATGAATTCAGTGGTATAGGCCATTACCCTCTCGCGCTTTGTTGCGTTGATTTCCGCCATTCGGGCTTGAGTGGAACGCGCTCCTGTCCTAAGCTATCTTGGTGAACAACTGTCAAAGAGCCGCGGCCTTCGCTTGCGAAAGCTTGTCGCCCTTGATGCGGTTCTTTGTCGCGTCCACGTCGAGTCCATATAGTCTCGCCATATTCTTGCCGAAGATCAACTCTTTGTCCTCGTCTGTTATTTGAGGATAGCCGTATCCTGCGGTCAACTCCATGGGTATCGTGAGCTTGCGCATGGCCTCTATGGCCCACTGGGGAGAACCGAACAGGGGGGTATCGGTGCCCCAGCAAATATGGTCGGCCCGCACGTGCATCAACAGCTTTCCCATATTATGAGCTTGAGCTACCGGGGTGCCCACCAGGATCGCAAAGGTAGCGCCAATGTCGACGTAAAGATTTGGGCGGGCGTCGCCACCTTTGACCAACGATGTCAGCTCATCCGTGTAAGGAAAACCCGCGTGATAGAGGACAAAATTAAGATCAGGGAAGTCCATCAGTGGTTGGTCGGCGTCTAAAGGGTGAATGTACTTGGCCATGGACCACCTTACGGGCAACCCCTTGTGGATCTGTATTTTGTTGATTCCCAGCTCAAGGCACTTTTCCCATAATGGGTAGGCCAACTTCTCATCGTCCATCCACCAGCCACGATTGGAGAAGTGATCCCATGGATAGAGCTTGAGCCCGTCCATCTTGAGCTCTTTGAAGTTGTACTCCAGCTTCTCCAAGTGCCCCTCTTTGCTCGGTTCGATACTTCCCAAAGTCAGCACGCGTCCTGGGTATTTCTCGTTTACCTCGGCGGCTATCTGCAGGCACTCCTCCGTAGAGAGCAGGTCCTCCCCACCAAAGACCTTCCCCATCGCAAAGGAATTAAGAAACGCCACGTCTGTATCTGACTCAAAGAAGACCTCTTTGAACCAGGTGTCTTTGTTCATCTCGACGATTCCGCGGCTGCCCGGAACGATGCGATTCCTGGCATCGCCGAGCATTTCAAGGTATTGTTGCCCCTCAGGGCCCGTACTGTCATGGCCCGACTTGCGAAAGAAGATGTGGGTCTGATCATCCAGTATGAAATGGGGGCCTTTGCGCCGGGCTTCGATCGCGGACTCGTCGAAGGCCTCGTCCTCGACGACATCGTAGACCTTCATGCCAGACCGGTTGTTCAAAGCCAGCAGTGCAGCCAAAAAGCCCATATTGGTCTTTATGTACTCGTTGTATGGCATGCCCTTTTTCTGGGCGTACTCTTCGAGGTCAGCCTTGATGACTGGCCCGATGGCACCCGCCAGGATCAGGTTGATGCCCGTTTCGAAACTACTGGCCATATCTATTCTCCTTAAGCCAACTGGGTATTATCACACGGTGGGTTTGATGTTCTGGTTGCGGCGGAATAGGTTGGTGGGGTCGTATTTGTTCTTCAAGGCTACCAGACGATCGTAATTGGAGCCATAGGCAGACTTGATCCGATCCCGTTCGTCGTCGGTTAGGTAGTTGACGTATACACCGTCGGCCAAGAGGGGTTGCACTCCCTGCCAGACCTGGCGGGTCCAATCGATATTCTCCTGGTCCTTAGCCGGGTCCGTCCAGATGGCGAATATTTCCAGATCGCAGCTTGTGTTCCTGAAGTTGAACGCCGTCTCGTCTTCCTTCACGCGATTTATCGCACCGCCGAGATGTTCGATGGCCATGACGCTGCGTTTTGAGGGGGCTTTCAGGAAATAGTCGAGTATGGTATCGACAAACTCATCGGTGATTTTATCAATCAATCCTGCTTTCAGATAGAATCGGAGCCCAGGTTCGAATCCGGCGTCCAAGGACGTCTGGAAATCTTTGTATGGCATAGCCCGGATACCGTCTGTAACCGGCGGCCCGAACTCCCTCAATGGCTTAAGGACCTGTTCCCCTTTCTCGGGAGGGCCATGGTAGCAGGTGAGCATCGCTGCTGCCGGCTCACCCTCCGGAGTATGCACCAGCATGACGTAGGCGGCTAGCTCCTCTGGGGCGTTGCGGGTGTAATCCCGATGGAACTTGAATACCTCTTTTGCCTTGGAGATTGGGTGGATGACCATTCCACCTAGCACCTGGTCCACGGGATGAAGCTGGTATTCGAATGCGGTGACTACTCCGAAGTTGCCTCCGCCTCCCCGGAGTCCCCAGAAAAGGTCCTCATTTTCTGTCGCACTCGCCGTTACAAACCGTCCATCCGCTAAGACTACGTCGGCGGAAACCAGATTGTCGCAAGCCAAGCCGTACTTGCGCATGAGCCAGCCGAATCCGCCGCCTAGAGTGAGCCCGGCGATACCTGTGTCGGAGACGGTGCCGAGGGTGGTTGCCAGGCCAAAAGCCGACGTTTCGTGATCGAAATCACGACCCTTAAGGCCAGCTTGAGCCCAAGCTCGCCGCTTTTTAGGGTCGACTCGGACGCTTTTCATTGGGGACATATCTATCATGATGCCCCCATCACAAACGGCGTTTCCAGCTACGTTATGGCCGCCTCCACGAACGGCGACCAGGAGATCGTTATCGCGGGCGAAGTTCACGGAGGTGATTACGTCCGCTACTCCAGTACACTGGGCTATCAGGGCCGGATATTTATCGATCGTTGCATTCCAGACCTGGCGGGTTGTGTCGTAAGCCTCGTCGCCGGGGCGAAGGAATTCACCAGCCAAACTCGCCTCAAAGTCTTTTATAGTTGATTCACTGAGGAGGGAGCCTGAAATACTAATCACATTCGAATCTACCATTGGGTCTCCTGTCCTCCCTTGCTACCAGGTCGCAGGGTTCCGATGTTGGATGCCCTGGAGGCGATGATGGCGCCGTCACGCGGACAATTGGAAGACGGTGCCGGTGAGTTCACCCGGTCCAGCCTGAGGCGGATGGGGCAACCCTATTCGACTGGTTCGCCTTAGGTGGTCTCTAAGGATGGCGACCTGAGGGGAGGGGCGATCTGGTTTGCGTCGAGGGCGTATGCTTCTTTCTGATACACCTGGACGCGGAAGGACCCGAAGTCAGCCACAAACATCCTGCCGTTGCTGTCGATTCTCACTGAGACCGGCCCCCGGAACCTCTTCTGGGGTTCAACCGCGACCATCTGTCGCAGTCTGAGAGGCCTTGGGTTGGCCATCAAAGTGATGCGGGCTATTTTCGAGAGTGTGGCGTCTCCTCTGAACTCTTCTATATAATGGCCATCTGCATTGAAAAGCTGAACGCGGTTGTTACCCCGGTCGGCGACGTAGATGTCTCCGTCCTTGTCCACCTCCACGTTTGCGGGTCGATTGAACTCACTGGCTCCGCTCCCTGACCTCCCAATACTGAAGATAAAATTCCCGTCACCGGAGAATTTCTGGATTCTGTCGTTCCGCCAGTCCGCTAGGTAGACATCCCCCTCTTCATCAACCGAAATACCCCATGGCATATTAAGCTGGCCATCGGCCGAGCCGAACTCGCCCCATTTCCCAAGGTACTTACCGTCCTTGGTGAACTTCTGTACCCGGTGATTCATAGCGTCGGTCAGGTATATGTTGTCATCCGGGTCGAAGGCTATCCCTGCTGGACGGTCCACTTGCCCATCGCCGGAACCATAGGTGCCCCAACTCGCCTGGAAATCTCCTTTGGTGTTCCATATTGTGACGCGGTTTGTCTGCTCGTCGGATATGTAGAGGTTATCATCCCGGTCTTTAATCAGCGTGGTGGGCCAAACGAGGGCGTCTTCTCCCCGGCCGCCGCCACAGATAGTGCCGAGATCGTCGCCTTCCACGTTGAGAACTCGTATCTCCGGGTAGTTGAAGGCTGGGAAGAGGCCACGACACAATACGTATACTTTCCCATCGTTGCCGAAGGCGATGTCCGTGGGATGGTCTGTAATACGGCGCATCCCAAGCGATCTGTCGTAAGGGAATCCTGCCCTCAACAGTCCAACTGGCTTAACCATGGTTGCCTCCAACCTTATATTTGACGTTCTGGTTCGCTTACCGCCGAAAAGATTAGGCGAAAGGCTTAATTTGCTCGAAGTTGCCGTTGACGATCGGTACCGGGTCTAACCCGAGCCATTGCTCAACGACGGTACCGTAGATGCCGCGATAATCGATGGTATGGGCGAGGTCTTCGCCGTGTTCCCATCTTGCTGGGTCCAGCGGTGGATATTCGGCATACAGACCTCCTTTGACCCGATCGCCGACGATGTATGCGCCTCCGCCGGTGCCGTGGTCCGTTCCACTCCCATTGTCCTTGACCCTACGGCCGAACTCGGTCCATATCAGCATGACAACCTCTTCGGAGGCGTCGTTGTCACGCAAGTCGGTGAAGAAGTCATTAACGGCTCCCGAGAGATCTTTGATCAGGTTTGGATGTGCAGGGTTTTCGTTGGCATGGGTGTCGTAGTTGGCGTGAAGAGTGTAAAAGACTCGGGTGCCAAGTCCGGCGAGATGTATTCGGGCTATGTCCCGCAAGCTGCGCCCGATCATGTTGTTGCCATACTCGACCTTAGGCTTATACTCGGCGAGCGCTGCTTTCTTTAGATCGTCTGCCCCTTTTAGGACGTCCTGCCCAGTCTGGGCAAGGAAGTCCTTGACCGGGCCAGAGCCAATCCCAGGCGTGTACATACGCTTGAACAGGTCCATTGCCCGTTGACGCTCGTCTTGCCGCGCTATGCTGGTCATGATGCCGTAGTTATCCAGGTTTGCGAGTGATGTGACTGGCACGCCAGTCAGGGCCAGGGCCCGTGGCATGACCATTCCGACGTTCACTGTCGTCAGCACGTTCTCCTTTTTGGGGTCCAACTCTTGGGTAACCTTACCCAGCCAGCCCTCCTCAGAGAGTTTGGTGGGCTCACAGGTATACCAGATGTCCATGGCCCGGAAATGAGATCTATCGGAGTTTGGGTAGCCGATGCCCTGTACGATCGCTACTTTGCCTTCATCGTAAAGTTCTTTAAACGGCCCCATGTTTGGATGAAAACCAAGGGTGTCGTTTATCGGAAGGACCTGGTCTTGGGGAACTCCGACGTTGGGTCTGGAATCATGATAGATGCCGCTGGTGTACGGTATGACAGTGTTCATAAAATCGTTGCCGCCGGCCAATTGGACCACTACCAGGACTGGGTCCTTACCATTGCGTGCCATTTAAAGCCTCCTAAGTAAATTGTACCGGTTGAGTCTGGCTTATGAATGTTAGGCGAATTGATACTCGGGTGAGGCTACAATAAGCTGCAGCAGCCGCCCGATCCGTGAGGCGCTCTCTTCGAGCTCCTTCTCGGTTCCGAAGCGGAACTCGCCGCCCGATTCGGCGTAGCTCAGCAGTGCGTCCTCTGTTTCTTTATCGGTCGCGATCGAGCCCATGAGTTCAAGGCTCTTTTCCACCACTTGATTAGGAGAAAGTGACCTGCCTTCCGAACCTATGCGGTCGATGATGCTTTTGACGCCTGGCCTATTAATATCAGACATCTGCGCGACCGCGAAGTTCACCCTCTGGTTCAGAGTACCTCCGTTGATCCATTCTTTGCCGGCATGCCAGCCTTCGACGCTGGGGGGATTCAAAATCTCCTGTCCCATAGTTGAGGAGGCCATGACGAAACCCAAGAGGCCGTGATCAGGGAACCTGTGAGAACCGGCCAATTTAACGGTTCCCGCTATAAGCTCTGCCGGGCTTTTCACCCTCTTGAATCGGGCCTCCTTGAAGAAGTCTGAGTTGAACAACGCCTTTAGCATCGAGCGTATTTCCCCACCAGAGTCGGTGTAAGCTTTCATCAGGGACTCGATGGCTTTGGGGTTTTTGGGGGGCGTTACGTTCCAGGCAGGGACCTGGACCTCATCCTCTACGAAGAAGTCGTAGAGGTGTCGTGAAATGAATTTCGCCGTTGCCTTCTGTTCGACGATTATGTCGATGATGTCTTCCCCGTTAAAGCGCCCCTTCTGGCCCAGAAAAGTCTTTTCGCTATCGTCATGGTCATCGGCTACATATACAAACTCGGATTCTGAATGACCGTACGGCATCATCGCAGTTGGTTGCTTAAAGGTCCAACCTGTGAAGGCGCGAGCCGCCATTTTGATATCGTATTCCGTGTAGTTGCCGGTACCCATCGAGAATAGCTCCATTATTTCGCGACCGTAGTTCTCGTTGGGTTCTACTTTGTGATTCTCATTGTTGTCCAAATAATCAACCATCGCCGGATCTTTCGATAGCTCAGTAAGAAGGGTACGCATATAGGATAGACCGTTGTCTCTGAACATCTGGATCTGCTTGCCCATACTCGGGGGATGGGCTGACTTGTTAAATCCAACGCAAAATATGCTATGCCAGAAGAGGGCCATCTTCTCTTGGAGAGGTTTTTTGGTGTTTAGCATCCGGTAGATCCAGTGCGCGGTAGTCGTTTCTATCCCGTCGTATTCACCGTAATAGCGGAGCAGGACGTCCTCTTCGATATCTGGGAAACGCTCGGGATGAAGCAAGTCGTCGACAACCGCTTCGTAACCATTTGTGGCGTATTCGTCTAATTCTTCTGGAGTTGCACCGAATCCGGCCCTACGCATGAGATGCGCGAGTAAGGCCCTGTCATCTTTTGGCATGCGATCCTCCTTGCGGTTCGACTGCGGCTTCAGTCAATGGGTGGCGACTGTGGAATGTAGTTGCATAAACAACCACCTAGCATTATAATTGCGCACCAAAGGATTGTCAAGATAACTGGCAGATACGGTTTGAACTTAGCGCCGGGGGCGCCCATCTCGGCTTGAATAATCCCTTGGCCAAATATCCCGCTAGAGAGGAGACCCCATGATCTACGAGATGAGGACATATACATTGAAGCCGGGCAATCTAGCCAGGTTCGAAGACATGATAGCCAAGTGGATGCCTTCCAGGGACAAATACTCCAAGCTTGGAGCCTTCTGGCACACCGAGTTCGGCCCTCTAAATCAGGTGATCCACGTGTGGCCCTATGAAGACTTGAACGAGCGCGCGAGGATAAGGACCGAGGTACCCAAGGATCCTGGCACTCTCGCATTACCTGGCGATATTATTCTCGATATGGAGTCAGAGATTCTGATTGCCGCCCCTTTCATGAGGCCCATGGGTGATCAGCGACTGGGCAACGTCTATGAGATGCGCATTTACACTTACACACCTGGTTCCATGCCGGAGGTGCTCAAGAGATGGGCAGAGGTGATTCCTTACCGCGAGAAGTTCTCTCCCCTAGCCGCCTGTTGGTACAGCGAATTGGGAAAGCTGAACAGGCTGTTTCACCTATGGCCCTACAAGGATCTGGCTGAACGGGACCGCATCCGGGCGGAAGTTAGTAAAGATCCCCACTGGCCACCGCAAACCCCGGAGCCTCTTCTTTATATGGAAAACAAGCTGTTGATCCCTGCGCCATTCTCTCCAATGAGGTGATGGGCCCGTTAGCTTTGCTTCACCAGCTTGGCTATGGTTCCCTTCCATGCCACCGCCATGTAGAGGTCGCCCTTAGAGTCGCCGTAAATCCAGTGGGGAATTGGGCACTCCCATCGGGATAGAATGTTCCCTTGCTTGTCCAGTATCGTCATCTGAGGCGTCAGATCGCTGACATAGACTGTCTCATTGGCGTCCATGTAAATACAGGTCGGGAGCTCGAAGTCTGTCCACTGATCGACAAAGTCCCCCACCTCGTTGAAGATCTGGATACGGTGGTTTTCGCGGTCGCATATATAGACAAGACTGCTGCTGTCTATCCAGACACAATGAGGGACAAAGAATACACCGGGTCCCGTCTTGCCAGGCTGTCCCCAGGACGATATAAGCTTGCCGTCGGCTGAGAATCTGTGTACCCGGCTGTTGCTGTAACCATCGGAAACGTAAAGGTCGCCGTTGGGTGAAGGTGCCATCTTCGTCGGTCTGTTGAAGGGCTCGGCGGCCCTCGTTACGTCAACGGCCTGCCTCGGAGCGGACTCGAAGTCCTCAATGGCCCCCGTGTCCGAGTGTTTTCCCCGCGTACCGAGCATTAGAAGTTGTTTTCCATCGGCAGTGTACTTTAGAGCCGTGTGCCCATTTCGGTCTGTCAGATATATTATGTCATCCTGGTCTACATGGATACCATGCCCTTCGTCTATGGCTCCGTGCCCCCACGAGGTAAGAAAATTGCCGTCTGGGTCGAACACCAAGATGGGCGGTTCTTTCTCTCTTTGAAATGCGTACAGCCTGTCCTTGGAGTCTACCCCCACGGCACAGATATGGGCCATGCTCTCCCCGGCAGGCATCCTTCCCCAGTCCTCGATTAGCTCGTACCTGTACTGGCCGCTGCCTAAGGTAGTCATCCGGGTGTCGCCTCCTCTAGAGGATTAGGTTAGATTTTTAAGACGTGCTCATGGTAGTTAGGGGTCGATATCCTGTCAAGCGCGACTACGGTCTGGTAGCGGCCCAGGCTATCGCAAGCGCGTTGACACAGGAATAGGGCAGACTTACAATGCATTCAAAATTTAGTTGTCGCTACAACAATTATTGATGACCAGAGCCGGAGGTTGCCATGGGTAAATACAGGATAATCTCTGCTGATTCCCACGTCGTTGAGCCCGGCGATTTGTGG
Source organism: Dehalococcoidia bacterium (assembly GCA_965226865.1). Classification (GTDB taxonomy): domain Bacteria; phylum Chloroflexota; class Dehalococcoidia; order Lucifugimonadales; family JAGWBF01; genus CBDDEH01. The sequence goes on along the minus strand of CBDDEH010000004.1, from coordinate 260,943 downwards.
GCCACCAGAATGGACCCCAAATTCGTGACGGCATACCACGTCTTGTATCAAAGCAAGATGCCGACTGGTGGTACTTCGGCGGAGAGCAGGGAAACTCGATGCAGGGAGGGCTGCAACCCGGCCTTCGGTTCGAGCATGCCGAAGAGCTCCGCTACTCCGGGAGATGGGAGAGTGTCCGAAAGGGCGGATATGACCCCGAGGAACGAGTCAAGGACAGCGACATGGACGGAGTCGAAGGAGAAGTGATTTATCCGACCACCGGACTGTTCGCCTTCAACGTACCCAATACAGAGCTGTTCGAAGCCCTGTGTATAGCCTACAACGACTGGATCGCTGAGTTCTGTAGTGGACATCCCCACAGGTTGAAAGGGATCGGTATGATTCCCTTGGATAACGTTGACAATGGGATCAAGGAGTTTGAGCGCACTCGAAAGATGGGCCTACAAAGCGCTCTCATCTCCGTGTATCCCCCTGCGGACAGGTCCTACGACAGGCCAGAATACGAGCCGTTCTGGGCCGCTGCTCAGGACATGGAAATCCCTTTGAGCCTCCACCTTGGGTCTAACCGTCCTGGACCTGGCAAAATGGAGAACACTAACCAATCAAAGGTGAGACCGGCGTTCTACGTCACGTCCGGCTATTGGGTCAGGGTTTCCATTGCCCACATGATTTATTCGGCGGTGTTTGAGCGATATCCAAAGCTCAAGGTGCTCTCAGTGGAGCAGGACATAGCGTGGGCCCCATACTTCATCGACCAACTGGACTACACCTACACCCAGCGGCCTCACAGGGAGCAGGGCTGGCCATGGTTCAAAGGAGGGCTCCTGCCGAGCGACTATTTCCGGAGTAACATTTTGTTGAGCTTCCAGGAAGACCCCCGAGGTGTAAAAGACCGTCACGTCATGGGAGTGGATAACTTACTCTGTATGGGGATCGGACTATCCCCATACAGAGACTACCTTCCCAAGGACAAGAGAGATAATCGACGAGATTTTCGCTGACGTACCCGAGGACGAGACGGCGAAGATCGTGGGCGAAAACGCGACTAGGGTCTACAATTTCAACTAAGCGTTACCACTACCACGTTTAGCCCGCGAGCTTGAACTGGGGTAGCGTGAGCCCATCTGTCACTTCGACGAAGATGGCTTCGACGCGCTTTCCGATCGCTACCCTTTCTTCGTTCTCGGGCTCTAGTTTATCGTTCAGCAGGTTGGCAGTGATGCGCAACCCGTCGTCTGGTGTGGGATGACCTCTCTGCTCGTCCAGCTCCACCAAAACGATTGGGAAGGGCGCCCAGTCTTTGAACCCGGGAATGACTGTGTGAGCCACAATCTGGTAGCTGTATATTGCCCCTTTGCCGCTGACTGTATGCCACTCCGAGCGTTGAGAGGGGCACCAAGGGCATCCAGCTCCGGGCTCGCCGCGAAGGAGGCCGCAATCCAGGCATCGTTTTAGGACGAGACGGTGTTCCCTGGCGGCCTCGAAGTAGCCCTTGTGCTCGGTGTCGTTATCCGGAATATTGATTCGCTGACCGCGATACTCATATACAGGCATAAGTTTATCTCCTCAGAATCAGGGCGCTTCCGACCGCAGGAGTACTCCAGCCCATGTTCATTGAGATCTCTGCGTCCTTTACCTGCCGGCAATGCCCCTCGGAGTAGTCGTACGTGTGAATCCCCTCACTCCATTGGGGGCAGTAGTCGTCCGCCTTGCCACGGAGCTGGCGTACGTTTTCGATAACCATGTTCATGCCGTGGGTGTACCCCTCGCAGAGGTGGCCTCCGCTGAGGTTGGTGGGCCGTCGGCCACCCAAGTTGATGATTCCGCTGGTCACGTAGTCTTTGCCCTCTCCCTTCTTGCAGAACCCGTAGTCCTCAAACTGAAGCAACGCGGTGTAGGAAAAGGCGTCGTAGCAGCCGGTTAAATCTATGTCATCGTGGCTGACTCCGGCCAGATCGAAAATCCGGGGACCGATCCAGTGGCCCGCCACCCTTGTTATGGGGCCGTGTTGGTAATGGAAGTCACCACCCAGCTTGGTGCCCCGGCCCTGGACACCCATTATATGAATAGGTTTCTGCTTCATGTCCTTTGCCCTCTCCGCCGACGTCACGATGATACACGTGGCGTTATCGGTCTCGAGGCAGCAGTCCAGCAGGTGCGCGCACGGCCTGATGATCCAGCGGGAATTGACCACGTCTTCCACCGTTACACGCTGATTCATCAGTGCTTTGGGATTGTTGCTGGCGTGATTGCTGTGAGCCACCTTGATGTGGGCCAGGTCCTCGTTGGTGACGCCATACTCATGCATATGTCTGGTGAACGTAAACGCAAACATTTGGACCGCGCTGATCAGGCCGTAGGGGCGCCTCAACAGATCCGGGCCAGCAACCGGTGTGGCAGCACGTGCGCCTGTCCCACCGATCCGGACTCCGGAGTACCCATTCATGGACCTAAAAATTGCTACCGTATTGCACATCCCCGCCTCGATGGCCCCAATGGCCAGTCCCACCAGCGCTTCGGTACTGGACCCTCCGCCGGAGCAGTCCATGTGGAAGTTGAGCTTCAGACCAAGGTCGTATACGAGTGTCGTAGAGAACGTGGAGTCCCCGCCGTGATAGCTCATCATGCCGTCCACGTCCTGGGACGTGAGTCCGGCATCGTCCATTGCGTTCCGTATGGCTTCGACGGCCATGGCCCGTGTGCTTCGCCCCGATCCTTTGCTGTAAGGTGTCTCCCCGACTCCTACGATAGAATATTTGTCCCGAAGACCCTTGCTCACGATGTTGGCACCTCCTAGTGTCGGGAGTCCTATAGTTGACTCTAGGTATAATAGCGGAAACCCACAAAAGCGTCTACCACAACGAGGGGATGGACCAGCTTGTCGACATGGTGCGAGGGGTGGTTTTTGTGTCCGCTTACCGTGTTTAAGCAGGGCCCTAAGTGCCGCTGGCTGGAGACAGGGAAGGCTGCCTGGTAAAAGTGCCTGGTTCCAGGGCGTGGGCCCGTCTCTGCAACGCGACATATAGAAGCGTGAGCCCCGGCATCTGTGCCAGGTGATAGAGGGCGTTGGGATCGAACTCCCATCCGCCAAAGGTGCCGTGAATCCCAGACCCTTTTACAGCGCCGGCGACCATACTCGCCACGATCGCGACTATCACGAGCCCGACGCCGGGTTGTCCCATGCGCCAGGCATGTGCCCAAAGCACCAGCACCATGATCATAGCCAGGCCTTCGGTGATCACCAAGGTAGTCAAGGTGGCACGGCCGAGGATGGCCAAGATCAAGAAAGCCACCAGACAGGCGGTGGCAACTCCGAGTAGTGGGCGTCCGCGGCCCTCGCCCAGAACAGTGGCCACGGTCGCGGCCAAGATAAAAGAGATGGCGACCGCGATGACCAGGCTAATGGTAGACCAGCTCGCTTTAGCCCGAATCCACCGAAGGACACCGATGGACGGCGTGAGGACAGCGGAAGGGGGTGGGTGAGGGAGCTACAGGGGAGATGGCCTGGGGTCTTGGGGTAGATGGGAGGCCGGCGGACGGTCTTCAGTCGCCGCACAGGGCCCCTAAGGCCCTATGCGGGAGTTGCGATGCGCGGGATGGCGAGAGGATACGCAGCAGGGGACTCTCGCGACCGGGGTGGCGCGAGTTTGCGGGGACGTTGGGTCAGTTGCAGGCTGGCCGTCAGGCCGGGAACGGAATGGCTTGCAGCCGGGCCAAGGCGCGACTGAACTGGGTTTCCCAGGGCCAGCGCCGGGGGAGATGCAAAGTGAGGCGGCGCGCCGAGCGGGTGATCCGTCCCACCAGAGCGAAGACCCGCCGCCTGAGGGTCTTGGTGATCACGGTCCGCTCGCCCAGACCAATCCGCGCCGTCCAGCGGGCCAGGTTATGCGCCATCACCTGGACCGCCAGCCAGGCGCCGTTGGCGGCGAAGCGCCCCGACGGCATGTGGTTCAGCCCGACGCCGTACTTGAGGTCGCGTATGGCGTTCTCGACCTCGGCGTGGCGGCGATGATCGGCCTCCAGTTCGAGCAACTCCCCGTCCCGGTCGGTGATGAAGCCGTGATAGCTGTATTTGGCGAAGAGGGCCAGCTGGGAACCGGGTGTCGGCTTCACCCGCCGGACAATGAGCCGCGCCGGCGGGGCGTCCGGCTTGGTCTGGAACGGGGTGTAAGTCGTCTCGGCGACATCGGCGGCGCCGTCCATCCAGTAGGGAATGGGAGTCCAGTCCTCCTCTGGTATCGCCTCGATCAGGTCCCGCAGGCTGGCGCGCTGGCGGATGGTGATGGAGAAGCGGACATCCATTTCCCGGCAGGCGGCAACGACAGTGTGGGCGTAGAAGCCGCTGTCGGCCCGCACCGTGAGTTGTCCCCTGGCCCCGCCGTAGCGCACCCGCCCCACCGTCTCACGCAGGAAGTGGGCGGCGCCACGGGCGGTGTTGGCACGGCCCTCGCGCAGCCGGGACATCAGCACGTCTCCGGTGCCGGCGGCAATGGCCAGCAGCGGGTGATAGCCGCGGGCGCCGGTATAGCCGTGGTGGCGCGCTCCCTCCTTGGCCAGTCCGTAGGTCTCGCAGATGGTCGAATCAAGGTCGATGGTCAGGGGCGAGTCGCCGGGTCCGGCCCCAGCGGCCCAGGCCCGGGCCAACAACTGGCGGCTCACGCGGTCGAGTTGACGGACATGCCCCCACCGGAAGCTGCGCAGGAAGGTCCCCAGGGTGGATGGCGCCTTGACCACGCAGCCTAGAACACCGACCGTCCCACCAGCGCGCAGCGCATCGGCGTCGTCGATGCAGTCGCCGCCTGCCAGCGCGGAAGCGACCAGCGTCAGCATCTTGTCCCCAGTGTTCGCCCGTCCCGGCGCTCCGCCGAGGTCAAGGTGATGGTCGACGAGTTCCCGCAGGCCCAGGTGCCGGGCTAGGGTGGCCGGAAGGAGCAGCCCGGCATTGGCCACCAGGCGATGGTCGTCAAAGAGGATGCGGATACGGTCGGGGTGGTTGCGTGGCAGCATCTATTGGGTGCTCCTTGTTTCCGGGCGGGTTTCTGTTCCAAACCCATTATCCCAGATTCAGAGGAGCACCCTCTAGCTTCTTCAAGGCCTGTCCCCAAGGCCGTCCTTCGGTGGATTCGGGTTTAGGAGAATCCGCGCTCTAGCGGTCACTCGGGCTGAGTTTTTGCCAACCCGGATCAGTCGCTGGAGCGCCTCCCGTTGTTCCTGTGCCAGCCGCACCGCGTATTTGTCCCTGACCATCATTGCCACCCCCGCCATCAACACTTCCCACCAGGCAGGATAGCTCAATTGGCCCCTTTCTTAAACAAATCCCAAAACCAAGTTGACTGAGTACTAGGGCCTTCTAGAGGCACACCCCTGCTGTGCGTGTCCATCAACACGCCCTTTCGGCGGCCTGCCTTGTAGCGTCACACGCAGACGAGGATAGCGGGTTTCCAATCGACACGAAAAGTTGCGGCACTCTTGGGCGGTGGACGTAAGGGGCGTTGAGAGCGACGACAGTGATGGGGACTTGTCCTGTTCGATTCTCTGAAGCCGGGATCGTATGTCGGGATTACCCAACAGATCCAGACTTGCTACAGCAGTGCCTAATCTAGCTCAGGCAGGTGAACTTGAGCTGCTAGACTTGATCCCTCAGGCGCACTGGCGGCTTCGATGTGGCCTGGCGGTGGCCGGACCGCTGAGCGAAGCGCACGTTCTTTGTCGGCGACTATGCGCGACGCGATGTCCCTAACGGTTTTCACAAGCCACATTGACGTCTGAGTACCTTTCCGGTAATCAGCCGGACCAAAGGCTTCTATCCGTTGCTGTCGTTGCAGTTCGTACACGCGATCAAAATACTTCTCCGACTCAGGTTTGTAAACCGCGAAAGTACGCCCACCGAAGAGCTTCAGCAAAGAGAACACAGGAATATCACTCGGTCCATCGGCTACGTAAACCATGTTCGCAAAAGGCACCCGACGATGTTCGAGAGGAATTTGGGAGTTGACGTCGATACTGGAATACTTGTTAACCCCTTTGTTTATTTCGAATATGGCCCTAGTTTTCGTTGTGTCGTCGATGACGTATCCGATCTGGCTAATTCTCGCTTCACTTGTGACTAACTGACCTTGCTCACCGGCTAGGTAACCGGGCTGTGCAACTTCCTCTATGAATTCGCAGCCCCACACGCCATCGATATATGGAGATATCTTGCTTCCTCTAATCATCCTACTTAGGCCTGTACTGACGACATATAGCTCAACTGATATCTCGTGTAGTCGGAAAGAATCATCATTCAAGACTTCGTTCCTCAGCAGCCGAAAGAATTCGGGAATACCATCGAAGAACTCGATTTCGGCACCGAGTCTCTGCAGCGCGTTGTTGTCGAGGCCGGAGAATATTCCACGTTGGACGTATGTCAGTATGTGGTTCAGATAAACAGAGGATTGATTGATTTTGGTGCGTCTGGCAGCGTAATACGTGCTGAGGCCATTCACTTCACGCCAGAAAGTACTCTCGTCGAATTCGTATTTTTCGAAAATATGGCTTTGCATTGATCCGGGTATCAGCGTATCGTCGAAGTCCCAGATCACGGCAATTGTGGTTTGGGGGAATATTTGAGTAACCATCGGTCGTAGCTGTCCCACCATTGTACGCTCAGTCTACCATGTTTCGGCGACCCTGACTTGAAGCAAGACTGCCTCCATCGTCTCAGATACGTCCTAGTCACCCATGCGCAGCTACAACGAGGAAGAAGAGAGAGGAGCTCCGAAGCTCTTGAAGAGGATTCCTGAAGGCCTCAGGGTGATCCTGTCGGGGGACTCTGATGTGACAGAACCATCTTCGAGATGTGGCTAGGTGCCCTGTGAGGCTAGACTCTGGTTACGGCGGTCGTAAGGTGACAGTAGGTGGTGGAGCACTCGACGGTTGCATTTCTCCCGAGTGCCGTTATGTTGTTACCTGAAACCTAGGGCGGGCAAAGACTGACCGCACCGCCTTCCCCCTGCTTCCATCAAACATATATATTGGTGAGTTTCTTGCGAAGGTCAAGCTCGGCGTAGCAGGGTATCACTTGTTGAATGGAGTCCCCCACGGCAGATGTAGCCGCTCATGCAGGCCGAAATCCTACTCTTTCCATACGACGCAGCAGAAGGTGAAAGCCTATTCCACCGCCTGATCGCGGAACTTAGTTCCGGAGGTTGGACAAGGTTACGGGCCGCTGTAGCTTTCGCCAGAGTATCCGGCAACTCCCAGGAACTATTGGATGCCTTGGTCGACTTTGCTTCCTCAGGAGGAACCGTCGACTTGACCTTCGGTGCGGATACCTTCGGAGCGGATTCTGGCAGTGACTTTCAGGCAATCGAACAATTGGTCAGCCGATTGGAACCATATCCAAATGCGACGATTCACCTATACCATGAGAGCGGCCGAACGTTCCACCCGAAAATTTATCTCCTCGACCACGCGGCCAATGAGAAGGCACTCATGGTAGTTGGGTCCTCCAATTGGAGTTATGGGGGTCTTGCAGGCAACATCGAAGCTAACATACTGATACACCTGAGCCTCAACATAGAGGAAGAAAGGGAAATTTATGACCGCTTATCATATTGCTTTGCAAATTATGGCCTATTCATCAAGTGTCTCGCACGCGAGGAACGCAGCAAAGTACTCTTCGTCCTTTGCGAATCCAGAGTTATATTGCTGACACATGCCCACGTCCATGAGACTCTCTGGATACGGAGGATTCAAAGCGCATGCTCCAGAGCGGGGCGCTAACGGGAGCTCGGAAGGCGGTCCTGGAGAAGCTCTACCTGTCACTCAATCCACTTCGTTTGAGCCGGCAGATCGAAGCCGAAACCGAGGAGCTTCTGCGTCTAGCATGGCGCCGGGGTGAACCCCCTATCATGGTCACCCTCCCGGTAACCGCAGTTTTGAGGTCACACCCCTGGCTCGGTAACCATTAATTTTGAGGTCGCACGGGGGGGGCAAGTGTGCGTTCAGGCACATCACCTGAGCGACCTTTGACCAATGAGTTGGGCGAGCGTACCGGAGAGGTTCTTGAGGGCACACCCGATTCTGAGTGGTCAGCCTTGACAGCTGGCCGATTACATAGGGCCGCTATGGACTGCGAGCGCTTACAACTCGCGTGCGCACGATCTTGTCCCATACGCACTGGCGGTCGCTGTCCCATACGCACCACAACGCTGCAACGACGAAGGTAAGCCCGAAAATGGCACCGCCCACTTGCTCGCCCAGCACAGCCACCAATACCCCATTGACTGCGCCAAAAGCGATGGCACGCACAACCAAGTCCCTGATCAGCATCCAACCCAAGTCGGCCGATTGACCATCGCCACGGATAACGCGCGTACGCAGGAGTTGCTTCGCTGGGCTCTGTCCGCCTCGCGCCACGATCAGGTACCAGATGACCCAGCCGATACCGAGTGTGAGCACGAAGAGGAACCCGTCCAAGACGGCACCGGCAAGTCTGCGACCTTGGCTGGCAAGCTCAGCGTCATTGCTCTTCACGTCGCCTCCTCCTACAGCTCCAGTTTGAATTTCAAGCTGAAAGTTCTCGATTTTGTCAAGTCTGGTGGGCCAACGGGGACTGTACTACAAACTTTTCGGTGGGAGGTTGCCCTGTGAGCTTCCAGGGTCTGGAACTCACCATAGGACATGTCGAGACCAGCGCCCAACGTAGCTAACACAGCCGCAAACGTTTCATCACCCCAGGGCGCACCAAATGACACGGAAACGAATGCTCCGACGATGGATACTCAATCCTCGGATGCCTCCAAGACTCACGCATCTGTCCACGCCGATGATCCGACTCCAACGTCGGTTCCCACACCCCGGATATCTCAGCTCGGGCAGTAACCCGAGCCGCCGCCTAGGGCGCTGACCCCTCCCCCTGGATGATGGTGGGGATGCCGCAGGTCTCCTGGGCCGCCATTATCTCGGCCACCGCCTTCGTCATTTCCGGCGATGGTGTGGGCTGCTCCGTGCTCGACTCCAGGTCGGCAAAGGCCTGGTAGACGATGAACAGGTTCTCCAGGTCTGTCTGCTCGGATACGCAGCGTAGTTGGGAGGGCAAGGGAAATGCGTCTTCTTCCGGAACAGGTCCCGACATGGCTTGCGCTTCTTCGTCGGTCAGGCAGAGCTGCATGGTTATAAAGGAGCGCATGGAATCTGTCATGCTCATCCCCTCGCCCGGCACCCCGAGGTCTGCGAAAACGTCCTTCATGCAGGCCTGGCTATCATCGGACAGCCCGCCCGCCTGGAGCGACATCATGGCTACGCTCAGGTCGATGGCGTTGTCCGGCTCCAGGCATTGCAGCGGGAACGTATCGAATCCCATGGCACTCTCGGACAGGGTCAGGTCCTGCATAGCCTCGTAGCTCGCGTCCCCTATCGCAGCACGCAGGCAGTCGGCTTCATCTTCGGAAAGCGACGCGATCAGTTCGGCCCCCGTGGTGGTCTCGTCGATATCGCTCAGAGACATCATGGCGTCGGCGTCCTCGTCCATCATGGCGTCGGCGTCCTCGTCCATCATGGCGTCGGCGTCCTCATCCATCATGGCGTCGTCGTCTTTGTCCGGTGTGGCCTGTACCGGAGTGGGTTCAGGGGTCGCTGTGGGACTAGGGTCGGAGTCGCCGCAGGCCGCCAAAAGCAGGCTCCCCGCCACCAGCGCTACCAGCAGCACGGCCCATCGCCAGGAGAACCGCTTCTTTTCTCTGTTCTGACCAAACATTTTGTTTATCCTCCGGGTACCGGAAAATGAAAATATGGACCCTATAAAATAATCTTACTCCCGCCCCTAGGACGGATACAAGCAATTTGAAACCCCGCCCTCAGTCAATCCGATATTTCCCAGATGGAATCCAGTGCTTTCATAAACACACCATCCTGAGACAGTCCAGACTATAAGATCGCCTGCTGAAGTTGTCAACTGCCACCAACCGCGCTAATATCACTTCATCTAGAGAAACAGGGTCTCCAAACCACTTGGAAAGGCTCTAAACGGATTATTCAGACCGAACCTCACGCTGCAAGTCGCGCACCTTGCTCAGGGCAGCCTCGATATGATCACGATTCCCTAACAGACACATGCTCCTATCCAGGATTGAAACGAAGTCTCCCTATCCGCTCCAGCATTTCATCGAACATCTCCCTGGTCACCATCACCTCGGCAAGCTGGAACACAAGCCTCCTCGCATGACGCACCAGTCGCCCGCCTATCTTGATGAGTCTCGTCTGAATACTTGTCAGGGACCAGCTCTTTATCGCTTCTGGCAGAGCCAGCCTTCTGAAGAAGTTGCCCAGATTGTATGCCAGGATGAATAGCCACAGCCTCACCTGATTAGCCACGAACTTATGGCACGAGAGCCGAGTCCAATTGAGGGCGTATTTTCCCTCTTTAATCCACTGCTCTGCTGTGCCTCTGCCATTGTAGAAGCTGACTATTCCCTTCGTTGGATAGCTCAGGTTGGTTACGATGAAGCCTACTCTTGGGAACAGTTCTCCCTGATGCCACTCCACCTTGGGAACAGTTCTCCCTGATGCCACTCCACCTTGCCACTACTCTTCGAGGAACATTCCAACTCTGGGCCTGATAAACGAAGTCGTGATACGAGACGATGGGCTTTTGAGAGGGCCACTCGGTAGGCCGTACCAACAGGTGAGCTATTTCCTTCTGAAGCACTTCGTTCGCCGGAAGCCTTATGGCGTAGCCGATATGCCTTGTCTCCAGGTACTCGTAAATCTCAGGCTTGGCAAAAGCAGCGTCTGCTCGAAACAGCAGCCTCACCGCCAGCTTCAGGTAGCGCTCGACGATGGGATTGATGAACTCCCTCCAGCCATCGGCGCTGTGGACGTTGCCTGGTCTGAGAACCGCCCCTTCGCAATCTCCAAACTGGTTGAGGCAGAACAAGGGGTGATAGCACATGCATCCAAAGTGGCCGTTGTAGGCTGCTTCCTCCTGCTCGCCATGCACCGGACTCTCCGAACTGTCGATGTCCAGGATGATACGCCTGTGTACGGTCTTGGCTAATGCACGTTTTATCCATTCGACATTCAGCCGCTCAATGCCCTTGAGGTTTTCCTTTTGTGTCAGCAACTCCGTCTCGAACCTACCCATCTCGCTGGTGCTGGCCGCGTTCCTGTCAGGGCCTTTCCAGCCTACCACTACTCTCAGGGCTGGGTCTTGGGAAAGGCGGTCGGCATCATTGGTGTCGTCGTATCCAGCGAGGCGGCTGTAGACTGACTGTCTCAGCAGTGGGATTAGCTGATGCAGGATGTTTTTGCCCGTTCGACTCTCTTTGAGGAATTCGTCGGCAGAGTCGGTCAGGCTTAGGGCGTCATCAAGCTCTCTGCACGCCAGCAGTCCTGCGTCTGAGGTGATGGTAGCACCGCGAAACTCCACGCGAACTTTGGAGTCAAAGTCGAGCTTGAGAGGGGTCTTTTCGTCGTCACCCATAAGGTGCCTCCAACACGATTACGTAATCAGAAGCCAGAACCTATATTCATGGGTGTATTATAATGTATAGACTCCCATTATATCCGTTTAGTAATCAGACTATTCATAGTAATCACAGGAACGCCAATCACCACTTGGGTCTATCTGGGAAATCCAGGTTCAATAGCGCTTTGGTTGGAATGTGATCTCGACTATACCGTCTGCTGTGATTGTCCTCAGAACACGGAATGCAGTCCACGCTGCTAAGTTGATCGCTGAAGTGGTTGATTTGTTTCATGGCGTTTCATCCTTCTCGCCCCCGCCAGTACTTTATGTCGTAGTTGGTGATGAAGTCCCCAATCAGATCACTTCAATCTCGAACTGACACCCCTCCTCACGGAGGCGTTGGAGGATTTCAATGGTTCTGAGGCTCTGCTTCTCAGACGGGACCCTAGCTGGCATCGAGATCGCCACCTCTAATATCCCCTGGTCATCCGGTGACAGGAGTCCTTTGGACATTCCCCACGCTTTGACATCACTCCAGAGAGCGGACCCAGCCATGACCACGACCGTCTGAGCCTCGATTCCGTTCAACAGTTTTTGGTCCTTGACAGCAGTCCGCTTCACCTCGTCTCGCTCAGTTGCACCTACCAGTTCGGATTCAAGGGTCTCGGGCCATGTCACATGCAGACGCATCACTCGACTCCAGCACGCCTGCTGCTTCGCCCACTCGGTAACATTTCGCATGCCCTCTGGCGGATCGACTATCACATCGTGGACCGCCTTCGCACTGACCACAAGCGCGTCCCTCAGTACGGGCGAGATTCCCTGTGCTTTCCAGATCCTCTCGAAGTTGATGGACTCGCCCCGCTGCGCCACATTATGGGCGAGCTTTGCGATTGCGTACGCCACGACATTGGCACGGTAGCCACCCTGGTACCATGGCTGCTCGGTGACAAGACGCTCGACCGACTTGAACACAATAGCTTTGGCAATTGCCTCTCGGTAGTACATTTCGTTGAAATCGTTGGGGTGTTTGTTCCAATCTCCCCCGATAAACGAGGCGAAGTCGGCGAAGTTCTTCTGTCCTCCCCTGCTGACGACATCCGGTTTGTCGCGCCATACATTCAGGAGCTTGGCGAGGTCCGTCTTCGTGTACATCTGTGGCTTCGGATACTCTAGGTCGAATCTCCTTCGTTCCGACTGTGTGAGGCGACCACGGGCATCCTGATACTTGGCCTCGCGCGCGCTCGTAGAACCATTCCGACTGACGGAAGGTTCCATCCTTCGAAGGAGCATAGAGCCTCCTCGAGAAATCCTCCATCCTGATATGGAACGGGTGATTCGAGAAGAAATCAGCTGCGCTCACTCGGTTCTGGGTGTTGGCATACTCCGAAATCTTGGGGACAATCTCCAATGCCCTGTCGGAATTGACGATGGACAGCTTCATCTGGACGAAGACCCGATCTAGGTCCACGTCCCTGTTCCTCAGCGCCGCATGAATGGAGGCCGTGGTCTGCCCGCCATTGACGATCTGGAAGTTGCGCATGCCCGTTAGGAGCAGGCCGTTCGGAGACGCCACGGCCTCGATGCTCTCCGCAGTGGCCGTGATGCCGTTGTTGTAGGCGAAGAACATCTCCGGATTGTTCGCAATGGTGTTCCTCAGCCCTCGATTGACATTCCCACGCGCCTGAAGGAACACGCGGACATTCTGCTCCAGCAGACGGGCGCCCCAGCGGTCATATATTCTCGCCAACTGTCGGCCGGGGAAGACGGCCAGGTAGGACTCATAGTCGGCCTGCTGCATGTGTGCGGGCAGCACCAGCAGAGGGCCACCGAACTCATCCAGGTTGACCATGTAGTCCTCGCGCTCATGCCCGGACGTGACGAAGCGGTGGAGACGCCCCAAATCCCACACGCTGAAGGTAATGGGGAGCCCTTGAAGTTGCCCGGCCTCTCTGCCGTCCACCCTGGAACTGAGCATTCTGTTGGTGACCAGGAACAGCCTCACCCTGGATATGGAGGGCCACCGCGCCGCGATGAGATCGGCCAGGCCGAATGCGGGTGCCGACTCTTCCAAGCTGTTCCGAAACCCTTCATCGAGTGACCGGTCCAGAAAGTTGGACAACCGCTTGAAGGTTGCGTCCATGTTGGTCGCCGTCAGCGTTGCGACCTCCTGTGACTGGCTGAAGTCGGTGATAATCAGGCTGAGCACCGCGTCGGAGTTGACTGGGTCTCCCCCATAGCCGTCAACTCGAATGCCGCGAGGGGAGACGTGATGAACGCGGTCTGCCGTCTCAATCTCACCGGCATCAATCAGCGATGCCGTGAGTACGTCGAAGAAGGCGTCCTCCGCAAACCTGCCCTCGGCATCCGCGAGGCTGTGGATCTCCTGAAAGAGCTCCTCGTGGTACTCCGCAATGTCGATCGTCATCGGAGCCTACCGTCCTGCCAGGGCTTCGGTCAGAGCACTCACCGACGTTGCGAAAGGCTCGCACTCGGCCAGCGAAACCGAGTACCTTACATTCGAGACACCCGATCGTATCTCGCCCGAGGTGATGCGGGGGAAGTTGCCGGTCACCAGGTAAATGCGGGTCGCCCCCTCCAGCCAGCGGTGGCTGGAATAGTCGTCCTCCACCCGGTAGCCCGCCGCCGACAGCCGTGTTTCCAAAATACCGCTTGAACCTGGGTCGAGCGAGAGGAGGCGCCCGCGAATACGCTCGGCCACATCACGGAGGGTCACACCATGGGTGGCATCTGTCGGAGCCTCATCCAACTCGACCACATGCAGAAACAGCGAGTCGACACCTCGCTCGTCCAGCTGGCTCTCCGACGTGATTGAGAGAGACGGTGTGGCTCCCCCGCGACGCGTCTTCGCCTCAATCGCAATCCTCGCAATCTCAAAGTCCTTGGGTGCGCCCAACGGGCCGCGCCAAGCCGTCACCGCGGATGAGGCATCCATGCGGGGCAGCAGAAGACGCTCCAACACGAACAGTTCCCCGATCAGACCCTTCTGTTCCTCCGGGGAGAGGAGCGTGCCACGACCACCTCTAAGCAGATGGTGCCATCGCCATGTCCTCATCAGCGCAGCGGACACTGCCTCAGCTTCGGACTCCGCCTGCGCGGCAGCGGAGATGATGTCCAGACAGAGGGCCTGGAAGATGTCACGCTGGTTGGAGTCGAGCAGCTTGAGGGCGAGCAGCTGGGTGTCCGACTCATCGGGTGTGGAAAGGGTCACCTCAATGTCACGCAGCATGGGCACCTGGGTGGTTGGTGCCGACCCGGTGGCGTGGTGCAGGGTGAGGAGAACCCTCCCGTCCACCCCCCGGGCCCAGAAGAAATTCCAGGGCAGGGTCGCGTCGACACGACGAGCCGCGACCGAGTCGGTGATGCTGGGCGGGTCAATCTCCGCCCAAGGGTCCTCACCCATCATCGCCTCCCATCTCGTCCTCGTCGACATCATCGCCGAAGTTCTCCCGGAGCCAGGTGGTGTTGACCACGTATTCCACTCGCCGCTCCTCCCTGTTGGTTGGCGGAAAACTGATGCCCCATGCAACCACGGGCTGGGTTATGGGGTCACCATCGCCCTTGGTGTCTATGTCAATCAGGTGGACCATCAGGAGGGGTTTCGTCCGCATTTCTCTGTATGCCTTGTCTGGGTATTGGATCGGCCGGCCATCGGTCGACCTGCCGCTCCTCCCCGGATCATCCCTGTACGTTCGCTCCGCAATTTCCCGCTCCTCACCGTTGAGGCCCGTCCGCTCGATCCCTCTGCTTGAGACCCTCTGTCGATTGCTGACTAGGAGTGTCCTCGCGTCGCTCCTTTCACCAGCGGTCCTGCTCTGGCATCGAATAGTCCTTCCGAGGGACTCGTCAGTTCGGTTACCCTCACGTTCGCCCACGCTTGCGAACAGCACGTCCCATTCCGCAAGCTCGTCGTCTTGGCGCTCCTCGATGTATCGCCTCACCGGTTCCCCATTGGTCAGCAGCGAGCCATCGTGGTTTCGGAATTCAGTCAGGAAGTCCAGTATGGGAGCCACCGGAACTCCCCGAAGAAGGAATCCGAAATTGTCCCTCGCAACGGCCTCAATGGGGAATCCGCTCTGCCGGAGCCGCTGAGAGAGTCTCCGTGCGGCATTGCGGTTGACCTCCAAGCTCTCGGCATCCCGTCGTAGCGTGTGCGTCTCGATCAACCTGCCCGCCAGGCCGATGCTCACCACAATCTGAGATCCGGTTCCCATCTTGTTGCGTGCGGTGACGATCAAGGTATCCGGATGGCTCCTGACCTTGAGTCCGAATTCCTCAGGTGTCGCATTGGAAGCCTCCATGCTCCTGAACTCACCTCGCAACTCCTCAATGGACTCCGAGACGTGCTCGTACCAGCCCTGCGCCGCGTCCGGCATCCAGATGCGGCAGAGGTCCTGATAGCCCGGCCGGTATCCGAACCACCGCCCCATCTGCATCAATGTGTCGTACATCATCGAGTTGCGCAGAAAGTAGCTGACCATAAGTCCCTCGAGTGTCAGCCCACGGGACAGTGAGAATCCGCCGACTGCTATGACATTGAGACCGTCCTGCCGATTTCCGCTGTAATCCAGCGTGCCGGGGGACTGACTGTTGACCTCGACCACCCTGACGGGAGAGGCGGCCTCATGCAGACGGCTCTGCACCTCGACCCAATCGAACTCCGTGTCGTGGAACTCGCGTTCCCAGACCGTGTGCAGTGCGTTGATCTCTGGGTCAAGGAGTGCTGTTCCCGGAGGCAGTGCACCATTCACTCGAATTGAGCGTTGGATGCCATCAAGCTGCGCATGAATCTCATTGCGCAGTTGGCGCTGTACATTCATGAAGCGCGACGCGTTCACCAGCATTGAGCAATGCTGTCGTTCGTGCCCCCTGGCGAGGCGGATGGCTCGGCCTAGGATGAAGGTCCTTACGGCATCGGTCAGGGATGGGGGAATGGAGGAGAGAACGATGTCCTTCTCATGTCGGATGGGAAGGTGATTCTCGTTGTCCTCGATGCGGCGCATGTATTGGTCTCCACCCTCAAGGAAGACGGCGATGGCTCCGAAGTAATTCGAGGGGGGATCAAGACTCACTATGAAGCTGCGTGGGAACAGGTCCTCACCGCGCATTTGGTCGTCGGTGTCAGGGTCAATGAAGATGTTGGCGAAGGGAGTGGCTGTGTATCCCACATAGCAACTCCTCCCAAACAGGTGTAGCAGTTCTCGAATCTGGCCATTGATCCTTGAAACCTCGCCGGCCCCATGCCGGATGTTGATGGAGGCGTTGTCAGCCTCATCATCGATCAGCAGCATCGGCTCCTCAATGCTCTCGATACCTCCCCGAGCACTGTGCTCCCTGAGCCACTCGAGCAGATTCTTCAGCGTGCTGCTGTTCTTCTTGATCACGAACACGGCGGGTTCGGTGAGGTTCTGAAGGGGTATGCCGACCCCGGTGGCGGTAGTCTTGTTGAAGTCTCTCGTGGTGTTGGTGAATGTGACCGGGCGTCTCGCATGGTCGAAGCGGCCAACCCCCACGAACATGTCAGCCTGCTTGCTCAGCAAGCGTGCGCTGTCCCGGCCCACGAAACCCTCGTCGATTCGCCGCTGTGTCTGGCTTCGCAGGTTGTTGTGGACACCCGCGATGACCACTATCAACTTGTACCCGGCATCCGCGGCCTTGCATATGAGGCACGTATAGTTGGCAGTCTTGCCCGATTGCACATGCCCGACGACCATCCCCCGCCTATCCCAAGGTCCATCCCTCAGAGGGTCCTGCATCAGTCCGAGCACACGTTCGGTGACGTCATCCAACGTTGTGATGGCGGCGGTGGGAAAGCCCTCCTGGATGAGGTGCTGTCGATAGCGACTCCAGTAGTACGGGTCTATCCGTGCCCTGGCGGTATCCAACCATGGCCGGTGGTCGCGTTCAATCAGAATGGAACCGAGATGCTGGGTGATGCTCACACGCTCTTCGAATCGCTTTGCAAGCCTCTCAGCGTCGTCGCCCGTGACACCCTCGAATATCGGCAACCGACGGAGGTTCCCGATCAACTCGCGAATATCCTCCCCGGTTGGTCTCTGCTGATTTGCGAGAGCGGCGGCCACCATGCTCTCAAGGTTTGACAGCGGGTCAGTCATCCTGTAGCTCCTCGTTGCAGTCTTCCCTGAGAATATGCTCCGTGCGCTCCCAGTTCGAGCGGAATGGCTCCGCGACCCTCATCATGGTGAGCACGTCCTCGATTGACTTCACCGTCCTGCTGAGGTGAGTAAACGTCGTCACTGCTGCGTAGCGCAGCGCCTGCTCCGACGCGGCGCTGCCGACTACCGAGGCCGTGTCGCCGCCGAGGTCGGCAAAGAGCGCATCCATGGGCAACGACGCCCCCGCGACCTCGATCACTCTGATTAGATCGCCCCTTGCCTCGGGGGGCAATCTGGACAGAAGATTGAGGACCATGGGGTGCTCATCGTTGATTCGATAGGATATCTGGTTCTTGTTCTGAATCCTGTTCCAAACCGGAATGCGGTTCTCTTCGATGAGCTTTCGTCCTTTGGTCCTGTACACCCTCTTCGATGCCGCTCCCAGCGGCTCGATGATGCGTCGCAACCGCTCTCGTACCGGCGGTGGCAGCTGCGCAGATGCCTTCTTCACATCGATCTTCCAGGCTGCATCGAGCGCATTCGGCATGTCGATGCGGACGCGCGCCAGCTTTGTGAGCTCCGTTTGACGCGCCAATCCAAACCATGTGCCATGAATGATCAACCGCCGTTCCCTGTACACGTAGAAACCCTGGTTCCTGAGATATCCCTCCGGACCTGCGTAGCGTTCCCACTCTGCGGGCGTGACCTTCCCATGGTGCGGGAGGGTAAACGCCTGCACTAGCACATCCTCATGTGCAACCCGAATCCGCTCCTTGGGCCCTGCAATCGTTGCTGGATGGTTGGAATGGAAGGGATCAAAAGGCTCCAGGGACCGGTTGTTCATCTGAATGCTGACCTTGCGGTGTCCCGGTTCACCGGAGAGGAAGCGGTGGAAAACCAGTTCTAGGTGGAACCGGGCCTCATCCATCTGCCGCACAAAGTCGACCACATTCCGACCGGAGTCTCCGTCATCTGTTCCGAGGCCGAGCTCCTCCCAGATAACCAGCGTCCCACTTTCTCCAAGAAGCTCCGCCCAAGGGATGGATGTCAGGTCGTCAGGGACGTGAACCTGCCACTTGCCCGATTCGGCAATTCTTTCCAAGTCCCATCGGGCAATCGCAGTGGCTCCGTTGGTTCGCGTAACCACGGTGAGCACACGGCATTGGGAGAATGAGGCCGTCTTCAGGCCCAGACCAAAGCGGCCGAGATCGGACTGCGCCCTCTCTTCTAGCGGGCTGCGGCTCCCTAGGCGCATTGCCTCCAAGAGTTCCTCTTCGGTCATCCCTACTCCGTCATCCAGAATGCCAATCTTCAAGTCAGGTGTTTCCAGATTGGCGAGTATCTGGATTGTCTCCGCCCGTGCCGCTATGCAGTTGTCCACGAGATCGGCAAGGGCGGTGCTCAGCGAGTATCCGATAGCCCGAATGCTCTCGATAAGTGGAGATGGCTTCGGCGGAATCTCAAATACCCGCATTCACCTCACTCCTTTTGCCGCTGACCTGTAGAGTCCCCATGGCACAACAGGCGCGAACTGGGCAAACCTCACACTTGGGAGCGCGGGCTGTACAGACCAACGCACCGAGATCCAGCAGGGCTTGGTTCCATTGGACATCCGCTCCCTTGTGTCCAGCCAATTCATGCAGGGCAAGCCTGAGCTGCCAGTTCGGTTGCTCGGAACTCCCCAACAGCCGGCGACCTATTCTCATCGTGTTGGTGTCCATCAGCACAATGGAGCGACCGAATGCGAAACAGAGAACGGCGGAAGCTATGTAGTCTCCCACCCCTGGGATGGCGGTCAGTTCCTGCCAATTGTCGGGAACCTCTCCGCCCAGCCGGTCTCTAACAAACTCCGCCGCAGAGACGAGGTTCGCAGAGCGCCAGTGTAGACCGAGCGTAGCCAGCACCGGCGCCAGCTTCTTCGAGTTGTCTATGAATGAATCCGGTGTTTCTCCGAGGATGAGGAGTTCGTTCGCGACCCGGGCCACCTGATCAGCCTTCGTGCGGTGGAGACACATTTCCAATAGTAGGATCTGCCAGGGGTTCAAGCTTTGACGCCTCCACGGGAATTCGCGTTTGCTGTGCCTGAACCACCTGGCGAGATCATCTCGGAAGGAGGCCACTCTCGTCGGATGGCGATCATCGGTTCCAGCATCTGCATCCCTGTCTTCTAGGGCGCTCTTTACCGACGAGGCGATAGCCGAGGCGAGCAGAGGTGGAACGGCGTTGCCTATCTGCTGATACCTGCTTGAGGGGTGACCTGCAAACCGGAACTTATCTGGGAACGTCTGGATTCTGGCCGCTTCTCGTATGGAAAGGGTCCGGTCTTCCCGAGGGTGGATGTACCAGTAGCCATCCTTGGCGATATGGGCGGTGATGGTCCTTGACAGGTCTTCGAAAGACAACCTAAGGTATCTGTCACTGAAAATGTCAGACCGGTACCTCCGCAGGTGCTCCGGCACGTCCATGTAGGTGGAACCAGGTTCCAGCGATCTGTAGATTTCCGCATCGTCCGGTCGAACCGACCTCGTCACGTGGTCACGAATAAGCAGGGCTTCCGAACCTCTCAATCCCTTCCGGAGTAACCTCGCAAGCACCGATGTCGGGGATCCCTCATAGAGCTGGACTTCGTCTCGGACATCTGCCTGAACCACCGGAAGATCCCCAATGGCCTGCCCAACCGTGGGTCGCCTTCCAATAGGCTTAGGCCACTCGAAGCTTCCACCCCCCGCGATCCCAATAACGAAGAGCCGCGACCGATGCTGCGGAACCCGGTACCTCCATGCCTCCAGCACCTGCACCTGCACCTTGTATCCCCGCCTCTCCAGTTCGTCCACCAATGCGATCAACAATGTTCCGCCCTGTGCTTGGGCGAAATTCGGAACGTTCTCGAAGAGCATTGCCTTCGGGTTCAACCGGTCAACGATGGCGAAGAAGCTGCGCCAGAGATCAGCCCTTTCGTCGCGAGGGCGTCGGCTTCCTCTCCTCACTAGGTCACCGATCTTCGACAGGCCAGCGGTAGAGAAGGGCTGGCATGGAGGACCGCCCGCGAGAAGGTCCACGCCTTCTATGCCCCAATTGTCCAGGTGACGAAGGAACTCAGTGGGGTTGGAAAGGTCCCCCGTCCACGTGAGACCCCGAATGTTCGCCGCATGAGTCTCGGTGGCTACTGGGTCAGAGTCCGCAGCAGCGATCACTGAGAACCCCCCCTTCTCAAGTCCCAAGCTCAACCCTCCGGCTCCGCAGAAAAGGTCTATGGCCCAAGGGCGTGGTCTGTCCTCCAGCCAAGCGCGGATACCGTCTTTGTCATTCGGATCAGGTGAACTGCGATGGGGATTTAGGCTGATACGGGATCCCCGCCGGACCGCAACGCGGTACCGTGAATTGAATTTTGCCCCATCCATACGATCATTCATGGTTGTATCTGGGGAGCACGGGGTACTGAGGTCTTGATCGTTGACTGGATTCCCGTCCCAGGTTCCCCGGCAATACGAGAGCAAATGCGACCTGCGTCACCCTCCAGGGTCGCCACGTCGTACGTGCATTTCTCACGCATTCTCTCTCTCGTCTCCTCTTCTTATTGCCCGCGTCACCTTTGTTGTTGAGTGGTTCCCCGAATCCCTGTCACCGCTCGTTCTTACCCAATCGTCCACCTCCGAGAGTCTGAAACGCAGGAGACGTCCCACCCTATGTGCGGGGAAGTCCTTAGCCTCGACCCAACGGTAGATGGAATCCCTGGCTACGCTTAAGTGCGCAGCGACGTCTGCGATGCCGACCCATGCTTCTTGAGAGGCCATTCTTGACTAACTCCTCTTCAAGAGACCCTAAGAGTTACTAGGACAATATATGAAAGTAGGCAACCGTCGTCAATCCCGCCCATCCTTCTCGAAACGGGGAGTGAGCATGGCCTAGATTCCAGGCAACGAGAAAGCCCAATGTATGGACTAGGTCACTGCGAGGGCGACGGGCTCCACTCTTCTGCACCGCCCAGTATCACCCGACGACCAACTTCGCTTCTGCTCCAGGGTGAGAGCCCACTCGAAGAGGGACGCGCTAGTGGACAGTCGGCGCCATCCTTCTCGCCGCTCATGATCACTGGTCGTGGTCGACGAAAGGCTTGGGGCCCAGGGCCAGCATCAAATTGTCGCAGTAGGCTACAGTGGCCATGGTCAGGTCGGGGTGCGGCATCGCGTCCGAGTCCTCATTGAAGATTGCCATGGCTCAATCAGTTGCGGACTCCCCCTCCCCCTTCTCCATGCGGTAGCCGACGCGGGGCTCGTTGAGGATGTAGGTGGGGTTGTTGGCGTCGTCGCCCAGCTTGCGGCGGAGCTGCTTGGCGGCGGTGCGCACCCGCCGCGGGTCGCCGGAGCCCCGCAGGCCCAGACCCGTTGCAGCAGCCGGTCGTAGGTCATCACGCGACCGGCGTTGGCCGATAGCTCGAAAAGCAGCCCGTACTCGATGGCCGTCAGCTGCACGGGACGCCCGGCCAGCGTCGCGCGGCGCTCGGCGTAGTCGATGGTCAGCTCTCCAAACACGTAGGGTTCCGACGGCTCGGACAGCTCGGCCGCGGCCCTGCGCCGTAGAGCCGTCTGGACCCTCGCCACCAGCTCCGTTGGCGAGAAGGGTTTGACCATGTAATCCTCGGCCCCCGCCTCCAGCGCCCGGGCGATTACCTGGTCTCTGCCATAGGCGGACAGGAAGATGACCGGAAGGTCGGCGAGCTCGGGGACGCTCTCTATGAGCTCGATGCCGTCCACGCCAGGCAGCATCAGGTCGAGCAGCACCAGGTGGGGTCTATCCTCCTCCACGAGGCGGCCCACCTGCTCGGGGTCGCCCGTCACCGTCACCGTGTACCCGGCATTCGAGAGCGCGTCCCGCACGAACCTGAGCGTCTGCGGGTCGTCATCGACCGCCAGGGGTTGCCCCGCCCACGCGGGGATAGACCCCTATACGACCAGAGGGAGTGAATTAATGGCATGGTTGCCCCGCCCACGCGGGGATAGACCGTCCTCGCCGCCGACTTCAATCAGGCGGACACGGGTTGCCCCGCCCACGCGGGGATAGACCGACGCCTTGACTGTGCTGCAGGGCCTTGAGCCCACATTTCCCATATGGCTGAATATCCCTCTGAGTAAATCGTCGGCATTTTTTAAACCATTGTCCATTTGTGAGACGTTGGCCGTCGGTATGGCTATAATTACCCCATAGCTTGGCGAGTTTTATATAGGTAGCGTAATCATCCTGGAGGCACCCCATGGGTGACGGCGAAAAGGCCTCTCTCCGGCTCCAGTTCAACCCCAAAGTCCGCCTGGCATTTCACGGTGCCACCATCACCACCGACGCTGGTCTTCTTGCTTTTCGAGAGTTTGATGATGCCTTGGGCCTTACCGAAATCGCTGAGGACTACCTCCAGGAAAGCCGTACCGGACGCAATATCCTCCACCACCTGGTTCCGCTGCTAAGACAGTCGATCTACAGCCGCCTAGCTGGCTACGACGATACCAATGACGCAGTGCGCCTTTCCCAAGACCCAGCCATGCGAGTGATCGTGGGATGGCAAGGCTCGGAGCGGAAGGGAGCCAGCACCAGCGAGATGGGCCGGTTCGAGACGGAGTTCCTGACCCAAGAGGACAACCGGCAGGCGCTGGCACGAATGAATACCCGTTGGGTGGAACGGGCGATGGCCCACACCCTACACCAGCGAGTTATCCTGGATATGGATAGTTCGGAGAGTCCAGTACACGGTCAGCAGGAGGGCGCAGCCTATAACGGCCACTTCGAATGCGTCTGCTATCATCCTCTCTTTCTGTTCAACCAGTTCGGGGATTGTGAAGGAGCAAAGCTACGGTCAGGCAACGTCCACAGTGCCGATGATTGGCAAGAAGTCCTCGATCCGGTGGTGGAGCGTTATTTTACAGCAGCAGTCAGGCTGCTGTTTCGCGCTGATGCCGCCTTCGCCAAGCCGGAGATATACGAGTATCTGGAGACCAGACAGATCGACTACGCCATCAGGCTGCCAGCAAACGAAGTGCTACAGAGGAAGATAGCGCACCTGCTGACACGGCCTACTGAGGGGCCTTCCCCAAAGCCCATCGTCTCGTATCACGATTTCACTTACCAGGCCCAGAGCTGGAATGTATCCCGAAGGGTGGTGGCCAAGGTGGAGTGGCACCAGGGAGAACTGTTTCCCAGAGTGGCCTTCATAGTTACCAACCTCAGTTATCCAACTATAGGGATAGTCCGCTTCTAAAACGGCCGAGGCACGGCGGAGCAATGGATAAAAGAGGGAAAGTACGCCCTGAACTGGACGAGGTTGTCCTGCCACAAGTTCGTGGCCAATCAGGTCAGGCTGGGGCTGTTCATCATGGCCTATAACTTGGGTAACTTCTTGAGAAGGCTGGTGTTGCCGGAGTCGATGAAGACTGGTCGCTGACCAGTCTTCAGACCAGGATGGTCAAGACCGGAGGACGGTTGGTGCGCCATGCCAGAAGGCTGGTGTTTCAGCTTGCTGAGGTGCTAGTGAGCCGGGAAATGCTATGTGGGATACTGGAACGAATTGGCCGGCTTCGGCTGGCTCCTGGCTAGTCCACCTCAGGAGCATCGGGATTGGTTACGGTTACGGGGTCGCAAAAGAGGTTCCCAAGGGGGAGACTTGGGCGTAGACCAGCGGTTTGGGGATTTTAGGCTTGGCAGGACGGTGGTTGCTATATGAAAACGGGGAATTTGAGCGAATTAGGCCGCATTTGACGCCCTTGGAATGCGGGATTATATTTGACGGTATCCCAGAAGGAGCTATATCCAGGAAAGTTGGTTTGATCTGGGGAATCCCGGGTTGCACGTCATGCATAGGCGCCCCAGTTACTTGCCTATGCACGGCCCGGACTCGGGTGTAACGCTGCTGTGAGGTGGCGTCGTCGTCCTGAGCTCGGGGGAGAGTGGTCGCCGAGTGGACCCTCCGTGGTGAGTGCGGACCTCACCAGGGTGAACACCGGACGTAGGCGGCGGGCCAAGTCGGATGGACAATGGCGTAAGCGGTACGGGTTGCGTGCGGGGATAGAGGGTACGAACTCAGAGTTGAAACGGCGCCATGGTCTTGGCCGCCTACGAGTACGTGGAGGTGAGAGGGTCCGGCCCGTCGTCTACCTCAAGGCCCTAGCGTGTAACGTCAAGCGAATGGTCCGGGCACGGTTGGACGAGATGTTGGTCCCACCCGGCTGCCCTGGCGACCGCTCCCACCGCTGCATGAAGCTACAGGAGCCGTTGCGAGCCCGCTGATGCCTACCCGGACGGGGCATGGCACACCACAACGACCTCATCGGCCACAACACAAGCCTCGACCGGAACAACCAAAGCCCTCACGCCTAACCGCCCTCACGCCGCAGAACCAATCCGAAAGGCCCTTGTTACGAGGGAATCAACTTTATGATCTTTCGTGGGTAAGATTAACCATAAATGGGGCTGCTGGTAAAATCGTGTACAATCCCCAATTTAAAGGCCCGGGTGACCGGGCGCTGTTGGTTGACGAGATGGTGAGCTTTTCATAGAATTACGGGCGTCAAACCATCGAAGCCGATCTGATGGAATGGTAGATGCGGCGAACTCACCGTCCGTTGCCCACGCCTGTGTGGGCAGCGACGCCCCTCCATCGCCAGCTTACGTACGTATTGGGAGTCCCGTCTTTGTCCCGACCCTTACCCCTAACTATCCGCAGGCCGCGTCTCATTGCACGGGTCGCGGGATAGGAGATGGAATTCATGGATATTGAAGCCATCTTCCCTAACGGGTTAGATATTGATGACGCCCTTAAATTGCTGTGGCCCGCAGCGTTCTATATCCTCGGCATGGCTGCATATGGCTTCTTTGTTTTCAAGTTCTACCGATTCATTGCCTCCCGGGACATGTTTGAGTTGGACCTGTCCAAGAATGAAGAGTCGCGCTATCCGTGGGTGCGAGACTTCTTCCACCTCGTCTTATACGGCGCGAAGTACATTATTTTGTTTCCGGTGTTCGCCTACTTCTGGTTCGCAGCCCTCACGCTAATCCTGACCCTCCTTTCGAAAGACAGGTCGTTTTCGGACATTTTGCTGATAGCCTTTGCCACCGTCAGCGCCATCCGCCTGGCCGCATACTACAACGAAGAACTGTCCCGGGACATGGCCAAGATACTACCCTTCGCGGTTCTGGCGATCTTCCTAATTGATGCGTCCTTCTTTAAGATTGCCGAGTCCCTGGAGGCGCTGAAGGAGGCCAATGACCACCGAGAGAGCATCTTCTACTACCTGCTGTTTCTCATAGCGGTAGAGTTTGCGTTGCGACTCATCCTGGCGGTCGTTGCGTTCCTCGTGTCGGTGAGAAAGCGCATATCGCAGGAGCCTTTAGCCGACGACAGCGATGGCGCGCCTATGCCTCCGCCAGGAGAAGAGCCATCGCAAGAAGATGGAGATGTGGGCGCTGACGTAGGCAGCGCTGGAGCCCCACCGACCACCCAGAGTCCATAGTGCGAGCATCCACTGGAACTTACTCACAATAAACAATAGACACAATCAGCTTCGGTACTCTTGGGCAGTGGGCTTGGACGCGTCTGAAGTTGATGATTCCGAGCCTTACCGGCCAGTAAGGGATGCAAGTCCTAATCCATAGTTGAATTCGCTCCCCGCACTTGCATCATCCCAAAGGCGTTCACTGTCATGATCCGGGGCTTTACATCGTCAACCGCGGCAAGCGCCGAGAGTCCGGGAACCAATCTGTGCCGGGCTGCGTCTATATATAGCCCAATCTAGTTCTCGTCACCGAGGTTGCCCGATTAAGACCAAAGTCAAGCCCGCCCTGCTTTCGGTTATAGGCATCTGGACTGTCCTGATGGCGGCCTGCCAGAGCGAATTCGGGCCATCCAACACTACGTTGGAAGTGGCGTCGGGCCGGAACCCCAACTCATCGGTAAGCGGCACCGTCACCTACCGGGAGCGGTTGGCCCTTACTCCGGACGCAACCCTCGTAGTAGAGCTACGGGACGTATCATATGACGATGGCCCCGCTCCGCTTATCGCCCGCCAGACCATCTCCGGCCCAGGACAAGTTCCCATCAAGTTCAAGGTCGAATACAATCGTGAAGACATTAGCTCCCGGAGTAGATATTCGATAAGTGCCAAAATCGTCGAATCAGACGGCCGCCTTGCCTTCACCAACGATACGGTATATGAGGTAATCACCCACGGTAATCCCGACAAGGTGAATATGCCCCTGGTGCTGGTGCGGCCCCCGCCCGACCTGGTTGGAGGCAGTAACGCCGGGGAGGACTGGCAGACCTGGATAGAGGTCCCGGTCCCAGTAGTTTGGGCCAACCTGATACCGAACGAGCCGGAACACTTGCTGCGGGTCGCCTATTACCAGTCCACAATAGAAGGCTGTGCCCGTCCCGGTAACCAGGAATTGGAGATGGACGGCCACGACATTATCGTCCGGGTAACGCTGATGCAGCCTCCACCGACCCCCTGGGCAATTCCCTGCCACGAGCAGGTCGTGGAACTCGATACCGTAGAGCCCGTTGGAAAGTCTCTTGAACCTGGGCAGACCTACCGGGTAATAGTAAACGGTCTGGAGACCACGACCTTCACCATACCGGAGACCAGCCTTCGGGACACCTTCATCGCTGAGTCGCCCATTGAGAGCGTGGAGGTGATGATATTGGAAAGCGCTCCGCCCCAGTACCAGCTGCGCGTCGTCTCAGGTATGCCCAAGGGCAGTAGCTGCTCTCAGTTCAACGGCTACGAAGCCCGGCGAAGAGGGTCGAACAGGATAGACGTGGCTATCACCCACCATCAGGTAGCAGACCCGTTGGTTACCTGCACCGCCGACTATCCCGTAGTAGAAACCATCGTTCCCCTGGATTCGCATTTTGAGCCGGGCGTGGAATACACCGTTAACGTAAATTCGGAAACCACCAGGTCATTTTTGGGGCGTTAGACTCGACCGCGAAGTGCGACAGAACCTCATCACGGTAAGGCTCTGTCGCGAATATGGCGGGTTGCGAGTCATTCTTGCGCGGACGACGAATCCTGGCTTCTGGCATGATTTACGCAAGGCCACGACTCACAAGGCAACCTCCCAGCGAAACATTCGCAGCACACAATAGACACGAAATACTCAGATACTCGTGGGCAGTGGACTTGAAGCCAGCCCATAGTCGGACGTGACCGTCCTCGGCAAGGGGCATCACGATCCTAATGAGCGGTTCGAGTCCCGTGAGGTGGGCCTATTTTGACGGTAGACAGAACCATCTTCGAGATGTGGTTGGGGGCGCTTTCAGGCCCCCCAAGGCCCTTTCCAGCTATTGTAGTGGGCTAGGGCAGAGCGACTCAAGAAAGGTTCCGCCGGCGCCCTGCCCTCCGCCCCTTGCAATCATGCCTCCGCCTCTTCCCGCCTCCCTCCATCAGGCATCCCATAGCTGACGATTGGCGTGGTGAAGATATAGTGGGACCACGGGGCTGTCACCGATGTTCGCGTGGACACCCCTCCCCAATAGCCCGACCCGGGGAAGGCGCTGTCTGACTTCCCAGACCGCTGTTCATTCCCGGCGGAGGTGGAGTGGTCTCACCGAAGAGCCAGGAATCGAAAAGGCCGTCCAGATCCCTGCCTGCAATCTCCTCAGCCACAGCGACAAGATCCTCGGTTGTCACGTTGCCTCCGGCATGGCGGGACACATACTCACGCAGCATCTTGAAGAACGCCTCCTCGCCGATTTCGCCGCGCAGTGCGTGAAGGGCCATTGCGCCTCTCTCATAGATGCCGCCGCTGAAAAGGGATCCGGGGTCGGGATTCGCCGGCGGCCCATAGACAGGTCGCCAGACCATCTCCCAGAACTGCTCGAAACAGCCGCCGCCGGACTGGTGGTCTAACCACAGCCACTCGGCGTAGGTGGCGAACCCCTCGTTCAGCCACAAGTCCTGCCACGACGCGGGAGTAAGCAGGTTCCCAAACCACTGGTGCGCCAACTCGTGGGCTATCAACCTGTCGCCAAAAGTCTCCAGGGCCCGGATCCCGTAGACGGGCCGGGGCTGGGTTTCCAGCGGCGGAATCGCCTCGTCAATGACGACGGAGCCGGTGGACTCGAATGGATACGGCCCGAACAATTCATTGAAAAAATCGACTATCAAAGGGACGCTATCGAGACTACGCCTTGCGGATTCGTCAATCGACGCTTCAACCGAGTCAACGACGGTTATCCCCCCAGGACTTTCACGGGCGACGTCGTCAAACTGTGCGACCGCCAGGAACGCCAGATAGCTGGCCATCTCATGGACGCTTTCCCATACGTATGTCACAGTCTCCCCGTGGTCGGTCGTACTGGTCAATTCACCGTTTGAGGCCGCTTCATAGGGCTCGGGCACCGTGATGATGAAGGTGTACAAGGCTTTATCGGATGGATGCTCATTGACCGGGAGCCAATGCGATGCCCCCCAGGGTTCGCCGTACGCGATTATCCCGGTCTCGTAGTTTATCCAGCCGGTTAGGAGACTTGTCCAGGCACAGAGCTGGTCGAAGGCTGACCCTCGTAAGAGACCGCGGCGTTAAAGGTTGTTCCTACGGGGATCGGCGCACGGGGCTCGATTGTCAACTCGTATCCGGTGCGAGAGTGGTCGGCTGGGCGGCCATCAACGGCAACCTGCGTAACCGTCAAGCCTCGAAAGTCCAGATTGAACGAGGAGAGGTCCTGTGTTGCGTCGGCTTCGATTTGAGTCCGGCCCGCAATCTCGTTGGCGTCCACGTCGATGTCGAGGGTCACCGTGTAGCGGGAAACGTCATATCCGCCGTTGCCCAGCCCGGGATAGAGAGGGTCGTCCAGCCCTGCCGCGCCAGGACGAGCGGTCCGAATCGGCGTAGGCGTAGGTTCCTGCGCCGGGGTGGCTGTTGGCTCCTGAGTCGGAGCAGGTATATCCCCGTCGTCACATGCCGTAATCACGGCAACGGCCATCAAACACGACAGAGCAATCCGCGCGGTCGGTTGAAGGGTTTTGAGCAGTCTGACTCGCAAGCCGAAAGCGAAAGCCAATTGGCGGCCCTTTCGTGGGTATAGCTTGAGAAACTTGCTCAAAGGGGGAGACCCATCCGGCTCCGGGCCATGAATTGCCCCCTTGCACGAGAGTCCGCTCGATCCCGGCAAGCGTCATAAGAACCGCATATTTGGAAGCGGCGGGCCTGGGTACCGATTCGGACCTTTC
This sequence comes from Dehalococcoidia bacterium, assembly GCA_965226865.1. Taxonomy (GTDB): domain Bacteria; phylum Chloroflexota; class Dehalococcoidia; order Lucifugimonadales; family JAGWBF01; genus CBDDEH01. Next base: position 231,142 of record CBDDEH010000004.1, on the reverse strand, counting down.
CAGGTAGGTCGACGTGGATGACAGGTGGAAGGGTTTCGGGATGTGGCTGGGCACCCCGTGAAACTACCGAGCCCCTCGGCTTCGGCATTGACAGGGTCCTAAAGGATGTCCGAATGTGTGACGTGGCCCCTGACCTCATAAAGGACGATTGCGGGACGCGAGTGAGGTTGAGGGTGACCTCGCGAGACCTTGGGACGGCTGAGGGGGGAAGTGGGCCGGTGGCTGTTGTCAGCACTGATGCTGGACTCCGGGGACGGTGCCCACAGTGACATCCATTCCGATGGGCGCTAGTCAGGCTCTGCCCGTTCCTGACCTTCGCCTCATTCCACCTTTTCCCGCTCTCGGGGTTCGATGTCGGCACGGATTCCCTCACTGCTGCGGTCTGTCTCAGCCTGGAGGTCCTCAATACGCAGGACCGCGTCCGCCTTCGGCAGCGCCAGCACTCCCTCCAGCCCCTCGCAGAGCGTGTCAAACCGCTGCCACTCAGCCGCCTCGAAGCCCTCCGGAGCAAGCTCTCCGCGCGACATGACCCACGAGCACATGACGAAGACGCCTCTCTCCGCATCAAGCGCCTCTTCGCAGTTGTTCTCCTCGACGCACTCTTTCAGGTCGCCCAGCCGCGCATCGAAGCGTCGTGCGAGCGTCTCCGAGTCGGCAATCCAGTCCTCGACGTCGGGAAACAGACGCTCGCACCCGGTCAGGACCAGTGCGGCGAGAGCCACGACCGCAATGAGCAGGACGGTCCGAATCAACGCAGCACCCGCTGGATCGTCGCGCCGGTCTCGCCCATCATCACGATTGCGTCCGTGTCATCGTCTTCGTTCACCATGTGGGTCCCCCTATCCGCGACGACGGACAACGCAGATGAACGCTGCTACATTTTGCCGCCGGTCGGAAGGCAAAGTGGTAAGCCTCAATCTATAGGAGGAGCACGAATCGCCTAGATTGCCGCAACAACAGTACGCAGAAATGCGGCCTGTCGTCAATCCGATCCGGAAAATGTGGGCCTAAGTAGATGGTAGATGCAACCCGGGATTCCCCAGATCAAACCAACTTTCCTGGATATAGCTCCTTCTGGGATACCGTCAAATATAATCCCGCATTCCAAGGGCGTCAAATGCGGCCTAATTCGCTCAAATTCCCCGTTTTCATATAGCAACCACCGTCCTGCCAAGCCTAAAATCCCCAAACCGCTGGTCTACGCCCAAGTCTCCCCCTTGGGAACCTCTTTTGCGACCCCGTAACCGTAACCAATCCCGATGCTCCTGAGGTGGACTAGCCAGGAGCCAGCCGAAGCCGGCCAATTCGTTCCAGTATCCCACATAGCATTTCCCGGCTCACTAGCACCTCAGCAAGCTGAAACACCAGCCTTCTGGCATGGCGCACCAACCGTCCTCCGGTCTTGACCATCCTGGTCTGAAGACTGGTCAGCGACCAGTCTTCATCGACTCCGGCAACACCAGCCTTCTCAAGAAGTTACCCAAGTTATAGGCCATGATGAACAGCCCCAGCCTGACCTGATTGGCCACGAACTTGTGGCAGGACAACCTCGTCCAGTTCAGGGCGTACTTTCCCTCTTTTATCCATTGCTCCGCCGTGCCTCGGCCGTTTTAGAAGCGGACTATCCCTATAGTTGGATAACTGAGGTTGGTAACTATGAAGGCCACTCTGGGAAACAGTTCTCCCTGGTGCCACTCCACCTTGGCCACCACCCTTCGGGATACATTCCAGCTCTGGGCCTGGTAAGTGAAATCGTGATACGAGACGATGGGCTTTGGGGAAGGCCCCTCAGTAGGCCGTGTCAGCAGGTGCGCTATCTTCCTCTGTAGCACTTCGTTTGCTGGCAGCCTGATGGCGTAGTCGATCTGTCTGGTCTCCAGATACTCGTATATCTCCGGCTTGGCGAAGGCGGCATCAGCGCGAAACAGCAGCCTGACTGCTGCTGTAAAATAACGCTCCACCACCGGATCGAGGACTTCTTGCCAATCATCGGCACTGTGGACGTTGCCTGACCGTAGCTTTGCTCCTTCACAATCCCCGAACTGGTTGAACAGAAAGAGAGGATGATAGCAGACGCATTCGAAGTGGCCGTTATAGGCTGCGCCCTCCTGCTGACCGTGTACTGGACTCTCCGAACTATCCATATCCAGGATAACTCGCTGGTGTAGGGTGTGGGCCATCGCCCGTTCCACCCAACGGGTATTCATTCGTGCCAGCGCCTGCCGGTTGTCCTCTTGGGTCAGGAACTCCGTCTCGAACCGGCCCATCTCGCTGGTGCTGGCTCCCTTCCGCTCCGAGCCTTGCCATCCCACGATCACTCGCATGGCTGGGTCTTGGGAAAGGCGCACTGCGTCATTGGTATCGTCGTAGCCAGCTAGGCGGCTGTAGATCGACTGTCTTAGCAGCGGAACCAGGTGGTGGAGGATATTGCGTCCGGTACGGCTTTCCTGGAGGTAGTCCTCAGCGATTTCGGTAAGGCCCAAGGCATCATCAAACTCTCGAAAAGCAAGAAGACCAGCGTCGGTGGTGATGGTGGCACCGTGAAATGCCAGGCGGACTTTGGGGTTGAACTGGAGCCGGAGAGAGGCCTTTTCGCCGTCACCCATGGGGTGCCTCCAGGATGATTACGCTACCTATATAAAACTCGCCAAGCTATGGGGTAATTATAGCCATACCGACGGCCAACGTCTCACAAATGGACAATGGTTTAAAAAATGCCGACGATTTACTCAGAGGGATATTCAGCCATATGGGAAATGTGGGTTTAGAACCTTCACTCTCTGGACTCAATAGCTACGGAAACGTACGGTACTCATGGGCGGTCGCTTCGGGTCCATCCAAGCTAGGTCGGATTGCTAGACAGTAGCCTGCCCCACAACAGCCTGCCGGAGAAGGTGGGGCCGTTGGGAACGGGCGTGGCGCGCAACTCAGGCAACGAACCCTGCTACTCCGTCTGGATCTGAACTGGCCCAGCCCGGAAGGACTAGTGGACTAGAGTTTACTGAAGGCAGAACCATCTTCGAGTTGCAGATGGGGCTGTGAGCCGGGGGCAGTTGAACTGAATTGCCAACTTCAGAGGAAACGTAGATCTGCACTTCTCCTGGAACTCAAGACATGCGCCGGATAACCAAACATCGCCTTTCCGGTTGCCATTCCCAAGGGACAAGCCATGTTGTAGGAAGGGCCTTCGCGACCATGGGGACTGTCCCCGCTTCAGTTCACTCTGCTGAGGTTGCTGCCGTCTTCAAAGCGCAGACGCACAGGCTCTAACGATTGCACTCGTGTCATTGTTCAGACGTACTCGAATGCGCTCGTAGGAGTCGGCGTCCATAGATACGACATGTGGCAGAGCTCGCGCGACCGCTATCCGAACGCTTCGGTTCGGGTCATCTGCGAGTTGCTTGAACGTCACTGCGTCCGGGGATTCCTGCATGCTGGGCATCCATATTACTTCCTTGCGCACCGATGGATTCGTATGTTTGGCAAGCACAGAACCTCGCGCCGTACCGGAAGACAGGTTCGGCAAGGTGAGGATAGCAGCCCCAGCTCCTTGTAGTGTGGACTCGTCAGACCGCACCCAATCGAGTGCCAACTCCGCGACCGCAGAGCATTCGTCTGGGCTTGTAGCGGCGTGCGCTAGTAGCCATCCGGCCGACGTTCGCAAATTGGTTGCGCTTCCGAGTGATATTCGGAACCGACTTAGCGGATGCTGGGTGCTGACATGAAATCGATCCGATTCAGAGATCTGGATTGACTGCTCCACCAGCGGCCTCACACGCTCAAAGAGATGCCTCTTGTCACTGACCGAAAGCGTATCGATCACGTTCGTCGCAGCTGCAAGCGCAGCAGCTCGGTTGAGGACAAATTCGCCAACATCGCAGCCAATTGCGACCAACTTATCCACATACTGAAGGACTACTGTAGGATTCTGCTCTCGTAGGAACGCGATCGGGACATCGTATCTCGGACCAATTGCATGCTCGGTGCGCTGTCCCAGAGGATGATCGGCGACGAACTGCAGCCGCTGCAACCAGACCTCACGTGTCCCGCTGGTCAGATGGCCAAGGTCAGACAAGAAATGAGCGAGATCGATGTTCTCACGTTCAGAAATTCGCTCAAACGCTTCGATGAGTTCCCCCGTGTCGTCTCCGCATTCGTCGAGCGCTCGCGACCACTCGCCAGTGTGAGAACCGATGGCCATCTCTCCAAGTATCGCTGCAGCCTGCTGCCTGAATGTAGGCCGGAACCGATACAGCCGTGCGGCCAAGGTCATTACACCAGGGTCAGTCAGTCGGTATGTATCTGGTTCGCGAGCCGCGTATTCGTCAAGGTAAGGCATGAGCTGCTCTAGGTCATTGTCAGTCGCCTCAAGGATCAGAGTCCCGAGCGCCTTGAGCAGAGCGGGAGCTACCCGAGCGTCATTCGCGGCTTCGTGCAGCTGACCTAGGAGTTCAGGAACAAGTCTGCGTGCTGACTCCGGTGGCGCGAGGTCACCGACATACTCCACAGCCTGAAGGGCACTCTGCCGCACCCAAGGAGTATTGCTGACCACCATGTTCGAGAGGAATTGCGGCCACTCATCAAGATTCGGGGCTATCTCCTTCACGAGTTGCTGCGAGCCGCCAAGGACTGCGTGCTCGAGAGCATCGAGGGTTTCGTCTGATTGAGCGTAGATACGCGCAAGGATCGAGTATGATTCCAGCTCGGCCATGAGGCATCCACTGCGGATGGACTCAAGCAGACGGTACTGCGCCCACAGATGTGCTTCTGGTAATTGTCGATTGGCCAGGTATTGATACGAACGCCGTTGGGTTCGCGAGTTCACTCTCACGAAAGAGCGTGAACCTTCGATGGAGAGCGCCATGCGGTTCGTCTCGGAGAGTTCCCAGAAGAGCTCTACCGAGAGATCCCCAAGCGAATAGAGCAGCGTGAGCGACCAGAGAGCGTTCTCCACGTCCAGGTCAAGCCCTGCCTCCGAACCAAGCTTGGTCGCCAACCGATAGAGTGACTGAGCCTTGCCCAGTTGTCCGTTCCATGCGCACCAACGGGCTCCTCGAAGACAGATGTAGGTTCCTTCAGCCGCTGGAAACCGGAGTGAACTGGCTCTGTCAATAAGATCGGTCCAGACGTCCGATACCCCGGCGTCACCCAAGGCGGCACGAACCCGTAGCTCGATTTCCGTGTTTCCACCCGTCGCTGCCCTTTGCAGGCTCTCTTTCCGATCCAGAACGAATTGGTAGGCACGGTCGGCAAGCGCAGCCTCGGCAGAGAGAACTGCTATGACAGGAGCGAAGTCATCATCCGGTCCGAGGTTCTCGAAACACTCCGCGAGTTTCTCAAGTTCCCCGGGATACTCGTGACACCTTCCAAAGTGGACTAAGGCACGCCCACGTGCCTGCCGAATCGCGTCGACCTCTTTGTGTAGCTCCTCAACACCGGCCGCCACCTCTGAGCCCAGTTTCGGTTCGGCCCGCTCCCAAAGGTCTCGAATGGCGAGTTGCATCAGAAGGTCATGGCTAGCCTCGGAGTCTCCCGCCGCCCTGAGAGCAGTGGCGCGAAGCCGCTCAAATCGATCTGCATATCCAGGGAACCGTTCACGGAGAGCGTCTGCGATTTCTGCATAGAGGCGGCCGGCATCGGCGGGCGCATCGGAGGCCAGTTGCTGAGCCTTCTCAACACGTGACGCCAGGCCAAGGGCTTGCACTGGACCAAGTAGCAGCGCTTCTGCATGAAGGTCGCTGGGTGGGGTTACCTGGCTAGGCTGGCGATGGGACGCTCCCTTCTCGACGCGCCCAAAATCGGTTGGACGATCAGAGTGCAAGAGGTAAATGAGCGCCGATAGCTCATCGGCTGATTGCCTGTCAAATTTGGAGCAGATGCGCCGAGCGTTGTCCAACTGTCGCACGACATCATGGATATCCATGTCCTCACTGGGGGGATGTGACTCCGGATCCCTGACAGTCTTGATTTCCTTTGCCCAGTCCAGTACCGCAGCTTTCTCTTGTTTCCGTGCTTCCGGGGTGGTCTCTCTCTGCGCGGGAAATAGCAGTTCGAATTGGGCGTCGAAGAGATTGTAGAAATGATTGACGCCCAGATAGTCTGCCGCATCTCGCGGCGTTGAACTGATGACGCCGATCGTTCGCGAGAGATGAGCGCTCTCAACTATAGTAGGCCACTCCTTAGCCCGAATCCACCGAAGGACACTGATGGACGGCGTGAGGACAGCGGAAGGGGGTGGGTGAGGGAGCTACAGGGGAGATGGCCTGGGGTCTTGGGGTAGATGGGAGGCCGGCGGACGGTCTTCAGTCGCCGCACAGGGCCCCTAAGGCCCTATGCGGGAGTTGCGATGCGCGGGATGGCGAGAGGATACGCAGCAGGGGACTCTCGCGACCGGGGTGGCGCGAGATTGCGGGGACGTTGGGTCAGTTGCAGGCTGGCCGTCAGGCCGGGTACGGAATGGCTTGCAGCCGGGCCAAGGCGCGACTGAACTGGGTTTCCCAGGGCCAGCGCCGGGGGAGATGCAAAGTGAGGCGGCGCGCCGAGCGGGTGATCCGTCCCACCAGAGCGAAGACCCGCCGCCTGAGGGTCTTGGTGATCACGGTCCGCTCGCCCAGGCCGATGCGCGCGGTCCAGCGGGCCAGGTTATGCGCCATCACCTGTACCGCCAGCCAGGCGCCGTTGGCGGCGAAGCGCCCCGACGGCATGTGGTTCAGCCCGACGCCGTACTTGAGGTCGCGTATGGCGTTCTCGACCTCGGCGTGGCGGCGATGATCGGCCTCCAGTTCGAGCAACTCCCCGTCCCGGTCGGTGATGAAGCCGTGATAGCTGTATCTGGCGAAGAGGGCCAGCTGGGAACCGGGTGTCGGCTTCACCCGCCGGACAATGAGCCGCGCCGGCGGGGCGTCCGGCTTGGTCTGGAACGGGGTGTAAGTCGTCTCGGCGACATCGGCGGCGCCGTCCATCCAGTGGGGAATGGGAGTCCAGTCCTCCTCTGGTATCGCCTCGATCAGGTCCCGCAGGCTGGCACGCTGGCGGATGGTGATAGAGAAGCGGACATCCATCTTGCGGCAGACGGATACCACGCCATGAGTGTAGAACCCGCTGTCGGCCCGTAGCGTGAGTCGTCCCCTGGCCCCGCCGTAGCGCACCCGCCCCACCGTCTCACGCAGGAAGTGGGCGGCGCCACGGGCGGTGTTGGCCCGGCCCTCGCGCAGCCGGGACATCAGCACGCCTCCGGTGCCGGCGGCAATGGCCAGCAGCGGGTGATAGCCCCGCGGGCGCCGGTATAGCCGTGGTGGCGCGCTCCCTCCTTGGCCAGTCCATAGGTCTCGCAGATGGTCGAATCAAGGTCGATGGTCAGGGGCGAGTCGCCGGGTCCGGCCCCAGCGGCCCAGGCCCGGGCCAACAACTGGCGGCTCACCCGGTCCAGCTGACGGACATGCCCCCACCGGAAGCTGCGCAGGAAGGTCCCCAGGGTGGATGGCGCCTTGACCACGCAGCCTGGAACACCGACCGTCCCACCAGCGCGCAGCACATCGGCGTCGTCGATGCAGTCGCCGCCTGCCAGCGCGGAAGCGACCAGCGTCAGCATCTTGTCCCCAGTGTTCGCCCGTCCCGGCGCTCCGCCGAGGTCAAGGTGATGGTCGACGAGTTCCCGCAGGCCCAGGTGCCGGGCTAGGGTGGCCGGAAGGATCAGCCCGGCATTGGCCACCAGGCGGCGGTCGTCGAAGGTGATTTGGATCCGGTCGGGGTGGTTGCGTGGCAGCATCTATTGGGTGCTCCTTGTTTCCGGGCGGGTTTCTGTTCCAAAACCATTATCCCAGATTCAGAGGAGCACCCGCTGGCTTCTTCAATGGCTGTCCCCAAGGACGTCCTTCGGTGGATTCGGGCTTAGCGAACGGCCCCTGAAGGACGCTTTCCCAGTCTTCGGGATACTCGTCTCGCAAGGTAGTCCTGAGATGCCTGACCACAGCATTCCTGTAGATTCTCTGGATGCCTTGGTACCACCTTGTATGTCTATCCGGAGTTACGTCCATGCTGCCTCTCCAGGTGCTCCTGGGGCCAAGGCTGGTCTTTTCCTGTCGGAACTTTCCATGCTCTTCAATTCCCGATAGAGCCTGTCGTCATGACTCACCTGTGCGTTAAGGGGCTCTCGTATCTTCACTAAGTCTCCCACTGCGCCTCTCTCTTCGTCCTGCCTGCGAACCTCATTTAGCAGGTTCTCGACATATCGAAGCGTGGCTCGTGCCCAACGTCGCACCTTTGGCTTCTTGTGCTGCAGTAATGCCGTCAGCGGCCGCCTGTAGGGCTCGTAGTAGGTCGTCATCGATCCCGACCAGCCGAAGGTGTGAATGTTCCTTTCAATGGCTAGCTGCACATCTTCGCGGTCTCCGAACTCGTCAATCAGCCAAGCCATCATGGGATGTAGGGGGCGTTCATTGGCAGCAACTTCACTTGTAGCCAAGACGGGGACGCATCCTGCCAAGAAGGCCGGTGCCTGATTGGGGTTGGCGTGGCACCAAGCGAAGAGGGTCGCATCCGGGAGGCTAAGGAGCACGGGTTTGGTCCCTCGCCCCGAATGGGAAGGGTCGCCCAAGGTGTACCTCAGTCGCCAGCCACGCCTTGGGTCCGATACGATTGCCTGACCTATAAGCGGCCAGGCAATCTCTGGAAAGTCCGACAGTAGCTTTGGGAGCATCGGCTTCAACAGCAAGTCATCATTCAACTCTTGGACGTCGGCTACAGCCTTCGCGAGGGCTAGGGCGGTAGCGCAAGCATCGGGGTCCTGCCTACCCTTGACGAGCATCCATCCGATGATGTTCTCGAAGTGGTATTGGCACTGCTGAGCGCGCCTAGTCAGTTTCCACTTAGCTGACGTCTCCGCCAGCTTTACTACTTGAGATCGAAGTCCACTGAGCCTATCGGCATCGCCGAAGGAATACATCCCCATCAAGGTCACCGCCTCGGTGAACCCGTCGGCACTGTGGTCCATCATCATGCCAATAAGGGATGCGACCTCCTGTGGTGGAACCTCGGCGAGCTTCCCACCAAATGACCACAGATGCAGTCGCGACGGGGACAACACGCGATTCTGAAGAGAGGCGATCGTCAGTCGGACGTCGTTGGGGGTGATTCCGAGACGCCAACAGATCTGGGGAAGTGATGGAGCGAGATCGTGCGACCCCGCAGCCTTCTCCTTAAAATCCTCCACGGCCCCAGGACAACTCTCCGCAAGCCCGGCGACAAATCCTGCCATCAGATCGTGGTTCCGCTCGTCTTCAGGAGTCTCTGCAACGGCCTCTGTAATGGTCTCCAGCCAGTTCAGGGGCGAATTGGCAAGTTCCGCAAGTGCTTCACCTAATTCGTGAGCCATATGCTGCTGGCCTCGACTGACCTGACGCAGACAGGACGAAAGAGCCGCTGGCTGTTTCAACAGGTCGGCAGCTAGCTTACGCACTGCTTCGGTTCGACGACGGTATTGGGCATCGTAGTCGTGTTCCCTGCTCTCGGAGTCGTTCCATGATGATTCAGTTACGAGAGCGTGTGTGCGTGACTCAAGGCTATCTGGCTGCAACCCTGCTACCCATTCCCTAACCCGTTCAGTTGACTCAGGGCCGAGTTCTTCGGCGTCGAACGCAATCGCCGCTCGAAGGCTCACGAGGGCCTCAGGCCAGTATTCCACCCTGGTGCCCACGAGACCGACGGCCGTATCTACCGTGTCAGTGAATCCCTCCAAGACCAGACTGCTCAACTCATGACCAAGCAGCGAGCGCGCTAAGTCAGCAGCACTGCCACTCTTCAGGGCGAGCCGGATGAGCTGCCTTGTACACCCTTCGATGTACCTGATCGCCTCTTCCTGGGTCGCCGGTTGCCAGGGCCGGAGGGCCGAACGAGAACCTTGAACCTCTGCACCCAGCACGCGAGAGAAGTGACGCATTTCCAACCCGGCACTCAGAGCTCCGGCTACTACCTCGAGCTCGACAGCGTCGTCGGTATCTGCAGCTTCCTCCAAGAAGGCGAGCCGTGCGTCCCCATTGGCCTCTGTACCTCCCTCCAGCATTGGAAAGAGCCGTTTGAACTTGCCGATGGCATCACTGGTCAAGGTGATTTGCCAGGAGTGGCCGTCCACCAAATCTTTGGATTGCAACTCCTCCTCGGCGGCCATGCGCAGTAAGAGACGTGCTGCCTCCTCAAATGTTTGGGGGTGAAACGATATCTTTTCCAAACCTCGGACCAGGTGCCGGCGTACGTCGCCTCCGATCACGAGTGAGTCTCCACCATCGGACAGGGAGCGATCGATCCGTTCGACGACTACTTCATGGTCAATTTCGGCGAGGGCCGATAATACCTCTGCGTGACCATCCGTAGTTATGCCACCTAGGCCCTCGAAGGCCCCTTGGGGGCGACAGACATGGGCCACAACGCGTTCTGAGATTTCGGTTGTGTTTAGCAATGCAAGTTGCTTAGCAGCCGAGACTTTCAACTTGGCGGATATGTCGCCACCCAGAACGCTCTCCCATGTGTTAGGAGGCCACTCTTTCCACTGACGCTCGGCTAGTATCATTGCTACAGGGAAGGGTTGAAGAGTGACAAGTCTCCCTCTCTTTCGAACCACACCTCTGTCAACGAGCTGAGAGACCGCCGAGTAGATGTCTTCGCCGCTAATGCCACCCCGCAGGCTGGCGATCTTGCTCAGCTCACCCTCGGCCGGAGACTCCACATCCACTAGGGGGTGTTCACTCTAAATAGGAGCGTTGAAGGTGAGGGTAGATATGATAAGCCTGAGAAAATCACGGTCAGTTTCTCACGGTGAGTGAAGATGAGACGAAAGCCCCTTATTGACGGTGTGGACGCATTGTTCTGTTGCACGATCTATAGAGTGACAACGTAATTCGACGCATTAGCGTGAACAGGCCCTAGTCCAAACGTCGCCACGAGGGTCGCCGCCTCTAGTATCAACTCAGGGTTTCGAGGCTTACGGCCCAGCACATAGGCGTCAACCATGCTGTCGCTTGAGTTGTGGCCGATGGGTCTTGACTCACTCCATGTAGCTCCTAGCCGAACAGCGACCTCTGGGAAGCCCTTTGAGAAGCGTTCAAGTCTGGTCTGATCCTCGTGAACCAGCCGGGGTGAGACATGCCGGAGTATGCCCTCTGTAACTGTAGGCTGAGACTCTACGATCATCACGGTGTTGTCATCCAGCGTCCCACTTGGGACCTCGTTGTCGATCGTCACTAGCGATAGTTGACTTCGTTGACGCAACCTCATGCCAGCAAGAACTTGGTGGCTATCAGCGTCGCAGTCGTCGACGACCACTATGGCGCGTTTGGGAAGGTCCGACAGATTCTGGACAACCCTGTTGACATCCTCAGAGCTGAATTCCGACTGAGACGCGTACATCACGATGCCATTGAGGAGGAGGCCCCTGGTAGGACCAAGGGCTTCGAGGGTCAGACGTGACTTTCCTACACCCGATAGGCCAACAATACGTACGACTGTGCGCGGCTCGGCGACTTGCGAAAGCACGCGGTCGCGCAAGGGTGCTAGCCCTTGATCTTCGACCCAGGGTGACTTCTGGTGCTCGGGTCGGTCGGCCCAGTGGTCCCATGACCTGAATGGGCCTGTTGCTCCGGGCTGGGTCCGCTCCTTGACCCAAGTGGCAACCGCAGCATGATGGTTCACCCAGGAGGCAATCTGTTCGGCATCCCAAAACTCGACTTGGTCGTCATGGATGTCCATACCCGCGGAGCGGAGAGCGTCACGAATTCTCGTTACCCGCCTCTCAATGGCTTGCTGGTTGTAGCTACGGGCGCAGAGCATGATGTAGCATCCATCGGCCTCAAGGACCGAACGAACCATACCCTTGACTGCCCCAGCTTTGGTCAGAGCATCCCTGCCAGCCGCAGTGGGGGATATATTGCCAGCCTTTAGCTGGAACTGGTTTAGGCGAGAAGGAAGATAAGACGTGCTGGGCGGACCGCCTTTCCATTCGATGCGCCCATCTTCACCTCCGTCTGGGGCCTGGATATTGGCCGGCACATGAATCCAGACGTCGCATGAATGCAGTTTGTTGACTTGGGCTTCGGCGTGCAGCAACTGCCCCAATAGGGCCGTAAAGGTTCGCTCCGTGAGGCCAGCGATTTCCTCGCTAGTCACCTTGAACGGAGACGCTGTTCCGGGGGGGTATGGGACGAGAGCCGGATCCCTGTAGGGTGACAATGGCTGCTGGGTTGGCATCCAACAGCCTCAGCAGGTTAGCGGCGGACGTGGTTGGCGAGACAGTTCCCGCTTCGTACTTCGTGAAGGCTCGTGGCCCTCCCCCTATGAGCTCACCTGCCTCAGCCTGAGAGAGGCCGAGTCGTTGTCTAATGGCTCGAATTTCATCGGGGGTGATCAGCGGTTCCTTCCCTGCCATCGGTGACCCTTTTGGTGTGAGCGAGGCCATACACCATAATGGTCACTATGAAAACGAAATGCAAGTGGTGGGTGTGGCGGTCGGTTCTGCCTTCAGTCAAGTCTAGTCGGAAAAAGTGGGCCGACGTGCACTGAAGCTAGCACCGTATTCGAGATGTGGCTGGGTGGCCTGTGAGATCTAGCACCGCGACCCTTTCAGGTAGTTCGAGCCTCTTCGGGCGGACAGACGTGCACAGTAGATGGCGCAGTTTTCGAGATGTGGCTTGGCAGCCTATGATCCTTTGTCACCGCGATCTTCACGGAGAGTTCGGGTTTCTCCGGGGCCCCTTCGGTGGTTACCTTGCAGATCCGACACGTACCAGAAGGAGTCCTGCCGCATTGTCATCGAGCCCGTCGGCTCAGCCTCATGTTAGACAGATCCCGGCAAGCACTGGGCCTGCAAAATCGGCTCCAGGATGCCATGACGAAGGAACATGCCAACAACATAGTTGGCAACGGATATGTTGGCTAATGACGGAGGGCAGTGAGGAACTGAAAGTAGAATACTTCGTCCACCGGACCGGGTAGGACCCTATAGCCCCAGTTGGCAGGGGTCGAACTAGCTATGGGGAAAGCCAGTCGGCTGTACTGGCTTGTCTAGCTCAGCGCCGGCGGGCCCTAGCCGGGTTCGGCAGTCCCGTTCCCAGCGGCTTCACCCTCTCGGTCAGCCGGTTGAGGGCCAAGCGGTTGTCTATCAATCCGACCTAGCTTGAATGGGCCCAAATCGACCTCCCACGAGTACCTGAGTTTTCCGTAGCTATTGTGTCTGCCGGATGAGAATCACCCTGAAGGGAGAACGGTCATAGAGGCACTGGCTGACCGCCAATTTCTGCCCCGCTACGGTTTCCCCATTGCGGTACTGAAATTGCGGGTCACGGCCCCCGATGAAGACCGCACTAATCGGGTAAGGGAAGAGGACCAGTTCCGGTTAGAACGCAATAGCCTTCTTGCCTTACGCGAGTACGTGCCAGGTTCCCAGCTTCTGGCTGGGGGACGGCTGATCAGATCGCGGGGCATTCTCAAGCACTGGACGGGAGAGAACATCGACACGGCCATAGGCCTGCGTGGGCAGTACACCAAATGTAAGAATGGCCACCTCTATTATTGGACTTCAGGGGCCACTATTCCTGACTGCCCCTTTTGCCGTGAACCCGCCGGGCAAAGCCCAGTGCCGTACCTCGTGCCTCAGTACGGCTTCAGCAGCGCCGCTTGGGACCCTCCCAAATGGAGCACCGACCAAGAACTTGTCGGCAGCGTGGAAACAGTCTCAGCGACTTTCACCCCCGCCGCCCTCGAGGGCTCCGGCTACACTCGCCAGGAAGATTTCGGGGGAGTGGAGGGGCTTACGGCTTTCTATCGGGAGGATGGCGAGTTGCTGATTTACAACAGGGGCGACAAAGAATGCGGATTTGCCATCTGTTTGAGTTGTGGGTATTCCGATAGTGAAATAAAGTACGGAGAAGGGCGTGTGGGACTGCCAAGCGACTTTGGGAGCCACGCGCTCCCTTGAACAGCCCCAGGTACACTAGACGATGCTGGAGAGCCAATGTTGTGCCCCCGTGCTGAGGAATCAGACTTTGGCGGCCAGAGAGGTCACCGACGTTCTGCTGCTGGACTTCTCTCAGTGCTTGGGGGACTAGCAGGCGGACCTTGCATTGGTCACCACCTTGGGTTACGGACTGCACCGGGCGGCCGCAAAGATGCTGCAACTCGACGGGCGCGAAATTGGTGTAGACACCACTCCGGCTGGGGTATCTGGGCAGGGTTGGGGAGCGCTCTTGTATGACAACGTGCCCGGCGGGGCCGGTCACGTCCGGGAGTTGCTGGAACTGACCAAAGAAGTTCTGTTTGTAGACGCGGCCCATGACCAACGTTGCAGGTCGGCATGTCTCGATTGCCTGCTGTCGTTCGAGACGCAGGATGCGATGCACCAAGGCAATCTGAATCGGCCCCTAGCCCTTTCCGTGCTATCCAATTTACTCGATGGCAAGGAACCCGGAGCACATTCGACCCCGAACACGGACAACCATGCTGACGATGAAGTGGAAGACCCACCAGCCGAACCTGGACTCACTATAGAAGAGCGCCAGAACCGCGCCAGAGCCAACCGCGCTAAGAGCGGTCGCACTCGGCGTTAATACAAGTGGTCTGACTATTGATGCGAGAGGGAGATTGGGAACCTTAGAGGGTCGTGCCTTTCCTGCAATTGAGTGCAGTCATCGCCTTTATGCAGCCAATGAATCGCACCCAACCCCACGGCAGCCAAAGGGCTTGTGCCGGATGGATTAGAGCTTCTCCGAGAAGGCTTTAATCCGCGAGGCAGTCGGCAGGCCTGTTCTTCGATTCCCCAAAGACGCTTGGCCGTTAGGTTTCGCAGGCTGTTGCACCCATTCCGACTGGCCATGAGAACCGAACTTTTTCCTGTTGATTGGAAGACAGAGAACTTGGGCGGGTCGAAGGTGATATTGCAGATGCCGACGCCGTATCTTCATAGTTTCGGACAAAGCGACTTAGTAGGCTAATAGTGCCCCAGCCACATCTCGAAAACGGTACCACCTACCGTGCACTTAGGCCCACCTGAGAAGGCTCGAACCCGTAGGGCGGTCGGCAGACCTGCTCTGCGATTCGGCAAAGATGGAAGCATATATCCTCCGCAGTCTGTTGCCACCTATTCAACCCCAGTTACATCCAAATCGACTGCCCATGAGAACCGTACTTTTTTGTGTTGATTGAAAGACGAAGAACTCTGTCTCGAACCAGCAGATTGTAGGGAAGTCCACCAGGTCCAGTCTGGTCTGAACCAACCGGGGATGGCAGACCAGCACGTCAACCCCTTGCTTGACCCGCTCATCCACCCAGGACTCCCGCCGGTCCGGGGCCACCGTGTCGGCCTTGAGCACCGCCACCTTGAACCCGTGCTGCGAGAGAAACTGCTCCATCCGCTCGGTGATGTCCCGCGTTCCGGTATGGGTGGCGTAGACCAGCACCTTGCGTCCCGTCGCCGTCGACCTGTTCTGTGGCGCTGGGGGACTGTCCTATGGGATGCAACAGGCAGGCATAGCTATTTGCGGCGGGATCGACATAGACTCTGCGTGCAAGCACCCCTTCGAGGAAAACGTCAAAGCGGACTTCTACGAGTACGATGTCTCCGAACTGACATCAGATTTCGTAGCGTCACTCTTCAATGGAGGACATACAAGGGTACTTGCGGGCTGCGCGCCTTGGCAGCCATTCTCGACCTATACGCGGGGAAGCAGTGGTCGGATGCTGGCGCATGTTGTTCGTCGGGCGCGTCGGATCCGACTGTGGGTACGTTCGATTCGGAAGAATCGTGAGCCTGCCCATGGATATTCTCCATATGCCACTTAAGCCCGTTGTCGGTACGCATGGGCTTGGAACAAAAAGGGCAGGCAAGTGTCGGCACCAGCTATCTTCCTCCCGATGGATGTCGCAATTTATGGCAAGTATATGTTTGGTATTCCAAGCGGTCAACGACATCCAGTGGGTTCATAATGTCAGCACCAATCCCTTGACTTCCAGACACACCAGAGCGTGAATAGTCGTGACTCCATCACCTATAGGAGGAGACCATGACAACGCAGACCCTGGTCCACGGTAGCGAGGCCGAACCATTGGAGCATAAGCCCATAGGCCGGCTGTACTACCTCCATCACCCATAGGAGGAGAACATGACCACACAGAATCTGGTGCAGGGTAGCGACGCCGGTCGCTGGGACCAGGCCATCTACGCCTTCCTAGCCGAGAAGGAGCGCCGCTCCGGTTCCATGAGAACTGTACGGGCATACTCCGGAATGCTCTACCGGTTCTTCGGCAACGTGGGTAAGCAGCCGGACCAAGTGACGTCACCGGAGGTCTTCGGCTACGCCCATGGCATCGGCCTCTCAGGTAAAGAGCCTTCATCTGTCACCATTAACGCCCGCATCGCCTGCCTGAGTTCCTTCTACCGCTTCCTCATCCGCATGAGCCTGGTGAGTGCCAACCCATGCGACCAGTTGGAGAGGCCCCGGGCGACACCGGCACCACCCAGAGGCTTGACCGCCGCCGACATCAAGAAGCTGTTGGACGTCATTCCTGGTAGTCCGAAAGGACTGCGAGACCGTGCCATCATTCTGACGTTGACCTTGACGGGCCGGCGGCGGAATGAAGTGCTCAATCTGACAGCCAAGGACCTGATTCAGGAGGACGAAGCAATCTATTACTCCTACCGCGGGAAAGGCGGCAAGCATGGCAAGAGGGAGTTGCCCCAACCCGCGTTCCTGGCCATTCAGCAGGCCCTGGCAGCCTTTGGCAAGGATTTAGACGCTATGAAACCCGAGGAGCCTGTGTGGCCATCCAGTGCCGACAGTGGGCGCGGTATCACCAGCGGCACCTTCTACGGCAATCTGCTCCGGTACTTCAAGGCTGCTGGTCTAATGCCAGCGGGTATGCACATCTTCCGGCACTCAGCAGCCAAACTGCGGAGGGAGGCCGGTGAGTCAGTGGAGCAGGTAAGCCGCTTCCTGGATCACAGTTCCTTGGCGGTGACCACGGTGTACTTGCGGCAACTGGAGGGGGATCGGGACACCGCTTGGGAGCAGGTTGCTGAGAACCTGGGTCTAACAAGTGGGTCCAATTGCGCCTAGAAATCGTTTCCGAAATCCTGCGTAGAATTACTAGACAAGTTTTGCGGCACACATTATAATATAGCTAATTACTCTTAAATATGCCTTTCACGGCAATACTTCTGAGGAGATTTGATGCAGGCCCAATTGACGTTCGGCGAGTACATGCGACGCCTGCGCCGGTCCCGCAAGTGGAGTCTCACTCAACTCGCTGAGAACTGCAAAATCTCTTATCCTCACCTCTCCCGTCTGGAGAACGATTCAGTCGTCCCTTCAGTCGAATCGGTAGTCCGGTTGTCCGAGGCCTTGGATGGTGATGTGAAGATTATGTTGGAACTGTCCAACTGCCTTCCCCGGGTAATCCTCGACCGAATCAGGTCCCCAGAGGAGTCCACGGCCGATTCCCTGATGCGGACCGCTGGAACGGGTGGCGATCCGGCCGAGGAAGCGATGCGTGGCGTCGACCACGCCTTGTCGGCACCGCTTAAGGACATGTACAACCTAGAGGACATGGATGCGGGCGCTCTTGCGTTGGCCATCGACGGTTTGATGAACCTGGAAAGAACCAAGCGTGCCTCGATATTCACATTGATTGCGGATCTATCGGCACAAGAGGGTAGCAACAGCTAGATGACAGACCGACTGCGTCAAGAGGCTTGGGATTACGGCCGATCGCTGCGAGATCAACTGCTGACCCAGTACCGGGAAGAGTATGGCGAAGATGTGCCACCTCCTCCAGCAAAGATCGCCGATCAGATGTTGACCGACTTCCTGGGAGCTAATCTTCGCTTCGACCCTCTGCCACTCAACATATACGCCCAGACCGAGTGGGAGGACGATCGTCCGGTGGTGACGGTGAACTCATTCACGGGTCAGATTCCTGGGGTGAAGGACGTAGAAGGAATCCAGAACGTGGCCATGCTCCACGAAGCCGTCCACGTCGAGCGGGACATATCCGAGTTGAAATCAGGACCCCAGTTGACCCTACCAGATTTCGGGCCGCCAACCAAGATAGTTTGCCACCGGGACTTTCGCAACTGGCGTCGTCCCGGTGAGCGATTTAGTTCCAGCGGCGACATTCCGGAGTCGATGCGGGAATTCTTCGCCGAGGAAGCCGGGCGGGCCGCGGCCGTTTCCTATCAAGCCTTGTCCCGATCGGAAGCTTTCCAGGGGTTTTGTCGGCTGGGGGATAAGGGGACCACTAAGGACAATGGAGAGATGTGGCGGCTACTGAACCTAGCCGCATGGGAAATTGGCGTCAATCGATCGGCCCTAGTGAAACAACTGGATCTGGAAGGGCGGATCATCGTTGAGCAGAAAGGTGGGAGAAAAATAATTCATCTCCAACCCGCGTTCTCGACGTTGATGGGAGGACGATGAAGAACCCAATGGGCCAGACCAACGAGTTGGTAGATCATCTGATTAATTCCGTTGTCCAAAAATTGCAGGCCAACCGGGAAGTCCTATCACGCTCGGTGGACTACGGACGACTGGTTTGGCGCCGCAATAAGAAAGACGATCAGATAGAGGTGGACCTGGAACTCAAGCTTTAGAACTCAGCAATGGAATAGACGCGCCTGGGGCAGCGGAGAGGCTCCCATCGGGCCTGGGAAGGGCTCGCATCTCTGTACTTGGAGATGGGGATGTCTCAGTCTAAGCCAGACGGGAAACCGACCTATTCACTTGATAAGTCGCCTCCACTAGAGCGTAAATACGGTGTTGACGCCGAAATTCAACCCACACAGCAAGAGGTTGATCATCTTTGCAATGTCTGGGCAGAGGTCGGGCGTGCCATTCTGATGCGCCGGAGGGGAGCGGCATGAAACCAACCAAGGGGAATAGGGCTTTCGGATACATTCGGGTCTCGAGCCGTGAGCAGATCCTAGGGCACTCGTTGGAAGCACAGGAAACTGGAATCCGCCGGTGGTGCGAGCAAAACGGATACGACTCCGTAAGAATCTTTGCCGAGGAGGGACGGTCGGCCCACGTAGATGAAATCCAAAAGCGTCCGGTATTCAAGCCCATGCTCGACGCTGCAGGTCAGAATGAGACGGACATTGTCGTGGTTCATACCCTCGACCGATGGGCAAGAAAGCTCAGCGTCCAATCCGAAGCTTTCGGGGTTTTGGGCAAGGTAGGGGTTGGGTTCGCGAGCGTCATGGAAAATATCGACATGACAACACCATCTGGCCGGTTGATGTTAAACACCATGGGTAACGTCAACGAGTTTTTCTCAGACCAGCTTGGTCTCCACGTGCGAAAGGCCTTGAGTGTTCGTGCCGAATCGGGATTCCAGATAGGTCCAGTACCTTTCGGATACCTGGCGCTAGAGCCGGGCGGGGTGGCCCAGGTCGTCGAATGTGAAGCGGAAGCGATCTTACAAGTCTACCAACGGAGGCAAGATGGAGAATCCACGGGATCGCTTGCTAACTGGCTAAACGACTCGGGATTCAAGACTAGGAAAGGTGGGATCTTCACCAGCCATGCTGTGAAGGACATGCTTAATTGCCGGTTTTACGTGGGCAAAGTCTGCTACAACGGTGAGGAATACGCAGGCCAACACCAGCCGATCATCAACGAAGAACTCTACCATCAAGTTCAGGCGCGCCGGCAACGCCGCACAATAGTGCGAACCGTCCAGGGTCCGAAAGGGCTCCTCCAAGGGATTATATGTTGCGGCAACTGCGGCAAAGGAATCCAGTCCGACCGCCACCGATTCGGCGGGCCCATGTACCGGGAACGACACTCCCGTGAGTGTGACACCAACGGGCGTTCCATAATGGCAAAAACCGTGGACCAGCAGATCGAGGATATTCTGACAGCAATGGAATTGATGCCGGAATGGCGGAGCCGAATGTCCCAACTTGCAGTCGAGGACTCTAAAGGGCCCGACCCGAGGGAGCTACAGGACAAAAGGCGCAGGCTTTCGGTGGCTTTTGCTAATGGAGGATTCACCTACCCCCAATATTATGCGAGGCTGGCTGAGATTGATGCCAGTTTGAGATTGACCGAGAGTGTGGGTCTGCCTACACTGGAAGAAGCAGCACAATTGTTCGAGGATATACCCCAACTATGGAGGGAGGCGACGCCGGAAGAAAGAAGGAAGCTAATCAGCCCGCTCATCGAGCGAGTCTATGTGGACATGGATTGCAGTATGATCGGGGCCATCGTGCCAGCGTCGGCTTTTCGCCGATTACTGGAGGGAGCGATGGCCAGGGCAGAAAGCCCCGCCGCAACGCTGCTCTCCGAGGATGAGTCGGAGAGGTTGAAAGTTTGGAGTTGGTGGAGACGGGGGAGGGTCGAACTGCCCGTCCATTAGGATCGTTTGGGTCGACCGTCAAGATTGCGATAGCAATAAGTATGCGCAGGGTGAGGCTCGAGGGAAGCCGGGGCAGATGTCGGCGTGGGCGTAGCTTTGGGGGGGTCTCTTGGAGAGTTACCAGCAGCCGGATTTAGCTACAAACCCGAGCGATATTGTGAAATATATCACCACTGGACGAACATGGGCATGACAACGTGGATATAGTTGTCGGAGCCCACGGGTTTGAAGACACCGGGGCTGGATGGAGTCGTGGTCTCGAGGATGACCTCCCCCCGTTCCAGCACCGAAAGGACGTCCAGCAGGTATTTGCTGTTAAAGGCGATCTTGGACTCTTCGCCTTCGATGGTGGTGTCGACCTCATCGGTGTTGTCGCCCATCTCCTCCGCTCTGGCGGAGATGGAAGCCTTTCCGGGGCGGCTTTCGGTCGAAGCTTCACCATTGGCCGGGGTGAGCTGAACCCTTATGATCCCGCTACCGTCTCGGGCGAAGATGGCGGCGCTCCTGGCCGCTCTCAAGAACTCGGGCAGGTCCACGACCGACCGCGTCTGATAGCTCTGAGGTATCAGTTGGGAATAGTTGGGGAAAGTACCCTGGATAAGCTGAGAGACCACCTCCACGTTGCTTAGCTTGAACATTACCTGGCCCTTTGTCGGAGTGGTGGTCATCTCTACCGGCTCTTCCTGGTCTCCTATGAACCGGTTTATTTCGTTCAAGGTCCTGGCCGGTATTATCACACTGATGGGCTCTTCGATTGGTTCGGCGATGTTACCTTCGTACACTGCCAGGCGAAAGCCGTCCGCCGCTGCGAGGGTGAACTGGTCTCCTTCGATATCCAGCTTGACCCCCGTCAACACCGGTCTGGACTCCTCGGTCGCGGCCGCGAAGACAACCCTGGTGATGGCCGTCCTCAGGACGGGAGTGTCAAACTTGGCAACTACTCCATCGCGCACCTCCGGGATAGGAGGGAACTCTTCGGAGTCGGTACCGTTAATGTGAGCTTCTGAACGTCCACAGGTCAACTGAAGAGTCTTGGCCCCCTCAGCCTCTTCTATCTCGATTTGCCCGGTCGGAAGGGATGCCACGAACTCGGTCAGCAGGCGTGCCGGGATAGTTATCGACCCCTCTTGCTCCACCATGGCGCCGATCCAGGTGGTAATGGCGATCTCCAAGTTGGTGGCGGAGAGCTTGAGCCTGCCTTGGTCGGTCGCCAGCAGCATGTTTTGGGTTATAGGAAGGGTCGTTCTGGTGGCCACAGCCCTTCCTGCGATAGCCAGACCGCGGCTCAAGTTTTCTTGAAGGCATGAAAGCTTCATTCGCGTACTCCGTGGAGGGTGTTGGGTAGTATAACCGCATCCGGTTTTTAGCGTCAACGGGGAATGACATATCAGGCTGAAACGCCTGGTGACTGGCGGCCACCCTCTTCAACCCGACGGAAGGTTTATTTCTGGGCCAATAGGAATGCCACCAGTGCGTCGACCTGGTCGTTGGTCAGACCCTCCGTGATGCTTGTGACCATCAGACCGGCTGTCGCCCGCTCCACGTCCGGGCTTATAAAGACTTCGGGGTCCACAATGGACTCTCTAATGTATTCCTCCGCCGAAAACCCTTGTTCCCTGATAGCCGCGTCGGTTCCAATGTGGGTCAGGTCGGGTCCAATCAACCCCGCGGATGTTCCCTCAATGGTATGGCATTGGCTGCACCAGAGTGCCTGTGGTCCTGCGTTGGATGGCGGCGAGAGGAAAAGCCCCTCGCCCAAGGCTACCAAGTCGTCGAAGGGCTCCTGGGTCTCGCTTGGCACGGAGGTAGGAGTCGGCCGTGTAGTCGCGGGAAGTGTGGTTGTGGGCGCTGGCGTTGCGGTGGGTGCTGGTGTATTAGTAGGAGTTGACGTGGCAGGTTCATCGTCCCCGCCACCACAGGCGGCTACGAATATCAATAAAATAGCCCCGGCCAAGAAAGCCACGAATCCTGCTTTGGTCACTTTACCCTCCAAACTTTGTGCCGACAGGGACATGGAGCCGAGAACGTTTGTATCAAGGAACTCCCCAACCCGTCAAGGGTCCAGTTTTTTGCGAAATCCTCCTACAAGCTCCGACAAATTCACAGTATGGCACTACGGCGAGGTTTTGGAAAGGATTCCCGACCCAGATCACCAAACGGAGTAAAAAGGTAACTGCTGTTACCGAGGCAACGGCTTGAGAGATCAAAGACCGTTCCCGCCCACGGGAGTTGCCGGTCGACCACACGGGCGTTTCACGACGGTTGCGGGATTGCTCGGATTAGACCACGGCCCAAAACAGGCTGTTTCATGGTGGAGGAACCAACTTTGGCATGAGGCATTTGCACCATATCAGTGCACCCGCTATATTACTGTGGGCCAAAGGACCGCTAGGAATTCGAGTCCATGGATTACATTTATACATTTTTATGGAGCATGACCCCCTTTGGTGAGCTACGTCTGTCCATACCGCTGGGTATCGAGACCTATGGCCTTCCATGGTACGGAGTATTTCCAGTCGCCGTAATCGGCAACCTGGTACCTGCCTTGTTCTGGCTGTTTGCCTTGCCCAGGATTGGCAACTTCTTCATAAGATTCTCGAACCCCATCGGACGTTTGCTGGCCTGGCGCGCCGAAAGACTGAGAAAAAGTAATATAGATCGTGTCCAGAGGTTTGGACCAATGGGACTGGTAGTAATAGTAGCAGTCCCACTACCATTGACGGGTGTTTGGACTGGCTGCCTGACTGCCTGGGCTTTGGAGATACCCTTCTGGCGGGCTTTACCACCTATCGCTCTGGGAGCGCTGATAGCCGGGGTCATCGTGACCAGCTTGACCGTTGTGGGGGTAGAAATCGCCAAGATTTAGATACGAATTTGGAGTGTTCTGAACATTTCTTAAATTTGTTTAAAATATTATATATAACAAATATTGACAATTGCCAGAACGTATGGTAATATCCCGGACGTAGATACGCCACTAAAGGAGGCTCAAAATGGCCGGGAAGACCAAATTAATGCAGAGGGTCGAGAACGAGCACCAGCGGCCGTTGGAGAAGTTGCTACCCGAGATGGTAAACGAAAAGGGACTCTCTGAGACGGCCGAGGAGTTGGACGTGAGCAAGGCTACGTTGGGGTATTGGCTACTTAAGCTGGGAATCAGCGTGCGGCGGGTTGCCCTTGCACCCGGCGAAACCCTCGAGGTAAAGCGAGCAAGTTAGGTAACCGTAACAATTTTACCTTTTTACACTACACCTTAAGGCAGCAAAGGCCCCGATTGAATCGGGGCCTTTGCTTTTGCCTGCCTGGGCTATAATTAGGTCTGGCGATCTTGACGCAGAGGAGTTTGTTTGAGCACCGACACCAAGCCCAGTGACGTTGAGCTAAGCGAGCAGGGCATACGGATCGTCTGGAATGACGGGCACCTAAGCGTTTATCCTCATCGACTGCTCAGGCTCCGGTGTCCCTGCGCTCATTGTGTCGAGGAGATGACGGGGGTACCGGTTCTCGATCCGGAAGCGGTGCCCCTCGATGTGCAGGCTGTTGATCACATGACTGTGGGAAACTATGCCATTGAATTCCTGTGGAGTGATACTCACTACACTGGTATATACACCTACGAGTTCCTCAGGGACCTGTGTGCCTGTATCGAATGCGCTTCCAGGCCAAACGCCCAGCCTACTTGATAACCTCCACCGGGTTTTCAAGTCCCACGCCCAGCGTGCGAGGCATGGCGTCTATTAGTCCATCCACGGTCCACCGTTCTGCGTTGCATATCTGCCTGGTGATCTCCATTGGCTTAAACCAGGAGTAGGTACTGCCATAGCTGTAGAAGACGTGACCGTTTATATAGTTCGCTTCCTCGGTGCACAGGTAAACGGCAAGAGGTGCTAGGTCCTCGGGTGGGGTTAGTTTCAGCGATGTTAGCGCACCCTCCAGGGCCTTGGTCAGCGGGTCCTCCTCTTTCGTTTCCTTAATCGCCGTCGAATGGGAAGCAGACGACATCCGTGTTGCGGCGCCGCCTGGAAGCACACAGTTAACGGTTATGCCAGCGACTCCCAGCTCGGTGCAGGCCACGTTCATGAACCCAAAGACACCGCCCTTCGCGGCACCGTAGTTGATCCTACGCCCGCCCGCCTGACCCTTCTGCTGTATCACGCCGACAGGCGAAGAAATATCAACGATCCGTCCATAACCCTGTTTGCGCATGGGAATACTCGCGTGCCTCGTGCAGTTGAAGGTTCCCTTCATTATCACGTTTACCACCACGTCCCATTCCTGCTCGGTCATTTCGTGGAGCCATGCGTGTCTTGTGATTCCGGCGTTGTTCACCAGGATATCCAATCGACCGAAGTTATCCAGAGCAGCCTGGACCATGCGTCCAGCACCCTCGAAGTCCGAAACGTCCTCATAGTTGGCTATTGAGGTTCCACCCTCGGCCCTTATTTCCTCCACGGCAGTATCAGCCGGCGCCGCCGACTTACCCTCTCCGTGAAGGCTTCCACCCAGGTCGTTGACGACAACCTTGGCACCCTCACTGGCCATCAGGCCGGCGATGGCTCGTCCGATGCCTCCTCCTGACCCTGTGACTATGGCCACCCGGCCCTTTAGTCGATCCGTCATATGCTACCTCCTAATGTCTACCGTGGTGATTTGCTTGATACCGATGCCCAAACCCAGATAAGGTACTGTCGGAGATGCCCGGCGTCAACCCATAAATCAGGCCGGGGATTATCTGCGGGGCCAGCTACCTCGCAGGAGATGCTATTAGGTGGTGAAGATGTATCAAGCCCTGCTGCCTTCTGGCACTGTTAACGGTTTTTTAGCAAGGATTTGTCCAAAGGGCTAGAGGCGGTGATGTCACTTGTTAACAGCAGCTTGCGCATCTCTCGGGTCAGCTCGTTTTCCTGAGTTTTTGGGTACATTCGGAATACGCTGAAGACCAGTTGTCCCAGCGCGTCGTCGCCGTCGATAATACCCTGGGCGTGAAGGAAGGGAAGTACGCAGTTCACCACCATATCTCTGGCCCGCCCCCTACCTATATTGAGGATCTGGTCGTCATCGGATGGAGCGTTGTAGCCGGGTCCACGGACTCCAACCAGGCCCTCTTCGAGAGCTCGGAACCGCTTGCCGACCTCTTCCCGGTTCCAGGAAGCTATCAGCAGACGCCGGACGCCTTCAACCAAACCTTTGTTCATCCATTCTTGGGGCTCTACGCCAGCTATATCCGGGGACCCTGGGATCGGTAAGAACAGGTCGAGAAGATGCGCAAATCCTCTGATTCTTTGGGCCGGATGATTCGGGGGCCTGACCCGGAACAGATGCCAGCTTGCAGGATCCATCGGTTGGACGCGACGTTTGGTCCTGGCTTTGGGTGCTTCCGAGGAGCCGGAAGAGAATCCCGCGACGGTCAGAAGGAGGTCCAGAACTGATGGAACCCTATCCTCAGGCAAACGATCGAGGGCAACTCGTTGTAGTTCCCGATAGGGCACCAGATAGGCCAGCTTCTGGAATGGTTCTTGGTTTTGGCTGTATCCCAGGGCTTCCATTAAAGAGGCGTAAAGAACCTGGTCTGGGCTCTCCTCTTCGATGAGCATCCGGAAATGGTCTGCCTTTGCAAGGAACCGGGCGTCCCCAGCCATGTCCAGCAGTGCACCCATGTCTGGCGAAGTTTCAGGGCGGCGGTAACCGTGGGCACCTAGCAGTGACCATACATCCACCGGGCTGCTTGGCCTGTTCCGTTGAGCCAGAAGGGGCTCTATTGAAACGACCGGAGCCTGCTGGCCGGACCGTAAAGTGTCTGACTGCGAGTCCTGTGAGGCGACCACGTGAAGGACTACTCCGTTATAGCGGGGGTCTTTGTTGTGGCCATGAGCCTTCCAGCTCTTTTGGTCAACGTGAACCTCCACATCGCCCCTCACCAGACCAACTCCCTCTTCCTCCAGCACGGCGTCCCTGAGATCCGGACCTGCGCTAGACCCAGTCCCCCCAGGGTAGATGACCCTAAACCTGCGGCCGCTGCCCGACCTGAGATACTCCTGGCGGGTCGCTCGCTCCTTCCAGAGCCTGGCAAGCAGAATTTCCGGTATTTGTTTCAGCTTGGAAGCCATGGCCCCCTCTTAACAGCAGCGTACACGGTTTCGAGGGACGGTTCAAGAGGTTCCTCTTGACATACCAAACTGGCGCTTGTAGAGTAGTGCCACTGCCCCGAACAGATATGAATTGCTATTAGCGGCTACGGAGTCCAGGTAGGCGCGAAACCGTTAGGCCGCACTATGTCGTAGAAACAAACAGATGGCGAATTAGTTGTTCGAACCTTTCGTTTTACGGTACCCCATTAATAACCGTACTGTTTTCCCTCTCAACTGCAGCATTCTCACAGCCTGGATTCAGTCCGTCCCTAGTGAGTCATAACCACACTAAAGGCGTATGGTGTCAATTATGTCAATGAGCAACAGCGAACCCATCCTGGAGGTCAAGGACCTTCACACCTACTTCTTTAACCGTTGGGGTGTGGTAAAGGCGGTAGACGGTGTCTCATTCCGGTTGGACCAAGGGGAGACATTGGGCATCGTCGGAGAGTCTGGCTGCGGCAAGACCATGACCGCTTTGTCCTTGCTGAACCTGATCCCCAAGCCCGCTGCCCGTATCGTAAAAGGTGAAATCGTTCTGGACGGTGAAAATCTGGTAGAGAAGAACGAAAAGGAGATGCGGCAGATAAGGGGCCGAAAGATTTCGATGATTCTTCAGGATCCTCAGACATCATTAAACCCGGTTTACACGGTTGGCAACCAGGTTGTTGAGGCTCTTCGGACCCATAACAAAGGGTCACATAAGAGCATGGTCAAGAAAGCCGTCGAGGCCCTGAGAAACGTTCGTGTGGCCGCCCCGGAAAGGCGGATGGACGAGTTCCCCCACCAGATGAGCGGTGGTATGAAACAACGGGTCATTGGCGCTATAGCGATCTCCTGTGAGCCCAAGGTCATAATAGCCGACGAGCCCACGACTGCTCTAGACGTCACGATCCAGCTTCAGTACCTGAGGCTGCTTAAGGAGATCCAGGAAGAGACCGGTCTAGCGATAATATTCATTACCCACGATTTCGGTATAGTGGCTCGCCTTTGCGACCGAGTCGCGGTTATGTATGCTGGCCGCATCGTGGAAACCGCCGATGTTCGGGACCTGTTCAACAAACCGCAGCACCCGTACACCCAGGCCCTCATGGACTCGGTACCAACCATGGAACGGACAGAGAGGCTATACTCGATTGAGGGGCAACCACCGGCCCTATACGATCTGCCTCCAGGTTGCCGGTTCGCAGCCAGATGCCCTCACGCCAGCGGGCGTTGCATACTTGAATACCCACCGGAGTTCCCGGTGAGTGCCGAGCATCGGGCGGACTGCTGGATGCTCGATGAGAGATGGGACGATTTAAGCTGGCGCGATCCTGAAGGGGCTCGTGAACCAGTCCAAGAGGAAGCCCTATGAGTCAAGAGATACTCCGTGTCGATAAATTAAAAAAGCACTTTCCGGTCAATAAAGGCCTTATCTTTCAGAAGACGATCGGATACGTTCAGGCTGTAGACGGGATTAGCTTTGCCGTCAACGAAGGCGAGACTCTGGGCCTCGTCGGAGAGTCCGGTTGCGGTAAAACCACAACGGCCAAGCTGATTCTTCGACTTGAGAAACCGACGGAGGGGGAGATACTGCTAAATGGGAAGGACATCCAGACCTTCCGTGGTTCAGAGCTAAAGGACTATAGGACTCAGGTGCAGGCTGTCTTCCAGGACCCATGGTCGTCTCTCAGCCCCCGGATGAAGGTCAAGGAGATCGTAGCGGAAGCGCTTGTTGTTAACAGAAAAGTCTCCCGAAAGGAGAAGAACGAGCGAGTAGAAAAGGTGATGGATCAAGTTGGACTACACAAATGGCAGTCCAACCTATATCCCCACGAATTCAGCGGCGGCCAGAGGCAGCGCGTAGCCGTCGCCGCCGCTTTGGCCTCCTATCCAAAGCTGATCATCCTGGACGAGCCCGTCTCTGCCCTGGACGTATCGATACGGGCTCAGGTCATGAACCTGTTGGTAGACCTTCAAGCTGAGACCAACGTTGCGTTTCTACTGGTTGCCCACAATCTTGGCACGGTACGGTACATGGCTCACCAGACTGCCGTGATGTATCTCGGGCAGATCGTGGAATATTCTCCGACAGAGGGCCTCTACGTGAACCCCCTACATCCGTATACCAAGGCTCTGTTTTCTGCGGCGCTTCCTTCCCATCCGGATGATACACGGGAGGAAATTGTCCTTCCGGGAGAGGTCCCGTCGCCCATTAACCCGCCGTCTGGCTGCCGGTTCCATCCCCGCTGCCCCTCCGCCATGGACAAGTGTTCCGTGGAGATACCGGTCACGAAGGATATGGGCAAAGGTCATATGGTTTCTTGCCACCTCTACTAAAATATAGGCGATGTAGTATCTACTGGAACTGGTAAACAGTCGCTAATCACATGGGGGAAGCGAGATACTGGTTTCTCATCGGTGCTGTGTTGCTAGCTCTTTTCGTCCTCACGTCCCTCATCACCTGTCGAATAACCGGCCTTCCAGTATAGCAAGCACTACGCTGACAGTCGCCAGCCTCGTGGCAATGGCACCGATATCCTCCCGATTAGCCCCAGCCAAAATGCCAGTCGATTGCGGTTAGGCGTGAGGTTTCCCTGTACGGATGGACCTGCCTTCGAGGTCGGATTGACCAGGGTGAAACGAGGTGAACTTCGGGCAGAGGAGGCCGTTAGGGGTTAGGTCCTGACCCCTTCCAGCTTGTTGATCACGCTTTTAGTAGAGACCAGATGCCTACCCATGCCCATTTCCTTGGGACTGAACCCCAGGGCGAGTCCAACTAGCTGGGGAAGGTGCAAGACCGGCATGTCGATCTTTTCGCCTCGGTGTTTCTCGGCGTCAGCTTGTTTGCCGTCCAGTTCCAGGTGGCAGAGCGGGCATGGCGTGACCATACAGTCGGCGCCCTTCTCTTTCGCCTCCATTGTATGGGTGCCACACATAGCCAGGGAGTTTTCTTCGCTTGCGGAAAGGATGGGAAAGCCACAGCACTTGCCCTTACCCTTAATCTTGGTGACTTCGCCGCCCAGCGCCTCGATGGTCAGCTCCAGTACGCTTTTCCGCCTTTCAAAACCCTCGGGCACTATCAGATCTGGGGGTCGGCGCAAATAACATCCGTAAAAAGGCGCCACGTTCAAGTCCTTTAGCGGGTGGACTACCAGGTTCTTCAACCGTTCCAGGCCGTATTCTTCGTCCAGCACCCAGAGGAAGTGTTTCACCTCAACTGTGCCCTTGTACTCCAGCCCTTCCGATGCCAGGAACTCTCTGTTAATGCTCTCCTTGTATTCCGGCTCTGACTTGAGCCTGTGGTTGGCTTGGGTGAACACTCCCTGACAGGTGCTGCAGATGGTCATCATGGTCATTCCCATCTGTTCCACCTTTGCCAGGGTACGGGCGTTGATCGGGTCGGACACTTCCTGGCTGAGCACACCTGCCCCACTACAACCCACATCGGTAAGCTCAACCAGCTCGATGCCCAGTTTATCTGCGACCTTGACTGCCGCAGGATAAAGCTCTGGGCAGCCGCCCTTAGATACACAGCCCGGATAGAAGGCGTATGCCATTAGCTCTTTCCTCCCACTTTTTGAATATGCGCTTGATTTTTTCAGCTCCCTTACGTTTTTTATGGAGGAAGTAGGGCTTCGGCATCTTTCCACGTTTGAGAGCCTTTAACCCTAGAGGAAGCTGTTTTAGCTGTGCGAAGATGTTTGACAATCCTCCTTCGGTCTCAATGGCCAGGCGGGTTTCATCCAACCACCCGTCGGATTTTACGGAAGCGGCGAAGCTCCTGTAGTGGTTTTTTACGGTCGAAATCCCAGCGCCAATTTTGATAGCCTGGTTCTTTAGCGTGAAGATACGCTCTGTTGGGTCTATACCCTTCGGGCAGTGCTCTGTGGCTTCGAAGCAATGGCAACAGTCCCACATTCCTTTAACCCGGCTTAGCTTGTGGAGCCGTTCCTCGGTTTTGCTGTCCCTTGGGTCCATGACGACCCGGTATCCCTTGGTCAGAGCGGCGGGCCCAACGAACTGTTTGTCCACCACCATGGTGGTGCAGCCTTCGTCGCACAGCCAGCACATGGTGCAACTCATCACGTTCCTGAGGTCTTGTATGACCTCGTTAGGGACGAGGTACTCCCGCTCCGGCTGAGAACCGCCTGTCTCAATCCAAGGTTCGACCGCCCGGTACTTGCTGTATACCATTGCCTCCACGTCGAACATCATGTCTTTAGAGACCTTGATGAGCCGGATCGGTTCGATGGTGACCTCGCCATCTGTGACAGCGTTCCCCACGGCGGTGCAACACGCGATTCTATTTTTCCCGCTGACACGCATTGTGCAATCCCCACAGAAGCCTGTGCGGCAGGTGCCTCTGAAAGCCAGGGTTCCATCTTGCTCTTGTCTTATGCGCCACAAGGCATCGAGAACGCTTTCCTCTTCGGAGATATCCAGGCGGTAATCCTGAAACTCACCTGTGCTGGCGCTCTTCGGGTCATATCGTTTCACCTTAACGGTGACCTCCATTAACCAGACCTCCTTTGTAGCTGCCAGGTGGTTATCACCACCGGCCTGTACGCCAGTTCGGGGCCTTCAGGCGTGTGAGAGGCCAGCGTGTGCTGCATCCAGTTGTCGTCGTCCCTTTCTGGAAAATCGATGCGGTAGTGGACTCCCCGGCTCTCCTGCCTTGCAAGGACGCTCGCTACGATGACCTTGCTCACCTCCAACATATTCTCTAGTTCTAAATAGCTGCACAGTGATGGATTGTACGGACCATCGACGCTTGCTATTCCAAGCTTGGAATATCGTTCTGTCAACTGGTCGATCTTTTTACCGGCTTCCGTCAACGCCTCAGCGTTCCGGAAAAGTCCGACCTTTTGGTGCATCGCCTCGGCCAGCTCACGTTGGATAGAGCCAACGGAATCGCCAGTGCCGTTGCGTCCGGCTAGGACTGCGAATCGGCTAACTTCATCATCTAGGAGGGGCAGGGGCGCATTCTGAGATTGGGTTGACATGCTATATTCCGATGCCGCCTCGCCTGCCCTCCTGCCGAATACTATGCTTTCGAGAAGGACATTCCCTCCCAGGTTATTTGCCCCATGAACTCCAACGCAGGCGCACTCACCCGCCGCATATAGGCCTGGTAGGCTGGTTGCCCCGTGGGAGTCCACTTGGACTCCGCCTAATGGACGGTGCATCGCCGGCTCCACTGGGACCAGGTCTTTTCGGATGTCCACTCCCGTCAGCCTGTCTACCAAGAACTTAGTCTCAGCCAGGCGGTCATCTATAAGCCCTTGTTCAAGGTGACGGAAGTCCAGGGACACCGGTCCATTCCCGTTCTTACCCGCCTCATTGAAGACCGCACGGGCCATGACGTCACGTGTCGACAGGTCCATCCTTTCGGGGTCGGATGCCTCCATGAATGCCTGGCCGTCCTTGTTGACCAGAACGGCTCCCACACCTCTGGCTGCCTCAGTGATTAGCACTCCCTTGGCTTCAAGAGAGGTGGGATGGTACTGGATCATCTCCATGTCCATCAGTGGTACGCCTGCTCGATAGGCTAGTGCTTGACCATCGGCCGTCGAGGTGTAGGCCGCTGTGCTGGGCTGATACATGCGGCCTATCCCACCGGTCGCCAGGATCACCGATTTCGAGTCGATTTTGTGGATGCTGCCGGTTGATAGCTCTTGAGCTATAACACCTTTGCAAACACCTTCGTCGACCAGCAGGGAGCTGACAAACCACTCGTCGTAGGTCTTAACGCTCCATCTCAGAAGCTGTTCGTAGAGGACCTGGAGGATTATATGGCCGGCCGAGTCGCCCACATAGCATGTCCGTGGATGCGATGACCCTCCAAACGGCATCACGTCTATACGGCCGTTATCATCCCGACTGAAAATCACGCCCATGTGCTCGAGGGATATGACATCGTCGATACCATCGCGGCACATGGTTTCCACCGCATCCTGGTCCGAAAGGTGCGCTCCGCCTTCGATGGTGTCGGAGGCGTGGGATTCCCATGAATCCTCTGAACTCAGGGCTGCGTTGATGCCGCTATGGGCTCCCGATGAGTGGCTTCTGATGGGATAGACTTTGGAGACTAGAGCGGCGTCGACCCCGGCAGCCTTGGCAGTGATGGCGGCTCGCATCCCCGCAAACCCGCCACCCACCACCACAACGTCGTGCTCGGGCATGTAAGGAACTCCCCGTAAACTTGACGACCCCAGCCGAGGTCGTCGTATTGGAATTATATGATTTCGCTAGGATGACTGTCAAATACAACAGATTCGAATCGAGGGCCTTTTAGCCGCCTTGGCAAGGCAGCCCGAGGTGATGCTTGACAGCTAGGAATACCCACGATACACTGCCGACCTAGTTCATGCCTACGCAGCCACTTGGATACTAGAGATCTGTCATCCTTTGAAAACGATGGGGAACCGTTGATCATCGTCCTGGGCGGAGCGCCCGGGACGGGAAAGACCACCATAGCCAATCTCCTCGTTCAACGGTTGAACCTCGCCCATCACTTGAGCACCGGGTTCATCCGCTCCTCGATCTCCCATTTATTGCCGGAAGATCAAGCCAGGCTCCTTCGTCGAAATAGCTACGACGCCCACCAGGAGCTCGAGGATTCATCCACTGGGGCGGAGAGCCGCATATTGGAAGGCGCGATACGTCAGGCGCAGACCATCAAACCTAGTATCGAAACGTGCATCCAGAGGGCCATCCGAGAGGGAATAGGGATGGTGTTGGAAGGTACCCATTGTATCCCCGGCATCCTGGATCCTGACTCTCTGGGCGCCACTATCCTTTGCGTGCTCGACGTCCCTGACAGGGAAGTTTTGAAGAGTAGAGTGCTAAGCTTTAATCACGCCAAAAGAAGTTTTACGCGAGAGCAACTAGGCGATCTTGTCCATCTCCAGGACCAATTCCTCAGGCTCGCCATCGAGCATCATCAACCGGTGGTCGTTAACCAGGACCTGGAGGAAGCCATTGCTCAAATCCGGGGACTGGTTGGCAGGTAACGATTCGCTCAGACCGGTCAGCCTGTGCCTGGCGACCAGAAGTCCAGCATCGCACTGAAAGTTTCCAGGGCTGGCTCGGAGACTCCGTAGGGACACTCGAAATGGACGCCAATGGGAAAATGCGTTTTCGTGGCCCCCTCAACCACCCTTTTGTATAGCTCTACAAGGGATCTTCTTTTCTCGTTAAAAGGTGAGCCGGCCAGCCTTTCGATGTTGTCCGAATCCGTCTGAGCGCCTGGTGAAATGTCCCGTATGAGCCATCTCATGAGTCCGACTTTCAGCTCCACCTGTGGCACGTATCCGAAGGAAAGCAGGATTTCAGGTTTTTGCGGAGACTCCTCGAGCTTCCGTAAAAAGGGCACGATCTGATCGCTGAATAGCAATTGCGACAAGGCGAAGTTGGCCCCCGAATCCAGCTTGGCTTGAAACCTCTCGTCTTCGTCAGGCCTCGTTGGGATCAATATGACGCCCCTGGACGGAATAATCTCTTTGAAACGTCCCAGTGCCTCGCTGGGAAACGGCCCAACTATGTCCTTTTCGTCAAAAACCCTGGGCACTCCGACGAACACGACGCGCCCGACCCCCGCTTCTCGAACTCTTTTTAATCTCGACGTTAGCTTGTCGAGAGGCGTGAACACCGTGACCTGGGTAAAAATAAACGAGATGGGAAGCTCCATTGCCAGGGCCTCTCTGGTATCCAGCGGGTCCATCTTCTCGTCCAGAGCAATGGGCCTGTCCCCCTCTTCCGCAATGATCTGAGGAACCAAGAACGTGTTGATAACGTTGGTCAGTCCGGATTTATCCAGCAGGGTCTTTACTTTCCTGGCCTCTTCTATGGCCCTCGGTTGTCCACCTTGTTTGGACGTGGGCACCACTTCGAGAGCTATTGTGTTCACAGGTTTCATAAGCATTCGGCCACACAGGCTATGGTTAATTTATCACAACCGTTCTCTGTACCGCCCTGTAAAAAGCAACAAGCCCTGGGATATCTCAGGGCTTGTTCGAACAGGTTGGTAAGAGCGCGCCCGGCAGGAATCGAACCCGCAACCTCTGGGTCCGAAGCCCAGCGCTCTGTCCAGTTGAGCTACGGGCGCAGTCGTTGGGGTGAGCGGTGGGATTCGAACCCACGATCTCCTGAGCCACAGTCAGGCGCCTTAGGCCCCTTGGCTACGCTCACCATGAGAGCTCGCCTTCCACCCTCCAAAGCAGTCTAAGTGAAATGGTATATGGAGTCAATTGGCAGCGTTTGCCAGTTCGAGGGCGAGATTTACCAGGGTACGGGTGGGAATCCCAGTACCACCTTTGACCAAATAACCCTTGTCTTTGTTTGTCATATAGGTCCCGGCTATATCGAGGTGGGCCCATTGGGTGTCGGCCGTGAACTCTGCTAGAAACAAGGCCGCGGTTATGGACCCGGCCCCTCGGCCGCCGGTGTTCTTGATGTCGGCGACGCTGCTCTTTATCTGTTCTTTGTAATCGTCGTATAAGGGCAACTGCCAAATCCTCTCGCCAGCAGATGCACCCGCCTGAATCAGGCGGTCTATGAGCTTCTGGTCGTTTCCCATCACTCCGCTGCTGCCGGTGCCCAAGGCTACCACCATTGCCCCGGTCAAGGTGGCTACGTCCACGAGACGGGTAATGCCCGCCTGTTTGGCATAATGGAGAGCATCGGCCAGCACAAGTCTGCCTTCCGCGTCGGTGTTGATGACCTCAATGGTCTTGCCGCTCATGCTTCTGACGACGTCTCCTGGGCGCTGGGCCGAGCCGCCCGGCATGTTCTCAGTGGCGGCCACTATTGCCGTGACATTGATCTTGGGCTTTAGCTGACCGATGACTTTGATGGCGGCGATTACGGAAGCGCCACCGGCCATGTCCCCCTTCATATCTTCCATACCGTTCGATGGTTTGATGGAAATACCGCCCGAGTCGAAAGTTATCCCTTTCCCTACAAAGCCAATGACGTTTTCAGGGTTCTCAGGATCACCTGTGTATTTGAGAACTATCATTTTCGGTGGTTGATGGCTTCCCTTTGCCACAGCCAGGATGGCGCCCATTTCCTTGTCTTCCATGTCCTCGCGTTCCAGGACGGTCAGCTCTAGACCCTCCTCCTCGGCTATCTGTTTGGATATCTCAGCCATGCGGGTTGGCGTCAGGACATTGGAAGGCTCGTTTACCATGTTCCGGGCTAGTATGGCCGCCTCGGCCATAAGCTTTCCGCGATCGATACCATTTTTCAGGTCACCGATTTTGGCCGAATCTCTCTCAACTATCAGCAGCTCATCTAGCTCTCCAGTGTTCTCATCCCCGTTGGTCAGATAATTGTTAAACCGGTAGAGTCCTAGGATAGCGCCCTCAGCGATGGCCTGTCCGGAGGCGATCGCATCCAGTCCGGCTATGCCAGACCCATGGGCGATGGTGGCGGCTTTGCTAATGCCAAGTTTCCTCAGATGACGGCATGACCCTGCTATTACACTCCTGATTGTTTCTGCGTCGAAGCCTTCCGATTTACCCAGCCCGGCTACCAGCACTCTGGACGGGGACATTTTGCCCAGAGTATGAATGAGGATGTTTTCTCCCTTCTTTCCCTTTATCTCGCCATCCTGGATCAGTTGGGATATGGTCCCATCCAACGCCTTGTCAACAGCTCCAGTAGCGCCGCCAGGTTGCTTGACCCCCTCGAATAGATTCACTATCAGAGCCGGAGTCTTGATATCGGTGACATCACCTTGAATTACTTTGATGTCCACGCAGATCCTCCTTAAAGGGATTAGTAACCGAATGGGTGATGAAATAATTATTGCATGGATCAGACAATCTTGCTAATTCGGGCTTGCTAACTCGGGGCCTCTGTCCAGGGTCTTACTTGAGAAGCCACTGCTTGGCAGGCCGCTGACCACGACTATGGCTGCCTTTTCCACCGAGGCGGCCTTTGGGGAAGACAGCGTCTCAGAACACGCAGGTCGTCAGCTTATTGGGTCGTTAGGGATGAGGCTCCTGCATGATAGATGGGCCTAAACGTCTGTGAAAAAGGCCAGTCCCAGGAGCCCGGGTCCTAGATGCGCTCCCATCACTGGTGTGAACTCGCTTATAAAAAGCTCTGAGCAATTAAAATCCGACTGCACCCGATCACGCAGTGCCTCTGCATCATCTGCCGCGCGAGCGTGCATTACGTTAACGTGAACCATTGCATCCTCGACGCGAGCTTTCATCACCTCAATCAGGCGCTCCGTCGCTTTTGCACGGGTTCTGGGTTTTCCTATTACCCTTGCTTCTCCCAACTTCAGCTCCGTGAGGGGCTTGATACCCAACAGCGATCCTGCCCACGCGGCTACTCTCGGGACCCTTCCACTGCGTCGTAGGTAATCCAACGTGTCGAGGAAGGCCAGCAGGTTGACCCGGGGAATAACCTCTTCGATCCGAGAAAGAACGCCATCAAGGTCGCCTCCCTCCTGTGCTGCCCTCGCTGCCACCAATGCGATCAAACCCTCTGCGCCTGCGGCAGCCTGGCTGTCCACCACCTTGATCGGCATCTCCGGCATCTCCTCCTCGAGCGCCTGAGCAGCTATCGACGCCGAACGAAGTGTGGCGCTAAAGCCGCCGGATACGGTGAGGCACAAGATGCTTTCCGCGTCTTGACTGGCCGAGTGGAAGGCGTTTATGAAGCTGGCAGGTTTGGGTGAGGAGGTTGATAGGGATTTATTGTTGCTCTGGAGGATCTCGTAGAACTCTGTGGGCTTTATGTCAACGCCGTCACCATATGCCCGCCCGTCGATCATTAGCTCATGAGGGACAACTCGTATGTTCCACTTCTTCAGCAGTTCGGGAGGCAAACAGCTACTGCTATCGACTACAACGGCTACCCCGTGTTTGTGAACCAATGATTAACTTCTCCTCTTCCCTCTCCCACGGGCATGTATGGGTCATATTTACGATCCATCCTCGATTGGAGAACCGCTGGGCTGAGGAGAAAGGCCACCGATGCCAGCATTATCAGGATGACTGCCAGGAGATTGAATGCGAGAGGGACGGCTACTACTGTGACCACAACCAGCAAGACGGTTGATAAGGTCAAAAGCCCGATTTTTATCAGCCGTCTACCAACTTTCAGGAAGACTCCAGTGGTCACGGCTAACGCGAGGAATATAAGAGCACGATCCCCATCCGTTTCCTGAAACCTCGAGGTTTCACCCGTAAATAGCCCCCCCTGCCAGTTAAGGAACAGGATCCATGTAGTGAGGAAGGGGAATGGCAGTGCCGTAAGCGACGCTAATAGCCAATCCTGCCTTACCACCTTGAGCACCACATTACCCATTATCCACAGGGAGAAGGGTATGTAAGCGAGAATAAGGATGTACGTTGGGACGCTGAGGGGAAGGTCACCTGTAGTGACATACTCCCAAGCTCCGTATCCAATAGCGCCCAAAGCGAACAGCCAGGAGATAGCCGGAGCGGCCATGCAATACCCGAGCCACGAATAGGTCCATTTGGACCTGCCTGCCTTCCAGCCTCTTAGCGTTATGAAAATGGCACCTACCAACAGGACTGCTACCAACGTGTAACGAGTCCATAGATGCAGCGCGAACAGCGAGGCGAGCAGAAGATGTGGCAGTGTGGCCAGCAAAATGTCCCGCCAGGAGCCCTTGCTATGTACCGAGTACATGTCCTGGGCGATTAAGTCTGGTTTGCCCATATCGCGCAAGGCCTGGGAAAGGGCTTCGCGGTAGGTAAGGCCCTCTTCCTGTAGTTCCCTGACCTTTTCGTCCAGGTGGCTCTGTAGCTCGAGCTCTATCTCTCTGTTGGTGGCAGGATCGAGCCTCAGCTTCCTTGCCAGGTCCGAAAAGTAACGTCCAAGTTCCTTGTCCAATGGGATCTCCTAACTAAGACTAGGACGCTTGAGGGATCATAACAGCGTTGACTGCCTTGGAGAACCGGCGCCACTCCCGTAGCCGTTCTGCCAGTACATTTCTACCCTTTTTCGTTATGTGGTAATACCGGCGTGGCACTCCCGTATCCGCTTCCTGCCATGTACCATCCACCAGGTTGGATTCCTCAAGGCGGTGTAGTGCCGGATAGAGAGTTCCCTCTTTAAAGCGGAAGTATCCGCTGCTGCGACTCTCCATCTCTTTGACGATCTGATAGCCATACATCTCTTCTTTTGCCAGGAGGGAAAGAAGGAGAGTTTCAGTATTTCCTTTAAGAAGCTCTTTGTTCATGATTCACCACCACGCGAGTGTCAAAAGGATATTATAGATTTATTGCGGCAGAGGTCAACTAGCTGGGGAGTCTATTTACTACCGCCTGAATTACTCCTAATAGAATCAAGGCTATCATTGGGGTCAGATCAAACACTCCCAACGGGGGTATCACGCGCCGTATGGGTCCCAGAATAGGTTCGGTTATCTGGTAGACGATTGCCACCAGAGGATTGTTGGACCCTCCCATTGGCAGCCAAGAGAGAATCACGCGTGCAAATATCGCGACGTAAAGGACCGGCACCAGTATGTTGACGAATTCCTTGATGACGTTGTTCACTGCTGCTCACCTAGCTCGATAGATTTGGCATAGGCCGCCACAACGGCGTTGATGACGCTTGCTCGAAAGCCGCCCTCCTCAAGAGCCAGCAAGGCCTCCGAGGTGGTGCCCCCAGGCGATGTCACCATAGCCCTCAGATCCGCGGGGTCTCTGCCGCTCTCTTTGGCTAACCTGGCGCTCCCAAGCACGGTCTGAACGGCAAGGGTACGGGCCATATCGCGAGGCAAGCCGAGATACACACCCGCTTCAATCAGGGATTCGATGAAGACGAAAACGTAGGCGGGACCGCTGGCGCTGAGAGCAGTCGCCATGTCCACGTACTTCTCATCGGAGACATATATCTCCTCGCCTATGCTGCCAAGGATTTCCCTGGTAATTTGACGCTTCTCTTCGTCGACCTTGGGTGAGCAGGTCCAGATGCTCATCCCGGCGCCGATCTGCGCTGGCGTATTGGGCATGACCCTGATGACCGAGTCTGTGCCCAAGCCCTGGGAGATGGTCGCGGTCTTGGCCCCGGCCACGATCGACAATACCGCTTGGGAGCCCCGAATGCTACCGTTGAGCTGAGACATGGCCTCGGCAAGTTGTTGAGGCTTTATCGCCAGCACGACCACCTCGCCTTTTTGGGCGGCTTCCTGGTTGTCCGCGGTGACGTAGACTTTATGACGCTGCTCCAGAAGCTGGCGACGCTCTTTCACCACCTCGCCAACGGCAATCTCGCTATGACCTGCGAGACCATTGGAAAGGACGCCTCCGATAATCGCCTCGGCCATGGCGCCGCCGCCGATGAACGCTAACCTCATGGAATCCTCATACGTGAAAGCTACGCCGACATTATAACATCAGGGGCCTGAGCGGAAGCAGTGGACAAAAGCCGATTCAGATGAGGCCGTTACCAGTAGAAAGGGAAACGGCCAGCTTTATGGCCTCCCGCATGCTTCGATGGTCGGCTACACCTTTACCGGCGATGTCGAATGCCGTGCCATGGTCAACCGAAGTGCGCACAAAGGGCAGACCCAGGTTAGCTGTTATGCTGAGCTCGAAGCCGTGCACCTTCACGGGTATATGGCCCTGGTCGTGGTACATGGCCAGCGTCACGTCGTACACACCCTGGATCGCCTGGTGAAATACGACGTCCGCGGGAATGGGACCGTGTGCGTTTATGCCCTTCCGTTTGGCATCTTCGATAGCAGGGCTTATTTCCTCCGTCTCCTCATCTCCCAATAACCCACCGTCGCTGGCGTGGGGATTGAGGGCCGCCACGCCTATTCGTGGTTTGGGCATGCCCCATGCCTCGAAGCTCCGTTGAGTGAGGACGAGCTTAGCAAGGATGTTATCGCTGGTCACGTAATCGCAGGCCTGCCGTAATGATCGATGGGTAGTGAGGTGAACTACGCGTAGCGGTCCCGATATCAGCATGGTCGCCACGTCTTTGGCGCCCGAGACCTGCTGTAGCAGCTCCATGTGGCCGATGGCCGAGTATCCGGCCAGGCTGGCGGCTTCTTTATTGATAGAGGCTGTAGCGATAGCCTTCACCTCACCCGCCAGAGCCAGCTCGGCCGCTTTCGACACCCACTCCATGGCTGCCTTTCCGCATACGGGCGAGACCTGACCAGCCGTCACGTCTTTGGGGTCCAGGTTATGGATGTCAAGCACGTCTACAGTGCCGTGCCTGAGGCCGGTGTCCTGAGGAGAGTCCACTTGCTTGATGTAGAGAGGCGCTCCGGCCAGCATCACTGCCTGCTCCATAACCCACACGCTGCCTACAACCAGAGGTCGGCAGATGTTATACACCTCTTCTGTGGCCAGCGCCTTTGCCACCACCTCAGGCCCGATGCCGCAGGGATCGCCCATCG
This sequence comes from Dehalococcoidia bacterium, assembly GCA_965226865.1. Taxonomy (GTDB): domain Bacteria; phylum Chloroflexota; class Dehalococcoidia; order Lucifugimonadales; family JAGWBF01; genus CBDDEH01. Next base: position 190,234 of record CBDDEH010000004.1, on the reverse strand, counting down.
TGATGGCTATTAGAGGTTTGAGCGAATCAGACAACGTGCTTTCTCGTGCGGAAATGGGTATCTATCCTACCACTGAATTACGGCCCAGATTATAGCATAGGGAAATTTAAAACCCCCTCTCCTTGGCCAAGGAGAGGGGGCACAGGAGGTGAGGTTTTGTTACCTTAACCGCACTTGTTGAAGCCGCAGCTAACGCAGATTAGGCAACCCTCCTGATAGGATAGGGGTGCGCTGCAGTCTGGACAGCGGCTCCTGGGTACCTCCCCGTTCAGGTCCCAAGCAGACTTCCCATTGGAGTTGGGGAAGAGCTTTAGTTGGGACCCGTCCGACTCTTCTGCCGCTGGTTCTGTGCCGCTGGTGTGCCGCGAGAGTGCCAGGGCCACCGCGTCGGGCGCGGAGCGTACGAGCATGCCGTTGTCCCAGGCCGGGCAGCAGGTGATCCCGCGAAGCTGCTCAATCACTGCCTGCATGTCGATGCCAGACCTCAACGCCAGAGATACCAGCCGGGATATTGCCTCAAGCTGGGCTGAGTCGCAGCCACCAGCCTTGCCCAGGGTGGTGAACACCTCGAAGGGCTTTTCTTCCTCGTCGAAGTTGATAGTGATATACATCTTCCCGTGGCCTGTCCCAACCCTCTCGGTCACTCCAGACATCTGCTTGGGCCTGACCCTGGGGCTCAACCCCGTAGCGCCGGCAGCCGCAGCGTCGAAGCTCGCTACCGCTCCCTCTGCGTGCTTGCCCGTCTCACCGGTGCTTAGAACCTGGTTGTCCTTGCTTCCGTCTCGATAGATCGTGATGCCCTTGCAGCCAAGCTCATAAGCCAGGTTGTATGCGTCGGCTATATCCTGAACTGAAGCGCTGTGGGAGAAGTTGATGGTCTTGGACACGGCGTTCTCGGTATGTCTCTGAAAGGAGCCTTGCATGCGAACGTGCCATTCCGGCGTGATGTCGTGGGAGGTGCCGAAAAGCTCCGTTGCCCAAGCAGGCACTTGGCCATCAAGGTCATGCAAGCCACCCTTCTCGGCGAGGAGCTCCATCAGCTCCGGGGAGTAGAACCCTTCTTTTTTGGCCACGGCCTCGAAGTAAGGGTTGCCCTCCACCAGACGGGTGTTGTCCATGACGTTCCGAACGTAGCTCAGGGCGAACAACGGCTCGATGCCACTGGAGCACCCGGCGATGATACTGATGGTGCCGGTGGGGGCTATGGTTGTGGGAGCGGAGTTCCGCTTCCTCGGACCGCTGGGATAGTCGTATATGCTGCCTTCGAATGCGGGGAACGCCCCCCGCACCTCGGCAAGCTCGATGGACGCCTCGTCGGTCTTCTCCCTGATGAAGCGCATCACTTCCTCCCCCACCTCCAGGGTAGCCTCCGAGTCGTATGGGATGCCAAGCTGTACCAGCAAGTCGGCGAAGCCCATCACACCCAGTCCTATCCTTCTGGTGAGCTTGCTCATCTGGTCGATCTCGGGTAGAGGGTACCTGTTCATATCGATGACGTTGTCGAGCATGTGGACCGAGGTCTTTACCACGAGATCTATTTTGTCCCAGTCCACCTCGGCACCCTCGTCGGTGTACTTCAGCATTCTGGCCAGGTTGACGGAGCCAAGGTTGCAGGACTCGTAAGGGAGCAACGGCTGCTCTCCGCAGGGGTTGGTGCTCTCGATCTGCCCCAGCTTGGGATTGGGGTTGTCCCTGTTTATCCTGTCCAAGAACACTATACCCGGGTCACCGGTCTTCCAGGCATACTCCACCAACAGCTCGAACACCTCCTTGGCGTTCTGCTGACCCTCGATCCTGCCGGTCCGTGGATTCAGGAGGTCGTATTCCTCACCAGCCCGCGCCTTCCGCATGAACTCTTCGGTGACGGCGACCGAGATGTTGAAGTTGGACAGGTTCTTGCCATCCTCCTTGGACTTGATGAATTTTAGGATGTCGGGATGGGTGACGTTCAGTATCCCCATGTTGGCACCACGCCGCGTACCACCTTGTTTGACCACGTCGGTGGCGGTGTCGAAGGCACGGATGAAGCTCACCGGGCCGCTGGCAACGCCGCCTGTAGAACCCACCACGTCCTTCTCAGGCCGTAGCCGGCTGAAGGCAAATCCAGTACCACCACCGCTCTTGTGAATGAGGGCCGTCTGCTTCACCGTCTCGAAAATCGAGTCCAGGGAATCGCTTACAGGAAGTACGAAACATGCCGAGAGTTGCTGCAGGTCCCTTCCGGCATTCATTAAAGTAGGGGAGTTTGGCACGTAGTCCAGGCGCCTCATGATCCGGAAGAACTCTTCCTCCGTATCCTCCACCTCTTTGTCGGTGGCTCCATAGTTCCGGTCGGCCTGGGCCAGGTTACGGGCCACTCGCCTGAACATTTCCTCCGGCCCCTCGACCAATTGCCCTTCCCTGTCCTTGGACTGGTAGCGGCGTTGGAGGACGATCAAGGAGTTCTCTGTGAAGTTCGGGGTGGAACTGGTGAGGTCGTCCACCAGACCGGCCTCCCTCATGGCTTGGACCACTCTCCGCCCGACGTCGGACTTCCCTACCTTTGAAATATCCCTGGTGGTGGTCACGGTGTAATACCTCCTGAAAAATATGACAAATACCCTGGATGAAGTTTGATCTGAAAATGAGTAATAGAGTCAGCCGCTGTTCTTCGACAAGTCGAACCTGTTAATCCTGGAATGGCAGCGACAAAATTGGGTGGGATAAGTACATAACTCTTCCAAGCGCGGACATCAATGGAAAGCCTGTTGGTTGGCGTATCGAGGTTATCTGGTATTCCCAGCATATGCAGCGTCGCTGGCCACCCTTTTGCGCCTTCTCCCACCTCCTCAACCCTTCTATTATACCACAATCTATGGTGTTGTTTAACAGTTCTGCCACTAGATGTTGAGTAATTTGTGGTAAAAACTCCCCTAGTTTGACCCTATGACAGCCGGGTGCTTTTCCTCTTCAGAGGGCGGCCGTTGCGCCGGAAATCGAGCCGTTTGGTTTGGTTATTTAGTTAAGATCGATCAGTCGTTCGCCGTGGTTTTCGTCCAACCAGCAGGCTACCAGGGCTTCACGTGCCTTCTGATCTATCTCTTCCTGCATGGAAGCGATAGGACTGGTGCCTCTGTCCAAGACACCAACCAGGGTAAATCCGTTTAAGTTGACGGTCGGCTCCTGTACCTCCTGAGTCAGCTTCTCCCAGCGAGAAATCTGTGCATCTTCGTGTGGGTTAAGCATCGCGGGTTCCTCCTCCTCGGTTAACCTTTGGCTGCCGTTGGCTTGCGTTTGAAACCCGACCCTGCCCCCTCCCTCTCCTCTTTTGACCTCGGGTTGGCGGTAACACCCCCTCTATAAGAGGAAGCTGCCCAGTCTGTTCCCGGTATTCCCGTAGGTCCTTCACTACTTGCTCGAAGCTCTCTATGTCCTGGAATTCCCGATAGACACTGGCGAAGCGCACGTAGGCGATCCAATCGAGACGCCTGATGCGCTCCATCACCATCTGGCCCAGCATTGTAGACTTGATCTCCGCGTGGCCCAAGTTCTGCAACTCGGCCTCTATATCCTCCACTACCTTCTCTATATCCCGATATGATATCGGCCTCTTGACGCAGGCCTTCACTATGCCCGACAGAAGCTTCTCCCGGTTGAACTCCTCGCGCCTGCCATCCCGCTTCGCCACCAATAAATTGGTGGACTGCACCCGTTCGTAGGTGGTGAATCTCAGGTCGCACCGTGAGCATTCCCGTCTCCGCCGGATTCCGTCCTCCACCGTTCGGGAGTCGGTCACCCTGGAATCGGGAGAACCGCAGTATGGGCATCGCATTCACTTCTAACCGTTTCTTAAACTTTTCTTAGAATGTTCTTAGAAATACTATATCTTGTGCTTTGTTTCTATAATGGCACAATATGTAGTGCCCAGGGATTCTAGACGAGGCCAACAACCATGTCAAGGCGTTTCATGTCAGTTTTTCAGCAGGAAGTTGGAGGATTTTTGAGGGCAAATCGAAAGGCCGCCCGTTTAAGGGCGGCCTTGGACAGTTCCCGGTGCCTGTTGTCCTTTATGGAAGGATCTAATAGGTCCTCAAGGCTACCAGGAAATTACTCAAGCATGACCGTTGGTCTTACCGAAAAAACCCCCGGCTTTTCTGGGCAGTCTGCCTGCGCATGAAGCTGGGTATTTCCAGGTCTTCTTTTTCTTCCGGAATGGCACCCTTCAAGAGCTTCCTCAGGTTTTCATCCCGGTGCTGCATGTGGTCCTGGATCACCGGGAAAGCAGCCGCTACCATCGTCACTTTGATCTCGTCATCCAGCTTCTGATCCTTGGAGGTACCGAATATGACGTTGGCGTCTGGGTCGGCCATCTCTTGGATCACATCGGCGGCTTCCTGCACCTCTTTAAGAGACATGGAGTTGCCACCGGTCACGACAAATAGCAGGCGCTTCGCACCGTCGACGGTTATGTCGAGCAGTGGGCTCTTGGCAGCTTGCTTTGCTGCGTCCTTTGCCCTTGCCTCTCCCTTGCCTTTGCCGATAGCCAGCCAGGCCTGCCCCGCGTCGGTAAGAATCGTCCTGACATCGGCGAAGTCCACGTTGATCTCGCCCGGCACGGTTACGATGTCTGCGATGGCCTGTATGCCTTGCTGGAGCACCGTGTCGGCCGTCTTGAGGGCACCTTCCCAGCTAAAGGTCTGCTCTTTTTGATGGTCTAGCTGGAACAGACAGTCGTTGGGTATCACGATGAGGGTGTCCACGTGGTCCCTCAGACGGGAGATCCCCTCTTCTGCGTTCTTGCGTCGCATAGAAGCCTCGAATGCGAAGGGCCGGCTTACGACAGCCACTGTGAGTATGCCCGCCTCCTTTGCCATTTGGGCTATTACAGGGGCCGCTCCTGTGCCTGTGCCACCTCCCATCCCGGCAGCGATGAAGACCATATCAGCACCGTCCAGCGCTTGCTCCAACTCTTCTCTACTCTCTTCCGCTGCCTGGCGGCCCAGTTCCGGATTTGCTCCAACGCCCAGGCCTCTCGTCAGGTGGCCCCCTATGGTCACCTTGTGGCCAACGTCGCATCTCGAAAGATGTTGAGCGTCGGTATTGACGCCATAGTACTCCACCATCTCCAGCCTCTCCTTGTTCATCCGGCCGATGGCGTTGCAGCCACCTCCACCCAACCCCATCACCTTTATGACTGGCGTTCCCGGGGGCCGGGCCTCCTCCACTGCGGGTGAGCCGTCTATGGGTGTTCGTCCCTTTGGTGTCATGTTTCCTCCTCTTTTTTCGGCGGAAGCTGAACAGCTTCCGCCTTTCCTCCCTAAATTAGACAGAGCTTCGAGTTACTTTCTTCTTGATCTGTTTGAACAATGATCTGTATCCCAGAAGGGTCTGGTCCCCGTTTCGGTATGCCCTCTTCTCACCATGATGTTTGATACCCCAGAGAAGAGTTCCCACGCTGGTGGAGAAAGCAGGTTTTCTTAGCTGGGACGGCAGTCCTCGGATATCTTCCGGATAGCCGACGCGCACGGGAGCCCCGGTAGTTTTTTGCGCCAGCTCCTGTAGGCCGGGCATCTCAGCAGTCCCCCCTGTAATTACCATGCCGCCGTGCGGCAAATTCCTTAGCCCTGCCTTCTGGACCTGGAGCAGTATCAGCTTCAAAGTTTCGATCAGCCGATCATGAATCGGGATGCACAACGACCTCTGGCTGACTGTGCGTTGTGGCTGGCCCTGGAAGCCGGGAATTCGCACTTCCTCGTCCCCAGGAACGGCCTCGGATATGGCGTGTCCCCACCTGACCTTGATCTCCTCGGCCATGTAGTTCGGTACCCCCAAAGCGACTGACAGGTCTCTGGTGAGCTGGTTGCCCCCTACCGGGATTATGGAGGTGAACCAGGGGCTGCCTCCGCGGAATATCATTACGTCGGTGGTCCCTCCCCCGATATCCACGAGCACCGTTCCAAGCTCCCTTTCGTCCTGGGTCAAGATGGCTTCGGCCGCTGCCAGGGGCTGAAGGACCACGCTTCTTACGGGTACACCGCAACCCTCCACCGTCTTGACCAGATTCTTGAGGACGGCTGCTTCACCCATTACCACGTGGGATTCGACTTGAACCCTGTCGGCGTGGAGGCCTACAGGGTTTCTGACCCCGGTCAGGCCGTCTACCAGGTAGCCGGTCGGAATCACGTGCAATACTTCTTTGCCGTTGGAAACCTGGGGGTATGAAGAATGAATCAAGTGTTGCAGGTCCTCGGACGATATGGCCTCGTTCTCTCCAGAACCTTTGAGGAAGCCGGTCGTGTTCAGAGATGTGATGTGGTCTCCGGTTACCCCTAAGTAAGCCCAGGAAACAGAACGGCCCAGATATCGCTGCGCCTCCTCGAGCGAGGCTTTGACCGCCTCCTTAGTCTCCAAGATACTCTCCACACTTCCTTTGTTCATGCCCTGAGAGGGTACGATACCCGTCCCCAGGACCTTTAACTCTCCTTCCGGACCTATCTTGGCTATTATCGTGCAGACCTTGGTGGTCCCCAGATCGATCGCTGTGTAGAACGTCTCCGATGCCATCGATTCACCCCTCCTCCCCGGTTAGCCGGGTTGCTACGGTTTTGTGTCTCCTAGTCTTTCTGCTGCCCGCAGGCGGGCGCTTCTGCTTCGTGGGTTCCCCCGGACCTCGTCGAGTGAGGGAAAGACCACCTTGCGAGTAAGTATCCTTAGGGAAGAGGCCTTCCCCTCGGACGCCAAAAAGGTCTTCGCTATCCTGTCTTCCAGGCTGTGATAGCTGATAACCACTAATCTGCCGCCGGGCTTCAGTAGCCTTACCGCCTGAGGCAGGGCCTCTGTCAGGTTATCCAACTCCGAATTGACGGCTATGCGCAGTGCCTGAAACGACCTGGTTGCCGGGTGGATTCTTCCATGCCGCCCTCCGGCTACCCTGACTATCAGATCAGCAAGCTCTTGTGTTGTCTTTATGGGTCGTTGTCGCAGCACGGCTCGTGATATGGCCCGGGACCTTCGTTCCTCTCCGTAGGTGGCCAGTATTCGCTCCAGTTCATCGGCAGGGTAGGTGTTTACGATATCTGTGGCGTCTATTGGCCCGTCGGGATCGAACCTCATATCCAGGGGATCGTTCCTTTGAAAGCTGAAGCCGCGACCTTCACCTCGTAGCTGAAGGGATGAAAGCCCAAGGTCCAGCAGGATTCCGTCTACCTGTGTGAAGTCAGATTGTGCCGCCAGTTCCTTCAAATGGACATAGCTGCCCTTTATGAGGATGAATGAGCCATCGTATGGGCGAAGACGGGTATCTGCGAGTTGGAGGGCCTGTGGGTCCAAGTCTATCCCTAGTAGCCGGCCCCCAGGCGTTGCGGCCTCGAGGATCGCGAAGGAGTGGCCTCCTTCCCCAACAGTACAGTCGATATATACCCCGCCAGGCGACACTCCCAGATAACCGACTGTTTCGCGGAGAAGAACCGGACGGTGTGTGGAGCTTGTCCCCACTTCCCCTTCCTCTCCACCACTTATGCCCGTTGGATCTGGTGCGATCCGCTCCTGGACATCAGCCACTAAAACCATTCAGATCTTCTCCAATAGTTAGGCCCTCTGGGGGCACGGACTAGGGACTCCGACCAGCCAGGGAATGCGGACGGTGGTCTGAATCCCCCGTTTGGTATTAGCTCAGATCTGCTGGCTCACCAGGCTAGTAGTCCGGTTGCCAGAACGGGCACCGATACGTTTGGTGCAGTGATATTGGAACAGGACAACCTTCCGCCGCTTCACCACTGTACCCTTCCTGTCCCAAAGCGATCCAGGTGAGACTACCAGGTTTTTTGGTCGGATTTCAAGACTAAATTTAATCAATTTTTAATCAATTTTTTAAATTTTAAGCATTATATGATCCCACTGGAGTAGTGAAAATAAAGGGAAGAAGAGGTTTCGGTTTATTGACTCGCCAGTTGACCCATGCTACTTTAAAGGTCACCTCAAATGCTCACTTTGACTGCTGTACATTCCCTCACTCGGCTTGGGTATGTCCGGGCTATCAGAGTGCAGGTTGTCGGTTTCGATTCGTGGGGCCATCAGGTGTTTCTTGCCAGTAACGTCGAAGGTAACTTCATCGCTGAGAAGGCGGCTGCATCTCCCACTCCGACGCGTACTAAGAGAGCCCAGCCTAGCTCGTTAGCCGGCAGAGGAGATAATCAGATGATTTCTAAGGTAGGAACGAACAACGTTGTCTGAGGCTCTTTACAAGGCAACTACCGAGTTGGCAGAAGGTGATCTTTCGCGGATGGTCCTGGCCAAAGAAGATCTCCCTGACAGGTTTAAAGAATTCCCAGTGTCTCAGGAGATCATTCTCGATAACGAGGCGATGGCAGAGCACGGAATTCCTGGGACTACCCCAGAAGAGACCAGGGCGACCGGGCGTCTAACAGGCTATCTGCTGGAGTTCACCAACCATGTTGCAATTGACGCATTGACCCCGGGATCCGACATTCTGGTGGCCACCGTTGTTCATATGTTTGAGGACAAAGCGTCGGTATCTCGATGGATGTCGGAGAAATTCGTTAGAGAGTTCCGACATATGGAAGGACAGGAGCTCAAACCCGGACAGCAGTTGATCAGCGTTGATGTGTTGCAGATGGAGGGGTTCTCTGACGAGGCCGTTGCCATACGCTCTGTTCAGACCACGCCCGTTGGGGTGGCATCATCGACGATCGTGGACTTTCGGGTAGGACGACTTCTAGGAGTCGCATATAATGTGGTTCTCGGTGATATCGACAGGACGGAGTTGGTCAGGCAGTTGGGCGTGAGCTTGGAGATGAAGATCGTAAGAGTGCTGTTGGGCGCGATCTAGGACCCAACGAATCCATGGAGCCCCTTTGGTCGTAACCCGTTGTTTCAAGTCTCTCATACTGCAGGCTATTGGATTAGGGGGGGGGATTTGAATAATAGATCCGTTTTTGTGATTTTGGGAACCGTTTTGTTTGCCATTGTCGCAGCCTGTGGGGATTCAGCCACGTCCGTTCCCAGCGCCACCCAAACCACCTCTCCCGCAGCAACGACAGCGGTCCCCTCATCGACTTCTACTCCGACTCCAACTACAGTTTCAGGAACCCCCACTACGGCCCCGGAACCCACTGGAACCCCCGCCGACGCCAACGTGACAAATGCCGATATCAAAGACTTCACCCATCAGGACCTGACCGTAGAGGTGGGCACAACAGTCGTCTGGACGCAGCAAGACGGTGTTCCCCACACAACTACTTCCGGGACCCCCAGCGACCCGGATGGCCTGTGGGACAGCGATACTCTCAGGAGAGGAGATACCTTCAGCTTTACCTTTGGCGAGGCTGGAGAATTCAAATACTATTGCCGCATACACCCCAGCTCAATGCGGGCCACAATAACCGTGGGCGCCGGCTCAGAAGAAGCAACCGTTGCCCCTAAGGCCGAGCCGACGGCCACCCCAGCACCTACTTCTACCCCTACGCCACCTCCCGACACTCCCACGCCGGAACCAGATGCCACCGAAACCCCAACGACACCTCCCACTCCAACCACGTCCCCTACTCCAACCCCTACGCCCGTGCCCACCGATACCCCAGCACCAACCGCTACCCCAACCCTTGAGCCTACCAGCACACCCGAGCCCACGCCGACGGCTCCATCTGAGCCAGAAGCTCCACCGGAAACTGTGGAATTGGAGATTTCAGGCTTCGCCCACAAAAGCCAGACGGTCAACGTCGGTACAAGGATAGTATGGGTCAATGTCGACCCGGCCCCTCATACGGCGACGTCGGGTACACCATCCGACGAGACCGGCTTATGGGATACTGGTACTATCAGCGATGGCCAGAGTTCTAGCCTGGTCACGTTCGATACTCCGGGCACCTTTTCCTACTTTTGTAGAATCCACCCGTCAATGCGGGCTACTATCACCGTGAGCGGGTAGCAATCAGCCACAGGTGGCTACGTCTACTCGACAGGCACTGTGTCCCAATAACGTGGTCATGTTGCACCCATAAGTTTTGGTGCTAGGATAATCTGATGCTCGCGGAAATCGCCCGCAGCCCACGTGCACCGCATCGAATCGTCCGCGTTTAAGGGGGTGTCTATGCTGAATGGCAAAGTCGCCATCGTCACCGGAGCCGGACGCGGCATCGGCCGTGCCATTGTCGAAACCCTGGCAAGACGGGGAGCCAAGGTGGTGGTTAACGATCTGGGTACCTCGGCCCAAGGCGAAGGTACCAGTTCGTCGGTCGCGGACGAGGTAGCCGAGGCCATCCGGCAGGACGGTGGCGAGGCGGCGCCCAACCATGATTCCGTGACCGAAATGACCGGGGCCGCCCGCATAGTACAAACGGCTCTCGATAGCTTCGGCCGTGTTGATATTCTGGTCAACAACGCGGGTGTTGTGCGGGACCGCATGGTCTTTAACATGACCGAGGAAGAGTGGGACGTCGTTATCTCGACCCATCTTAAAGGAAGCTTTGCCTGCACCAGGGCTATTGCTCCTCACTTCAAGGAGCAACGGAGCGGCCGCATCATTAATATTACGTCGACTTCGGGCCTGATCGGCAACTTTGGCCAGTCCAACTACGCGGCCGCTAAAATGGGTATTGTTGGCCTCACGAAGGTCTCTGCGTTGGACTTGTCCCGTTACAACGTCGCCGTGAATTGCATCGCGCCTTTTGCCTGGACCCGCCTGATCGGCACCATTCCCACTGACGACCCTGAACAGCAGGAACGAGTGGCCAAAATGAAACAGCTCTCTCCAGACCATGTTGCGAACTTTATCGCGTTCCTGGCGGAGGACGGCGCCCAGGAGATCACCGGCCAGATATTCGCGGTTCGGGGTAAGGAGGTGGTACTGATGTCCCAACCCAGGCCTATCCGGTCTATATACTCACCGGATGGATGGACGCCCGAGAAACTGTCCGAGGTGTTGCCAAACGCTTTCAAGAGCGACATGTACCCCCTCCACGTGACTACGGATGTTTTTAACTACGATCCCTTGGTTTAGGCGTTTCCGAAACCATGTCTGACCCGACCATAGAGATTCTGAATCCGACGGCAGAGGCGGCGGTTGTAGCTACAGCCCTGGCGCCGAGGCTGCCGAGTCTCCAGGGTAAGGTCTTGGGAGCGCTCAGCAATATCTGGCGCAGCTACGACCTGATGCTTGAACACTTCGAAAAAATAGCCAAAAGCGGCTATGGCGTGGCCGAAGTAGTCAAGATATCCAACCCCAGCCTGTCCAGCGGAACCCCTGCGGAAATGCTAGAGAGCCTCGCCTCGAAAGCCGATGCGGCCATCGTGGGTATGGGACATTGTGGCTCCTGCGCGGCGTCCAGTATTAACGACGCCCTTATTTTCGAGGGTAAGGGCATTCCTACGGTGGTGATAATAACAGAGCCCTTCCGGGTCCTGTCGGAGACAGTAGCTCGGGCCAGAGGTAAGCCTAACCTGCCGCTGATCATCCTGCCTTCGACCATCGAAGAGATCTCAGACGACGAGATCGCTTCTCTGGCGAAAACTACCTTCGAGCGAGTTGCCGGGTTGCTGACCGGAAGCCAGAGGTCTTCATGAGTGACGGGCCCCCTCTGACTTCGTCCAGGATCAGGGTGAAAGACTCCTCTGATGCGGTATTCGACTATGCGATCTCCCAGGGCTGGAGCGATGGCCTCCCCATCATTCCGCCTACCGAGGACAGAGTCTGGGGGTTGGTCGAGGGCAGTGGTCTTCCCGCAGACCATACGGTTGGAATAATCCCTCCAGCCCTCGGCGAGGCAACCATCGAGAAGATCGCCATTAACGCCGTTATGGCGGGCTGTCTGCGCGAATACATGCCTGTGTTGGTGGCCACGGTGGAGGCCATATGTGATGAACAGTTCAACCTGCCTGCCATCCAGACGACGACGAATCCCGCGTGCGTTGGGATAGTGATCAACGGCCCTATCAGAAACGAGATCGGTGTGAACTCTGGCCGAGGTTGTCTGGGGCCTGGCTGGCGAGCCAATGCGACTATAGGAAGGGCAATACGTTTAGTCCAGCTTAACGTCGGGGGAGCTTCGCCCGGCGAGATAGACAAAGCCATTCATGGTTTCCCTGGCAAGTATACTCTCTGCTTTGGCGAGGACGAAGAGGGAAGCCCTTGGGAACCCCTACACGTGGAAAGGGGGTTCCACGAAGGCGACAGCGCGGTAACCGTCAACTCTTTCAACGGGACCCTTAACATCATCACCTCCCAGTACCATGAAATCCGGGACATGCTGGCGGTGGTTGCCAGGGATTATGGGCAGATGGGCAGCAACAACATGATCCTGGGTAAGGGAGAACCGGCCATTGTCCTCACAGCCGACCACGCGGGCCGGGCGTCGGAAGCCGGTATGTCTAAAGGAGACGTGAAGCAGTTCCTGTACGACAACAGCGGGATTCCTGAGTCTGATCTGAGGCCAATGGTTCGCAGACATCGAATCGAAGCGGTGACCGTCAAGGGAATGGTTCACCAGACTCGAAAACCCGAGGACTTGATGCTTGTGGTCGCCGGCGGGCCGGGCACCTATCATGCCGTATTAATGCCGACCTTTGGCGACTCTTATCCGGTCACGAAGCTGGTTCCCAGGGGCTTATAAGGCCAGATCGTAAACGTTGTCCGGTCGCACGATAATACCGGATCGCCTTTCGGACACCATCACCTTATCGTAATCGTCCCAATCCGGATGGTCCTTGCCGGCGGCGGTTTGAATATTTCTCGGAGCGCGATCCTCAGATCCTCAGGGTCGGTATTGTCTGGCCCGAGCACCTCCGCCTTTCCCTCTACGACCACATAGCCGTACCAGTTAGATTTTGAGACGAGCACGGTACATCTAGGGTCCCGCAATAGATTAGCCAGCTTGGCTCTGCCTCCGGTCGTGGTGAACGCGATCCCACCCTTGTAGGGCCCACAAAAGACGACGCTTGCCTGGGCACTGCCGCTCTTGCGGAATGTCACGGCGACGGCATTGTGATTGGACTCCAAGAATGGAAGAACTTCATCGAAAGTCATTGGCGTCCTCCTTACGAGCTTCAAGCTACTACCTGGCAATATCATAGTCAAGAGAGCTCCTTGCTCGTCGATGTTAGAATGGCCTGGCAAGTCCCATAACCGGTACAGGGAGTCCCTCGTATGAATTCAAAGCCTGTTTATGACCTTCTGTTGAAAGGTGGCAAGCTCATCGACCCGGGCCAGAACGTCGACGACCGAAGGGACATAGCATTCAAGGACGGCAAAGTCGCGGCGGTCTCTGAGCGTATCGATCCAACGATGGCCACCGAGGTAGTCGACGTAACTGGGAAGCTGGTAACTCCGGGTCTGGTGGACCTCCACGGGCATTTCTACGACGGCGGAATAATGGGCGCGACCGATCCCGACGATACCTGTTTGCCAGCCGGTGTGACCACTGGAGTAGACGCGGGAAGCGCCGGATGGGCCAACTACAGGGCTATGCGCGACTACGTATTTCCGGCCAAGAAGGCGCGGTTTCTGGCCTTCTTGCACATAGCAGGCTCAGGGCTCTTGTTGAACCCAGTCCTGGGTGGCGAGCTTCACGACGCCCGCATAGCAGACGCAGACCGTACGGCAGATGCGGTCAAAGAAAATCCTGGCTTCATCGTCGGGGTCAAGGCTCGTATGCACGTGGACGCCATGCCCTACTGGGAGGCCGGCAACATCCTACGCAAAGGCAGGGAAGCAGCCGATAAGGCTGGTGTGAAATATATGGTCCACGTGAGTGGGACGCCGATATCGTTGCCGGAGATACTGGATGTTCTGGGTCCCGGAGACATAGCCACCCACATATTCAACGGCAATCCGGAAGGAATACTGGATGGTTCCGGTAAAGTCCGGCCCGAAGTCCGGGACGCGGCGAACAGGGGCGTCATTATGGACGTTGCCCACGCAGGGATACATTTCGATGTCGACGTGGCCACCGCAGCGCTACGACAGGATTTTCTCCCCCATACGATCAGCACAGACGTGCACCGGGCTCCGCCCGGAAGGGTTTTGTATCTCCTGAACGATCTCATCAGCAAATTCCATGCCATGGGTATGCCTCTTGCCGATGCCGTTGCCGCGAGTACCACCGTCCCGGCTAAAATCCTTGGCCTGGACAAAGAGATCGGCTCTCTTGGCCCAGGTATGGAAGCGGATGCAGCCGTATTCGATTTGGCCGAGGGCCGGCACGTCTGGCAGGACGGTGCTGGTAAGAGAGTCCAAGGCGAGCTCAGGTTGGCCACCTATCTCACCGTTTTGGGAGGCCAGATCGTTTGGAGACAGAATAAGCCGCATTAAAAGGGAGGATTGTGTTGGAAAAGCCTTATAAAGCTACCGGTGACGTCTATGCCATTCCCTCTCATGCCCCGGTTCCGGGTTTGGGCTTATTGCCCATAAACGCTTTTGTGATAAAGGGAAAGGAACCGGTGTTGGTCGACACTGGGATGCCCATCGATCGTGAGGAGTTTCTTACGACTCTCTGGTCGTTGGTCGATCCCCAGGACCTGAGATGGGTTGTAATGACCCATGAAGATATCGACCACGCTGGCAATCTACAAGAAATATTAGAGGCAGCTCCTAACGCACGGCTGGTTACTAGCTTCATCGGCGTGGGCAAGCTGACGGCCGTCTGGGAGGTGCCACTGCCTCGAGTGTACCTTCTGAATCATGGGCAGAGTCTGGACGTAGGAGACCGGAAGCTTACCGCATTGCGCCCGCCGGTGTTCGACGCACCGGAAACCTCCGCCATTTTCGACTCGAAGGAGAACACCCTCTTCTCGGCTGATTCCTTTGGCGCTTTCATCCCGACGTACACAGAAGATGCGGCGGACATACCAGAAGCCGACTTCATGCGCGGTTTCAACGTCTGGAACCAGGCCAATCATCCCTGGACATGGATGGTCGATCGGTCCAAGTTTGAGCTGGGTGTCGAAGCGATCCGAAAGCTACAGCCGGGTACTATTTTGAGCACTCACCTGCCCGCGGCTCACGGGCGCGTAGAGTCTCTTGTTGAGTCGATGAAAAGAATCCCCGATATGGAGCCCTTCGTGTTTCCTGATCAGGCCGCTCTGGAAGCAATGCTTTCCAACATGCAAGGTGGAGGGCCTCCTTCCTAGAGTCGTTTCGTTGACAGCCCAGTGGCAGCCATATAGGATGCTTCTGCCCGAGAACGAGCTAATACAACGCTTTTAGGAGGAACGCCGTGAAGTTTTTATTGAGGGCGACTATTCCAGTCGACGTAGGGAATGAGATGGCAAAGGACGCCCAACACATGGGCCATTTAATGGAAACGATTATGGGCGATCTCCAGCCGGAAGCCTCTTACTTTTGTTTGGAGAACGGGCAACGGACAGTCTACTTCGTCGTCAACGTAGACGCGACACATGAGCTGCCCAGGTTTGCGGAGCCTCTCTGGCAAGCGTTTAGTGCGGACGTCGAGATGATACCTGCGATGAGTCAGGAAGACTTTGCCAAAGCGGGCCCCGTTATCGAGCAGACTGTCAAAAAGTATTAGACGAGCCGGTAAGAAGCCTAGGACGCCGTGTCAATCAACCTTTGTTCGTAGCCTTGGGGTAGGTTCTTCATACGTTGCCAGGGACGCGAGTCCTTCCTATGGGGGACTTGGCGGGCCGCCTCGGTTATCAACTCGACTCCTGCCAGGAAGTCATCCAAGTGAATATACTCGGCGCCGACTCCTCCTTCCGGAGTGGCGTTATGATAATTTCCTAATGGGAAGGCGACGCCTGTTGTCCGGTAGCCGAAATATCGGAACCCGCTGGCCTCGCACGTTCCTCCGCTCATGAGCTGCCGCTGAACTTTAAAGCCCGGACGCTGTTCTGCCAGGACCTCCCGTGCCATCAGAAGTGCCCCCTCGGCCTCTGCATCGAAGGTGAACGCGGCGTCGCCGACGCGTATAACCGGGCCGTCGCCTATTGCCGCACCAGGGAGCGTCCGGCTCGACTCCAACGAAACAACCAGGGTCTCTTTGGGAAGCCTGCCCTCGGCGGCCATAAGCCGGGCGCCTATCAGGCCCACCTCCTCGGCCCTGGTGAAAACGCCGTGCACCTCGCCAACAGACTCGTCATTCACCAGACGACCCATTGCGACCAGGATGCTGACGCAGCCGGCCAGATCATCCAGAGCCCTCATGTGGATAAGCTCGCCGTCGAACTCAAAGTCGGGAAGAGCAAGCACAACAGGGACCGAGGGATTGATAGTGTTGCCTTCCTTTATATATAGGGACACCATTAGCTCCTCTTCAGGGCTGTACCTTCCAGCGGTCTCTCCCTCGATCCTTGAATCGTCAGGCAAAATGGCCTGGATAGGGACTCGCTCGGTGAAGCAGGCCGGCGGGACGCCACCCAAGGCCTTGGCCGTTACTTCGCCGCCATCTACAGCCACCACCTCAAAACCCGGGTGGTCCATATGAGCGACAAAGGCTATCGGAGGACAGTCTTTGTCGGCGCTTCGAGGACCTAGATGGTGGACGATAAGGTTCCCATATCGGTCCGGTTCCGCCGATAGACCGACACTTCCCAGCCAATCCTGGATATAGACCGCGACTCTGCTTTCGTGAAACGCCACGGCCGGGCAACCACCCAATCCCTCGAGCAAGTCGAGGGAGAGATTCCTGATGTCGTCATCTGTGGGCATTGGATTCTCGAGTATCTTAACGTCGTGTCGCCGGTTTGTCAGCAAAGGCGTGCCAGCTCCAGGCGACTCTTTCCACAGGTATGACCGTGAGTTATAATGCCTGGGCAGTTAGCTAGGAGGTGGAAGTTGGGCGAAAAGGGACGTGTCGTCGTTGCCGTTGAGTATGGGAAGCCCTTTGAAATGCGAGAGTACGAGCTTCCCGACCCGGAGCCCGGTGCAATCGTCGTCAAGATAGTCCAGGCGGGCATATGCGGCACGGATCTTCATATCTGGAGAGGCGACAGCGTGGCCATGGCCATACCATTCACCGGGCGTGTAATGGGTCACGAGGGCTTCGGGGTCGTGTACAAGCTCGGGAAGGGAGTCTCCACCGACACGGTCGGGACGCCGATCAAAGAGGGCGACCGCCTGATGCATTACGGTATATTCCCCTGCAACCGCTGCCATTATTGCTTAAAGGGTCTGAACACCTATTGCACCAACAGGCCCTTTCCTACGGCTGACAAATATCCATACTTCAGCGGTACCTATTCGGACTTCATTTACCTTCCCCCTGCCCATCCGGTGTTTCGTATACCCGATGAGCTCCCGGACGACATTCTGGCCCCGGTGAATTGTGCTTTGGGAACGGTAGCCCAGGGGCTGATGAACGCAGGCGCCACCGAAGGGCATTATGTGGTTGTCGTCGGCGCCGGTGGCCTCGGGCTGAATGCCGCCGCCTTCGCAAAGGATATGGGCGCCAACCGGGTGATCGCCATCGACCGGCTTGAAAACCGCCTCACTTTGGCAAAGGAGTTTGGAGCGGACTTCACAATCAACGTTCAGGAGTACGACACTCCCGAAGCACGCATCCAGCGGGTCAAGGAGCTTACCAACGGGCGAGGAGCCGACATCGTGATGGAGCTCGTCGGCAGGGCCGACATCCTCCCAGAGGGCATCGAGATGCTCGCTCCCGGGGGTACTTTCTTGGAGATAGGCGATATCCTCAAAGGTGAGGTCTCCATCGATCCTTCACGACTGATTCTCGGGAAGCGGGTGATGGGCTCTCTGCTCCACCAGCCTTCTCTGCTGCCGATAATCCTGGAGTACCTCGTAAAGACCCAAGACAAAGTGCCTTTCCACAAGATCGTTTCGCACAAATTCAAGTTGGACGATATCAACGAGGTGTTCCCCAAGGCTGAATGGAACCAGAGGCAGACGGACGTAACCCGAGCAGCCCTGGTCCCCTAAAGTCTAGCGGGAGTCCATCCCGACTTGTCGGGATGGCGGGGGTGTCCCCCACTTTTCTTTCTTCCCCCTTTCCCTTGCCAAGGGAGAGGCGGACCGAGGGGGAGAGGGATTACAAACAGTGAATGCAGAAATAGTATCGATAGGCTCTGAGCTTCTCTTGGGCCAAATTGTGGACACCAACGCGGCCTGGATGGCCCAACACCTGGCCGACCTGGGAGTGAACCTGTATTACAAGACGGTTGTCGGGGACAACCCCAACCGCATGCGTGAGACTCTGAGCCAGGCCCTAGGCAGGTCCGACGTGGTCATAACCACAGGAGGCATTGGCCCCACTGAGGACGATTTGACGCGTGAGGTCGTGGCCGAGGTGACGGACCGCCAGCTTCTCGTCGACGAGCGACTGCTACAGCAGATAAAAGACAGGTTCGGCGAGCGAGGGATGGTAATGACGCCGAACAACGAAAAACAGGCGTATATTCCCTCCGGCGCTATCCCTGTGGAAAATCCCAACGGAACCGCTCCCTCTTTTATCGTCGAAGACCCCCGAGGTGTCGTGATCAGCCTCCCAGGTGTCCCCGTTGAGATGAAGTGGCTGTTCGAGCACGAGGTCGTTCCCTATTTGCGAGAGAAGTTCGGTCTATCGGAGATAATAGTCCACCGTGTACTCAAGGTGGCCCATATGGGAGAAAGCTCCGTCGACCACAAAATGGGCCACCTCATAGTCAACTCCAGCAACCCCACTGTGGGAGTGCTGGCCCATCCAGGCCAAGTAGATGTCCGCATAACCGCCAAAGCCGCCGACAGTGCCTCTGCCATCGCGCTGATTCGACCTCTGGAGGAGGAGGTCCGGATGCTGCTTGGAGACAATATATTCGCGGCCGATGACGAGTCGATGGAAGATGCTTTCGGCAAGGTGTTGTCCCAAACAGGCATGACAATCGCGGTGTACGAGGATCTTACCGGTGGGATGACCGCTCAGCGGTTACAACAGGCTAGCCCTGACCGGTTCCTGGAAGGTGTGGTCGGGGGTAGCCGTCCATCGATAGAGCGCGTCCTATCCTTCTCCCAGGATGGATCAGCCAGCGTCGACAGCCTGCTCGGCGACGACCCTGGCCTCACCGATGCCCTGGCTAAGGCTGTTAGGGTTTTTGGCGGAGCCGATCTGGGTCTCGCGGTGCATATGGTACCTGAGGGCGACGGCCGTTCTGAAAGCCTGGGACCGGGCAATTCCTACATATCGTTGGCCGGAGCAGGGATAACCAAGAGCAGGAAATATCACTTTGCCGGCCTGAGCACCCTGGACCGTACTAGAATCAGCCTCAATGCGTTGGACCTCGTCCGCCGAACACTTATGGAAATGCGAGGTACTTCGAAGAGCGAATAACATCTAGTTCGAGGAGAGCCATGAAGTTCGACACCATTGTAAAGAATGGACGTCTCGTTACCCCGTTTTCAGGCATCCAGGACGTGGATGTCGCGATATTCGGCGACAAAGTAGCCGCTATCTTCCAGCGTCCCAACGACGCTGAGGCAGTGGATATGATCGACGCGATGGGTAACTACGTCCTGCCTGGACTGATCGACCCACACGTACATTTCGGCCTGGGCTCACCCGATGATTATAGGTCTGAAACCATGACCGCCGCCATCGGAGGGGTGACCACCGTAGGCAACTTCCTGATGAAGGGAGACCCATACGAAGAGCTTTTCGAGCCGGAGGTCAAGCGAGGCAACGAGTCGGCCTATGTTGACTACGTGCTGCATTTCACCGTGATGACCGATCATCATATCGCCCACCTGTCCGACTATATTGAAATGGGCGTCCCTACGTTTAAATACTTCATGAGCTTCAAGGGCGACGAGGGCGATTATCTGGGAGTATCGGGTACCGACGACGGCCTGTTGTACGAGTTCCTGGAAGCGTTGGGCCAGCACCAACAGGCGATGACGGCCGTACACCCGGAGAACATAGAGGTCGTGTGGCGGCTTCGCGACAGGCTCCAAAAGTCAGGGGCCGATGGCCTTCGCGCATGGGACGCCTGCCGCCCGGACTTCGTCGAGGCCGACGATACCCACACCGCCTGCTACTTCGCACGGCGCACCAAGGCGAGACTCTATGTCGTGCACGTGAGCTGCAAGGAGGCCATGGACGTGCTCCGGGAGCAAAGGCAGCGTTATGACGGCATCTACGTCGAGACCTGCCCCCATTTCTTGACTCATACAAGGGACTCCGAGGTGGGTTTGCTGGGCAAGGTAAACCCGCCCCTTCGGACCCAGGACGACGTCGAGGCCGTATGGGAGACCGTCTTCGATGGCACCTGCGATGTGGTTGCGTCAGACCACAATTCCAGGAAGCGAGAAAAGAAGCAGCAAGGCAGCATATGGAAGGCCTCTGCTGGGTTTCCCGGCACCGCGATGATATTGCCGGTCCTGCTAAGCGAAGGCGTCCACAAACGCGGCCTCACGCTGGAGAGGGTGGTGGAGCTCACCTGCCACAACCCTGCCAAGCTGTTCAACCTCTACCCCAAGAAGGGCACAGTCCAGGTCGGCTCCGATGCGGACATTACCATCGTGGACCTGGACATGGAGAAAGAGGTAAAGCCCGAGGAGCTGTACTCCCATTCCGACTACAGCCTGTATGAAGGTTGGAGCATTAAAGGGTGGCCTGTGCAGACCATCCTCAGAGGAAAGACCGTCATGAAAGACGGAAAGATCGTTGGCGACAAGGGATACGGTAGGTTCGTCCCCCGTTAATCACAATCCGGAGCCGTCTATCAAGTTACAAAAAGAGGTGTATGCATGGAAGGTAAGATAATCCTGATGGTCATGGATATGCAAAACGACTTTTGCGGCGACAAAGGCGTCTACGCCACGCATAACTTCGATGTCAGCCCAATTGCTCCCATAGTGCCGAGGATTGCCAACGTGATGAATGTATGCAAGACGAAGCGCATCCCTGTCGTCGCTACTCAGCTCACAATTCTGGAGGACCTGGACGGAAAGGCGATGGGCTTGGGGCACCTGCTGACGTTACGGCCATTCTTTGCCGACGAAGGCTTTCGCCCCGGCACCTGGGGTCACGAGATGATAGACGACCTTCCCAATCCCGACTACAACGTGCGCAAGTGGGGCTATTCGGCGATGTTTCAGACCGAGCTCGAGAAGGTGCTGCGTTCTCTCGGCGGGACTACCCTGGTTTTCACCGGCATCGCCACCAACGGTGTCGTCGAGGGCACTGCACGGGACGCCGTGGCCAGGGAGTTCCACGTGGTTACCCTGACCGACTGCGTGATGGGCTACAGCATGGCCCTACACGAGGCCTCGCTGAAGAACCTGTCAAATATCGGCACCATGAAGACCTCCGAGGAGTTCCTCAAAGAGATCGCCTATCTCCCAGTATTCCCCCCTTTTTAGGATAGGAATGGGGTCACAGGGATGGTCGAAATCGCGTTGTTCCCCAAAATTGTGGAATGATATAATCGTTTGGAGTTGGGGATTCGTCTAGTGGTAGGACGGCAGACTCTGAATCTGCAAGCCGTGGTTCGAATCCACGATCCCCAGCCAGCAGTATACGTGGCGCATTCGTCTAGTGGCCTAGGACACCGCCCTCTCAAGGCGGAGATCACGGGTTCGAATCCCGTATGCGCTACCAAATTCCCCTCTTTTTGCCTTGATTTAACCCCTTCCCATAGCTATAATATCACTGTGGTATAACGCTGTGTGGTATAAGTATGTGGCATAAGGGTGGATTCCAAATGGCGAAACTAACGGCAGAAAGCATACGCAAAGCAACTGATCCGGGGCGGCTTTCAGACGGCGGCGGGCTACTCCTTGTAGTAACGAAAGCCGGATCGAAACAATGGATTCAGCGCATAGTGATTGACGGGCGGCGGCTGGATAAGGGACTTGGCGGTTTCCCGACCGTAACCTTGACCCAGGCGCGTAAGCTGGCCGACTCGAATAGGGTAGCGGTTGCCGATGGCCGGAACCCGTGGGCCACCAAGGAACGGGAAACCGCCAGTATCAGACCAGAAGGAAGGGCGCGGCGCAAGACCATGGCCTTTGAGGAAGTCGCCCGCCTCGTACACGTCGAACATTCCCGCCAGCTTTCCAGCGACAAGAACGCCCGCAACTGGATACAGACTTTGGAACGCCATATCTTCCCGGTGATTGGCGACACTCCCATAACTGAAATCGGGCGGGGCGAAGTCCTGGCGGCGCTGAAACCGATCTGGTGGGAACTCCCGGACGCTGCCCGCCGGATTAAGTTACGGGTGCGGCAAGTCCTGGATTGGGCGGTTGAAAACGATCTGATTGCCGTCAATCCCGAACGCAGCTTGACCAAAGTTTCCCTACCGCCCCAACCCAAGGTATTGTGTCACCGGCTGGCGCTGCCCTATCAGGACGTGCCGGCGGCGTTGGTGAAGGTGCGGGAATCGCAGGCGTGGGATTCAACGAAACTCTGCTTTGAATGGATGGTACTTACCGCTGCCCGCCCCGGTGAAGCACGGGCCGTAACGTGGGCCGAGATTCAGGGTGACGTGTGGGTAATTCCCGCCCACAAAATGAAGGAACGCCAAGCGCACCGTGTACCGTTGACCGGGCAGGCGCTGGACCTGCTGAGGCGGGCGCGGGAACTTCACCGGACACCCGCCGACGATCCCGAATGGCCGTTGACCTTGGCGCCCGATGCTTACCTATTCCCACACCCGACAAGCCGGCAATCCCTTTCCACGGCGGCGCTTGAAGACAGGGTTAAAAAATGCGGTATCCCTGCCGTGCCTCACGGTTTCCGGTCCAGCTTCAGGGATTGGGCAGAGGAACAGGAAATGGTCAACGCAAGTCACAACGCCATTGAATTGTGCCTGGCCCACACGGTCGGAACGGCGGTTGAACGGGCATACAGGCGTACTGACCTGCTGGACCAACGCCGCCCGTTAATGCAGGCATGGAGCAACTTCGTTAGCCCGTCAGAATCGCCGTTCTGATAGAATAGACGCAGTCCGGTTTTTTCCTTTCCGGGCACCTTCTCCTCCAAGGCCCTACTGCTGTTGATGCGGTAGGGGGTAGTGTCTCAGTTTTCTTCACAAGATTCCAAATTTACTCTCGATTAGTTTACTCACTGTCACCCAACCACAACTGATGCAACTTGCCCACCTCCATCGACCATGACGTCATCTCGTGAGACAAGTTAATCTCTTCAGTTCCTTCCCCTCCTAGTTGTTTCGCAAGCACGTTCGTTACGTGTCCATACATCGACAGAAGGATTGCTTCGCTGGCTGTTAGCACGTGTCCACTAGGTGTGACGAGCGGTTCGTCACCACTAGCTCCGTGCCGCTTCCTCCATAGCATCGATATTACTTTAACTACCCATTCTGGATTGATCCAGGCGTCGTTCAAGTCCATAGCTAACCTCCTACTTCAAACTGAGACACTACCTGGATTTCCGGTTCGTTGACTCTGACCCAAAGGCTGTTGCCCACTTACGTTCCCTGCTTACCAGGGAGCAGTTGTTCGATGGAATGTCGTTCTCCGTTGAACACGCCATCTGTGCCGATGTTATGCCAGACATCCTTTCTGACTGCCGCTCTACTGGAACTCCTTTATTCGTGATGCTCGACCCGAAGGGGTTGAAGGGCGTGTCGATGGACCTGATTGGCGACATTTTAGCTGTTCCCCGTGCCGAGGTGCTGTTTTCATTCATGCACCAGACAGCAGTGCGGTTGGGTCGTACACCTGAGGTTCACCCGTACTTGGTCGACTTGGTTGGAGATGACGTTCCCGTCGGTTCTTCCCCCGAAGACTACTGCGATGCTCTTGAGCTTAGATTCCGCTCGCAGGGTGCCGCATACGTTTTGAAGTTCGCCATATGGGAGGGTGGGAGATATGTGTACACGCTTTTCTTCGGTACCAAGAATGCTCTTGGTTGCGAGAAGATGAAAGATGCAATGTGGAGTGCCGCTGGAGATGGTTCCTACCGTTTTAACGGGGTTCACCGCAATTTGTCTCCGCTGTTTGACCAGGACTCCACAGACTATTTCCCAGAGCTGGTCGATGACTTGGTATGCAAGTTTGGATATGACCGTTGGGTAACTGTCGAGGAGTTGGACGATTTTTTGAGAGGAGACGGAACCTTGTTCCGAGTGGCACATCTGCGGGGTAAGGCACTAAAGCCGTTGCAGGTCCAAGGCAGGCTTGAAGTTCGTGGTCAATCCCGCGTCGGTACTTTCCCTCCTCGTAAGGGTGTTGCCATCAAGTTTCTGCGGTAAGTTGCAGGGGAGGTTCCAATTCAGAATACGCTGTTTTAGTTTTTGTCAGGTAGGATTGCTCGTCCGCTTTCGGTTACGTGCTGGAGTCGTCGGCTTGCGCTGATGATCGATGTAATTGGTTGGCTATCCTCAGCTGCTTTGGATCCAGGCGGCTTTGCGGCCAAGGCTTGGTCTGTAGGGTTTAGGCACCTCTCTGCCGCGGCGCAATGTCAACGGAGTTCTGGCGTACTCTGCCTTCCCCGGCACGAGTTCCCCGCTCCGCCGGCGGATTGGCTGCTTGGTCCTCGTCTGACACCGAAAGCCCGGGTCCGTCCGCCGCACCGGTGACGTGGCTCGGGCATCGGATGCAGCAGGCTGTCGTGGGCCCGCTACCTCTTCCTCTGGTACTGGGCCGTCCCCGCCATGCCGGCCAGCTTCTCCCCGTTTCTTGGGTTCACTCCCGTCGTGCCGCCGCCAGGCGCCGATGGTCTCAAACGTTCGAGGATGTTGCCCCAGAGTTGTCCTCTCCCGCCACCCTTGGGTTGGTCCTGATTGGACCGGTCATGGTGCCTAGCTCCTGGGGGCCGTCGTCAGACGGTGTCATCACCGGCCTATGCCCTGGGCCTGTCCTCAAAAGAGCAATGGCTGGTCCAGGGCCCCGTGCCTCTGCTGGGTAGCCTTCTCCCTGGCCTGAATCCGCTGCAGCCGGCGTTTCTCGATGCAGTCTTGGCACCGGGTCTGGCCCGGTACGGCGGGGCTTTGGCAGGTCCGGCAAAGGCCCAACTCCTTTGCTTGCCGGTGGCGTTCCTTTGCCTCAACCCGGTGTTGCTCCCTGCGGTGTGGGAGCTGGTTCCTGGCTTGTTCGTAAGCTTGCCGGCGCTGGGCCCGTTCCTCTGGGGTGATGCTGACTCTCTGCTTGGGCGGCTTCGTGACCTTTGGCTTGGCCTTCCTGGCCGGTTTGGTCTTTGTCTTCTTTGGCGGCGGCGAGAGGTCTATGGTGTACTGGAAAGTATGGCTTTCGCCGTGTTTCGTTGGGGAACCCGTGGGGCACGTCCTGTTGTGTAGCCTCAATAGGGTCTATCCCCGCGTGTGCGGGGGAACCGTCCGTTTGGGTACATGACCACTGTTACAAAAAGGTCTATCCCCGCGTGTGCGGGGGAACCGTTAGAAGTCAAGTGATTTAGGTGCTGACACGGGCATTTCAACCATTGTGTCGCGTTTGTGTCGCGTTTGTGCCCCTATATATATAATAATTTAGATATAAATCTATCTATCTATCAGGGGTTTGACACAGAAACACACGTTTTCCCGGAAAGAGTCTACGTGCGAGGGTTTTCACCACATCATCCATCATGGCATCGGAGCCCCACAACATGACCCTCCCCTCATGTATATAGGCTAGCTCTTTCCGGTGCTTTTTGTGTCAGTACGGAATCCGTAGGCTAATCAGCCGTCATAGCCACGTTATTCGTCATCTATCGCACATACAGCAATGGGGATCATCCACAATCCGCCTGCCGATGGCAGCACATCGTTGACACAGGAATGGCACAGGCAGCTAAAAGTTGTGTCATATGACCCGAACAACCGCTTGACGGTCTATCCCCGCGTGTGCGGGGGAACCAGGGTTTAGCCCGAAGGACACCGATGGACGGCGTGAGGACAGCGGAAGGGGGTGGGTGAGGGAGCTACAGGGGAGATGGCCTGGGGTCTTGGGGTAGATGGGAGGTCGGCGGACGGTCTTCAGTCGCCGCACAGGGCCCCTAAGGCCCTATGCGGGAGTTGCGATGCGCGGGATGGCGAGAGGATACGCAGCAGGGGACTCTCGCGACCGGGGTGGCGCGAGTTTGCGGGGACGTTGGGTCAGTTGCAGGCTGGCCGTCAGGCCGGGAACGGAATGGCTTGCAGCCGGGCCAAGGCGCGACTGAACTGGGTTTCCCAAGGCCAGCGCCGGGGGAGATGCAAAGTGAGGCGGCGTGCCGAGCGGGTGATCCGTCCGGCCAAGGCAAAGACCCGCCGCCTGAGGGTCTTGGTGATCACGGTCCGCTCGCCCAGACCAATCCGCGCCGTCCAGCGGGCCAGGTTATGCGCCATCACCTGTACCGCCAGCCAGGCGCCGTTGGCGGCGAAGCGCCCCGACGGCATGTGGTTCAGCCCGACGCCGTACTTGAGGTCGCGTATGGCGTTCTCGACCTCGGCGTGGCGGCGATGATCGGCCTCCAGTTCGAGCAACTCCCCGTCCCGGTCGGTGATGAAGCCGTGATAGCTGTATCTGGCGAAGAGGGCCAGCTGGGAACCGGGTGTCGGCTTCACCCGCCGGACAATGAGCCGCGCCGGCGGGGCGTCCGGCTTGGTCTGGAACGGGGTGTAAGTCGTCTCGGCGACATCGGCGGCGCCGTCCATCCAGTGGGGAATGGGAGTCCAGTCCTCCTCTGGTATCGCCTCGATCAGGTCCCGCAGGCTGGCACGCTGGCGGATGGTGATGGAGAAGCGGACATCCATCTTGCGGCAGACGGATACCACGCCATGAGTGTAGAACCCGCTGTCGGCCCGTAGCGTGAGTTGTCCCCTGGCCCCGCCGTAGCGCACCCGCCCCACCGTCTCACGCAGGAAGTGGGCGGCGCCACGGGCGGTGTTGGCCCGGCCCTCGCGCAGCCGGGACATCAGCACGTCTCCGGTGCCGGCGGCAATGGCCAGCAGCGGGTGATAGCCGCGGGCGCCGGTATAGCCGTGGTGGCGCGCTCCCTCCTTGGCCAGTCCGTAGGTCTCGCAGATGGTCGAGTCCAGGTCGATGGTCAGGGGCGAGTCGCCGGGTCCGGCCCCAGCGGCCCAGGCCCGGGCCAACAACTGGCGGCTCACCCGGTCGAGCTGACGGACATGCCCCCACCGGAAGCTGCGCAGGAAGGTCCCCAGGGTGGATGGCGCCTTGACCACGCAGCCTAGAACACCGACCGTCCCCCCGGCGCGCAGCGCATCGGCGTCGTCGATGCAGTCGCCGCCTGCCAGCGCGGAAGCGACCAGCGTCAGCATCTTGTCCCCGGTGTTCGCCCGTCCCGGCGCTCCGCCGAGGTCAAGGTGATGGTCGACGAGTTCCCGCAGGCCCAGGTGCCGGGCTAGGGTGGCCGGCAGGAGCAGGCCGGCATTGGCCACCAGGCGATGGTCGTCAAAGAGGATGCGGATACGGTCGGGTTTGTTCTGTGGCAGCATCTATTGGGTGCTCCTTGTTTCCGGGCGGGTTTCTGTTCCAAAACCATTATCCCAGATTCAGAGGAGCACCCGCTGGCTTCTTCAATGGCTGTCCCCAAGGACGTCCTTCGGTGGATTCGGGGTAACGCCAATCTCTGCCGGGCTTAGAGTCCCGGCCCCATCTCGAATACGGTTCTATCTATCGTCAGAATAGGCCCCACCATGGAACAACTGCCAACTATCCAAGTCTACAAATCCCTTCAGTGGCGTGGCTGAGGATGTGATGGAACGCTACTCTAGCTACAATCCTCGCGACTACCCAGCTGGCGTCTCTGATTTCGTAAACACCTTCCCGCCCGAGCGCCGCAAGGAGATCTTTGCCGCCATCTTCGAACTCCACCTGCGTCGTAAGTCGGAGGAAGAATGGGTTAGGCGGCAAGTGGAGGGGATGCTTGAACTACCTGACATCCTCTACAAGTATGTCCCTTGCAAGTCCCTCGACTACGGGTTGCCGACGACTCTGCGAGCAACCCAGCCGTCATCCTTGAACGACGTCATGGAAGGCAACATCCGGACGTCCATGCAAGAGAAGATGGATCGAGATGAGTGGGAGTCATTAGAAGCGTAGCTAAAAACACAACCCTTACTGCCCTTGTGTCATTATTTACGTCTATTATGTGTCGGTATAGATGATACCCTATTCCACCATAAGGCCCGCGACCGCTACCGCTTGGGATACCTCCATCCCGCCATTCACCATCGATTGCATCGCTCTAGCTCTCCCGGAGAGGTCCGACGCTCTTAATTCTTGCCAGGATAGCGTCACGCTATCTTCCAGCTTGTCCTGTAGCTCCGACTCCACCAGCCGCCCCAAGGGTGATAGGACTCCGAACAGGCACAGCCGCCAAGCTTCCCTAACAGCCGACGCCGTGCCCTCACCGAATAGCGCGATGTTGAGGCCGCAAGCGTTCATGATCTCCCGTGAGGCCAGCGAGTGCAGGTTGACAAGGCTTTGTGGCGGCTCCGCCCCGAACCTCTTACTTTCGAGGTCCGTGTTGCCACCGCCCACGTTGCCCCAATCACCCACTTCAAGCAAGGCTACCCTGCCCCTAGCGTCACGTATGTCAGTCTTGAGGTTGGTCACTGTGTCGTCATCCCCATCCTTGGGGATACCTAGCAGCCTGCCCACTGGCCCGCTAGCTTCGTCTGATAGCTGCTTCACCGTTTCGGCGCTCAGAGTACCCGCCAGCGCCGCCACTTAGATAGGCCCGTTGCCACGCCAAGGCCGCGTAGGGTCTACGGCGTACTTGAAGTGAAGCACACTGGACGCCGGTACAAAGTCGTGGGTAAGCGTTTGGGAAGGTCCGCCCAGCGTTATCCGGTACTCCCACGAGTCGGGGTGTGGTCCGCCCTCAACGTCGTGTGTTTCGGCTGGTAGTAACTGCATCCGGCCCGCCTGGGTGTCTATCAGAAATACCACCTCATCGCTAGACCGCAATATCTGTGGTCACCCAGTTGGGGACTATGGGTGATATGAGGTTCTGTGGAGTCCCTTCGGTAGCCTTCAAGACCCTCGAAATGCACATCTCACCTTGGTATTAGCGAACATGAATCCGTGGTTCACCACCACTGATGAAAATCCCCGGACTTTCATAGCAGTTTAGCAGGCTGCGGAAAAACTCTGCTGTCTACCCAGGGCCGAAAACTGTCCGACGATAAACGCCGTCCTATCGCGTGTTCTGAACGAATTATTCGAATTGGCCTATCACATGCCGAATGCCGCCGAGACAGTTGAGGCTCCATACACTGCGGCTGAGCGCCTTACCTTTCTTCCGCAGCCTGCTAGTCCCCATGATTGCCGGTGTAACAAAACAGGTGGTGCAACTATCGAGGCAGGTCATTGGCGTAGACACCCCCCTATGGGATCGCGTAACGTCCCTCGCCTCCGTCCAGGCCGTCATCGACTTCACCCACTCGACGCGCGCCATGCTCATAACCGTCGACCCGGCTCCCAGCCGCCTCCGCCTGCCGAGGAGTAGGGGACTGGGTTCGGCAATTTCCGTAGCGACGAGAGCGTCAATGCCGCCAGCAGGCCGCCGCCCCGTTTTCACTAAGCGCACAGACGTAGCCGTACCCGCCGTCAGCTCGCCTGGCAGAGGGAACACTGATGTCTATGAACTTCGCCCCGGCAGACGGCGATACCGAAGCCCATTGTCCCCAGCACACCGCCGTGCCGTCTGTTCTCAGTCCGCAGGCTAGACTGCTCGAGCCTACACTTATGTCCGTGAACTTCTCACCGGCTGGCGGGGTGAAATCATTTGGTCCCCAGCACAGCGGCGATCCGTCTCTCCGCAGCGCGCAGCGAGCGTGTATACCTGAGCTGATGGAATGAACATCCTGTTCAATCTGAAATGAACGGCCTGTGTTGCACAGCATCCCGCCGTCTGCAAGCAGCCCGCAGGCATCATAAATCTCACCTGCGTCTATCTCCCGGAATCTCGACGAGTAAAAGAGCTCCTTTACTTCCTTGGGATTGGAAGACCTTCGGAAAATGTCGTAGCCCCAACACGAGGGTGTGCCGTCCTGTCTCAGCGCGCAGGTGTAACTAAATCCCGCGCTTATGTCCGTGAACTTCTCTCCCGCTGGGGGTGAGGACTGACCATCTATGTCATTTCCCCAGCACACGGGCGTTCCGTCTGCGATTAGGGCGCACGTGTGGTTCGGTCCGGCGCTGATGGTTGTGAACCTTGCTCCGGCCGGAGGTGAGGACTTGCCATCCGACTCTGATCCCCAGCACACGGGCGTTCCGTCTGTCATCAACGCACAGACATGTTCAGTGCCCGCGCTGATTGTCGCGAATGGCCCCTCCGGTGGATCATCAAAGGATCTTGCCTTCTTGACGCAGACGTATTCTACAAACGCGGTTCCATATTGAAATGATCCTCCCCCACGATGCAAGGCGCAATGGTTCGGGATAGTGATATCCTGAACCACTCTCTTAATATCGGCTTCCTTCTCTGTTTGCCCGAAGCCAATGTTTCTGTGAATGTAGAGGCTGAACGCGGGCAGGAAGACGCCATACCTACCAGAGGATATAACGAAACGCTCGGCATTTTCATTTAGGCGGATACCGGCCAGATCCTTTACTGCGGGCATGTTCAGCGCCCTGAACTGGGCTGCCAGCCGTTCGCCCTTATCCTGTCCGCCCGATTCGTACACGAGGAAGGTTGCCCATACCGGGGGGACATAGGGATTCTCTGGGAATATGTATTCAATATATGGCGACATGGTATCAACCCAATGGCCCGCGAAGTGATCGTATCGCTTGCGATCCCAGTCCACGATCCCCTCAACCGCCTTGAGGCACAGTTCCATCCCCCTTGTGGTAGGAGGTCCGCCTGTCGCCTGAATGGCATGAGTGAAAGGGCTAAGGATTTCTCCGGGCTGCACCAGAACCCCCGGGGCATTCGCAATCCTCTCGTCGGATACCCCGTGTGCAGCCGCGCCTTCGCTCGCCGAGTCCAACAACTCGTTGGTGAGTCGTACCGAGTGAGTGAAACTCAGCATTCCCCCGCCGTATAAGAGCCGTGCCCCAACGTAGTTCGGCTTCATCACGCCTAGCGCAAGCAGTTCTTCTTCCGAAAAGTCGTTGAGATCGCATGGGCTGAGCATGTCGGCTTGGACAGTGGCGTGGTGGACTAAGTTCAGCAATTTGGTCCGATGGAATGTGGGGTTTGAGTTCCAATTCCGCCACTCCTTCCTGGGATAGTTCTGGCCCTTGCAGTACACACAGCTTCCTGGGTAAACCCCGAAGTCATCCAACGCTCTGGTCATCCTGGCGCCCTCTGCCTCCGGGTCAGCGGGATCTGCCGTGATGTCGTTGACCACCGTGTACGGGTCATAGAAGGAAAGCATGTACAGCGCCGCCTGCACCTCGTTCGCCTCCAACGTATCCAGTTCCCAAGCATTGTAGAAAGCTGGGATGCCGAAGACACTTTGGGCCCGTTCCAAGGCTCTCAGCTCGCTCTCTGACAGTTCACCGTCTGCCAGAAACGCCTTGTCCCCCGCCGTGTCCGGCGCAGGGCGTAGAATGGCCTCCCGCAGCTTCGGGTGGTAGTCCGCAAGGATTGTGAGCACAGGGTCCGGCGTAGCGGTCGGTGTGGGAGTAGGCGTAGATGTGGGTGTCGGGGTGGCGGTAGGAGTGGGTGTTGGCGATGACGTGGCGGTTGGCGTAGGTGTTGGCGATAGTGTGGCGGTTGGCGCTGGCGTTGGAACGGAAACAGGTTCCGGCGTCGGCGAAGATGTCGGTGTTGGTGTCTGACGAACAGGGGTTGGTGATGGCATTGCGGTTGGAGTCGTCGTAGAGTCGATGGGTACGGCGCGGACCGGGGAGACAACCTCCGCCACCGACGCACTAACGGGAGTCGCCAAAGCGGCGTCAGGTGTGAGGCTGGCATATACCGCTGATGGTGTCGGCGTAGCCGTGGGAGTCGGGGTCGGCAACTGGGTGGGAGCCTGTACGACAGGTTCAGGGTCGGCGCAGGCCGTGAGCAACGCAAGGGCGATCATGACGACGATACCAATACGAGACTTGCTCGAAATCATCATAAGGGTCTTCGTCTGGCACAACCTGTTCGCCAGGCGTCGCAGGGAGCTCGGGAGCCAGGTTGTGGAGGTCACGGGCGTGCGCCGGAGGCAGAACAGAACCATCAAGTGTCCTCGCGACGAATCTGCGAGCCGTCCGGTCCGGCGTACCTGTCACGCTCGTCGTCCGACATGCCAATGTCCGGGGGGCCTTCCCCAAACGTGCTGATGAGATCAAAGTCGCTCCCGAAGACATACCGGTAGAATTCGAACGCCTCTAGGCAGTTGCCGTCGAAATTGGGATAGATGCTGAGTGTAACGCGGGGGCTCCTCTGTCTGTGGCGTTAAACTTTAACGTACAGGCTGGCGGGATGGCGAACGTCACGCAGTCGAGCTACTGGCCGTCCTCTGAAGGTCTTTCCTTCATCCACTGCACGAGGTCGGAGATTGGATAGGATTGCAGCATTGCTCTCTAGACCTCCTTTATCAACAGTCTGAACGTCCAAGGTTCGATTCTATCACGACACGCAAGGTGTGCCCCGCCGCGAAGGTAAGGGTCATTCCTCCGGTCAGATTGGGCTCGGCGAGCGTCAGGGTTGACGCCGAAGCCGAGGATGATTGTCTCCCGACTATGCGCCGGCCTCAAGTCCACCGCCCACGAGTACCTGAGTATTTCGTGTCTTTTGTGAACTGCGAATGTTCCGGTGGGAGGTCCTGATATAAGGAGCCGGTTAGGAGGCTTCAGTTTAGTCCACAAGAGCCTCTGGCCTGTCAAGGTTGGAGGCTCATCCTTGACCCCTCGGCTCAAAAAGTGGCTCAATTTTGCTGGTTGCTGACACCGCTAGCTCTCTGGTTGGTTCAAGTAGGAGAGGAAGCGCCTATCCAGAGACTCTAAGAGAGCATGACCCTTTGGCTTTATCTCGGCGGCGAAGGTGTCGGCGCTGTCGAGGAATTGACGCCTTTCCGAGAGAAGCGCCCTCGCCTCCCCAGCGGCGACCTCCAGCTTCTCCTTGCGATCCCGGTGCTCCTTGATGCGCTCCGAGGCGTCGGCCATCTCGATGTCGGTGGTCTCGATGACCTGCCAGATGCGCCCCAGCCGCCGCTTCACGTCCTCACGCTCCTCCTCGGTAGTCTCCAGCCGCTGCCGCTGCTCGGCGGCCACGCCGTCCATCTCCTCGTCCAGCAGCTTCACCAGGTCTCGGATGTTGGACTCGGTGAGGACGTTGGCCCGAATCAGACGATGACGCGGATGCAATCGTGATTGTGGGCGAGATCTGCACGACGATGAAGCGGCTGCTGGGTTGATTCGGACCGTCCTGCTCATCGCGGCCGCGGCTCTCGCCGCACTGGCCCTGACCGGGTGTGAGCGTTTGTTCCCAGACGTCGAGGACTGGATCACCGACTCGGAGACGCTCGCACGACGCTTCGACGCGCGCCTAGGCGAGATGAAGGAGTGCGTCGAGGAGGACAACTGCGACGAGGCGCTTGATACGGAGAGAGGCGCCTTTGCCATGTGCTCGTGGGTCGCATCGCGTGGGGAGCTTGCTCCGGAGGGGTTCGAGGCGGCGGAGTGGCGGCGGAGTGGCGGCGGTTCGACGTCCTCTGCGAGGGTCTGGAGGGGGTGCTGGGGCTACCGAAGGCTGACGCCCTCGGGCGCATCAAGGACCTCCAGGCTGAGACGGACCGCATCAGTGAGGGAATCCGAGACGACATCGAACCCCGAGAGCGGGAAGATCTGCGATAGTTGGGCTTCACCAACCGCTGGGTTTCGTAATCGGGCCTTGGGCGTCTGAAAGCCTGTCTGGGAAAAGGCTTACTCTCAACGGTCCTTGCCGGAGCGGCCTGAACCAGGAGGCCGCCTTGTGAAGCTCGAAGCTCCGCATGCGGCTTGGGTCGAAGACTCCGACCTGCTTGCGCAGCCTGTCCTCGCCATCATGATGGGAAACTCCAAGTCGGAGTCGTTGGGGTCACCACAGCCATCTCGTATCCATTCTCGAAACCGTCCAGCAGCAGGTAGGATGCGAGATCTACGTCGGACCCCGGCATCTTCACCTAGACCCGCGTCGGCTATCGGATGCCGAAGGGGGAAGGGCAGGGAGAGGCGGAGGCGTAGTAGGTCGGCGTTAGGGCCAGCGTGACACCCCTACGTTCCTCCGCCCCAACACTTCACAACACAGAGATCGCTAGGCCCCGGTGGGTTGACAGGCTGCCCAACCACATCTCGAAAATGGTGGTATCTACCGTACGCGTTGGTGGGCCTAAGTTGACGGTAGACAGAACCATCTTCGAACTGTGGCTGGGCCTCACAAGCTCACCAAAGTCTGCCACTCCAAGATTGTGACAGAACGGCATGGCCACAGCAAATCTCGCCCATGCCTCTAGCCAAAGACGTATCCGGTCGGTCACCACTCGACCCGGGGTACTAGTGGTCCAACATCATTGAAATGAATACCATGATAGTCATTGTTCCTCTTGGGGGTTCAATCGTAACGTTGAACCGAGGAGGAACCATGATGTCTACCAAGAAGTACCGTATCAGACTGACTACCGACGAACAACAGGAACTCAACGCCTTGGTCTCACGCGGTCGGGCTGCGGCGTACAAACAGACCCATGCGCGCATTCTGCTGATGAGCGATGAGTCACGCTCGGACGGGGGAATGAAGGACGCGGACATCACCAGCGCGCTCGGTGTGGGACAGTCAACGGTCGAGCGAATACGCAAGCGCTGTGTGGAGGAGGGGGTCGAGTCTGCGCTGAATCGCAAAAAGCAACTGCGTCGGCGTCAAAAGAGACTGGACGGCGAAGGTGAAGCACGGTTGATAGCGATGGCCTGCGGGGAACCGCCGGAGGGGCGTGCCAGTTGGACCCTGAAGCTGTTGGCTGACCAGTTGGTCGAGTGTGAGATAGTCGGGACCATTAGCACCGAGACGGTTCGCCAGGCGCTTAAAAAAAAACGAACTGAAGCCGTGGCTGAAGCAGAGTTGGTGCATCCCGCCCGGTCAGAGCGCGGAGTTTGTGTGCGCGATGGAAGACGTACTGGAGGTCTACCAACGGCCGTACGATGGGAATGAGGTTCTGGTGTGCATGGATGAGACGAGCAAACAGCAAGTCAAGGAGACGCGAGTGCCGCGTCCCGCAGCGCCCGGCTTATCGGCGGCATACGACTACGAATACGAGCGCAATGGAGTGAGCAGCCTGTTCATGCTGTTTGCACCGTTGGACGGATGGCGCCGAGTCGAGGTCAGAGAGCGTCGCACGAAGGTGGACTGGGCGCATGTGATAAAGAAACTGGTCGACGAGGACTACCCTGACAGAGACCGGATCGTGCTGGTAATGGACAATCTCAACACTCACAAGCTGTCCTCGCTATACGAGGCATTCGAGCCTGCTGAGGCGAGGCGTATAGCTGAGCGACTGGAGATACACTACACTCCCAAACACGGGAGTTGGTTGAATATGGCGGAGATAGAGATCGGTGTGCTGGCTCGACAGTGCCTGGACCGACGGATTGCCAATCAAGACATCCTGCGCGGCGAGGTCAATGCTTGGCAGAATCAACGCAACCGGGATGTGATACGAGTGGATTGGCGCTTCACTACCGAGGATGCGCGCATCAAGCTAAAGTCACTCTACCCATCAATACAAAAACGTTGAACCACTAGCCTCGGATTCCAAGCCGTTCACGGCCTCGTCGGACGATAGACCTGCTCTTTGGAGAATGTGGTCATGAAGAAGGCGCTCAGGCCCTCGAATCCGGGGGCGGTCCTGACTTGTAAGCAAACGTGCTCAATATGATGGGAAGCCATGCGTCCATGTAGGCCCACCAACGTATACGGTAGACAGAACCATCTTCGAGATGTGGCTGGGAGCTTTGTGATCAGCCCCGCGCGGTACGGATCGTGGGCGAGGAGTACAAGCGCAAGCAGCGTCAGGGCTAGACCACGTGACCTAGGGATCATTCTCAACGCAACCCGCCTCTCAGCTGGCTCAGCGTGTTCACATGCTTCGTCACAGTCCGCTGGTGTGGAACAAGCTTCGAGGGTGGTGCTACACCAAAAGAAAACTCTGAGACTCCCCTGAAAGGACTAGTCAGTGAGGCGGTCATCTTCCCACCAGGTCCGACCGTTTGCGGTACGTTCTCGGTGGCTCTGTGCGTTCCGTTGTCGAATGCGAAGGTGATCAAGAATTTGCCAACGTCACTATCGGTATTCCTAATGCCAAATTTGGGCTTCGGTCTTACCGCAGAACCAAGGGAAACAGAACCTGTTAACTTGGCTTGCGCAAAGGGATGTTTCTTCATAAGTCAGCGGCCCTGAGATTTAGTGGCGAATACACGTCGGCCCATCCGCAACCAAGCCAAAGCGTGAGTGCGGGAACAAACCGTACTCGCGAGCGGCTGAGAAGATATCCCGAAGCGCGCCCACGAAACTCTCCTCGGTACGTCGGAAGACCGTCAACTGTTGGAACTCTAGATAGTCCAGAAGTAGACAAGGAATGCCAGTCTCTTCAGAAACGGAGAGGACTAGGCGGCTACAGGCCGGCCGTTCCGGATCAAACAACTCCTTGACGATGACGAGGCCGAAGACTTCGCGGCCGGACATGGAGACATCGCAGCGTTGCCCACCCGTGATGATCTCAATGGAGCTGCCAGATCGGAGGTGGTTGATGGACCCCTTCAGCTGGGCGGCCGCCTTCTTGACATGTCCGGCGGTAGTGGCCTTCTTGCGATCAATGGTCCGACTAAGGGCCTCCGCGGTTATCGGGCTGGCCTTGGCCTGAATCAGCAGCACAGTCTTCGCAGTGGCCACAAGCACGTCTACGAACTCTCGCCCCTCGGTTGCTCTCACTGGATTCCGGTAGACGTGCTCACCACTAAACGCCCGATGCAGCCCCATCTCAATGTCGGGTTCATTGAAATCGCCGGGGGTCTGGCTCTCTGGGTCCAAGTTGTCGGGAAGCAGCGTCTCAAGCAGGTTAATTCTGAGGGCGGCATTGTCGTCTGCTGTTGAGCGAGCGCCAAACCAAAAACCCATGTCATCGTGGAACTGACGAGCGAGCTCCAGAGTGCCTGGCACGAACTGGATCGTCTTCGCGAAAGATCGAAAGCGTGTAGCATCCGGGTTCTCAGCACGGAAGCCAATCAACTTCCGATTGTATTCGTCAAAGAAGTGTATGTCGAAGGAGTCTGACGATAGCACCTGGAAGATTTTGTGGGCGATCTCCTCGTCGAAAAGAGGTGTACTGATGGTAAGCGGTTCATCGTGGTCATCGAAGAAAGCTGTAAGTACCCCACAGGTGTGCACATCACCAGCGCGCAGAGGGACCAGGTAAATGCGGAAGAACTTTCGCATCCGGGCTGTTACAGCGATTTCCCTCATGGTTTTCGCAATGAGAATCATTTGGGAGGAGCCTACGTTGCGCATAGGCAGTAGACCGCCCTGGAAGTCGACCAGTGCCTGTAGAACCTCTGGATAGGAGACAGCCTCGGTCCAACCCAGATAGGCCTGCAACTCAGGAGCATCGCCAGCTGGCAGGAAAGCGGAACAAGGGATGTCGTCCCTGCCGGCAGCGACCCGCATCATATCCCCTGCGCGTGAGATAGTAGAAGTCACGTCTCGGGTGTCCCGATCCAACTGCCGCAACTCACGCAGGCAGCGGACGGCCCGTTCGGTCAGCCCGACGCCCACCAGGGGCGGTTTCCCTGGAACCTCTAGATACAATATCAATTCTGGATCGCGAGTTTGCCAGTCTCCCTGAGCGTAACGGACCTGGCCGTATTCGTGTTCAATGGCGTAGTTGAGGCATTCGGCGTGGAGTGGCGTCATCAACTTTCGATTATCCTCCCACACAAACCACTCCAGCCCGCCGTAAAAGCACTCACCGTGCAGGTGGACTTGGCGGTTGTAGTAGCGCTTTAGAAGCTCGGCTTGTCCGACATTATAGTCCTGGGAAGTCAGCATCCGGAGGGAGTGCCGCTCCCGTCTCCGGTGTCCGCTCCACTCGCGGTACGTGTACCGGCCCGACGCCGAGCGGCCGGCGGGGCGTATCTTCGTGCTCACAGAGGAGCGCTGACGGGTAGTGCTATTTCAACTCAATGCCGACTCGGGCACCCGGCCCAAGATCTCCCAAACCGATCACGCCTTGCCATTCGAGGTTACGTTATCGCGATTGCCTCGTGAAGCCGATCGAGTAGCCAACCCCGAATCGTAGCATCAAACTGATCGCCATAGTTCGGAGAGGCGACCAATGTTCGATACACCGGCTCTCCGGACAGGTTGATCACGATCTCGTCGCCAGCCTTCCGTGCCTCACACACCACCGACAGAACCCTATCGGCAGACCCCAGCTTCACAAAACCAAGCGTGTTGCGTCCCAACCCTTCGACGACGCTCCAACTGGACTGCGACCAACCCAGGGGAACTCCACTTGACTCAAGATTCGCACGTACTTCATGGTGCACGCGCTGTATTTGTTTCAGAGCTTCACTCAGACGCGCCGCTGTCGCCGCCTGCCGACGCGCCGCTTCTGTGCCCAGCGCCTCAATGATGTCCTCCAAGACGGCTGGGTTAATGCGCTAAATGGAGCCTTTGTACAGATCGATGATCCGGGGCTCGCAGGTGTAGTATCTAAGAAATATAGAATGAAGGTGACGCACACGGACTTTCACAAGAAGTCAACCTTTCGCGGAGATCACTACACCCTTGAAGGCAGCATCACGATGAAAGAGACATTGATATCTGTGGCCCGACGTAACAAAGGAAAGGTTCTAGTTGCATCGGGAACCATCATTGCTGGCGCAATTGCTAGTGGGATTGGCGCCGCAATCTCCATCATTTGGAGGTAGGTCTCTTGCTTGTTACGTTTCCTGACTCTTCCCGCTCTCTCCAACTGACATCACTAAGTGGTTCCAGTCAGGAGCGTTCCTTCTCGCAACATGCTGGAGGCTCTCTCCGGCGCCCGAATCAGCCAGTACAGCATCCGGATCAATCGCCGGTGGCGGATATGCTTCCGCTGGGAAGACGATGGACCGTACGACGTGGAAGTCGTAGACTACCATTGATGGGGAGTTGGACATGAGTGTGAGCAACGAAATGAGGCCGGTGCACCCTGGAGAGATATTGGCTGAGGAGCTCGAGGAGCTTGGGTTGTCGGCTAACGCGCTCGCTAAGGCTCTTGATGTGCCCACGAATCGAATCACGGCAATTCTGAAGGGACAGAGGGGGGTAACCGCTGATACGGCTCTTCGTCTTGCCCGGTACTTCGGTACGACGCCCCAGCTATGGCAGAACCTTCAGAAGGCATTCGAGCTGCGCGTGGCGGAAATCGAGTCTGGTCCGCAGATCGCAGAGCGTGTGCAGCGACGAGAAGCGACCCCGGTGGGCGGAGGATGAGGTGACAACTAGCCGCCAAGTACCTACCACTGGGATAGAACGTGGAGTTTCTATGCACCTTCGGGGGAAGGAGCCTATGGCGGTGCTGAAGGAGTGGCGCGAGACCGGGCTGCGCCAACAGCGACTCTCTTAGGATCGGATGGAAGCCGATTGGTGGAACAAGACGGGCAAGTGGCAATGATTCCCAGGTGCCTCCGAGTTGCGCACGGTACGGGTGGACGAGGAACGTCTGCAATCGGATTGGTGGATGGAGAAAGGACGTTGGCAATGAGGAGTTATCTGGAGTGTGTAATTGGCCGCCTCGACGCCGAACTCCACATACTGAGTGTGGGGGCGCAGGAACAGTCTACTAAGTTAGGCGCAGGCCTTTCCAGAAAAAGAGGGCGACGTAGAAAGAGTCTCCTGATAGACAGGTACGGACAGCGTTGTCAGGGCTGCGGGCAACCGAAATCCGAGAAGGATCTTGAGGTTGACCACATCAAGCCAAAGTACGCTGGCGGTCCAGACGCGATCCAGAATCGCACACTTCTCTGTGGACCGTGCAACCGGCTCAAGTCCCACGAGTTGACGCTCGACGAGTTGCACCAGCGCCGCCTCGAGGACGGTCTCATGGATAGTGACTGGTGGAAGGAGAAGGAGCACGACCGTACATCCCCAAATACCAGCGCATCGGTATTCGGGGATGCCTACCTCGCCGAATGGGGCGGCAAGCTGAGGGTGCGCGCCCTGACCGGGCCAGAGAAGTGCATCCTCTGGAAGTTGCGGCGTGGCTTTGGGCCGCCCATGTATGAACCCGGCGGCGCGGCGGCTACGGCGGTGGCTTTTGCCACGGTGGACGAGGGAGGTCGCCGGGTGTTCACCGACGGCGACATACCGGCCCTAGGCAAAAAGTCCGCTGCACCTTTATATCGACTGTACAACAAGATACTGGGCCTCTCTAGGTCGTAGGCTAATGGCTAAGTACACGACGACCAGGACAGTCACGATAACCTGTACAGCCTGCAATTCGGACAAGATAGTCAAGGCGGGCCGTAATCGCGGCTATCAGCGATACGAGTGCAAGGCGTGCGCCAAGTGGTTCCACACGACCGGCAGGACGTCTCACAAGAGCCGGTAAGCAATACCCTGGATTTAACGGAGTACATTGAAGTTCTTCGTAGTACTGTAGGAAAGAGCTACCTGAAAACCTTGGGATTTGCGGGAGGAGACCTGAGGTTCCTAACTAGGCTTGCCTGTGATTCGCTCTTGCCGCAAGGACATCATAGATCGTAACGAATTGCATTTTGACGTCCGGCAGCATTACCACATCGCTTGGGAAAATCCCGGGCAATTGCGTAACGGCTTAGAAAAGCGAATCAGGGCATTGATCGGTGAGGGCCCCAAGGTCGCTCGACCTCCGGAATAGATGACGCGTGACCTGCCCTCCGGTCTACGACGGCCTACTTGAAGCGCCCCCAGCACCCTTGTAACCTCAGGGATGATGATGTCGGGGGTTGACCGCCGGATCCGTTCTACGCTTCGTCTGGCGGGACACACCGGCGAACCGCACTGTCCACGATCCTTGTCCTAGAAGCAGGCCAGCCGCGATAATGAGGCGTAGGCCGGTCATTGCCTTCTTCAATGGCGACCGCTGGACGGCCCACGAGGGCATTGGGAGAGCCTCGGCGTTGGCGGGCCGAGCGTGTGCGGTCGGAGTTTAGGGTTCCCTACCCACATCCGCTAACTTGCCCAAGAGGGTGAAAAGCGGTTCGTTGCCATCTCTCCAGATTGCTTTACCGCGGAGGGGTATGGACCCAAGGCCATGGATACTGGGTGCAGCACGCCAACGTGTGATCCAGAGAGGTGAGTCGATGGTGTTGTCTCAGAGTGAACGCTGCTGGGAAGCGAAGCTCAAGCGAATGCTTGATGACCAGAAGCCAGAGGACGCGCATCTTGATTATAAGGCCCAAGAGAGCCTATTGCCCCCGGGTAGAGGCGGCCGTGGGCTTAACAGTCAGAAGAGGGCTGAAGATATCAGCAAGGACGTTTCTTCGTTTCTCAACTCAGATGGCGGTGTGCTGGTATATGGTGTGCCGGAATCCGAGGATGCAAGTCTTACCGGAGGGTCACCGATTCCCGATGGCCCTGAAATTGGATTCCGGATAGGGGAAGTCGCTAAAGAAACGATTGAAGACCTAATCACCAGCAACATCCAGCCTAGACCTGGTCCGGACCTCTTTCGAGTCACGGAAGTACCCTACTGTGGCCGGATCGTGTTTGTCGTTGACGTCGCCGTCGGATTGGGCAATGTTTGGCAGGCGAAGGACAAGAAGTACTACAAGAGGTTCAATTACAAAGCCGAACCTATGGACCACTACGAAATTGATATGGTCAGGAACCGCTCTACAGAGCCGAATCTGAAACTGACATTCGGGCTTAACGACCGGTGGGAGACAAGCTTGATTCCCTCGTAAAAACCCGTTTTGAGGAAGTTCCAGCGATTTAGCACGTCTGAGCGCTACCGTATGTTGGGGTAGTACACGGAACAGAGACTGTATATTGTACCCAGGCGTGGGTACGTTTGTTCTAATTCGGCCTGCACAGACTTTTTACGAGAGAATCAAGTATTCGTCAACACCGAGTTTGAAGCGAACCGCCGCGTCCGGTTCGACGCTTACCATCTCTGACCTGGCGACATATCCGGGGACCACCTGCCAACGCTGGGTCAATACGAGCTCGTTGTTGGTCTCGTCGGACTCTACGATGACGTTGTCGGGATCAGCGCGCTGGCCGATACGGTAGTAGCCGGGCTGGACGTCCGACACGTCGATCCACTGAAAGGTCTCGGAGAAGCTGTAGATGTCCTGCCAGCCCTCGGAAACGCCCATGTGCAGGATCTTCGCGCGGGGTCGGCCCGACTGGCAATAGTAGTTGTCCGGGTCGAACTGCTCATACCGCTGCGGGCCCGGATTGGGATGCAGGTCAGGTACATCCTCGACGTCGATCAGGCAGAAGCCGACTTTTGCGCCGGAGCTGATCTCGACAGTTCCGGACGTGTCCCAAAGCGAGTACTCCACTATGCCCATGAGGTGGAAGTGGTCGTGGCCGTCATCCACCTCGAAATCGATGGGCGGCTTGGTCAGATTGACCCAGTCTCCATCGATGGTCAATGCCCGTTGCCAAACGTCGTGGCTGGTCAG
This sequence comes from Dehalococcoidia bacterium, assembly GCA_965226865.1. GTDB lineage: Bacteria > Chloroflexota > Dehalococcoidia > Lucifugimonadales > JAGWBF01 > CBDDEH01. The sequence continues at coordinate 147,756 of CBDDEH010000004.1, read as the reverse complement.
ATCGGCATCGTCGGCCAACTGCGGGTTGCCTCTGAGGTCCAGCGGTCCGTCGCCAAGATTGGTCACAAACCCGGCGAAGCGCAGCGCGAAAAACTCGGTGCCATCAGGTGTGGCGACGACCTCCGCGACGCTATATTCATGCAGATAGCTCACCAAGTCCGGCAGCAGTAGACCGTCAGGAATCTCTAAATCGTCAATATCCTCGTGGTCAATATCCTCGTGCCCCTCGTTCGTGGTGTTGCCGGGCCCGGGCACCGTCAATGCCGGATAGTAGTACAGACTCTCGCCGCCGCGGGAGCAGATGGCACCCGGCTCCTGGCAATCGGCCGCTTCATACAGGGAGATGGTCACGTCGTCACTCGAGTCCGGCTCAACGGTGATTAGCCAGCGACCGCCCTCCGAGGCTTCCACGTTGCTGACCGAACCCCCGTCGACCACCAGGGCGTGATCCCTGAGGTTCACGTCAGTGAGATCGACGGGCTGGGTGATGTTGAACCTGAACTGGAAGGAGTCGTCCCCATTGTGGCCGTCAGGCATATATGTAAGGTACGCTGAGGGCGGAGCATCCTCCCGAGCCGGAAGCGGCGCAAGGTTCATGGACAAACTCACTTCCACCGTCTCGCCGGGCGTCCAGCTGAAACCCCTGTCTCCCCACCAGTAGTTGCCCTCCCAGTTGCTCCGCCCGATTGAACTGTCACGGCCCGAGTACTCGGAACCCCCGATTCGCAGTGTGAAGTCCGACGGCAGCTCCTTGGCCAACGTGAAGTACAGTCCCTCGGCAAGATTGAACAGGAACATAACCCTGTACGTTTCCCCTTCGAAGGCGAACTCATCCGTCGAAAGCTCGGCGCCCGTCACGCTCCACTTCGAATAACCGGTGGCGACCGGTGCCGTAGTCTCATCCGTTCCCACGGTCAGCGTGGCAGACCACTCCGGTTCGGCGCGTTCGACCGAGACTGTGTAGGTCACCACGGCGTTGCCGTCCTCGGCGGTCACCACGACACTGAGCACGTTGCTGCCCAAGGACAGGTCCACCGTCGCCTCGTCCGGTTCACTCGTGCCGGACGGCGTCAGGATTGCTGCCGATGCGCCGCCGTGATTCTTCTCCGTTGTCAGCGTCACCGACTCAACGCCATTGGGCACGGACACGGAGTACTCCGTGGCGGCGGGATCGAAATCCGGGATCAACTCGATTGCGGCTCCGCTAGCGTCCTGCAGTTCGAGCGAGCTGAGAGTGGCGTCGTCCGAGGCCGCCCGCGTCACCGTCACCGTGTACATCTTCAGCTCGTTGCCGCTTGCTGAAGTCACCTCGGCCTCGATGAGGTTGTCTCCGACATCAAGGGTGTATTCGACCTCCGACGTAGCGCCGGTCTGGATAGCGTCGACCCTGTTGATGAATTCCAGAGTGGAGCCGCTGTAGTTCTTCGTCGCGGCCACGCTTATCGATGCGACCCCATTGGACACCGATGCCTCGTAAGTATCCACGAGCGGGTCGAAGGTGGGAGTCAGCACGATGGACGCGCCGTTCGCATCCGTCAGGGTCAGTTCCTTGATCGTCGCATCGGTGGGCTCGGGTGTCGGGTCAGGCTCGGCCTGCGGGAGAGTCACCTTGGCCAGGTTGGACATACCGCTCTTCTGGTCGCCCTGCAGCGCCTTCACCCGGTAGTTGTACTGCTCACCAGCGACGGTGGCATCTTCATCGGTGTAGGCGGTGTTCGTCGAACCGGTGTCGGCCACGTAGACCGTCGGTCTCCGCTCGCCCTGCTGGGGGAGTCGTCGCAGGATCTGATAGCCGGTCACCGACTCGGCGTCCTCGGTCGGAGCGTCCCAACTGAGCGCCACGCCCCTGCCCTCGACTATATCGGCGGTCAGGTTGCCCGGCGCGTCCGGACCACTCTGCGCTTCCACTGCCCAGGGGGCGAGCAGCAGCGCCGCAAGGGCCAGGATGGCAATCAAGGAACGCCGCTGCCAGGGCCAGCCGCTCCGGCCAAGAGCGTTCCACAACTTTCCTGTGGGGGAAGTCCGGCGAAGGGGATTGACCATTGAGAATGTCCGAGGTGTCACTTGTTCACGTCTCCAAATTGAAAAAATGCGCCGTCAGCCGTCGCCGTTCGAATTCCTAGCCAATACCTCCCGTTGATGGGTCGACCAATTTCTCACTATACTACGTGCGTGTAATTGGGCCGTTAGGAATTCGCCGATTCTCGAGCAATTGCTGTGAAGTTTGTGTAAAGTGAGGGCTGTTGCCCCGGTTGGCGCGATAACCTGGCGACCTGCAGGCAGACTATCGGCTCGGGCGTCGGCCATCCCCTGCCCCAATGGAGGTTGGAGAGTGGGCCGGGTGCTACGGGGTCCACGCGGGCAGGGTCGGTATTAACGTTCTTTGTGGAATCATGGTTTGAGGTGGACCCCAAAATTCGGACAGGTGGCTAAGAGAGAGTCCCGCTCCTAAAATAGGACGGAAACAAGGAGCAGGACATGAAGCAAACACGTAAGAAGCACAGCCCAGTCTTCAAGGCCAAAGTGGCTTTGGCCGCGCTCCAAGGGGAGCACACCATTGCAGAGCTGGCCAGCCGGTTTGAAGTCCACCCGAGCCAGATCCATGCCTGGAAGAAGGCCTTGACTCAGGGGGCGCCGCACCTCTTTGAAAATGGTGCTGGACGTCAGGAGAAGGACCAAGAGGTCCTCACTGCCCAGCTCTACCAACAGATTGGGCAGCTCAAGGTGGAACGGGATTTTTTGTCACGGAGCTTCGGGTTGTGAGCCGGTCCCAACGCCGGGCCATGATTGACCGAGAAGAACCGAAGCTGTCTCAAGTGGACCCTATCATCAGGACAGCGGTGAGGCTAAAATAAGAGAGTCTACCGCTGGGGTGTCTCGTAAACCTTCATCCGATGGTAAGGCTGGTGGAAGTTCCAGTAAACACCTTTGTGGGCTCACTGCTTGGAACACCTGACCCGGTGACCGATAGCCCAGGGCTTGATGGGGCCGCTCTTGGTTGTAGAAGGCCAGATAAGCCCCAATCCCCTTTCTGGCCTCAGTCCCATTTTGGTATGCCTTCAGGTACACCTCCTCGTACTTGATGCTGCGCCACAGCCGTTCCACGAAGACGTTGTCCATGCACCGGCCCCTGCCGTCCATGCTCACTTGAACGCCTTGCGCCAGCAGCATGCTGGTGAAGGCCTCGCTGGTGAACTGGCTGCCCTGGTCGGTGTTGAAGATCTGTGGCCGACCCTTGCTCAAGGCCTCTTCCAGAGCCGCAACACAGAAGTCTACCTCCAGGGTGTTGGACAGCCGCCAGGCCAGCACGTAGCGGCTGTGCCAGTCCATGATGGCCATCAAGTAGAGGAAACCCCGAGCCATGGGTATGTAGGTGATGTCGGTGGCCCACACCTGGTTGACCCGGTTGATCTCCAGCCCCCTGAGCAAGTACGGATAGACCTTATGCCCTGGGTTTGGCTTGCTGGTGTTGGGACGCCGGTAGATGGCCTCCAGGCCTATCAGCTGCATCAGCCGGCGGACCCGCTTGCGGTTGACCTGGTGTCCGTGATTTCTGAGCCAGGCAGTCATCCTTCTGGAGCCGTAGAAAGGTGTCTTCAGGTACTGTTGGTCTATGAGGGCCATCAACTCCAAGTCCTCGGCGCCGGCCTCGGTTGGCAGGTAGTACAACGCGGAGCGGCTGATACCCAGCAAGGCGCACTGGCGCACCAGAGACTGAGGTGGACCCCAAAATTCGGACAGGTGGCTAAGAGAGAGTCCCGCTCTAAAATAGGACGGAAACAAGGAGCCTGGCAGGACGCCGTGGTGCGTGTGACTTACGGCGGGTCGCTGCACGGACCTGACGCACGAAGCTTCGTGTCTCCTGGCTTCGCTCCTCAGCTTGACTGGCCTGATCCTCTACCTGGGTCATCAATGACTCCTTTCACTTAGCCCGAATCCACCGAAGGACACTGATGGACGGCGTGAGGACAGCGGAAGGGGGTGGGTGAGGGAGCTACAGGGGAGATGGCCTGGGGGTCTTGGGGTAAAAGGGAGGTCGGCGGACGGTCTTCAGTCGCCGCACAGGGCCCCTAAGGCCCTATGCGGGAGTTGCGATGCGCGGGATGGCGAGAGGATACGCAGCAGGGGACTCTCGCGACCGGGGTGGCGCGAGATTGCGGGGACGTTGGGTCAGTTGCAGGCTGGCCGTCAGGCCGGGAACGGAATGGCTTGCAGCCGGGCCAAGGCGCGACTGAACTGGGTTTCCCAAGGCCAGCGCCGGGGGAGATGCAAAGTGAGGCGGCGTGCCGAGCGGGTGATCCGTCCGGCCAAGGCAAAGACCCGCCGCCTGAGGGTCTTGGTGATCACGATCTGCTGACCCAGACCAATCCGCGCCGTCCAGCGGGCCAGGTTATGCGCCATCACCTGTACCGCCAGCCAGGCGCCGTTGGCGGCGAAGCGCCCCGACGGCATGTGGTTCAGCCCGACGCCGTACTTGAGGTCGCGTATGGCGTTCTCGACCTCGGCGTGGCGGCGATGATCGGCCTCCAGTTCGAGCAACTCCCCGTCCCGGTCGGTGATGAAGCCGTGATAGCTGTATCTGGCGAAGAGGGCCAGCTGGGAACCGGGTGTCGGCTTCACCCGCCGGACAATGAGCCGCGCCGGCGGGGCGTCCGGCTTGGTCTGGAACGGGGTGTAAGTCGTCTCGGCGACATCGGCGGCGCCGTCCATCCAGTGGGGAATGGGAGTCCAGTCCTCCTCTGGTATCGCCTCGATCAGGTCCCGCAGGCTGGCGCGCTGGCGGATGGTGATGGAGAAGCGGACATCCATTTCCCGGCAGGCGGCAACGACAGTGTGGGCGTAGAAGCCGCTGTCGGCCCGCACCGTGAGTTGTCCCCTGGCCCCGCCGTAGCGCACCCGCCCCACCGTCTCACGCAGGAAGTGGGCGGCGCCACGGGCGGTGTTGGCCCGGCCCTCGCGCAGCCGGGACATCAGCACGTCTCCGGTGCCGGCGGCAATGGCCAGCAGCGGGTGGTAGCCGCGGGCGCCGGTATAGCCGTGGTGGCGCGCTCCCTCCTTGGCCAGTCCATAGGTCTCGCAGATGGTGGAATCAAGGTCGATGGTCAGGGGCGAGTCGCCGGGTCCGGCCCCGGCCTGCCAAGCCCGGGCCAGCAACTGGCGGCTCACGCGGTCGAGTTGACGGACATGCCCCCACCGGAAGCTGCGCAGGAAGGTCCCCAGGGTGGATGGCGCCTTGACCACGCAGCCTAGAACACCGACCGTCCCACCAGCGCGCAGCGCATCGGCGTCGTCGATGCAGTCGCCGCCTGCCAGCGCGGAAGCGACCAGCGTCAGCATCTTGTCCCCGGTGTTCGCCCGTCCCGGCGCTCCGCCGAGGTCGAGGTGATGGTCGACGAGTTCCCGCAGGCCAAGGCGCAGGGCGAGGGTGGCCGGAAGGATCAGCCCGGCATTGGCCACCAGGCGATGGTCGTCAAAGAGGATGCGGATACGGTCGGGTTTGTTCTGTGGCAGCATCTATTGGGTGCTCCTTGTTTCCGGGCGGGTTTCTGTTCCAAAACCATTATCCCAGAAGCACAGGAGCGCCTTCTTGCCGCTTCAGGACGCTAACCCGACGCCCTCCTTCGGTGGATTCGGGATTAGACTGAGCTTGCCAAAGTGTCCGAAAAGAACTTGTAGAGCAACCCTACAGGGAAAGAGCGTATTCCCTAGCCCTACATGCTGGTCCATTTGGGGGCATTCTATGTTGGAGGCACTTCCTAACGCAGACTCCCAACCGATTGGTTAGGCTGTTGCCGGGGTGCTAGTAGTCAGTCAAGGTTGGAATCAAAGGGTTCAGTGGCCCCGGTGTCAATGGCGGAGGCATGTTGGGCCACTGGGGCGGAGTAAAACTGTACCACCTGGTGTGTTCATGTTCGGCGAAAAAGTCCGAGCTAACTGGCCAGCATAAATGTCCGCACCACTTGTTGAGGGAAATGGCCTGCTTACGGGTGGGTCAGCAGAGGACAGGCAGGAAGGTCTTGATGCTACCTATTCTTCGTGAGGCTTGTCTTGAGTTTGGGAGGCAACTCCCTCTCTGCTACGCTTGAGCCGGTAGCTCTCGCCGTTCATCTCCAGGATATGGACGTGGTGGGTGAGACGGTCCAGCAGCGCGCCGGTGAGGCGTTCCGAGCCAAATACTTCGGCCCACTCATCGAAGGGAAGGTTGGTGGTGACCAGGATGGAGCCCCGCTCCTAGCGTTGGCTGAAGACCTCGAAGAGCAGTTCCGCTCCGGTGGGGGACAGAGGGACGACACCCAACTCGTCGATGATCAGCAGGTTCAGGCGAGACAGTTGTCTCTGTAAATTCAGCAGGCGTCTCTCGTCCTGGGCCTCCAGCGGTCCGCTTTACCTCGTCTTCACCGGCGCGACGGGCCAGCGCGGTTCCCCAGTCAAGGAGGCTGCCCGGGCTTACTGCGGGGATATGACCACCTGGAGCGTGGCCGGTGGAACGTCGCCCAGAGCGTCCTTGTCGATGTAGACGCTCTGGATGACGTCGCAGTCCTTGGTGCCGTACACGACCTTGTTCTTCGTGTCCTTGGTCTTGTGCAGCGTTAGAGTCAACTTTTCCATCGTTTTCATCTCCTCGTTGTAATCGGCGGAGGCAAAGTGTACCGAGTGTTGCATGAATTGTTACCTAAGAATTGGTTCGAGCCAGGCGCTCCCACGAGAAGCGCCGCGCCGTCGCCCGGTCCATCACAAGTGTCCCTCCTCAACCAGTCGTTGCGAGTCCCGTAACGCACCGTCCGGTGCCAGAGCTAGCCCACCCGTCCAACACGGTCAAAGGGAGCCTGGGCAAGAGGCCGGTAGACTCGGTGACTTCATCATCGAATTCGAACCGTGTCAAGGCGGTCGTTGTCCGAAAACTGCTCCTGCTCCGGCATGGCGCCCAACTCCTCAGTGACGGTGTTTCCCCACCGGCGTCATTGGAGCATGCATGCCCCTCGGCCAGCAACAGCTAACTGTCAGGAAATCGTGGCTGGGGTGGAGCGGAGGGCCGAGTGTTATGACCGGGACGCAGGAGACTGCCAGGGGGGTGGTGGCGTATGCTTCCGAGAAGGCTCTGCGGCCTGGCCGAGGCCGGCCGCACCACGGCAACGAAGACGGCACTTGTAAAAGGCGGGGCTAACCGCCCCGACGTTCCAAGATCCAGGCTGCGCCGATGACCAAGCCGGTCAACCCCAAGGTAAAGGGCAGGGTCATCATGAAGGTGAGCATGACGGCCTCCGGCTGGACGCTGCCCAGCGGCAGGTTGACGGCCCGCACGATGACGACGATGGCCAGCAGGCACAGCCAGGCTATTGCTGCGTATTTCGATACTCGCTTCGTTTTCGAGCAGGCCATGACTCCCACCTCTTCTCCGGCTGACGGAGGGCTTTCCAACTCATACGTAACCGTTGAGTGACCGGTTTCCCCTTCCGGCTCGCCCGTCGCTCTGCTTCACAGGATGCAGGTCGGCGTCCCGTCCGCCGTAGGAGCCGACACCGGCGTTACGGATGACGGGCAACAGGAACTCATATCGGAGGTCGTGCTGGTAAAGTGCGGCTGCGCTCACTGGACAGACCCACCTCCAGTAAACAGCCGCGACATCTGGGTTGCGGAAATCGGGGTTTTCCGAAACTAACCAGATAGCACTTCCAGTTTCTTGCCTCCGTATCACTCGTTCTTGGACGAGAGACTTTTCCACTTTTTCGACAGCCAAGTCTTATCAGGACTGCGCTCTAACCCAGCCGCAATAGCTCCCGCCTGGTCCGTCAGTCGAGTATACGGTTCACGCCCGTTTTCAGCCCCTATGCCGTACGCCTGATCCGACGGTTTTGGGGATTGCGTCCAACGAGGGATTGAAGCTATAGCAGGGTGCTGAAAAACCTGGTCAGAAATTTCTACGAGCGAGGGAGGACTGGTTAAAATAGAGCAACCCTGGACGGTTCGCACTATTGTGCGGCGTTGCCGGCGCGCCTGAACTTGATGGTAGAGTTCTTCGTTGATGATCGGCTGGTGTTGGCCTGCGTATTCCTCACCGTTGTAGCAGACTTTGCCCACGTAAAACCGGCAATTAAGCATGTCCTTCACAGCATGGCTGGTGAAGATCCCACCTTTCCTAGTCTTGAATCCCGAGTCGTTTAGCCAGTTAGCAAGCGATCCCGTGGATTCTCCATCTTGCCTCCGTTGGTAGACTTGTAAGATCGCTTCCGCTTCACATTCGACGACCTGGGCCACCCCGCCCGGCTCTAGCGCCAGGTATCCGAAAGGTACTGGACCTATCTGGAATCCCGATTCGGCACGAACACTCAAGGCCTTTCGCACGTGGAGACCAAGCTGGTCTGAGAAAAACTCGTTGACGCTACCCATGGTGTTTAACATCAACCGGCCAGATGGTGTTGTCATGTCGATATTTTCCATGACGCTCGCGAACCCAACCCCTACCTTGCCCAAAACCCCGAAAGCTTCGGATTGGACGCTGAGCTTTCTTGCCCATCGGTCGAGGGTATGAACCACGACAATGTCCGTCTCATTCTGACCTGCAGCGTCGAGCATGGGCTTGAATACCGGACGCTTTTGGATTTCATCTACGTGGGCCGACCGTCCCTCCTCGGCAAAGATTCTTACGGAGTCGTATCCGTTTTGCTCGCACCACCGGCGGATTCCAGTTTCCTGTGCTTCCAACGAGTGCCCTAGGATCTGCTCACGGCTCGAGACCCGAATGTATCCGAAAGCCCTATTCCCCTTGGTTGGTTTCATGCCGCTCCCCTCCGGCGCATCAGAATGGCACGCCCGACCTCTGCCCAGACATTGCAAAGATGATCAACCTCTTGCTGTGTGGGTTGAATTTCGGCGTCAACACCGTATTTACGCTCTAGTGGAGGCGACTTATCAAGTGAATAGGTCGGTTTCCCGTCTGGCTTAGACTGAGACATCCCCATCTCCAAGTACAGAGATGCGAGCCCTTCCCAGGCCCGATGGGAGCCTCTCCGCTGCCCCAGGCGCGTCTATTCCATTGCTGAGTTCTAAAGCTTGAGTTCCAGGTCCACCTCTATCTGATCGTCTTTCTTATTGCGGCGCCAAACCAGTCGTCCGTAGTCCACCGAGCGTGATAGGACTTCCCGGTTGGCCTGCAATTTTTGGACAACGGAATTAATCAGATGATCTACCAACTCGTTGGTCTGGCCCATTGGGTTCTTCATCGTCCTCCCATCAACGTCGAGAACGCGGGTTGGAGATGAATTATTTTTCTCCCACCTTTCTGCTCAACGATGATCCGCCCTTCCAGATCCAGTTGTTTCACTAGGGCCGATCGATTGACGCCAATTTCCCATGCGGCTAGGTTCAGTAGCCGCCACATCTCTCCATTGTCCTTAGTGGTCCCCTTATCCCCCAGCCGACAAAACCCCTGGAAAGCTTCCGATCGGGACAAGGCTTGATAGGAAACGGCCGCGGCCCGCCCGGCTTCCTCGGCGAAGAATTCCCGCATCGACTCCGGAATGTCGCCGCTGGAACTAAATCGCTCACCGGGACGACGCCAGTTGCGAAAGTCCCGGTGGCAAACTATCTTGGTTGGCGGCCCGAAATCTGGTAGGGTCAACTGGGGTCCTGATTTCAACTCGGATATGTCCCGCTCGACGTGGACGGCTTCGTGGAGCATGGCCACGTTCTGGATTCCTTCTACGTCCTTCACCCCAGGAATCTGACCCGTGAATGAGTTCACCGTCACCACCGGACGATCGTCCTCCCACTCGGTCTGGGCGTATATGTTGAGTGGCAGAGGGTCGAAGCGAAGATTAGCTCCCAGGAAGTCGGTCAACATCTGATCGGCGATCTTTGCTGGAGGAGGTGGCACATCTTCGCCATACTCTTCCCGGTACTGGGTCAGCAGTTGATCTCGCAGCGATCGGCCGTAATCCCAAGCCTCTTGACGCAGTCGGTCTGTCATCTAGCTGTTGCTACCCTCTTGTGCCGATAGATCCGCAATCAATGTGAATATCGAGGCACGCTTGGTTCTTTCCAGGTTCATCAAACCGTCGATGGCCAACGCAAGAGCGCCCGCATCCATGTCCTCTAGGTTGTACATGTCCTTAAGCGGTGCCGACAAGGCGTGGTCGACGCCACGCATCGCTTCCTCGGCCGGATCGCCACCCGTTCCAGCGGTCCGCATCAGGGAATCGGCCGTGGACTCCTCTGGGGACCTGATTCGGTCGAGGATTACCCGGGGAAGGCAGTTGGACAGTTCCAACATAATCTTCACATCACCATCCAAGGCCTCGGACAACCGGACTACCGATTCGACTGAAGGGACGACTGAATCGTTCTCCAGACGGGAGAGGTGAGGATAAGAGATTTTGCAGTTCTCAGCGAGTTGAGTGAGACTCCACTTGCGGGACCGGCGCAGGCGTCGCATGTACTCGCCGAACGTCAATTGGGCCTGCATCAAATCTCCTCAGAAGTATTGCCGTGAAAGGCATATTTAAGAGTAATTAGCTATATTATAATGTGTGCCGCAAAACTTGTCTAGTAATTCTACGCAGGATTTCGGAAACGATTTCTAGGCGCAATTGGACCCACTTGTTAGACCCAGGTTCTCAGCAACCTGCTCCCAAGCGGTGTCCCGATCCCCCTCCAGTTGCCGCAAGTACACCGTGGTCACCGCCAAGGAACTGTGATCCAGGAAGCGGCTTACCTGCTCCACTGACTCACCGGCCTCCCTCCGCAGTTTGGCTGCTGAGTGCCGGAAGATGTGCATACCCGCTGGCATTAGACCAGCAGCCTTGAAGTACCGGAGCAGATTGCCGTAGAAGGTGCCGCTGGTGATACCGCGCCCACTGTCGGCACTGGATGGCCACACAGGCTCCTCGGGTTTCATAGCGTCTAAATCCTTGCCAAAGGCTGCCAGGGCCTGCTGAATGGCCAGGAACGCGGGTTGGGGCAACTCCCTCTTGCCATGCTTGCCGCCTTTCCCGCGGTAGGAGTAATAGATTGCTTCGTCCTCCTGAATCAGGTCCTTGGCTGTCAGATTGAGCACTTCATTCCGCCGCCGGCCCGTCAAGGTCAACGTCAGAATGATGGCACGGTCTCGCAGTCCTTTCGGACTACCAGGAATGACGTCCAACAGCTTCTTGATGTCGGCGGCGGTCAAGCCTCTGGGTGGTGCCGGTGTCGCCCGGGGCCTCTCCAACTGGTCGCATGGGTTGGCACTCACCAGGCTCATGCGGATGAGGAAGCGGTAGAAGGAACTCAGGCAGGCGATGCGGGCGTTAATGGTGACAGATGAAGGCTCTTTACCTGAGAGGCCGATGCCATGGGCGTAGCCGAAGACCTCCGGTGACGTCACTTGGTCCGGCTGCTTACCCACGTTGCCGAAGAACCGGTAGAGCATTCCGGAGTATGCCCGTACAGTTCTCATGGAACCGGAGCGGCGCTCCTTCTCGGCTAGGAAGGCGTAGATGGCCTGGTCCCAGCGACCGGCGTCGCTACCCTGCACCAGATTCTGTGTGGTCATGTTCTCCTCCTGTGGGTGATGGAGTCACGACTATTCACGCTCTGGTGTGTCTGGAAGTCAAGGAATTGGTGCTGACATTATGAACCCACTGGATGTCGTTGACCGCTTGGAATACCAAACATATACTTCCCGCGTGCAGAAATATCGATAGAGAATGAACCTTACTGAACTCATTGCCTGCGCTCCCTGGAGGGAGGCTGTCACCTACCGGGACACCTGGCCCCATGAATACGTCCTGAGTGAGAAGGATGGGCAGCGAGAACTGCTGAACGCCATCTACGCCCGCTTCCAGGACGGCGAGGGCGTAGACTGCCGCTTCTTCCGCGTGAGCAACAAATGCCTCTTCATCGGTGACTTCAAGTACTGGTTCAACAGCCAGTGGGACGGCTTCGACCCCGATGATGAGAATGTGATCAACCACGTCCGCCTGTATCGGGACCGCCGGGACTTCGTGATTCAACCCGGCGACACGGGGAAGCCAGAGGACTATCCGACCAACCCGGCCCACCAGAACCCAGACACGGACTGCTGAGGAAAATTACCATGCGCCCAGAATCCACCCTGCTCGCGTACCTGGTGCCCCGCCTGACCAATAGCGTGGAGGATACGGCCACCGACGCTCTTGCCTTCATCCTGAATAAATCCCCTGCCTGCCGTGATGCGCTGGGCCTCCTGCTGAGGGAAGGAGAGGGAGCCTACCACCTCGACACCCAGGTGACGTACAAGGACGGGTCTCGCCCGGACATGGTGGGCTATGACCAAGGGGGCGGGAAGCGGCTGCTCGTCGAGTCGAAGTTCTGGGCCACCCTGCTCGAGGGCCAGGCCAGCAGTTACTTCGACCAGCTGGAGGACGCAGGGCCGGGGGTGTTGCTGTTCATCGCTCCGGCTACTAGACTGGAGGTACTGTGGGGAGAGATCACACGCCAGATGGAGAGCGGGTCGGTTGAAATTGAGCTGGAGGCGGTCGAAACATCCAATCAGATGCGCAGGGCCAGGGTGATGGGGTCAGACTACCAGAACAAGCGACTGCTGCTGGTTGGCTGGTTTATGCTCCTGGACCGCTTGGCCGCCGCCGTGCCTCACGATTCCCTAATAGCCTCGGACATCCGACAACTCCGTGGACTGGCGCAACGGGAGGACGACGAGGCTTTCCAGCCCATCAAGACAGCAGAACTCAGCCCCTCCGTACCCCGCAGGCTCCAGTGGCTCAATCGCCTTATCGACGATGTGGTTGATAGTCGCGGCTGCCCGGAAGGCTGGATGTCCGTGGAAGGCTTTAGGGCCACGGCACAGCGGGACGGCTATGGGCGGTACTTTAGGTTCATGACCGATCTGCGAGAAATGGTTCCCGGCTGGTTGTTCCTGTGTGTGAATCACCGCCTGTGGGCGACCAGTGGCGATACCCCCGTGTGGCTGCGGATTTACAGCGACGTCCCGATCAGCCCGGTCCATCTTCGGGGCAAAGTACCCTCACTGGTCGGGGACGGGGGGAGTAGCGGGTACTACGACGTGCCAATCTACCTGACGCCCGGAGTGGAATACGGTCGTGTCCTGGACAACGTGGTGAGGCAAGTGAAGGTCATTTGGGGAATGGTTAATTGACGCTGAGCGAGCCGGGTGACGAACAGACGGAATGACCAGATGGGCCGTGCTCGCGAGCACTCAGGACTCGGTCACGAGTGGAGTAGTCGTTGCCATCGTCGCCTCCATCAGAAGCTGACAGCGCCACCAAACTGGACAAGATCAAAAACCTCCACGTACTCTCCGTCGGGGTGCATCTGGAGCGGTTGGGGGAGGAGGTGTCGTGGATCACTACAATTCTGTCTACGGAAAAGCGTACCCTCGGTGGATTCGGGTTTAGTGTGAACAGACCCTAGTCGAAGGTTGGGGAAGACCTACCTGCTTGGCCGGGCCGTTCTTCCGATAGCCGTAGTGAAGGAATGGCGACGGTCGATTTACCGGCCTTCCCCGGAGAAGGGCGACCTCCAGCCACCGCACGGACCCGTTATGGCCGGCGAAGCCGGCAAAGTGAAGGCACCTGTCTTTTACTACTCAGGAGAAACGAGAGCATGGCCGAGACGATTGCCCAAGCGGTTGAGCAAATCAAAAATACCGTATCCCTGCGCAGCCTGGACGAATCTGCCACCAAACAAGGAGTGGCGCTCAGACTGCTAAGTCTTGCCGGATGGAACCCTTTCGACGTTTCAGAGGTTGTGCCTGAATATACGGTTGGGAACCGTCGCGTCGATTATGCCCTCAGGCCAGGTTCAGCCAACGCCGTATTCATCGAGGTCAAACGGCCCGGCGAAAATCTGGAAAGACACCAGCAGCAGCTATTGGAGTATTGCTTTCAGGAAGGGGTAAAGTTGGCCGCGTTAACCAATGGGCGGACTTGGTGGCTCTATCTGCCCTTGCAAGCGGGGAGTTGGGAACAGAGACGGTTCTTGACCATCGACCTCGAAATCCCAAGAACCCGACATCGTTGAACAACGGTTCATGGGGTACCTTTCTCAGGAAAATGTGAGCAGCGGCCGGGCGGTTAGCGACGCCGAGGATTTGGTCCAGTCGCAGCAACGAGCCGAGGTCACCAGTAAAACCATCGTCGAAGCCTGGAATCAAATCGTCGGAACTCCCGATGAAATCCTGGTTGACTTAATCTCGGAGGCTACTGAGCGCATTTGCGGATTCAAGCCTGAACCGGAGTTAGTTGAGCAATTTCTGTCACGGCGCGTCCATGCCCTATCCGACACTCCATCTCCATCAGCAGAACCACCCTGTAGGCTCCCGCCCGCCCGGAAGTTCCCGCCGACAACCGCGGCAGTCGGCCCATCATCCGCCGCAACCATCAGGCAACCCCAACCAATAGACGGCAAGAACAGCCGCCCGGCATCTTTCACTTTCCTGGAAAACCGATGGCGGCCCAACTCTTGGAATGACATTCTCATCCAACTTTGCGGCCTGATCAACGAACTCCAACCCCAGGATTTTGACAAGGTACTGACAATCCCCCGCAGTCACAGACCCCGGGCCAAATGGCCTTACCATTTCTCCAGAGACCAACAGGACCTGCGGAAGCCCAAGGGTATCCGCAATTCCGGCATCTACGCGGAAGTCGACCTCACTGCCACTGCAATGGTTAATCTTTGCTACGACTTGGTGCGATTTTTCGGCTACAACCAGGACTCACTGACTATCGAGTTCCAATAAGCAACGAACATGGTTCTTGGGTTTCGTTTGCTTATGGGGTTTGACCTATGTTAGCTTCCCTGCATGGCTGAATCCAACGGCGCCGGTCGGCCACTTCCCCACATAGCCCAGAACTTAACTGGACCGGACTCAAATGATGCTTGAGGATCTCACGTGGCCAAGCGTGTGATACGAACTGCCGAATAACCCCGTGGTTTGACACCAGAGGCGAAGGTCCCGTCTCTCGAGCGCGTCCCTCGACTCCACTGCGATGTAGGAGTCCCTGAGGTTCAGTCGCTCGCAGAACCTCCCCGTCAGTCTCTCCTCCCAGACGCTGGGCGTCAGGATCAGCGTGGCTCCAGGACGGCGCGTATAGTCGTACTCCGCTATGGCTCTCAGCCGGTCGTAGAGTGACCGCCGCCGCAGGGCCAGGCCCTGGCTCACCACGCCGAACGTTCGGCCGTCGTGGAGGGTGATCGTCGCGTAGAAGCGTCCCCTGCGGTGGAAGTCAACGTGCGACCGAAGCCCGTTGGTGCCGGGGGAGAGTGAGGCGGCGAGACGGTAGGTGGCGGCCACCGCGTCCATTCGGCGGATCAGCAGCGCCAGCCACTCCCTGGACACCGGGTAGGCTCGCACGAAGTCCGAGGGCGTCTCGAAGCCGAGGAACCCGGCGGCCTCGCGGATGCCCTGGGCCGTCAGGTGGTATCTCTGGCTCGATGGCAGATGGGCGGTGCCGTGACTCACCCTCCCGACGATTCCGTCCGCCAGCAGGCCGGTCAGGGCTCGGTGAACGGTCGCGTGGGGCTCGCCCAGGATGCCTGCCAGTTCCGCCGAGTCGATAAACGGCATCCTGCTGAGGAAGTCGAGAATCTGTCGATCGGAGAGCACCATAGTCTGACTGTAGCGATGAAGCGCCTCGGTGGGCAATCACCAAGTGACACCGCAGGTGCATCAGAGGGTGTGCCCGCTAAGCTCGTGCGGTAGCACAAGTGACTAGGAAACGAACTTGGCGGACTTTGGACGTGCCTTGCCGCCATGTACCGATGGCTCTGCGCACCACTTGGCGGTCAAGCGACGGACGGCTGCGTAGGTCTCCTCGTCGAAGCGCAGGAGCTCACAGACCACTCTTCGATCCAGAAGAGCACGGTTGGGATCGGCGTCGGCAAGATAGGCGGGCTTCAACTCGATGTTCCTCAGTTCGCTGAAGATGGCCTCAGAGGTGCGTTGCTGCTCGTCGCTGAGGGCGTGGAGGTCCAGGACGGGCAGTGATTCGACAGCACGTATAGTCGTTCTGCCTCGCCCGCTCTGCTGTCGGTTTGAGTGCCACCAGAACAACAGTAGCCCGAGGGTGCTATTGCACCACAGCGTAAAGGCGTAGTCGGACTGGCCATTTTGGAACCGCACGTTTGGCCAGGCGACGCCCCCCATGCTCTCCCGCTCGGTGAACGCTGCGGTCAACGGCTGAGAGTTGAACCTGAAATCAAGGTTGATATGAGCGCGGCTGGCCGTAGCCCAGGCAGCGGCGGCCTTCTCCTCCATCCCCTGTCTTACCCGCAGTTGAGAGTCTGGTTCACAAACCATCCGAGTTTCGTTCTTTGCATCGTGGTTCCACAGGGACGGATAGGTGGCTGTAGGAGTTGGAGCGATCTTGTCGAAGGGGCCTCGAGGTCGTGGACCCGTGATGTCTCGATGGACCATGCCTAAGGTGGCCATTTTGTCCAAACGAGCCACTTTCAAGTCCAAGGCAGACGGACTCCCAGGGAGCCATAGCCTTGATTGGGCCAATACGTAAGCCGTCTGAGCCAGCGACAGGTCGGACAGACGGACCGCACTCCAAGATTCCCCGTCCGTCTGGATTGGGACGGTCATGCCTTCACCTGCCAACTCGTCGCCGATCATCAAAGCGGTGCCGCCATAAGGCCCATCCTCAACCCGCCTCGCCCGTTCGGGGTTGGAGACGTTCATTGCCAGCGAACCGGCATGGGCAAACCCTTGGGCGCGGCGGCTCAGGGATACAAAGTGCCCGCGCCCTGTCCCTGGCGCTGCCTCGGACTGCTTGAGCTTACGGGCTATAACCAGACACTCAGCCATGCCCGTGTCGGCAGAGAACGAAAGGTGGTCGTTGTCCGAAGCCGCTATGCTCAACACGGTAAGGTCGGTATAGTTCTTGGCCAACGTCTTCCTGAACCCCTGCCAGGATAGGCCCGCAGCTGCCGACAGGGGCAAGACCAGGGCAAGGACTCCACCAGCCTTGAGCTTCTTGTGAGCCAGCGCAGCGAATGCTGAAGCGATTCCAGCGTTGCCGTGGTAG
Organism: Dehalococcoidia bacterium; assembly: GCA_965226865.1. GTDB lineage: Bacteria > Chloroflexota > Dehalococcoidia > Lucifugimonadales > JAGWBF01 > CBDDEH01. The sequence goes on along the minus strand of CBDDEH010000004.1, from coordinate 130,729 downwards.
CAGGAGTCTTTCCCTAATTGGTTGATCCGGTCTCCCATCTCCGTTTGGTCAGCGGGCGTGGCGTCAAACGCGGCAAAGGCGGGGTTGGTGATGTCGGCGTGTGCTCCCTCGTGGTTCGTGGCCCTCGTAAAGGGAGGATTCATGATCACAAGGTTGTAGCCCTTGTCCGGAATCTCGGTGCGAATCTGGGCAGCGGTCTCCTCGCCGGCGCTGCCAGTGCGCATCGCCGGGTCGCTGGCGTTGAATAACGTCAGCACGTTAGAGGACCGGAGCAACTCTAGGGAGCCTATCATCACGCTGTTGTCCTTCATTCTGCCGTAGGGCATGGTGTACAGGCGGGAGCTGTTGAAGAGGACTGACGGCTCCATGCCGGAGAGGGTTGCGCCGGTGATGTGGACGGCAGAGGGCATGACGTCGCAGCCGTAGAGCACCTCCTCCATCATAATCGTGTGAAGAGCGGCGGCATCGCCGCCGGCCCGCTCATGGCGGGCGGCCACCTGGTCGTAAACCGCCGAGAGGAGTGCGCCGGTCCCGCAGGCGAAATCGCCAATGCGCAGCTTGCCGATGGCCTCGGCGTCGGACCAGTCCACATCTTCCACCTTGGCCACGGCCAGCCGGGCCAGGAGCGCGGCGGACGAGGGGAGCGTGTAGAAGGTGGCCAGGTACTTTCGGTCCGCGATGAGGCGTTGGAAGACCCGGCCCGTCAGGTCGTGCGCGTTGTCCACCCCCGTCGCGTTTACCGACTGCGCGGTTTGCCTCAACCGCCGCAGGATGTCCGCCGCATCGCCCGCGTCCAACTGCTCCAGGATGTCCTTGGCGATGGCGAAGATGGCCCAGTAGTTGATGTTCAGGATGTCGTCCCAGGCGGCCAGTACCTCGCCTTGGGGATTGTCTACGCCGTCGCCACAAACCTGGGCAAGGGGTTTAATCTCCGGGTTCATCCCTGCGATGTGTTCGTGAAAGACTAGGGCATTGGCGATGATGGCACAGGCCATGCGCCGGGTCTGGGGTACGTTGATCATTCCCAAGCGGCGGGCAATCGCCATCGTGATGCCAGAGCGGGTCTCGCTCAGCTCATCCAGGAGCTTTGCCGCTCCCTCGATGCCCACTTCCAGCGTAGCGGCGGCCTGGTCTACGGCGCGCTGCGGTACGGACACCAGACGCACCATGTCCGCCAGGTCATCCAGGGAACCCTCTAGCCAGCCCAACTCCGGGAAGCGGTTGAGTCCCGCAGCACCTTCCGTGAAGACGCAATAGGATAGGCGTGCTTCAGACAGAGCGGCGCGCAGGTCGTGAGCCTCGCTGACCTCCTCCGGGTAGCGCAGCGCGATGGCGGCTTCGATGATGCGCCCGTTGGCGGCCACCTCCAGCCCGAGGCGGGACTTGGCCTCCGGTTCGACGGTGCGCGCAGGCAGATACTCGGCCTCGACCACTACCGGAGAACGGCCGGGAGCATTGACGATGATGTCGGGGCGCAGCCCTGGGTGGCCGGAGATAGCCTGGGTGTTCTCTGAGCGCACGTGGCTGCGGGGCAGCATCGCCTGAAGCAGGCTACCCAAAGCGTTATTGGCGTTCGGCTCCGTCTGGCGTGGCATACCTAGTCAGTCACCTGTAGCCAACCCATCTCCTCTCGTCCCTATGGAATTGACGGATTGCTGGATAGGGCCGCTAATGTCTGGTCAAAGGTCTTGATCTCCCGGACCCCCCGCCGTCTACAACTGGCCAGGTGACAAAGGTCCCGAGCTTGCAATTCGGGGTATTGCTCATGGATCTGCCGGGCCAGAGCCACGTCCGCCTCTTCCAGCGGCCAAACCTCAACTGCGGCGCTTGCCATCAGCGCTAGCGTCGCATCGAAGGTTTGCAGCCTTCCGGTGGGCAGGTACACATGGGCCAGTTCCTGCATGACCTCCGCTGAAGTACACAGCGGCATGTCCCTTCGATTGGCTTCGACGAAGAAGGTCTGGGCGGGCGTCTGGAGGGTGTGGGGGCGCCCTACGGCATACATGAAGACGTTGGTATCGACGAAAATCACGTTCCGGCCGCTCCTCTTGCGCGGGACTCGCTCATGACGCGCAAGTGCTCACTCCAGTCCGGCTCCGTCTCCGGGCCTTCCAGCGCGGCGCATGACTTGAAGAACTCCTTGACCTCCTCCGGGGACTCGAACAACCTGACGCTCTGGCGTGTTTCGAGGCGTTCACGGGCGGCTGCCCGCATCCAAGCGCTGAGGGACATGCCCTCCTGCCGCGCCTGGTGAACAAAGCGGTCTCGGTCATCGTCCGCCATTACCAACTGCACTCTGGCCATATCGATCTCCAGCGGGGCTAAGGTGAGTGTGTAATATCGTTACACAAACCGCCGCCCGAAGTCAATGGCAAGATCCGTGCCCGACTGGAAGGTTGGTTGGGGACGTGGACTCGGAGCACTACTGCTGCTGGAGGCCCAGCACCTACTATACCGCCAGCTTGAATCTCAAGCTGAAAGTTCTTGATTTCGTCAAGTCTGGTGGGCCAGAGTGTACCGTACTGAGCCTGTCCCAAAAGTGGTGTAGAGGGTAGCAGGTAGGAGCAGATGGCTTAAGCCGGTGGGATTTACTGAACAACTCTTGCCGGGAGAGTTGAAGGTGGGGATGGATTGGCGAAGGGTGATTGCCGGCGCAGTTGGGATCAGGAAGCGGGATGGGGATTTGGCCCGTGTGTTAGCTGGATGAAGGCGCGGGAGCGCCAGGCCCGCCACAGGGTGCGCAGGTTGAAAGCGGTGGCCAACATGGTCCACTCGGCCGCCACGTTAACGAGGCCTCGCAGTAGGAACCTCCGTGCCATCTGTTGCTCTTTGATGATTCCAAAGACCGGCTCGACCAGTTGTTTTCTCAGCCTGTAAGCCTCTTTAGCTGCTGAGGTGGCCATCCAGGCGCGATGACGGCGCAGCACGGCATCGTGCGGGCCTACCGCCAAGCTTCGGCCAACCTCTCTGGCCCTCGTACACACTCCGAAGGCTGGACACGCCTGACAGACAGCACCAGAGGCCCGGTACAGACGCAACGGGACTCCATTCGCATGCTGGATACGAACAAAGTGGAGCGTCTGTCCCTGTGGGCACGTAAAGCTGTCGCTCTGCTCGTCATAGGTGAACTGGTCCTTGTGATATGGGTCTTTGAGGAACCGCTGCCGTGACTCGGACACCACCACCTGCTGACCGCGGCTGGCACATTCTTCCAAGTGACTCCCGGCGAAATATCCGGCGTCGGCCAACGTCGTCTGCGCTTTCGTCCCGGTCGTCTCTTCGGCCCGTTCCATCATCGGCGCCAACATGGCATTGTCATTGGCTTCGTCCACCACATCCACGGCGGTGACCAACATGCCGGTCGCTCCCCCAGCCGGCTCTGTAGGTGAGACCATAGCCTGGGCGTTGTAGCCAGCCACAATGCCCTGCCTGCCCTTCATCAGCCGGGCATCTCTGTCGGTCAGGTTGATACGCTTGTGGCGTTCCTGACTCGCAAGATCGGTCATCGCCTGCCTCACCTGCGCTCTCAAGACCTCCTTGTCGGCCAACTCCTCAGGCAGATGGGCAGCAGCAGTGTCTTCTCCCGCTTCGTTCTGAGCCTCAAGGTCGCCTATTGCCCTCTCCACTCGGTCCAGCAGCCCTCGCAGTCCCTCGGCATCGTAGCTCCTATTCAGCGATGCGTTGGCGACCACCTTTGTGCCATCCACCGCCTGCACCGCCAGGTCCACCAGCTTCATCGTCACCGCCGTACGAACCGTCCGCTCAAACAGCGTTCTCATAGCCTGCCTATGCCTTTGTAGAATCGCCACAGGGTGTTGTGGTCAGGATGCTGCCACCCGGTCAGCCACAGATACGATATCTGGTCCCGGCAGGCTGCCTCCAGCTTCCGGCACGAACGCACTCCCGTCATGAAGCCGTACAACCATACGCTCAATAGCGCACGAGGGTGATAGGCCGGCGCTCCCAGTGGGTCCCCACCTATCTCCACACCAAGCTCCGACCAGCCATCCCGACCCAACGCGTCAACGAACTCGGCCACGAATCGCGCCGGATGGTCCAGCGGCAACAACCCGTCAAGCGTCGGCGGCAACATCCACATCTGCTCTCGGCCCATCTCTCGAAGCGGCATCTTCTCGGCTCCTCTTCCAAAGTCGCCTCACAGTGTACACCTCAGTACCCCTCCTTATTTATGAGACAAGCTCTATTCGGTACGTGCAGGCCCACCAGACTTGACGAAATCAAGAACTTTCGTGTTGAGGTTCAGGCTGGTCGTGTAGGTGCTGATAGGTCCTGCGGCCTTCGAGCGTGGAGATAGGAAATTACGGCTCAACAGCTTCGGAAACCGGACGTGCCCCCGGAGTTTCAAACAGAGGCAATGGACACTGAGTCCACCACTATTCTGCACCAAGGAGAAGGGTCACGTCCCGTCAAGTGGTGTAAGAGTGCGTCATCCTGTTGATGTTGTTTAGGCGGCAGTCCCCTCCGCGAGATCGGCCTCTGGAAGAGCTTCGTTGAAGGTCAGCGCGACAGGTGTGATGTATCGACGGCCAACGGCCCATTCGTCGTGCTGCTCAGCCAGGACGGCGCCAACGAGGCGGCGCACGGCCGGCCGGTTAGGGAAGATGCCCACCACATCGGTGCGTCGCCGGATCTCCTTGTTGAGACGCTCCTGTGGGTTGTTGGACCAGATCTTCTTCCAGTGGGCGAGTGGGAAGCTGGAGAAGGCCAGGATGTCGGGTCCGGCCTCGTCCAGTAGAGAGGCGACCTGATGGAACCGGTCCTGGAGTTGATCGGTCACCCTGTCGAGTTGGGCGTGTACCTCATCGGGGGAGGGTTGCTGGTAGATGGTGCGCACCATGGTGGCCACCCATGGCTGGGTGCGCCTGGGGACCCGAGTGAGCAGGTTGGTCATGAAGTGGGTGCGGCACCGTTGCCAGCTGGCTCCGCCGAAGACTGCGGCGATGGCGCCGCGGAGTCCCTGATGAGCGTCCGATACCACCAGCTCCACCCCGCTGAGACCCCTGGCGGACAGCGAGCGTAGGAAGGCCAGCCAGAAGGCGCCGTCTTCACTCGTACCCACGTCCATCCCGATGATCTCCCGCTTGCCCTCGCCATTGACCGCCGTCGCCACCACCACGCTGACGTTGACGATCCTGCCGTCCTCCCTGACCTTCTGGGTCAGTGCGTCCAGCCACAGGTAGGGGTAGGGTCCAGCGTCCAGCGGACGGCCCATGAAGCCATCCACCACCACGTCCAGTTCCTGACAGATGCGCGACACCTGGCTCTTGGAGATACCCTCACACCCCAGGGCCTTGACCAGATCGTCCACCCGCCTCGTGGATACACCTTCCACGTAGGCCTGCTGGATCACAGCCAGCAGAGCTCGCTCGCTGCGACGCCGTGGCTCCAGCAGGCTCGGGAAGTAGCTCCCTTCTCTGAGCTTCGGGATGTGCAGATCCATCGTCCCTACACGGGTATCCCACGCCCGGGACCGATACCCGTTGCGCTGGGTCACCCGCTCAGGGCTGCGTTCTCCATACTCAGCACCGATCCTCGATGACACCTCCGCATCCATGATCCCCTCTACCAGCACTCTCAGTGCCTCCCGTAGGAAGTCCACGTCACCGTCCATTCCCCCCTTGCGCAATAGCTCCAGCAGGTCCATCCTTTCCTTGACCACTGTTGTCCTCCTTTCTCGAGCTTTCTTCTTTGCCCGCTAAGGATGACGCGGTGGTCTCTCTTTCTCCAGACCCTCTCCCTCTTACACCACTTCCTGGGACTCTACTCTCTCTCTGCGACGAAGCGGCGGCCATAAGCATCCTACAGATGCCCTTCCTAAGCGGTGCCAGCGGTCACTTTGACGGTGGTTACCTTGACCTCGGTGGCTTCCATGTCTTGGATAGCCTATCCAGGCTGGCAATGTTCGACCTAGACGGCCTACAGAGGGTACTCTCTCACCCCGACCTCCGCGACGGAATCACCAGTGCGCAGGCGGCCTTCGTCGTGTTGCTGGCTCTGGAGCAGGACAACCCTGAGGCTGCGGCCGCAATAAAGGCGTTGCCCTGGGTCCAGGACGGAATAACCTACACCCCAGAGAGCGATGACAGCTTGCTCCATAGAAACTTCGAAGAGTACGAGAACGAATCAGTCCTAGCACTGGCCGAAATGGCGCGGCGTTCCAGCGAATCATTCTGGGCGCTCCTGGACAAATCATGGGTGCGGGACGGTTACACTTCGAGCGAATACCAAGTTCTTAGCGAACTCTTTGAGCTGGCCTCAAGGGACGACGAGACAACGGCGCGGCTCCTGGGAATGCCGTTCCTGGAATCTTTCGACAAGTGGGAATCCCTACATTTCATGGTGCAGGTACTGGACGATCTAGCCCGCGATCACCCGAGCGGCTTCCGACGGGTGCTTTCCAGCCCCGCGCTGGCCGGCGGCATCACGAGTGATCAGAAGGCTACCATAGCGCTATTGGACCTCAAGGAGCGAAACCCTGACGCCGCCTCCGCAATGGAAGCTCTGCCCTACATTCAGGACGGGATAAGCCCATCCGAGCAGGACGGCGTTCTCGCCACGTGGAGAGCGGCGCTTGAGTCGGATCCGGTTTTCCGGACTCTATTGACAAAATCCTGGGTGCGGGACGGTCTTACGCCGGATGAATCACTGGTGGTCCATGGTCTTGCCAACATAGCGGGCGAGACCTTAGCCCACAGAGACGAAGCGGCGGCGCTGCTAATCGTAGACATGCCATTTCTGGAAACGATAGACGGGCTGGACTTTCAGGTTTTGGGGTCTCTGGCCCTGCTGATCGCGGAGGTTGGAACTGGGCAGCGCCGGTCCTTGGCGCAGGATTCCAACGGAGCGGCCCCCGGACAGGGTGAGCAGCATGTCGTAGGGACCCTGGCGGTAGTGGTCCACTCGCACGGGATCGTTGTGCAGTCCCTTGGCTGGCAGACTCCGCTGGAGTATCCTCTCCAGTGCCACCAGGGGGTGCTCGCCTCGGCAGTGTATCAGTTTCAAATGTTCTACTGGAGGCCTAGTCCCTGGTCGGACTCTGTTCATCGCATTAGTTGCTATAGGGGCTTAAAGAGGTATGGCAAGGCCAGCCCTACAGCCTGGAGTGTCAAAGACCCAGCAATGAACCCAGCGACCCATTTGGAGATCGTCTTCTGTTGTTTGGCAATCTCCGATTGTTGTTGACCCGTATTCCCCATTTGGCTCAAACAAGTGATGCGGTAAATAGGCAACTTTCTTGCTTTGCTAGTCGTTACATGAATCTCTTAGCCGTATTTCAGATATAATACATGCAATAAGTTGGCTATTTCAGATAACTTGCGTACCGACATTGGAGGCACCCGATGGGTGACCGCGAAAAGGCCTCTCTTCGGCTCCAATTCAATCCCCAAATCCGGCTGGAGTTACATGGTGCCACCATCACCTCCGACGCCGGACTGCTGGCATTCCGATAACTGGATGACGCCCTGGACCTTACCCCCATAGCCTCCGACTATCTCCAGGAAAGCCGTACCGGCCGCAACATCCGCCACCACCTGGTCCCTCTGCTCCGCCAGTCCATCTACAGCCGCTTGGCCGGCTACGATGATACCAACGATGCAGAACGTCTTTCCCAAGACCCAGCCATGAGAGTTGTCGTGGGCTGGCAAGGCTCAGACCGCAACGCCGCCAGAACCAACACCATGAGCCGTTTTGAGACGGAGACTCTGACTCAAGAGGACAACCTGCAGGGGCTGGCCCTGATGAATCCCCAGTGGGTGGAGCTGGCCATGGCTCACACTCCACACCGGCGAGTGATTCTGGACATGGACAGTTCGGAGAGTCCAGTGCATGGTCAGCAGGAAGGAGCCGCCTACAACGGGCACTTCGAGTGTGTCTGCTATCATCCCCTCTTTCTGTTCAACCAGTTTGGGGATTGCGAAGGAGCGACGCTACGACCCGGAAACGTGCATAGTGCCGATGGCTGGCAGGAACTCCTTGAGCCGGTGGTGAAAGGATACCAGAAGAAAGGACTGCGGTTGCTGTTCCGGGGTGACGCTGCTTTTGCCAAGCCGGAGCTATACGAGTATCTGGAACAAGGAAAGATCGGGTACGCCATCCGGCTTCCCGCCAATCAGGTAATTCAGGAGCAGATCCAACCCTTGCTGGAGCGTCCTACCGAATGGCCATCCCGGGAGCCTATCGTCTCCTACCATGACTTTGCCTATCAGGCCCAGAGTTGGCACTTGCCCAGGCGAGTGGTGGCTAAAGTAGAGTGGCATCAGGGGGAGCTATTTCCCAGAGTGGCCTTCATAGTTACCAACCTCAGTTATCCAACTATAGGGATAGTCCGCTTTTACAATGGCCGTGGCACGGCGGAGCAGTGGATCAAGGAGGGCAAGTACGCCCTGAACTGGACCCGGCTTTCCTGCCACAAGTTCGTGGCCAACCAGGTGAGACTATGGCTGTTCGTCCTGACTTACAACCTGGGCAACTTTATGAGAAGGCTGGTGTTGCCGGAGGATATGAAGCACTGGACTCTGAGCAGTCTTCAGACCAGGCTGATCAAGACGGGTGGGCGACTGGTACGCCACGCAAGGAGGCTGGTGTTTCAGCTTGCCGAGGTGCTGGTGACCAGGGAAATGCTGACCGGGATACTAGAACGGATCAGCCGGCTTCGGCTGGCACCTGGCTAGCCTGCTTTGAGAGCCCAGGTATTTCGGACAGTTATGGGGTCGTCCGGGGTAAATAGACCACCCCGAGGGAGACGCTTGGGCAGGGGCAGGCAATTCTAGACTTTTACGCTCGTCAGGGGGGTGGTTACCCTATGGGAGTGGGTCAGTTGAGTGAATCGGATGCAGTTGACGCCCTCAGGCTGCCCTTTTATAGTTCGAGCCATCCCACAGGGTCACATGGTTGGAGGAATCAGTTTGATCTGGGCAATCCCGACTAACAGCGCAGTCCTCGAACGTTATGCTCACGCCGGAATCAATGAACGGAACGCCAGCCTCGGTGACAGCGCGGTAAACGGCATCCTGGCGCGCCGAATCGCCGTCAGTGAGCTGGTCAATACACACGAACGCGTAGTCGATAGGATAATCCGACACCTTCAAGGAAGCCATCGCCAAGCGAGTGGTGGAGTCCTACCCGCCCCTGTACCGGCCCTCGGAGAACAGCCTCAAGCTGCCCCGGCTGCTGCGCACCCCGATGGGGGGCCAGGAGGACGCCATCAAGGGCGCAGTGTTGTCCATCCAGGCCCACCGGGGTACCATCCTGGTTGGCGAAATGGGCACGGGCAAGACCTTCATCGGCGCCGGCGCCGGCGCCGCCCACCCACCCGCTTCCGGCGGATTTTGGTCCTCTGCCCGCCCCACTTGACCCGAAAATGGAAGCGGGAGGTGGAGGAGACCGTTCCCCAGGCCCGCGCCGCCATCGTCACCTCCATCACCGACCTGGAGCGGCTCAGGCTGTCCGTGGGTCCCGCCCCCCTCTTCGCGGTGATGTCCAGGGAAAGGGCAAAGCTTTCCTACCGCTGGTCCCCCGCCGTGATCCAGCGGTGGGCCGCCGGGGGGCCGGTTGGTGCCGGACGAGCAGACCGGGGAACCCTTCCAGGTGCCCTGCTGCCCCTGCTGTCACGCTCAGGTGGTGGACAAGGACGGGGTTCCCCTGACCAACGAGGAGCTTTCCCGCAAGCGCCGCGACTGCGACCTGTGCGGCTCCGCGCTCTGGAGAGTGAAGGCCGAACGCGGGTGGTGATATCTCTGCTAGCGATTTGGTCTCTTAAGGAAGAGGCGCGGGGCAAAGCTAATTAGCCAGGACTGGTCGCGCTGTGACTGGCCGACAATTTCACAGTAGAAATTATCTTCAGGAGATGAGGATGAAGTCAGCCCTAGAGGCTCAACAGGTACTTCGCTGGTTAATGATTGTGCGATGGATTGCCCTGGCGGATCTGGTCCTGCTCATAGTGCTGCTCGTTGCCTCCTTTGCCAACAACGAGAAAATGGTACAGATTTTTGGGCTTACCCACGGAATCGTTTTCCTGGCACTCATCGCCATCGTAGGAATCGGGGCGGTCCGGAAACTCTGGACTTGGTGGTTTCTCATCGGCACTCTGGTTACCACAGGCCCTCCCGGTGCTTTGGTTGGGGAAGTCCTAATTGCGCGCAAAGCCAAAGCCATCCTCGTGACATCGAAAGGGGAAACTACCGACCGATAGTGGACGGACTGACAAAACCCAGCTCCTAATCTGGTACCGGTTAGGTCAATCCCTTCGGGCGCAGCGTACCGGAGCCGTCCTGGAGTCAAGAAGGGTCGGATAGCCACCCAGCAGTTCCAACCACTAATGCGGGAGTTCGAGCGAGGTACTCCATTGATCAGTTTCTTGAAAAGCCTGACCCTGCTCCAGTCTGTTCGTTTACCAGGAACGTGGCGCTGTCCCTACCCTGAGTTGTCTCAAGTTCTGCATCGAACCGCTGCTGGATGATGTGGAGAAGCCGTTGTAATAGTGAGTGACCTGAGGGAGGGAGCTATAGTAACCCGCCCCAGGGCTCGCGGCCATGTTGGAAGCGGTGTACGTTGACACCGTGGAAGAGCGAGCCATTGTAGCTCTGAAGCCCAAGTCCGCTTTCCGTGCTCTGTTCCAGATAGCCACAACCCGAGATGGTAGTGGAGTGGTCCTTTACAAAGAAAATCCCCCGGACCTGTTAACAAGCCCGGAGGATGACTCTCCGTGTTCTTGGTGGAGACGGGGGAGGGTCGAGTGTTTACAATTTGCAACCAACGATGGTGGTCCGCTTGCCTGGCGTGTATTGATAGCCCTCGGTATATTCTACGTTTAGCACTTGGACGGAGAGTCAAAACGCGGGTTATGTCCACGTAGTTATGCCGATGTTTGTACAGTGGTGAGTACAAGTAAGGGATTCCCCTTAAAGGTGCGTCTTCGGCTTTTCGGTCACGTCCCGTCAAGTGGTGTAAGGGAGTCACCCTCGTTGTTTGATCAGGCTGCCTGTCAAGGGCGGAGAAAAATCAGGCCGTGTGGCGGAGAAAAAGTGTACCAATTGAGCGTCGGTGTCCAGCGAAAATGTCACCCTGCGACGGGTCTCAGCAGGAGCCGTTAGTAGGAGTGAGTGCGGTGGGGCCTAGGCGTCAGCGGGATCGCCGGCGGTGCGCAGGGCGGTGGCCTGCCTGCTCAGCTTGAAGAGGTAGCTCTCCCCGTTCACCTCAAGGATGTGGACGCGGTGAGTGAGGCGATCCGGGAGTGCACCGGTGAGCCGCTCCGAGCCGAAGACCTCGGTCCACTCGTCGAAGGGCGGGTTGGTGGTGACCAGGACCCATCCTCTCTCGTAGCGCTGGCTGAAGACTTCGAACAGTAGCTTGGCCCCGGCCTTGGACAGCGGCACGAAGCCAAGCTCGTCGATGATGATGAGCAGCTTTAGGCGGGCAAGCCTCTTCTGAAGGGTAAGGAGGCGCCGTTCGTCTCTGGCCTCGACCAGCGTGTGGACCAGCGAGGCGGCCGTGGTGAAGCCGACCGACAGACCCCTCTGGCAGGCGGCGAGACCGAGACCGAGTGCGATATGGGTCTTGTCGGCTCAGAAGTCTCCGCGCCCCTGTCTGCGGCAAAATTGTGCGGCGACAGGCGTAACAATACCTGAATGTACTGCGACATACGACTATCAGGGACGCTGTTGACACCCTATATCGTTTTGAACGAACGAGGTCAAAGCTTTCGGCGCTACTTCTGAGACTGCGATGATGAATCCCGGGCCACCTCGGCTCGGGCCTGACCCTTTCTGAGACTGGCATCATGCCTTCAGCCTGATCTGTCGACTCGATTCGAGGTGGCGCCAGAAGTGCCCTCGGCAAGGCGAGCAGTGACCTTATAGGAGCCTGGCCTCACGCCCCATCGCAGTCCTGTCCGCTCACCTGGCCAGTGCGCTATCCTCCGGGAGGTGGAAATGACAGGAGTCGTCGGTCATAAAGGTAGTCGTGGTGTTGAGCTGGTCGTCGGAGTCGACACCCACCAGGATGAGCATGTGGCGGTGGCCATTGACCGTCAGGGGGTCCGCCTGGGGGAGCTTCACACAGTGGCGACCACCCATGGGTATGGGGAGCTCGAACGGTGGTCCCGGGGCCTGGGAGAGATTCATGCCTTCGGGATTGAAGGCACCGGTTCCTACGGTGCCGGAGTCGCCCGATTCCTGACCAGTAGGGGCCATACCGTAGTGGAGGTCAACCGGCCCGACCGGTCAACCCGCTATCGGAAGGGGAAGAGCGATCCCACTGATGCGGAGATGGCAGCGCGTGCCGTGCTTGCCGGAGTAGCCGATGCCACTCCCAAGTCAGGTGAGGGTGAAGTCGAAATGATCCGTATGTTCAAGAGCACCAAGGACTCGGCCGTCAAGGCTCGCACCCAGGCAATCAACCAGATGAAGGCCCTGGTTGTCACGGCCCCGGCCCGGCTTCGTGAGCACCTCACTGGCCTCACCGCTGCTGCCCTTGTCACCCGGTCCAAGAGCTTCCGGCCTGGTCGTATGGAGGGTCCCACCGCGACGGCCAAGTATGCTCTTCGCTCCCTTGCCCGTCGCTACCGTCAACTCGGTAATGAGATAAAGGACCTGGAGGCCGAGATCCAACGACTCACACGGACGGCAGCCCCAGCCCTGGTGGATGGCTTCGGCATAGGACCAGACACGGCGGCGACCCTCCTCATTGCTGCCGGGAGTAACCATGACCGCCTCCACTCCGAGGCTGCCTTCGCCTCCCTGTGCGGTGTCAATCCCATCCCTGCTTCCTCCGGCAAGACCAACAGGCATCGGCTCAACCGCGGCGGCCACCGCCAGGCCAACGCGGCACTCCATCGCATTGTTGTCGTCAGACTTCGTCATGATGAGCGGACCCAGGCATACATGCGTCGTCGCACCACCGAGGGAATGAGCAAGGCTGAGGTGATCCGTTGCCTCAAACGCTATGTCGCTCGCGAGGTCTTCTCCGTCCTACGGAACTCAGCCCTATCCCACAGCACTCCTTGACATCTATAGGAGCATCAAGCTCAGCACAGTACGCGCAGGCCCCCTTTTTCATGTCCGGTCCGGTACGCAGCTATTCGGCTGTGCTGAGGCATTGACTTTCCTGATTGATCTGGCGACAATCTCTTGGGAATGGTGAAGGCTTTTTCACCTAGCAACGCCACTACCGGTAAAGGAGGTACCCCATGGAGGTAAAGGCAAACGTAGATACTGTGTTGCTTGGCAGGATACTAGCAGGGGTCATAATCGTGACTACCTTTGTCTACGGCATCTATGCAGCGACGGAATTCAACGGGTTCTGGTCTTTTCTATCTGCTATCACACTTCCGCTGGCAGTGGGTTTTCTGATTATAATGGTGACAGAGGTTGTAAGGGAGCTGCAACAACACGGGAAACAGGATAGCTCGCAAGACTGAACGCCGTCAGCTCCGGCGCCATCAAGATGCGGGATGAAAGCAGGGTATAGGTAGAGGCTGCTTCTTCTATGCAGGGAGGCGGTTCTTACTGGAGTTGATCTACTCTTGGTGTCTGTGGCGTCCCCCCAGATTGCAATCCCGACCTGCTGCCCAGTGGTTACTTTGGCAGCTATATTTGTGCCCACACTTAATGTCACTGCCTACCACCCGTTAGCGAGCGGTCCGGTTCCGGGAGGCGGAAGGACCCGGATGATAAACCTTGTACGACCGTCGAATAATGGTTCCTCCAGATGTCTATAAGCAATATCACGAAATCTTCGCCGATTCAGTGCTCCCAGCTCGTCTCGTTCTAGAAACTGGGTCAATCGTACTCCAGGCAGGGTCCGATCGAACATCCTGTTCGTCCGATGAGGCTCCACCAAACTATACAGAATCAAGAACCTTCATTCTTTGGAATCAATAGACACGGAAAACTCAGATACTCGTGGGCGGTCGGGTTGGGTCCATTCAAGCCGGGGCGGGACTCTTAGACTATCGCGTGCCCTACAACAGCCTGCCGGAGAGGGTGGAGCCGTTGGGACGGGCGTGGCGCGCAACCTAGGCACCGACCCCCGGCTGGGCCATCCGAAGCTGAGCCAGACGAGCCGGGATAGATGAGTCGTCTCTCTTATGACTGGTTCGGTCCCTGTCAACTGGGCCGGACTTGCCGTCTTCCTAATAGTACTGGTGATCAACATTTCGATGTGGGTCATATCCCTCAAGAATCTGAAAAGGGGATATCACAAAGCCCAGCATGATCCGGAAGACAAGAAGCAAGATGTCCTTCTGGACCGAAGATACATAATCCCACTGGTGGTCGCATTTGGATGGTTGGTGGGCGACTGGGTGCTACCAGGTGTGGCTCTTCTGTTGCAAGAAAGGGTGTCAAGTTAGTTGGCACCGTGCGCATCGGTTAGCAACTAGCAAAAGCGAAACACTTTGAGTCCCCAGAAATCAGGAGTCGGATGGAGGATTGTTACTAACTTGACCGGCACCGTGAAGGTCGTCGCAATCTCCAGGACAATCGCTACGTTTACCCAGTTCATCGCTGCTGATAAAATAGCGGTATGTTCCGCAGGGCCATACCGATCACCGATGGAGTGTTCCAGGTCAAAGCTATCGGCGCACGCGTGACCGTGCTGACCGAGGGCGGCAAGGTGCTCCTCGTCGATGCGGGGCTCCGTGGAAGCGGGAGCACGATAACGCGGGGGCTGAGGGCTGCCGGGCTGTCGCCCGACCGTATCGGGCGAGTTGTCGTCACCCACGCTCATCCGGACCACTCGGGCGGCCTTGGGGAACTGACCGAGGGAAGGAAGATTGCCGTCGCCGCTCACCCGCTGGAGGCGGACATCATCGATGGCACGGTGGCGGCCCCGAACCCGCTGCAGTGCAGAATGCTAGCGTGGATGGCTCGCCCCGCCCTCACCAAGCTCATGGGGAACCCCGTGCACGTCGACGACCGCATCGAGGACGGCGACGTGCTTCCGTTCGGCACCGAGGTCCGGGTCGTACACCTCCCCGGACATACGCCAGGAAGCGTCGGCCTCCACTTACCAGAGAAGCGCGCGGTTATCGTCGGGGACGCACTGCAGTACAAGCTCGGTTGGCGGCTATACCCACCAGCCCCAGGAGTCACCCAGCAGCCAAGAGAGGCGATGCGGTCGCTGGAGAAGCTCCTCGACCTGGAGTTCGACATCATCTGCTTCAGCCACTTCCCGCCCATGCGGAGGGAGCCCCGCAAAGCGCTTGGAAGGCTTATCCAGCGGCACGCCGCCTGACCAGCGTGGCCTGCAATGGCTCTCGGAACTGACCTGTTGGAACGCTACTTTCGCACCTGTACGGACGACCTCAGCCCGCTATACTGTGCGGCTAGGGGGTAGCTAATGGACAACGCTCGTACCGCCGTCGGAGAGACCATCGTCGACTTTCTCAGAGGAGTCGCCGAGAAGCATGCGCCTCGCGACGCGCTCCTGTTCAAACCGGGGTTCCGGTACCTGCGCTGGAGCTACTCGCGGCTGTGGGACGAGTCCGGCCAGGTAGCGACCCTCCTCCAACGACGGGGGCTCACGAAGGGAGATCAGGTCATCCTGTGGGGCCCCAACTCTCCGCACTGGGTCCTCTTCTTCTTCGGCTGTCTGCGAGCAGGAGTCATCGTCGTCCCACTCGACCTGCGCAGCGCGCCCGACTACGTCGCGAGGGTCGTGTCCAGGACGGAGCCGAAGCTAGCCTTCACATCGCGGTTTACGCCGAAGGGCGAGGTGGATCTGGGCGTTCCGGAGCTGGCGTTCGAGGAGTTGGAAGCCGCCATCGCTGGACTGCCCCAGCCGGAGGACGTGAACATCGCGCCGAGCGACCTTGCGGAGATCATGTTCACGTCCGGCACGACCGGCGACCCGAAGGGCGTGATGCTGACGCATCGCAACCTGACCGCGAATATCGAGGGGATAATCCAGTGCATCTCCTGCAAGCCATCGAGCAGACTGCTGTCCATCCTTCCGCTGAGCCATATGTACGAGCAGATGGGCGGGCTGTTCGTCACGCTGTACTACGGCGCGAGCACAACGTACCCAACCAGCCGCCAGCCGACCGTCCTGGCGCGGACGATGCGCGAGCGCAAGGTCACCAGCCTGCTCCTCGTCCCTCAGGGGTTGGAGTTGCTGATGAACGGCATCGAGCGGGAGGTGGCCCACCAGGGCAAGGAGGTGCTGTGGGGCAAGCTCCTCAACCTGGCCGAGCGTGTGCCGTTCCGTTTGCGGCGCTACCTGTTCCGGCGGGTGCACAAGCAGTTCGGGGGCAAGCTCGATTTCATCGTGTCGGGGGGCGCGGCGCTGGACCGGGACCTCGGACGCAAGTGGGAGCTGCTCGGCGTCAAGATCGTGCAGGGCTACGGGGCCACTGAGGCGTCGCCCGTCATCAGCAACCACACGATCGAGGAACGTCGCCACGGCTCCACCGGCCGTCCTCTGCCGAACGTAGAGGTCAAGATCAGCGAGGTGGGTGAGATCCTCGTGCGTGGGGAGAACGTCACCCCGGGCTACTGGCGCGCGCCGGAAGAGACCGCCAAGGCGTTCGACGGCGACTGGTACAAGACGGGAGACCTGGGGTACTTCGACGACGAAGGGTTCTTGCACATCCAGGGCCGCGTGAAGGACATGATTGTGCTCCCGAGCGGCCAGAACGTCTTTCCCGAGGACATCCAAGCGGTGCTGACGAAGCACCCGGGCGTGAAGGACGCGGCCGTGGTTGGACTCGCCAAGGGGTCGTCGGTCGAGGTGCATGCAGCCGTCATCCTGGACGACCCCGGTGCAGCCCAGGAGGCTGTGGCATGGACGAATGGTCAGTTAGCTGAGCAGCAGCGGATCAGGGGCTTCACCGTTTGGCCGGAGGAAGACTTCCCCCGCACGCACACACTCAAAGTAAAGAAGCAGGTTGTGCTCGACACGATTCTCGGCAAACTGCAGCAGGGCGCTCCAGATGCAACACCGTCGTCCGGCGGCAGCCCGCCGAGTGGAGCGAGGGGCCTGCGCCACATCATCAGCGAGATAAGCAAGCGAAACCTTGGGGAGATCGTAGACGGTGCGGCCCTCGGTAACGACCTCGACCTCGACTCGCTCGGCCGGGTCGAGCTGCTGTCGGCGATTGAGGCGGAGTTAGGCCTGTACATGGACGAAGGCCAGGTTAGCCCGGAGACGACGGTACGGGAGCTCGCTGACCTCGTAGAGGAGGGGTCGAAGAACCCTCCGATGATGAGCTTCCCGAGCTGGGGCATGCAGTGGTGGTGCCGCATGACGCGCGGTTTCCTGCAACGCGCCATCCTCTTCCCGCTCATCGCCCTTCCCTACGGCCTGAAGGTGGTAGGCCGCGAGCATCTGCAGGGCATCACCAGCCCGGTGCTCTTCGCGTCGAACCACAATCTCGGCCTGGACAATCCGCTCATCCTCAAGACTGTTCCGCTGAAGTGGCGTCGTCGGATGGCCGTAGCGGGGGCCGCGCAGCTGTGGAGAAACCCGGTCTGGTGGCTCATGAACCCGCTGTTGGGCAACGGCTTCCCGCTCGCGAGGGAAGGCTCCGTCAGGCCGAGCCTCGAAAACATGGGCAAGATCATGGACAACGGGTGGTCGGTGCTCGTCTACCCGGAAGGCGAGCTCACCATCGGCGGGCCGATCAAGTCGTTCATGAACGGCACGGGCCTCGTCGCCGTCGAAGGACGCATCCCGGTTGTTCCGGTCCGCTTGCACATCCACAAGCTGGGATTTCCGGTGCGGTTCCCGCTCTTCCGGCGAGGGAGCATCGAGGTCCGCTTCGGCGAGCCGCTGAGCTTCGCGCCGGGCACGGACTACCAAGAGGCAACAGCGGCCATCGAGAACGCGGTGAGGTCACTCTGACAAGGTGGGGGTGTGCGCCGATCCTGTCTCGGATGGGACGCACTGGGGGGCATGGCCGGTAGTTCAGAGGCAGAGCGGTCGGCTTATAACCGATTGAGTGAAGGTTCGAGTCCCTCCTGGCCCACCATGACGTACCGAATTCATAACTCGCCCGTTCAGGGCGATCTCTGCGGCGTCCGCTCCCCCCATTGGGCTATCGTCCGGCGTGGGTATGGAGTAGACGATGGCGGCCCTGCCGGGCTTGACCACGACCTCCTTGACGAAGGAGCCGACGAAGGCTTTGGTCTCGGTCAGCTCGCTGGTCTTGAGGAAGTCGCTCATCTCGGCGGCGAAGGCGGCGATGGCCGACACCATCGCCGCCTCGCCGCCGAGATGAGCGAGTTCCTAAAGACCAGCGAGCTGACTGAGACCAAAGCCTTCGTCGGCTCCTTCGTCAAGGAGGTCGTGGTCAAGCCCGGCAGGGCCGCCATCGTCTACTCCATACCCACGCCGGAGGATTCTCCCATAGGGGGAGCGGACGCCGCAGAGATCGCCCTGAATGGGCGAGTTATGAATTCGGTACGTCATGGTGGGCCTTTTTTCACCGTAGACAGAACCATCTTCGAGATGTGGCTGGGGGCGCTCTGAGGCTCCCCCCAAGGCCCGCCACCCTACGATTATGACGGAACGGCCCGTGTGGCGTCTATGCCGAGCCAATGCGGTGCCGGTCAGTCCTACCGCTGCGGCTCCTCCTGCTCCTGCGTCTCCGCCTTGGGAATGTGCTAACCGACGCGAGGTTGGCTAGACCACCGCCACGCCCAGGGACACATGTGTCAATGTCCAGCGCGAAGTGTCAAGCCAATTGTTCGGGAACAAGGTCCATATAGGCTGCTACTACACCATCAGGTCGTGGTGCGCGGGACCTTGCTCTGGCTGGGTGACCTGCCCCCAATAGGTGTACCACAAATCATGAGACACTGATAGCGCTTGGAGCAGAGGAGGTGAGGATGGCCTCTGGAGCAGGAGGGCGATAGCCCAGGGCGCTGTGGGGGCGTTGGTGGTTGTACTCGTGGCGCCACTGCTCGGTGAGGACCTGCACCTCCCAGAGGGTATCGAAGAGCTCCCGGTCCAAGAGTTCGTCCCTAAGCTTGCCGTTGAAGCTCTCAACATACCCATTCTCCCAAGGGCTACCCGGTGTGATGAAGAGGGTTGTGGCTCCCACCCCTTGGAGCCACAACCGCACCGCCCTGGCGGTGAACTCCGGCCCGTTGTCCGAGCGGAGGTGCTCCGGCACGCCACGCTGGACCATGAGGTCCCCCAGGCATTCAATGACATGGGGTGAGCGTAACGAGCGACCCACATGGATGGCCAGACACTCCCTGGTATACTCATCCACCACTGTCAGGAGACGAACGGGTTTGCCGTCACTGGTACGAAGGGCCACAAAGTCGTATGCCCAGACGTGGTTCCGTCGTTGTGGCCTCAGCCGCACGCAGGAGCCGTCAGTAAGCCAGAGTCGGCCCCGTTTGGGCTGTTTGGCTGGTACCTTGAGTCCTTCCCGTCGCCAGATCCGCTCCACCCGCTTGTGGTTCACTCTCCATCCCTCCCATTGCAGCATCGCAGCCACCCGCCGGTACCCATACCGTCCGTACCGACTGGCCAGCCGAACCACTGCCATCGTCAGGGCCTCCTCATCATCGGCCACTGTTGCAGTGTACCTCTGTGTTGACCGGGGTTGCTCAAGCGCCCGGCAAGCGCGCCGCTCAGAGATGCCATACCTGTCCCCCACCACTTCCACGCATCTCCGCCGGCGGGCCGGGCTCAGAAGTTTCCCCGTGCTGCCTCCTTCAGAATCTGGTTGTCCAACGTCAGGTCCGCTACCCGCACGCCTGAGTCGTCCGTTCTCCGCTTCCATCTCCCGCAACCGCCTCGCCTGGTCTATTCTCAGCCCCCCATACTGCTGCCGCCACCGGTAAAACGTATGGTCCGATACCCCGATACCCCTGCATGCCTGGGCCACCGTCTCCCCTTGCGCCAGGGCCACCTCCGCTTCCCGCAGCTTCCCTATGATCTCTTCTACACTGCGCTTTTTACTCGCCATTGACTACCCCCTCTCACCAGCTCCACTTTACGAGTTTATAACTGGACCAGTTTTTGGGGGGCAGGTCAGTTATACTGACCAATTTTTTCCGAGCCACTGCTGGTTCGTAACGCCGCCAGCAGGGGCTCTCCTCTGGACCGCACAACCGTCGTTACGACAAAGGCCGTGGCAACACTGCCTGCTGATGAGATGTCAGCCGCACAACTGAGAGGCACAAGCCATAGGTCGCTCAGCACTCTCCAACAACTTCTGGAGGCCAGCCCCACATGATCAATGCACTTGTCTAGTGTATTGCCGATGGGCTAGAAAGTCACGATGGCCGTATTTGAGCAATGGGGGTTGGTGGTCCCGTGCCTTTCGTTTGGGTCCTTGGCCAGCAGCCGCAGAATCAGAGACTCGAGCGGTCGGGGACACGTATAGTTATGCCACGTAGGAGCCACCGGCGGCGTGTTGATGTGTTGGCCAATGATGGCTACCGAGTCATCACCAAGGAAAGGTGGCCGCCCAGTGACCATCTCATACAGCATCGCTCCCAGAGAGTGGAGGTCGGCACGGGGCGTCACCTCGCCTCCCATGGCCTGCTCAGGGGGCATGTAAGAGACGGTGCCGACCATCATTCCTTCGGCGGTCAGGCGGGAGCGGTCGATGGCTACCGCCAGGCCGAAGTCGCCAATCTTGGCCACACCATCGCCGGTAAGCCACACGTTGCCTGGCGCCAAGCTGGGTTCCACCGCGCCCTACGCCTGCGCCGACCTGGTGCTGGTGGAGGCGGGCAGCCGCCAGCCCTGCAGCTTGGCCAACGCCTTCCGCTGTCCGGCCAAGGCGCAAACTGAAGCGGCGGCAAAGGCTTTGGTGGATGAGCTGAACGATCTGGACGGCATGTACGGTGTAAAGGAAGCACGCCGCTACCGTTCCTTTCATACATCCGCGGCGGCTCTCTACTCCGCGTATGAACGGCTAGACAGTAGTGATGCGTATCCATTCCTCTCGGATCTCGCTGAACGAGACACTGCAAACAGCGTGACCTTGCTTAACACTCTACTTGGGGACAGCAGCCATGACCGCGTTGGGGACGGAGAACTCACAAGCACGAAGTTATCGGAATCGCTGAGCAGATATCCTACGGGCATGCAGGACCGCTGGTCCGGTGCCATATTTGCGCTAAATCCTCGCAATCCCGACTCTGCCCGACATTTTTGCACTAGCGCTAAGGAAATCCTTGCGGACATTCTCAACACTGAAGCACCTGACGCGGAGGTGTTGTCTTGGTTTCCAGACTGCGATGTGACTGAGCAAGGCACACCTACCCGCCGCGCCAAAATCCACTATTGTTTGGATCGCAGCGGCTTGAATGATGGAGCCCTTGAGGATTTCATCGAGGTAAACATCAACGATCTCTCGGTCCTATTCAAGGACCTAAACACGGGCGCTCATGGCCCCGCAGGAAGATTCTCGCTGCCACAGTTGACTGCAATCAAGACCAGAGTCGAAGACTCCATTGACTTCCTTTGTGAGATCGTAACTTAGCACGTGTCGAGCAAGGGAACGCTGACTACTCTATTTGTTGAGTGTAGTACACCATTGCCTTGGCGTCGCCCATACCCATAGTGAGTTGACGGTCGCGCCTGTGGTGGTGAGCGGCGCGACGGACAGGTAGACCGTCGCGCCGGTGGGAGCGTAGGTGGTCCTGTGATGGTCTGAAACCAGGCAGACCAGGTGCTTGAGCCTCGCCAAGACACTACTCCGGTTGGTGACAGCGGCAGAGGGTCGCCAAGCCTGAACACTTCAGTTTCAGGACCCTCAAGTACTCTTCACAGCCTAGAATTGTCTTCTCGTCTGTTATCCACCTCATACTTCAGGACTCTGATGGCGAGGCAAGTGAAAAGTTCTTTGACCTCTTGGGCGATGTGCTATCTAATCGCGACCTGCTGGCCGATGACCAAAGGCTGATTGAACGAGTGTGCAGGCCCATCCTAGACTCCGGCAATGCAAAAGCTCTCGCTTGGGTAGCTAAGATCGCAGACTCCGAGCCTGCGTTGCTAATTCAACATAGTGACCAGGCTGCTGCCAACGATTTCATGGACCGGGTTCGACAGCGCCTCACTGATACACCAGAAGATGACCCGACGCTCCCGCACTTGAAGAGAATCGGAACCGCCCTCGGAATTGAATGCGAGGCGTCCGACACAGAAGTAGAGACGCAATCCGAGGATGAGGGAGCGACTAGCGAGTAGCACGAGCACAGAGTGGTAGGTCGGGGTTAGGGCGAGGATGACGCTCCTTGAGTTACCCCACCGCAGCGCTTCACGAGACAGGAATCGCGAGTCCTCGGTGCGTTGACAGGCTGCCCAGCCACATCTCGAATATGGTGGTATCTACCGTACACGGTGGTGGGCCTAAGTTGACGGTAGACAGTACCGTCTTCGAGTTGTGGATGGCCCTCTGAGGCCTGGCCGGTTACTGCACCACCGCGCTGTTGCGGGTCACCTGAGGAACATTGGTCTAGGCCGGCGCGTCCGGGGCATCGGGGCGACGGTGACCGTGGCCGTCCGGCCCAGTTCGACGTATTCCGTGCCTCTTTAGCTTTTTCGCCACAGGGAACGCAGTAATTATAGCGATTTCTCGCGTGAATCTCTCTGCGTTTCCCGCGGTCAGTTGCCAGTCTGGTTTGAGGCACCCGGTGTGGGGTTGCCGACCGTCTGGAACTCTCCGATAGCGTCCGGCACCCGCGCGAAGCTCATACCCTCACCCGCCTGCTCTTCGTCCCAATCAACCTCGGCCACCAGCGCGCCGTCCGCTGTCCAGATGCCCAACTCTTCGTCCCCGCCCAGCGCGAAACCGGGCCAGCCGTCCTTGTCCAGCTTGATTTCCAAGTATCCGCCCTGTGGGATTACCAGTTCGTCAGGGAAGGCAACCCGCTTGGCTGCGTCCTTCAGATCGTCGGCCACCACGAAGTCGGCCAGCGCTATCTCCTTGCCAGAGGCGTTGTACAGCTCGAACCAGTCCAGCGGATCGCCTTTGGCAGCCACCTCGTTTATGACTAGGCCGGTATAAGCCGCAGTTGTGCCGGCACCGCCTTCACTGCTCTCGGGGAAGGCCGGGATTCCCTCGAAGGAGTCGGAGAAGCTGCCGACAATGACCGCGCCTGGCTCCGTTCCAGCTTCCGATAGCTCCAGAATGCCTGTGGTGAAGGGTGAGAAACTGTCCGGTGCGGCGGCCCCGGAGGGTATGGTCCACACACCTCCGGCGATTTCGTCCTCGCCAATGACCAGCGTGGCGCTGCCGGTCAAGTGGGACAATGGCAGCACAATGGTTAGACCATTGACGGAGCCGTCCGGCTCGACGCCAAAAATGGCTATGGATGCCAATGTTCCGGCGCCCGGCAGGATGGCTTGTTCCTCCGGACTGGCATGACCGGCAATGACGGCTAAGCCATCTACGGATTCTTCATTTTCATTCAGCAGCAGACGGGTGACCACCCCCTCCTCCAAGGGGTTGGCGCTCTTGTTGCTTCCCCAAGTGGTCTCAAAGCTCAGTGCCACAGAGCCCGATTCCCCAGCCGCGGCGGCCTCTTCGGGTTCGGGCCAATCCGGTGGTTCCGGCGTGATGTCGGCCAGAATTTCGCCCTGCCGCTTCAAAATGAACTTTTGCACCCGCCCGGTGTCTTCGGCTGCCGCTGCCTTGGCTTCGGGTAAGGCGTGCTGCTGGACGATGGCCGCCATTTGGTCAACGCTTGCCAGTAACTCATCTTCGTTCCAGGCGGTATCCAGCAGTTCTTTCAGGCGGACGACGTATTTCAATCGCCAGTCGGCGTTGTTGTACAGACGGTTGGGAATGGCAGAGAGGGCCAGCACCGACGAGGGCGGGTTGCTGATGTTGTCAAAGGGATTGGGGTCGTCCTTCAGGTGGAAAGTGTCATCCACTCCCAAAGGAATGAACACAAAGGGGCCGTCGGGTTCCCGGTAGAAGTGGTAGTTGTTGCGGTCGCCGGCATAGCCGTCCCAGTGACCCACCAGCACTCCCGTGGCCCAGAAGGACAGGAAGTGGTCCAGATCAACGGCCTTAGCCAAGGCCTCCAGCCCGCCGTCCGACGGGTCCTGAAGGGCGGCCACCACAGCGTCAATGTCCGACCACTCGTCGGCGTCTTCGTTGGTTTTCTTCTCTAAAGTGCCTCGAAAATCGGGTGTAAAATCGCTTACCGTTCCCTCATACAGGTTGCCCTCGGCGTTATTGAAATGGCGCGTCAGGAAGGGCTTCTTGATCTCCTCCGCGTGAACATACAGCCCTAGGTTCTTTCCGTTCACCGTAACCGTAGCGAAATTGCATCGCGGCGAAGGAGACCCTGCAGCTGCGAAAATCTGGTAGGTGAGGCAGGTGTTGACCATCGAGGCGTCCTGGATGCTGTTGTTCAGGGCCATCCGCTCGATGACGCCGCCAAGAGACCGGTCATCTACATACTTGTCAAACCGGAGCTTCAGCGACGGCTTGGTGTCGCTCTGGGACCCTAGGAAACCCTTCTTGCGGACGCCGACGTTGGAGTGGGTTTCGCCGTCCACGGTTACGGTGCCCGAGAACCAGGTGTAGATGTTGGCAAAGGGACGGGAGAGGCTGTATTCCTCGATTTCCGCCATCACGTCCTCGAAGGTGCGGGTCTGATGGCGCAGAGTGTCCCAATCCTCCGGCGCCATTTCGATCTCTATGTTCAGAACGCGGTCGAGGGCGAAGTAGGCCTCGCTGGGATCGCCATCAGCGTCGCTGTGCGGTGTCGGCGTTGGCGAAGCGGTGGGCGCGGGCGCCGTTGGCGTTGGGAGAGGGGTGGGGGCTGGTGTGGGAGTTGGGGCGATAGTGGGCGCCGTCGTCGGGGTGGGAACGGGCGTGGCCATGGCGTCTTGCCCGCATCCAGCGGCCAGGATGGCTACAACCATCAGACCAGTCCCTACCAGTATTTTTATGCGGGTATTCAATTTCCTTTCTTTTCAGTCCTTAATCCACGAATTTAAAGAATAGACCCATTATGCCTTTCTGTAAAACTGAAATTACGGTGCCCGTCGTGTGCTAGGTGGTGGCCCTAACCAAGGTGCCTTCATGAGCTGGGTTACCAATTCCTGGAAAAGCACCCGAGCGACTGTGGTCGACAAACGTCGAGAAGCAAAGTGGATCTATATGAGGTGGACCCAGTTAGTTGGACAGGATAGATGCAGAATTAAGTGAGAGTCCTAGCGCTCCTGCCGGTAGTACTGACACTGGTCCCAGTGAACACCTCCTTTCATTAGACTCCTCCACCCGGACTGCCTGCTCCCCGTGGAACATCTCGGCCGGAGTCCGGTATCCCAGGGCCTGATGGGGCCTCTAGTCATTGTAAAACCGGAAATAGGCTCCCAGTTCCCTGCCGGCCTCACTAGAGTTGGCATAGGCTTTCAGGTAAACCTCTTCATACTTCACCGTCCGCCACGGTCACGTCCCATAGAGTGGTGTAAGAGTACGTCATCCTGTTGATATCGTCTAGGCCGCTGCCTCTGCGAGTTCGGCTCTGGGTAGAGCTTCGTTGGAGGTGGTTACCTCCTGTGTCATGTATCGACGGCCGACGGCCCACTCGTCGTGCTGCTCAGCTAGGACGGCGCCGACCAGGCGACGGACAGCTGGGCGGTTAGGGAAGATGCCCACCACATCGGTGCGGCGCCGTATCTCCTTGTTGAGACGCTCCAGGGGGTTGTTGGACCAGATCTTCTTCCAGTGGGCGAGTGGGAAGCTGGAGAAGGCCAGGACGTCGGGTCCAGCCTCGTCCAGTCGAGAGGCGACCTGTGGGAACGGGTCCTGGAGCTGAGCGATCACCCGCTCGAGTTGGGCATGCACCTCCTGAGGGGACGGCTGCTGGTAGATGGTGCGTACCATGGTGGCCACCCAGGGCTGAGCGCTCCTGGGGACCCGAGTGAGCAGGTTGGTCATGAAGTGGGTGCGGCACCGCTGCCAACTGGCCCCACCGAAGACAGTTGCGATGGCATCCCTGAGTCCCTGATGAGCGTCCGATACCACCAGTTCCACCCCGCCGAGGCCCCTGGCGACCAGTGAGCGCAGGAAGGCTAGCCAGAAGGCGCCGTCTTCACTGGTACCCACGTCCATCCCAACGATCTCACGCTTGCCCTCGCTATTGACCGCCGTCGCCACCACCACGCTGACGTTGACTATCCTACCGGCCTCTCTGACCTTCTGGGTTAGTGCGTCCAGCCACAGGTAGGGATATGATCCGTCGTCCAGCGGCCGACCCAGGAAGCTCTCCACCACCCCGTCCAGCTCCTGGCAGATACGCGACACTTGGCTCTTTGAGATACCCTCGCACCCAAGAGCCTTGACCAGATCATCCACCCGCCTCGTCGATACACCCTCCACATACGCCTGCTGGATCACCGCCAGCAGAGCTCGCTCGCTGCGACGCCGTGGCTCCAGCAGGCTCGGAAAGTAGCTCCCCTCCCTCAGCTTGGGTATCTGCAACTCCATGGTCCCTACGCGAGTGTCCCATGCTCGAGACCGGTACCCGTTGCGCTGGGTCACCCGCTCAGGGTTGCGTTCTCCATACCCAGCACCGGTCCTCGATGACACATCAGCCTCCATGATCTCCTCGACCAGCACTCTCAGTGCCTCTCGTAGAAAGTCCACGTCACCGTCGACTCCCCTCTTGCGCATTAGCTCAAGCAGGTCCATCCTTTCCTTGACCACCGTTGTCCTCCTTTCTCAGGCTCGTCTTTGCCCGCTAAGGATGACGTGGTGGTCTCTCTTCGTCCAGACCCTCTACTCTTGTTACACCACTTCCTGGGACTCTACTGATTCTACCGCCTGGCCAGCAGCTACGAGTGCTAGAAGTCTTCAAAAATAAGCGTGTTGCGGGGGCTAACGTAAAGCAGTACGTAGTTGCGACGCTTCGCTAGGTAGTGTGATAAAATAGACGAGGGAGAGTAAGTCATGGCAGATGATCGATTCCAGGATAATCCTTTTGGGGAGCCTCGTGACAGCAGGGGTAGGCCAGTCCGTCGAGGTGGACAACTGAAGCTAACAGGGGCTCAGCGGGTCATTGCTGCCGAACGAGAGGCAGCTTGGCGGCTATATCATGCTACTGGCGATGATAGACTACTGCGGCTGGTTGACATACTTCCCGCTAATGAGGATGAGGAAAACCCGATAGGTTGATGGGGGCCAGTGACACGATGACGGATCAGCGCCCCCGCTGCTGGCGTTGTGGGCGGGTTCTCGCTGAACTCCTAACCCGCCCCTGGGAGCTGAGTTGCTCCCGGTGCAAGGCGGCTAATGCGAGTCGCTCGGATGCGGTTCGCCTATCGGAGGCCGACCCCTCGGTGGCTGGTAGCGCACAATAGGCGTCGGGATCATCCAGGCCCACCCGCCGAGCTTAACTGCACCCTTGATGCGCCCATCCTGGCAGAGCTGTCGGACTCGTACCGGAGATAGGCCCATCTCGGTGGAGGCTTCTTTCACTGTGAGCATATCATTTTACCTCCACTGGAGTTCTGAGCGTCACGTAGGCCACCATCTCCCCAGGTTCCAGCGCCACTTCTTCTAAAGCGCTCGGCGAGGGAACAGGTTTCCCCTTGGATACCATTACATCAATAAAATCGGCGAGCATCTCTTCTGCGTTAGCCAATGCTTCATCCACTGTGGTACCAGCGGCAAACGCTCCAGGTAAATCGGGAATGGCGATGCCATAGGCACCGCGCTCTCCATCTATGACTGCGGGGTAACGCATATCTATCTCCTTTCTACCATCCAGCATGTTTGGCAATCTTTCGAGCTAGGCGAGCTCCGATTGTCGTGTGGCGAGGAATGGCTATCTGTCGGCCATCAGGATGCTGGTAGATGTCGTGGTTGCTACCGTGTCGGACGAGATACCACCTCTCTCTCTTCAGTCTCCGCTCTATCTTTCTAGTGTTGGTTTCCATCGCTTATCTCGATGCATATATCCTATCATATCTGATAGAGTTTGTCAAGTGTTTTGATAGCTATTGGGGCGGGTATTGACAAACTGATTATTACGTTCTACGATATCTACGTATAGTATTCGTGGCCCTCTGTGGACCAGCGCGCGTAAGCGTCAGTGACCCCGTGCAATATAAAACACGGGGTTTTTATTTGCCTGACGACCTGCAATACAAGCGATTCACCCTTGAGATGAAGGGCGAGGGCGAGGCTGGCCTTGCCACCGCTCGCTTCGCTACCCTCAACGTTCGTGACCACGACGGCGACGTCACCCTCCCCGGAGCCTTCGGCAAGCAGACCGTTCTCCTCGCTGACTGGGCTCACGATAACCGCTCTCCATCTATTGGCCGCGCTGACATCCGCGAGGAAGGCGACTAAGGTGGACCCCATTATTAAGACAGCACGAGGGCTAAATTAAGAGAGTCTCCCACCCCTGCGCTAGGTTTCACCAAGCCCGATGGCAGCCCTGCTTCTTCAGCTGCTGCTCCCCTTTCTTCCTGGCCATGTTGGTACACCTCTGCTGGGGTCCGGTAGCCCAAAGCCTGGTGAGGCCTCTGCCGGTTGTAGAACTCCAGGTAGGCATTGATCCCAGTTTGGGCCTCGGCGACGGTCTGGTAAGCTTTCAGATACACCTCCTCGTACTTGATGCTCCGCCACAGCCGCTCCACGAAGATGTTGTCCAGGTACCTACCCTTACCATCCATGCTGACCTGGACCCTCTGCTCCTGCAACGTCTGGGTAAAGGCCTCACTGGTGAACTGACTCCCCTGGTCGGTGTTGAATATCTCCGGTCGTCCCTTACCCAGGGCTTCCTCCAACGCCGCCACGCAGAAGCTGGTGTCCATGGTGTTGGAGAGCTTCCAGGCCAGCACGTGCCGGCTGTGCCAGTCCATGATGGCCACCAGGTACAGGAAGCCCTTCGCCATGGGGATGTAGGTGATGTCCGCGGCCCAGACCTGGTCGACCCGATTAACCTCCACTCCCTTCAGCAGATAGGGAAAGATCCGGTGTCCCGGCGCTGGTTTGCTGGTGTTGGGACGCCGGTAGATGGCTTCCAGACCCATCAACCGCATCAGCCTTCGAACCCTTTTTCGGCTCACCAGATAGCCCTGTTGCAGCAGCCAGGCCTTCATCTTCCTGGAGCCGTAGAAGGGGGTCTTCAAATACTGACGGTCCATCAGGGCCATCAACTCCAGGTCTTCTGCCCTGGTCGGTACCGACCGGTAGTACACCGAGGCCCGGCTGACGTCCAGCAGGATACATTGACGCACCAAAGACAGCTGCTGGTGGTCTCGGTCTATCATGGCTCGCCGTATGCTGCGACTCATAGACCGGACCTTTCCGACAAAAAATCGCGTTCCACC
Source organism: Dehalococcoidia bacterium (assembly GCA_965226865.1). Classification (GTDB taxonomy): domain Bacteria; phylum Chloroflexota; class Dehalococcoidia; order Lucifugimonadales; family JAGWBF01; genus CBDDEH01. The sequence continues at coordinate 101,440 of CBDDEH010000004.1, read as the reverse complement.
TTCAGCTGGCCGATGTGCCGGTAGAGGTGGTTAATCTGAGCTTCCTTGGCTTTCTCCTGGGATTTCTGATTGGTGGCAAATAGCTCCGGGGCTCCTTCCACCAGGGCCCTTTTCCAGGCGTGAATCTGACTGGGATGGACCTCAAATCGGCTGGCCAGCTGGGCGATGGTCTCTTCCCCCGCAAGGGCGGCCAGGGCCACCTTGGCCTTGAACGCCGGACTGTGCTTATTCCTCGTCTGCTTCATGTCCTGCTCCTTCACGTCGGTTAGTTGCCGGTTATTTTAGGAGCTGGACTCTCTCTTAGCCAGTTGTCTAGTTTTTGGGTACCACCTCAGGTGGAGCTTACCGGGGCGACTTCGAGGGGCGGCAGGTCCGCTTTTTCAAGGCAGTCAAGGTGATTCATCTGTCCCCCGTCGAGCAAGGCGCTGGCATCGGCACGGCGACTCTGGATATTAAGTGTGCTAACTGTAATGGTTCTGATAGCACAAGGACGGGTGCTTATAGGCTGGAGCTCGGTACGAAAGTCCTACAAGAGGCCATCAAGGAGATGGCGGACGCTGCCACGCAGACCGGGGAGTGTCCGGTGTGTGGCGGTCACATAGAGGCCAAGTCTGAACCCGAACCGCAGCCCGACCCCTGGCTCGAATATTCCAATTACCGCATGGAGATGCTCCGCCGCAAAGCCTTTGTACTAGGAGAAGGATAATGGAACTTAAGGAACTACAGGACAAGTACCTCGGCCTGCTGAAGCAGGTGGAGGAGGCCCGTGCACCCTACGACGGTAAGGAAGCGCCTCCAGAAGACGTCAAAACGAAGATGAATGCCTCGCTAGACGAGGCCGATAAACTCCAGGACGAGATCAAGGCCAAGCAGGACGAGGTCAAGCAAGCCAAACGCCTAGAGGAGCACACGGAGTGGGCCAATGAACCGCAGCGTAACTTCCCATTTCCCAAGGCCAATAGTGAGCAGAAGGATGGGGAGAAGGAGCAACTGGCGGTCAAGGGTTTCCGGGCCTACCTCAAGGGCGGCCAGATGGCGCTCGCCAACGATGCCATCCCCGGCATTCCTGAGTACAAGGCGCTCCAGGCTGACCAGGACACCGCTGGTGGCTATCTCACCGTGCCCATGCAGGTAGTCCAGACCCTACTCCGTGGGATCGATGACGCCGTGGTAATCCGTGGTCTCGCTACCACCATCCAGGTAGGGCAGGGCGTCAGCCTCGGCGTGCCCACCCTGGACACCGACCAGGAAGACCCCACGTGGACGTCTGAGCTTCAGACCGGAGCCCAGGACGATGTGGGAGCCTTTGGACGGCGTGAGTTGAACCCCTCGCCCATGGCCAAGCGTGTCAGGATCAGCAATAAGCTGATCAACGCGCCTGGCATGGACGCTGAGGCCATCTGGCTTCAGCGGATGCAGTACCGCTTTGACCGGGCTCAGGAGAACGCCTTTATGAACGGCCATGGGGCGAACCAGCCCCTGGGCCTCTTCACCGCCTCCAGCGACGGCATCAGCACCAACCGTGACGTGAGCACGGGCAATACCAATACAGCGATCACTGCCGACGGCCTCATTAATGCCCGCTATCAGCTCAAGGGGGGCTACTGGGCTCGCGCTCACTGGCTTTTCCATCGGGATGCGCTGAAGCAAATCAGAACAATCCAGGACTCAAACGGCTCCTACATCTGGCAGCCTAGCTTCCAAGCGGGGCAGCCTGAGACCATCTTGGGGGTGCCCTTCATCATGAGTGAGTTCGCACCGAATACCTTACCACGGGTCGGTATGTAGGCATGATCGCCGACTTCAGCTACTACTGGATTGCTGACGCGCTGAGCATGCAGGTACAGCGGCTCATCGAGCTTTACGCCGAGTCGAACCAGGTGGGCTACATTGGCCGCTTGGAGACTGATGGCATGCCCGTACTCGAAGAGGCATTTGTCCGAGTGACACTAACTTAGGAGGCTGACATGGCCCAGAATTTTCTACCGGAACACCGAATAAGCATCGCCGTCGCTGCCAGCGCCCGAGCGGAAGGTCAGACCGCCATTAACGGCGCAATGGTCGATATGCAGGGATATGAAGGCGTGGTGGCGGTCGTCGAGATGGGAACCATTGCAGCCACCGCTGTCACGTCCATCAAATGGCAGCAGAGCGACACGACTACCGCTGCCGACTTCAGCGACCTGGAGGGCACGGGAATCGACATTGCGGACGACGACGATGACGAGATATTTGTCTCGGAGCTTTACCGGCCCACCAAGCGGTACGTGGTCACGTCCCATAGAGTGGTGTAAGAGTACGTCATCCTGTTGATATCGTCTAGGCCGCTGCCTCTGCGAGTTCGGCTCTGGGTAGAGCTTCGTTGGAGGTGGTTACCTCCTGTGTCATGTATCGACGGCCGACGGCCCACTCGTCGTGCTGCTCAGCTAGGACGGCGCCGACCAGGCGACGGACAGCTGGGCGGTTAGGGAAGATGCCCACCACATCGGTGCGGCGCCGTATCTCCTTGTTGAGACGCTCCAGGGGGTTGTTGGACCAGATCTTCTTCCAGTGGGCGAGTGGGAAGCTGGAGAAGGCCAGGACGTCGGGTCCAGCCTTGTCCAGTCGAGAGGCGACCTGTGGGAACGGGTCCTGGAGCTGAGCGATCACCCGCTCGAGTTGGGCATGCACCTCCTGAGGGGACGGCTGCTGGTAGATGGTGCGTACCATGGTGGCCACCCAGGGCTGAGCGCTCCTGGGGACCCGAGTGAGCAGGTTGGTCATGAAGTGGGTGCGGCACCGCTGCCAACTGGCCCCACCGAAGACAGTTGCGATGGCATCCCTGAGTCCCTGATGAGCGTCCGATACCACCAGTTCCACCCCGCCGAGGCCCCTGGCGACCAGTGAGCGCAGGAAGGCTAACCAGAAGGCGCCGTCTTCACTGGTACCCACGTCCATCCCAACGATCTCACGCTTGCCCTCGCTATTGACCGCCGTCGCCACCACCACGCTGACGTTGACTATCCTACCGGCCTCTCTGACCTTCTGGGTTAGTGCGTCCAGCCACAGGTAGGGATATGATCCGCCGTCCAGCGGCCGACCCAGGAAGCTCTCCACCACCCCGTCCAGCTCCTGGCAGATACGCGACACTTGGCTCTTTGAGATACCCTCGCACCCAAGAGCCTTGACCAGATCATCCACTCGCCTCGTCGATACACCCTCCACATACGCCTGCTGGATCACCGCCAGCAGAGCTCGCTCGCTGCGACGCCGTGGCTCCAGCAGGCTCGGAAAGTAGCTCCCCTCCCTCAGCTTGGGTATCTGCAACTCCATGGTCCCTACGCGAGTGTCCCATGCTCGAGACCGGTACCCGTTGCGCTGGGTCACCCGCTCAGGGTTGCGTTCTCCATACCCAGCACCGGTCCTCGATGACACATCAGCCTCCATGATCTCCTCGACCAGCACTCTCAGTGCCTCTCGTAGAAAGTCCACGTCACCGTCGACTCCCCTCTTGCGCATTAGCTCAAGCAGGTCCATCCTTTCCTTGACCACCGTTGTCCTCCTTTCTCAGGCTCGTCTTTGCCCGCTAAGGATGACGTGGTGGTCTCTCTTCATCCAGACCCTCTACTCTTGTTACACCACTTCCTGGGACTCTACTCGGTACGTGCGGATTGTTGTTGCTCGGGCTACTGCCAACGCCACGCTTCGTGCTGCTACTTATATTCAGTACAAGCCGCGACAGGCGCCTGTCACTCAAGGGACCGACGTAACCACCGAACTCAGCGTTGGACCTGCTGAAGGGACGGCATAACGATGGTTGATATCACACTGGACGTACAGCAGATTGCCAGGACTGGTCTTGTTGCAACGTACACGGACTCCAGCAGCACACCGCCCCTGACGACGACTGATACCTTTTTCGCCAACAACAATGGCCGGACATTTCTCCACATCAAGAACGGGGCGACGGATGTCGTTGTTACTATTCACACGCCGACCACCGTGGACGGTTTGGCTGTCGCTGATAGGACCGTAACGGTCACAGCAAACACCGAGGCATTCATAGGACCATTCCAGCCAAATGTCTACAACGGGGCAGACCATCAGATGAGCTTCGAATTCGACGACGTGACAAACGTGAGCGTGGCTGTGGTTCGAGTGTAGCTGTGTCATTCAAGGGGCCTTTAGAAAACAAGGCGCTCTATGTTCTGCCTCGGCATGGCCCGGAGTGCCGTTGCTGGGAGGTAGGTAATGGCTTCGACCCTGATCACTGTCGGACAACTGATGGAGCACATAGAAACGGACCTCAGCGACGAGGCTCTGGAACGGCTCATAGACAGCGCCGACGCGGAGATAATAAGGGCCTACGGTCCTCATGATGGCGAGCAATCCGCACTCGCAGCCGGTCGAGGCTACAGGATATGGCTACCCCGTCCAGCCGAGTCCATCACTGAGATAGTCGAATGGGGTGGATGGGAAACCCCGGGAGACGCCGACACCGTTTCCGCCGATAAGTACACTTTAGAGCACGGCGGGCGCACCATCTTCCGCACCGATGCTCCGTTCATGACGAATGTACAGGTTACCTATACTCCCGTAGCTGATAACCCACGCCGCATCGCAGTTCTCATTGACCTCGTTAAGCTAGAGATTCAGTATCGGGGACTCAATACCGAAAGAGTTGGCTCCTACTCTGTGACATATATGGACCATGGCAAAGAGAGCGCCAGTAGAGTCCCAGGAAGTGGTGTAACAAGAGTAGAGGGTCTGGATGAAGAGAGACCACCACGTCATCCTTAGCGGGCAAAGACGAGCCTGAGAAAGGAGGACAACGGTGGTCAAGGAAAGGATGGACCTGCTTGAGCTAATGCGCAAGAGGGGAGTCGACGGTGACGTGGACTTTCTACGAGAGGCACTGAGAGTGCTGGTCGAGGAGATCATGGAGGCTGATGTGTCATCGAGGACCGGTGCTGGGTATGGAGAACGCAACCCTGAGCGGGTGACCCAGCGCAACGGGTACCGGTCTCGAGCATGGGACACTCGCGTAGGGACCATGGAGTTGCAGATACCCAAGCTGAGGGAGGGGAGCTACTTTCCGAGCCTGCTGGAGCCACGGCGTCGCAGCGAGCGAGCTCTGCTGGCGGTGATCCAGCAGGCGTATGTGGAGGGTGTATCGACGAGGCGAGTGGATGATCTGGTCAAGGCTCTTGGGTGCGAGGGTATCTCAAAGAGCCAAGTGTCGCGTATCTGCCAGGAGCTGGACGGGGTGGTGGAGAGCTTCCTGGGTCGGCCGCTGGACGGCGGATCATATCCCTACCTGTGGCTGGACGCACTAACCCAGAAGGTCAGAGAGGCCGGTAGGATAGTCAACGTCAGCGTGGTGGTGGCGACGGCGGTCAATAGCGAGGGCAAGCGTGAGATCGTTGGGATGGACGTGGGTACCAGTGAAGACGGCGCCTTCTGGCTAGCCTTCCTGCGCTCACTGGTCGCCAGGGGCCTCGGCGGGGTGGAACTGGTGGTATCGGACGCTCATCAGGGACTCAGGGATGCCATCGCAACTGTCTTCGGTGGGGCCAGTTGGCAGCGGTGCCGCACCCACTTCATGACCAACCTGCTCACTCGGGTCCCCAGGAGCGCTCAGCCCTGGGTGGCCACCATGGTACGCACCATCTACCAGCAGCCGTCCCCTCAGGAGGTGCATGCCCAACTCGAGCGGGTGATCGCTCAGCTCCAGGACCCGTTCCCACAGGTCGCCTCTCGACTGGACAAGGCTGGACCCGACGTCCTGGCCTTCTCCAGCTTCCCACTCGCCCACTGGAAGAAGATCTGGTCCAACAACCCCCTGGAGCGTCTCAACAAGGAGATACGGCGCCGCACCGATGTGGTGGGCATCTTCCCTAACCGCCCAGCTGTCCGTCGCCTGGTCGGCGCCGTCCTAGCTGAGCAGCACGACGAGTGGGCCGTCGGCCGTCGATACATGACACAGGAGGTAACCACCTCCAACGAAGCTCTACCCAGAGCCGAACTCGCAGAGGCAGCGGCCTAGACGATATCAACAGGATGACGTACTCTTACACCACTCTATGGGACGTGACCGCACGCCCGGCACCGACTTCCGGATCGAGTTCTTCTCCAGTAGCGCCTGCGACGCCTCGGGGCACGGCGAAGGGGAGAGCTTTATCGGCCAGATTACGGAGGCCACCGACGGCAACGGCAACCTGGCGTTCATGTCTACCTTCCCGGTCGCCGTCCCCGTGGCCGTTTCATCACCGCGACGGCAACGGACCCCGCCGGCAACACCTCGGAGTTCTCCCTGTGCGTGCAGGTCACGGAAGCCAGCCCAGACGATGTCAACGGCGACGGTAAGGTGAATTCTGAAGACCTGCGTCTGATCGCAGCCAATCTCGGCACCAGACCACCTGACGACCCCAGGGCCGATGTCGACGGAGATGGAATGGTAGACGCAAGAGACCTGGCAGCGGTGGCTATCAGCTTCGGCAGGCCGGGGCCCGCACCGGTGGCCGACGGTATAATAGACGGTAACGACCCGGCCCTACCGGCCAGCAACCAGGGCAAGGTCGAAAGCCCGTATCAGGTAAGGTAATCTCAACGATGAGTCCGACGGACCCGCCGGAACACCCTGCAGCCGCTCCTCAGCCCCCCGGCTTGCGGGAGGCGTCGCTGGGCCTGCTGGAGTTCCACATGGTGAGGGAGCGGCTGGCGGCCCGTACTACCTTCGCCCCGGCCATGGAGCTGGCCCTCGGGCTGACTCCCTCCTACGAGTATGCCCAGGTGGCACGATGGCAGGAGGAGACGGCCGAGGCCCGGCGTATCTTGGAGAGCGTGGGCGGGATAGGTCTGGGCGGGGCAACGGACGTCCGCCAGGCCCTTCAGCGCGCCGCCCTGGGAGGAGCCCTCACCGGCGAGGAGCTGCGGGATGTGGGCGCCACCTTGAAGGCCGCCCGAGGGGCGCGCGACGCCGTATTGCGGCATAGGGACACGCCGGCCCTCGCGGCCATGGCCCGGGACCTTCCCGTCCTCAGAGAGCTGGAGGCGGAGATCGCGTCCGCCATCGGCAGCTCGGGCGAGGTGCTGGACACCGCCACGCCCACCCTCGGGGAGCTGCGAGAGGAGGCCCTCTCCGCCTACCAGCAGCTAGCCGACTCCCTGGGACGCACGGTGCACCGCCTGCAGCGGCAAAACATCCTCCAGGAACCCATCATCACCCAGCGCAACGGCAGGATGGTGCTACTGGTAAAGGATGAGATGAAGCACCGCCTTCCCGGAATCGTCCACGACGTCTCGGATAGCGGCGCCACCGTATTCATGGAGCCCATGCCCACGGTGCGGCTGGGGAACCGGTGGCGAGAGCTGCGCCTGGCGGTGGGACGGGAAGAGGAGAGGGTGCTCCGGAGCCTCTCCGGAGTGGTGGAATCCCACAGCCAAGAGCTCCTTAGAGGGATGGACTCCCTCGCCAGACTCGACCTGGCCATGGCCAAGGCGCGGTACGCCCTGGGCGGCGGCGCCACCCCTCCCAGCCTGATCGCCGGTGGGAGCCAGTACATGCGCCTGGTGGACGCGCGCCATCCGTTGCTGGGTGAGGAGGCAGTCCCCATCTCACTCACGATAGGCGACGGTTGTCCGGTCCTCTTGGTCACAGGCCCCAACGCCGGAGGCAAGACGGTGGCACTGAAGACCGCCGGCCTCCTCGCGCTGATGGCCCAGGCCGGGCTTCAGCTTCCGGCCAAGGAGGCCGTCCTCAGTCTCTTCGACGGGGTCTACGCCGACATCGGGGACCAGCAGAGCATCGAGCGCTCCCTCTCTACCTTCAGCTCTCACGTCGCGAACCTGAGGGACATCATGGGGCAGGCCACCGGCAGCTCCCTGGTGCTGATCGACGAGCTGGGCACCAGCACCGACCCCGAGGAGGGTGCCGCCCTGGCCAAGGCCGTTCTCCACCACTTCCTTCAGCAGGGATCCTTCCTGATGGCCACCACCCATCAGCGGGAGGTGGCCGCCTTCGTGCAGGAGCAGCCAGGGATGGTGAACGCCAGCGTCGAGCTGGACCCGGCCACGCTGGCTCCCACCTACCGGCTGACACCGGGGCTGCCCGGCAGAAGCTACGCCCTCACCATCGCGGCGCGTCTGGGCCTGGACCGGGAGGTCGTCGAGCACGCCGGGGCGCTGCTCTCCCCCTCCCACCAGAAGTCAGAAGGGCTCCTGGCGGAGCTTCAGGAGGAGCGGCACCTGGCGGCGCAGCTACGGCTGCGGGCGGAGGAGGCCCTGGCCGAGGCGGATCGGAGGAGCGCGGAGCTCGAGGAGCGGCTTGCCGCTATAGAGAATAGCAAAGCGCGAATGATAGAGGAGGCACGTCATCTCGTCCAACGCAGGGCCGAAGAGCTCGCGAGGCGCCTCCAGGGGGCGGAGCGAGCGCTGGGGCGCTCCCCAGCCCCACCCCTTAGAGAGCAAGTACCCCCAACGGAAGAGCCTGACCAGCCCATCCCTAGTCCCACAATAGAAGAGGCGCGGGCCGAGGTGGCCGAGGTCCGGCGAGACCTGGGCGCCCCAGAGTGGAAGCCTCGCAGCAGGCGGGAAGACTGGATGGCTAGCCTCCGCCCGGGGGACCGGGTGCTCGTCAAGGGGATACCCCGGCCCGTGGAGGTTATCGTTCCGCCAGACGATGGCGGCACCGTGGAGGTCCTGCTCGGGACCATGAGGGCGCGGCTGCCCGCCTACCAGATAGAGGGGCCGGCGCGGGCCCACACCACCTCCTCGGGCGACGCGGTGTACTACACCAGGGCCTCCAAGAAGGGGCCAGCCAAACCGGAGCTGGACCTTAGGGGCGTGCGGGTGGAGGAAGCCCTTGATCGGGTAGACGAGTTCTTGAGCGATGCCGTCATCGCGAACCTGAGCTTGGTGCGCATCGTGCACGGCGTGGGCACCGGGGCACTGCGTAACGCCGTAAGGGAGTACCTGGGCCATCATCCCGTGGTAAAGTCCTTCGCCAGGCCCGAGAGCTCGGCGACGGACGGCGTCACGACGGTGGAGATCGAGTGACCGCCACCGAGCAAGAGACGCCCAATGGGCCGGCCCACTGAATTCTGGTACAATTGCCCCGTTGCACCCCGGGGAGGTGGAAGATGGGGCCGGACCCGGCCGACATAGAGGCAGTGCTCGCCGCGAACCTGAGCTTCTACCACGCTTTCGGCAGCCTACAGATTGAAGGCATGGACCGCGTATGGGACCATTCCGACCGGGTGTTGTGCATTCATCCGGGCTGGCGGGTGCTGGCGGGCTGGGAGCAGGTAAGGAACAGCTGGGAGTCCATATTCCACAACACCTCGTTGATGCACTTCACCATCACCGATGCGCAGGTAGTCGTCCACGGGGACTGTGCGTGGGTCTCCTGCGTGGAGAACATCACCAGCGTCGTCGACGCCAGGGCCAACAGCTTCGGCGTCCAGGCGACCAACGTGTTCGTCCGGGGGGAGGATAGGTGGCTGATGGTCCACCACCACGGTTCGGGCTGAGGCCTCCGGACCGGACAAGGCATCGCCGGACCGGGCGGAGGCTCCGCCCGCCGGCATCATCCCAGCTTGACCACCTCGGCCTCCACCATCCCGCCCACCTCCTCCGGAGAGTAGCCCGCCTGAAGCAGCACCTCGCTGGTGTGCTCCCCCAGGTCGGGAGCGCGCCGGCGTATGCGGCCCGGGGTGCGGGAGAGCTTCACCGGGATGCCAATGTTCCTCAGCCGGCCCAGCTCCGGGTCATCCAGCTCCACGACCATGTCCCGGTGTCGTACCTGGGGGTCCGCGTACACCTGGTCCAGGTCGTTTATCGGCCCCGAGGGCACTCCCGCCGCTTCCAGCACCTCCGTCCAGTGCTGCGTTGTATCCCGGGAGAAGGTCTGGGCAAGCAGACCCGCCAGCTCCGCCTCCCTGAGCTTCCTGTCGCCGGGTGACACGTATCTGGGGTCGCCGGCCAGCTCCTCCCGGCCGATGGCCTGGCAGAGGGCCTCCCATGTGCCCTGATTGGCGGCGCCGACGTTGATGTAGCCATCCTTCGTCCGGAAGGCCTCGTAGGGAGCGGAGAGCCGGTGGGCCGAGCCCAGGGGCCCCGGCACCTCCCCGGTGGCGAAGTAGCCCGATGACTCCCAGAAGGTGTAGGCTATGCCAGCCTCCAACAACGACGTATCCACCAGCTGGCCCTCGCCGGTACGCAGCCGGTGTAGGTAGGCGATCAGGATACCGTAGGCCGCGTACATGCCCGCGGTCAGGTCCGTGATGGGGACACCCACCTTCACCGGCGGTCCCCCGGGGGTGCCGGTCACGCTCATCAGGCCGCTCATGCCCTGGGCCACCAGGTCGAACCCTCCCCTATCCCGGTAGGGCCCCGTCTGCCCGAACCCAGAGATGGAACAGTAGATAAGGGCGGGGTTTATCTCGCTGAGCTGGGGATACCCCAACCCCAGTCTCTCCAGGGTGCCCGGCCGGAAATTCTCCACCACCACGTCCGCACGCTCGGCCAGCGCCTTGAACACCCGCCGCCCGTCCTCGCTCCTGAGATTTAGAGCCAGGCTCCGCTTGTTCCGGTTGATGGCCAGGAAGGCAGCCGAGCGGCCCTTGACGAACGGGGGGGCCATCTTGCGGCCGTAGTCGCCGCCATCGGGATTCTCCACCTTGACGACATCGGCGCCCATATCAGCCAGCAGCAGGGTACAGAACGGCCCTGCCATTATCTGGGTACAGTCAAGGACGCGGAGGCCGTCCAGGGGCAGTGATGCCTTAGATTCCATGCTCTCTTCAGCGGGGCCCGGACAGGCTAGTAGTCAGTCCAACTGGTTCTGATATACCTTGGTGGTAGTTTAAGAATCTGGCTAGTCTGGATGGTAAAAGAGTTGGAGGGAGGACATCCAGACATGGGAAGGGCGAAGTATGTCGTGGAGTTGGCCGAGGAGGAGCGGGTGCGGCTGCGGTCCCTGTTGCGGGGTGGCAAAGCTTCCGTTCGCATGGTGACCAGGGCACGGGTCCTGTTGAAGGCAGACGAAGGGTACACGGATGGGGCGATTGCGGCCGCCCTGGAGGTGGCCACTGCTACGGTGGGCAGGATTCGCAAGCGCCTTGTTGAAGAGGGACTGGAGCATGCCCTGAGGGAACAGCCGAGACCGGGACAGCGACGGAAGCTCAGTGGGAAGCAAGAAGCCCATGTGATCGCGGTGGCATGCAGTACCCCGCCTGAAGGACGCGGGCGCTGGACGCTGCGCCTCTTAGCCGGGAAAGTAGTGGAGTTGGGCTTCGCCCCGTCCATCTCGCCGGAGACGGTGCGCCAGATGCTCAAAAAAACGAGCTGAAGCCCTGGCAACGGGAGGAGTGGTGCATTCCAGCGGTGAGCGCAGAGTTTGTAGCGGGCATGGAGGATGTCTTGGACCTGTATGAGGAGCCCTACGACCCCCAGCGACCTACGGTCTGTTTTGATGAGACCTCCACTCAGCTCATTGGGGAGAGTCGCATACCTCTCCCAGCCCGGCCGGGACGGCGAGAGCGGTTCGACTATGAGTACCGGCGCAACGGCACCCGTAATCTGTTCATGCTCTGCGAGCCACTGCGGGGTTGGCGCCATGTGGCGGTCACCGAGCGACGTAGGATGGGGGACTTCGCCCACCAGATGCGGTGGCTGGCGGACGAGGCCTACACCAAGGCGGAGAAGATTCGTGTGGTGCTGGACAACCTGAATACCCACCGGCCTGCGTCGTTGTACGAAACCTTTGACCCTGCGGAGGCAAGGCGGATCCTGAAGCGCTTGGAGTTTCACTACACCCCCAAACATGGCAGTTGGCTTAACATGGCAGAAATCGAGCTGAGCGTGTTCAGTCGCCAATGTCTCAATCGGAGGATACCCGATGGGGCTACCCTCACCCGCGAACTGGCAGCCCTGGTGAGACGCCGCAATGAAGCCCACGCCACTATCGCCTGGCGATTTACCACCTCGGCTGCACGGACCACTTTGCGTCATCTCTATCCTACCCAGCAAAATCATCTGGACTGACTACTAGTTACACCAGCGTCTTTGCCAGCCCGGACCTGAATTGCTATATTATACCAGCACCACACCCGCCCTATTGCACCGCCCGGCATGGTAGCGCATCCTATATGCTATTCTGGGCGTAGACCACGTACAAGGGATTGGAGGAGCCGTTGCCAGTGACAGGCCGGGTAAAGCAGGACGCGGACTACATCTTTCACGAGCTCACCCGGAGCAGCTGCCCCGAGTGCAAAACCCTGATCGACGCCCAGATCATCATCCGCGCCAACAAAGTGTACATGAGGAAGCGCTGCCCCCAGCACGGCTGGTTCGAGGGGCTGATCAGCTCCGACGCCGAGATGTACGTAGACTCGATCAAGTTCAACAAGCCGGGTACCCTGCCCCTTCAGCACACTACCGAGGTGGTGGACGGCTGCCCCATGGACTGCGGCCTCTGCCCCGAGCATAAGCAGCACATCTGCCTGGCCATCATCGAGGTCAACACCGGCTGCAACCTCAACTGCCCCATCTGCTTCGCCAACGCCGGGCCCGGCTACAGCCTTACCATGGAGCAGGTGGAGTCCATGCTGGACCGGTTCGTGGAGACCGAGGGCAACCCGGAGGTGGTCCAGTTCAGTGGCGGCGAGCCCACCCTCCATCCCCGCATACTGGACATGGTCCAGGCGGCCCAGGACCGGGGAATCGGCCACGTCATGATCAACACCAACGGTGTGCGTATCGCCCGCGACGACCGCTTCCTGGAAGGGCTGGCCAGGCTCAAGCCGGCCATCTACTTCCAGTTCGACGGACTGGAGGACTCCACCTACAGGGCCATAAGGGGCGAGGACCTGCTGGAGACGAAGCTGAAGGCCCTGGACCGGCTGGCCCGGGCCGGACTGGACGTGGGCCTGGTGGCGGCGGTGGAGCGGGGCGTCAACGACCACGAGGTGGGGCGGTGCTCAAGTTCGGCCTGGAGCACCCCGCGGTACGGGGCGTTATCTTCCAGCCGGTGACCCACGTGGGCCGCCACATCGACTTCGACCCCATGGCCCGCATGACAATCCCCGACGTCATTCACGGCATAGTTGACCAGACCGGTGGGCTCTTTACGTTGAAGGACTTCGTCCCTGTTCCCTGCTGCTTCCCCACGTGCCAGGTCAACTCCTACGTCCTCACCGACGGCAGCGAGGTCTTACCCCTGCCCAGATTCCTGGACGTGGACAAGTACCTGGACTACATCACCAACCGGGCCTTCCCTTCGCCGCCCTCGGCGGCCGACATACAGAGCGCCCTGGAGGGGCTCTGGTCCGCTTCGGCGGTGGCGGGAGCGGAGAGAACGGCGCGGCTGTTCCAGGGCGCCTGTGGCGGCGAGGGCTGCGACATACCCCTCGTCTCCGGGGCTAACATGCAGCAGCTGAAGAACTACGTGTTCCAGATAGCCATCAAGGACTTCCTGGATGCCTATACGTTCAGCGTCAAGCAGGTCATGAAGTGCTGCGTGGCGGTGCTGGTGCCCGATGGCCGGGCAATTCCCTTCTGCGCCTACAACACCATCGGCTACCGGGAGCAGGTCCGCGACACCCTGACCAGACAACACGGCGGAAGGCTCCCATGATGGGCATCCCTGGACTGTCCGAGTTGCCACCGGCGCCGAAGGACGCCCCCGGCAGAAAGACCTGCTGCGCCGCCATGTACGAGCTGGAGCCGGTACGCCTTCTGCTGGGCGAAACCCTGCACCCCGGCGGCCTGGCGCTCACCCACCGCCTGGGCAAGCTGATGGGCGTCCGGCGGGATGACCTGGTGCTGGACGTGGCCTGCGGCCGGGGCGCCAGCGCCCTGGCATTGTCCCGGTCTTTCCACTGCAAGGTGGTGGGAGCGGACCTGGGCTCCGCCGTTTCCGAGGCGGCCCGCGTGGCGCGGGAGAGCGGCATGTCCGGGCGGGCGTCCTTCGTCCGGGGCGACGCCGAGAGCCTTCCCTTGCGGGACGAGACCTTCGACGCGGCCCTGTGCGAGTGCTCCATGAGCCTCTTCCCAGACAAAGAGAGGGGCGTGATGGAGATGACGCGGCTGCTCCGCTCCGGCGGGAACCTGGGGGTGAGCGACGTTACGGTGGAGCCGGGGTGCCTTCCCGAGGAGCTGCGCGGAAGCCTGGGCCAGATGCTGTGCCTGGCCGACGCCCCACCGGTAGACGGCTACCGGGCGCTCCTCAGCGGCGGCGGGCTCACTCTGGTCCACCAGGAGGAGGCCTCAGACTCGGTCCTGAACCTGGTCGGGGACGTGGAGGCCAAGCTGGCCGCGTTCCGCCTGCTGCTGTCGGCCGGCGGCGGGGCGGCCGGCACCTCAGCCGCGGACCCCATCTCCCGGGCGCTGGCGATTATCGAGAAGGTCAAGGCCCTGGTGAGGGAGGGGGCCATCGGCTACTGGCTCTTCGTTGCGAAGAAGGGAGATACGCCGGCGTAACCGCGAAACCGGGCGGCTACACTTGGCATGGGGCGGTACGACGCTGACGGTTATGACGAATCCGTGCCCTCTTCTTCCTTGTACACTTATGAGAGGGGAATGTATACTGGGTAGCGACCGGTCGCCAGTCGGAGACGTTAACGCCGTGCAAAGACATGGGAGACATTATAGTTGCTGTTGACCCCCCGCTTCTGGCTGGGAATCCTGGTAACTGTCGGCTTCCTCTTCCTCTTCCTGTGGAAGGTTGACTTCGAGCAGACAGGGCGGGAGCTGAGGGACGCCAACTACGCCTACCTAACTCCCGCCGTTCTGGTCTATTTCGCGTCCCTCGGGTTACGCTCCCTGCGATGGCGCTTCCTCCTGTTACATCTGAAAACCGTGCCCGCCACGCGGCTCTATCCGGTGGTGTGCATCGGCTACCTGGCCAACAACATCTTGCCGGCGCGTTTGGGAGAGTTGGTAAGGGCCCATTTCCTCGGCGAGAAGGAGGGGATAAGCAAGGCATCGGCCCTGGCCACCATCATGGTGGAAAGGGTCCTGGACGGCCTCACGCTGATGCTCCTCGTAGTGGCCATCTGGCCCTTCCTCCCGTGGACCGATGTCCTGAGGAACGACGACGGAGGGCTAAACACCCTCTGGTTAAGCGCCAGCATCGGCGTCACGTTGGCCTTCTCCTTCGCCTTCACGGTGCTGCTAGTGCTGGCCATCTCGCCGGAGAGGGGGCGGAGACTGGCCCACCTGCTGGCCTCTCCCTTGGCCCCCGGACTTCGAGCAAAGGTGGAGGACCTCCTCTACCTGCTGCTAGAAGGCCTGGGCGCGCTCAGGAGCTGGCGCAAGTTGCTGCTGGTCTCGGCCATCTCGCTGCCCGTATGGCTCCTTGAGGCCCTGAGCTACTACATCATCGCCAGGTCCTTTGGGCTGGACCAGCCCTTTGAGGTGATAGTCCTGGTCACCGCCACCTCCAACCTGGTCACCGCCATCCCTTCCAGCATGGGGGGAATAGGCCCCTTTGAGGTGGTCGCCAAGAGCACCCTGGTCGCCTTCGGGGTCACAGCAGAGGCGGCAACCGCCTACGCCTTCTTCGTCCACATCGTCACCCTGTGGCTGCCCATCAACCTGCTGGGTATGCTGTTCCTTTGGAAACAGAACCTGTCCCTCGTGCAGCTTGCCCAGGGCAAGGGCATCGGCCTTCCGGCCAGCGGGGTGGCAGGCCTACCGCACCTCGCCTCCCCTCCCGGCACAGCGGGCGCCGCCGCAACGGGAGGGGAGGAGTCCCTGGACACAGAATGAGGGTAGGTATCATCGGCGGTGGTGCGGCCGGCCTGGCGGCCGCCTTCCATCTCTCAAAGGCGGGGCACCAGGCCCACGTATACGAGCAAGCCCCTTTCCTAGCGGGCCAGGCGTCCACCTTCGAGGTCGGCGGAGGCCGTCTGGAGCGGGGCTACCATCACCTGTTCATGAGCGACACCCACATGGTAGACCTTATCCACGAGCTGGGACTGGGACACAAGCTGGCCTGGATCGAGTCCCGGGTCGGGTTTTACCACGGGGGCAAGATCTGGAAGTTCACCTCTCCGGTAGACCTGCTCAAATTCACGCCCTTGAGCCTCTTTGACCGGCTGAGGCTGGGCCTCGTCACCTTCTACCTCCAGAAGACCAGGGACGGCATCAAGTTCGAGGGAGTGACGGCCGCCGAATGGCTGCAGAGGCGAGTGGGCAGGCGGGCTTACGAGGTGGTCTGGGAGCCCCTGCTCCGGGGCAAGTTCGGTGAGCACCATGACGAGATCAGCATGACATGGATATGGGGGAAGATCTATCTCAGGGTGGCCTCCCGGGGCAAACCCTGGGAGAAGGAAAAGCTGGGCTATCCCCTGGGCAGTTTCGGAGAGGTGTTCGATACACTGGGAGAGCGCATACGCAGGATGGGGGGAGATGTCCGTACCTCGGCCGGGGTGAAGAGGGTGGTGGTGGAAGACGGTCGCGCCACCGGACTTGAGGTGGAGATGCCGGGCGCGGATGCCGAGATCCGGCCGTACGACGCCGTTATCGCCACTACCCCCTCCTACGTGTTCACCAGGCTGGTGCCTCCCCTGCCCCAGGAGTACGCAGAGAAGCTGACCGGCGCGACCTACCTGGCGGCGGTGCTGATGATCCTGGTCCTGGACCGGCCCCTGACCCAGTGGTACTGGCTCAACATCGCCGACCGCACCATGCCCTTCGTGGGGATCATCGAGCAGACCAACTTCGTAGACCCCTCGCTTTACGGTGGCAAGCACATCGTTTACTTCTCCAACTATCCCAGCCGGGAGAACCCCCTATACCAGATGAGCGGCGAGGAGCTGCTGGAACATTTCCTGCCCCATCTTCGCAAAATCAACCCCGAGTTCGAGCCCTCCTGGATCGAAGAGTACCACCACCATAAGGTGGACGCCGCCCAACCAATCATCGGGGTAGACTACAGCCGGCGGATACCCGACCCGCGCACACCAATCAGGGGTCTCTACCTGGCCAACACCACCCAGATATACCCGGAAGACCGGGGCACCAACTACAGCGTCCGGCTCGGCAAAGAGGTGGTGGACCTTTTACTCAAGGACCTTCACCCGTAGCAGGCGGGAGACGGCGCTGCCTGCAAGGGGCCACGCCTCCTGTTGAAAGCCCCCGCACGTTATGCTACCATTGGCGTGGCGGTTAGTTACAGATTTCACGACCGGGCGGCCCCCCGGACTGTGTCGGCCAAAGCCCAGCCGCCACTAGTGGACGCGTAGCCGAAACCCCACCACGGAGCAACGATGACCACCGATACGGAAGGGCTCAGGGCGAGGGTGAGGAACGTCATCAGGTCCCAGGAGCAAGTAACGGTTACCACCCTGTCGTCCCTTCTGGCCGTCCAGGACGAGTTCGGCTACATCCCCGAGGAAGGCATAGAAGAGGTAGCGGGCTTCACCGGGGCCACCATCAACGACGTGTGGGGCGTGGCGTCTTTCTATACCAACTTCCGATTCAACCCTCCCGGCGCCCATACGGTGGAGCTTTGCTGGGGCTCCTCCTGCCACGTCCAGGGGGCCATGCCCGTGATAAAGGCCGTTCTGGACGCCCTCGGGCTTGAGGGGGAGGGAGACGACGAGGAGGGCCGGGTGAGCGTGCGCTTCAACACGTGCCTAGGCGCCTGCTCCCAGGGCCCGGTGATAAGCGTAGACCATCGGCTGATCGGTGGACTTACACCGGACTCCGCCACCGGAGCCGTGGCCTTCGCCCGGGACGAGAAGTAGGTCGCATCAGTAGCATAGAGCCGTTCCTCAGGTCAGGCTGGCAGAATGTCCACAAGCTTTGAAGAGATACGCCTGGAGGCCGGACGCCGCTGGCAGTCCTTTGTGGGCGGCGGGGTACCCTGGATACGGGTGGGCACCGCCCTCTGTGGCAAAGCGGCGGGGGCCGACCAGGTGGTCGCCGCCATAAAGGCCGAGCTCCAGCATCATAACATTGAGGCCGCCGTCAGCGAGGTTGGCTGCCTCGGGATGTGCTATGCGGAGCCCCTTATGGACATAACGATGCCCAACGGCTCCAGGCTCTTTTACGAAACCGTCAATACGAGCGAGGTAGCCGCCATCATATACTCCCACCTGGTGCGGCAGGGTCCCGTGGCCGACCTGGCCCTGGGATATATCGGAGAGGGCGGTCTGGAAGGCGCCCGGGACGTGATGGAACACCCCATGATGAAAAGCCAGCTACGCATCGCCCTCCGCAACGCCGGCAACATCGACCCCTGGGACATCTACCAGTACGTGGCCAATGGGGGCTACACGGCTCTACACAAGGCTTTAACCCAAATGACCCCCCAGGAGACCCTCGATGAGGTCAACAAATCGGGCCTCCGGGGGCGCGGAGGCGCCGCCTTTTCGACAGGAACGAAGTGGAGCTTCCTGGCCCGGTCACAGGACCCCGTCAAGTACATCCTGTGCAACTGCGAAGAGGGCGACCCAGGGGCCTTCAACGACAAGGGGATCCTGGACAGCGACCCCCATACCGTGCTGGAAGGAATGCTGCTGGCGGGCTACGCCACCGGCGCCAGCTACGGTTACATCTTCATCCGGCACGGCCACGAGGGACCCATCCAGCGGACCTGGCAGGCCATCCGCCAGGCCAGGGAGCTGGGCTTAGTGGGAGACGACATCTTCGGGTCGGGGTTCGATTTCAACATAGAGGTATCCCTCACCGGCGACTCCTACGTTTCCGGCGAAGAGACGGCCCTCATGGAGTCGATAGAGGGGCGCCGGGCAATGCCCCGCTTTCGCCCTCCCTTCCCGGCACAGGTCGGGCTGTTCGGTAAGCCTAGCAACATAAACAACGTCAAGACCCTGGCATACGTGCCCCAGATCATCGAACGGGGCGGAGAATGGTTCGCCAGTATCGGCCAGGAGAGGAGCAAGGGCACCGCCATCTTGTGCCTCTCGGGTAACCTGCAGTACACCGGCATGGTGGAGGTGCCCCTGAACATGACACTCCGTCAGGTGATCTACGACGTGGCGGGTGGCGTGCCATCGGGCAAGAAGCTGAAGCTCCTTCAGACGGGCGGGCCCCTGGGCGGAGTGCTCAGCGCCGACCAGCTGGACATACCCCTGGACTTCGAGGCCATGGCCCAGGCCGGGGCCATCCTGGGGTCGGGGGGAATCATCGCCGCCGATGAGGACACCTGCGCGGTCGACCTGACCCGCTCCCTCATCGCCTTCTGCCAGTTCGAGTCCTGCGGCAAATGCTTCCCGTGCCGCCTGGGCATGACCCACATCCTGGAGATGCTGGAGCGCATATGCCGATTCGAGGGCCAGCCCAGCGACCTGGACATGATGCGGGATGTGGGCCGCAACATGCAGGCGGGGTCCCTCTGTGGCCACGGACAGCTGGGTTTCAACCCAGTGGCATCGGCCCTGCGCTACTTCGCCGAGGAGTTCCAGACCCACATCGTCGAGAAGCGCTGCCCCACGGGCAGCTGCCTTGGCCCAACCTACTCTCCCCAGGCCACCCGGCGGTAGCAGCCATGCACTCTCCCCACAAGCTCTTGACGGGAAAGGAATCATGACCGACGAGATCAGCATCACGATCGACGGTGTTCAGTTCAATACCAAGCCCGGAAAGATGGTCCTGGAGGCGGCGATAGAGGCGGGCATCTACGTGCCCTACCTCTGCTACCACCCGGGGATGAAGCCCTTCGGCGCCTGCCGGCTCTGCGTAGTGGAGGTGGAGGGCGGAAGGGGCTACCCCGCCTCCTGTACCTTGCCCGTGCAGGACGGCATGGTGGTGAGGAACAACACCCACGAGGTCTACCAGCTTAGACGCTCCACGATGGAGATGCTCATCTCCGAGCACCCCCACGGGTGCCTAACCTGCCACCGCGTAGACCTTTGCGGCCCCCAGGACGTATGCCTGCGCCACGTATCCGTTAACGACCGGTGCGTGACTTGCCCCAAGAACGAGCGGTGCGAGCTCAAGGACACCACCCGCTACCTGAACATGGAGCTGGAGTCCCCCCTCAGCTACAAGTATCGCAACCTGTCCATCGATACGGGCGACCCCTTCTACGACCGGGACTACAACCTATGCATCGTGTGCGGCAGGTGCGTGAGGGTCTGCGAGGAGGTCAGGGGAGACAGCGCCATCACCTTTACCGAGCGTGCCGGGCGGGCCCTGGTGGGTACCTCCCACGGTACCTCCCTGCTGGAGTCGGGGTGCGAGTTCTGTGGGGCGTGTCTGGACGTCTGCCCCGTGGGGGCCCTGGTAGAGAGCGACTACAAATGGGAGAAGGCAAGCCGGGTGGAGCGGACCATCTGTCCCCACTGCCCCGTGGGATGCCAGTTGAACCTGGAGGTCAACCGCTTCGACAAAGTGGTCCGGGTCATACCAGAGCTCAACTCCCCCGCCAACCGGGGACAGGCCTGCTTCAAGGGTAAATTCGGCCTCGACTTCGTGAACCGCAAGGAGCGTCTCAAGGTGCCCCTCATAAGGCGTGAAGGAAGCGACAGCTTCGAAGAGACCACCTGGGAAGAGGCCCTGGACTTTATAGCCCAGCGACTGCCTCAGTACAAGGGCAGTCGTTTCGGCATCCTCACCTCTCCCAACAGCACCAACGAGGAGCACTACCTGGCCCAAAAGTTCGCCAGGGCCGTCATGGTGACCAACAACGTGGACCAGACCTCCGACACCCGGCCCGACCTGGTAGGGGGGCTGGAGGAGACCCTGGGCTATGCTGCCGCCACCAACTCCATCTGGGAGCTGGAGGGGTCCGGATGCATCCTCACCTTTAACAGCAACATCACCGAGGAGCATAACGTCGCGGCGGTGCCCGTCAAGAAGGCGGTCAAGGCCGGCGCTAAGCTCATCGTCATCGATCCCAGGGAGGTGGAGCTTACCCGCTACGCCCACCTCTGGCTCAGGCCCCGGCCGGGGACGGAGCTTCTTCTTCTGGGAGGACTGCTGAAGACCGTCCTGGAGGAGGGCCTTCAGCAGGCAGAGTGGCTCCAAAACTACTGCGAAAACGCCGAAGCCCTGTCCGCCCCGGCAGCGTCCCTCGATATGGACTCCGTTGCCCTGGAGACGGGCGTGGCGGCGGAGGCCATCCGCGAGGCCGCCCGCCTCTACGCCTCCTCCGGCCCGTCGGCTATACTGTACGCCCTGGACAACATACCCCGGGACCTGCACAGGGACTGCGTGGTCGCCCTGGCAGACCTGGCCATCCTCTGCGGCAACCTCGGCAAGCCCTCGGCGGGTATCTTTCCCCTGAGGCAGGGGGCCAACGAGCAGGGGGCCTGGGATATGGGGTGCGCCCCCCACGTATTGCCCGGATATCGCTACGTGGACGATGCCCAGGGGCGCCACGCCGTAGAGGAGCGAACCGGCGTGACGGTGCCCATCGAACCGGGCTTGGACCTGCGGGGGATGCTGGACTCCTTGAACCAGGGCGAGATCAAGGCCATGTACATCGTGGGGGATAGCGCCAACTTCGCCCGAGGCGGGCTGGCCGACTGGTCGGACACCGACCTGTGGGATGCGGAGTTCCTATCCGCCCTGGAAAACCTGGACCTGCTGGTGGTGCACGACCATTTCCTCAGCGCCGCCGCCCAGAGAGCCCACGTGGTGTTGCCTCGCTCCACCTTCGCCGAGAAGGACGGGTCCTATACCAACCTGGAGCGACGCATACAGCCGCTCCGGCCCGCCATCGCAGTCAAGAACAGTGAGGCCCGCCCGGAGTGGTGGGCCATCTGCCAGATAGCCCGGAGGATGAATGCCGGCGGCTTCGATTTCGCCGCCCCGTCGGAGGTCATGGACGAGATCGCGTCCCTGGTGCCGGCCTATGGGGGCGTTTCCCTCAGCAGGTTGGAGGCCGAGGTCATTCTCGTCGCCAGGCCCGACCCGGCCAATCCCCTGCCCATTCAGCTGCTCTACTCGGACGAAGAGGTCCGGGGGCTCCAGTGGCCCTGCCCCTCGCCCGACCACGCGGGCACGCCGGTGCTCTACACCGACGGCTTCCCCGCGGGCAAGGCAAGGCTCTCGGCACCCGACTTCAGGCTGGCAGCCGCCCCATCCCGCGAGGGGTACCCGTTCCTGTTCGTGCCCGGACGGGTGCTGCTCCAGTCGGAGCGAGAGATGGAGGTGGTCGAAGGGGCGGCAAACCAGATCAGGAGAGACGAGCTGGTGGAGATAAGCCCCCAGGACGCGGCGGACCTGGGAATAACCGAAGGGGACAGGGTAGAGGTGCGCTCCCTCCGCCACCGCTTTCAGGGCAGGGCCACCATCAGGGAGGGGTCCCACAGTGGTGTTGTCTCGACCACGGGCCTCTTCGGCCAGCTAGCAGTGGAGCTGCAGGCCAGCGAGGAGCCCGATCCCATGTCCAAGGTGCCAGGCCTGGTCATAGCAGCGGCCGTCCTGGCCAGAGTGACCTCCTGAGGGCCTACCCAGCCGGCAGTGCGACATGGAGCAGGAGAGGCGGCGGATCCAAGTGGAGCAGGGGGATACCAGGCTTATGGAGCGTGAGGAGCGGCTGAGGCAGGCGATAGCTAAGCTTCCCAAGGCCAAAATCGTATCCAGGGCAGACGTGACCCACGACCTCATGGTCATCCGGCTCCAGCCGGAGGTGGAGTTCAGCTTCAAACCCGGCCAGTACTGCACTCTGGGCCTCGGCAGCGTGGAGAGGGCCTACTCCATCGTCTCCGCCCCCCACGAGCCCGAGCTGGAGATATTCGTCGAGCTGGTCCCCCTCCCGGATGGCGTACTCACACCGCCGATGTGGGAGCTAAGGACCGGCGACTCCATGAGCATACGCCCCCGGGCCAAAGGTATCTTCACCATGGACGAGGAGTACCGCCAGCACCTTATGGTGGCCACGGTGACGGGCATAGCGCCCTTTGTTAGTATGCTCCGCAGCTACTTCCGCCACGGTGGAACGGGCCACAGGTTCTACGTGCTCATGGGGGCCAGCTACCAGGACGAGTTCACCTACAAGCACGAGCTCGAGGACATGGCCGCAGAGCATCCCGAGACCCTGGTGTACGTCCCCACAGTGAGCCGCCCCTCCGAGAAGAGGAACGACGGCTGGGCCGGCGTCACAGGCCGGGTCAACAACATAGTGGAGGAACATCTGGAGAAGCTCCACCTGGAGCCAGAAAGCACCCTCGTTTACGCCTGCGGGCACCCCGACATGATAGAGGACGTGAAGGGAAGGCTCAGCAGCAGAGGGTTCACCGTCATAGAGGAGCGGTTCTGGAAGCAGTAGGCCTCGCCGGCGCTTAAAGGGTAGGGTTAAGGCCCAGCACCAGCAAGCCACCGAGGACCGCCACGGCTACCGAGAAGACCAGATAGAACCAGGCCGTCACCGTTCTCAAGGCCGAGGAGGGAGGCTCTACCTGGTCGGCAGGCAGCAGGGCCAGGTAGAAGAACTGGAAGGCCGACAGCACCGCCAGCAGCACGGCCACCACTCCCAGGAGCCAGCTAACGTTATTGATCTCTCCGGTGTCCAGCAGCTCGCCCCCCAGGAAGAAATAGGCGGCAAACAGGGCGGATATGATCCACACGAAGAAACTGTAGAAGCCCAGACTACGCGAGTCCAGCCCCCACAGGTGTACTCCGGCCACCATGGCAGCGTACACCGCCCACACGAGCACGAAGGCCGACAAGGGCGTCGTAACATCCAGTAGCGCCCCCTCCGGGGTCAGGACGGCCATACCCAGCCTGTCCTGAAACAGGACGATGGCCAGGAGGGTTATGGCCACCCCAGCGGCGACCATCCCCAGGGCCCGGGGATTGGGGTAGTGGCCCAGCAGGTACCATGACTGGACCCACAGTAGTCCGGGCAACACCATCAGAAACGCTACGTCCATACCGCCAATACCCCCGACCGGGTCGCATCCATGCTCAAGTGAGGCCGCGGCAGCACCCCAAGGGCTCAACTGGGGCCAGGCAAGGCCCGCCGGGGTCAGCCGCCTCTATCAAGGTGTTACGGTAATTAATCGCACTTCAAATGTCAACACGGGTGAGAGGGACATTTGACCCATTCCCTGATAGGGTCCCATGGGGGTAAAATGGCCCTAACTGCCTGGGCAGCGAGGGACCCATGACCCCCATCCGAGACCAGTACCTGAGGATCAAGCAGGGGTACCCAGACGCCATCGTCCTGTTCCGCCTTGGGGACTTCTACGAGACCTTCGACGAGGATGCCCGCCTGGCCTCCCGGGAGCTGGACATCGTCCTCACGTCAAAGCCCATGGGCAAGGGCATCAAGGTCCCCCTGGCGGGGATCCCCGCCCACTCCCTGGAGTCATACCTCGCCCGGCTGATCAAGAAGGGGCACAAGGTCGCCATCTGCGAGCAGCTCAGCGATCCCGCCACCTCCAAGGGCCTGCTGGAGCGAGACGTGGTCCGCGTGGTCACACCCGGCACGGTGGTGGAGCCCTCTCTGCTGGACCAGAAGGCCAACAACTACCTCGCAGCGGTGGCGGTGGAGGGCGAAGACGCGGGGCTGGCCTACGTGGACATAACCACAGGGGAGTACCGGGCCACCCAGCTACCCACGGTGCAGCTTGCCCCGGAGCTGCACCGCATCTCCCCCGCCGAGCTCCTGGTAGCCCAGGGCCAGGAGGCTCCGGCCGCAGCCAACGGCTACCCGGTGACTCCCCTCCCCACGCCGGCATTCGCCTACGACGGCGCACGCCAGCGCCTCCTCGATCACTTCCGGGTGGCCACACTCGAGCCCTTCGGCTGCGCCGACCTTCCCCTGGCGGTGAGGGCGGCGGGGGCGATTCTGGAATACCTCTACCGGACCCAGCGCGGATCCCTCCAGGATCTCGTCACCCTCAACACCTACTCCACCAGCGAGTACATGGCCCTCGACGCCCAGACCCGACGCAACCTGGAGCTCTTCCAGGGGGGGCGCTGGGGTGACGCCCGCCTCTCCCTGCACTCCACCCTGGACGTGACGCGTACTCCCATGGGAGGGCGCCTGCTCAGGCGCTGGCTGGGACAGCCCCTCCTGGACCTGGGAGAGCTCAACCTGCGCCAGGAGGGAGTTGCCTTCTTTCACGATAACCTGCTCACCCGGGAGAGGATGCTGGCCCTCCTATCCCGGATCACCGACATGGAGCGGGTCCTCAACCGGGTACGCCTGGGAGTGGCGGCCCCCCGGGACCTGGTGGGCCTGAAGGGAAGCCTGGAGGCCTCGTCGGCCCTCCTGGGACTACTCCAGGAAGGGGACACCGGTGCCATATCCTGGCTGACCAAGGGGATGCGTCCCTGCGACGACGTGGCCGGCCTTATCGAGGCGGCGCTGGCCCCCGAGCCGTCCGGGGACCCGGGAGAGGGCAACGTCATCCGAGAGGGGTTCTCCCCGGAGCTGGACGAGCTGAGGAACGCTTCCCGGAACGCCCGGGAGTACATCGCCGGGCTGGAGCTGAAGGAGCGGCAGCGCTCTGGGATCAAGGGCCTCAAAGTGGGTTTCAACAAGGTCTTCGGCTACTACATCGAAGTCAGCAACACCAACCTCGCCCAGGTCCCCGGTGACTACGTCCGGCGCCAGACCCTGGTTGGAGGGGAGCGGTTCATCACCCCCGAGCTCAAGGAGTACGAGTCCCTGATTCTGAATGCGCAGGAGCGTATCGCGGAGGTGGAGCGGGCCGCCTACAAGCAGATGTGTGGCCAGATAAGTGAGCGGGCCAGTGCCATCACGGCCCTGGCCGAGGCGGCAGCCCGCTACGGGTACGTTCGGCCCCAGCTTACCGACGGTGAAGACCTCCACATAAAAGGGGGCAGGCATCGTGGAGAACTCCCTGGACGCGGGGGCCACCCAGATCACCGTGGAGGTCAAGGGTGGCGGGATCGACCTCCTGAGGGTGACCGACAACGGCTGCGGCATCCCCACGAGCGAAGTGGAGATAGCTTTCCGGCGTCACGCCACCAGCAAGATCGCCCGCGCCTCGGACCTGGACTCCGTCGCCACCCTGGGCTTCAGGGGCGAGGCTTTGCCCAGTATCGCCGCCGTGGCCCGGGTGTCCCTGGTCACCCGGGCCCATGACCTTCCCGCCGGCTGGTACATACAGCTGAGGGGTGGGGTGGTGGTGGCCGCTCGTCCCACTGGTTGCCCCGCGGGCACCTCCGTCACGGTAGAGGGGCTCTTCGAGGACCTCCCCGCGCGGCGCAAGTTCCTCAAGTCTCCATCCGCGGAGGCCTCCCGTATCGGCGACCTGGTCTCCCGCTACGCCCTGTCTTACCCGGAAGTACGCTTCCGGTCGCTGGTGGACGGCCGGAACGCCCTGGACTCCCCCGGCAACGGCAGCCTGGGCGACGCCCTCATCTCGGTGTACGGCCCAGAGACCGCCGGCTCTCTGCTGGAGGCCGGCTGGGACGACTCCGGGGATGGCTACGGGGTACAGGGGTTCGTGAGCTCGCCGTCCCTGCACCGTGCTAACCGGAGCTACATCACCTTGCTGGTAAACCGCCGATGGATACAGAGCCCCCTCCTCTCCTTCGCCCTGGCCGAGTCCTACCACGGGTTCCTGCCCGAGAGACGCCACCCCATAGCCGTGCTGAACCTCACCGTGCCCCGGGACCAGCTGGACGTGAACGTGCATCCGGCTAAGCGCGAGGTGCGGTTCCGACAGGAAGACAGGGTCTTCTCGACGCTTCAGCGGGGGGGTGAGGTCGGCCCTGATCGCCACCTCGCCCGTCCCACAGGTCCGTTTTGCCGCGGCTCCTCCATCGTGGCCAGGGCCGGGGGGCCGCGGCTTCGCCCTCCCGATTCCTACAGGGGACCAACGCCAGGGAGGACCGGCGGCCGATCTCATACCCCATCCCTCCTCCCCCACACCGGTCGAGGCGATGCCTTATCTCCGGGTGCTCGGCCAGGTAAGGAATACCTACCTCGCCGCCGAAGGGCCCGATGGGCTCTACCTGATTGACCAGCACGCCGCCCACGAGCGAGTGCTGTTCGAGAGGCTGCTTTGGGAGGCGGGGGACCGCACGACCCAGGCCCAGGCACTCCTGGAGCCGGCGGCTGTGGAGCTCTCCCCAGTCACGAGGAACTGGTCCAGACCAGCACGCCCCTTCTGGAGCGGTACGGGTTCGTTCTGGAGCCCTTCGGCGAGAGGACCTATCTGGTCCGGGGGCTTCCCGCCGTGCTCGCGGACCCCAACCCGGCGAAGGCGCTGCAGGAGGTGCTGGACCTCATGGCCTTCGAGGGTCTCCTGAAGGAGCGGGAGGAGGCGCTGGCCGCTTCCATCGCCTGCCACGGCGCCGTGCGCGCCGGCATGAGCCTCAGCCATCCGGAGATGGAGGAGCTACTCCGCCAGCTGGGTGCCTGCCAGACCCCCCACACCTGCCCCACGGCCGGCCCACCCTGATTCACCTGAGCTCCCACCACCTGGAGCGGGAATTCGGCCGAAGGTAAAGGCCGTCAGTCACCCCGGTGGCGTTCCAATAACCTGCCCTGGCGCCCTACGTTTTCCAGCGCCTCTCGATGGCTTCCCGCTTGGGGTCGCTCCGGGGATGGAATATGGAGTCCGGCCCCGGGAACTCTGCGGATGAGTCCTCTGCCCTTTTCCCATCGGGAAGCAGCAGGCTCTTGATCAAGAGCCTGCCCCCCGCTACCGCGGCCAGCCCCAGGAAGAGGCTGCCCAGGAGGCCACGCCGCGAGTAGCCGGATCGTTGTTCCTGCCCTCCGTCTGCCGGCATACACTCCTCCTCCACCGAGGGTCGCAACCCATTTCTCTAGCCCCCAGTATTCTACTTTCGGTACCTCACCGGGTCAAGGGGTGCCTGGGTCCCCCTTGACACCGGATTTCCTTCTGTGATAATTTTCACCTGTCCTCGTACGCGTAGATAACGATGGGTGGACGCCGGAGGTAGCTCGCATGCCACCTGAAGTAGACCCCCTACCCGTCAGTGCCGCTGCCTGGTCCGACATAGGTAACTGGCTCCACTGGTTATGGGCTTACTTCTTCTGTATTGTGGTCCTTGCGTTCACCTTCCTGTCTGCCCACGCCATAATCCCCTCCCTCGTATCTTCGGGACACCTGCCGGCAGCGTTCCTGAAGCTGAGGCGCCCCATGTACCTGGGAGTGGCGGTGTTCATCGGGCTGGCCGGCCTTTTTATGGCCTGGACGGTAGACAACTCCTACCTGCTTGAGGACCTGTACAACCGCTTCTGGATATGAGACCAACGCTCTCCCAGCCCGGGCCGGCCCCACCCGCCGGCTGGACGGGAGTCCCACCGAGGGCGATGGCGGGACGGAGCGGGTCCGGCATGGATACTTGAAGGACGCTTCGGTGGAGGACAATGCTATGCTCCACCCCATAGGGGGAGCCGCGGTTGAAACCGATCCCCGTACGGGCCAGGCTTAATGCCAGTACGGTTGAGGCTCGGAATACTTCCGCTGGCACTGGGCGGGCTCGTTACGACGGCAGTGGTCGTGCTGGTGCTCCTTTACATCCTTCACGCCTGGTGGTCCACCCCCATCTTCGGCTTTGGCGCAGGAGGTCCGGACCAGCCCATCGCCTTCTCCCACGCGATCCACGTTCAGACCGCTGGCATCCAGTGCGAGTTCTGCCACCGTAACGTGACCATGGGAGATGCGGCTACCGTTCCCGCCGTGGAGCAATGCCTTTTCTGCCACACGACCATCGCGGACCCCGAAAACCTCGAGCTGGTCAAGCTGCTGGAACATGGCGGGCTGAATCCCCTGGCCACTCCCGCCTACGTACCCTTTGCCATTGACTGGGAGCGGGTACACCGGGTGCCCGACCACGTGCAGTTCGCCCACGAGCCCCACATCCGGTTCTTTACTGAGACTGACGAGGGGAGGGCCCAGGCGATCAGGAAGGCGGAAGACCTGGGTTTGCCGCTCTCCAGCCCGCCCAAGGCGACGGAGTTCGTGGAGGCTACGTGTGCGATATGCCACGGTGAAATTCGCTCCATGGAAAAAGTAAAGCAGGAGCGCAGCTTGAAGATGGGCGACTGTGTGGACTGCCACAGGGACTACGACGCCCCCACCGACTGCACCACCTGTCACTATTAGAGGTCCGATGAAAGTAAGCCGGCGTGACTTCCTGAAATGGGCCAGCCTCTCGGCTGTGGGGGCCGTGGCATGCAACGTCTTCCCCGAGCGGGAGATGAACATCCAGAGCCCGACGGACCTGCCGGAGGACCTGGTCACCGGCCAGGACAACTGGTACGCTACCCTCTGTTGCCAGTGTCCGGAGAAAGAGGGCATACTGGTCCGAGTAATGGAGGGGCGGGCCAAAAAGGTCCGGGGCAACCCCCTCTACCCCACCAACCTGGGGAAGCAGAGCGCTCGCTGCGAGGCCGGTCTCCAGGCACTCTACCATCCCAACCGCCTGTCCGGCCCCATGCTTCGCTCGGGGCCGCGGGGCTCGGGGGCCTTCCGGCCCATCGGGTGGACCGAGGCCGGGGACCTGCTGCGGGGGAGCTTGAAGGGCTTGCGGGACAATAATGACCCCAACGCCATGCTCATGATAACCGAACCCCTTCGAGGCCATCTGGGGCTCGTCGTACGCCGGTTCGTGGAGGCGTACGGGGGCAGGCATATGGCCTTCGAGTCCCTGGGCGAGAGGACGCTGAGGTCCACCCTGGGTGGGATCTTCGGCCAGAGCACCTTGCCCAACTTCGACATCGAGAACAGCCGCTACCTACTCTCCTTCGGGGCCGACTGGCTCTCCACATGGGTCTCCCCGGTGCGGTTCGCCCGCGGGTACGGCGATTTCCGAGGAAACAGGGACGGCAAAGAACGGGGCACCTTCGTCCACGTCGACCCCAGGTACTCCGTGACCGCCGCCAACTCCGATCTGTGGATTCCGGTTCTCCCGGGGCGCGAGGGCATCCTTGCGACGAGCATATGCTCGGTCATCATAGGCGAGGGGCTCGGGGACCAGGGTATGGCCGCCGCCATGGGCGGGGCCGCCGGCCTGGACGACTACCGGCCCGACAAGGTGGTCCGCCCAGAGGACCCCCTGTACGTGGGCATCCCCGAAAGCATCCGCGGCGAGCCCGCGGCCGACATCATCAGGAGGGTTGCGAGGGAGTTCGCGACCCGGCGCCCGAGCCTGGCCATCGGAGGCGGCGAGGCGGGCGCCCACACCAACGGCCGGTTCAACCTGTCGGCCATCTACTCCCTGAACTTCCTGGTGAACGGCGTCGGGAAGAGGCCCGGGGAGGGTGGAATAGTGTTCAACCCGCCCCCACCCATAGAGGCCCTGAGGGCTCTGCCAGCGGAAGCGTCCTCCGGGGCCCCGCTGGAGGACTGGAGCCAGGCCGCCGAGGAGCTGCGAGACGGGCGGATAAAGCTGCTAATGGTGCAAGGAGCTAATCCGGTCCACGGCCTTCCGGACGCCGTCGGCTTCAGGGAGGCCATAGACGCCGGCGACCCCTTTATAGTAAGCTTCTCCAGCTTTCTGGACGACACCACCCAGATGGCCGACCTGGTCCTGCCCGAGCGCATCTACCTCGAGGAGTGGGGCGACGACGTCCCCGCGCCGGGCCCCGGCTACGAGGTGGTGGGGATGCAGCAGCCGGTGGTAAACCCCCTGCCTGAGCTGGACCCCAGGAGCTTCCCGGACCTGCTCCTCAGCGTGTCCCAGGAGCTGGGCCTGGGGGACGGCCTCCCCGATCGTTTCATCGACGTGCTACGCGAGGGGGCCCGCAGCCTGTACCAGCTCTCCCGGGGTTCCGTCGAGGCCGCCACCTTCGAGGAGTTCTGGAACGTGATGCTCCAGCAGGGAGGCTGGTGGGACGCAGGGGCGGTCTCAAGGGACCTGCCCCCACCGCCACCCAAGCTGGCCGAGCTTGCCAGGGCACAGGCAAGACCCTCGTTCCGAGGGCTCGCCGGCGAAGACACCTTCCACCTGATCCCCTTCCTGTCCAACTCGTTGCTGGACGGCCGGGGAGCCCACCTGCCCTGGCTGCAGGCGGCTCCCGACCCCATGACCACCATCACATGGCAGACCTGGATCGAGATCAACGCCGGCGACGCCAAGAGGATGGGGCTGAAGGAAGGGGACGTGGTCACCGTCGCCACCGGCCAGGACGGAGAGCGACCCATAGAAGCGATCGTATATCCCCACCCGGCGGCCCCTCCCGGTGTGGTGGGCATACCGGTGGGGTTGGGCCATCACACCCCGGGGCTGGAGTACGCCACCAGAGACGGGGAGAAGAGGGGCCACAACCCCATCTCCATACTGGAGACCGCCGCTGATGAAGCCGGGGGCCTGGCTTGGGCGGCGACCCGTGTCCAGGTCCGGCCCACGGGGCGGAACGTGCGCGTCTCCAAGTTCGAGGGCATCGTGCCCGCCTTTCCCATAGGTTCCGAAGCGGAGGACATCGTCCAGGTGACCCAGGGCTAACCCCGAGCGCGGCCCGGGGAGCCTCCCTAGGGAAGATGCTGGAGGCATAGAAAGGTAGGTGTGGCGTTGGCGCAACGCAAGAAACACAAGTGGGGAATGGTGGTCGACATAGACCGGTGCATAGGCTGCCAGGCATGCGTCGTCGCGTGCCAGTCGGAAAACAACATCCCGCTCAACACCGAGGACCGTTTTCACCAGCGCCGCGCCATGGAGTGGATACGGATAGAGCGCTACTGGGAGGTGCCCAAGGAGTACCGGGATAAGCCCGAGGAGGCTCCCTTCCAGGACGTGAAGGCCCGGTTCATCCCCATCCTCTGCCAGCACTGCGAGAATGCGCCCTGCGAGCCGGTATGCCCCGTGTTTGCCACCTACCACAACGACGAGGGCCTCAACGTGCAGGTCTATAACCGCTGTGTAGGCACCCGGTACTGCGCCAACAACTGCCCCTACCAGGTGCGTTTCTTCAACTTCTGGGAGCCCGTCTGGCCCAAGCGTCTCAGGAACCAGCTCAACCCCGACGTCACCGTACGTAGCAGAGGCATCATGGAGAAATGCACCTTCTGCATCCAGAAGATTCGCAGGGCCGAGCGGACAATAGAGGGCCAGGAAGAGGGCGAAATCTCCGACAAGTCCCTGGCGGAAGGCAACTTCATGCCCGCCTGCGTCCAGGCCTGCCCCACCAACACCCTGGTTTTCGGGGACCTGGGTGACCCCGATAGCCAGGTCTCCCATCTGAAGGAGGACAAGCGCCACTACACGCTGCTGGAGGAGATGGGCACGGAGCCCAACGTGATCTACCTGAAGAAGATAGACCCCAGCCACGAGGACGGCGGAGGCCATGCATAACGGCAGCGGACATACTCCCCTGGCGGAGCCCGAGCTCACGCCCCAGGGTATCACCGAGCACCTGAGCAGTCGCGTGTTCTCCATAGACGGCCGGCTGCGGCTCGCCCTGGCCGGCCTGGGGGTGCTCATCATCCTGGGCAT
This sequence comes from Dehalococcoidia bacterium, assembly GCA_965226865.1. Classification (GTDB taxonomy): domain Bacteria; phylum Chloroflexota; class Dehalococcoidia; order Lucifugimonadales; family JAGWBF01; genus CBDDEH01. The sequence continues at coordinate 69,100 of CBDDEH010000004.1, read as the reverse complement.
TATCGGCTTTGTGGTGCGCGCCGTGGGCGATGGCTTCTCCCCCGAGGCCCGCCCCGAGTGGGGATACTACGCGGCTATGTTCGGCTTCCTTCTGGTCACCGCCGGGTCGGCGCCGGTGGCCGCCATCGCCTTTCGTTGGACCAAGAATCACTGGAGGAGGCCCCTCTCCAGGGCCTCGGAGCTCTACGCTCTGGTGGGCGTGCTCAGTGTGTTGTGGTACATCCCCCTGATCTTCCTGCTGCCACCTATAGACCTGGATGCCAGCAAGACCCTGGAAGTGGGAGTGGACCGGAAGACCATCTGGTTCGAGGTCCCCATCGGGGCCCCTCTGTGGTGGGACACCCTGGCCGTGATCGGCCTTGTGATATGCGGGCTGGCAATCCTCTGGGTCTCCGCTCGCCCGGACATGGCGGCGGTTGCCAAGAGGGGCACGGGATGGCGGGCCGGCCTGCTGTCCAGGCTGTCCATGCGCTGGCAGGGGAAGGAGCACGACTGGAAGCTCCAGCAGGCGTCCCTCGCCGTTCTGGGCGCTTTCTACTTCATGCTTCTGATCTTCGTCCACACCATGATCAGCATCGACTTCGCCTTGAGCCTGGTGCCCGGCTGGAAGGACTCCATCTTCGCTCCCTACCACGCCCTCACAGGCCTCCAGGCCGCCTCGGGGACCGTGCTGGTCACCCTGTTCCTGATGCGCACAGTAGGCGGGTACAGGCAGTACATCGGCGTGGACCCCTTCTGGTCCTTCAGCAAGGTGCTCCTGGGCCTGACCCTGCTCTGGGCCTACTTCTGGTTCTCCGAGTTCATGACCTTCTGGTACGGCCGGCTGCCGGCGGAGCAGAGCGTCATCAAGCTGGTGATGATGGAGTCATACCGGACGGCCTTCCTCCTCAACTTCTTCTTCAGCTTCATCATCCCCTTCGGCCTGCTTTTATGGAATGGAGTGCGCAAAAGCATCATCGGCCCCACCATCGCCGGAGCATCGGTCGTGCTCGGGGCCTTTTTCATGATGGTCCGCCTCTATGTGCCCGCCTTCAATATCCCCCAGAGCGACATGGGGGCTCACAGCCTATCGGACTTCCCGGCCGCGGCGGGCGAGATCGCCCCCCAGCTGCTTCCGGTGACTCCCGACGTGTGGGACGTGTTCATCATCCTGGGGGGACTGGGCGCCATCGCGTTCATATACCTGCTGGGCACCAAGCTCCTGCCCGTGATGTCCATGTGGGAGACCAAGGAGGGTCTGCTCTACATGGTGTACCGGCCGTTCATGAAAGGCCGGTACATGGTACTTGGTAAGCCAGAATAGCGTGGAGTGTCCCGGCTCTGCGTCAGGCCGGGTAACGGACTTAGGAGAGGGCATGCAGGAAGGTAGACGCCTAACCGACAGAGAGATAAACCGGGGGCTGCTGAATACCCTCAACGAGAACCCCCTGTGGTACTGGGGCCTGGTGGCGTTCCTGGCCATTTTCGTGCTGGCGGCCATGGGTGCCGCCGGCTACATGTTCAACCGCGGCCTGGGGGTTACCGGACTCAACCGCCCGGTGATGTGGGGGTTCTTCATCACCAACTTCGTGTTCTGGATAGGCATCAGCCACGCCGGGGTGATGCTCTCGGCGATCCTGCGCCTCTCGAAGGCCGAGTGGCGAAGGCCCGCCACCAGGGCCGCCGAGGTGCTAACGGTATTCTCCCTCATGACGGCCATGCTCATGCCCCTGATCCACGCGGGCCGTCCCTGGAGGGTCATCTATTGGGTCTTCCCCTACGACTGGGCCCGAGGGGTGTACCCCAACGTGCGCTCCGCCCTGATATGGGACCCCAGCGCCGTGTTCACCTACCTCACCTCCAGCATCCTCTTCGTGTATGTAGCCCTCCTGCCCGACCTGGCCGTTATACGCGACAGGTCCACCGGCCTGCGACGCCAGATATATGGCGCTCTATGCCTGGGGTGGCGGGGGACGCCGAGGCAGTGGAAGCTGCAGCTCATCGCCGGCATACTCCTCTCCGCCCTCATCCTCCCCGTGTTCGTGTCGGTGCACAGCATAGTCTCCTTCGACTTCAGCATGGCCATCGCGCCGAAGAGCTGGCACTCCACCATATTCCCGCCCTACTTCGTGATAGGAGCGGTCCACTCCGGGGTCGCCGCGGTGGTCATCGTGATGGCCCTCATGCGCTGGTTCTTCGGCTGGTACGACTACATACGCCCCGAGCACTTCGATGCCCTGGGGCGCCTCCTCATCGTCGTGGCCACGGCCTGGTTCTTCTTCTTCGTCATGGAGTTCATCTTCGGCCTCTACGGTCTTGAGGGCGACGAGATAGGGGTGAAGGACTTCCTGACCAGCCAACCTCCCTGGAACTGGTTGTTCCTCACGTTCGTGGGCACCACCTACTTCGTTCCCGTGAGCATGTGGCTCTTCAAGGGCATCAGGCGGAACCCTGCGCTGATGGTGGTAGCCTGCGTATCGGTGAACATCGGGATGTGGCTGGAGCGGTTCCTGATTATCGTGCCCGGCCTGGCCCAGAAGCAGACCTTCACCTTCGTCTGGTACACCTATGCTCCCAGTCCTGTGGAGATCGTCATTCTCATCGGTACCTTCGCCCTGGTATCCATGCTCATGCTACTGTTCGCCAAGGTCCTCCCCCTGATACCCATCTACGACATCAAGGAAGGCGAGATACTCAAGTCGGAGATTCAGATAGGCCGGAGGACGGTGCCGGCAGTGATACGGGAGGACTGAGCTGAGCGGCCACGGGTTGCCAATACCAGAAGAATCCTGGCCTTCGTGGCCTGGCTCCCGGCGGTGGGCGCCCGCCTGCGGTGGGCCTGCCCGAGGACGGGGTTCAATATCGAATGCAGTTTCAGGCATCATAGAGGGGGAATAGGAAGATGGCTAAGCAAGCAGTCCTTGGCCTGTACGGCGACGCCAACTACGCGGCGGAGGCGGGCGACGCGCTCCAGAGGCAGGGCCTGACCAACGAGGACTACGACTTCCTGACCGGCGCCCCCTATCCAGAGGGCGCCTTCGGGGAGCGTCACACCAGCCACCGTCTCTATGTGTTCCCCTTCGTAGGGGCCCTGTGCGGGTTAACGGCGGGCATCCTGCTCACCTCCATGACCCAGATGGCATACCCTCTGGTGACCGGCGGGAAGCCCATCCTGTCCCTGCCCCCCATGGCGATAGTCACATACGAAGCCACCATGCTGGGCGCTATCATCTTCACGGTCCTGGGCATCATCTTCGAGTCCCGGCTTCCTACGGCCCGTCTCGGGCTGTACGACGACCGCATCACCGACGGGTACATCGGTGTGCTGGTCACGTGTGAGGAGGAGCAGGTGGACGGGGTAGAGCAGGCCCTGACCCAGGCGGGAGCCGTGGACGTAAAGCGTGGGGAGGCGTGAGCATGCTCCTCGGGAAGCCTCCCTCACCCAGCCACCGGCACCGGGGGTGGCGTGCGAGCACGGCCCCCCTGCTGGCACTGGTCGCCCTGCTGGCAGTAGCGGCGGGCTGCGCCAACGGGACTTATCCTCTGGACTTCTTCTACGAGATGCACTACCAGCAGTCGTACCAGTCCCACGAGCCCCCCAGGCTCTCCCCTCCGTCGGCGGCCGTGCCCGTAACCGGCAAGGACCTCTCCCTACTGACACTCACCAGGGAGGAGCTGCTCGCGCTTGAGAATCCGCGCGTCGGACCGGACGGGACCAGGCAGGGCCTGGAGACGGGTAAGAGGCTTTTCCAGGTCAACTGCGCCATGTGTCACGGCTCCCTGGGCGAGGGGGACGGTAAGGTGCTGGAGATCATGCGCCAGGACTACGGCTACCAGGTGAAGCTGGACCCCGACCTCACGACCCTCGGGTCTACGACCGACGCCACGCTGTTCGGCATCATATCCGACCGCGACCTGGTATTCTCGGGGATCGAAGGCTGGGTCATGCCCCAGTTTCGCAGGCTGCTTATCGACGACGAGCGGTGGATGCTGGTAAACTATATACGTGCCCTGCAAGAGTAGGTACGCACACATCCACCAGCAAGGTAGGAAACGTTGGTAGCCAACCGGGACCTCTGGGGGCGATACCTCCGGACGCTGTCGCTGCCGGCTGTGGCCGTGTTGGCCCTCGTCACGGTGGCGTGCGGCAGCGGCGAGCCCAAGTCGCTGGAGGAGCGGGCCCAGTCCATCGACAAGAGCCTCATATGCCCCATCTGCCCAAGCGAGACCATCGACCAGGCCCAGGTGGAGCTCGCCACCCAGATGCGTGGCCTGGTGCGGGAGAAGCTGGCGGAGGGGTGGACCCGGGAGCAGATACTCCAGCTCTTCGTGGACTCATACGGCGAGAAGGTGCTGGCGGCGCCGAGAAAATCGGGGGTCAGCATAGTCGCCTGGGTCGTGCCCCCAGGCGTTATAGCGGGGGGCATCATCCTCCTTTTCTTCGTCGTCAGGGCCATGGGGACGGCCGGCCGAGGGGGCAGGGAAGATACCCACCCCGTGGAGCAGGAGCTTGAGCCCTATCTCTCCCGGGTAGACCGGGAGATCGGGCTTTCCCACGAGGAGCTACCCGGCGGCGAAAGGGACGGTTAGAACATGGCCGACCTCGGCTCCATGACCCTGTCCATTGCCCTCGCCCTCGCGGCCTACTCTACCGTGGGTTCGGTCCTGGGCCGGCTGAGGCACATTCCCGCGCTGGTGGAGAGCGCCCGGTACGCTACCTACCTGCTGGTGCTGGTCCTGGGCATAGCGGTGGCGAGCCTAGTGGGTGCCTTTCTCGAACACGACTTCCAGGTAAGCTACGTCGCCCAGCACAGCAACCTGGCCATGCCCCGCGTCTACACGTGGGTCGCCTTTTATTCAGGCAACGAGGGCTCCTTGCTCTACATCGCCTTCGCCCTCTCCGCCATGTCGGCGCTGGCCATTCTCCTGGCACCAGCGCGGGTCCGGGACAGCCTGCCCTACACCACCGCCGTCCTGATGCTGGTTCTCACCTTCTTCCTGGCGGTGACGGAGTTCATGGCTAACCCTTTCACCCGGCTGCCCTTCACTCCCGCGGACGGCCAGGGGATCAACCCGCTGCTCACCCACCCAGGTATGTTCATCCACCCGCCGGTTATGATGGCCGGTCTTATAGCGGTGACCCTGCCCCTCGCCTTCGCCATGGGCTCGCTCCTGGCACACAAGACGGGCGACGAATGGGTGGACCCAGGCCGCACCTGGGGCATAGTCGCCTGGGCCCTCCTGGGCTCGGGGCTCCTTCTGGGCGGCTGGTGGGCCTATACCATCCTGGGATGGGGCGGCTACTGGGCGTGGGACCCGGTGGAGAACGCCGGGTTCATGCCCTTCGTGGGGCTTACCGCGTTTATCCACTCCATCATGGTCCAGAAACGCCGAGGCATGTTCCGGATGTGGAACATCGTCCTCATCAACGTGGCCTTCGGGCTGGCCCTCTACGGCATGTTCATGAACCGGGGCGGGCCTGTGCCTTCCGTCCACTCCTTTGGGGCTTCCTCCCTGGGGTGGGTCTTCCTCATGTTCACCGGCATAGGGATCGTGCTACCCTTTACCCTCTTCTTCCTCCGGTACGGCAGCCTGAAGAGCGCCCGCAACCTGGAGTCCAGTCTGTCCAGGGAGGCCGCATTCCTGGTAAACAACCTCCTCCTCCTCGCCATCGCCTTCGTGACCCTGTGGGGGGTGGTGTACCCCCTCATCTCGGAAGCGACCCGGGGCATGACGATCACCGTGGGCCAGCCCTTCTATAACCAGGTCAACGGCCCCCTGATGCTCGCCCTGGTGTTCCTAATGGGGGTGGGCCCACTCCTGCCCTGGCGTCGTGCCTCGTGGAGGACCCTCGGAAGGACCCTCGTCGTCCCGGTGGCCGGCGGGCTGGCGGTTGCGGTGGTGCTGGCGGCGCTGGGAGTCAGTAAGCCCTATGCGTTGGCCGCCTTTTCCCTCTGCGCCGTTGTGGCCGTGGGCATTCTGTCAGAATGGGTGCGGGGCACGCTGTTGAGACACCGGCACGGGGACAACTACGTCCTTGGATTCGCCCGGCTCATCGCAGCCAACAGGCCCCGCTACGGCGGCTACGTCGTCCACCTGGCCGTCGTGTTTCTGGCCCTGGGGATCGTGGGCTCCACCTTCTACAGCGTACAGAGGGATGTAATCCTGGTGCCCGGGGAAAGGGTGGTGGTAGGCGACTACGAGCTGGAGTACCTGGGCACCGACGCCACGGACAAGGGGGACCGGACCGAGTTTGTCTCCAGAGTGAACGCCTATAAAGACGGCTCAAGCCTGGGGACGATGGTCCCCACGCGGACCTTCTATCCCGACTTCCAGATGGCCGCGACCCGGGCGGCCATCCGCTCCACACCCGTAGAGGACCTGTACATAGTCCCCAGCGAGACCATGGAAGACGGTAGCGCCGGGTTCCGGATATTGGTCAACCCCCTGGTCTGGTGGATGTGGGTAGCCGGCCCGGTCTTCATGCTGGGCACCCTCATAGCCCTGTGGCCCCAACGAAAACGGGTGGTGAGCCCGGCATGGGCTCCACAGCGCCCCCCGGTGAGGGCCTTTCCCGTGCCCGGCACTCCCAAGCAGGCGGGCAGCGACTGAGGTCCAGTGGTGCCGAGGGCCTCCGGCTGCCCAGCCCGGCAGGGCCTCGAGCCGTCGGGTATAATGTAGGTAACGCGCCGCCCGGGGCATATGTCCCCGGCCGACCCCGAGGCGCTTTCAGGTGAAAGATGGCATTCCTGATCGGCGGCCTGCTCGCCGTCCTCGTCATTGGGATGGTTGTATACCCCTTCGTCAAAGGGCGTTTCCACTTCCAGGAGCCGCACCTCCCCAGGGGAGCCGGGAGACCCGAAGGCTGGCGGGACACCGGAACGCGTGAGGCCATCTACGAGGAGATCAAGACCCTACAGCTGGAGCACGAGCTGGGGACCATAGATGAGGCGGAGTACCTGGAGACGTTGAGCGCCTACCGTCTCCAGGCTGCCGCAGCCATGAGGGCCGCGGAATCGCTGGAGCGGGACCTGGACCACTCGCTGGAAGAGGAGATACGAAGCGCGAGGTCTCTCATGGGGAGGGGGGATGAAGAGCCCCTCCCCTGAACGGCACGTCGCCAGGGTGAGCCGCTGGTGATCACGGGCGCGGGCCTAGCTTTCGCGCTTCTACTCATGGCGCCGATGCCGGTAAACGGCGACGTGGAGGACACGAGCGTGTCCGGCCGGGTGGTCAACGGCACCTCGGACCAAGCGGCTCCGGCCGGTCTGGAGGTAACCCTGCACCGGTTCCTTGAAAGTGGAGAAGCAGAGGTGTACACTGCCTTGACGGACGGCGACGGCCGGTTCGAATTTCAAGATGTGACGATCGCGGGAGACACCCTTTATGCCTTGACCACCAGCTACTACGACGTCCTCTACAGCAGCAGGCTGGAGCAGGGGGAGGCCGTGGAGCTAACGATATATGAGACATCCAGCGACCTGGCCCTGCTACGCATCGAGAAGGACCTGCTGGTGGTTGTGGGAGCCGATGGAGATGAGCGGCGACTGTCGGTCTTCCAGGTGGCCAGCCTGGTAAACGATGCGGACCGGACCTTCGTGCCCGACCTTGGGGAGCCCGCGAGCATGAGCTTCGTGCGCTTCTCCCTGCCCTCGGGGGCTGAGGGTCTGGACGTAGCCTCCGACCTGCCTGGTGGGGATATCCTATCCGTCGGCACCGGCTTCGCCATCACCGCGCCGGTACCCCCCGGCTCCCACCAGGTGACCTACGTCTACAGCCTGCCTTACGAAGGAACCCACCTGAATCTCTCCCGTTCCTTCCCCATGGGTGCGGGGAGCTTCCAAGTGCTCCTCCCCGACGGGCTGGGTCACGTCGGCGACCCCGGAGCCCTGACGGCCCTGCCCCCGGTGGACTTGGAGGGTAGGTCCTACCGGCCCTGGACCACCGGGCAGCTAGCTTCGGGCGCCCGGGTGGACGTGGAGATACGGGGCCTTCCCCAGCCGCCCCTGATGGAGGGGGTCAGCGACGCCCTGGCGGACGGGCCCTACCTGAAAGTGGGCATCCCCTCCGCTGTGGGGCTGGTCCTCGGGGCCCTCCTGCTCTACGGGCTGGCCTTCTGGAAAGCCGGGAAACCCACCGTTGCGATAGGCGGACCCGAGTCACCGGCGACGGGGCTCGCCAGCGGCGTCCCCCGTCACGGGGCCGCCTATAGACCTGGCGAGTCGTCCGGGCAGGAGCGGCGCTCTCTGATCGAGGAGATAGCCCGGCTGGACGACGGGTTCCAGCAGGGGGAGATGGAGGAGCAGGCCTATGTCCAGCGTAGGCAGGAGCTGAAGGCCCGGCTGCGGCATCCGCCCCCTACGCCGGGGTAAATGCAACATCAGGCCCGGGAGGTAACCTTTGAACCGCGACCGAGCCCTAAAGCACCCCTCAGAGGCCACGGCAGGGATGCGGAAGCGCTATGTTATAATCGTCGCTTCCGTGGTACCCGTCGCCGCCCTGTTTGCCCTCCTGGGCTGGGCCGTGGCCCAGCCCGGCGGCAATCCCGGGGGGTTCGGCATAAACAATAAGTTCGGGGAGGTCGGCATCGACCAACGTCCTGCCCCCCTGTTCGCCAAGGAGGGCCTCGACGGGGAACCGATAAGCCTATTGGGACTTAGGGGCAAGGTGGTCATGCTGGACTTCTGGTCATCCTGGTGTCCCCCCTGCCGTCGAGAGGCGCCCGCCCTCAACCAGGTCTATCGCGAGTACCGGGACAAGAATATCGAGTTCATCGGAGTGGCCATCTGGGACGACCACGAGAAGGTGTCCGGCCACGTGGAGGAGTTCAACGTGTCATACCCCAATCTGGTGGACGAGAAGGGCAGGATCGCCATCAGCTACGGGGTCTCGGGGATTCCAGAGAAGTTATTCATCGACCCCGGTGGGAACCTCGTACGGAAGTTCGTGGGCCCCATGTCGCCAGGGGACCTCACAGAGGCGCTGGATGGGCTTCTCGCTTCCCAGACCCCAAGCCTGTCCGGAGGAGAAGGAGGATGAGAAGCGGCGCGGACCCGAGGCGTGCACCTCCGTCTGGGGGACCTCTGGCGGTGGTGCTGGACATGGGAGGCAACTGGACAAGGGCCGCCCTCGCCACCCCGTCGGGCGAGATCCTGTGGAAAGAGCGGACCCCCACCGAAGCAAAGGATGGCACGGAGGCCATCATTGCCCGTGTGCTGGCGTTGGTGGACCGGGCCATATACCAGGCCAGGGACGGCCGTGTGGCGGGAATCGGGATGGGGCTGGCCGGCCCGATAGATCCCGAGACGGGCGTCATGTACGACCCGCCCAACCTACCGGCCCTTGACGGCGTCTCCCTCAAGTCGGTCCTGGAAAAGAGGATGGAGTATCCCGTCGCGGTGGGCAACGACGCCACCCTGGCAGCCCTGGGCGAGTACAGCTATGGGGATGGGGCTGGGGCCCGCACCCTGGTGTACATGACCGTAAGCACCGGGATAGGCGGTGGAGTCGTCATCGAAGGCCGCCCTCTCATGGGAGCCAACGGCATGGCCGGAGAGCTGGGCCACATGACCGTGGACACCAACGGCCCCAGGTGTAAATGTGGACACGTGGGATGCCTGGAGACCCTTGCCTCAGGCACCGCCATCGCTGAGCGGGGCAAAAGGTTGGTGGAGGGCCAGGGGAGCAACGCCCTCAGCTCTCTCGTGGATGGACACGCCGACCGGGTCTCCGCGGAGACGGTGTTTCAAGCGGCCGCCCAGGGAGATGCCCCGGCCAGGGGCGTCCTGGACGACGTATCCAGGGCCCTGGGGGCCGGCCTGGTGAACCTCCTGCACATCTTCAACCCCGACGTCATAGTGATGGGCGGTGGGGTTTCCAACGAGTGGGAATCCTTGCGGCCGGGGGTCGAGCTCTATATCGAGACCCACGCCATGGCACACGTCCGGAAGCTGGGCTTCAAGCTGCTGGTCAGCTCCCTGGGGGACGATATCGGGCTGTTGGGCGCTGCCGCCCTGGTGTGGCAGGGCCAGGCGCCACAGCCTTCCCATTGAGCCCCACCACGCGGACCGGCCCACGGTTGCCCGTACTGAAAGAGAATGTGCCGGACCGGAGCATCGTATACACCGACGAGCTTCCGGCGTATAATCGGCTCAGCCGGATGGGGTATCACACAAGCGCATCCATCACGCCAGCAAGGTCTGCTGTCAGCGCCAAGTAGCTTGATGAGTACGCCTTCAGGTATAATCGCCGAGAGCCTATGTTTCAGGCTTTTCCTGCTCAGGTTGTGAGACAGGGCGGGTAGTAGTACAGAGGAATTGTTCCAACTTCGCCTTTGTCAGTGGTGGTGATAACACCGTTGACTTGGCTTGCCTCTTCCTGCTACCGCTCTTCCTTGATCGGGGTGACTTGCTAGATGGCATCTGAGAATCTAGCGTAGCACCCGCGGAGGAGTTTCCGCTCCCCCTCTAGGGGGTTGCAGGGAGACAATGATGGCTACTGGGCAAGAGAGGTTCAGTCTCCGGCTTCAGCTGGAACGCCTTGGGTTGCCACTAGAGTTCTTCACCCACACTGCCAATGATCTCCGCACCCTTCTCCGCATAATCGAGGAAAGTCGGAGCGGGGAACGGCCCCATGCTCAATGGTCTGTGGATACAGACCATATTCAGATCACGGCATTGGTCAATGGTGTCTCTGCAGAGGAAATGCAGGATATTGTCTCTGATACCTACGAAGGCTTCAGGGTTGGAGACCAACAAGGGAACGAGTGGCCCCCCGCTCTGGTCAGTGAAGCTCAGCAAATCATCAAACGTATCGTAACTAGGGTGAAGCGAACGGCAGCTGCTCGGCTTGAGGCTGAAGGTCACGACACCCTCTATATCGAGCCACAGCCCCGAGCCGAAAGGGAAGGGTCCCGTGAACAGTATGCGGCGTGGTCTTCTATAGATGGCAAACTCGATGTCATTTCCGTGAGACGAGTTCCCTATTTCGTCATCTTTGAGCATGTGACTGAGCATAGGGTGCGGTGTCTGTTTCCTGATGGCTTCCTTGAGCACGTGAAAAACTACCTTGGGCGTCGAGTAGTAGCTGAGGGGTTTGTTCGCTATCGAAGCGACGGAATACCTATGACATTGACCAATCCGACGTCGCTGGAACCAGTCCCTGACCCTGAACAGGCGGACATCACTGCTTATAGGGGAACAATGCCTGGAATCACAGGCGGTTTGTCCTCCTACGAGTATGTTCGCCAGATGCGTGAAGTCGAGGATGAGTAGCGAGTATTGGGATACTTGCTTGTTCATCGCCTATCTCAAAGATTGAGGTGGTACCCAAAAACTAGACAACTGGCTAAGAGAGAGTCCAGCTCCTAAAATAACCGGCAACTAACCGACGTGAAGGAGCAGGACATGAAGCAGACGAGGAATAAGCACAGTCCGGCGTTCAAGGCCAAGGTGGCCCTGGCCGCCCTTGCGGGGGAAGAGACCATCGCCCAGCTGGCCAGCCGATTTGAGGTCCATCCCAGTCAGATTCACGCCTGGAAAAGGGCCCTGGTGGAAGGAGCCCCGGAGCTATTTGCCACCAATCAGAAATCCCAGGAGAAAGCCAAGGAAGCTCAGATTAACCACCTCTACCGGCACATCGGCCAGCTGAAGGCGGAACGCGATTTTTTGTCGGAAAGGTCCGGTCTATGAGTCGCAGCATACGGCGAGCCATGATAGACCGAGACCACCAGCAGCTGTCTTTGGTGCGTCAATGTATCCTGCTGGACGTCAGCCGGGCCTCGGTGTACTACCGGTCGGTACCGACCAGGGCAGAAGACCTGGAGTTGATGGCCCTGATGGACCGTCAGTATTTGAAGACCCCCTTCTACGGCTCCAGGAAGATGAAGGCCTGGCTGCTGCAACAGGGCTATCTGGTGAGCCGAAAAAGGGTTCGAAGGCTGATGCGGTTGATGGGTCTGGAAGCCATCTACCGGCGTCCCAACACCAGCAAACCAGCGCCGGGACACCGGATCTTTCCCTATTTGCTGAAGGGAGTGGAGGTTAATCGGGTCGACCAGGTCTGGGCCGCGGACATCACCTACATCCCCATGGCGAAGGGTTTCCTGTACCTGGTGGCCATCATGGACTGGCACAGCCGGCACGTGCTGGCCTGGAAGCTCTCCAACACCATGGACACCAGCTTCTGCGTGGCGGCGTTGGAGGAAGCCCTGGGTAAGGGACGACCGGAGATATTCAACACCGACCAGGGGAGTCAGTTCACCAGTGAGGCCTTTACCCAGACGTTGCAGGAGCAGAGGGTCCAGGTCAGCATGGATGGTAAGGGTAGGTACCTGGACAACATCTTCGTGGAGCGGCTGTGGCGGAGCATCAAGTACGAGGAGGTGTATCTGAAAGCTTACCAGACCGTCGCCGAGGCCCGAACTGGGATCAATGCCTACCTGGAGTTCTACAACCGGCAGAGGCCTCACCAGGCTTTGGGCTACCGGACCCCAGCAGAGGTGTACCAACATGGCCAGGAAGAAAGGGGAGCAGCAGCTGAAGAAGCAGGGCTGCCATCGGGCTTGGTGAAACCTAGCGCAGGGGTGGGAGACTCTCTTAATTTAGCCCTCGTGCTGTCTTAATAATGGGGTCCACCTTAGATAGCGCCGATGAACAGCCAGCTGTCGAAGCGGTTGACGCTTTGATTAGAAGTGCACAATCCACTGATAGGTTGATTGTGGTCTCAACAATGGTACAGGCTGAGCTTCAGAGACGTCCCGTGTATGATGAAGCTCGCTATCGAATCATCCGTGACATTTTCTACAGGAACCGCTCGTATGTCCGTGTTGTGACATTGACGCCCAGATTGGCTGATGTGGCAAGCACCATAGGGGCGGAGCATGGGCTAACTCCAGCGGATGCGGTGCATGTTGCGACGGCTCTCTCAGAAAGGGTTGATGCGCTCTTGACCTTGGATGGATCGCATGAACATGGGAGACGTAGAACCAAGGACCTCTTGCGCTATGATGGGCAGATCAGCAACCCGCCGTTGGTAATTAGGCCACCAACCATACCTCTGGGCACCCAGATTCAAATGACGTGAAACGGAGATACTAATGGCTGACCGACCAGTTGCCCAGATAGTTACCTACTGTCAGCACTGCGGTCTGCGAATGGGCGTTCACACTGATAAAGCGGGGGAAGGTACCCGATGGGAGCCGCCGAACGTGGGTGGTACTATTGACTTAGACACCATCACGAAAGTTGAAGGTCCTTTGGCGGGACGCGGACTTCCCTGCTATGTTGTCTGGCTAGATACGAAACGGGTGCCGCACTGTGACAAAGCCCGCAGTGCTACTTGACGCTACGGGATAATTACTTTTCTTTATAATGTTCCCAGGTGTACGGGACGCTCGGTAAACCGGCGCACCGGCAGCCATGGCCGTGGGGGAGGAGGAGTTTGAGTTGACCAGCAATCTCAGGGACAAGTACTGCATCGTGGGTGTGGGGGAAACGGAGTACAGCAAGGGATCGGGGCGAAGCACGCGGCCCATGGCGGTGGAGGCCATAAATAGGGCCATAGAAGACGCCCGCCTCAAGCCCAAGGATGTCGACGGCCTGATGAGCTACCACAGCGGGGACTCCACCCCCTCGACGTCGGTGATGTGGGACCTGGGCATCCGGCCCAACTTCTACATGGACACTACCGGGGGCGGCTCCAGCACCGAGGCCCTGGTGGGGCTCGCCTCGGGGGCCATCGAGGCGGGGATGTGCGACACTATTGCCATCTACCGCTCGATGAACGGCTACTCCCACTTCCGCATGGGCAGCACCGGGGCGCGGGCGGCCACCCCAGTGGCGGGCCTGGACGTGATGTGGCGGCCCTACGGCATCGTGAGCCCCGTGCAGCGGTTCGCCTTTGCCTTCACCCGCCACATGATGGAGTACGGGGTGAAGAATGAACACCTGGCCCACATCAAGGTTTCCCAGAGCCACCACGCCAGCAACAACCCCAAGGCCCTCATGAAACACCGGGTCACGGTGGAGGACGTCCTAAGCTCCCGCTGGATCGTGCGACCCTGCGCCCACCTCCTGGACTGCTGCCTGGAGACCGACAACGCCACCTGCATCATCGTTACCTCCGCGGAGCGGGCAGGGGACCTCAAGCATAAGCCGGTATACGTCCGGGCGGTCCAGGGGAGAGGGACCAAGCCGGGCGGGGACTTCCAGTACCAGCACGGCCCCATGAGCATGGTGGCCGGCCACTACATCGCCCCCAGGCTGTTCCAGATGGCGGGGCTTACCCCCGACGACATCGACGTCACCGGCTGCTACGACGCTTTCACCTACACGGCGCTCCTTCAGATAGAGGACTACGGCTTTTGCAAAAAGGGGGAGGGCAAGGACTACGTGTCCAGCGGCATCACCTACCCCGGGGGCAAACGGCCCAACAACACCAGCGGAGGCCTCCTGTGCGAGGGGTACACCCACGGGATGAGCCTGGTCATCGAGAACGTGCGGCAGCTCCGAGGAACGGTGGACGACTTCTGCCCCGGTTGGAGGGAGGGGGTACACACCTACGATTACTCCGAGGGGCGCTGTCGCCAGGTCAGGGACGCGGAGATCAGCCTCAACATGGGATGGGGCAACCCCGCCACAGGGAGCGCCCTCATCCTCAGGAGATGAGCCGATGGCCATGTACGAGTACCGGGGACAGCAGATCCTCATCCCGGACAACGACAGTGAGTACAAGGGGTATTTCGAGGCGGCCCACGAGGGCCGGCTGGTGGTACGCAAGTGCCTGGACTGCGGCCTGCTGCGCGCCGAGCCGGGGCCCGGTTGCCCCTGGTGCTCCTCCCAGCGCTGGGAGTGGCAGCAGGTTACGGGCAAGGGAAGTATCTACAGCTACCAGATCGTCGCTCATACGGTCCTTCGCGGGTACCGAGAGTGGGCACCCTTCCCAATCGTGCTGGTGGAGCTGGACGAGCAGAGGGGGCAGCCAACGGCCGACGACGGGCTCCGGATCATCTCAAACCTCCTTGACGGGAGCATGGCCCCCGAAAAAGAGGAGGAAGTGGCCATTGGCAAGCGGGTGGAGGTCGTGTTCATGCACTTGGATAGCGGGCTCACCCTCCCCCAGTTCATCCTCTCCTCCGAGGCTCCCCAGGGCCCCGTGTGGCGGTATCCCACTTAGCGCTGGCACCCCTCCAATAGACCACCGGCGCGCCGGTCTCGGCGCCCGGTCCTCCGCCACCCCATTGCCGCCGTCTAGTAGAATAAGAGGGTGGAGAAACTGGGGATAGTGCTGGCCACTTACAACGAGGCCGCTAACCTGCGTCAGCTCGTGGAGCGTCTGGAAGGACTCACATTACCCCTGGGGCTGCGCATATTCGTGGTGGACGACAGTAGCCCGGACGGCACCTCCGACGTGGCAGCAGGGCTGGCTTCCCTGTACGGCAACATCTCTCTGCTGACCAGGCCGGCCAAGATGGGGCTGGGATCGGCCATCCGCGAGGGGATGAGCGCGGCTCTGGCGGACGGCTGCGACTACGTGCTGACGATGGACGCCGACCTCTCCCACGACCCCCAGGACGTGCCGAGGCTTCTGGAGGCGCTCACCGGAGGCGCCGACGTGGCCCAGGCCAGCCGTTACGCTCAGGGAGGCGGAATCGTGGGAATGGGCCGGCGGCGACGCCTCATGAGCGGGCTGGCCAACTCCCTTTGCCGGTGGCTTCTGGGCACGCCCCGCGAGGCCACCACCAACTTCAGAGTCTACCGCAGGGACTGTACCCGGCTGATCGTGGAGGAGGGCCGGGGGAGGGACTTCGAGTTCCAGCCGGAGTCCACTCTGATAGCCATGAAACACGGCCGCCGAATAGTGGAGGTGCCCATAATCTTCGCCGGAAGGGCGGAGGGCGACAGCAAGCTGGGGCTGGCGCAAAGCCTCCGGTGGGGCATCTTCTTCCTGGGGGCTCTCTTCACGTACAGACTCCGGAGAGGCCGCGCCGACGTTCGCAGGGATAGCGGCCATCAGGACGGGGGGCCTTAGAAAAAGGCCACCCTCTTCAGCTCCGTCATCTCCACGGGCACCTCGTTGCCGCCCGTTGCCGCCCTGGGAATTTGGATTTGGGAGCCCTGTGTATTATAATGATACGGTTTGGTCGCTAGGATTACCCCCAGATGGACCGGGCGGCACCCCGGCCCGGAGGTGACCCTTCTCATCGCCCGTATAGGGTCGTGTACAGATAGATGCGGATACTGCAACGACTAACCGCCATGGCCTGGCGCTACCAATGGCGCCTCATCTTCGCCTACTTCTGTCTCGCCGCCGCCATCTCCTTCTCCATGCTCATCCCCCAGCTGATGGGGGAAGCCATCGACAAGCTGATCGACAGATCGGGCGACGGGGCCATACTCTCCCTCGGGAATGTGGAGCGCATGGCCCTCGTCATAACGGCCCTAGGCCTCCTCGGCGCCAGCGTGATGAGAGGAGTCTTCGACTTCGGACGCACCTACGCCATGGACTCCCTCTCCCAGAAGGTGGCCTACGACCTGCGAAACGGCATCTACGACAAGCTGCACCACCTGAGCTTCGCCTACCACGACAAGGAGCACACCGGCAACCTGATGTCCAAGGTTACCGCCGACGTGGAGGCAGTGCGGCGTTACATCAGCATGGGGCTGGTCCGCTCGGTGGAGATAGTGGTGAGGGTGACGGCAATAACGTGTCTGCTGGTCTTCCTCAACTGGGAGCTGGCCCTCATCAGCCTCGCCTTCGTGCCTTTCATGGTGTTGCGGTCCGCGGTGGTGGTGGGCAGGATGCGCAGGCTGTGGATGCACGTTCAGGAGATCATGGGGGAGCTGGTGACCATACTCCAGGAGAACCTCTCGGGCATCCACGTGGTCAAGGCCTTCGCCGCCGAGGAGCACGAGAGCAAGAAGTTCGCCCGCAAGGCCCAGGAGCTGCGCCACGAGCATTTCCTGTCGGAGCGGATGCAGGGCACCAACAGCGCGTGGATGACCTTCTACTTCACACTAGCCCTGGGCCTTATCCTGTGGTACGGAGGCTGGGAGGTCATCAGGGGAGACCTTACAGCCGGAGGCCTCACCAAGTTCGTCCTCTACCTGGGCCAGCTCACCTTCCCCATCCGGGTGAGCGCCTTTATCATTAACGTATTTTCCCGGGCCGTCTCCTCCGGTCAACGCATCTTCGACATACTGGACGCCAGATCGCCGGTGAGAGAGATGGCGGGCGCCACTGACATCGGCAGGTCCCGGGGCCATGTGGAATTCCACAACGTCTCCTTCTCCTACGACGGTCAGGTGTCGGCCCTGAAGAGCGTGAACCTGTCCGTATCGCCTGGCACGGCGGTGGCCTTGCTGGGGGCACCGGGCAGCGGGAAAAGCACCATCGTCAATCTCATTCCCCGCTTTTACGACGTTACCGACGGACGGATCACCATCGACGGAAAGGACATTCGGGAGCTTACCCTGGCCTCACTAAGGCGAAACGTTGGGACCGTGCAGCAGGAGGTCTACCTGTTCGGCGACACCCTCCGGGGCAACATCGCCTACGGGAGGAAGGAGGCCAGCTTCGAGGAGGTCGTCCACGCGGCCAAGGTGGCACAGCTCCATGACCACATAATGAGCCTCCCAGACGGCTACGACACCTGGGTTGGGGAGCGGGGAGTTACCCTGTCGGGAGGCCAGAAGCAGCGCCTCTCCATAGCGCGGACGATCCTGCTCGACCCCCCGGTGCTGATCCTGGATGACTCCACCTCCAGCGTGGACGTCGAGACGGAGCGACTGATTCACAGGGCCATGACCCAGGTGATGAAGGGTCGCGCCACCTTCGTCATCGCCCACCGACTGAGCACCGTCCGGGAAGCGAATCTTATCCTGGTCTTGAAAGACGGGGTGGTCGTGGAGCAGGGCGCCCACAGCGAGCTCGCTGGCCGCGGTGGGATATACCAGGAGATATACGAGCTTCAGCTAAGCCCCCGGGAGGAGATGCTGCTGGACGCGGACCTCAGCTCCCAGGCTTTACGGCACCAGACCTTTGCCGGGGACGACGGAGGTGATGGCTAGATGAGGGGAGGCTTCGGAGGCGGGTTCGGGGGCGTCATGGGCGGGATGCGCGGCATCACCACCGGAGGCGTCAACTCGCCCACCGAAGACAGCCTGACCGACGAGGGGATCGGGGGCAGCGTTTACGACCACAAGGTGGTGATGCGCCTCGCCTCCTATCTACGCCCCTGCAGGTCCGACGCCATCGTTGCGGTCACGGCGGTGCTCATCTACACAGCCGCCAACGTGGCCATACCCCTGCTTTTAATGCTGGGCATAAACGAGTTCGTCAACAAGAACAACCTCACAGGTCTTCACCTGCTGGCCCTCGCCTTCCTCGGAGTGACCCTGGTGCACTTCCTGGCCAACTTCATACAGTTCGTGTACATTCCAAAAGTCGGCCAGAGCATCCTCTACTCCCTCCGGACCCAGATGTTTGACCACCTCCAGAGCCTGTCTCCCTCTTTCTTCCACCGTACGCCGGTGGGCCGGATAATGTCCCGTAGCCAGAGCGACGTGCTTCAGCTACAAGAGACCTTCGAGCTGTTTGTCCAGAGCATCGCCGACATCTTCAGCCTCCTGGGCATAGTGATAGCGATGCTTATCATAGACTGGCGCCTCGCCCTGTTGAGCCTGAGCGTCATTCCCATCCTGTTCATAATGCTCATGTTCTGGCAGCGGTTCGCCAGGCGCTCCTTTATGCGGATCAGGCGGGCCATCGCCATGGTCAACGGGGAGTACAACCAGAACATAAGCGGCGTCCGCGTGGTGGAGGCCCTCAACCGCCAGGACGAGAACCTGAGGCACTTCGGTGAGCTGAACTACGAGCACCTGGATGCCAACCTTCAGGCCAGCAGGTTCTCCGGAGGCCTGATGCCCGCGGTAGAGCTATTGACCGGCTTCGCCCTGGGGGTCGTGATAGTCATGGGGGGTTCTCTGGTCCTGGACGGCGGGCTGGAGTGGGGGGTCCTCCTGGCGTTCGCCATGTGGATCCAGCGGTTCTTCGAGCCCATACGCAACCTGACGATGCAATACAGCCAGCTCCAGAGGGCGATGGCCTCCGGCGTCCGGATATTCGAGGTGATCGACCTGAAACCCGAGGTCGAGGATGCTCCCGACGCCGTGAAAATGCCACCCATACGGGGGGAGATCCGCTTCGAGAACGTCAGCTTCCACTACGTTCCCGGCGTCGACGTCCTGACAGAGGTCAACCTGCATTTCAGCCCCGGGGAATCCGTCGCCGTGGTCGGGCCGACGGGGGCCGGGAAGTCCACCTTCGTTACCCTCCTCACCCGCTTCGCAGACGTCACCAGCGGCAGGATAACGCTGGACGGCTACGACATCAGGCACGTGACCCGCAGGTCCCTGGTAAGTCAGATGAGCATGGTGCTCCAGGAGCCCTACCTGTTCTCGGGCACGGTCAGAGAGAACATCATCTACAGCCACGAGGAAGCCTCCGACGAGGACATGATAGCCGCCGCCAAGGCGGTGGGCGCCCACGACTTCATCATGGCCCTGGAAAACGGATACGACGCCGTGCTGGCGGAGCGGGGCACCAACCTAAGCATGGGACAGCGCCAGCTCGTCAGCTTCGCCCGGGCCATCGTCGGCAACCCCCGCATCCTTATCCTGGACGAGGCCACCGCCAACATCGATACTCAGAGCGAAATCGTCATCCAGAGGGCCCTGAGCCGGATCCTCGAAGGGCGCACCTCCATCGTCATCGCCCACCGCCTGTCCACTATTCGGAACGCCGATAAGATCGTCGTGCTGGACCGCGGCCGGGTCATGGAGGTGGGCACGCACCAGGAGCTCCTGGATGGGGGCGGTACCTACTCCAGGCTCCACGCGATAAACTACGGCCTGGAGTCCCCGGTCCCCCAGGGGGACGGTGCCCACACCAAGGTCGACGGGGGCTAGCCCCACGCGCTCAGACGCGCCCGTCTCCCCTCAGCCCAGTGGGATGGTTGGCCCGCGGGTGCGGCCATCCGAGGCGGTATGGCGCATGATATTCGGCTCAGCCTGAGGGTCCAGGGGTCCTGGCGACGGGAACGGAAAGGAGGGCGCAACGTGGCGGAGGCGCTCAGGCACACACCGCTTTACGAGACTCATCTCTCCCTTGGTGCGAGGATGGTCCCCTTCGCCGGATGGGAGATGCCCGTCCAGTATAAGGGCATCGTGGCGGAGGCGAAGGCCGTGCGCGCTGGGGCCGGGCTATTCGACGTGTCCCACATGGCCAGGTTCGACATCAGGGGTCCCCAGGCGCCCCAGCTCATGGACTGGGTCGTTACCGCCAGCGCCATCGACCTCAGACCCGGGCGGGCCCGCTACGCCATGGTCTGCAACGAACAGGGGGGAATAATCGACGACACGGTGTTTTACCGGCAGGGAGAGGACCGGTATCTCTTCGTGTGCAACGCCTCCAACCGGCAGCGCGTCCTCTCCTGGCTGCACCACTGGGCCGGGGAACGCTTCCCCCAGACAACCATTGAGGACAGGACCGAGTCGACGGCCATGATAGCGGCCCAGGGACCGGCCTCCGCCAAAATCCTGGAGACCCTGTGCGAGCCCAGTCCCTCGGGGATGCGTCCCTTCTCCGCCATGGAAGTGGAAGCCTCTTCTTTCCCCGCTCTTATCGGCCGGACGGGGTATACGGGTGAGGACGGCTTCGAGTTGATCGTGGCGGCGGCGGACGCGCCGGGCCTGTGGGAGGCCCTCATGGCCCGGGGCGCCGTATCCTGCGGCCTGGGCGCAAGGGACATGTTGCGCCTGGAGGCCGGGCTGGCGCTCCACGGCAACGACATCGATGGCTCCACCACCCCACTGGAAGCGGGCCTGGAGCGTTTTGTCCGGCTGGACAAAGAGTTCGTGGGCGTGGAGCCGCTGCGCAGACAGAAAGAGACGGGACCAAAGGTCCGCCTCGTGGGCCTGGCAGTCCAGGGCCGGAGCATAGCAAGGGCGGGCTATCCGGTCCTCGATGAAGGAGCTCAGATAGGGAGGGTGACCAGCGGGACCCACTCTCCCACCCTTGACAGGACTATCGCCATGGGCTATGTTACGTTGGAATTCGCCAATCCGGGCCGGAAGGTACGAGTCGACATCCGGGGCAGGCTCACCGAGGCCGAGGTCGTTCCCCTACCCTTCTACTCAAGGGATATCACCAGATGAACCCCACCGACAGGAAGTACTCCCGAGAGCATGAGTGGGTGAAGCCGGGGGAGGGCTCCAGTGCGCTGGTGGGCATAACCGATTACGCCCAGAACCAGCTCGGGGACGTGGTCTACGTCGATCTTCCAAAGGTGGGGACCCACCTTGGCCAGTTCGCCAAGCTGGGAGAGGTGGAATCCGTCAAGGCGGTATCCGACCTCTACGCTCCCGTGGGCGGCCAGGTGGTGGAGGTCAATCAGGATATCATCGACCATCCAGAGGTGGTGAACGAGGACCCCTACGGGCGGGGCTGGCTTCTGCGGGTGGAGATTCAGGACCCTTCGGAGCTGGACAGCTTGCTCACCGCGACAGAGTACGAGGCTTTCCTGAGCGAGTCCTCCCACTAGAGCCCATCATGGTGGCGCGCCACCCAGAGGGCGCCGGGCCACTATATCACCGCCGGGAGCCGGCCTCCAAGGGTTGCCGCGTCTGCCCAACGGGTTCGCCGGCCCCGTCGGAGGAGAAAGAAGGCGGAGATGGCCAGTCTGGAATACCGGGTGCTCCAGGTCAACACCAAGGGCTTTCTCTCGAAGAGATTCCCCGACAAAGAAGTCGGCGCCCAGCTCGACCGCCTGGGTGCCGATGGCTGGGAGCTCGTTCATATCGTGCCGACCCTCACTTGGGGCACGACGGAGCGCTACACACTGTTTCTGAAGCGTCCGGCGCCGGGTTAGAGCAGCACGGTGAGTGGCGAGGGAACGAGAGATCCGGAGCGAAGGGGAGCCGATGAGACGGGACCCGGGAGCGGCGGTGCCAGGTAGCTTCCACTACATACCCAACACCGAAGAGGACCGCAGCCAGATGCTGCGCGTCCTGGGCATCGGCTCAGTGGAGGAGCTCTTCGCCGACATCCCTGAAGAGTTGCGTAATCCACCCTTGGCGATTCCACCACCCATGCCGGAGCTGGAGCTACGGCGGGAGCTTGCGGCGCTGTCGGCCCAGAATACGCATACGGATGGCTGCGCTTGCTTCCTGGGAGCCGGCGCCTACCGCCACTTCATTCCCAGCATAGTCCGCTCCATTATCAGCAGGGGAGAGTTTCTCACCGCCTATACGCCCTATCAGCCCGAGGTGAGCCAGGGCACCCTCCAGGCCACCTACGATTTCCAGACGCTGGTCTGCAACCTGCTGGGCATGGAGGTCGCTGACGCCGGCATGTACGACGGGGCCTCCGCCCTGGCCGAGGCGGTCCTCATGGCCTGCCGTGTCACGGGAAGGGGCCGCGCGGCCATCCTCGACACCGTCTCCCCCGCTTACCGGAAGGTGGTTGAAACCTACACCCGGCCCCAGGGCATCGACACAATCTACCTGGACGCTGCAGACCCCAAACTGCCCGATGGGGCGGCGTGTCTCGTAGTCCAGCACCCCAACTTCTTCGGCTACCTGGCAGACCTGGACTCCCTGGGGCATGTGGCCCACGAAGAGGGCGCCCTTCTGGTGGTCTCGGTCAATCCCATGGCCATGGGTATGTTCCGGCCGCCGGGGGAATACGGGGCCGATATCGTGACGGCGGAGGGCCAGCCCCTCGGCATCCCGGTGAGCTTCGGAGGACCCTACGTGGGCCTTTTCGCCACTCGCCAGGCATACGTCCGCCAGATGCCCGGCAGGCTCGCCGGAAAGACGGTGGACAGCCGGGGACGGACAGGATATGTGCTTACCCTCACCACCAGAGAGCAGCACATTAGGCGGGAGAGGGCTACCAGCAATATCTGCACCAACCAGGCCCTGATGTGCGTGGCGGCCACCGTCTACATGGCCGCGCTGGGCAAGCGTGGGCTAAGACAGGTGGCCGGGCTTTGCTATCACAAGGCCCACTACGCCGCCTCCCTCATCGCGGAGATACCCGGATTTTCCCTCCCCTTCAAGGGGACCTTCTTCAACGAGTTCACCGTGAGCTGTCCCACGTTGCCCGGGGAGGTGAACCGCAGGCTCCTGGAGAAGGGCATCATCGGCGGGCTGGACGTAAGCGACGTGACTCCCAACGGGATGCTGCTTTGCGTCACTGAGATGAATTTCCGAGACGAGATCGACGCCCTGGCGTCGGCACTCAGGGAGTTCGCTTAAGCAATAACGGGTCGCACGGCCATGAGAACCATGGGCGGCGAAGAGCGGGAGCGCATGAGTAGACGAACCACAGGTGGGGAAGATGAGAGACGGAGAGGCGATTGACCGCCGCGGGCTGATGGAGCGGAGCGTTCCTGGAAGGATCGGAGCGGCGCTGCCGGGCCTGGACGTTCCTGCCCAGCCCCTTCCCCCTGATGGGGTGCTGCGGCGTGAGCTGAAGCTGCCGGAGCTGTCGGAGCCGGAGGTGGTACGCTACTTCACCCTGCTCAGCCGGCTCAACTTCTCCATCGACACCAACTTCTATCCCCTGGGAAGCTGCACCATGAAGTACAACCCCAAGGTCAACGACGAGATGGCCTCTCTGCCGGGGTTCGCGGCGCTCCACCCCCTTCAGACGCAGAGCAGCGCCCAGGGAGCGTTGAAGCTCCTGTACAGGCTACAGGGGTACCTGGCGGAGATGACCGGCATGAGTGGCACCAGCCTCGCGTCGCTGGCGGGGGCCCATGGGGAGTTTTGCGGCATGCTCATGATACGGGCCTATCACCACGAGAGAGGTGAAACGCAGCGCACCAAGGTCGCCATACCCGACAGCGCCCACGGCACCAACCCTGCCTCTGCGGCGATGGCCGGCTTTCAGGTCGTTACCGTGGCCTCGGACTCAAGAGGCAACATAGACCTGGACGCGCTGAGGGACGTAGCCGACTCGGAGCTCGCCGGCGTCATGATTACCCAGCCCAACACCCTGGGACTCTTCGACACCAACATCGTGGAGATATGCGAGACGGTCCACCGGGCGGGAGCGCTGGTGTACGGTGACGGAGCAAACATGAACGCTCTGCTGGGGCGGGTGAAGCTGGCCCAGCTTGGCTTCGACGTGGCCCACCTGAACCTGCACAAGACCTTTACGACCCCCCACGGTGGAGGAGGCCCCGGTGCCGGCCCCGTGTGCGTCAACGACATGCTGCTGCCGTACCTGCCGGCGCCGGTGGTGGTGCGGCAGGCATCCCAGGGTGGAGAGGCTTTCTCGCTGGCCACACCCGAGAAAAGCATTGGAACGGTATGCGGCTTCCACGGCAACTTCGGGGTACTGGTGCGGGCCTACACCTATATCCGCACCATGGGCAACACAGGCCTGTCCCAGGTCAGCGCCGACGCGGTGCTGAACGCCAACTACCTGCTCCAATCCCTCAAAGACACCTATCACCTCCCCTACGACCGGCGGTGCATGCACGAGGTCGTGCTCTCGGCACGGCACCAGAAGGCCCGGGGGGTCCGCGGGTTGGAGATCGCCAAACGGCTGCTGGACTACGGTATCCACGCCCCCACGATGTACTTCCCTCTGATAGTGGACGAGGCCCTGATGATAGAGCCCACGGAGACCGAGAGCAAGGAGACCCTGGACGCCTTCGTTGCCGCGCTCAAGGCCATAGACCGGGAGGTCTCGGAGGACCCTGACCTGGTGAAGAGCGCTCCCCACACCACACCCGTGTCCCGGCTGGACGAGGTCAGAGCGGCGCGGCAGCCCACCCTCCGGGGATAGGCCCCACCGGGAAACCCCTATCATCGTCGCGGCCGTGTATTCCTATGGACATCGTGTAGTAAAATGATAGGAATACTTCCAAGTTCAGTGGGGCGCCGCCGGCCAGATGGCATAAGCGGACGATCGGACTGCGCCCATCGGGCCGAGGTGCAAGGGAATCGGCTCCGCGGGACAAGAGGCGAGGCTGAGTCATGACGCAGGCCGAGGCCCTAAGCAACCCCTACGTCGCGGGGAGCCCGATATCCCGGCCTGAGATGTTCTTTGGCCGGGATGACGTGTTCCAGTTCATCAGGACTGCCCTGGTAGGCCAGCACCAGGACAACGTCATCGTCCTCTATGGAAAGCGACGTACGGGCAAAACCTCGGTGCTGTACCAGATGCACCGCAACCTGGACCCGCGGTATTTGCCCATCCTCATCGACCTGCAGTCCCTGACCATGGACAGCCCTGGAGGGCTGTCCTGGGAGTTCGCCTCCACCATTCGCCGCGCCCTGCGAAGGGAGTACCAGATCGATGTGCCGAGGCCCGAGCGCCAGGAGTTCGAGACCAACCCGGTCCAGGGATTCCAGGACGCTTTCCTGGCATCGGTAACGGAGGCCATCGGAGACCGCCGCCTCCTGCTTATGATCGACGAGGCCGCCCGCCTGGACGAACAGGTGCAGGCCGGGAAGCTCACCCCCGACGTTTTCGGCTACATACGAAGCCTGATGCAGCATAACACCGGCTTGAACTTCATGTTCTGCGTTGGAGAACGCCTGGAGCGGATGCAGAGCCAGTATGCGATACTATTCAACGTGGGCCTCTACAAGGAGATCAGCTTCCTGGACCGCAAGTCGGCCGAGTCCCTTATCTTGCGGCCTACCGCCAGCCTCTACTCCTACGACCACGAGGCGATAGACCGCATCATCGAGATCACCTCCGGCCACGCCTACTTTATCCAGCTCCTGTGCCACAGCCTGTTTGCCCGGTGGCAGAGGGACAACAAGTCTCAGCTTTCCGCAGAGGACGTCAACGCCGTCATGAGCGAGGTGGTGGAGCGGGGCGCGGCTAACCTCAAATTCGACTGGGACGAGTCGCCACCGGCGGAGAAGCTGTTCCTGGGGGCTATGGCCGAGGCGATGGAAGGAGGGGCTGCCTCCGTCACCCTCAGAGACGTGGACGAGACCCTCAGACGCTACGACGTGCTGGCCCCCCAGGGGGAGCTGGTCTCCTCCCAGCGGAGCCTGATAAGCAAGGAGTTGGTCTTCGGCGCCGACGAGATGAGGTTCGCCATCGATTTCCTGCGCCTCTGGGTACGCCAGTACCAGAGGCTCGAGTGGGTGAAGGAGGAGCTGTCCGAGGAGATCGAAGAGCTTAGAACGAGGCACCAGGCCGAGCTTGCGGCCATCGAGAGGCGGAAGGCCCATAGGAGGATCCGGTGGGGCACGATAGTGGGCGCCGTCGCCACCGCCGTTGCCCTTCTCCTCTTCGTACCAGGGCTCCCCCGCTCGGGTCTTCAGCGCCTCTACCGTGACAGAGGAGGTAAGGGTCTCGGAGACCTTCGGCTTCGTTGACCAGGACAAATGTGACTTTCAGGTCCAGGAGAGCGGGGCTATCCTGGCCTTCTGTGTAAACACGGTGGACAGGATGTCAGATAGGACCCTCCGGTTCAATGTGAAGTGGCATGCCAACGTCCCTCGCACCCTAATGGTCAACGCGATCGCCAGAGGAAAGTCTCTGGTGGGAGACACCCTGCCATTCCTGGTGGACGAGCTTGGCAACGTATATAATTTCAGCGCAGTCGACGGGGCCGCCACTGCACCCTTCTTCCTAAAGGAAGGGGACAACGTCGAGGGGTCGTTCCTCTTCCCTCCCGTGGCCGAAGGTGTTACAACGGTCAATTTGATTGACAAAGACGTCAACACCGAGCAGGAGCTGACCATCAAGGACATTGTCCTTCAGTGAGGACTAAGGCAGCGTGCCCAACGCATCTCACTCCTCGCGCCGTCCGGCCATCGCCGGCCCTGCTGCCCAGTCCCTGTAGGCCGCGCCCCCTTCCAAACGGCCCTGTTCGTCCACAGGGCGATACCACCACTCGATGGAGAGGCCCTAGCCTTTATCGCGTGCACCGCCAGGTTGACCGCGGGGAAGATCATGTCAGGATGGCGGAACGGTGGATACCAGAGTGAGGCTGAACAAGGTGATCGACCTCCTGGAGCGGGGGGGGTCGCATCATCATGGCACCCCCCAGGCAAGTCTCCGACACCCTCGATATAGGAAGAAGGGTCGCAGGCCGCTGAGGCGCGGCATCTCCAAAGACAGGCGCCTTCGATCCAGAGCTCCAGGAGGAAGAAATGCTTACACGACGTGTAGCCGGCCGGATATACAACTATGATTACTGTATCGGGAGGGCCTCCGACGCCGGGACCTCCTTTCGGATGCCGCTGGACTTCGCCCTGGGCTCGGACAGAAGCATCTACGTGGTTAACCGGGGCCAGGAGTTCAGGCCCGGCCAGGGGATAACCAAGTGCACCCTGGATCAGGATCTGGTATGGGAAGACCGGGGCCTGGGCTACGCCGGCGGCGAGTCGCCCTGGCCCTCGTCGCTGGACCTAGACCAGGAGGAGAACGTATACGTTTGCGACGAGTACGTGAACCGTGTCTTTATCTATCGCAAGGACGGGAGACTCCTGGGTAGCTGGGGCGAGAGCGGCTCCGGCCAAGGAGAGCTCAGCCGGCCCTCCGGCCTCGCCTTCGACAGGGAGGACAACCTGTACGTCGTGGACAGCCTGAACCATCGTGTCCAGGTGTTCACCCGCGAAGGCAGGTTCCTGCGCGGCTGGGGCGGGCACGGAAGCGCCCCGGGCAAGTTCAACATGCCGTGGGGCATCGCCGTCGGCCGGGACGGCTACGTGTACGTGGCCGACTGGAAGAACGACCGGATACAGAAGCTCACGCCCGAGGGTGAACATGTGGCCTCCTTTGGCACTCCGGGCACCGGTGAAGGAGAGCTCCAGCGTCCCACGGGCGCGGCGATAGACGCCGAGGGGGATGTGTACGTCGCCGACTGGGGCAACAGCCGTCTGAATGTCTACGCCTCGGACGGGGCCTTCATCACCCAGTTCGATGGCGACGCCGACGGCCTCTCCCGCTGGTCCCAGAACCTGGTGGACGCAAATCCCGACTATCAGAGGGCACGCCAGAGGGCCGACCTGACCCCGGAGCGACGTTTTTACAAGCCGGTCGCGGTCAACGTGGATGACGACGGCAGGATCATGGTGCTGGAGTCCAACCGGGGCCGAATCCAGATATACGTCAAGGAGCGCAACTTCGTAGACGCCCAGTTCAACCTGTAGAGCCCCACCGGCCGGGCCCGGCAACTTCAACTGCATGGAGGCATTGCCTACGGCAGGGGCGGCAGCAAGCCTCGCAACCGGTCCAGAAGACGGTGGGCAACGTCGTGCTTGGACATGAGGGGTAGGTCCTCCACGCCGCCCTCCCGGTCTACCAGGAGGACCTTGTTGGTATCGGCGCCGAAGCCGCCGTCCTGGGCGGTTACGTCGTTGGCCACGATTAGATCGAGGGACTTGCTTCGCAGCTTGTCCCGGGCGTTTTCCACCAGCCCCTCGGTCTCGGCGGCGAACCCCACCCTCACCAGGCCACCCCTGGTCTCCTCAAGGATGTCGGGGGTCCTCCCCAGCTCGATGGACCAGGTCTGCGCGCCCTTCTTTACTTTCTGGTGAGCCACATGGACGGGGGTATAGTCGGCCACCGCCGCGGCCATGATCAGGGCGTCGGCTCCCTTCACCGCGTTCAGCACGGCGTCCCGCATCTCCAGGGCCGTGGCGACACCGACGACCTGCACGGCGGCCGGTTCCGGCAGGTGGGTGGGTGCGGCGACGAGGACCACCCGGGCGCCCCTGTCCCTGGCCGCCTCGGCAATGGCGTAGCCCATCTTGCCCGAGGACCGGTTGGTAATAACCCGCACCGGGTCTATGGGCTCCTGGGTCCCTCCGGCGCTTACCACGATGGTGCGTCCCGCCAGGTCACCCTTGCGGCCGAGGACGGCGCTTATGTGGCCCATCAGCTCTGAGGGCTCCACCAGCCTGCCCGTACCCACCTGGCCAGAGGCCAGCCGGCCTCTGGCAGGCCCCACGACGGTAACACCCCTGTCCCGAATACGGGACAGGTTCTCCTGAGTGGCCGGGTTGTCGTACATGTGGCCGTCCATGGCGGGCGCCACCAGCACGAGCGCCGCTGTTGCCAGAATCGTAGTGGTGAGGGGGTCGTCGGCCAGCCCCGCGGCGACCTTCGCGATAAGATGGGCCGTGGCGGGAGCGACCACGACGATCGCCGCCCGCTGCGCCAGGGTCACGTGCTCCACGCTGAGCTCCGAGGTGGGGTCGAAGGTATCGGTCACCACCGGCCTGTGGGTCAGGCTGCGAAAGGCCAGGGGGGAGAGGAACCGGGTGGCGCCATAGCTCATAATGACGTCCACCAGGGCCCCTGCCTGGACAAGCTTGCTTGCCAGGTCCAGGGTCTTGTAGCAGGCGATGCTCCCGGTCACACCCAAGACTACGTTCTTGCCTTCCATCATCCCTGGCACGGTCTCAGCTCCCGTCTCCCTCCGGGGCTGGCAACGAGGCCCGGTTGAGGTCGTAGATCATGCGTAGCCCCAACAGCGCCAGGTCGGGGTTGATGGCGTCAAAGGCCTTGGTCTCCTTTGCGATGACCCCCGCCAGCCCGCCGGTGGCGACCACCTTGGTGCCCTCTCCCATCTCCGCCTTGAACCGGGCCACCATCCCCTCCACGAGGCCGACATGGCCCAAGAGTAGGCCCGACTGCAGGCTGGCCACCGTATTCCGGCCTATAGGCGACTTGGGAGGGGTCAGCTCCACCCTCCGCAGCTGGGAGGTGCTCAGAAAAAGGGCTTCGGCCGCGACGTTGATCCCAGGGGCGATGGCCCCGCCCAGATAGTCCCCATCGTTGGACACCGCGTCGAACACGGTGGCGGTGCCGAAGTCCACAATTATCACCGGGCCGCCGTACAGCCGGTACGCGGCCACGGCGTCCACGATCCGGTCCGCCCCAACGTCCCTCGGGTTATCGTAGAGAATCCGGACCCCCGTCTTCACCCCGGCCGTTACGGTCAGGGGAGTCACCTTGAAGTAGCCCCTGCACACCTCTTCAAAGGTGGGGGTGAGGGTGGGAGCCGCGCTGCACAGACAGGCGTCGGTGATGTCCTCCCCATGGACTCCTTTAAGCGAGAGGATGTTGGAGACCAGCAAGGCGTACTCATCGGCCAGGCGGCGGGCATCGGTGGCGATACGCCACGTGGCCTTCAGGGTCTCGCCATCGAAGACGCCCAGACTCACATTGGTGTTGCCTATGTCTATAGCCAGCAGCATTTCGCCGTGCCCTCGACACAATTATAAGTTACCGCCTACCCCAGAGCAACGCTCGGTTGAAAGCCCCAACGCCCACTAGTACAATGAGCTCATCCCGGATACGATCTACCAGCGCCAACTGACGTAAGGAGTGACCCATGACCACCCGGACACCCGAAGAGGCCCGCACTCAGATCGTGAACGCGGTGCGGGAGTTCGTGCGGCGAGAGCTGGAGCCCATCGTAAGCGAGTATGAGCGAGAGGACATAGTCCCCCTCGACGTCATCGAGAAGATGAAGGAGATGGGGCTCTTCGGTATCACCCTCTCGGAAGAGTACGGCGGTATGGAGCTTGACTACACCACCTTTGCCATGATTTTCGAGGAGCTGTCCAAGTGCTGGATGAGCATAAGCGGCGTCATCGGCACCCACCACATCATGGCATACGTGGTAGCCAGCTTCGGCACCGACGAGCAGAAGAGGCGGTTCCTGCCCGCCATGGCGCGGGGTGAGAAGCGGGGCGGCCTCGCTCTCACCGAGCCCAACGCCGGCAGCGACGTGCAGGCCATCGAGCTTTCCGCGGTGCGGGACGGCGAGGAGTACGTCGTCAACGGCACCAAGATGTTCATCACCAACGGCCGGCACGGAAACACCTTCGCCCTCCTTACGAAGACGGACCGGAACGCTGTGCCTCCCCATCGTGGTATGAGCTGTTTCATCGTGGAGAAGGGTGGCCCGGGATTCGAGGTGGGCAGGGACCTGGACAAGCTGGGATACAGGGGTCTGGACACCTGCGAGCTGATCTTCGAGGACTTCCGGGTCCCGGCGGATAACCTGGTGGGTGGGACCGAGGGGCGAGGGTTCCAGCAGGTGATGTCCGGCCTGGAGACAGGGCGCATCAACGTCGCCGCCAGGGCCGTTGGGGTGTCCGCCGCCGCCTTCGAGGCCGCCATCAAGTACTCCCAGCAGCGGAGGACCTTCGGCGTCCCCATCGCCCAGCACCAGGCCATCCAGCTCAAGCTGGCCGACATGGCGACCAAGATCCAGGCCGCCCGGCTGCTTACCTACGAGGCCGCCGCCAAGAAGGACCGGGGGGAGCGGGTGGACCTGGAGGCGGGGATGGCCAAGCTTTTCGCCAGCGAGATATGCGCCGAGGTGACCCTGGACGCCATGCGCATCCACGGGGGATACGGCTACATCAAGGAGTACCCGCTGGAGCGCTACTACCGGGAAGCGCCCCTCATGATCATCGGCGAGGGGAGCAACGAGATCCAGCGGCTGCTGATCGCCCGCCTGCTCCTGAAGCAGTATCAGATATAGCGGGCAGCGGGCCTCCCCCTACCCGGCCGGGGCCACAGCAGCCAGCCCTTGCGTCCCGTGTTCCGTACCCGGTACAGGTGGCCCGCAAGGGTGGTGATGTAGAGGGTGCTCAGGTCGGGGTCCCCGAAGGTGCAGTTGGTGGGCATATCCACCGGCATCGGATGGGTTTCCAGGACCCGGCCCGAGGGGGCGAAGACGTAGATCATGGGGCCGGGCCCGCTCTCTTGGCGCCCGGCGGTGGCGACGATGTTGCCTTCGGAGTCGAAGCACATGCCGTCGACACCCCTCTGGTATCCGCGCTGGTCGATGCCGAACTGATGCAGCACGATGTACCGGCCCAGCGACCCATCATCCTCGATAGGATACGCCCTTAGCTCCCTGACCATCCCCGGGCGGTTGTCGGTCTGGGCCACGTAGAGGGTGCGGTCGTCTGGGGATACCAGGATGCCGTTGGGCCTGGTGAGGTCGTGGGTCATCCGCTTCACCTGCCAAGTCCCGTCGGGCTGGGGGTCCGTCCGCAACACCTCTTCATGGTCCAGCTCCGTACGCTGGGTGGGGTCGGTGTTGCCCTCGTTCCACGGGTTGGTGAACCAGACCCTGCCCTGGCGGTCCGCGCCCAGGTCGTTGGGGGTGTTGAGGCGCTTCCCATCCAGCCGGTCGGCGACTACGGTGGTTCCTCCATCGGGCTCGAACCGGACGATGGACCGGCCGCCGGAGCAGCAGCCGTACAGACGGCCGTTGGCGTCGAATATCAGGCCGTTGGTGCGGTTGGTGCCGGTGCGGAACTCGGTGGTGTCGCCGGTCCGCGGGTCGTAGCGCATGATCCGGCTGTGGGGGATGTGGGTAAACAGCAAGGCCTGGCCGTCCCAGGCGGGACCCTCGGTGAGGTTGTCGTGAGGCCCCCAGATCAGCTCAAAGTCCCAGGCCATGGCGCCCTCCTTATGCTAGACGAGTCCGGCCGGGGGGCAAGGTCCACGTGCAGCGCCCCCAGCTGAGCGGGGGACGGGTGCCCGCGCCGGGCCGCAAGCCCGGACCGGGGGCGTGCTCCCTTACTGGCTCAGATAGCTATGCAGACGGTGGCTGCGGGGTGGCATCATTCTATCAGCGCCCCACAGTGGCGTCAAACCAGACGTCCGGCCCTCCACGGCGGCTATGGGATGCAGCAGCGGCGCCCGTTTATGTTAGAATGCATAGAAAGGATCGCGAGGCGCAGGGGTGAAGGCCCTGCCTCGGGAGACAACATCCGAGGCAGGGCGAACAGGGCGCCCCGAACCAAGACCTTGGTGAAAGCGCGGCCCTGGAGTAGAATATGCATGTGGGCGGGAAGAGATTGCCCAAGCTGGGGTCCCTCGCGGTGCAGCGACCATTCGGAAGGCCGGTGTCGGGGATCGCGCGTGATTCACGGGGGGGGGGTTATCTGTGGTAACGCTTAATCCTTTCACGTATGGAAACCCCATATCCGACCCCAGCCGCTTCGTGGGCAGACAGCGCGAGGTGGAGCAGATCTTCATGCGCCTGCGCAACCCGGAGTTCGAGAGCAGTTCCCTGGTAGGGGAGCGACGGTCCGGCAAGACGTCGCTTCTGAATTTCATAGCTCACCCCGACACTGTCCGCGCCTACGGGCTGGACTCCGCGACGTACTTGTTCGTTTACCTCGACCTGGAGATGATCACGTCCACCAGCACCCCCACCCGTCTGTATCAGTACATGCTTAGGCGGATCGCCTCTAAGGTGCAGGACGAAGGCCTGAAAAAGGAGATCAGGGACGGTGCCCAGCACGAGAGCATCGACACCTACGATCTGGCCGAGCTGCTGGACAGCATGGAAGACCAGGGACTACATATAGTCCTGCTCATCGACGAGTTTGAAAATGTGGGCGGCAACGAGAACTTCGGGCCAGACTTCTACTACGCGCTACGCTCACTGGCGATCCACCACGATCTGGCCCTGATAACCTCGACCCGCGTTGACCTGGTGGAGATCTCCCACTCCGACGCCGTCCGCAGCTCCCCCTTCTTCAACATCTTCGCCACCATCAGCCTCCGCCCCTTTTCTTAGGCCGACGTACGGGATATGGTGAGCTCCTATCTGGCGGACAAGGAGGTCTCCTTCAGCGACGCGGCGGTGGAGCATGTCCTCACCCTGTCGGGCAGGGTGCCCTTCTTCGTACAGATGGCGCTGCACTTCATGTTCGAGGCCGCCCACCAGGGCCTGGATGAGTCCAGCTCGCTGGCCCACACCGAAGAGAGGCTACAGCAAGCCGCCGCCCCCCACCTGGATAACTATTGGGCGAACTCTTCACAAACGGAGAAGACTGCCATGGCCCTGCTGGCGCTCCAGGCATACGAGCAGGACCACCAGCTGAACTACTGGCGCCCGGCGGAGCTGGGGCGGTGGTTCGTTCACACCGGCCTCGCGTTGAGCACACTGTCGAACAGAGGCCTGGTGATCAGGGAGGGAGACCGGTATGCCCTCGGCTCCACCACCATACTCCATTGGATTGCCGGTCAACTCACGGCCCCCGCCGGCGATGCCGACAGCCCGGAGGAGGAGCAACGGCTGGAAAGCCTACTAACCGCCTCCCTATCCCAGGAAGCTGCTGGCCCGGCCAGCCAGTGGCTGAGAAAGACCAACACAAAGTACAGGGGCCTGTTCGCCAGGTGGCTTTCCGATGCCAGGGCCTCGGAAAGCGCCCTCGAGCTCCTCACCGCCGCCAAGATGCCCTTCCAGGAGCTGAGGGGTGAGTCTCACCCCGCAGCTGAGCGAATAATCGCGGAGTTGACCGACGCTGAACGGGCGCAGGCACAGCTGGCCGCCATAGAGGGCACCGTTAGCATAATGTTCACCGACCTTGAGGACTCCACGAAGCTCCTCACCTCCCTGGGGGATGAGGCGAACCAGACCCTGCTACGGAGCCATAACAGCATCATCCGGCAGCATGTGGCTAACAACGGCGGCCTGGAGGTCAAGGCCATGGGCGACGGGTTCATGGTGGTCTTCTCCAGCGCAAGGAAGGCCGTCACCTGTGCCGCAGAAATCCAGCGGAGCCTGGACGAGTTCAACCTGGAGAACGCCGACCAGCTTAAGGTGCGCATAGGGATCAACGTGGGCGAGACCATCAAGGAAGACGAGGACTTCTTCGGGACCGCGGTTGTACTAGCCGCAAGGATAATGGCCCTGGCCTCGGGTGAGCAGATACTGGTCTCCGATCTTTTCCGCAAGCTGGCGGGCAGCGCATCCAGCTTCGAGTACGTGGAGTATGGCTGGAAGCAGCTCAAGGGCTTTGCCGAGGAAGAGCATCTCTACGAAGTAGCCTGGCGGGCCAGCACACGGCAATGAGGCGGGCGGCGCTGGCATTCCTCCTTGGACGAAGGCACCTCCTGCTAATTGCGATGGCCACGCTAATGGCGGCCGGGTCCCTCTACTGCACAGGAGCGACCCCGACTCCCGCGCCGGTGCCAGGAGAGACTCCTATTACTGCGCCCACCTTCGGCCCCGGTCCAACACCCGCTTCGGCTAGAGGCGGTCCTACGCGGGCACCGACCCCCACCACCGATGCCCGTACCCCTACTCCCGTCGCGACCGCGACCGCCTTACCGGGGGAGACTCCTATTGCTGCGCCCACCTTCGGCCCCGGTCCAACACCCGCCTCGGCTAAAAGCGGTCCTACGCCGGCACCGACCCCCACCCCCGGTACGCCGGTGGCCACCCCACCAGCGGGACCTACACCCACCCCTTCGGTCCTGCCCGTTGCCACCCCAGAGCCTGTAGCCACGGCGACGCCAACACCCCCACCGCCCACCCTGGCAACAGAGGAGGCCCCCACAGCTACTCCCACGGAGGTCTTGCCCACTGCGACCCCTCAGCCCAGTCCGACGCCCACGAACACTCCAGTAGCCCTAACGCCTACGGATACTCCAACGCTGACGCCGACCCCTACCCCTACTCCGACCCTGGCCCCGATACCCCAGCCCACAGCTACCCCCCCACTCTTTCGCCTCCGGCCTCGGGGGGTGCATATGCTAATAGTGCCGGCCGGCTCCATGGCCGGGCCCGTGGCCATCTCTTTGGGGGAGAACATGGACTTCAAGGTCTTGCTGGACCCCAACGGGATAGGCAACCTGTTGGTGGGTGCTCAGCTCTTCATGAGGTTCGACCCTACAGTGGTCGAGGTGGTGAGCGTGGCCCACGACAGCAGCACACTCTCCTTCTCCGTGGAGCCCCTAGTGGACAACGGAGCGGGCACGGTCCAGTTCGCCGCCTTCACCACCGAGCGGCTGGCCCAGGACCAGGCACCCTTCACCTTCGCCACCATCACGTTCAAGGCCAAAGCCCCGTCGGAGGGGAGGACCCTGGTCTTTGAGTACGCTAGGGACGGCAGCAAGTCCTCCGTCTCCGACACCCTGGGCCAGGAGCTCCTGGGCGTCACGCAGGACCACCTACAGGAGGATGGGCCTATTGACCACATCTCACCGCAAGATCACCATCACCAACCTGACAGGTCTGGAGAAGATGGCCGCAGCCTGAGATTGAGCCCCTCCGCAGGAGCAACCGCCGGCTGACAGTGGCTAGGGCAGGATTCTCTCCTGGAGGGCACTCAGCCGCTGGCTCAGAATCCGGTTAAAGTACAGGGCCAGGGACAGGTTCTGCGAGACAAGCTCCTGGAAGGCCACCTTAGAAAGACACTAGGTCTCGACGTCGGTGACGGCCACCACGGAGGCCGACCGAGGCTGGTCGGTAAGAAGGGCCATCTCCCCGAAGCCTTCCCTGGGCCCCAGCTCGGCCACCGTGATTGCCGGGGTGCCCTCCCTCTCCAACATGACCTGCACGCTGCCGCTTCTAACGATGTAGAAAGAGTCGCCGGGCTCTCCCTGCTTCACTATGGTAGACCCCGGTTGAAAGGATCTGGGCTCGAGGGCGGCCACTATCCTGGCCAGGCTCTTAGTACCCAGCCCCGCCAGCATGGGGACCTCCTTGAGCTCGTCCGTCTGCCCCTGACCGGGTACCTCACCCTCATCCGACGCGCTTTCCGCCCCCAGGTATCGGCTTCCCCTGCCACTCAGGCGCCCCTCGATGGACTCCTCCTCCTCTTTTGTAAGATGAAGGGGAGACTCGCATCGCTGGCATAGCTCGTCGTCCTTGAAGTTGCCGTAGTTACACCTGGGACAGACCGTCACCTCTCTGGTTGAGAAGGAGGACGCCCGTCCGGGCACCCGGGAAGGCGAGATAACCTGCCTTTTGCCGACCGCCTCCGCCTCCGTGGTCCTCCCGCCGTAGATCCGCACCATCCTCTGGCAGTAACCGGCCACCCCCGAGTCGTCGGTGGAGACTACAATAGTCCGTCCCTCGGAGTTGAGCCTCTGGAGCAGACCCATTACCTCCTCTCGGGAGGTGCTGTCCAGCGCTCTGGTAGGCTCGTCGGCGAAGATCACGGCCTTCTCGCGGCGATCATAGGAGTCCGGGTCCTCATGCCTCAGGGAGACCAGCACGTTACCGAGCATCGTCTCGTTGGGAAGCAGGTTGTATGCCTGAAACACGAATCCCACCTTGCGAGTCCGGACCTCCGCCAGCTCCTCCTCCGCCAGCTCCGTCACATCTTGCCCCTCGACCCGCACGCTTCCGGCATCGGGCCTTTGGAGACAGCCGAGCACGTGCAGCAGGGTGGACTTGCCCGATCCGGCCCGGCCGACTACAGCCAACAGCTCCCCCGGGTAAACGTCCAGGGAAGCCCTGTTCAGGGCGTAAACCAGCTCGTTGCCCAGCTGGTACACCTTCGTCAGTTCTGATCCCTGGACCGTCGCGGCCATCTCACCACCCATGGAATGAAAGGGAAGTAGGTTTTATGCTAGGGCATGGCTGGAGAACGGTCAAGCCACCGTCGGGCTCGGTGGGGGCCTACCAGCCGATGGCGCAGCCGTCCTTGCGGGGCTCCGAGCCGCCCCGCAAGGACCCCGTCTCCGGGTCCCGCTCTATAATCTGGCCCCCACCCATGACGTACCGGTCGTAGCCGCTGAGGACGTACACGTCGTGGCCCCTGTCTTTGAGCTCCTGGACGGTGCTCTGGGGAAGGCCCTCCTCCAGCAGGATTTCGCCGCCAAGCTGCACGCTGAACCGCAGGGCGTTGAGGGCGGCCTGGGGGTCCAGGCCGAGGTCGATCATGTTCACCAGGAGCTGCAGGTGGCCCTGGGGCTGCTGGAACACCCCCATCATGCCGTAGGTGAGCCACAGCTCGCCTCCCCGCGTAGCCATAGCCGGAATGATGGTATGGTAGGGCCGCTTGCCCGGCTCCAGGGCGTTGGGATGGTCCGGGTCAAGGGAAAACATGGCCCCCCGGTTATGAAGCGCTATGCCTGTACCGGGCACGACCAGCCCCGAGCCGAATATCTCGTAGAGGCTGCTGATCAGTGAGCAGGCGTTTCCCTGCCCGTCGACGCAGGTCACGTAGATTGTGTCGCCCCCGACCTTCACGTCGCCGGAGAGGACCTGGGAGAGAGCACGGTCTCTCCTGACCTGGGAGCGACGCGTTGCGGCGTAGCCCTTGCTAAGCAGCTCCTCGGTGGGGACCTGGGCTTTGCGGGGGTCGGCGACGTAGCGGAGGGCGTCGGCAAAGGACAGCCTCATGGCCTCAATGAGGTGATGGTAGGTATCGGGTGTCTGGAACCCCATCGCCTTGATATCGAAGCCCTCGGCGATGTTCAACGCCAGGAGGGCGGCGAGGCCGTGGCTGTTTGGAGGGCACTCCCAACAGGTTACTCCCCGGTAGTCGGTGGAGATGGGCTCGTCCCACGTGGAGGTGTGGGCGGCCAGGTCCTGGGCCGTGAGCCAGCCGCCTCGCTCTTGCACGTACCCGGCGATCTTCTGGGCCAGCTTCCCCCTGTAGAAGGCCTCCGCTCCACCCTCGGCGATGGTCCGCAGGGTCCCGGCCAGCTCTGGGAGACGCACCACCTCGCCGTGCCGTGGTGCCCGTCCCTCCAGCATGAGCTCGGCGCCCGAGGGGAACCTGGAGAGGAGCGGCGTGGCCCGCTGCCAGAGGTAAGAGATGATATCGGAAACGGGGGCACCCTCCTCCGCATACTCGATGGCAGGCCGGAGGACCTGGGACAGGGGCATAGAACCGTGCTCACGAAGCAGCGTTTCCCAGCCGTCCACGGCCCCGGGTACCGTGATAGCGTAGGGGCTGAAGAGGGGCATCTCGGTCAGTCCCAGCTTCCGCAAACGGTCCAGCGAGGCGGCCGAGGCTGCCCGCCCGCTGGCGTTCAGCGCCCTCACCCGCTTCTCCCCATTCATCCATACCAGGGCGAAAAGGTCTCCACCGACGCCCGTGTAAACGGGCTCCACCACGTTCAGCGCGGCCGCCGCGGCCACCGCGCCATCCACCGCGTTGCCACCTTCCATGAGCATACGCAGCCCAGCTACGGCGGCCAGCGGCTGGCTCGTGGCCACCATGCCGCGACGAGCGTGAACGGTGGAGCGACGGGAGTCGAAGAACATCGGCGTTCCCCCTTCTGGGCGGTTCTCGGCGGCGCCCGCTAGGCACCTCCGTCCACAGATATGGCCAGTGCCCAAAGGCGTGGTATATCCTACCATACTACCGGACTGGGGCGTAAGGCCCGGGGGCTCCCGCCAGCACGCTACAGCCTTTTCTTTCCACCTCAAGTGTGCTACAGTGATAGCTGAGACTAGTTTGTTAAAATATTCACACACCGGTACGTGGAAAAGCGCTACAGATAGCCCAAAAGTACCTTTACTTTGTTTAAAGTCTCGGCCTATAATTTAATGGTTCCCCAGAGAGAACTCCCGGAGAGTCAGTGCGGCCAGGCGTGGGTTGATCAGAGCCTGGGGACTGTGGTCGGCTAAGCCAGCGTCCCGAGGCTTCTCCATCCGGGTGAAGGCAGTGAAGGGTCGGGGGGACGGGCAGATTTCAAGGCCCCACTGACCTCGACTGAGCAAGGGGGTGCTAGAGATGGGCAGCAGATTCGAAAAGTTCTCGGAGCGGGCGAGGAGGGTGCTATCCCTTGCCCAGGAAGAGGCCCAACGATTTAACCACAACTACATCGGGACGGAGCATATCCTTCTGGGTCTCGTAAGAGAGACCGAGGGAGTAGCAGCCCGTGTGCTCGCCAATCTGGGCGTAGACCTGAATAAGGTGCGCTCCGCCGTTGAGTTTATCATCGGCCGGGGCGAGAGACCCTCTCAGGGAGAGATCGGCCTCACGCCCAGGGCCAAGAAGGTGGTGGAGCTGGCGGTGGATGAGGCCCGCCGCATGAACCACACCTATATTGGCACCGAACATCTGCTCATTGGGCTCTTGCGGGAAGGAGAAGGTGTGGCGGCCGGGGTACTGGAAAGCCTGGGAGTTACCTTGGACAAGGTGCGCGCCGAGACCCATCGGCTGCTTAGCCAGACTTCTCCTACTGCCACGGGCCAGGGGGCCCGAGCCACGCGCACCCCGACTCTGGACCAACTGGGCATCGACCTGACGGCCGCAGCCAGAGCCAACAAACTGGACCCCGTCATCGGGCGCAGCCAGGAGATCCAGCGGGTCATACAGATCCTAAGCCGTCGCACAAAGAACAACCCGGTGCTAATGGGCGAGCCGGGAGTGGGCAAGACGGCCATAGTGGAGGCCCTGGCTCAGCGGATCGCGTCGGGGGACATCCCCGAGACCCTGCAAGGTAAGCGGCTCGTCACCCTGGATATGGGCGCCCTGGTCGCCGGCACCAAATACCGAGGCGAGTTCGAGGAGCGGCTGAAGAAGGTAATCGAGGAGATCAAGAGCTCAGGCAACTGTGTCCTCTTCATAGACGAGATGCACACCATCGTGGGTGCCGGGGCAGCCGAAGGCGCGGTTGACGCCGCCAATATCCTCAAGCCCTCCCTGGCGCGGGGTGAGCTTCAATGTATCGGCGCCACCACCCTTGACGATTACCGTAAGCACGTGGAGCGAGACCCGGCCCTGGAGCGCCGCTTCCAGCCCGTCCAGGTGGCCGAGCCCACTACAGAAGAGACCACCCAGATACTTTTGGGGATCAAGAGCCGGTACGAGGAGCACCACAAGCTGGGCATCTCTGACGATGCGGTCAAGGCGGCGGCGACCCTATCGGCGCGCTTCATCTCGGACCGGTTTCTCCCCGATAAGGCCATCGATCTCATGGACGAGGCAGCCTCCCGGGTGCGGCTCCGCAACAGCACCACACCCCTCTCGGTCAAAGAGGTGATGAAGGTGCTGGAGAACGTGCGGAAGGAGAAGGAAGAAGCCATCGCGTCCCAGGGGTACGAGTATGCCGCCGAGCTCAGGGAGCGGGAGCTCAGGCTCATCGAGAATATGGAAAATCTGGAAAAGGAGTGGCACCACGAACAGGGCCAGGAACAGGTTGTGGTCACCAGCGAGGACATAGCTGAAGTTGTCAGCATGTGGACCGGTATACCGGTGACCCGGTTGGCCATGGAAGAGACGGAGCGGCTTCTGCACATGGAGCAGGAGATACACAAGCGCATCGTGGGCCAGGATGATGCGATAGTGGGCATATCCAAGGCGGTGCGTCGTGCCCGGACCGGCCTCAAAGATCCCAGGCGCCCCATTGGCGCCTTCCTGTTCCTGGGCCCCACGGGTGTGGGCAAGACAGAGCTGGTGCGGGCCCTCGCCGAGTTCATGTTTGGCAGCGAGGACAACTTGATCCGGCTCGATATGTCCGAGTTCCAGGAGAGACACACCGTAGCCAGGCTGATTGGAGCGCCCCCGGGTTACATCGGATACGAGGAGGGAGGCCAGCTCACCGAGACGGTGCGGCGCAAGGGCTACTGCACGATCCTCCTGGACGAGATCGAAAAGGCACATCCAGAGGTTTTTAACATCCTCCTCCAGATCTTCGACGACGGCCACCTCAGTGACGCCAAAGGCCGAAGAGTAGACTTCCGCAACTGCATCGTGGTCATGACCAGCAACCTGGGCTCTGACCTGATCAAGCGGGAGACGGTCCTGGGCTTCTCTATCAAGACCGACGACGCGCAGTCGGAGAGCCACGCTTACAACCAGATGAAGGATAAGGTACTGAACGAGGTCAAGAAGTTCTTCCGGCCAGAGTTCCTTAACCGGATAGACTCGACGATGGTGTTCCACGCCCTTTCCCAAGAGGATATACTGTTGATCGTGGACCTGATGATGGACCAGGTAAGGAAGGAGCTGGCGGAGAAGAACATCCAGCTTGAGGTTACCGACGCCGCCAAAGAGTACCTGTCGGAAAAGGGTTACGATCCCAACTTCGGGGCCCGGCCCCTCAGGAGGCTAATCCAGAACGTCGTTGAGGACAAGCTCTCAGAGGAGCTACTTGGTGGCCGGTTGAATAGCGGGGATACGGCGGTGCTGGACATACAGGACGGGGAGGCGGTCATCCGCACAAAAGAGATAGCAGCCTTGCCTTTGGCATAGAGGTGGATCGAAGGATACGTGCTGGAAGGAGGCTCCGGGCCATCGGAGCCTCCTTCTGCTACAGTCAGCCAGTCGTTCAGGGGACGTGGGCCTGTCCCCGCCGAGGCGGCGCCGGATGCCCAGAGACAAAGCAAGAGCGATTTTCGTATGCCAGGAGTGCGGCCAGGAGAGCCCCAAGTGGATGGGCTTCTGCCCTTCGTGCCGCGCCCATTCTCCCCTCGTAGAGGTCTCTCACAGAGCCCAGCCCCACACTCAGCGCTGGCTCGACCTGCCGGCCCCCGCGGTACAGGAGCTTTCCCAGGTCCCCCACAACGGCGAGGAACGCATACCACTGGGTTTCTCCGAGCTGAACCGCGTACTGGGAGGCGGAGTGGTCCCAGGCTCCCTGGTGCTCATAGCAGGGGAGCCTGGCATCGGGAAGTCGACTCTCTTGCTTCAGACAATCCAGGTGGTGGCAGCCGGTGGCAAGGCGGTCCTCTACGTGACTGGAGAGGAGTCTGCCCAGCAGATCAAGCTACGTTCCCAGCGGCTAGGGGTTTCGGGACAGGGCATTCACCTTCTGGTAGAGACGGACATCAACGAAATCGTCCGTCAGCTAGAGCAGTTTCGGCCTGGTCTGGTGGTGGTCGACTCTATCCAGACCCTTTACGCCCCCGAGGCGCCCTCGGGGGCCGGCAGCGTCGCTCAGGTCCGGGAATGCGCCCTGAGGCTCATGCACTGGGCCAAGGCCAGGGCCGTTCCCGTGCTGATGTCAGGACACGTGACCAAGGACGGCTCCATAGCCGGACCCCGGGTGCTGGAGCACATGGTCGACGTAGTTCTTTACCTTGAAGGGGATAGTCTCAACGCATACCGTATCCTGCGGGGTACCAAGAACCGCTTCGGCTCCACCAACGAAGTCGGGATATTCCAAATGGGCGTGAAAGGGCTGGAAGAGATAGCCGACCCCTCCAGGGTACTCCTGTCCCAACGCCGGACCGAGGCGGTGGGCTCTGTCGTGGTGCCCGTTCTGGAGGGAAGCCGGCCACTGCTGGTGGAGGTACAGGCATTGACATCACCCTCAGCGCTGGCTGTCCCCAGACGCATTGCCAACGGCGTGGACTACAACCGGCTTCTCATGCTGGCCGCAGTCCTGAGCCGCCGCGCCGGGCTGAGCCTGTCGAACCAGGACATTATCGTGAACGTCGCAGGGGGACTTACCATTCGGGAACCGGCCACCGACCTGGCCGTAGCCATGGCCATCGCCTCCAGTCAGCGTAACACGGCCGTGGACCGGCAGATGGCGGCCCTGGGCGAGGTCGGGCTGAGCGGAGAGCTGCGGCCTGTATCCCAGCTCCAACGCCGGCTGACCGAGGCCGCCAGACTCGGGTTCCGGCAGTGCCTTGTCCCCGCATCGGCGGAAGAGGAGGCCGGAGGCGCGAACGGAGTCGAGGCGGTGTACGCACAGACGTTATCTGAAGCACTCCGTCGCTGCCTGCCCCGGCGGACGTCGGGCCAGACGGGCGGCACGGCGGCCGAGTACGAGGAATAGTGCGCCTGAGGAGCCTACCTTTCCGGGATAGAATCACCGAGGGCGCCGCCCCACTCTGGACCATGAGAGCCATAGGCATAGCTCTACCTCTGCTCCTCGCCCTGGTCATCGCCTGCAAGGGCCAGGAGCCTACCCCGACACTTCGGGTGGAAGCTCCCGTGCCCGACGTCTCGGTCCTCCCCCTTGCGACTCCTGTAGCGTCCCTAGACCCACCCGGGGGTGCGGCTGCTACACCAACCCCAATGCCGGAGAGATCTCTTGGTCCCACTCCTACCACCCAGCTGGTGAGCACCCCTCTTCCCCGCGCTACCCCCATGGCCACACCTACCGCCAGGCAACCAGGCACGCCCACGCCCACCACAACTTCGCCGGTCACCATCCCGGTCCCAGCCGCCACACCGACGCCGGGCGACATAGCCACACCAACTGCCACGCCGCCAATTCGTGAGACCGCCACTCCGGAGTCCACCCCGTCCCCTACGACAGCCCAGGCGACCGTGTCCCCTACCCCCACCCCTACAGCTCCCGCCGGAGCTACTCAGACACCCCCTGGGC
Organism: Dehalococcoidia bacterium; assembly: GCA_965226865.1. Taxonomy (GTDB): domain Bacteria; phylum Chloroflexota; class Dehalococcoidia; order Lucifugimonadales; family JAGWBF01; genus CBDDEH01. Next base: position 25,063 of record CBDDEH010000004.1, on the reverse strand, counting down.
CAGACACGCCCACGGCCACTCCCTTGATACTCCCAACGGCGACTCCCACCGCGACCAGGCCAGGCTCAACGCCTACCGTGACCTGCTCACCCTCCTCAATGCCAGGCGTTGCGCAGCCCGAATGGACATTGGAGCTCAAGATGGAATGGGAGCCACTTGGAGTGCCGGGTATTGGGAGCCTCTTCCTGGGGCTCGCCGAGGAGTGCCCGGCGTCGCCCGTTGAATGCCGCGGCTCCTTCGTCCCCTTCCCCACCAGCGGCCTGGAGGTAGTCAAAGTGTACCTGTGTCATCCCGCTGGCTACCCGACGCCGTGCATTGAGAGAACCCTACCCGACGGAAGGCCGTGGCCACGCTTTTTGTTCAGCCGCCTGTCCCCAGACGCCGAGGTCCAGTCCTGGGTGGTGGAGGTGGAGTATCCGGGAGACCTGGAGTTGAGGTTTAGTTGGGACGTGTCTGGGTTGCCGGGACCGGAGGAGCTGAACCTGGTGATCGTGGACCCTGACAGAAAGATAGCGGTCAACAATCCGCCCCCGGTATTCCTCCTTACCGGCTGTCTATGGTCAGAGGGGACGAGACCACGGCGTTCCTGATATGTAGCCAGGCCGTGGGCACACCCGCGTCAAGCTCCTGCCCCAACAGCTGGCCGTAGGCCACTGGAACCGGGACACGGCTTGCCACCCGGGTTGTCTCCCTCAGGGAGCCGGGATCAGCCGCCGCGCAGCCCTTATGTCCTGGCGGCTAGCCCCTCAGCCGGTCGATGACCTTGCCCACGGCCTCCATGGTCTGGTCCAGGTCCTGGGAGGCGTGGGCCAGCGAGGGGAACATCCTGTCCCGCCAGCTCTTCACTATCCCCTCTTCCAGCAACATGTTATCAAAGCGCTCCGCCAACGCCAGGTCGGCCTGGAGGGTGGACCGGTAATCGGTCAGGGGCTGGTCCGTGAAGGAGAAGCCGAAGTTGGGGTCTTCCCCGGAGAATTGGACGGGAATCTCCGCCTCGCGGAACAGGCGCTCCAGCCCATCCCTGAGGCGCCGTCCCGTGGAGTGGAGGCGCTCATAGGCGCCCTCCTTGCGAAGCTCGGCCAGGGTCGCAAGCCCGGCGGCACAGGCGACGGGGCTGCCGTTGAGCGTGCCCACCTGGCGTACGTAGCCCTCGGGGTCGGCCAGGGACGGATCGTATACCGACATGATCTCTTCCTTACCCGCTATCGCCGCCAGGGGATAGCCGCCGCCGACGATCTTACCCAGGGCCACCAGGTCGGGGGTAACACCGTAGAACTCCTGGGCGCCGCCGTAGGCCAGCCGGAAACCTGTAACCACCTCATCGAAGATGAGGGGAATCTGGTAGTGGGCCGTGGCCTCCCGCAGCGCCTGAAGGAAACCCGGCTTGGGCGTCAGAACCTTCTGCATGGGCTCCACTATCACCGCTGCCATCTCGTCGTGGTACTTCTCGATGATGGCGGTGGCCGTCTCCACGTCGTTGTAGGGTGCGACCAGCACGGTCTGCTGGACACCCAGGGGCACCCCCGCGGAGTTGGGCACCGGCTCGGGGAACTCCCTGAGCTCATGGCGGGCTGGGTTCACGCTCATCACGGCGTAGTCGCTCATGCCGTGGTAGCCTCCCTCGAAACGCAGAATCTTCTCCCGCCTGCGGAAGCTCCGGGCAATCCTCAGACACTGAAAACAGGCGTCGGTGCCGCTCGTAGTGAATCTCACCTGCTCGGCGCAGCGAGAGGCGTTCACTATCTCCTCAGCCAGCAGCACCGCGCTTTCGTTGGTGGCGAAGAAGGTGCTGCCCTTCCTGATGGCCTCGACGGCAGCCTCCACCACCGCGGGGTGGGCATGGCCCAGGACCAGCGGCCCCGAACCCATCAGGTAATCTATGTACTCGTTGCCGCTCACGTCCCACACTCTGGAGCCCTTCCCTTCCTTCATGAGAAGGAGCCGCTCCTGACCCACCTTCATGTTGCCCGTATCGGACCCGGGCATGTACTTGCCCGCCTTGTCTACGAGCTCCGTCTCCCTCCGGGTGCGCGTTAGCATGTTGTAATCTCCTTGGCCGGGTGGACTTCCGCTGCCCTCTCCTACACCAGGAGAGCTGTCCGTTCACCGGGGACACTTTCACAAAGCATTCTACAGCCTGGAGAGCTAAAGGGCAATCCAACACCGTGGATAACCCGCCTTCAGGGCCGCGACGTCCGAACCGGGGGCCCATGAGACTCGTCCTATGTGCGTCTACCGGCCGGAGGGCTCTGCCGGTCTCAGGGCCAGCTTAAGGAACTCCAGCTCCAACCTCAATATCGGCGCCATCCGGGGCGATTCGAGGGAACTCAACATCTGGAGATGCCCACCAAGTTTTTCCACCAGGTCAGCCTTCGCCTCTTCCACCGTCCTGGAGAACCCGTGCAGCTTGTTCAGCACGCGCTCGAAAGCCCAGCAGGCGTCCAGGGTATCTATAACGATGATGGGGATGTCTCTGGCCACGGTCCAGCGGGAGTCGGGCGGTACGTCGCTCTCCCTGACGAGGTCAACCAAAACAGGGGTGACCTCACTGTGAGCCAGGTGTTCTAGCGCCCTGCGGGGCCGGCTGGCGTCCAGCCTGCTCCAGCCCCAGCCTTCGGGGGAAGCGGAGCTGGAGAGGGCGGGCATGCCTTCGGCCTGGGTCACAGCTTCTCGTCCTCGATCTCCCACGCTTCTAGCACCTGGCGGGGCAGGGCTATGGGCCCTACCGCGTTCTCGTACTGCCGGACGTGCTTTCGGGTAAGGAGGCAGATGGCTTTGAGCATCTGGGGACTGACCTTTATCTTCGCCCTGAGGATAGGTTCCCTGTCCTCCTGGAGCTCGCCGAAAAACAGGACGCTGCTGTACAGGGCGCTGAAGACGTGCAGCGAGTCGGCGTAGAAGCTGACGGTGGTCTCGGGTGAGCTCGCGTAGTACTCCTGGGGGTCGTACTCCCCCGGCGGCTGAAGAGGCGGGTGCTCCGTTGCCATGTGGCCTCCCGTGCGAACAGGTCGGATGCCCGGCGGTGGCTTGGGCCGTATTCTACCTTAGATTAGCTATGGCCCTTCGTAAAGGAACTCTGAAAAGCTGCAGGCCTTGCCTGGCGCTTCCCAGTGCATATCGAAGTCCTGATACCGAAAGCGGCTCGACCGACCGAGGTTGGCCGGAAAGGCCGCCCCCTTCCAAAACGGCGGGTTCACCAACTGCGTAGAGGATCCGGCTTGGGGACCCGTAATCCCCTCGCCCTCAATGTCTAGCACCTCCCCAATGCGCACGGTCCGCTTCCGACCTATGCGTTCGACCTGGATCGGCATCCACTTCACACCGACGACCTCAGCAGTGAGCTGACGCCACTCATCAAAGAACCCACCGGCCCGACCCAGGAAGATCGTCTCGAGGGCTCCCCGCTGCTCCGAGGTCGCCCGCTCGTCCCCATACATTGCGACCCGCCAGTTGCCGTCGTCAAACTTTGGACCCGGTGCGTACAATGCTAGGACGACGGCGAGACCTGTAAGATCAGCCGATCCATATCTCCCTTCGTCAATCGACCAGAGCACATTCCCGAGACATTTGCCTTCAGTCGGGGGTGCCCCAAGGGTGCAGGGACAGATCACCTCACAGTTGCAGGTGTCAATGATCTCGCCGTGAATACGCCACGGAGTAGCTTCCATGGGTCTTTCTCTCCCCCCACATTAAACTCGTGATTCCCCATACCAGGTCAACGGCAGGCGGGGCGGGCGTTGTTCCCTGTTGCCGGTAATGTACGCCCACTCCCTGTTGGGTTCTATCGTGAGCGGACCACTCCCTTGCCCGACTGGCGGACAACAGAGAACTGACCGTACGTGTCCTTGAGGTCGAGGGCGATCGAGGCCGTCGTCTTCGTAGTGGCACTGCCGATCTCTGCGGTCTCGAACTCGATCCCATTCGGGAGGTCGATCCGGACGCGATGCTCAGCCCCCGTCGCAGGGCTTCGGATCGGACGGCCCGTGGAGTCGAGAACGCCGGGGATTACGATACGCGATGTTCTGTGGTAGATGTTCACCTCCAACTCGATGGGTTTGAAGATCGTGGGATAGACCGTGGTCGACATCACCCGATAGACCCACCAGTGGGTAGCCCCGGGGTCGGTCTCGCCACCGTACAGGACTGTAACAAGAGCGTCTCTTTGCTCGTCGTCCGCCCGCTCATCGATGACGGCCTGAATCTCGCCGTTACCCTCGTATATCGGTCCCGGCCAGGCGTAGAGGAGGGCTGCGCAGAGGCCATCAAGCGCCACGTCTCCGAAGTGGCCCTTATCGATCCGCACCGCTGCGAAGCCGCGGCAGTGTCCGTTCGTGGGCCGGGGCGACTCGGACCGGCAAGGACATGCGTAGTCGCAGTTGCAATTGCTGAACTCTACTCCTTCCATGTACCAGTCAACCTGTGCCATGGTGAGAATACTCCCGCCCCAGAAGCCTGTCAACCATCATCACCCCGCCTGCGCGTGCGTGTTCGTCCTTCCCCAACTTGTGCTAGCATGGTCTATCGTCATTCTGACCCACTCTGCGCCCTGGAGGCCCTTCTACAGGGCGCACGTCTCCCAGTGACCCCCGCCCAACCACTTCAGCGGTGCAGTCTTGCTTGGTATCCTCATACTGTCGTTGTCCAGGGAAAATGTCAGGGTTAAGTGTTCACCGAAAATGTCAGTAGTCCTTACCGCTGCTTGGTTTCACCGAAAGTGAAATAGATGGCTTGGCGTTGGGCTGTTCCCAGGCCTGGAGGAGGCGCTTGAGGGTGGCATAGCCGATGCCCAGTTCTCTGGCAGCTTGATTTCTGGAAAGCTCTCCCGATCCGATGCGCTGCACCACCGCGGTGAATCGCTGCTCAAACTCGGGGCGTTCATTCACCGAGGGCCGGCCGATGCGCTTGCCCTGCTGCCGCGCCCGCTCTATCCCGGCCACCACCAGGTCCCGGTGGACCTGCTTCCTTGCGGCGTCCTCATACCAGATGGTCTCGCCAGCCAGGGGTCCTAGAAGCACCGGGGCTCTGATACGTTGCTTGGGCCTCCAGTCCGTCGGATCCGGGTCGGGAAGAATCGCTGTCACCGGACCGGACGTCACCCGAGCCCGGAGTTCAGTAGCTAGCGCCGGCGCTTCTTGGGGAGTCAGAATCTGCTCCCGATGCCGCACCAGCAGACGACCATCCAGACGTTCCTGCACCTCTACTCGGGCCCCGGCATAGCTGGGGCGCTCCAGACTGGGAAAGAGTTGCAAAGCCCGCCCGTGGTATTGCACCGTGTTGTCTTTGGCCACTCTGCGCAACTCCTTGATGCACAGCACGCCACCCAGGTCCAACTCCGGGTTCACTGGCCGGTAGGCCGACTCCGCCTGGTCCGCAGGCACCCCGAAGCGCTGGTTGAACCGAGGCAGAAACTTGGCCAGCACTTGATTCGCCTCCGCCAGGGTGCAAGCGCCAGCCAGACGAAGTTCCGCCACCAGCCTGTCCTGGAAGGTGCCGTTGGCTCGCTCCACCCTTCCTTTGGCCTCGGGACTGTGGGCCAATATCTGGGTGATCCCCAGTTCTCCCAGGGCCCGGCTCCATTGGGTTGATGGTCCTTTCCCGGGAACCTGGGATAGGTCCGATGGACGACGCCGTGGCTGAAAGACGGCATGCCCATCGGTGTACACCGCCATCGGCACCCCCCGACGTTCAATGATGCCCTGGAGCAGGGACAGGTAGCCTCGGGTATCCTCCTGTTCCTGGAATAGTGCATAGGGTGCCGTCCCGGTAGCGTCGTCCACCGCCAGCAGCAGCGTTAGCCAGGGCCCCCGGTCCTCCAGCCAGAGGTGGTGGCTCCCGTCCAATTGGAGCAGCATCCCCTCCTGAGGCATCCGTTGTCGGCGATACCGATGTTGTGGTGGCCGGCGGTGGCGGGGGCTGGTCAATCCGGCCCGTACCAGAATTCGCCTTAGCGTGGGCCTGGATAACATCACCCCTTCCCGCTCGGCCAGCAACTCGGTCAGATGGGTATGGTTGATCCCCTCGTAGCGTTCTTGGGCCAGGCTCGCCACCTGCTGCTGGATGGTCTCTGGAGTCGCGTTGGGTGGCACCCGGCCCCGGTTCTTATGCACCACTCCTCTGGCCCCTTCCTTACGATAGGCCGCCAGCACTCGCCATCCCTGACGTTCACTTACTCCAAGCAGCGGGGCCGCCTCCTTCATCGTCCAGTGCCGCTCTAATACTCCGTTCAAGATATGTAACCGGTTCTGCTCTTTCGTACTCAATGTCAGTCCTTCCATAAACTGACATTTTCCCTGAACAGTTACCTACTGACAAAATTGTAGACCTACAACACTCATACCCAGCAAGACGGGGTCACGTCCCATAGAGTGGTGTAAGAGTACGTCATCCTGTTGATATCGTCTAGGCCGCTGCCTCTGCGAGTTCGGCTCTGGGTAGAGCTTCGTTGGAGGTGGTTACCTCCTGTGTCATGTATCGACGGCCGACGGCCCACTCGTCGTGCTGCTCAGCTAGGACGGCGCCGACCAGGCGACGGACAGCTGGGCGGTTAGGGAAGATGCCCACCACATCGGTGCGGTGCCGTATCTCCTTGTTGAGACGCTCCAGGGGGTTGTTGGACCAGATCTTCTTCCAGTGGGCGAGTGGGAAGCTGGAGAAGGCCAGGACGTCGGGTCCAGCCTCGTCCAGTCGAGAGGCGACCTGTGGGAACGGGTCCTGGAGCTGAGCGATCACCCGCTCGAGTTGGGCATGCACCTCCTGAGGGGACGGCTGCTGGTAGATGGTGCGTACCATGGTGGCCACCCAGGGCTGAGCGCTCCTGGGGACCCGAGTGAGCAGGTTGGTCATGAAGTGGGTGCGGCACCGCTGCCAACTGGCCCCACCGAAGACAGTTGCGATGGCATCCCTGAGTCCCTGATGAGCGTCCGATACCACCAGTTCCACCCCGCCGAGGCCCCTGGCGACCAGTGAGCGCAGGAAGGCTAGCCAGAAGGCGCCGTCTTCACTGGTACCCACGTCCATCCCAACGATCTCACGCTTGCCCTCGCTATTGACCGCCGTCGCCACCACCACGCTGACGTTGACTATCCTACCGGCCTCTCTGACCTTCTGGGTTAGTGCGTCCAGCCACAGGTAGGGATATGATCCGCCGTCCAGCGGCCGACCCAGGAAGCTCTCCACCACCCCGTCCAGCTCCTGGCAGATACGCGACACTTGGCTCTTTGAGATACCCTCGCACCCAAGAGCCTTGACCAGATCATCCACCCGCCTCGTCGATACACCCTCCACATACGCCTGCTGGATCACCGCCAGCAGAGCTCGCTCGCTGCGACGCCGTGGCTCCAGCAGGCTCGGAAAGTAGCTCCCCTCCCTCAGCTTGGGTATCTGCAACTCCATGGTCCCTACGCGAGTGTCCCATGCTCGAGACCGGTACCCGTTGCGCTGGGTCACCCGCTCAGGGTTGCGTTCTCCATACCCAGCACCGGTCCTCGATGACACATCAGCCTCCATGATCTCCTCGACCAGCACTCTCAGTGCCTCTCGTAGAAAGTCCACGTCACCGTCGACTCCCCTCTTGCGCATTAGCTCAAGCAGGTCCATCCTTTCCTTGACCACCGTTGTCCTCCTTTCTCAGGCTCGTCTTTAGCCCGCTAAGGATGACGTGGTGGTCTCTCTTCATCCAGACCCTCTACTCTTGTTACACCACTTCCTGGGACTCTACTAGCGAATGGTGGAGGGTGAACCACAAGAGAGTGGAACGTATATGGAGGATTGAGGGATTGAAAGTACCCGGTAAACAGCCCAAGAGAGGCTGGTTATGACTGAACGATGGGTCGTGTATAAGGCTTAGGCCGGAGCGCAAAGACCATGTGTGGAGCTACGACTTCGTGGCGGCAAGGACCGCAGATGGCAGGGCTTTCCGTATCCTGGCGATCGTGGACGAGTACACCAGGGAGTGTTTAGCCATGGTGGTGAAGCGGAGCATCACATCACAGGATGTCCTGGACCAGCTCTACATGCTGTTCCTGGTCAGAGGGGTGCCGGAGCGCATACGCTCGGACAACGGCCCAGAGTTCACCTCCAAAGCGGTGAGGGAATGCCTATCTAACCTGGGGGTGATGGCCCTGTTCATAGAGCCGGGTAGTCCTTGGGGAAATGGTTAAGTAGAGTCCCAAAAGTGGTGTAGAGGGTAGCAGGTAGGAGCAGATGGCTTAAGCCGGTGGGATTTACTGAACGACTCTTGCCGGGAGAGTTGAAGGTGGGGATGGATTGGCGAAGGGTGATTGCCGGCGCAGTTGGGATCAGGAAGCGGGATGGAGATTTGGCCCGTGTGGTAGCTGGATGAAGGTGCGGGAGCGCCAGGCCCGCCACAGGGTGCGCAGGTTGAAAGCGGTGGCCAACATGGTCCACTCGGCCGCCACGTTAACGAGGCCTCGCAGCAGGAACCTCCGTGCCATCTGTTGCTCTTTGATGATTCCAAAGACCGGCTCGACCAGTTGTTTTCTCAGCCTGTAAGCCTCTTTAGCTGCTGAGGTGGCCATCCAGGCGCGATGACGGCGCAGCACTGCATCGTGCGGGCCTACCGCCAAACTTCGGCCAATCTCTCTGGCCCTCGTACACACTCCGAAGGCTGGACACGCCTGACAGACGGCACCAGAGGCCCGGTACAGACGCAACGGGACTCCATTCGCATGCTGGATACGAACAAAGTGGAGCGTCTGTCCCTGTGGGCACGTAAAGCTGTCGCTCTGCTCGTCATAGGTGAACTGGTCCTTGTGATATGGGTCTTTGAGGAACCGCCGCCGTGACTCGGACACCACCACCTGCTGACCGCGGCTGGCACATTCTTCCAAGTGACTCCCGGCGAAATATCCGGCGTCGACCAACGTCGTCTGCGCTTTCGTCCCGGTCGTCTCTTCGGCCCGTTCCATCATCGGCGCCAACATGGCATTGTCATTGGCTTCGTCCACCACATCCACGGCGGTGACCAACATGCCGGTCGCTCCCCCAGCCGTCTCCATGGGTGAGACCATAGCCTGGGCGTTGTAGCCAGCCACGATGCCCTGCCTGCCCTTCATCAGCCGGGCGTCTCTGTCAGTCAGGTTGATGCGCTTGTGGCGTTCCTGACTCGCAAGATCGGTCATCGCCTGCCTCACCTGCGCTCTCAAGACCTCCTTGTCGGCCAACTCCTCAGGCAGATGGGCAGCAGCAGTGTCTTCTCCCGCTTCGTTCTGAGCCTCAAGGTCGCCTATTGCCCTCTCCACTCGGTCCAGCAGCCCTCGCAGTCCCTCGGCATCGTAGCTCCTGTTCACTGATGCGTTCGCGACCACCTTTGTGCCATCCACCGCCTGAACCGCCAGGTCCACCAGCTTCATCGTCACCGCCGTACGAACCGTCCGCTCAAACAGCGTTCTCATAGCCTGCCTATGCCCTTTGTAGAATCGCCACAGGGTGTTGTGGTCAGGATGCTGCCACCCGGTCAGCCACAGGTATGGTATCTGGTCCCGGCAGGCCGCCTCCAGCTTCCGGCACGAACGTACTCCCGTCATGAAGCCGTACAACCATACGCTCAATAGCGCACGAGGGTGATAGGCCGGCGCTCCCAGTGGGTCCCCACCTATCTCCACGCCAAGCTCCGACCAGCCATCCCGACCCGGCGCGTCAACGAACTCGGCCACGAATCGCGCCGGATGGTCCAGCGGCAACAACTCGTCAAGCGTCGGCGGCAACATCCATATCTGCTCTCGGCCCATCTCTCGAAGCGGCATCTCAACATCTCCTCAATTGTTGTCGCCCCGAATGTACACCTAACAACATCCCATCACCAGCCCCGACTTCTGAGACACGCTCAGTACAGTACACGTAGGCCCACCATACAGAACTTTTTCACACCCGAACTTGGAGACCTTCTTCGAGTTCTCATTTGCTCACCCTCCATCTCCAGGAGCTAAACAATGAGCGAGAACGAGAACTTCCAGCGTATAATCGAGGAGATTGGTCCCAGAAACCGTCAGGCGATTTGCATCAGTGATGCCCCTTTCGGATGAACTTGACCACTCTGCGGCTTCGCGGGGTCCACGCTCCCGGCTGTACCACGTAAATATCACGGTGGGAGTCGACCCATATTCCGTGACAGGAACGATGGACCTCGGAGCCCCAGCGAGCCAGCAGTTCACCCTCCAGGTTCAGGATGCTGACGAAGCCTGCGTTGTGCTCGGGAATGTAGACAGTATCCTCCTCGTCCACAGAGAACAGCGCGGGGCCGATCAAAGAGGTGGGCCACGTGGTGATGTGGTCTCCGGCCTGGGTAAACACCTGGACGCGGTCGTTCTCCCTGTCCGCCAATAGGACCCGGCCATGCCGGTCGATCCAGACGCCGTGGGGCAGGTTGAACTGTCCCGGCCCGTTTCCGGGTTCACCCCACGAAAGGATGAGCTTGCCTTCGGGGGAAAACCTGTGGACACGGCTATTGGCGTAGCCGTCGGCGATGAAGATTTCCCCCGACGGGGCCACGGCAATCCCGGCGGGTAGATTGAAGGGATCGCCTCCGTGGGTGACCGTCTTATAAGCGGTGGAAGCTACCGCCGACGCATCGACGCCGGTATGCGCGCGGTAGCCTTTGGTACCTATGGTCATTAGAAGCTGCCCTTGCGTGGTGAACTTCATTACCTGGCCGTTGTCCCGATCTACCAGCCAGACGTTATCCAGATCGTCTATGGAGATGGCATGCGCCATGGCGATCAGCCCTTGCCCCCAGGAGTGGAGATAGCTGCCATCCCGGTCGAACACAACGACGGGGTGATCGGGGGACCTGTTGAAGGCGTAGACCCGGTCCTGGGAATCCACGGCAACCGCCGCGGTGGGCATTTCCCAACCGTCTGGGACACGCGCCCAGTCCTCGTTCATTTCGTAGGTGTATTTGTCACTGCCCACTATGGTGGAAGCCATGTTGCCCTCCTCGGTATCCCACTCCCGGAGATGCTACTGGGCACAGAAGAGCAAGCGGCCTTAATAGGCCGCCTGCTCTTAATATATCTGCTGCCGCCGCCGCCTACGACTCCCGGGGCGGGCTTCCCCAGGCCTTGAGCCCATGCCTCTCGGCCATCCCCTTTAAGTCGAGGCTAAGAGGAGACGCGCCATCCCTGGACATGCGGTCCCGATCGCCGACTCTGTCCCAGGCCACGTCCACGTCCAACTTTGTGATCCCCTGGGTCTCCCTCAGTCCCTCTTTCACCGAGGTCACCAGCCTGGTCATCCCGAAAATACAGCAGGGGACGACCCGGACCGATACATCTCCCCGATCCCCCACCTCAACGTGCTCCACCAGGCCCATCTGCCCTACCCCGAACCTGAAGTCACAGCAGCCGATGCCCTTGAGAGCATCGATTACCCGGCCCTTCAACCGCTCCGCTTCCATCATTTCTGTTCCACCCTCTGGCGCGTCCCTTTCCATCCGGAGCTTCGTCCCCTTGCGACCTGTCTCACGACCACGGGGCCGCAAGCCCGGCGGCCTGGCGCCTGGAGAACTCGTCGCCGGCTATCTCCCGCTTTTTCGCTTCCACATCGATGCCATGTAGCCTGGCCAGGTTCTCCCCCAGGATCTTTCTCTTGATCTCCGGGGTTAGCTGAGGATAACCGTAGCCGTCCGTCAGGTCCTGGGGCATCTGGAACTCCCAGAAGGCCTTGAGCGCCCACTGGGGGTGCCACAGGGGGACCTCCGAGCCAGTCACGATCTTGTCGGGGCCTCCCCAGAAGAGGAGCTTCCCGAGGGTCTCGGCGAACCACCTGGGAGCCTTCACTATGAAGTTCATCGCGGCCGCCAGCGAGACGTAGATGTTGGGGAACCGGATGATCTGCCAGCAAATCTCGTCCAGGAAGGGGAGGCCCGGGTGGAAGATGATGAAGTTGATATCTGGATGCGTCGCGGCGGCCTGGTCGATATCGTACACCTGAGTCCCCTCAAGGGGCTGGGGGCCCAGGGGCACGCCCTTGTGAACGGCTATAATGTTGATACCCAGCTCCCGGGCCTTTTCGTACAGGGGGTAGGCTATCCTCGGGTCGTCCATCCGCCAGGGGAAGGGCTGGCCGAAGTCGTAGCGGATGTTGTAGAACTTGAAGGCCTTGACCCCGTACTCCTTCACCTGGAGCTCCATGAGGTCCAGGGCCTTGTACCCCTCCAGGGGGTTCACGGTGCCCCACGCCACGACCCTGTTGGGGAGCCTCCTGGCCATTTCGGCGCACTTCTGCCACTCGGAGAGGCCGTCGTGAAAGAAATCGGTGAGGGGGAGGGGCTGGGCCACCAGCATGTCCGTGTTGCTCTGACCGAACACGACCTCGGTGATGGTGTCGATGTCCCAGTCCCGGAGGAACTCTTGCTGGCTGAGGACCTTGTCTCCCTGGGGAGTAAGGGCGGAGTGGAAACCGTACAGGTGCTGGTTAAACATCTGTCCGCCGCTGTTTTTCACATTGGCGCTGCTCATGTTGTAGAGATGGGTGACTGCGTCGAATACAAAGGCATCACCTATCATGGCCTGTTCCCTCCCATACCCATACCGCGATAAAGCCCCCGTCTCCGAGGTAATGTGAGTATATCCAGGGCCCTCCCTACCGTCAACCCAGGGTGTAGCCCCGGCGCCAGCCTCCTGAAGGCGTGCGCCAGCTCCCAATGGGACCGTCATCCCGTGTTCTACATGGTAACGTACACGGGTATTGGACGCAGGGAGCTACTGGCCCTTCCTCGGGGTCGATGGCGGGTTTCACAGATATAAAAAGAAGCGCGCCCGGCAGGACTCGAACCCGCAACCACTGGGTCCGAAGCCCAGTGCTCTATCCTTTGAGCTACGGGCGCAAACATACGTGGGGTGAGCGGTGGGATTCGAACCCACGGTCTCCTGAGCCACAGTCAGGCGCCTTGGACCACTTGGCTACGCTCACCGTAGCCGCCTCAAAGGGCGTTCCAGATAGAAGTCTACGGGAAAGCGTCCCACTAGTCAACGGCTACTCACTGCTCCTGGTGGCCCAGCTCCATGGCCAGGCTTATCAAGGTCCGGGTGGGCACTCCCGTGCCTCCCTTCACCAGGCAGCCTTTCTCCTTGCTGCTGTAATAGGTGCCCGCGATGTCCAGGTGGGCCCAGGGGGTATCCTCGGCGAACTCGGCCAGGAACAGGGCGGCGGTAATGGAGCCGCCCGCCCGCCCGCCCGTGTTCTTCATGTCGGCCACGTTGCTCTTTATCTGCTCTTTGTAGTCCTCGTACATGGGTAGCTGCCATATTCTCTCGCCGGTGGCCGCTCCGACCTTGATCAGACGGTCTATCAGCGCCTGGTCGTTGCCCATCACCCCGCTGCAGGCGTGGCCAAGGGCCACGACCATCGCGCCTGTGAGGGTCGCTATATCCACGAACCGGGTGATCCCCATCTTTCGGGCATAGTGGAGGGCGTCGGCCAGCACCAGCCTTCCTTCGGCATCGGTGTTTATGACCTCGATGGTCTTGCCGCTCATGCTGCGCACCACGTCGCCGGGACGCTGTGCTGAGCCTCCGGGCATGTTCTCTGTTGCGGCGACGATGCCCGTCACGTTGATTCGTGGCTTGAGGCGGCCAATAGCCTTCATGGCGGCGATAACCGAGGCCCCACCCGCCATATCTCCCTTCATATCCTCCATGCCACCGGCAGGCTTCAGGGAGATACCTCCCGTATCGAAGGTTATGCCCTTCCCGATCAACCCCAGGTTGTTGGAGGGGTCATCGGGGTCGCCCCGGTGCCGGAGGATGATCATCTTGGGAGGCTGGTCGCTCCCCCTCGCGACACCCAGCAGGGCCCCCATGCCCAACTTCTCCATGTCCTGCCGGTCCAGCACCTCCAACTCCAACCCCTCTTCATCGGCGACCTGGCGGGCGATCTCGGCCATTCTTGTGGGGGTCATGACGTTGGCTGGTTCGTTGACCATGTCCCGGGCCAGGACAGCCGCCTCGGCCAAGAGCCGGCCTTCCTCTACGCCCCTTTCCAGGTCGTCCAGTTTGTCCGAGTCCCCCTCGACTATCAGCAGCTCATGGAGTCCCTGCGGGTCCTTAGCAAGGTAGTTCCTGAACTGGTACAGCCCCAGAATGCTCCCCTCGGCGATGCTCCGGCCCGATGTCCTGGCGTCCATACCGGCTATTCCCGCGCCATGGGCTATCGTGGCTGCCCGGTCGATGTTCAGCTTTCGGAGGTAGCGGCAGGCGACCGCCGTCACCTCCCGCACCGTCTCTTGGGTGAAGCTCTCCGGCTTGCCCAGCCCTGCTATCAACACCCGGGAAGGGCCTATCTTTCCGAAGGTGTGTACCAGGGTGAGCTCACCCTTCTTGCCCTTTATCTCTCCTTCCTGGATGAGCTGGCTGATCGCGCCGTCGAGGGCGCCGTCCAGCGCTCCGGTGGCGCCGCCAGGATGCTGGACTCCTTCGAATAGGTTGACGATCAGAGCGGGTACCTTGACCTGGGCCACGTCCTTCTGGACTACCTTGATCTCCACGTCGGCTCCCTTCCCAGCTGTTCTCGGCTACATCCCGGGGGCTAACCCGGGGTCCGCGTCCGGCGCCCTATCTCCCGCACCGCTTTGGCCAGGGCAGAGGAGATATCGCGGGAGGTATCTACCACGAAGTGATTGCGTGTTATGGGCTCGACAGTGTCGGACAACCGCCGGTACACCTTCCAGTCCGCGCTAGACTGGTCCTCGGGGTCCAGCCCGCGGGAACGGGCCTTCAGCCTTCGGTGCACGACTTCCGGCGGAGCGTGAAGCCGGACGAGGATAAGCCCGGCCTCCACCCTGCCGGCGATCCGGTACAGAGGCTCTCGGTGGCTTTCCGCCAGGTTGGTGGCGTCCAAAAGCACGGGCACCCCCTGCTCCAGCAGGCCGGCGATCAGGGCGTGGCAGGCGCTGAAGAGGCGGTCGCTCTCGTCCCGGGTGTAGCTGGGGCTGGGGAACAGCGCCAGGCGCAGCACGTCGCTTTCCAGGACCAGCAAGGGCACCTCAGCCACGAGCCGCCGGCTAAAATGGGACTTGCCGGAGCCCGGCAGCCCGCTCACCACCACCAGGACGGGCCTGGCCACGGGCGCTGGGCCTTCGGGCAAACCAGCCCGAAGCCGTTCGACATCATTACCCAGGCCGGCGGTACTATGTAGCGCGTATCTCATATCCCAGAGAACCTGTCCTAATTGTCGGCGTAGAAGGCGAGACCCACCAGGCCAGGCCCCAGGTGAGCACCCATCACCGGGGTGAACTCGCTTACAAACAGCTCCATGCAGTTCAAGTTGGCCTCTATCCGCTGGCGCAGTGCCATGGCGTCATCGGCGGCGTGGGCGTGCATGACGTTAACGTGCGCCGGCCTCCCCGCCACCCGAGCCTTCATTATCTCCAGCATCCGTTCTATCGCCCTGGAGCGGCTCCTCGGCCTGCCCAGCACCCTGGCTTCGCCAAGCCTCAACTCGGTAAGGGGCTTTATTCCCAGGAGGCTCCCGGCCCACGCGGCCACCCTGGGTACCCTACCGCTCCGCCTCAGATAATAAAGGGTGTCCAGAAAGGCCAGCAGGTTCACCTCGGGTATGAGCTCCTCCACCCTGGACATCACCTGATCGAGGTCGCAGCCCGCCTTTGCCGCCCGGGCCGCCTCCACGGCGATAAGCCCCTGGGCGCCAGCGGCGGCCTGAGCATCCACTACCCTGATACAACACTCGGGCAGCTCGGCACGGGCCATGCCGGCGGCCACGCAGGCGGAATCGTATGTGGCACTGAATTTGGCCGAGAGGGTGATACAGAGGACACTCTCCGCCGCCTCGCTGGCCGAACGGAAGGCCTCGATGAATCCGGCGGGCTTTGGCGAGGAGGTGGTGGGGACGACGTGGCTCTCCTGGAGGATACGGTAAAACTCGGTGGGGTCGATGTCGACGCCGTCCCTGAAGCTGCGCTCGTCGATCACCAGCTCGTGGGGGACCACATAGATCTGCGACTGCTCCACAAGCCCCCGGGGCAGACAAGTACTGCTGTCCACCACCACGGCTACCTTGCGCTTGTGAACCAATGGGTTACGACCTCTCTTCCGCCTTCGACGGCGGCAGCCGGGTGCCTTCCACTCTTCAGCCTTGACTGAAGGGCCGCAGGGCTTAGCAGGAAGGCCACCGAAGCCAGGGCGATGAGGATGACGGAAAGGAGGCTGATGCTCAGGGGGACCGCTGCGATGGTGAACACCACAAGAACGGCGGTGGAGACGGTAAGGAGCGCGATCTTCAGGTTCCTATGACCGACCTTCAAGAAGACCCCGGTGGTCACCGCCAGCGCCAGGAACACCAGGGCCCGGTCCGCGTCGGACTCCCTGACCTCAGAGGCGTTCCCAGACCAAAGATGTCCCTGCCAGTTGGGAAACAGTATCCAGCTGGTGAGGAAAGGAAAGGGCAGGGCGGTGAGGGAAGCGAGAAGCCAGTCCTGGCGCACGACCCTCGTGAGGACTCTGGCCATTATCCACAGGGAGAAGGGGACGTAGGCCAGGATGAGCAGATAAATGGGAATGCTCAGGGGGAGCGCCCCGGTGGTGAAGTATCTCCAGGCGCCGTAGCCCAACGCGGCCAGGGCGAATAGCCACGAGAGGGCCGGTGCCGCCATGGAGTAGCCCAGCCAGGTATAGGTCCAGTTGGGCCTGCCTGCCCTCCATGCCTTGAGGGTGACGCAGGCGACCGCCAGCGGGAGCACCACCACCAACAGATACGTGGTCCAAAGGTGAAGGGCGAACAGAGCGGCCAGAAGAAGGTGGGGTAAAGCGGCCAGGAGTGTCTCCAGCCAGGAACCCCTGCTATGTACCGAGTACATACCCCTGGCGATGAGGTCTGGATGGCCCAGGTCCCTAACCGCCTGGGAGAGGGCCTCGTGATAGGTAAGGCCCTCTCGCTCCAGGTCCCCTATCTTTTCCTCGAGATGGCCACGGAGCTCAAGCACTATGTCGTTGTTCGTGACGGGATCGAGCTTGAGCTCTCTCGTCAGAGCGTGCAGGTAGCCTTGGAGCTCTCCTTCCACCAAGCTCTCCTTGGGAGCGTCTAGCGTACCTGGGGCAGCATTACGGAGTTCAGGGCCTTGGAGAAGCGTTGCCATTCCTGGAGACGTTCCACCAGCACCCGCTGACCCTTGGGTGTGATACTATAATAGCGGCGCGGCACTCCTGAGGCCGCCTTTCCCCAGTGGCCTTCCACCAGCTCCGCCTTCTCCAGCCGGTGCAAAGCCGGGTAGAGGGTGCTCTCCTTGAATCGGAAATACCCGCTGCTCCGCTTCTTCACCTCTCTTGCTATCTGGTAACCGTACATGGGCTCGCCCGACAGCAGGGAGAGGAGGAGGGTATCCGTATTACCTTTCAGGAGTTCTTTCTGGTACATGGTCCGCTTCTACCTGATACTGCTTGAGGGCGATTTTATACCGAGTAAGGGTAGGAGGTCAAGCGGCCTGCCGGCCTGGGAGGGCCGGCGGCGGAGGCGGCACAGCGACACTCACGTTGACGCGGCCGACGGCCACCTATACAATGGGAAAGCCCAGCGAGGGTGCCCAGAGGAGGGCCATGGCACGCCTGTTCGATATGCATGTCCACACCACCCGGGGAAGCAGCGACAGCAGCCTCTCACCGGAAGAGATGGTCCTTGAGGCGGAGCGCCTGGGCTTCCTGGGCATATGTATTACGGAGCACAGCGGCCCCTGGGACCAGCACGAGTTCAAACGATTTGCCGCCGACCACAATCTGGTACTGATAAGGGCCATGGAGGTGGAAACCGACATGGGCCACGTCCTGGCCTTCGGACTGGATAGCTACCTGCCGGGGATATCAATGATCAGGGAGCTGCGAAGGGTCGTGGATGAGGCCGGCGGGTTTATGGTAAGCGCACACCCGTTCAGGGGGTTGTACGGCCCGCGCCCCACCAGCAGGCCGCTGCTGTACAAGGATGCGCCATCGCTCCCCGCAGAGGTGGAGGAAGCCGCCGATCATCCGGTGTTCGGTCTGGTTGACGCCGTGGAGGTAGCCAACGGGGGCACCTCCTTGGAAGAGAACCGGTTCGCGCTGAGGGTATCCCAGCATCTGGGACTCAAGGTTACGGGAGGTAGCGACGCCCACTCCCAGCACGGTCTGGGGCGTTACGTCACCGTTTTCGACGAGGAGATCGGTAGCGAAGAGCAGTTCATGAAAGGGCTGCGCACGGGTAGCTTCTATCCCGCCGTGCTGGCCCCCAACAACCGGGACCCCAGTGGCACCTGGCTGCCCGTGCCGGAGCCTTTCACGGGCGCGTAGGAGCCGGGGAGAGGACGGTACGGGGTGGGGTAGGGCAGAGCCCGCCCCGTACCCGGACCGATGGGGCAAAGCCGAGGCCCGCTAAGAGCCGCGGGGCGCTCCAGCCAGCGGTCACGAGGGGTGGAAAGGTTCGAAGAAAAGCATGGAGAATCGGGAGCCGTCTCCCACGTACGTCGCAGTCGACCTGGAGACAACGGGGCTCGATTCCGACCGCGATACCATTATCGAAGTCGGGGCGGTCAGGTTCCGGGGCCACGATGTCCTGGGGACCTTCGAGACCCTGGTCAACCCCTACCGGGACCTGCCACCCTTCATACAGAGACTGACGGGCATATCCCAGAGCAGCGTGGACCAGGCTCCTCCCTTTGGGGCCGTGGCCGGGGAGCTGCGGGACTTCGTAGGCTCCCTTCCCGTCGTGGGGCACAACATCTCCTTTGACCTGAAGTTCCTGTCCAAGCACGGAGTGCAACTCATCAACCCGGCCTACGACACCTGGGACCTGGCGTCGATATTGCTGCCCTACTTCACCAGCTACTCCCTCGCCCATTTGGCATCGGAGATGGGTGCCGGGCAGGGCCGGCCCCACAGAGCGTTGACCGACGCCCGTACCACCCATTTGGTGTTTGTGAACCTGCTGGAGAGGGCCAGCTCCCTGGATCCGGCGACCCTGGCCTACATTCAGCACCTCGCGGCCAGGGCCCAATGGCCGTTGGGACGACTCCTGGCAACGCTGCCTCCGGTAGCCAACTCTCGCGTCGCCGTTCCGGGAGTTGCGGGCCTGGATACGGACGCCCTGGCACAACGGCTGGATCGGGTGGAGCATACTTCGAGGCCCACCGCGGCGACGGAGCGGGTGGACCCGACGGAGCCGGCGGCCCATCTTTCGGCCGGCGGCCTGTTGTCCCGGGAGTTCCCAGGCTTCGAGTACAGGCCGCAGCAGGTGGAGATGACTCGCGCCGTGGCGGAGGCCATGAGCGCAGGGGAGCACCTGATCGTGGAGGCAGGTACCGGGGTAGGTAAGTCCCTGGCCTACTTGCTGCCGGCGGTCCTCTACTCCCTCAAGACCGGTTCCCGCGTGGTGGTGTCCACCAACACGATCAACCTTCAGGAGCAGCTATTGGGCAAAGATATCCCCGCGCTTGTCGGGGTGCTGGAACGAGCGGGGATAATTCCGCCGGGCGAGTTGAAAGCCGTTGGGCTGAAGGGCCGGGCCAACTACGTATGCCTCCGCCGGTGGAATCAGCTGGCAAGGGGCGAGAGCCTCTCAGGAGATGACGCGCGACTGCTGGGGAAGACCCTCGTCTGGTTCCGGGACACAAGCACTGGAGACCGGGCCGAGATCAACCTGTCGGGACGGGACGCGACTACGTGGCAACGTGTCTCCGCAGGTGAGAAGGGCCACTGCCCCGGGATACGGGGCGAGGGACCCTGCTTCCTGCGTGCCGCCAGGGACAGCGCCCAGGGGGCCCACATAGTGGTGGTCACCCATGCGCTGCTGCTCTCGGACCTGGCCATGGGGGGAGGGGTGCTGCCGGAGTACCAGCACCTGATCGTGGACGAGGCCCAACATCTGGAAGAGGAGGCGACCCGCCAGCTGGGGTTTCAGCTGCCGCAAGAGACGCTTCACGAGGAGTTCGACGCCCTGCTTCGGTTATTGGTTGATGTGAGGGTCTTCCTCAGAGGGTGCGCCGCGTCGGGCATCCGGGTGGAGCAGGGGGAAGAGCTTGTGGCGGAGTTGGAGAGCCGCTCGTTGGTGCGCATAAGAGAGCTGTGGAACAGGCTGTGGGCCCTGGTCGAGGAGTTTCAGGGCCGGCAGATGGCGGGAACTGGGGACCAGCTTCAGCTCAGGATCACACGAAGCGTCCGGGCCCAGCCCGGATGGTCCCACCTAGAGATCGGTTGGGAGAACGTCGAAGCCGGCCTTACCGATGGGATCCGGCAGGTGGAGAGGCTGTTGCGGTTCCTGGAGCCGCTGTCTTCGGCCGGACCGGTTGACCTGGAAAACGTCGTCCCGGAGCTGTCTGCGTGGCTCGAAGGATTGGGGGAGCTGCGGGAGCGGCTGAGGGACCTTCTGGCCGGGCCCAGCGAGGACCGGCGCATAGACTGGATGGCCCGGGCCAGCCAGGCAAGGGGGGAACCGGCGGGCCGTTCTCAGATGGTGCTCCACTCGGCGCCCTTGAACGTGGGGCCGGAGCTAGACGCGCGCCTGTACGCCCGCAAGAGCTCGGTTATCCTGACCAGCGCCACCCTGAGCAGTCAGGGTAGCTTCGATTACATCCGGGACCGGTTGGGACTGCCGGAGAGCCGGGAGCTTCTAGTGGGCTCGCCCTTCGACTACCGCCGTGCGGCGCTGATCCTCATCCCCGAGGATATGCCATGGCCAGACTCCTGGGGTTACCAGGACGCGATGGAGAAAGTGCTGGTGAGCCTGGGTCAGACCTTGGGGGGCCGTACCCTGGCGCTGTTCACCTCCCACGCAGCCCTCAGGATAGCGGCCCGTGCCCTCCGGGGGCTCCTGGAGCCGGAGGGGGTGCGGGTGCTTGCCCAGGGGGTGGACGGCTCGCCGAGGCAGATAGTCCGGACCTTCGGAGAGAACCCCAGGGCCGTGGTCCTGGGCACCAGCAGCTTCTGGGAGGGGGTCGACCTGTCAGGGGGCATTCTTAAGGCCCTGGTGGTGGCCAGGCTGCCTTTCAACGTGCCCAGCGAGCCGGTGTTCGCCGCCAGGTCTTCCGAGTACGAAGACCCCTTTACCCAGTATGCCGTCCCCCAGGCCATCCTGCGCTTCCGCCAGGGCATGGGAAGGCTGATCCGCAGTGCCCAGGACAGGGGAGCCATCGTGGTGCTGGACAAGCGCATAGCCGCCCGGCCCTATGGCAAAGCCTTCCTCGAGTCCCTGCCTCCCTGTACTAGAAGAACGGTTCTCTTGAGCGCCATCTCGGACCAAGCTGCCGCCTGGGTGAAGGAGGGCCGGTAGCGTGGAGGCTCACACTGTGGCCGAGAGCTCAACTCTGCGAATGTCTATCCGCCAGCCCTTAGACCTCGCCTCCAGCGTGGAGAGCGGCCAGGCCCACCGATGGACCAGGGACGAGCAGGGGAAGGCCGGGGCCGGCGGAGGATGGCACTGGGGCGTAGTGCGCGGCAATCTCATCACGCTCCGGCAGACCGGGGGTGACCCTCGCATCGGCGGCAGCGTCCTGGAGGTGAGGGCTGCTCCCACGGCCGAACCCGACTACCTGGAGCCGCTGCTCCAGAGCTACTTCAGGCTGGAAGACGACATAGAGGCCATCTACCGGTCCATAGCCGGGGACACCCGGGTGGCGGCGATGGTCCAGCGATACAGAGGGCTCCGGCTGCTGCGTGTCGAACCGTGGGAGTGCCTCATCTCCTTCATCTGCTCCGCCAACTCCAACCTGCCCCGGATACACGCCAACCTGGAGGCTGTCTCGACGAGTTTCGGACCTGCCGAGACACTGGGCACTCACACACGGCACTGTTTTCCGGCCCCGGAAGCGCTGGCGGCGGCGGGGGAAGGGGCGCTCCGGGCCCTGGGGCTGGGTTTCAGGGCGCCCTACGTGGCGGGGGCGGCCCTGGAGGTAGCCGAGGGCCGCCTCGATCTCGAAGCCCTTCGCGCGATGCCCTACCCGGAGGCGAAGGAACGGCTGATGCAGCTTCGCGGCGTGGGTCCCAAGATAGCCGACTGCGTGCTGCTCCATTCCCTGGACAAGCTGGAGGCGTTTCCCATCGACGTCTGGGTCAGGAGAGCGCTCCACGACTGGTACTTCCAGGGCCAGAGGCCACCACCCGACCGGGTGATGCTGGAGTGGGCCCAGGAGTATTTTGGCCCCTACGCGGGCTACGCTCAGCTATACCTGTTCCATGGGCGGAGGCTGGGTGGATAGTGGTATAATCGAGGCGCCCAGCCAGGGCAAGTCGGTGGCGTGCTGATGGATATTGGGCCGTGGCGCCGGGCTCACTGAG
The DNA here is from genome assembly GCA_965226865.1 of Dehalococcoidia bacterium. GTDB lineage: Bacteria > Chloroflexota > Dehalococcoidia > Lucifugimonadales > JAGWBF01 > CBDDEH01. The sequence continues at coordinate 2,795 of CBDDEH010000004.1, read as the reverse complement.
GGCCTGATATGCGTTCCCGGGCGGAGGGATGGAAGATGGATGAGGCCCAGAGACCCGTGATCGCTATAACCATGGGAGACCCTTGCGGGATAGGGCCCGAGGTGATAGCCAGGGCCCTTGCCTCCGGGGAGGTCTATCCCACCTGCCGGCCTTTGGTAGTGGGCAGCGCCTGGTGCATGGAGCAGGGGGTGAAGCTGGCAGGCGCGGGCCTCCGGGTCCAGGAGGTGGATTCGCCCGCGGAGGCCGGGCTGTCCCCGGACCGGGTGGACGTGGTGGATATCCACAACCTCAGCCCGGAGGACGTCACCGTGGGAAAGGTCTCCCCCGTCTGCGGCAAGGCGGCCATGGAGTGGGTTGTCCGGGCGGCCGAGCTCGCTCTGGCGGGGCAGGTCCAAGCCCTGGCGACGGCCCCCATAAACAAGGAAGCGGCAAGCCTGGCCGGATATAAGGCGATAGGCCACATGGAGCTCCTGCAGGAGATATCGGGCGCCCCCGAGGTGGCCACGATGCTGATGTCGGGGCGGCTGTGGGTAGTACACCTCACCACCCACCGGTCCCTACGCCGCGCCTGCGACTACGTGACCAGGGATGGGATCCTGGCGAAGCTGGAGCTGACGCAGAACAGCTTCGCCCAGTGGGGGATCCCCAGCCCCCGGATAGGTGTGGCGGCCCTTAACCCCCACGGCAGCGACGGAGGCCTCTTGGGGGATGAGGAGGCCGAGGCGATCGCGCCTGCGGTTGAGGAGGCCCGCCGGTTGGGCATAGACGCCCACGGCCCCGTGCCGGCCGACATCGTGTTCCACCAGGCTATCCAGGGGCGTTACGACGTGGTCCTGGCGATGTACCACGACCAGGGCCATATCCCGATAAAGGTGTACGGCTTCGAGCGTAGCATTACCGCCAACCTGGGGCTGCCCTTCGTGCGGACGTCTGTCGACCACGGCACGGCTTTCGACATCGCCGGAAAGGGGGTCGCCCATCACGAGGGCATGGTGGAGGCTATAAAGGCGGCGGTTTCCCTCTCTCTGGGAAAGGGGCTGGGGGGGCAATAATGATGGGCGGCGTGCTGGACCGGGAGAGCGTACTGGCGCAGATCCGGCCCCCCCAACCTCTGGTGGAGGAGTATCTGGACCTGTCGGCCCAGCTCCAACCCAACGGTTTTGACCTGACACTGAAGGAGGTGTCCCAGTTCACCTCGCGGGGCGAGACTGGGCCCCTGGATGGCCCTGCATCCCTGTCCACCAGGGAGGCGCTTCCCTTCGACGCAGAGGGGCGTGTCGACCTCTCCAGCGGGACCTACATGGTTACCCTCAACGAGATAGTCAACCTCCCACTAAATATCATGGCGCTGGCCCGGCCTCGCTCCAGCCTGCTGCGCTCCGGAGTGGCGATCCATACCGCCGTCTGGGACGCCGGTTACCGGGGGCGCTCCCAGGTGCTGATGGTGGTGGGCAGTCCCTACGGATACCGGCTTGTGAAAGGTGCCCGCCTCTTGCAGATGGTCTTTCTGTACCTGACAGCGCCGCTGGAGGAGGGCTACAAGGGAAGGTTCCACGGGGAGAACATCTAATTCTCCGCTCACGCGACATCCGGCCTCAGAGATACTCCACCACGCCCGGACGGAAAGATGACCGATGACCAACGACGAACGACCAATGAGTGAGCGATTCTCGGCCACGCTGCGGACAGAGGCGGACCCGATATGGCGCCGGATCTTCGAGAACCCGTTTCTAAGGGAGGTCGAGCAGGGCACCCTGCCCCTGGAGAAGTTCCGCTTCTACCTGGCCCAGGACTATCTGTACCTGGAAGGATTTGGCAGGGCGGTGGCCCTGGCCCTGGCCAAAGCCCCCGATTCCCGGAACCTGGCGGAACTGTCCCGCAGAATGGTCACTCCCGTGGAGCGGCCACTACACCGGAAACTCATGGGTCTCGCAGGCATTACCCCCGAGGAGGCGGACAGGACCGCCCTGGCTCCCACCAACATTGCCTACATCAACCACATGATGGCGTCCGCCGTCCTGGGGGGACTGGGACGGACCGCGGCGGCCCTGCTTCCCTGTCCCTGGAGCTACCACGAGATAGGCGCCCTCCTCCAGCCGGTGGAGCACCCCGTATACAGCCAGTGGGTCCTCGCCTACAGTGAAGGCCTGCTGGAGGAAAGCACAGAGGCGTGGAGGACGTTCCTGGACCGGGAGGCGTTGGAGGCGGGGCCGAGGGAGAGGCAGGCCATGCGGGAGGCATTCCTTACCAGCAGCCGCTACGAGTACCAGTTCTGGGAGATGGCCTACCGCCAGGAGGCCTGGCCGGTGTGACGGCCTCCCTTGAAGGGCAGATCCCCGGGCACCCCTAAGCCACAGCCACCTGGGAGATGCGTCGCCGTAAAAGGGGCAGCACCTCCCCGGCGACCCGCCGGCACTCCTCCACGTGGGGGAAGCCCGAGAGGATGAACTCGTCGATCCCCAGCTTCCAGTAAGCGAGAAGCTCCCCGGCGACCTGCTCGGGCGTACCCACGATGGCACTGCCGCAGTTGACGCGCACCTGGGAGAGCCCGTTCCACAGGTGGGGCCCCAGCCGGTGGCCGGGGGCCTCTTTTGCCTGGGCCTGCTGGCCAACCATGGGCGTGCCCTCGATGGCGGACCGGCGCTGGGCCTTCACGACCGGATCGGCGTGGGCGATCAGCTCATCGGCGGCCTGCCAGGCCTCCGCCTCCGAGGGCCGCACCACCAGATGGGTGCGCAGTCCGAAGGCTGGAGTCCTCCCTGCCAGGTCGAAGTGGCGGCGCAGCGAGTCGAGGC
>CBDDEH010000003.1:0-871554 GCA_965226865.1 Dehalococcoidia bacterium | reverse complement strand
GACTTTCCTGATTGATCTGGCGACAATCTCTTGGGAATGGTGAAGGCTTTTTCACCTAGCAACGCCACTACCGGTAAAGGAGGTACCCCATGGAGGTAAAGGCAAACGTAGATACTGTGTTGCTTGGCAGGATACTAGCAGGGGTCATAATCGTGACTACCTTTGTCTACGGCATCTATGCAGCGACGGAATTCAACGGGTTCTGGTCTTTTCTATCTGCTATCACACTTCCGCTGGCAGTGGGTTTTCTGATTATAATGGTGACAGAGGTTGTAAGGGAGCTGCAACAACACGGGAAACAGGATAGCTCGCAAGACTGAACGCCGTCAGCTCCGGCGCCATCAAGATGCGGGATGAAAGCAGGGTATAGGTAGAGGCTGCTTCTTCTATGCAGGGAGGCGGTTCTTACTGGAGTTGATCTACTCTTGGTGTCTGTGGCGTCCCCCCAGATTGCAATCCCGACCTGCTGCCCAGTGGTTACTTTGGCAGCTATATTTGTGCCCACACTTAATGTCACTGCCTACCACCCGTTAGCGAGCGGTCCGGTTCCGGGAGGCGGAAGGACCCGGATGATAAACCTTGTACGACCGTCGAATAATGGTTCCTCCAGATGTCTATAAGCAATATCACGAAATCTTCGCCGATTCAGTGCTCCCAGCTCGTCTCGTTCTAGAAACTGGGTCAATCGTACTCCAGGCAGGGTCCGATCGAACGTCCTGTTCGTCCGATGAGGCTCCACCAAACTATACAGAATCAAGAACCTTCATTCTTTGGAATCAATAGACACGGAAAACTCAGATACTCGTGGGCGGTCGGGTTGGGTCCATTCAAGCCGGGGCGGGACTCTTAGACTATCGCGTGCCCTACAACAGCCTGCCGGAGAGGGTGGAGCCGTTGGGGCGGGCGTGGCGCGCAACCTAGGCACCGACCCCCGGCTGGGCCATCCGAAGCTGAGCCAGACGAGCCGGGATAGATGAGTCGTCTCTCTTATGACTGGTTCGGTCCCTGTCAACTGGGCCGGACTTGCCGTCTTCCTAATAGTACTGGTGATCAACATTTCGATGTGGGTCATATCCCTCAAGAATCTGAAAAGGGGATATCACAAAGCCCAGCATGATCCGGAAGACAAGAAGCAAGATGTCCTTCTGGACCGAAGATACATAATCCCACTGGTGGTCGCATTTGGATGGTTGGTGGGCGACTGGGTGCTACCAGGTGTGGCTCTTCTGTTGCAAGAAAGGGTGTCAAGTTAGTTGGCACCGTGCGCATCGGTTAGCAACTAGCAAAAGCGAAACACTTTGAGTCCCCAGAAATCAGGAGTCGGATGGAGGATTGTTACTAACTTGACCGGCACCGTGAAGGTCGTCGCAATCTCCAGGACAATCGCTACGTTTACCCAGTTCATCGCTGCTGATAAAATAGCGGTATGTTCCGCAGGGCCATACCGATCACCGATGGAGTGTTCCAGGTCAAAGCTATCGGCGCACGCGTGACCGTGCTGACCGAGGGCGGCAAGGTGCTCCTCGTCGATGCGGGGCTCCGTGGAAGCGGGAGCACGATAACGCGGGGGCTGAGGGCTGCCGGGCTGTCGCCCGACCGTATCGGGCGAGTTGTCGTCACCCACGCTCATCCGGACCACTCGGGCGGCCTTGGGGAACTGACCGAGGGAAGGAAGATTGCCGTCGCCGCTCACCCGCTGGAGGCGGACATCATCGATGGCACGGTGGCGGCCCCGAACCCGCTGCAGTGCAGAATGCTAGCGTGGATGGCTCGCCCCGCCCTCACCAAGCTCATGGGGAACCCCGTGCACGTCGACGACCGCATCGAGGACGGCGACGTGCTTCCGTTCGGCACCGAGGTCCGGGTCGTACACCTCCCCGGACATACGCCAGGAAGCGTCGGCCTCCACTTACCAGAGAAGCGCGCGGTTATCGTCGGGGACGCACTGCAGTACAAGCTCGGTTGGCGGCTATACCCACCAGCCCCAGGAGTCACCCAGCAGCCAAGAGAGGCGATGCGGTCGCTGGAGAAGCTCCTCGACCTGGAGTTCGACATCATCTGCTTCAGCCACTTCCCGCCCATGCGGAGGGAGCCCCGCAAAGCGCTTGGAAGGCTTATCCAGCGGCACGCCGCCTGACCAGCGTGGCCTGCAATGGCTCTCGGAACTGACCTGCTGGAACGCTACTTTCGCACCTGTACGGACGACCTCAGCCCGCTATACTGTGCGGCTAGGGGGTAGCTAATGGACAACGCTCGTACCGCCGTCGGAGAGACCATCGTCGACTTTCTCAGAGGAGTCGCCGAGAAGCATGCGCCTCGCGACGCGCTCCTGTTCAAACCGGGGTTCCGGTACCTGCGCTGGAGCTACTCGCGGCTGTGGGACGAGTCCGGCCAGGTAGCGACCCTCCTCCAACGACGGGGGCTCACGAAGGGAGATCAGGTCATCCTGTGGGGCCCCAACTCTCCGCACTGGGTCCTCTTCTTCTTCGGCTGTCTGCGAGCAGGAGTCATCGTCGTCCCACTCGACCTGCGCAGCGCGCCCGACTACGTCGCGAGGGTCGTGTCCAGGACGGAGCCGAAGCTAGCCTTCACATCGCGGTTTACGCCGAAGGGCGAGGTGGATCTGGGCGTTCCGGAGCTGGCGTTCGAGGAGTTGGAAGCCGCCATCGCTGGACTGCCCCAGCCGGAGGACGTGAACATCGCGCCGAGCGACCTTGCGGAGATCATGTTCACGTCCGGCACGACCGGCGACCCGAAGGGCGTGATGCTGACGCATCGCAACCTGACCGCGAATATCGAGGGGATAATCCAGTGCATCTCCTGCAAGCCATCGAGCAGACTGCTGTCCATCCTTCCGCTGAGCCATATGTACGAGCAGATGGGCGGGCTGTTCGTCACGCTGTACTACGGCGCGAGCACAACGTACCCAACCAGCCGCCAGCCGACCGTCCTGGCGCGGACGATGCGCGAGCGCAAGGTCACCAGCCTGCTCCTCGTCCCTCAGGGGTTGGAGTTGCTGATGAACGGCATCGAGCGGGAGGTGGCCCACCAGGGCAAGGAGGTGCTGTGGGGCAAGCTCCTCAACCTGGCCGAGCGTGTGCCGTTCCGTTTGCGGCGCTACCTGTTCCGGCGGGTGCACAAGCAGTTCGGGGGCAAGCTCGATTTCATCGTGTCGGGGGGCGCGGCGCTGGACCGGGACCTCGGACGCAAGTGGGAGCTGCTCGGCGTCAAGATCGTGCAGGGCTACGGGGCCACTGAGGCGTCGCCCGTCATCAGCAACCACACGATCGAGGAACGTCGCCACGGCTCCACCGGCCGTCCTCTGCCGAACGTAGAGGTCAAGATCAGCGAGGTGGGTGAGATCCTCGTGCGTGGGGAGAACGTCACCCCGGGCTACTGGCGCGCGCCGGAAGAGACCGCCAAGGCGTTCGACGGCGACTGGTACAAGACGGGAGACCTGGGGTACTTCGACGACGAAGGGTTCTTGCACATCCAGGGCCGCGTGAAGGACATGATTGTGCTCCCGAGCGGCCAGAACGTCTTTCCCGAGGACATCCAAGCGGTGCTGACGAAGCACCCGGGCGTGAAGGACGCGGCCGTGGTTGGACTCGCCAAGGGGTCGTCGGTCGAGGTGCATGCAGCCGTCATCCTGGACGACCCCGGTGCAGCCCAGGAGGCTGTGGCATGGACGAATGGTCAGTTAGCTGAGCAGCAGCGGATCAGGGGCTTCACCGTTTGGCCGGAGGAAGACTTCCCCCGCACGCACACACTCAAAGTAAAGAAGCAGGTTGTGCTCGACACGATTCTCGGCAAACTGCAGCAGGGCGCTCCAGATGCAACACCGTCGTCCGGCGGCAGCCCGCCGAGTGGAGCGAGGGGCCTGCGCCACATCATCAGCGAGATAAGCAAGCGAAACCTTGGGGAGATCGTAGACGGTGCGGCCCTCGGTAACGACCTCGACCTCGACTCGCTCGGCCGGGTCGAGCTGCTGTCGGCGATTGAGGCGGAGTTAGGCCTGTACATGGACGAAGGCCAGGTTAGCCCGGAGACGACGGTACGGGAGCTCGCTGACCTCGTAGAGGAGGGGTCGAAGAACCCTCCGATGATGAGCTTCCCGAGCTGGGGCATGCAGTGGTGGTGCCGCATGACGCGCGGTTTCCTGCAACGCGCCATCCTCTTCCCGCTCATCGCCCTTCCCTACGGCCTGAAGGTGGTAGGCCGCGAGCATCTGCAGGGCATCACCAGCCCGGTGCTCTTCGCGTCGAACCACAATCTCGGCCTGGACAATCCGCTCATCCTCAAGACTGTTCCGCTGAAGTGGCGTCGTCGGATGGCCGTAGCGGGGGCCGCGCAGCTGTGGAGAAACCCGGTCTGGTGGCTCATGAACCCGCTGTTGGGCAACGGCTTCCCGCTCGCGAGGGAAGGCTCCGTCAGGCCGAGCCTCGAAAACATGGGCAAGATCATGGACAACGGGTGGTCGGTGCTCGTCTACCCGGAAGGCGAGCTCACCATCGGCGGGCCGATCAAGTCGTTCATGAACGGCACGGGCCTCGTCGCCGTCGAAGGACGCATCCCGGTTGTTCCGGTCCGCTTGCACATCCACAAGCTGGGATTTCCGGTGCGGTTCCCGCTCTTCCGGCGAGGGAGCATCGAGGTCCGCTTCGGCGAGCCGCTGAGCTTCGCGCCGGGCACGGACTACCAAGAGGCAACAGCGGCCATCGAGAACGCGGTGAGGTCACTCTGACAAGGTGGGGGTGTGCGCCGATCCTGTCTCGGATGGGACGCACTGGGGGGCATGGCCGGTAGTTCAGAGGCAGAGCGGTCGGCTTATAACCGATTGAGTGAAGGTTCGAGTCCCTCCTGGCCCACCAGACTTGACGAAATCAAGAACTTTCGTGTTGAGGTTCAGGCTGGACCTGTAATCAGGCCCGCCCAACCCGTCGGGCGACGGCTTACCATGTACCGAGAGCACGTGCCCGGCGTTCATGCCTCCTCCGGTTCCGGCGTCTCGCCCTCCGCCATGCGGTAGCCGACGTGAGGCTCGGCGACGATGTCCTTCGGGCTGGCCGCGTCCCGTCGTTGCCAGCTTGGAGTATAATACCGCAAGCAGGGCTTTTCGGACCAAAATCGAGAACCTTCACTCTCTGGACTCAATAGCGACGGAAACGTACGGTACTCATGGGCAGTCGATTCGGGTCCATCCAAGCTAGGTCGGATTGCTAGACAGTAGCGTGCCCCACAACAGCCTGCCGGAGAAGGTGGGGCCGTTGGGAACGGGCGTGGCGTGCGACCAAGGGTGCCGAACCCTGCTACGCCATCTGGATCTACACGCAGACGAGAGTCGACTCACACGTCGTGACCGAACGGCTGCTTAATGTCGAATCGCTGGGCCACCGCTTCCTGGTGCTCGGCCCCACGTCCACCTGCCCATCCGACTTCGGCTTCCGGTAGTCTTCGCGAGCTGGGTGAGTATGCACCTTGAAGCGTCTGCTTGACTACAGGGTGGTGCATAATTTATACTGTTTCGCATGATGCGCAACAGCTATATATCAGAAACACGGCTGGTCGACATGACCGCCAAAGACATAGACGCACGCCTACCGCCGCGGTGGCTTCTACGCGACCGTGAGAGAAACGTACTCGGGCAGTCCCCACAGGGCCTCACACGCGAAGTGGACGCGATCCTGGAAATCCGAGATCCCGACGGACTCTCCTCCTACATCATCGTGGAGGTCAAGACGAAGCCTGTGGAACCCCGGCTTGTGGCGGGTGTGGCGTCCCAGCTGAAGAGCCTATCACTCTCAAGATACGACGAAGCCGGACAGCCCGGCGCCATCCCAGCAACCATGCTGGTTTCCACCTACCTCAGCCCCCTGACGAGGGGGCGGCTGGCGGAAGCCGGCATAAGCTACGCTGACTCCACCGGGAACCTGCGGCTCACCGTGGAACGTCCCGCCGTCTTCATCGAAACCCAGGGGGCAGACAAGAACCCCTTCAGAGAGGAACGTCCCCTTCGCTCGCTGAAAGGAGGTCGCGCTGCCCGCGTGGCCAGAGGCCTTCTGGACTACCGGACTCCCTTCGGGACCCGGGAACTGGCTGCCGAAACCGCAAGTTCTCCAGCCATGATATCAAGGGTGTCCAGCCTGCTAGAGCCGGACGAAATCATCACCAAAGATGGTCCGAGGGGACGCATAGTTTCAGTGGACTGGGAGGCCCTGGCCCGCAGATGGGCCACGGACTACGACTTCGCGTCCTCCAACGTGCTGACGACGTGGCTCGAACCGAGAGGAGCAAGGGCTCTTCTCAGCCGGCTTCGCGATGCGTCCTTTCGATACACAGTCACCGGCTCATTCGCCGCGAATCGCCTGGCACCGGTTGCGGAGCCACGCTTGGTTGCTCTTTTCGCCGACGATCCGGAGGCGTCTGCGCAATCACTTGGACTGCGCCCGGCGGAGACTGGAGGCAATGTTCTCATCGTGAGACCGTTCGATCCCGTGGTTTTCGAGCGAGCCGAATACGACAATGACATTACATATGCTCGCGTCACCCAGGTCCTGCTGGACCTCATCACGGGGCCGGGACGAGGACCGGCGGAGGCGGAGGCCCTTCTGGAGTGGATGCGTGACAATGAGGACAAATGGAAACTACCTATGACGAAGACCGGATAGATGCTCGCGAGGCGCTGCTCGACGCCGTGGATGCGCTGCGACGCCACAGCGATGCGGTCATCCTGGTGGGCGCCCAGGCAATATACGTGCACACAGAGAGCGAGGAGGCGAGCTTTGCGCTCTCTCCCTTCACATATGACGCGGACATCGCGCTTGATCCCAATCTTCTGGGGAGCAGCCCGACGATAGTCGACGCCATGAGCGTCGCGGGGTTCACGCTACAGGACCAACCGGGGCTGTACAGGAGAGGCGAGAGGTCGCAGGTTGACCTGCTGGTGCCGGAGGCCGTGAGCGGTATAGGGCGCAGAGGAGCTCGGCTCGGTGTCCACGCCAACAGAGCGGCGATGAAGGTTCACGGACTTGAGGGCGCACTTGTCAGCCATACGCCTAGGACCATCAGCTCTCTGGCTCCAGATACCGATCGCTCACGCATCCTGAAGGTCGCCGGACCTGCTGCGCTGTTGGTGTCGAAAGTACATAAGATAGCGGAACGCATCTCGGCTGCCCGTGCACATCGGCGCGAACTACTCCACAAAGACGCCTTCGACATCTATCGGCTCCTGCACGCGATTGACGCTGCCGATATCGCTTCCGAATTCGGACTTCTGCGGCCACACGAGATTTCGAGCCAGGTGACCTCCGAGGCGTTGTCGATGTTCCAGGGCCTATTCAGCACTCGATCCGGCCCGGGTACCGAACTCGTGGTCCAACATGTTCTTGGCATTGAGGACTCCGCCTTTATCGCTGAATCGAGCGTTGCTCTCAGCCAGGATCTGTTGGAGGCGACTTCGCAGTGGCAACTTGGATAACGCTGTTCGTGAGAAAGAGGATTGCTGATTTCAATGGATAGGGGACCGCACCGATGAAGAACAGCCCGCCGAACGTCTTCCTAAGTTCTACCATGTACGACCTCAGCGAGCTCCGCGTGCAGCTTCGCCAGTTCATCGATGGGCTCGGCTGGCGCGCCGTGATGTCTGAGCATGACTCGTTTCCGATCGACGCGAACCAGACGACGGTCGAGAACAGCCGGCGGAATGTGCGGGAGAACGCCGATGTCTTCGTGATGGTCGTTGGTGCGCGGTACGGCTCAGTCGATGCCGAGGCGGAAGTCCGTCACCAACCTCGAATTCGTCGAGGCCCGGGCACGTGGCGTGCCTGTGTATGTTTTCGTCAGGAAGGACGTCCTCGCGCAGATGCGTGTGTGGAAGGCAAACCCCGAGGCCGACTACTCGGGCATCGTCGACACGCCACGGGTCTTCGAGTTCATAGACTCGTTCCGCGGAGGCGGCGAGGTTTGGACGTTCGAATTCGCCACAGCCGAGGACATCGTGAACACCTTGCGCAATCAGTTCGCGTACCTCGTCCAAGATGCCCTCGAACTGCGGCAGTTGGCGCGCGGCCAAGATCGCCTGCTGGCGGAGCTCGAGGGCGAAGCGCTGATACTTGCGCTTCGGCGTGATCAGTACTGGGACGTTAGGCTCTTCGCGACGGTTCTCGAAGAGGAGCTTGACGGTCGGGAAACGCTCCGCCGCGAGATCGAGCATGGGCTCGCGAGTAAAGATGTAACCTTCGTGCACGTAGTCGATCTCGGATCGTGGGCGCAGGACAGGCTGCATGAAGTCCAGCGGCTCGCGCAAACCGCGACTACGATTCTCAACAACTACCTGCCACAGGTGTGCGGAGAGGACGCGGTGCCGAGCGAGCTCGTTGACGTAGCCCGCCGTCTCGCCCAAGTGTGGGAGGACAGTGCGCGGTGGACGTTGCGCTGCCGCTCAGTTCGCGTCGACGAAAGAGCAGAACGCCTTGTTGATCTGCTCGCAAACGCAAATGCGCACATGCTCGAAGAGCTCTGGGAGTTTGGACACACAATCATCCCTCGCCTTGACAAAGCCATCGAGGCGCTGGCCGACGGCGACCCCTCGGACCTCGATCTTGTGCTCACCCTGACCGCCGACGTCGACGAATTCGTCGAGGAGATCGCCCGGCTTGAGAGGGGGCTGTAGCCGGAGTGGTCATCACCCGTCCCCAGGTGTACCGGGTGGTGCGGGAGATGCTGCCCCGGGAACGGTTCGGACCGGAGGAGTTGCTGCTGTGGCTGGAGGATACGCAGCTACGCAACGAGCGGGCGCGCCGCTCCCACGAAAGACGCCGCTCCGCCCGCCGTGAAGGCAGGATGGAGCCACCACCCTAAACGCGTCGTTGTAGTACTAGCGTCCGTAGCCTATTGGGCTCTGGTCTACCGCCACCTGAAGCGCTTGATGGGAAGCCGGCTCACCCGGGACGCACCCGAAGACCAATCACTGGCCCATAGACGCCGGTGACCCTGAGGATGGGGTCAAGCCAGGCATCTCGGTCAGCGCAAGCACAACCTCGGAAGGGGTAGCGCTTAACTCTTTATAGACCTTCACATGGGATTGTTGGAAGCTGCAGAGGTTCGCGGAGTTCCTATCGGCATGCCCTTCAAATGTGCGTTCAACGAACTGTCCCACTGCTGACAAACCCAGAAAGCGGCATAGTGGCTCCCAGACGTATACTGAGGGCATGAGGAAATGCTGGATTTGCGACGAACATTGCGACCGACTGTCCACAGAACATATCATCCCCCGCCACTTTGGGGGAATCGTTACAACAACGAAGTTTTCATGCCAAGAATGCAATCAGACGTTAGGAAAGTCTGAAGAACAGCTTAATCGGCTCAGTATCCTGGCGCATTACTTCGACAATGCCCAAGGAGACCCGGGTACCGTTACCCAGCTAAGAGGGGCACGGAGCAAGGAAACCGAGTGGTCCTACGGTGACAGCCCGGTTATTCAGGTCTCCACCTCTGGCCACATGCGGTCGGACGGGTGGAAACGACCTCCAGGGAAAAATACAACCGGTGCCCGGTTGTGGTTGCCAATAGCAATACCGAGTAGCCTGCCGGTGGAGCACGTACAGAAGAGCATGGTGAAAGCTGTAATGGCCCTGGCAGCCCATGTCGGCTTCCGAAGAGACCTATTTGAGGCTCCCCTAGAATATTTGGCGGGCAATGACCAACGCCTCAATGTGATGCAACCAACAGACCTCGGAATCCCGGCTCCCGAAGTGTTCGCCAGAGTCTGGGTCTTTGCTCCACCGGCCAGGGTAACCACCGGCGTCTATGGCGCAGTCGCATACGGGCCATTGAGCAGTATATACAGACTTTGTACCATTCCTGTCGCTATCGAACCCTTCTGCTATGAACTCAGGGCGTACTCGCGCGGATACCAACTCCACCGTAGGCAAGAAGCTTATTTGGATTGGCGATCAGTCACTCTAGGGGAAATTGCGCCCCCCTCCATGTCCGAGTACGTCGGGCGTTTTGGACCCCTCGCGGTAACACGGTCCCGAAGAAATGGTCTATTAGCGGTGGAAGCATCCCCATCGGATATGACTTGGATGGGTTCGGGCCTGCTCACAGTAGTTCATCCCCTTGAGCTAACCCATGGCTTGGCTACCCGGTTCGACAATTGGCTGCGATCCACTGGTTCGGAGGAAGAGCACGCCCAATTCTTAGCTCATGCGAGACAACTAGACGAGGCCCGCAGACTGGACTGTCAGGTGGTTCATAATGGTGAGAACGGAGTTTAACCGATCAGACCTTCATGTCAGCCTCAACTCCTCAAGGATGGCACTGAAAGAAGGCGCGCCGGCCAAGTGAGCGGACAAGACTGCGATGGGGCTTGAGGCCACGCTCCTATAAAGTCACTGCTCCCAAAGCCGTTGGCACCGGTAGGGCCATCTCGAGGACGAGTCGACAGATCATTTCGAAGGCATATCAGCCAGTCACATTAAGAGTCAGACCCGAGCCGAGATGGCCCGGACACATCATCGCAGTCACATTATGGAGAATGTGACATTGACGCAGAAGGAACAGACGAGGCTACAGGTTCTCAACAGCACCGCGCCGAGGCCCTGGCCCCCGTCCAGACCCGCCCCTCCTACTACGCATCCTCCAAGCGGGCGCGGGCCAGGGCCTCGGCCAGCGCCCGCTCCACCATCGACCTGCGCGAGACCATCCTCGACGGCGGCATCCTTCTCGTCTCCACCGCCCAGGGAGTCGTGGGCAGGGACGTGGCCGCACTGGTGGGCGCGTGTCGCCCCTCAACCTCGTCGATTCCGTCATCCGCGAGCAGGGCAGCCTGTCGCTGAACGAGCGGCGCGGCGCGCTGGTCGTCGTGGACGAGATGCAGTCGATGCCCGGCGTGGACTACGAGTCGATGCTCCCTTTACGGTGCCCTGAGCATCCGACGGATTAGCCAAAGAGGTATAGGTTTATGAGCCTTATCACGTCGCCCTTGCTGATGGCCTCATCTCCCTCACCAAAGAGGTAGTCGTTTATGGCCTCCAGCACTTCGTTCTTATCGATCCTGACATTGTTGTTGGTGTCATAGCGATCTTCCACGCGCTGCCCTGATGTCCCTGGCGTCGCCGGTTCAGACCGGGTCACCTCCAGTGTGTAGACCAGGGAACCGTTCCCGTCCTCAGCGGTCACCTCTATCCTTACCCACATTTCCCATATGGCTGAATATCCCTCTGAGTAAATCGTCGGCATTTTTTAAACCATTGTCCATTTGTGAGACGTTGGCCGTCGGTATGGCTATAATTACCCCATAGCTTGGCGAGTTTTATATAGGTAGCGTAATCATCCTGGAGGCACCCCATGGGTGACGGCGAAAAGGCCTCTCTCCGGCTCCAGTTCAACCCCAAAGTCCGCCTGGCATTTCACGGTGCCACCATCACCACCGACGCTGGTCTTCTTGCTTTTCGAGAGTTTGATGATGCCTTGGGCCTTACCGAAATCGCTGAGGACTACCTCCAGGAAAGCCGTACCGGACGCAATATCCTCCACCACCTGGTTCCGCTGCTAAGACAGTCGATCTACAGCCGCCTAGCTGGCTACGACGATACCAATGACGCAGTGCGCCTTTCCCAAGACCCAGCCATGCGAGTGATCGTGGGATGGCAAGGCTCGGAGCGGAAGGGAGCCAGCACCAGCGAGATGGGCCGGTTCGAGACGGAGTTCCTGACCCAAGAGGACAACCGGCAGGCGCTGGCACGAATGAATACCCGTTGGGTGGAACGGGCGATGGCCCACACCCTACACCAGCGAGTTATCCTGGATATGGATAGTTCGGAGAGTCCAGTACACGGTCAGCAGGAGGGCGCAGCCTATAACGGCCACTTCGAATGCGTCTGCTATCATCCTCTCTTTCTGTTCAACCAGTTCGGGGATTGTGAAGGAGCAAAGCTACGGTCAGGCAACGTCCACAGTGCCGATGATTGGCAAGAAGTCCTCGATCCGGTGGTGGAGCGTTATTTTACAGCAGCAGTCAGGCTGCTGTTTCGCGCTGATGCCGCCTTCGCCAAGCCGGAGATATACGAGTATCTGGAGACCAGACAGATCGACTACGCCATCAGGCTGCCAGCAAACGAAGTGCTACAGAGGAAGATAGCGCACCTGCTGACACGGCCTACTGAGGGGCCTTCCCCAAAGCCCATCGTCTCGTATCACGATTTCACTTACCAGGCCCAGAGCTGGAATGTATCCCGAAGGGTGGTGGCCAAGGTGGAGTGGCACCAGGGAGAACTGTTTCCCAGAGTGGCCTTCATAGTTACCAACCTCAGTTATCCAACTATAGGGATAGTCCGCTTCTAAAACGGCCGAGGCACGGCGGAGCAATGGATAAAAGAGGGAAAGTACGCCCTGAACTGGACGAGGTTGTCCTGCCACAAGTTCGTGGCCAATCAGGTCAGGCTGGGGCTGTTCATCATGGCCTATAACTTGGGTAACTTCTTGAGAAGGCTGGTGTTGCCGGAGTCGATGAAGACTGGTCAGCGACCAGTCTTCAGACCAGGATGGTCAAGACCGGAGGACGGTTGGTGCGCCATGCCAGAAGGCTGGTGTTTCAGCTTGCTGAGGTGCTAGTGAGCCGGGAAATGCTATGTGGGATACTGGAACGAATTGGCCGGCTTCGGCTGGCTCCTGGCTAGTCCACCTCAGGAGCATCGGGATTGGTTACGGTTACGGGGTCGCAAAAGAGGTTCCCAAGGGGGAGACTTGGGCGTAGACCAGCGGTTTGGGGATTTTAGGCTTGGCAGGACGGTGGTTGCTATATGAAAACGGGGAATTTGAGCGAATTAGGCCGCATTTGACGCCCTTGGAATGCGGGATTATATTTGACGGTATCCCAGAAGGAGCTATATCCAGGAAAGTTGGTTTGATCTGGGCAATCCCGGTTAGCAGTTGGTGCTTGACTCAATGACGATCAGTGAAGACGGCAAGATTCCACCCGTCATCCTGGTGGAGTGCCCCAACTGCGGGAAGACAGCTTCCATCTCATTGAAGTACTCAGAAGGAGCCACGATTGACTACGAAGGGATGTGTATGTGCACACTCCGAGCCTCGAGTGATCTTTGCAAAACGTCGCTCATTATCACCATAACCTTGCCCGAAGAACGGCATAACCTGCTTGGTTAAATAAATGGTCTTTCTCGGGATGAGCCCCCTCTGAGGATTGGAGGTCAGTGGGATGAGAAGGGGTAAGGTAGCTTGCTTCCGTTGTGGTAATGCCTCTAGAGTCAAGGTGGAAATCCGCCTTTCCAATGGGGCGTGGGTCCCGGTATGCCCTTCTTGCATCCGTCCATTGTAAAAGGCGGAGGTAAAGTGGACCACGTGGGCGTCTCGACTGCCTGAATTGTGGCGGTGGAAAATCGTACCGTCCTCTGCCTTTCGTAAGGCTGATTATCAGTCTATGGAAGGTGTTATGGATGTATCACGTGGAGATTTACGTACGAGTTCGCCGGGCCTGCATGGTAGAAGGGATGAGCGTTCGGGAAGCCTCCCGGGTGTTTGGCCTGCACCGGGACACGGTGCGCAAGATGCTGGCCTACTCGGCGCCCCCAGGATACCGACGCCAGGACCCACCCCGCCGGCCCAGGCTTGAGCCCTTCACCGGGGTGATTGACGCCTTATGGTGTTGCTGCCCACGCTGAGAGGGATTACACCGTCGGAGTCGATCGTCCCGTTGAGCTTGATGACATAGCTCGCCCCAGAGTGGTTCACGGTCGGGGTCACCGTCGTCTGAGACACATCGTTTGCGACAGTGGTGGTGTATGACACGCTTGTCGAGTCGAACGTGCCGAAGTCCACCCCGCTCAGGGTCAGGGCGCCGAGGGTGGCGTCAGTCGAGGGCGGCTCCGCGCGTGCAACCGTCACGGTGTAGGTCCGGGTGGCGCTGTCGTCCTCGGCGGTTACCTCGGCGGTTACCTCGACGGTGATCACGTTGCTGCCCACCGCCAGGGAGATTTCACCGTCGGCATCTTCGACTTTGCCGAGCTTGATGACGTAGCTGGCCCCGGAGTGGTTCACCGTCGGAGTCACCATCGTCTGGGTCACGCTGTTGACCACCTGCGCGGTGTATGAAATGGTCGTCGAGTCGAACCTGCCGAAGTTTATTCGGCTGAGCGTCAGGGCGCTTAGCGCGGCGTCGCTGGACAGCTTGTTCAGGAGTCGTCGGCTCCGCGCGTGTAACGGTTACGGTGTATGTCTGAGTGGTGCTGTCGTCCTCAGCGGTCACCTCCACCGTGATGACGTTGCTGCTCACTCTCAACACAACCACGCCGTCTGCGTCTTCCACTCCGCCGAGCTTGATGACGTAGCTCGCCCCCGAGTCGTTCACCGTCGGAGTAATAGTCGTCTGCGTCACGCTGTTGGCCACCTGCCCGGTGTATGAAGTGGTTGTCGAATCGAATGTGCCGAAGTCTACGCCGCTGAGCGTCAGGGCGCTGAGGGTGGCGTCCGTCGAGGGCGGCGCGGCCCGTGTGACGGTCACGGTGTAGGTCCGGGTGGCGCTGTCGTCCTCGGCGGTTACCTCGACGGTGATCACGTTGCTGCCCACGCTGAGGGCGATCACACTGTCAGCATCGGTCACGCCGCCGAGTTTGATGGCGTAGCTTGCTCCGGAGTGGTTCACCGTCGGCGTCACCGTCGTCTGGGCCACGGTATTGGCAACCTGGGCCGTGTATGAAGTCGTCCCCGGCGCAAACGTGCCGAAGTCCACGCCGCTCATCGTCAGGGCGCTGAGGGTGGCGTCCGTTGAAGGCGGCTCCGCCCGTGTGATCGTTACGGTGTAGGTCCGGGTGGTGTTGCCGTCCTCCGCGGTCACTTCGACGGTGATGACGTTGCTGCCCACCGCCAGGGAGATCTTCCCGTCAGCATCTTCCACTCCACCGAGCTTGATCACGTAGCTCGCGTTTGAGTTGTTCACTGTCGGGGTAACGGTCGTTTCCGTCACGCTATTGGCGACTTGGGCGCTGTATGAAATCGTCCCAGATGCGAATGTGCCGAAGTCTACGCCGCTGAGCGTCAGGGCGCTGAGCGTGGCGTCGGTGGACTTAGCGGGCTGCGATGAGGTAGCCACCTTATGGCCCGCGTCTTCGGCAACGGCGTCGTGCCTCAAATCAGCGTCGTTTATTCCAAACCCGAACCTGCCTGCGGCATCCTTGATCTGTTGACCCGTCAGCTTATTGGCGCCGGTGGAGATGCCGTTATCGTCAGTGTCCCCGGCCTGCACGGTGTAGGCATAGACCACCTCCGCGCCATCGTGGCTCTGGTAGTCGGCGGTCCTGGCAGTGCCTCCCATGTCGAGCTCAAGCTCGGCTTCGCAATGAACCACCTCGGGACTACAACTAAGCCCGAATCCACCGAAGGACACCGATGGACGGCGTGAGGACAGCGGAAGGGGGTGGGTGAGGGAGCTACAGGGGAGATGGCCTGGGGGTCTTGGGGTAAAAGGGAGGTCGGCGGACGGTCTTCAGTCGCCGCACAGGGCCCCTAAGGCCCTATGCGGGAGTTGCGATGCGCGGGATGGCGAGAGGATACGCAGCAGGGGACTCTCGCGACCGGGGTGGCGCGAGATTGCGGGGACGTTGGGTCAGTTGCAGGCTGGCCGTCAGGCCGGGAACGGAATGGCTTGCAGCCGGGCCAAGGCGCGACTGAACTGGGTTTCCCAGGGCCAGCGCCGGGGGAGATGCAAAGTGAGGCGGCGCGCCGAGCGGGTGATCCGTCCCACCAGAGCGAAGACCCGCCGCCTGAGGGTCTTGGTGATCACGGTCCGCTCGCCCAGACCAATCCGCGCCGTCCAGCGGGCCAGGTTGTGCGCCATCACCTGTACCGCCAGCCAGGCGCCGTTGGCGGCGAAGCGCCCCGACGGCATGTGGTTCAGCCCGACGCCGTACTTGAGGTCGCGTATGGCGTTCTCGACCTCGGCGTGGCGGCGATGATCGGCCTCCAGTTCGAGCAACTCCCCGTCCCGGTCGGTGATGAAGCCGTGATAGCTGTATCTGGCGAAGAGGGCCAGCTGGGAACCGGGTGTCGGCTTCACCCGCCGGACAATGAGCCGCGCCGGCGGGGCGTCCGGCTTGGTCTGGAACGGGGTGTAAGTCGTCTCGGCGACATCGGCGGCGCCGTCCATCCAGTGGGGAATGGGAGTCCAGTCCTCCTCTGGTATCGCCTCGATCAGGTCCCGCAGGCTGG
Source organism: Dehalococcoidia bacterium (assembly GCA_965226865.1). Classification (GTDB taxonomy): domain Bacteria; phylum Chloroflexota; class Dehalococcoidia; order Lucifugimonadales; family JAGWBF01; genus CBDDEH01. Next base: position 855,330 of record CBDDEH010000003.1, on the reverse strand, counting down.
CGCGCTGGCGGATGGTGATGGAGAAGCGGACATCCATTTCCCGGCAGGCGGCAACGACAGTGTGGGCGTAGAAGCCGCTGTCGGCCCGCACCGTGAGTTGGCCCCTGGCCCCGCCGTAGCGCACCCGTCCCACCGTCTCACGCAGGAAGTGGGCGGCGCCACGGGCGGTGTTGGCACGGGCCCTCGCGCAGCCGGGACATCAGCACGTCTCCGGTGCCGGCGGCAATGGCCAGCAGCGGGTGATAGCCGCGGGCGCCGGTATAGCCGTGGTGGCGCGCTCCCTCCTTGGCCAGTCCATAGGTCTCGCAGATGGTCGAGTCCAGGTCGATGGTCAGGGGCGAGTCGCCGGGTCCGGCCCCAGCGGCCCAGGCCCGGGCCAACAACTGGCGGCTCACCCGGTCCAGCTGACGGACATGCCCCCACCGGAAGCTGCGCAGGAAGGTCCCCAGGGTGGATGGCGCCTTGACCACGCAGCCTGGAACACCGACCGTCCCACCAGCGCGCAGCACATCGGCGTCGTCGATGCAATCTCCGCCTGCCAGCGCGGAAGCGACCAGCGTCAGCATCTTGTCCCCAGTGTTCGCCCGTCCCGGCGCTCCGCCGAGGTCAAGGTGATGGTCGACGAGTTCCCGCAGGCCCAGGTGCCGGGCTAGGGTGGCCGGCAGGAGCAGGCCGGCATTGGCCACCAGGCGATGGTCGTCAAAGAGGATGCGGATACGGTCGGGTTTGTTCTGTGGCAGCATCTATTGGGTGCTCCTTGTTTCCGGGCGGGTTTCTGTTCCAAAACCATTATCCCAGATTCAGAGGAGCACCCGCTGGCTTCTTCAATGGCTGTCCCCAAGGACGTCCTTCGGTGGATTCGGGCTAAGGAGTACCGTATCAGTATCAGGAAATTCTTCTATCTGATAACGCTCCAGAAAATTCAGACGCCTGAACTCGGCTTGGTATGACTCGAAAGACGGATTCTCGCTTGACATCTATCCACCACCATTAAGGTTGCTTACATTTCCACTCGTGGTATAACACCTACTTATACCACATAAAACCGTATCTAACAGATACGAAACCGAATTCCGTATGCGCTACCAACTTTCGTCTCGATTTGCTTCCCGTACTAAAGGAAACCCCCTCTCAGGCTTATTCGGGCTCTGCGCCCCGTCCGCTCTAAGGGCTCGCTCCGAAGTTTGATTTTGCGTCTGTTTGGGAAGGAGGGACAGCATCGAGGCGTCGGGCTTCGTCGCGAGAGGAGATGCCCCGCCGCAGCATCTCTTTTTATTCTCTACCTGTTACCTGGCCGTTGCTGAAGTGATAGCGCAGGCCGGCCATTTGCCCAACAAGCTCGTTCTCTTCGGGTATCTCCATATTGCCATCTATGAACGTCTCACGGAGGGACCAACAGCCCTCCGGCTTCTCCCCAATGCTGTCTCTCCTGGGCGGAGCTGCCCACGTTCATTCCGTGTACGTTGTGGCGCAACTCCCGCAGCCGGTCACGACCCCGGCCCCAATCCGTCCCCACACCTCCGCCAAAGGGGCGAGCCCCTTTGGACTCCCCACAAGAACGACATCGTGGGGGATGCCACGTCGTGGTGGCATCGACGATGAGCCCCGTCAGCCTCATGGTGTCCAGTCCGCGGTAGGCCCGGACCTTTTTCGGCCACGATGAAAACGACGTCTCAGCTCCTCGACGATTCCCCTGGCATATGTTAGAAGGGGACACCCCGTCCCGTTTTGCGCGCGCAGGGCAAAAAAGAAAGGACGAACCTTGTTCGGGTCCGTCCCACTGGCATGCCGTATACGTTGCCCTGGTTATAAGGTTGAGAGGAGGGTGATTGGGTGGTCAAGTGGGAGATGGCAGTGAGAGGCTCTGGCCAAAAGGGTGATGGCCTTAGATAGTTACGGAGTAGTAGCTGAAAGCACTACCTGGGTTTCACTAGGGTAAGTATCGTCTCCTCTGCCATCCGTTTGCTGAGCGGAGAGTTCCTTGGCATGGAACCGGGTGGCGGCAAGTACCGTCTGGCCGCAGGTATTGAACGTGTAGGCTCGCTTACAAGGTGCAACCCGTTCAATGAGCTCAGCGCTTTGAATATCTCCGCTGCATTGACATGGGTACCTTTGATCGTTGGGCTGCCTACGACGATAACCGCGATTCCGCTTGGAACCAGTGTTCTCGCGATTTCCCTGGTGATAGCATTCATTTCAGCCGTGTATCCCTCGACCTGCTTAATCAACAGTTGGCTAGGAGCGACCATGTCTGGGGCGCTCATCGAAGCTGCCGCGATGCGTCGAATGGGCTCCGTCACACGCCGCGGGCGGGGACCGTTGAGCAACCGTATCTGGGCTAAAGTGTAGCCCAGCCATACAAGCGATAGCCGGTGACCGCGGAGATAGTCGATAGCGCTAATGTATGGAGGCGACGTAATCACGCAGTCAATTGAACCCCCTCTTATTGGCAGTTTCTTCGCATCCCCTTTTCGAGCCGCTGCCAAGCGAGTCGCATCGAATATCGGAGAACGGCTGATGATGCCTGCAACCCGTCTGCCCCGTCGCAGGAAGGCATCGACCGCTTTGACCGGTGCTCGATCATAAATCCGGTGCGGTCGGCTGTGTGAAACATCCGCAGCAAGCGACACTCCGATCTTTTTGGTCACAATTGTGCCCGACAAAATGATCCACAGCGCCGTTCTCATTTCGGTAGTAGTCCGCAATTTCCGAATGGCCTCCGCCAAAGCAGCGATCTCGCGGCGGTTGCTTGGATCGAACCAGAACTTGACGAACTTCTGGGTCTCCAGGTCTGACCCCATTGGGAAAGTGGCAGTGTCGTCCAGCGCCGGAGCCTTGTTCTCTGCTATGTTCGCGACTAGCCGCGAAGCCTCGACCAGCTCCTGCGGGTCGAGGCTGGAACAATTGGTCGATGCGATAATGACGGCGAGAGGGTCTCGGTCGAATCCAAAGACGTCATGCCCGCAGGCCCTGCCAACTTGAAGGGTTGTCCCAGATCCGGCCATTGGATCCAAGAGCCTCAAAGGATTGTCCCGCCCTTGGAGGACATCGAACGCAATTTCTGGAGCCATCTTGGCTGGGTAAGGATGCACAGAGCGAATCGCCCTTGGCAAACCACCATTACTAGATGCCCCGCTTGAATGTCCCAAATCAGACGGTTGAGATTTGAGCTCCATCAGCTCGCCCCAGCCTTAGCAACTTTTAGTAGGACTCCGATCCAATGCTCGAAGATACTCTCTCCTGAACCTGCATCAGATGATAAGAACTCAGCTACAGATAGATTTCGAAACCCGTACTTAGACTGTAAACGCGCAAACTCCCTTCGACCGCCGCCATGGATGACGTGGTTTCTCACCGTGTTAAGCTCTTTCACCTCGGGAGCTGCACCGACCCCTGATTGAATCTCGAGGTCATTGTCAGGCTTCAATCGATCGGACAGACGTACGATGTACTCAGAGCTGTGCCAGATCGGGTGCTCCCCTTCCCACGGCGTCTCGCGGGCTACTTCGGTGCGAGTCGACTTAAAGTAGCTCTCCAGGTTCGGTGCATTCGCCGGAGTCGGGATCGGCGCTAAAGTGCGTCCAGCTAGAGTTGGTCCCTTCCCAAAAACGGAAAGTTCAACGAGATCCTGACAAAACTCCGCCCAAACGTTCTGCAAAAGCGGAACCAAGAACGACCTGGAGTCTGCGTGTACGGGTGGGCAAGAAACTGAGAATGGAGAGATATCTGGCACTGGCGTGTTGGACCGCCCCTCGAGCGCCCGGGCCTTGAGTTCAAAGTGGTGGTATGCAGCACTCACGTCCGGCGAGGTCGCCATCTATATGCGCTCTGGCAGTAGAGCCTTATAAAGCGCCACGAATCTTCGGCTCCGGCTCCTGATACGCTGTGTTGTGCCAGCGGAGGCGATGCGAAACTCGAAAAACTTAGGCGGGACAGAATCTACCCGAAGCTTCAAAATACTTGCAAGCGTCTCTAGATTCTCTCGCGCTGCTGCTAGATCAGTGAGGGCAGCTGGGCTCCTTGGGGGGTGCGCTATGATCTCACCCTGACCCATGTCTCCTGCGGGTATTCCGACGAGTGCGTGGGCCACAGCGGCGAAAAGCATCATGAAGTGGGGGGAACCCCTCAGTTTGGTGGCCATGATGTCGGGGAAATTCGCGAGTATGAATTCTACCGTGCGGTCGAAGACTTCCTCTGTCCCTTGTGGAATTCCGTCGTCGAATTGCACGTAGAGTTTATTTATGCGTGTCTGCCCGCCGTCCGTCACCCCATTCAGCAATGCCCCAAACAATTGCGCGGTCAGTTCATCATCAGCCATCCGCAGACGGCCTTTGACTGGGACGACTTTGTACCGGGACCAAAGCACCTGCCATCGCTCGGATGTATCAATGACTGTATCTCTGAAGATCCCTTTGTAGGTTCCACCTTGGAACTTCCCATGTCTCAGTTCCTGGGAGTTCAATTTCACGCCAAAGGCATTCAGCCTGTGGAACACGTCGAGCACGTATTCGTCGCTTGCGTTCAGAAGTTCATCGGCCTTTATTTCGTACGATTCGAACCGGAGTTGGTCTTCGGGATCCAACTCGGAATAAGTTCGACCTGCGTATTTCCCCGCGTGTTCATACATCCTCAGATCGTCTTGTCTGAATTTCAGGATAGCCGTCAATCGTTGCTGACCGTCGACCACGTCTCGAATCGGCCGCTCTTTTCCCGGCTCTATGCGTGGCCTGAGGTAAATGAGGGGTATAGGGTAGCCGCGCAAAAGAGTATCGATGAAGTAGCAAAGCGCGTACGTCGGCCAGTTGGACCTCCGTTGGAAGTCGGGCCTGATATTCAAACCACCGTTGTCATGCATCTCGATCAGCTCACGGATCTTATAAGTCTTGAGCATGGCACCTCCGTCGGGCAGCCTGGTTCGCTAGGTTCCTGATTCGATCGCTATCTCATGCGAGGAGTCGTCAGACAACTTAACCAACTCCGAATGCGAAACCAGTTTATGCCGGTCCTGATTAGGGCGTTTCATGGAAATATGTCGGCTTTATTGTAGCAGCACCATCATGAGGTCGATCGGGGCTAGGACGTCAGGGGTTTTCTGACGTAGTAGTTGGTGGGTTCGGTTCCGACGCCGTATCGGACACAGAGCACCTCACCCGAAATGTGGCTGCCCTCGGACGAAGCGAGGAACACGCAAAAGTTGGCGATGTCCTCAGGCTGCATCATCCTGCCTAAGGGCATCTGCGGGTCTACCTGTCTCATATCGGTAAAACCGGTCAACCTCTCGATCATGTCGCTGTTGATGTCCGTCTCCACCAAGCCCCATCATCGTTACAACCGGGTAGCCGCAGAGTGGACCTCCGGATATTCATCCACCGCTAATCGCTTTCGAGAGCCTCGGCATCTCCGGATTGAGAAGTCATTGGGACACTCTCTTCAGGAGTGACCCTCGGCAGCCAGTCCAGCCAGCTAGGTAGGTACCAGTTACTGTCGCCCAGAAGCTTCATGCTGGCCGGAGGCAAGATTACCCGGATGACGGTGGCGTCGATGAACACCGCGACGGCCAGGCCGATTCCGAACTGCTGTAGGCCCAGTATCCGACTGCTGGCGAAGGCGGCGAAGACGCCGACCATGATGGCAGCGGCGCTGGTAATCTGCCCTGCTGTCAACCGGATACCCAGGGACACCGCTTCCTCGTTATTCGCCCCCTTGTCATACTCCTCTTTGATCCTGTTGAGAAGGAGCATGTGGTAGTCCATGGACAGGCCGAAGAGGATGCCGAACAAGAAGAGGGGCAACCAGGACTCGACGATGCCACCGGCCTCGGAGCCCAGTATGCCTATACCCCAACCCCACTGGAAAACCATCACCAGCACGCCGTAGGCCGCGCCCACGGAGAGAAGGTTGAGTACGATGGCCTTCAGCGGAATCACTATGGAGCGGAACATTACCAGGAGCAGCAGGAAGGACAGCCCCAGCACGAATGCGAAGACGTAGGGTGCTCGGTCGTACATGTGGTCCCGAAAGTCAACGCTGTCGGCGGTGGCGCCAGACACGTAGACTTTGGCATTGGTGCCGGCGAAAGCTTCTGGGATGATCTGTTGACGAAGGAGCTTCAAGGCATCTTCCGATTCTTCATCGTCGATCTTGCCAGCAACGGGGACGGTGACACGCAGCAGGTCGCCCGCCCCGCTAACCCGGGTCGGGAATGGTCCAAGGAAGGCGTCCTCCTCTTCAACCCGCTGCATTAGCTGGGTTACCGCCGCCTTGATCTCGGGTGCTCGCACATTGGGGGCGTCTACGACGACCCTCGCCGGTCGCAGCAAGCTGCTGGAGAAGTGCTCTTCCAGCAGCTCCACGGCGCGCTTGCCTTTGACGGCATCAGGCAAGGCGTCCGCGCCCTCGTTGAAGCCGAGGTTCAAGTATAAGACAGGCACTGCCAGAGCGATCAAGGCGCCCGCTGTGACGGTGGCCAGCACCCCCGGCCGCGCCAGGACCCGGTCCGTAATGGCCCCCCCAGATGCCTGCCTGGCTGTTCTCCCTCCCCAGAAAAGGGATTCTCAGCCGGTTGACGTTATCGCCTAGGGCGGATAGCAGCGCCGGCAGGAGAGTCAACGAGCCCACGACGGCCAGGAAGACCACAATGATCGCGCCCAGGGCCAGCGATATGAACGTCGCGTCACCGGTCAGTGTCAGCCCGGCCAGGGACAGTACCACCGTAACCCCGGCATAGAAAACGGCCCTGCCGGTGGTGTTGCTGGCCACGTATATGGCCTCCAGCTTTGGCCTTCCCTCTCGCCGCTCGTTGCGGAACCTACTCACGATAAATAGGGAATAATCGATACCAACTGCCAGGCCCATCATCAGAATCATTTCCGCGTATAGATCGACAAGCGGGTAGGCCTTGCTTACCAGGGTAGCAACGCCGATGGCGCTGAAGATGGCTCCAATGGCCATGGCCAGAGGAATGACGGCCGCCACCACGGCCCTGAAGGCGAGGAGCAAGATGATCAGCCCCAACCCGAGGGATATGAACAGAATGCGGCTGAAGTCCTCCTCGATGATCTCTTCGAACTCATCCTCGATCAGTCCGAAACTGACAACGCCGATCTCGAACCCACTGGAACCTTTTTCGGCAGACTCTATGGCACGCTGAACCGGCTCGATGTTTCCCACAGATGAGCCCTCGAGTGTGACCCACCCTAGGACAGCGTGCCGGTCGTCTGCCAGCATATCGGGCTCGCCGGTGTCGTAGTAGCTGATGGCTAAGGTCACCCCTGGCAAAGCCCTGAGGTCCTTTATTGTGGTGTCTACAGTCGAGCGGAACAGGGGGTCGTCCACCTGCAAGGAAGGGTTACTGAAGATAAGCCGTTCCGTCCTACGGGGTACTCGATCCACGTCGGGGACGGGCTCTGAGCGGAACCGCTCCTCCATGAGTTCTACTGCCTTGCCAGACTCGCCCACTCCTTCGTCGTCGTCCCTTAGATCGGTACCAATGGCTATTATTGCGACTACGGCTAAAAAGATGACGGTAGCCGAGGCAGCCAACACCGGCCAACGATGGCGGGCGCTCCACCCGGCGATTCGTGCCGTGAATGAAAGGCCGGCACTACCGTTTGGCGGCTGCGATCTACTCGAGGATCCGGTCTTCATATCCCCTCCTCTTGTATCTTTCATGTGGGGTACGCGTCGTGATGCTGAAAGGATTCTGCATGACTAGACGGAGAATAGTCGAAAAAGTTCCCTCGGTATTCTCTCCCACAAACTGAGCGTGTGAATACTAGGAAGAGGAGGGTTTTCTGACGTAGTAGTTGGTGGGTTCGGTTCCGACGCCGTATCGGACAAAGAGCACCTCACCTGAAATATGGCTGCCCTCGGACGACGCGAGGAACACGCAAAAGTTGGCGATGTCCTCAGGCTGCATCATCCTGCCGAATGGCATCTGCGGGTCCACCTGCCTCATATCGGTAAACCCGGTCAACCTCTCCATCATGTCGCTGTTAATATCCGTCTCCACCAAGCCCGGGGCTATCGCGTTGACTCGAATGCCATGGTAACGCTCCTCTTTGGCCAGGGCATTCATCGCCGCCTTGGCAGTGACGTAAGGAGAGGCTTTGGGCGGACAAACTTCGGATATCCTCGACGATATGAACTGTATATCGCCACGTTCGCATTGGCGCAGGTAGGGTAAAAGCAGTGTGAGCGCAATTGTACGCTGCGATCAGGTGGTTATTGATGATCTCCAAGAACTCCTCTGGGGTTATATCCGCGAGACGTTTTCTTGGCCCGAAGATACCGGCGTTACTCACCACAATGTCCAACTTGCCGAATTCGCCGACGCCTCGCTCGACCATGGCCTTCACCTGGTCGTAGTCACCGACGTCGGCCTTCACGGCAATCGCTTTTCCGCCTGAGCTTCTTATTTCTTCGACCAACTCATGGCCCGCGGACTCTGAACGGTAGTAGTTGGCTACGACGGCCGCGCCCTCCCGGGCCATGCGGCTGGCTATCCCACGTCCAATTCCCCTGGATGCCCCCGTCACCAGTGCGACCCTTCCGTCAAGCTTCATGGCAAGCCTCATGGATTGTCTTCATATTCAGGATTTGACGCCTACGCTCCACTGAGCACGGGGGCTCGCTGGCCGGTTTTGACGGTTTCCAGATAGTCCATGGTCTGGTCCAGCGAGACCACGTCGCAGTATTTGAATTGAAGGTCAAATAGAGAAGCTTTATGAGACATCTGGATTCGGTCGAAGACGCACTCCTCGATAACAGAGACCTTGAACTCGTATCCCGCGCCGTCGATGACGGTGGCCCGTACGCATCCGCTGGTGCTGTTTCCAACGATAATCAGGCTGTCTACCCTCTTGTTTAGAAGTATGTAGATGAGACCAGTTTGGAAGAATACGCTTGGCCTCTGCTTCTCGATAAGCAGATCACCAGGCTGCATAGCTATCTCCGGTATGATCTGCGACAGTGGGCTCAACTCGCTGAATCCGAAAGTTGGGTCCGTCGCCCTGGGAAGACCGTGGATGGCGCGGTAGACGTGCCTGCTATAAATGACCGGGATCCCTGCTTCCCTCGCCCTGGGCAGGAGCTTTTGGGTATGGCGTATGGCCGCCCAAGCGTAGGGACCGCAGGCACCCGGATATTTGTCGAGCTGCTCCGGGATCGGGCGGTCTTCGCCGATCGCCCCAGGTAGTTGTCGATGACCAGCAGAGCGGGGCGCTCCCCGAATCCAAATTGCTTTCTCGGTGACCTGCCGGCTATTACTTGCCGGTCTTCTTCACTCAAAAGATCATCCCAAATACCCATCGTCTTCTCCTCTCATTGGACCGATGCGGGGGATAGATTCCGATACGGGGGATGGATTGCGATACGGGTAGGATAGAATCGCCGATTCCACCTGTCAAGCTGGGCTGGCTGTGGCGCATACAGTCAGAAGGGGTCCTTGCCGGTGGAAGTAGCCGCCTATCCAGAAGGTAGTTTATACTGTAGTTATACACAGGTGTGCAACAGAATTTAGGAGCTGCTGATGGTGAGAGTTCTTGGGGGCCACCAGACCGATTTTGCCCGGAACTGGAAACGGGAGGAAAATCATATTGTCGCGCCCATGACCGAAACGATCCTAGGGGCTTTGGCCGCGACAAGCTTGGACGCCGACGAGATCGACACAATCCACGTCGGCAATTTCGCCGCCGAGCTTTACACCATGCAAGCTCACCTCGGAGCCCTGGCCGTAGAGGCCGATCCCAAGTTTCGTGGCAAGCCCACGGCAAGGCATGAGGCGGCGTGCGCTTCGGGAGGTATCTCGATCCTGGCCGCCTCCGCGGAGATAGAGGCGGGTCGCTATGAAACGGCTCTGGTCGTAGGTATAGAGCATATGAAGACTGTTAGCTCACAGGACGGTGGCGACTTTTTGGGTACTGCAGCCTGGTACGACCAGGAGGCCAAGGGTAGAGAGTACCCATTCCCGAAACTGTTCGGGCAGCTCGGCGCGGAGTACGTCAGGCGCTTCGAGATCCCGACCGAGGAGTTCACCGGCTTTCAGGCATACCTGGCAGACCTTATGTTCAGAAACGCCACCCGAAACCCAAATGCTCAGACCAGAGGATGGAACGTGGACGTTCTAAACGCTCCTCCCGACGACAAAATGAACATTGCTATATCTCCTGAGATCAAGGTTCGAGATTGTTCCCAGATCACCGACGGCGCCGTCGCCATCGTGCTGGCCTCCCAAGAATACGCCGTGGAGTATGCCCGTTCGCGGGGACTGTCCCTGGAAGACATTCCGTCCATCGTGGGGTGGGGACATACCACCGGGCCGTTCAAGCTCGAGGACAAGTTTGCCGAGAGTAAGAACGACGACTACGTGCTCCCCCACGCCCATAACGCCATCACTCAGGCTTATTCCCGCTCAGGAATCGCCGGCCCTGATGACCTGGACGCCTATGAATACCACGACTGCTTTACCACCACGGCTTACGCCTCTGTGGACCTAGTGGGCCTTACTCCTCCCGGAGACAACTACGTAGCTATCGAGAAAGGCTGGCTTGAGCTCGATGGTCGTCTACCTCTGAATCCGAGTGGAGGCCTCATCGGCGCCGGCCATCCCGTCGGCGCCACCGGAGTGCGACAGGCGTTGGACGCCTATCGCCAGGTTACTGAGCAGGCCGGAGACTATCAGGTCAGGTTGGAGAACGGTCGCGTTCTCACAGTGAACATGGGCGGCAGCGGTACAACAACAGTCGCCATGGTCATAGGCAAGTCCTAGAGCCGGAGGCTTGGGCCCAATTCGAAAGGCCTACATCGACACGTCCATTGGCCAGGTCCATTATCGTTATGTTGGTGATGGCGAGCCCCTCCTCCTCGTACACCAGTCGCTAACCTGCTCGGAAGTGTTTGAACCATTGATGGGCCTGTTAGCGCCCGACTTCTTAGTACTGGCCGTTGACACTCCAGGATTTGGCATGTCGGCTATGCCCCCTCCCACTTTTTCGATTCCCGACTATGGGAGGGTGTTTGTAGAGTTTCTTGACGCCCTTGAGATCGAATCGGCCCACGTGTTTGGCCATCATACAGGGGCCACATTCGCCACCGAGCTTGCCGCTTCGAGTCCGGAAAGGGTGAACAAGCTGGTACTCTCCAAACCTCAAATATGGTCAGATGATGAAGAGCGAGAGCGGTACGCGCCGACAGTCAGACAGATGGTTCTCGATCACAAAGGTAGCTATCTCAAAGACGTTTGGGATGCCGTCGTATTAGACCAACAAGGCGACGCCCTTGATCTGGAGGCCAAGCACCGTGAGCTAGTGTGGCGTCTCAAGGGTGGCCCCGGTTTCGCGGCTCTTGCGGGCGCTGTGACCCACTATGACCGGGCCGCCAGACTGGCCCAAATAGAAGCTCCAACCCTTGTGGTCGTAGGAGATCAAGAGAAGGGGATAAGAGGAGCCGAGAACGCTGCCCGCCTGATCAAGCATTCTCGCTATCAGGTTATTCCGGGTGGGAGGAACTGGCTTGAAATCGAGAAGTGTCACGAGCTGGCTGCGATCCTTCGGGACTTCTTTATGGGTTCTGGAGGGGTGACTTCTTTATCGACTCCGGAGGCGTGAATTCTTTATCGAATCGAGAGGCGAGCAGTGCTCAAATTGACCGCTCTTGGTGGCGATGTTATACTCCCGCCCACCCGAATCTGTTTCCTGTCTTTCATATAAGGAGGTAGCTGGTATTGGATTTCAAATTCTCTCCTGAAGATGAACAGCTCCGCCAGGAGATAAGGCGGTTCCTAGAGCGGGAGCTGCCAACCGATTGGAATCCGGGCGGCCATTATCACTCGCCAGAGGCCTACGACTGGGACCTCACTTTCAAAATTCGCAAGAAGCTGGCCGAACGGGGCTGGCTGACGATGCACTGGCCCAAGGAGTACGGTGGGCAGGATGCATCTCCGATACGCACCGCCATCTTCGGCGAGGAAATGACCTACAAGCAAGCTCCAGGAAAGGATGAGTTTGGAGTTCGCATGTTGGCGCCAGTGCTGATGATGTACGGGACCGAGGAACAGAAGCAGAAGTACCTTTTGCCGATCTCCCGAGGAGAGGGGCGATGGTGTCAGGGTTATAGTGAGCCTGGGTCAGGCTCCGACCTGGCATCTCTCCAGACTCGGGCGGTCTCCGATGGGGACGACTACATCATCAACGGAAGCAAGATATGGACGTCCATGGCCCATGGATCCGAGAACATATTCGTGCTATGCCGTACAGATGCGGATGCTCCGAAACACAAGGGGATCAGCTTCATATTGGTGGATTTACAGACTCCTGGTATTACCGTTCGGCCAATTCGTAATATGGCCGGAACTCATCATTTCAATGAGGTATTCTTTGACAACGTCAGGGTTCCCAAAGAGAATCTGGTGGGGGAAGAAAACCAGGGCTGGTACGTTGCCGTAACCCTGCTGGACTTTGAGCGGTCCAGTATCGTCTACTCAGCCCATTGTCGTAGGCTGATGGATGACCTTGTAGGTTATGTTAAGGAAACTAAAGAAAACGGAAAACCGCTATCCGCCAATCCGCGCGTGCGCAACGCTCTCGTAGACCATTATATCGAGGCCCAAACAGCCCGTCTGATGGGCTACAACGTTGCCTGGATGCAGGGACAGGGGCTCGTCCCCAACAAGGAAGCGTCCATCAGCAAGCTGTTCGGCTCAGAGTCGGTCCAAAGGGCCGCAGCCACAGGAGTGGAAATCATGGGGTTGCGAGGTCAGTTGAGGAAGGGGAGCAAGTGGGCACCCCTTGAGGGAATGCTGGCCGAAGTCTGGATGTTTGGCTTCTCCCATACCATGGGTGGAGGTACATCTGAGATACAGCGCAACGTCATCGCCACGCGAGGTCTCGGCTTGCCCAGAGGCTAGTCCCGACTGGCGCTTGTCCTATTGGTTCTACTGGCAGGTTCTCACTCGCTGGACTTCCGATATTCTTGATTGTAATATTGGGACACATCACATAAGCAAAGGGCAAAGGAGGACACCATGGCAATCTGGGATGATGTATTGACCGAAAAGGACCGAGCACTACTAGCGACCAGACCACCGAGGAAGAAGACTGGATTCGGCGAGCGCCCGGCCCTCCTGATCATCGACATGGACATCGGGGTGTGCGGAGAAGACAAGCCCATCATAGAGCAGTTGGACGTGAACTCCGGTACTTGTGGAGAATTCGCATGGGCCACGATTCCCAACATGAAACGGGTCGTAACAGGGTCGAGGGAAGCGGGCATTCCCGTTATCTTCAGCAACCATATTATGAGGGCTATCCATGGCATGCCCAATTATGACAATCCAACTTACAGCCACAGCGAGCTCAGTCCCCTGTCCGCCCTGTTGCCGGACTTGGGTTTTCAAGAGGGAGACCTGCTCATCGAGAAGCAGCGCCCCAGTGTGTTTTTCCATACTGGGTTGATCTATATACTGCTTAATAAGAAAATCGACAGCCTGATTGTCGTTGGAAACAGCACCAGTGGCTGCGTCCGTGCCAGCGTTATCGACGCGAGCGGATACACGTTTAAGGTCTCGGTGGTGGGGGAGTGTGTTTTCGACCGCCTTGAACTGTCTCATAAGGCCTCATTGTTCGACATGGCCTTCAAATATTGTGACGTTGTATCTGCGGATGAGACTCTGGGCTTCCTTTCTACGCTAAAGGATGGCCAACGAGTCCCTGCCCTAGCTAGTTGAAGTCATCCAAACTGAGGCTGTTGGTAATATCTCTGTAGCATAGACTACGTGGAAGGGGTCTGATATGGGCATGACAATCGCTGAGAAAATCCTGGCGGACCACGCCGACAAAAAGGAGGTCAAGCCGGGAGAGTTCGTCTGGTGCCGAGTGGACGGCACGGCGGGCATGTCTAGGCAATGGGAAGGCCTGGAAAGGCTAGGCGTCAAAAAGGTATGGAACCCAGATAAAGTATTCATGGTGGAGGATCACTATGCACCTCCTCCCACTGTGGCATCGGCCAATACCGCGGTCCAAATGCGTCAGTGGGCCAAAAAATACAACATCCCCAACTTCTATGAATATGGCCGCCATGGAATAACCCACCAGCTCTTCCCTGAGAACGGCATGATAGCACCGGGGGATTTGATCCCGATGCCCGACTCCCACTCAACCAGCGGTGGAGTCTTCAACGCATGTGTCACCAACGCTGCTCTTGACGCCCTGCTCTGCCTCATCTTCGGCGAGTGCTGGTTCCGAGTGCCGGAGAGCATCAAGATAGAGTTGGTCGGCGACTACGCGGGTCTGGACAACTTCATCTTCGGCAAGGACATCGTGCTGAAAGTGGCGGGCACCTGGGGTACCGACGTTGGAATCTACAAGTCCATCGAATATCTGGGCCCTGTAGCCAGCGAGCTTAGCCTGTCCAGCCGGTGGACCATATCCAATATGGGGGTGGAAGTTGGTGCCAAATTCGCCATATTCGAAGCCGACGAGAAGACCGACGAGTTTCTGAAGGGCCGGGTAAACCGCCCCTACAAGCATGTCTCGCCGGACCCTGATGCAAAGTACGAGACAGAATACGTGCTGGACGTGACTGGGCTGGAGCCCCAGGTGGCATGTCCCCACGATCCCGGCAACATCCGCTCCGCCAGCGAGTTGGAGGCCGACAAGATCAAGATAGACCAGGCGCTGATAGGCTCTTGCACCAACGCTCGCTTCGAGGACTTTGAGATTGCTGCTCGAATCATGAAAGGACGGAAGGTCCATCCTGACGTACGGCTGATATGTAGCCCGGCATCTCAGAACGTGTGGAACGAGGTCCTGAAGGCCGGCCTTTGGGAAATCTACTCCGACGCCGGAGCAGTCATCGAAAACTCAACCTGCGGCCCCTGTTTCGGTGGAGGTTCGGGCGTGCTAGGCGATGGAGAGGTATCCATATCCTCGACCAACCGGAATTTCCAAGGCAGGCAGGGGAGCTCAGAGGCTTTCGTCTATCTGTCCAACCCTGCCACCGTCGTGGCGTCGGCGATCAACGGCTATATCAGCGATCCGAGAGGGTTCCTTTAGTTGGTCGATCGAAAACGCAAGACAACTCGACTAAAAGAATTGCTCGAACGCCCCGAGCTGGTTGTATTACCAGGAGGGACAAGTCCTCTCCATGCTCAGATAGCCGAAAAGACAGGGTTCGAAGTCTTCTACATGTCCGGCTCGGTCACAGCAAGCTACTTACTTGGGTATCCCGATGTCGGTGTTACCACCATGAGGGAGATGGTCGACAACGCCAGACGTATAGCGATGGCGGTGGACATTCCGGTGCTGGCAGACGCCGACAATGGCTACGGCAACGCAGTCCAGGTTTATCGGACCGTTCGTGAGTACATCGCAGCCGGAGTAGCTGGGATCCATATCGAAGACCAGGAATCGCCTAAGAAGTCAGGCAGTATGGCGGGTCGTAGGTGCATCTCGGTAGAGGAGATGGTGGGAAAGCTTCGGGCTGCCATGGACGCGAAGATGGAGATGGACCCGGATTTCGTGATCATCGGTCGTTGCGACTTTCGCGGTGCCGAGGGAGGCACCTTCGAGGGAGCAATGGAGCGGCTACTCACATATAAACGAGAGGCTGGGGTGGATGTACTCTTCCCCGAAGGACTTGCGTCTTGGGAAGAGATCAAAGAAGCCTGTCGGATCCTTCCGAAGCCTGTATTGCCTCTGATTCACACCTACATCGATCCACACCCCACACTGGAGGAGCAGCAAGAAGCTGGGTTGGCTGGCGCTTGGTATCCCGGTATGTCTTCCTACCCCGCGGTTCAGGCGACCTGGGACTTTTACCATGATTTCAAGGAGCGTGGCACCGAGGCCTATAACGATCTTCTCCGGCGTCAAAGTGAAAGCAGGTGGGGGGGTATCCACCCCAATCAGATCACGGATTTGCCGCGCATACGCGAGATGGAAGAAAAGTATCTCCCCAAAGAGCAGTGGAGGGATTACGACAGCACGTTAGGGTTGAAACCAGGGCAATCTCCAATAAGCACCGATAAGGGTTAGCTTGGCTGAAATAAAGAAGGCCTATGTCGATTCCTCGATCGGGCAGCTTCACTATCGCTACGTAGGCGAAGGCGACCGGCTGCTGATGCTCCATCAGACCCCCTCTTGCTCCGAGGTCTATGAGCCCATAATGCAGCTCCTAGCCCCATATTTTTCCATCATCGCAGTGGACACTCCGGGTTTTGGGATGTCCCCCTACCCGCCTCACACCTACAGCATCCCTGAATACGCTGAGATAATGCTGGAATTTCTCGATGCCCTGAGTATCGAGAAGACCAGTCTATTCGGCCATCACACCGGTGCATGCACAGCCTGTGAGCTGGCCGCGAGCGCGCCCGAGCGGGTCGACAAGCTTATAGCCTCGAAGCCGATCCTCTGGTTCGACAATGATAGTCGCCGAGAACGCCTCGCGAGGGTAACTCCTCTGGTCCTAACTGAGGACGGCGGCTATTTGCAGGAGACCTGGGAAGACTTCGTTGGCCGCCAGCAAGGAGATGCTATTGACCTGGATATCAAGCATCGCGAAATCACGTGGCGACTGAAAGCCGGTCCCCGATATGTCGACACGATCAAAGCCGTATTCACCCATGCTTTGCAGGACCGGCTACCATTGATTGAAGCGCCAACCCTTGTCATAGCAGGTGAGTTTGAACGGGGAGTAGATGGCGCCAAAGCCGCCGCCGAGTTGATCCCCCGAGCAAGATTCCAACTTGTTTCCGGTGGTAGAAACTGGTTCGAAATAGAGAAATACCAAGAAGTGGCAGAGATCATCAGGGACTTCCTAACGGACCAGCGGGTGTAGTCAGTGCGTTTGAGAGACAAAGTAGCTATTATTACAGGCGCAGCATCCGGCATCGGCTTGGCATCCGTCATCAAGTTTGCTCAAGAGGGTGCCAAGATAGTGGCTGTAGATATCAATGAGGCCCAGAACCACGACACCGTCGAGGCGTTAAAAGCAGATGGTGGGGCCGCCGTCTCCGTCCAGGGCGACGTAAGCGATCCCGAAACTGCGCGAGTCATGATCAAAGCCGCCGTAGATACATATGGCCGTCTCGATGTTCTGTTCAACAATGCCGGTATCGGAGCCAGGGGCAACGTGCTCGACGTTGATGAGCGGAGCTTCGACCGGGTCTTCGCCGTGAACGTTAAAGCGATATATCTGGCTAGCAGAGAAGCCGTCCCGGTGATGAAGTCCAACGGAGGCGGCGTCATCCTGAACACGGCGTCCCAGCTAGGAATGGTCGGCTTGAGGAACAACGCTGCGTACTGCGCCTCAAAAGGCGCCGTAATTCAGTTGACGAGATGCATGGCGCTGGATCACGCAACCGACGGAATCCGGGTAAACTGCGTCTGCCCAGGTCCGACCGACACCCCAATAATTCGCAGGGGCCGAGAAAACGTTGATTCCTACTTGAGTGGCCTCGCAGACAGAGTTCCTCTGGCCAGGATGGGCACTACGGAGGAGATAGCCAACGTATCCGCCTTTCTGTGCTCCGACGAGGCCTCCTTTATGACCGGAGCCGCGATTGTCGCGGACGGAGGCTGGTCCGCCCAGTAGCCGGTCTCAAGGTTGACATAGTTAATCCGCAAGGGTACGTTATGAGAAACCGCGAGAATGCGATTATCAAAACCCGGGTGGGAGGGGCCGATGTCTAGCTTTCGAATTATTTCCTCCGACGACCACATTACTGAGCCTCCAGATCTTTGGACAGGCAGGTCGGATTCCAAGTTCAAGGATCGTGTGCCGCGTATCGTCCGTCTTGACGACGGTGGTGATTGGTGGGTCACCGATGGAATCGTAGGCCAAACCATGGCTTCCGCATCTAAGACCGGAGAAAGGTTCGAAGGCAACGAGAACCTCACAATAGTAGATCAGTTCGAACGGGTAAGGCCCGGCGCTTATGATCCTGACGAGCGGGTCAAGGACATGGACCTGGACGGCGTCGACGTCAGCGTTATCTACCCCAATCAAGGCCTCATGTTGTACGCGGTCCCCGATACGGAGCTATTGAACTCAGTGCTGGTGACCTATAATGACTGGCTTGCGGAATTCTGCGGCGCCTACCCTAAACGCCTCAAAGGCATCGCTATGATCAACCTGGATGACGTTCGGTGGGGTGTCAAAGAGTTGGAGCGGTGCCATGGCATCGGGCTGGTGGGCGGGATGGTTCCTGTTTATCCGCCTCTGGGTCGAAGCTACGATTTGTCCGAATACGAGCCGTTTTGGGAGGCCGCCGACCAATTTAACATGCCCATTTCTCTTCATGTGGATACGAATCGTAAGGGTTTACCTGGACAGGAAACAACCGAACGGGTTCAGATGCTTCAGCCTGATACCGTGGTGAACATGGTCACCTGGATCAAAACAACCTTGGCCAAAATGATTATGGGAGGGGTGTTCGAGCGCTTTCCAACGCTTCAGATAGGGTCTGTTGAGCATGAACTAGCCTGGGTGCCCTATTTCTTGGAGCGACTGGATTACGTGTACACACAAAGATTCAGAATGGACCACTGGCACCGATTCAAAGAAGACATGCTCCCCAGTGATTACTTACATAGGAATGTATTCCTGGGTTTCCAGGAGGATGGATTGGGCATTAGGCTTCGCGACATCATTGGCGTGGACAGCCTGCAATGGGGTTCTGACTATCCTCACCAGGAATCCACCTTTCCAAGAAGCCGTCAGATTCTTGAAGAGATCCTGGCGGACTGTAGTGAAGATGAGAAAGCGAAGATCGCTGGCGGTAACGCCGCGAGTTTATATAACCTCAACTGACCCAGGCTTCAATCAACTCTAGGCAACTGTAGGAGGCGATTGGTGACAGGCTACAGGATCCTCTCCATGGACGACCATGTATTTGAGCCTCAAGATCTATGGACCAGCCGAGTGGACTCAGAGTTCAAGGGGCGGGCCCCCCACGTAGCCCGCGCGGACGACGGGGATGACTGGTGGTTCTGTGACGGTGCACAGATATGCTTTTGTGGAGGCGGTACCCAAGCAGGGATGAGGTACGAAGAACCAGAAAAGCTTTCCTATTCCGATAAATACGAAAATGCCCTCCCCGGTGGCAACAACCCTGCTGAGCGCATAAAGGATATGGATACCGACGGAGTCGAACTGAGCGTGCTATATCCTACATGCGGCCTAACTTTATATACCGTTTCCGACACATTGCTGGTAAACGCCCTAATGCAGGCTTACAACAACTGGCTCGCGGAGTTCTGTAGCCACAATCCCGGACGTCTCAAAGGCATTGGCCTGCTAAATATTGACGATGTCCAATGGGCGGTGAAGGAGTTGGAGCGCTGCCAAAAATTGGGCTTCATAGGAGCAACTGTACCAAGTTATGTTGACCCGGTTAAGCCTTACCAATCGCCCGATTATGATCCCATTTGGGCTTCCGCTCAGGATCTGGGAATGCCGTTGTCACTGCATCTGTCAACCAACAGGGCCGGGGCATTCAACGAGCAGTTCGCGGACCTGTCCAACTCCCTAGGGGTTGATATGGTTGTGAACATGGACTATTGGGTTCGTTTGTCCCTCACTCAGCTTATAATGGGAGGGGTTTTCGAGAAGTATCCCGGACTGCATGTAGGTTCAATCGAGCACGAGGTGGCTTGGGCTCCTTATCTTCTGGAGAGGATGGATTACACATATACCCAAAGACCCAAGCTAGACCACTGGATCCGGTTCAAAGACGACACTCTGCCCAGCGACTATTTCCGTCGTAACGTGTTCCTCGGCTTCCAGGACGACGCCGCGGGCATACAGTTCCGGCATCTGATTGGGGTCGATACTCTTCAGTGGGGCTCCGATTATCCCCATTTCGAGGGTACTTTCCCCCGGAGCCGTCAGGTTCTTGAAGAACTGCTCGCTGAGTGCACAGATGAAGAGAAAGCAAAGATCGCCGGTGGCAACGGTGCCAGGGTATATGATCTCAACTGAACAAACGATGAAAAGCGAAGGGGACCAACATGGCTGAATTCGATCTGGTTATCCGCGGTGGCACAATTGTTGATGGGACGGGTATTCCCCAACATAAAGCTGACCTGGCCGTAAAAGACGGACGCGTCTCCAAAATCAGTGGAAACATCAAATCGGGAGCGGCCAAGGAGATCGACGCCAGTGGCTGCATCGTGGCGCCCGGAATAATTGACCTTCACACTCACTTCGATGGCCAGCTCAACTGGGACCCCTATGCCTCCCTCTGCGGGTGGTTCGGGGTCACGTCGGTGAGCATTGGCCAATGCGGCTTCGGATTTGCTCCCACTAGGCCTGAAGACCGGGATTTAAACATGCGGATGATGAACCGCATCGAGGCCATTCCCCTCGAGTCCATGCGTAAAGGCATGAGGTGGGACTGGGAGACCTACCCAGAGTTTCTAGACAGTCTTGATAACCAGGGATTGGGAGTAAACGTGGGTTCTCTCTTTCCCTTCTCACCCCTGCGGGGCTACGTGTTGGGAATGATGGAGTCACGAAAGAGGACATCGGTGACTGACAAGGAGCTCAACCAGATGAAAGAGCTCTTCTACGAAGCCATGAAAGCAGGGTCCTTCGGTTTCTCCGCCGATCAGAACCTGGAAGACAGGCCTGAAGACGGCGGTTGGCTTCCCAGCCACGTAGCGTCGTACGAAGAATTCCGCGCCCTCGCCGAGATTCTGGGCGAGTTTGGAGTTGGCCACATCGGTTGGACCGTGGGTCTCTCCGAGAACCGCGACGAGCAGCGCGTGCTGTTAGAACAAATGATGGAACTCAGTGGACGACCGGCACACATAGCGGATGATCCCACCGACCCCAAGGCAGTAGCATGGCTGGCGGATATGAGACGGAAGGGAAATGCAGCCATCTTCCAGACAGTCGCCAAAGACATTAGCGCCGTTTTCACGTTTGCGGAATACAACTTGTTCGACTACCTCCAGAACTGGATCGATCCCCTGGTCGGCACGCCACAAGAGCGGGCCGCGAAACTGCGCGACCCACAGGTCCGCGAGAGGATGAGGAAAGACGTAGAAGAACATCCCTCAGGCCGGACCGATTGGAACCTGGTGAGCGTTGTAGAAGTAGTTCATGAGCAGAATTACAAATACGAGGGCCTCAACATCACCGAGGTAGGTGAGCTGATGGGCAAGGACCCCCTTGATGCCATGCTGGACCTGGCCTTGGAAGAAGACCTTCAGACCCACTTTACCCATTCGATCACAGGGGGCATGACCGAGGAAACCATTGAGGACAATATCAAGAACCCCTATACGCACATCTCCGTGTCCGACGGCGGCGCTCACACCCGGTTTTCGGTGGGCAGTCTCTGGCCAATCCACTTCCTTGCTCACTGGATAAGGGACGAGGAGATAATGAGTCTGGAGCAGGCCCATTACAAGATCAGCACCTATCCAGCCTGGATTGCCGATTTCAAAGACAGAGGAACCTTGCGCAAGGGAGCCTGGGCCGACGTCATCGTCTACGATCAGGAGAAACTAGACTTTATGTACGAAAGGCCCATATACGCCAACGACTTTCCCGGCGGAGAGCGACGGCTGATCCAGAAGGCGATAGGCCTTCGGTACACCATCGTCAACGGTGAGGTTACTTTCGTGGATAACGAATGCACAGGTGCACTGCCAGGCAAACTGATGCGAAGCTACGATATGGTAGGTTGACTAACCTGGTACAACTCCACTAGACTCTCAAAGACTTGGTGGTCTTGAGTTCTTAAGAGGTCAAAAACGAGGTTTGGAGGTAGACCGTGCGACCGAATGCAATCATAGGAATCGCCTTGAGTTTAGCTGCAGTGATGCTCATCGCAGTCGCCTGCGGTGGTGACGACGCCACTGCCACACCTGGGGCAACTTCAACGCCCCAAATCATTGAGGTGACAAAGATAGTAGAGGTCACCAAGGAAGTACCTGTAGTAGAAACCGTCGAGGTGACCAAAGAGGTAGAGGTGACAACAGAAGTCACCAAAGAAGTGATCGTGACCCAGGAAGTTGAGGTGACCAAAGAGGTCGAGGTTGTGGAGACCAAGGTGGTTGTAGCGACCCCTACCCCCACACCTGCGCCTGAACCGACCGCAACACCTACCGGGGACCCGGTAGTGGAACGCCTGAGGGTAGGTATGAGCTGGGAGCGTGACGGCAACGACCCTCACATAACCAGAAGCGGCATGAATCAACTCATGCCGATGAATGAAAACCTGATTAGGTATATGCCCGACGCTTCTTTCGCGCCCATGCTTGCCAACAGTTGGAGTTTTAGCCCGGACGCAAGGTCCTGGACGTTCAACCTGCGAGATGACGTCATTTGGCAGCGAGGATGGGGCCAGTACACATCCGCTGATACTCTACACACTATGCAGCGCGGTTTGAGGGAGGACGTTGAGTCCGTCTACAAAGCATACGCCCAGACAATCGAAAGCTTCGAGACCCCCGACGACTTTACGATAGTGTTTACAACCGGCAATGCAAGGCTAGACGTCGATTTCCTGCACTCCACGCGCCGCTACTCATTGCAGACCAGCAAGGCGTTTTTTGATGCCGAAGGGCAGGAAGGCCTGGAAGCTCAGGGTCTGGGCACCGGGCCCTACCAAATGGTCTCGAGAGCGCCCTCAATAGGCATCCTCTACGAACGAGTGCCATATGAACACTGGAGGATCACGCCCGACTTCCCCGAGCTTGAACTGGTATTCATGACAGAGGACGCGACTAAACTTGCAGCCATACTGACAGGCGAGATCCATATCACGCCGCTGCCCCCGGACCTCGAAGTCACTGCCGAAGACAGTGGTATGCGGGTTATCACTGGGAATGACCCTGCCACAGTCGTATATGGCTATTTTGGCGGCCTGTTCCAAGACCCGCCTCCTGAGGGCAACGTTCGCAAGCTTGAGTTCCCGGACCTGCCTTATACAGACGTCCCCCATCCCGTAACTGACGTGCCCTGGGTGCATATCAAGGTGCGCGAGGCCATGAACCGGGCTATAGATCGGGAAGCGATCAACGATGCTCTAATGGGAGGCAGAGGTGAGCTGAATACAGTACCCTTCTTCCACCCATCGATTCGAGGCTACAACACTGATTGGGACGCCAACTTCGAACGTGACTACGGTTATGACCCGGACCGTGCCAGGGAACTCCTGGCAGAGGTGGAAGCCGAGATCGGCCAGGATCTAGACTGGTCCCAGGTGTTTTCGCCCCTGACCCCGAAGGAAGAACTCCCCCGGCTCGCCGACATCGGTGAGGCGATGGTAAATTTCTGGAGAGAGATAGGGGCTGATATTAGAGTCGAACAGGTGGACTATTTCCAGGAAGTACTCGCTCGGGTTTTCGGTATGAACCTCGGCGGCATCGTCTGGGCCAACGCCACCGAGAAGTTCCTTGAGCCTAACAATGTTTTCCTGTTCTACTACGCCAAGAACGGCATCTGCTGCCACTTCTACGAGAACGCGGAGCTCGATCTTCTTTTCGAGCAGCTGGGTCCGGTGGTCGACCTCAATCAACGGCATCAGATCCTCGCGGATGTAGGCGACATTCTCTACGATGAATACGCAATGATCCCGTTGTTCTGGGTGTTCAGAACGTTCACGACATATCCAGACGTGGTCGCTGAATACTCGACTTCTGGTTTCGGCGGTGTCGGAGACTTGGAGACGGTCAAGGCAGTCACGCGGTAACCAGAGCTCCCCCACTTACACGGGGTACAAGAAGAGCGGCACGATGAAAATCGTGCCGCTCTTGATTTTGGGAGATTACTGCTACCGCCTAGACAATAGGCCAGATTCGCCGGGCGGTAATTTGGTAAACCGATTCCGCGATGCCTTCTGGGAACCGGCCCTGGTTCCTCCACTCGGCTGACAATTTACTGACCTCGGAGGCCGCCTTGTCGGGCTGGTTGGAGTCGGTCTCACAAATAGTGAGGTATTGCGCCCTGGTGGCCTTGCCCCAGTCGCTCCTGCGGACATGTCTGTCCGGCTCCGCTACCTCAAAACGATACGCCGTGTGGAACAAGCCAGTAGCCAAAACATCTGGGATGTGGACATCGTTGTACCAGTCGTTGAACTCCTCTTCCCGTGACCGATCGGCGCAGTCGAACATCGATGCCATGATTCCTCTCACCGGACGGCTCGCAGCTCGGAATTCACCACCTATCTTCTTGTACGGCCCGGCAAGGTCTATCATGAGGACCGGACTTTGACGGTCTAACTTAGTTAACCGGCCAGCGTCCTCTAGCCGAGAATCCCATGCTTGGGATACGCTCTCCCAATTGTTTTCGTAGGTACAAAGGTACGCTGGATGGCCGGGTGGAGGGTCGATAATCTTGTAGCGGGTACCATGGATAAAAGCACCGTGCCCGGTAACGTCCGGCACATGCATATGGTTGTACCAATGGTTGAACTCTGAGTCTTTCGATGGGTCCGTGCAGCTTGTATAGCAATAAAGCAGACCGGGAGAGTAGCGACCGTCCATGAATCCTCCTTGACCAAGTCTTCTTAGTCTATATGATATACCCTGGCTGCGTTGCCGCCCGCAATCTGCGCCTTCTCATCCTCACTGCAATCTGCCAGGATCTCATCAAGGTTCAACGATTCTCGATGCCCTGGGTTAAGGACCGAGGCATCACCTCGATCAGCTCCTCCACAGTCCAGCGGGAGTTTTCTTTGAAGATCTGGCGCGATATCTCCAGAGGCTTGCACCAAGAGTAAGTATTTCCGTAGCTGTAGAATATCTGGCCGTTTATAGAGCCCGCTTCCTTAGTGCAGAGGTATACCGCCAACGGTGCTAGATCCTCGGGTGGGGTCATGCGCTTGGATGTCATACCAGTCTCCAACGCAATCGATAGGGGGTCCTCTGCCTTTGAAGCTTCCCTAGCTGTCGTGTGTGAGGCCGTAGACATACGGGTATCGGCGCCGCCGGGCAGGATGATGTTCATCGTGATGCCAGAAACCCCGAGTTCGGTACAGGCGGCGTTGGTGAGGCCGTACACGCCACCCTTGGCTGCCCCGTAGTTGACTCTTCGTCCGCCTGCCTGGTTTGGAGTCCGTATCACACCAACGGGAGAGGAAATATTGACGATGCGCCCATAGCGTTGCTCTCGCATTGGCACACATGCGTGGCGGGTGCAGTTGAAGGTGCCATTCAATATGACCGCGACGACTCTGTCCCACTCTTCCTCGGTCATGTCATGCAGCCAGTTATGTTTCGTGATGCCCGCGTTGTTGACGAGTATGTCCAGTCTCCCAAAGCTATCCAGTGTGGACTGTACCAGACGTTCGGCTCCCTTAAAGTCCGAAATGTCCTCGTAGTTGGCGAGGGACTTTCCGCCTTGGGCCTGTATCTCGGATGCCGCTTGGTCTGCCACCGAAGCAGATCGATCTTCACCATGCAAGGTTCCTCCCAAGTCGTTGACCACCACGCTGGCGCCTTCCTGGGCCATCAGGCCAGCTATAGCCCGCCCAATCCCCCTGCCGCTTCCAGTAACGATAGCCACTTGGCCTTCGAGTAGTTTGCCCAAATTGGACCTCCTTTAAGACCATGGGTGTAGAGATGTCTTCGATACGATTGGGGCTTTTGAATAAGTTTCGCCGGTCTAGGGCTTGATTACATTTCAACCTATTGGGTCAACCTATTGGACTTTGCTGGGCTACATAATGGTTACCCCGCCGTCGATGACCAGTTCAGCACCGGTGACGAAGGAAGCCTCGTCGGAGGCCAGATAGATTACACTGTAGGCTACATCTTCTGTAGTCCCGACTCTGCCCAACGGGATTTCGGGTGCCAGGATGATCCCAACCTGGACAGTGGGGTCTGCCCTGGACTCCTGGAGCATCGGGGTGTCTACGGGCCCCACATGGATTGAGTTACAGCGTATCTGGTCTTTGGCGTGCTGGATCGCGATGACCTTGGTGAAGGCCCGAACCGCCCCTTTGGATGCAGTATACGCTGCCTTTCCCAGGCCGACCATCCCAGAAATGGATCCGACGTTGACAATTGAGCCGCCGTCGGCCCGGCGCATTGCAGGGATGGCATATTTAGTGCCCAGAAAAACCCCTTTTGCATTCACCTCCATCACCGCTTCCCAGGTGTCCAGGGTGGTAGTTTCCACATAGGGCCCCCTGCTTATTCCGGCGTTGTTGACTAGAATATCCAGCTTGCCGTATTTGGTTTCCGCCATCTCCACGGCTCTGCGCCAGTCCTCTGCTCTGGTTACGTCCATGGGGAGGTAGGTAGCATCGCCACCCGCCTCCCTGATCTTTCCCTCCACCTCTTCACCCAGTCGGTGCAGGACATCCCCAAAGACGACTTTAGCACCCTCTCGAGTGAATAGCCTCACCTCGGTGGCACCCTGGCCCCTGGCAGCCCCGCTGATAACCGCTACCTTCCCATCCAGCCTTCCCATGTCTCGCTCGCAACCCTCCGCCTGAGCTACCCCAACGCCTGCAAGAGATCATGGCTTCATGATTACACCAGTGTAGCAGGGCCCTTCGGGGTGTCAATGCGGAGCCGGCGGCACTAATACATGAAATGCGGAATAGTTCATTCATGTCAGGTTATGGTGGAATTCGGCTAATCTGGCGGAAAATCCTGATGATCATTGTGAAGAATTTCTCAATGTTGACAGGCCAATTGAAGCGTGCATAATGTAGCGTTTGCGTGTAGACGCTTGGTGGGTTTACAACAGGAACGTGTTTGGAGGTCTGTCATGCGAATGTCGTTGCTAGGGGTTTTGGCCGGCCTGGTGGCCGTGTTATTGGTAGCAGTCGCCTGCGGTGATGATGCGACGCCAGCACCTCAAATCGTAGAAGTAACCAAAGAAGTTGAGGTAACCAAAGAGGTGCCAGTACCCCAAACCGTGGTTGTGATCGTTACCCCTACGCCCACCCCTGGGCCAGCCGCTGGTTCGCCGGTGGTGAACCGCCTCAAGGTAGCCGTGTCCATCGAGCGGTTTGGCAATGACCCCGTACTGATAACCGACATGGCACCCCAGTTCTTGCCGGCCTACGAAGCCCTGGTCAGGTACGATGAAGACGGAGTATATGTACCGATGTTGGCGGAAAGCTGGAGTTTTGGCCCCGACCTGAAGGAATGGACATTCAAGCTGCAAAAGGGTGTCCAGTGGCACAAGGGCTTTGGCGAGTTCACCGCTGCCGATGTGCTGCACACAGCGGTTCGTCATGGCAGAGAGGAGTCCATGTCGATTCACACGGGGTTCTTCAAAGATAGCGTGGTGCCCAATACGGAAATAGTCGACGACTACACGATCAATTTCCATCTACCGGCGACTCAGATAGATACCCATATTATCGTCTCCAACCGTTGGTTCAACCTGATAATGAGCAAGGCCCAGTTCGACCAGGGCGGTCAGGCCGGCGTTGAGGCAGACCTTGTTGGGACCAATGCATACCAGTTGAAAGAGACGGAGCAGGGCGCGCGTAATCTCTTCGAGCGTGTGCCTTACGAGCACTACCGGGTCACCCCCGATTTTCCCGAACTTGAACTCCTCTTCTCCACTGAGCACGCCGTCAGGCTCGCCATGCTACTGACCGATGGAGCTCATATGACAAGAATACCCCCGGACCTGGAGTCAACGGCTTTGGCGGGCGGCATGGTGCAGATCTTCGGCACGACCCCGACCTTGTCCCTACATACCGATTTCGGCGGCCTGTTCTTCAAGGAGATACCGGAAGGGAGCGTGCGGAAGGGAGAGCACCCGGACTTGCCCTACTCCGATGTCTTCCACGACGTTGACGAGGTCCCCTGGGTTCATGTGAAGGTGCGAAAGGCCCTAAACCATGCCATAGACCGGCAGGAGATACTGGACACACTGCTGGCTGGCAATGGGGAGAGAATGCCTGTGGCCCAGTTCCATCCCTCGCTGCGTGGTTGGGACCCGCGGTGGGAGACAGACTACGAAAACCATTATGGGTATAATCCCGAGCTTGCCAAGCAGTTACTGAAAGAGGTTGAGGACGAGCTCGGACACCCGCTTGACTGGTCCCAGACCGTGTATCCTGTTTTCACTAAGCCGGAGCTACCCCAGCTCCAAGATATAGCCGAGGCCATCGCGGCCATGTGGGCCGAGATTGGTGTGAATATAAGAGTAGAGGAACCGGAGTTCTCCGTGTTCGTGGGGCGTGTGTTTGACGGGACCCTCGGCGGTATGGTCCGAACCAACGCTAATGACCCGTTCCCGGACCCCTTCCAGGTCATCGTTTACTACAACAGTGTCAATGGTTTCTGCTGCCCCTTCTATGAGAATAAAGTCGTAGACGACCTGATCGAGCAGTTAAAGCCGGAGACTGACTTCGACAAGCGTGATGAGATCCTCCGGGAGATAGGAAACATCGTCTACGACGACTATGCGATGGCTCCATTGTTCTGGCTGCTGCCAAGCTTCGTTCTCAACCCCAACGTCGTGGCTGATTATACGACGACAGGGATCCGAGGCTTGCGGGACCTGGAACACGTAACAGCGATGAAGAACTAGATGATGAGGTCCGCTCGGCTTTGGGTGGAGAGCCGAGAGTTTGGTAAGACCTTGAAAGCGGCCCAAAGGCACCGACCGCCTTTGGGCCGTAACTTCGTGTGACGCTCGGATAGCTTCTGATCTATCGCCTAGGTGGCGCGACCAGCAATCTAACGAGTGTTGTATCTAGATTCCTCAAACTTTATTGAGGTCAAGCCGCCGACTATGCAAATTGTGCGAGTCTACGCCAGTGACGATGGTGAGTCCCATTTCGAGGACTTGACTCCGGACCGACTCACTGCGCTCTTGCCGCGCATCGGGGGTGGCCCAATAAGGCTGAGCCCGCTTCCGCCTGACTCCTTTCATGATTTTCGCCCCGTCCATCATCGCCAGATCGTGGTTGTAATGTCGGGAGCCGTGGAGTATGAGACCACCGACGGGGGTAAACGGGTCCTGGTTCCCGGAGACGCATTGGTGGCTGAGGACCTCACCGGTCGGGGCCACCTAATGAGGAATCGCTCTGAAACCCGGTTCGCCCTTAATCTGCCGCTGTTGCCAGACTAGGCGGCTTACATAGTATCCAGGAACCTGAGCAGTTCAGCTGTGCATCGGTCGGGTATTAGGAGCTGGATCCCTCCCCCTATGTCGGGGAATACCACCAGTCTTGCGTTGGGAATCTCATTGCGGACCTCGGCCTGTTCATTCAAGGGGGCGTTGTGGAACCGGTCGCCCACCATCATCAAAGTGGGCGCCTTTATCATGGGGTACTTTCCTGATAGATCCAGCGTCTCCAGGATCCGTAGGGTGGCCACCGCGACCTCCGTCGGGGTTTTTGACTGCTCAACAGTGTGCCACTCCACCATCTGGGCATCCGCCAACGATGGCTCCATGCGGCCGGTGTTTGATTGCTCCAGCCATTGTTTGAACCCAATCTTATTTATGGCCTCAGACCCCCGGTCCCTTAGTTCGCCCAGGGTCGTCAGGCTACGTGTCGTCATTGCAGAGGGTGTGTTTACCAGGGTGAGGCTCTTGATTCTATCGGGGTGGTTGATGGCGAAAACTTTGCCCCAGATTCCACCAGAACCCCAACCTACCCAGTGGACCTTCTCGATGTCCAAATGATCGATAAGATTTAAGGCGTCCCTGGCCATACGATCGGCGGACCAGGTAGCACCCTCTGGGGGCGCAGAGGACTCCCCGCATCCCCTAACGTCGTAGCGCAGGACCCTGTATTTCCGAGATAGCGCGGGTACCCACTGTGTCCAAAATTTCATGCTCCTGGAGAACGCGTGGGACATAATGATGGTGTCTCCTGGCTCGTTGATCCAAGGGTCCCGGAAGTCGTCCATGCGGTAGTTGAGCTCCACTCCATCGTCTGTGCGCATTTTAGGCATGGCTTTGACCCTCCTCGTGGTCAGTATACATATCCACTAGCGGGTTTCTCCGCCAGAACGCAGAGCGGCACGATAGTCATCGTGCCGCTCTTGATTACCAGAATCTACTGTTCGCTAAACGGTAGGCCAGATGCGGCGAGCGGTAACTCGGTAAACCGGTTCTAGCAGTCCGTCAGGGATCCGGCCCTGTTTCTTCCACTCGGACGCATATTTCGCAATCTCAGGGATCGCTTTGTCCGGCTCGTCGGAGTCGGTCTCATAGATGATCAGATATTGGGCCCTAGTGGCTTTTCCCCAGTCTGACCGGCGGACGTGTCTGTCGGGCTCGACTGCTTCAAAACGATAGGCCGTGTGGAACAACCCGGTATCCAAAACGTCTGGGATGTGAACATCGTTGAACCAGTCGTTGAACTCCTCGTCTCGTGAAGGATCGGGACAGTTGACCATTACCGCCATGATTCCCCTCACCGGACGGCTCGCAGCTCGGAATTCACCACCTATCTTCTTGTACGGCCCGGCAAGGTCTATCATGAGGACCGGACTTTGACGGTCTAACTTAGTTAACCGGCCAGCGTCCTCTAGCCGAGAATCCCATGCTTGGGATACGCTCTCCCAATTGTTTTCGTAGGTACAAAGGTACGCTGGATGGCCGGGTGGAGGGTCGATAATCTTGTAGCGGGTACCATGGATAAAAGCACCGTGCCCGGTAACGTCCGGCACATGCATATGGTTGTACCAATGGTTGAACTCTGAGTCTTTCGATGGGTCCGTGCAGCTTGTATAGCAATAAAGCAGACCGGGAGAGTAGCGACCGTCCATGAATCCTCCTTGACCAAGTCTTCTTAGTCTATATGATATATCCTGGCTGCGTTGCCGCCCGCAATCTGCGCCTTCTCATCCTCACTGCAATCTGCCAGGATCTCATCCAAAATCTCCTGGCTTCTCGGGAATGTGGACTCGATGTGAGGATAGTCTGAGCCCCACTGCAAACTATTGATTCCGATATGCTCCCTCAACTGAATGCCCAGGGCGTCCTCTTGGAAGCCCAGGAACACGTTGCGTCTGAAATAATCGCTTGGGAGCATGTCTTCCTTGTACCGGTGCCAGTGGGGCAGCTGGTTCCTCTGGGTGTAGGTATAGTCCATATTAACCGCTAGAAGAGCGCCCCATGCCGCTTCGTTTTCGATTGAGCCTATCTGAAGGTTGGGATGCCGTTCGAACACGCCTCCCATGATCATCTGGCAAATGGACTGCCTTACCCAGTAGTCGGTATTGCAGAAATAGTCAGGGGTTACGTTCTCAAAATCGGTCAGCGTCGCAAGGCCGCTGTGGCGGAGAGTGCCGATGTGCAGAGAGATAGCCATTCCTAAGTCCTCAGCGGCCGCCCAGAAGGGCTCATACTCTAGGAGGTGGTATGGCCTGTCTGGCGTTGGGTACACAGGTATCATCGCTCCCGTATATCCCAGCTTGTGACAACGTTCCAGTTCCCTCACGCCCCATTCAATGTCGTCGAGTAGGGTCATCGCGATCCCAATTAGTCGTTTGGGATGGGTCTGACAGTATTCTGCGAGCCAATCGTTGTATGGCCTGAAAAGGGCATGGAGAAGCTCAGTATCGGGTACGGTGTACAGCAAGAGCCCCTGATTGGCATAGATGACGCTGGCGTAAATACCGTCCAGGTCCATATCGACAATTCGGGCATCGGGGTCGTACGCTCCGGCTGGCACATCCTCTACCTTGCCCTGTTGCGAGAGCTTGTCGATGTCGTCGAACCTGACTCCAGCCTGAGATGCCGCTACCACAGGAATACCTTTGCTACCGTCGGTGTACCACCAGTCACTTCCATCCTCTATCCTTACGATATGAGGGGCCCGGTCCTTAAACCTGGATTCTACCCTGCTGGTCCAGAGGTCTACCGGCTCCGAAACGTGGTCGTCCCCAGATATCAGTCTATAGTTTCCCATCCCAGCTCTCCTTGTTTTTTGGACTACCCAAACTTCAGCACCGACGCCTACATGTTAGCAACCGGAGCTCCGCTGATAGCTTCAATCACCTCAGATACAGTGCTGATCGTCCCAAATCCATGTTGAATTGTGTTGAGGCTGTTGGTATGTCGGCTAGAGTCTTCCGACGCCACAGCATCTTGAGGGACTACTATTTGGAAGTCCCTGAAAAAGGCGTCACGGATGGTAGACTCAACGCACATTTCGGTAGTAACCCCACAAACGATCAAGGTATCCACCTTCAACCCGCGTAGGATCACTTCCAGGTTGGTGTTGTAGAAGGCGCTATACCTGGGCTTGTCTACTATGAAATCGTCAGGCTCCACGCCTATTCGCGAGTCAATCTCAACGTCCCAGGTGCCAGCTACCATACTGCTAACTTCTCGTAGAGCGGGGAATATATCGAGCAAACGCCCTCCGTCTTTGTAATCGGAGCGCCACATGCCCGAGTGAAAATCACGGGGATTTTTGCCTCATGGCAGGCGTCCACGAGAGCCTTGACCGGCCCGATAGTTTTCTCGAGAAGGGTAGTGTCAAGTCCTAGCTTGCCGTGAGAGCCTCTGTGATTCAGAAAGGCATTCTGCATGTCCACTACCAGCAATGCTATCTTAGTTGGGTCGAACTCAATTGTGCCAATTTGCGCCATAATAATGTCCCGTGTAAGGCGATCAAGCTTTGTAAGTAGAATAGAACCGTAGTTATCGGGTGTCAATCCCGACGTTGACAACCCTAAAAGCCTCTCGTATCTTTGGGTCTAATAACTTTGATGGCATGGAGCTATAGTTGGAAATTAGAAAGGCTTATGCAGATACTTCGATAGGCCAGATTCACTACAGGTATGCCGGTGAGGGCGCATCTCTGCTTTTTCTGCACCAAACCCCAACCTCCTCAGAGATCTACGAACCTCTTATGGGTCTCCTCGCCCCTTATTTCTTTACGGTTGCGGTCGATACTCCGGGTTTCGGGATGTCGGCTTTCCCTCTGGAACCGTACACTATTCCAGATTACACGGCGGTTGTACTCGAGTTCCTAGACGCCCTGAGTATCGAGACGGCACACGTTCTTGGCCACCATACAGGGACCTGTTTGGCCGTTGAGTTGGCAACAAGCGCGCCGGACAGGGTGGACAAGCTGATCCTCTCAGGTCCCATCTGTCTGAATGAGGAGCAGCGCGGCGAGCGTCTGAAAAGACTGCCCTTGATGGAGTTGAACGAGGATGGAAGCTACTTGAAGAAAACCTGGGATTATCTGTCTGTCCGCCAGCAAGGAGACAGCCTGGACCTGGAATCAAGACATCGCCTGCTGGTGTGGCGGCTCAAGGCTGGCCCACGCTTTATTGACGCAAGGACGGCTGTGTTCCGTTATGACCTCCCCAGCAGGTTGCCGTTGGTGAAGTCCCCTACACTGGTTCTCAAAGGTGAGGAAGATATAATGAAAGACACCGCTGAACCAGCGGTCCAACTGCTAAAGCGTGCCACTCTGCGTACAATCCCAGGGGCTAAAAACTGGTTCGAGTATCAAAACCACCAGGAAGTAGCCGAGCACGTGCTGGCTTTCCTGCGGGGCGATTAAAACAGCAGACTGCCCTAAAGCCGCTGGACTCAGGCGCCTGATGGTCGGAACTTTGGCAGGGTGATGTTCTCGGTGACATCGTCGAAGACCACTTCCAAGGCCATTCCTATCTTGATATGTGCCGGCTCCGGCTCCACGTCAACCAGGTTAGATAGGATCCTCGCGCCACCATCCATCTCGACGAGGGCCAGTACGTATGGGACTGAGTCCTTAAAGGGAGGCGGCGAACGGTGGACGATGGAGAAAGCGTACAATGTTCCTTTCCCGTCCGTTATTACCCACTCAACATTCTTATCGTGGCAAATAGGGCAGATATCACGCGGATAGTGGTAGGTAGCGTTACAAGAGTTGCATTTTCGTAGCCACAGCTCGTGTTCCTTTGCCTTCTGCCAGAAGAACTCGGACTCCGGCTGAATAACCGGCAGAGGTTTGGTGTAATCTGACCTCTTTTCATCCATATGTTATGTCAATACTCCTCTCAGTCCGAGGCCACAACTATTGTGCCGCACGATGAGAGGGCTCCTCCGGTGCCGTTGACCAGCACCGTCCTGCAGTTGGGCACCTGTCTGGGTCCACCCTCGCCACGGGCCTGCCGAACTGCCTCAAGCAGCAGGAACATCCCGTACATCCCTGTGTGGGTGTAGGATAGCCCGCCGCCATTGCTATTCACGGGGAAGTCTCCTCCCGGCCCGGTGCGTTGATTGGCAACCAGGTCCGGCCCTTCGCCGGGCCCACAAAAGCCCAGGCTCTCGAGGGTCACCAACACGGTGTATGTGAACGAGTCATACACCATTGTCAGGTCTATGTCCTTATGCGTTATTCCCGCCATTTCCAGAGCTCTGGGCCCGGTTTGGTAGGCAATAGTCCTGGTCAGATCGGGCATCTGGCTGACCAGCATGTGGTCGTGCCCTTCCGCGAACCCCAGAATCCACACCGGCTTCTTGGCGCATTGTTTTGCCACTCTTTCGCTGACCACCACGCACGCTCCTCCGCCATCCGTGACCAAGCAGCAGTCCAGCAGGTGAAACGGCCATGCGACCCAGCGCGAGTCGTGGTAGTCCTCGAAGGTCATCTCGTCACGCATCAAAGCTTTAGGGTTTAGTTGGGCCCACTTGCGAGTGGCCACAGCTATTTCCGACAATGCCTGCCGGGTTCGATCCTCACCGTACTGGTACATGTATCGGGAGCAGGCGAGTGCATATCTGGACGGAGCCGAGATGGATCCATAGGGCCTCTCATATTGCGATTCCGGCAAGTTGGCGTCGAAGACTCGGGGAGCTCTTGAGGAGCGTCCAGCCTCACCGTGGCTTATCAGCGCCACGTCGATGAGCCCAGCGTTGATGGCTGCCACAGCGTGCCCCACGTGGATCACGAAGGATGAACCGCCAACGATCGTCCCGTCTGTAAACCTTGGGACGATGCCCAGGTACTCCGCTAGCTCGTAGGAGGAAGGGCGGGCACAGAAAACCGCGTCCACGTCCTTGAAGGTAAGACCAGCGTCTTTGAGGGCGTTATAGCTGGCTTCGGCGTGGTGCTGCAAGGACGATTTGTTCGGAACGTGGCCTATCTCATCGGACTCATCCACGCCAACAATGGCTGCCTTACGCGACAAAGCGCTCAAGTCGACCTCGATTTGTTCATCATGCTGTTGGTGTTAATCCCTGACACGGAATTCTCTCAAGTCGTCTTCTATGATTAGCTGGGCTTCGGTCAGGTCCTGGATTTCCTGGAGGCTCCAGCCTGGTGCGTGCTCTCGGAGCTTAAATCCTTGGGGGATCACTTCGAACAAACCGAGGTCAGTCCCAACTAGCTTGACTACTCCCACGGCCGTGACCGGGAAAGTGCATCGTTTCATCAAACGGGGCTCACCGGCTTTGGTTGTGTGCTCCATGGCAATGAACACCCTTTTAGCCCCGACGGCCAGGTCCATAGCTCCCCCGATACTACCACCCTTGTACTGGGGAATGCGCCAGTTGGCGAAGTCACCATTTCCTGATACCTGGTATGCGCCCAGTACGGTCACATCCACTCTGCCGCTACGAATTAGAGCAAATGAGTCGGCCTGGTGCATGATAGCCATGCCTGGACGACTGGTAATATATTCGGCCCCGGCGTTTACCAGGTGATCGTCCTCCTCGCCTGGTTCAGCCAGCGGTCCATACCCGATAACTCCATTCTCAGCATGGTAAGTGATAGTCTTGTTGGGGTTTACGTAGTTGGAGCACAGCGTCGGCACACCGATGCCCAGGTTGACTACCCAGCCGTCCTCGAACTCCATGGCCAGGCGGTCGCCTATCGACTGTCGGCTCAGTCTCGGTTTGTCTTCAATTGGCACTTAGTCTGCCTCTGACCGTATTTAGAATGCTCTGTTCCGATCTACAGTTTCCCAGATGCCATCGGGAGGAATGCTCACCACCCTGTCAACGAATATCCCCGGAGTGTGGATATGGTCTGGGTCGAGGTCACCAGGTTGGACGATATCGTTCTCTACTTCGACGACTGTTATCTTGGCTGCCATGGCCATCACTGGGTTGAAATTTCGCTGAGCAAGCCGGAACTGCAAGTTGCCCAGAGCGTCGGCTTTCCATGCCCTTATGAATGCATAGTCAGCATGCAACGGATACTCTAAGACGTATGTCTTTCCGTCGATTTCACGGTGCTCTTTGCCCTCTGCCAGTTCGGTGTTGATACTGGTCCGGGTGTAAAAGCCGCCGATGCCGGCAGATGCGGCACGGATGCGCTCGATCATAGTACCCTGGGGCACCAATTCCCCTTCTACTTCGCCCTTCTCGTACAGCTTGATGAAATGTGTTAGACGGGAGGGATGTCTGGGGCCCGTAAAGGAGCAGACCATTTTCTTGATCTGTCCGGTTTCCACGAGAACTCCGACGTCGACGATTGAGCTGAGGTAGCCATGATAGTTGGATATCCCAGTGAGGTTGCTGGCGCCCTGCCTTGCAAGGGCAAGGATCAGATTCCTAGGCATGCCAACGCCGCCGAACCCAGGGAACATGATCGTGGCACCATCGGGTACGTCGGCTATTGCCTCGTCGAAGGAGTCGTAAACCTTGCTCTTCACTCTCTCACCCCTCTTTTGCCCGCGCTACATGCTACCACATGTAGGCATAGCAACCAACGCCACGAGCGATGTCCTAACATTCCTTTGACCAACGCGCTATGATTTGTGTACTCAGTTTCTTCAAAGGAGGCAATGATGTACGAAAGACCGACACTAGGTTTGGATCAAGCCCGGGCAGCCCTGGATGCGATACTGAAAGAGGCTTCCAAACAGCCTGACCGGCCGTTAGCCATAGCAATCGTGGACGATACCGGAGACCTTGTGAGCTATGGAAGGATGGACGGGTGCTTGAAATTAGCCCAACGCCTTGCTATTCGTAAAGCCTATACCATAGCGATGATGGGGAAGGACGGTCAGGAATGCAAGGATTTTGCCAAGAGCCAGGGTATAAGCATCCTGGCCTATGGCGACTCTAATATGACTGCGGCTCCAT
The DNA here is from genome assembly GCA_965226865.1 of Dehalococcoidia bacterium. GTDB lineage: Bacteria > Chloroflexota > Dehalococcoidia > Lucifugimonadales > JAGWBF01 > CBDDEH01. The sequence continues at coordinate 818,358 of CBDDEH010000003.1, read as the reverse complement.
CAGGTATCGTGATTCGCCGGCCTGGCGATAACGCCATCATTGGAGGCATCGGATTATCGGGACGGACCCCAGCCAACAACGAGGAACTGGGGAGGATTGGCCTGGAGGCGCTGAATCTATAGTCGTGTTTCTACTCTGGCAGGAATCGCTAGGGTCGCGGGTCCTGGGCAACGGGAGGGGCTCCTACGCCCAGCAAGCTCACGTTAATGCTATCCAATGTAGGGGTGCCACACATGGCCATGGCTATGTCCAGCTCGTCCCTCAGAATGTCCAGCACCGCTCGAACTCCCTCTTCCCCATCCACAGCCAGCCCCCAGAAGACAGGCCGCCCTATGAGCACAGCCCTTGCTCCCAGGGCCAGGGCCTTGAGCACGTCGGTCCCACGCCTGATACCTCCATCCAGATAGACCTCGGTGCGGCCATCCACAGCCTCCACAACTTCAGGCAGCACTTCGATGGTGGCAAAAGTGGTGTCCAGTTGCCTCCCACCATGATTGGAGACGACCACAGCTCTGGTGCCATGCTCGACAGCGAGCCGCGCGTCCTCGGCGGTCATTATACCTTTGACCAGAATTGGCAGCTTTGTTTGGTGGGTAAGCCACTCCAGGTCGGCCCAGGTCGCCGAGAGGTCGAAAATATTGTTTAGCGTTTCCAGGTCTCCATCAGAGGAACCCCAGGAGAAGTCCTTTAACTCGAGATGAGCATAATTCGGAGGATTGGGCGCAACGTATTTATTGCGGATATTGATTTGTTCGTAAAAACCCCTCGCCAGCCTGGGCAAGGTGGGGATAATGTAATAAAAGGTCGTGGGCGCTGCGCCTGGCCGAGGGAGGGGAGGATGTTCCGAATACGAGACCCGCAAGAGAGCCTCTGGCAGTCCCAGTTCCTGGTGACGCCGAAGAAGGCTAAGCGCCTGGAGAGAAGTTGGGCCGAGGTTTTCCGAAACGAGGCGCTCCCCCTGATTGACGAGGAGCGCTTTGCTCCCATGTACTGCGTGGACAACGGCCGTCCCAACCGGGCGGTGCAGACCGTCCTCGGGGTCCACCTCCTCAAAGAAATGTTTCAAGTGGACCCCATCATCAGGACAGCGGTGAGGCTAAAATAAGAGAGTCTACCGCTGGGGTGTCTCGTAAACCTTCATCCGATGGTAAGGCTCGTGGAAGTTCCAGTAAACACCTTTGTGGGCTCACTGCATGGAACACCTGACCCGGTGACCGATAGCCCAGGGCTTGATGGGGCCGCTCTTGGTTGTAGAAGGCCAGATAAGCCCCAATCCCCTTTCTGGCCTCAGTCCCATTTTGGTATGCCTTCAGGTACACCTCCTCGTACTTGATGCTGCGCCACAGCCGTTCCACGAAGACGTTGTCCATGCACCGGCCCCTGCCGTCCATGCTCACTTGAACGCCTTGCGCCAGCAGCATGCTGGTGAAGGCCTCGCTGGTGAACTGGCTGCCCTGGTCGGTGTTGAAGATCTGTGGCCGACCCTTGCTCAAGGCCTCTTCCAGAGCCGCAACACAGAAGTCTACCTCCAGGGTGTTGGACAGCCGCCAGGCCAGCACGTAGCGGCTGTGCCAGTCCATGATGGCCACCAAGTAGAGGAAACCCCGAGCCATGGGTATGTAGGTGATGTCGGTGGCCCACACCTGGTTGACCCGGTTGATCTCCAGCCCCCTGAGCAAGTACGGATAGACCTTATGCCCTGGGTTTGGCTTGCTGGTGTTGGGACGCCGGTAGATGGCCTCCAGGCCTATCAGCTGCATCAGCCGGCGGACCCGCTTGCGGTTGACCTGGTGTCCGTGATTTCTGAGCCAGGCAGTCATCCTTCTGGAGCCGTAGAAAGGTGTCTTCAGGTACTGTTGGTCTATGAGGGCCATCAACTCCAAGTCCTCGGCGCCGGCCTCGGTTGGCAGGTAGTACAACGCGGAGCGGCTGATACCCAGCAAGGCGCACTGGCGCACCAGAGACAGCTTCGGTTCTTCTCGGTCAATCATGGCCCGGCGTTGGGACCGGCTCACAACCCGAAGCTCCGTGACAAAAAATCCCGTTCCACCTTGAGCTGCCCAATCTGTTGGTAGATCTGGGCAGTGAGGACCTCTTGGTCCTTCTCCTGACGTCCAGCACCATTTTCAAAGAGGTGCGGCGCCCCCTGAGTCAAGGCCTTCTTCCAGGCATGGATCTGGCTCGGGTGGACTTCAAACCGGCTGGCCAGCTCTGCAATGGTGTGCTCCCCTTGGAGCGCGGCCAAAGCCACTTTGGCCTTGAAGACTGGGCTGTGCTTCTTACGTGTTTGCTTCATGTCCTGCTCCTTGTTTCCGTCCTATTTTAGGAGCGGGACTCTCTCTTAGCCACCTGTCCGAATTTTGGGGTCCACCTCCTCAAAGAGATGTTCAACCTCACCGACGATGAAGCTCTGGAACAACTAGAGTTCAACCCTTCGGCAAGCTCAGGGCAGGCTCTGCTCTGGCACCACGCCCTGCGGCTGGACATCGAGGAGACCCACCTGCCCCAGAAGACCCTCCACAACTTCCGAGTTCGCCTGATGCAGCACGACGGTGGCCGGCTGGCTTTCCAGGAGACCACGGACCGGATCATCCAGGCGCTGGGCATACGCACCGGAAAGCAACGGCTGGACTCCACCCACATCATGAGCAACATCGCCACACTCACCCGGCTGGGCCTGTTCTGTGAGACGATGCGGTTGTTCCTGCGGGCCTTGCGCTGGGAGCACCCAGAGCTTCGCCCTGGGGTTCCGGAGGGCCTCCTAGGGCGCTATTTGAAGGAAGAAGACGAGGCGACCCACTACGAGGACGCCCGCACGGGGGAGGGTCGGCGACGCCTTTCGGTCTGTGCCCGGGACCTCTACCGGCTGGTGGACCGGTTCCATGGCACGACTGCTGCCCAGCTGGAGGAGTACCGGCTGCTGGAGCGGCTGCTGCGGGAGCAGTGCCATGTGGGCAAACACCAGGACGGGCGCCCCAGGGACGATGACGACGATGCTGGGGAATGCAAGGTGCCCGTGGCCTTGAAGGACCCGAAGCAGGTGTCCGCCGACTCGCTGCAATCGCCCCACGACCCGGATGTGACCTACAGCGGCCACAAGGGGAAGGGGTACGAGGTGCAGGTGGCGGAGACCTGCCACGAGGAGAACGCCACCCAGCTCATCACCCACGTGGAGGTGACCCCCTCGAGTGGGAGCGACACCGACGTGAGCGTGCCGGTCGTTGACGGGCTCGCGGAGCGGAAGGTCCGACCGGACGAGCTCTTCGCCGACACGGCGTATGGGTCGGGCCGCAATGCCTTCGAAGCCTCGCGCCGGGGAACGGAACTGGTGAGCCCGGTGGCGGGGTCGGCGCCGGGGAACTCGCACGAAGGAGAGGGTGACGGACCACCGCCGCTCACCGCCGCGGACTTTCAGATCGACGTCACAGGGGAGCAGGCCACGGCGTGCCCCGCCGGCCACCCGTCCATCGAGGAGTACGAGCTGAAGGATGCGCCGGAGCGGGTAGAGGTCCACTTTGCCGGGACAACATGCGAGCCCCTGCCCCTTGCGATCCCGTTGCCCGGTGAAGCTGGACCGGCGTGCGGGGGCCTACGTCCTCAAGGCGGACCTGGCGAAGGTGAACATCGAGCGGCGCCGGAGGGCCGAGGCCACCGAGGAGTGGCGCAAGCGGTATGACATAAGGGCTGGTATCGAGGGAACGAACTCCGAGCTGAAGCGCGCCCACGGGCTTGGGCGCTTGCGGGTGCGAGGGGGCCGTCGGGTGCGGCTTGCCGTCTACCTGAAGGCGTTGGCGTGCAACTTCAAGCGGATGGTCCATGCACGCCTGGTGGAGATGGAGAACACGGCTCAGCGGGCGGTCGGGACGGTACCTGCGGTCGCGGCCGCATGAGGGCGCCGCTCCACAACTTCCACCGGGTGCCCTGAGCCACGGAAGGGGTACCGCAACGGGATCACGCTTGTCCTGAGCGCAGCAGATAGGGCGGTGAGGCCAGCAGCCGGCATCCCGTGGCCTCCTCCGCTCCAGACCACCTTCGCACGCCAGGGCTCATCTCAAACAGGCCTTGTTACGAGGGAATCAATATTGCGTTCCCGCTTTGGGTTTACTTTGAAGTCAAGGGTCAGGCATATGGCAGCGTAACCGGCTTCCTCGGCACGGTGCATCATCTCCATGGTCAGGCCCTTGTCGCGGTAGAAGTGCTGCTGGAACCATTTCGGGCCTTCTGAACTCACGGCAATCTCTTCCAATGTGTACGACGAGGCCGAGCTCACCAGCATGATAGTGCCAGCAGAAGCTACGGCCCTTGCTGTGGCGAGCTCGCCTTCCGGATTAGCACGCATGTGTGCACCGGCGGGGTCGGTCATCACGGGAAGCTGATTTTCTGGCCGAGCACAGTGGTGTTCAGGTCTCGTTGCCCAACATCCACCAGCATTCTGGGTCGCAGCAGGATGGACTCGAAAGCTGCGCGGTTCCTCTTGAGGCTTATCTCGTCGGTTGCCCCGCCAGCTATGTAATCGTACTGGTGTTTGGGGAGGCGTTCCCTGGCCTCTGCCTCGTACTCGAAGAGGTTTACGGGTTTAGTTCCCATGTGGGTTATTCAAAGACCCCTTCGACGAGCAGTTCGACGAATTCCTCGTCAGACATACCCAATATTTCGCGGCATACGTATTCGGTATGCTGGCCGATGGAAGGCGCTCCGGAACGGTGGGAGCCTGGAGTACCCGGAAGCCGGAAGCCCCAATTGGGAACGTGGTGGGGACCTATCTCCATCCCATCCACTTCCACATGGTGCCCGCGGTGTTTCAGTTGCGGATCGTTTATCATCCCTTCTCCGCTGAGCACTTTGCCGGCAGGAACGCCCGCAGCCTGTAGAGTCGCCATCACTTCTTCTTCCGTCCGCCCCCTCGTCCACCCGCTGACCAGCCTGTCCAGCTCATCTTCATTCTTTTTCCTCCCTAGCAGCGTGGCAAACTTGGTGTCCTCTGTCCATTGGGGGCTGCCGATGCAACGGCAAAAGGTCTGCCATTCCTCCTCGGTAAAGACCGCGATAGTACACCAGGTATCGTCTCCACGGCATGGATAAGCACCGTGGGGCGCAGCGTAAGAGCAGCGGTTGCCTGCGCGAACGGCGTCCCTTCCGTTAGCGGTCCAATCCAGGATCAAGGGGGCAAGTAGTGGAATAACGCTTTCGAGCTGGGACATGTCGATATACTGGCCCTGACCGGTGCGCCTGCGGTAGTCCAACGCCGCCAGCAGAGCGATGATAGCGGTAAAACCTCCCAGTACATCGACGTACCCAATGCTAACGTGGCTGGGCAACCTGTCTGGCCAGCCACTGATGTAGCCAAGGCCTGAAAGGGCCAGTACGTGGGAACCAAAGCCGCCATCTCTGGCGTGTGGTCCCGTCTGTCCCTGGTTGCTACTGCTTATCATGATTACCTCGGGATTGACTTTGACAATCTCCTGGTACCCAAAGCCCCGCCGGCCCATGGTACCTGCGCCGAAGTTCTCGGCTACCACGTCTGCCCACCCCATCAGCTTCCAGACCAGGTCTTTGCTCCTGGCGTGGTTGAGGTTGAGGGACAGGCTGTATTTGTTGGTGCTATAAAGGGCGAAGAACCCGCTGCGGTCCAGGCCCGGCTTGCTATCCTTGAAAGGGGCGCCGGTTCGAAGGGTATCGGGCCAGTTGGCCGACTCCACCTTGATTACCGTCGCGCCATAATCGGCCAGCAGTCTGGTGGAAATGGGCCCTACCGCGGCCCAACAGAAATCCAGTACTTTTATGCCCTCGAGAGGTAATCGAGGCTTTTGTTCGTTCTCAGATGTCGTCATAGCTGTTGCTCAGGCGGCTCCTGTCTCCCTCAATACTCCGAGGTCTTCTTTAGATAGGCCCAACTCGGCAACATAGATATCTTCGTTGTGCTCCCCAACGTGAGGAGCCCTGGTAATACGCTGAGGTCCATGGGGAGACGACCTGAAAAGCGGGCCGGGATAGGTGATGTTGGCGTTCAGGTCGGGGTGCTCTACTTCCTGCCACAACTCACGCGCCTTAAGCTGATCGTATTCGATCAGGTCCCTCGGACCCATCATGGGGCTGATCCTGATCCCGCAATCCGTCCCAATCTTGTGGAGCTCGGCCCTGGTGTACCGCATAAAAAACTTGACGTACCGGCTTTCTATATCGTCGTGTAGTTCCTGGGTCATTGTGCCCTGGTCGAAAGACTCCCAATCAATGCCCTTGAGGAATTCGTCTGCCATCCCATGTTGGTCCATTAGCTCCACCAGAGCCCTATTGCCCCTGGCAAAGGGCTTACCGCCGGCTATAAAGAAGACAACCGCCCCGTCCTTACAGGGCCAGGCGATACGTTGCAAGGCGCCGCTCAGCCCTGACCTGTGAGGCCCTGCTCTTTTTAGAGTGACCCCGGTCAGCTCGTGGTATATGGGGGCATTCATCGCCCCCCAGGCCACGCTCTCCTGCATCGAGACGTCGATATACTGGCCCAACCCTGTCGTTTCTCTGTGGTAGTGGGCAACGAGTGACCCGATGGCCGCCATGCACCCGGCCATTAGATAGGCCTGGGGATAGCCGATCCGGTGAGGTGGCCGGTCCGATTCTCCGGTGATATACATCATGCCGCCCATACCCATTCCGACGAGGTCCGGCCCTTTATAGTCTTTATAAGGGCCTGCCTGCCCGAAGGGAGTTATGGATATCATCACGAGGCGTGGGTTGATTGCAGAGAGGGAGCCGTAGCCCAGACCTATTTCGCTCAGATATCCTGGCGGGAACGACTCGATCAGAAAATCGGCGCTTTTCACCAGCTCGCGAAAGATGCGCTGACCGGCGACCGATTCGATGTCTAAAGTGATGCTTTTCTTGCCTGCGTTGTAGCTGAGCCAGACCAGGCTGTGCTCCGGATGTGGATCATCGTGAAAGAAGGGGCCCTGGCGCCGTGTTGCGTCTCCCCCGGGGCGTTCGACCTTGATAACCTCTGCGCCAAGGTCGACGAATATTTTACCGCAATAGGCGGCGTTGTCTCCCAGTTCGAGTACTCTGAAGCCGCCGAGCATGAATAGGTCCTGTTGAGCCTTCGTCAAGGCTATTTAGTTAGAAACAGGTCTGAATCTTGGTATAGAGACTTCGTCGGTAGCATCCTCGAATACTACTTCCACCCTCATCCCTATCTCCACGTCTTCGGGCTTGCAGTCCACCATAGTACTCATCATCCGGGCGCCCTCTTCATCGAGATCCACCAAGACGATGGTGTAAGGTATGTCATGGGCGAAGGCTTCCGTCAGCGGACGGAACACCGTGCTATGGCTATACACAGTCCCCTTGCCCGAAGCCTTTACCGGCTCTAAGTCAGTCGTAAGGGTATCGCAATTAGAGCAATGGGTCCGGAACGGCCATTGTATCTGTCCGCACGTTCTACACCTTTGCACCAACAGCTCGTGCCTCTTGCAGCCTGCCCAGTACTCTTCACTCTCAGGCAATATCGTGGGAAGTGGCTTTTTGTAGTCTGCCATTCTTTAGCTCCTGCTCAGGATTGTCACGCCTATATTGAACCAGCCACCTTCACATAGGAGAATAGCTGTCTCAGCGTCCTTTACCTGCCGATCGCCAGCCTGCCTGCGCAACTGTTGGACTGCTTCAGAAAGCTGGAAGGATGCTCCTGAGAAGGCTGAATGGCGGCAGGACAGTAAGCCACCATGGGTGTTGACCGGGAGGTCTCCTCCAGGACCGATGCGTCCTCCCTCAACGAAACTACCGCCTTCTCCGACTTTACAGAACCCCATCTGTTCAAGGTATATAACCGTAAGAATTGTTCCTGGATCATACGGGTACACCAGGTCGATGTCGTTAATGGTCAGATCAGCTTGCTGAAGAGCCTGTTTGACCGCTCTGCCCGCAATCTGCAGGTCTGCCAGGTCAGGCACCCATGTGATATACCTGCCGTGACCCATCTCTCCCATCCCTTTGATGTACACCGGCGGGTTGGGGAAATCTTTGGCCCTGTCCGCTTCAGTGACGACGTATGCGGTGCCTCCGTCGGTAACGATACAGCAGTCCAACAGATGGAGAGGCGAAACGATCATCCTGGAGTCCAGAACGTCCTGAACAGTTATCTCGGGCGCTTGTCCGTAGCTAAATGAGATTGGGTTCATCAAGGCCCATTTTCGAGCGGCAACCGCCACCTCTGCCAGTTGCGCGCTGGTTGTGCCGTACACATGCATGTGTCGCTGGGCCATCAAGGACATGATCGTCATTGGGTACGGGCCGTATGGCCATTCATACTGGCTATCAAATGCTCTGGACGCCATAACCTCGACTGCCCCACTCCTGCTGTTTCTGGTAAGCCAGTTGTCCGAGTTGATCACCAGCACCGTCTTGGCCAAGCCTGCTTCAATGCCCATGGCAGCGCGGTGTACAACACTGGGTCCTGTAGGCATGCTGCCGTAGGGATAGTTCTCGTACCATACGTTTTTAATACCCGTGTATTCACAGAAGTATCCGGTGGTCGACGAAGGGAATGGCATTGGGGGGCCGTAAGCCGTTGTAAAGACGACGCCATCTATGTCTTTTTTGGTCAGACCGGCGTCCTGAAGCGCTTTGTCCGCTACCTCGGCGGCCATCCCATAATAGCTGGGGTATGGAGTACCCTTAGGAGGGCCTACTTCCCCTACGCCGACAATGGCGTACTTTCCGCTCAGATTGCCCATGCGGGGTGTCCTCCTCGAGCCGGTATCGTACCCTAACCAGATCCGCGCGGAGCTTTAGTGGTCACTTAAGATGCGGATGTAGCATGACCTGGGATATCCCAAGGTGGGAAGGGGTCCCCGAACGTGTCTGACTAAACCTGACGTCGCAACTGGATTGGGCACGTGAGAGTATAGCAGTGGCTCTAGATGCCGTCAACAAACCACCGGCTTATTTTAGTCCTCCATAACCCTATCTATGGCCTCCAGGTCGTCGGCATTTAGCTCCCAGCCGAAGCATTTGGCGTTGGCGGACACCTGCTCCGGTTTGGTGGCACCCGCGATCACCGAGGCTATCAGCGGGTTGGCAAGGAGCCAGGCGAAAGCAAGCTCCAAAATAGTATGTCCTCTCTCGGCCGCGAAGGTCTCCAATCGCTCTAGTTTGTCGAAGTTGGCATCGGTTAATATCTTGTCATCGCCGGCCAGCCGGGTTTCGGCGGCGGGCTGTTCTCTCCTGCGGTATTTGCCGGTAAGAAGGCCGCTGGCCAAAGGAAAATATGGAATTATACCGAAACCGTATTGCCGGGCGAAGGGCATCAACTCGGCTTCGATGGCCCTGTCAAACAAGCTGTAGGGCACCTGATTGCTGATAAATCGGTTTAGTCCCAGGCTCTTTGATACCCATAGTGACTCGCAGGTCTGCCAGGCCGAGAAGTTGGAGCATCCTATGTATCGTACCTTCCCCTGACGGATCAAGTCGTCCAACGTTCTCAATGTCTCTTCGATGGGCGTGTTGGGGTCCGGGATGTGGATCTGGTAGAAGTCTATGTGGTCGGTCTTAAGGGCCTTCAGGCTTTTTTCGACTTCCTTCATTATGTTTCTACGCGATGAGCCCTCATCGGGCGGAAACCCGACCTTGGTGGCTAGGACGGTTTCGTTTCGCCGGCCGTCCAGTGCCTTCCCGATGTACTCCTCTGACAACCCGCCGCCATACCCGTTAGCGGTGTCGATAAAGTTTATCCCTTCGTCCAAAGCGCGATACACGACTGCTACCGAGGCCTTAGCATCCATTCTGCGTCCGAAGTTGTTGGTCCCCAGACCTATCACCGAAACCTTGAGGCCTGACTTCCCCAGGTTGCGATACTCCACTCTCTCGCTCCTATCTCGGTCTACTCTCCGCCCGCCCCATGACCGAAGGGCCCTTCTATCCACATACATGTGATGGTGGAGGTGACCCCAGGAATGTTCCGTATTTTGGTTCGCACCACCGATGTTATGTCGACAGTAGTGTCCTCCTCGAGTTCCACCACCAAGTCGTAAGGCCCCAGCACATATCTGACCAAGGCTCGTGGTATCTTTTCCAGTTTGTCGATTATCTCCTCGGTTCTAGCTGGTTCAACGTTGAGCAGTACGTATGCGTTGGCTGCCATCAGAGTACCTCCAGAATTAGTTTTAGTCATTACCAATGAGAGGTTTCGTCGTCTTGCACCTGCTTGGAAGCTCCCATCGCCGGTGTGGTCATCTCTTCGAACACCCGTATTTCGGTGGGCTTTTTGAGCAATGGCTTGAGGCGTTCGTCTATTTTAATGCGGAAAGGGTCATCGGCCCATGATTGCCAGTACTCCACAGCTCCCCAGGTGCTGACGATTATGTACACCCCGGGTTTGTCCACGGAATGCCAGGTCTCGCCGTACAGATAACCTCTTTGCCTGACAGCCTCGCTCCGCAGGTCTCGCAATAAGTTCCAAACGGCCTCGTCCTGTCCGGATTTGACCCACCTCTCGATTAGCACCTTGACCGCCATTTGTGTCCCTCCTTGTGTAGGGGCTCCGGAATCGTCCTGATATCGAAAGTATATCAGTCTGTACAGATAAGGCTAGAGGGATGATAATGGGTGTTGACACCGTAGCTGGCTGAACTTTCAGGCTAATGCAGAGAGGGGGAGCTATGGCCACTTATGTCTTACTCAGCAAGTTGACCGAGGAGGGTCGCAAGACCATTAAACAACGTCCAGGGCGGATCGCGGAAGTGAACAAAGAGATCGAGTCCTTAGGGGCCCGGGTGATAGGCCAGTACGCCGTTCTGGGTCAGTATGACTTCATAAGCATCGTTGAAGCTCCCGATAACGAGGCTGTTGCCAGGCTTTCGGTGGAGCTCGGTTCACGAGGAACGGTGGAGATAATGAGCCTTCCGGCAATACATGTGGACCAGTTCACCAAAAGCATCTCTGGTTAGTCTCGATCCACTGGGTTTCGCGGTTTATTTTTGTTTTGGTTCTTTTTTGACCACTGCGTAAACCCTATGGAATAGGTAGGCAACGACCAGAAGTACGGCCAGGCTAATCGAGGCGAGGGGGTTATAGCTAGGGCTTCGAGCATTATCCTCTCCTAATCTGCACGGAGACACCCTGGGTGCAGCAATGATCTAACCCACGAGGGGCGTGGGCAGATTATACAGTTCTTTCTATGTTAGCTTCTAGTGCCCTGTCAGCGCTTAACGTGAGGTTCGCCAGGGTGTTGCGATATCGGGCGACGAAAGACTCTGCTATATTCTTGTACACCACAGACCCTATCTCTGCGTTGTTTTGGCACAACTCTATCAGTTCGGCACACGGGATAGACAAGAACTCCATGTCGGTCAGAGCCTTACCGGAAGTCACCGATAGGCCTGATCCGACGAGTGAGGCCAGGGGAAAAGACTCTCCTGGGCCCGCAATACGCACAGTGATTTCGCCCGAAGCAGACTCCGCAGTAAGTCGGGCTTCTCCTTCGAGAACTATAAGCAAGTTTTCCGCTTTCTGTTCCACTGCCCCCAGCGCTTCCCCTTCCGGCACGTGGAGCTCCAGAGCCAAGGAGGCGATAGTCTCAAGCTGGCCGGCGGAGAGACCTCTGAATACGTTGACGTCGTCAAGTATCATTTTCCTGACATTGGTACCTATGTGGGGGTGTCCTGTTTTGGCAGCATGTTCCGTCAACTCGTGAGGTTTGAATACTCGAACGTCTATAGGAGCTTTTCTTTGCACCTGCTCCGCTATGCTGCCTTTGATAAGCTTGGCAAGTCCTTTCTTGTCCTTGGTCCTCATAGCTATCAAATCTAGGCCCTCGCGCTCGGCGTAGCCAGTAATCCCCTCTACAACGGTATTGGCGATCACAGCTTCCGCTCGCCAGCGGTCAGAGGATTGGTCTAATCTACGGATTACAGCCTGGAGGTAGCTTTTAGCGTGGACGACTTCGTTTTCCTCCATGTCTGATCCCACCATGACATGGCCAGCGGCAATTCTGGTTTGGATAGGCTGGACGATCTTGATTAGCAGGACTTCTCCACCTGGCGTCAGCACATCCTGGACTACGGGAAGAACTTGCTCAGAGTCCTCGGACCCGTCCAGCGGAACGAGTATTTTCTGGTACATGGCTTACCCCTGCCGGATTGGCCTACTTTGGTATAAGGACTTTGTAGCCGTTTACTTCGGTAACCACGTACTCTGCACTGCTTTGAATTGCGGATCGGGACTGTTGAAACGCGCATGAGGTGTGTGGAGGTTCCCTATCGGTGCTGTCCGAGTCACATTCCGGACAGGATACCTTAAGCGGCGCGCCACAACCGCAGACGAACGAAATATCTAGTTTGCTTGGTTGGTGTTGTTTGGGGTGTATGAATCTGAACAACACGCCATTGACCAATGTATTTTCATAGCCCATGTCTCTGTCCCCCTATCCCCAGCCCTTATATAGATTTTAGTCGAAGTGGAGTGATTCGTACAGTTTCGCGTCTGATGCTACACGTTCGCCCAGATCTCGGCGTAGGATTTCGCCATCTCCGCCGTTGTCGCGAAATGCTTTAACGTATTGTTGTACCTCTCGGCCAGGACTTCCGCCATGGCCATATAGATTCGCATCCCTATCTCCGGCCTCTCCTGGCACAACCAGGTCAACGGGTGCTTAGGCAACGCAAACAACTCCAGCTCAGTGAACGCGGTGATCGTCGTGATCAGCCTGTTCGAACCAATCACCGCTGCCAGGGGTAGCGACTCGCCGGGCCCAGCTATTCTCACCGTAATCTCGCCATAATCCGACTGGGCTGAAAGTTTGGCCTTACCGTGAATTATGATGTACAGGAAGTCCGCAGTTTGCCCTTGTGCTCCAAGTTGAAATCCGCTTTGGATTTGCAATGGGTATCCAAGAGAAGCCACCGATTTGATCTGGTCCTCATCGAGGTCCTTGAATATATCCACTTTCTTTAGCAATTCAATATCCATTGGCCTCTCCCCCCTTTGGGAATGAACATTGCCAAAGATGATCTATCGTTACGATATCGTGCCAGTCTACCAGCTAACATTACGACTGTCAATCTTACCCGCTGTTAATTATTTCACAAACGCTCGTTAATTATTTCACAATGGTCGTGTTTCGTAACTTCGGTGAGGTGGGTTTGCCGGAGCTCGTAGCGCTTTGAGTAGGTGGGGTACGTCTGAGGCTCTTTAACCTGAAACCTGGGCGGAAACCAGTGACGAGTACAGGCCGCCGTTGGACATCAGTTGCTCATGGCTGCCCACCTCAACGACCTTGCCTTCATCTAACACAATTATCTTGTCCGCGTTCCTAACAGTGGACAGCCGGTGGGCGATGACCAGAGTAGACCGTCCTTCCATCAGCCTATTGAGGGCCTGATGGATCAGGCTCTCGCTCTCGGCGTCCAGATGGGAAGTTGCTTCGTCCAACACCAGCACGGGCGCGTTTTTGAGGAAGGCGCGCGCTATAGCGACACGCTGCCGTTGTCCCCCGGAGAGCTGAAACCCTCGCTCTCCAACCCTGGTATCGTACCCATCCGGCAGTTGCGAGATGAACTCATGGGCAGCGGCTTGTCTCACGGCTTCAACCAGCTCTGCGTCAGTCGCGTCTGGCTTGGCTATCTTGAGGTTTTCGCGAACCGTAGAGTTGAACAGATAAGTGTCCTGGGCCACCAGGGCTATACGCTGCCTCAAATCATCGAGGCGATACTCCTTTAAAGTATGGCCTTCCAGGGATATGTCGCCTTCGTCTGGGTCCCAGAAGCGGAGCAGAAGGTTGGCGGTCGTCGTCTTTCCTGCTCCCGATCTGCCCACGAGCGCTACTGTCTGGCCCGGTTCAATGGAAAATATTATGTCTCTCAGCGCTTTAGGGAGGTCGGGGCCGTAGGAAAAGGTGGCATGCCTGAATTGGGCGGACCCATTTTGTCTTCGTAGGGCACGTTTATGCCGACACCGTCTGTAACAGTCACTGGCTCGTCGTGAACTGCGAAGACTCTGCGTGATGCGCCCAGTGTATCGGCAAGCTCTCTGGCTACCTGGGTCACCTCCGATACTGGAAGGAAGGATAGGAGAGCGATTATGGACAGCATAGGCAACAGATTGGCGTCGAGTGAGCCCTGCCTAACGAAGATTGCCCCTGAGCCCAGCACCGTGAGGCCACCCAGGCCCATGGCTAGCTCGGAAAATACCTTCTGCAGCGTTACATACTTCAGGAACCGGAGCCGATAGAACCCGAAAATCCGTTGGTTGTCGGTCACTTCGTCCAGCTTGTTCCCTCCCTGATCGAATGCGAGGACTTCCCTGATTCCCTGCACGCTGTCGACCATATGAGCATTGACCTCACCCAACTGTTGACGCGCCTCGTGGCCCACCTTGTCCAGCCCCCCTCTGGCCCTGAATGGAGCGATCGCGACCAGGGTCAAGAAGGGTAACAGGATCAAGGCGAGGGGCCAGTGGATGGCTGCCATTGCACCCAGCACGGCCAGAGGTACCGTGACGGCTACGAATGCTGGCGCGATAGTGTGGGCGAAGAAAACCTCGATGACCTCGACGTCGGAGGTCACAGAGCTGACGATGTCTCCGGAGCGTCGGCGCACTAAGTAAGCAGGAGCAAGTTTATCCAGCTGGTTATACATGTCGATGCGCATTTCGGCTAACAGGCGAAATGCCATGTCGTGGGCCACGAAGGACTCACCCCAATGCAAGACCGGGGTGAGGAAGGCCAGGACACCTATAAGGGCGATAAGAACCGTCAGGCCACCGCCGGTGTTGATTTCGCGGATGATAAGGGCGCTTATCACTCCCACGCCGATGATGACGAATACTCGCAGGACACCCAAAAAGAAGGTCAGAGTGAGCTCCGATCTCCACGGCTTTACGAGGTCCAGCAGCCTGGCCAGGACCCTTGGCCAGCCAAGTGCTAAGGGCGAAGTCTTGTCGTTTGCCGGACCCCCCCCAGTACGTCAGGTTCATGCACGACTTCGGTACCGGGTATGCCCTTGTCAAAGAGACGTGCCGGGACTGAGGCGAGGGTGCCAGTTCCCTCGCCTCCCAACGCAGCCTGATCTGCCATCAGCCGGCTATAAATCCCACCGCTCCGAAGCAGCGACTGGTGGTCACCCGCCTCCGCTAGCTGGCCCTCGTCGAGCACGAGGATCCGGTCCGCGTTCATAACGCTGGACAGCCTGTGGGCGATGACCATTGTCGTGCGTCCCTTGATGAGCCGATTGATGGCCTCCTGGATTACAGCCTCGTTTTCTGTGTCCACGCTGGACAGCGCTTCGTCGAGGATCAGGATGGGTGCGTCCTTGAGCACGGCTCGCGCAATGGCGATTCTCTGTCTCTGGCCTCCGGATAGCCTCAGGCCACGTTCGCCGATGATCGTATCATAGCCCTGAGGAAGCGCCGTTATAAACTCATGAGCGTTTGCTAGCTGAGCCGCCCATTCCAGCTCCTCGGGGGATGCGTCGGGCTTGCCGAATCTCAGATTCTCGGCGACCGTGCCATGAAAGAGGTAGGAGTCCTAGGTCACCACCGATACGTGCTTCCGGACTACCGAAAGCGGCAGCGACCTGATATCTCGACCGCCGATAAGGACGTTTCCTTGCGACGGGTCAAAGAACCTCAGGGCCAGCCAGACCAACGTAGTCTTACCGGCTCCACTTGGACCGACGACGGCTACGGTTCTTCCAGGATCGACTTTAAAGGTAAAGTCCTTTATCGCTGGCGTTTCCCTGGTCTGATATGTGAAAGTAACGTTCTGGAACTCAAGGCTGGCATCCAGCTTGTCGGGCAGGTCTGTCGCAGGGGCCGTGTCCAGGACCTGGGCATGGGTGTCCAGCAGGTCGAACACGGCGGCGGCCGCCGCCGTCCCCAGCATTCCCTTGTGATACAGCATGGTCAGCTCCCGGAGCGGCCTGAAAACCTCCGAGCCCAGCATGACCACAATCAATAGGGTGGTCAGGTCAAGTGACCCGTCCTGGACGCGTATGGCTCCCCAGCTAAGGGCGGCGGCGGCGCCACCCATTATCCCGAGCCACGTAATGCCAGTGGTGCCAGTATTGGTAGCCAGGACCGTCATAGTGCTGCGGTATACGGCACGGGCTTTGTCAGCCAGCATCTCCCCTCGCGCCCCGCTCTGCCCGAAGGCCTTGAGGGTAGCGAGCCCTTGAACGCTGTCGAGGAACTCGGCACTCAAGTCGCCATAAGCTTTCCGCCTGCGGAAGCTGCTGGCCTGGTTCCATTTGTGCAGGGCGGATGGTGCCACCAGTGTGAACAGAGCGAACAGTAGATATATAAGAGAGGTCTGGAAGTCCAAGAAGGCCATGAATGCGAATAAGCCGATGGGCGTTATCAGAGCTACGAAAAGTTGTGGCAGGTATTCGCCGAAAAGACCTCCAACTGGTCCACACCCTCGACCAAAGAGACTAGCAGGTCTCCGCTACGCTTTTGGTCAAGCGTACCCGGTCCTAGTTCCAGCGCTTTAGCATATAAAGCTCGACGCAGCCTGACCTGCACACCCAGTCCGGCCCGGTGGCCGGTCGTCTCCTTCAGGTACTGAAAAGCCCCACGGACAAAGATGGCCGCTATCACACCGACGATTGCATAGACGATGTCTTGGGTGGGCTTGCCCTCTATCACCAGGGCGACGGCATAGCCGGACATGGCAAGCCTAGCGACCCCTGCGGAGGCGGCGAGTAGGCCAAAGAAAACCGCCAGAGCAAGGCCCCAGCGGAATCCTTTGGTGAAAGCTAAAAGGCGCTGATGAAAATACACTGTGTGAACTTTTCTCGTCTAGCCAGGTGGCTTGTAGCTCAGAGCTAGGATTGCCGAGCTATGTTGTCAACGGTGAGCTCGAAGGTGTCGGTTACCCCGTTGACGTCAACGGTATAGACACCAGCGAGAAGCCCCAGCACATCCAGCGAGATCGATTCGTCAAAAGGCGTCAACACTTGAGCGCAGAAAGCATCAGCGGGCCGTGCGGTCTTTATCCCGACGTTAAACGTGTTTCCGACGCGTTCCGTGGTTACCTCACCGATTTCCGTACAGGCGTCGCGCAAATTGCCGAGGGCTCTGATCTGTACTTGTAAAGGGAAGGACTCCAACTCCAATATCTCTATCTCGTCAACTACAGCGTCTCTAATTATTGCGGGAACGGGCGGTTGTGACCCGGTTCGCGCTATAAGATTGAAATCCCGGTCGGCGTCCACGTCGATCAACTCCGGCTCACCGAAGTAGACGAGGTTACCGATACCTCTCGCCTTTCCTGTTAAGGCCTCAGTGGCGGTGACCTCAACCAGTCCATTGCCGTCGATATCCAGCAGTACCTGTTTCGCGATCAAGTCTCGAATCATGACGACGCCGTCGTCCGTTTTCTCTATTGTGACCTGGTCTGTTCTACCGTTGACCTCAACGGTTCCATCCCCCTTGTTTTCTACACGGAATTCTCGAGTTTGAACATCCTTAACCACAACCACTCCGTTGGCTTTGTTCTCCACCTTCACCAAATTGGGGGTGACAATAACGATTCTAGGGGGGATGCTGAAATCGGGCTGTACCGCTCCGGCGACTTCGATAGTCAACTCGTCGCCTTTTACTTTCGTCTCGATCTCATCGGTTAGATTGTCATCGACCGTTATAGAAATCGACTGGGGCTCACCTATCGTGATCTCCACGTCGAAATCGTCGGCGACCTTTACTGAGGTGAACGATGGCAAATTCCGTTGCTCTACGGACAGGTTTGTTGAGCCTATGTTTTCGTCTCCGTCACCGCAGGAAGCGATAAATAGGATTGCCAATAATGTCCCGACGATAACAAAGACTACCGAGGGAATCCTTTTTCGCATCTATTCCTCCTATGGGGTTTAAGTCGCGTTAGGCGGTAAAAGAAAACTGTCCTTCCATAGATATATACCGTAAGCCCGCCGAAAGCAACAGCCACGGCCAGGATAAACGGCTGACCGTTCGGCTTGAGCATTGCAAAAAGCGAGGCACCCGGGAACTTAACCCGGGTGCCTTTGCCTTAGAGTTGCCGCCTGACCTGAGAGGGGTCCAGCCAAGCGGATCTAGTTATGCTTCGCAGTTGATGACGACCTCGCCGTTCAGGCAGGTATCTTTGCCATTGCCCCCGTCAAGAGTGTCGTTTCCGGGGCCGCCGTCGAGGGTGTCTTTCCCGTTGTCGCCGGTTACCTGGTCATTACCTTTCCCAGCATCGACATAGTCTTTGCCGCTACCTGCTGCGATGACGTCGTTACCTGATTCTCCATATACAACGTCGTTTCCACTGCCGGCGTCGACGATATCGTTGCCGGGCCCGGCTTCGATTTCATCTGCTTGGGATCCACCGTTGATGGTGTCTGAGCCACTGCCTCCATCGATCTCATCTTTGCCGTTGTTTCCTTCGATGTAATCGTTGCCGGAGCCGCCGCGGATGTCGTCGTTGCCCTTGCCACCGAGGATGACGTCGTTTCCGCCCTTGCCGTGGATCACGTCATCGCCATTGGTTCCTACCAGGACGTCGTCACCGCTGGTTCCGACGATTGTGGGCTCAAGTTCGAAGTTACAGCCTTCCGGGGGCGGAGTCGGAGTAGGGGTAGGAGTGGGCGGAGTGGGAGTTGGGGTAGGAGTCGGCGGGGGTGGGTCGTTGGGATAGCTCACGTCGCTTGGCGCGAACGCGATACCCGAGTTAAGATCGGCGTCCACTCCGGTAACGGTCGAAAAGTCGGTTGGACCAAGCCAGACCGAGCCCACGACCGATGTGTCGAACAGGAGAATGTAGGGGGTATTGATCTGGCCTGCCGGACCGAATTCCACAGACTGTACGGCCAGGTACGTATTCCCTGAGCTGTCAAAGGCGTTGCCTCCCTCCAAGTCCACATCCAGGCCGCCTATGAGAGCTTCCAGGGCCGCTTCGGTGATGTAGGTGCTTACGACGCCGGCAGGAGTCACACGACGTACTGTGTCAGCCGCGGCGTTGTCACCGATTATCAGGTCTCCGCTCGGGTGCCGTGTCATGAACACGTCCAGGTCGCTGTACACAGGATCGGCAGATAGGACGGAGGGTACTCCTCCGGCGGCGATAGCGAAGATAGTATCGGGTACGCCATCTGAAGCGATATAGACAACGCCTCCCTCCGCTCCCACAATCGGGCTGTTGAGGTCCACTGTGCTACCCAATTGAAGGGCCTCGAGGGCAGCTTTCGTTACGTAGACGCTGACCGCGCCGGTTGAGGTGTCTATCCGCAAGACACAATCGCACGTATCGTCGTTTACATATAAAAACCCGTCGTCGCTCATCGCTAAGCCGCCCGGGTCGTTGAAAGCCAGTCCTGTGGCCGCCTGCATATCGGCGGCGCTGGCCAAGACCGCCAGTCCTGCGCCGTCCGTCGCTTTCAGGGCCGACCCTGAGACGGTCTCTGCGAAATACATATTTCCGGCAGCATCGAACGTGATTCCTTCACCGCTAAAGACCGCCGGACTCTGGCCCGTGACCGCCGTGATATCCGCTTCTGAGAACTCGACGGTAATCGCCTTGGTACTTGGGTCTACGCGGAGAACGCTCGAGCTACCGTTATCCAGTACAAACAGGTCGAATGTCGTATCGAATGGGACCAGGGGAGGGGTCGCGGCCAGGGACATACTTACGGGTACGAGTAATCCTACCGGTGCTGCGATAAACGGGATGATCAACCACTTCTTCATGTTTCCTCCTCGATATAGTGAACCTGTGAATGGGGTGTGAGTAGGGGAAATTTTTCGGATGTTTCGTTGACTCCGATATTCCCAAACTACCTTTGCCCAACTCTTAAGTCAAGGTCGCTGTTTCAAAAACCAGGGTGCCGGCACCCTTATCGTGCCGGTTAGTCCCCTCACTTCGGACGAACGATGACTGCCAGAGTATTTAACAAAGCATTCGGTGAAGTTAAAATCGAAGAGGATGTCCGAATGAAAAGGAGTCGGAATGGTCCGGTACGAAGAAACGGTTAATACATATCGGTGGCTCACACTCCTTGGATTCGTGGCGACCGCTGGCTTTCTCGTGGGCAGCGGCCTTGTATTCGCTGACGACGGTTCGTCGCTAACCGGCCGCCTGGTAGTTGGTATCGTGTTGGTGGTTACTAGCATACTGTGGCTAAGTTTATCGGTTATCTTCACAAAGCTACGAATCAAGGTCAGCGACGACAGCGTCCGATTTCACTTTGGGCCATTTGGCAGGTTGGTCCCTTCCTCGGAAATCGACAATGTGGAAGTAGAACCTTACAGATGGCTTGTCTACGGAGGTTGGGGGATACGGTTCTCCACCAAGAAGCGTCAGGCTTTTTCGCTACCGGGACATCCCGTTGGTGTGGCCATCATTATAAGCCGTGGGACTCGCTACCACGTTTCCAGTAAAGATCCCGACACGTTTGCTTCGGCTATTCGCACCCTTCTTGGTGGCAAAGAACAGTCTACCTAGCCCGCGTCTTGGAGTCCCAATGCAAGCGGCTCCTACTGTCCCCGTCGTCTTTGGAGTACTTTACGCCAAAAAACCGCCGTCCAGAAACACGCACTGGCCGGTCATATAATTCGACGCGTCCGAAGCCAAATAGACAACCAGCAACCCTACCTCTCGAACGGAGCCAAAGTGTCCTACGGGAATGGCTTGAAGGGTGCGTTCGGTTGCCTCTTCATCTCTCCGGCTGTGGGCGTTCATGTCCGTGGGTATTTCGTGGGGCCCGATGGCGTTGACCTGGATGTTAAAGGATGCCCACTCTTTCGCCAGCGCTTTGGTAAACAGAGCTACGCCCGCCTTAGCCGCAGAGTAGCTGGTAATGAAAGGGATTCCCCTTATGGCCGCGGTGGAGCTTGTGTTGATGACCTTGCCCTTCCTCCGCTCCATGAAGTGGGGCCCCAGGGCGCGACAAAAGAGAAACGCCCCGGTCAGACTAACGTCCAATACGCTATGCCAGTCCTCAAGGCTCATCGCGGTGTTGTTGAAAAAGGCGCCCCGAGATTGCTGGACCTTTTCAGCGTCCTCCGGAGGCAGGGCCGCCACGGGATTACGCACTACAACTCCGGCGTTGTTGACGAGTATGTCCACATGCCCCATAGACTCAATGGATTGATTTGCGGCGCTCTCAACCTGTTCCTGTTGGGTAACGTCCGCAGTGATGGCAAAGGCTCGCCGTCCCATCGAGGTTATGCTCTGGGCTGTCTCTTCAAGCTGTTCTTTTCTCGTGTCCACGCAGGCCACGTCCGCTCCCGCGTCCGCCAGAGTCTGGGCGATGCCACGGCCGATTCCCCTTGCAGAGCCGGTAACCAGGGCGACCCGGCCCTCCAGCGAAAATTCTTTTAGAGCCAAGCTGCACCTCCACTTATCGTCTAGAGATTCTGCGGTGCCCCATTGTACGCTACCGCCAGACCTCTCTCAACGGGTAGACGATTCATTACCTTGACACCGGTTTGTAGTCACAATACCATTGCCGTGGTGCGTAGAAATTCTCAGTTTCACGCCGGACCAACCAGACACTCGGAGGCACGTCATGGGTACCTACAGGATTATCTCCGCGGACAGCCACGTACAAGAGCTGCCGGAACTTTGGACCACAAGAATAGATTCTCGTTTTCGTGATAGGGCTCCCAGAATAGTAAGACTCGAGGATGGTAATGACTGGTGGATATGTGATGGACGCAAGGTGGTTGGAATGGCCCCAGGTGGGCACAACGTAGGACTTAGATTCGAGGACCCAAGCCGTCTGACTCACACCACAACACGGGACCATATCAGGCCCGGGGGATACGATCCCAACGAACACGTCAAAGACATGGACATCGACGGGATCGACATGAGTATCCTTTACCCCGGCGTTGGCCTCGTCATGCATTCGGTGCCCGACGGCGAGCTGTTAACGGCCATATTTACGGTGTATAACGACTGGCTTGCCGAGTTCTGCAGCGCCTATCCTGATAGGTTAAAGGGTATAGGAATGATCAACACGGACGATCTGCCCTCAGCCGTCAAAGAACTGGAGCGTTGTGCCAGCTTGGGTTTCGTTGGAGCGATGACCACCGTATATCCGCCCCAGGAGCGAGCTTACGACTTGCCGGAATACGATACCTTCTGGGCGACCGCCCAAGACTTACTGACCTGCCCCCCAAAAACTGGTCCAGTTATAAACTCGTAAAGTGGAGCTGGTGAGAGGGGGTAGTCAATGGCGAGTAAAAAGCGCAGTGTAGAAGAGATCATAGGGAAGCTGCGGGAAGCGGAGGTGGCCCTGGCGCAAGGGGAGACGGTGGCCCAGGCATGCAGGGGTATCGGGGTATCAGACCATACGTTTTACCGGTGGCGGCAGCAGTATGGGGGCTGAGAATAGACCAGGCGAGGCGGTTGCGGGAGATGGAAGCGGAGAACGGACGACTCAGGCGTGCGGTAGCGGACCTGACGTTGGACAACCAGATTCTGAAGGAGGCAGCACGGGGAAACTTCTGAGCCCGGCCCGCCGGCGGAGATGCGTGGAGTTGGCACGGGAACGGTATGGCATCTCTGAGCGGCGCGCTTGCCGGGCGCTTGAGCAACCCCAGTCAACACAGAGGTACACTGCAACAGTGGCCGATGATGAGGAGGCCCTGACGATGGCAGTGGTTCGGCTGGCCAGTCGGTACGGACGGTATGGGTACCGGCGGGTGACTGCCATGCTGCAATGGGAGGGATGGAGAGTGAACCACAAGCGGGTGGAGCGGATCTGGCGACGGGAAGGACTCAAGGTACCAGCCAAACAGCCCAAACGGGGCCGACTCTGGCTTACTGACGGCTCCTGCGTGCGGCTGAGGCCACAACGACGGAACCACGTCTGGGCATACGACTTTGTGGCCCTTCGTACCAGTGACGGCAAACCCGTTCGTCTCCTGACAGTGGTGGATGAGTATACCAGGGAGTGTCTGGCCATCCATGTGGGTCGCTCGTTACGCTCACCCCATGTCATTGAATGCCTGGGGGACCTCATGGTCCAGCGTGGCGTGCCGGAGCACCTCCGCTCGGACAACGGGCCGGAGTTCACCGCCAGGGCGGTGCGGTTGTGGCTCCAAGGGGTGGGAGTCACAACCCTCTTCATCACACCGGGTAGCCCTTGGGAGAATGGGTATGTTGAGAGCTTCAACGGCAAGCTTAGGGACGAACTCTTGGACCGGGAGCTCTTCGATACCCTCTGGGAGGTGCAGGTCCTCACCGAGCAGTGGCGCCACGAGTACAACCACCAACGCCCCCACAGCGCCCTGGGCTATCGCCCTCCTGCTCCAGAGGCCATCCTCACCTCCTCTGCTCCAAGCGCTATCAGTGTCTCATGATTTGCGGTACAACTATTGGGGGCAGGTCATTACAAATCCCGATCTCTCTTCATTCCGCGACTAACCGTCCGGGTCCCAATCAGACCTTCGTTAACATAGACGACGTCCGGCCCCACTTTGCCTGCAATCTGGACCATTGGGTGAGAAACTCTCTGGCGCAAATTATCTTCAGCGGCGTTTTCCCAATCTCTATATCGGGTCCGTGGAGCACGAGCTCTCCTGGATACCACATTTCCTAGACCGGCTGGACTACGCTCTGACCCAGAGAGCTCGTGACTTATACACCAAGGGCTATTTGGACCGGTACACCGGCGATCTGCTCCCCAGTGAGCATTTCCACAACAACGTTTTCGTTGGCTTCCAGGAAGATGCCTTTGGAATAAGGTCCCGGGACGTGATCGGAGTGGACAATTTGCAGTGGGGCTCGGACTATCCTCATACGGAATCCACCTTTCCCAGAAGCGGCAAGATATTGGAGGACATTTTGGCGGATTGTACGGAAGAGGAGAAGGCCAAGATTGCCGGCGGCAACGCCGCTCGGGTTTACCGACTGAACTAGATCGTTAGCCTAGGTGCAGTTAGTCCAGATTAAGGTATTGCTTAAACCAATCGAGGGTCATTTCTCTAGCCTGGCTCACCCAGGGCTCCTCGTAAACGGCGTGGTGCGGGATTCCAGGAAAAACGTGCAGCTTTGTTGGCGCCTTCGTGCGCTTGTACATATCGATCACGTCGTCTGCCGGACATAGAATGTCGTATTCCGTCACCATGTAAAGGATCGCCCGGGGCGAGATGCGGTCCACCACGTCCACTGGCTTGAACTCCATTAGCTTTTCAGCCGTGGCTACCGACCAAGGCGCCAGAGTATAGGTCTCCATACCTGGGACCTTGCTGTGCACTTTATTTATGTAATCTATAGCTTCTTTCGGGGCCACGTGCATGTTTAATATCTCCCCGATCTCCATCATCTCTGATTTGCCGGTCAGCACTCGATTCTTCCTGTCCTTGGCAATGCGGTCCAGGAGGTCAAGCCATTCGTTGTGCCGCCGGACGCTCCTTATCCACCGGTACCCGTCCCCCCAACCCACGACGCTGACGGCACACTTTACCCGCTCGTCTATCCCTGCGACATAAGGCACCATTCCGCCGCCGAAGCTGGCACCGTAGAGGCCCAGGCGTTCCGGGTCGACCTTGGGGTGAATCTCCAGGTAGGTCAAGGCGTTGCGTATATCGTCGGCCTGTTCCATTGGGTACAGGCGCCCGTACTCGCCCTCACTCTCCCCGATGCCTCGGAAGTCCCAGGTCAACACGACGCATCCCAAGTCCACCAGCCTGCGGGCGATGTCTGGATACCAGAAATATTCTTTGCGCCCGGTCATCGTGGGGCACATAACTACGCCCGCGCAGGACGTGTCTTTGGCGTTGTCCGGCTCGAATAGCCTGCAGCCTATCTTCAAGCCGTCGCTGTAGAAGCTGACACTTCGTTCCATGTCCTACGTCCTCCTATACATTCCCGTTATGCTAACTTCGATAGCAAATCTTGATAATCCATGCGGAACGCGGCCTTATCTTAACACGCTGGCAGGCGATCCAATGGCCCCAGTCTTCGGATATAATAGGCTGTCGTCCCGCGAACATGACGGAGGTAGAAATGCGCCTTGAGGGAAAGGTGGTTGTTGTTACCGGGGCATCCCGCGGGATAGGTGCCGGCATCGCCAGGTGTATGGCGCGAGAAGGAGCTGCGGTGGTTGTCAACTACCTTCGCTCGGAGGAGCAAGCCTATCAGGCGGTCAAAGACATCGAGATTTCAGGTCGAAAAGCGTTGGCCATAAAGGCTGACGTAGGTGACTACCAGCAGGTGAAAAGTATGATCGATCAGGCCGTCGGTCACTTTGGAAAGCTGGATATCGTCGTAAGCAACGCTGGTATAAGTGGTGGGGACAAGCCGTTAGCCGACACAACCCCGAAAGAGTTCTTCGACGTAATCAACAACCATCTTTTGGGCGCTTATAACTGTGCTCACACTTCGCTGCCTTATTTGCGCAAAAACACTCGTGGGGACATTCAGTTCATTTCTTCACGGAAGTCAGATTTTTGTCCTCCCAACTCGCCTGGATACAACGCGGCAAAGGGGGGAATGGAGGCATTAGCCAAAAGTCTCGCCAAAGAAGAGCGTTATAACGGTATCAGGGTCAACGCCATCGCCCCAGGATTCACCGACACGCCCAATGTTCGCAACCAGATCAAAGCGATGACCGGTGTGGAAGACGTGGATGAAATCGACTCGCGGCAGTCACTAGGAAGACTCGTCCGCCCGGAAGACATCGGAAACCTGTGCGTCTTCTTGGCGTCGGACGAGGGAAGTCACATTTCCGGAGAAGTGATCCATGTGCGCTCAGCCGTTGCGGCAGAGCCGACACCCTATTATATTTATGGTTCACAACGTTAACCGGGCCTCATGTTGATTTTTCGCGAATTTTTAGACTTTGCAGCCTAATACAGACCCAACGGCACAGACCATGGCCAGTTTAAGGGACCTCAAGTAGATCCTCGAGACACGCGTTACAGGTTTGTGATAGGGGGGTTACTCCTACTCTTCCAGTTCTCCACTGCCTTGAACCTGTTTTCACCCTCGTTGGTTTTGACACCGATCATCGATGACTTCGGAATAAGTCGCGGTGAGGCCGGATTCCTACTGGGGCTCGTCATTATTGCCCAGGCGGTTTTTAGTCTTCCTGGCAGCTATCTGGCCGTCAGGTTCGGGCTTAAAAAAGTGTTCGGCCTGGGGTGGCTTATGTGTGGGGTCGCTGTTTTAGCTCCGCTGGCCGACAGTTTCGGAGCGATGCTCGGGTTGCGTGTGGCTCTTGGTTTAGGCACCGCGATATTGATTACTGCCGTCGGTCCTCTGGTTATGCAGTGGTTCCGGCCACGGGAGTTGGCGGTGATGTACGGTGCTATGCTGGTCACGTTCACGTTGGGCGTTACACTCTCCCTGTTTGCCACAGCACCTTTAGCGGAGGCTCTGGATTGGCAGAGAGCGCTGGGGCTTGAGGGCGGCGTCCTGCTTATCGGAGCTGTGCTGTGGATCTTCTTCGGAAAGGCCACCGGTGATGTGGAGAAGTTCGAGACGAGACTGTCTTTGGGAGGGATGAGGCGAGTCCTGTTCGAGAAGAACACTTTATTATTGGTACTGGCTCTGATCGGCCCCACCGCATTCTATGTTGGCTTTACGTCATGGCTGCCGACCTACTACCATCAGGAACTGGGTATGTCGCTGACGAAGGCGGGATTCATAATAGGCTTGCTGCCTTTCGCCGGTATTTTTGGTGTCCTGATAGGGAGTTCGATTCCTGTGATGTTTGGAATGAGGCGACCTTTCTTGGTGATAGGTGGCCTGGCGACGTGTCTGTTCGGATTCGGTTCCTTCCTCCCCGGCGATGGGTTTCTGCTTTATATATCCGTTGTCGGAATAGGTCTTGGTTTCTATATGTACCTTCCCTCCGTTTTAACCATGCCGATGGAACTGCCGGGAACGTCTCCAGCCCGGGTAGCATTGATGCTAGGTATGATGAATGCCATCACCGGAGTATTTAGCTTCTCATCCCCGCTAGCGATCGGCGCATTGACCGATGCATTCGATACTTATATTCCGGGTTTTACAATCTGGGCGCTGTTCAGCTTGGTCGTAGTCGTGGCGGGACTAGCTCTGCCGGAGACAGGGAGGCAACTGGTTAGGTCGAGAGCTACGGCTACGGCCGCAGACTAAGTGTAGGTCGAGGATGGAGATCCGATGATGGAAGCCCAATTTCCCAATCTGCTGTCACCGAAGCGTATCGGTAACCTTGAGGTTCGCAACCGGCTGGTAAGCTCTGCCCATGGGACGGCCCTTGGCGCTGACCATCATCCGTCAGAGCGCCACGTCGCCTATCATGCGGCCCGAGCAAAAGGTGGAATTGGCCTGATCATCATGGAAGGCACGAGGGTCCACCCCGATGCCCGTGGCGGTCCTGCCTCGCTGGAGTCCTGGAACGAAGTAAGCATTCCCTACTTCAAAAAGGTCGCTGACGCCGTGCATGAACATGGCGCCAGGATATTCGTTCAGCTCTTTCACCCCGGACGCAACGCCAATAGCCTGGACACCCTTTCCGCCCTCTGGGCGCCTTCCGGCATCGCTTTGCCGTGGGCCAATCCCACCGGTTCCAACGAGATCCCTCATGAGATGACGGTGGATGAGATTCAGGAGTTGACCCGTGGGTGGGCCCGATCGGCACTCAACATGAAGCGAGCCGGGGTCGATGGCGTTGAGATTCACGGGGCCCACGGCTTTCTCGTCTCCCAGTTCTTGTCCCCTCTTACCAACCATCGCACCGACGAATACGGCGGCAGCTTAGGCAACCGCACTCGCTTCGCCCTCGAGGTGGCACATTCGGTCAGGCAGGGTGTGGGTAGAGACATGGTGGTGGGAATTCGTCTAAGCGCCGACGAGCTCGTGCCTGGAGGGCTAACCCTGGACCAAACGACCCAGATTGCCCGTTTGCTGGAGGAGTCGGGGGACCTGGACTATCTAAATATCTCCCACAGCGTGGAATACGCGGCCTATAGCCTGGCCCAGCAGGTGGCCGATATGAGCTGGCCCCAGGGCGCGTTCGTGCACCTGGCCGAGGGGATCAAGAAAGCGACGAAAGGAATCCCCGTGTTTACCGTTTGCCGCATAGTTGATCCTGCGATGGCTGAGGACATCCTTGCTACCGGCAAGGCCGATATGGTCTGCATGACCCGCGCCCATCTGGCCGACCCTGAGATCGGGCGAAAGCTTATGGAGGGGCGGCCCGATGATATTCGCCCATGCATAGGTTGTAATCAAGGCTGCTGCGGCCGAGCCCTGCTGTTGGGTAAACCGATCGGTTGCCTGGTGAATGCCGAGACGGGTAGGGAGCTGGAGCTGGGTCCGATAACCCCGGCCAAAGAAGCAAAGAGAGTTCTGGTGATCGGTCGTGGGCCCGCTGGAATGGAAGCTGCAAGGGTCGCGGCCCTGCGAGGTCACCGAGTCGTCCTTTACGAAAAGAGCGGCAGTCTGGGAGGGCAGGTTAATACGCTGATCAAGGCGCCCAACCGGCAGGAGTTTGGCAATGGGGTCGCATGGCTAGGAAGACAGGTAGAAAAGCTGGGGGTCGAGGTAAAGCTGAACTCTGAAATAGCACCGGGTAGATTACCCGATGCCGTGGACGCCGTCGTCGTGGCTACAGGATCGGTACCCGATGTGCCGGACATCCCTGGAGCTAGCTCTGGTGGCCCTCGAATTGTAACTGTATTCGATGTGCTGGAAGGCCGAGTGGCAATAGAAGCCGGGCAGAGGGTCGTGCTCCTGGATGAAGACGGGACTTTTAAAGCAGGAGGGACGGCCGAGTTCTTGGCCGATCGAGGAGCCGACGTGCACGTCGTGACGGGCGCCGGCACCGTGGGTCGCGACCTCCACATGGTTAGTCAGGTGCCATTGGCGCGACGCCTTCGGGAGAAAGGAGTCAATGTTCATCCCGAACGGTCAATCAAAAAAGTCGATGGGAATACTGTCGAACTGGTCGACGTCTATGATGAGCATGATGAGGCTATTGACGGGGTCGATCTAATAGTGGCTTCTACAGGAAATCTGCCTGAAAAAGAACTCTATGAGGCGCTCTCAGCCCGAGGTGACATCAAGGAGGTGGTGGCTGTCGGGGACTGCATTGCGCCTCGTAAAGCCATGGATGCAATAAGAGAAGGCCACATGGCAGCTAGAGCCATATGAGGAGACTCCGAGGGGATGTTCTCAGTGTGGGACGAAAACGTTGAAGATGCCAAGTTGAAAGTGCACCTGGTAGATGGCACGTACGAACTCTTCAGGGCCTATTTTGCTATGCCCCCTCTACTTACGCCCGACGGCAGACCGATCGGCGCCGTGCGTGGCCTCATTCAGACCCTGTTGGTGCTGCTGCGGCGCGATGATGTAACCCACGTGGCATGCGCTTTCGATCACACCATCCGGTCCTTCAGAAACGATCTCTTCGCCGGATACAAATCTGGGGAGGGAGTGGCCGAAGACCTGTTGAGCCAGTTCGATTTGGCGGAAAGAGCGGCCCAGTCCCTGGGTATCGTGGTGTGGCCAATGACGGAGTTCGAGGCCGACGACGCCATCGCCACCGGCGCTGACAAATGGTGGGATGCAGATGGCGTGGCCCAGGTAGTGATTTGCTCGCCTGACAAAGACCTAACCCAAATGGTGAGGGGCAACCGCGTCGTATGTCTGGACAGAAGAAGGGATATCCTTTTGGATGAGTCCGGGGTAGTGGAAAAGTTTGGGGTGCTTCCCGAATCCATTCCAGACTATCTAGCCCTGGTCGGGGACAACGCCGATGGCATCCCCGGCATACCCAGGTGGGGCTCGAAGTCTACTGCCCAGGTACTCCAACGATACGACCACATAGAGCAGATACCATCCAGAGCCTCGGACTGGGACGCTTTACCTCGGGGAGCCGAGGCCATGGCGGCCAACCTGGCCGAGCGCCTTGATGACGCCATGCTCTACAAGAAGCTTGCCACATTACGTACCGACGTCCCATTAGAAGAGACCTTGGCCCAGCTATCCTGGAACGGAGTGCCACGGCAAGACTTCCAGGTATTGTGCGACGAGTTGGGGTTTCCAAAGCTGATGGACCTACCCCACAAGTGGGCCGAAGCCTCGCCAGTATAAGACCATCCCATGAATCCGATCCCCGCGTTTTGACGTAAGCGCTTCCGACGCCCATTACGAGAGATTGTCAGGAGGGAGGTGATACCGGGTTTCCGGTTTAAGATTTGGCATTTGAGTTGCGGCGTGCCGGTGGGAGGCGTGGATACGAGTTTGATTTGTTCGTAAAAACCCCTCGCCAGCCTGGGGCAAGGTGGGGATAATGTAATAAAAGGTCGTGGGCGCTGCGCCTGGCCGAGGGAGGGGAGGATGTTCCGAATACGAGACCCGCAAGAGAGCCTCTGGCAGTCCCAGTTCCTGGTGACGCCGAAGAAGGCTAAGCGCCTGGAGAGAAGTTGGGCCGAGGTTTTCCGAAACGAGGCGCTCCCCCTGATTGACGAGGAGCGCTTTGCTCCCATGTACTGCGTGGACAACGGCCGTCCCAACCGGGCGGTGCAGACCGTCCTCGGGGTCCACCTCCTCAAAGAGATGTTCAACCTCACCGACGATGAAGCTCTGGAACAACTAGAGTTCAACCCTTCGGCAAGCTCAGGGCAGGCTCTGCTCTGGCACCACGCCCTGCGGCTGGACATCGAGGAGACCCACCTGCCCCAGAAGACCCTCCACAACTTCCGAGTTCGCCTGATGCAGCACGACGGTGGCCGGCTGGCTTTCCAGGAGACCACGGACCGGATCATCCAGGCGCTGGGCATACGCACCGGAAAGCAACGGCTGGACTCCACCCACATCATGAGCAACATCGCCACACTCACCCGGCTGGGCCTGTTCTGTGAGACGATGCGGTTGTTCCTGCGGGCCTTGCGCTGGGAGCACCCAGAGCTTCGCCCTGGGGTTCCGGAGGGCCTCCTAGGGCGCTATTTGAAGGAAGAAGACGAGGCGACCCACTACGAGGACGCCCGCACGGGGGAGGGTCGGCGACGCCTTTCGGTCTGTGCCCGGGACCTCTACCGGCTGGTGGACCGGTTCCATGGCACGACTGCTGCCCAGCTGGAGGAGTACCGGCTGCTGGAGCGGCTGCTGCGGGAGCAGTGCCATGTGGGCAAACACCAGGACGGGCGCCCCAGGGACGATGACGACGATGCTGGGGAATGCAAGGTGCCCGTGGCCTTGAAGGACCCGAAGCAGGTGTCCGCCGACTCGCTGCAATCGCCCCACGGCCCGGATGTGACCTACAGCGGCCACAAGGGGAAGGGGTACGAGGTGCAGGTGGCGGAGACCTGCCACGAGGAGAACGCCACCCAGCTCATCACCCACGTGGAGGTGACCCCCTCGAGTGGGAGCGACACCGACGTGAGCGTGCCGGTCGTTGACGGGCTCGCGGAGCGGAAGGTCCGACCGGACGAGCTCTTCGCCGACACGGCGTATGGGTCGGGCCGCAATGCCTTCGAAGCCTCGCGCCGGGGAACGGAACTGGTGAGCCCGGTGGCGGGGTCGGCGCCGGGGAACTCGCATGAAGCAACTGTCTTGAAAGTCAAGAGGAATGACCGGCGACCTTCGGAGTCAGGTCACGCCAGGGCAAGCCATGCTTGAGCATTGAGTTGAGGATAACCAGCAGCTTGCGCATGTAGGCTGTGAGGGCCAGCTTCTTCGGCTTACCAGCGGCCAGCAGCCGCCGGTAGAAGTCCCGGATTACGGAGTTGTGGCGGCTGGCTACCAACGCTCCCATGTACAAGACGGCGCGGATCCGGGCGCGTCCACCCCATACGGTGCGTTTGCCCCGCAGCGTGCCGCTGTCCCGGTTGAAGGGAGCCACTCCCACGAGGGCGGCGACCTGCCGGCGGTCCAGCGTGCCCAGCTCCGGCAGATAGGCCAAGAGAGTCATAGAGAGACGTTCCCCGACTCCGGGAACACTGCGCAACAGGTCGTCCTTCTCTCGCCAAACGGGACTCTGGCGGAGAGTCTGCCGCAAGCCCTCGTCCAGGTCGTCCAACTCACCCTCCAGCCATGCAATGTGGGCCTCGATGCGGGGACGCACGGCGACGGTGGCGGAGCTCAGGCGGTTCTTCTCCGAGACCAGCATGGTCATCACCTGGTGCCTGCGGGCAGCCAGGGAGTTGAGGGCCTGAGTCTCGGTGTCTCGAAGAGGGCGCACGGGCGGGCGGACTGCTTCGGCGAAGTGGGCTAGGACCGCTGCGTCAAGCGAGTCCGTCTTCGCCAGCTTCCCAGTGGCCTTGGCGAAGTCTCGCACCTGGCGCGGGTTGACGACGACCACCGGCACCGCCTCGGCTGCCAGGGCAGTCACCAGCGGCAGTTCCAAGCCGCCCGAGGCCTCCAGCAACACCATGACCGGTTCCAGGGTCTTCAGCCGGGAGACCAGCTGCCTGATCCCTGCCTCGTCATAGGACACCCGCCATCTGTCGTCTGCTGGACGGACTGGCGACGTCCACCTGGGCCTTGGCTACATCGATGCCTACGTAGATCGGTTCCTGCTCCATGAGCACCTCCTGCGAATTACTGGCCCGTCCTTGCACGATGCGGGCTCCGTTGGCCCAGGCAACTTGTATGATCAATACGCTCGGTCAATAGGCCTATTGGCTGGGCAGGCGGGGAGGGCGCGTCGCAAGCAACTGGGTGAGCCAGGCGGAACCCTGGACTGCACCGGCGAACAGTGAGACACCCTTCCCTCCGTACTGGTCGCTCCGAACGGATACACGGGCTTCGGGCCCGCATCTACAAGTGTGGAGGACACAGGCACCATCAAACCGGGAGGGTAAGACATGGAAGTGGTAGCAGGCATTGACGTAGGCAAAGTCAGCTTGGACGTTTCGGTATCAGAGGGTCCGGTACTCCGGTTCGGCAACACGGCGAAAAGCATTACCAGGCTGCTGAGACATCTGAAGGAGCAGTGCACCACCATGACCGTGTGCGAATCCACCGGCGGGTACGAGCGGCTACTGGTCAGCCGGTTGCGGAAGGCCGAGATAGCAGTGCGCGTGGCTCACCCGAGCCGGGTGCGTTCCTTCGCCCGGGCCTGCGGCTACGAAGCCAAAACCGATCCTAGAGACGCTCAGGTGCTGTCCCGTTTCGGCCAGGTGTTCCCTGATTCAGACACGCCGGAACTGGAGCCGGAACGCGAGGAATTGCAGGACTTGCTGCGCAGGCGGCGGCAGTTCGTGGAACAGCGAGTCCAGGAGCTGAACCGGCTGGACAAGGGCGTCTCCGCTGCCGTTGCCAACTCTACCAAGCGCCACATCGCCTGGCTGGATAAGGAGATTGCGCAGCTGGAGGAGGAGTACCAGGAAGCGCTGCAGAGTAGCTCTTCCCTGGCCCAGCGCGCCGCGTTGTACCGCACCGTGCCTGGTGTGGGACCATTGACCGCTGCCATCCTGGTAGCCCATCTGCCCGAACTGGGCCATTGGGACAGCAAAGCATTGACCTCCCTGGTGGGTCTGGCCCCCTGGTCTCGAGATAGCGGCCAGAAGCGAGGCCAGAGGGCAATCCGGGGCGGCCGCGGCATAGTGCGTAAAGCCCTCTACCTCTGTGCATGCTCAGTGATTCAGGTCAATGGCGAACTACGCCGTTTCTACCAGAACCTGCGTCAACGTGGGAAACCCGGAAACTTGGCCTTGGTGGCAGTGATGCGCAAGCTGCTGTTGCAGTTGAACGCGCTAGCTCGGCGGCAAACACCCTGGGTTGTGCGGCCCGGATAGAGGTATCTACTCCTCAATTTGGCAAAGACCTTGACACCCAACCACGGATACTGTTCGGGCTCTGTTCGGGAGGGGTGCGGCGACCCTCGCTTTCGTGACGGTCTTCCATGACCAAGGAGAAACCGGTCTGCCGCACCCAGATCCACCTAAGTGAAGTGATTGTCCCATACCAAAATCAAGATACAAGGAGAAAGACATGAACCTCGGACAGTTCATCGACACGTTCAAGGAGGCCATCGCCCGGCGGGTGGTGGAGTCCTACCCACCCCTTTACCGGCCCTCGGAGAACGGGCACAAGCTCCCCCGCCTGCTCCGCAAGCCCCTGGGGGCGCAGGAGGACGCCATCAAGGGCGCGGCCCTCTCCCTCGAAGCCCACCGGGGCACCACCGTCGTCGGCGAGATGGGCACGGGCAAGACCTTCATCGCCGCCGCCGCCGCGCACATGGCGGGCTTCCGGCGGATTCTGGTCCTCTGCCCGCCCCACCTGGTCCCCAAGTGGAAGCGGGAGGTGGAGATGACGGTGCCCGGCGCCCGCGCCGTCATCGTCAAGTCCATCACCGACCTGGAGCGGCTCCGCATCTCCGTCGGCTCCGGCCCCCTCTTCGCGGTGATGAGCCGTGAGAAGGCCAAGCTCTCCTACCGCTGGATGCCCGCCGTGATAGAGCGGTGGGCAACGT
The DNA here is from genome assembly GCA_965226865.1 of Dehalococcoidia bacterium. Lineage (GTDB taxonomy): Bacteria > Chloroflexota > Dehalococcoidia > Lucifugimonadales > JAGWBF01 > CBDDEH01. Next base: position 784,006 of record CBDDEH010000003.1, on the reverse strand, counting down.
CCAGGGGAGGCTCCTTCGGGACGAGGAGACGGGCGAGCCGTTCCGGGTCCCCTGTTGCCCCGACTGCACCGCCCAGATCGTGGACAAGGACGGCGTTCCCCTCACGGACGAGGACCTGAACCGCCGCAAGCACACCTGCGCCGGCTGCGGCTCTCCCCTCTGGCAGGCCGACAAGTCCGGCCCCGCCCGCTACCCTTTGGCCGACTACGTGAAGCACCACATGAAGGGCTTCTTCGACCTGTTGGTCGGGGATGAGGTCCATGAATATAAGGGGCGCGGAAGCGCCCAGGGCATCGCCGCCGGGGTCCTCGCCGACGCCTGCGGCAAGTCCCTCAGCCTGTCGGGGACTCTGATGGGCGGCTACAGCTCGACGCTCTTTCACCTGCTCTACCGGTTCAGCCCGGAGCTCAGGACGGACTTCGAGCGCTCCGACGAGCACCGCTGGATACAGCGGTACGGCTTCGAGGAGGTCACGGTCGGGAAGGACGACGACGACGCGGTGGAGGACGGGCGCAACAGCAGCCGCCGCCAGTTCCGCAAGGTGGTCAGGGAGCGGCCGGGCCTCGTGCCTTCCGCGCTCTTCCACATCATCGGGAACACCGTCTTCCTGCGGCTCTCGGACGTGGCGTCGGGCCTGCCCGGCTACGACGAGCAGATCCTCCTGTCCTCGATGGACTCCGAGGAGGACGCGACGGGCTACTCCCAGCGCAGCGCCTACAACACGGTGTACGAGGAGTTGCGCAAGAAGCTGGCGGAAGCTCTCAAGGCCGGCTCGAAGCGGCTGCTGGTGACCTACCTGCAAACCCTCCTGGCCTACCCCGAAGGCTGCACCAGGGGGGAGACGGTCTTCGACCCCAGGAGCGGGGACGTGATCGTGCAGGTCCCGCCGTTGTCGGAAGACAAGCTGTACCCGAAGGAGAAGGCCCTGGTGGACATGGTGGCGGCGGAGCGGATGGACGACATGCTCACCCGCCACGGGTTCCGGGTGGCGGTGTGGGTGGCCGACGCGGTGGCCCCCGAACGGCGGGAGGCGTGGGTGGCGGACAGGGTGAAGCAGGGAATAGACGTGATGATATGCCACCCGCGCTTGGTGCAGACGGGGTTGGACTTGATCGACTTCCCAACGCTGATTTGGTACGAAACTGAGTTCTCTGTCTTCCAATCAACACAAAAAGGTACGGTTCTCATGGGCAGTCGATTTGGATGCAACTGAGGTTGAATAGGTGGCAACAGCCTGCGGAGCTACAGACCTCCCATCTGTGGTGGATTGAAAAACAGGTCTGCCGACTGCCCTACGGGTTCAAGCCCTCTCAGGTGGGCCTAATTTGACGGTAGGCAGAACCATCTTCAAGATGTGGTTGGGCAGATGTAAGCCTTCTGCCCAAGTCCGACGCAGACGGCCATAGGAGTCTTGTGGGATGATCAGAGATTGGACAACTCGTCTAGCGTCGTAATCCCACTCCCTGCCAAATAGTCGCCTCCACCTCGCTATGAATCGTCCAGAGCGGTCAAGATGTCCTGGATTGTGGCGCGGTCACCTATATGCTCGCCAACGTAACGCCAGCCGATGCTCCCCTCCTGCTTGACTATGAAGGTCGCAGGTGTAGCGACGCCGTCGCCGAGAAGGTCAAACACTCCATAGCTGCGGGCGGTTGCGCCATCCGGGTCTGACAAGATTGGAAATCTGGCTCCCGCCAGCGCCGTCATCCGTAAAGCATCGGTCCGGGTATCGGTGCTGACCGCTACCAGATTGACATTGCGCCTGATGAGCTCTGGATACGCGCTCTGTCGTCTCCGAGGCCGGGAGAATACGATGTTGACACCGGCATCGTCTTTGGGGCCAAGAACGCTTTCGGGGTAAGCCAGGACTACATCGCCTGGTTCTCAGCCAAGGTGGACACTGACGGGGATTGCTACGACATCAACGTCTACGACATCCATCCCCTTGATGAGTGACACTGCACCAAAGCTAGGAGTTTTGCACTTCCCTCCTGGACATCGACACCGTTTACACAGTCACGCGAGGGGAGGCACAATTGCCGTTTGCATCCAGGGGAGCCTGGAGGAAGGAGAGAAGCAGATATGCAGAACCCGGCGAAATCCCTGGCGATACTGCTGTTGGTTATTGTTGCGGTGGCGCTGGCTGCCTGCAACAACAGCAGCGACGACGGCCGCATCACCGCTCTGGAGGAAGGCTTGAGCCGCGCCGAGGCCCAGGAGCGCAAGAGCCGGGAGGCTGCCGCAGACGAGCGAGAGGAAATCGCCGAACGGCTGTCCGCCTTGGAGCAGGCCTTGGAGCGGGCTAAAGCCGAGCGCAATACGAACGAGGAAATGAACGCGGAGACACGCTCCTTGGTGATGCCCCTGCTCACCGGGATGCCTGGCGGCAGCGGTGTGGGTGGTATGAGGCCCACCGACGAGCAAATGTTGCAGGAAGTGGGGATGGAACGAGAAAGGCTGCTGCAAAAGGTGCCGCGCTTCGTAATGGAGGGTGCCAGCCCCGACCAGAAGACAGTCATTGAAGCCGGAACCGACTGCCTGGCCTCACGGGACCAAGGGATGCCGGAGCAGCTGCAGGAACTAACTCTCGAAAACTACCGCCTCAACGCGGAGCGCACGGACAACGACGCCGAACTAGCGATGATGACCTATATGACCTGCAGCACGGCGCGAATGGAGCCAGGAGAAATCGGAACCCCCTCCGCCGAGCGGGCCGATGCGACAGCAATGCTGGTAGCCTGCTACGCGGAGCACGAAGATATTGCCGGAGACCAGCCGCCGGTGGAGATGGTGGAGCAGGCCCTCAGCATTTTTGACGACGACGGGGCGGCTACCTCCATAGCCCGGTTGATTTGCCAGGGCTTGTCCCAGGAGGCGATGCGGCAATAGCTGTTAAAGGCGGCGATTCTTTCATTTGTGTCGTCCTCTCCTTCCATGTGCCATTGGTGTCTGGGGTGCTTGACCTCTCCAAGGACTAAGGTGCGGCGTCGGTTTTCCAGCCAGGCCCGGAGCGCCACATCGACCCCTGTCGCAGCTTCGTCGCTTACAAGCCGCCAGACTGTACAAAACAAGAACCTTCAGGTTGAGCTTCGTTCTGGAACTGTAGTCAGACCTACATCGCAACCCGTCAGGATTGGGGTTGCCTCAATCGAAGTATCAAGGCGAATCCTGCAAAGTGTAGCAGCGCGTATAGATTCCTCAATCTCAAAACGTCGCTCCCAATTACTCGAAGGTGGAATCACAGACCTGCGCCTTCTGCGAACGGCAGATGTTCCCCTTAATAGGAACTTCCAAAAGCTCTTCATTTGTAGATTGTCAGCAACAACGGGACACGCGAGGGCTACTCAACTTTTGCTGTGTATAGGCCGGGTGGACCGATGCCCCTAGGACCGGCTTAGGAGTTCTTCCAGGGCAATGCTTGCCTCGCGCCGTAGCCTGTCGGCGTTGTCACGCTCTCTTTCGGCAGCTATAAAGGCGTCAACTGTGAAGGCCTGCCAGGAGTTTTTCAGGGCCCGAATTGCACCCTCCTCCCTTTCTGCCGCCTCCACCAGGAGATTGTACATAGGCAGTAAGTAACCTGATTGAGGCAGGTCTCCCACCCTTCGGCCGATCTCCGTCATGCGTAAATTGAATTGACCCAAGGCTTGGAGCACCTCAGTCCGGTTGCATCCGCCCTCGGTTCTTCGCCAATTGTTGTATTGTTCGTGGAATGCGTCCCAGGCAGGCAGGACGATCTCAAACTTGTCACCAAACTCCTGGACGTCCTGCAAGTCTTCCTCCGCGCTCCCATCCAGGGCGTTATCTATGGTGACCTCGACTTCCTTCAGGGCTGCCCGCGAGTCTTTGATGGCCTGCTCAAGGGCCTCATGAAGCGGGGCAACTGTCTTCTCAGAATCTTCCGTTCCGGGAGCAGCAGGCTCATCACCGTTCTCGGGATCTGCCGTTATGGCCTGGATGACAGCGCTATGTGTATTTGCCAAGGCCGACTGCTCAGTTTCCGCCGCCTCCCGAAGAGCCTCAACCATTTCTTCCGTAGCATCCGTAGCGGGTAGTCCGTCAATCGACTCGAGTATGGAGTTGAGCTGTTCGATGAGCCCGTCCAGACGAGCCAGGACTGCCAAGTCGTCCAGGTTTGCGGTTTCTCGCAACAATTTGGTGTATTCGTCGTGTAACTCATCCCAGTCGTCGCCTACAGGATCAAGGGCTAGAGAGAACTCTTCTATCGCCTGCAATCTTTCGGGGTCGGTAGCCTCCTCAAGCTCCTCCTGCAAGTCTATGACGAGGTCCTGAACTTTTCTTTGGGCACGGGCCGCCTCGGTACGCTTTTGCTCTATCATCTCAAAGAGTGAAGGACTGTTCGGCTGCCAGCGTTCGTGCAGTTGCCTGAACGCCGCCTCTTCAGATTCGGCGGCTTCTATTAGTGTTTCTGCAAACTCCCGAGTGGCGGTAGCCCTGGGAAGATCCCTGGCCTGCTCCGTCACGGAGTTGAAGCTAACGACGAACTCTCGAAGGGCGTTCTGAAAGGCGTTTTCGTCGCATGACGTCAATGTCGCGCGCCATTCGTCCAAGTCTGTGTGGAGCTGGTCCCACTCTACTCCAGTGGCCTGCTCTTGTGTTACAAATCCATCCACCGCCATCAGTTCACTGGACGACAAGGCTCTCGGCTCCTGAGTGGGCGGGGCCGTTGGCAGAGTTATGGGAGTGCTCTGGGTATCGACAGTACTGGTACATGCCGTCACGAGAATCAGCGCCAAAAACAGCGAAGACAGATACAGGTATAGGCCAGTTCGTTTATTCATCGGCTTTACTCAACCCCAAGTAATCGTTTACTAGTTGGCTTCTGAATGTACCGCTGAACAAGCTGCCCAGGGCCTCGCTCAACACTGCGGGTTTATCCGCTAGGACTACAAGTACATACCGGTCTCGGTCCCTGTGTAGAAGGGTAATCGATGTGTCTTCACGGTCGAGTTCCGGGGCAAAGGGCAGGCTGAGGACATCGTCAGCGCTTATTCCGGCGGCTTGGAGGTATTGACTCACCGCGCGGGAGTCTTCGTACAGGCCCAGGAAGACCATATTCCGGCTCAGGTCTTCCTCTCCTGAGATCCGGGAGGACAACCCATAGTCGGAAAGGCCCGTCCTCATCTCCAGACCGATATTCCAGAGGGACGGCTGTCCAAGCACTATGTCGATACTGTCTTCAAGGCTGGGTTCGTAGAAATAAGGAAAGTCGGCCAAGTCGAATTCCCGCTGGCCGTCCGTCAGGTAGTCCGTCACGTTGGACAACAACCGGTTATTGCTCAGCAGGGAATTATAAGGAGGTACTACAAACGTGAAGTCTGCTATGGCCAGGACATTACTTGTGCTGCCCAAAGCAATGGGATAAAAGCTTTCTGCGGTTTCCCCCAGCGAAGACTTGGTATTTGTATCAGAGACGGCTATCCCGGGACCGGAAGACCGGATTGACCCGGCGACATACAAGACAATGGAATCCAAGCCGCTTGTGAGGGGGGCGGGCTGGAAGTCCCTGACAAAGATGTGCCGGAAGTTCAGGTCATATTCCACGGTGTTGTACAGGTAATCTGGCTGGAACTCTACCCCGAATCTCTTGGCCAAGGCGTTAATCCTGTTGGGCCGGGTCGGGTCCGAGACCAGGAGCAGTTTCCCGCCTTTATCAACGAACTGCTGCACGAGGTTGATTTCCTCTTCGGAGTATGAAGTCCGGGGAAGCATGACCGCGAAGCTAGTAGCACGCCTAAGTCTCTGCTCCAGCATTTGCAGCATGGTCTGTCCATCCACGGTACTAGAACTTTCAATGACTTCGATGTCATAACCCCGGTTGGCCACCATAGAGATGAGGGTAGAGATTTCGCTTTCCGTAAATGAGTTGAGGTGTAGATCGTCCACCAATACCAACCCTTCCTGGACCTGGGTCACACTCGAAGCAGTGGCAGCAACCGGGGCCACTGCGGGGGAAGTTATTTGTTCAAAAGGAATATTAACTGAAGGCGGTGGGTCATAGCTTCCCTGGTAAAAGAAGAAATGCCCAGCCGCGAAAGTAGCGACCGCGAAAATGGGCAGCAGGGCTAATGCAAGTAATTTAGGGGGCATATCCTGAGTATATGTAATAGATGTTCGGGCGATGTATGTCGAGGGGGAATCCCGGGAGGGGGTCCTCCTCATCAGTCCCGAGGCCCCAGTTGAGTATTGAAGCTCGCAGGGACTGTAGTCCTGTTATGCCGCTTTCGGACTCGCCCACTGAGGGCAGGATTTCCCCGTCGTCGTGGGGACTAGGGGGGAAGGACAGACGCTCCGCGAGGCCGATATTCCCACCTTCCGCAGACAGAATGAAATCGAGGCTCTGGACAAACTCTCGAAGTACTTCCAGGTTTACGTCTACAAGACCGTAGTTGGAGATTTTCGCCAAGTCTGCGGCTTTCCGGATGGCGTCCGTTTCGCTTCCCAGCTCGTCAGCTAGTCCCAGCCTCACTGCGACCATACCTGAATAAAGGCGTCCCTCTCTTATCTCATCCCCGGATATGCGCAGCTTGTCCCCTCGCTCGCTAACAACCATTTGGACAAAGGCTGAATTCAGCATATCCAGCTCCGCGTCCCACTCTCTCCTGCTGCCCCCATCCAGCTTATTGGGGCTGCTGAAGGCAACGGATTCGTCGGGCAGTGTCGGGATCAATGGGCCAGCGACGGAAATCACTCCCACGTTTCCCACGAGCGAAGATGTCTGAGCGTACGTATGTGAGGCTCCCATTGACATCATGTATCCGCCGCTGGCAACCAGGCCACCCATAACCAGTACAACCGGCTTTTCCTCACGGAGCCTGCGGGTCTCTATGTACAGACGCTCGCTGGCTGCGGCAGCTCCACCGGGACTGGTCAGCTTGATCACTACGGCTTTGATGGAGTCGTCACGGCGGGCGTAGTCCAAGAACTGGCTAATTGCATACGAGCTGTCATCGTTGATGACTGTAAATGGCACGTCGATAACGCCAATATTCGGCTTTCCGGGGGCCACATAGGCGAATACAAGGGCACCTACTGCTATACCAAGCCCCGCCATTGTTGGGACAAGAAAATACCAGCTTGTTAGAAAACTTCTCATACTAGAGAGGATATCTATTTCCCTCCTCTGGGTCAAGTGGACCCCATCATCAGGACAGCGGTGAGGCTAAAATAAGAGAGTCTACCGCTGGGGTGTCTCGTAAACCTTCATCCGATGGTAAGGCTCGTGGAAGTTCCAGTAAACACCTTTGTGGGCTCACTGCATGGAACACCTGACCCGGTGACCGATAGCCCAGGGCTTGATGGGGCCGCTCTTGGTTGTAGAAGGCCAGATAAGCCCCAATCCCCTTTCTGGCCTCAGTCCCATTTTGGTATGCCTTCAGGTACACCTCCTCGTACTTGATGCTGCGCCACAGCCGTTCCACGAAGACGTTGTCCATGCACCGGCCCCTGCCGTCCATGCTCACTTGAACGCCTTGCGCCAGCAGCATGCTGGTGAAGGCCTCGCTGGTGAACTGGCTGCCCTGGTCGGTGTTGAAGATCTGTGGCCGACCCTTGCTCAAGGCCTCTTCCAGAGCCGCAACACAGAAGTCTACCTCCAGGGTGTTGGACAGCCGCCAGGCCAGCACGTAGCGGCTGTGCCAGTCCATGATGGCCACCAAGTAGAGGAAACCCCGAGCCATGGGTATGTAGGTGATGTCGGTGGCCCACACCTGGTTGACCCGGTTGATCTCCAGCCCCCTGAGCAAGTACGGATAGACCTTATGCCCTGGGTTTGGCTTGCTGGTGTTGGGACGCCGGTAGATGGCCTCCAGGCCTATCAGCTGCATCAGCCGGCGGACCCGCTTGCGGTTGACCTGGTGTCCGTGATTTCTGAGCCAGGCAGTCATCCTTCTGGAGCCGTAGAAAGGTGTCTTCAGGTACTGTTGGTCTATGAGGGCCATCAACTCCAAGTCCTCGGCGCCGGCCTCGGTTGGCAGGTAGTACAACGCGGAGCGGCTGATACCCAGCAAGGCGCACTGGCGCACCAGAGACAGCTTCGGTTCTTCTCGGTCAATCATGGCCCGGCGTTGGGACCGGCTCACAACCCGAAGCTCCGTGACAAAAATCCCGTTCCACCTTGAGCTGCCCAATCTGTTGGTAGAGCTGGGCAGTGAGGACCTCTTGGTCCTTCTCCTGGCGTCCAGCACCATTTTCAAAGAGGTGCGGCGCCCCCTGAGTCAAGGCCTTCTTCCAGGCATGGATCTGGCTCGGGTGGACTTCAAACCGGCTGGCCAGCTCTGCAATGGTGTGCTCCCCTTGGAGCGCGGCCAAAGCCACTTTGGCCTTGAAGACTGGGCTGTGCTTCTTACGTGTTTGCTTCATGTCCTGCTCCTTGTTTCCGTCCTATTTTAGGAGCGGGACTCTCTCTTAGCCACCTGTCCGAATTTTGGGGTCCACCTCACCATTAGCAGTGCGAAGGACGGGACGGGACGATTCGTCGTCCCGGTCGGGTCGGAGGAAGTCCACGTTGAGATGAGTCTGAAGCCTCTCAACCCACACGTCAGCCCTGACGATCCCATTATCCTGGACTTGATGAGCCAAGTCGCAATGGCAGTCGACAAGGTTCGGAACAGTGGCAGAGGAAATGCCTTTGAGTCAGGCTCGAACGGCAAAGCGGCCGAACCGCTGCCGGTGGCTGGTCAGGCCAACACGCCCGGCAAGTCGATTGTGCTCAACGTCGAATGAAGGAGGTGCCGGAGATGGGATTGAGTAAACGACCAAGAATCAAGTACGTGCTGCTGTTTTTTGGACTGCCCGTTATCGGTTCGGTCGCAGGGAATGCGGTGTATGAGCACTTGATCACACCGGCCATACCTTTCCTACCAAAGGTTCCTTTCACTCTGTACAGTATATTCGCTACCGCGTTCGCCGTACTGTTCCTGCTAGGCCTTGTTGCTGCAATTGGGCAGCTGTTGGCGAATGGATGGAAGCATCTCACGACAAAGAACCTACGGAATGACCTTATGGAAAACATCCGAAGTTGGCCCACAAGCAAGTGGGACCTGCTCCCAGTCATAGCTGGGACATATTTCGTGGCCACGATGTTGCCAATGATGGCATTGATGTTGGTGATTCCCCGAGGACGGTTAGCTGGGGTGGTCTCGCAGGAAGAGTTTGCGAACATCTTCCTAGTTGTATTTACTCCAATGATGCTCATTTTCTTCATCATGATGGTTCGATGGGCGTTTGAGGCCTACAAGGACATGAAGCAGCGATGGGTGTCTGGAACGCGGAGAGAAAGGTTCACCTTCGCGGGAGTAGCGGCTTTCGTTTTGGTAGCGTGGGGTTCATAATGGCCGGCGAACTCGCTGGCTGGGACGATTTGCTTTGGATGAACAGCGCGTAGACTGGCGGTTGACCTTCAACCCTTGCGGTGGTTGAAGAGGCCATGATTGGGGCGACTGCCGGACCTGCACATCCCTCGGCACCGCCGATCATGGTGTCAAGCCTATACCCTGGAATGGATCAATGGACAGGTGCCAATTATGTATCATCTCTACGAAATAGTGTTTGAAAGCCCTCAGATGTGGCTAAAAATCCAGGCCTCATGTGAATCGGAGGAGCAGGCAACGGCGTTCCTCGAATATCGCTTTGGCGGCAACGATCCCAACCCTCTTCGACCCGATCTCCGCTTTGTCTCGTTTTCCTTTCGCGTGTCCCGCAAACTTTCCGAATGCTCTGACCACATCTTCAATTGGGAGGCCATCAAGGACCGCCTCCCAACCGGCTGGGATGACCAGGAGTTTCGGCTTGCCGAAGGTCCGTATCCGTGGTGCGAGACCCTGTCAGACGAGTGCGACTGTTTCGGAGCGAGGGGTAGACTTGACTCCGCATATTGTTCAGACTTCGGCCTACTTGAGGAGACGGACAAGCGGGCGAGCAGATCTCAGAATACCCGGCGTCTCAGTATGCGCCGGGCACTGGAGGGACTTGGCAACGATGGATGGGGCGGGGCCGGCGTTCGAGGACGGAAATCGCCCGGCGGAACCAACAAAGAGGACTTCGACTCGAAGCTAAACCGCATGACTACCCTGATAAGAACGACGACCCCACAGGGGGAGGTCTTTCAAGGAACAGGGTTTTTCTATAGTGCGTCGGATCCAGCAGAGCCCGGCGGACCACAATACCAATGGGTGCAGATAGATCTTTGGGTGATAACCAACAGACACGTCGTCATGCCAAAAGTGAACGGCGTCGAGACGCGCCCATCCGCGATCTCGGTCCACCTACAGAGGCGGGATGCCCTTGGACGACTGGAGTGGGCTCCCGTTGTCCTCTCCAGCGACGATATCAAGGAGCGGGTAAGACTTCACCCTGACGAACACGTGGACGTGGCCGCAATCGATATGTCGGTGCTGCTCACGCAAGAGATAGAATCCAACAAGGACCGGTTTACCTACAACTCTCCGTTCTGCCTCTCCCGCGATCTGCTTATGCGAAACAACCAGAAGCTTCAGATAGAAGCTTCCAGCGACGTGATGGTAGTAGGCTATCCCAAGGGGTACTACGACGATGTGAACCTGTTTCCAATAGTTAAGTCGGGTATCGTCGCATCCAAGTGGGGCGCCGAATTTCGGGGCGATCCGTGCTTCCTTATCGATGCCAAGTTGTTCCCCGGATCGTCTGGGAGCGTCGTCATCTCGAAGCCAATTGATGTAGTCGTAGAGAAGGGACAACTCTTCGTAGTCAAGGACGGTGAAAAGGCATTTGCACTCCTGGGGATATTCTCCGGCGCGTTCGAAGACTTGGATTATGGCTTCGGTATCGCCTGGTACGCTGAGACTATCGGGGAACTCTTGAGGACATAGGCATGACCGAGGTTAGTACAAAGGTACAATTCTACGCATTGGAGCCGACGGTGGTGGTTACATACGCATGAACCGGACAGTTTCTAAGTCTACGTAGTTACCAGGATGCTTTACCCCAACAAAGGTCGGTTCTAGCAGTGTCTGACCGGGTGCCCTGCCTCCCCTATTGTGGTAGCGCAGCAAGAGGCTTTGGCGGGCGGGCCAGACTCAGCCACATTCTCGAAGACGGTTCTGTCTATCGTGAAGAAAGGCCCACCTGAAGAGGCTCGAACTCCCCGGGAGGACCGCTGTGCCAAGGACCACAGAGACCCCAGCCACATCTCAAAGATGGTGGTATCTACCATCCACGGTGGTGGCCTAAGTGGATGGTAGATACCACCATCTTTGAGATGTGGCTGGGTAGTCTCTGTCATCGCACCCAGGCCTCTCGATTCCAGTATTGTGACACGAAATATTCAGGTATTCGTGGGCGGTGGACTTGAAGCCAGTACGTAGTTGAAAGCCGAGGTGTGCTTCCTTCGTCCTTTCGACATTTCCCAGTTCCTCCCGACAGCAACAGTTGCCATTGGTTCAGGAGCGCGACTCTCCGTTAGCTACTTGTCTGACTTTCCGGGTGACCTCAACCGGCTCCTGCCCCGTTTCCTGATCCTGGTTCTGATTCCTGCGAAAGACGGTAACCTTGGGAGTCGGCACATCAAAATGAAACCTTATGGTGCCACCCGACACATGGTGATCACGGTTTAAGGGAAGGGGCTTGGATTCATACTTGACCCCAGAAATTCTGAGAACCTTCAGACTTTGCGGGTCGAGTCTAAGTATGCTGTCCCCGTGATTGCCTTGGGTTTCTGGGTCAACGGTCGCAGGATATTCAACACTCGGTTCAGTTTCCGTAGTTGTTCTCTGGGGTTCAGTTTGGATGAGTGACTCCTTGTTCGATTCGGTTCCTGGCTGTGGAATACCCGGCCGTGGCGGTATCCTGACTCGAAGTCCGGGAACGGGTCCATCAGCCTCAACACTATGGGCACCGTTAAACAGTACTATGTTGTGTCCGCCCCTCCGGTCTGGGCAGAACTGAAGATGATCCCATGGAGGCGAGGTTCGACCCGGTTGGCCAAATACTCGGACACCATCTGGGTTGCGATATATTCTCGAGCCTCCTCATGTGGCATGACAGGCCTGCTCATTTCTCCAACCAATTCCTTTAGGAACCTCTCTCGGCCTCGTTTTTCAATGTAATTGGGGTCAAAGTGACTGAAGTCGGAATACACGATCGAAAGCGCATTAAGATCGAGGACGCGGATCGGGCTCAACAGGTCGAACTTCACAAGGACCACAAAGCTCCCCACAGGGGCACGAACCTCTGACACGCATGTTTCTTCTTCTAAGGCACCGTAGAAGACCGGAATACCCTCAGCGTTCATTCGCCCAGCGGTAGCCTTGTCCGAAGGGGGAGAACCGAGTTGACTACGCAAGGTTTCGAGTACGGACTCAATTTCCGGCTCCGAATGGGCTGTCCGAGCTCGCCAGAAAGAGCTATCCCTGTCGCCCGGCTGTATTTCACGAACAACTGGTTTGCCCGAAACGGTTCCGAGGGAAGCCAGGTTTTCGAAACTCCTGTCTAATATGGCTGCAGAGGTGGCCCCGAAAAACCGGGCACGGGAACGGATTTCTTCCTTGAAGTCCCACCAAGCTGAACGGAGGCCTGAGGTGTCAACCTCAGGTTCTACATACAACATCCCATCGCTGTAGGGGTTTTCCTCGCCTTCCACGACGTCTACCGCCTGAGCAAACCTGTTGAACAAAAGCTCCCTCACGTCTGCCGCGATACATTGTTCAATGCCAGCAACATTTTCTATAACGGTTTCAGCGTCGTCCGAGCCTTGCCTATTTTGCTCCGTGAGGTCGTCCTGCAGGGTGAGTTCGAAATGCTCTTCCAGCACGCGGTGGATGCGGTCGGACAGATCCTCTAGGGTTAATGCAGTCTTCGTCTGTCAAGGGCGGCGAGAAGGTGGACCACTGCGGCGGAGGAATCGTGTACCACCGGCACGATGAGAAAGGACTGAATTGGGAACCGGGCGGGGTCAGGTCAGGAGCAGGGGTCTGCAAGTCCGGAGTGAGTCAGGAGTCGTCCGGATCATCCGAGACCTGGGAGGCGGCGTTCTGCCGGCTGCGCTTAAGACGGTAGCTATCGCCGTTCATCTCCAGGATGTGGACGTGATGGGTGAGTCGGTCCAGCAGGGCTCCGGTCAGGCGTTCCGAGCCGAAGACCTCGGTCCACTCATCGAAGGGCAGGTTGGTGGTGACCAGGATGGAGCCCCGCTCGTAGCGCTGGCTGAAGACCTCAAAGAGCAACTCCGCCCCGGTGGGGGACAGGGGGACGAAGCCCTGTTCGTCGATGATCAGCAGGCTGAGGCGGGACAGCTGCCGCTGCAGGTTGAGCAGCCGTTTCTCGTCCCGGGCCTCCATCAGCTCGTGGACCAGGGCGGCTGCAGTGGTGAAGCCCACGGACATTCCCCGCTGGCAGGCGGCCAAGCCCAGCCCCAGGGCGACGTGGGTCTTGCCGGTGCCGCTGTTGCCGACGGCGATGACGTTCTCCCGGCGCTGGATGCATTCGCAGCGGGCCAACTCCATCACCAGTTGTTTGTTCACCGAGGGGATGGCCGGAAAGTCGAAGGTGTCCAGGCTCTTGACGGCGGGGAAGTGGGCGGCGCGGATCCGGCGCTGCACCATGCGCTGGTGGCGGTCGATGAGTTCCAGCTCGGCCAGGCGCAGCAGGTACTGGGGGTGGTCCACGCCCTCGGCGGCGCACTGGGCGGCCATCTTCCCGTACTCCCTCAGGAAGCTGGGCAGCTTCAGTTCCTTCAGATGGTGTTCCAGCAGCAGGGTGGACCGCTGGTTCATGCCGCCCTCCCTGACAGCAGGGCCATGTAGTCCCCGGCGGAGGTGGTGTTCACGCTCACCCTGGGCAGGTAGGGGTATAGCTCCAGGTCAAGGCGGAGCGGCCGTCCCTCCAGACGGCAGAGCACCAGGTGCTTCACGGCGTCGAAGCTCAACGCCCCCAGACGGAGGGCGTCCTGCACTGCGGCGTGCACCTCTTCCAGGCGAAAAATGCTCGAATAGCCGCAGTACCTGGAGGGAGTCCCGCTTGCCCCTTCGTCCCATGCGGGACTCCAGCAACCGGCGCAGCGTGCCAAACTCCTCGGGCAGGTCCCATCCCTGCAGGGGAGCGGCCTGGTCCAGGGCCGCCGTCTTCTGCTCCAGCAGGGGCAGGTAGTGGACGGGGTCGAACACAAAATCATCCCGCTGGTAGGAGCGGTGATGGCGGGCGATGACCTCGGACCCGCAACTGATGACCACCCGGTCCACGTAGCCTTTTACCAGAACGTCGCGGTGCCCGTAGGCCACCGGGGCCGAGTAATCGTTGGTCCTGTACCTCACCAGCGACAGCGAACTCACCCGGCCTGCCTGCTTCTCGCAGGCGTCGTAGGCCACCGCCGGCAGAGGCAGCAGGGCCTCTAGGTCCCGTTCCATCCGTTGGCCTATGCTCTCTGAGTGGCCCCTCAACCTGGCATCCATCCGCGCCAGGCAGCGACGCTCCAGGTGGGCGTTCCGCGCCTCAAAACTCTCGAAGGACGGGACCGGCACCAGGAAGTTGCGCCGCATATAGCCGACCATCCCCTCGACCTTCCCCTTGTCGTTGCCCTTGCCGGGACGGCCGAACCGGTCCGAGAACAGGTAGTGGGACTGGAGTTCCGTGAAGGCCCGGGTGCGTTTACGGCGTCCATCCCCCAGTATCCTGGCCACCGCCAGCTTGGTGTTGTCGTACAGGATGCTCTGGGGCACTCCGCCCAGGAATGCGAAGGCCGAGACATGGCCGTCCAGGAAGGCCTCGGTGGTCTCGGCCGGGTAAGCCTTGACGAAGCATCCGTCGCTATGGGGCAGGTCCAGGACGAAGCAGTGGGCTTTCTGTTCCACCCCGCCAATGATCACCAGGGCCTCGCCAAAGTCGCACTGGGCGTGGCCCGGCGGATGGGACAGGGGCACAAACATCTCCTGCGACCGGCGGCGGTGCTCCCTTACGTAGTCCTTGACTATGGTGTACTGGCCGCCGAACCCATGCTCGTCCCTGAGCCGCTGGAAGATCCGCTGGGCTGTGTGGCGCTGCTTCCAGGGACGCTTGAGGTCGTCTCAGGATTTGGTCGATGACGGCGGTGAAGGGCTCCAGCTTAGGACGCCGGGGCGGAGTCTGTCGCCGGTAGCCCGGCGGCGCTGAGTAGGCCAGAATCTTGCGCACCGTGTCCCGGTGCAACCCGAACACCCGGGCAGACCTCCCGCGATGCTCATCCCATCCACCATGCAGGCCCGCCGCACCCGCGCGTACAACTCCACCTTGTACATCCTCTACACCTTCCATGGGCTCAGTTTGAACCCTATGAAAGGTCGTAGACGGTCCAGTTTTCAACCGCCCTTCACCCGCGGTCGATCCGCCCTAGTGGTCCACTTTACCTCCGCCTTTTACATTCGTCCCATGGCAATAGGTGCACTCCTCTCGGGTACCTTCTTTCTCCACCTGCTCGGCTAGAAACTTGTCGCCTATGCAGGTATGGCACACATACCGAGGCTCTCCAGGCTTCAAAGCGCTATCTCCAGTGGTTGTTGGCATCTACATCTACCATCAGGCATCCATTCGCTATCAGCCCAAGTCAGCTCGGCAGCTTCCTAAAGGCGCAGCAGGTCATCCCGCATCACCGAGAGTAGCGCAATGCCCACCCTTGCCCGGGCTGCCGCCTACCGGAGATTCCCTGTGTCCGGAGGAGCCGATCCGGGGAGCGGTCGGCGTTGCCTTGTTAGCCGCTAGGCTTTCATCGGGGTTTGAGTAGAGCATCCTTGGTGGAGCTTGCTCAAGACCAGTGCCGTCAGCCTCTCGGCTACAGTTCTCGGTTTCTATTGCACGCTCCATCTCTCGGAACGATTGATGCTCTTCTGGTTTTGCGTACCGCCAAGATTGTGACACGATGAAGTTGCCAAACCGGCTCCTCAATATGCTAAGTCCTGGCGGGTTTGCAAATTCCCAGACACCGGTGACCTCCAGAGCATACGCTATAGCCTGTCCTGCGTAGTAGGCGTCGAAGTCATCTTTGTTGACGCCAGCCCATTCGGACACCTTCTTCCAGATGTCCTGCGGCGTCCCTGTCCATACCTCTCCGACGCGGAACCCTCCCCGCAACTGCATGATCGGACTGGTAACGTAGACGAACACGTCGCGCCCCTCCATCTGCACCAGACCTCGCCTTCGGAGCTCGGCCTTCTTAACGCCCTCAAATATCAGGTCTGCGTAGCGGGGTTTCAGTGAGAGCAACAGGGGTTTAGGTGATTCACTCATGTTTCCTCCGGGTATCCTCGTCTGAATAGCTTCCGAAACGTGCCAGGCTGTATTTTCCTGGGCGATTGCAGCGTTCGAGCAACTCCGTCCTCTTCGAACACCTTCCAAACTTCTTCCAGCGGGACCCGTCTCCGAAGAGCAAAGGTATGTGAGAATAGCAAGGCCATGACCTTCTTCGATATGTCGCCACCGCATGTCTCGTAGAGGTCCCTCCACTCGAACGTTCCGTACCTCCTAAATCTTCGGAAGAGCTCCTTAGGCCTATTGAGCACTACTTCGTCAAGATGAGATACGGCCGCAATCTCTTTTGAATTTCCGCTGACATACCACAGTATTCGCCCGGGTGCCGTCAGCATCTTGTGCTGAGTCGCCGCTCGATAGTACACGTTGCTCCAACGAAGGAGCACATCTGGGTCTCCTCCGAACATATCGGATGACGATAGGCGCCTGTCGACGAGGTTGCGGGCGTAGCTTGGCCTGATCGGTATCAGGAAGTAGCTCTGAGCCGCGTCGGAAAGCAGAGGCGAACAGGACCGTTCGAGCTCAAGTTCCGACATATCCTCGTAGTTGTCCACGCAATCTGGCACGAATCCGGCAATCCTGGACAAAGCTGCTTCTTGTTCTAAATGGCGCGGAAAGCAAAATCGGACGAAACCGCCGGCGCATCGCGTGAATCCCATTTCCGAAAGGGCGGGTAGTAGATCGAGCGGAACGGCGGCATCCTCTACCTTCACCATATCAAGGCCCTTCGTGACGGCCCTGTTGATGACGTCCGACATTGGAAAGAGCTTAATCGCCGAGGATCGAACAGAGTTGGTCACCCTGCATAAAGATACATTGAGGGTCCCTGGCGAGCCATACGCAAGACCTCTAAGAGCGATTGGATCGCTACTGGACCAGAGGACTCCAACTTCAGTCCTAGGAGTATCAGAAAGAAGTGAGTCGACTTTCGTTTGGAGCTCTCTGGGGCGTTCTCCATGTTGGAGAAAGCGGTCGAATGGAAAGGCCAAGAGTTCTTCGGAGGTCAGGCGGCGCCACGACAGACCGGGACCAGACACATAGTCGGGCACATACGGCTGTGTCTCGGAGAGTTCACGCAGCTTGACGATCAGCCCCGTCGGGGATAGTACGCGCACATGTACCGCCTGATTGATCCGTGGAGCTCTATTCAGGAGCACTCGGTCTCTGGTTACGAAAGTACCGATCTCTGAGGCGGCGGTCTTCGCCAGATGCATGATGTCCGATAGTTGATTTGCTTTCCGGCTAGGCAAGACCTGCTTGAGCTTTGCGACAAAGCTATCGACCAAGAGTGGATGATGCTTCAGCTCAAAGAACTGTCTGGCTCGAGTTCTCGCCTCCTCCCGTTGGGATGCGCTATGGTTGCGACTGATTTCACTGAGGAGCTCATCGGTGAACCAGAGATTCACCGAATCGACGAAAAGGTCTGAAATCAGGGCCTTCGACGGCTGTGTGACGTTGCTATCCGGTCTATCAAAATCAAAAAATATCTGAGCGTCGATAACAGCATCGAGGACGGCATCGGACATATTGGCTCGGAAGAGCTCCAACTGATCGTGGCGCGCCAATTGAAGACGCCAGAGAGTTAAAAGGTGCCCTTCCTTCGACCGGCCGGGGCTTTCATCTATGGGCACGAACCCTAGCATCGGCCACATCCCATGCGCTAAGTAATCGTTACGACACCGGAGCGTTATGACCTTTTGGGTGGTCGCGGACGCCTTCAGAGCTTCTAGAAGCTGCCTCGCGACGCCCCGGCTCCTGCGGGCCTCCGATACGCAGAATTGCGCAATACGAATCGGTCGCGATTGGCTGCGTACATGAGGTAGCCGACGATTCGACCGTCCTGAGTCCTGGCTCCCAGCACGCCTTCTTTTTGAAGATAGTCTTCGAGAGCGGCACGTGGAAGAAAGCCAAGTGTGCTGCCGTAACGCTTCATCAGTTCGTCGACAGCGTCGAGTTCGTCAATAGTCAATACGGAGATCGCTATAGCGGGATCCCTAATTTGTTGAGGGTCAGCCATAGAGTTCTCTATCCTCCCACTTCATCCGTCGCTACTAGGATTGTCCAAGTGAAGTAATATCCCGCCACTCGGCATCCGAAGCCTACGGAAAGTATGGTCTTTGGCGCCAGGGACCACTCTTGAAAGATGCCCTTCCTCAACCCGGTTGTCCTTGCTGCGACTCACCAGACACATAGAGCAGATTCTGAGATAGTTGCCGCTGAACAGCGGGGATGGAGACGTTCCATAGCTCTCCGAGTGCAACTTCCGCCTCACTGACGTCCCAGGGCATTAGAGGCTTGCTACCTCGTCGTGCAAGTGGTCCGTCCGTCTCCGTGAGAACGCGGTCCATTGGCATAGAAGATACCAGGCGTCTTCCCTTCGCGCCTCGAAGCATTGCCGGGCCGACACTGAACCAGCAACCGATTGCGACCGCTCTCTGGAGCTCTTTGAGGGTTCCTGAGAACCAGTGAAGCACTGGCAATCCAGCCTTGCAGTGCGCCTCGAGCTGATCGAGCACGAGTGATGCAGCCTCACGTGAGTGAATCGTCAAGATTCGTCCACCGATGGCTTCACACCCACTCAGAATCTCTTCGAACACTTCACGCTGCAAGCTAAGAGATTCCTGATGTGGTCTGGATCCGTCAAGTCCGATCTCACCTACGTACTGCGTCTTTGCCAGAAGCGCACAAAGCTGGTCAACCTCTCGATGACGCGTTGCAGCAAGCTCCGGGTGAAGTCCAACCGCAACCTTCACCCGAGGCGTATTGGCCACGAGTTCACACGTTCCTTCCCAGGCTAGCGGGGTTGTCGTAACCGCTAGCAGGTGGCAGCCACGCCTAGAGGCTTCCCTAAGGATGAGGTGGGGGTCTTCGTAGAGATCCAGATGACAGTGGAAGTCGATCAATTCACTCCAGCCTCGTCTAGGAACTCACGAAGCTCGGCAATGCTACGCTCCACCAAGTCGGCGTAAGCCGTAGTATTTCCCAACTGCGTGTAGTTTAGTGCGTCTCCAGCCCACGCCTGTACACCTGATCGCGCGACTCGGTGTACGGCGAAAGCTACGGATCGCACATCATCGAAGCCGCTATGCTGATCGTCCGGTATTGAGAGGTCCTGGTACCGGTAGATGGTCTCATCTTCCCGGCCCCACCGTAAGAACGCCGCACGGCGAACGAGACATGGTACACAGCGACCACAGTGTTTGTAGTTGAAGCGAGAAAACCTTCCACAGCTAGTCGACCCAAAAACCAACTCTCGTAGCAGCGACTGATCTGAGCACTCGACGAGCATCTCCCCTTTCGTCTTGAGTTGGTACGGGTTTAGGAGCCGCACATGGAATCCCACAGCATCCAAGATTGATTCCCTCGTAAAAACCCGTTTTGAGGAAGTTCCAGCGATTTAGCACATCTGCGCGCTACCGTATGTTGGGGTAGTGTACGGAACAGAGACTGTATATTGTACCCAGGTGTGGGTACGTTTGTTCTAATTCGACCTACACAGACTTTTTACGAGAGAATCATGATTCCCTGTATCTGCCTAATGAACAATGGATGGGTGGTACGCGTACTCAGGCTACCAAGTCGCAGCGGCGTAAGCGGAACATTGAGGCTGGCGAAGCCATTCTCAGGAATGAGGAGGTCCACTTCTTCACCGTGTCTATGCTTCGGAAGCACGGACGCTGCGAGCACTCCGTAGGCAACGAAAACCAGGGACCGGGCTCTCTGCGACCGCTCAGCCTCGCCTGGAGGTTCTATTGCGTGGCTGAGTTGAAGGTGGGAGAGGCCTTGTCCAATCGTCTCTGCAGAACGGCCGCTGCCGTTCTGCATCCCCTTGAGCTATCTGACTCACTAGCACCGGACGCCTTCCTGCTGACACGGCATCTATTGCGCCAACGAGGCTGTCGGCACCACCTGAGAGTAGGCATACGCAGTCACCGGTCAGTCGGCGACTGGTGGATCGTAGTGGTCTAGGTGGGGGAGCACCGCCAGGGACAAACGCCAGTTGCCAGATATCACCCGTAAGGAATCGCAAGGTGTCATTTATAGCCTTAGTCTGGGTGTCCCAGAATTCGGCATCTGTGACCGCCACCTCCAGCCGAATCTCACGCGTCCATCCATCGGGACTTGTCCTCCTGAGACAACCCTGATCTGCCGCGGCAACACTAAGCGCAAGTGCCAGGAAATCCCAGGCCCGCGAGGAAGGGTAGACACCAGCTCGACGCAGGTGCTGAGGCATTGCAGCAGCAACACGCCCTACTCCATGTTGCATAGGTTGTTCGAATAGAGAGAACGCAACGCCCTCGATTGAGTCAAGCGGATTTGGGGTTCTGGTACAAATTACTCTCATGACAAATAGGACTCAAAGACCTCAACCGTGTCTTGGATAACACTGGATGCGAGGCGAGTTGCGGCACGTTGCGTCAGAGGCGCAGTGCTAGTTGCGCGGCGGCGGAATGACGAGGCAACGACTTGTCGTACGTAACGATACATTTGCTCCAATCTCCGCACTGCTGTGACTGCATCTGGTGACCTATCCAATATCGTCTTGCCCACATCAACTTCTATGCGACGGCAAATATCAGCACTAATGAACAACTCCATCGCCAAGACGATCTGGTCGTGTGTCAAGGAAGCAAAATCAAGTGTTGGCTCCCTCTGGATAAGTTCACAGAGAGCCTGGGATATCGAGTGTCGACTTGCCTCCGAATCCAGACTTCCGTCACTCGGACTGAGTGCTCCCGCAATATGGTCAACGACCTCACGCGCGGGATGTCCAGCCAAACCCAACGGGTCAAGGCCGAGATCAACTGTAGACGCTGTCCCGCTACTTAGCGCATGGAGCACACCGTAGAGTGCTCCGGCTCTTCTGGCCGTCCCAGCCATGCGGCGGGACGCGTTTCTCGATCCACCGAGTCCTGTCTGTACGTAGTGGCCAATTCCTTGACCAAGGCTGTATTCGGAACCTGAACTAGCGAATTCCCCAAGGTTCGTTCTTGCACGCCTGAAGCGTCCCATAGGTGCTAGCTGGGGTGGCGCATTGGGGGAATCCTCGGAATCCACCCCGTCCGGCGATTCGTCGTCATCCGAAGGGTTGAGAATCGGGGTATCGGGATTGCTTACCCAAGGGGGGACGAGCGGGACGCCACTTCCAGGACCTGAACTTGATGCCGAGGTCCCCATTACACAGTCCCTCTGGCCCGTGCCGACATTGCTCTTCTAACGGGCAGCGGAGTCTCGTCGTCTTGACTCCACTTCTCGAGCGCGGTCGCCGCCCACTCTCGGCCATCAAAGACTGGAACAATGTCGGGTTGTAGCAGAACCCGGGGAATCGACTCGAGGAATCGAGCGAAGGCTGGAGCCTGCTGCAGGTCCGCATCAATAACCGTGAGTAGAGCCCAAAGTACCGGCGGTGTTCCCCATTCTTGTTCTTGGCGAGCTCGCACCATGAGTCTCGCAGTGATGAGTGAGAGCTCTCTGCCGGAAAGGGACCGCAACTGATCCGCCAGCAAGGAACTGGCGTTCGTCTCCAAGGCTAGCAGCGCTGCAAGAACGCCAGACGCCTCGGAAGAAAATTGATCAATCGAAGCGATGATGGGCATGTGGTCACGACTTACGTACACCACTGGGCGAAGATCCATCTCAGCGAACGCAGGGGGAAGGGCCAACCACTCCATGATGAAGGACGTATTCCAAACCGATGGCAAGTCTTCGATCTTCTCGCCAGCTTGAGCTTGCTTCTCCCAATCTACTAGGAAGGACGGCTTTCCTTCATCCCCGTCGTTGATAGCAGCTATAAGCTCGGCGTAAGCCTCCTCGCTTGCACAACGCTCAAACAACAACGTTTTCGCCAAAGCTGCTTCGTCTACGGCTACGTGTTGTGCTTTGGCAATGGACATTCGAATCGCGAGCGTGTTTAGGAACCTCTTGATAAGACGGGGGTTGCCCGCAATTTGGCTTGCAGTTGTCATCAAAGGTGCGAGTCGATCGGCAAGTTCAAGGTTGGCACGGAGAGAATCCGGGCAGTCTTGTATATTCTCTAGGACGAAACCCAAATCCACTCGATACCCTTTCCAGGATTCTGACAAGCGTTTACACACCTGTATTCGGAGTTCCTCGCGCTCCTCCGTGCCGATCTCGCTATTCTCAACGAAGAGCAACATCAAGTAAGCTCTTACTTCTTGGGTGCCCAGGGGGGGGGACTCGGAGGGGAATCTGAACAAGTTTGTCGAAGTAGTTGGTAACGAGAGCGTCGTCAAGGGTCGCACCTTGGAAATGTATACGCACTGCCTGTCGAATCATCCGGTCATCGGCGGCAATAACGAATGCCGTTTGTGGCAAGAACAAGAACAGCCTAATGGCTTCGAGCGTGGCGATCGCGGTCGCAGGCAAGCAGCGATCAAGATCATCAATGAATACGACGAGAGTGACGTTCATATCACTCAAGGTGTCTTCGAAGTGCTTGCGCAAGTCTTGAATCTGGCGGGGAGGGGACGACTCTGCCTCACGTGTGAAGAGCTTTTCAGCATCCGCTGCCATCGCTTTAGCGGACTGTTGGGTAGCAACGACGTCTTCCTGGTCGATCTTGCCATCTGCCAGGTCCTTTACAGTCGACCATAGAGAGCCGAGCAGCCAAAGAGGGGGAATCCCTGCGGCAACAGACAGCGCGGAGCCTGTTGCTAAGCCTGCAATCCGAAGCCAATTGACCCTGCTAAGGAGTTCTTTAGCCTTGTCCAGCCCCGAATTTGTTTCCTCACCCTGCTGTATAAGTCGCCTTGCTATCACCTTCATCAATGCAGCACGAGCATCGTCATAACCCTGATATAGCCAAGCATTGAATTCGACGAAGAGATAGCGGTCATTGCCACGATCCTTGAGCGAATCCGAGATGAGCTTCAGCATAGACGACTTTCCTACGCCCCAGCCGCCGGATACTCCCATAGACAGCGGTTGCCCATTTGCCTGGACTATCATTTCCGCCGCTGTGTCTGCTACGCAGCGAAAGTTTAGGAAGTCTCGATCGGTCTCGTTGTCAGACCACATGGCTTGCTCCCGTACCGCTCAACTTAGGCCGGAACTCGCCGAGCAGAATCGTTATGGGCCACTTTCCCGAATCACTCATATCTGTCAATCCAGTCGTTGTCATTTTCTAGGTCAAGTCACCAGCCATGATCGTGGGCGCATCAAAGAACAGGCATTCATAGCATTTCTCCTATCTGCCCGGTCTTGGGGTCGTAGCTGTTGGCAAAGATCACGAGGACATCGCGTGGGATGAACCACTGTGTTCCTCTGCGCAAGGCTCCCAAGCGCTTCGACCTGATGTTGCGGCGAACGGTCTCCTCGCTGACGCTGAGATAGGCCGCTGCTTGAGGTACTGTGAATTCCTCGGGCATGGTCATGTCTCGATCCTACTGGGCTAGGTGCTATGCTGTAGTATACTACATCACCCATCAGAGCGGCTGCCCGGAAGGCCCAACTCTGCCGC
This sequence comes from Dehalococcoidia bacterium, assembly GCA_965226865.1. Taxonomy (GTDB): domain Bacteria; phylum Chloroflexota; class Dehalococcoidia; order Lucifugimonadales; family JAGWBF01; genus CBDDEH01. Next base: position 760,257 of record CBDDEH010000003.1, on the reverse strand, counting down.
CTCGTCACGATGGCGGCAATCCCCCGTAGTTGCGCCGTAGCTCAGACACGTACCGGCGACCCAGCCCGTCCGCGTTGTCGTCGAGCCAATCGGCCAACCTAGTCGTGCCGGTCGGCGGTTCGGCGGATGTCAGCAGGCCATCCATGAGACCGACAACCTCGTCATGGGTGAGCGCCATGTCACGCATCAGTAGGCCCACCAGCCCGGTCAGAGCGAGACCCACGCGCGGAGGCGTGTGCGGGAACCATCTTCGGACGCCCATCGAGGAGGCCAGCAGGCGAAGCAGAGCCTCGAACGAGAAGGTATCCGGTCCCGCTGCGTCGGTTACGGAGTTTTCTCCCTGAGAACCGGCCTCCACCGCCTGGGCCGCAAGGTCTTCGACGTAGACGGGCTGGACCGGATAGTCACCGCTCCCGTAGACGGGGAAGACGGGGAAGCGCCGCAGCGCCCAGGCCATGTTGTTGAGCAGCAGGTCGCCGACCCCGAAGACCAGCGTCGGCCTGATGATGGCGTAGGGGACTCCCAGGCCCACCAGCATGTCCTCCACCTGGGCCTTGCCTCTGAAATAGGGGAGGCCGGACTCGGTAGATGGGTTCGTCACCGAGAAGTGGACTATCCTGCCGACGCCTGCCCTCTTGGCGGCCTCGAACAGCGCCCTGGTGTTCTCGACCGCGAGGTCGAAGGTGGTCTGGCCATGGGCGTACCGTATCCAGTAGGTGTTGTAGAAGACGCCCGCTCCCTGCATCGACTGGCACAGTCCATCGGAGTCTGAGAAGTCCAGGGGGGCCACCTCGAACCGGCCGCCGAAGGGGCCCTCCGCATCCGGGCTGCGGGTAAGGGTCCTAACGCGGACACCCTGGTCGAGCAGACGCCGGGTGACATACCTGCCCGTATAGCTAAAGGCGCCGGTGACGACGGCGAGGTCGGGGGGCGGCATCGTGTTCCATTCCTCACTTCCTCCTTAAAGGTAAGTAAACAGCGGTTCAATCAGTTGCTGGCGCCTCACCTGATGTTTGTCCTCCCTTCGGCATCCGGTAGCCGACGCGAGGCTCGGCGAAGATATACTTCGGGTTCCCGGCGTCCTCGCGCAGCTTGCGGCGGAGCCGCTTCACGTAGGTGCGGACACTCCCTCTGTCGCCGGAGCGCCCAAGGCCCCAGACCCGGTCCAACAGGGCGTCGAAGGTCAACACCCGTCCGGCATTCACCGACAGGTCGAAGAGCAGCTCGTACTCGGTGGGAGTCAGATGAACCGCACGCCCGGCCACGCTCGCCCGCCGTTCGGCGTAGTCGATGACCAAGTCGCCCAGTACGAAGGGTTCCGACGGCTCTCCCGTTGAGGAAGCCATACGCCGGCGCAGGCCCCCCCGGACCCTTGCCACCAGTTCGGTGGGCGAGAAGGGCTTGACCATATAGTCGGTGGCCCCTGCCTCGAAGGCCCGCGCGATGATCTCGTCCCGGCCATAGGCCGACAGGAAGATCACCGGCACCTCGGCGATGTCCAGGATGCTCTTCATCAGCTCAATGCCGTCGCTGCCCGGCAGCATCAGGTCCAGCAGCACCAGGCGGGGCCGGTCGCTCTCGAGGATGCGGAGGGCGTCGTCCGGATCGGTAGTCACTATCGGCGCATAGCCCGCTCTGGAGAGGGCATCCCGTACATACCTGAGGACCGTCGGGTCGTCGTCCACTACCAGAATCCGCGCCAGGTCTCTGGCCCCCGGTCGCGACGTGACGTTCGGACTGGAACTCTCGACCGCCGCGCCGGCGGCGCCGGCCACCGGCAGGGTGAAGGTGAACGTGGATCCCTGGCCCAATCCAGCGCTTTCGGCCCAAATGCGGCCGCCGAGAGCCTCCACGATCCCCTTGCAGATCGCAAGGCCGAGGCCGGTGTCCGGGGCCTCGCGTGCCGCGCCCTGGCCTATGTTCCGGGAGAACTTCCGGAACAGCAACGGCATTTCGTCGGGGGACACGCCTCGGCCTTCGTCGGCCACGGATATTTCAACGCAGTCCTCCCCCAGGGAGGCGTTGACCCGAATAGCGGAGGAGTCGGGGGAGTACCGGGCTGCGTTTGACAACAGGTTGCCCAAGACCTGGACGATGCGCCGCCGGTCAGCCATCACCCAGGGCAGGTCCAGGTCCATGTCTATAGTGAAGTTTCTCCGGCCGCCCCCGGTCAGGAAGGTGTTCTTCGCCTCGTCCACCAGATCTGCCACTTCCACCGGTTCTGGAGTAACCGACAACATGCCCGTCTCGATACGGGCCACGTCCAGCAGGTCGCTGATCAGGTCCCGCATCCGGTCGCTCTGGGACTTGATGATACGGAGGAACTGCACCATCTCGGCGGAGTCCAGGGAGTTGAAGGACTCCAGCAGGGTGTCGACCGACCCCTTGATGGAGGTCAAGGGCGCCCGCAACTCGTGGCTCACCATCCCCAGGAACTCGGCTCGCATCTTCTCCAACTCATTCAGAGACGTCATGTCCTGTAGGGTGACGACCACCGTCTCCGCCTCGTTGTCTTCCTCCAACCGCGACGGCGTGGCGTTGACCAGGACGGTGACCGACCGGCCATCGGGGACGCTCAGGACTATCTCCTCGGCCCGCACCGTGTCTCCCCCGATCAGCTCCCTAGCCATGTCGAACGGAGAAATATTCCGTCCGCCGGCCCGCCGATAGGACAGAACCTCCAGCAGTTGCTCCGGGGGTTGATCCGGATCGCGCAGGCTCTCGACGATCCGCACCGCCTCCCGGTTGAAGGAGAGCGGCGCTCCCGTTCGGGCGTCGAAGACCGCCACACCCACTGGAGAGATGTTGATCAGCGTCTCCAGGCGCGCTCTGGCCCGCTGTTCCTCCCGGTACCGGCGGGCGTTGGCGATGACCAACGCCGCCTGGGACGCGAACATCACCAGCGTCTCCTCGTCCTCCTGGGTATATTCACCTTCCTTCTCGTCAAGGTAGATGGTGCCCAAGTGCTCGCCCTGGTGGCGGATTGGAGCAGCCAGAAAGGACAGGAGGGAACTCGCCGTCATGGCCGGTGGGAACTCGGGAAGACCCAGCGTCCGGGCGTGGCTGTGGAAGTCCTGCACTCGCAGCGGTTTCTGGATACTGCCAACGTAATCAAAGAACCTAACCCGGTCCGGCTCGGCCCATAGCTTCCGTCCCTGCTCGGGCGTCATGCCGGAGCCGAAGAATTCCCGCATTCCCCCGGCATCGTCGAGGAGGATGAACACGCCGTAGCGCGACCTGGTCAGGTCACGGGCGGAGGCCAGGACCTCCCGGAGCACCGTGTCGAGGTCCAGGCTTTCGTTGATGCGGAGGCTGGCCTCGCTGAGTCGGGACAGGCGGTCCCGAGGGGGCTCAGTCTCAGGACTGGGAGTGTCGGACTCGTTCATATAACAGCCTTCATCTTTTGCAATCGAACCGGGCGCTCAAGCGTCTCGGCGCACCGAAACGGGCTGCTGAGCCAAATCGTTGTGAATGGGTCGCAATCAACCCCGATTATACCCTTTTCTAAGAATCGTCACCAGACTGCCACCGAAAATAGCCCCATTTTACATTGAATGTTCACAGAGAGGTGGTACTTTCTCCCTGACTAACCCTGTTCTAGGGAGGCATTCACATGAGGCTCGACAGACCAGTCCATGCACCGGAGACGGCGGACGGAACCACGGCACGGGCCGTCGCTACGCCAGCCGCGCTGGGGTCTGCCGTGCACGGAGACCGGACCACGCCCCTCGATAGGCGGCCTTGGCTGACCGGAAACCAGTCATGACCGCCTCCCGGCGTCTTTCGCTGCTCCCGCTGCTGCTCATCGGGCTGGCGGTCCTCGCCGCCCTGCTGCTCATCCCCTGGGTCGTTCACGCCCAGATTCCGCCGAACCCGAACGCCACCGGACGGCCGGTAGTCCTGGCTTCCGCGGAAGGCGCCGGCATCCTGTTCGCCGACACTGAGGGCATCGCCGACGGGAACGGGCTCCCTATTACCCAAATTGGCAGTAGTTTCGTCACCTTCACCTGGTCCTACCAGTGGATCCGGGTCGACGGCGGGACCCAGACTAACGTAGGCGCCAACTCGGCCAGTTACCAGCCAGTCGAAGCCGATGTCGGCAAGCTGATCAAGGTGAAAGTCTCGTTCAGGGACGGAGCCAGCTTCACGGAGGCCGTGACCAGCCTGCCGTTCGGCCCGATCGCCGAACTGACCCGCACGTCGGCAACACCATCAACGCTGGTCTGACCTGCTGATACCACCAACGATGTGTTGTCCCAGGGATTCACCCCCCAAAAACTGGCGGCGGGCCACAGCTTCTTCGAGGCGCCGCCGGGAACGTACCTGCGGGGGAGAACTTCCTACGTGCTGGTCTGGCGCCACCTCGGCGGCACCGTGCACAGGCTCCAGTTATAAACTCGTAAAGTGGAGCTGGTGAGAGGGGGTAGTCAATGGCGAGTAAAAAGCGCAGTGTAGAAGAGATCATAGGGAAGCTGCGGGAAGCGGAGGTGGCCCTGGCGCAAGGGGAGACGGTGGCCCAGGCATGCAGGGGTATCGGGGTATCAGACCATACGTTTTACCGGTGGCGGCAGCAGTATGGGGGGCTGAGAATAGACCAGGCGAGGCGGTTGCGGGAGATGGAAGCGGAGAACGGACGACTCAGGCGTGCGGTAGCGGACCTGACGTTGGACAACCAGATTCTGAAGGAGGCAGCACGGGGAAACTTCTGAGCCCGGCCCGCCGGCGGAGATGCGTGGAGTTGGCACGGGAACGGTATGGCATCTCTGAGCGGCGCGCTTGCCGGGCGCTTGAGCAACCCCGGTCAACACAGAGGTACACTGCAACAGTGGCCGATGATGAGGAGGCCCTGACGATGGCAGTGGTTCGGCTGGCCAGTCGGTACGGACGGTATGGGTACCGGCGGGTGACTGCCATGCTGCAATGGGAGGGATGGAGAGTGAACCACAAGCGGGTGGAGCGGATCTGGCGACGGGAAGGACTCAAGGTACCAGCCAAACAGCCCAAACGGGGCCGACTCTGGCTTACTGACGGCTCCTGCGTGCGGCTGAGGCCACAACGACGGAACCACGTCTGGGCATACGACTTTGTGGCCCTTCGTACCAGTGACGGCAAACCCGTTCGTCTCCTGACAGTGGTGGATGAGTATACCAGGGAGTGTCTGGCCATCCATGTGGGTCGCTCGTTACGCTCACCCCATGTCATTGAATGCCTGGGGGACCTCATGGTCCAGCGTGGCGTGCCGGAGCACCTCCGCTCGGACAACGGGCCGGAGTTCACCGCCAGGGCGGTGCGGTTGTGGCTCCAAGGGGTGGGAGTCACAACCCTCTTCATCACACCGGGTAGCCCTTGGGAGAATGGGTATGTTGAGAGCTTCAACGGCAAGCTTAGGGACGAACTCTTGGACCGGGAGCTCTTCGATACCCTCTGGGAGGTGCAGGTCCTCACCGAGCAGTGGCGCCACGAGTACAACCACCAACGCCCCCACAGCGCCCTGGGCTATCGCCCTCCTGCTCCAGAGGCCATCCTCACCTCCTCTGCTCCAAGCGCTATCAGTGTCTCATGATTTGCGGTACAACTATTGGGGGCAGGTCAATTACGCTCGCCGAATATGCGATCCAGTCGTTTTGCCCATGCCTCGCCAGGTTCTTTTTGCGTTGGCATCAACCGCGTCACTGCCATTAATGGGAATAGAATCCAACAGTCGATCTTGCCTGACTCTGCAATTGCCTTAACTGTTTCCCAAGACACCTCCGTCGCATACGGGTCCAAGAACACAACGGCGCGGTCGAAATCGCTCATGTTGTGGCAAAACTGTGGCACCCCGATGTTCGCGTCTCCCTGAACGACTTCTATCTGTCGTCCCTGGAATTCGCTCGCCAGTGTCAGCAGTGCCTCCGCTGCGCCCACTTCTTTCTCGATGAAGACGAATCTGTCAAAGGGCTTGTCATCTATAGCCAACGCGATCCGGGTCGAACCTTGGCGAAACTCGTCAAACTCATCGTAGTCGGCCCCGGACTCTCTGTACGAACCCGCGCCCGCGAATCCATCAACGTAGGTTAAGGCGAAGGGTTGGTTTTTCAGAGCCGTGGTATAGGAGTCGAGATAGGCTTGAAGAATTTGCAACTTCCGCTCTGTCCATGGGCCGCCGAAGCGCGGAGAGGTCATGTCAGCCCAACTGTCCAGCAGGCATTTGCCTCCATATCTTGCCGTCCAGGATTGCTTCATCTCCTGATCGCTTCCCGCGCTTCCCCCCAAGCTGCTTCAGGAAGAACGCCACGCCTGCCGCAAAGGATTGATCCCGCAGGTCCCGCGCCCAGTCCAACTCCATCGGCCTAGCGGCGGGGCCGCTCTCTCCTCCGGCAATGACCCAATGCACGGCGCGGACGTCGAGCCACTGGCGCAGGTCAACCGCTCCGAGCAACGGCTCGGCCGAGACGAATCGCACCGCCGCCGGTAGCCGCGCCAGCACGGTGATTCGAGGCGCGTACTTCTGGTTCTCCACCGACGTGCCGATCCATACGCCGTCAGGCCACTTGCCGCTGTAGCGTGCCTGGTTGTGCTGCCACCATCCCACAGCCCGCCCCGGCCGCTTTGTTAGGACCTGGAATACGTGCCCACGCAGCTCAGCCGCCTCACGCATGACGTCGAAGATGTCGTTGATGAAATCGTAAGGCACGCTGGGATGGAAGACATCCGACATGCTGTTGACGAAGACGCGCCGCGGTCTACGCCAGCGCATCGGGGCGTCCAGCCGCTCCGGCAGCAGCCGCACCTCGCGAGGGTCGCCCTCGTATCCGGGTACGCCCATTGCCTTCAGACGTGGATACAGTGCGAACATGTAGCAGTGGTCGCAGCCGGGCGATACGCGGGTACAACCCGTCACCGGATTCCACGTCTCATCAGTCCACTCTATCGTCGATGCCATCGCGAAGCACCTCTCGATAGTCTACGGTGCAGTACCGTAGACCGAAACAGGCTCATGTCACACCGCCTTTGCCTACAGTCCCTCGAACTTCTCCAGCACCTGCCGTCGGTAGGCGGGGCTGACCGCGTTCTCGGTGAAATCGGTGAATATGAAGCGGAGCTCGTCTATGGTCAGGCCGTAGGCGCGGGCAACCAGTGCGTCCTCAAGCCGGCTGAACTCCCTGGCCAGGAACGATGCTGCTTCACGGGCCGCCAGACTGCGGCTCGTCTCCAACAGATCGAGGACTCGGCTGACTCGCAACTCCCGAACGGGCCGGGCATCCTGCGGCCCGGCTACCCGCACTTTGTTTACGTCGTCCGACCAGGCCAGCAAGACAACCGGATAGGCTTGATGGCCTTTCCGTGCTTCCCACAGCCTCCGTAGTTCCATATCGCTCGCTGCTGCATCATCGAACCACAGTAGATGGTAGGCAGGCATCTCCCAGACCGTTGCAGACTGCCCTGCCTGCGACGTCCAGTCGCGCCCAAGGCCGAATGTGGTTTCGAGGCGTAGGGGAATTTGATTCGCGGTGCCGTATGTCATAGCTGTCTACCACTTACAGGCTTGAGAGGAGGAGTCACCTGTTCGTAACGGAATCGCCAAGCATTAGAACAGACCACTTAACGCCTCTTGGGGATCGACCGCGCGAATCGGAGACCGCTCGTAGTCTCTGACGTTCCTAGTAACAATGTGGCGGGCTCCGCATGCGCGGGCAGCCGCCACCTGCATGGCATCTTCGAAGTCCACCATCGGCAACTCAGCTGCGTAGCGGATGCCTTCTGTGTCAGTCGTCGCAACCGCCACGAAACGGGTCAACTCAACGATGAAGTCGCGAGCGCTCACGCCTCCCAGGGCTGGGGCCACGATGTAATAGAGGTTCGACACGGAGTGCCATGCGATGAATGCGGCCTCCCCACCGTGCTCGACGCGGTCCAGGAGCTCGGAGGCCAGGTCGGAGTGCGGACGCCTGTCGAGCGCGATGTCAATGAGAACGTCTGTGTCTAGGAGTATCATTGGAGGTACTTTCTGGCCAGTGCGTTGTAACGAGGGTCGCCGTCGCGCTCCGCCGCCTGAAACTTGCCCCGCCATCGCGAGGCGAAGGAGGGGGTGCTTTCCCCCGCCATCTCTCTGAGAGACTGCTCGATGACCGACGACAGCGAAACGCCACGGGAGCGGGCGTACCGCTTGGCTATCGGGAGCAGTTCGGCGTCCACGGTGATGGTGAGTTTCTGCTTCATAGTGACTTGGCCTCTATTTTGTATACTAGACTCTCAACACAGTATACGTGCTTCTGTACTGGCCTTCAAGGGGGTATGGGTCATTGCTGTACGCAATAAGGGGGTAGAGGGATGCCCTCTACCCGCAGAGTGCCAAGGAGTGGAGGAAAGCCTCGCTTCCTACACCGCCAACCGGAACTTCAACGTGAAGGTACTGCGTACACTCCCCTTAGGCCCACCACCGCGTACGGTAGATACCACCATCTTTGAGATGTGGCTCGGTAGCCTGTCGACGCATAAAGGACTCGCGATTCCTGTGGTGTGACGCGTAGGGTCGGAGGAACGCAGGCCGAGTGCCGGTCCAGCCGACGCGCCAACGGGAAGCCCCGGTCCGCGCCCTCTCGATGTGCCTCCTATTCGAGGCCCTGTGCGCGGGGCCTTCGCTATTGTCCTGAATCTGCCGATTGTCATAGAATATCATGTGAAGAAGAGTGCCTTCAGAGGTAGGTGATAAGAGATGACGACGCCTGTCCGACGTTCCCGGGAGGAGACGGCCCGCCTTGGGAAAGCGATCTACGAGCGAGACATCCGGCCCCAGGTCGAGGCCGACCACGATGGAGAGTACGTCGCCGTTGACGTGGACAGCGGAAGCTGGGCCATCTCCAATGACGTTCTCGCCGCAGCGAGGCGTCTCCGAGCGCAGCATCCCGAGGCTATTGACGTGTGGCTGCTTCGGGTCGGGTATCGGGCGTTGCATCACTTCGGGGGCAGACCCTGGCGGAGAGCTGAGTGATAGAGGGCGTGGTGAACTCCGCCTACGAAGCCGTCATAACTCTCTCCCTGCGCGGCCCGGCGGGACAGGCGCAGGAGGTCGAGGCAGTGATAGACACCGGCTTCACTGGATTCGTGACACTGCCTCCCTCACTCGTTGCGGAGTTGGGATTGGTCTTCATGGGCACCAGCGAGGCGACCTTGGCCGACGGCAGCGAGGTGTCATTTGACGCCTACGATGTCACGGTACTTTGGGAAGGCCAGCCGCGAGATGTTCTGATCGACGAAGCGGACACCACCCCACTCGTGGGTATGTTGCTGTTAGATAGGCACAACCTGAGCATCGACGTCGAGAACGGCGGGCGTGTTCTCATCCAGGCGAAGGCGTAGCGAGTCCACGACCGTCCGGTTTGCAACATCGCCGGATGCCAGGCGACCCGTCACCTGATGGGCAGCACTGCGTACGGTCGGCGTCTTGATGCGTCGGCCACGTTCCTCAAGTAGCCCCCATGAGCGTAAGCTTCCTCGCCCAGCTTGGCTTAAGCGGCGTCGTACTCCGTGTGCGGGCGGATGATTAATGAGTGCTTGGAGACAGCGCGGTGAGGCTCCAGGCAGCTAACTGTCAAAGGGATAGGTGACGTATGGCTATTCGAGCCAAGTGTCATAGGTGTGGAGACCAGGAGTTTAGAGTCGAATCGGACAGTATTTTCCGACTTGCCGTACCCTGGCTGTCGTCGTTATTGCAGAGGGAGGTCGAGTACGCTTGCACGGCCTGCGGAGAAGTAAGGCAGTGGAGTTCAACCCTCTTCAATCTTGGCGACGGCCATCGGTCCATTTCCCTACGTCCGCCCTCTGACGTGGACGTGGTAAAGAACAAACACTCCCAAGTCGCTCATCGTACCTCTGGCAGAGAATTCATTTCCATCGGGTACCCTGCCGTCTTTCGGGAAGGGGAGAATGTCTTATTCCCCACTTCTGAAGGGAATGTCCAAGACGCCACAGTGGTAGACAGATACGGCGACCCCGATTTGATGGCAGAGTTCGCGGAAGAGTACCTCCGACAGTTTCGGACCCTCATGCCCACTGGCAGGTTGCCTGGGAACCTGAAGGAGGTCATGCCGGCGTTGCTCCTCCTCGTCACTGCGACCGAATTGGCTGTCAAGGCTTTCTGGATACGCTCCGAGAAGCCGCTGAAGGCCAGCCACTCCTTGGTGGACCTCTATGAGGAACTCGACCCCGATCACAAGCAAGAAGTAGAACGGCGTTTCGCCGGGGCGGAATCCAACTTCGTCTTATCCAACCTCGGCGCTGACAGCCCCAAGGTCACGCACATCTTGCAACTGTATTCCCAAACCTATGGCGGGGAGAGCAGCGTCTACATGGACGTCCGTTACTACGCGGAGCCCACCACCAAGTTTCATAGCGGCTCCAATCTGGTCAAGGGCCACACTCCCTACCCGATCTTCCTGCCTGACGTGGTGCGAGCCTTGATCGACACGTACTGGTTCTTCTCTGGACCTAACCGGCTAAGGCGCTTGGGTGGAGAGGTCTTGGAAGGCGTCCGCGGATCAGGCAATGACAATCACGGAGAGTGGGGGCTGATTCCGTCTTCCCTTGGCCTAGTTGTCGTCTCGGTCCCACAGAAGGCTGGTATGGATGCGAAGGGCGAGGACCTGAAGGTGTACGGGGGCTTCAAGCAGTCGCATCCTACGAACCTGACGGCTGACTGGATGTACGGAGGAAACACGCTCCTCTTCTATCGGGACGGCGGGCGAGAATTCCCGGATGGTAAGCAGGTCATAGACGGCTTGGAGTGCAGGGTGTGGAGCAACGGAAGGATGGGCCTTCACCCGCGAGAACTGAATAGCCTTGCCGACGCGCTGGAGGCTGCGGGCAGCAGCGCAGAAAGCATTGGGCGACTCACGCTTGGACAGTAGGACGGTGTAACCCTTGCCTACGGGTATCCGCCGAAGCGTAGAAAGGGAAGCGAGTCAGCGTGTGCGCAAACGCGTTGAGGAGGTGTTTGGCTGGGTGAAGACGGTCGGAGGCGGTCGAAAGTTGAGGTACCGGGGAGTGGATCGCAACCAGATGTGGGCGGAGTTGACGATAGCCGGATACAACCTCGTCCGCCTATCCAGACTGGTACAGAGCCCGGCCTGAACAGGGCCGTAACAGCGTCGGTACGGTCCTCGTCAGGGATGCTCGGGGACACCGCACGCTGTCACTGACTCAGATCAACGACCACATCGACCGCCAGAGATCTCATCCGGGACTTGTCCACCACCGAAAACAGCCTTCTTCAACACCCTGCTAGGATACACTTGCTGTTCATAGCTCCAGCTTCCCCTGTATGGGAGCCGCTGGTGGAGGCTCCACGAAGCGAAGAAGTGTGCCCGGAGGGAAAGCGCCTCGTTTCTTCCTCGTGCTCTTGTCAACAATAAGTGAAGACTCCCGCTCCATGTCCGCAAGACGGCGTTTCAGATGGGCTGAATGGAACAGTATTCTATCTGAGTGGACGAACTGCTCAAGGGACTCGAATGTCACCTGTTGATTCAGGCCAACTTCGTCAATTAGGGCACTATCCAATTCGCTGAAATTCACTGCCTGTTCTCCGAACGACAGTTGACCTAGCGTATTTCCCTTGAAACTGTATCCACCAAACCGTGCCACTTTCCACATAGCTTGTTTCATTCTGTCGCAACCTAGGTCATTCTTGGTAGCGAAGAACAGCGCGTACACCAAGCTGTTACCCTCATAGAGGTCAAAGTGGAGAACATGCTTAGCCCCTGCTTTCTTTAGTTGTTTCTTGTACAGTCCATAGAAGAAGTCCTTTGTCTCATCAATCCCGGCTATCGATATCCCGTCCATCCATTCTGCACAGCCGAACAAATCGTCCAATGGAGATGAAAACTCTGGGGTGGCCTTGAACCTATTGATGTCCCTATACATGAAGGAAATATAGACTTCGGATTTTGGGTTCTCCAATATACGTTGAATGAGGCTCATTGGGGTGTCGGAGACCCCGAAGGGATCGACCATTACTAGTGCCGGTGCTAGCTGACTGTTGTACGAGTCTATAGCGTCAAAGACCTCGGTCATTTTGTCGGTAAATGTACCTTGAAATACCTCGGCCTGGCAGTTCGTTGGGAACTCGCTCCGCATCGTTTCGACGACGTGCTTAAGGTGCTCTGCTCGCTCAGAAACTTTCTCAATGAACATGTAGTTGATTTGGCCGGTCATCATCTGCTGGGCCGCATGATTGCGAAGCGCTTCAAGCGCAATCAGGGGCGAACCCTCTTCTCCACCCATGTACCGGCCAGGACCTGCGAAGGCGTCGATGAAGAGCACCCTCTCATTACTGCTCAGCATGATCGGTAGCCACGCTTCCATGTAGTGGCGCAAGACCATGTGCTTTCCTACTGTATGGCGTTCAAGAGGCCAGAGAGTCGTCTTGGGAGGCATTCCTCACCTGTGTCCATTGCCTGTGGGCATTTCGACCCACTTTGCCCCGTCTACTACAGCCTCACCACCAGACCGCTTGCCTCGCCTTCCACCCAGTTGCTTGAGGAAGAACGCTACCCCTGCTTCCGTGGACTGGTCTCGCAGGTCGCGCACCCAGTCGACATCCATCGACCGCGCCCTAGGCCCACTCTCGCCGCCGGCAATTACCCAGTGGAGCGTGCCGTTCTCAAGCCATTGGGTCAGGTCGACCCTCTCCAGCAGGGGCTCTGCCGACACGAAGCGTACTGCTGCGGGGATCCGTCGCAGCACGGACAGCCGGGGCGCGTACTTCTGGCTCTCCACCGACGTCCCCATCCAGACGTTCGCCGGCCACTCCTCGAATCTGCTCTGGCCGTGCTTCTCCCACCAGCCCGCCGCCCGGCCGGGGCGCTTGGTCAGCACCTGGAACACGTGCTGGTCCGCCTCTCTCATCACGTCGAAAACGTCCGCGATGAAGTCGTACTCGACGTGCGGGTGAAACATGTCCGACATGCTGTTAACGAACACGCGCCGGGGGCGGCGCCACGACAGCGGGGCCTCCAGCCGTTCGGGGAGCATCTGCACACTGTCTGGAGCGGTATCGTATCCGGGCACGGCCATCGCCCGAAGCCTGGGGTAAAGCGCGAACATGTAACAGTTGTCGCACCCCGGCGACACGCGGGAGCAGCCGGTTACCGGATTCCAGGTCTCGTCCGTCCATTCAATTGTGGAGGGCATGGCGGGTGTCCCTATGTTCTATTATCATGAGGCCATTGTAGCACTGCTGTTCGCCCCGTCAAAGGGATTCGCGATGTGTATCGTCAGCACATGTGGGACAGCTGATGGGGAATTGAGAAGCGCCAATTAAGGCGATTGTCCTGGCTCAGGTAGGAGAGTAGATTCACGGAAGTGAAAGGAGCCAGGATGCAGGAAGTCAGTCGAAGCTACGATCAAGCCGACGAGAACGCCAGGCAGGTGGTCCGACGGACCAGAAACGTTACACGTCGCAAGTACACACCTGAGGAGAAGGTACGGATCGTCATAGAGGGGATCCGCGGGGAGATATCAGTCAGCGCCTTGTGCAGGCGAGAGGGAATCAACCCCGGGGTCTATTACAAGTGGCTCAAGGAAAAAGACGTTCCAGGGATGAGCGTGGCTGAGGTGGAGCGGCTCAGGGTTCTGGAGGGGGCTTTGCACCCATAGGTTCCGCTCTCAGAGTCAGCACCGCGGGTGAGTCCTGTGGGGCGGCTTTCGGAGTGGGCCTCCGGACCAGCCGAAGCGAGCCGCGGCAAAGAGCCCAGCGCTACCCGTCGAAACCCGAAGATTGGGCGGAGGCCCTCATCTCCAGTTCATTCCGATCACCATAGGGAGATCCCCCGACTCTGTGACTATATTCCCTATGGTGGTGGGCGGCCCCCAAACCAGCGGCTTGTGATTAGCTACTTTGCATGAGGGGACGAAGGTGATGGGGTTCGACAATTCCCCCGCTTGCGGCATATAGGACGGCGAATCCTTTCGGTCGTTGGGAGGGAATGGCCGGGCCACCTTTTCCTGCGGTTCCACTCTAACTGTCTCGTGTAGCCCGATGACTTTGCCTGTCAAGGACCCATGCGGGAGAGCTGCTCTAGCAGCCAAAGCAAGTGCATCGTTCCTGCTGCCACGAGTCCGCAGTCTACGCCGAAGCTTCAAGAAGCGGCTCATTTTCAGGGCAGGCACACCATCCGCCGTGTCTGCTAGGATGCCGTCCCAAACGCTTTCGGCTGGTATGTGAACGTCCAGATCAGTAATCACCACCGGCGACCTGCCATGGTTGGTGACAACAACATCAACCGAAAGCGGGCTCACTCTAGTATCCGTGACCAACTCCACCGACACCGCCACTCTCCTCCTGTAAACGTACAGCAGACAGCCCACCAGTAGGGTCAAGACTACGCCCACAGCAGGCGAGACAGTCAGTAACAGCAATCTGGTCATAATCTAGTACTCAGTCAACTTCGTTTTGGCGATTGTTTAAGAAAACGGACTTTCCGTTCTTGCACCCTCTTAATTTGGTGCTTCCGTGCCAGCCGCCATGCCTGTCTCACCTGCTCTCGCCCGGCCTTCGCGCAACGAGGCTGGAGACAGGGGTATCCAGGAGAGGGGCTGCCATGGCAACGATGGTTATCCACCTGGGGAATAGAGTTAGCTAACTTGGACCCCTAATCTTCTACGAAGGCCGCGATTTTCTCGAATGATGGAGTCAATAGACGAGTCCTCAAGGTCGATCAGACTCAGCAGATGTAGTTGGAACAGGGCCTCTAACTTCCCATACAGGTCAAACATTTCGTCTGAGCCAGTTGCTCTATTCCCGGTAGCGGCCTCATCATAATGGGTGAGATAGTTTCTGGTATCGCAGACCCTACTGACGAAAGCCCTGCTCTTCTCGTGGTCGCCGAACCAACGTTCAAGTGGTTCCAGAAGTCTCTCGATGCGGTGCCTGAAGGATAGTTTATTGGCATAGTATAGCCTGTGGCTCAACCACTGTCGTCTGTTTCTTGGACAGCTCTGCAATACTGATTCGCGCAGGCTGGCAAACTCTTCGTCTGACATCTCTGTCTCATCAGAACTTCTTCGATGCAATGTCTCAAGTGCTTGAGTAAGCCAGAGAATTTTCGTATCCAAGAATTGAGAAGGCTGCGTCCTCAAAGCGAAATAGAGATTGAACGCAGGTTCGAAGGTCTCGTAGTTCTCGAACCACTTGCCCATCATGTTGTCGAGTTGACTGGCGACGTGTGGATACCGAAAGAGGGCGTCGTGCCAACGTGTCGTGGGTTTCTTTTCAGGCCAGGGAGCGAACTGGCCGTATACTCTGACGGGTATTCGACGGCTCTCTTCCTCTGCGGTCTCCTGATCCAAGTATCCGGTCATTGACTGTATGGATACAGCCTGATCCAATGCGAGAGTTAGGAAGTTGCATAGCTTGAATGCCAGAGACGAGAAATACTCAATAGGTCGCGGCTCCCTGAGTTTCACCAGTGCTAGCGCAGTCTGTTGGACCGTAGCTTCAGTCCTAAGCACGGAAACACTAGGAAAGGTCAAGCCGAACCTAAACGTCAGCTCAGCGTCACACGGAAGATGTAGCGGAATGTCATCAGGCGCATGAAAGTGAATCGAACCTTTCCAGTTTTCAATGTCTTGTTCAATCTCGATCCCGGAAATCGAAAGCCAAGCGTCAAGCCCTTCTACGGAAAAGCTGAATTCCGAAAACAGCGCCTCCTCTCCTTCACTATACTCGGCACCGACGAGCGCGAGTTCGGCGTAGATTGTTGATGTAGACACATGACCCGGAAGAGAGAAACGACTGTTCTGCCGGAGACATCGATCTAACGTTATTCGCCCGCCTCGTTGTAGGATCCCTACTATGCGTCCTGGGTCTGGCGCTGCTTCTTCTATGTTTGGCGTAGCTGATACACCAAACCTTCTAGGTGTCACGAGAGGATCGCCAGACACTCCTGCCAAGTCGACTGTGATTTCGCCTGACTCGGAAATCTTGAGGACGCCAGACAATTGAGTATCTGGTTGCCCAGGCAGCCAGAACACGCCTGTGGTTTCTATTGGTTCAGCGAGTCGCATGAGCGGTGTTCAATTGTGGATCAGTTTGGATCTGGACAATCACAAGTGTCCAGCGCAGTATCAGGCCCCGGCGTGGGTCATCCAGGTGTCCTTGACCCAAGTGCAGGTACTTCACCATCATTGGGTCCAATCTAGATTAGCTCGGTCTTTGGCATTAGGTTGAGGCGATGTAGTCTATGCACTCTTTGGCTCTTTCCTAGGGTTACCCGATCCGCCTCTCATTGTAAGTTATGAGGGACATCCGTTGCCATCTTCCCAGCAATCTAGAGAGAGATGTAGTTGCCCCCTTCTCCCTTTATCGTCACAATCATGCCTCCTCGTGCATGTGCCCCTCCCCCCTTGGGCATCCTGTAGCCTACGCGAGGCTCGGTGAAGATGTAGATGGGATTGTCCGCGTCATCGCCCAGCTTGCGGCGGAGCTTGCTTACGATGGTGCGCATGGGCCGCACGTCGCCGCTGCTCTTCTCGCCCCAGACCCGTTCCAGCAGATGCTCGTAGGTCAACAGCCGCCCGGCATTGGCCGAAAGCTCGGCGAGAAGCCGGTACTCCATCGCTATCAGCGGGAGCGGACGGCCGGCAAGGGTCACCCGGCGTTCGGCATAGTCGATTGTCAGGTCTCCCAGCACGTAGGGTTCTGACGGCTCGGACGCCGCCCGCTTGCGCAGGGCCGCCCTGATCCTCGCCGCCAGCTCCGTAGGCGAGAAGGGCTTGACGACGTAATCGACGGCCCCCATGTCAAAGGCCCTGGCGATGAGCTCGTCCCGGCCGTAGGCCGACACGAAGATGACCGGCACATCGCCCGCCCCCAGGATGTCCTTCATCAGCTCGATGCCGTCGGTCCCCGGCAGCATCAGGTCGAGCAGGACCAGATCGGGCTTCTCCTCCCCCACGAGTCGGAGCGCCTCCTCCGGGTCCCCGGTCACAACCGGCGTGTAGCCCGACTTCAAGAGGGCGTCGCGGACGTACCTGAGCGCCTGGGGGTCGTCGTCCACCGCAAGGACGCGCGCCCCTTCCCCCGGTCCCGCCACCGCTCGCCGGGCGGCGGAAGTGGAGACGGCCGTGCCGCTCCCGGCCTCCTCGACCGTCGGTATCGTGAAGGTGAACCGCGTTCCCATGCCCGGCCCCTCGCTCTCGGCCCATATCCGGCCCCCGTGGGCCTCCACGATCCCCTTGCAGATGGCGAGGCCCAGGCCCGACCCGGCGACGCCGCTCCCCAGGTCATCGCCGTCGGTCCGGGTGAACTTCCTGAAGAGGTACGGCAGTCGCTCCGAAGGTATGCCCCTCCCCTCGTCGGCCACCGAGACCGCAACGTGAACGCCCTCCCGCACTACGGTCACCGTGATTACGGACGATTCCGAGGAGTGTTTGGCCGCGTTGGACAGCAGGTTGCCGACGACCTGGACGATGCGCCGCCTGTCCGCCATCACCAGGGGCAGGTCGGGCGGAATGTCGATGGCGAGGTTGTTCCTGCCCCCCGCGCTGGTGAAGGTGCTCCTCGCCCGGTCCACCAGCACCGCCACCTCCGCAGGTTCGGGAGTGACCGGCAGCGTGCCCGTCTCGATGCGCGCCACGTCCAGCAGGTCGGCAACCAGGTCGTGCATGTGGTCGGCCTGCTCGTCGATGATCCGGAAGAACTGGCGGACCACGGCCGGGTCCAGGTCGGCGGTTGAACCCAGCACGGTGGCGGCGGAGCCCTTGATGGAGGTGAGGGGCGCCCGCAGCTCGTGGCTCACCATGCCCAGGAACTCGGCCCGCAGCCGGTCCAGCTCCTCCAGCGCCGTCATGTCCTGGAGGGTGACGACCACCGACTCCACCTGTCCCTCCTCCGAGCGGATGGCGGTGGCGTTGAGCAGCACGGAGACGCTCCGGCCGTCGGGGACGCCGATGACGATCTCCTCGGCCCGCACCGTCTCGCCGGTGCTCAGCGCCTCCGCCAGGGGGAACTCCCGCAGCGAGATCTCCCGCCCGTCAGCGCGCCGGAAGGTCAGCACGTCGAGGAGCTGCTCCGCCGTCTGGCCGGGGTTTGTGAGGCCGTCGACAAGCCTTCTCCCCTCCCTGTTGAGGGACACCGGGACGCCGGTCCCGGCGTTGAACACCACGACGCCCACCGGCGAGGTGTCGATCAGCGTCTCAAGGTAGGCCCTGGCCCGCTGCTCCTCCCGGTGCCTGCGGGCGTTGGCGATGGCCATAGCCGCATGGGAGGCGAACATCGCCAGGGTCTCCTCGTCATCCTGGGTGAACGCCCCTCCGCCCTCCTTGTCCGATAGATAGAGGTTGCCGGCGCGTACGCCCCGGAGACGGATGGGCGCGCCCAGGAAGCTGCCCACCGGTCCCAGGGGCGGGCCGATCTCCGGCAGGCCCAACGCCGTTGTATGGGCGGAAAAGTCGGCGAGCCGCAGCGGTTCGGGCAGGCTGCTCAGGTAGGCGAAGAACTCCGGTCCCCCCGGCAGGTTGACGAATCGCTGGTGGTCTTCGTCCGTCAGGCCGGAGGTGA
Source organism: Dehalococcoidia bacterium (assembly GCA_965226865.1). Classification (GTDB taxonomy): domain Bacteria; phylum Chloroflexota; class Dehalococcoidia; order Lucifugimonadales; family JAGWBF01; genus CBDDEH01. The sequence goes on along the minus strand of CBDDEH010000003.1, from coordinate 741,719 downwards.
TGAAGTCCTGGAGCTGTCCCGAGTCGTCGAGGATGGTGACGCCGCCCATCCTTGCGCCGGTCAGGGAGCGCGCCCCGTCCAGGACCCCTTGCAAGACGGTATCGAGGTCGAGGTCTTCGGTGATGTCCAGGCTGGCCTCGCTCAGCCTGGAGAGCCGCTCCCTGAGCGCCGCTATCTCCCGCATCGGGTCGTCCGGTCGATTCATCTCGTCACCTCGATTGGGCGCCGGGCTGCTTACTCCCGCCTTCGCTGAGCGGCTGAATTCGGGCCAACCGGGGCAATTATGCCATTCTCCTCGAAAGGTTACAAGAAGTCATAGAAAAACGGCCAAAAGGTCACGGCTATATTACACGCGGATTGTATAATTGGGGCTGCATTTGCCCATTGACGGGAGATATTCATTTGGCGTTTGACAGGTCGATACCTGCAATAGAGACAGCGGGCGCACCGGCGGCGCAAGCCGCCGGAACGACCGCGTTTGAGGCCGTCTTCGCCCGCTGCGTTTCCGCACAAATGTTCACCCCCCCCCCCCCCCCCCCCCCCCCCCCCCCCCGATTTTTCGTCGTCAGCCCGTAACCGGACCTCCCTCCTTCGCTTCAAACCCTCTCGGCTCCGCCGCGTCGCCGCACGCGCGCGGACCTCACCCACCAGGAGGGAGTGATGCGAGTGTTGGTAGCCGCGTCGCCGCACGCGCGCGGACCTCACGACGGGGGCCATGAACATGAGCATCATTAAAAACGCGTCGCCGCACGCGTGCGGACCTCACCCGTCCGGCATCTCCTCTACGAAGTCCCTACGCGTACCACGCCCTTGGCGTCTGCCGACGCCTGCTGTCCCCATGAACCCAGCCTCGACGGTCGCTGTGCGCGTCGGGCCGGGAACCACTCTGACTCAACGGAGGAACAACGATGACTCTCACCAGTAGGCCCAAACTCCTTATCCGGTTCACCGTTCTGGCTGCGTTGGCCATAGGCATCGTCATGCTGGCCCTCTCCTCCACCGGCTCGAATACGGTGGGGGCGCAGCAAGGCACCGTTCCCGATAAGCCCACGGGAGTCGTCGCCACGGCGACGCACGATTCGGTTTCCCTCACATGGAGGACCCCGCCGACAGCACCATCACCCACTATCAGATATTCCGGCGCGACCGCGCCGTCCACGATCCGGGCGAGTTCGTAGAAATAGACTCCAACACAGGCTCGGCGACGACCAGCTACACGGATGCCAACGTGGAGCCGGAGGGCAGCTACGTGTACCGGGTCAAGGCGGTCAACCAGTACGGCGCGAGCCATTGGTCGGATTACGGCAGGGCCGATACCCCGGCGGCCCCACTCCGCCCCCTACGCCGACCCCCACACCAACACCGACACCAAAACCAAAACCAACGCCGTTGACCGCCTCGTTCGAGGACGAGGCCGAGACCCACAACGGCGCAGACTCCTTCACCTTCCGTATCGAATTCAGCGAGGCCATCTCCATCAGCTACAAGACCCTCCGGGACCACTCCCTGGACGTGACCGACGGGTCAGTTACCCGAGCCAAGCGGGTGAATGGGAGCAGCAGTCTCTGGGAGATCACGGTCGAGCCCGACTCAGGCGCCGACGTGACCATCACTCTGCCGGTCACCACCGACTGCGGCGACCAGGGAGCGGTCTGCACATCCGACGGCAGGATGCTCTCCAACGAAGTGAAGCTGACCGTGACCGGCCCGGATGCGCCGGAGCCGACACCTACCCCGCAGCCCAACACACCGGCCACCGGCCAGCCCACCATCAGCGGGACGGCCCAGGTGGGGGAGACGCTCACGGCGGAAACGTCGGGCATTGAGGACGCCGACGGGTTGGGCAGCGCAGTCTTCAGCTACCAGTGGCTGGCCGACGGCGTGGACATAGCCGGGGCAACGGGCAGCAGCTACACCCCGGTTGAGACCGACATTGGGAAGGCCCTTACGGTAACGGTGACTTTCCCCGACGACGAGAGCAACCCCGAGTCGCTGACCAGCGCGGCCACTGCTGCCGTCGCCCTGGCTGCGGACGAAACGGAATACTCCTGTCCCATCGTGTCGGCAACTCTGACCGTGGGCCGGATCGGCGAGAACTACGGATACCAGAGATTCTTGAATCCACGGGCGGGCTCGCTCATCCCGGACTCGTTCGTTCTGGACGACGTTACCTACACCGTTGGCAGCATCCAGACGGAGAAGGACTACTTTACGGTTTTTGGCGTGGACCGGGAGCTGCCGGTGGGCTTCACGCTTGAACTGGACGGGGCGCAATTCGAATCAAGCGACGCATCCCTCGGGTCTCACACCTACGGCCACGTCTACACCTGGCCGGGTAGGGGGATGGACTGGGACGTGGGGGAGGAGGTCGCCGTAAGCCTGATTCTGCGGGAGCGGGTGGAGAACACGCCCCAGACGGGCGGACCCGCCATCTGCGGAACGGCCCAGGTCGGACAAACGCTGACGGCGGGCGTATCCGACGACGACGGGCTGGGGAGCGGCGTCTTCGAATACCAGTGGGTGAGGAGCGACGGGACCACCGAAACGGACATTGCGGGCGCGACGGGGGCAACCTACACCTTGATGGCGGCTGACGAGGGCAAGACCGTCAAGGTGCGCGTGTCCTTCACCGACGGCGGGGGTAATCCCGAATCGCAGACCAGCGCGGCCACCGCCACCGTAATTGATGCTCTGGCCCCGGCCAACCTGAGCGCCGAGCAGCAGGACGATGGGGTCTCCCTCAGTTGGTCCGGGCCGGTGGATGGCACCGAGCCCGTAACCGGATACGAGATCAAACGCACCCTGGAGCACACCAGCGATGGAATAATGCGCGCGGTGCTAACCTTCGTCGACGGGACGGAGACGCAATGGCTGGATACGTTGGCCGGCGAGTCCGGCATCTACACCTACCGGGTGACAGCGCGGCGCGGCGATGGGCCGTCCGCGGAGAGCAGGGTTCAGATCGTCATCGGGAGCATATCCTCCGCTGACCCGGTCACCGGCGCGCAAAAGGCCGAGGTATCCGTCTGCACCCGCACCCCGCAAGTGCGCGATGCCATCCTCGCCGCCGTCAGTGGCGTGTCGGATTGCGAAGACATCACCGATGAACACCTCGACGGCATTAGGAAGCTCGACCTGAGCGGGCAGGGCATCACTGCGTTGCAGCCGAGGGACTTCGACGGGCTGATATGGGTGAGGTCCGTCGACCTGTCCGACAACTCACTGACCGACTTGCCGGCGGATGGAGGGCTCGGCGGGCTGTCCACCTGGCGGTTACAGATATGCGGTGTTGACTATACCTCTCCCTCCTCTCATGGATGCAACTCAGACGGCAGCTACCGTACAAGCGAGACCCACGCCCCGGCGCGGCGAGCCGCATACGTCTATGGCGGCCATTCCTGGCTGAATCGGCTGGACCTGTCAAACAACCGGTTCACGACCCTGCCGACGGGAGTTTTCGACGGGTTTTATCAATTGGGCGCCTGGACCTGTCCGGCAACTCGTTGACCAGCTTTGATGAAGAATTTTTCCGCTCCCCCTCCGCGACTCTCCCCCTGAGCTCGCTGGACCTGTCCGACAACTCGTTGACCAGCCTGCCGAAGGAATTGTGGTTCGAAACTCGCAACCTGGTGAGCCTTGACCTGTCCGGCAACGACCTGACGAACCTGAGGGACGGCACGTTCTGTTACATGGTGGTCTATAGCGAAGGCACTCTGAAGACGCTGGACCTGTCCGATAACGGCATGGACCATGCGCCGCGCGAGCTTTGGGACGACAACTGCAACCCCAGGGTGGTGAATCTGACCCTGTCGCCCGGCAACCCCGATCTGCCGGCCTGCCGACCGTTTCATTTACATTTGGCATGGAGCGCCACCATGACGGTGGGGCAAAACCTATTCATTGCAACCTCCTTCGGCTGGTCCAAGGCGGACCATATCTATGTGAACGATGCCATCACTGATTCTGATTTCGTGTTTGAGAATGAAACGTACGAAATCGACGAAATCGAGAGCAGCACCTCAGTTGACATTCTCTCGATCTATTTTGACCCCACAAACAATGGCAACATATCGAACGCGGCCATCCGTAGTCGTATGGTGCTCTACGTCGACGGCAGGGCATTCTTCCTGGGGGATGCAACCTATAGTCTACGGTCCAGCGGCGCACACCTTCTGACCTGGGATAACCCCGGCTTGACCTGGTCTGCCGGCGATACCGTGGAGTTGGAGATGTGGGTGACCGAGTAAGGGGGCGGTGCGCCGGTGAGGCGGCTGCGACCGCGGGGCCTGAAAACACAAAAAGGGCCGCGCACATGGGAAGTCCGGGCGGGGCGGCGGGACCGCCCGGACAACGGATTCGCCCAATTCCAGGAGTGGACAGACGGCGAGAAGCTCCGGCTGTGCCCTGTGGAAGGCCGACCAGATGCCGAGACAGCGCATACACCACAGCAGAAGGACCTACGAATTCCCCGACGACTTCCCTGAGCGCCTCGTGCGGTTCCAGGAGGAGTCTAAGCTGCCGTGGGCGGAGATAAACCGCCGTCTCGACACCGATGCCGAGACCACGAGGCGCTGGAGGGACAAGGACGTGCTGCCCAACACGCGCAACTATGCGGCGCTCCTGAAAATGGCGGACTCCCTGGGCCTCGGCCACCTGTTCAGGGACTGAGCAGGGCGGTGCGCCGGTGAGGGGCTGCGACGGCGGGGGGCCGCTAGACGCAGAAAAGGCCGCATACATTGGCGTGCCGGGGGAAGGACACCGGCATTGCTTTACGGGGACGGCTGCACCATCATAGAGGCATCGTTCGCGACGGTCCCGTTACGGGACCGAGCAGAGTCCGCACCGGGAGAGAGAGGCCGCGGGGGGACGTGCCCAGCGCGGCCCCCGGGACGGGCTCCCGCCAATGGAGACGGGTCGAGGCCCACGCCCATGGGCCTGAGCCCGTCCCGCCCAGGCAACCATCTCCGCACCACGGAACCTATCCGATAGCGAGATATGAAGACATGCGGGAGGAGCGCCTTGAGCGGGGAACATGACGGGACAGACCCGGAGAAGCCATCGGAGGAGGAGTACCAGAGGTTCCGCAAGATGATAGACGCCGTGGGTCGCGAGGGCCTTCAACGGATGGTCGAGCATCTCACGGAGAGGATCGAGGCGAACCCTCGCGACACCGAAGCCCTGGGCGGCAGGGGGCTGGCGTACGCCGAGCTGGGGGACCACCGCCTTGCGGCGGAGGACAACGGCAGAATCATCACCCTGGAGCCCGACAACGCCGGGGCCTACCTCGACAGAGCCCGCGCCTACTCCGCGATAGAGGAGCACCGCCTGGCGGTGGAGGACTACGACGCCGCCATACGCCTGGCCCCCGGCGACGCCGTGACGCACTACAGCCGTGGGGCGTGCAAGGCGGAGTTGGGCGACCTTGCGGGGGCGATGAGCGACTTCGACGTGGCCGTCACCCTGGCCCCCGGCGACGCCAACGCTCACTACAACAGGGGATTGACCCACGTGGCGATGGGCAAACGCCACCGGGCGGTGAAGGACCTGAGCCGGGCCATAGATTGGAATCCCAACCTCGCCGACGCCCACTACCACAGGGGCATGGCATACCGCGATATAGGCCGGATGGACAGGGCGCTCAGGGACTTCGGCGCCGCCATCGAGCTCGAACGGAACTACGGCCTCGCCTTCTACGCCAGGGGAATCACCAGGGTCAATCTGGGAGCGCACGAGGCCGCGCTGGGCGACTTCGACGCCGTGCTGGGACTCGACCCCGACAACGCCTCGGCGCTCCGGGGCAGGGGCGTCGCCCTGGGTAGCCTGGGCCGTTACGACGAGGCGGTCAGGGACTTCGACGGGTCCCTGGAGCTAGACCCCGGCAACGTCGAGACCCTCGCGGCCCGGGGGCTGGCCCACAGCAGCCTGGAGCGGCACGAGCTGGCGATAGAGGACTACAGCAGGGTCATCGACCTCGACTCCCGCAACACGGACGTCCTCTACAGCCGGGGGATCGCCCGGATGTACGCGACCCGGTTCGAGAGCGCCATCGAGGACTTCGACGCGATCATCGGCATCGAGCCAGGGCACGCCGCGGCGCGGGGGGCGAGGGGGTTGGCCTGCGAGGCGCTGGAGACGCGGGGAGGCGAGGGGCGGGCGGCGCGGTAGCGCCGCCGCGCGGACGTGACTTCGAGCTTGCCCGCCTGCCCCGGTTTCGACGTTCGGGAGACCGGGCGATGATTTCGGGCAACAAAAAAGGCCCGCACACATGGCGATGCAGGGGAAGACGCCGCAATGGTGTGGCGTCTTCCCCTGTGCTTGCGGCCTAGCGTCCCGCGCCGACCAACTCCTCCTCCCGCTCCTGTTCCACCGCCCACTCGAACAGGGACAGTGACGGGGCCTGGGTCTTGCGGCCCTTCGGCTTCACCGGCTCCTCGGCCATGAACTCCGCCCAGGAGAACAGCGACTGCTGCGGCTCCGGGTCCTCGTCCTCGTGGTGGCCGTTGCCGTTCCCGTTCCCGTTGCCGTGGCGGCCCTTGACCGGGACAAGCTCCACCGTCGGCCCGATGCCGAGGGCGTCGTCACCGTTGGCGTGGTGTCCGTTGCCGTTCACCGCGATGGTCTCTGGCTCGACTTCGACGACCTTCCAGCCGTCGTCCACCAGGAACTCCTCCGAAGCGGCCTCGGCGTCCCTGGCCTGGGCGAAGACCTCCTCCAGCGTCTCGTCCTCCTCATCCCCGATGACGATCTTGCGTGCCAGGGCCATCATCAGGTCATCGCCGTCGTCGCCGAATGCCGCCAGCCCGTCCTCCGGCAGCTCCCTCTCGACGGCCAGGGAGCTTTGCAGCTTCTTCGCCACCAGCTTGAGGGCGTCGGCCTGGAGGGTGTTCCGGTAGGACATGAACACCACTTTGACAGGGCGGGTCTGCCCGATGCGCCAGGACCGGCGCGACGCCTGCCGCGAGACGTATACCGAGTAATCGCATTCCGTTCTGCAATCGGCACAACATCCTCGGTCGGGATGGCCAGGGTCAGATTGACCTTGTTGTGCCGGTCGATGGTCGCCCCGTCTAGGAGGAGCTCAAGCACCTCCCTGCGACCCTCGTCCGACAGGCCGTCCAGCCTGCCTCCGGTCCGCCGCGTCCATTCGACGATGTGCTCCGCCAGCGCCCGCTTCTCCGCCTGTGCCGATTCCCTGGCGCGGTGGTCATCCAGGTTCGTCCGGAGTGTCTCCAGCCGTTCCGTGATGAACCTGCGCTGATGGTCGAGCTGCTTCTCGGTGATCTTCCCCGACACGTAGAGCCGGATGGCCCGGTCCTCCTCCATCTGGACCTTGTGCAGGTCGCGCTCCGCCTTGGCGATATCCTCGGCCAATCCGCCGCCGTCGGCCTGGGAGTTCATGGCCTCGATGCTGGCGACGATCAGACCCGGGTTCTCCAGCAACTTCTTGACCTCTCCCCAGACCACTCCTTCAAGCTGTTCCGCCCTGATATAGGGGTGCTTCCGGCAGCTCACGCCCTCGTTCAGCATTCCGTAGCAGTTGTAGTAGCGGCGGGGAGGGTCCAGCTCGTACTGGTAGACCTTGCCGTCGCGCTTGGCGGTCTGGCGTCTGTTGGCCCGGCAGCCCATGAGGTACCCGCACTCGGCGCACCTGACCAGATGCTGCAAGAGATAGAAGAGCTTGGTGTTGCGGCCCGACCGGGTCAGCCGGCGTTTCTTGGCCTCCTGCGCCTGCTCCCAGGTCTCCTCGTCCACCACGGGCGGGAAGGGCACCCCGACCCACTCGTCCTCCGGCCGCGCATATCTCCTCATCCCGTGTTCGGTAGAGACGTGGCGGACCGTGCCGAACCACCAGGTGCCCCTGTATGCCTCGTGGCCCAGGATGCGAGTGACGGTGCGGTCGTACCATCGCCCGACGGCTTGGGGCGTGGGGACGCCCTCGGCGGTCAGCTGCTTGGCAATGGCGGGAGCGCCCATTCCCTCGCGGACGTACATGCGGAAGACGCGGCGGATGACCTCGGCCTCGGCCTCCACCGTCTCCGGCCTGCGGTCCTCTCGGAGGCGGTAGCCGAAGGGGACGTTGTTGACGGGGATGCGGCCCTGCTTGGCCGCGCCGCGCTTGCCCATAGAGGCCCTCTCCCGGAAGTTGTCCAGTTCGATCTTGCCGATGGCCGCCATGAGGCCGAAGGTCTTCATGTCGATGGCGTCCATGACCGCCTCCAGCCCTATCTGGTACGCCTCGACGACCTCCATGAGGGCGGCTGCGGGGTACATGCCCCGGCTGAGGCGGTCCGACTTCCAGCAGACGACGGTGTCGAAGCGTCCCTTCCTGGCGTCGGCCAGCATCCTCTGGAACTCCGGGCGGTTCTTCGACCATCCCCGGCCCACCTCCTGGTAGCGGGCGGTGATGGTCAGCCCCTGCGCTGGCAATGGGCTTCCATATCGGATATCTGCTCCGATATGGAAGTCTTGTCCTCCGTGTCCTGGCTCTTGTCCGACACGCGGGCGTAGATGGCCGCCCTCTGTCCGTTGGACTGCTGCTGCTGACTCGTACTTCTCGGCATGATTTCCTCCTCTCGAATCCCTTGAAAACAAAAAAAGACCCGCCTCCTGTCGGGAGCGGGTCTGCGAGTAGTACAATTACTTCGCATCACCTGTTACCGCAGGTGGCGCCACGGCCCGGGATGTTTGTCGCATCGCCGGGCCAACTTCTACTCAGCATTTTACTCCGTTGGACAGGGGGGCGTCAAAGCGCTTGTGCGCGCAGCTCCATCGTCTGCCTCGTCCGGTCAAGCTCCGCTGCCAGGACCGTCTCGTCGGGCAGGGTGATCCGGTACTCGGCAGCCATCACGTTGCTCGACAGCCCCTCAAACGCATACTGGGCGAGCACCTCGTCTTTCTCGGAGCAGAGAATCAGACCGACGGGGGGGGGGGGGTTCTCGCCCTCCCTGACCCAGTGCTCCCGCGCATAGTTCAGGTAGAAGTGCATCTGCCCGGCGTCGGCGTGAGTGAAGCTGCCGATCTTCAGATCTATGACCACGAGGCATCTGAGGCGTCGGTGAAAGAACAGCAGGTCCACCCGGTACCACCGGCCGCCGACGCGCAGACGCCTCTGCCTGCCCATGAAGCAGAAGTCGTCCCCCAGCTCCAGGAGGAAGGTCTCCAGGTGGCGGACGAGGGCCTCTTCGAGGTCGCTCTCTGAGTACTCGTCCTTGAGGTCGAGGAACTCCAGCACGAAGGGGTCCTTGATCTGCTCGCCGGGAAGCGCGAGGTCTTCGGGACGCTCCTGCTGTCCGCGTGTCAGCATGGCGGCCCTGTTCTTCGAGAGGGCGGTTCGCTCGTAGAACCGGGAGCCTATCTGCCGGTCGAGCTGGCGGACCGACCATCCGCCTCTCAGCGCCTCGGTCTCGTAGAACTGGCGGGCGCTCTCGTTCCTGACCGAGAGCAGGCGCACGTATGCGGACCAGGGCAGTGGGAAGGCCGAGAGAAGGTCGTCGAAGCCCACTTCGACGGAGGGGGAATCGAATTTTCCAGACAGCGTCTGGAGAATCCGGTCGGGCTGATATGAGAGGTAGAACAGACGCATGTTGTAGATGTTCTGAAGAGAGAAACCGCGTCCGAACCGCGCGGTCAGGTCCTCGGTCAGCCTTTCAATCAGTGCCGCTCCGTACTCGGCCCTGTCTTCTCCCGACTGCTCGAACTCGACGATGCGATGACCGACCAGCCAGTACGCGGCGGTCATCGCGGCGTTCACCGAGCGGCTGGCCGACTCCCTGGCCGCGTCGATGATCTTCGACACGTCCCCGAAGACGGCCCGGTACGGAGCGTCGAACCCGCCGGTCGTCACCGTCTTCTCCACGAGTCGTCGCTCCGGTTTTTCCGGGTTGGAGGGGAGGCCCATCAGCGTTCTTCCTCGCCGCCGTCCTGCTGCGGGTCCGTCCCAGTAGGGGGCGGGTCGTCCTGGGCCAGCTCGACCAGGATGGTGAAGAGGCGGCGCAGCCTCTCCTGGGCGTCGGGCGCGGGTTTGACGTCGATCCCGACGATCCTCATCTCCGGGTCTTCTCTGGCGGGCCTCTCCCGTCTTTTCCGTCTGTTGTCTTCGGTCTTTCCGGTGGTGTCTTTCATGGTGCGCAGTCGCAGCGGCGAATCGGTTGGGCCGCTGGCCTCTCGTTGCAGTTCTGTGAAGGGTCGCCCGCGCCGACGGAAAGGGGCGAGCGCGGGCGACGCGTCAGCTCCGGCCCCGCCGCGCCGCCGTTGCGCCGTGCGCCCGGCGGGGCCTTTGGTCTAGCTGGCCTCCCCGAAGAAGGTCATCTGGAAGCCCTCGCCTAGGAGGATCTCCAGACCTCCGGGGATCCCGGAGGCGAAGCGGACTATGGAGAGCATGGCTCCCCCGCAGGGCTCGACGCCCTTCCTGCGCCACATGCGCAGCTGCTTGGGGTCCACGCCGAGGGCCTTGGCGAAGCCGCGCCATGAGAGGCCGCTGGCCTCCTTCAGGCGTTCGAGGCGCTCACCGAAGTCCTCCGGCAGGGCGCCGCCCTCCAGGGGCTGGGTCCCATCGGCCACGGGGTTGTCGTGCCCGTCGAAACGGGTCGAGTCGTCAGTCTTGTTCATCTCTCTCCTCCAATCTGAATAGGTCTTGGAACTCGGTTACTTCCAGGGCCTTGAGCATCCGGCGGCGGATGCGACCGGAGGGCGAGCGCCCCGAGTTGACCAGCATCGACACGTATCCGGGGCTGACCCCGATCTCCCTGGCGAGCCAGTTCTGGGAGCGGTTCAGCAAGGCCAGACGCTTCCAGACGGCCGCCGTGTCGAGCCGGACGACGATCCGTCCTCTGCGCCTCCGGGGGCCTTCCTGCTTATGTGTATCCTGTTTGGGCATGGGTCTTCGTCCCTCGTCGTTCATTGGGGCGGCAGGGCCTGGGGGGTCTCCCGGTCGGCGGGGGTGCGCCAGGCGTGTCCCATCGGCCCCAGGGCGTCTACGGCCTCCCTGTGGGACACCAGCAGGGGCACGTTGACTCTCGATTCGTGGGTCTCCTCCCGCGCCACGCGCAGGAAGTGGGTCCGGGCGATCTCGTCGTCGAAGACGACCAGGACGGAGGGCCTTGTGCCGTGGTCGTCGGTGGGCCTGTGAGATGAGTAGTAGCGCAGATAGGGGGCGAGCCGGTCGGACATGGTGGAGGGGCGCACGGCGCGGCGCTCCCACTCTAGGAAGAAGGGCCAGCGCGTGTCGCCCTTCCGAAGTACGCCGAAGGCGTCGGGGTTGACGGCGCGCATCCTGTCGTCGTGCCGGAAGTGGCGGGATGCCCTCCTGGGCGGGTCGAGCTGGACGACCTCCCACCCCAGCAGGGGGGCCTGGGCGGCGAGCGCGGCGAGGAAGCCGTGGACGGCGGCGGTGTGCTCTGTGTTCCTGAGCAGTTGGCGGCCCCTCCTGCCGGTGACGTTGCGCCACTCGAAGGGGCCTTCGGCGTCCTCCAGGGCGACGCTCCACCGCTTGCGCGCCACGGCCACGGAGGTGCGGTCCCTGCGGGCCAGGAGCGCCAGCCCCCGGTCGGTGAGGGCCAGCCGTCCGCCCGCGCCGCGGGGCCGGGCCGCCAGGCCGAAGCCTTCGAGGGGGATGACGCCGTGGGAGACCCTCTGGGTCGAGACGCCCATCAGCCCGGCCAGCTCCTTGAGGGCGATCCAGGGCCAGTCGGAGATGAGGTCGAGGGCGCGCTTCTCGATGGGCTTGAGAAGGACCGGCAGCATGTGGTCGGGGACCTTCCACCCCGGACCCTCGACGGCGAAGTCGGCGGGCGGGTCGGCGCGCTGCGGTTCCGGCTCTATTGGAAGTTGTCCGCCCGGCCCCACCCGGTCGAGGGCGTAGCGCAGGTCGATCTCGGCGCCGACCTTCGGCGGACTCCATATCCGGTCGCCCGCCCCCGTCAGGACCGCAAGGCGTTCCACGGCGAACAGGGCCGGAACGTCGGTGGTGGAGAGGAGCCTTCGGGCGTGCCTGAGGCGCACCTCGTCGGCCATGAGGACGAGCACCGTTCCGGGCATCGGCCAGTCGCGCAGCCCCCAGAGCCGCCGGGAGAAGCCCGACCTGTCGGCGGTCAGTCCCTGCCGGACGATGCCGACGGTCCTCCCGTCGGGCAGCGTCATGGCGGCGTCGAGGGGGATGGAGCGGTACCAGCGGAACCGGATGGGGAATGCCAGGCTGGAGACGGTGGAGGCGACGCCGTAGACGGAGGCCAGGGCGTCGAGGCGCTCCATCAGGCTGCGCCGCCACTGGGCGGAGACGGGACGGGAGCGCACCAGCTCGTCGAGAGACGTTTCTTCTTCCTCTGCGAGCCTGCGCAGCCCTGATTCGGTGAGGTGGAACCTCCGGGAGGAGGGAAGCAGCCCCGTCCCGTGGGGTACGGAGGCGCAGAACCCCCCGGACTCCAGCTTTTCGACGGCCTCGTAGACCGCGCCCCTGGACCAGCCGCAGACGGCGACCATCTCCAGCCGGTCGAGGAAGGGCATCCGCGACAGGGCGCGGAGTAGGTCGGCCTCGCATCCTTCGGGCTTCATTCCCGCACCTCCTCCGCTTCCGGCTTCTGCTGCTGTTCACCGTCGCTTTTCGGGTCTTCGACGCCCCTGCGGAACTCCTCCACCTTCAGGTCGCCCTCCGCGTCGCCGTAGGCGATCTGCGGGGCCGAGACGGTGTATGCGGTCGCAGCCGCGCGGATGCGTGCGGCGACGGCGGGGTCTCCCTCCTCGGGCTTTCTGACCATCATGGAGAAGGCGGGCATGCGCTCCTTGCCCACGGTGGCGCGGACGTAGCAGTGGTGGACGGGCAGGGAAACGATGTCGTCCTCGCTCACCCGGTCCTTGCCCAGCTCCCACACCAGCGTCCTGGCGTCGTTCCCCGCCACCTGGAAGACGGCCAGGCATCCGACGTTGGCCAGCAGGGTGTCCCGCATGGTGCGGGAGAGGTCGTCCAGCTTGGCGAGGCTTTGGGTGGCCAGCACGAAGCTGGCCCCAAACTTGCCAAGCTCGGGCAACATGCTCTCGTAGTCCACGCCGGGCATGGACTGCATCTCGTCCACCACCACCAGCGCCCCCCTGCGACGGTGCAGCGGCAGGCTTCCCTGCTCCCGGATCACGGCGTCCACGAGGTTCAGGAGGGACGCGCCCACCAGGGCGGCCACGTCCCTGCCCACGGTGCCCTGGGAGGTGGAGACCAGCAGGACGCCGCCGTCGTGGATGGTGCGGCGCAGGTCGATGGTGGAGCGGGCGCTGGCCCAGGATGGCCCGCGCCCGCTTCGACGATGCGTAGTAGGAGAGGCGGGTCTGCACCGGGGCGAGGGCCTCGGCCTTGTACTGGCGGTGCCAGCTGCCGAAGTCCCTGGCCCACCACTCCAGCAGGTAGGGGTCGGAGACCTTCTTCAGCACGGAGTTGCGGAAGGGGTCGTTGGACAGCAGGCGCAGCCCGTCGAGGATGGTGTACTGCCGCTCCGCCTCCACCTGCTCGTTGGCCTCGTGGAGGGTCTTGACGGTCTGTTCGAGGATGGACTGCATCCTCGGCCCCCACTGCTCCCACAGTCCCTTCGCGACGCGCACCACCGAGTCGGCGGTGCGGTCGCGGTCGGCGAAGACGCGGGTGTCCAGCAGGTTGATGCCGGGGGAGCGGGTTTCGTCGGACAGGTCCATGAGGCGCACCCGGTCCATGAGGGACTCGGGGACGTGCTCCATCAGCCCGGCCACCAGGTCGGTGTGGGGGTCGATGACCACGATGGCGTCGTTGTCCCTGCCCTCGGCCTTCTCCCTCATCTTGTGGGCGACGAGGTGGTGCATGAGAGTGGACTTGCCCATGCGAGTGCGGGCGACGTAGAGGTGGTGGCGCCTGAGCAGGTCGTCGGGGAAGCGGATGGGCCGGGGCTTGCCCGCCGTGGTGTCCCCCACCAGCGCGCCTCCCCTGACGCCCCTGGTGGAGCGCCCTCGCGCCGGACCGCTCCACCAGGGGCGTCTCGTCGCCCGCGCCGGGCGGGTGCCACAGGCAGGCGATCTCGCGTACGCCCAGGACGCTGCGCCCGCCGAACAGGCCGGGGCCTGACGGGTGCAGCATGTCCGGGTCGGGCGCGGCGGGACGGACCCTGCCGACCTTGAAGTCGATCTCATCCCGCCAGTGGTCGTCGGCAAGGGCCGCCTGGGGGACGGCGACCGCCGCCGCCAGAGCGACGACGGCCATGACCGCGAGGAAGCCCTTCGGCTTCTTCTTGTGCTTGTCCTTGCCGTTGATGTTGTCCTTGTCAGCCTCCGTCCTCTTGGGCTTGCCGAACCAGCGGTGGGGGCGGAACGGCATCCGCCCGCCCGTTCGCTCCCGGCTCCCGCGCTTGCGGCGAAGGCGGCGCAGGGTCTTACCCGCCCGCCTAGCCATCAGCCGCAGGGGGCCGGGGCCGCTCTTCACCGGCTGCGCCGGCGCGGGCGGCTCGCTCCGCACCAGCTCGGACGGCGGCCCTGCGTAGAGCCTCGCCCCAAGCCGGTACTTCAAAAGGTCGGCGGCCACCAACGGCAGCCGCCGACCGCCTATCTTCCCGACGACGGCGGCCAGCCCCGCCAGGCCCAGGAGGACGGCCAGGGCCATCCTCACCTCGGACGGCCCGACGGGGGCGTAACGGTATGCGCCGTAGGACAGGGCGCACACCGCCGTCATCGCCACGACCTGCGGGAAGGTGAACCACAGCAGCACCCTGTCCTCTGCCTGCACGTGGGTCGGCACCTCGTGCTCTCTCATGTCTTTCCTCCTTGCTTGTTCCGCTTAATTTGTGGGCGTGGGCGTGGGCGTGGCCGGGTCCGGCAGGTCGATCTCCACCGGCGATCCCACCACGGCGTTCATCATTGCGCTCTTGCCGCGCTCCATCTGGTTGGGCGCTCCGCTGGCCGTCAGGTACATGTACGCGCCGTAGATGAAGAAGCCGACGCCCACGGCCCCCACGACTCCCAGGAGGATTCCCACCAGGTTCGATATGGTCTGTGTCAGTTCATCCATAAGTTCCGTCTCCTCTCTGTCTTGACTGCCGGGCGTTTCCCCGCCCGGTCTTCGTCCGTTCGTCCGTCTCTATCGGTTCCACCGTCTCCGCTCGCCTAGCTGCACATCGCTCCCACCTCCTTTGCGTTCTCGGTGGGCGCGAACGGCGTCCGCGCCCGTTGGTCGTCGTTTGTCGGGGTTACTCGCCGCCGCTCCGGGGGGGCTTCGCCGCCATCGCGCCCACCGCCATGCCTCCCGGACCCCCTGCGGCCCCGCCCGCTAGCAGCCCGATGGTCTTGGCCGACCTGACCATCGAGGAGGGCAGGTTCATGCCGAAATAGAGCATCGAGAGCCAGGAGTCGAAGGTGCCGTGATTGCCGAGCATCGACGGGACGCGGGTCGCCATGTAGACGAAGGCCAGCGACATCAGGAGCTTCCAGATCAGGTCCTGCACCGGCTCGAAGGCGGCGATGGCGGCGAACTCCTTCAGGAAGCCGAACCCAAGCGCCAACGCGATGAGCTGGACGGCCTGCTGGAACACCGTCGTCATGAACAGCCGCAGCCAGTGGCGGCCCCAGCCCGCCGTGTGGGCAGAATCCAAAGCCCCAAAGCGATCGGGGCCAGGGCCAGCAGGAGGTCGATCAACGCGAGGCGCAGCACCATCTGGACGATGACGTAGAGCACGAAGAAGCCGTAGACGAGGTAGAGCACGGCCAGCAGGAGGGCCATGCCCACGCTCCCGGCCTGCACGCCGGTCATCAGGGTGCGGAGGGTGGAGCGGAGCAGGTCTCCGGGGGTGACGTTGAGGGAGACCGCGATAAAGCCGGACACGGCGTCGGCCACGTCGAGGACCAGGGCGCACCACCAGAGCGACGACGCTGCGGCAACGAGGCCGAGGACCAGGCGGGGGACCATCTCCCGCCATCCCGCCTGACGGGTCCCCAGGTGCTCGGCCATGATGAAGCTCAGCCCCATCCAGCCGAGGATCACGACAAGAGCGCCCGACGTGATGGCCCAGACGACCATCCACGCCTGGCGCACCAGGTCGTGGGCGTAAGTGAGGTCGGGAGGGGTGCCGGTGAGGATGTCGCTCATGCGCCGGGTTCCCTCCGGCAGTTGTCGGCGTCCTCGCCCGAGGCCCGCTCCACGACACCGCAGAGGGTTCCGTGGACTCCCTCGATCACCCAGCCGGCGAAGGCCCTCGCCCAGCGTCCGGGGTTGAGGGCGGACAGAATCTTGTCCCAGATGCGGCCCGGCTCATGGAAGGGGATGACGGCGTAGAAGTCGCCTCTCTTGCCGTCCTCGGCCGTGGCCAGCATGACCAGCAGGTAGGCCCGGTCGCGGTCGAGGTCGGGGTGTTCGTCCAGGTCGGGGTACTCCCACGAGTACTCCCAGCCGTCGCTTCTCTTCTTCTCGCCGCCCTTGACCCGGTACATGGCGCTTATCCAGTCGCCCGTGTCGGCGTCCCTGACGGCGTAGAAGAGGGTTTCGATCTTCCGGTCGAAGAGGGGGCGGCGACGAACTCGCCGCCGCCCTTTCGCTCGACGAAGTCCCTGTCCGCGTTAACGAGGGTTAGCTCGTTACCGGGCGGGGCTTGGGCTTGGGCGATGTTGCTTGCGGGGATTGCCACCAGCGCCGCCAACAGCAGCGCGGCTGACAGGGGTAAGAGCCGTCTTATCGACCGGAGTCTTGCTTTCAACGCCAACTCGTTCACCTCTCTTCCGTTCGCCGCGATTCATCGGACCGCGGCAGTCGCAAAAGAGTGTGAATGAATCAAACGAGAAAAAAGACCCCTCATAGCTCTGCGCAAGGATGCGGGGTGTCACGGGCCGTTCCCCCGTGGCTCTGCGCAGGGATGCGGGGGGCTATAGACCCTCTTTTTTCGGCCCCTTTCGTGCAGTATTGGGGGTGTACAGGAGTTTGAGTTTGGTAACAGAGCGGCCAGAGTCGTGATTTCGTAGCTGGAACAGGGGTAAATCGCCCCCTACAGGACGTAAGCAGTGAACACTTTCAGTAAGAGTGCGTTCCGGACGGCAATGACATCGCCAAACGTGGGGCATGACATCGGCGGGACCGTGGGACCGGCCTCTCAATGACATTTGGCCCCGGAAAAGGCGCGTGAAGTGGGGGTGCGTTACGGCCCCCAAAACGCGGCAATGGACCGGGGAAAAGGCCGGACAGTGGTTGACCGGAGACTTGGGCGGAGTTTTGGAAGGGAGAAAAGAGCCATGAAGACGACCGAACACGGCATCGAGGACAGCCGGGACGTGGAGAACGTCTACCACATGCGGCTCATGGCGCTGCTGAAAGAGCTGGTGCGGGACAAGGGGCTTCAAGGGCGCGGCGCGGGTGCTGGAGTTGGACCAGCGGACGGTGGCCGAGTGCGCGAAGACGGGGCAGCTGTCCTGGCGGGTGCGGGAGGCGTTGGAGCAGGGGCTACAGTCGGGGGCAGGCTCGGCGGCGGCCCGGCAGCGGGAGCGCAACGATGCCCTCAAAGGTCGGGTGGGAGAGTTGGAAGGGAAGCTCCGAAGCGGGCTCGACGAGGTTAGGGCAGCCGTCGCAGGAGAGGTCGAGGCTCTGCGGGAGGAGCAGGCCAAGGCGATGCGGCACGTGGAGCGGCGACTGGTGCGGTTGGAGGCGGGAAGGAGCGCGCAGGACGGGATGGAGAGGACATCCCCGACCGGCGCGGAGCCTGAGCCGTCGAAGCGAAGATACGTCCGCCCCAGAACGCACCCCCAGTTGGTGACCCTGGAAGCCGAACCCGATGAAGACCTCGTGTACGGTGACGCTACGTCGGTGATCGTCGAGTGGCGCAGAGTGCGGGCAGAGTTCCTCAAGACCCTGAAGACCGGCACCACGCTGGACAGGACGGAGGTCTAGGAGCCAATGTTGGAGCTGGAAATCGCCATCGTCGGGGAGCGCGAGCTGACGCTGCCTCCGGCTTCGTTCCCCTGGGACCAGTTCGACCGGCAGGATCAGCTCTGGGAGCGGACGCAGGACCTCAAGCGGGTCCGGGCGGAGCGGGAGCGGGCGTTGCTGAGGCGTTGGCTGCGCCGGGTTCTTACCTTCGGACTGTGGCGGAACTGATGTGGGGGCTGTCGTGTTGCATGGGTGATAGGCATAGAACTTCTCGTTGGTATTGACCATAGGTGTCTAGAAGCATATTCTTGAATAGTGCTCAAGGCCACAGGGTAGGACTCTTAGGAGGCACCGAATATGGCTTCAACCAAACGCCTGCTGCCGACCGGCGAGTGCTGGTGCGGCTGCGGCGCGGAGACGGCAATCGGCTCATTCTTCCTGCCCGGCCACGACAAGACCGCCGAGTCTGCGGTGATATCCGTCGAGTACGGCGGCGTCCCCGGCTTCCTGGTCCATCACGGATACGGACCGGGGGGCAAGAACGCCCTACGCGAAGTAGACAGGTGGCGTTCCAAGAGCAAACCAAGGGGTGAGGCATCATGACGACTGTGCCACAGAGACGGACTGCCTCCGGCGCGAACACCGAATCGAGCAGTGGCGCTCTGACAGGTTACGAGGCCGAGCTCTGGCGGTTGGCCGACGCCCTTCGGGGCAGCATGGACGCCGCCGAGTACAAGCACGTCGTCCTCGGCCTCATCTTCCTCAAGTACATCTCCGACGCCTTCCAAGAGTTGCACGCCTGGCTGGAGTCGAGGACCGAAGAAGGGTATGACCCCGAAGACATGGACGAGTACCGCGGCGAGAACATCTTCTGGGTGCCTCCGGAGGCTCGTTGGCCTCACCTCAAAGCGCAGGCGCGGCAGCCGGTCATCGGCCAACTGGTGGACGACGCCATGACCGCCATTGAGCGAGACAACCCGGCGCTCAAGGACGTGCTGCCCAAGGACTACGCCCGGCCCGCCCTGGACAAGACCCGTCTGGGCCAGCTCATCGATCTGATCACCAATATCCAGGTTGGAGACGCGGAAGCCCGCTCGAAAGACGTGCTGGGACGGGTGTACGAGTACTTCCTCTCCCAGTTCGCCAGCGCCGAGGGCAAGAAGGGCGGCGAGTTCTACACCCCGCGCTGCGTCGTCAAGCTCCTGGTGGAGATGCTAGAACCCTACCAAGGCCGTGTCTACGACCCCTGCTGCGGCTCATCCGGCATGTTCGTGCAGTCGATAGAGTTCATCAATGCCCACGTTAGCGGGAACGGTAATGGGGGCAGGGCGCGCGGCGACATCTCCATCTGGGGCCAGGAGTCCAACCACACCACCTGGAAGCTGGCCAGGATGAACTTGGCTCTTCGCGGGATTGAGGGCAACATCGCCCACGGCGACAGCTTCCACAACGACCGCCACCCCGACCTGAAGGCCGACTACATCCTCGCCAATCCCCCCTTCAACATCTCCGACTGGGGCGGCGATCGGCTGCGGGACGACAAGCGGTGGCAGTATGGCGTCCCGCCCACGGGAAACGCCAACTTCGCCTGGGTGCAGCACATGGCCCATCACCTGTCGCCGCGCGGCGCTGCCGGCTTCGTCCTGGCCAACGGCTCCATGTCGTCGAACCAGTCAGGCGAGGGCGAGATCCGCAAGAACCTCATAGAAGCGGACCTGGTGGACTGCATGGTGGCCCTGCCCGGTCAACTCTTCTACTCCACGCAGATACCCGTCTGCCTCTGGTTCTTGTCCAGGGACCGTAGAGGCGGCAAGCACCGGGACCGGCGGGGCGAACTGCTGTTCATCGACGCCCGCAAGCTAGGGCGCATGGTTGACCGCACCCACCGGGAGCTGACCGGTGATGACATCGCCCGCATCGCCGACGCCTACCACGCCTGGCGCGGGGAGGAACATTCCGGCGAGTACGCCGACGTACCCGGCTTCTGCAAGAGTGCGACGCTGGAGGAGGTCCGCAAGCACGGCCACGTTCTCACCCCCGGCCGCTACGTCGGCGCGGAGCCGCAGGAGGACGACGGCGAGCCCTTCGAGGAGAAGATGGCTCGACTCTCTGCTCAATGGAGGGAGCAACAGGCGGAAGCGCAGCGGCTGGACGCCGCGATTGAGGAAAACCTGGCGCGTCTGGGGTTTGGAGATCGGCCATGAACGTCATCGATTCCCTATTCACTACCGAGTTTCAGGGAGATGGCAGCAGTAGCTCAATCACGCTATCCAATTATGCTAGCCGGTTCATTGCTGATATTGAGTGCCTGTTCGGACCTCGAGACCGCTCCTTTACGCTGATCGGCATCGTCATAGACAGGACGCCGGGCAACCTGCCACAGCTATGGTTTCCAGACAGCGGTATTCCGCCTGGCGATGTCGAAGGGAGGTCCAAGCATGTGGTGATCCGGCTGAGCCGAAATGCGCTTACTGACTCGGCACGTGCGCGATGGCAGCTTGCGCATGAATGCGTCCATGTGCTCGATCCTTGGAATCTAAGAGTAGATGGACGGCCTGCCAGCTAGCCGGTCCGGGCCAAGATGGAGGGGCGCTGGCGCCCCGGCGAGTCCCTCCCCGGCCTGCCTGCTGAGCACTATGACCAATTCCCAGACCGGCTTGTGGATTCGGAGTTGGGGGAGATCCCGGAGGGGTGGGAGGTGAAGGGGCTGAGGGACATCTGCCAGAAGCCTCAATACGGATACACAACATCAGCGAGCGATGAAGACGTTGGCCCCAAGTTCCTCCGAATCACTGACATCAACAAGAAGGCGTGGATTGAATGGGAGGCAGTGCCGTATTGTGAAATCACCGATGAAAATCGGAGTAAGTATCGCTTGCACTATGGCGATATCCTCATTGCGCGTATGGCAGACCCGGGACATGGATGCATGGTTGAAGAAGACCGCGATGCTGTCTTTGCATCCTATTTGATCCGCTTCCGGCCTACGCATGAGCGCTATGCGCGTCTTCTCCAATATTGGCTCCGTTCGGATGCATACTGGGAACTCGTGACAGGGCGAGGTGCAGGAACAACACGCGTTAGCTTGAACGCCAAGGTACTAAGCGAATTCCCTCTTGTTGTTCCGTCCGCGTCCCTCTTGGACGCTTTCGGGGCGCAGGTGGGAAGCCTCCGCACCCGCGTCGTGGCAAACGCTGAGGATTCTCGCATCCTTGCCGCGCAGCGGGATGCGCTGTTGCCGAGGCTGGTGTCGGGGGACGTGAGGGTGGGATAGGTGAGCGTCCACATCTGAGAAGGAGTCTGGATTTGCTCAACTTGGAAGGGGTAAACGCCAAGATAAGCCGGGCGCGTGAGTGCCTGCAAAGTCTTGAAAAAGACATCGCAGCGTTCTGCGAGTACCATCGCCGGCGTCTTGTTTTTGAAATAGAACAAGAGATCGTAACCATTATTGGCGATAACGTGCCTGATCTATCAATTGACTACTCAATAAGAGTAGGTGAGATTGTCTATAACCTCCGGTCCGCCCTCGACCACCTTGTGTGGCAGCTCGTTATCGACAACGGCTGCTCCCCCAGCCGACGAAACGAATTTCCTATCTACGACAACAACAGCGAATACGAAGAGAGAGCAAAGGGCAAGTTGAAAGGAATCCATTCAGACCATTACGAGGTGATAGAAACATTCCAACCTTATCACGGGCCGAGGGGAGTCGGAGCGCATCTTTGGATGCTTCGCTCCATCTGCAACATTTGAGGTGGACCCCAAAATTCGGACAGGTGGCTAAGAGAGAGTCCCGCTCCTAAAATAGGACGGAAACAAGGAGCAGGACATGAAGCAAACACGT
Organism: Dehalococcoidia bacterium; assembly: GCA_965226865.1. Classification (GTDB taxonomy): domain Bacteria; phylum Chloroflexota; class Dehalococcoidia; order Lucifugimonadales; family JAGWBF01; genus CBDDEH01. The sequence continues at coordinate 720,027 of CBDDEH010000003.1, read as the reverse complement.
AAGAAGCACAGCCCAGTCTTCAAGGCCAAAGTGGCTTTGGCCGCGCTCCAAGGGGAGCACACCATTGCAGAGCTGGCCAGCCGGTTTGAAGTCCACCCGAGCCAGATCCATGCCTGGAAGAAGGCCTTGACTCAGGGGGCGCCGCACCTCTTTGAAAATGGTGCTGGACGCCAGGAGAAGGACCAAGAGGTCCTCACTGCCCAGCTCTACCAACAGATTGGGCAGCTCAAGGTGGAACGGGATTTTTTGTCACGGAGCTTCGGGTTGTGAGCCGGTCCCAACGCCGGGCCATGATTGACCGAGAAGAACCGAAGCTGTCTCTGGTGCGCCAGTGCGCGTTGCTGGGTATCAGCCGCTCCGCGTTGTACTACCTGCCAACCGAGGCCGGCGCCGAGGACTTGGAGTTGATGGCCCTCATAGACCAACAGTACCTGAAGACACCTTTCTACGGCTCCAGAAGGATGACTGCCTGGCTCAGAAATCACGGACACCAGGTCAACCGCAAGCGGGTCCGCCGGCTGATGCAGCTGATAGGCCTGGAGGCCATCTACCGGCGTCCCAACACCAGCAAGCCAAACCCAGGGCATAAGGTCTATCCGTACTTGCTCAGGGGGCTGGAGATCAACCGGGTCAACCAGGTGTGGGCCACCGACATCACCTACATACCCATGGCTCGGGGTTTCCTCTACTTGATGGCCATCATGGACTGGCACAGCCGCTACGTGCTGGCCTGGCGGCTGTCCAACACCCTGGAGGTAGACTTCTGTGTTGCGGCTCTGGAAGAGGCCTTGAGCAAGGGTCGGCCACAGATCTTCAACACCGACCAGGGCAGCCAGTTCACCAGCGAGGCCTTCACCAGCATGCTGCTGGCGCAAGGCGTTCAAGTGAGCATGGACGGCAGGGGCCGGTGCATGGACAACGTCTTCGTGGAACGGCTGTGGCGCAGCATCAAGTACGAGGAGGTGTACCTGAAGGCATACCAAAATGGGACTGAGGCCAGAAAGGGGATTGGGGCTTATCTGGCCTTCTACAACCAAGAGCGGCCCCATCAAGCCCTGGGCTATCGGTCACCGGGTCAGGTGTTCCATGCAGTGAGCCCACAAAGGTGTTTACTGGAACTTCCACGAGCCTTACCATCGGATGAAGGTTTACGAGACACCCCAGCGGTAGACTCTCTTATTTTAGCCTCACCGCTGTCCTGATGATGGGGTCCACTTGAATTGACAAACATCGACACCTCAATGTAGTTGCCTTGCACTCAATTTCAAACGCACATCTGATGGAAGAGGGCGGCTCTGAGCTAACCGGCGGAATGATCGGAGGGCTGGGTCTGTTGGAAGTGTTAAGAGGCACTGCGCATGAAGACAAAGTGGAGATCGAAGTAATAGTCGATGTTTGTTTCATGGATCAAGAATTGGAAGCTCTGAGTGTGGGATATGGTTCTGCGATCGAAAGGGAGGGTGTCAAGAGGCCACCGGTTACATTGGCCCTTTCGGGTTGTCTGGCAGCCGTCGAAGTAGTTGTCGATCGCCTTGCTAGCGGATTCCTGTTAGACAAGAGGATGGAGCCAACGCGATGACCACCATCACCGAAGCCGACGTTGAACAGGCTGCCCTTGACTGGCTTTCTGCCCTGGGCTGGAAGGTGGCCCACGGCCCGGACATCGCGCCAGGCACGCCCAACGCCGAGCGCACCGACTATGGGCAGGTGGTGCTGGAGCGTCGGGTGCCGGACTCCCTCGCCGAGTTGAACCCCAGCCTGCCCCCATCGGCGCTGGACGACGCCTTCCGCAAGCTCACCCGCCCCGAGGGTTCGACCCTTGAATCCCGCAACCGTGCCTTCCACCGAATGCTCGTCGAGGGGGTGGCGGTAGAGTACCGGGCTGACGGTGGAGCCATTCGCGGAGCGCAGGCGCAGGTCATCGATTTCGACAACCCCGCCAACAATGACTGGCTGGCCGTCAACCAGTTCACCGTCACCGAGAACAGGAACACCCGTAGGCCGGACATCGCGCTGTTCGTCAACGGGCTGCCATTAGGCGTCATCGAGCTGAAGAACCCTGCGGACGAGGACGCCACCATCTGGACGGCCTGGCAGCAGTTCCAGACCTACAAGGCGGAACTGCCAACCCTGTTCTCCATGAACGAGGCGCTCATGGTCTCCGACGGGACCGATGCCCGCATCGGCACGCTGACCTCCGGTCGGGAGTGGTTCAAGCCCTGGCGCACCGTCACTGGGGAGACGCTGGCTGGCCCCCACATGACCGAGCTACAGGTGATGCTGAAGGCGTCTTTGAGCCGGGCCGCTTCCTCGCCCTCGTCCGCGACTTCATCGTGTTTGACGACGACGGCAGCGGCGCTCTGGTCAAGAAGATGGCAGGCTATCACCAGTTCCACGCCGTCAAGGTCGCGGTGAATGAGACCCTGCGGGCTGCGAAGCTGCAACGCGACGAGGCACAGGTCGCCGAGGAGGGCGGACGGTACGAGGCAGGCCGCAAACCCGGTGGAGAGCTTGGCGACCGGCGCATCGGCGTGGTCTGGCATACCCAAGGATCAGGCAAGAGCCTGACCATGGCCTTCTACGCCGGCGCCATCGTCCGAGAGCAGGCCATGGAGAACCCGACTGTCGTGGTCCTGACGGACCGCAACGACCTGGACGACCAGCTCTTTGGCACCTTCTCCCGCTGCCAGGACCTGCTGCGCCAGCCTCCAACCCAGGCGGAGAGTCGCGCCGACCTGCGCAACAAGCTGTCGGTGAACGCCGGGGGAGTGGTCTTCACAACCATCCAGAAGTTCTTCCCGGAGGAGAAGGGCGATACACACCCTACGCTATCGGGGAGGCAGAACATAGTGGTCATCGCCGATGAGGCCCACCGCAGCCAGTACGACTTCATCGACGGCTACGCCCGTCACATGCGGGACGCCCTGCCCAACGCCTCCTTCGTTGGCTTCACGGGGACGCCCATCGAGCTACAGGACGCCAACACGCGCGCCGTGTTCGGAAACTACATCAGCATCTACGACATCCAGCGTTCCGTTGAGGACGGGGCCACAGTGCCCATCTACTACGAGAGCCGTCTCGCCAAGCTGTCTCTGGATGAGCGCGAGAGGCCGTCCATAGACCCGGAGTTCGAGGAGGCCACCGAGGGCGAAGAGGTCGAGCGCAGGGAGAGGCTCAAGACCAAATGGGCACAGCTGGAGGCGGTAGTCGGCGCGGAGAAGCGGGTAGGGCAGATCGCCGAGGACATCGTGGCCCACTTCGAGCAGAGGCTGGAGGCACTGGACGGCAAAGCGATGGTCGTCTTGACCTGCCCCCAATAGTTGTACCGCAAATCATGAGACACTGATAGCGCTTGGAGCAGAGGAGGTGAGGATGGCCTCTGGAGCAGGAGGGCGATAGCCCAGGGCGCTGTGGGGGCGTTGGTGGTTGTACTCGTGGCGCCACTGCTCGGTGAGGACCTGCACCTCCCAGAGGGTATCGAAGAGCTCCCGGTCCAAGAGTTCGTCCCTAAGCTTGCCGTTGAAGCTCTCAACATACCCATTCTCCCAAGGGCTACCCGGTGTGATGAAGAGGGTTGTGACTCCCACCCCTTGGAGCCACAACCGCACCGCCCTGGCGGTGAACTCCGGCCCGTTGTCCGAGCGGAGGTGCTCCGGCACGCCACGCTGGACCATGAGGTCCCCCAGGCATTCAATGACATGGGGTGAGCGTAACGAGCGACCCACATGGATGGCCAGACACTCCCTGGTATACTCATCCACCACTGTCAGGAGACGAACGGGTTTGCCGTCACTGGTACGAAGGGCCACAAAGTCGTATGCCCAGACGTGGTTCCGTCGTTGTGGCCTCAGCCGCACGCAGGAGCCGTCAGTAAGCCAGAGTCGGCCCCGTTTGGGCTGTTTGGCTGGTACCTTGAGTCCTTCCCGTCGCCAGATCCGCTCCACCCGCTTGTGGTTCACTCTCCATCCCTCCCATTGCAGCATGGCAGTCACCCGCCGGTACCCATACCGTCCGTACCGACTGGCCAGCCGAACCACTGCCATCGTCAGGGCCTCCTCATCATCGGCCACTGTTGCAGTGTACCTCTGTGTTGACTGGGGTTGCTCAAGCGCCCGGCAAGCGCGCCGCTCAGAGATGCCATACCGTTCCCGTGCCAACTCCACGCATCTCCGCCGGCGGGCCGGGCTCAGAAGTTTCCCCGTGCTGCCTCCTTCAGAATCTGGTTGTCCAACGTCAGGTCCGCTACCGCACGCCTGAGTCGTCCGTTCTCCGCTTCCATCTCCCGCAACCGCCTCGCCTGGTCTATTCTCAGCCCCCATACTGCTGCCGCCACCGGTAAAACGTATGGTCTGATACCCCGATACCCCTGCATGCCTGGGCCACCGTCTCCCCTTGCGCCAGGGCCACCTCCGCTTCCCGCAGCTTCCCTATGATCTCTTCTACACTGCGCTTTTTACTCGCCATTGACTACCCCCTCTCACCAGCTCCACTTTACGAGTTTATAACTGGACCAGTTTTTGGGGGGCAGGTCATCCGCGCCAAGCTCCGGGCGATGGTCAAGCGCATCCTGCGCAAACACGGCTACCCGCCCGACAAGCAGGAGAAGGCAACCGTCACCGTTCTTGAGCAGGCAGAAGTGCTCTCGGAAGGCTGGGCTGTCGCATGAGATGTTGGGTGTAGCCTCAAATGCAGCGAGGCACTATAACCTGACCTCCCAGCGAAAAGTTCGCAATTCGGTACGTGCAGGCCCACCAACGTGTACTGAACTGCGAACTGGGCCGTGGAGAGCCACCTCTGCGGCGTCTCCGCCCCCTATCGGGCTGTCCGGCGGCGTGGGTAGGGTGTAGTAGACCGTTGCCTTTCCCGGCTTGACCTTGATCTCCTTGACGAAGGACTTGATGAAGGCCCGAGACTCGGTGATTTCGCTGGTCATCAGGAAGTCGCTCATGTCCTCGGCGAAGGCGGCAATGGTGTCCACGTTGTCCAGCACGGCCCGGCGCTCTGAGAGCAATGCCCTGGCCTCCTCTGCGGCGATCTCCAGCTTCTCCTGACGCTCCCGGTGCTCTCTGATGCGGGAGGTGGCGTCGGATATGTCGAGTTCCGAGTTCTCGATGACGTGCCACACCCGGTCCAAGCGCCGCCGCACCTCGATAAGCTCCGCTTCGATGTTTTCCAGCCTCTCCCGCTGCTCAGCAGCCACCCCGTCCATCTCCTCGTCCATCAGTCTAACCAGGTCCCGGATGTTGCTTTCCGTGAGGATGTTTGCGCGAATCTGGTCGATCATCAGCTTCTCAAAGCGCTTGGAGTTGAGGCGAGGAGTCTTGCAAGTTCCCTTGCCCTTCTTCAGCAGTGAGTGGCAGACGTAGTAGCTGTACTTGCCGCTCTTGGCCTCAGCCGCAGTGAGCGCCTTTCCGCACTTCTCACATTTCACCAAGCCGCTGAGGAGGTAGGGGATGGATGCCCGCCGGGGGTTGACTTATTTCGATTGGTCATGTTCCTACCTCTCTAAAGGGGATGGATGCCCGCCGGGGGTTGACCCTGGCCGGGGCCTTGGAGCGAAGGGAGCGGGTGATCCGTCGGAACTCCTGCTGAGAGACGATGGCGGGAAAGGCGTTTTCCACCCGCACCGGTGGCGCACCGTCCTTGGCATCGACGCCCCAAACCAGCCTCCGCGGTTTCTAATAGACACAAAAAACTGCGGTACTCGTGGGGGGTGGGCCTGGAGGCTGCTGAAGGTGACAGCGCCGAGACTTCTCGCTAGCGACGTCCCGACCGCCGCCCCCAGGACGACCTTATCCCTGGATGTGAACGTCGCCCGAGCCGGGGGACGACTATGACTCAGGCGATGTGCCGTAGTCAAGCCCCAAGAGGTTCAGGTCGTTGGTCTCGACATCCCGCAATCCCGACGGGATGCAGCCTGAGAACGAGTTGCCGGACAGGTGCGGAGCCGTCAGATTGAGGTCTTCAAGCTCCTGTGGTATCCCGCCGCTCAGACTGTTGTCGCGCAGCCACAGATCGGTCAGGCTGTCCATGTCGCCCAATTCCACAGGTATGCTGCCAGTCAGGTCATTGTTCCTCGTTCCCCGCCGTGATCGAGTACGTCACCGCGTCGTCGTTCACGTCGAAGGCCGACACAGTGCCCACCGCGTCTCCCACCGGAGCGAGTGACCTGCCCCCCAAAAACTGGTCCAGTTATAAACTCGTAAAGTGGAGCTGGTGAGAGGGGGTAGTCAATGGCGAGTAAAAAGCGCAGTGTAGAAGAGATCATAGGGAAGCTGCGGGAAGCGGAGGTGGCCCTGGCGCAAGGGGAGACGGTGGCCCAGGCATGCAGGGGTATCGGGGTATCAGACCATACGTTTTACCGGTGGCGGCAGCAGTATGGGGGCTGAGAATAGACCAGGCGAGGCGGTTGCGGGAGATGGAAGCGGAGAACGGACGACTCAGGCGTGCGGTAGCGGACCTGACGTTGGACAACCAGATTCTGAAGGAGGCAGCACGGGGAAACTTCTGAGCCCGGCCCGCCGGCGGAGATGCGTGGAGTTGGCACGGGAACGGTATGGCATCTCTGAGCGGCGCGCTTGCCGGGCGCTTGAGCAACCCCAGTCAACACAGAGGTACACTGCAACAGTGGCCGATGATGAGGAGGCCCTGACGATGGCAGTGGTTCGGCTGGCCAGTCGGTACGGACGGTATGGGTACCGGCGGGTGACTGCCATGCTGCAATGGGAGGGATGGAGAGTGAACCACAAGCGGGTGGAGCGGATCTGGCGACGGGAAGGACTCAAGGTACCAGCCAAACAGCCCAAACGGGGCCGACTCTGGCTTACTGACGGCTCCTGCGTGCGGCTGAGGCCACAACGACGGAACCACGTCTGGGCATACGACTTTGTGGCCCTTCGTACCAGTGACGGCAAACCCGTTCGTCTCCTGACAGTGGTGGATGAGTATACCAGGGAGTGTCTGGCCATCCATGTGGGTCGCTCGTTACGCTCACCCCATGTCATTGAATGCCTGGGGGACCTCATGGTCCAGCGTGGCGTGCCGGAGCACCTCCGCTCGGACAACGGGCCGGAGTTCACCGCCAGGGCGGTGCGGTTGTGGCTCCAAGGGGTGGGAGTCACAACCCTCTTCATCACACCGGGTAGCCCTTGGGAGAATGGGTATGTTGAGAGCTTCAACGGCAAGCTTAGGGACGAACTCTTGGACCGGGAGCTCTTCGATACCCTCTGGGAGGTGCAGGTCCTCACCGAGCAGTGGCGCCACGAGTACAACCACCAACGCCCCCACAGCGCCCTGGGCTATCGCCCTCCTGCTCCAGAGGCCATCCTCACCTCCTCTGCTCCAAGCGCTATCAGTGTCTCATGATTTGCGGTACAACTATTGGGGGCAGGTCAATTTGCGGTACAACTATTGGGGGCAGGTCACGAGGGCGCTGATCTCGAACGAGTACGAGTCCGCCCTGAACCTCGGAGGCAGAGGGCTGCACGCTGCCGTGGTAGCCGTCTCCGTGGGGGACCACAGGCCCGCCCTCGCGTTGTAAGTTGTCCCATCCCCGTACGCGCCCACTCTGAATTCGTGCGTCCTGCCGCACCACAGGCCGGTCACCCGTGCGGCTCGTGCCCGTAACGCTCTCGTCCACCGCTCGCCGCCCCCGCTGACGCGGCGCTGGACGTGGTAGCCGGATGCTCCGGTCACGGAGCTCCACGATAGGTCGGCGCTCTCCTCTCCCAACGCCGTGGTCTCCCCCGACGCCGTGGCCGTCAGGCTCGCAGGCGCGGGAGCGTACACCGGAGGCGGCTGCGACGGCGTGAAGGGTGTGGTCCGCCATCGTCGGGCGTGATGTCCCCGTACGCCCCGATGTCCCGGTAGTACTGTGTCAGGCCGCTTACGTTCCCGATTCTGCTGTTGGCGAAAGAGTCAGACGTTGCCGCCGTCGTGACGCGGCTCTTCAGGTTGGCCAGGGTCTGTGTGTGTTCCGGGTCCCCTTCGAACGTCCCGTAGCGGACGGCATTCACCGTGCCTTCGTCATCTGTCTGAAGATCCCACTGTGCCACAACCTGCCACGCCTCAATGGCGATGGCGTTGTGGGCTCCCATCGGTGCCAAGAATACAACGCTCTCGTAGCCGCCTATTCAGCCTATGAGGGATTCCTCGGCTTCGGCAGCCGAAGGCGTGCCGCTGTCGGCCACTTAAATAGTCTGGGAGACGACCACGTATCACTTATCATGGTCGTCCGGCTGGGCCGAGGTCATGGCCGTGTAAGCGGTCAGGAAGTGGCGTACAGGTTACTGGGCCTGCACGTACCGAATTGCGAACTTTTCGGTGGGAGGTCCTAATATGAGCTTGATGCTCCTATAGATGTCAAGGAGTGCTGTGGGATAGGGCTGAGTTCCGTAGGACGGAGAAGACCTCGCGAGCGACATAGCGTTTGAGGCAGCGGATCACCTCAGCCTTGCTCATTCCCTCGGTGGTGCGACGACGCATGTATGCCTGGGTCCGCTCATCATGACGAAGTCTGACGACAGCAATGCGATGGAGTGCCGCGTTGGTCTGGCGGTGGCCGCCGCGGTTGAGCCGATGCCTGTTGGTCTTGCCGGAGGAAGCAGGGATGGGATTGACACCGCACAGGGAGGCGAAGGCAGCCTCGGAGTGGAGGCGGTCATGGTTACTCCCGGCAGCAATGAGGAGGGTCGCCGCCGTGTCTGGTCCTATGCCGAAGCCATCCACCAGGGCTGGGGCTGCCGTCCGTGTGAGTCGTTGGATCTCGGCCTCCAGGTCCTTTATCTCATTACCGAGTTGACGGTAGCGACGGGCAAGGGAGCGAAGAGCATACTTGGCCGCCGCGGTGGGACCCTCCATACGACCAGGCCGGAAGCTCTTGGACCGGGTGACAAGGGCAGCAGCGGTGAGGCCAGTGAGGTGCTCACGAAGCCGGGCCGGGGCCGTGACAACCAGGGCCTTCATCTGGTTGATTGCCTGGGTGCGAGCCTTGACGGCCGAGTCCTTGGTGCTCTTGAACATACGGATCATTTCGACTTCACCCTCACCTGACTTGGGAGTGGCATCGGCTACTCCGGCAAGCACGGCACGCGCTGCCATCTCCGCATCAGTGGGATCGCTCTTCCCCTTCCGATAGCGGGTTGACCGGTCGGGCCGGTTGACCTCCACTACGGTATGGCCCCTACTGGTCAGGAATCGGGCGACTCCGGCACCGTAGGAACCGGTGCCTTCAATCCCGAAGGCATGAATCTCTCCCAGGCCCCGGGACCACCGTTCGAGCTCCCCATACCCATGGGTGGTCGCCACTGTGTGAAGCTCCCCCAGGCGGACCCCCTGACGGTCAATGGCCACCGCCACATGCTCATCCTGGTGGGTGTCGACTCCGACGACCAGCTCAACACCACGACTACCTTTATGACCGACGACTCCTGTCATTTCCACCTCCCGGAGGATAGCGCACTGGCCAGGTGAGCGGACAGGACTGCGATGGGGCGTGAGGCCAGGCTCCTATAAGGTCACTGCTCGCCTTGCCGAGGGCACTTCTGGCGCCACCTCGAATCGAGTCGACAGATCAGGCTGAAGGCATGATGCCAGTCTCAGAAAGGGTCAGGCCCGAGCCGAGGTGGCCCGGGATTCATCATCGCAGTCTCAGAAGCCTGACACTCCCCGGGTCGTCGATTTCTGGATGTCGGCTCTCGCTGGCATTACGTTGTTCTCTGCCGTATTTCCAACCTTGTCACTCCATAGAACGCTAGAATCAGTCTGCCCGCCCAGCGTGAACCCAGTCAAGGGACTTTGTGAGACGGGCTCAATACAGTACACGTAGGCCGAAAAAAGTGGAGTTGGCGGTGCCATAGCCAACGATCTGTCGGCGGGTCCAAGGACGGCCACGATACATGGTCGGATAGGGACCGCGGGTGAAGGGATACTCCCTGGGCAAACCCAGGTCAGATGCATAATCCCGACCAGCCACATCCTCCTTGATATATAGTCGGCTTGCTCCACTCCGGACACGGCTTGGAAGCCATCCTTGCGTTCGCCTGTTGCTGCTAATGTTTCTTGCTCTCCATTGATATCGAGCCCTTGGCCCTATGTTCCATAACCCTGTTCTCCATGTTGGGACAGGTCCAGGCCTTCTTCTTCCTGCCCCTCTTCGACCCGCAATCCGAGAGTGAACTTGAGGGCGAAGAGGATCATCAGTGTCATCCCAAAGCCCCACGCCCAAGTAACACCGATACCTCCCAGCTGCCGCACGATCTGAGCTCCCCGGCTAAGGTCAGTCAGCTCGGACAAAGTCAAAAAGCCCACTCCCACGAACAACCCCGCAGCCAACATACCCCAGGTTGACCCGATGCCATGAACTCCCCAGACATCCAAAGAATCGTCCAGCTTGACCTTGTCCTTGAACCATACAGCGGTATAGCAGAATACCCCTGCGCCGAATCCGATGAGGATAGCAGGCATTGGACCTACAAACCCCGATGCGGGGGTGATGGTCGCCAGACCAGCGACAGCTCCGGTGGCAGCTCCCACGGCGCTGACCTTCTTGGTGAAGTGCATCGACAGAGCAACCCAAGTTAGAGCTGCTGTGGCGGCTGCGGTATTGGTCACCACAAATGCATTGGTGGCGCTACCGCCGGAGGTGAGAGCACTCCCGGCGTTGAAGCCGAACCAGCCAAACCACAGCAAGCCAGCTCCGAGAATAACGAAGGGTACGTTGTGGGGCTCCATCGGGTCGGTACCAAACCGCAGGCGCTTGCCGAACACCAAGGCTGCTGCCAGCGCACTTGCTCCAGAGCTGATATGCACCACGGTCCCTCCTGCAAAGTCCAACAGACCCCAATTTCCCAACCAACCACCATCGCCCCAAACCCAATGAGCGAGAGGAGCGTAAACGATAGTTGACCACGCAACGATGAAAATCACATAAGAGCTAAATTTCATTCGTTCCGCGAAAGCCCCTGTGATGAGAGCTGGCGTGATGATGGCAAACATCATCTGGAACACCATAAAAGCTTGGTGGGGGATTGTACCGGCGTAGGGTCCTGGGTCTGTCGCCGAAACATCACGCAAGATCACATAATCCAGCTTGCCGATAACACCGCCCAAGTCAGGGCCAAAGGCCAAGCTGTAACCCCACAGTATCCAGACCAAGCTGACCAAGGCGATGGCCATAAAGCTGTGCATGATGGTGCCCAGGACGTTCTTCTCCCGAACAAGCCCGCCATAGAAAAACGCCAAACCGGGAGTCATGAGCAACACCAAGGCCGACGATACTAATATCCACGCTGTATCCCCGCTGTCGATAGCAGCCATAGGACCCACCGTTCACCTCATCTATGAGCACATCTGGGTTTCAGAAAGTACAAGAGTACCCACCTGCCGATTACCGATAGTGCGCCTTCAGGTGCTTCAGGTAGAATACTTACTTACAGATTGAAGGTCAATTTTTTCCTAATGAGGTACGCTCAGGGGGTGCGTAAACAGTCAGGCGGTGTAAGTCTCTACCGGAACGAATACCCTAGCCTCCTGAGGTTGGCGCTCAGTTCGGGAACGATCTTTACAGTAGGTGAAAGCTCTCGAGGAAGAAAGTATGAACAAGGTCGAAGCATTCATCCGACCCGAAAAGCTGGACAACGTAAAGGATGCCCTGGCTAACGAGGGCATCCTGGGCTTGAGCGTGATCCAGGTAACCGGTCGAGGGGTCCAGAGGGGCGTCCGAACCGGCGGCAGAGGAACCCAGAGCTACATGGCGAGCATGCTTCACCAGTCGAAGATCGAGATAGTGGTCAGCGATGCGGATACTCAGAAGACCTGTCAAGGGCGGAGTAATCTTAGGACACGTGGCGGAGGAAAAGTGTACCAGCCGGGCGTCGATGTTCAGCGAAAATGTCACCCAGACGGGGAGGTCAGTAGGAGCTGTTAACCCCGAATCCACCGAAGGACGTCCTTGGGGACAGCCCTTGAAGAAGCCAGCGGGTGCTCCTCTGAATCTGGGATAATGGTTTTGGAACAGAAACCCGCCCGGAAACAAGGAGCACCCAATAGATGCTGCCACAGAACAAACCCGACCGTATCCGCATCCTCTTTGACGACCATCGCCTGGTGGCCAATGCCGGCCTGCTCCTGCCGGCCACCCTAGCCCGGCACCTGGCCTGCGGGAACTCGTCGACCATCACCTTGACCTCGGCGGAGCGCCGGGACGGGCGAACACTGGGGACAAGATGCTGACGCTGGTCGCTTCCGCGCTGGCAGGCGGAGATTGCATCGACGACGCCGATGTGCTGCGCGCTGGTGGGACGGTCGGTGTTCCAGGCTGCGTGGTCAAGGCGCCATCCACCCTGGGGACCTTCCTGCGCAGCTTCCGGTGGGGGCATGTCCGTCAGCTGGACCGGGTGAGCCGCCAGTTGTTGGCCCGGGCCTGGGCCGCTGGGGCCGGACCCGGCGACTCGCCCCTGACCATCGACCTGGACTCGACCATCTGCGAGACCTATGGACTGGCCAAGGAGGGAGCGCGCCACCACGGCTATACCGGCGCCCGCGGCTATCACCCGCTGCTGGCCATTGCCGCCGGCACCGGAGACGTGCTGATGTCCCGGCTGCGCGAGGGCCCGTGCCAACACCGCCCGTGGCGCCGCCCACTTCCTGCGTGAGACGGTGGGACGGGTGCGCTACGGCGGGGCCAGGGGCCAACTCACGGTGCGGGCCGACAGCGGCTTCTACGCCCACACTGTCGTTGCCGCCTGCCGGGAAATGGATGTCCGCTTCTCCATCACCATCCGCCAGCGCGCCAGCCTGCGGGACCTGATCGAGGCGATACCAGAGGAGGACTGGACTCCCATTCCCTACTGGATGGACGGCGCCGCCGATGTCGCCGAGACGACTTACACCCCGTTCCAGACCAAGCCGGACGCCCCGCCGGCGCGGCTCATTGTCCGGCGGGTGAAGCCGACACCCGGTTCCCAGCTGGCCCTCTTCGCCAGATACAGCTATCACGGCTTCATCACCGACCGGGACGGGGAGCTGCTCGAACTGGAGGCCGATCATCGCCGCCACGCCGAGGTCGAGAACGCCATACGCGACCTCAAGTACGGCGTCGGGCTGAACCACATGCCGTCGGGGCGCTTCGCCGCCAACGGCGCCTGGCTGGCGGTACAGGTGATGGCGCATAACCTGGCCCGCTGGACGGCGCGGATTGGTCTGGGCGAGCGGACCGTGATCACCAAGACCCTCAGGCGGCGGGTCTTTGCCTTGGCCGGACGGATCACCCGCTCGGCACGCCGCCTCACCCTGCATCTCCCCCAACGCTGGCCCTGGGAAACCCAGTTCAGTCGCGCCTTGGCCCGGCTGCAAGCCATTCCGTACCCGGCCTGACGGCCAGCCTGCAACTGACCCAACGTCCCCGCAATCTCGCGCCACCCCGGTCGCGAGAGTCCCCTGCTGCGTATCCTCTCGCCATCCCGCGCATCGCAACTCCCGCATAGGGCCTTAGGGGCCCTGTGCGGCGACTGAAGACCGTCCTCCGGCCTCCCATCTACCCCAAGACCCCAGGCCATCTCCCCTGTAGCTCCCTCACCCACCCCCTTCCGCTGTCCTCACGCCGTCCATCAGTGTCCTTCGGTGGATTCGGGTTAACTGGAGTGAATGCGGCGGGGTTTATGCGTCAGCAGGATCGCTGGCAGCGCGCACGGCCTCGGCCTGTCGGCTCTGCTTGAGACGGTAGCTCTCGCCGTTCATCTCCGGGATGTGAACACGGTGAGTGAGGTGGTCTAGCAGGGCTCCGGTCAGCCTCTCAGAGCCGAAGACCTCGGTCCACTCGTCGAAGGGCAGATTTGTGGTGACCAGGATAGACCCTCTCTCGTATCTCTGGCTGAAGACCTCGAAGAGGAGCTCGGCTCCGGTCTTGGAAAGTGGGACGGAGCCGAGTTCGTCGATGATGAGCAGCTTGAGACGGGCCAGCTTCTTCTGGAGGTTGAGCAGCCGTCGCTCGTCCCTGGCCTCAATCAGCTCGTGGACCAGCGAGGCGGCCGTGGTGAAGCCGACCGACAGTCCCCTCTGGCAGGCGGCGAGTCCCAGGCCGAGGGCCACGTGGGTCTTGCCGGTCCCGCTGTTGCCGACGGCGATGACGTTCTCACGCCGGTCTACGTACTCGCAGCGTGCCAGCTGCATGACCAGGTGCTTGTTCACCGACGGGATGGCCAGGAAGTCGAAGGTGTCGAGGCTCTTCGTGGCAGGGAAGCGAGCAGCCTTGATCCTGCGGTCCACCATGCGATGATGGCGGTCTATCAGCTCAAGCTCAGAGAGCCTCTGCAGGTAGCCCGGATGGTCTACGTCCTCAGCGGCACACTGGGCGGCCACCTTGCCGTACTCCCTCAGGAAGGTCGGCAGCTTCAGCTCCTTGAGGTGGTGCTCCAACAGCACCGTAGACCTCTCGCTCACCGCCCGCTCCCCGGCATGAGCGCCATGTAGTCCCTGGCTGCTGTCCTGGTCACGCTGACCCTGGGCAGATAGGGATACAGCTGTAGGTCGAGTCTCTGGGGACGACCCTCCACTCTGCACAGCACCAGGTGCTTGACGGCGTCGAAGCTTATGGCGCCGAGCCTGAGGGCATCCCGCACACCCTCGTACACCTCCTCCTTGCGGAAGCTCTCCATCAACCGCAGCACCTGCACGAACTCACGCTTGCCGCGCCTGCCCATCCTCGACTCCAGCAGCCGCCTCAGCACGCCGAACTCCTCCGGCAACTCCCACCCGGCAAGCGGAGCAGCCTGGTCCAGCGCTCCCGTCTTGCGCTCCAGCAGCGGCAGGTAGTGCACCGGGTCGAACACGAAGTCGTCGCGTTCGTATGAGCGCCTGTGCCGGGCTATCACCTCTGCCCCGCAGCTGATCACCACCTCACCCACATAGCCTCGCACCACAACTTCCATGTGACCGTAGGCCACGGGCACCGAGTAGTCGTTGGTACGGTACCGCACCAGGGACAGGGAGCTGACACGGCTCACGTGCTTGTCGCTGGCGTCGTAGGGCACGGTGGGGAGCGGCAGCAGGGCCTCCAGGTCACGCTCCATCCGCTGGCCTATCGTCTCCTCGTGCCCACGCAACCGTCTCCCCAGCCGTTCCAGGCACCTCTCCTCCAGGTAGGCGTTGAGGGCATCGAAGCTCTCGAACGACGGCACAGGCACCAGGAAGTTCCGACGAGCATATCCCACCAACCCCTCCACCTTGCCCTTGTCGTTACCCTTGCCGGGACGGCCGAACCGATCCTCGAACAGGTAGTGGGACACGAGCTCGGAGAACACACGAGTACGCCGGCGCCGGCCGTCTCCCAGGATCTTCGCCACCGCCAACCTCGTGTTGTCGTACACGATGCTCCGGGGCACACCGCCCAGGAACGACAACGCCGAGACGTGACCGTCGCAGAACGCCTCGGTCGTCTCTGCGGGGTAGGCCTTGACGAAGCACGCGTCGCTGTGGGGAAGGTCCAGCACGAAGTAGTGGATGGTCTGCTCTACTCCTCCGATCACCGCCTTCGCCTGGCCGAAGTCGCACTGGGCATCTCCCGCGGGATGGGAGAGCGGAACGTACATCTCCCGTGTCCGGCGACGCCGCTCGCGCACGTAGTCCTTGACTATCGTGTACTTGCCGGTGAAGCTGTGCTCCGCTCTCAGGCGCTCGTAGATACGCTTCGCAGTGTGGCGCTGCTTCTTCGGAAGACTACGGTCCTCCTCCAGGATCCGGTCGATCACTCCGCGGTACGGGTCCAGCTTGGGACGACGAGGAGGTGACTGCCGACGGTACCCGGGAGGCACGGAGTGCTCCAGCATCTTGCGCACCGTATCCCGGTGCAGCCCGAACACCCGGGCAGCCTCACGGCTGCTCATCCCCTCCACCATGCAGGCCCGGCGCACTCGCACGTACAACTCCACCTTGTACATCCTTACACCTTCCATAAAGTTCTCTACGAACCCTATGGAAGGCGGGGGGGGGGGGGGGGGGTACACTTTTCAAGCGCCCCTCCTCAACGCTCAACCCCGCCTCGCCGGTACATTATCTCTCCGCCGTTTATGTCGTTGTTCTACGATTATGTCAGTAGCTAACTGGTCAGCGAAAATGTCATCCCATGGAAGGTGTGACATTGACGCAGAAGGAGCAGACGAGACTTCAGGTGCTCAACAGCGTTCTGGTGGGTCAGGTGCCGGTATGTCAGGCGGCCGAGGTCCTGGGAGTGAGCGAACGCCACATGAGGCGTATTCTGGCGGCCTAGTAGGAAGGAGGGCGCCGCCGCACTCGCCCACGGGAATCGTGGCCGCCGACCAGCCAACACCACGACGGAGACCAAGATGACTTACGTGGTGCAGCTGGCCCGCACTCGCTACGCTGGAACAACCATACGCATCTGACCGAGTTGTTGATGGAACTGGAGGGGATCGACCTGAGCCGCTCTACGGTGCGCCGCATCCTGGTCAGCGCCGGCATGGACAGCCCCCGCCGCCGCCGGCCGCCCAGACACCGTGTCCGGCGCAAACGCATGGCCCAAGAAGGGCTGCTGCTGCAGATAGATGGGAGCCACCATCGGTGGCTGGGGTAACAAGGACCCCGGTTCGTCCTGCTGTTGGCCGTGGACGACGCCACCGGCACTGTGCCTGACGCTCTGTTCAGCCAGGAGGAGGACACCCGCGGCTACTTCCTTCTCATGGAGGGGTTGATCCGGCAATGCGGGATACCGCTGGCCGTCTACAGCGACCGACACGCGGTCTTCAAGCATACTGGAGAGCCTCGCCAGAAGCCGGCCGGGCCAACCCAGTTCGCCCGCGCCATGGAGGAGCTGGGGATACGCCAGATATTCGCCAGGTCACCGCAGGCGAAGGGCCGGGTCGAGCGGACGGCGGGGACATTCCAGGACCGGCTGGTGACCGAGCTGCGCCTGGCGGGCGTCACCACCATCGACGAGGCCAATGAAGTCCTGCACCGCTTCCTGCCGCGCTTCAACGAGAAGTTCGGGGTTCCGGCAGAGCACTCAAGCGTTGCTTACCGCCCTATGGAGTCATCGGTGGCCCTGGACCAGATACTCTGTTTCAAGCACCGCCGCAAGGTGGCCAGGGACAACACCGTCAAGTACAACTGGCGTACCTTGCAGCTGCTGCCTGGTAAGGAGCGGCCTAGCTACGCCGGAGCGCAGCTGGAGGTCCATGAGGGCCTGGACGGTCAGCTCCTCGTGCAGTACCGGGGACGCACGATCCCCACACAGGAGGCGCCGCCGCGCCCTGGAGTTCTCCGTGCCTCCAATGGTCCTCTCCGATATGGCCCCGGCCTTGACCGTAGGGTCAACGGCGTGGGCAGCCACCCCAAGGAGAGCCTGGCATCCCTCGACGCCATCGAGGCCGACAGCGCCACATTGAACGGCGGCGGCAGAGTTCGCAAGCCTCCGGCATCGCCACGCAGGAAACCCACGCCGCGACAGAGGGTTCGGTGGAAGGCCGTGCAGCAGGCTAAGCTTCGGGGCCTCTCCATTCGGGCAATCGCCAGGGAGTTGGGCATCCACAGGAACACGGTCAGCAAGTACGCCGAAGCCAAGAGCCCGCCCATGATGCGCACCAGGGCAGGTCCCGCGTAGCACAGTCCGATGGTATGACAGCGGCCTAGAAGTCTGGCCGGAAAGCCATTGGCCGGGTTTCGCGCTACGCCAAGCAGACGTATTCCAGTCTTATACGGCATGGTAGTGTATGTAATACGTTTCAATAACCAACTGTTACATCGACAATCGACGTTAGGAAAACGACGGCTTGGGGAGAATCGGGGTTTCCGTCCGAGTTTCTAGAAGTCTGGCCGGAAAGCCATTGGCCGGGTTTCGCGCTACGCCAAGCAGACGTATTCCAGTCTTATACGGCATGGTAGTGTATGTAATACGTTTCAATAACCAACTGTTACATCGACAATCGACGTTAGGAAAACGACGGCTTGGGGAGAATCGGGGTTTCCGTCCGAGTTTCTAGAAGTCTGGCCGGAAAGCTATTGGCCGGGTTTCGCGCTACGCCAAGCAGACGTATTCCAGTCTTATACGGCATGGTAGTGTATGTAATACGTTTCAATAACCAACTGTTACATCGACAATCGACGTTAGGAAAACGACGGCTTGGGGAGAATCGGGGTTTCCGTCCGAGTTTCTAGATGGACATTTTTCCTGACCACTTAGGCGGACATAGTCGCTGGACATCGACACAGGTCAGTGGGCCTGGAGGCGGCTGGAAGTGATGGTGCCAAGGCCTCCGGTTAGCAGAGTGCCGATCGCTAACCCCAGACGACCTATCCCTAAAAGTTCCAGTTGCCATCCTTCCTGCCGCCCGACCGGGAAGACATCTGTCAAGGATTCATCCCTGACCTGGTAGTCTCCCAACGGCAACCCGGAATTCGCCACCGTGCTCAAGGTGGTGCGCACCCTAGGCCGGCTTCGTGCCGCCACCCGCGTGACGTGCCACGGCGAATAAGGAACGCATTGTGAGGGCGCTGCCATCGACAAACCGTGTGAAAGTCTGTAAACTCACCATACGGCCTCATCAGACCTGCGTGGTAAAATTGATGTGGCGGAAGCGCATCAGCTTTGACATGAGACGGATCAATTGTTTCGAAAGGATCTGGCGTGAAAAAGGAATTCTGTCTGGTAATCGCGATAGTCCTGATAGCTGCAGCCCTCGTTGGCTGCGGCAACGACTCCGCAATGACGCAGCAGCAGCCCACAGTTACAGAGCCTGCTCCAACGGCCGAACCGACTTCCACACCGACCGTCGTCCCTGCGCCCACGGCTACGCCGACGCCCACACACGCGCCAACTCCCACGGCAACGGCCCCACCGGACACCACGTCCAAGATCGACCGGGATGTCGAGATCGAAGGCGATATAGACCTTCCTCCGGATTGCTTGCCCGGCGGCATGCTCGGCGATGCCGCAACGGTCTCTTCATGCAACGCGCAGGCCATGCAGCAGGTTGAGAGCTTCTCTTTCGACGGGGAGTCCAATCTGCTGGCTATCTTCCCTGTGGAAGGCGTTGGAGAGGAGGGCTCCATACGGATAAGCGGCGCTATTGTCCTGCCGGACAGGTTCAAATTCAAGATATCCCTGAACCCCGACAGTGAGATGATCGAGATGAACGGGGTGGTCATAGGAGAGGACAGCTACATCCGGGACCCTGAATCAAACCAGTGGTTCAAGGGGAGTCCTCCTGACTCTGATTTCCTGGGCGTCGTGCAGCTGGTCGGATTACTTCACCTGCCGAACGACGCTAGCGCGACTCTGAACGAATCCATAGACCTTGACGATGGGACCAGAGGCTACCTGCTTGTCTCTGATCAGACCGGTCAGGAAAGCGGGATGGAGGGACTCGGGCTCCTAGGCGGCAACCTTGTCAGGGTTGTGGGCGCCGATGACTTCCTGACCAGGGAGATCAGGATTGTTGTTGAAGGCGTGGACGATGAGGCGCGCGATCTCATAACCATCAGATACCACGGCTACAACGAGTCGCTTGAGATAGAACCGCCTGCGAAGTACTTAACGTTTCCGGATGACTCGATGGGGTCCGGATATCTGGGAGCGGTGGAGGTGGCACCCGGAGAGGCCATCCAGATACGTTCGATGCACGTCCTTACAGGGCTTGGTGACCTGGGCGCCCCGAGCCAACGCGGCGTGGCGCTGGCGTTGGCTGACTATGGTCCTGTCAAAGGGCACGATGTCGAGATGGGCGCCGGCCTCGACTCGCTCTGCACCGAGGAAGGCGGACGTGCCGCCGCGGATACGGTGACCGGCGACCCCCGGGTCGTCGGCGTCATCGGCACGTCCTGCTCGGTCGCCGCCACAGCCGCCTCGCCAATCCTCAGCGAGGCCGGCCTGGTGATGATCTCTTCCTCCAATACGGCCCCTTCGCTGACCTCCGACCTTCGCGGCAACGCCGATTCCAACCATCATCCCGGCTACTACCGGACCTCCAGCAACGATCTGCATGAGGCGCGCGCGGTGGCGCAGTTCGCCTACAACGATCTCGGCCTACGCAGGATGGCGGCCATCCACGACGGCGACCCCTACACTACCGGCCTCACCGGCGCCTTCGCCACCGCATTCGAGGAGCTAGGCGGCTCGGTCGCCGTCGCCTCTGTCAGCAGGGGCGATACGGACATGGCCCCCGTCCTCACCCGGATTGCGGCGGGCAGTCCGGGTGGCCTCTTTTTTCCCTCTTCCAGGAAGAAGGCGCCCACATCGTCCAGCAGGTCGGCCAGATCGCTGGGCTTGAGGACGTCACGCTGATTGGCGGCGCGGCCCTGCTGGTCTCCGAGTTCCTGGCCATCCCCGAGTCGGAGGGCGTCTACTTCCCAGGTCCGGAGTTGAGCTCCGTCGGCAACACGAACGAGGCGACCGGCAAGAGCGGCGAGGCGCTCATCGCCGACTATCGAGAGCGGTACGGCGAGGCGCCCACATCCGCCTATTTGGCCCACGCCTACGACGCGGCCACGATGCTCCTCCGCGCGATCGACGTGGTCGCTGTTGTCGACGGAGATGCGCTGTACATCGACCGGGCCAAGCTCCGGGAGGCGCTGGCCGGAGTTTCCGGCTTCAGGGGTATCATCGGGGTCATCTCCTGTGACGAGTTCGGCGACTGCGGCACCGGCCGCGTACAAATAGCGCACCACACCGATTCCAGCGTCACCGACATTGCGGGGCTACCCGTTGTCTACAGCTACGCGCCTTGATTTGCCAACCTGCATAGTGGCAGAATTACTCTGCGGGGGCGTGCCCTACCGTCCCCACGTGGCATATGACGAGCTCGGAGGCCGCGGATCTACCTAACGAAGGAGGCAAGCAGTTGGCCTTCACTTTGCGCGTAAAGAGTGCGTTGGGAAGGTCCTCATGCCGGATAGTATGGGTTGGGCTGCTGTGTTTGCTGGCCGTCGCGTTGCTGTCGGCATGTACCGACGAACCGGCAGCGACGCCAACGGCCCTGCCTCCAGAAACGCCCGTTCCCTTACCGGCCACCAGTACCCCTACGCCGACACCGGTTCCGCCAACATCCACCCCAGCGCCGACCCCGACCCCGACCCCAGCGCCGACGCCGGAGCGGGTTGGCGCTCCCGCGATACGTGGTTTCGGCATCGACACTGACACCCTCTGGGGGCAGCTGTTCGACAGGTTCACCACCTCCGAGCAATCCTGCATCCGCACCGAATTGGGTGACGAGCTGCTGGAGTCCGTGCTGGAACGGCGTGCTATGCCCGAAGGCGACACGCAGCAGTCGGAGGCGTCTATATTCGGCTGCCTCGCTCCGGAAACAGCCGCCGGAATATTCCTCTCTGCCCTTGTTGCGCAGATGGAGGGGCTGACCGAGGAGGCTGAAGGGTGCCTGAGAGAGTTGCTGGCGGACGCCGATGTGGCTGATATCGTTGCCGGGACCCTGCCGGACGCCAGCCCTGCCGCCGCCACTGCAGCCTTGAAGTTTACGGTCGGCCTCCTGAGCTGTGTTCCTGAACAGATATTGTCTGGCGATGCCGGCCCCCCCGACCCACCGCAGGCGGATGTGTCCCTGCTCTGGCGCAATCCCACCGGAGGCTGGGTTGTCAATGCGCCGACCGTGGTCGACGGCGCGGTCTACGCAGGGTCTGACGACAACCACGTGTATGCCTTGGACGCGGAGACCGGAGAGTTGCTGTGGCGCTTTGAGACGGACGACGTCATAAGGTCGTCCCCAACCGTGGCCGGCGGGGCGGTCTACGCAGGGTCCAACGACAACCACGTGTATGCCCTGGATGCCGAGACCGGGGGGTTGCTGTGGAGTTACGACACCGGCGACTGGGCGCAGTACTCCCCTACCGTAAGTGGCGGGATGGTCTACCTCGGCGCACTGGCGGAGGGGGACCACAGGGTCCACGCTCTCGACGCAATGACCGGAGAAGTCCTGTGGTTTGCCGAAAGGCCGTATCCGTTCACCCCTGAGTTCACTCCTACGGTTGCGGGCGACAAGGTCTACGTGCCGGGCGGATTCGGCGAGTTCCATGCCCTGGACGCATCAACCGGAAAGGTGGTCTGGAGCTTCAATACCGGGATCCCCGTGAAATCCCCACCCACAGTCATCGGAGGAATCGTATACCTGACGGCCTTCAACACCGCCCACGCCCTGGACGAGGCGACCGGGGCGCTCATCTGGAGCTACGGGGCGGAGAGGTTGCCCGCGAGGGACTTCCCGGCCGTAGTCGTAGACAACGTCTACTACTTCTCGCCGGACGAACACATCTACGCCCTGGACACAGCGACGGGAGAGATCCTCTGGTCATACGAAGCGGGCATGATGATCAACACCGCGCCCGTGACTGCCGGGGGCATGGTGTACGTAGGCTCCGAATCCGGCCGGTTCTACGCCCTTGACGCCGCCACCGGCGGGCTCGTCTGGAGCCGGGAGTCGATGGCCTGGGCCTTGCAGTCACCCATGGTGGCCGACGGCGTTCTGTATGCAGAGTCCAGCGATGGACACCTACGGGCGCTGGATGCGGCAACCGGGGAAGAGCTCTGGAGGTTTCAGAAGGGCTATTTCGACGGTGTCCCGTCCTACACCATTACCGGCGGCGTCTTGTACGTGGGCTCCCTGGACGGCGGCGTCTACGCCTTCATCGCTCCATTAGAAACCACAACAGAGGGGAAAGTTCTGACAATCCTCTATTGGCAGGCTCCAACTCTGCCTGGACCCTACCTGTCGGGTGGCGCTAAAGACTTGGATGCCGGAGCAATCACGTTGGAGCCTCTGGCTAAATACGACCCGGACGGCAACCTCGTGCCAGCGCTGGCCGCCCAAATCCCGACAATCGAGAACGGAGGCTTTTCCCAGGACCTGATGTCGATTACCTGGAAGCTGAAGGAGGGCCTGAAGTGGTCGGATGGCAGCGACATGACGGCCGAGGATGTCGTCTTCACGTGGCTCTATTGCGTGGATGAAGATACGGGATGCACGGCCGAGAGCTCATTTGACGGCATCGCCTCCGTGCTGGCCCTCGACAATCTCACCGTCCAAATCGCCTTCGACGCGCCCACACCCTACCCGTACCAGGCCTTCGTTGGCGCCGGAACGCCCATCATCAGCCGCGCGCAGTTTGCCGACTGCATCGGCGCGGCCGCCACGACCTGCGAGGCGCAGAACACCGCCCCGCTGGGCACCGGCCCCTACCGCATCACCGGTTTCAAGACCAACGAAGGGGCCGTCTACGAGCGCAACCCCTTCTACCGGGGCCCGGCGCCCTATTTCGACAGGGTAGTCCTCAAGGGCGGCGGCGATGCGATTTCGGCGGCCCGCGCCGTGATGGAAAGGGGCGAAGCCGACTACGCCTGGAACACACAAGTGGAGCCGGAGATTCTTACTCGGATGGAAGCGGCTGGATTGGGCACAGTGGTCGTCGCCTTCACCAGCCAGGTGGAGCGTATCGTCGTCAACCAGACCAATCCCGACCCGGCTTTGGGCGACAATCGCTCCGAGTATCTGGATGGACAAAACCCCCACCCCTTCCTGACCTTCAAGCCCATTCGCCAGGCCATGTCGCTGGCCATAGACCGCAGCCGCATATCGGAGGACCTCTACGGCTTCGCCGCGGAGCTCACCTGCAATCTGTTGACCGGCCCGCCCATTTATGTTTCTACGGCCAACGACGGGTGCCTGCTCCAGGACATTGAGGGCGCCAACAGGCTGCTGGACGATAACGGTGTCCTCGATACCGACGGCGACGGCGTCCGTGAATACAACGGAGTGCCCCTGCGGATCACTTACCAGACCTCGGCCAATGCTATTCGACAGGACACGCAGGCCCTCGTTCGCGGTTGGTGGCGTAAGATAGGCATCGAGACGGAGCTGGTACAGCACGATGCCAGCGTCTTTTTCGGCGGCGACCCCGTGGCTAACAAGGAAGCGTCGTATCGCAGGTTCTTCGCCGACGTGCAGATGTACGCTTCCGGTTCCGGCATAGACCCGCAGCAGTCCCTATCCGGCCCCCTCTGCAAACATATCCCGACCAAGGGTAACAACTGGGCCTTGGGGAACATTGCCCGTTCGTGCAATCCGGAGTACGACAGACTCTACGCCCAGCTGGAGCAAACCCAAATCGGCTCGGAGCGGGAGGCGCTGGTAAAGCAGCTGCACGACATGGACGTGCAGCGCTATTACGAGATCCCATTGGTGAGCCGGGGCTTCGTTTCCGCACACCTGAACACCCTGAAGGGCGTTCGGATCAACGGCTGGGATAGCGAGATGTGGAATATCGCCGAGTGGCGGCGCTAAGAAACTATCTCAAAATCTGAACCACAAATGCATTGATCGGTTTCTAGAAACTCGGACGGAAACCCCGATTCTCCCCAAGCCGTCGTTTTCCTAACGTCGATTGTCGATGTAACAGTTGGTTATTGAAACGTATTACATACACTACCATGCCGTATAAGACTGGAATACGTCTGCTTGGCGTAGCGCGAAACCCGGCCAATGGCTTTCCGGCCAGACTTCTAGGACGATTCGTATGGTTTCTCCAAAAGCATCGGGAGGGACCGCATGGGGAAACAAGAGACGCTAGAGACCATCTGGGGAGTACCGGACGAGCTTTGGGAACGGATCGAACCTATCATCCTGGAGGAAGACCCGCCCAAAGCCCGGGGCCGCAAGCGCTCTGACCCACGACAGATGCTCAACGGCATCATCTTCCGGCTGCGCAGCGGGTGCCAATGGAACCGATTGCCGAAAGAGCTTGGGGACGACAGCACCATCCATCGCACCTTTCAACGGTGGGTGGGGACGGGCGTCTTGCACCGAATGTGGGGAGCCCTGGTGGAGGGGTGCGAAGAGTTGGATGGCGTGGACTGGGAATGGCAGGCGGCAGACGGAGCCATGGGCAAGGCACGTTTTGGGGGGACCTGATTGGGCCCAACCCTACGGACCGTGGCAAGGCTGGTACCAAGCGCAGTCTCCTTGTGAATGGAGAGGGCGGCCCCTTGAGCATTGTGGTTGCGGGAGCAAACGTGCACGATGCCAAGCTGTTGGAGGCGACCCTGGACGCCATTGTGGTCGAACGACCACAGCCCACTGAGGAGGAACCCCAACACCTGTGTCTGGACAAAGGGTATGACAATCCTTCAGGCCGTGGCGCTGCCGCCAGACACGGCTATAGGGAGCACATCCGACGCATCGGTGAGGAGAAGCTGGACGCCTCTGGCGACAAGCGGTATCCGGCGCGCCGGTGGGTTGTGGAACGGACGCTGGCATGGCTCTCCAAGTGCCGTGCGGTCCTGGTCCGATACGACAAGAAGGTGGCCAACTACCTCGGAGTGTTACAGCTCGCATGTGCGCTCCTGTGGCTCCGCCGACAGTGGCGTCTGGCCATTTTGAGATAGTTACTAAGGCTAATGAGGAGAGCCTCAGTTTGAGTCGAGGAGGAAAGCATGTCCATCCTGATTCGTGCGGCAGCGGCTTACCTTGTGTTGCTTGCGGCTGTGGTTGCCGTAAACTTTATCGTTACTCCCCTGTACCACCCGGGCGGAGACGAGCCATTCACGGTGTGGGAGATACTCAACTGGTTCATGGCGGTGGGTATGGTGATTGCTTTGGCCGCCAGCTACGTGGAAAAGCGCCGTGTCGATGGCGACGGTTCGGCGGACCTGAAGCGCTACCTGGAAGCGAACGCGGTTTTCTACGGGGCAGTTGCTGTGTTCATCCTGTTCTTCTGGAACTGGTTTAGCTCTCTGTCTCCCAACAACGAGGCCGACGGACAATTTTGGGCCGTCATCGACACCCTCATGCCCATCGTGATGGGCGTAACGGGCTGCCGCATGTGCAGACGCGGCAGCTGACCAAGGAACGCCGCGCAAGGTTTCTGGCAAAGCCCGTTGCGACCCTTGGCACGAGTTCGCAGTACAGCACGCTTAGGCCCACCACCCTGACTGAAGACAACACCGGGGCCGCCCTGAGATGCGGGAAGAGGGTGGGAGATGATTCCTGACTACATACGAGAACAAGTACTGAACGCAAAGCCGCCCGACGGCTGCTGTGTCCCTGGGGGTTCGGTTCCCGCCGTAGCGGAAGGCCACTTCACCTTCGCTCGCGCCGCCACCGTCGGCATCAATCCGCACGGATCGTGGAACCGTAAAGACGATTTGCCCAAAGAATGCTTGACCCTGGACAGAGACGACTTAGACGAACAATTCCTCAACCGGGTGTGGGAGGAGAAAACGCGATACTTCGAGCGCAATACTCATCGGTACTTCACCATGTTGAAGCCGATCCTCAACGTGTGCGGAGTCACTTACGGCGGCAAATATGGCGCTGATCGACCCGACTTGGCCTGTTCTCTGGACCTGGTCCAATGGCCCACGGATCCTCTGTGGAGCAAGCTGCCAAGGAAATGGAGGTACCCTCAAAAAGTGTGTAAACGGTCAGGCGGTGTATCCTCTCTCTGAACAAGACGGGCTCAAGGCCCAAGAGAGGAGATACACCGCCTATGGGAAAGAGAAGCACTGGGAGCAGGTCGGAGTCAAGGCCGGAGTGGGAGCAGTTGGAGGATTGGGTGCGAGGCCATGTCCAGCGGATGATCCAGGAGTTGCTGGAGGAAGAGGTGACGGAGTTTCTAGGAAGGGCGAAGTCGGCCCGCAGGTCTGAGTCGGACAACGAGACCGGCTATAGGAACGGATATGGCAGACCCCGAAGGCTTACGCTGAGTTCAGGAACGATACAGCTGAGGAGGCCACGAGTCCGCAACACCGAAGAGGAGTTCGAGAGCCGGCTGCTGCCGCTGTTCGTCAACAGGACCAGGAAGGTTGCTGAGCTGATCCCCCAGTTGTACCTGCATGGCCTTTCCGAAGGTGACTTCGACCTAGCGGTGCGGGGACTGCTGGGAGAAGAGGCACCGGTATCGGCGAGCACGGTAGCCCGGTTGAAGGATAAGTGGAACGATGAGCTTGCACAATGGCGCGCTAGGCCCTTGGATGACCTGGAAGTGGTGTACATGTGGGTGGGTGGAGTCTACGTCGAGGCCGGTCTTGAGCGGGAGAAGGCGGCGATCCTGGTGGTGATGGCGGCCCTGAGCGACGGAAGGAAGGTGGTAGTGAGCGCGATTCCCGGATACAGGGAGTCCACAGAGAGCTGGTCCGATGTGCTCAGGGACATGAGGCGCCGCGGGCTGGAGTGCCCAAGACTGGTGATTGGAGACGGACATCTGGGGAGCTCTGCGCAACGTCTATCCTCAGGCGGCAGAGCAACGCTGCTGGAACCACAAGATCCTAAACGTACTGGACAGGCTTCCAAAGCGACAGCAGGACCAGGCCAAACTCATGGTGCGTACCATCCCCTACGCCCAGACTCGGACAGAGGCTGAGCGGCTCAGGACGGAGTTTACTAGATGGTGCCGCGACCACTCCTACGAAGCGGCCTCTGTGACCCTTGAGCGGGACTGGGACCGCATGATCACCTTCTATGACTTCCCCAAGGAGCACTGGCAGCACCTTCGCACGACGAACCCGGTGGAGTCACCCTTCGCTGCGCTCAGACTTCGGACCGATGCCGCCAAGCGCTACAAGAGGGTCGATCGGGCGATAGCGGTGATCTGGAAAATGTTGATGGTCGCCGAACAGCGCTTCAGGCGTCTGAAGGCCCCTGAGTTGATCGAAGACGTCTATCTCGGCGCTCAATACGTGGATGGAATCGTCTTTGAGCCAACGGCTGAGAAGGTCGCCGCCTGATGTCGTTTACACACCTATTGACGTAACCTCAGGCAAGACCGTCGTAGAGCAGTTCGAGCGTACGTTCAAGGCGCGATTCGACAAGAGGAAGGTCGATGATCTCGGCGCTCACATCTACTGTGGGGACTTGCTGGGCAAGCGATTCATCGGCTGGAGCGCTTTCTTGTCGAATTCACGGATGAACAGATCCCAAGTAGCAGAGTTAGCGCGCCTGGTGGGCGAGGTGCGTCGCGAGGGCTGCCCTTAGCTGCTCCCGTAGGGCTGTGATACGTCGTCCTCGGTGTACGTATCCCCAAAGGTGAAGGAAGTTGACTGCGGCTTCGTCCAGAGGCTTGGCAACGAGACCCCGGGCCCATTTCGCCTCATCGCTGTCGAAGCTCTGGCGACGACAACTGCTCCCGGGGCAAACCACAAGAGATTGTCCCTACTTGTTGAGGCGCGCGCACCTAGACGCGACACAATCCAGTTCCTCACCCTGGGTGTCCAAAGACCGGTTTCTAGCGGGACCTAACGGCCGGCTGCACCCTCGACCTACTGGTTACAGTGACACCGCCCACCGAAAAGTTCGCAATTCAGTCTTACTAGGCCCGCTAAACTCCGAACCGCTCTACGCCTACCGCCGCTCCGACATGAGCCGCCGGCCCGAGAAGGACATCGTCTTCGCCACCGAGGAGGCCATCGGGCCGCCCGCGGACATCATCGGGGGTCCTCGGCCTGGTGGAGGCCAGGGGCGTCTGGGGGCACGGCGAGACCCTCTGGGTGGCCGACGCGAACGACGGCATGCTCTACGCCTTCAGCCTGGACGCCAACGCCGACGGGACCCCCGGCCCGGACTTCGGGGCCCGCTACCCCGAAAAGGACATCGCCCTGGACCCGGCCAACGGCAGCCCTTATGGAATGGCGGGGCTGGGCGTGATCGCCTGGGTGGCGGACTCGGGCCGGGACGACCTGTTCGCCTACAACCTGGAGACCGGCGCCCGGGTTCCGGGCCGGGACATCGACCTGCACCGGCACCACATCGCGCCCACCGGGGTGTGGAGCAACTGCCACACCTTCTGGGTGGCGGACTCGAGCTCGGACAAGCTCTACGCCTACAACCACGCCGACGGCGCCCGCGACCCCGGCAACGACGTCAACCTGACGGCGCTGAGCGGGGGGAACAACAATAACCCCTGGGGCCTGTGGGCCGGCGGCGGCGAGCTGCTGGTGGTGCAGGCCAAGGCCGGCCAGGTCTTCGTCTACAACTTCCATCCCAGGCCGCCGGCGGCCTGGGCGACGCCCGGGCTGAGTCTCTCGTCGGGCCACAGCGCCACGGGCCTGTGGGGCGACGGCCCCACCCTCTGGGCGACGGATGAATCTGGCGCCACGCTGCGCGCTTACACCTGGTCCACCGGCCTGCGCGACCCGGACCGGGACATCGCCCTGGCTCCGGATAACGCCCAGCCCAATGGCATCTGGGGCAACGACGAGACCCTCTGGGTGGCGGACTTCCACGCTGATAAATTCTTCGCCTACGACCGCTCCACCGGCGCCCGCGACCCGGACAAGGACATCGAGCCGCTCTTCGATTCAGCCCAAGACCAGACCCACGGGCTGACATCGGATAAATTCACTCCTTCCGGCCTTTGGGGCAGCGGCGGCACCGTCTGGGTATGGGGCGGCGCCCTCCTCACAGCGCTGCTCGCCTACGACGTGGACACCGGCGCCGTCAACGCCGGCAAGGACATCCCACGGTTTGTGGAAAATTCACACGGCATGGGCATGTGGGGCGACGGCACGGTCCTCTGGGTGGCGGACCAGTGGGACGGCAAGCTCTACGCCTACGACATCTCCGCCCGCCGCCACGCCCCGGTCCACGACTTCGACCTGTCCGCCGCGAACGACAACCCCTGGGGCATCTGGTCCGACGGCCGCGTCCTGTGGGCGTCGCAGGCCGGTGGCCCCAATGTCCACACCTACGACTTCACGCCGCGGGCGGTCCGGGCGAGGGCCGCGTCGGTGGAGCGGACGGAGGCGACGCTGGAGGTGTCGGTCTTCCGGGGCTACCTCGCCGAGGGGCCGCTGTACCTGGCCTACCGCACCCTTCTGCCGGTGGAGGAGGAGGAGGAGTTCCGGGTGGTGGAGGTGGAGCTGCCCGCCGACGGCAGCGAGGTCGAGTTCACCCTCACCGGCCTGACCCCCCGCGCCTCCTACCAGGTGCTGGCGTCCCTGGACCGCGACTTCCCCACCGACAGGACGGAGCGGGCCCTGTTCACCACCGCCCGTGACTCTCTGCCGGCGTTCTGGGAGGGGACCATGACGGTGGGTGGCTCCGCAATCGTTCTCGAGTACAGCAAAGGAGATGAGGACAATGATCCGGAAGGGTCGCCCCCCCGGACGCTACGTTCACCGTGGGAGGCGTTGAATACACCGTGGGTTCAATTGACCTCAACATCAATATCGGAAGGATGGACATTGTAATAGAACCGAATGTGCCTCCCGACACCGATTTCGTGCTGGAACTGGACGGGGACCCGTTCTCTACCAGCAATGCAAGCCTAAGTGGTGGAGATACTAGAAGTCTGGCCGGAAAGCCATTGGCCGGGTTTCGCGCTACGCCAAGCAGACGTATTCCAGTCTTATACGGCATGGTAGTGTATGTAATACGTTTCAATAACCAACTGTTCCATCGACAATCGACGTTAGGAAAACGACGGCTTGGGGAGAATCGGGGTTTCCGTCCGAGTTTCTAGGTACCTTTGGACTAACACCAGCCTGGACTGGTTCGTTGGGGAGGAGGTTGAGGTTCGGCTGGTCCCCACCGTCAACATCTGCGACCGCACTTGGGCGGTGCGGGAGGCCATCCTGGCGGCCACCCCCAACCGGGACGACACCTGCGAGGCCGTCTCTGCCCTGGAAATGTGGGCCATCACCGAGCTGGACTTTACGGGCATATACGTCCCGACCTGAAGAACGGCGACTTCGAGGACCTGAGCGGCCAGCCCCTGTTCTACCGGATCTTCGACGAGGACGACCCGGACGGCTACGGCGTGGCCCACGACGTGTTCGCCCCCCTGGAGAACCTGGTCGAGCTGGACCTGAGCGGCACCGACCTGTGGCAATTGCCTCGGGGCATGTTCGACGGCCTGACCGGCCTGCGGACACTGCTCATCGCCGACAGCGGGCACAGCGACCACGGCGACGGCGGCACGTCCCCCATCCAGCACCGGCACGTCTTCAGGGACCTGGCCAACCTGCGGGTGCTGGACCTGCGGCCGGATGAGGACGACCCACTGGACGCCTCGCCCCTGGCCTTCCTGCCCTCACCAGCCTGGAGACCTATAACGGCCGACCCTACGCCCAGCCGCCGGGGATGCCGGAGAACCTGAGCTACACCATCGTCTCCCCCGCCGGGCCAGGCCGGGGCGCACACCGTCACCCTGACCTGGGACGCCCCGGCGGGGGAGAGCGGCGTCACCGGCTACCGGGTGCTGCGGAACACGGAGGACAGGCGCCCTACAAATGCCGACAGAACGGCAGAGTCAAAACCTGCGATTACGACTACGACCGGTACGCCCATGAAATCGGCCAGACCGGCGCCGGAACCACCACCTTGGAGGACGTCGTGGTCTGGGGAGACTGGAACCACTACTACGTGGAGGCGATCACGGCTGACGGCGATAGCCTCCCGGCGGACCTGAGGGTGAACATCCCCTGACGGCCCCGCCGGGCGAACCGACGACGGGCAACAAAAAAGCCCGCACACATGGACGAGCAGTTGAGAGTTGCGGATTCGCCAAAGCTCCGGGGCGGGCAGACGGCAGGCGCTGGCACTTCGTACTCCGTCCTGCGCCCGGATAACGGACGGCCCGGACATCGCAGTTGGAGGGAGATTGCAGCCGTCCTGCGAAAGGACCGGCGTCCATGCCGCGACAGCGCACACACCACAGCAGAAGAACCAACGTCTTCCCCGGCGACTTCGCGCAGCGCCTGGTGCGCTTCAGGGAGGAGTCGGACCTGCCGTGGGCGGAGATCGCCCGCCGCCTGGGGACCTATCCCCACACCGTAAAGCGGTGGTGGATGGAAGGGGTGCGGCCCCATTTCCGGCATCAGATGGCGCTGCTGGACCTGGCCAACGACCTGGGCCTGGGCCATCTGTTCACCGACTGAGGCGGCGCGCCGGAGAGGATCTGCGACCGCGGGGCCTGCCGACTAACAAACTAGTCAGTTAGTCCCCTCTGGACGGCCCGGATACGGGCTAGACCTGCTGAAACGCAAAAAAGGGCCGCACACATGGTTGCATAGGGGGAGGCCACCGCTGACGTAGCGACGACCCCCCCCCCCCCCCCCCCCCCCCGTGTGTTGCGGCCTAGCGCCCCTCGCCGACCGGCTCTTTCTCCCGCTCCTGCTCAAGGGCGAGCGCCCAATCGAACAGGGAGGCGGTTGCGGGCTCCGGCTTGCGGCTGCGGCCCTTGGGCTTGACCGGCTCCTCGGCCATGAACTCCGCCCAGGAGAACAGCGTCTGCTGCGGCTCCGGGGCCTCGTCATGGTGGTGGCCGTTCCCGGATTCATGCTCAGACACAAAAGTACCTGTTTTTGGTGGTAAAAGGGCGGCTTTTACCACCGGCTTCGGGCGGCGGACTCCACCACACACCCGACCTAAGGGTACGCTGAGCTGGTGCGCGAGCTGCTGCCCTAGCTAGGGAGGCGGTCTATCCCCGCGTGTGCGGGGGAACCTGTCACGTTGGCACCCTTGGGCAGGTTCACCACGGTCTATCCCCGCGTGTGCGGGGGAACCCCGGGATGACGCCGGGAGACGTGGCGTACATCGGGTCTATCCCCGCGTGTGCGGGGGAACCCCGGGATGACACTAGATCGCCCGGCTGTAGTACGGGTCTATCCCCGGTGTGGTCTATCCCCGCGTGTGCGGGGGAACCCACTCTGGGCAAGGCTCTTGCAGGGTTCCCCGCTCGAAACGGGTCGGGGTGACCAATTGCTCTGCCGTGCAATTCTCACCCTGGCATTTGATGCGGATGGCCTTAATGTCGGCTATGCTGATTATGTCTCGCGTTTCGCTCATTCCGTCCCTCCTGTTCGGTTATGGCCTGATCTTACCATGCCCCACCATGACACGTAACTTGCCCCATTCGTATCTGAGGCAAGTTCGGGCAAGTTCGGGCAAGTTCGCGTTAAGGGTTTTCGTGCCTGGGCAAGTTCGCGCCATTTTAACCCTCTGAATCATCGTCTGCGGCGGACATGTCCATGCCGGTTTCAGTGGCAAAGTAGACATAGGGCCTGCCTTCCCTGCGGCGGGCGACCATGCCGTTGGACATAAGGTCGGCCAGGGCTGCGTCAATCATCTTGTGGCCCTTGGCCTTTACCAGACCACGAACCGCAGTGGAGCCCTTCACCCCTTCCTGCCCCTTGGCAACAATCGCATCCAGCAGGTTTTCGGTTAATTCGCCCAGGTCGTCGTTGTCGTCGTCGGCGGGCGGGTTGATGTTCCAAATGAGTAGGCCGTTGTCACCGTGGGTCACTTCCACCACGGCAACGGTTTTCATAAGTCCTGCGGGCAAATCGCCTGGTCGATCCTTGTGGTTTGCCAAGTAGATTCTGCCGCTCGATTCCTTGGTCCATGGGGTGCCGGAGAGAAACAGCCCAGCCCCACTGAGCCGGGCCGTCTTGTGCTGGGAACCGATGGGGCCGCGCGGTCTATCCAACCGCCGTTTTGGTACATGGTCGAGCGTTAAGACACCCGCGCCGGAGGACAGGAAAAGGTCAGTGTGTTTCTTGTACCATGGGGCCGCATCGTTGGAGTCAGTGGGCAGTCCCGCCGATTCAACGCTGTCTATCACCACTAGGCCGGGCCGTGGGCCTCTGGCCATCCATCCGGCCATGCGGTCCATTTCTCCTGCATCATCCGCCAAGCCTGGGGTTGCGTAGATTAGCAGTTGGTTGTCCACCAACTCACCGGCTCCCAGGGCCTTAAGGCGGGTGACGATTGTGTCGGGCCGATCCTCAAAATCCCACCAGATCACCCGTGTTCCGGTTCTCGCCACTTCAGTACACCCCATGAGCGCAAGCCAGGATTTAGCCAGGCCGGGCTCACCGAAGATCGAATTCAGCCGACCCCCGTACAAGAGCGTTCGCCCATCGCTCCGGGTAAGGATGGCGGGTATCTCGTGGGCTGGCCCAGGCAGCAGCGGGAGCGTGTGCGTGAAGGATGCGCGGGTCTTGGCATCCAGCTCGGCCCGTAGGAAGTCACCCCAGGCCATCTCCGAGTAGGCTATTACGGCGGGGTCTTTGAGCCATCTTCCATCTGTGTCTGCTTCCAGAGACAACACGGGCACGAGGGCCTGGTATTCAGGGTCGTCCAGGTGCAGGAAAAGGCGCTCATCATCAGCGAGCGCCTTCGTCCACACCGCCATACCCTCGGCCCATTCCCGCGCATCTACCCTGTCCGCGCACTCCGCCTTGAACGCTTCGAGGGATTCGTACCGCTCATCGTCTGACCTTTCATCCCGATTCTCCGACCACAGCCGTTCAAGCCTGGCGTTTTCCTTGACGCAATCGGGGCAAGGGCAGGTGAAGGCGTGGAGATCGTCACCAATGTACTGACCCTCAGCGTCGATGTGGGCGGCTTGGTCAACGATTTCTGGTATAATGTCCATGACATACCTCCATGTGTCGGGAAGAGCCCCGTTTCCTGGGTTGGTCACCAGGGCAACGGGGCTCTTGCATTAGTTCCGTTCATCCTTCAGCCGTTGCAGTTCCTCAAAGTAGATCGCCATCGTCTCGTGCATTAGCTGTTGAGCCGTCCTGCCGTGCTCCTGGGCCAATGCCTCAAAGCGGTCGTAGGCATCGTCAGGGAAATCGAAGGTGATCGCGTATCCCTTCATGTTGCCTAAATCGTCCTTGATCGGCTTTCGCCTCATGTAGCGGAGCACGTCGCCAATGATCGCGTCCGTTCTCTCCCGCTTGCGCTGCGCGTGCCTTGCCACGTTCGCCCTGTTCTTTACCGGGTCTCTACCCATGTTCTCGCCCTCCATTCCTAGATTGTCGTCATTCTACTACGCTTAAGTTAAGCGCGTCAAGTCTCTAAATCCTACCATATGGAGGGAAGTTTTACACTTCCCTCCATATGGTACACACAGGTATATAATTCCCCAATATAGCGAACCCATGACTAACAGGAGGAAGATATGAGGAAGCGGAACGCAAGGCGTAGCTGGTTGCTGGTCGCCACCATGCTGGTGGTCACCCTGGCCCTAGCGGGATGCAGCGCGGAGCCGACCCCAACGCCGACGGCCACGCCTACCCCGACACCAGTGCCTACCCCGACACCAGTGCCTACCCCGACACCAGTGCCCATTCCGACGCCCACCGTGGTGAATGTGACCAGGACGATCCACGCCGGACAGCTGGTAGAATGGAATCTTTCAGATTTCGAGGAGTGCCGGTACCACTTCACCGTGAGACAAACCGGCACGTTTGGAAGCGTGGATATAGAGTTCCAAGGCCAGCGGTACACCGAGAAGGACGGCGTGTTCTACGGCGACACCTTTACGCTCAGCAACGGGTACAGCCTAGGGACAACCAAGGTGGTGGATCTGCGCCTTCGGTGCCAGTAGGCTGCACCAAAACCTACTCATGGATCGGGGTTTAGGTGCAAAGCCGGGGTGCAGGGGAGTTTTGCACTTCCCTCCCATATGCGGTATGTATTGACGCCTCACCCCCTAGATATGGTATAATCGTAGGTTAGGTAAACGAGAACGGACGCCATAGGAGGCCGAAACTTGGATATCGTACAGAAAGCCCAACTGAAGGTCAGCGAGATCAAGACCAAAATCACGGACCTGTTGGAGTTGCCCACTGAGAAACGCGGGGAGGACTTCGACGGCGACCTGGCGAAGTGCACCAAAGAGGTGAAGTCCGCCGAGGTCGAGCTACAAGCCGCGCTGGTGGCGCAGCCTGAGCCCGATAAGGCCGTTGAAAAGAGGGCCGAGGTCACCGAAACAGCGGAACACCGGGAAATGGTCGAGCTGCGCTCCAATATCAATTTCGGTAAGTACATCGCATCTGCAATGACCGGAAGCGGCATCACGACTGGGGCAGAGGCGGAGCTTAACGAGCACATGGGGCTTGCCGCAAATCAGTTTCCAATGGACTTGTTGGCACCCCCCGTCGAAAAGCGGGCGCTGCGGGACGGCGACAGCGACGTCATGGCGCGTTCCTGGGTTGATAGGGTCTTCGCAGACAGCGCAGCCATGCGCCTGGGCATCAACTTTGAGAGTGTCCCACCTGGCGTGACTGCACACCCTGTCCTCACTGCTGGTGGAAGCGGCGAGCAAAGGGGCAGGACGCAAGCTGCGGGTGAATCGACGTACAGTTTCACGGTAAGTGAGCTGAAACCGACCAGGAACGCCGTACACGGAATTTATTCTGTCGAAGATCATAGCCGCGTTCCTGGCCTTTCCGATGCCATCCTTCGTGACATGAGGGCGGGCATTACTGAAAAAGTTGACAGGACGATTTTTCGCGGCGACACGACGGCCAACGAGGACACCGCCGACATTGCCGGTTTGGAGACCCTGGTCATCGGTGAGGAAACGCTTAGCCAGACCAATAAGGTCAAGCCCGACGAAGTTTTGAAGGCGTTTTTGGCCTTCATTGATGGCCTCTACGCCGCGTCATTGTCCGACCTGGCGGTTGTGATGGCAGTCGGCGCAAATCAGTTGTTTCACGGGACGATCGCAAACTCGGCGGCATCCAATGAGACCATCGCCCGATTCCTGATGAACGCGGGCCTTAGCTGGTCAACGAGAGGCCACATTGAGACCGCCACAACCAACGGCAAGTTTGGGGCTTTCGTTAGCCTTGCCAGGGGCCTGAGCGGAGCGGGTGTTGCCCCGTGTGGAATAGGGGAGAACTAGTCCGCGATCCGTATTCTTCCGCCAACAAGGGCGAAGTCCAGTTGACCCTCAATTGGCTGTGGAATTTCGGCCTACCCCGTACGGCCAATTTCAAGCGCATTAAATTCGTAAGTAACTAGCGGGCCGCTATGCCTGGCATCCTGATTAGCGGTCCGGCAGGGGCGGGCAAGTCCCAACGCGCACGGCAGGTTCGAGCGGAGACGCCTGGGCCTGCCGTGCTGATTGAGTTCCAGGAGATATACGCCATGCTCCTGGGCCTTCAGCGCCTGGACAACGGGCGGTATCCACCACGCCTAGAGTCGGACGCCTTCGCCATGCCCCTCACCGAATACCTCAGAAGGGCGGCGATCTCGGCAGCGACGGCGAGAGACATCACCCCGATTGTTAGTAACTCCGATGGCGACCCTTCGAGACGGCAGGCACTTCTCGGATTCATGGGGCCAGGTAGTCGGGAGACCGTGATTGATCCAGGAATAGAGATAGTGACGGAGCGGCTATCGGTGAACGGGGCGCTAGACCCAGACTGCGCCTCCGCGATAAATCGATGGTACGGGAGACTGTAATGGAAGAGCTGGCGTGTGAAATCCGGTATGAGATAGACGAAAGCCGTCAGAGTCCAGGCAGGCTCCGAGGGGTGATTATCCGTTATGAACGACAGGCGGGCGACAGAAACGAGATAGTGTCGCGTGGTGCCTTCCACTGGAGGGACGGCGGCATTGTCATCAATGACCAACATCGGCGCGAGAGTGCAATCGTCCGTGCGACTCCGTTCCTTCAGGGAGACGACTTGATGATTGATACCCCCCTACCGGACACCCAGGCGGGCCGTGACGCTGCGACGAATGTACGGGATGGCGTCCTGCAAGGGCTCTCCGTCGAGATGGCCGTTGAAGCTGAAGGGCGGCGCGGACCATTGCGGGAGATTCGGCGAGCTCGACTGGTCCGCGCTGGCCTGGTGGACGACCCTAGCTATAGGGAATCCAAGGTTGAAGTCAGAGCCCATGGCCCGTACTGGCAACTAGACCAGGAGATGCTGCGATGGCTGTAGACGTTATGCAGCTAGCCGCATCCCTACGGCTCACCGATGGGACGGCGGAGCCTACCGAGCCGATCCTTTCCATCCTCACCCGCTTGTTAGGCGTCTCTGAGGCGTTCGTTGAGATAAGGGCCGAGGGTGCGCCCCAGGCGGTCAAGGATGAAGCCGTTATCTCGATGGCCTCATACCTCTTTGACCGTCCCAAAGCTGGCAGAGAAACGCGATACGCCAACGCCTGGGTGAATTCCGGGGCGGCGTCTGGCGTTGCGCCCTGGGTAGTCCAGCGGCTTGGAGACGCCGGCGCTGTTTGAGCGCCGGGAGTGAGTGGCGGCGTGACCGCTGAGAGAGTGAGGGAGATGATTCGAGAGGAAATACGGGGAGCCCTTGTATGGCGGTAAGGGCCGAGGGGCAGGGATAATGGGAATACCGTTCTTCAACCGACTTGAGAAACGCGCCGAGGACTACACCGAGGCGATAATTGCCCAACTCATAGACACGGCTGATACGTCGGTCACGCCGTCCGGCTCGACCGCAGCCGAGGAAGTGGCTATAGGCTTGTGGGGCCGTGCCTTCGCAAGCGCGAACGTCACGCCATCCGGCCCTATAGTTGAGGCGCTAACGCCGACCGTGATGCAGATGGTCGGGCGCAACCTGGCGGAGTATGGGGAGTCCCTATGGGAGATCGAGGTAGAAGGCGGCGAGTTGCACCTTGAACACGCCAGCGACTACGCCATCGAAGGGATGCGGGAGTGGATTTACGACCTTTCCCTTCCATGCCCCGATGGCATTGTCAAGCGGACCCTTCCAGCTTCCCGCGTGCTCCACGTCCGCTATGCGGAGGACGGAGACCAGCCGTGGAAGGGCATTGGGCCGATGCAGCAGGCATCCACCACAAGGCGGCTTGTCACCAACGTGGAAACGCGCCTAGCCGACGAAACCAGTGCACGGTCTGGATACCTGATTCCGGTGCCTGAGGTCACGGCCAGTCTCCAAGGCGACATTAACAAGCTCAAGGGCAAGTCCGTTCTGGTGAAGTCCACGGCGGACGGTTGGGACCAGACGACCCAGGCACCAAGGGCGACTTTGAATCACGCCGGATAGGTTTCAGCCCGCCACAGACGATTAAGCCGCTCCGTGACGACGTGGGGCGGGCTCTCCTGGCCGCTGCGGGTGTTCCGGCGTCTCTCCTGGGCAACGCGGGCTCAAGTGACACCCGTGAGGGATACAGGCAGTTCCTGCATGGGACGATTCAGCCGGTTGCCAAGCTCATCCTAGGGGAGCTGCGGTACAAGCTGGACAGCCCCGACCTTAGCCTTGACTTCGACGACCTGATGGCCAGCGACATTGCCGGTCGCGCGAGAGCGTTCGGCGTCATGGTTACGGGCGGCATGGAGCTAGAACGCGCTGCGGCCCTGAGCGGCCTACTGGCGGCTGAATGACCACCAGAGCATACGAGGTCAACCTAGACCGTCTCCTCACGCGGGAGCATAGCGTCGAGGTTGAAGTACCGGCGACGACGACCTACGCCTACGATGCTCAAGAGTTGTCTGGTGGCAGTAGGATTGATGATGGTGAGTGGCGGCGGGATAGTGACACCGAGCTTGCCATCGGCCTGAATGATAGCAACGGTCTATCCTTCCCAGACGATTTGAGCATACCGGCCAGCGGTGTAGAGGTGTCATGGGACGGCGCGGCGGCCACCATCCTGACCGTCACGGCATTGGAGATACTGCGCGACCCTCTCTCCTTCATATCACTAGGCATACTGCTGACCTTCGATGCAACCCTTCCAGCGGCTGGGACGGCGCTGACGATTCGTGTGGCGTCTGGTGGGACACAGACCACCACCTCCACGACCGAGCAAAAGGTCTGGTGTCAGCTCAGGGACTTCACGGGCCGCGACCAGATCAACTCCGGCGGCGGCTTCAACTACACCCTCGAAGACACCCGCGTCATTGTGCGGGCGGATAGCTCATGGGCCGTCATGGATAGGTTCACCCTTGAGGGCCAGGACTACACCGTGCGGGGTATAGCGAGCGTGGGCGGGCGCAGGCAGTACTATGAGCTTCTATCGCGTGGCTAGGGCCGTGGGGACCCCTGTCAGCTTTGAGGCCGAGACACGCGACACCGCCCTCCAGTGTACAGCTTGCACACACTCAGAGGTAGGCTATGGACGTAGCGGATGGCCTGATTGAGTTCATAGAGGGCCTGATTGTCCCCAGCGGGCGACGTCAGGGCGAGCACATGGTGGTGCTGCCCTTTCAACGGCGGTTCCTGAGGGGAGCTTTCGGGCAACCAGACGACGCCGCGCTCACTGTCGCCAGGGGAGCGGGTAAGACGACCTTGACGGGCGCTGTCCTAACGGCTGCTCTGGTGGGACCACTTGCCTAGGAGAACGCGGAGAGCGTTCTGGTGGCCTCCAGCTTCGAGCAGTCGTTGATCGGCTATCGGCTGATAAAGTCGTTCATGCGCCCGTGGGTAGAGGCCGAGCCGCATCGTTTCAGAGTTCAGGATTCGGTCAACCGAGCCTCAATCACCGACCGGCACACCGGCGCGAGCGTGCGTGTGTTGGGATCTGACCCCAAACGGCTCCACGGACTCCAAGCCAATTTATTGTTGCTCGACGAAGTGGCACAGTGGCCTAGCAACCAGCTTGACGCCATGATATCGGCGCTCGAAACATCCAGGGGCAAAATCCCGGATTCGCGCCTCCTCTGGATCGGCACCCGTCCAGCTAGTGAGACGCACCCCTTCGCCAAGGCACTAGGTGGCGGCGTCGGGTATGCCCAGGTCCACGCAGCACGACCAGATGACCCACCATTCCAGCGGAGGACGTGGTTACGTGCGAACCCTGGGCTCCCACACTTTCCCGACCTGGAGAAGGTCATCCGCATTGAGGCGAAACGGGCGAAGGCTGACGGCTCCCGACTGGCCTCATTCAAGGCGCTGCGTCTCAACATGGGAACCTCGGACGTGGCCGAGTCCCTGCTGCTGCCGGCGGACACGTGGGCGCGAGCCGAGGGCGATGCTGAGGCAGTCGGGCCGTACATCCTGGGGCTCGACCTGGGCGGCTCCTATGCTCAGTCAGCAGCGTGCGCCTACTGGCCGCAGACTGGTCGCCTGGATGCATTCGCCTGCTTCCCTGCCATGCCTGACTTGGTAGAAAGGGGCCTCTTCGATGGTGTTGGCCCTTTGTATTCTGAGTGTGCACGTCGAGGTGAGTTGATGGTTATGGGCCAGCGGACAACGGACATACCGGCCTTGTTGGAGGCCGCGCTTGCCCGTTGGGGTACACCTGTCGCCGTGGTGAGTGACAGGTATCGGATTGTCGAGCTACGGCCCCACCTGGAGGCCGTCCACTTCCCAAAGACGACGCAGCTAGTCGAGCGCGGCATGGGGTATCGGGATGGTGCCGAGGACGTCAGGGCCTTCAGGCGGGCGGCGCTGGATGGCAACGTGACGCCGGTCAAGAGCTTGCTACTCCGGTCCAGCATGGCTGAAGCGCGGACCGTGAGTGACCCTAGTGGCAACGCGAAGCTCGCCAAAGGCGGCGAAGGTGGACGTCGGGAGCGGGCCAGGGATGATGCAGTTGCAGCCGCAATCTTGGCCGTGAGTGTGGGGCAGCGTGGACGGGCGAAGGCGGACGGAGTAGGCCCTACCCATGCCGTCGTCGGGTAGCTCTCGGCATTGGGCGAAGGTCAACCGGCGACGTTGGGCAGGGGTGAGGCGGGCAGCGCTCGACCGTGACCGCTGGCGCTGCCAGGAGTGCGGTAAGGCGGGCCTCCTCGAGGTCCACCACGTCACGCCTCTTGAGCATGGCGGCGCACCCTTCGCGCTCTCGAACACCCGGACCCTCTGCAGGGGCGACCATATTCGCATCCACGGCGGCATCCCTCACACACCCGACCCAGGCTACGCGGCGCTGGTTCAAGAGCTTTTGCCGTAGGATTCGACGATTAGAAGGGCCGGATATTCCAGACGTAATCGGCCCATTCCTGCATCACCGCCCGCCGTTGCTCTAAGAGATCATCCCGAAAGTACGCCTGGGCAACGCTGTTTCCCACTCGGTGAGCAAGGCAAAGCTCGATAGCTTCCCACGACCAGCGCCCATCAGCCGTTGCCCAGCCCTTGAAGCTGGACCGGAAACCGTGCGGGGTGCAACCCAGCCCATCCTTGCGGGTGCGTAGTGAAAGGGCATTCTCGCTCAACGGCTGGCCCGACGGGTGCGGGAATATCAGCCCTTCCTTGGGCGCGTAATCGGTTTCTAAGCTGGGGTCATAACCTGGCCGCCGCTTCTCCGACTTCTGCCGCTTGCCCGCCGCCGCCCTCGCGTCTTGGAGCACGACGCTGGCCTGAATTGACAACGGGACCGCATGGGGCCGGGCGGCCTTCATACGCTCGGCGGGAATGGTCCAGACACCGTTTTCGATCTCGTCCCATCGTGCGCCCCGGACTTCACCGGAACGGGCGGCGGTCAAGACTTGGAAGGCCAGGGCAAGGCTCGTCTCGCGCATACCCTGGGAGTAGAGGATGATATCGACCACGCCGGGCACTTGCTGATAGGGCAGGGCCTTGAAGTGCTGGACTTTGTGGTGACTGCTCCATCGCTTCACCGAAGCCCGGATACCATCGCCCGCAGGGTTGACGGTGATGTACTCGGACTCAATGCAATCGTCGAATATCTCTCTCATTCGGAATCTGA
Source organism: Dehalococcoidia bacterium (assembly GCA_965226865.1). GTDB lineage: Bacteria > Chloroflexota > Dehalococcoidia > Lucifugimonadales > JAGWBF01 > CBDDEH01. The sequence continues at coordinate 677,641 of CBDDEH010000003.1, read as the reverse complement.
GGCGGCGGGCTGTCTCGGTCAAGGTCGGGCCAAGCCGCTCGAAAAAGTCCTTTACCTCGCGTTGACTGATTTCGTTAACCGGGGTATCGCCAAAGACCGGGAGCACATGGCGCTCCAACATCTGTATCCAATTGCGCCCGTGCTTGGCGCTGCTAAAAACCTGCACCTTGTCCTTGTGGAGCTTCCTGGCCGCGTCCGCGAACGTCGGGATATGGTCTAGGCCCGCGGCCCGTTCCATGCGGTCCCGTTCGCCTTCCGTCCACGGGTTACGGCCTTCCGAGACTGCTACCCGGTAGGTGTCGGCGATCTTCCGAGCCGCCGATAGGGACACCGAGGGAAACCCGCCCAGGCCCTTGTCCGTCCGTTTCCCGTCAACGCGAAGGCGCATCACCCACGATTTTGAGCCCGCCTTAGCGATGCTCAGGTACAGCCCTCCGCCGTCACCGTACCGACCGAACTTGCTCAATTCCCGCACTTTGGCCGCCGTCAAGCTTCCCATTGGTGCCCCTCCTTTTTACCACCTTTACCACCAGTCCTTTACCACCACCGGAAGGATTTTAGCACAGTTCATAGCTAGGCGCAAGGCAAAAAAGGGGTGTGGTGGTGGCGGTTCCCGCTACCGTTGACGGTGTGACCGTTGCCCAGCACAAGCTCGACCGTAGGCCCGATGGCGTCGTGGTGTCCGTTGCCGTTGACCGCAACGGCCTCCGGCTCGACTTCGACGACCTTCCAGCCGTCGTCCACCAGGAACTCCTCCGAAGCGGCCTCGGCGTCCCTGGCCTGGGCGAAGACCTCCTCCAGCGTCTCGTCCTCCTCATCCCCGATGACGATCTTGCGTGCCAGGGCCATCATCAGGTCATCGCCGTCGTCGCCGAATGCCGCCAGCCCGTCCTCCGGCAGCTCCCTCTCGACGGCCAGGGAGCTTTGCAGCTTCTTCGCCACCAGCTTGAGGGCGTCGGCCTGGAGGGTGTTCCGGTAGGACATGAACACCACTTTGACAGGGCGGGTCTGCCCGATGCGCCAGGACCGGCGCGACGCCTGCCGCGAGACGTGCACACTGTAATCTGTCTCGTACCAAATCAAGGTTGGGAAGTCGATGAGGTCGAGGCCGGTCTGCACCAGGCGCGGGTGGCAGATGAGGACGTCGATGCCCTCCTTGACCTTGTCAGCGACCCACTTCTCCCTGCGGTTCGGGGCCACGGCGTCGGCCTTCATCACCGCCACCCGGAACCCGTGCCGGGTGAGGATGTCGTCCATCCGTCCGGTGATGTCCCTGGTCCCCGTGTGGGTCACGTAGACCAGCACCCTGCGGCCCTCCAGCCGCTCGGCGGCCACCAGGTCGATGAGCGCCTTTTCCTTGGGGTAGAGCTTCTCTTCCGACAACGGCGGCACCTGCACGATCACGTCCCCGCTCCGGGGGGTCGAAGACCGTCTCCCCCCTGGTGCAGCCGTCCGGGTAGGCAAGCAGGGTCTGGAGGTAGGTCGCCAGCAGCCGCTTGGAGCCGCTCTTGAGCGCGGCAGCCAGCTCTTTCTTCAGCTCCTCGAACACGGTGTTGTAGGCGCTGCGCTGGGAGTAGCCCGTCGCGTCCTCCTCCGAGTCCATCGAGGACACGAGGATCTTCTCCTCGTAGTCCGGCAGGCCGGAGGCAACGTCCGCCAGTCTGAGGAAGACGGTGTTCCCTATGATGTGGAACAGGGCGGAGGGAACGAGGCCCGGCCTCTCCCTGACCACCTTCCGATACTTGCGCCGCCTGCTGTTGCGTCCGTCCTCGATGGCGTCGTCGTCGGGCTTGCCGACGGTGACCTCCTCGAAGCCGTACCGCTGTATCCAGCGGTGCTCGTCCGAGCGCCCGAACTCCGTGCGAATCTCCGGCGAGAACCTGTAGAGCAGGTGGAAGATGGTCGAGGAGTAGCCGCCGAGCAGCGTCCCTGTCAGGCTGAGGGACTTGCCGCAGACGTCGGCGAGGATGCCGGCGGCGATGCCCTGGGCGCTCCCTCGCCCCTTGAACTCATGCACCTCGTCGCCGATCAGCAGGTCGAAGAAGCCCTTCATCTTGTGCTTGATGTAGTCGGCCAGCGGATAGCGGGCCGGACCGGACCTGTCGGCCTGCCAGAGGGGGGCGTCGCAGGCGGCGCAGGTGTGCTTGCGGCGGTTCAGGTCCGCGAACGTCAGCGGCACGCCGTCCTTGTCGACGACCTGCGCCGTGCAGTCGGGGCAGCAGGGGATGCGGAAGGGCTCCCCCGTCTCCTCGTCCCGCAGGAGCCTTCCCTTCGAGACGGCCCACCGCTGTATCACGGCGGGCATCCAGCGGTACGACAGCTTGGCCTTCTCCCGGCTCATCACCGCGAAGAGGGGGCCGGAGCCGACGGAGAGGCGAAGCCGCTCCAGGTCGGTGATGGACTCGACGATGGCGGCGCGGACGCCGGGCACCGTCATCTCCACCTCCCGCTTCCACTTGGGGACCAGGTGGGGCGGGCAGATGATGAGGATGCGCTCGAAGTCCGCCATGTGCGCCGCGGCCGCGCCGATGAAGGTCTTGCCGGTGCCCATCTCGCCGACGACGGTGGTGCCCCGGTGGGCCTTCAGGGAGAGGGCCGCGCCCCGTATGGCGTCGGCCTGCGCCCCCAGGGGCTTTCGGAGCAGGCGGGGGAGCTTGCCGCCGTTCTCCGAGGGCCGGTAGAGGGGCGGGTAGGACTCCACCACCCTGCGCGCTATGGCGTCCTTGAACGTGTCTATGGAACCTCCGAGGTTCATTTGAGTCGTCCTCCTTTTCGTGGTGGTTAGAGGACGACGCCGGAACCCGACCGCACGTCTCCATCAGTCGCCGCCGCAAGGCGGAGAGCGACGGGAGACGGACTGCACCGCCCCAGCGGGGGCGGTCGGGTTCCGGCAACGCCCCCAGGCGAATGCTTGAACGTGCGAAGGCCCGCCGGTGGCGGGACTCGCGTATGCGGCCCGGTGCGGGCCGTCCCAGGCTGCTCCGAGGCAGCCGCCCATCATGCGGTACGTCATGGAGCCCTACGCAGCTGCCGTCTCCGGCTGCTTCAGCATGGCGGAGTAGCCCCGCTCGACGACGTGCGTCACCGACACCCGGCCCATGCCGTCGTACCCGGCACGGTAGGCGAACTCCGCCTTCGCGCCCCAGGGCACATGGCCGCCGACCCTGACGGTGCCACCGCCGGTCTTGGCGCCGCGCCCGGGGCCACTGGCGCCGCGCACCACCATCCCGCTCCGCTCGCCCTTCCGCCAGCCCAGCACCTTCACCTCGGCGGGCATGACCCGCTCCGCCTTCGTGGGCTGGAACAGGACGCCGTGCAGCCTCTTCAGAACGTCCGGCGACAGGTTGTTCCTGCCGTTCATGATCTGGGAGAGATTGGAGGAACTGATGCCGGCGCGCCGGGCGACCTCGTTCTGGCTGAAGCCGTGGGCGTTCATCCGGTCCCACACGGCCTCGCGGTCGATGCAGGCGGGCTGTGCGGGCGCGACCTTCACCGGGGCCTCCAGCGCCGACGCGACCCGCGCCTGGACCTTCACGCCCATGTTGCTATGACCCCGCGCCACCATTGACATGTAGCTGTAGGAGACGCCCACGCGGTCGGCCAGGTCCCGCAGGCTCATGCCCAACTCCCTGGCCCGCTCCCGGATGTAGCTGCTCTCCCCGGCCACGACGACGCCCTGGCGGTTGGCGCACTGTGCGGGCGCGACCTTCGCCGGACCGTGCAACGCCGACTCGACCCTGGCCTGGACCTTGATGCCCATGCTCTGGCGGCCGCGGGCAACCTGCGTCATGTAGCTGTAGGACACGCCAACGCGGTCGGCCAGGTCATGCATGGTCATGCCCAGGGTGCGGGCGCGCTCCCGGATGAAGCTGCTCTCCCCGGTCACCATGCCGCCCTGGCGGTAGACGATCCCCTGGCCGGGAACCTCTCCCAGCACCGCCACGACCTTCTCCCGCATCTTCGGAGTCCACGGCCTGCCCCGTTCGCAATCTGGGACAGGTATCCCGCGGACACGCCCATCAGGGCCGCAAGCTCCTTCACGGTGAGCCCCCGCCGCCTGGCCGCGGCCCTGAGCTCGCTCTCAGCTCCCGCCGTCTCCTTGGTCCGATTGGTCTGTGCCGTCGTTGCCGTCGTCATGTCGCTTCCTCCTGTAATGAAGGAGCGGGACCGCCCCCTTGTCGGAGACAGTCCCGCTCGAATCCGTGTCCCGATGGTCGGGACTGTCTCGTTGGGTAGCGTTGTTGCCGTGGCGAATGGCCGGTGCGGCATCCCGGAATCAAGTCCGGGGCGGCCTCTGCGGAAGGCCGTGTGCGGGGCAGGCTCCGTCGTGCATCGGGGCACAGGTTCTGCCCCCGACCGGAGTCGGGGAGAAGACCTGTGCGACGCGTGTGGGGTTGGGGGAAGAGGGATGGAAGCCCGCAGGGGGAGCGGGCGGAGGAGGCAGCGATCCCCGTGCGGGGTGCTACCTCGCGGAGCGGGCCGCCCGTTCAAGCAGGCGCAGGAAGGTGGCGACCCGGAATCCAAGCAGGGCACTGAAGCGCCCCGTTTGCCCTACGAGTCGTCAACCGTTGCTTGCTCTACGACAGCGCCGGGCCACTCTCCGATCAGGGCCGAGGGCAAGCCTTCGCCAAGGGCCTCAGCCCCTGCAGGCTGCGCCCCGAGACCAGCTTGCCCGGCTTCCAGCGCATCCCAAGGACCGCATCGACCTCAAGCGTCCCGCCGTCGCCGGTGGGAACCAGGGCGGCGGCCCGGCCCGTGCCCTGGTTGTAGACCAGCGCGTCCCGGTCCCCGAACCGCCGCTTCACCAGGTCCGTCCACTCGGCGTAGGCCCACCGAGCCTGATGCGGCTCAGCCTTCGTCGTGTCCGTGCCGGCGAGGACCGCCAGCGCCCTATCCACGTCCCCCGCCTGCCTGAGCCGCCGCGCCTCGTGAAGGCTCTTGGCCACGCTCGGTGTCTCCGTCGCCTGTTCCGCCTCCGGCTCCTCCTCCTTGAACAGCGCCGCAATGAGCCGGTCGACCAGCTCTTCGAGGCTGCGCCGGGGCCGAACATCCGTCATCGTCCGATTGCCAGTTGCCAATGTTGCCGTTGTCATCACGACCTCCTTGTATCTTGGTTTTGGATTGCGCCCGCTTGCGGGCAAAGAAGAAGGGCCGTCCCCGGATGGAGACGACCCTTGCGTGTTGGGATGGGTATGAGAGAGCAAGCGGCTCCTCTTGTCAGCGTCTGAACCTCTGCACCGTGCTCCGCGCGAGGAACTGCCGAAGGAGCAGCAGCGCCGCGACCACGACCGCTATCGTCAGCCGCTTGTGCCGCCGCATGAATCCGCCCGCCTTGACCGCGAGTCCCTTGACCTTTGGAACCAGTTCCTTGACGTGCATTGACGCCTCCTTTCCGTTGTTGACCCGCGCCGGCCTCCAGGTCGCTGGGCGTGGACCAGTCGGGGGATACCCGGATGCCCACGTCGAACTCCCTTACCCGCGATGGATCGGGCTTCAGGCAGGCCGGGTCGCTCGCGGATTGCTTCCCGTCCAATGTGTGCAGCTGCCCGCATCTCTTGCAGTACCAGCCGCCCGAGCCTCTGTAGCCCACCCCCGCCCGCGCAAAGGAATACCCGCATCCACAGACCTCGAGAGACAACCTGAACGTGTCGAAGACGTTGCCCTCGGCGTCTCGCAGGGAGCAGAGGCGGGTGCGTGGGTTGAGGACCACGCGGTCGCCGATCACCTGCCGTTCGCCCTTCTGATACCGACCAACTTGCATGTCCATGTGTGCTACCTCCTTGCTGAATCTCATGCCGTTGCCGTTGAATCCGTGTTGCCGTGCCGACGACGCCCGCAGTCCGACGATGAGCCGAACGAGGGAGACGCCGTGTTGAAAGAAGACGCAGCTCGGCCCAGGGTCAACTCACGGGAACCGACTCAGGGGGAGCTGCTGCTAGGGGGGGGGTGAAGAAGACGCAGCTCGGCCCAGAGTCAACTCAGAGGGACGGACTCAGGGGGAGCTGCTATGAAGTGGGGGAGCACCGACCGGCCTGCAGAGCAACCACAGGACGGCCCGGTGAGAGACGCAGCGAGACCCGGGAGCTACGTCGGTAACGTCCTGGGATGCTGCGCGAGGGAAGCGGCCAGCCAGCTTGCAATGGCAGACCGGCGCGTGGTGAAGCTGCGACCAGTTCCACAGGAACCATGCCGCAGACGTGAGGAACCGGCCAGTGTGCAGGGCGCACTCCGACCAGGGTGTCCGAGGGGCCGAAGCGAGAGACGCTCCAACCGCTGCGAATGTGTCCTCCGGGGCGGCCATCGGGAGAGCGAGGCTCAATCCTTCCGGTCTGACCCCTGGGCGGCTGTTCGGAGAGCAAGGCTCGATCCTATGCAGCCGGTCCCGGATTCGGGGGACGGGAATCCTCCAGGTTTCTAGGCAGGAAACACTGGAAAAAGCCGGAAACTGAGTCAATTATCGCCCGAACATCCGACCGAAGGGAAGGCCCCGGACGAGCAATTCGGCCCCCTACGCCCAAATTGCTCGCTCCGACTTAGCGCCCACTTCGCTCCGATGTAGCAACCGCCGAAAACCGGCCCCGGAGACGGCTCCGGGGCCTACTTCCGCCACAGCCACAAGGTGAGGACCGGCGCACCCAGCGCAGCAGCTTTCGCTTCCGCAACGCCACCCGTGTGTCGGCCAGCGCCTCCCAGCGGTGGGTGGTCTGGCCCTTGCGCCCGAAGCCCCGCAACGGCTGCTTCTCAGGCGGCAGCGTCAACCCGTGATCCTCCAGAAGCGCCACCTCCACCTCCATGAGCCGCTCCTCCGCAACGAGCCATGACAGCCCCTTGCCCTGGTTGGGGTGGCTGTCCTTCAGTCCCCGCCACTCGACTATCAGCGGCCACGCCGGACCGAACGCCGCCTCGTCGTCGTCGGCAGCCTCCTCGGTCACGACCTGCGGGTCCAGACGCCGCTCGGTGAAAGGCTTCTTCGGGCGCAACCCCGCCACCGGAGGGGCAGCCCTGGTCTCCGACCGGCCCGCCCCGGCGTCGGGCTTCCCGTCCTGCGCCTGGCCCTGGCCCTGAGACTCGGCGTTGCCAGCAACCGCAGCCCGAATCTCGCCGAGGCCGTCCCGCAGCTCCTTCGCCAGCGCCTCCACGCCGCCCTCCAACGCATCAACACGCTCCCACAGCCGGGCCACTTCGGGGTCGTCGCCCGTCCCCAGCAGCCGCTCCAGCGCATTGCCCATGCGCCCCGTGATCTCGCCCGACTCCTCGGCCCTGACCACCGTGCGGTAGGCCACGCCCAGCAGCTCCGCCGCCTCGACGCGGCCCTCCTCCCGCACCAGCTCCCGCAGGAACCCGGTGAGCCTGAGCCTCCGCAGCTTCTCCGCATCCACGTCTCCGCTGCTGCTCGCCAGCGTCTCTTCGTCCACGCCGTCATCAGCCTGCGGCTCGTTCACCTGCGCCTCGTTCATGGTCGAACCTCCTCGCTCTCATCTCCTGTAGGGGCTGTCCCGTAGGGGGTATCCCACCCCTCGATAAGGCCCCGCTCCCCCAATTGCTCGCTCCGATTTAGCAGGGCTTCGCTCCGTCGCCCCGCTCTGCCCGCTTGACTTTCGTCAATTTCCGCCCCCAGACGTTGAACCACCCCTTACCTCGAAGTGCTCGCAACCACGGCTGCGCCCCACCCCATTCCCTCCTGTTTCAGGTAGGAACCCGCCCCCCAATTGACATTCGTCAACCGACGCAAATCCCTGTACACGGGTAAAACATCGAAACCAGCCTCAAATGCGGCTCAGGTCGGCCTCAGACGGGAACTCGACGGCCCCGGAAAACTGCTCGCTGCAATGTGGCTGCCTCGGCCCGCGCCACGACTCCCCCTGGGAGCTTTGGCTCCAAATCCGTGGAACCAGCCCTTACGCGAAGCCCTTTGCTCGTCCCGGATGTCCCGGCCCCAAACTGCTTGCTCCGATGTATCAGACTTCCCGGCCCCCCTGGCAACAGCGACGCCCATGACCAGGATGCGGCTTGCTCACCAGCGCCTTCCTCTGTTCACGGGCATGACACCGCCAATGCCCCAGCGCTCCCCATGCCGCCAATGGAAGACATCCATGACCGCCTTGCCGCCTGCCAGCCCTCGCCTCGAAGCCGACGGCGCCGGGTCCCGACACAGCCACCAGCTCGATGCCGAGTGCCAGCACTCTGGGTCTCGCACCCCCACAGCCTGTAGGGGGGGTTCAGCCTGCCTCACGCGGCCTGAACGGGCCTCCGAACTGCTTGCTCCGATGCGGCTGCGCTGCGACCGCCACCGGCCCCGATCACCCCGTTCTCCGTGTGACTTCCCTTTTGGGAACTGCTGCCACTTTTCAGGAACCAACCCTTTCGCCAAAGTGCTCGCAGGATTGGCTCCACTTCCCTTCTTTCCCGCCTGTTTCACGTTCAAAACGACCCCCGACTTCCCTTTTGGGAACTGACGCAAATCCCTGTACACGGGTATGACACCACATCCGGCTCCCGGAGCGGCATTTGACGGCTTCAGACGGCCCCTAGACGACCTGCACAGCCCCGGACGATCACTTGCCTTCACTAGCTGGAATGTGGCTGCAACTTGGCTGCGGCCATCCGCTTCCCGACTTCCCTTTCAGGAACTCTCGCCGGAACCGGCTCTTTTGCGAGGGACCTCGCTCCTCCCGTAGTCCTGGCCTGAAATTGCGTGCTCCCATGCAGCTTCAATGTCGCAGGCCCAGGACCGGCTTCCGGCCCGATTCTCGCCCGCGCTCCCTTGACGGCAGGGCTACGGGTGGGAGATGATAAGAGTAAGACGCTGTGCTATAATAACAGGCGAGAGAAGCACGCCATGCCCACCAAGCCCAGGAACACGGACACCCTCACCTTCTCCCTGCCCCCGGAGATGGAGGCGCAGGTGCGGCGGGTAATGAAGGAGGATGACCTCTCCGTGAGCGAGCTGCTCCGGCAGGCCATCCGCATCTTCATGGAGGAGCGGGAGTGGCGCAGACGGGAGCGGCTGGAACGGCTGCGCTCCCGCCGGAATGAGCAGGAAGAGACAAGGAGGACAGACCAATGACAGAGCGATTTGATCTCACGCCAGTGGCCCTCTACGCAAGAGTGTCCAGCGACCGCCAGGACGTGGACCTGTCCATCGCCGCCCAGCTTAGGGCGCTCAGGGACTACGCCGAGAAGCACGACTACCTGGTCGCCCGCGAGTACGTGGACGAGGCCGAGAGCGGCCGCATCGCCGACAGGCCCGAGTTCCAGAAGATGCTGAACGAGGCCGCCAAGCCCGAGGCTCCCTTCAAGGAGATTCTCGTCTGGAAATTCTCCAGGTTCACCCGGAAGCGCGAGCACGCCGTCGCCTTCAAGTCCATGCTGAGACGCAGAGGCGTCCGAGTGGTCTCCATCACCGAGCAGGCCGACGACACCCCCACGGGCAAGCTCCTTGAGGCCATCATCGAGAGCGTGGACGAGTTCTACAGCGAGAATCTCGCCCAGGAGGTCACGCGGGGGATGCGGGAGGCCGCGTCGAGAGGCTTCTGGATGACCACCTACGCACCCTACGGCTACAAGCGGGTCCACGTCCAGGATGGGGCCGCGAAGCGCCCCAAGCTTGAGCTGAACCCGCCCGCCGACGCCGTGGTCCGCCGCATCTTCGACATGGTGCTACAGGGCAAGAGCATCCTCGACGTGACCAAGACCCTCAACGCCGAGGGCATCCCAACCACCAACGGCAAGAAGTGGCTCAAGACCACCATCCACACCATGCTCTCCCACGAAGCCTACACCGGCACCGTGGTCTGGGGAGCCAACGCCAAAGACGGAGCTCCGCCCGTGCGCGTCGAGGACGCACACCCCGCCATCGTCTCCAAGCGGGACTTCCAGAAGGCCAGGAGGTTGCTCGGCTCCCGCGCCCCGAAGAAGGTGAACCCCCGCCGCGCCTCCAGCCCCTACCTGCTCAGCGGCATCGCCAAGTGCGAGACCTGCGGCAAGGCCATGACCGCAGCCGAGGCCAAGAGCGGCAAGTACACCTACTACATCTGCCACTCCCTGCTCAAGCGGGGCAAGGGAACCTGCAAGACCCCCAGGCTCAACGCCAAGAGCTTCGAGAAGCTCATCGTCGACGAGATTCGCGCCAACATCCTCACCGAGTCCAACATCAGAGACCTGGTGAAGCTGCTGGACGAGGAGATGGACGGGGTGGCCCGCGACCAGCGTCAGCGGCTGGAGAGTATCGACGGGGAGCTTGAGGAGGTGAAGAACCAACTGGGCCGCGTCTGGCACTTCATAGCGAGGAGCGACAGCGTAGACGTGGCCGAGGCTTCGGACCTCACCGTGGAACTCCGGGAACGCAAGGAGAAGCTGGAGATCGCCACAGAGGAGGCGAGGGCGCTGCTAAAAGAGAGGCGTCAGTTCCTCGACAGCGCCGACACCATCGCCGCCTTCGCCGCCGAGATGAGCGACTTCCTCAAGACCAGCGAGCTGACTGAGACCAAAGCCTTCGTCGGCTCCTTCGTCAAGGAGGTCGTGGTCAAGCCCGGCAGGGCCGCCATCGTCTACTCCATACCCACGCCGGACGATAGCCCAATGGGGGGAGCGGACGCCGCAGAGATCGCCCTGAACGGGCGAGTTATGAATTCGGTACGTCATGGTGGGCCTGAGTTGACGGTAGGCAGAACCGTATTTGAGATGTGGCTAGGCAACTTGTAGGCCCACCCAGCAGCACCGCCCCTGATTGTGACAGGGGGGCATGGGAGGCACTTGCTGCGGCCCATGCCCCCACCATCCCTAGTAGTCAGTCATGTTTGGAATCGAAGGGATAGAGCCGGTGGAGTTTCGTCCTGGCGTCCTGAATGCTGAAGCGCCAGTTGATGACGGCTTGGGCTTCATTTCTCTCCCGCTCCAAGGCGTGGACTTCCCGGCGGAGGGATTCCTCTCCCGGGATTCTCTGCCGGAGGCAGTTGCGGGAGAAGATGCTGAACTCTATCTCCGCCATATTGAGCCAACTGCCATGCTTGGGGGTGTAGTGAAATTCCAGCCTCTGGGCGATGCGCCGGGCCTCCGCCGCTGGGAAGGTCTCGTACAGGGACGCTGTCCGATGAGTGTTCAGGTTGTCCAAGACCAGCCGCACCACCTGGGCTTCCGGGTAGGCTTCATCCACCAGCCAGCGCATCTGGTGGGCGAAGTCCTGCATGGTGCGCCGCTCGGTGACCGCCACATGCCGCCAGCCGGCCAGGGGCTCACAGGCCAGAAACAAGTTGCGGGTGCCCTCCCTGCGATACTCGTAGTCCTGGCGCGCTGGTCTCCCCGGCTGGGCTCGCAGCGGGGGCCGGGTGTCAGCCAGCAACTGGGTGGAGGTCTCGTCAAAGCAGACCAGCGGCCGCTGCGGGTCATAGGGTTCGGCGTACAAATCCAGCACGTCCTCCATGTGGGCCACGAACTCGGCGCTCACCTTGGGAATGCACCACTTCTGCTTCTGCCACGGCTTGAGGGCGTTTTTTCAGGTGCAGCCGCACCGTCTCGTGGGATAGGGATGGCGCCAACCCCAACTCCACCACCTTGCCCGCCAAAAGGCGCAGGGTCCAGTGTTCATGCCCTTCCGGCGGTTCGGAGCAGGCCAAGGCGATGAGGTGGGCTTCGCCCCGGTCGTCCAGCTTCCGGTACCGATGGGCTTGGGGCCGGTCTTTCAGCGCCCCTTCCAGCCCCGCTTCGGCGAAGCGCCGCTTGATCCGAAATACCGTGCCCTCGGCCACATCCAAGGCTTCCGCCACCTGGGGAGCGGTCAATCCCTCATCGGTCTTGAGCAGAATCCGTGCCCGGATGATCACCCGGGCTGAGCCTTTCCCTGCACGAATCAGATGCTGGAGTTGGTTTCGCTGTTCCGGCGTCAGCCCGACTCCATACTTTTCCCTGACCATACCACCACCTCCCATCAATACTTTCCAGAGTCAGGGTAGCTCCTTCGGCCATTCTTTCACATTACCGTCTAAATCAAGTTTGACCCACTACTAGTCTGCCCCCACTCCCCTCAAATCCGTTTCACACGATGTACGATTCATCGTACAATAAGGCCGTGTTCACGATCCTACGAAGCGCGACGTTTGACCGGTGGCTGGGCAGGCTGCGGGACCGCCAGGCGGTGAACCGCATCGTCGCCAGGTTGCTGGCAGCCGAAGATGGGCATCTCGGAGATGTGAGGTCTGTTGGCGGCGGCGTGTCCGAGATGAGAATTCAGCATGGCCCTGGCTACCGGGTCTACTTCATCACGCGAGGCGCTGAGTTAGTCATCCTGCTATGCGGCGGCGACAAGGACAGCCAACGGCGAGACATCGAGCGAGCCAAGAGAATGGCGACAGAATGGAGGGACTAATGTCTGAGGAGTACCGAAAGTTCGACGCGGTGGACTACGTAAAGACCGAGGAGGATGCCCGAGGGCTGCTAAGAGCGGCTACGGACGAGGACCCTGGGGACGGAGCGGTGATTCGCGCCGCCCTCAGGCACGTCGCTCGGACGCAGAACATAAGCGCTCTCGCCCGCGACACCGGGCTAAACCGAGGCAACCTCTACGAGGCGCTGTCTGAAGACGGCAACCCCACCCTGGCGACACTGCTGAAAGTCACCCGCGCCCTGGGGCTGAGGCTGCGTCTTGAGCCCGTCGAGAGGCCTGCAGAGGGTGCGCAACCAGCCGAAGGCCGGAATCTCCCGGCAGATTCTACTTCGACCTAGCCTCGACCTCGTCGTAAACAAACTGAATCCAATCCACAGATTGGACGTGGCCAGAATGACAAGCAGGCTTGAAATGACTCCCGTAACCAACCCCAAAGACCAACCGCCGTTCCGGCTCATTATCTTGGGGGCAGGATTCTCCCGACCTGCCGGGCTGCCCTTGGGAGATGAGCTTCTGGAGCTGACCCGTAAACGAATAGGCCTGCACAGCAGAGCACTCGAGGACGAAATCGAGCAATGGCGCCAAATATACCCGGAGGAGGAAATCTCCCTGGAGAAGGTTCTCGCTTACAGCCACCGCAAACACTACTTGGGCCTCCAGGGAGCGAATGAATGGCACTCCCATGGGAGTGTCGCCATTGTCCAAGCACGCCGAGCGATCCAAGAAATCCTGACGGAAGCGATGCCGGAGAGAATACCGGACGTCTACCGGCACTTCGCCAGCCGACTCACATCTCATGACACCATCATCACGTTCAACTACGACACGTTGCTGGAGAAGGCATTGGACGCCATCGGGAAACCGTATAGCTTGGCACCAGAATGGTGGCTAGCAGAACCGCTTACAGAAGATGGGTTGCGCTATGTAAATTTGCTTAAGCCCGAATCCACCGAAGGACACCGATGGACGGCGTGAGGACAGCGGAAGGGGGTGGGTGAGGGAGCTACAGGGGAGATGGCCTGGGGTCTTGGGGTAGATGGGAGGCCGGCGGACGGTCTTCAGTCGCCGCACAGGGCCCCTAAGGCCCTATGCGGGAGTTGCGATGCGCGGGATGGCGAGAGGATACGCAGCAGGGGACTCTCGCGACCGGGGTGGCGCGAGATTGCGGGGACGTTGGGTCAGTTGCAGGCTGGCCGTCAGGCCGGGAACGGAATGGCTTGCAGCCGGGCCAAGGCGCGACTGAACTGGGTTTCCCAAGGCCAGCGCCGGGGGAGATGCAAAGTGAGGCGGCGCGCCGAGCGGGTGATCCGTCCCACCAGAGCGAAGACCCGCCGCCTGAGGGTCTTGGTGATCACGGTCCGCTCGCCCAGACCAATCCGCGCCGTCCAGCGGGCCAGGTTATGCGCCATCACCTGGACCGCCAGCCAGGCGCCGTTGGCGGCGAAGCGCCCCGACGGCATGTGGTTCAGCCCGACGCCGTACTTGAGGTCGCGTATGGCGTTCTCGACCTCGGCGTGGCGGCGATGATCGGCCTCCAGTTCGAGCAACTCCCCGTCCCGGTCGGTGATGAAGCCGTGATAGCTGTATTTGGCGAAGAGGGCCAGCTGGGAACCGGGTGTCGGCTTCACCCGCCGGACAATGAGCCGCGCCGGCGGGGCGTCCGGCTTGGTCTGGAACGGGGTGTAAGTCGTCTCGGCGACATCGGCGGCGCCGTCCATCCAGTAGGGAATGGGAGTCCAGTCCTCCTCTGGTATCGCCTCGATCAGGTCCCGCAGGCTGGCGCGCTGGCGGATGGTGATGGAGAAGCGGACATCCATTTCCCGGCAGGCGGCAACGACAGTGTGGGCGTAGAAGCCGCTGTCGGCCCGCACCGTGAGTTGTCCCCTGGCCCCGCCGTAGCGCACCCGCCCCACCGTCTCACGCAGGAAGTGGGCGGCGCCACGGGCGGTGTTGGCCCGGCCCTCGCGCAGCCGGGACATCAGCACGTCTCCGGTGCCGGCGGCGATGGCCAGCAGCGGGTGATAGCCGCGGGCGCCGGTATAGCCGTGGTGGCGCGCTCCCTCCTTGGCCAGTCCGTAGGTCTCGCAGATGGTCGAGTCCAGGTCGATGGTCAGGGGCGAGTCGCCGGGTCCGGCCCCAGCGGCCCAGGCCCGGGCCAACAACTGGCGGCTCACGCGGTCGAGTTGACGGACATGGCCCCACCGGAAGCTGCGCAGGAAGGTCCCCAGGGTGGATGGCGCCTTGACCACGCAGCCTGGAACACCGACCGTCCCACCAGCGCGCAGCGCATCGGCGTCGTCGATGCAGTCGCCGCCTGCCAGCGCGGAAGCGACCAGCGTCAGCATCTTGTCCCCAGTGTTCGCCCGTCCCGGCGCTCCGCCGAGGTCAAGGTGATGGTCGACGAGTTCCCGCAGGCCCAGGTGCCGGGCTAGGGTGGCCGGAAGGAGCAGGCCGGCATTGGCCACCAGGCGATGGTCGTCAAAGAGGATGCGGATACGGTCGGGTTTGTTCTGTGGCAGCATCTATTGGGTGCTCCTTGTTTCCGGGCGGGTTTCTGTTCCAAAACCATTATCCCAGATTCAGAGGAGCACCCGCTGGCTTCTTCAAGGCCTGTCCCCAAGGCCGTCCTTCGGTGGATTCGGGCTTATACCCAGCACATCTTCTTGGAAGCTCAGGAATACGTTGCGGTGGCAGTAATCACTGGGTAGCATGTCCTTTAAATTGGTACCAGTGCTCCAGTTGAGCTCTCTGCGTATAAGTGTAGTCGAGCCTCTCCAGGAAATGGGCGGCCCAGGCGAGTTCGTGTTCAACTGAACCCAACTGTAGCTTGGGATAGCGCTCGAACACGCCGGCCAGGACCATCTGGGCTAGGGATACACGAACCCAATGGTCAAAGTTGACAGTCTGGTCGGACCTACGGTCGTCGACTCCATGGACCAACTGGTCGGCTGCAAGGTGCAGTCGGTTTGTGTCGGCGTGGAAAGACAGGGGTATTCCCATGTCTTGGGCTGCGGCCCAGAGCAGGTCGTAATCTGCCATAAAATAGCCCCTATTGGGAATCGGATACACGGATATCAGGGCACCCGTCAACCCTAATTTGCGACATCGCTCCAGCTCCGTCACCGCCCACTTCACTTCATCTACGTTGATAAGGGCGATACCTTTGAGGCGTTCGGGATAGGCCGAGCAATACTCCGCCAGCCAGTCGTTGTACGCCATAAAGAGGGCGTTCAGCAGATCCGTGTCGGGGACTGTGAATAGGGCTCGGCCCTGGTTGGGGTAGACAAAACTGACGTCGACACCGTCAATGTCCATGTCTTTTATCCGCTCATCAGGATCATAGGCCCCGGGCCTGACATCCTCCATTGCTGCTTCAAAGGAGAGGTTTTCATTGCCCTTGAACCTCATTCCAGTCATGCTTGCGGACGCCATTGGTATCCCCTTGATACCATCTGTGAACCACCAATCGCCGCCGTCTTCAACTCTGACAAGGTGAGGAGCCCGATCCCTGAACCTAGGTTCGACACGGCTTGACCAAAGATCCGCGGGCTCTGCGACGTGATCGTCGGAGGAAATAATCCTGTAGGTGGTCATCTTAAGAGGACAAGGTTTCCGAATAGGTAGCCTTCATGGCTCCCCTAGGTTGAATGCTGGCTATTTCCCTTCTTGGAAATGATAGCCCAAGTATAACTCTTTCGTTGGTCGGGCAAAAGATTGCCGCCTTTGACAGTCGAGCCCGACGTACTTAGAATGGAGCCTGCAGTTGGGCTATCAGAGGAGGGAGTCATGGCCGAGTACGATCTGGTTATCAGAGGTGGGACCATCGTTGACGGCACCGGCATTCCCCAATACAAAGGGGATGTAGCGGTCAAGAACGGCAGGATCTCCCTGATCAGCGGTAAGATCAAAGCTGGAGGCGCCAAGGAGTTGGACGCCAGCGGCTGCATAGTAGCCCCCGGTGCCATAGATCTGCACACCCACTATGACGCCCAGGTCCAATGGGACCCATACTGCTCTCTGTCGGGCTGGTTTGGTGTGACCTCCGTGAGTATAGGCCAGTGCGGTTTCGGTTTCGCTCCAGTAAGGCCCGAAGAGCAAGAACGGGCGATGTTGATGATGAGCCGTATCGAGGCCATCCCAATGGAGTCTATGCGCCAAGGAATGCGCTGGGACTGGATCACATACCCCGAGTTCCTGGACAGCCTGGACCGCCAGGGGTTGGGTGTAAACGTAGGCTCCATGTTCCCCTTTCAGCCCCTTCGAGGATGGGTCATGGGAGTGATGCCGTCACGGGAGCGTACATCCGCCACCGAAGCAGAGATTAACCAAATGAAGGAACTGTTTCACGAGGCGATGACGGCCGGCGCCTTCGGGTTCACCGCGGATAAAAGCATGGAGGACCACACAGAGGACGGCGGCTTCCTTCCCAGCCAGGTCGCCTCGGAGGAGGAGTTCCTGGCCCTCGCGGAGGTCCAGCGGGACTTCGGCGTGGGGCATATAGGGTGGACCATCGGGTTTGCTGACATTGGTGGGTTCGACGACCGCCCTTGGCAACAGGAGCTGTTAACAAAGATGATGAGGATCAGTGGTCGCCCGGTCCACACTGCGATACCTGACGACGAGGCGGGCGCCAGGTGGCACGAGGCCTGCCAGAAGGAAGGGCTGCCGCTGATTTCACAGGAGATTGTCTATAACTCATCGGCCAACTTTAAACTATCTGAATACAACCTCTTCGACATCATGCCCAAATGGATTGAACCTCTCGTGGGTACGCCTCAGGAGCGGGCCGTCAAGCTTCGCGACCCCAAACGCCGGGAAGGCATGAAACAAGATGTCATTGATATGCCGAATATCAGGGCCGAATACAGCAACATCAAAGTGCTCCAGGCGGTTCATGAAAGGAATTACAAATACGAGGGCATGTCTATGGAAGAGATCGGCCGAATGGAAAACAAGCATCCCCTGGATGCCATGCTGGACCTGGCGATAGACGAGGACTTGGAGACCGAGTTCAGCCACATGCTGCTGGGCTTAAGCGAGGAGGCCTTTGAGAAGCGTATCACCAACCCCTACGCCCACATCTCCGTCTCCGATGGCGGGGCCCACGGCAGGTACATGACCACAGCAACTTGGCCTTCTTACTTTCTCAGCCACTGGATACGGGACAAGGAGATCATGACCTTGGAGCAGGCCCATTACAAGATTAGCGCACTTCCTGCATGGCTTGCCGACTTCAAGGACCGTGGCTATCTGCGCAAGGGCGCCTGGGCTGACATTCTCGTTTACGACCAAGAGAAGCTGGGGATGCTCTACGAAAAGCCTATTTATGCGAACGACTTCCCGGGTGGGGAACGCCGCATCATCCAGAAACCGACAGGCTTTCGCTACACTATCGTCAATGGCACCGTCACCTTTGAGGAAAACGAATGCACGGGGGCCCTTCCAGGGAAGCTGATGCGCAGCTACGATATGGTGGGCTAGGCGTCTTGGGCTGAGCTTCGCCTCAGGGGATCACCCAAGTTGACTCCACTCAGCCCACCCATGGTCACCAGTCCACCATAGTGTGGAAGATGCCCCGGGGACGTCAGCTATCCTGCTATCCCTCCAGGGGCACTATCATAAAAAGGCTGGGAGACTCGGAGCCTAATATCTTTGTAGTGTGGCCTTTGCCTGTCAGGTCTTCCACCAGAATTACACTGCCAGGGCCAAACCGCCGTACCGTTCCATCTCCGATGCCAACCTCCATTTGCCCGGACATGATGATGACGTACCGCCGCCAGGGTGGGTTGTGCCAATCGGCGAAGCGCCCATCGGGATTTCGGTGAAATGTCACCTTACCGCGGGCCTTGAGGCCGGTGGTCTCCACCTCGCCCGGTGGCAACTCCATATCATCAAAGTGAGCGTGGCCATCATCGCGTGTGTATATCCGTACGATCATACGTTGCTCCTCATACTGCCTGATACTAATTGCGCTAGTCACCTAACAAGAATTATGCTTTGGAGCGCATCCGAATTTCGAGTTCTGCCTTCATCAAGTCCGCGGCGCGTTCACCAATCATAATTGCTGTTGCGTTGGTATTTCCTCGAACCACGTTGGGCATGATAGACGTGTCCACCACTCTGAGACCTTCCAGGCCATGCACTCTACAATACTGGTCCACAACTGACGTTGGGTCAGAGGCCGGCCCCATCTTGCAGGTGCCAGACATATGTTGCTGAGTGGCTATGTTTTTCAGCAGCCATGCGTCTAATTCTTGGTCGGAGGAGAGATCGCTGTCCGTCGGAGAGGTCCGCTGGACGACAATGTCCCTGAAAGCTTCGTGCTCCAACAACCCGATGCACAGACGTATTGCCTCACGCAACCGTTGCCAGTCCCGCTGGTCAAGAAGATATCGGTAGTCCAGATATGGCTGCACATCGGGGTCGGTTGAAGTGAGCCTTAGCTCGCCGGAGCTCACAGCCTGTAGCAGCAGGCAGTGAATAAGGGCGACGGCTTCTGAGAGGTCTGCGCCGGGTGGAGCAAAATATGAGGTTGGAAAGATGAGCACGTCATTGCGGGAGCTAGAGCCATGGGAGGTATAGCGTAGGAACACCTGGTGCCACGGAGCGCCGGGGTTCATGGGAAATTCGTCTTTCACGCGCAAAGGCATTGTGGCCGAAGGGTGGTCTCTTAAGTTCTGGCCCACCCCTGGTAGGTCATATACGACCTGGATCCCCAGGCTGCGCAAGCGGTTCGCTGGCCCCATGCCCGATAGCATCAACAACTGAGGCGATGCGATAGCTCCAGCGCTCAGTATGATCTCCTCTCCCTCCACGGTAAACCTTGCCCCATCGCTCTCAAACTCCACCGCTGTTGCCCTTTTGTCGGTAATGAGGACACGAGTGACCAGGGCATTAGCCCGGATGGTCAGGTTGTGCCGTTGGCGGTTAGGGTTGATGTAGCCCAGGGCCATGCTCACTCGGATACCGTCTAGGTTGTTCATGGGGATAGGGCTCACCCCTGTGGATTCCGGGTGGTTCATGTCCAGATGCTCTGGGAAACCCAAGGCTACACAAGCGCTATAGAACGCCTCCTGGAAGGGGAGCCACGTCTCTCGTTTGTGCCGCCTGACTGGAACCGGACCGTCTGAGCCATGGTACTCGTCCTGGATGTCCATATCGGTTTCTAGTTTCCTGAAGTAAGGCAAGACCTTGGGATAGGCCCACTCTTCATTACGCAAGACGCCCAGTCGTCGAAGTCTTCGGGAAGGCCTCGCACAAAGGCCTGTCCGTTTATAGCACTGGAGCCACCAACGACTTTACCCCTGGGCACCTGGATTGGGTCCGCCCGTTGGGGTGTGATAGTGCCTACAAATGACTAGTTGTGAGGCGCGTTTGGACGCTCTGCGACAAGGTCATTGCCGTACTTAAGGTCTTCAGGGAGATGAGCTAGGTCTGGATAGTCAGGGCCGGCCTCGAGAAGCAGCACCGAACGCTTTGGGTCCTCCGACAGGCGTGCAGCCAAAGCACAACCCGCTGATCCAGCTCCTACTACGATCACATCATATTTTCTGGGATTTCCCATTTCAAAAGCCCAAGCCCTTGGAGAAACGAACCTTACAGCTTGGGATATGGATGGCACAGCCTCTCTCAACGGTTGCAAAGTCCCGCAGATAGGAGGGCCAAGAGTCTCCTATTACGGCCCCCTATCCCCAATCACACTGTCTGGGCTAAGGGTCGTTTAGTTCAGATGGTATACCCGGCTCGCATTGCCGCAGACTATCTTTGACTTCTCGTCCTCGGTGCAGTCAGCCAGAATATCCTGGAGAATCTCCTGGCTCCTGGGGAAGGTTGACTCCATATGTGGATAGTCTGAACCCCACTGCAAACAGTCCACGCCTATGTGTTCCCTGAGCTTTATGGCCAGAGCGTCTTCCTGGAATCCTACGAAGACATTGCGGCGGAAGTAGTCGCTGGGAAGCATGTCCTCTTTGAACTTCCACCAGTGTTCCAGAGTTGGCCTCTGAGTGCGGAGGTAGTCCATTCGCTCTAGAAAGTGCAACGCCCACAGCACTTCATGCTCGACAGATCCCACCTGTAACTTGGGATACCGTTCGAACACCCCGCCAAAAATCATTTGCGAAAGGGATGTCCTGACCCAGTAATCGAAATTGCACATGGTGTCCGGTTGAAGCTGACTCTGGGTCAGTTCAACGGCGCCACTGGAGCCGGCCCGGTTTGTTGAGATATGGAGTGAAAGGGGCATGCCCAGGTCCTGAGAAGCGGCCCAGAAAGGCTCGTACTCAGGCATGTGGTAGCCCCTCGAAGGGTGCTGGTAGGCGGCGATGGTAGCCCCTGCAAGGCCCAGCTTCTGACAACGCTCCAACTCCCTCACGCCCCATTCTACGTCGTCCAGGTTGATCAAGGCGATGCCTTTTAGTCGGTTTTTGTAGGGGGTGCAATATTCCGCCAACCAGTCGTTATAGGTTTTGAAAAGGGCGTTAAGCAGTTCGGTATCGGGCACGTGATAAAGGTTTAAACCTGCGTTAGAGTAAATGACGCTGACCTCTATGCCATCCTGGTCCATGTCTTTAATGCGCTCATGCGGGTCGTATCCCCCCGGCCTGACGTCCTCGGTTTGACCGAAAAATGAGAGATTTTCAGTGCCTTGAAACCTCTCTCCTACTACCGTCACGGAGGCGAGGGTCATCCCCTGGACCCCGTCTGTGAACCACCAATCGCTACCGTCTTCAAGGCGTACTATATGGGGTGCACGGTCTCTGAATATGCGCTCTACCCGGCTCGTCCACAGATCGGCTGGCTCAGCGATATGATCGTCCGACGATATGATCCGGTAGTTGCCCATCACAAGTCCTCCTACAAAGCAGCGTACAGGAGATGTTTGGTATGTACTCTACCCTTGACATTTTGGAGTGTCAACTGGACGCATACGAATTCGGTAGCCATTGGCTGCAAACCGGCTGCATTGCTCAGTTTGACGTATCTAATTCGTAGAGGTTGACAGACTTGGTGGTTCCAGTTCTATAATTTATGCCAAATTAAGTTTGATAAGCCAATAAGGAGGGATGATGGCATCCAGGAAGCTTTTTGGTCTCGCGGTCGCTCTGGGCGCTCTGTTAATAATAGCCGCAGCGTGCGGAGACGACGCCACGTCAACTCCATCGGCCACTTCCACACCTGTCATTATTAGAGAAACGGTAGAGGTCACCAAAGAAGTGGTGGTTACCCAGGAAGTGGAAGTCACCAAAGAAGTCGAGGTAACTAAAGAGGTAGAGGTGACAAAAGAGGTAGAAGTCACCGTCATTGCCACCCCGACGCCCCAACCAACCGCAACGCCTGTAACACAACCGGTGACCAACCGTCTCGTTGTAGCAACCTTCTGGGAGCTGTCAAGCAACGATCCGTTGCTGCTCGTGGGGGGGGCGTCCCCGCAGCTCTTCCCCATGCATGAGGCACTGATCAAGAATGAGCCCGACGGGAGCTACGGGGCCATGTTGGCTGAAAGTTGGTCCGTTACACCCGACGCCCAAAGTTGGACCTTCAACCTCCGAATGGGCGTACAGTTTCACCGCAACTTTGGCGAGTTCACCGCCCAGGACTTCGTACACACCCTGAAGCGGGCCGAACGAGAAGAAGTCTCAGGCCTTGAAAGACCGCTGGCTCTTTCGGTCGAGAGCTTCGACATACCCTACCCGCAGACCATCACCGTCAACGTAAATGCGCCAGACCTTAACATGGAATTCAAGCTGTGGAACCGTCGTGGCCTGGTGATGCAAAGTAAGGTCGCCTTCGATGTCGAGGGCCAGGCAGGCGTAGAAAACAACCCAGTGGGGACTGGACCATACCGGTTTGTACGACGGGAAGCAAACCAGTACATCCTATACGAAACAGTCCCCTATGACCACTGGAGGATCACTCCAGACTTCCCCGAGCTTCAGTTGCTGGTAGTGGAAGAGGAGGGCACACGTCTGGCCGCCATGTTGGCTGGCGAGGTCCACATGGCCTTGATGGCCCCAGACTTGGAAAGCACGGCCGAGGAAAATGGCATGAGGATAATCGTGTCCAGCGACGTTGCCACCACCCTCTCTGGGCTTATAGGAGGTCTCTTTCACGAGGAGATTCCTGAGGGCAGCGTGCGCAAGGGCGAGCATCCAGATCTGCCCTTCTCCGACATCTACCATCCCGTAACGGAGGTCCCCTGGGTGGACGTGAGGATACGAGAGGCCATGAACCATGCGATCAACAGGGAGGAGATCAACGAGACACTCTTGGCCGGTCGTGGACAACCTATGTACATTACCTGGTGGCACCCGCAGGCGCGGGGCTTTGATCCCGCCTGGATAGACGAGTTCGAAGAGAAGTATGGTTACGATCCCGACCGTGCCCGAGAGTTGATAGCCGAGGTGGAAGCGGACATCGGGCAGCCTCTGGACTGGTCAAAGACGATACTCCCCCTAGTTCCCAGGCAGCAGATCCCTCGCCTGGATGATATTGCCGAAGCCGTCGCCAACTACATGAGAGAGGTGGGGATGCCTATTCCTACTGAGTCATCAACTTTCGGACCCACGATTGGCCACGCCTTTAACGGCAGTGTAGGCGGTCAGCTCTGGGTCAACGGGTTTGAAACAACCACGGATCCAACCTATGTGGAAATTCTTTACTACAGTAAGAACGGTATCTGTTGCCATTTCTTCGAGAACGCAGAGTATGACGCGATTGTTGAAGAACTGAGGCCTATTACCGATTTGCAGAAGCGCGACGAGATAATGAAAAGGGCTGGAAGAATCCTGTTCGACGAATACTCCACCATGCCCTTGTTCTGGCTTCCCACAACCTTCGTGGTGAACCCCAACGTGGTCGATGAGTATGTGACCTCTGGCCTCCTGGGCTTTGGAGACCTGGAAACGGTGGTGGCGGTCAAGCAGTAATAATTGGACAAAAGGGTCGCAAGAACGGCACGATGGGAAGCCCATCGTGCCGTTTGCATCGTGTCGCTAGCTGATGTCCAGCTATGACCTGGTGGGCTAAAGAAGCAGCGCCTTTCGACCTTGTAACGGAGAGGCATGGCCCTCCGGACCGAATCAAGAGATCGTGCGATAGGAAGCAGAAAGTGAACATCCCGTGAAAATCGATGTCCACTGCCACGCTTTCCCAGTCGAGTTTCAGAAAAAGCTTCAGGAATACTATCCTGATGCCATGCTGGGGAAACCGGATGCCCAGGGCGGGCTTCGTCCGATATGGGCTGATACCCCTCGTCCTCCCTGGGATCATCAAAGTAGGCTTCAACAGATGGACCAGGCTGGAGTGGACGTCGAGATCCTCTCCAACTCAGATATGTATCGGCGTGTCGACCGCCACAGCCCAGAACTATGCCGGATAGTAAACGATGCGCTGGCTGAGTCATGCCGACGAGATCCTGGACGGTTCAGGGCCTTTGCCCACATTCCCTTTAACAGCATGGATGCGGCTTTGAAGGAGATGGCCCGAGCCCTGGATGATCTGGGCTTTGCCGGGGTGCTGGTTAGCTCCCATATCGCTGGTCGCTATCTCCACACTCCTGACTTCCTGCCCTTCTGGGAGGAAGTCAACCGCCGCAAAGTAGCAGTCTTTATGCACCCAGCCGAGCCCCCCAACTACCAGGGCGACGAAAGTTCCTCTATCCTAGGCTTTCCCTTTGAGACAACTCTATCCACCATGAAGTTGCTATACGGCGGACTGTTTGAGCGGTTCCCAGACCTCGTCCTGATACTGTCCCACCTTGGTGGCACGCTGCCGTTCCTGGCCCGACGCATCGACCTGGGTTACGAGGTGGCGGCCCTACCCGATAAGTATAAGCAGATCCCCCGCAGGCCCAGCGATTACATGAGCAAACTTTATGTTGATACGGCGCTTAGCTGGCATTCCCCGGCATTCGACTGCGCTCGGGCTCTGGTGGGTATTGATCACATCCTGTACGGGACCGATTACTTCGTAGCTGGGAGCAAGCACATGGACTGGTCCAACCAATTCCATGAGAGTCTCGGCTTGTCGGAGATCGACAGTGAGAAGGTCTATAGCAGGAACGCCCAGCACGTCCTTAAACTCTGAACGAGTGATTTAGTCGGTGCCGGGAGGGACCATCTCTACGTCCAGGACTGCCTCGCACCAGTGGGCCACGCTCAGAAGCCTCGCTTCTCTGAAGGGGACCCCTGCCAATTGTATGGCCAGTGGCATCCCAGACCGGTTCAGCCCAGATGGGAGGGTAATCGAGGGCATGCCCGCGAAAGTCCATGGGCTCTGAAACAACGGGTCTCCCGTAGTTCCCAGATCCCCAGGGGCTGCTGTGGGCGTAGTTGGAGTCAGAAGGGCATCCAGCCTGCCAACCGTATCCACCATCTCATCCCGAAAGCGGCGCCTCAGTCGCAGGGCTTGAACGTACCGGACGCCTGGCACGACCATCCCGGTCTCGATGGGACGGCGTATGCCCGGGCCGTAATCCTGACGGCGTTCCTTGAAACGTTCTTCATGAAAAGCCGCACATTCCACACACATGACTATACGATGGGCCGTATGACTTGTAGCGAAGCTATTGGGAAGGCGAATCTCCTCGATAGCAGCCCCAGCCTGGCCCAAGCGATAGGCTGCTTCTTCTGTATTTTTCCGCACATCATCATCGCATCGTTCCAAGAAGAACTCCCGGACCAATCCTATCCGGGGAGGTCTTCCATGGGACGGACCTGTTGTGCCAAGTGAATCACTGCCGAGCTCCCCTCCGTAGTCGGAAACAGGTTCGTTCGAGGACGTGGGGTCATGTGGGCCGTACCCGGCCAGCACTTGGAGCATCAAAGCGGCGTCTTCGACTGTGCGGGTCAGTATACCTATAGTATCCAATGACCAGCTTACAGGCACCACACCGTAGCGGCTGATCCTCCCGTAAGAAGGGCTTAAGCCCACTACTCCATTATAGGAAGCAGGCCTGCATATGGAGCCTCCAGTTTGGGTGCCCAGGGCCGCTGGGCACATGCTAACCGCCACCGCCACCGCCGATCCGGTACTGGAGCCCCCGGCGGTATGGGCTGGGTTCCAGGGATTGCGAGTGGGAGAAGGGCCTCCGGCCGCCAGTTCGGTGGTAACGGTCTTGCCGAGGACAATGGCGCCGGCTTTTTTCAGGCGGGCTACGGCGGTGGCGTCGTAGTCCGGCACGAAATCGGCATATATCTTCGACCCCGCCTCGGTCTTCATACCCTCGGTGTAGAAGATGTCTTTTATACCTACTGGTATCCCATGGAGCGGCCCCCGGGGGCCCTTCTCCTCGAGTTCCCTATCACGTTCCTGGGCAGCGCCCAGGACTTTCTCACGGTCGATAGTCACCCATGCCCTAAGACTGGGCTCCAGGCGTTCAATGCGACTGAGGAGGGACTCAGTAAGTGCCCGTGAGGTTAGTTCCCGGCGGCGCATACTTTCGGCGGCCTCCGCCACCGTCAAGTTGAACGGTTCTCCCATGGCACCCCTTCAGTTGACACCAGTCCGAGGTTGGCTATAATCGGAGTAATTGTCTCAAACCCACACTGCACACGGCAACGGAAGACAATCTTAAATGCGAATAAGCCCACCGGCTGAGGTGTTGTGGCTATAAGGAGGACGGCAGTTAATGGCTTATGACTTGCTGGTTAAGAACGGCCATGTTGTTGATGGTTCAGGTATGCCCTCGTTCCACGGCGACGTAGGTGTCAAAAACGGCAACATTGTAGCGGTCGGTAAGTTGAGCGGCCCTGCAGAAAAGGTAGTCGACGCCGATGGTCTGGTTGTAGCACCCGGGTTTATCGACAATCACTGCCACTACGATGCCCAGGTAACCTGGGACCCTTTGTGTACCTTCTCCTGCTACCACGGTGCCACGACGGTGATCGTAGGGAACTGCTCCCTGTCCTTGGCTCCGGTAAGGCCCGGTAGCGAAGAGCGTGTGTGCGAGTTCCTATCGTATGTGGAAGCCATCCCGATGGAGGCGCTGCGGACGGTAGACTTCTCTTGGGAAACCATGCCCGAATACATGGACACCGTCGATAAGCGCCTGGGTGTCAACATAGGGACACTAATTGGCCATTCGATGATCAGACACTACGTTATGGGTGACGAGTCCCAGGGGCGAGAAGCTACCGCACAAGAGATCGATGAGATGAAAGGGATATTACGAGAGGCCATCGGCTCCGGCGCTCTTGGGTTGTCAATCACCCGGCACAAGGGCCATTTCGATCCTCAAGGGGTATTGATCCCCGCAGCCTGGGCTACAGAAGAGGAAATTTTCTCGCTGTGCGACGTCCTTAGAGAGCTCGGAACAGGCGTTATCCAAGGCGGTGCAGGCCGAGCGGCGGAGCTTGACAACCGTCTGATGAGCAGGGTTGCTGAGGCCACGGGCCGACAAGTGTTGTACAACCAGCTCAAGCATGAGGTCCGCAAGCCCAACGAGTGGAAGGAGCTCATCGCTCTGGTGGACGAGTCGTCCCAGGCAGGGATCCGAGCTTATCCTATGTGTTCACCGCTGAGCAACGCACATACCTTTAATATGAGGAACTGCCAGGATTTCAAGGGCGTGCCATCATGGCATCCCATCCTGCTGGCTTCAGACGATGAGAAGCTGAGGGCGTACGCCGACCCCGAGGTACGCAAGAAGCTGCACGCTGAGGTCATTGAATGGACGGACGATCTTCCGGCAGTGGAGATCCCGCGCGACTGGTACGACTACACGTGGGTAGACAAAACCGTGCTAGAGAAGAACAGGGCTCTGGAGGGGAAAACTCTGGGTGAACTCGCCAGAGACCAGGGGAAGAGCGTTATTGACACTTTTCTCGACCTGGCGGTTGAGGAGAACCTTGATACGACATTCAGGCAGGGCAAAAACAACGTGGACAAAGAGGCCGTGAAGCAAATCCTCAACTACCCCAATACCAGCATTGGTCTCTCAGATGGTGGTGCCCACGTGCAGTTCCACAGCGGTTACGGTTTCAGCACTTACTTCTTGAGCTACTGGGTGAGGGAACAGAACATCATGTCCCTAGAACAAGCCGTCCGACGGCTGACCTTCGAGCCCGCGTCTCTGTTTGGAATCTTCGACCGTGGCTTGCTTCACCCAGGTAGGGCTGCAGACATTACCATCTTTGACCCTGACACAATCCGTCCGTTGCCCGAAGATACCGTGCAAGATCTCCCCGCCGGAGGTTGGCGAATGAGGGCACTAGCGGAAGGGATCAAGTACACAATAGTCAACGGTCAGGTGCTGATTCAGGACGGGAAGCACACCGGGGCCCTCCCAGGACGGGTCATGCGCAACGCTTACTACCAAGCCAGTAACCAGATACCCAATTGGGAATCGGACCGAGCACTTTCGCGGTAAATACTAAGCCTCAGCTTTCTTTGAGGAATGGTAAAAGGGCATCGAAGAATTCCTCGGGACATTCTTCATGCGGCCTGTGGCCGCACCGCTCAAAGATTTTAAGGTGGGACCCCGGTATCAGCCGCTGAAACTCTTTGCCGTAAACTGGCGGCACGACACCGTCCGCAGCTCCCCAGAGGAGGAGGGTGGGCGCCGTGATGCGGTGAATCCTCTTGATCAGTCCCCTATCTGGGATGGGCCAGATGAACTTGGCGATAGCCGCCAAAGTCTTAGTATGTTCTAGCTCTGCTTCAACCTGCGCCTCAGGGTCCTTGGGCACGGCCAATGCCGCTTTGGCCGCCTCTGAACTTGGGTCATACCAGGTGTTCCTGGCCCGCTCTTCCGGAGATGAAACGAAAAAATCTGGTATCGGGGTGTGGTCCAGCCAGAGTCCTAGAGAGCCGATGAGCACAAGACGACGGATCCGTTTGGGGGACTGGGCAGCCAGCTCGGCAGCTACCATACCGCCGTAGGATTGGCCTACCAATAAGATGTTCTGGAGGCCTAAAGCGTCCAGCAGTTCCTCATAAAACAGCGAGAGGTCCCATGCGTCATCGAGATGCTCGAGTCCTTCGCTTGCTCCGACCCCGGGATGGTAAGGTGCATAGACGTTAAAATCCTGGGCCATCCGGTCCAGGTAGGAAGCCCAACCAGGAAGACCTCCCGCACCGTGTATGTAAACAAGCGGGTCGCCGCTACCACCTTCCAACACGTTGATCCGCAGCTTACCGCCCCGGACAGGCACCATACGCTCTTGGAAGCCGACCATGTCAGACTCCTACACGTCCGCCGGAGGAGATGAGGTCTTGACACGGTCTGGCACTGCGGCGGGCCACCAGGGGTCTTCCCACTCGCTCCAAAAACCTTTAACGGCTGGCATCACCTCGTTGGCGAACAACTCCAGGTTCTTCATGGTCAGGTCTTTGGGCATACTGCCGATGTGGAGCAGGCACATCAAGTGCCCGACCCCCAGCAACTTAATTGCTTCCTTCAGGCGATCGCGCACGGTAGCCGGGCTGCCGGCGATAATATGGCCCTGCTCGACCATATCTTTCCACCTGAGATCTTGGGCCAGCTTTTGTGACTCTTTCCCCACGTGAGGGCGGACACCCGCACGCATCGACTCAATGGAACGGTATCCGGGAGACTCAGAGAAAGGCGGGTAGACGCGGAGCAACTTTTTGTAGAAGTACTCGACATGAGGGAAATACTCCTGCTCGGCACGGGCGTCGGTCTCCGAAACTGCTATAAGCTGTAAAAAGCCGGTACGGTAGGGATTGTCATCTACGTCCAACTCGGCGGCACGCTCCCGGAAGCCATCCAAGGCCTTCTTGCCCCTAAGGTAACCCCAGTAACTGAGGTAGCAGTACACGTAGTTACGCTTCAGCACCCAGTCCCACGTCTCAAGGCTCCCGCTCCCTGGGAGCCAAATCGGGGGGTGTGGCTGTTGTAAGGGCCTGGGCCATACATTTACGTACCGCAACTTGTTGTATTTCCCGTTAAATGAGAAGGGCTCCCGCCGGGTCCATGCTTGAATGATCAAGTCATGTGCTTCCGCATGGCGCTCCCGGAGCTGAATGGGTACCTGCCCGTAGGAAAAGGTGGTATCCATACTCGTCCCCACAGGCAAGCCGGCTATGACTCTCCCCCCGCTAAGCACATCCAACATCGCAAGCTCTTCGGCGACGCGCGGAGGTTGGTAGAGGGCTACGCTGTTACCCAGGACTATCAAGGCTGCATTAGACGTGGTTCGACTGAGGATGGCCGCCATCAAATTCGGCGATGGCATCAGGCCATACGCGTTGGAATGGTGCTCGTTTACGCAGATCCCGTCATAGCCCAGGGCGTCGGCACGCTGAAATTCCTCTAGGTAGTCGCCATACAGGGTCCGCCCTAACTCCGGATCGTAGTTTTCGTTGGGCAAGTCCACCCATGCGCTACGGAAACGCTGCTCGAAGTCCTCAGGCAGTCCCTGGTAAGGCATCAGATGGAAAAAGCTGATCTTCATATTAACTTGTTTCGCATATGGGGTCCCGGGAAAGCAAGGTGTGGCTAGTTGGGAGAATGTTAATCGGTAATGTACTCTAGCTCTGGATAGGTGTCAATTGCCGGCAGCAGATCGTTTTCATACACTACCCGATTGTCCCGTTAGTTGACAACCCTGGGCGTTATCGGTTTATAATCTAGCGGGTTTTACACCAAGCTCATATTAAGTCTGATAAGCCAACAAGGAGGGATGATGGCATCCAGGAAGCTTTTTGGTCTCGCGGTCGCTCTGGGCGCTCTGTTAATGATAGCCGCAGCGTGCGGAGACGACGCCACGTCAACTCCATCGGCCACTTCCACACCTGTCATTATTAGAGAAACGGTAGAGGTGACCAAAGAAGTGGTGGTTACCCAGGAAGTGGAAGTCACCATAGAAGTCGAGGTAACTAAAGAGGTAGAGGTGACGAAAGAGGTAGAAGTCACCGTCATTGCTACCCCGACACCCCAGCCAACCCCAACACCTGTACTGCGACCGGTAACCAACCGTGTCAAAGTGGGGATGTTCTTTGAGAGGGAGAGCAACGATCCGTTGCTGCTCAGGGACACAATTCCGGAGGTCCTGCCCATGTACGAGAACCTCCTGAAATATGAGTTCGACGGGGTAGACCGGCCCATGATGGCGACAGGCTTCGAGGCAAGCTCGGACGCCAAGTCATGGACCTTCTTCCTGAGAGACGATATTATTTGGCATCGCGGGTTCGGCGGGTTCACTGCCGCGGATATAGTACACACCATGGACAGGGCCAAACGGGAAATCGTCGTAGGCCTCGAACACGGACTCTCCCTGTCCATTGAAAGCTTCGACATACCCGACCCCTTCACCATCACAATTAACTTCGAAGCCCTGAACGTCAATGTCACCAACGCTTTCCACAACCGCCGTGCCTCTCTGATACAGAGCAAGGCTGCCTTCGACGCAGAGGGACAAGAAGGCGTGGACAATAACCCAGTGGGTTCCGGTCCTTACAGATTTGTGCGTAGAGGCCTGGGAGAGTTCATTCTGTTTGAACGAGTACCGTACGACCACTGGCGAGTCAACCCGGACTTCCAAGAGATCGAACTCTTGGTCATGGCAGAGGACGCCACACGACTGGCCGCAATGCTGGCCGGGGAAATACACCTGGCTCAGATGAGCGGCGACCTTGAGGAGACGGCGGAGGCAAACGGCATGAGGGTGGTGGTCGGAGGCGACGTCGCGACGACTCTCGGTGGTTTGATCGGAGGTCTCTTCTTCGAAGACGGATCAATATCAGAGGGCGGCGTTCGTAAGGGTGAGCATCCAGACCTGCCCTTCTCCGATGTCTACCATCCGGTGACCGAGGTACCGTGGGCGCATCCCAAGGTGCGTCAGGCCATGAACAAGGCGGTCAACAGGGAGGAGTTCAACGAAATACTCTTGAATGGCCGTGGCGTACCCATGTACATCACCTGGTTTGACAAGTCGCTGCGGGGCTGGAACCAGAGGTGGGAAGACGAGTTTCCTGAGAAGTATGGCTATGACCCCGAAGGCGCTAGAGCTCTTCTTGCCGAGGTCGAGGCAGAAATCGGGCAGGAACTCGACTGGTCCAAAACAGTCATGCCCTTAGCCGATAGACCGTTGATTGCCGGTCTGAGCAACATGGCCTTGGCCTTGGACGGATATTTTAGAGAGGTTGGAATCGAAATTCCAACCCGGACCGAAGATTTCAACAGTGTCCTTTCCCGCATCTTCGGTGCCACTGTTGGAGGCCAGCTCTGGATCAACGGATTCGAAAAGGCGACTGATCCCTTCTACCATGAGCTCCTCTACTACAGCAAGAGCGGCGTTTGCTGTCACTTCTACGAGAACCGGGAGTACGACGTGATAGTCGAACAGCTCAGGGAAATAGGAGACTTGGATGAGCGCGACAGGCTTATCAGGCAGTTGGGAGACATCTTGTACGATGATTTCGCCGGCCTTCCCCTGTTCTGGGTGCCCTCAACATACGTGATCAACCCGGCAGTCATAGAAGAGTACCGAACGGGAGGCCTGATCGGAATCGGTGACTTGGAGGATATCGTAGCCGTCAAGCAATAGCAGCAGCTCGATAGGCATTCGACAACCAGAGCGGCACGATGGATATCCATCGTGCCGCTGCTATTAGTAAACACTCGTCTGACAAGCGTGTACCCAAACCGCACGCCAGTCCCCGCCTCCAACAACAATCAGGTCATTTAGTTCGGGGGGTTTGCCACGTCGAGTAAGTGAGCTATACAGACCGAATCCCGGGGATGTGGTTCCGGACAAGTTGAGTCGGTATGAGCTCTGGATGCTGGAGTGAGCGACGACGGAGTAGGGCCTAATTGAGGTGGTATACTCGGGCGCCGTTGCCGCCTGCGATCTTGGCCTTCTCCTCTTCGGAGCAATCTGAAAGAATCTCTTCGAGGATCTGGCGACTTCGAGGAAAGGTTGACTCCATATGGGGGTAATCTGATCCCCATTGTAAACAGTCGATGCCGATCTCGTTCCGCAGCCTTACCCCAAGGATATCCTCCTGGAATCCCATGAACACGTTGCGACGGAAATAATCGCTCGGCAGTGAGTCGTCTTTGTACTCATGCCAATGGCCCAGTTGGGCTCTTTGTGTGTAGGTATAGTCGAGCCGTTCAATGAAGTAAGGCGCCCACGAGAGCTCATGCTCGACAGAGCCGACCTGGAGGCGGGGGTATCTTTCGAACACGCCTCCAAGAATCAACTTGGCTAACGAAGAGCGAACCCAGTGGTCTATAGTCGCGATAGCATCCGCATGCCGGTTGTCTAACCGGTTAGATTCTTCTTTGTCCGCCATACCGGCCAACGCAGCCCGGTTGGTGTCGGAGTGGAGGGACAGAGGCATGCTTAAGTCTTGCGCTGCGGCCCAGAAAGGCTGGTATTCGGCGGAATCGTAGCCTCTTTCTGGCACCGGATAGGCAGATATCAGGCCGCCGACAAGACCCATCTTTGAACACCTCTCCAGTTCGTTGACTCCCCACTGTACATCGTCCAGGTTGATCATCCCGATACCGTTGAGACGTTTGGGATGAGTCGAGCAAAACTCGGCCAGCCAATCGTTGTATGTCCTACAGAGTTCGTTTACTAGCTCTGTATCTGGAACAGCGAAGAGCATTAGTCCCTGGTTGGGGTAGATGATACCTGCGTCGATGCCATCCTTGTCCATGTCTTTGATGCGCTCGTCTGGGTCATAGGCGCCCGGTCTTATGTGCTCTGATTGATCGAGGTAAGAAAGGTCTTCACTTCTGTCGAACCGCCAACCGGTCTGTGTCAAAGCAGAAACCGTGATTCCCATCAACCCATCGGTAAACCACCAGTCACCGCCATCTTCTAGGCGGACTATCTTGGGAGCCCGCTCCTTAAAACGGGGCTCCACACGACCTGTCCACATATCTTCCGGTTCATGGATGTGTTCGTCCGACGAGATTATTCTGTAGTTGCCCATCCCTTGCCTCCAAATATCTGTTGATAGTTCAATTGAGGTGGTATACTCGGGCGCCGTTGCCACCTGCGATCTTGGCCTTCTCCTCTTCGGAGCAATCTGAGAGGATCTCGTCGAGGATCTGGCGGCTTCGAGGAAAGGTTGACTCCATATGGGGATAGTCGGAACCCCATTGCAAGCTGTCGATACCGATCTCATGCCGCAGCCTTACACCGAGAATATCCTCTTGGAATCCCAGAAATACGTTGCGGCGGAAATAATCGCTTGGCAGTGAGTCATCCTTGTACTCATGCCAATGGCCCAATTGGGCTCTTTGTGTGTATGTGTAGTCGAGTCGTTCCATGAAGTAAGGTGCCCATGAGAGCTCATGCTCGACAGAGCCTACCTGGAGGCTGGGGTATCTCTCGAATACGCCTCTAAGAATCATCTTGGCTAACGAAGAACGAACCCAGTGGTCTATAGTCGCGATAGCATCTGCATGCCGGTTGGCCAACCGGTTAGAATCTTCTTTGTCTGCCATACCGGCCGACGCGGCCCGGTTGGTGCCGGAGTGGAGGGACAGGGGCATGCTTAAGTTTTGCGCCGCAGCCCAGAAAGGCTCGTATTCGGCGGAATGGTAACCTCTTTCTGGCACTGGATAAGCAGATATCAGGCCGCCGACCAGGCCCATCTTTGAACACCTCTCCAGCTCATTGACTCCCCAGTGCACATCGTCCAGGTTGATCATCCCGACACCCTTAAGACGTTTCGGATGAGTGGAACAAAACTCGGCTAGCCAGTCGTTGTATGTCCTACAGAGCTCGTTTAATAGCTCTGTATCTGGAACAGCGAAGAGCTTTAGTCCTTGATTGGGGTAAATGACACTGGAATCGATGCCGTCCATGTCCATGTCCTTGATGCGCTCGTCTGGATCATAAGCGCCTGGTCTTATGTGCTCTGACTGATCGAAGTAAGAAAGGTCTTCACTCCTCTCGAATCGCCAACCTGTCTGAGTCAGAGCAGAGACCGTCATCCCCATCAACCCATCGGTGAACCACCAGTCGGACCCGTCCTCAAGACGGACTATCTTGGGAGCCCGCTCCTTAAAACAGGGCTCCACTCGACCGGTCCACATATCTTCCGGTTCATGGATGTGTTCGTCCGACGAGATTATTTTGTAATTGCCCATCTGTCGCCTCGGGATATTTGTTAATCGTTCAATTGAGGTTGTAAACTCTGGCTACATTCTTACTGGTGATCTTGGCTTTTTCTTCATCCGTACAATCGGCCAGGACCTCTTCCAAGATTTCCCTGCTCCGTGGAAAAGTCGACTCCACATGGGGATAATCTGATCCCCACAGTAGACTGTCGATGCCTATCAGATCGCGCATTTTGATGCCAGAAGAATCTTCCTGAAAACTCAGGAATACGTTGCGGTGTAGGTAGTCACTGGGCAACATGTCCTCTTTATACCTGTGCCAATGGGGCAAAAAAGTTCTCTGGGTATAAGTATAGTCTAACCGTTCGAGGAAATGGACCGCCCATACGATCTCGTGTTCGATGGAGCCAACCTGGAGCTTCGGGTATTTTTCGAATACACCTCCAAGTATCATCTGCGCTAGGGACATCCTGACAAAGAAGTCGACGTTACACAGCCAGTCCGATGTAACGGTCTCCAAATCGATTGGCTCTTCGCCCGGGTTGGGCCTGTTAGAGCCCAAGTGGAGAGACAAAGGCATTGCCGTGTCCTGAGCTGCGGCCCAGAAGGGATCGTATTCGGGCAAATCGTAGTTCTTACCGATCTTTGGATACGACGGAATCATTGCTCCCACGAGGCCCAACGTACTGCTACGCTCAAGCTCCTTTACCGCCCACTCGATATCGTCCAAGTTGATCATTGCGATACCCTTAAGACGTTTTGGATGGGTAGAGCAAAGTTCAGCTAGCCAGTCGTTGTAAGTTCTGCAGAGCTCGTTTAGCAGATTTGTATCTGGAACAGCGAACAGCAGTAGCCCTTGATTGGGGTACATGACGCTGGAATCGATCCCGTCGATGTCCATGTCCTTGATCCGTTCGTCCGGGTCGTAGGCCCCGGGCCTGACATGCTCTTTCTGGTCCGCCCATGAGAGATCATCGTTGCCTTCGAACCTGTTACCTGTCAGGGATCCTGAAGCAACGGTTATGCCTTTCACCCCGTCGGTGAACCACCAGTCGTCACCATCGTCTAGGCGAACGATATGAGGAGCGCGGTCTTTGAAGGAAGGCTCCACCCGACTGGTCCACATATCCGGTGGCTCGAAAATGTGGTCGTCCGACGAGATTATTTTGTAATTGCCCATCCGTCGCCTCGGGATATTTGTTGATCGTTCAATTGAGGTTGTAAACCCTGGCTACGTTCTTACCGGTGATCTTGGCTTTTTCTTCTTCCGTACAATCGGCCAGGATCTCTTCCAAAATCGCCCTGCTCCGTGGAAAAGTCGACTCCACATGGGGATAGTCTGAGCCCCACTGGAGACTGTCCACCCCGATCAGCTCCCGTATCTTGATGCCAGAAGAATCTTCCTGGAAACTCAGGAACACGTTGCGATGGAAGTAGTCACTGGGCAACATGTCCTCTTTATATCGGTGCCAATGGGGCAAAAGAGGTCTCTGTGTATAGGTGTAATCCAACCGTTCTACGAAATGGACTACCCATGCGATCTCGTGTTCGATAGAGCCAACCTGGAGCTTCGGGTATTTCTCGAATACCCCTCCAAGTATCATCTGCGCTAGAGACATCCTGACGAAGAAGTCGACGTTACACAGCCAGTCCGATGTAATGGTCTCCAAGTCGATCGTTTCTTCGTCTGGGTTGGGCCTGTTAGTGCCCAAGTGGAAAGAAAGAGGAGTTCCCGAGTCCTGAGCCGCGGCCCAGAAGGGATCGTATTCTGGCAAATCGTAGTTCTTACCGATCTTTGGATACGAAGGTATCATTGCTCCCACGAGGCCCAAATTGCTGCTACGCTCAAGCTCATTCACCGCCCATTCGATGTCGTCCAAGTTAATCATTGCGATACCCTTAAGACGATCTGGGCGGGCACTACAGTACTCTGCGATCCAGTCGTTGTAGGCCTCCATTACGGCATTACAGAGCTCTGTGTCCTTTATCGTAAAAGCACTAAGACCTTGCGTTGGAAATATGAAGCTCACATCTATACCGTCGATTCCCATGTCCTTTATACGCTCATGAGGATCGTATGCTCCGGGCCTAACGTGCTCTTGCTTGTCCCCCCAAGCAAGCCCCTCGTTCCCTTCGAACCTGTCGCCTGTCTGGGATCCGAACGCCGGGGACTGGCCCTTGACCCCATCAGTGAACCACCAGTCGGTTCCCTTTTCCAACCGGACTAATTTTGGGGCTCGTTCCCTAAATTTGGGCTCCACCCTACTGGACCATAGATCAGGCGGCTCGATTACGTGATCGTCAGACGAAATCAGTTTATAGCTTCCCATTTGCATCCCCCATCTAACTTGTAGATGCGCAATTTATAATCCTTCGTAATACCGTTTGTCAACGAATTGATGATGGTTTACAGATACTGGCGGTAATGCTAGGATGCCACCACCAAGACGGGAGGAAGCATGAGTTCACCAGTCAGGCGCGGTTACTCGAACACTTCCCTCGGTCAGATACACTACAGAGAAGCCGGTTCGGGACCGCCCGTTTTGATTCTCCACGAAAGCCCACTATCGGGCGCAATCTACGAGAGAGCGTTACCAATCTTAGCTAGACGAGTTCGGGCAATATCAGTGGATACCCCTGGGTACGGTGATTCCGACCCTCCGCCTGAACCGCTCCCCATTTCCGGATACGCTCAGTACCTTGAGCAATTTTTGGACACAATGGAACTGGAGGGCCTAGCGCTAGCCGGCGACCACACAGGTGGAGCCATTGCGATTCAGCTTGCCGTAGACCTGCCTGAAAGGATCAGGGCTCTTGTCGTCGGCGGAACTCTACTCCTCACCGATGAAGAACAGGATTTTCTGCTTACTAAATACCTGGAACCGATGACTCTGTCCTCCGATGGGTCTCATTTGACCTGGGCGTGGAAGCGCCTTCAAGCATATCTAAATCCCGACGCCCTACCAGAGCAGCTTCACCATGCGACAGTGGATTTCCTTCGTTCAGGCACCAAATATGATTGGGGCTTTCGAGCAGCGTTCGAATTCGAGACCGCTGAGATGCTCCCCAAGATAAAATGCCCAACGTTGTTTATGGCGACAAAAGGTGATCCCTTCTTGGCCAAGAACGAGGATGCAGTTGCGCTGACTCCAAGAGCCGAAGGCCGGATATTGGACCTACCGTTCCAACAACTGGCCGCCAACGATCCGGAGACTTATTCCAGGGAGGTACTAGGTTTCCTGGAGCGGGTAGGCTATATCTCTTAGGACTGGTATAAACCTAAATTATTAATCTACGAATATGTCCAATGGTAAAAGCGCCGAAACCACGGTGTTTGGAACGTCCACAATCTCGCTAACCCTCAAGTCTACCGCCACGCTGCAGATCGTGTACGCTTGTTGTCTGGTCCAGCCCCTCTCCTGGAGCAAGCCGATCATGTTCAGCAGAGCATTACGCACCGAAAGAGTGATGTCTTCGGCTTCGTTCTTACCGTCTCCGAAGGGCATACCGGTAGTTCCTACCAGCCGTTTGGGCGCTGCCCACTCGGGTGGGAGAAAGAAGTCGTCTCGCTCAAAACGAGGCGTTCTTATGCCCTTGCGCGCGGCTTCCCCTTTGTGCACTGTGAACCTGGTCAACATGGAAGCGCTTAGCTCGATCGCTGTGCCGCACACTTCACCATCGCCCTGTGCGTAATGTGCGTCACCGGCGGAGAACAAGGCTCCTTCAACAAAAACGGGAATCAACAGCCGTGCCCCTGCCGTGAGCTGTTTGATGTCCATATTGCCGCCATTCTCCCGAGGCGGAATAGTCCGCAAGCCTTTGGCAGCGGCAGGCCCGGAGGATGGTATGGCTCCGGTAGGTTCAGGTGGAAGAACGAACCCTCCTCGGCCCCGTAGCTCCTCCTCGCGCTTAAAGGCCTCTTGGACCAAGGCCTCGTCCGGTGCGACACCCATAATCCCCATGAACGGGCCTTCTGGGATGCGGACGCCAGGCAACTGGGGAGACTCGGCATACCCATCCTTCACATCCCACTTGACGATGTATGGGTCTGGGAAAACGTCCCGAAGGAAGCCAAACCCAGGAATCTGGACAGTGTATCCCCATTTGCGTGGCTTGATCTCGAGCATGTCTATTTGAAGCAAGTCCCCTGGTTCTGCCCCTTTTACATAGACAGGGCCGGTGAGTGGATGCACCAGATTCAAATCTATATTCGGAAGTTCTTCGTCCTTCGAATTAGGTGTTACTTGTCCATCGAGGGCATCGCGGGTTTGGATCTCCACCTCTTCTCCCAGGTTCACCTCCAGGACCGGTTCGATATCAGGGTGCCAACGGTTATGGCCTACGGCAGGCTCGTCGGGCAGCTGTTTATCGTAGTCAATCTTTAGTCTTATGGTCATTGT
Organism: Dehalococcoidia bacterium; assembly: GCA_965226865.1. Lineage (GTDB taxonomy): Bacteria > Chloroflexota > Dehalococcoidia > Lucifugimonadales > JAGWBF01 > CBDDEH01. The sequence goes on along the minus strand of CBDDEH010000003.1, from coordinate 638,814 downwards.
GACTCCTTATAGGGGAATTTACCCAGCGGCTGGTATTATGGTTTAGTTTACGTGCCATATCCTGGCGGCATTCTCGCCGGCGATCTTGGCTTTTTCATCTTCAGAACAATTCGCCAGGATTTTGTTTAGGATCTCCCGCGTTCTCGGGAACGTGGATTCTGGGTGGGGATAGTCCGACCCCCAAACCAGGTTATCGACGCCAATAATTTCCCTGTCTTCGATTGCTTTGGCATCTTCCATGAAAGTAACGAACACGTTGCGGTGGAAATAATCGCTGGGCAACATGTCTTCCTTGAACTGATGCCAGTGTTTCAACTGAAACCGCTCTGTGTAGTTATAATTCATGGCCCAGAGAAAATATGGAGCCCACGAGGCGTCATTCTCCACAGAACCCACGATGAGCTTCGGGAACCGCTCCAGTACACCGCCAAGAATAAGCTGTGTTAGGGACAGTCTCACCCAATAGTCGTAGTTGCAAAAGTATTCAGGTGTTAACGTTTCTACGTCTACAAACTCGGCGACCGACCCCGACCGGTTGGTGCCCAGATGGAGGGACAATGGCATGCCCAAGTCCTGAGCGGCCGCCCAGAAGGGCTCGTATTGTGGTAGGTGATATCCCTTGCCCGGCGCGGGATAGACTGGAATCAAAGCCCCCGACATACTCATTTTGTGGGAGCGTTCCAATTCTCTTACTGCCCATTCGACATCGTCCAGATTTATTAGAGCTAGACCCTTGAGTCTGTCGGGGTGAGTAGTGCAGTGCTCAGCGGTGTAGTCGTTGTAGGTTTCGAAAAGAGCGTTGACCAGTTCGGTATCAGGAACGGTGAATAGTGGAGCTCCCTGATTGGGATATAACACGCTGGCGTAGACTCCGTCGAGGTCCATATCTTTGATACGTTCATCTGGATCGTAGGCTCCAGGGCGCACGTGTTCGAGCTGCTCATTGAGGTGAAGTTTTTCGTTACCTTCAAAACGTAAACCCGTCTGTGCCCCACTGGACACAGGCATTCCTTTGATTCCGTCAGTAAACCACCAGTCGTCACCAGTCTCTAGGCGGACTATTCTTGGAGCACGGTCACGGAATTTGGATTCCACTCTGGAAGTCCAGAGGTCCGGTGGCTCGAAGATGTGGTCGTCGGAGGATATTAATTTAAATTCACCCATCTGACTGCGCCTCCACATGATCTATGTGATAAACTCTGGCGGCGTTTCCGCCAGCGATACGGGCCTTCTCTTCCTCGGTACAGTCTGCCAGAATTTCTCCGAGGACCTGCTGACTCTTTGGGAAGGTCGACTCGATGTGGGGATAGTCGGAGCCCCAGTGGAGATTATCCACGCCGATAATATGCCTATCCCGGATGCTCAACGCATCCTCCTGGAACCCTAAAAATACGTTGCGGTGGAAATAATCGCTGGGCAGCATATCCTCCTCGAATCGATGCCAGTGGGGTAATTGAGCTGTCCCAGTGTAATTGTAGTCGAGCCGTTCAAGAAAAAATGGCGCCCAGGCTGCCTCGTTCTCGACTGATCCTACCAGGAGTTTCGGATGCCGTTCAAAGACCCCTCCGTAAATCATGAGAGCGATGGATGTTCGTACCCAGTAGTCAGCGTTACATATATAGTCAGGCATGAGGGTCTCTATATCCATTAGTGCGTCTACCGATCCGGGTCGGTTGGAAGCGATATGCAGTGATAGGGGCATTCCCAGATCCTCTGCGACGGTCCAAAAAGGCTCATACTCGGGCATGTGGTATCCCCTGTTTGGCGGAGGAAAGACAGGAATCATGGCTCCGGAAAGGCCTAGTTTGTGGCATCGCTCCAGTTGTTTGACTGCCCACTGTACATCGTCCAGGTTAATAGTCGCGACGCCCTTAAGCCTCTTTGGATGAGCTCCGCAATACTCCGCAATCCAGTCGTTATAGGTCGCAAACAGTGCATTCAGGAGTTCGGTATCCGGTAGGTTGTATAGAATCACTCCCTGATTAGGGTAGACGACGCTGGCGTCGATGCCGTCCAGGTCCATGTCCTTGATACGCTCGTCTGGGTCATAGGCGCCAGCTCTGACGTGCTCCAACTGGTCTGTAAAAGACAGCTTGTCGTTGCCTTCGAATCTCTTGCCAGTCTGAGCCCCCGAAGCAACGGACTGACCCTTGATTCCGTCCGTGAACCACCAGTCATCGCCGTTCTCAAGTCTCACGATACGAGGAGCGCGGTCATCGAATCTGGACTCCACGCGGCTTGTCCATAAATCCGGTGGTTCGAAGACGTGGTCGTCGGAAGAGATTATTCGGTAGCCGCCCATCTGGTATATTCGATCCCTAGCGTTGGCCGAGCTGATAAACTCTGGCTGCGTTGGCTCCAGCGATCTTCGATTGTTCTTCGTCTGTACAATCTTTCAGGAGAGTTTCCAGAATCTCCTTTGTTTTGGGGAAGGTTGATTCCGGATGTGGGTAGTCGGAGCCCCATTGCAAGTTGTCTACCCCGATTACGTCCCGATATTTGATCCCTAACTCGTCTTCTTGGAAACTGACGAAGCAGTTTCTGTGGAAGTAGTCGCTCGGGAGCATGTCCTCGTTAAACCGATGCCAATGTGGCAGTTGAGCCCTTTGAGTATATATGTAATCGAGTATGTACAAAAAATAGGGTGTCCACGAGGAATCGTTCTCAACGGAACCAACCGTCAGTTTCGGATATCGCTCGAAAACGCCGCTCATGATCATTTGGGCCAGGGATGTACGGACCCAATGGTCGGCTTCGCTGTAAAACTCAGGCCTGAAGTTCTCGATGTCAGTAAGCTCGGGTATCGAACCTGGCCGGTTGGTACCAATGTGCAGAGAGAGGGGCATGCCCAGGTCTTGTACGGTTGCCCAAAAGGGTTCGTATTCCGGCAAATGATAGCCCCTGCCTGGTGTCGGGTAGACCGAGATCATCGCTCCCACGAGACCCATTTGGTGACAGCGTTTCAGCTCTTGGATTCCCCAATCGATATCGTCCAGAAGAACCATGCCGATTCCATTAAGCCGGTCGGGATGGGCCTTGCAGTACTCGGCCAGCCAGTCATTATAGGTTTTCATCAACACGTGTGCGAGATCGACGTCTTGCAGGCTGAACAAACAGAGACCCTGGTTTGGATATAAGATGCTGGAGTCGATGCCATCGAGGTCCATGTCCTTGATGCGTTCGTCCGGGTCGTAGGCCCCGGGCCTCACCTCTTCGATTGCATTGTTAAAGGACAGTTTCTCTATGTCGTCGAACCTTAGCCCTGTCTGCGCTCCTGAAGCAACGGTTATGCCCTTCACCCCGTCGGTGAACCACCAGTCGTCACCATCGTCGAGACGCACGATATGAGGAGCACGGTCCTTGAGGGAAGGCTCGACCCGGCTGGTCCACATATCCGGTGGCTCGAAAATGTGGTCGTCCGCCGAAATTATCTTGTAGTTCCCCATAGCTATTCCCCCCTTGGCCGCCTGGTTATCCCACCATGTCATAGCTACGCATCAGCTTGCCGGGAAGGGCACCGGTGCATTCGTTGCCCTCGAATGTGACGACGCCATTGACTATCGTGTAGCGCAGTCCAGTCGGTTTCTGGATCAAGCGACGCTCTCCTCCCGGGAAATCATTGGCGTAAATTGCGCGCTCATGGAGCATGCCCAGGTTCTCCAGGTCGTAGACAATGATGTCGGCCCAGGCACCTTTGCGGAGCATCCCACGGTCCTTAAAGTCTGCTATCCACGCGGGGTATGTGCTCATCTTGTAATGGGCTTTCTCCAGAGTCATGATCTCTTTGTCCCGGATCCAGTGGGCTAGAAAGTAAACAGGCCATAGACTGGCCGTGGAGAACCTTGTGTGAGCGCCCCCATCGGATAGCGAAATGTGTGTATAAGGGTTTTTGATACCTTCTGCTATCATCTCGTCGGACATTCCGTTTATGGAATGGGAGAACTCAGTCTCTAGGTCTTCGTCAAGTGCCAGGTCCAACATTGCATCCAATGGATGTTTCCCTTCCATTTCGCCGATGTCCTGCACTGCCAGACCCTCGTACTTGTAGTTCCTTTCGTGGGCCACCTCGACAACTTTGGTTTCGGCCCAGTTCATACGGGATTGGGTGGAATACTTCTCCGCGTCACTTTTCATTGCGGCACGGACTTGAGGATCCCGGAGTTTGGCGGCCCGTTCAGTGGGAGTGCCCACAAATGGCTGCACCCAGTTTGGGAATATGTCGAACAGATTGTATTCAGCAAGCCTGAACCTTGACTCGATATCCCACACGAGGGTCTGATAAATAATAGGAAGGCCTTCGGCACGAGCTGCTTTCATCCAGGCTATCGACCCAGGTTGTGTATAATCGTCTCCCACATGAGCAGGTCGTCCACTGAGCCTGACCATTTGAGATATCAACTGCCGTTGCTCGTCTTGGTCGTCTGAATAAACCGCGGTCCAGCCTAAGTGACCCACGCTGAACTCGCCGAGGACTTCCGCGAGAGCCAGGAACTCCTCGTTGGCCGCAACATGGCTGGGTAGCCAACCGCCGTCCTCTGTACGGTCTTCTTCGCTCTTATCGGCGGTGAATCCAAAGGCACCAGCTTTCATGGCCTCGTAGAAGATTCGCTTCATCTCGTTCAACTCTTTGTCGGTAACGGACGTTCTCTCTCTGGACGGTAACATCCCTAATACCCAACCGCGGAGCGGTGAGAAGGGGAACATAGAGCCTACGTTTACTCCCAGTCCCTGTTGATCCAAACTGTCCAGGTACTCTGGGTAGGTCACCCAGTCCCAGCGCATGCCTTGGCGCATGGACTCAAGGGGGATAGCCTCGATGCGGTTCATCATGCGCATGTTGAGGTCTCGGTCCTCAGGCCGGGTGGGCGCAAAACCGAAACCACACTGGCCAATGCTGACAGAGGTGACTCCGAACCAGCCAGATAGAGTCGCATAAGGGTCCCAGTTCAACTGGGCGTCATAGTGGGTGTGTAAATCAATGGCTCCGGGGGCCACGATACAGCCGTTGGCATCTATCTCCTTAGCTCCGCCGGGTTTGATGGTGCCACTGATTTTTGAGATTCTTCCGTTTTTGATGGCCACGTCCCCTTTGTATTTGGGGATGCCGGTCCCATCTACGATCGTTCCGCCTCGTATCACAAGATCAAATTCAGGCACCGTATAACCTCCTGATGGTTGGTTACAAGGAAATCAAGGAATCAGCACGCCACGGCCGCGTATGCGGCCATTGCGTAAGTCGTCTATGGCTTTGTTTACATCGCTAAGGGGATAAGTCTTTGTACGGCCGACTACTTTGCCCTGGGCTACCAAAGTCACGAGTTCAACCATCTCGGTGTATGTGCCGATACGGTTAGCTACGATACTGGCCTCTTTCATGAGTAGCTGTGGAATGGGTATCTGAACGACACCGGCGCCGATATTGCCGACGGCGTAGTAAGTACCTCCAAGGGCCAGCATGTCAAAAGCTTGTTTTATAACATGGGTCTCCCCGACGAAGTCTATAACGGCTTCGACGCCTTTGCCCTCAGTAATTTCCTTGACCGTCTCGACCGGATTCTCTTTGCCGTCGGTCACGTAGTCAGATCCGAACTCCCTTGCCATCTCTAGCGCTCCCGGAGCCGTGTCGATGGAGATAATCTCCGCCGAGCACATGACCCTTAACGCCTGAACGGCGATATGACCGAGCCCACCAATTCCTATAACGACCACTCTCGTGCCAGGGTGCAGAATGGTGACAGCCTTTTTCACGGCTCGATAGGCAGTGATGCCGGCGTCTGCTTGAGGTGCGATATCCTTTGGCTCAACTCCCGGAGGGAGCTTGATCAGAGACCATTCTGATGTCCTGAAATGACTGGCCATTCCGCCATCGCTGTCCGCCCCCGGGAACCTGCTATTGGTGCAATAGATAGGGTTTCCGGAGCGACAGGTCAGGCATTTGCCACAGGGCACGATAGGAATCGCCACCACCGGATCGCCAACCTTAAAGGTCGTGACCCCGCTTCCGACTTCTTCAACCCACCCAGCATTCTCGTGGCCTATGGTGTATGGGAGAGACACAGGGAAGAAGTCCCTCATTGACCCTTCCATGATCTCCAGGTCTGAGCTGCACAGCCCAGCGCCCCCAATCCTCACTATGACGTCATTGGGCTCGATAATTTCAGGCTCCGGGGCGTCCATAATCTCAAGTGGCTCGTCGTAGGCCACAAGGCGAGCTGCTTTCATCCAGCTACCTCCACGCCATTGGCTATTTGGGCATCGGGTGGAGTGTAGCATCGCTCAATACAACCGTCAATTGAGGCGAAGCCTGTTGAGCGACCTGAAAGGAAACCATCAGGACGCCCTGCTGTTTAAACTTTGCTTGACTACCCGGATGAAGTTACGGGCTGGCTTAGACAGGGATTTGCCCTTAACTGTGACGATCCCTGCCTGTTCCAAAGGCAACAGTGCTGCCAGGTTAACGATCCCTAACTGGCGTTCATCGCCCGGGTCTATGGCCAGTTTAGGACCAATGGACACTCCTAATCCCAACGCTACATACCGCTTGATCAGGTCCATGCTGTCCAGTTCGATTATTACGTCGTAAGCCAACCCACGCCTCTGGAACTCCTGTTCGAGTATCCTCCGGGTCGATGTTCTCCGTTCCATCAGAATAAGTGGCCATTGGACAATCTGATCGAGGGACGTAACGGGCGTCTGGAGGAGTGGATGCCCTAACGGAGTGATGAGTACCCGCTCGTAAGGGAACAGGCCCTCGAATTCGAAGTCGGAACCCTTCTCAGGCCCGGGAAGAATTCCAACGTCTACCTCGCCCTCCAAAAGCAAATCGAGCACTTCTTGCATGGTCCCGGAGCGGATACGCAGGTGGACGTGGGGATAGCGAGACAGGAATTCTTCGACGAGTCCTGTAAGGGTATGGGATATGATCTCATAGCTGGATGCTATTCGAACTGGGCCCTCTTCCTCGGCAGTAGACACGCTGGGAATCAGCTTGTCCAGGCCTTCGACCAATGGCATCGCCATTTGGAAAAGCTTTGTGCCGGCCAACGTGAGTTGAATTGGCCTCTTTACCCGATCGAACAGAAGGGTGCCCAACCCTCCTTCGAGTTTCTTTACATGGGCCGTAACCGATGGTTGACCGATTCCTAGAGATTCGGCCGCCTTTGAGATGCTCCGCAGCCTGGCTGCGGAGCAGAAGCTTCTTAGCTCTCTAAGCTCCAAACCACTACTCCTTATTATCAGTATATACGATATATAATATCACTAAGTATCTGTAGACATGATAATAAAAAGGAGCAACAATTTAACTAAAGTCAATATACGGGTCCCATCAAAGTGGCCCGAGGGAGATTCGGTTGTTACACAGATTAATCGAGACTGTTCTAAATGTAGGGCATTCTTCGGATTTCGAAAATTATCTAGGGAATATCATTAGGGACCATCCCGATGCAGCTCCCTCGATTCGAGAAGCCAGAAGAGACTACGAAGCCATTTTGACGCGCAGATACTTTTAGCAGAGTCACCGCATCATCCGCGGTTTTACAGTACGGAGGTTGGTCTATGAGCCGGGAAAGCCTCGATCCAGTTTTCAAACGGGTGCCAGCTCTTGAACAACTGGACCAGATCGTAACCCAGTTCTTCGCCAGCTACTCCGTAACGTTGATCCGCGTGACGGTGGCGCTGGTATTTTTATGGTTCGGGGCTTTGAAGATCGTGGGCTCCAGTCCAGTGGCCGACTTGGTGGCAGACACGGTTTATTGGCTTCCGCAGGACTTCTTTGTGCCCTTCCTAGGGGCATGGGAGATCATAGTAGGCTTGGGATTGCTCTTCGGGGTTGCCTTGCGGTTGGCCCTTTTCCTCTTTTGGATCCAGATGGCTGGGACATTCCTGCTGTTAATCGTGCGCCCGGATATCAGCTTTCAAACCACCGAAGGAGAATTCGTGGTCAAAAACATGGTGTTGATCGCGGCAGGCATGGTGATAGGTTCCAAGGTACGAAACCCGCAACCTAAATCCTAAGGAACACCGGAAAATAAAGGAACCCCAAAGCACTTCGGTCTATGACCGTTCCGGTGGACAATGCCGGAAGCTTTGGGGCCCGGTGCCTGCTGGTATTCCGCAAACGGGAACCCAGGGCGTAGTTTTGTCCTTACGTACCGTCTACGTTACAGACACCTCACGCGTCCGTTTATCAGATATCAATGCTGGATCACCTCCTTTCTCGTGATGCAGCTACCTTACACCACGCCCGCAAGCAAACGCAAGGTATTGTACTCGTCCAGTAGATTAGTGACACTTGGCCTCCTTCCGTTGATGTTGGGAATGGGTGACGAATTGGTGGGGAGTGAGGTAGCCCAGGGCCTGGTGGGGTCGGATAGTGTTATAGGTTCGTTCCCAAGCCTGGAGCTCCTGGTTCAGGGTGGCCAGGCCCAGGGAGAAATCTGCAACTTCATAGAACTCTTCGGTATGGGTGCGCTGGGCCCGTTCCACACAGCCGTTGAGCTTAGGAGATCGGGGTGGCAGGACAAAGAGCAATAGGCCCCGGCGCTGGCATTCCGACTCGAAGCCTGCCTGGAACTCAGAGCCGCCGTCCACCTGTATAGCTCGTACTGGGAAGGGCATCCGGGCTTGCAGGGCATCAAGGAAGCCTGCAGCTGTCCTGGCGGTGGCTCTAGAGTGGGCTTCTACCACATCCCAGCGGGAGACCACGTCTCTGGCGGTGAAGTGTTTCAGCGCCATGCCGGGGAGAGGCCGCACATCCAGGGTGTCCACCTGCACCAAGTCCCCGGGTTCCTTTACAACATACCCTTTGGGCTTACGTACAACATAAGGGCGTCTTCACACTCGCTTACGAGTGGAGATACCAGCGGCATGGGGTTCTTTGAGCACCCCACGGGCCTTCAGTGAGCTCAGTATACGTCCGACCATAGAGGTGGAGACCTGCCAGCCTCGCTCCCGTAGCATAACCATCAGCTTGTCCTTGCCCCACCTGGGGTACTGCTCCCTCAGATGAAATACTGCTATGGCCAGCTCCCCAGACCAGGTGGGCTGACGTAAGCGCCTGGGCCTGTGGCTCCTCTCCTCCAAGCTCCTCAGGTCCCTGGGATTGTACCTTCGCCTCCACCTATAGAAGGTCTGACGGCTGATCCCGAAGTAACGGCAGGTCAGAGAGGCATTGTTCTCATAATCTAGGTAGTAATCCATCCACTTCAGGCGCTGCCTAGCCATCCTCGACAGCTCTTGAACCCTACTTATACTCTTTGCTCCACGTCCTCTTGCTCCTACTATCTTCATAATGACACTATTCTAAGTGTCGCCCATCATTATGAACGAGAGCAGGCCTGGTGCCTCGAAAATTTCTAACCATCTGACTATTCTCAATAAACCGTAAATTATCGACGTTCATACATGACCTTTACTTAAGAATCGGGAGATGCTAACTTGATCATACGGTATTCTAACTTTACTCACACTTATATGGGTGCAGACACCCTTGACCTATAACTTGAGTGAAACTTAACTGGACGAGACCAAGGAGGGCCGTAATAGTAAGAAATACACTTACCAGTGCCTTCAAAGTCCTGACAAACACATACGGCATCCTAATTCTTGCCGCAGTAGCTGCACTGGCTACTTGGCTAATTGCCGTCTCTGCCCTGTCTGCGGCCGCGCCCGATTTCACCTCTGCCACCGAGACAGAGGTGAACGCCGACGACGCAGGCGCTAACGACGACTTCGGGAATTCGGTAGCCATCGACGGAACTACGGCCATTGTCGGCGCTTGGCTCGATAACTTCAGCAGTACGAATAATGGCGGCTCAGCCTACGTGTTCGTGGAAACCGGCGGTAGCTGGGTCCAGCAGGCTCATCTTTTCGCTTCCGATGCTGCTGCAAGTGACCTCCTAGGATGGTCCGTGGATCTGGATGGAGATACTGCTATCGCTGGTGCATATCTGGACGATCTAAACGGAACCGCCGACGCGGGCTCAGCTTACGTGTTTTTTAGGACCGGCACTAGCTGGAGCCAGCAGGCCAAGCTGACCGCCAGCGATCCGGGCCTCGACGATCAGTTTGGCTGGTCGGTCGCCATCGACGGGGATACGGCCGTGGTCGGTGCGCTCCATTACGATGTTAGCGAAATGTCTAATGAAGGTGCTGCTTATGTGTTCACAAGGAGTGGGACTACCTGGAGCCAGCAGTCCAAGCTGACCGCCAGCGACGCGGCCTCTAACGACTTCTTCGGCTCGTCTGTAGGTGTCAGTGGCGACACGGTTATCGTAGGCGCAGAGCAAAATGACCATAGTGGTGAAGATGATGCCGGTGCAGCTTATGTGTTCACCAGGAGTGGGACTACTTGGAGCCAGCAGGCCAAGCTGATCGCCGATGATGCGGATGAGGATGACATGTTCGGAAACGCAGTATCCATTGCCGGCGACACCGTTATCATTGGGGCTCTGGATGCCGACCATAACGGTTTTGACGAAGCCGGCGCTGCTTATATATTTACCAGGAGTGGGACTACTTGGAGTCAGCAGGCGAAACTGACAGCTAGTGACGCTGCGGAGGATGACACATTTGCACGATCAGTGGACATAGATAGCGACCTGGTGATCGTCGGGGCTCACACTGAGGACCATGATAGTAAAAACAATGTGGGCGCGGCTTATGTGTTCACAAGGAGTGGCACCACTTGGAGCCAGCAGGCCAAGCTGACCGCCAGTGATGGCGCCGCAGATGATCAGTTCGGGGCTGGTGTGGGAATCGATTCCAGCACGGCTATAGTCGGTGCGGGTGGGCACGACGATAGCGCAAACAATGGCGGTGCAGCTTACATATTCGAAGGCGAGGAGCCTAGTGAGCCGACCAGCACCGGCGATACTGGCGACCTTTCTGCAAAGATAGACGCCATCGAAGCCAAGCTCGATGCTAGCCTCGATGCCACGGTATCTTCGCGAGCAACTCAGACCAGCGTAGATGCCCTAACATCGACGGTCGACACCATCGACGCAGCCGTGGCTGTTATCGAGTCTAAACTGGATGCTCTAGACCTGGGTGCTATCAGTGCAGCGGTTGGGGCCTTGGGCATTGATATCTCGATTGTAGAAGCCAAGCTGGACGCCATCGAGGGCAAGCTGGACAGTCTGGACGTGACCCTGGATCTGAGCTTGCTGGATGCCGTTGCGGCCACAGCTGATGCTATAAGCGCAGCAGTGGGAGCGGTAGAAGGCAAGCTGGACGCCAGCCTCGACGCCACGGTATCGTCCCGGGCGAGTCAGGCCAGCGTTGATGCACTGGCGGCTACGGCGGACGCCATAGACATAGCGGTGGGTGACTTGGGCACTGACGTTGCGATCGTAGAAGCGAAGCTGGACGCTATTGAGGGCAAGCTGGACAGTCTGGACCTGAGCATACTGGGAGCTATAGCTGGGACAGCTGACGCCATAGAGGTAGCGGTAGGAGACCTGGACGCTGACGTAGCGGCCGTAGAAGGTAAGCTAGATGTCCTGATCGGGACAGCAGACGCCATAAGCTCAGCCGTCGATGCAGTAGAGACGAAGCTGGACAGTCTGGACCTGAGCATACTGGGAGCTATAGCTGGTACAGCGACGCCATAGAGGTAGCGGTTGCAGACCTGGACGCTGACGTAGCGTCAGTGGAAGGCAAAGTAGATGCTCTGACAAGTGCAGTAGGAGCAATAGAGGCGAAGCTAGACGGTCTGGACTTGATCTTGCTGAGTGCGTTGGCAGCCACAGAGGCCGGTATTACCGGCGCCGTAGGAGTAGTCGAAGGCAAGCTGGATGATGAGGTGGTGTCTACTTTGGCCAGCGAAGCCAGTGTGGAAGCCATTGAGGGTAAGCTAGACCTAAGCCTCGATGAGGCGGTATCGAGCAGGGCCAGCGAAGCCAGTGTCGACGACATCGAGAGTCAGCTGGAAGAGTTAGAGGACCAGTTTTCTGAGCTGGCCCTATTGGAAGACATCGACGATCTAGAAGAGGATGTATTTGCCATCGAAGGTAAGCTGGACGCCGGCCTTGATGCAACGGTATCATCCCGAGCTAGCCAGACCAGCGTAGATGCGATCGAGGGTAAGCTGGATGCCAACCTAGACACGGACGTATCTAGCCGGGCATCCCAGACAAGCGTGGATGAGCTAGCCTCTACAGCGGATGAGATAAGCTCTGCGGTGGGAGCGGTAGAAGGTAAGCTAGATGCTAGCCTTGATGCGACGGTATCGTCCAGAGCGACCCAGACCAGCGTTGATGAATTAGAGGCGAAGCTAGATACCATAGAGGGCAAGCTAGACGCCGACATAGCGACGGCCCTGTCAACCGACGTCAAGCTTGATGTCATTGAGGGCAAGCTAGACGCCAGTTTGGATGCAACAGTTTCGTCCCGGGCGACCCAGACCAGCGTGGACACTCTGGAAGCAAAGCTGGATGCCATTGAGATCAAGATAGATGATGAGGTGTCGACTCTGGCCAGCCAAGCCAGTGTGGACGCCATTGAGGGTAAGCTGGACGTAAGCCTTGATGCAACGGTGTCGAGCAGGGCCAGCCAAGACAGTGTCGACGATATCGAGAGTCAGCTGGACGACCTGGAGGAAGATGTGTCTGAGCTGGCCAGCGCGGAAGACGTTGACGATCTAGCAGATGATATATCAGCCATTGAAGGTAAGCTGGACGCCAGCCTTGATGCCACGGTATCGTCCCGAGCTACTCAGACCAGTGTCGACGCGATCGAAGGCAAGCTGGACGCCAACCTAGACACGGATGTATCCAGCCGGGCGAGCCAGGACAGCGTAGATGACTTAACGGAAGATGTGGCGGTAGTAGAAGGCAAGCTGGATACCAGTCTCGATGTAAAGGTATCGTCCCGGGCTACCCAGGCCAGCATCGATGCTATAGAGGCCAAGCTGGATGCAATCGAAGGTAAATTGGATAGCGGCATAGTATCAGTGTTGTCTGGGGAGATCGAGGCGATCGAGGGCAAGCTGGATGTCAGCCTAGATACTACAGCATCGTCTCGGGCAAGCCAAGCTAGCGTAGATACCCTGGCCTCCTCGGCTGATGCCATCAGCATAGCCATCGGAACCATAGAGGCGAAGCTCGATGCCATCGAGGGCAAGCTTGATAGCAGCATAGCTTTGGCGCTGGACACCATTGAAGGTAAGCTGGATGCGCCTGGACGTGGCCGTATCGAGCCGAGCGTCCCAGGCCAGCGTGGATACTCTGGCAGCCACAGCCGATGCCATCAGCTCTGCCGTGAGTGCAGTCGAAGGCAAGCTAGATGCCAGCCTTGACACTACGGTCTCATCTCGAGCGAGTCAGGCTAGTGTGGATACCCTGGCATCTACAGCAGACGCCATAAAATCCGCAGTAGATGCCATCGAAGTCAAGCTGGACAACCTGGACTTGAGCGACTTGGCCGGGCTACCTGGTACGGCTGATGCCATAAAATCCGCAGTCGACGTTATTGAAGCCAAGCTAGACAACCTGGACCTAAGCGATTTGGCTGGGCTGCCCGGTACAGCTGACGCGATAAAGACCACTGTGGATGTTATTGACGCCAAGACCAATGTTGTCCTGGACAGAGAGCAGATCGAACTCTAGGTCAACACCGTCGACCACAAGCGCCGTTATCTGGTGTACAGCACCGAAGCCGGGGTCGCCGTGAACGTACGTATCATCAGCGTGAGGGCCCTGCGAGTCCAGCCTGGAACACCGGCAGATGTCTACGACGTTACTGTCTTGGACTCCACTTCGGTCGATACGGGCATACGCGATGTTACTCTCGACTGGCCCCCAGCCGCCAACCATGCTAACTTCTTGGAGTTCGTCGTTCGACACAGGCACCAGGATGACCTACTTGGCAATGTTCGCCACTTTGGCAGCATTCCTCTTTCCATAGATGCTGGGCCTCCCGGTGATCCGCCACCGCCGCCACCGCCACCGCCACCACCTCCGCCACCACCTCCGCCCAGTCTTCCCACGGGATTCCTGGTGGTGGATAAGCAAGATGACGTGGTCTATAAATACGCACCCGATGGGACGCCAGAAGGTAACTTCGCTCTAACGAGTGCGAATGCCCACCCTGAAGGGATAACCACTGACGGTGAAACCATTTTCGTGGCCGATATAAACGATAACGTGGTCTATAAGTACGACCTGCTGGGCAACGGCACCGGTACCTTCGCCCTGGTGGGAGACAACCAGAACTCGGCCGGTATAACTACAGATGGAACGTCACTGTGGGTGCTCGACAAGAACGACAACAAGGTATATCGCTACACCCTTGCTGGAGTTCCCGCCGGAGATTTCGATCTCGCAGATGCCAACAAAGCAGGCACTGGTATAGCCACAGACGGCTCAACTATCTACGTGGTGGACCAGGCGGACAAAGAGGTCTACAAGTACAATACGGTCGGCGACCATATCGGCAGCTTCCACCTAAACTCAGACAACAATAATCCAGAAGGGATCACGTCCGGCGGCTCAGCAATATGGGTCGTCAACAACGGCGACGAAGTCTTCCAATACAACAACGGAGTCTTTATTGGGATTGCCTTCGACCTAATTCCCGACAACAGCCGGCCGACTGGTATAGCCTCCCTCGTAGGAGTCAGGGTAGTGGATGGTCTGATCGTCCTGTACGAGTTTGAGGAGACTAGCGGGCCAGTGGTACACGACACATCTGGATTTGGGACACCGCTGGACCTGGAGATCCGCGACCTGGGCAATACCAATTGGGGAGATGGGGCACTGAGCTTCAACTCGCGCACGATAGCGAAGTCGGACGGTGCTGCTATAAAGGTAATAGACGCGATGCAGGCGACGAACGAGATAACGATAGAGGGATGGTTAAAGCCTGCCAATACGAGTCAGGACGGGCCTGCGCGGATAGTGACTTTGTCGAGGAACCCGTCGTACAGGAACTTCACGTTAGGGCAGGAAGATGGCTTCTACGACACCAGGTTGAGGACGACGTCGACGAGCTTGAATGGCTCGCCGTCGTTGAGCACACCGGGGGGTACTCTAACGACAGACCTAACGCACGTGGTGTACACGAGAGAGCATCCGTCCGGGAGGACGAGGACATACATAGACGGTGTACTGGTGGCTGAGGGAAGCGCGGTATCGACATTCAACAACTGGGATGATGAAATGATGCTGGGGTTGGCCAACGAGATAACGCGGAACCGGACGTGGCTTGGGGAGATGCACTTGGTGGCCCTCTACAACCGTGCGTTGGATCCCGACGAGGTAGAGCAGAACTTCAACGCCGGACCTTAGATCAGACCGATTTGCTCGAACAACAAAAGGGGCCTGGTAGGCCCCTTTTGTTGTTCGAGCACCTGACTACCACTACTGGGCCATTGTGTGTTTTCCATTTAGATAACCTTAACTGTTTTGCCCTGGTCAGACGAACGCTGGATCGCGTCGAGCAGTCGGTGTCTGCGAAGGGCCAGATCGAAGTCTGGGTCGCTGACCTCGCCATCGTGTATTCCCTTCGACAGCAGCCAATATAGCTGAGCAACGTTGTAGGGAACGTCCCTCGAAACATTGTCCGGAACCCAATTGAGCCTGTCTGGTATCGGCAACTCTTTCAGGCCCTTATCTTTGCTTCGGCCTCCCCATAGCCGAACACCGAAGAACTGGACATGCCCCTGAGGCGTTGCAGCTACCAGGGTGCCTTCTCTTCCATATATTTCTATCCTAGATCCACTTACCAACCAGGGTTGATGTGCGACATGAACCGAAACGACGGCGCCATTTCCCAATGAGCCGTGGATCAGAATGTTGTCAGGTGAGGTAACCTCGACAGTTCCATTGGCATCAGTGTTCCAGGATGTTACCCGGGTTGTGACCCTGGCCGTCAATTCCTGAAACTCGCCCACGCAAAAACACAGAGCGTCCGTAGCGTGACCCGTCGCTATTGTAAGGGTGTTGGCGCCCTTCGTCCGGTCAGCCATCCAGGGTCGGATAGCCCCCCATTTCAAAATGTCCGGTTGGAAAGCAGTCATATTGACGGACAGTACCTCGCCCACATATCCCTCAGCGACAAGCTCTCGGAGTCGTAATAGCGCGGGGTCGCCTCTTGCCTGTAGCCCAACCATGTGACGTACCCCGACGGATCGGGCCTTTGATACGATCGCCTCGGCCTCGTTGGTATTGGCACCGAGCGGCCATTCGCAGAAGACATGTTTCGAAGCGGTGAGAGCCGACATAACCGTGTCGTAATGTAGGGGGGCACTTACGCATACGGCAACAAGGTCGATATCTGGGTGCTGCACCATCTGATCATAGTCGGTGAACGCGAGCCTGGCCCCGAATCTGTTGGCACTTTCCTCAGCCGTGTCCTTGTGGGCTGTGCATACAGCAGTAAGCTCATAGTCAGGCAGGGAGAGTAGTGCAGGCATATGCGCCCAGGAGCCCCAGCCGTAATTGACGTTCACCCCTATAATCCCTATGCGTATTTTCCGTGTGGACATTATCAATTCTCTAAAGGGTTATGTGAGAACCACGGCTGTAACCATAAACGAAAGATCGTCCGGAGGCAAACATGAGTATTCAGACATCATTGACTGGCTGAGGTCCGTGGCGAGTCCGGACAATGAAGCAGGACGCTATTAGGCAACAACTGGTGGGGATTTGGGGATCGTATTGCGGAGCTCCCGGTCATCGATGACATATGTCTTGACAATTTTGTCGTGGAGGGTCTGCCGGTCTTTGTCCCGAAATGCCCAAAGCAGATCAAGAATCCGGGGTATCACCAAGTCGCCAAGTAGCCACGCAAAGATCACCGTCTTGACCAGGAACTCTCGGATAAATGTCCATCCCCAGTCAGAGGGCCTGCCATCGGTCCGCATAGCTCGGATACCTAGCAGTCGTTTGCCTGGCGTTTGGCCTCGTGCCAATGTAAACAACCACCACAATATATAGCCGAGGACGAAGGTGAGTACCAGCAGGGCTATGTCGAGAGCATACGCACCTGCCCGACGTTCCAGGCTAGCTAGCTTCACCCCTTTAGGTTCTGGAAGGAACTGCTTGCAGTGCTGGCAGAAACGCCCGTCGCCCACGTCTTCCAGCGAGCAGTTAATACAACCTGACCCTGGGATTAGAGAAGACCTACAATTGGCACAGAAATGGGCATCCTGCCCATTGGTTTGACCGCATTTGGAGCATTCCATGGTATCTGCATTATATCAATGTATCCCCGTTGCGCGTGTTATAATTCGTACCCGCAAAAGGCACTGGAGCTTTCATGCCGGACAAGGAAAAAGCCCTTTCGAAAACTGAACGGAACCTATGGAACGCCATCGTGAGTGAAGCGATGGCACTTTTGAAGTACAACGCATATGCCCATAAGGCGCTGGAAGAGGGATACCCAGAGGTGGCCCAAGTGTTCCAGGAAGTGGCGGGTGCCGAGACCATCCACGGAGTGAACCATCTAAAAGTTTCCGGGGACGTGAAATCTTCACTGGACAATTTACGGAACGTGGTACAAACAGAATCCAGAGAGATCATTGCAAAGTATCCACGGATGGTTAGAGACGCTTTGGAGGAGGGCCGTTCAGACGCGGCTGAGACGTTCAACCTGGCGATGGAGCGAGAACGCCATCACATCGAGGTATTCAATAAGGCCTTGGAAGGGCTGGAAGCGAAGCTGGCGGAAACTGGTGGTGAGCCCCCGGTGGGGGAGGCTCACCAAACCGGGATTGTTTCGGATACCAAACAGCGTGACGGGGGTATGAAACAGCCGAGCTATGTTTTTGCATACAAGGAAGTTGAGAATGAACGATGGAGAGTGGCATCTCTTGGTAGGATCCGGGGAGTGGTGCTTGGCGCTCAGGACGGCCTCATCAGCATTCTGGCCCTGGTCACTTCAGTAGCTGTGGCAGGGGTCGACCAGGAAATAATTTTGATCGCCGGGTTGGCGGGAGCGTTGTCCGGAGTGATATCCATGGCCACCGGCGAGTTCCTGGGGTCTAAAGCCCAACAAGACTTACAGAAGGCTGAGATAGCCAAGGAAGCCGAGGAGTTGGAAGCCCATCCCGCGGAAGAGCTGGCAGAGTTGGTAGTTCTTTATCAGCGAGAAGGTCTCAGCTTCAACGAGGCCAGGGAAGTGGCCGATCATATTTCAGTGGACAAAGACCTCATGCTTCGGACTATGGTCGAGAAGGAGTTGGGCCTGAGCTCAGAGATCGTGTCCAACCCTGTTAAAGATGCTTTTACCATGGCTGGAGCATTCATTGTTGGAGCGTTCATTCCTGTAACTCCCTACTTCTTTGGATCCAGCAACTCCGTTATAGGAGCCTCTATAGCGGTTACCCTGGTTGGGCTTTTCGTGCTTGGGGTCGGGACAGCGCGACTGGCGCAAAAGTCACCGATTGTCCAAGGGTTGCAGTTCCTCGTTATTGGTGCTGGTTCGGCCGGTGTGGGATACGTTCTTGGTGAGGTAATTCCGCGCCTCGTAACTTGACTCAACAAGCAGCGCGATTTCCTGCTCTTTACCCCTTTAGCCTGCTCATCGGTAACTTGCCATGCTTTGGGGAGCGCGCTTGAAACGATACGTCTGATTCAGTCTGAGCCTTGGGAAAACACGTGAGGTCTTGCTCCTGAGCGAACCCCATTTGCACCCTGGACCCGATATCGTATTGTTCCGTATGGTGCTGCAGGGTACGGATCAAAGCCCCGGATGAAAGAGCCACTCCGTAGAGGTAATACATCCCCTGGAACACCCTTCGGGTAATCCTACCGTTCCCATTTTCGTCTGGTTGAAAGTTAACATCATCGGGCCGAATCAGCACGTCAAACGTGGTTCCCAAAGGAAGTTCCGTTTCTGGCTTTAGGACACCCAGCTCTGTCTTGAAGCCTTCTGAGGTAACCAACCCTTCTATGAAATCCGCTGTGCCCATGAACTGAGCTACGAACTTATTTTTTGACCGATGGTAGACTTCTTCCGGAGCGCCGACCTGCTCCAGGGTTCCATCGTGGATCACAGCGATCCTGTCGCCCAGGTATAATGCCTCGGCCCTGTCGTGGGTGACGTAGATAGCCGAGACTTCTGAATCGCGGATAATTTTTTTAATGTCGGCGCGAAGCCTCACCCTGAGCTCTGGGTCTAGGTTGCTTATCGGTTCATCCAGCAGGAGTGCGGCAGGACGAGGTGCCAAAGACCTGGCCAGTGCTACCCTCTGCTGTTCCCCGCCAGAAAGTTGATATGGGTACCTCTTGGCTAGTCTGGTCATTTCGACCATCTCCAGAGTTTGCCAAACCCGGTCAGATTTCGCGTCCTTAGGCATACCTTTGAGGCCGAAAGCCACGTTTTGAAATACGGTAATGTTGGGGAACAAGGCATAGTCCTGGAAGACCATTCCAACGTTCCGCTTTTCAGGAGGCACCCATGGGCCATCCCCTACGACCGGACGTCCATCGAGGAGTATCCTTCCGGAATCTGGGACTTCCAGGCCTGCGATCAAACGGAGTATAGTGCTTTTGCCGCTCCCTGTAGGTCCTAACAGGGCTAGTAGTTCGCCTGGCCGGAGATCCAGAGATATCTCACATACGACCGGGTCTGTGCCGAAAGCTTTTGATATCTTGCGGCACTCGATTACCGCGATAGCTGGATCGACTCTCTGGTCTCCCTTGACTGAAACTGCCAGCATCTTGCCAAGCCTACTGTCGGTTAAAGGCAAAGTCAATTTGGTGGGCCGCCAGTTGGTCGGCGCTTTGATTCTTTCCTCGCTCCCTAATTGAGATTGAGCCGCGGGCCGTCTCATCTAGCCAGGCTCCTTTCTCTGAGCAAAAGAAACGCCAGTGGAATCGATGTTACCAAGATCAACAGCAGGGCGGGTGCGGCGGTTTGGGCAAAGAAAGCAGCTTCAGCCGAAGACCAGACGGATGTAGCCAGTGTTTGGAACCCTATAGGACTTAGAATGAGGGTTGCCGGAAGCTCCTTCATCGTCACCAGGAATACAAGGGCACCGCCTGCCACGATTCCCGGGATCAGCATAGGCAACGTTATAAAAGCGAAGGCCTGGTAAGGTCTTCTGCCGAGTCCACGAGCGGCTTCTTCCAACCTGGGGTTTACCTGGAGCATCGATGCCCGTACAGAGCCAAGGGCGGCAGGCAGGAATAGTACAACGTACGCAAAGATGAGAAGGCCTAATGTCTGATAGATGGGAGATGCGTAGTTTGCGCCGAAGAAGACCAAGGCCACCGCTACCACGATGCCGGGCAGGGCGAAGCCTATGTAAGTAACGCGTTCAAGCAGCCCTGTTATGTGGCCCCAATAGCGTACCGCCAGGACCGAAATGGGGACAGCAGCGACAACGGCAGCCAACGCTGCCAGACTAGAGACATAAAGGGAGTTGAAGGCAGCGCCCCACTCAAGTCCAAGAGATTGACCTTGTGTCATGCCTCGAATCAACCAGTAGCCCAGAACTCCCAGGGGAATTCCGAGAGCCAATAGCACGACAAAAGCGCAAAAGGCGAAGGCAGGCCAGCGCCACTTGCCCAAGTCTATCCGTCTTTGGGGCCGCACCTGGCCTACGGTGCTTCGATAGTATTTGGAGCGGCCACGACTAAAGGCTTCTATCGTAAGTATTCCAAAGGCCACGACGACCAACACCAACGAGCTCGCCGCGGCCAGTTCCCGCGCTCCGGCTTCGTACTGGAGGTAGACCACATATGTGAAGGTTTCGAATCTAAGCAAGGATACCGCTCCGAAATCGCTCAGGGTATACAGGGCCACCAGCAGGGCCCCTGCGGCGGTAGCGGGACGCAATTGGGGCAGGACCACCCTAAAGAACGTTGACCTGGTGCTATTGCCGAGATTACGGGATGTCTCCTCAAGGGCGGGGTCCAGGCCCCAGATGGCGCTCCTGACGCTGAGCAAGACGTAAGGGTAGCTCAACAAGGCGAGCGTAATAGCCGCCCCCGGAAACCCATAGACCTCCGGAAATCGATCGATTCCCAGGGGCCCGCCGATATACTCCTGGAGGAGACCCTTTGGCCCCAACGCTGATACGACGGCAAACCCACCGACGTAGCTCGGAATCACCAGGGGAAGCACGGTTAGAATGGCCCATCCTCGCCGGAATGGCAGGTTGGTCCGCACCGTCAGCCAGCCTATGGGCACAGCCAGGGCGATGGACGCGGCCGTTACGACCACCGCTAGCAGGGCCGTGCGCCATAGGGTTTCCAGAACCCGGACTCGGAAGAGGAGGTCCCAGGTTTCGGACCCAGCATCGAATGCCCTGACCAGCAGGTAAACCAGAGGCAGCAGCATAGCCGCTGCGACCAAAGCCGCTGGTACCAAAACAAAGAGTGACGGCCGCCCAGGTTTTCCCAGCCAGCCGAGGTAAGGCGCCAGCACCCGTGAAAAGTAGCTGGCTGCGCCCGGATTCACGGTTGTCATCGTTATGGAATTATCCCTATGTCCCTGAGCAAGTCCTGAGTGCCTTTAACGTCCGACAAGAGGGAGAGGTCCACGTCAGGAAGTTCGATCTGATCCAACGGAGTGAGCCCAGGATTCGTCTTTACACCCTCGATCAGCGGATATTCGAAAGTCTGGTTGGTGAAGTGCTGCTGTCCTACCTGAGAGAGCATGAAGTTCAGGAATCTTTCCGCGTTTTCTTTGTTCTGCGACGTGGCCAGGATCCCCGCGCCGTTCACGAGTATCACCGCACCAAGGTCTTTGCCCTTAGGATGGTAGTTTCGGGCCGGGAAGGACTCTCCTTCCTCTTCGAGAAAGCGATGAAGATAGTAGTGATTTACGAATCCAACGTCTATTTCGCCCCGGGCCACCGCCTGCACGATCGGCGTGTTTTTAGGATAGACATTGGGGTTGTTATCTTGGATGCCCTCCAACCACTCGCGGGTCACTTCTTCGCCAAGATTTACTCGCATGGCTGTGACAAAAGCCTGAAAAGACCCATTATTGGGAGGCCAACCTATCCGGCCTTTCCACTTGGGATCGGTAAAATCCAGGATAGAATCAGGAAGGTCTGCCTCAGTTAGCTGCTCGGTGTTATAGACAATTACTCGGGCTCGCC
Organism: Dehalococcoidia bacterium; assembly: GCA_965226865.1. GTDB lineage: Bacteria > Chloroflexota > Dehalococcoidia > Lucifugimonadales > JAGWBF01 > CBDDEH01. The sequence continues at coordinate 616,760 of CBDDEH010000003.1, read as the reverse complement.
CCGAGACGCCAACCCACTTACCTTCCCTGGACCGGGTTTGAATAGGGACCTGATCTAATATACTGTCCGGAAGCACGCTAAACAGATTGGACATGGACCCCAGAAGTCCTGGGTCTGTGGCAAAAAACACATCGGCTGGACTGTTCGAGCCTTCCTCCTGGATGGTAGCGGCGAGGCCGGCGTTGCTCCCATACCTGACGCCGACGTCGATTCCAGTTGCGTCTTCAAATTGCTTGATCATCGGAGCAACCAGGCTCTTCTCTCTTGCCGTGTAAACGGTTAGTTTGCCTGGGTCGTTGGTTCCTGGTATCGATGTTTGATCCGAGCCGCATGCAGCCACGAGCAAAGCAACGATCACGATCAGAAAACCACCTACGGCTGTGACACTCCTGGAAAGCACCTACTGATCTCCCTGACAAGTTTGAGAATATGCCACTACTCTGCTACGGATGGTATACTAATCAAATATCTGTGTCAACACTAAGTACTATACTATGTCTAGGCTGAAATCAAATATATTCTGTTGGGTGTATCGACTACTCAGTCTGCTTGAGTTAAACCACTAATAATAGTAAAATCGCTGCAAATACAGTGTTATTAGTACACGCTAACGAAAACACGTAGGATGCAACAACAAATGGTAATGCTAGGGGAACCGAAGCCTGAAGTCAGCATCGTAGTTGAAAATTACCTCCAGGCGATTTACAAGATGAAAGACGTGGGGGAAAGGGTCAATCCTACGCGTCTTGCAGAGGTAATGGGCCTATCCGCCGCAACGGTTACGGGCACGCTGAAACGGTTAAACAAACTAGGGATGATCCGTGTCGAGCAAGACAAGGAAATTAACTTCACGGAATATGGCCAGGAGTTGGGGGAGGCTGTGGTCAGACGCCACCGGCTTGCCGAGCGAATGCTGACGGAGCTATTGGGGGCAGAGTGGTATATGGCCCACGCAGAGGCTCACCGTCTCGAGCACGCAATATCTCCATATGTCGAAGCCAAACTGGCAGAAGCCCTGGGTTATCCCAAGACCAATCCTTATGGACGTCCCATTCCCGGGTATAGCGATGGACTTGACCTCCCACCAAGGAAGCCTATGGCAAAGACAACGGTGGGCGAGGCAACAGTCATTGAGATGGTTCCGGAAGATGATCGGCGCCTGCTCGAATTCCTCGACAAAAGCGACCTCAGGCCAGGGACGGAAATCAGAATTAAAGAGTTGGCTTCCTATAAGGGGACCATCACTTTTGAGGCGGCCGGCAAGGACGTCGTGTTGGGGATGGATGTGGCGGAGCAGGTCATGGTGCGAGCGTGAACCCGTCCTGAGATTCTAGCATCAAATATTGCACAACCTGACGGGGAGCGTGCAATGTCACTAAAAGGCCTCGCAATCGCCTCAGCCGTTATAGCACTTGTAGTTGCGGCTGCATGTGGTGAAACCGACCCGACGTCAACTCCAACTCCGACACTAACTCCTACTTCCATACCTACCCCTACCGCTACACTAGCTCCTGCACCAACTCCGATTCCTTCACCGACATTGGCACCAACCCAGGACCCAGAGGCTGAGTACATAGCCGAGCTGAAGTCAATCGAAGAGAAAACCAGGGAGCTTTTTGACCCTATCGAGGCACCCAGCAGGGAGATGTTTTTAAGGGCGTTGCGGGAATCCAACCCGATTGGCGAACTCGAAGCCATATTGGAGCAGGTCGAAAATATTACGCCCCAGAACGGTTTCGAGCCGATCACGAGCGGTATATCCAGTTCCGCCGCGAAACATTGGAGACTGCACGCGCTGTGGTCCTCGCCGCTGAGAACGAAGACAGTGTTCAGATTCAGATGGAGTTCAGACGAAGCGATTCGTTGCTTTGCAACGCCCAGCGAGACGTGTCGCCTGAGTTCACCGAGATCGTCTTCCCGGATAGCGACGGAGAAAGTCCTTGCCATGACGTCGATCTTACCGCTGTTGAGCAAGAGTATCTGGATCAGGTGTTCGTGAGTTCGGTCAATTTCGGAGAAACCTTCGATTTCATAGGCGACGCTCTTAGCCCGAATCCACCGAAGGAGGGCGTCGGGTTAGCGTCCTGAGGCGGCAAGAAGGCGCTCCTGTGCTTCTGGGATAATGGTTTTGGAACAGAAACCCGCCCGGAAACAAGGAGCACCCAATAGATGCTGCCACGCAACCACCCCGACCGGATCCAAATCACCTTCGACGACCGCCGCCTGGTGGCCAATGCCGGGCTGCTCCTTCCGGCCACCCTAGCCCGGCACCTGAGCCTGCGGGAACTCGTCCGACCATCACCTTGACCTCGGCGGATGCGCCGGGACGGGCGAACACCGGGGACAAGATGCTGACGCTGGTCGCTTCCGCGCTGGCTGGGGGCGACTGCATTGACGACGCCGATGTGTTGCGCACCGGGGGGACGGCCTGCACCCTGGGCGGCACGGTCAAGGCGCCATCCACCCTGGGCACCTTCCTGCGCAGCTTCCGGTGGGGCCACGTCCGTCAACTGGACCGGGTGAGCCGCCAGTTGTTGGCCCGGGCCTGGGCCGCTGGGGCCGGACCCGGCGACTCGCCCCTGACCATCGACCTCGATTCCACCATCTGCGAGACCTACGGACTGGCCAAGGAGGGCGCCCGCCACCACGGCTATACCGGCGCCCGCGGCTACCACCCGCTGCTGGCCATTGCCGCCGGCACCGGAGACGTGCTGATGTCCCGGCTGCGCGAGGGCCGGGCCAACACCGCCCGTGGCGCCGCCCACTTCCTGCGTGAGACGGTGGGGCGGGTGCGCTACGGCGGGGCCAGGGGACAACTCACGGTGCGGGCCGACAGCGGCTTCTACGCCCACACTGTCGTTGCCGCCTGCCGGGAAATGGATGTCCGCTTCTCCATCACCATCCGCCAGCGCGCCAGCCTGCGGGACCTGATCGAGGCGATACCAGAGGAGGACTGGACTCCCATTCCCTACTGGATGGACGGCGCCGCCGATGTCGCCGAGACGACTTACACCCCGTTCCAGACCAAGCCGGACGCCCCGCCGGCGCGGCTCATTGTCCGGCGGGTGAAGCCGACACCCGGTTCCCAGCTGGCCCTCTTCGCCAGATACAGCTATCACGGCTTCATCACCGACCGGGACGGGGAGTTGCTCGAACTGGAGGCCGATCATCGCCGCCACGCCGAGGTCGAGAACGCCATACGCGACCTCAAGTACGGCGTCGGGCTGAACCACATGCCGTCGGGGCGCTTCGCCGCCAACGGCGCCTGGCTGGCGGTCCAGGTGATGGCGCATAACCTGGCCCGCTGGACGGCCCGCATTGGTCTGGGCGAGCGGACCGTGATCACCAAGACCCTCAGGCGGCGGGTCTTCGCTCTGGTGGGACGGATCACCCGCTCGGCACGCCGATTGACCCTGCATCTCCCCCGGCGCTGGCCCTGGGAAACCCAGTTCAGTCGCGCCTTGGCCCGGCTGCAAGCCATTCCGTTCCCGGCCTGACGGCCAGCCTGCAACTGACCCAACGTCCCCGCAATCTCGCGCCACCCCGGTCGCGAGAGTCCCCTGCTGCGTATCCTCTCGCCATCCCGCGCATCGCAACTCCCGCATAGGGCCTTAGGGGCCCTGTGCGGCGACTGAAGACCGTCCGCCGACCTCCCTACCCCAAATGGAACCCAGGCTATTTCCCCTGTAGCTCCCTCACCCCCCTTCCGCTTTCCTCACGCCGTCCATCGGTGTCCTTCGGTGGATTCGGGCTTAACCAAACCTGGCCTACTAGGGAGCGGTTCTTGAGTGTGCTTAGAGAGGCGGATCTGCCGGCAGCCCAGGATCATTTTCTACAAGAGGTTCAAGAGCTCGATCCGCCGGAACGGTTCAGGCAGGATCACGAAAGCCTGGTGCTGTTCTTAACTGAGCAGACCGAGTACCTCACGAAGTTCTATTATCAGACACTAGAAGATAACGATCTGGTCCCATTTGTGGTGGGCAGAGCAAACATCGGTGTGGCCCAGCAGCTCCTGCTGCTAGATGTCTCAGGCCCGTTTTGCAGGACGCTATTTCCTGCCGTTCCCGGGCCAACTCGGTGTGACACTGGGGAGCCGGCTTCGGGTGGAGCATACGGAGCAGAAATTCAGGAAATCCTGAAACGTCATGGGGCAGAGTTCGGACCTCGGGTAAGCGGTTTTTTGAGTGCCCTTACACCGGAAGAGCTATTCGCGTCTCTTGCAGCGCTTCAAACCGAAATCGAAGGCGTGATCGCTAACACCAGAGACGAATTGAGAGATGTAGAACCCCCAGAGGAGGTTCGGGCTGACCATGAGCGGTTGGTCCAGTATTTTGTAGAGATTCTGGAAGTCGCCCGTGATATCACGCAGGCTGCCAGGGATCAGGATCAGGCGAAGCTCCTGAATGAGCTATTCCCTGAGTCGGGTATCGTACTATGCGATGCCAGAGGAGACTTTTCTGAAGACTACCTTCCGATAGTGGCTCCATCCTTTGGTGACGAAGAACCGGAATTCTGTGCATGAACCTAGCTAGGAACCTTCTTAACCGTTTTATAGCCCATCAAGCAGGCGTCTCAGGGCTTTCAAAAATCCGGCGGGATTGTCTCCGGGCACCAGATGACGGGCTCCAGGTACTACAGCGCCTATACTTCCTGGTATCGTCTCTAGCATCCGGTCCATTACCTGAGGGGTGAAGATGTCGCTATCGCTACCCCGGATGATTATTGTCGGACATTCGATCTGCCCCAGGTACTCCCACAGCTTTTCCGACGGCCAGGTCTGGGGTTTGTAACCGTGCTGGCGTAATAACCTGTCGTATTTCCATGTCCACCTGCCGTCAGGGAGCTCTTTGATACTGTATTTAAGCGCACCCAGAACCTGGCTTCTTGACCTACCTGTATACTCCTGGATACGGGTTACGAACTCTTCGTGCGAGTCCAGCATGTCGGGCAGTTCCCTGAAATTTTGAATCCTCGTGGTTCCAACAAGATTCACTTCGGGTCCGGTGTCGACAATAGCAAGGGCTCGCACAAGCTCGGGATGCTGGGACGCGAAAACAAAAGCGTTTCTGCCACCCATAGAATGCCCAACGAGGATAAAGGGGTCCAAGTCCAACGTCTTTACGACTCCCTCGAGGTCCCGTTGATGTGCCTCCACAGTGTAGTCGCCACCTGGTGCCCATTGAGTCTCTCCGTGGCCCCTGGCATCCAAAGCGATGATGCGATATTCGTCAGAAAGTGAGAGTGCGACAAAGTCCCAACTGTGGCCTTGCTGCAAGGCGCCGTGGAGAAGGAGTATCGTAGGGTTCTTTTCAGATCCCCAATCCAGATAGTGGAACCGGAGACCGTTGGCTTGCACTTCTTTGTCCACGGGGTTTGTCTCGTGAAGGAAGTGAACGCCTAAGGCCCTTGCTGCCTGGTACAGAGAAAGTCCCTCTTGTTCAAGAGTCACAAGCATCTCCAGCTTTTTGGCTATTCTCAGAATAATCCAACTGTCAAGAGATGTGGACTCGATAGCAGGTAGCATTCGCTTGACTGCCTATATGACGGGAATTAGAATTACACTGCCGCCGTACCATTGAGCCACTTCCACGAGTAATTTGCTATTGGCATCTGCGCACGCATCTGACTCGCGCAAGGCATTTTCAGAGCATAGCTAATGAGGAAATCTTTGAACTATCGAAACAACCGCAATAATAGCAGAAAGGGAATCAGAAGACTTGTATCGGCCGGCGGGGTCGTATACCGTGTGGTCGACGGAAAGATTCAGACACCGCTTTGTGTACGAAAAAAACCACCACAGTGGAGCTTACCGAAAGGCACACCTGACGATGGTGAGACTATCGAGGAAACCGCGTTAAGGGAAGTCAGGGAAGAGACGGGTCTCGAAGTCTCGATAAAGGGCCCGATAGACAGTATCAACTACTGGTTTTTCGCTCCAGGCGACCGTGTCCGGTGTTACAAGACAGTGCATTTTTACTTGATGAACTACTTGGGTGGCTCGGTAGACCTACATGACCCGGAGTTCGACGAGGTGATGTGGGTCGACCCGGAGGATGCCCTCAACAAGCTGACCCACGCCAACGAAGTGAAGATTATGGAAAAAGCGCTGGCAATGATTACAGGGGAGAATTCGAGATAATCGTCCGAGTGGCGCATCCCAGGTGATGGAGATCCAAGGCGGGAAGATCAGTTTGAGGGCAAAGCGTATCGAAGATGCGTGGATGGATTATCTTTGGCGGTCCGACGAAGAACTCTCAAAATTAGACGCAACCCAACCGCTAAGAATGAAGTTTGAGGAGTTCCTCCGCCTTTTCAAAGATCAATTGAAGTATCCAACGCCTGGTTCCGGTAAATTTGACATTTACACGGCGGAGGGCGACTACATAGGCAACTGTATGTACTATGACCTGGATACGCTAAATCGACAGGCCGAAGTCGGAATCGTCATTGGCGATAGAAAATACTGGGGGCGCAGATACGGTTTCGACGCTCTGGTGACGCTGATCGAGCACCTGTTCTCGACTACCCACACTAGGACCCTATATCTGCACACCCTTCACTGGAACGCGCGGGCACAGCGGGCCTTTCAAAAATGCGGGTTTATCCCGGTCGGGGAGGTCAGGCGCAACGGAATGTTCTTCGTTCGGATGGAGCTTGCGAAGACCGATTGGCAAACTATGAGGGAAGAGAAACTCGCGGCCAGAGACTCCGCTGTCACCACAACGACAGAATAGCCTAAAGCCTCTTGCGAAGAGCAGCCCTAAGAGCTACCCAACGCAGCTATCGAGGGCAGCCTGACCGTAGCTTCCCCAGGGCAAGTACGGACTCCTTGCCCGTTCTCTATCCATATCTGGCAGTCGACTAGATGCTCGCCGTTTTCGGTGTATTTCTTGGTTACGGTTCCCTTGCAGGTGAGGGTATCTCCAGGCACGTCCATACCTCTGTGCTGGCACGCCAACCGCCTTAGGGTACCGTACTCGCCTATCCAATTGGTCATCAACTGTGCCAGGAAGGCCTGTTTGAGAGCCCCATGCACTATGGGGCCAGGGAGTCCGTTAGCGATCGCGAAATCCTTGTCGTAGTGGATCTGATAGTAATCTCCGGAAGCCCCCGCGTACTGTACCAACTGGCGAGTAGTCGGGTGCTTGACGAGAGGAGGTACCTCCATCTCTTCCTTTACTTCTTCCCAAAAAAGCTGGTCGCCCATAATTGATTCCCTCGTAAAAACCCGTTTTGAGGAAGTTCCAGCGATTTAGCACATCTGCGCGCTACCGTATGTTGGGGTAGTGTACGGAACAGAGACTGCATATTGTACCCAGGTGTGGGTACGTTTGTTCTAATTCGACCTACACAGACTTTTACGAGAGAATCATAATTCTCCTCTTATGTGTCTATCGTATATCTGATTGTAGTAGTCCGTTGTATGGCGACCATCTCTTCCAACTGGTTGGTGTACTTAAACTCATTCATGACGAACAACATCTTGCCCAAGCGGCCGTCCCTCTCGCTGATGCCGGAAATATAGACCCTTGCGGTTATTCGGTCCCCTACTCGGATGGGTTCGTAGTACTCCCATTCCGAGCCGCCGTCCAGAAAATTGTTGAACGGGACAGAGAAGGGCAACGCGGGACGTTCCAGCACTACCGACCTCAGTAACGTAGGTGGAGCTATCATGCCACCATATCTGGTCTTACGGGCCTGAACTTCGTCGTTCCACAAAGGGTTTGGATCTTGGATGGCATCAGCGAACTTCTTAATCGCGCCTTTCTCGATTTCCAAGACGGCGGGGCCGCTTTCCACACCGAGAGCCATCTGTCGCATCTCCTGGGTCAAAAAAGAGCTACTCGTAGACAAGGCGTACCTCCCAAAGTCAATGCTGGCCAAAGTCGATGCTGGATCACCTCCTTTCTCGTGATGCAGCTACCTTACACCACGCCCGCAAGCAAACGCAAGGTATTGTACTCGTCCAGTAGATTAGTGACACTTGGCCTCCTTCCGTTGATGTTGGGAATGGGTGACGAATTGGTGGGGAGTGAGGTAGCCCAGGGCCTGGTGGGGTCGGATAGTGTTATAGGTTCGTTCCCAAGCCTGGAGCTCCTGGTTCAGGGTGGCCAGGTCCAGGGAGAAATCTGCAACTTCATAGAACTCTTCGGTATGGGTGCGCTGGGCCCGTTCCACACAGCCGTTGAGCTTAGGAGATCGGGGTGGCAGGACAAAGAGCAATAGGCCCCGGCGCTGGCATTCCGACTCGAAGCCTGCCTGGAACTCAGAGCCGCCGTCCACCTGTATAGCTCGTACTGGGAAGGGCATCCGGGCTTGCAGGGCATCAAGGAAGCCTGCAGCTGTCCTGGCGGTGGCTCTAGAGTGGGCTTCTACCACATCCCAGCGGGAGACCACGTCTCTGGCGGTGAAGTGTTTCAGCGCCATGCCGGGGAGAGGCCGCACATCCAGGGTGTCCACCTGCACCAAGTCCCCGGGTTCCTTTACAACATACCCTTTGGGCTTACGTACAACATAAGGGCGTCTTCACACTCGCTTACGAGTGGAGATACCAGCGGCATGGGGTTCTTTGAGCACCCCACGGGCCTTCAGTGAGCTCAGTATACGTCCGACCATAGAGGTGGAGACCTGCCAGCCTCGCTCCCGTAGCATAACCATCAGCTTGTCCTTGCCCCACCTGGGGTACTGCTCCCTCAGATGAAATACTGCTATGGCCAGCTCCCCAGACCAGGTGGGCTGACGTAAGCGCCTGGGCCTGTGGCTCCTCTCCTCCAAGCTCCTCAGGTCCCTGGGATTGTACCTTCGCTTCCACCTATAGAAGGTCTGACGGCTGATCCCGAAGTAACGGCAGGTCAGAGAGGCATTGTTCTCATAATCTAGGTAGTAATCCATCCACTTCAGGCGCTGCCTAGCCATCCTCGACAGCTCTTGAACCCTACTTATACTCTTTGCTCCACGTCCTCTTGCTCCTACTATCTTCATAATGACACTATTCTAAGTGTCGCCCATCATTATGAACGAGAGCAGGTAAGCCGCTGATTTAAGAACTTGGCTACTCCAACTTTTCAAGGTGGGCATAGCTCAAAAGCAGGCGTTTGACTCCGGCTCCGTCTTCAAAAGCCACAGTAACCTCGTAGTCGGCGCCGGAAGAGACAGAGCTAACTACCATTCCATCACCGAACGTGGCATGTCGCACCTTGTCACCCGTCCTCAAAGAAGGAAGGTTCAGCTCGGGTTCTATAGCGGTAACCAACGGCTCCTGGGCGGTCCAAACACTCTTCCTCTTCGCAGCAACGGATGGCGGTGCTACGAGCAGGTCAGGAGGTAACTCTTTTAAGAACCTGGAGGGAAGCCTCGGGCCGCTACCACCCATGAATCCTCTACGAAAGGCCCTGAGTAAATAAAGGCGGTTCTTCGACCTCGTCATGCCCACATAGCAGAGACGACGTTCCTCCTCAAGCTCTTCAGCGCTGTCCATAGACCTTACATGAGGAAGCAGACCTTCTTCCATACCTGCAATGAAAACCACCGGAAACTCCAGGCCTTTGGCTTGATGCAGCGTTATCAAAGTGAGGGCATCAGCGCCAGGTTCGTAGGTATCGACGTCAGCCACCAGAGACAGTCGCTCTAACAAGTCCCTGAGTCCATCAGGAGGGTCGATGAGCCGGAACTCCTGGGCGGTGGTTCTCAACTCCATTATGTTCTCCCAGCGCTCGTCTGGTTTTTCCATCCGCTCTTGAACATGCTGCCTGTAGCCCGAGCGCTCGAGAAGAGTGTCTATTAGCTCTACCACGTCCAGCTTACCCGCTTCTTCTCGCAGGCCGTTGACGAGAGTGACAAAACCTACCATCAACTTCGCGATCCTAGTCGCAACTGGGTGGCTGGATAGTTCCCCATCTTCTGCGATCCGTTCCATCGCCGAGAACATGGAGATTCCCTGGCTTCTGGCCCAGTAGGCAAGGTCCTCTACAGACCGTTGGCCGATGCCCCGTTGAGGTACATTGATGATCCTGGCGAGGCTTACGTCGTCGCTGGGGTTGTTTAAGAGACGCAGGTAGGCCATCACATCCTTGACTTCATGCCTCTGATAGAACCTGATCCCACCTACAAGTCGATATTTCATACCATACCGCAGACATGCTTCTTCAAGGGCCCTGGATTGAGCGTTGACCCGGTACAACACGGCACAGTCGCCAGGTTGAATGCTCTCCTCATTCGCCAGACGATTCGCCTCTTTGATGATGAACTGGGCCTCTTCTTCCTCGTCATATACTTCGTGAACTATCACAGGATGGCCTGTTTCGTTTTGTGTCCAGAGGTCTTTGGCCAATCGCATTCGGTTGGAGGAGATGAGATGCTTTGCCGCGGCCAGGATCGATCGAGTCGAGCGGTAGTTTTCCTCTAGGGCGACTGTTCGAGCCTCCGGGAAATCCTTCTGGAAGCTCAAGATATTTCGTATGTCCGCATGTCGCCAGGAATAAATAGACTGATCAGCATCCCCAACCACACACATATTTCTGTTTTCGGCCGCCAGCAGTTTGGCCAGGGCGTATTGAGACACGTTCGTGTCCTGGAACTCGTCTACCAAGATGTGTAAGTACCTGTTCTGATACTTCTTTAAGATTTCGGCATTGTTTTGTAAGAGATGCACGGCCTTAAAGAGGAGATCGTCGAAATCGAGCCCGTTGTTTCGAGCCAGTATCTCTTCGTATCGGAGGTAGACTTTTGCCGCCTGGTCCTCGAAGTGAGTTTGGTGGTTAATGGACAGAGTCTGCGGGTCCACCAGCAGGCTCTTGGCTCTGGATATTACTCCGTGCACCGCCCGAGGCGGGAATTGCTTCGAGTTGAGGTCGGCCTCCTCCAATGCCTGCTTGACCACAGCCATCTGGTCTTCCTGATCGTATATTGTGAAGCTGGGGTCGAGGCCGATGTGCTTCCCTTCCCGACGCAGCAACGCCGCGCAAAAGGCGTGGAAGGTTCCCACAGTAAGCCTGTCCACACTGGAGCCGACGAGGTGCTGGAGGCGCTCGTTCATCTCCCTGGCTGCTTTATTGGTGAAGGTAACCGCCAGAATGCGGTGAGGGCTAATTCCGCACACCCGTATGAGATACGCAATTCTATGGGTGATTACCCTGGTTTTGCCGCTGCCCGGCCCGGCAACGATTAGTAAGGGTCCCTCGATTGCCTCCACTGCCTCTCGTTGAGCCGGATTGAGTCCTTCTAATATTGTGGTTTCGATGCCCATATTTTAATCTTCAGTGTAGCAAGGAAACGCTTTGTTTCATACCAGCAGATGGCGCCTGGTAGACATCGTTTGCAAATGCAATCGGTATGTGGTAATAATGCGCCAGCATCACTAGGGCGAGATAGGGGGTCATGCATGGTACAAGATGCGGGTGGCATCGACGCTTTATTACAAGAGGACCGACGTTTCCCTCCTCCACAGAAGTTTAGGGAAGAAGCCAACGTCAAAGACCCCAAGATATATAAGGACGCCCTCAAAAACCCAGAGAGGTTCTGGGCCAAATTCGCAGAAGAGCTCCACTGGTTCGAGAAGTGGGACAAGGTCCTTGAGTGGGACCCACCCTTCGCCAAGTGGTTCTTGGGGGGCAAGACTAACGTTTCGTACAACTGCCTCGACCGACACCTGTCCACTGCCCGGCGCAACAAAGCCGCGATTATCTGGGAAGGCGAACCAGGAGACTGGAAGGTTTTCACATATTGGGACCTCCACAGGGAAGTTTGCCGGTTCGCCAACGCCTTGAAAAGCATCGGCGTCAAAAAGGGCGACAGGGTCACTCTGTACCTGCCGATGATTCCCGAACTAGCCATCGCTTTGCTCGCTTGCGCACGGATTGGAGCACCCCATAGTGTGGTTTTCGGCGGGTTCAGTCCCGAGTCATTGAGGGATCGCATTAACGATTGCGAAGCAAAAGTTCTTATAACGTCGGACGGCGGCTACCGCCGAGGCAAGGTTCTTCCCCTCAAGCGCAACGCGGACGAAGCGTTGGAAGGCTGCCCAACCATCGAAAAGGTAGTTGTCGTGCGTAGGACCGGTACCGCCGATGACCAGATGAAGGATGGCAGGGACGCCTGGTGGCATGAGTTGGTGGACGGGCAGTCCTCGAAATGCGACGCCGAGCCGATGGACAGCGAGGACACTCTCTTCCTGCTTTATACCAGTGGTACGACTGGGAAGCCCAAGGGAATTCTCCACACTACGGGCGGTTACCTGGTAGGAACGTATGCAACGACCCAATGGGTTTTCGACCTGAAGGAGGACGACGTCTACTGGTGCACCGCCGACATTGGTTGGATAACTGGCCATAGCTATATCGTCTATGGGCCGCTGGCCAACGGCGCCACTTCTGTGATGTACGAAGGGTCTCCCGACTATCCGGACTGGGACCGTTTCTGGGCGATCATTGAGAAATACGGCGCGACCATACTTTATACTGCGCCTACCGCTATTCGAAGTTTCATGCGTTGGGGTGAGGAATACCCGAAGCGTCATGACCTGACATCCTTGCGTCTTCTGGGTACTGTGGGCGAGCCTATAAACCCTGAGGCTTGGATGTGGTACTGGCAGAACATAGGCGGCGGCAGGTGTCCAGTGGTCGATACGTATTGGCAGACCGAAACTGGTATGATCCTCATCACGCCTTTGCCCGGCATGACTACGACAAAACCTGGATCCGCCACCCAGCCGTTTCCTGGTATCGACGCCGAAATTCTAGACGAACAGGGTAATCCAGTCGGTGTCGGACAGGGCGGTTATCTGGTGATCAGAAAGCCCTGGCCGGCTATGCTGCGGACCATCTACGGCGATCCTGACCGATATGTTGAGCAATATTGGTCACGATACCCAAACATCTATTTCACCGCAGACGGCTCCAAGCGTGATGAGGATGGATATTTCTGGCTGATGGGTCGGGTGGACGACGTGATCAACGTGTCGGCCCACCGCATTTCGACCATGGAGGTTGAGAGCGCTTTGGTGGACCATCATACGGTAGCGGAATCCGCGTGTATCGGTAAGAACCACGAAGTCAAGGGCCAGGCGGTGGTCGCCTTTGTGACTCTCAAGGAACACGTTGAGCAGTCCGACGCTTTAGAGGCGGAGTTGAAGCAGCACGTCGCTACCAAGATAGGTGCCATTGCCAGGCCGGACGATATCCTCTTCACTCCTGAGCTACCCAAGACCCGTAGCGGTAAGATAATGCGGAGGCTATTAAGGGACGTGGCAGAAGGGCGCACACTGGGAGATACAACAACGCTTGCTGACCCAGCTGCCGTAGAGGCGTTGAAAACGCAGTACGAAGAAGACTAACCGTGATTGCCTTCGTCACAGGAGCCACTGGGTTCGTGGGTCGGGAAGTGGTCAAGGCCCTGTACTCTCGTGGAATCGAAGTGCGCTGTCTGATCCGCACCCCTGGCAGAGAGCGCATTTTACGCGACTACCCGGTAGAGGTCCATTATGGCAGCATCCAAGATCCTGCCGCGTTAAGGGCGGCGTTCTACAATATAGACGTTGTAGTTCACCTGGTGGCCGTAATCAGGGAGAGTGGCAACGCCACGTTCGAGGCCATCAATAAGAACGGCACAGAGAATCTTGTAGAGGTCGCGCAGAACGAGGGGACTAGCCACTTTATCCACCAGAGCGCCTTGGGCACGGCCGATGACCCCCGCTTTCCTTACCTACGTTCCAAGTGGCAGGGCGAGCAGGCCGTGATCAATAGCGGGCTGCCCTATACCATACTGAGACCATCCATATTGTTCGGTGAGGCCGACGAATTCATAAATAAACTGGCGGGCCTGGTGAAAGCGTTTCCGATCGTCCCGGTCATAGGGTCCGGGAAAACCAAGCTCCAACCCCTGGCGGTGGATGATATGGCAAGGTGTATCGCCTCCGCTGCCGGCAGAGAAGATCTCATGGGTAGAGTGATTGAGATAGGTGGCCCTGACCATCTTTCTTACAACGAGATAAACGACATAATCGCCAGAACGTACCGAGCATGGAGACTAAAGCTACACATACCCGAGCCCTTGATGCGTTTGCTGGTTCGAGTGATGGAGGCCACTCTACCAAGGCCACCGGCGACTACTCACCAGCTTGGGATGCTCGGCGTCCCGAATGTTGCCGAGCTGAATACCTTGGAGCAGACCTTTGGCTTTAGGCCAAAGCCTGTTCAGGGTAATATCGAATATATAAAGGCGATCAGTCGCTGGGCCGGCTTGAAAATGACTTTGGGCTTCGGGAGTAACTCGATCCGCGAAAAATCCAAACCGGGAGATTGATGGATTATCAGACCGCCATAAAACGCCTTTTGAAACTTGAAGACATGGAGCGTATGAACTTCCGCCCAAGGGCTCCGGGGGAGCGTGCAAGATATGACCTTCAGCGGATTAACGCTCTTCTTGAAGCGCTGGCCAACCCCCAGCTTGTGATACCCACCATCCACATTGCCGGCACCAAGGGTAAAGGGAGCATCGCCGCGATGTGCTCAAGCGTGCTAGTACAGAGTGGCCACTCCGTCGGTCTTTATACCTCTCCCCACCTCCATTCCTTTGTGGAACGTATACGCCTTAACGATACGCCGGTAACAAAACAGGAGTTCGCGGACTTGGTAGAAGAGCTGTGGCCTGCGATGGAAACCCTTCGAGACGAGACGGACCTGGGAGAGATCACCACCTTTGAAGCCCTTACTGCAATGGCATTTGTCTACTTTTCCAGGAATGTCCGGATACAGGTGGTAGAGACGGGTCTAGGTGGTCGGTTGGACTCGACCAACGTAGTGGCGCCTCACGTTTGCGCTATAGCGTCACTTAGCCTTGACCACACAGCGGTGTTGGGAGAAACTCTGGAGCAAATCGCTGAGGAGAAGGCTGGCATCATAAAATCTGATGTGCCCGTCGTGACAGCCCCTCAGTCGCCTGAAGCCATGGCCGTAATAGAATCCGCGTGCCACGAAAAAGGAGCGTGTTTAATCAAGGTTGGCCGAGACATCACCTGGCATCTTGAGAGCATCAGTCTTGAAGGACAGCTTTTCGGTATCCAAAGCAAAACGAACAGCTACCGGTTGTTCATGCCACTGTTGGGCCTGCACCAGCTAGAAAACGCTGCTGTTGCCGTAGGGGTGATGGAAGCGCTGGCGCCCAGCGGACTCGAGATACGTGAAGCGGCAATCGAGGACGGATTAAGACGAATCGAGTGGCCCTGCCGGATGGAGGTGCTCAGTAGGGACCCATTGTTTATATGCGACGGCGCCCACAACCCACACTCCATCGGGAGACTCGTAACGGAGCTGCCAACATATTTCCAGTTCAGCAGAGTTCTCCTGATAATAGGCGCCTCCCAAGATAAAAACCTCGATGGCATGGCCGAAGAGTTATCCCCACTGGAGCCCGTAGTGATTGCAACCCGATCGAGGCATCCTAGGGCTGCTTCGACTTCCACGATAGCGGAGGCGTTCTTTGCTCAGGGATTAGAGGTCACCCAAGTGGAAGATGTCGGCATGGCCGTTGATCTGGCGTTGGGTATGGCTACAGACGGCGATCTTATCCTGGCGACGGGCTCGTTATTCGTCGCTGCACAGGCACGCGAGGTGATAACGGGGATAGAACCTGAGATTTACCCTGATATGCTATACGATAAGATCGAAATAGCGCAGTAGATTACGGGAGGAGTATGGACAGGCGGCGAGTTGTTGTGACGGGAATTGGGGCGATTACTCCTCTGGGTTTAACACCGGACGAGTTCTGGAGGAACTTGGTTGAAGGCAAGTCCGGAGTGGGACCGATGACCCTGTGCGACCCCACCGACTATCCTTGTCGCATAGCCGGTGAAGTGACGGACTTCGACCCCGGCCAGTTTCTGAGCGGCAAAGAGGCCCGCCGGATGGCCAGGTTTTCCCAACTTGCCGTGGCGGCTGCCATAATGGCCCTTGAAGACGCTCATCTGGACATCCAGGATGGCGAAAGGGACAAGTTCGGAGTCATTCTGGGCAATGGTAACGGAGGCTTTCCTACTCTCGAAGAAAGCTGCCGGGTCCTGGTGGAAAAAGGCGGGATGAGAATGTCCCCTTTCTTCTTCCCAATGATATTGCCCAACATGGCTTCGGCCAACGTGGCCCGTTACGCCGGAGCCAAGGGATACAACTCAACCGTCACGACCGCGTGTGCCGCATCCAATCAGGCCATGGGGGAGGCGTCGGAGGTCATCAGAAGAGGCAGGGCAGACGTGATGCTTACGGGGGGCACCGAAGCGGGAATAAGCCAGCTCGGGTTAGCTGGGTTCGCAGTCATGAGGGCGCTGAGTACTCGAAATGAAGAGCCCGAGAAGGCTAGCAGACCCTTCGATGCCAAGCGTGACGGTTTCATTCCCAGCGAAGGATCGGTGATCTTAGTGATAGAGAGCCTGGAGCATGCCCTCGACAGAGAAGCCAACATTCTTTGTGAGCTGGCGGGATTCGGCTGTACCAGCGATGCCTACCATCAGTTTCAGCCCGAGGAGTCCGGCGAGAGCACTGTCATGTCGATGCGCCTGGCACTGGAAGACGCCGGAATCGGGATACACGACGTGGATTACATCAATGCCCACGGTACTTCAACCCCTCTAAACGACTCTGTCGAGACCTTGGCCATAAAGCACCTCTTCGGAGAACAAGCCTATAAAATTCCCGTCAGCTCTACCAAGTCGATGATTGGGCATTCTCTGGGAGCGGCCGGAGCCCTAGAAGCGGTTCCGTGCATCAAATCGATTATTGATGGGATTATCCATCCCACCATTAACTACGAGTATCCTGACCCGGAATGTGACCTGGACTATGTGCCCAATGAGGCTCGCAGGAAAGAAGTGAACGTTGTGCTGTCCAACGCCTTTGGATTCGGGGGCCAAAACGCATGCATAGTTTATAAAAAGTACGACGGCTAACACGCCCGATTCCGGTTCGGAAAAAATAGAGAGGTAACGTGGAGACTTACGATCTTGTTGTAATCGGGTCCGGATCAGGCCTGGAGGTATCAGCAGAGGCCGACGAACTCGGGTTGTCGGTAGCAGTCGTCGAAGAAGGGCCCTTCGGGGGGACCTGTCTTAACAGGGGATGTATTCCATCCAAGATGTTGATACACGTTGCTGACGTGATGGAGACTATCAAGAGGTCGGAAGAGTTCGGAATCAAGTCCCGGGTCGAGGGTATCGACTGGCAATATATTATCCACAGGACATATGAAGAGATCGACCAGGATGCTCAAAATATAGAGGAGGGAAACAAGCAGGCACCGAACATCACGGTTTATAAAGGCTTCGGACGTTTTGTTGGCGACAAGACGCTGGAGGTGAATGGCGACAGGTTCAAAGGCGAGACGATCGTGATCGCGGCGGGCACGCGGCCATGGATACCCGACATACCCGGTCTGGATGGAGTGGACTACATCACGTCCGATAAAGCCTTGCGCCTCTCTGAGCAACCCAAGCGCTTAACCATTGCAGGTGCCGGATATATATCCGCCGAGCTCGCCCATTTCTTCGGCGCCCTGGGAACAGAGGTGAGCATTATCTGCCGTAGACCTTTTCTCTTGAGACCTGAGGACGAAGACGTGTCACGCAGATTCACCGAGGTCTACGACCGTAAATTCGATCTTCACCTCAACTCTGTCGTTTCGAAGGTTTCTAGAGACGGTGCCGACATAGCTCTCGAAGTGTCAAAAGGGGGAGATACCTTTACGGTTAGGGCCGACACTCTTTTGTTCGCTACAGGGCGCGTTCCAAATACCGACTTATTGGAGGTTCAGAACACCGGTGTACGAATCGACGATCAGGGGTTCGTGAAAACCGACGAGTTCCTTGAGACCAATGTTCCAGGCATATGGGCCTTGGGTGACATAGTCGGCAAGTATATGCTAAAGCACAGCGCCAATCTGGAAGCGGCCTACGTAGCCAACAATGTGTTTAACCCCGATCATAAGGCGCCGGTCGACTATCACGCTTTCGCATCGCCCCAGGTAGGCGCCGTGGGTCTGACAGAACAGGCGGCCCGGGATCAGGGCGTGCATACACCACGGCCACCTACGACTACCAAAACACCGCATACGGGTCCTCCATAGAAGACAAAGATGGATTCGTCAAGGTGCTGGCAAACCCGCACGACGGTGACATCCTAGGTTGTCACATCATTGGTTCGGATGCCTCAACGTTGATCCAGGAAGTCGCCAACGCGATGCGCCTACGGCTCAAGGCTGACGCTATAACGCAGGCGATATACGTGCACCCTGCGTTGCCCGAGGTTGTACAGCGGGCTTTTGGCTCCCTGAACCTTCACCACTAATATCACCTTTTCCTCTTCTCCGGCCATGTATTGCTCAGCATTTCACTATTGACAACATCATGCTTGTTGCTACAATAGGTAGACGTAACCAGTTGCGATTGCAAACCATTGCATCAAGGCCGCTGAAGACGATTGAAAATCACTGTTCGATGGCTCGGTTCCATCTTGGCTCTGCTAATCCTGGGAGCCTCAGCATGTGGCTCAGACCAAGCGCTAACCCCAACCCCTATAGGTAAATCGACACAGACGGCAGGTAAGACCCTCAGAGTTGTGACCACAGTGTCGCCAATTACCAGTATCGTAGAGAACATAGGTGGTACGAGAATTCGTCTGGAAGGAGTGGTTCCAGAGGGAGTCAATTCCCATACCTTTGAACCGGCTCCTTCTGTGGCCAGGTTGCTTTCGGAAGCCGATTTGATAGTGCTCAACGGCCTACTTTTGGAGGAACCCACTCTGGATATGGCCAAAGCCAACAAGAAGCAGGAAGCAGTAATTCTTTCATTGGGAGATCGAGCTGTAACCAGGGAAGAATGGCAGTTCGACTTTTCGTTCCCCGAATCGGAGGGCAATCCCAACCCCCACCTCTGGCCCGATCCTATCCTGGCTCTGAAATATGCGGAGCTAGTACAAAACGAGCTCTCGAAACTAGATCCTGGAAACGCGGACTACTACAACGCCAACTTCGATATGTTCGAATCTCGAGTAGAAAGCTTGGACTCGGCGATCGAAACGGTTATCGGGACCATCCCTGCTTCGAACAGAAAGCTCCTCACATATCACGATTCTTGGGCATATTTCGCCCGGCGATACGGCATGGAGGTCGTCGGCGCCGTCCAGCCGTCCGACTTTTCAGAACCTTCCGCCAGAGAGGTAGCCCGGCTGATTGACCAGGTAAAGGAGCTTGACCTACCCGCCGTTTTCGGGTCCGAGGTGTTTCCCAGTGACGTACTGGAACAGATAGCCAGAGAAGCGGGAGCAGATTTTGTCGATGATCTGGCCGACGACGACCTGCCGGGGGGGCCGGGAGATCCGGACCATAGCTACATAGGGTTGATAGTCAAGAACATCAGGATCATGGCCGATGCCCTGGCCGGTAACGCGGATGCCCTGGCCGGATTCGATACCGGTCAGGTGTTCGAAGGAAGCAGTGGGGCGAGATACCCCCAATAGGCCTATAGGACTTAAGAGTGTTACACCCATTTCCCCATGAAGAACACGGCGTAGGAACGCCTATCGTCCAGCTCAAGGACGTTACCTGTGGATACGATGGGCTGAAGGTTCTCTCCAACCTGAACCTGAGTATAGCGCCGGGTAGTTTTGTCGGCCTGCTGGGCCCCAGCGGGTCTGGAAAGACCACTCTGTTGCGCACCATCCTCGGAGCCGTGAAGCTATACGGTGGTGAGGTCCTGGTCAGGGGACTGTCTACTCAACAGAAAAGGCCACGGGTAGGATACGTCCCACAGTTGGAGACGATAGATTGGAACTTCCCGGTCACCGTCGAGGAAGCGGTGATGATGGGCCGGACAATGGATAGCTTCATGTTTCCGTGGCACAAGAGCCGTGACCGGAAGATGGCCTTCGAGATGATGGACAGGCTTGGTATCTCCAATCTTGCCAGGCGACACATTCGCCAGCTTTCCGGGGGTCAGCAACAGCGAGTCTTCCTGGCCAGAGCGTTGGTGAGCAGCCCTAGCCTTTTGCTGTTGGATGAGCCCACCGCTGGCGTTGATATAAAAACTCGCGACGACGTCATGCACCTGTTACACGACCTCAATCACCAGGACATCACCATCATTATGACCACCCACGAGATTAACTCTATCGCTGCCCATCTCCCATGGGTGGTGTGCTTGAACGGCAGGATCATCACGGAAGGCCCCCCCTCGGAGGTGTTCACCACCGAGACCTTTAGGGAGACGTATAACGCCGACATGCCGGTGATTCAATATCAGGGTATGAAACTCGTTGCGGAGCAGCCCCATTCCTTCGGTCAGAACGGCGGCGAGGACTCCAAAGAAAAACACCAGAAGACCAAAGACTCCGAACATGTTTGAGCCCTTCGATTACGAGTTCTTCAGAAGGGGTATTACTGCTGCGACTCTTGTTGGTGGCCTTTGTGGCCTTATCGGGGTTTACATAGTCTTACGACGAATGGCTTATATAGGGCACGGCCTGTCCCACGCCGTTTTTGGTGGGGCGGTAGTTAGTTATGTTATGTCATTTAACTTCTTCATCGGCGCCAGCATCTGGGGGTTCCTCTCGGCCTTGTTGATAACACTTACAACCCGTAAGCGGAATATCGGCGCCGATGCGGCCATAGGTATCATTACCACCGCCAGCTTCGCCCTGGGCATCGCCCTGATAAGCCGTTACAAGACTTTCACCCGCAGCTTCGACGCGGCCCTCTTTGGGAACATCCTTGGCGTTTCCAATACCGATTTGCTCGCAATAATCATCGTGGCGGTTGCTACGGCGCTGATTCTGTTTTTGGGCTACAAGCTCTTTTTGTTTGCAACTTTCGACCCGGAGGTCGCCCTTTTTTACGGGGTACCGACGGCGTGGATTGATACCCTGTTCTCCCTGATTCTCGCCGGGACTATAGTCGTGTCCATGCAGGTCCTGGGGGTCACGTTGATAGCGGCTGCCGTGGTTATCCCACCTATAGTGGCCCGATTGCTGACCGACAGCTTCAGAAAAATGGTGTTGCTGTCCACCTCTATTGGTGCTTTTTGTGGCCTGGCCGGAGTCTGGCTCAGCTACTTTATTGATGTGTCCAGCGGGGCCAGCGTTGTGCTGTTCTCAGCGGCCCTGTTCGTACTTGTGTTGACCTACTCGAACCTGAAGGGCCGGGTGCCCTTCTTACAACGGCACCCGGCCAAGACTGCTTCGGTGCCCGGTAGTCACTCTATCCCGATCGACTAGCTCTTAGCTAAGGCCACCTTAAGCAGCGTTCCAAACTTCGCGAATCCACTTGTCATTTTGTAAGACGGCAAAAGCCACGTTTTCAACATCCACCGAAAACAGATGGTATTCCGGCTCTTCCGGTTTCCACCCCATCTTTTCATACAAAGCGTCCGCGTAGTGCCGCCGTGCCTCTAGGTCTTGAATCTCGACCCCTCGCCCGTACACCTTGAACTCACCCTCGCTCGCATCACGGTTCGAGATAACGCTGTGAACCGTACAACGTGGATCCCGCAGCAGGTCTAACGCCTTTTGGGATTTCCCCATCATTCCAAAGTAAAGATGGCCACCGGTAATGAGTGGTTCGAAAGGGCTGATGCGCGGCCACCCGTTCTTCCTGATAGTGCCTATCAACACGAGCCCAGTACGCTCGAACCTCTCTTCACCGAGCGCGGCCAACTCGGGTGAGTTACCCTTGAACTCTTCCCAGATCGCCTAATCCTCCGTTCCCAGAATGCATACGTCCTCTGCCCTAGTAATTTGCTAATGGAGCCGCCTCTCGCTTCCAAACAAAACGCCAGAGGACAAATCTTTCAACCGGGCCTGTAAAGTCTCCATAGCGACAGTCAAGGCAAGATCATCATGAAGTATTTTGGGTTTCTTCATAGGATCACTGATAGGGACAAGTTCGTTTGGAGCGGGCGAGGGGATTCGAACCCCCGACTTTTTGCTTGGGAAGCAAACACTCTACCACTGAGTTACACCCGCATCCCCGAAGGCCGGCGGTTAGCCAGTTATATGCAGGAGGACGTGTTAAATCCCGTTGGTGGACACGGCTTGGGTCTCTCCAGGCAACATGTCGGCCATGATGCGCTGGGCAGCCATCGTATGGCTGCACAGACCCCTGGAAGCGAAGAAGCTACAAGAACAGTGCCACTTTCCGCTATCGCAACTTATCTTGTAGTCGTTATGATTTCCGCGGAAGGTGGCACTGAAGCTGTCGAGAATTACCCTGTCGCTCTCTGTGGCATAGATCCTGGCTTTTTCTATCTTGCTGATGAGGCCTGAGTCCATATCCCCTCCCAAACGTTATTCCCGTGGTTAAGATTTTAGGCCAAAACCACGGATGGGTCAACGACAAGTGGCACCCTGATGAGTCTTGGTTTTGCCGCTGCCAGGCATGCCCGGTTATAGACTGGCACCCAACGCTGATATATATTTAGCTTATGAATGGGGACCAGATTAGACAGGGCTTCCTGGAGTTTTTTCAGGCCAAAGGTCACACCATCATACCCAGTTCGTCCTTGGTACCCGTAGGCGACCCCACACTGCTGTTTACGACCGCCGGCATGGTACAGGTCAAGCCTTACTTCACCGGTGAGGCCACCCCTCCATCAAAGCGGCTGACCTCGTCCCAAAAGAGCTTCCGTACTACAGATATCGACGAGGTGGGCGACCACAAGCACCTGACCTTCTTCGAGATGCTGGGGAACTTCAGCGTCGGCGACTACTTCAAGAAGGAAGCAATCGCCTGGGCATGGGAGTACGTCACTCAAAATCTGAACCTCCCCGCCGATCGCCTTTACGTCACTATTTACCTGGATGATGAAGAGGCTTTCCGGCACTGGAACACGGACATCGGGGTGCCGGAAGAACGCATTTTCCGGTACGGTGACGAGGACAACTGGTGGGGCCCCGCTGGGAAAGAAGGCCCGTGCGGGCCGTGCAGCGAGATCCATTACGATTGGGGTGCGGAGAATGGCTGCGGCATACCGGACTGCCACCCCAACCACGATTGCGAGCGTTTCGTCGAGCTCTGGAACCTGGTTTTCATGCAGTTCTATCACCACCTGGATGGCAAACGAACGCCACTTCCGGCGCCTAGCATCGACACCGGTATGGGCCTGGAACGGGCAGCAGCCATTCTCCAGGGTAAGCGCAACCTGTATGAGGCCGACTTGTTCTGGCCCATAGTCCAGAAGGTGTGCCAGATTTCGAATAAGACCTACGGCATGGATAAAGATACCGACTACGCGGTACGTGTCGCCGCTGAGCACGGCCGGGCGGCCGTGTTTCTGATCTCCGATGGTGTTGTGCCTGGAAACGAGGGCAGAGGTTATGTATTGCGCCGCATCATCCGCAGGGCCATAAGATACGGGCGCAGGCTTGGCCTTGAAGATCAGTTTCTGGCCCAGGTCATCGACGCTTCCATTGATCGCTCTCGAGACACCTACCGGGAGCTGGGCACAAACCGAGAATTCATCTTGCGAACGATCGGACTTGAGGAGGAACGCTTCGCCCAGACTTTCGAGAGGGGCATCGGGATTCTGGAGGACATTCTCTCAAGCCTCGATGAACGGAGAACAGCCTCTTCGAAGACAAAGGGGACATCTGTTCCCGGCGTTGAAATATTTACTTTGTATGATACCTACGGCTTTCCGCCGGAGCTCACGGCCGAGATAGCCCGTGAGCGTGGCCTGGATGTGGACATGGAGGGCTTTTCGAGGGAGATGGAAGCGCAGCGAGAGCGGGCCAGAGCTGCCCATGGCTTTACGGGCTCTATGGAGGTGCTCTCCACATACGAACAATTGGGTGCCGACAGGGTCAATTTTGTCGGATATCGACTGCTGTCCCAGAAATCCGATGTGACAGCTCTCCTAGTCGACGGCTCCCCGACCAGCCACGTTACAAAAGGTCAGCGAGTGGAGGTTGTGCTGAAAGAGACGCCGTTTTACGCTGAAAGCGGCGGTCAAGTGGGTGATGCGGGCACGCTCAAGGCACCTAACGGACTGATACGCATAGAAGACACCCAGAGTCCCATCGCCGGCCTGATAATTCACGTCGGCATCGTCGAAGAGGGCGACCTTGCTGTAAGAGACTCCGTCGAAGCACAGGTAGACGCTCAGCGCCGGCTTGATACAGCGCGCAACCACAGCAGTACCCACCTGCTCCACGCCGGTCTCCGGCAAGTGCTCGGCCAGCACGTACGGCAGGCAGGCTCTCTGGTAGCGCATGATAGATTACGCTTCGACTATAGCCATGCCAGCCCCATCTCCAAAGAAGAGCTTCTCAATATCCAGTCGTTGGTCAACCAAAAGGTCCGGGACAACCTGCAGGTGACCACCAGGGAGTCCTCTTTTGCCAAGGCGGTCCAGGACGGTGCGCTCGCCTTCTTTGGCGACAGGTACGGTGACGTAGTCCGGGTCGTCGAGATGTCTTCCAACGGTGACCCTTTCAGCCTCGAGGTTTGCGGTGGCACCCACATCGGCGCCACCGGAGAGGTAGGGCCCTTGTTTATCCTAAGCGATTCCAGTATCGGAGGGGGCATGCGTCGGGTCGAAGCTGTCACCGGCCGGGCTGCCGAGCGGCTTTTCGTGGACCGGTCCAACCTTCTGGATTCCCTTGCCAAGAAGCTACAGACTCCTGTTGTCGACTTGGAGAAGCGCCTGGATGGCTTTATTAAAGACAACGACTCTCTTAGAAAGCGGGTGGAAAAACTTGAACGAGAGGGCCTTAAGGCGGAGGTCCATGAGCTTCTACCCAAGGTGCAAGAGATCGACGGCGTAAAGGTGCTGGTAGCGAAGACCTCGGCCAGCAGCGCCGAGGCTATGCGCGAAATGGGAGACCTGTTGAGGGACCGCCTCGGTAGCGGGGTGATCCTGTTGGCCATGGTAGAGGACGGGCGGCCAACTTTGATATCCATGGTTACTTCGGATATGGTCTCCAAGGGACTCCACGCGGGCGATATTGTCCGCGAAACGGCAAAGGTCCTGGGAGGTGGCGGTGGTGGACGGCCTGAGATAGCTCAGGCGGGAGGCAAGCGGACCGACAAGCTGGATGAAGCTCTCAGGGCCGTACCGGAGTTGGTGAGAAAAGGGGTCAACCGCTGAGGTATTTGTGCTTGGATGTGGGTGACAGCCGGATCGGCCTCGCCGTTGGTGATGCAGAGGGTATTCTGGCCACACCCGTTGGCTTCATTAACCGCACGAGCAGCGACAAAGACATATCCCATGTTTTGGGTCATGCCCTGGGTAGAGGAGTTGGCGCCATACTCGTGGGCTTGCCTATATCCCTTAACGGCAAAACCGGACCCCAGGCCAGGAAAGTTGGGCGGTTCATAAAGACCTTGAGAGCCGGGACGGAGCTTCCAGTATTCACGGTCGATGAACGGTACTCGACGGCCGAGGCCGAGCGGCAGCTACGTCTGGCTGGCCGCCAGCCCTCCCGACACAAGGGCGACCTAGATGCCGCGGCGGCAGCCGTTATCCTCCAAGGATATCTTGACTCACTGCCGCGTGGAAACAGTATCTGATCTATGCCAATTCGGCCAATCGCCGTGTTATAATTTGGTAGGCAAATTGAATAGAACTTTAGTAGGAGGAGACTCGGTTAATGACGTACATCATCGCTGAACCGTGTGTGGGGGTTAAGGACAGTGCTTGTGTTGATGTTTGCCCTGTGGACTGTATCTACACCAGAGACGAAGATGACATGTTCTACATAAGCCCTGACGAGTGCATTGACTGCGCAGCCTGTGAACCTGTGTGCCCGGTGACCGCGATCTTCGCCGAGGATGCAGTACCCGTACAGTGGAACACCTACACCGAGATGAATTACGACTACTTCAAGGATAAGGACATCTCAACGCTAAAGACGCACCTTTAGGCTACGGACGTTCCTCTTACGTGGCATAAGCGTTTCAATTCAGTAACAATTTCGTTCAAGGGCTAACGGACTAGCAAGACACAGAGTAGACGAAGGGTCACCACCCTCGTTTGCGAGTGTCTTTTTTGTTGGTTCTGGAACGAAACTGAAGAGACCGCCGAAGCGTACGTCAATATGCCACTCGTCGGTGAACCCCGGCTCTCACGGTCGCATCTAAAACGGAAATAAGGCGGCACTCAGGGAGACAAGGGAGCGGAAACCTTGATTCAGGATGAAAACTTCGCGAGACCACGGCGACCGGGAAAGTCTGGAATAGCAAACTTGCTGCGCAGTCGAAAGAACATACTCTTAGGCATTGCCGCCTTGGCCATATTGGCGGCCGCCTGTGGCGGCTCATCCAACGCTGACCTGGAGCTAGCCCCCGACTTCGCATTCACCGCGTACCAGGGAGAGGGGATATTAGGAGGAGCAGAACTGAACCTTTCCGACCTTCGAGGAAGGCCCGTTGTGCTTAACTTCTGGGCCGGCCTATGCCCTCCATGCCGCGCCGAGATACCAGACATCCAAGAGTTCGCCGACGAATTTGGCGATAGGGTAGTTGTTCTAGGACTAGACGTTGGTCCCTTTACCGGTCTTGGTTCCTTGCAGGATGGTATAGACCTGCTTGATGAGTTTGGAGTCACCTATCCGGTTGGCACAACTCCTGATCCTGCAACGGTGCAACAATACCGAGTTCTTGGAATGCCTTCTACTTACTTCATCACCGCCGATGGTAAAATCTTCAAAAAGTGGAGCGGAGCCTTGAACAAGGACACCTTGGCTCGGGTAACAGAAGACATGTTAGCCAACGCTATGGTCTCAGTGTCTGGCGGAAATGACCAAGGATAGTCGTTCAAGGGCCTAATGGAAGGTACCTAGATCTCGAAAGTAACTGAAACGATCGTCCGTAAGCCTAACTTCCCTATTCGGAAAGTGCTTCCGTATTTTGTCGGGCTTCTAGGCCTTGCAGTCGCCGTCATAGGCGCAGCGTTGACAGCAGACAGCTCGGGAACCGACGACGTCAACCTATTTGTGGAGCGCATCTCTGGCGAATCCTCAACCTTTCTGGGCGATATCTCCTTCCTGGCGCCCCTAGGCTTCGCCTTCGCGGCGGGGATGGCCTCAGCGGTTAACCCATGTGGGTTTGCGATGCTGCCCGCTTACTTGGGCCTTTATCTCGGTTCAGGGGAACAGTCTGAAGGTAGAACAAATCCGACCCGCCAGCTCGGGCAGGCATTGCTCGTAGGCGGAGTGGTGACTTTGGGATTCATCCTGCTGTTCGGGGTAGCGGGGACGGTGATCGGCCTGGGCGCCAGGTCAGTCGTTGACCTGATACCGTGGCTGGGTCTCATTATTGGGATTCTACTTACACTGGTAGGCTCTTGGATGTTGTCCGGCGGAAAGCTATATACAGGATTTGCCAGCCGTGCGGCATCTCGAATAGGCAATCCGAACCAGGTTAACGTCAAAAGTTATCTGCTGTTTGGATTGAGCTACGGAATAGCCTCCCTTAGCTGCACGCTACCCATCTTTCTGATAGTTGTCGGTTCGACTCTAGCCGTTTCAGACATTCCAACCGCTGCGGGTCAGTTTGTACTGTACGCCCTCGGCATGGGTTTAGTAATAATGGCCCTTACGATAGGGATAGCGCTGTTTAAAGGCGCAATGACTGGCATTTTGAGAAAGGCTTTGCCCTATATAGAGCCTGTCGGCTCTTGGCTTATGGTTGCAGCCGGTTCGTACATCGTGTACTACTGGCTCACTATAGGAGACTTGGGAGACACATTTGGCATTTAGCTCGATGAGTCCCACATATGTCTAGGGGGTCGCGAAGGCGCCAGACTAAGCAGACGAGTCCGAAGTCTTCGCGGAACTCGTGGATCGATAAACCCGGTGTTCGAACTTATGGTATCGCCGCGATTGTAGTCGCAGCCGTAGTAACGCTGGTTGTGTTCGGCCTCCAAAATTCCGCTAGTGGTGACTTTGAGTTCACTATGTACCAAGGTGGGGATGCCGTCGGTGGCAATGAAGTAAACTTTGACGACCTGTTCCCTTCCGACAAACCAATTGTGCTTAACTTCTGGGCCGGCCTGTGCCCTCCATGCCGAGCCGAGATGCCAGGATTTCAATCGGTATATGAACAATACGAAGGAGAATTTATTCTTCTCGGTATAGATGTGGGCCCATTCGTCGGACTCGGGTCCAATCAGGACGCGCGAAACCTGCTGAGCGAGCTGAACATTACGTATCCAACTGGATACGCGCATGACCGGGCTCCGGTCGCCCAATTCGGCGTGACAAGCATGCCGACAACCGTGTTCTTTAATCCCGATGGCAGCATCGTCACCAGAGCTCTTGGGTTTCTGGACCTGCAGCGGATGACCGAGTTGGTGCACGGCTTGGTGCAGACTAATATGGCTTCCTTACCAGCAGAACACAGATGAATGGTCCATTGGGAGACGAGCCGTTAGCAAAGCCAAAGACGACGGTGGCCGGGGTTCAAGGCCAAAGCGTACTTGGTTGGCATCAGTGGGATGGGCCGCGATTCTGGTGGGGGCCGCCGTCGCCCTCAGTGCAACGGTGAATCCCGCTTTGGGACGTACCATTCATTGGGACTGGACGGGGCCTTTAGCAGCGGGCCTGTTTGCGTTGGCTGCCTTGTCTCTTCGCAGGCGTTGGGTTTAGTTCCCCTGGTAGATTATCGTGTCCGGCCTGAAGGCCGCCCAAGCGAACCAGAAGTGGTCCCCGTGGACAATCGGAGTTAGCTGCTGTCCGGAGAGTTCGCCATTGACTGCCTGACCTAGAATATTCCACTCGCTGCCCGTTTGTTCATCGAGAATCTTTCCGTCATCCCACTGGAAAGTCAGCTTTTGGTCGTTGAGGCCTGCATCGAAGTATCCCTGTTGCGCCGACTGACCTGGCCTGGCTGATACGGTCATCGTCCAATGCAGACCGAGTATCCGGCGTGAAAAATACAGCCATATCCAACCCATTTGTGCTGTAGTTGACGACATGTTCCTTCTCCAAAACTGAAAATGGGAAGGCCACATCAATATCTTCAATGGAAACCGCAGCCACCCTTTCCTTCGGGAGGAGGCGTCCGTCGGGCTCCCCAAAATATAGGAAGGGCGGTAAGTCTACTCGGTCATATCCTGCATATGGGTTGCGGCCATAATCCCGCCGAAAACCGGTATCACGTGATAGGACCTTGCCCTCCGGATAAGCTTCCTTGAAATCATTCCATGAGATCACTGTAGCGGGCAGAAGCTTAAGCTTCTGCCCGCTACAGTTCCCCCACGATAGCCTCGCCGATGAACTGCTGCCACCAGGACTCTGTCTGACGGTCCCACATGACCAGGTCGCTATTGCGCAGGTTGCCACTGGTGCCGGAGTCGTAGACGACTTCGTCGAGCGTCCGATCAAAGGCGATCGCAGAGTACAAAGGGGGCAAAAGGTTATGGTAGCCGGTACTCCTCCTACTGTGTCATTCGCTATTTCATGCCAGGTCATTATCTGCAAAAGGATAAGCTCTTCCGTCGCCGTTTATTTCGAGAGCTATTACGGGCTCCAGAGCCTCGATCCATTCATCAGCGTCGTCGAAAGTAGTGAATTTTGGTCGTCGATTGGTGGAATGCCGTCTCGCGGGGGGGGCCGCCGGAGAAAATATCGGAGTACGGCACGCTGTGTATGCTGAAGTCTGTTTTCCAACCGGAGGTACGAAAGCGAGCCGTCCTTAGTTCCTCTTGGTAATCGGGATCCTTGAAGGGATGGGAGTCTGATGCGGAGGCTGTGGGTTCCGGGGTCTGGGTCGACGTAGGGGTAGAAGCGGGTGGGGTGCTTGTCGGATCGCTCAATGTCGGTAGTTCCTCAGGCTGAGATTGCGTCGGGATATCTAAAGTATCCTCTGTGGTGGGTGTTCGGGCTGGATTTGAGTTGTCACCGGCTTCGTCGATATTTGTGGAAGGGGCCGGTGTCCCTACCGGCGTTGGTGAAGTTGACGAAGTACCCCCAGTACACTCAGCGACAATCAACAACGTTGCACCTGCGATAAAAACCGATTTCCCTATGGGTACGTTTGTGTTTGGGTGCATTCAGCTTACACGGTCTGTTAGATGAACGATGCCCGTCGCAGGTTCACCGTTCGCAGGCAAGTATAAGTCTCTGTTTTAGAGGGCGATAAATGGGGTTCAAGTGGATTGGTGACTGGAGCTAGGCGACTTTGAGGTAGGAATCCTCTTGGTGATTTTGAGGATTCGTAATGGGGACTCGTGCCTTGATCGTTGTTCCTACGCCAGGAAGGCTTTCAATTTCCACGGCTCCACCGAAGGCTGTAACGTAGTCTTCTATGGAGAGTAGTCCCTGACCGGTTGGGAGTTTGGATCGTACAAATCCACAGCCGTTGTCGATGACCTCGAGCAAGATCTCTTTATTCGGAGACAGGTTCAATCGCACCTTCGCAGAGCTGGCCTCCGAGTGTTTTACGACGTTTCCTAATGCCTCTTCCACAACACGATAAATCGCAAGTCTCAAGGGATCGCTTAAACCGGATGCTCCCGGAGTCTCCATCTCTTCCAGCTCCTTGCCAATTTGGAGGTCCACATCGAATACCGAGCGAAACCTATCGCCAAGGGAATTCAATGAGCCTGGTAGTCCTATTCGAATAATCGATGGGTAGAGCTGGCGGCCGGTGGACCTTAGATCCTGGTCGGAAATTTCCTGGAGCAAGGTGTTGGCGTTTTCCAAACGCTCTTTCACTTCTTGTGAGGCACCATTCAAATTGGAATGACAGTCTTTTAGCCAGTGTCTCACGATTAGCAGGCGGCTTTGGACTCTACCGTGCAACAGCCCCGCTACCTCTTTTCTCGTTTGCTCGTGGATCATCATCATCCTATGGCGCGATTCCCGGTTCTCTTCCAATCCTCTCTCGTATCCTCGCCGACGTTCGACCATCGCTGCAAGGTGGTTGGCTGCCCACCCAGTAAGTAGCCAAGTTACAGTCACGCTTATGCCTACGAAGGTCATCCATACTCCTGGAAGCGGTTCGTAGTCTAGCGGAAGCATCCGAGCGAGCCATAACGCAACCGCTATTCCAGCAATGGCTCCGGCTGCATAAGGGGTGTAAGACGCGACTACGGATATCGGTGTCGATGTGGAGACGAAAGCTCTATAGGGCAGGATCAAAGACAAAAATGTGGTCACGGAAAGGGCTATCGGTAAGGCGACTATCACCAGAATGAAACCTGCCAGCCCGCTGGAAACCTCACCCAACACCTGAGTGAGCATCAAACCAATGACAAGTCCAAGAAAAAGGGTCGATGCGACTGCAACGGATGAAAATATAGCAAGCGAAGGATGCCTCGGCTCGAACAAAGACCTGACCCTGGTTTGCGAGCGTCCTTGGGGAAATAGGAGTTTTGAAGCGGTGAAGGACTGGTGTCTGCTAACGTTTGGAGCGTTGATGTCCAAAGCCCGGCTTGGCTCAGAGAACGTTGCGGCAAGGATAGTTTTTGCCGAGCCCTCTCCCCTGACCGATCTTTGCATAAAACATCCAATCTCTGGCTATAACCACGTGGGACATAAAGCTCAGATTACTCTCTAGCCTATCTGTTGCAGTGGTGTACCATGCAGGGTGGCAGCACACTAAATCAGATAGGGGATTCGCCCGATCCCGTATCGAGTCCCATGATCGACGACTATTCTTGGCTCTTTCGTAGCTTTTGATTGACCTAGTTTAAATTGACTTTTCAAATCTGGCGCACGTACAATCCTATTTGAGGTAATTCGGTGCAAACAGCAAAGTTCGCCATATATTTTGACTACCGTTGACCCTACGTTTATAACGCTGCCATTTGGCTGGCGAAGGTACGGGAGTCCTACGGAGACAATCTAGACGTAGATTGGAGGCCCTTCCTCCTTGCGCAGGCGAACAGTGAGGAAGGCCCCGAATGGAAGGCCTGGAAGCAAGTGGAAGACTCGCCCAATATGGGTCTCACCGCTATGAAAGCCGGACAGGCGGCCAAAAGACAGGGCTCAAAACCTTTCGGAGCTTTCCATATAGAGCTATTGAAGGCTTCCCATGAACGACGAAAGAAAATGTCGGACCCAACGGCGATCATGGATGTTGCCAATAGCAGCGGCTTGGACATAGTCCGGTTCCAGAAAGATCTGGCCGACCGGCAAATCGTCGAAGAATTGGGGGAAAGCCACACCAGGGCCGTCGAGGACCATGGAGTCTTCGGAGTCCCGACTTTTGTGTTTCCCAATGGAGCAAGCGCATACCTTAAGATGTTCCGACCATCTGAAGACAAAGCAGTCCAAGTGTTCGAATCCCTGCGTACAGTGATGGAAGACTGGAAGAACCTAGGTGAGATCAAACGGCCACAACCTCCCTGGCCAAAGGGAGCATTCACATAAGGCAACACGAGTGAACGTTACCGCCATCGAGCGCAGACTAGGGATCCGTTTCGAAAACCCCAAACTATTGGACCAGGCTTTTATTCACCCTTCATATCTCAATGAGCTTGGTGAAGATGCCCCTCACACCGATTCATACGAACGGCTTGAGTTTCTAGGTGATGCCGTTTTGGGGGCAATTGTCACAATCGATCTGTTCCAACGCCACGCCGGTCTTACCGAAGGCCAAATGACTCAGCAGAGGTCAAGAGTGGTCCGGACCGAGACCCTGGCGAAAATTGCAGGGGACCTCGAACTAGGTACATATCTTAAATTGGGACAGGGCGAGGAAACGTCTGGAGGAAGAGAGCGAGAATCGAATCTGGCTGCTGCAGTCGAATCGTTGATCGGTGCCGTCTTCCTGGACAAGGGCTTCGACGAAACAAGGCAGTTTGTTCTCGAGGTCATCGTCAAGTACGTGGATGCACTCTCTCTACCAGAAGACGTCAGGGACCCCAAATCCAGGTTACAAGAGGTTGCCCAATCGCTGGGCGAACAGGTGCCCACCTATCGAGTTGTTAAAGCTGAGGGTCCTGACCACGCACGAACATTCGAAATCGAGGTACTGCTGAAGGGAAAGCCTTTGGGTAGTGGTCGGGGCAGGCGCAAGTCGGAAGCGGAGCAGAAAGCAGCCCGGGAAGCCCTCGACGCCCTTGAAGATGAAGCCGCCGTTGCCGCACTCAAGCAAAAGGATTAGCTGTGTTAAGACTCTTTAAAAGAAATCGCGGCGAGGAACTGGAAAAGACCCAGGAAGGAGTGCGCCGGAGCCGAGACTCCTGGTTTGGTCGCATTGTGGGGTTGTTGCGTTCCAGCCAATTGGACGAAGTCTGGGAACAAATGGAGGAAATACTGATATCGGCAGACGTGGGCGTCGATACATCATTGGCGATAGTTGAAAAGCTCAAAAGTGAAGCTGAGGAGAAGCGACTGGTCCAGCCTGAGGAAGTGTTGGACGCTCTCAAGCGGCATCTGGTCGCTTTGGTGGATTCGAACGGCTCCAGCGAGACAGATATAGAAAGTCCTTCTGGTTCGCCCTTGGTTATCCTGGTTGTAGGTGTGAACGGAGTCGGTAAAACAACCAGCATCGCGAAGCTGGCATATCGGTTCAAACAGGATGGCAAGAAAGTGTTGATCGGAGCCGCCGACACGTTCCGGGCTGCGGCCATAGACCAGCTCAAGGTCCTGAGCGAGCGAGTCGGCGTTGAGGTCGTGGCCCACCAGCAGGGCGCTGATCCTGGAGCGGTCGCCTATGACGCATATCAGGCCGGCAAGGCCCGTGGCGCCGACGTGCTCATAATAGATACGGCGGGGCGGCTCCATACAAAGTCCCCGTTGATGGAAGAGTTAAAAAAAGTTCGCCGAGTGATAAACCGGCTTGATGCATCAGCGCCGCATCAGGTGATCTTAACTTTGGACGCCACGACTGGATACAACGGCCTGAGCCAGGCCAGGTCTTTCACTGAAGCGGTGGACTGCACAGGGATATTTCTAGCCAAGTTAGATGGGACGGCTAAAGGTGGTATAGCTCTGGCTATAAACCATGAGCTGGGGCTACCTGTATTGTTTATCGGAACTGGCGAGCAGATCGAGGATATGATTACCTTCGACCCTCAAGAGTTTGTCGATGCTTTGTTATCACCCGTGCCTTCCTCCCGGAAAGCCTCTAGAAAAGAGTAGCGTCGGTTTCAAGTGGGAATCCGTACTGTCCTATATACCGTACTTTCCACGCATGCCCATTTGAGGTTGGGCGCCGGCAAGTCCATCGGTAAGTCAAGAGGTAACGGGTGCACCACGCTGTAATCTGGCTCCTGGTCTTCGAAATTCTGGGACTGATAGCCCTACCGCTTACTTATGTCCTTTTCCGCCGTCTCCCGGATAGAGGCATTATTTTCTCCAAAATCCTGGCCCTACTGTTAGTCGCCTATATCTTCTGGCTGCTGGGTCACACCCGTGTAATCCCCAACTCCCAATACACCATAATCGGTATTCTGGTCGTTTTAGCGACGATTTCGGCTGTGGTATGGCGTCGTAAGGCTTCTGAAATTGTTCCATTTATCAAGCGCAACTGGGTCCCAATTGCTGCTGCCGAGCTAATTTTTCTTGGTTTCTTTTTTATCTGGATTTTGATCGCGTCCCAGTCTCCTGGTATCAACCACACCGAGAAGCCAATGGACTTTGCGTTTTTGAATGCGGTACTGGTTAGCGACCACTTTCCGCCCGAGGACCCCTGGCTAGCTGGCCACTCTA
This sequence comes from Dehalococcoidia bacterium, assembly GCA_965226865.1. Classification (GTDB taxonomy): domain Bacteria; phylum Chloroflexota; class Dehalococcoidia; order Lucifugimonadales; family JAGWBF01; genus CBDDEH01. The sequence goes on along the minus strand of CBDDEH010000003.1, from coordinate 582,129 downwards.
TTAGCTACTACTACTTCGGCCACTTTATGATGGCCACCCTCACCAAACTGACTGCAATACCGTCCAACGTCTCCTATAACCTATCGATCGCCCTTGTTGCCGCCATGGCAGGTGCCGCCGTATTTAGCCTTGTCTACAATCTCATCAGGGTCTCTGGAGCCAAGATGAGCAGGTCGATATTGTTCGCCTTGTCTGCCCCTTTGTTGCTTGTGCTTATAGGCAACTTGGAGGGAGTCCTGGAGTTTGTAAACGCGCAAGGTTGGGGCTCCGCGGGATTCTGGAACTGGGTATCCATCAAGGGCTTGGGCGCCACTCAAGGAGCTGATGCGGCGATTTTCCCAGATGACCATTGGTGGTGGTGGCGAGGCACAAGGGTCATCGATACACTCGTAGATGGACAAAGCAGGGATTTTACCATCACCGAATTTCCGTTCTTTAGCTTTCTTCTTGGGGACCTCCACGCCCACTTGTCGTCCTTGCCCTTCATCCTACTCAACCTGGCACTGGGCTTAAACTTGATGCAGTCCAAGGGCAAGCTTGGGCTACAATGGCTTCGTAACAACCTGTGGGAGACCTTCGCAACCATGCTCGCTCTAGGTTCTCTGGCATTTATTAACATCTGGGATTATCCAGTTGTCGCTGCGGTTTTGATTGTGTTGATACTCCTCAAGAGTTACACAAACTGGGGCGGGCAAGACCGTAGATTTTTGCTTTCTGCGGCATATGTCGCAGTGCCAATAATCGCGGTAAGTTACCTGCTCTATTTGCCGTTCCACATGTCATTCACCAGCCAGGCGGCGGGCGTGCTGCCGGTCGAAAGATTCAGCACATCGTCATTCCATTTCATGTTGATATGGGGACTGATGCTGGTGCTCACCGGAGCGTTCTTCATCAGACAGCTTTGGTCAATCGAAGGTGTAAGGTGGCGTAATCCGGGTGAGTTATCCCTGGCGCTCATAATATCTCTTTTACCCTTCTTGCTATGGGCAGGGTTGGAGCTCACAGTCCGTTCCTTCGGCGGAAGCTTCTGGGACGATATACAACACGTCGGGAGTAGGTTCGTCAAATTGCTTCCGGCCATGGTTATCGTTGCGGTGGCTATATACTACATCCTGCTTCGCTACAAACACGACGTCGACCAGCCGACCGGGTTTGCCCTTTTACTGCTGGTTTTCGGTCTCTATCTCATCATCGGAGCCGAGCTATTTCGCTTAGTAGATCTTTTTGGCAACAGAATGAACACCGTTTTCAAGACCTATTATGAAGCATGGTTGTTCCTTGCCGTTGTTTCTGCCTACAGCCTATACTACGTTAGCTCCAGACCCCTTTTCCCGGAAGGTTGGGCTAATACAGGCTTATTTAAACTGATTCCCAAATCGGGATGGATCAGGCCGGGATTGCTAGCTGTTGGAGCGAAGTATGGCTGGATCTCAGTGGTCTCCCTTTTACTTCTAGGCTCGTTATACTATTCGATTGGTGCTGCATGGGACAGAACGAGAACGGGTAGCCAGGACGGCTCCCTCGATGGCCTGGCCTTTATAAAAGGCTACAGCCTGGACGAGTATAAAGCGATCCAATGGCTCCGAGAGAAAGCTCCGGACGGGCGCATCGTAGAGGCCGTAGGATCAGACTATTCCGATTTTGGCCGTATCTCTTCCAGCACCGGAAGGCCGACAGTGATAGGTTGGAGGGGCCACGAGCATCAATGGCGCGGCAGTACCGCACCCTTTAGTGGGCGGGATAAAGAGGTTGAGCAAATCTTCCAAAGCGATGATCCTGATACGGTCCTGGCATTGCTTGATAAATACGATATAAGGTATGTATACGTAGGTCGAAGGGAGCGCACTACCTATGGCGCAAGTAATTTTGGGGCATTCACGTCGCTATTGAAACCCGCTTTCCAGAGCGATGACGTAGTAATCTACGAAAAAGCCCCGGACAACTCTGTAAGAGTAGCTAGTGGAACAGACGCAATTTAGACGACATTTGGCTTTTCGCGTGTTTTCGCGTTTCAGAATCAGGCCTTCCTGGGAGCTGGCGGTTTTCGTTGGTTTGGCACTCGCGGCACTCGGGTTGCGCCTGTGGGACCTGGGCGGTCGCACGATGCATTATGACGAAAGCCTTCACGTACACTACGCTTGGAGGTTCGCAACGGGTGAGGGCTATGTCCATAGCCCGTGGATGCACGGACCGTTCCAAGTGCACCTCGCCGCCATTATGTTCAAGCTGTTCGCGGACAGCGATACTACTGCGCGTTTAGGGTACGCCATTTTTGGTGCTAGTCTTGTCGCTCTGCCTTTTTTCATGAGGACGTATCTAGGTAGAACCGGCGCGATAGTTACCGCAATCCTACTAGCCTTATCACCATCATTGCTGTACTTCAGCCGCTTCGGACGAAACGAAATCCTAATGGCTTTTTGGGCCGTGACGTTACTTATCTTGATTTGGCAGTATCTCAACGAGGGCAAGAACCGATACCTTTACTTAATGTCTGCGGTGTTAGCACTGATATTCGCCACGAAGGAAACTAGCTACATTCTGGTGGGCATTTTCGGTGTTGCCCTTTTCCTCCTTTCGATAACCCAAATCATTCCCTGGATACTTGGGCGAATCAGGTTTTCGGAGATGAAGGGAACACCAATACTTCTGATTCTATTGATAAGCTTGACGTTGCCCCAATGGTCCGCACTCTCCAGCCTGCTCCAAGATCAGATTGGGGCTGTCCTCGCAAATAGCGATGTAGGGGCGACAGAGGTTGGACTTCCCGTAGACTCTGGATGGTTTTGGTCCTTCGGTTTCCTGGGGCTTACTTTCGTAATTTCGATCGCGATAGGCCTGTGGTGGCGATGGAAGGTATGGCTGGTTTGCGCCGGTATCTTCTATGGCATCTGGGCGGTCTTCTACACCAGCGCATTTACCCGATGTGGCGGCATCTTCACTTCGATCTGGCCCTTCTCCTCCTTCGCAAACGAGTTCCCATCTGAGTTGGGCAATTGTGTGGATGGACTCTACTCAGGAGTATGGCAAAGCCTTGGGTACTGGCTGGCTCAACAAGAAGTGGCCAGAGGCGGGCAACCCTGGTATTACCACTTCCTTCTCACATCTGTCTATGAGTTTTTGCCATTGATATTCGGCCTGATCGCGATCGTCTACTACGTAAGAAAGGGTGATCTGTTTGGCCAGATGCTGGGGTTCTGGGCTTTAGCTACGTTTCTCGCGTACACAGTCGCATCGGAGAAGATGCCCTGGCTCCTGGTAAATGTGTCTGTACCCTTCATTTTGCTTGCAGGAAAGTTCATTGGTGAACTGATAGACGACATACACTGGAAGAGGGCACTACGCAACGGCCTCTGGGTGTTGGTGCTGATGACTCCGGCACTACTGGTCGGTAGCGTCTTTCTACTACGAGAGTACCTTGACCAGGGTGCTCTAGACACCTGGGAGCACTGGGGCTTATTCGGAGGAATCTTGGTCACGTTGGTGGCCGTCGGCGGCGTCGTCAAACTCGCCAGGCCGGGAGTCGGGATAAGACTGGCCGGACTGGGGACCGCAGCATTGCTCTTAGGTTTCAGCAGCTTTGTAGCCTTTCGTGCGAGCTATAACTTCGACGATTCGCCAGTGGAGTTGCTGGTTTATGCCCAGGGAAGTGCCGACCTTGTAGACACGTTGGATACTCTGGACCGGGGGGTGTTTCCGGTTGGGGGGACAGAAAGAGTCGTCGAAGTAGACTACGAGTTGTGGTACCCGTTCAACTGGTACGTAAGACACGAGCAGAAACAAGGGATATTGGGATTCAAATGTTACAAGGATGAGGACGAAAGCGGTTACGCTTCCTGGTGCAACCCTATCGAGGAGACTCCTTCGACAACCGCTGTTTTGCTGAACGACAGTCACTCCAGGCGAGATTCCGAGCATCTGGCCGATTATGAAAAAACAGGTCCCTTCAGCAACTTGCTTTGGTTCCCTGAAGAGTACAGACGGCCGGGTGAAAACCGCAAAAGCGAGGGGATAGTAAGCCAGCTCAAAAAAGACTTCGGGTTCATCAAGGATACTGTCACTAAACGCAACGCTTGGAACGATGCCCTCAACTACTTCCTGTTTAGAAATCTGGACAGCGATTGGTGGGACTCGGAGTACTATACCTATGTTTCCAACGCTCCATCCTCCTAGCTACGCACAGACACTTCAGACCAAGTACCGTCGTATTCAATCTGGGTTGACACTTTTCTAGAGCTATGCCTACAATTACCTAGTTAGCGTAATTGGAGGCCCCTATGTTGGAGATGACTATCGACAGCATCCGCGTTAGCTTGATGAACTATCAAAGAGTGGTCATCTTGAAGGAGAAGGATGCTGACCGTTATCTGCCCATCTGGATTGGTCCGGCTGAAGCAGATGCCATTGCTGTCAAGCTCCAGGATATCTCCGTTCCCAGGCCTCTGACCCATGATCTTCTGCGGTCTATCATCGATAACCTGGGTGGGTCTATCACCCACATACTGGTCAATAACCTGGAAAGCGATACCTTCTTTGCGAAGATAGTGATTCAAGTCAATGGCTCTAGCGCCGAGATCGACTCTCGGCCCAGCGATGCCATAGCCCTAGCGGTCAGGGCCCAGGTGCCGATCTTTGCAGACGAGTCGGTGCTGGATAAGGCCGGCATACTCCTTGACAAGGAGACCGGCAAACCCATACTCCCCGACGATATCACTTCAGGTGAAGGGACAGAAAAATCGCCTGAGTTGAAAGAGGAAGACCTGCGGCGTATGTCCGCGTTTACCGAGTTCATTAACAGCCTGGACTTGGAAGACTTCGGCAAGGAGGGTAAGGGCAAGGAAGAGCAAAAGTAGGCTCTTCCAAGTTAGCTATACTTAATCGAGAAGCCCCGAGCTACCCAGCCGGGGCTTCTCGATAGATGACACATTTCGGAGTTTCGATAGATTAAATCAAGTTGACTAACCTAAGTCATGGGTGATAACATTCACGGCGCTTGAGGTAGGGAATGGTCTGGTGGGTACTGGCCCTCCGACTCTCCGGCCTGGGCTTTTACATAGTCGCCTGCATCGTTGGCGGCATCGTGTTGGGAGTCTGGCTAGATAAGGTCTTCGACACACGCATCATCTTCCTATTAGTTGGGTTGCTTTTGGGTAGCGTGTTGGCCTTTTATGGAACATATCGGATGGTTGCTCCATTCCTCGACGACAACATCAAGCGTAATGAAACAGACAAAGGGAGGAAAGGTTAGTGCCTTCAGGAACCGGAGCTAAACGGCTCCTGCTGTTAGGAGGCTTAGGTCTTTTTGCCCTTTTCATTGCTGGTCTTATAACTGGTGCTATCGGCACCGCGATCCTTCGAGGCGACGACGCCGAGCCCCTCCTCTCCGAGCCTGTGGTCCACCTACCACCGCAACCCATCTTCCCAGCAAGTAAAAGGAACGAGCACGTATTTCCAGAGCTTCATAACGGAGAGGCTGCAGCCGGAGGTGCGGGACACGCTGAGTTCGTGCCTCTGGACATCTTCGAGTTCGCGATTACCAATACCATGCTTTCCGCCTGGGTGACGACTCTGGTGCTCATTGGCCTGTTCGTCATCGGTGTGAGGAAAGCTAAGGTGATACCTGGCAGATTGCAGAACCTGGTTGAAATTGCTGTCGAAGCTCTTCTTGGCTTTGTCGAGGGAGTCATCGGAAAAGAGCACGGCAGGAGGATTTTTCCTCTCATTGCGACCATCTTCCTCTTTGTGGCCTTCAACGCATGGATCGCCCTCATACCCATCTATCCCACGCTTGGGTTCAAGGACGCAAACGGCGATATAGCGGCTCACCTGCTGCGGTCCGCCGGAACAGATCTCAACATGCCTCTGGCACTTGCTCTTGTCTCATTCGTTTTAGTTGAATACTGGGGCTTTAGAGTCTTGGGGTTCAGATACGTCGGCAAATTCATACCTATAGGTGCAATGATCAGCAACCTGAAAAAAGGACGGCTTTTCCAGGTCTTTATTGTGGGGTTCGTGTCGTTCCTCGAGATAATCAGTGAGCTGGTGCGTATCGTTAGCTTCACTTTCAGGCTTTTCGGAAACATGACCGCAGGTGAGATACTGGTGCTGATGGCAGCTTTCCTGGTGCCTTTCGTCGCTACCGTGGCAGTATACGGTTTGGAGCTCCTGGTGGGAGTTGTCCAAGCTCTTATTTTCGCTGGACTTACTCTGGTCTTCGCTACAGTGGCCATCGTTTCCCATGAAGAAGAAGAGCATTAAGGCAATCCGTATAGAAGCAGAAAGGAGGGAGGCGATATGGATTTCATAATTATCGGGTTGTTGGTGGTGTCGATCGGTTTAAGCGCCGCGGCTCTTGGAGTTGCCAGCGCCGGGTTGGTACGCCACGACTAAAAATTGCTGGAATAATTATTAGCAAGGAGGGACTTCAATGGAATTACTCATGTCATTGGCAGCTCAGGGAGAACAGATCAACGCAGAGACCATGAAATTACTGGCAGCGGGATTGGCGATCGGCCTTGGCGTTATAGGACCCGGAATCGGCATTGGACTTCTGGGCTCTGCTGCAATGAACGCTATCGGCCGCAACCCCGAAGCCCGAGGGCCTATCCTGACCAATATGATCCTGGCCATCGCCTTCGCAGAAGCACTGGGCATTTATGCCTTGGTCGTAGCAGCGATCTTGCTGTTCGTAGTATAGGCGTGGTAGTAACCCACATCACACAGACTGAATTCGGGGGAACATCGTGGAAGACCTAGGACTAAACTTTCCTAGCCTGATAGTGTTCCTTGTAAATTTCCTCATCTTACTGGGGATACTATACCTTTTCGCTTACAAACCCATTTTGCGCGTCATGGACCAGCGGTCCGACAAGATACGCGAGAGTCTGGAAGCCGCCGAAAAAGCAAAACAGGACGCTGCTGCTTCTCAACATGACACCCAGCGGCAAATCAATGAAGCCCGCCTTGAAGGACAACGCCTAATTGATCAAGCGAGAGAGATGGCTGAACGCTACCGTGAGGAAGAGAAACAGCGAGCTAAGCAGGAAGCTGAGGCCTTTATAGAGAGGGCTCGGGAGGATATCCAGAGGGAGCGGAACGCTGCTATACAGGAAGTGAAGAGTCACTTCGCCGAGCTTGCCATCACTGCCGCCGAGCGGGTGATAGAACGCTCGCTGGACCGCAAAGCCCACGGCGAAATCATCACATCAGTGCTTGAAGAAGGAGATACGCTGCGTAGCGTGTAGTTCAACATGCCTGGAAGAGCATCAGCAAAAAGGTACGCCCAAGCCATATTCGACCTAGCCATCGAGCATGATAGATTGGACGAGTTTGGGGCAGACCTGCGGACCTTGGTCGAGGCCCTTAGGGGCGAAGAGTTCAGAACCTTCCTTCACCACGCAAAGGTACCCTTGGGCAGCAAGACAAAGGCAATAACTGAAGCTCTCCCTGGAGTCGACCCAATCGTTCGCAACCTATTGGCGCTTATGGTTTCCCGAGGGCTATCTGATCAGCTATCTGAAGTGGAAAGCGGATATAGACGGTTACTGGACGAGCGCAGGGGAAGAGAGCACGTAGAGGTCCAGTCTGCCGTCCAGCTTGAAGACTCCGAGAAGGGAAAGATTTCCCAGTTCATCAAAGACCTGATGAATAAAGAAGTCGTTCTGGATAGTAAAGTAGATCCGAATATCCTTGGGGGCCTGATTATCAGAGTTGGAGACAAGTTGCTGGATGGAAGCACCCGCTCCAAGTTGCAGGAGTTGGGAAAGCGTCTACGGCAAACTGATGCGATCATAGAGGTATGATCCACTTAGTGGACTTGATCATGAGTTCGCCAATCGATCTTAGGAGGTAACTCTATGGCTTCCCGAAGCCAAGACATAGTTTCAGTAATACGCCGCCAAATAGAGGAATTCGGCGCCGAGCTTAGCCTGGTCGATGTTGGGACCGTTATTGAAGTCGGTGACGGTATAGCCCGGATCCAGGGGCTTCAAGGGGCCAAATATAACGAGATTCTAAAGTTCGAAAACGGTGTAAGCGGGCTGGCTTTAAACCTTGAGGAGGATACTGTCGGCGCCGCCATTATTGGAGACGCCAACACGATCAAAGAAGGCGATTCCGTCCGTTCCACCGGCCAGATCATCGAAGTGCCAGTGGGCAATGAACTAATAGGGCGGGTTGTTGATCCGCTCGGTCAGCCTCTGGATGGCAAGGGGCCGATCAACGCTAAAAGGGCCCTTCCTGTCGAAAGGATTGCGCCTAACGTGGTGACACGCCAGTCGGTCGACACGCCGGTCCAGACAGGCATTAAAGCCATAGACTCTATGATTCCTATTGGCCGCGGCCAGCGTGAGCTGATAATCGGCGACAGGTCTACCGGGAAAACTGCCATAGCTGTCGACACGATTATCAATCAGAATGGCCAGGACCTTTTCTGCATCTACGTAGCTATAGGGCAAAAACAGAGCAAAGTAGCGCAGGTCATCGCCAGCCTTGAAGAGCATGGCTCCATGGAGCATACGATCGTTGTGGCCGCCAACGCGTCCGATCCGGCGCCTTTACAATACATTGCCCCTTACGCCGGCTGTGCAATGGCTGAAGACTTCATGGCACAGGGCAAAGATTCGCTAATTATCTACGATGACCTGACCAAACACGCCTGGGCTTACCGGCAAATGTCGTTGCTTCTCCGACGTCCCGCCGGACGCGAGGCATATCCCGGAGACATCTTCTATTTGCACAGCAGGTTGCTGGAAAGGGCCGCCAAGTTGTCTCCTGAATACGGGGGTGGTTCAATAACAGCCCTCCCAATAATCGAGACTCAGGCCGGCGACGTTTCAGCGTATATCCCGACCAACGTAATATCTATTACGGATGGACAAATATACCTGGAGCCGGAGCTTTTCAACTCAGGGATCCGGCCAGCAGTTAACGTAGGTCTATCGGTATCCCGTGTCGGCGGGAGCGCCCAGACCAAGGCGATCAGGCAAGTGGCTGGCAGGCTTCGACTGGACCTGGCCCAGTTCCACGCGCTCGCCGCGTTCGCGCAGTTTGGTACCGCTGACCTGGACAAAGCTACCAAACAGCAGCTTGAGAGAGGGCAGCGGAGCACCGAAGTCCTAAAACAGGGCCAGTACAAACCGATGTCCTTGGAGAAGCAGGCGATGATACTATACGCGGTCAACAGCGGAGCCATGGATGAAGTACCTTTAGGCCGGAGTCAGGAGTTTGAGGAGAAGTTCTTGAACCATATTGAAGCCGCGAATCCAGAAATCGGACGCTCTATCCGAGAGCACAAAGAGCTGTCTGCCGAGACGGAAGAGTCCCTAAAGAAATCCCTGGAGGATTTCAAGTCGGCTTTCATAGCAGCATAAAATATCGAATCTATAGATCATGCCTAGCCTGCGACAGATAAAAACCCGAATTCGAACCATCGAGAACACAGCGAAGGTGACCAAAGCTATGGAGATGGTCGCTGCCTCGAAAATGAGGCGCGCTCAATCAAATGTGCTCGCCGGCCGCCCCTATTCAGAGAAGATCGAAGATGTGATCTCCCATTTGGCTGCTCGGCCTCAAACCGACGACTCAGTCCATCCCCTTCTGGAGACTCGACCTGTTAAACGCATAGAAATTTTGCACATAGCGCCCGACAGGGGGTTATGCGGCGGCTTACACTCCAGCCTCAATCGCCGGGTAGCCCAGTTCATACTTGAGAAGCAGTCGCCAGTGACGATCATATCGGTGGGTAGAAAAGGCCGCGATTTTATGGTGAGGTATGGTCAGGAAGTAAAGGCGGTGTTCACCAATATCGGCGATAGGCCCACCTTGGCTGACACCACCTCTATTTCTCATATGGTTGACAGCGACTACACAACGGGCGAAGCCGACGAAGTTTATTTATCCTACGCGGAATTTGTCTCTACGGTAGTTCAGAAGCCGGTAATAAGACGGCTCCTTCCTATCGTACCTGCCGAGTTAAGCGCCTCCGAACGAGTGGGCTACATCTATGAACCCAACAGCTTGACAGTGCTGGGGACTCTTCTACCAAGGTTTGTTGAGATGGAGATCTACCATGCTCTACTGGAACTGATCGCCAGTGAACAGTCGGCACGCATGGTAGCCATGAAGAACGCAACGGACAACGCCAACGATATGGTCAGCGACCTAACCCTCCTGGCCAACAAGATCCGCCAAGAAAGCATAACAAACGAACTGCTGGATATTATAGGTGGGGCCGCTGCACTGGAGGGTTAATCTTATCTGTATTGGAGATTCGTGATGGGTAAAGGCAAGGTAGTCCAGGTGATCGGAACTGTGGTCGATGTCGAGTTCCCGCCTGAAGAACTGCCCTCGTTATTTAACGCGATCGAGATAGACAACAATGGAGAGAAGCTCACCCTAGAGGTAGAGCAGCACATCGGCAATAACTGGGTCAGGTGCCTGGCCCTTGGCGCAACAGAGGGGCTAGCAAGGGGCGTACAAGCAGAAGATACGGGCCAGCCAGTCATGGTGCCGGTAGGCCAAGAAACCCTGGGCCGGTTGTTCAATGTGACCGGAGAGCCATTGGATAATTTGGGGCCGGTAGAGCCACCAGACCACTGGCCGATCCACCGACCTCCTCCGTCCTTCGAGGACCAGCGTGGCGTAACCGACATCCTTGAAACCGGCATCAAAGTTTTCGACTTAATCACCCCTTTCATGAAAGGGGGGAAGGTTGGTGCATACGGCGGCGCCGGAGTGGGCAAAACTGTGGTCATAATGGAGCTCATTCGAAACATCGCCGCTGTTCACAAAGGAGTTTCGGTTTTTGCCGGTGTTGGAGAGCGTTCCAGGGAAGGAAACGACCTCTGGAACGAGATGAAGGCTTCCGGCGTGATGGACAGCACAGTGCTGGTCTTCGGTCAGATGAACGAGCCTCCGGGCGTACGGGCCCGGATAGGGCTGACGGGGCTTACGATGGCTGAGTACTTCAGGGACGAGCAGAATCAGGATGTTCTTCTGTTCGTCGACAACATATACAGATACATTCTGGCAGGCATGGAGGTTTCGGCGCTTCTAGGACGAATGCCATCAGCCGTCGGATATCAGCCCACCCTGGGAACCGAGATGGGCTCTCTTGAAGAGCGCATCACCTCCACGAAGAAAGGTTCGATCACCTCTTTCCAGGCTATTTATGTTCCAGCAGACGACTACACCGATCCTGGCATTGTCACTACTTTTGGCCACCTCGACGCAGTCGTATCCCTGGAACGATCCCTCGCAGCCCAAGGCCTGTACCCTGCTGTCGACCCGCTATCATCTTTTTCGAGGATGCTAGAGCCGAGAACTGTCGGTGAAGACCACTACCGGATAGCGCGAGAGGTGCAGCAGGTATTGCAGAGGTACAAAGACCTCCAGGACATCATTGCGATTCTTGGTATGGAAGAGCTGTCAGAAGAAGATAAAATCACTGTCAACCGGGCGAGGAGAATCCAAAGGTTCCTGACCCAGCCTTTCCACGTCGCCGAAGCGTTTACAGGCATGGGTGGTAAATATGTGCCTGTAAGGGAGACTGTACGTGGTTTCAGCGAGATACTCGAAGGCAAGCATGACAGCATACCCGAGCAGGCGTTCTATATGGTAGGCACCATCGACGAAGTGCTAGAAGCAGCCCAGAAAATGGAAGCCTCTGAGTAGGAGCACCAACAAGTGCCAATGTTACTAGAAATAATTACGGCCGAAGCAAAGGTCTACTCAGACGACGTGGACGTGGTGGTTGCCCCTGGGATCGATGGCGAACTGGGTATTCTACCCCACCATGCTCCCTTAATGACTGCTCTCCAACCCGGCGAGATTATGGTACGTAAGGACATGGAAGAGACCTACCTCGCTGTAACCGGCGGCTTCCTGGAAGTCATCGGGAACAAAGTTACCGTTCTGGCCGACGCAGCGGAGCGATCCGATGAGATCGACGAAGAACGGGCACGCATCGCAATGGAGAAGGCCCAAGAACAGATCGCGAGCAAGAGCGCCGATATAGACCTTGAGAGTGCCCTAACCTCGTTCAGAAGAGCATCAATGCGCCTGCAAGTGGCGCGGCGCCAGCGTAGAACCCGACCTACCGCTCCGCCCCACCGTTAGTTAGAAGATCAATCTTCTAACAGGTAGAAAGTCATCGTTTGTAGCGAATGGACAGGGTCGATATTACGGATCTTCACCTCATGTGGCGCTAGCAGAATAACCGGCGAGTAATTCAGAACGGCCTTTATTCCACAGTCTACTAGCTTGTCGGTAACTCCTTGAGCGTAACGTCCCGGAACCGCCACGATACCCATATTTATCTTTCGCTCATTGATGGTTTCTTGCAATTCATCTAGGGATTGCACGTTGAGGTTGCCGATAGTAGTGCCGATAACATTTGCATTGGCGTCGAAGGCCGCGACTATATGGAATCCCTCCGGAGCAAATCCAGGGTAGCTAAGTATCGCCCCGCCTAGCCTCCCAACTCCCACCAGGCCTACGTTCCATTGCCTGTCCAGGCCAACGGCCTCTTTCAAGCGGGATAGAAGATGAGTTACCACGTACCCGCGCCCCTGTTTCCCAAAACGGCCAAAATAGCTCAGGTCTTTGCGAATCTGAGCCGGCGTTACTTGGAGGGCCTCGCCCAACTGTTGAGAGCTGACCATCTCAACGCCCCGGTCCACCAGGGTTGCAAGGGCCCTGATATATTGGGGTAGCCTTATGACGACGACCTCTGGCACATCTGCCTGGCTCCCACCCTGCTTTGATGCCGGTTGAGCTACCATTCGGCCGTACTCCTTGGGTTCGAGACGTTATTTTAGATGTTCCGTAGCCGCGCAGTAGAATCCAATAGCCTTAAACGTGATTGTAACGAGCCGTACTACTAGGGTCAACTTCGCCTGCCGGTGGCCTATGCTATAATTGGCCAGTTCTCCATTGCCGGAACCCATGCCTCACGACACTAGCAATCTGCTTCCTATTATAGAGCGCTCACTTCCGACCGGTAGCTATACCCTTTTAAAGGCCGTTGCGGAGAAGGCCTCGGATATCGGCATTGCCGTCTATCTGGTTGGTGGCCCGGTCCGTGACATCCTCCTAGGCTTGCCTGTTGAGGACTTGGACATAGTCGTTGAAGGGGAAGCCAGGCGGCTTGGGATGGCCTTGATAGAGAGCTTTGGTGGTTCTCTGGCAGTCCATGAAAGGTTCAGTACGGCAACCGTTAAATTAGATAGTCATCGGTTGGATCTGGCGACAGCTCGTAGCGAGACCTATGTTAGACCCGGGGCTCTTCCCAGGATAATCCCCAGTGACGTTGCGGATGATTCGTCCAGGCGAGACTTCACCATTAACTCTATGGCTATTGCTCTAACCGGTCCGAGCGCAGGCAGGCTAGTCGACAACCGCGGAGGGTATAAAGACTTAAATAATGGCCAAATCCGCATCCTTCACGCCCAAAGCTTTGTCGATGATCCGACACGCATTCTGCGAGCCATCCGGTATGAACAGAGACTACGTTTCGCTCTGGAGAAGAGCACAGAAGCGCATCTTCTCGAAGCCGTTGGTGGCGGCGCACTTGGGTCCGTCAGTGGTGACCGGGTAAGGCGGGAGATCGACCTGATCCTGAAAGAGAAGTCTCCACTTCTGTCCCTGCTCAGGGCTGGAGAACTGGGAGTCCTCAGGGCAATTTATATACCCATCGGAGACGGAACGGATACCGGCTCAATTCCCACAGAGCAGGGAAGCAAGACCCCGTTGCTCTATTTAGGCGCAATGTCCTATCGTTTGACCTCTGAGCAAGGCGAGTCTCTTATCAGCCGGCTCAGAATGTCTTCGAAGTGGGCTAAAATTGTGCGAGAGACCACTATCCTAAAAGACCAAATCAGTAAAAATCCTGCCGTTGTGAATGACCCAGGACAACTGTGCCAGGTGCTGGACGGAATTTCGACTATTGCGATTACCGTCAACTCCTTGCTATCGCCTTCACAAAGCGTAAGAACGATATTGGAAATCTATCTCTCTAGGCTGCGATACATCAAGCCAGCACTAAGGGGAAACGACCTAATAGAACTTGGAGTTCCGGTGGGCCCTATTGTCGGAGAGGTCGTGAGAGGGCTACGGGTAGCGCGTATCGAAGGAAGGGTCAATAGCAGGGCAGAAGAGGTACGTTGGGTTAAGGACTATCTCGAAGACGTAATCCCACAATGAAGGCTGTATATATACAAGAACACGGCGGCCCCGAGGCACTCACCTACGGTGAAATGCCTGAGCCTTCTACCGGCCAGCAAGAGGTCAAAATCAAGGTGCAGGCGGTCGCATTGAACCGGCTGGACGTCTATACACGGGCAGGAGTACGAGGCACACGCCGGTCATTTCCCCCACCTCTAATTCTCGGAGGCGATACTGCAGGAGACATAGTAGAAGTGGGACGAAACGTTGTGGACCGCAAGATAGGAGAGCGTGTCGTAGTCAATCCTCACATCACGTGTGGCCAATGCGCACATTGCTTAGCGGATCGGGATGAACTTTGCGTGAAGACGGTCATGCTAGGCTCGACAGTCGATGGCAGCTACGCTGAGTATGTAACTGTACCATCGGTCAATGCGCATCCTATCGAGGACCATGTGTCTTATGCAGAGGCCGCCTCCATGCCTACTGTATTTTTACCTGTGTGGAGCATCCTGGTACGCCGAGCAAATACAAACGCGTCGGATACTGTCTTGGTGCTTTCCGCTTCTGCCGGAGTTGGCACTGCGGCCGTTCAGGTTGCCAAGCGAGTAATCGGCTGCCGGGTTATAGCCACGACCAGTACCGACAAAAAAGCCGCAAGGGTGTTGGAGCTCGGCGCCGACGCAGTAATCAACTACCGCACCGAAGACTTACCGCAGCGAATCAGTGAGTTGACCGATGGAGAAGGTGTCGACGTTGTGGTAGACCATGTCGGTGCAGATTTCTTCCCACCAGCCTTTGCGTCTCTGAAACCTGGAGGGAGATATGGCATCTGTGGCGTAACCACAGGATACAAGACAGAGGTTCATCTCGGCCAGATGTTTACTAAACACCTCTCTGTCTTTGGAGTCTTTATGGGCGCCAGGACCGATATGGTTGAGCTAGTCAGTCTACTCAATCAGGGAAAAATCCAACCCTCGATAGACCGGGTTTTCCCACTGGAACAAGCTGCGCAAGCTCATCAGGCAATGGATGCACTCGACTTCGTCGGCAAGCTGGTGCTGATTCCCTAGGCAACGTACAATGGTTACCTGCTAGCCCCTAATATTGAGATAGGCGCTCTACGCGGATCAGAATAGGAGAATACGATGGAAACTGTAGGCTTTGTCGGACTGGGAAACATGGGGTCGCCGATGGCGTCTCACGTCCAAAAGGCGGGATACCCGATTGTGGTGTTCGACGTACAACCTGAGAGGACCAAACCTTTTGTCGAGGCCGGTGGCCGAGCAGCGAGTTCCCCAGCAGAGGTGGCCAGGCTTAGCGACGTGATATTTACGTCACTGCCTGGGCCTAAAGAGGTGGAGGCAGTTGGGTTAGGTCCCAACGGGATACTGGAGGGTATTAAAAAAGGAGGCATCTGGGTGGACATGTCTACCAGTACCCCCTCTCTTATCAGAAGCATGGAACCCCAATTTAACCAGAGGGGTGCACACCTTTCCGATGCTCCGGTTAGCGGTGGCGGACCGGCAGGAGCGATCAGTGGGAATCTGGCGATCATGGTTGGTGCCGACCCGGCAATTTACCAACAGATCAAACCAATCCTGGACGCCATGGGAGACAAGGTTTCCTACGCCGGCGCAACAGGAGCAGGCCATATCTGCAAACTAGTCCATAATATGATGAGCGCCAGTATAAGGCTGGCCATTGCCGAAGGGATGACCCTCGGAGTCAAAGCAGGCGTCGAAGCCCGCCCTCTATGGGAGGCAGTCCGAAGAGGAGCGATCGGCAAGATGAGTGGGTTGCACGAAGCCTTCGCCAGGACAATCCTTCAAGGCAAGTTCGAGCCAGCGGGGTTCGCCTTGGAGTTGGCCAGAAAGGACATTGGTCTTGCTACCGATATGGGAAGAGAGTTCGATGTTCCATTGCCGATCGCGAATTACTCGGAGCAGGTCACTATTCAAGCAATGAACAGGGGTTGGGCCAAGAAGGACGCTCACGTCGTCCACGTGATTCAGGAGGAGAACGCCGGAGCTGAAGTGCGGGCACCAGAGGTTGACCCGGTGTACGCCGCTAAGTTTATAACTACCCATCCCGACGCCAAGTAGGGCCGAGGCTCGCCTTACTTCTCAAGTCTCCTGCCATGGAACAGAAAGAGCTGGGCATATCCGGCGTAAGGTCCGAAGTAATCCTGCGCCCATTCATGCATCACTTTGATCGACGGCGGTTTCTGGTCTGGAAGGTACCAGTCCAGAAGCGCCCGCCTAACCCAAACGTCTATCGGGAATGCCTCCAGCTTGTCCAGCGAATGGAGCAACACACAATCGGCTACTTTAGGGCCTACTCCAGGTATCGCCATCAACTGTTCTTTGGCCTGCCCATAAGGCGCGCGCCTCAATAAGTCGAGGTCGATATCTCCTCGAGCCACCATTTCGGAAGCCCGCACCACATATGGGGCTCGGAAGCCAAGCCCCAACTCCCTCAGCCGGATCTCTCCGGCCTCTGCGAGTCGAGATGCGGTCGGAAAACTGTGACAAGTAAACCCATCAAGGATCACAGGAGCGCCAAACGCTTGAGCCATAGCCTCCATGTTGGCGTGTATTCGAGGCAAATTGGAATTAGCCGAGCAGATGAACGCGATCAAACATTCCCAGGGTTCTTGTCTGAGCAGTCGAAGCCCTTGAAATTTGCCCACCATAGCAGCTACTCGAACATCTCTAGTTATGTCCTTATAAATTGAATCCAGGTCGTCATGAAAACGAAAGTAGTCGGCAAGGATAGGCTCTATTGAAGAGTTTCCGTTCCGAGGGGCCCAGTCAAACTCAACACTGTAAGATTGGTTATCAGGGTCGTATTCACCTTGCCTGAGTTTCACGAGAGTTCCGTGAATAACACCTACATGCCATCTGGCGATTGGGCCTTCCCCGTCCTGGAATCCGCGCCATCGGTGGGCCTGGCCACTATATAAACTCGAGACCAGATCAAAGGGCTGGCGAGTCTGAAGAATCATCGATTTGTTGTCAATGGCTGCATCTTGCATTTACAGTCCTACGGTCGGGTTTTGACCCAGTCTGCGGCAATCTCTGGTATGGACGCCAACGGCGCACTTTTCACGGTACACGGCGGAAGCGAGTCTAACAGAACCTTGCCGTAGGAGCGGGCCAATATCCGCCTATCGAGGACGATTATCGATCCCGTGTCCTCGCTTCCTCTGATCAGACGGCCGAATCCTTGTCGAAAGCGCAGCACTGTCTGAGGCAAGGCATATTGGTTAAAAGAGTCTTCGTATTGCGCCGCCCTGGCCGCGAATATAGGTTCGGTCGGTACGTTGAAGGGTAGCTTGGCCAGAACCAGAGCTTTGAGCACCCCTCCCGACAGGTCCACTCCCTCCCAAAAGCTGCTGGTGCCCAGTATAACTCCCCTGGGGTCTTCGGCAAACCGTCTCATGATTTGCCTCGGTGAGCCGTCTTCGCCCTGCGCAAACACGATCACCCCGCTGGATTCCAGAGGTTCCCTAATCAAACGAGCGGTAGCCTTTAGAGCCGAATAGGACGTGAATAAGACGAGGATATGGCCGTTTAAAGCCTTGCCAAGATCTACCAGAAGATTTCCTGAAGCCTCTTGATGACCCCACTGATCGGGCAATGGTATGTCTTCCGGCAAAAGAAGGAGCGCCGAACGGCTGTAATCAAATGGCGACCCGATTATCAGTTCTTCGCCTTCACTCAATCCTAGACGTTCTCTCATATAGCTGAAACTGCCTCCGGAGGTCAGGGTGGCGCTGGTTAATACCACGGTTTCCTTCTTTGAGAAGAGTCGTTCGTTCAGCTCCGCTCCCACATTCAGAGGAGCGGAACGCAGAGTAATGGAAGACCCGTTACTGCCCCTTTCGTCGAATCGCTCCAACCATTCAATCCTGGACTCGTCTCCATGGCCTCCAAAAACCGTTCTGAGCCGTTCTTGCAACTCGATTAAATCCTGTTGCCAGGTGTCCATATCCCCTGACACGGTTTCGATGTCCACAATCCCATTTGAAGGTAGAGTATCCAGGAAGCTTTTCAGCCGATCGACCAGGCTTGTACCGCTTTGCAGGCTGGAGTTTACGTTCTCCCAGGCGATCTCGATGTCCGACCAGGCGGGTTGGGCCCTCGTGCTTCTGGTTATACGTACGTCTTGCTGGCCTCCATTCTCGTCGCGGTGGCTACTCATAAACTTTGAGCTAAGACTCCACAGGTTGTTCCAGTGGTTTTTCATTCGCGTTTCCCAGAGCGGACTAAGTTCTTCCACCTGAGAGTCGACGGCGTGAATCTGGGCATTCGATAGTGAGCCTCGTGCAAACAGCCTTATTTCAGATATTAAACGACTTAGATCGTCTAGCCGGTCCCTAAGGATATTCTCTGAGACCGCGAATCCGAGCTGTCGTGTAGCCTCTTCTTCCAGGTGGTGAGCTTCGTCGACAATAAGGTGTTTGTATTCGGGCAGCAACCCGCTGCCCATCGCCACATCTGAGAGAAGAAGCGCGTGATTGACTATTACCAGGTGTGCTCCCTCGGCTCTGTTCCTTGCTGCCCGGAGAAAGCAAGACCCGGCTCCTTTCAAGCCGGGACACTGTCCTTTCTCAGCAGCAGAGACTCGATTCCAGGAAACGGCATCTCTCCCGGCTAGATTGATCTCGGCCTTGTCGCCATCTGACCCGTCCTGCAACCATACGAGGGTCTTACCCAGAAGGCGAGCGTCATCCTGAGAGAGGTTGTCCACATTAGCCAGGTTGTTCCATCGCCTAAGGCATAGATAGTTAGCGCGCCCCTTCAACGGCACCGCCCTTATCTCTCCTGGCGAGGTTATTTTCGCCTCTTCAAGCAACTTCGCTAACGCCGGTATATCCTTGTGTAAAAGTTGCTCTTGTAGGTTTATAGTGGCGGTGGAAACTACTACTGTCGTGCCGTTTTCGCGTGCATAGAGCATGGCAGGCAGAAGATAGGCCAGCGACTTGCCGACCCCAGTACCGCCTTCTACCATGAGATGGTCGCCCCGGTTGAAAGCCCCTGCCACTACCCGGACCATGTCCAACTGCTCCTGTCGTTGTTCGTACCCTGGATATGTTGTGGAGAATAGGCCTCCCGGGCTAAGCCATGAAAGAATCTTCTCAGCGTCCAGGTCATGCGTTTCCTTTGCGGGTTTCAGTCGGCGGTGCGCCTTGCCCGTTCTGTCACCGAGGGACCTGACATCCACATTCTCAAGCCAATGTGTAGGCTTTTGAAGGCTATTTCCAGAATCAGCAGGGTCGAAGAGGGCTGCAAGAGGCCAGTTTGCCTTCAAAAACAGGCGGTGAAGACCGGCCCTGATTTCGGGCTCGAGGCGCTGCGCGATAGCGGCCATGGCGACGAACACCTTATGGGTTGCCTGGGCATCTGCTAGAGCTCGATGAGCTTTGCTTGGCACATATCCGACATCTGCAGCTAGTTTTTGTAGCGAGTACTCCAGATTGCCGGGCAACAGTACCGAAGCCAAGTCCCAGGTATCATAACTTTCGTTATTCAGAGGTATGCCATGTTTCGACAGGAAGGCGAGGTCGAAGGCAATGTTGTGGCCCACAACCGGGAGAGTTCCGACGAAGTCGATGAAATCTTCGGATACGGCGGCAAATGGGGGGGCTTTGTCGAGACTCTTTTGTTCTATCCCGGTCAAGCGCTGTGCGAATCGAGGGAACTCTCTATATGGATTGACGAGTGTCTGGAAGGTATCGAGGACGCGTTCGTTCCGAAACTTAACGGCGCCTATTTCGACGATTGAGTCGACATTAGGAACAAGGCCGGTCGTTTCAAGGTCCAAGGCCACATAAGTGTTATTGGTGCGACGCTTTTTTTTGACCGGCCTACTTTTATCGTTCAAATGCCCTCTGCCCAGCCCATCCAACTTCCGTTCATTCACTATTTTTGGGCCGTGTACGGTTCGGGATCGAGATCTCTATTTTTGTGGGTAAATTTTGCAGGATAAAAGCTGTGAGACCGCAAGGCGTTGATAAACTCCTCTTCATTATTTATCTCATTTTCAAAAACGGTTATGTAGCTCCCCATGCCGTGTTGAGAGTGGGCGTCACTGCCACCGGTGACCTTGAGTTTCAAATACTCGGCAACTGAAACCGCAAAACGGTTCTCAGTGTCGGCTGTGCTCCCGTTGGCCACCTCGACGGCGTCCACCAGTCCGAATACGGGATGTCTAGCTGCTTCCTCCACCGTTTCAGGAATCGATGGCATATTCTGATAAAGCAGTGGCTTTGTCGCCGGACGCGGGTGATATAAGCCACGGAACGGGTGAGCCGTGATCATGAAACCGCCCACCCGTTCTACCTCGCTACGAAGCTTCCGCGGGTCTGATATTCCTGGAAGGTAACGATCCAGACCAAACGTAAGGATGTGACCCATATCGGTTTCAACTTCCATCGCACGTATAAGCACCAAGTCGTGCAGGGCAGCGAAACGCTGGAACTCGTGGCGGTCCCAAGGTCCGCTATGCTCCGTGATACATATCCCAAGAAAGCCAAGACGTTCGGCTTCCAGCACCATCTCGTCGGGAGAGAGGCTGCTGTCAGCGCTTCCCTTAGTAGTATGGACGTGCATATCGAACAGTCGCGCCATTAGCCTCCGGAGCCAACATATTTAAAGGGGTCTTCACCATTCTATTAGGGGCCAATATACCAGTCAACGTATCGACGGATTATGGAAGTGTTGCCTTGGCGTATCTGCTTTGATATACTCTCACCGGTTCTCGTCAGACTCATGGGTTTTGAGTAGGGTTTACGCTCAAGCTTGCTGTCGATCGTGAAGGCTGGTAATGAATGTCGCAGTTTGCCACTTAAGCCTGAGGTTGCATGGCAACCAGTCCCTAAAAGGAAAGCGTCAAATCGCCAAGTCCTTGATCGCCCGAGCGCACGCTAAATTTAACGTTTCAATCGCTGAAATCGACCACAATGACCTCTGGCAACGGCTTACACTAGGGATAGCTTGCGTAAGTAACAACCCTCAACATGCCAACGAGGTTCTTTCCAAGGTGGTACACTTCATAAACCAAACAAATCTCGGGGTGGAGTTACTCGAGTATGAGGTGGAAGTGGTAGCGGGTGTGTGAGGAAAGGTAATGGATGCTTCGGGATTCCTCGATCGCCTCAGAAACTCTCATTGGTACGACGATCAGGTAGTACACGTCCACAAAGCCCCGCCCAGAACGGCCTGCGATGGAGAACCCGAATCTCCATTGCACCCTTTACTTCAAGACGCTTTGGCAAAAAGAGGCCTTTGGCCCCTCTATAGCCATCAGTCACAGGCCATTGATTCTCTCAGAGCCGGGCGTAACGTAATAGTAGCTACTCCGGCCGCCAGCGGTAAAAGCCTCTGTTACCACAGCCCTGTCCTGGAATCCGCACTCAGTGATCGGAATGCCCGAAGCCTGTATCTGCACCCCACTAAGGCCCTGACCCAGGACCAGCACAGAGCATTGGCGGAACTCGCCGATGATCTTCCCTGTACACTGGGCATTTTCGATGGAGACACTCCGCTAAACCAACGTTCGTCGATAAAAAAATCATCCCAGATATTGCTCACCAATCCGGACATGCTCCACTTGGGCATCCTACCTAACCACAAAACGTGGTCACGATTCCTCCAGAACCTTAAATATATAGTCCTTGACGAGACCCACATTTATCGGGGGCGTTCGGGTCTCACGTAGCCAACGTGATCAGACGGCTTCGACGGCTGTGCGCTGTATACGGGAGTTCACCCAGGTTGATAATGTGCTCGGCAACTATCGCAAATCCTGGCGAACTGGCCCAAAAGCTGACCGGGTTACCCTTTGAAGTGATCGACCAAAACGGTGCCCCGTCGGGTGGAAAGCAGTTCGCTTTCTGGAACCCTCCGGTAAACGATAAGGCAAAGTCTACTCGGCGCAGTTCCAATACTGAATCTGCCTTGATTTTTTCGGAGTTGGTTAGAGGTGATATTCGAACGATTACCTTTGTCAGAACTCGCCGGATGGCGGAGTTGGTGACTATCTATGCGAAGGAACGGTTGGCACAGCAGAGGCCTGAGATAGTCGATAAGATAAGCCCATACAGGGCCAGCTACCTCCCGGAAGACCGTAGAAGAATCGAGCAAGCCCTTGTCAGCGGAGATCTCACCGGGGTCACCACTACGAATGCCCTCGAGCTTGGAATAGACATCGGCGATCTCGAAGCAACCGTCATAACCGGTTACCCAGGCAGTGTATGCAGCACGTGGCAGCAGGCAGCCAGGAGCGGCAGAAGGTCGGAGGAATCCATCGCGTTTCTGGTCGCCAAGGACAACCCACTCGATCAATATTTCATGAACCATCCTGAGGCGTTTTTTGAACGTCCCATGGAGAGCGCACTGATATCCACTGAAAACCCTCACATTATGCACCCACACATGCTGTGCGCGGCCTATGAACGGCCCCTTGATGAAGGAGACGAAAAACTGTTCGGGCCGGCCTTTAAAAGCCACCTGGATCGGTTGGTTGAGGTCGGCATGCTGAAAGAGTCTGGAAACAGATGGTACATCACGACCGAGGTATCGTACCCGGCGGAATCG
Source organism: Dehalococcoidia bacterium (assembly GCA_965226865.1). Taxonomy (GTDB): domain Bacteria; phylum Chloroflexota; class Dehalococcoidia; order Lucifugimonadales; family JAGWBF01; genus CBDDEH01. The sequence continues at coordinate 559,366 of CBDDEH010000003.1, read as the reverse complement.
GTAAACATACGGTCCACCTCTCCATACAGCTATGTCGTCGTGGATACTGAGACTGGAAAGATCCTCGAAACTTTAGAGGAGGCCTCGGCTTTCCACGAACTCCACCCTGGCGCCATTTACCTCCACCAGGGTGAGCCATATCTCGTGGATCGCCTTGACCTCGAAAATAAGATAGCGTATACGAAGCCAGACGAAGGCAAATACTATACTCAAACCCGCGACCTAACAGACATTAGGATCAAGGGCGTCCGTCGATCCAAGTCGATGGACGGGATTGGCGTTTTTCTAGGAGACGTGGAAGTGACAACTCACGTGTTGGCCTTCAGGAAGAAGGTGCCACTGACCGAAGAAACTCTAAGTGAAGAGGCCCTGGATCTTCCCCCACAACGGTTCGATACGGTAGGGCTGTGGTTCGACATACCCCATCATTTTTGGATCGTGCCAAGTACGTTCCTGTCGACTTACCGGGCGGACTCCATGCCGCGGAACATGCCATGATAGGCGTGCTTCCCCTTTTCGCCATGTGCGACCGCAACGACATTGGTGGAGTCTCAACTCCGCTTCATCCGGATACGGGCAAGCCGCAGGTCTTTATATATGACGGCACCCCGGAGGCATCGGCATTGCCGAACGCGGATTTCACGTTATGGAGGACTTGGTGATGGCCACATGGCAGCTAATAACGGACTGCCCGTGCGAAAGTGGATGCCCTAGTTGTATCCAATCTCCTAAATGCGGAAACAATAACGAGCCGCTAGACAAAAAGGTCTCGGCTGACATTTTAAAGACTCTGTTACTTGACGGTACTGGCAAAAAGGCCAGGCGCGCTAGAGTTGGTGCACCAAAATCCCAATAACCCGTTGCGAGGGACATAATGGCTGCTTCGAGCCTTGAGGTGAAGATCTACGCCCAGAAGGGTTGAGCAAGCTGCGCCAGGACGAAAGAGTTCCTTTCGCAGCACGGTGTTACCTACGTAGACCGGGACGTCCGAAACGACTCCGGCGCCATGGATGAGCTTTTGGCCATGGGGATCCGCTCGTTGCCCGTGACTATAATCGGTGGACAGCCCATCGTAGGATACAGCCCCAACAAAATCTCCGAGGCGCTAGGACTCGGCGTCAAGCTGGCCCCTAGAGACCCCGACCAAACAATTCCGCTGCTGGGCCGTGTCATGGAAGCTTTCCGGAGGTCTGTTCGGCAAATGCCCGACGACAAGCTTAACTGGACCGCTCCCGACAGAGACAGGCCTATGAGCCAGTTCGTTTATCACGTCTTCCGTTGGGGTGAGCGTACGATGGAGGCCGTCGACAGTGGTGTCTACGCACCAGTGATGGACGACGAAATCGGTCTTTCTTACGAAAGCTTTCAGGATCTAGCCGACTTTGGCACTCAAGTTCTTGAGCGATATTTTGAATGGTCTGCCAATCAGGCATTTGTGGCGCTACGGAATCATCCTCCACTAGCCTCTGACGACAAGACGGTGGCCGAACGGCTGGACGTTATTACGGGACATACAGTGCAGCACCTACGTCAGCTATATTGGGTGATGGATGAGTTCGGGGTAGTTCCGGAAGACCGGATTCCAGATTCGGAGTTGCCTCAGGAGTACATACTGACTCTGGTGTCGAAGACCGGTGGTTTGTTTTAGAGCCTCTTTCGATCAAAGCTCTTTTCGCCGAAACGCCACCCAGGCACCACTGCTCAGGAGGACGATAGAGCCGCAGGCAATAGCAAACCCGGGCCAGTATCTGCTGGCACTGTTATCGCTGTCAGCATTGAAGGTGCTAGAGCCCCACTCAACGGTATTTACAGGCCAGAATCTTTGCGTGTGGGGAATCTCGCTGATCGATATTTGCATGATGAATAGGACCAGGGTCACTCCTCCGACAACCATCTGCCGGATAAACATCCCACTCCAAAAGAAAGAGATCGAAGCGATAAAAAGCAGATATACCCCAACGGTTCCAATGAATGCGGCGAATCGCCCTAAGCCGCCATTATCGAATAGGATCAACGTCAGCAGATAAGCAACAACAGACGCGACAACCAGTGATACGAAGATAGCAACTACTACGCCCAAATATCTTGACGCCACAAACGCGATTCGGGTCACAGGCTTGCTCAATGTCATTGCCGCGGTCCCGCTGGCTCTCTCGTTGGCCAGGGAACCCATTGCTATCCCGATTGCGAAGAGGCTACCCAGCAACGACATCGTAAAGTCGAAGCCTTCAAGCAGATCACGAGCTTGTTCGACGCCTTGATCTTCCCCTCTGACCTCTGTAACGATGTAAGGGATGATGGTGATCAGCAACGCGATCAGAGTGAAGACTCCCACCATCGCCACAACACCCCACGATCGGCGCTGCTCCAGGATATCCTTGCGCACCAAAGCCCAGAAGCCGGTCAAGCCTTCACCTCCTGCTCACCCATCATCTCGATGAAAACATCCTCCAGGCTGGCCGAAACAAACTCATACCTCAACGGGGTCAGCCCACTTTCATAGACAAGCCTGAACAACTCTTTCTTTGCTACCGAGACATCGCTTACGTCCACCTGAAACACGCGACGCTCACCTCGGTTGAGTCCGCTCATAGCCTTCACCCATGGCAAGCCTGCCAGAAGTTTAGCCATGGGACCTGGGTCTTCTTCGAACTCGATTTCAAAGGTGGACTGTTGGTTCTTGGCGAGGATTTGCTTGATTGAGCCGGCAGCCACCATTTTCCCTTTGTTGATGATGGCCACATGGTCGCACACCCGTTCCACGTCGGCCAGGATATGGGTGGCAAAAATACTGTGGTCTGCCCCTTCAGGGAACGTATGAGTTCCAACATATCCCGCCGACCCATTGGGTCTAAAGCCGAGGCGGGTTCGTCCAGAAACAGCACTTCGGGCTATTCATCAACGCCTGGGCCAGTCCGAGCCGCTGCTGCATCCCTCGGGAATATCCCTTTACTTTTTTGCCCGCCGCCTCTGAGAGGTCCACTTGTTCGAGGAGATCGACAGCTCTGGTTTTTGCTGTGTTGATGCTCAATCCATGGAGAGAACCAGTAAATTCCAGGAACTCCCGGCCGGTCATCCATCCATAGAACGCGGGAGCCTCGGGCAGATAACCGACCTTCGAACGCAACCTTAGTGACCTGCCTGAGACGTCCTCGCCTGCCACCCACATCCGCCCATTAGAGGGATTGGTAAGTCCAGTAAAAAGACGCAACGTAGTGGCCTTCCCAGCTCCATTCGGGCCGAGAAAGCCAAAAGTCGTGCCTTGCTCCACCGCCACGCTTATCTGATCGAGGGCCTGGAATTTACCGAAGCGTTTCGAGAGGTCCTCGCACCGGATCGCTTCCGTGGACATAGTCACCCCTTCCTAGAGCACTCCGTGGGGAAGTCCACCACATGATTTATTTATTGAATCAGCCTTTGTACCTATTAGAGGTAGGCAATAAGGCTCATAAGACGGTAGGCCGATAGGACTAGGTCAGATACCCTTCCACTGTGGCTTACGTTTCTCTGCAAATGCTCTCGGACCTTCAACTGAATCTTCACTATTCAGAAGTTTCTCATACAGGTGGTACATTAGAGCGATTGAGTCATCACTGCTCAGTGTCAGGCTCTTGTATGCTGCCTCTTTGAAATATTGATTTGATAGAGGCGAATTATCAGCGATCTTACGGGCAACCGCCATCGATTCATCCATCAACTGTTCGTCGGGGACCACTTTGTTCACAAACCCGACCTCGTAGGCCCGTTGAGCAGAGATATGCTCTCCGGTCATGACAAGCTCCATGACTATTGATGTGGGAATGAGGCTGGGCAGCATGACGGCATAGGGGGCCATGAGGCCCACGCGGGATTCCGTTATGCCAAATTTGGCGTGCTCTGCGGCTATCCGTATGTCACACATCTGGGCGATAGACCAGCCGCCTGCCAGAGCATAACCGTTTATGGCAGCAATTAGGGGCTTCCACACCTGCGGCCACATGTATAGGTTATCCTGCCTCATGCTGTCCCAGGGCGTCGCCTCGATGCCGGCTGCATTGTCTTCCGCTCGCTCCTTCAAGTCTCGTCCGGCTCCGAATGCCCTGCCAGCCCCCGTTACGATAGCCACGCGAGCTTGTCGGTCCTGATCGAAACGCAGGAGTGCCTCTTCCAGCTCATTTTTTAGTTGCCGGTTTATAGAATTGAGGGCTTCAGGTCTATTCAGGGTTATAACGACAATGTCGTCTTGCCTATCATATAAGACGGCCCGATCAGATTCCGTGGACTGTGTGGATGCCATGTCTCTCCTCCAGCTAATTTTGCGGTGAACGCATTTTCAGACGTATCTGCCCAGAAACCTGCCCCTACCACGTGCACGTGTCCGTGTTCCTGACTTTGCATGGCATCACGTCGAACGTTGGACAATATTCGGAAACCATCAGGGCAGAGCTTGTTGCCCCAACAAACCGCCGCCTTTCCAACCTTGGCCATAACCCCATTGCCCCACATCTCTTCCTGCGTAAAATGGGCCTTGGGTATTACCAGGAGCATGACAGGAGCCCAGTCCAGAATGTTGTCTATTACAATCAGGTCTGAGTCCTCGTATCGTATATTGGCCGGCGAGTCTCGTGCCACGATCTGGCAAAAGACGCAACTGGGCTTGGAGCTCAATGGGGAACTGCCCCGATACGGACGAATATTGCAAAAGGGGGTAAAGCCCGGCTACTTGTTTGGATGGAGATCGCGATAATCGTCAACTCCCCATAAATCCGCCCACTGAATCTTGTCAGACAACACCAGCTTGGATTCGATGCGCGGTTTCGCCTTTGTCAGATCTTTCAAGTTTCCGAAACTGGCGATTACGACGGTCGGCAGACTCAGGTTGTCCCGGTGGGCAACGATCTGGTACAGTTTTTCCTCGCCCCAGGTAGTGCTGTATTCCGATCCCAGATCATCCAGGATCAACAACGGCGCAGACTTGATATCCTCTTCTGAAATCTCATTGTCTGCCGTGTTGCTAGCAGGTCTCGTAGAAGCTCTCAGGTGATCCAACAATGCCGGAACCTCCGCGAACAAGACGGGCTCACCCTTCCTTGCCAATTCGTTGGTGATGGCCCCGGCTAGATGGGTTTTACCGCAGCCATGGGCTCCTGCGAAAACCAACCATCCCTCTGGGGACTCCGCGAATCTCTGGGCCCATTTGAGTGCGTCTTTCAAAGGTTCTACACCGTTGGTGAGCTTAGCTCCCGCTCTTTCGGCTTTGAAATTCTCGAATGTCATCCGGCTCAACATCCTCTTGGTGAGGCTTCCGATCACTCGCACAAGTTCCGTTTGAGCCTGGCCGAGGTTATGAATACTCGAGAGCCCTTCGGCTTGTATACGAGCCCTGATAGAGGAGTCGACCCGACTTAGCGAACCTCTGACAGTGACCACCGTAGGCAACTGGGAGTTGAAGCGGTGATTCAATATCTGGAAGAGCTTCTCCTGTGCCCAAGGTGTGTTGCTCTGGGACCCCAGGTCGTCCAGCACAAGCACCGGGACGTTTCGCACTTGATGGAGCAGTTCTTCGTAGGAAACCGAGCTGTCGAACGCGAAGGTCCCCTTCAACTGGTCGAGCAGGTCTGGAACAATGGCGAAGAAGACTGCCTGTCCCTGCTCTATGCATCTGTTGGCGACAGCGGCTGCGAGGTGAGTCTTGCCGGTGGCGCTGGCGCCGGTAAACACCAACCAACCTTTTGGATCTTCCGAAAACTTCCAGGCGGCGTCCAGGGCACTCCTGAATAGTTTTTTGCTCTCAGCATCCGACCTGATGCCCTCAGGTTTAGTCTCGCCGAATGTCACACGGCTGAGGGGTCCCAAGTTGCTGTACCGCAGCAATCGGGAGAAGGCTTTGTTTTCGGAAGGTGATTCCTGGCACCGGCAAGGAAACAACTCTCCGAAGTCTGGATGGCCAACGGGTACTTGCCTGCCCACCCATCCAGTTCCCTTGCAGGTGGGACATGGCTCCCGGTCTGGATTATGGTCCTCTTCTAGAGAGATGTCCCCGTTCACGTCTTCGGAGGTATTCTTTAACGTCCTCCTGGCTGGGAGTTTTTTCAGTATGTCGCCCAGGTTCTCCATCGCCCCTTCCCTCTGTGCTCCGCCGTTTTAGGATAGCCTCTATGTAGCTCCAACTGCGCTTGTTGTTGTTGACCGCGATTCTGAACGCGTCTTCAATCCAGGTTTGAGGGTAGATGCTCTCTGCGCCCTTTAGCTGCTCAGCCACCAACTGTGTAAGAATACCGATGTTCTCTTCGTACAGAGAAAAAATGTTGGGTTTTGGCTCCTTGGGTTCTGCGGCCACTGCCTCCCGCGCTACAGAGCCATCGATTGTTGCTTCACCCTTTCTCACGGCTTCTATTCCCCTACGTCCTCTGGCATCGTTGAGAAAATAGAGTAGCTCCGTCCGATCATCTACTTCTGCCGGAATGGACAGGAGGGTTTTTCTTTCTATTGCTCCTTCCAAGGCTTGCTGAATGGCTTCGGCAGCGCCGGATCCCTTGTCTCGAAAACTCTCCAACAGGACTCCGTCGGATTTTAGATCGGATTCTGCTATGAATGCGACGTATCCCTTTTTCTGATGGAGTATCCATAAGGTTCGTAAGGTGCACTTAAGCTCAGCAAGGTCATCAATGCCCTCAAGGAGGTGGCCGAATAGCTGGTCTGGAACCGGAGTGTACCGAGTGTCACCAGGAAAACCAGAGAACTCCATACTAGAAGGCAGCCTCTTCTACTGGGGCTGACTCAAATCGAACGAGTTGGTCCCTGAACAGGAGTTTGAGAGTGCCTACTGGACCGTGCCGGTGTTTGGCGACTATTATCTCCGCCACGTTCTTGGGGTATGCTCTATCGGGAAATCTGCCAATCCATTCATCCTCTGTGTAGTATACGTCGTCACGGTAAATAAACATGACAACGTCGGCATCCTGCTCAATGCTGCCGCTCTCCCGAAGGTCCGAGAGCTGAGGTCGGTGGGAGGTCCTCATCTCTACAGCTCTGCTCAACTGAGAGACTGCCAATACCGGCACGTGTAGGTCCCTGGCAAGGCCCTTCAAGGAACGTGTGATCTCGCTTATTTCCTGGACCCTGTTGTCGCTGCCGCCCCCCTGTATGAGCTGCATATAGTCCACCACCAGTAAATCGAGACCCCGTTCTGTGGACAAACGCCGCGCCTTGCTGCGCATTTCGACGATACCCTGAATTGGGGTATCGTCGATAAACACCGACAGCTCGGACAAGCGGCCTATGGCATCAAATAGCCGCTGCTCTTCCGCTTCGGTGTACAAACCGAGCCTCAGCCTTTGAGCATCTACCTCCGCCTCACTTGCCAACATTCTCATGGCCAACTGCTCACGGCTCATCTCAAGGCTAAAGATACCCACAACCGCCCCGGTTTTGGCCACGTTTAGGCCTAGATTTATTGCCAGGCTGCTTTTGCCCAGGCTAGGGCGGGCAGCCAGGACTATCATGTCCGAGCGATGGAGCCCTCCAAGTAGATCGTCAAGTGATTCGAAGCCAGTAGCAACCGGCGCCCCGGACCGACTCAAAGGATCGGGAACGGCTGCCCTCTCCTCCATGTACGTGTCCAGAATCTCGCGTATGGGCATAAAATCCCTGGTTGATTTTCCGGACCGTACTCTGAACAGGATGTCCTCAGCCTTGCCCAAGGCATCATCAATATCTTCTGTTCCCTCGTAACCTATAGAAGATATCTTTGACGCGGCATCGACCAAGTTCCGAAGTATCGAAGTGCGCTTGACTATATCCGCATAGTGCTTTATGTGTACCGGCGTTGGCACAGTGGAGACGAGGTGGCTCAGATAGGCAGCTCCCCCGACCTCGTCCAGGTGTTCTCCAATACCAAGCTGGTGGGAGACCGTAACCTGAGTGATGGCTTCACCACGGCGGAAAAGCGCTAGGCAAGCTTCGTAACAGAGGCGGTTCTTCTCTCGATAGAAATCGTCAGGCTTGAGGAGCCCGGCTACGTTGATAATCGAGTCCCCGTTTATGAGGAGAGACCCGATCACCGCCTCTTCGGCTTCGATATCGTGTGGCAGCAGCTTCTCAGCGTACATATCTTACTCTTCGGCCTCGGCGGTGATTATGATGCCAGCCTGGATGTCGGGCCCCAAGTTCAAGACGACATTGTATTCACCTGGCTCGCGAATGGGCTCCACCATATCTATTAGCTTTCGGTCTATTTCCCTGCCAATAGAGCTGGCTAGCGCGTCGCTAATATGGCCGGCGGATACTGCCCCGTAAAATTTTCCAGTTGGAGTCGCTTTGGCTTTGACCGTTATGGCGGTCCCATCCAGGGCGCTGGCCAGCTCTTCCAACTGTTTGGTTTCTTTTACCCGCTTTTCGTCGCCCTCGCGCTTGATACGTTGTTTACGCTTCAGGTGGTCCGGAGTTGCCACGACCGCGAGCATTTTGGGTATCAGATAATTTCTGGCGTAACCATCCGCCACGTTTTTTACCTCTCCAGCCTGAGCGATGTTAGCGACGTCGTCGAGAAAAATTACCCTCACTGTTATCTCTCCTGTGAACCTAAATAAAAGGCGGGGGTGGGCGTGCCGGTTGTTAGCAGGATTATACTCGATTACTCAGCATGGGGTGAAGGGGGCGATGCCAGAGTCAGGCCATCACTCCAGGCTACCTCAAGCCTTTTCAGTCCCACGTCTAGTATGCCTGTCAAAGCAAAGCGAGGTTTGGAGGTGGTTTCACCCAGCACAGCCAGAGGTACCTCCAGGTCCGAGGCAAGGGCGGTCAGGTCGCCGAGGCGATCTGAAGGTAGACCCACTATGATTCTCGATTGGGCCTCACCGAACAGTGCCACATCCCACCGGCCCTTTAACTCGACGCCTCCATAAAAGCCTAAGCCACTCATTATGCAGCTTTCGGCCAGAGCCACCCCGAGACCGCCATCTGAGCAGTCGTGAGCGGCAGTCACAATTCCTTCCTTGATCGCGCGGCGGCAGAGTTGCTGAACTTTGTATTCCAGTCCAAGGTCTATCTCAGGCATGCCCACTACCTCGCCCTGAATGAGCTCAAGGTACTCACTGCCAGCAAGATCCGCCGCTCGTCCATTGGGCGTCGAAGCACCCAGCAATACAACCAGATCGCCATCTTCTTTGAAGGCCGATGTAACGTGAGCTCCCACATCCTCCAAAAGACCTAAAGCACCCACGACTGGAGTAGGGTAAATGGCTTGCCCATAAGACTCGTTGTACAGGCTTACGTTGCCGCTGACGACAGGGACTCCCAAGACTCGACAGGCCTCCGCCATACCTCGGATACACCATTCGAGCTGGTAATAAATCTCGGGATTTTCAGGGTTGCCGAAGTTCAAGCAGTCTGTAATGGCGATAGGTTCAGCCCCGGTGCACGAGAGATTGCGGCAGGCTTCGGCAACTGCTATAGAACCTCCGACATATGGGTCGAGATAGCAGTACCGGCCATTTCCATCCGTACACAAGGCGAGTCCTTTTGGTGTCCCCTTGACCCGCAACACGGCTGCGTCGCTCCCCGGGAGCACGACGGTATTGGTCTGGACTTGATGGTCATATTGTCGGAATACGGAAGCCTTACTCGCGATGTTTGGAGAACTGAGCATCCGGAGAAGGGTTTCGTCCGGTGGGGTTTTGGGCAATGGAATCCGATCCAATGGATAGCTCTGGCGATCGGCCTGTTCTTTCGATTTTACTCCCTTTAGCTCGTATTTTGGCGCCTCGGTGAACAGCTCGACGGGCACTCGCGCTACATCCCCGGGTCCCTCGTACACCTCGGCCAGTCCTGTATCGCTAACCGTACCTATCTCGACACACGTTATGTCAAATCTGTTGAAGATCGACTTGACGCTTTCGATGGAGCTTTGGCTAACCATCAAGAGCATCCTCTCCTGGGACTCGGACAGCATCACCTCATATGGGTCCATGCCCTGCTCCCTGCGGTGCACGCTGGATATATCCAGCTTTATCCCGGCGTTCCCTCTGGCGGCTGCTTCCACGGCTGCGCTCGTAAGGCCGGCGGCCCCAAGGTCCTGCATGCCTACAAGATATCCGGCTGCCGACGCCTCCAAACACGCTTCAATAAGCATCTTTTCCAAAAAAGGGTTTCCTACCTGCACGGTGGGCCTCATCTCCCGTTCTTCTTCGAAGGTTCGAGATGCGAGGCCGGAAGCGCCGTGTATTCCATCACGCCCGGTGTCAGCTCCTGCAAGAAGCAGAACCGTGCCCTCTCCTCCTACACTGGAGCGAACCAGTTTGTCTGTCTCGATCAGGCCCACACACATGGCATTAACCAACGGGTTTCCGCTATAAGCCTGTGAGAAGGCGATCTCACCAGCCACATCCGGAATGCCGATGCAATTACCATACCAGGATATGCCTCCGACTACCCCGTCGAAAAGGTGACGGTTTTGGGGATCGTCCGGAGGTCCAAAACGCAGGGAATTCAGGAGCGCGATGGGTCTGGCGCCCATGGCCAGAATATCTCGGATGATGCCACCCACCCCGGTTGCAGCTCCTTGAAAAGGCTCGACCGCGGATGGGTGGTTATGGGACTCGATCTTGAATACCACTGCTAGTCCGTCACCGATGTCTACTGCACCGGCGTTCTCCTGACCTGGAGGGAGAAGAACTCTGGGAGAGGTCGAGGGGAAAAGCTTTAGCAAAGACCGGGAATGCTTGTAGCCGCAGTGCTCGCTCCACAGGGCGCCGAACATTCCCAGCTCGACCCTATTAGGTTCGCGGCCAAGCTTGTCGACGATGAGGCGATATTCATCCTCACTTAGGGCTATCTCATCCAGCGTCTCTTTAGTGACAAGCATGGTTTGCCCTGCGAACTCCTGTTAGTTTAGATGAGCTTCGTAATGGACTCGAAGATCAGACGCCCGTCGGTTCCCCCCATTATTTCCTCACAGCACCTCTCGGGATGAGGCATCATGCCCAGCACGTTACCCTCTCGATTGGTTATACCCGCAACATTGTGGGACGATCCGTTGGGGTTCGACTCCGGCGTTATCTCTCCGGATGGAGTGCAATAGCGGAAGACCACTTGACCTCGATCCTCAAGCTCCTCAAGGGTCGTTGGATCGGCGAAGTAGTTACCTTCTCCGTGGGATATTGGTATGCGCAAAACCTGCGCTGGAGTACACTCGGCAGAGAACTGAGTGTCAGCGCGTTCAACTCTGAGATGAGTCCACTGGCACCGGTATTGGAGATGGTCGTTGCGCATGAGGGTACCTGGAAGCAGCCCGACCTCACAGAGGATCTGGAATCCGTTGCAGATACCGATGACCCGCCCACCGCTCTCCGCGAAATCCTTAATAGCCGGCATGATCCGGGAAACACGGGCGATGGCTCCTGCTCGCAGATAATCTCCGTATGAAAAGCCACCAGCTAGTACGATGCAGTCGAACTTGGCGCTCAAATTGGGGGCTTCTTGATGCCAGATATACTCTGCGTCTTGGCCTAGCACGGGTTTAATGGCGTGATAGCAATCTCCGTCGCTCCATGTCCCGGGGAAAACGACTATGCCAAAGCGCACGGTGCGCTCTTAGAGATGCTGGCTGGAAAGCGAATAACGACCGGAGGAACCAAGACTGGGGTAGTCCTAACTATTGCGCATGCTCTTGCGGCGCTTGGCTGCGGCCTTCTTCTTCCGCCTTATGCTTGGCGGCTCAAAATGCTGCCGACGCCTGATCTCTGAAAGAATGCCGTCCTGCTGGACTCTTTTGTTGAACCTTTTGAGGAGACTTTCGAAGGTCTCGCCGTCGCCTAGACGTACGTCAGACAACCCGCGATCCCCTCCCTTCTTGGATAAATTTGACATACCAAATGAGTGCACACGTATTATATGGTTCCAACCTCAGGCTGTCAATTTGGCTGGAAGCCTCAATCATATCTAATTAACGAATTGCCGTAAAGCGATATCCTACATTCCAGATGGTCTCAATGAAAGAGTGGCTCGCATCCTCGATCTTGGAGCGTAGCCTGCGGATGTGAACGTCCACGGTCCTAGTGCCTCCAAAATATTCGTATCCCCAAACTTGATTCAGGAGGTTCTCCCTAGTGAACACCTTCCCGGGGTTTGAGGCGAGAATACCAAGTAGCTGGTATTCCTTGTATGTTAGAGGCAGCTTCTTTCCAGCCAGACTAACCTCATAACGTTCTGGATCGATCAACAGGTCACCTACTCTGATCGTCTTTTGCCCGCGATGGCCGTTCAACCTGAATATGCCAAGATTCAACCTGGTCAAGAGCTCTCCGGATGAAAAGGGCTGTACTATAAAGTCGTCGAGTTCGATCGACGTGTCATAGCTGGGCAGACGCATTTCCGACACAACTCCAAACACCGGCACTCCAAGTTGCCTGCTATGCGCAAGCTGCTGACGCGCTTTCTCGTCGGGTATAGTGTCCAGGTCGATAAGAACGGCGTCGGGCTTTGCGCCTACAGTTTCCTTACTATTGTTAACGGTTAGCAGGTCTGGACCGGCTTCACAGCTAAAGAGGTTGGTTTCCAGAGACCATGGCACAGTCCCTGGATCTTGCTGACGACTTGTCGTTACCACGAACAGATGGTATCTGGCCATGCCCACCATCGATACATTTTGATTAGAGTGGCATCAATACTAGCACATCAATAAAGAATAGCGGGCAGCGTTCAACACTTATTATCAGCTCTGGTGGAGCAACTCGCGCAGAGATTCCACTAACGGCGCTAAGTAGCTCTGCCAATCACCGACGATACAGAAATCCGCGGCGTGAAGGATAGGGGTACGACGTGGGTTTGGATTGTTGTTGATACCGACTATGGTTCCGGCTTTCTGGATTCCTACCATGTGGTTAAAGTCCCCTCTTATCCCGACCGCGATGTAAAGCTCAGGGGAGATGGCGCGTCCTGTCAGCCCCACTTGAATTTGCTTCGGTAACCAGCCGGCGTCCGTGACGTCTCGAGTGGCAGCCAAGCTGGCCCCAATTGACTGAGCAAGCGCCTCGATAGTTGGAATATTTTCGGGACTACCTGCACCCATACCTACTGCCAGAACCACCCTGGCCGTCTCCAACTCGAGCCCGGCATCATCGGCATCCTCCTCGCTATGAACCCCTAGGATCTCGATATCATTGAGTTCACCGCCACTCCACTCGATATACTCAGGTGATAGGTCCAAATCCCAATTCGGATCGAGGGTATCCAGCAGTCCAGGCCGCATGGTAGCCATGTAGGGCCGAGTCCGGGACAAAATAGGAGCTACGACGTTCCCCCCCCCCCCTAATGCCGGCTTGAGCTGAACCAGCTCACCATTTTCATTTGTCTCAAGGTCGATACAGTCACCGGTCAGTCCAAGTCCCAACCTCGCCGCTACCCGACCAGCCAAATCCCGGCCGTTTATGGTGGAGGGAATTAGGACGGCATATGGCCGCCGATCAGCCATGGCCTTCGCCAGAGTGACAGCCGCCGATCTGCTCGCAGGGTGAGCAACGACGTCGCTGCCCAAGATGAGAGCTCTATCGGCGCCAAACGCCGCTACCGCCTTAACGTGCTCCTGAACTCCTTGACCGAGTAGAACCGCCACGATCTCACCTTGGGTCCTTTGGACCAGTTCACGCGCTTTACCTATCATTTCAAAGGTCACTCTGCGAAGCTCAGAACCCGTTACCTCGGTCATTACCCAGATGGCGCCTTGGGTGTTTCCTTTATGCCTTGGTAAATCATCCACCCGCTTTGCGCCGGTGGGCCGAGCAGCAAGGCGGTCGCGTAATCCAGCTACCACCCTTCGTGCCGCTTCCTTAGGATTGGTGTCCTCAATCGTGACTCCGAGTCTGTCCGGTTCTATCAGACGTATCTCTTCCACCCTGGTGGGTGAGCCGATCGTTCCGAAGAGAGATTGGTCTGACCAGAGTTGACCCGCCCCTATTTCTTCAACCACTTCGTCTTGGACTGAGTCCAATTCAGCCTTGGAAGCAAACTTCTCCTCGCTGATACCTTCGGCAACGGTGACCAAAGCCGGTAACGGGCATCGTATAGTTTCGTAACCCTGATCTGTAACCCGCTCCACCAACACTTTCTGTCCGTCATCCACGAAATCCAGCTTGCGGGCGTTGCTCACGTGGGGGATGTGGAGAATCTCGGCGATCTCAGGACCAACTTGTCCCGTTTCTGCGTCGTTACTATTCCTGCCGCATAATATGAGGTCGAAAGGATTACGTTGAATGGCAAGTGCGATAGTGCGTGAGGTGGCAAGTGTGTCTGATCCTGCGAATGCCATATCAGTCATGTGAATGGCTTTGTCAGCCCCCACTGCCAAGCACTACAACAATGCTTCCTGCGCTTGAGGAGGTCCCATGGTTATGACCGTCACCTCCCCGTCTAACTGTTTCTTTAGATCGACGGCCTTGGAGACAGCCAGATTGTCGAAGGAATTGACCTCCAGCGGCACCCCCTCCCTGACAATCGCCTTCTTTTCATAATCAAACTTTATACGGGATAAAACTGGCACCTGCTTTATACAAACAATAATCCGCATGTCCGAATTGCTCTATCTAACCGGTGACGCTGGCTAACTGGTGACGCTGGTCTGCTCTTTCAGGCGATTCTGCATCTCGAGAGTAAGTTTCTCTAAACCGGGGCTATGGCTTACTTTGTAGTGCTCAGAAGGCCGCAAGGCTTTAAGATTTTCGTCGAGAGAGGAGAATTCTTGATCGAAGCGCTCTTTAATCTCCGCTAGTGATGGCAACTCCATCGTGACTTTACCATCTGCCATAACGTCCACAAGAAGAGGCTCACCGGACCCGGCGGGCTCTTCCCTTAACGCTAATATATCTCCGACAAGCTTGCCATCGCCATTTCGAACCCGATACACCTGCTTTTCACCCGGCAGTGAAAGCTTTCCCGTGCTCAGCTTCAATACGGGGCGCCTATCATATTTCACCAGATATTCAAGAAATTCTGAGGAGAATATTTCAGTAGATCGAAGATAATCTTGGGCCATAGTTAGTTGGTAAAGATCGGTAAAGAGGCCCACGTCCCCGGGTTTAATAAAGGACATTGTGCCCTTCACCCCTTGAACCAAGGGGGTTACTTCTGGATAATTGTGTGCGCTGGAACAAGCTTGAGGATGATGTGGATCCCATTATGTTTTCAGGTATTAGCTGTGTCAATTCGTTCCCAGCCAAAGGATAGAAAGCACGCCATGATAATCAAAAGATCGGTGTTATTGCTGATAGTTCTTACGAGCATATCCATATTGGCTTGCGGGGGCTCATTTGCCACCAACACCCCAGGAGCCGCAGAACCTCGGGCGACGAGCCCTCAAGCTTCTCCCACATCGTCCTTTGGTACGCCCGCTCCTACGTCGACTTCCTCAAGCCCCACGCCCGGCAAAACGGCAACCATTTCGATGACGACAAACAGCAGCGATGTGCGCCCCGGCGACAACGTGACGATATCCATTTCGGTCGACCCCAGTGGGAGAGGCATTAGCGGCGTACAGGTTGAGATGGAATACGACCCAGGTGTCTTTAAAGTGGAACGCGTTGAAACTCGGACGCTGCTTGGCGATGATCCTGTGGAAATAGGCCCCCTAGTTGACTCTGAGCGTGGAACAATAGATTACATAGCGGCCCGGATCGGGCCGACCGCTGCACCAACCACTCCAGGTGTGTTCGCAATCGTTGTTTTTCAAGCATTACAAACTGCTAGGCCTGGAGAGACTTCGGTCTCCCTCACAGACGTTAAAATACCGGACGAGAATATCGAAGAAATCGCTGAAGTATCCGTCGGTGGGCCATTGACCCTAAATATACTCCCCTGAAGCAGTCTAGGGATTCGCCTTGCTAAACAACTCCTCCGACTTTAGTGACACGTACCTGCTCTATTTTCAAACGCCTCATCTTGGTCACCTCGAGGCGCATGTCGCGGTAATAAAGAACCTCACCCTCACGTGGAATATGGCCCAGCCTCTCTAGAACGAATCCAGCTAGCGTCTGATAGTCGCCCTCCGGTATTTCGAGACCCAGGTCTTCATTAGCCTCGGATATTGCGATCCCGGCGTCTACTTCGTAGATGTTCTCGCCGATCGTGGCGAACTCTTCTTGTGCTGGCTCACCTTCCTCCCCGATAGGGCCAACAATCACCTCCGTTAGCTGCTTCAGGGTGACCAGCCCTGCAACCCCGCCGTGCTGATCCACTATCATAGCCATTTGCATCCTCTCTTGGCGCAACTCCGAGAAAAGCTGACCAGCCACCTTGGTCTCTGGTACGAAGTACGCCGATCTCAACATACCTGTTATCGGGCTGTCGAGTTGAATGGTCTTATCGGCCATGTTCTGCAGAATGTCCTTCACAGACAACACACCCACGACGTTCTCTAAGTCGTCTTCGAAGACTGGGAATCGAGTATGAGTTTCTCGAGCGTAAATATCCAGGAAGTCTTTCAAGGTGGTATTTTTTCCTATCCAAACGATCTCCGTCCTGGGTGTCATGATTTCGCGAACTTGCCGGTCGCCGAGCCTCAGAACCTTCTCCATCATCGCTGCTTCGGTGGGTTCAACCGCTCCAGCCAATGCCCCGGCGGCAATAACCGATCTTATCTCTTCCTCTGTCAGATGCTGGCGTACATCAGTGATCCCCAAAGCCTTATTAAACGAATTGCTTATCAACTGAAGTAGCTGGGTCACAGGCCACAGAGCCGTACCCAGTATCGTGAGCGGACGAGCTACAGCAAAGGACACTGTCTCAGCGCGGCGCCATGCCACGGTCTTGGGAATAATCTCACCGATGATCAGTACCAAAATCGTCGTGGCTGCAGTGGCTATGAGAACAGCAATATTTGTATTATCGACTAGACTGATGGCAAGGGCGGTAGCCAACGCAGCAGCCGCGGTATTGACCAAGTTGTTACTCAAAAGTACCGTCGCCAGTAGTTTTTCAGGCCGCTGAACGAGCTTCAGCACGCGGCTGGCTCCTGGCTTCCCGGTTCTTTGCAAGTGCAAAAGCCTGACTCTTTGGAGAGCGATAAAAGCGGTTTCAGAGCCGGAAAAGAAAGCGGACAGTCCCATACAGATGACGATGAGTATCAGCTTCCATAAGTCACCTGAGTCCATGCTAGGCCCATTATAGTATCACCAGTGTTTCTGTATATCAAATATTACATCCTCAGGATGATCCGGGACTAATCCGCAATCCGTCTTGAAAAGACGAACAAATCGTATCGTCCATGAATGAAACATTGGTAAACTTACGGGTATGACTCCAACTGTGGGATGCGCCTTTGTCCACGGATAGCCGAGTTGTAGCCACCTCATACCCACCGCTGACCAGGTATGTGGGACGGAGCATCGAGTTTCTCTGGCTCCTGACGGTGCTCCTGGTTCCCCTTATCTTCACTCCCACCGATGAAGTGCTGTCGGAGGCCGTTAACGCCTATGTCGAGGTACCGAAGACCGCCGCTTTAAGAACTCTGGTCGGGTTGATGACGATTCTCTGCATTCTGGAATGGGTTCTCAAAGGAGGCTTAAACAGGCATTACTCTATCGCCAACTACTCGCGCAGGCTCATCGACTGGATCCAAGAGCAACCCGCCCGCTGGGTCGTGATCGCGGCAACCGCCTACATAGTGGTCGCCCTAATATCTACTCTTCTGTCGGTCAACTTCTTTATAAGCGTCTGGGGAGAGGTTTCAGGACAGTTCGGGTATTCGGCATACACACTTTTGTCCTACTTTCTCCTCTTCACCATCATAGCTACTCACCTAAAGACTCCCAGCCAGCTTTATCGATTGCTCGGAGTAATAGTGGCTACAGGCGCTATAGTCGCGATATACGGTATTTTTCAACACTTCGATCTGGACCCATGGGACCTGGGCGAGACCGGCAGCTTCAGGATCACAGCCACCTTTGCCAACCCGGTTTTCACCGGGGCATTTTTAGTCGGTACGACCTTACTCACCTTTGGGTTTGGGATAACGGTGTTGAACAAACTGGGGTGGTCAGTGCCGCGCGTAATTCTATGGATAGCGCTCATTTCGGCACAGCTAATAGCTGTTTATTGGACAGACAGCCGTGGGTCCTGGATATTGGGGGTACCCGCCGGCCTGGCAGCATTCCTTATAATCCCGACTCTATTGGACGCTTTCGCTGCATGGAGGCGAGACAAAGGTATACCTTCGGGCTTGCTGAGTCTGTCGGGCGTTGTACTCTCCGTGGCCATATTGGTCATCATAGGCCAACTCGTTTTATTGGGCCAACTGAATATAGAAGCCATGTTAGTTTTGTTGGTCATCATCATATTGCTGGGCCTATTGGGTGTGATCAGCCTGTTTGCGATTTGGTTCTCAGACAAAGCCGGTGACTGGTTAAGCACCTTCGCTAAAACATTCTTAGTGCTGTCGGCAAGCCTTGTCACCACCTTCTTGGTCGTCGGCTTTAGTCAAGAAGATGCAGTTGCGGTCCAAGATCGATTCTCTCCATCCTTTGAGGGAGGGAGAGCGAGTAGTTTTAGAACCGATATATGGAGAGGTTCATTAGACCTGATTACCGATAGGCCCTGGTTTGAATACGAAGACCTGTCACTCTCCTTCTGGCGACCTCTGGTAGGCTATGGTCCTGAAATATTCAGGTACACTTTTCCACTTGCGAGCCCCCTCGGCGGGTTGCTGAGCCAGGCGCACAACTTCTTCCTCCATCACTGGGTGGAACAGGGAGCTCTCGGGTTTTTAGCATCTATTTGGCTTATAGCGTCTTTCTTTTTGGTAGGCAGCGCACAGCTATTGCGCAACTGGAACAACTATTCCTCAACCCACAGATGGATCCTGATAACCCTCTTAGCCGCAATGGTGGGCAAAGTCGCGGAGATGCTGGTAGGGGTCAACCGAGAGCCTGATCTGATAATCCTTTGGATTATGCTCGCCATCCTCGTTGTCTTGCCCAACGTCATGGCACAAGAAAAGAGTGCCGATATGCCTCAGCAAGGCCAGAACGAGCCTCCTCCGAACCAACCACCTCCCAAAAGGAAAGAGAAGCGCCGAGCCAAGGGTGGCAAACCCGACAAGCTGCGCTTGCAGCCAGGTATTGGTGGAATCGGAGAATTAAATGCCCTAAAAGGGGTAACCCTCGCTTTGATTGCTGTAGTAGTGATTTCCTTGGGGTGGCTTTCCTGGGACAAAAATATAGACTACGTTTGGGCAGCGGCGATAGCGGCTGACGGGCGTGACCATTTTCAAGCAGGAGACTTCCAAGAAGCTCAGCGTCTCGTGAGTAAAGCAGTTTCCAAAGCCCCCGACGTCCCTATTTATTACCACAACCTAGCTGGTATATATGAGTCTTATAGAAGATTTAAGCAGAACAACCCCAACGCCCAGTTGCCCGGTTGTGCCCAGTTCTTCTCCTTGGAGCCCGATAGTTCGCCGGAAATAGATAGCACGGATGAGCGATGTGCCGAAGAGGCCTACCTGAGTGCCCTGAAGGGTTTCGAAAAGAACCAAACTTCCCCACAAACCAAGCTCATTCTGGCCAACGCAACTCTCGAGCTGGCTGTGTTAGGAAGGGAAGACAAGTCATCCGAAGCGATTCGTTACTACGACGAATTGACAAAGATGATTCCGGCATCCTGGCCTCTTCACAACGCTCTGGCAACCGCCTACATCCGACTAGGCTTGCCGGCTGAAGCTCTACCGGTGATCGATAATTCGCTGGCGTTAACGGGAAACTCTGCCGCATCCGATAGGGCTTATCTACTCCAAGGCATTTCCCTAGAACAACTGGGGCGAACAGAGGAAGCTATCGTCTCTTACCAGCAAAGTTTGAACGCGTCCAGCACCGGTACTTTCTCGGATGAGGTGAGGTCCAGGCTAAATCGGCTTGTAGGGACGGGCGGGTGATCTACATCAGCCAAGCAACTTTGCTCCCACGCTTCAATCAATCTAACGGGCAATGGGAACGGGGCAATGGAAAACGGGCAATAGCCTGGCGTATCTAGAGCACGAATAGTATAATCACATGCTTGAATTAGGTTGGAAAATAAAGTGCAGCAGGCAAAATATCCTGGAGGGTTTTAACGGGGTTGAATGACGTCATCATAATTGGAGCCGGACCTGCCGGCACCAATACTGCTTACAGGTTGTCCAGCCTTGGCTACGACGTAACCGTGGTCGATTGGCGCCAGGAAATCGGCGACAAATTGTGCACTGGAATCGTCGGAAGCGAATGTCTCCAGCGATTCCCGGCCGACAGTTCGTTAATCTATCGAGAGGCCAGATCGGCACGTGTCGTCACCCCTAGCGGAAAAGCTATAGACGTAGCTCGCCCAGAGACGCAAGCATATGTGGTGAACAGGGTTGGGTATGTAGCCTCTTTCGCCGAGAAAGCACGCCAAAGGGGCGCCAATTATTTGCTAGGACACCGGGTCACTGGCATCTATCCCAACGGAGAGACCACCAGCGTTCAAGTCTCAGTCGGAGACGAACAACGCACCCTTAAATGCAAGGCAATAGTGATCGCCAGCGGATTTGGCTCGGAACTGACGAGCCAACTGGGCCTGCAGAAAGTACGAGACATGGTCACTGGTGTCCAAGGAGAGGTGCTTGCGCCCCACGTGGACCGGATCCACATCTACTTCGGCAAGGATGTCGCTCCGGGGTTCTTCGCATGGCTTGCTCCAACAACAGAAGGAAAGGCTCTCATTGGTCTCCTGTCGCGTCGTCATGGAAGCGATTTGCTAGAACAGCTTATCTTAAAACTCCAATCGGAAGGCATAATCAATGAAGTAACCAAGGCTCCGTCTAAATGGGGCATACCTCTTCGTCCCCTGTCCAGAACGTTCGGCAATAGGCTGCTCGTCGTTGGAGATGCTGCTGGCCAGGTGAAGCCAACTACTGGTGGTGGCATATATTATGCCCTCCTGGCCAGTGAAACCGCTGCCGAAACACTACACGAGGCTTTCTCGAAACAGGATCTTTCGGCGAACCAGTTAAAAACCTACCAGGCAAAGTGGAAATCCTTGTTATCCCGAGAACTTGAGATTGGCTATAGCGCTCGCCGGCTCTTTGAAGTCCTGCCCGACCACCAAATCGACTCGCTGATGCAGTCGGTAGCCAGTAATGGTTTACATTCTGAGCTGGTCGAGTCCAGAGCCGTCGCCTTCGATTGGCATAGCGGATTCATAATGAAAATGCTAAATCACCCCGTTTTGAGCAAGGCTCTCAACTTCGTAAATCCGGTTCTGGCCTCAATCACACCCAAGCCATAACAGAAGCGTTCTGGTTTTCGTCCCTTCCCGAAGACCCGATTTTCTCTGAATTTTGATATTATTCTTAATTTTATTCAAGAACCGCTATCTGCTACAATCGTCACGCTTGAATGTCCTGAGAGTATCACTTGCTTAAAGTAGACAACGAAAAGAGCCTATGGCCAGTTTGACTGCACATACACTTTTTAAGATATGGGTGAGTTCTGTCCCACCCAGGCTACTGTTGGTCGTAGGCTTCGGCTGCCTGTTTTTGTTTATCGTCTCCGCCTGCTCAGGCGGCGAGGATAAAGACAAGATCGCCTTCGTGTCCTTCAGGGATGGCGATGCAGAGATATTCGTAATGAATCTCGACGGCTCGGAGCAGACGGCCCTTACCAACAACAGTGATTCGGATACTCAGCCCCTTTGGTCTCCGGACAAGAAGTCTATCACCTTCGTATCTCAGGGATTAGGAGATGTTGAAGGAAATATTGACATCAACGTCGTTGATGCTAAGGGGGAGAACATAGCTAGGCTGACAAACGCGCCCGGCTCTGACTCCATGCACCTTTGGTCTCCCAACGGCGGCAGGATCGCCTTCATCTCGCACAGGGATGACCAACCGGAAATATATCTTATGGATGCTAACGGGTCTAACTTCACCCGAGTCACTTTCGATGAGGACGAGCCGGAGATATATGACTGGTCGCCCGACGGAGAATGGCTCGCTTTCAGCCTCAAAGGACCTGACGTGGAAGATGGTATCTTCGTACGCAATCCCGATGGAGTCAACCTGAGGCAACTAACTACTACTAAAGACTACGACGCCAGGTGGTCCCCCAACGGAAGTCAGCTCGTTGTGACGTCGGAAAGGGACGGCAATGCCGAGATATATGTTATTGACTCTAACGGGTCAGATCAGACCCGATTAACTCACAACACATCTGACGATTCTCAACCTGCCTGGTCCCCGGATGGAAAAATGATTGCTTATGTATCCGCGCGCGACGGAAATGGGGAAATATACGTAATGATGGCCGACGGTTCGAACCAGAGGCGCCTTACATTTAATGAGGCGGCAGATGAAAAACCAGTTTGGTCACGCAATGGAAAACATATCGCATTCGTTTCTTTCGTCTACGGTACCGGGGAAATCTTCGTTATGGACGCAGATGGTAATAGCCAAAAGCGTCTCACGAATAACGCCGCGGACGATATTCAACCCTCCTGGTAACCCCAAGCCTCCGAATAGCCACTTTCGTCTAGAACCCTAACCATGGCCCCCTCAACGTGGGCAGGTGTATCCTTTAGCTATGCGGTTTTTGCCTCTGTTGCTGCTCTGTATGATATTAACAACAGTGGCTTTTGGCTGCGGGGGTAACGGCAGTTCAGCACCTGGAAGCGGCTCTGATACCATGACAGTTCGGGGTATGATCGTTGAACTGGAGTCTCGATCTCTGACAGAACTGGCATCGATAACCATCCGAGATGAGAACGGAAACCTAGTAGTTTTCAGGTCGGAGGGTTTCGTAGGTTTCACACCATCTCATTTAAGGGAACATCAGGCCCTCGGCATTCCCGTGACAGTGCACTTCAAAGAAACGCCTGAAGGCTTGTTGGCTGTCAGGATCATCGACTAGCCTGTAAACAGAATCACCCGAGAACAGCTTGAAGGCCCTCCTCGATTTCCTCGGCGATGGTAAAAGCCTCAAACTTGGCTGTTATCTTGCCCTGTCTATCTACTATGAACGTCCATGGCTCGGTCAATAGTCCCCATTCCACTACGGCAGGGGCAGTCCTGGCTCGGCTCAGGTCCCCTTGGATTTCATCAGGATTGTCCCATACCTCGACGTGAATGAAATTGACCCTGCCTTTGTACTTCTCCTTGATTTCCTCGATAACCGCAATCTGCGGACCGCAGGTGGCCGTTTGACAGAACGCAGGCGTCGCAAACGCTACTAACAGCGGTTTACCGGCCTTCAAGGCGTCGGAAATGGTCAACTGATACAACTCTGGGTCAGGTGGATCCGCAGTAGTCAATTCTTTGAAACTCTCGACGTCGTGAATCGTCTTGTTCACGCTTTGGGGCGCCGGGGAACCAATAGCTGGAGTAGAACTTTTCTCTGTCACTTGAATAGCTTGCCTGACATCTTTGGCCCCACCGTCCGGTAACGGCACGGTCACGCTGACGTCCCATAGGCCGGCCTGGTCGAAATTGACCTGGCTTGTATACACGCCCCGGTTTCGTCCTACGGGCCATGGACGAAAGCGGGCCTCGACGACCTGCTGTGAAGTAGGACTCGATGCGTTGGCGGGAAAGGTCGTCGAGGCACCAACTGCGGGCACATTAACGGACTCGCCGTGCTGGTCGAGGATAGCGAAAGCCAACCTGTTGGGTCCTGTCCCAAGGTCCGAAGAAACGATTATCAGGTTCAGCGTGGTGGAGTCGGCCTGCATTTCGGTAGGTGTAGACGTAGGCTGAGGTGTCGAAGTTGGGGGAGCAGTCAAGGTTGGCGTTGGAACTGCAGTCGAAGTCGGAGATGCGCCTGAGCAAGCGACGGAGACAAGGCTGGCGACAGCCAATAAGGCTAGACCGAACTTCGTCATTCCGAACAAGAACATGGTTAACGTCTCAAATAGGCCAACGGTTATAGGCCAAAAGCGGCGAGTCGACCTGGATAAAGTATTATACGATTGGGCTCCCAGCGTGGATGGTCGGGGCGGGCAGGTTCGAACTGCCGACCTCCTGGTCCCAAACCAGGCGCGCTACCGCTGCGCCACGCCCCGTCGACTGTCAACTGATTGGCTGATGGGTGGTACCCCCGGGGAGACTCGAACTCCCGCTTCTGGCTTCGGAGGCCAGCGCTCTATCCGCTGAGCTACGGGGGCTTTGGGCTAAGAATACCATGGCCAAGATTGCCGAACAAGCTGATCTATTCCTCGGAAGAAGCAGCCTCTTTTACCCCGCTGCCTCCCCTTGCGAAAAGGGGAATCAGAACCAGGGGCGCCATCAGAGTCGTCACCACAGTCATCATTATGCTCACCCCGAACAAATCAGGACCGATGATGTCGGCCGAAAGCCCGATTCCAGCGATGATAAGCGCGACTTCTCCTCTAGGTAACATCCCAAACCCGACTCGGGTTGCCCCGCGTAAGTTAAAGCCGGTTCCCAGCGCCGGGAGACCCCCACCTGCAACTTTACCGACGATCGCCAGGCCAGTTATTACCAGGCCAAAAACGATCGCCTCCGACATCGCTGAGACATCAACCAGCATCCCCATAACGACGAAGAATATAGGCACGACAGCGTTATACACGGCGTTGAGCGGCTCCTCCATGCTCCTGGATAGCTCAGTGCGAGAAAAGGCCAATCCAATTGAGAAAGCTCCTATGATGAAGGCCAATCCAAAGGTTTCCGCCATCCCCGCGGCCAAAAAAGCCACGCCAAGTAGTATCGCGATCGTTGCTCCGGGGACTTTCAATCTGGATAGAAAGGTTGCGATGTACGGAGCAACTAGAATGCCGATACCAGTTAGGCCGAGCCAGAAAGCAATTGCCTTGAACCCTATCCAGCTAACACTGCTAACGCTGACGTCGTCACCGCCGCTGATACCTACCACAACAGTCAGGATTAGTATGCCGATCACATCATCCACGACGGCTGCGGCGACTACGGTTACGCCTTCCGCCGAATCCAGCTTGCCGAGGTCCGCCAGTACCCGAGCGGTTATACCGACAGATGTCGCGGTCATGATTGCCCCCATGAAAAGGGCTTCATTTGAGAAAAACCCGTCCTCACCGGCAAACCCCATCAACTCGGTAGCCCCCATACCAAAGGCAAATGGCAATATCACCCCGCCTGCGGCGACGGCGACGCCAGGGCCTGCATACTTGAAAAACCGTGCCAGGTCGGTCTCGAGGCCGACGACAAACAGGAGCACTATGGAGGCAATCTGGGCGACAGACCAAAGCTCTGGCGATACAGGTATTACGGTTGCGAGCTCTGGGAACAGAGGACCTAACCCAAAGATTTCCACTCCCCCCAGGGCGAAGGGACCAATGGCAATTCCGATCCCCAACTCTCCCAGAACAGCGGGTATTCTCAGATATCTTTGGGCCAGCTCCCCGGCCAGTTTGGCAGCCAGGAGTATGATCCCCAATTGAATGACAAGATCGGTAACTATTTCTGTTAGGTCTACGCCGTTCTCGGCGCCTATGCTAAACACAATCGCAGATTATACCATCGGCTAAGTCCATGCCACTATCTGGCCCCTATACGGTATAGGGCGATTTGCGGCTGTAAACGTACTGCAATCCTTGACCAACAACACGCGGTCAAATTACCATTGACCTGACCCAGAGAACATTCAGATATCAACTGGGCCCGTCCGGGGGTAAAAATGGAACGTTGGGCCGGCATCGTCCTGGCAGCAGGCAAAGGCACCAGGATGAAGTCAAGCAAACCCAAGGTGCTGCACACTGTATGCGGCCAAGCCTTAATCAAGTATCCAGTAGAAGCTCTCAAAGGCGCTGGAGTCAGCCGGATAGTCGTGGTGGTGTCGCCTGAAACCGGAGATTCGATACAAGAAGCGCTGGGAGAGAGCGTAGAATACGCGTACCAGAATGAGCCTCTGGGAACTGGGCACGCACTGTTGCAGGCATCGGCTACCATAAAAGATCAAGCTGAAAACATATTAGTACTGGGCTCAGATTCGCCACTCATCACCGCCGGCACTCTTAATAAGGTCGGTTCTTATCATACTTCTCAGAACGCTCTTGTTACCCTTCTCTTAGCCCGCACAACCTCACTGGAAGGCATGGGGCAGATTATTAGAGGAGATACTGGAAAAGTTACTCGAATCGTCGAGGCTTCTGAGATATCCGAAGAACGCGGCAACGAAGCCGAGGTCAACAGCGGAGTCTATGGCTTCAAGGCATCCTGGCTGTGGAACGCCCTTCCGAAAATCGACAGGTCTCCGGGAGGGGAATTTTACATCACGTCGCTGGTGGAGATAGCGAGCACCGGTGAGGGCAGCGTCGAAGCCGTTGTGACACAAGACCCCGATGAGGTTATCGGGATCAACAACCGGGTTCAGCTTGCCCACGCTGAAGGAGTTCTGAGGCACCGCATACGAGAAGGGTTGATGCGGTCCGGCGTGACCATGCTGGATCCGGCCTCGATTCTTATCGACTCTGGAGTGGAAATAGGAGAGGATACGGTCATTTACCCGAATACCCTCATTTTAGGCAACTCCGCAATCGGCGCCAACTGTACGCTCGGGCCTGGAGCGGTAATACGCGATTCGGTCCTGGCCGACAACGTCAAGGTCGTCGCATCATTTCTTGAGGAGGCCACTGTCGAGGAGACGGTGGATGTGGGCCCGTTTAGCCGCCTACGGCCTGGGACACATCTGGAACGAGGCGTCCACATTGGTAGCTTCTCCGAGATCAAAAACAGCCGGTTTGGTTCCGGAGCGGTAATGGGGCACTTCGGGTACGTAGGCGACGCCACAATAGGCAAAAACGTGAACATCGGTGCCGGCACGGTCACATGCAACTACGACGGAGTATCAAAGCACAGAACCCTGATAGAGGATGATGCCTTTATTGGCTCAGACTCGATGCTAGTAGCTCCCGTAACTGTTGGCGAAGGGGCTACCACCGGAGCAGGTTCAGTTGTAACAAATGACGTACCTCCCCATAGACTCGCTGTCGGCGTTCCTGCTAAAATAAAGGAACTCAAGGACAAACGGCCAAAGGAGTAAGCTACAGGTCGTGACCTGGCCTCTTCGCCTCAACTTTTGGGGCGACGGGGTAAGAGGCCTTGGATACAGATAGTTTATCGTCAACCCTTTCCCTGGTAGCATTTTCACTTGCATTCCTTTACTTCAGTGTGGTGGAACGCATTGCCACGCGCTCGAATCACGCTAGGCCTCGCTCAGAACGCGTTGCTCCGTTAAGCATCAGGTTTCTACAGCTATCCGCTGTGATAGCCGTTATTCTTTCGGGGCACGTTCTCGTCCGAAGCCAGACATCCTCACTGTCGGTGGAAATCGGCACTGGAGTGGGCTGGCTGTTTTTGGTCCTGGCGCTCTACTCTGCGGTAGGTTTTGTTTCCACCAGATTCCCTACATTCTCAATCGTACTCGCCAAACCACTCCAAGGCCTGTTTGTAAATCTTTCCAGGACGTCAGAGCAGAATCCTGACGATCGATCGCTACAAACTGACAACGGCGGGCTATTCTCAGGTGACGAGGACAGGGCGGATACGGAAGAAACAGCCACGATGTTTATCTCTGAAGAGGAGCAGGCAAGTCTGGATCCAAGGGAACGTCTGATGATCCGTTCCATATTGCGCTTGGACGAGACTACTGCACGCGAGGTGATGATACCCAGAGTGGACTTTGTTGCCGTTGAAAAGGAAACGACTGTAAAAGAAGTAGCGCAACGCATGCTCGAAACCGGCCACAGCCGCCTACCGGTCTACAGCGAATCCCCGGACCACATCATAGGCGTAGTGCACTCTCGAGACTTGCTCCCCTTTTTGTCCAAACGAGGGAAAATGCCCGTGGCAGAAGACTTGATACGTCCTGCCTTTTTTACTCCCGAGTCGAAACATCTGGACGAACTCCTTAAAGAACTTCAAGAAAAGCGGACGCAAATGGCCATCGTCGTAGATGAGTATGGAGGCGTCGAGGGGCTCATCACAATCGAGGACCTGATGGAAGAAATTGTCGGCGAGATCGAGGACGAATTTTCTGAGGGCCAAGAGCCCAGCATGATGCCAATGGAGAACGGCGACATCCTCCTGGATGGTAGGGTCAGCCTGGATGACCTTCCAGAATTGCTTTCAGCAAAAGAAGAGGAGTCGATAGATACAGTCGGAGGTCTGGTCTCAAGCAAACTAGGCAGAATGCCTCAAGTTGGCGATTTGGTAACCCTCGACGGGGTCAACATTGAGATCGTCTCGGTCTTAGGACGGCGGATCCGTACGCTACGGCTCAGTAGAACCGAGTTAAAAAACGAATAAAGGGAACCTTTGACAAGGTTCCCTTTATTTCCTCAGGGCTAGTAGCTCTGCTATTCGGTCTTTGGTTCCATAATAACCAGAGGTGCGCTTGCCACCGGACCATCCAACGTGGCGGCCCTTATTGTATATATCCCGGGGGTCAATGCTTCCGGAAGACCACCGCTGGGGAATGCCATTGTCGTGTCCACCAAGAAGGCTCCAGCGGAGTTGGCAAAACCACCCTGCAGGATGATATTGGGCTTGCCGTCACCTTGGATGATGGAGAACAGCACCAACTCTTCAGGCCCGAAGCCGGCACCTGCCACTTGGAGATGACCGCCAACTTCAACCGTTACCGGAATAGCCTGAATTTCCACTATCGAAGCAACCAAATAATCATCGCTGCTGGTGGACGAGTTGGATGCTGGGCTTGTTGCAGCCCAAGTCACACCTGTTATGAGAGTTATAGCCATGAGTCCTAGGGCAACAATCGCAAGTTTATTACCGATAAACCGCCTCATCGGGCCTCCTTTCCAAATCCTGCAACCTAACCTACGGTGCAAGCGGGACCGTTTCTAAACTACTACAACGTGAAGCGCTGAAGAAACCAGCGTTAATCATAAGTAGTGGTTGTTTCCCATGTCAAGGCCTCAGAGTATGTTATGCACCGCAGTTTTATACATGAACCCGTAAATCCATCGCTGGCACCAAACCCTGTCTCCAATGGGTTGAAATGCAAATTGCCCTGCTATATTCTGGTTTTGGG
The DNA here is from genome assembly GCA_965226865.1 of Dehalococcoidia bacterium. Lineage (GTDB taxonomy): Bacteria > Chloroflexota > Dehalococcoidia > Lucifugimonadales > JAGWBF01 > CBDDEH01. The sequence continues at coordinate 530,351 of CBDDEH010000003.1, read as the reverse complement.
GGAGAGGTGGCCGAGTGGCTTAAGGCGCCGCTCTCGAAAAGCGGTATCCTCTCAAGGGATCGTGGGTTCGAATCCCACCCTCTCCGCCACTCGAAGGAGAGGTGCTGGAGTGGCCGAACAGGCGCGCCTGGAAAGCGCGTAGGGGTGCAAGCCCCTCGTGGGTTCGAATCCCACCCTCTCCGCCACCCCTCATCTAGGTAACAGAATAGGCAGAATCGCTCCAGACATAATTGATATTGTAGCTGGAAAGGACATTTCGCAGTGCCGTTCAAATACTCAATGCGGCCATATACTAAGGAAGAAGTGGATACCCTCCACCCAAATCAATTGGGGGTGTATGGAATCTTTCGTGACGAAGTCGCCATCTATATCAGTAGTTGTGATCTTCGGCAACGTCTTCTCGGGCATCTCAATCGCGATAACCATTGTATCTCTCGCAATTTGCCCAACCAGTGGACCGCCGAACTTATCCAGGGCGACCCAACCCAGAGGATGCAAGAACTAATCCAAGAGTACCGCCTGGTCTGCAACGAAGAGTGGTTAGACTAGCCTCTTGAAGCACCAGGGTTTGCTAAACCGGCATTTCTCCGACATAATCGAATCCCGTCAACGTTAGTACGAAATTCGCCGTGTGCTAGAATTTTAGACATGACCGATATCAAATATTGGGTTGCGTTCAGCCGAATCCCTGGTCTGGGAGCGGTGAAATTTCGGCATCTTGAAGCCCACTTCGGCTCCTTGGAGAGCGCCTGGACAGCCGGCCTTTCTGAGATGGTCGCGGCGGGTATCGACCGCAAAACGGCAAACACCGTAATGTCCCAACGCCCGAACATCTCTCCCGACGCCGAGATGGAGAGAATCAAGAGAGCGGACGTAAGGGTTGCTAATTGGAACGACTCCATGTATCCGCCTAGATTGAAGGAGATCAGCGACCCGCCACCTGTCCTTTACGTCAAGGGTTGTATACTGCCCGAAGATGAACGTTCAGTAGCAGTTGTTGGAACTCGTAGGCCGACCGCTTACGGTCGCGAAGTGGCTAGCCAAATTTCCGGTGACCTTTCCAGGAACGACACCACGATAATCAGTGGCCTGGCTCGAGGAATTGATGCCATCGCCCACCGGGCTGTTTTTGAATCTGGTGGCCGAACTATCGCGATATTCGGAAGCGGGCTTGACGTTGTTTACCCTTCTGAACACTCCAAGCTGGCTGCGGACATCACAACAACCGGCGCTCTCGTTAGCGAGTTCCCCCTCGGTACCAAGCCCGACGCCCGGAACTTTCCCCGGCGCAACAGGTTGATAAGTGGAATGACCCTGGGCACTTTGGTCATCGAAGCAGGCGAAATGAGTGGGGCATTGATCACAGTCCGGCACGCTCTCGAGCAGAACCGAGAAGTTTTCTGCGTACCAGGAAGTATCTTCTCTCCAGTCAGCCGGGGAACTAACCTGCTTATTCAGGAGGGCGCAAAACTGGTTCTGAACTACAAAGACATCCTCGAGGAACTGAACTTGAGCGTGGTGTCTTATCAAATAGAGATGCGGGAGCTAGCACAACCTGCTGATGAGAGTGAGGCCTTGTTGCTAAATCACATAGGGCTTGAACCAGTCCACATTGACGACATACAGCGGCAAACCAAGTTACCGATTACAGTAGTAAGCAGTGCCTTGGCCATGATGGAGTTGAAGGGCTTGATTACACAGGTAGGCAGTATGCATTTTGTACGTCTCAGGGAGGCAATAGCGGTTTATGACAGCAAAAGTTAAAAAGAAGACCAAGGCACCTACGGCCGCCACCCGAACGAAGCGCGGCAAGGGCAAGAACCTGGTGGTAGTGGAATCTCCCGCCAAAGCCAGAACTATCGAAACAATTCTGGGGGCTGGCTTCGTCGTTAAGGCCTCACAGGGACATGTACGAGACCTCCCCAAGGGCAAGTTAGGCGTTGACATCGAGCAAGGGTTCATCCCAGCTTACAACGTCCTCAAAGAGAAACGTGCGGTTGTCGGTGATTTGAAGAAGGCGGGACAAAACGCCTCAACCATCTATCTGGCGACTGACCCTGACCGGGAAGGTGAATCCATTTCCTGGCATCTGATCGAAGCGGCTGACTGGGGCAAAAGTGATGCCGATCTTCAGCGAGTGGTCTTCCACGAGATTACCAAAGAGGCCGTCAAGGAGGCGTTTAAGAATCCCCGTTCAATCAATATGGAACTGGTGAATGCGCAGCAGGCCCGGCGTGTGCTCGACAGGTTAGTAGGCTATCAGATCAGCCCTCTGCTTTGGCGAAAGGTTCAGAGGGGCCTATCCGCAGGCCGAGTGCAATCGGTCGCCCTTCGCTTGATAGTGGACCGGGAGAAAGAGATCGGGGCCTTTGTATCGCAAGAATACTGGACCATTGATGCTCATCTTCAGAAAAGCATCGCGGCTAAGCATGAGGAAGGCACCTTCGTTGCAACCCTGAAGTCTATCAAAGGGCAGAAAAAGAACCTGCAAATAAATGATGAGCCGGCTGCAAGGTCGATTGAGAGCGAGCTTCAGGATGCCGTATACACGGTAGCCGAAGTAACCAAACGTAAGGCCAAGCAGTCGCCATCTGCCCCATTCATAACAAGCACCCTGCAGCAAGAGGCCTGGCGTAAATTGCGCTTCTCTGCGAAAAAGACTATGGCTGCGGCCCAGCAGTTATACGAAGGAATAACACTGGGCGATGAGGGCTCTAGTGGGCTCATCACTTATATGCGCACGGACTCAACACACATGGCCCCAGCCGCGGTGCGCGAGGCAAGGGAATACATTGGGAAGAAGCTCGGAAATGAATACCTCCCGAACCAGCCACGCGTATTTAAGAAAAAGGTTAAGGGCGCCCAAGAAGCCCATGAGGCCATCCGACCCACCTCGATTTTCCGTGATCCAAAGTCATTGAAGACCTACCTGGCGCCCGACCAATACAAACTATATGACCTGATCTGGCGACGCGCACTGGCGAGTCAGATGGCCGACTCTCTTGCCGATGCGACGACGGTTAACGTAGACGCTAAGTGCAAGGGCTCAAACAATACATACATATTTAAGGCTACAGGCTCTGTACTAAGGTTTCCAGGATTCCGCGTACTCTACATAGTCGACAAAGATGAGGGCGAAGAGGAGGAAAGTGTCGGTGCGTTACCTGATCTGGAAAGGTCGGAGAAGCTTGATTGTACCCGGCTTGACCCCAAACAGCACTTTACTCAACCTCCTCCCAGATATACAGAGGCGAGTCTCATTTCTATGTTGGAACAAAAGGGTATCGGCAGACCCAGTACATATGCACCCATTATTTCAACGATCCTAGATAGAAACTATGTCTTAAAAGAGACCGGTAAGCTGAAACCGACCGAGCTGGGTAGTACGGTCTGTGAACTGTTAAAAGACTTCTTCCCAACTATCATGGATATCGATTTCACGGCAGATATGGAAGAGGGGTTAGACGAAGTGGCTAGGGGCGAACGAGAATGGGTGCCGATGCTCAGTGACTTTTATGAACCATTCCAAAAATCCCTCGAAGTGGCCACCGAAACGATGCCCAAAGTCAAAGTGGAAGAGGCCACAGACGAGATCTGCGAAAAATGCGGAGGTCCAATGGTGATAAAAACCGGACGGTTTGGCAGGTTCCTTGCCTGCTCCAATTTCCCGGAGTGTAAGAATACAAAGCGCATCCTCAACAAGATCGGCGTTCAATGTCCGAAGTGCGGCCGCGATCTGGTGATGCGTAAGCCTCGAGGTAAGGGCAAAGTGTTTTACGGCTGCTCCGGATATCCGGAATGCGATTTCCTCGTAAATCAGCGCCCTGTTCCGGAACCGTGCCCCGAATGTGGCGGGCTGATGGTTGCCTCCGGGAAAAACAGTCGAGCGCAATGTACACGGTGCGCATGGAAAGGCGATATCTCGGCAGGGGAACTGGCTGGAGTCAACAGGTAGGTAGTTCCTTGGAAAATACGATCGAACGCGTACTAGAAGGCCTAGTGGACAGGTTCAAAAGTTCTCTGAAAGGCCAAAGGGGTCTCTCGAACAATACGGTTAGAGTCTACATCGCCGATCTTAAGCCATTCGTTCAGTTCCTCGAAAAAGAAGGACTAGAACCTGTCCATTTGAACCGCCAACTCCTAAGGCGCTACCTGGCTTGGCTATCCACGTCGGCCTGCGGTGGGCAAAAGGGTTATGATAGGGTCAGCGTGGCTCGAAAGCTGGTAGTTCTTCGCTCCTTCTATCGTTTTCTAACTCAAGAGGGTGTTGTGCCGTTCAACCCCGTGCCCAAAGGCAGGAGTTTCAAGATAAAAGTGAAGAAACGCCTGCCCGTATTTCTGGGGAAAGATGAAGCGATGAGGCTTATGGCGGCACCTGATTTGTCGACCCCGATTGGGGTGAGGGATGCAGCCATACTGGAGCTTCTTTATTCTACGGGGCTAAGATTGTCGGAGTTGGGAAACCTGGATATTTCAGATATAAGTATCGATGACAACGAAGTTAAGGCTCGCGGTAAAGGCTCAAAGGACCGAATGGTTTTGTTAGGGAAACCTGCCGTGAAGTCTCTGAATAATTACCTGAATAACGGGAGGCCTTACCTGGTATCCAATAATGCCACTGCTCTGTTCCTTAACCGGTATGGCGGCCGTCTGTCCCTGCGCAGTATTGAGAAGATCGTTGGCAAATACGCCGCAAAGGCAGCTACTCGACCCGGAGTACATACCCATACTTTGCGCCACACCTTCGCTACTCATATGTTGGAAGGCGGCGCTGACCTCCGAGTAGTTCAACAACTGCTGGGCCACTCCAGTCCCGCGACGACCCAGATATACACCCACGTCACCCAAAACGAAACCAGGGCAGAGTACATGACCACACATCCGAGGGCGAGGCCTGAGAAGCAAGATGACTAGATTTCTTGTTATTAACGGCCCTAACCTGAACCTATTGGGTCAGCGGGATAAAGAGATCTACGGCTCGAAGACTCTATCGGAAATAGAGAATGCTCTATCCGATAAAGCGAAGGAACTGGGTGTGTCGATGGATTCCTTCCAGTCCAATAGCGAAGGCGTCATAATAGACCACATCCAGGCAAATGCGGCCCGTATCCAGGGGATCATTATCAACCCTGGTGCGTTGACTCACTATGGTTACTCACTGAGGGATGCGTTATCCGATGTCACCATCCCTGTAGTTGAGGTCCATTTAAGCAACATCTACGCCCGAGAGCAATGGCGCCATCACTCAGTCATCGCCGGAGTATCGACCGGTCAAATAGCGGGACTTGGCTGGAGAGGCTACATAGCCGCCCTGGAGATCCTCACCAGTCTGGTGCTGGAGAACGGCGGGGCAAATGAGTAACCGTATCCAAAAACTACGAGCCAAGCTGGCAGAGAAGGACCTGGATGCGATCCTGATTTCCACTCCGGAGAACAGGAGATACCTTTCTGGCTTCACTGGCTCCGCTGGATACCTGGTCATCACCATGGACGATACGTTCATGGCAACGGATTTCCGCTATATCGAGCAGGCGACGAAACAGTCCCCTGACTTCGAGATCGTCAAGATCGGAATTGATTGGTCATGGCTAAGAGAGCTGCTGGAAGCCTCAGGCAGCCGGAGCCTGGCTTTTGAGGGCAGCCATCTGACGGTATCGACGTACCGACAAATCGCAGATGCGTTTCAATCCAATGGGGCCAATAGGCGTGTTGGAAAGTCGGGTCTTATCGCAACAAAGGGCCTAGTCGAGGGACTTCGCGCAGTAAAGGACACGGATGAGCTTGCGCAAGTACAACGGGCCATCGATATAGCGGACGAGACCATCGAGAAGATTTCTCATTCCGTACAGCACGGTGAAACCGAACTCGAAGTCGCCTGGCACCTGGAAAAGACTATGCGAGAACTGGGAGCCGATTCCACAAGCTTCGACATCATAGTCGCCGCCGGCCCCAACGGCGCGATGCCCCATCACAGGCCCACCGACAGGGCTATCGTAGCTGGGGAGCCTATAGTTATCGATATGGGCGCGAAGGCAGGAGGTTATTGCAGCGATATCACACGCACTGTCTGCGCCGGAGAACCCGATGAGACCTTCCGAAAAATCTACGATATCGTTTTGGGAGCCCAACTCACGTCAATATCCACAGTTCGCCCCGGGATGACCGGTCGCCAAGCGGATGAACTTTCGCGTGTTGTGATTGCCGAAGCCGGATATGGCGATTTTTTTGGACACAGCTTAGGACATGGCATAGGGCTCGCAGTCCATGAGTACCCTGGTGTCGGCCCCAAGTCGGACCATATACTTGAAGAGGGCATGGTGTTTACCATTGAGCCCGGCATATATGTCTCAGGCTGGGGAGGCGTCCGAATCGAAGATATGGTAGTTTTGGAAAAAGACGGGGCGAAGGTACTCACCAGCGCCCCCAAGTGACTTCTCGGCAGACCCCTGGAAGGTCTTAGGAGGATCAATGTCGATAGGATTCGCAGACTTGCGCAAGGGTATGGCCATCGAAGTAGACGGCCAGCCTTACGAAGTCATGGAATACGAAAAACACAAAATGCAGCAACGAGCGCCTGTCACACGCTTAAAACTGCGGAATTTGCGGACCAGTCGAGTTATAGAACGAACCTTCCAGAGCTATTCAACCGAGTTTTCACTAGCACAAGTAGAGTCCAGGCCGGCTCAGTATCTGTACTCAGACGGAGAGTTCTATTATTTCATGGACATGGAGAGCTATGAACAATCTCAGCTAATCAAAGACCAGCTCGGCGATGTGGTTAACTACCTCAAGGAAGAAACCATCGTCGATGTGATGTCCTACAACGGTGAAGTAATAAACGTCCGGTTGCCCACTTTCGTGAACCTTGAGGTAATCGAGGCTCCGCCGGGATATAAAGGCGACACAGCCCAGGGTGGCACGAAGCCTGCTGTTTTAGAAACAGGCGTTACAATACAGGTTCCCCTTTTCGTCAATACCGGCGAGAAAGTCCGCGTTGATACCCGTAGCGGCATATACATAGAGCGTGCCGGATAGGCATCCAGGCGACAACCTGTTCTGGAAATCCCATTGCCTAGGCTATCGTGACCTGGTCTCGATCATCGAGGAGTGATCAAGTGTCCCGATTCTTTACCATAACCGAAATAACTCAGTATGTGAAAACATCCCTGGAGAGGGACCCCAACCTAACTGATATCTGGGTTTCTGGCGAGGTATCCAACCTAAGGGCAGCCCCATCCGGCCACACTTACTTCACCCTTAAGGACTCTAAAGCTCAACTACGCTCGGTGATGTTCAAAGGGGGAGAGGGGAGCGAGTTGTTGGCTGAGGGCGGCAAGGTAACCGCACATGGTCGCCTATCGTTCTATGAAACGCGAGGCGACATACAAATCATATGCGACATGGTCAGGCCGGAGGGCGAAGGGCCCCTGGCCTTGGAGCTAGCCCGGCTTAAGATCCGTTTGGAAGAAGAGGGTTTATTTGACCCGTCCAGGAAAAGACCACTACCGGCCTTCCCCAAAGTGGTCGGGTTGGTGACATCCTCTTCAGGTGCCGTGTTACACGACATCCTGAACATCATCGGCCGGCGTTATCCGCTCGTCGAGATTCTGCTGGCTCCAACTCTAGTTCAAGGTGAAGGCGCGGCAATGGGCATCGTCTCCGCGTTGCACGCCCTCAACGAGGATGCGAGCGCCGATGTTATCATACTGGCCAGAGGGGGCGGTTCGCTCGAAGAGCTTTGGCCCTTTAATGAGGAAGTTGTGGCAAGGGCAATCTACGCCAGCCATATCCCGGTCGTAAGCGCTGTTGGCCATGAAACAGACCAGCCTATATCAGACTACGTAGCCGACATGAGGGCCCCTACTCCTTCGGCCGCCGCCGAGCTGGTCGTACCCGATCGGGTGTTGTTGTCACAGGACATTGACTCTTATACAGAAAGCTTATCAAAGAGAACTGCAGATGAGTTCAATAAACGCCGCATGGACGTCGATATGCTGGCGCAACAGCTACGATTCCATTTACCTGACTTAAATATCTTACGCCGCAGGGTCGACGACCTGTCCAGGGTGTCTCATACAGCGATGTCAAGCGGCCTGTCTTTGTGGCGTGAACGAATAAACGGGTTTGCCATGAGCATACAAGCTATGGACCCAAAGGCAATCTTACACCGCGGGTACGCCATTGTTCTGAAGCGGTCTGACGGTCAGATACTAACCAGAACCAACCAGGCCACCAGTGGAGATCAACTTGACGTGCGAGTAAGCGACGGGTCTATTCCTGCTACCGTGGGAACCAGCACAACCCCTTCGCCCGGGCCGAAACTACGTACAAAGAAGCCCGAGGTTCGAGCAGGCGCCCCACTTTTATAAGCTTTAGCATATTCACCCATTTCCTGGTACAATCCTGCCATCGGATAGTAGCTGATCTCGGACGCGCCTTACCATGCAACAAAGCCCGGAACAACATCAAAACGACCTGTCTTTCGAGGACGCATTTGACCGCTTGAGCGACACGGTAAAGGCCCTTGAAACGGGCGGACTCACCCTCGATAAAGCAACCCAATTGTATGAAGAGGGCATGAAGCTGGTCAAATTGTGCAACAAGCTTCTCAACGAAGCCGAGCTGAGGATTACCAACCTTAAGGACGCCTTCCCAGACCAGGACCTATTCACATCGCCGGAGGAGGAAGAAGAGGGTGCTGAAGCTTGACCTACATTTGCATACCCACTTCTCCCATGACTCAGGCGCTCCTTCAAAATCCATCATAAACAGATGCATTAAGACGGGACTTAACTGCATCGCTGTGACGGACCACAACAATATCAATGGTGCTCTCGAGGTGCGGGAACTGGCACCTTTCTCCGTAATCGTCGGGGAAGAGATCAAGAGTTCCGCGGGAGACATTATCGGCCTTTTTTAGAGAAGGAGGTTCCCAAAGACCTTTCGCCCATGGACACCGTAAAGGCTATAAAGGACCAGGGCGGATTGGTAATGGCACCCCACCCATTTGACCGTTTACGACCCTCGGCGATTAAGAAAGAAGCTCTGGAAGAGGTCCTGCCCTACGTAGACCTTTTCGAGGTGTATAACTCTCACAATTTGCTAAGGTGGGACAATAAGAAAGCCTACCACTTTTGCCGCCAGCATGACCTGGTCGCCGTTGCCGTTAGGGATTCACACACACCCATAGAGCTAGGCCGCACCTACATGGAAGCTCCCGAGTTCGATGGCACGCCTCAGGGATTCAAGGAGGCCTTGGGCAAAGCAACGCTCGTCACCAGAAAGGCCCACCACATCCTTCGCCTTACAAGCGTATTTGTAAAATTCAAGAGGCTCTTTCGCCCATAATGCTGACTATAGGATGGTTCTCCACAGGCAGAGGCCAGGGTTCTCTTGGCCTGCTGAGATTTATCCAGGAGCACATATCTCAGTGTGTTATTGACGGTGAGATCCAGTTCGTTTTCAGTAATAGAGACCCTGGGGAGGCCGAGGGAAGCGACCGCTTCTTCGACCAGGTGAGGAGTTATGGTATTCCTCTCACAACCTGTTCTTCTCGGAAGTTTCGTAGGTCGGTCGGTAGTGATTTCGCCAGCCACCGCATTGAGTACGACAGGGAAGTGCTAAAGAGGCTGGAAGGCTTTGCGCCGGATGTGTGCGTGTTGGCCGGATATATGCTTATCGTCGGCGGAGAAATGTGCCGTAAATACACTATGCTCAATTTGCACCCGGCCCTTCCCACCGGTCCGGTGGGTACCTGGCAGGAAGTTATCTGGAGCCTCATCGAGTCAGAAGCGAGTGAAACCGGGGCAATGATTCACCTCGTTACCGAGGAAGTGGACAGAGGGCCGGTGGTTTCTTATTTCACGATGCCTATCACTGGGGCGGCTTGGGAACGGCATTGGAACGAGGTAAATGGTAAAAATGCCCAGCGGCTTAAGAGCGACTATGGAGAAGCTTTACCCCTTTTCCAAGCCATACGCCAGGAAGAGTACAAGCGTGAGCCCTATTTGCTCGCAACCACGTTAAGTGCTTTGGCAAAAGGAGAAATACGAATTAAAAACGGTGAGGCGCTGGACTCAAAGGGTAGCCGGATTCAGGGCGCGTGCTTAAACTCTGAAATACAAGAGGCGTTAGCCGAGAGTTAGGCGGACTGTTTTAGGTCACTGATTGGTTCGAATGGTTGACCTGCAGCCGTCAGAAGTAGCGCGGGGCCTTGTCTTTTGATCGCTCTGTCATCGACGATACATCGGGTTACGCCGTTGAGTGACGGAAGCTCATACATCACATCCAACAAAGTTCCCTCGATGGTGCTCCGAAGTCCACGGGCGCCGCTTTTTCGTTTCATGGCGTCTTCCGCCGCGGCCACCAACGCCTCCTGAGTAAATTCCAGTTCCACGTTATCCATCTTAAGCAACTGCTTATACTGCCGTATAAGCGCGTTCTTTGGCTCAGTCAGAACTCGTATTAGTGCTTCCTCATCTAGGGGATCCAGAGATGAGGTTACAGGAAGTCGGCCCACCAGTTCTGGAATGAACCCGTAGCTAAGAAGGTCCTCCGGAATCAAACTTTCATGGACGTTGTTTCCATTCGCTCCATTATGCCCAATTTCGGATGCGCCTTTGGACTTAGATTTGAAGCCCACTTTAGTGTCGCCTCGGGCGAGCCGTTTCTCGATCATTTGGTCCAGCCCCTGGAACGCGCCTCCACAAATAAACAAGATGTCATGGGTTTTTATCTGCAGGAATTCCTGGTATGGGTGTTTGCGTCCCCCTTGTGGCGGCACGTTGGCAACGCAACCCTCGACGATCTTAAGAAGCTCTTGTTGTACACCTTCGCCAGACACATCTCTGGTGATCGATCGATTCGCACCCTCTTTTCTGGCGATTTTATCTATTTCGTCTATGTATATGATTCCCTGTTCCGCTCTGGAAATATCCCAGTCTGCTGCCTGGATCAGCCTGAGGAGTATATTCTCGACGTCTTCCCCCACATAGCCGGACTCAGTAAGCGATGTCGCATCCGCAATTGCAAACGGTACGTGGAGAATCTTGGCCAATGTTTGGGCTAGGAGAGTTTTGCCACACCCGGTTGGACCCATCAATAGAATGTTAGTCTTCTGGATCTCGACTTCTGAGCTCTGCCCACCATTCCAGACACGTTTATAGTGGTTGTAGACCGCGACGCTGAGTACCTTCTTAGCCCGATCCTGCCCGATCACGTACTCGTCGAGGCAGCTATATATCTCTTTAGGAACAAGAAGCCGACGTTGCTTTAGGTCAACCTGTTTGGGAGCTGGTAGGGCATTCTGCTCTAATACCTGGTTACATGCCCTTACACAGTCGTGGCAAATGAAAACTCTGCCGGGCCCTGCAACCAACCTACGAGATTCGCTTTCAGGCTTTTTACAGAATGAACACTGGTACAGCCTTGAGCTAATCTTACTGTTGGGCACTACTTATCCCCAGATTTCGACTTCTTCTTACCATCTGTTGGAGGGGGAGCGGCGAGGTCTTGGGGGGCTAGGACTTCATCAACTATACCATATTCCGCTGCCTGTTCCGCTGAAAGATAATAGTCTCTATCGGCATCGCGAGCGATTTTTTCGTAGGCCTGACCGGTATGGTTGGCAAGAATTGTGCGTATCTTGTCCTGCATTCTTAGGATCTCCCGCGCTGCGATCTCTATGTCAGAGGCCTGGCCCTGGGCGCCGCCTATCGGCTGGTGCATATGTACCGTAGCGTTGGGAAGCGCATATCGCTTGCCTTTTTGACCTCCGCTCAGCAGCACAGTTGCCATACTGGCAGCCATACCGACGCAGATGGTGGAGACTTGCGGCCGGATCAACTGCATAGTGTCGTATACTGCCAGCCCGGAGCTAATGACGCCGCCAGGACTATTGACGTAGAGGCTGATATCTCGTTCCTGATCCTCACGTTCCAGGAACAAGAGTTGGGCAATAATAACGTTGGCTACCTGGTCATGGATAGGGGTGCCCAAGAATACAATCCGCTCTCTCAGTAGCAACGAGTAGATATCGAAAGCCCTCTCCCCTCGAGGTCCACTTTCGATGACCATGGGTATTATGTCATATGGATTGATCGCCAACCTTTTACCTCCTAGAGCCTTACTATAGCCGATGTATTTCCTAAGTGGAAGCCGGTTGTTCTTCCGCGGATTGGGGCTCGGCTTCCTCCGCCCCGTCTTTGGCCTGCACTATCTGGGTCAGTCGCTCAAGAACCTTTCTGGTGAAAATGGCGCTGCCTATAGAGCCTCTGGCATTCTCCGAGTTGAGCGCTTCAATCATCTGGCTGGAAGACCCGCTGACGCCGGATGTCAGACTGGCGACCTCAGCGTCTATCTCCTCGGGTGCGACCTCTATTCCCTCTTCCTCAGCCAGATCACGTAGAACGAGGGCGCGTTTCAGCCGCTCCTGTGCGGGGATGCGAGCCTCATCTCTCAACTCTTCGATGGACTTACCCACACTTTTTAAGTATGAGTCCATGTCCATCTTGTGGTTTTTCAGGGCCTGCGATTGCTCTTCCATCAACCGGTCTATTTCCCGGTTGATGGTCAAATCGGACGTCTCCACTGTAACGCCCTTCAGAAGCTCTTCAAAGCTCTTCTCTTGGAACGAGCGCTCCGCGGTCCGTTCCGCCTCACTCTTTAGATCTTCGACAACTTTAGCGCGGAGAGCCTCCAGGCTCTCATGCCCTTCGCCAATACCCTTTGCGAACTCATCATCGACGTCCGCGAGTAGTTTATGCTTCAGCTCTTTTACTTTGACTTTGAAGTGACATTCTTTGCCAGCTATGGAAGAGTCTCTGTAATCGTTAGGAACAGGAAGGGTAAACTCCTTGTCCTCACCCTTGGCCGTTCCCTCGAGATAAACTGAAAATCCCGGAAAGGGTGCATTATTATCCTTGTCTGGGATGAAATCCACATCTTTGTCGTCGAGCATAGTGTCGCCCTCGATGACACCCTGGACATCTAGAGTCGCCAGGTCTCCAAACTGGACAGGTCTATCAGCAGGCTCCCAAGGTGCGGAATCATACCGCAACTGCTCGATTACCTTATCGACCTCGTCGTCAGTGACCTCTACAGGCTCAGGTTCGAGCCTGATGCTACGGAAGTCTCCAAGGTCGACGACAGGCTCAAGAGATAATACGGCTTTAAAGGACACGGGGTCAGTGGTAACAAGCTCAAGGTCCGGCTCACCAAAGGTGTGGAGATCTTCCTCTTCTACCGCTTTTCCGAGGGAGTCCTGTAAGATCGACTCTAAGGAATCCCGAACCAGCGCATCCCTACCTACGTGGTTCTCAACGATGGCTCTGGGGGCCTTACCAGGACGAAAGCCTGGAATCTGGACTCGGTTGGAAACGCGCCTATACGCCTTATCGAGGAAGGGCTCTACATCTGGAGATTCGAGTTCTATCGTGAGAGTGACCTCAAGGGGGGAGGTCTCTTCTTTGGTGATCTTCAACTCCATCCTATCCTTGAGATGTATCAGATAGCATTATAGCACACTAGCCCTACTAAGTTTTGGCTCCTTGTATAATCCTTGAATCGGACGAAATACACTTGACTTACCAAGGATATTAACTCAAAAGTTTGAGCCCCAGCTCCCGCAGTTGTTCACTCTCAATCGCGGAGGGAGCGTCGAAAAGCAAGTCTGAACCACTTTGAGTCTTCGGGAATGCGATCACATCTCTGATCGAGGGAGCTCCCGTAAGAATTGCCACCAGACGGTCAATACCAGATGCTATCCCACCATGAGGAGGCGCGCCGTACTCCAATGCTTCCAGCATGTGGCCGAAGCGCCGTTTTACCTCATCCCGCCCATATCCCAGCACTTCGAAAATATTTTCCTGGAGAACTCGTCTATGTATCCTGATGCTTCCACTGGCCATTTCACTGCCGTTGCAGACCATGTCATACGCCATGGACTTGATGGTTGCAATCTCGACCTCCGCCAGCTTTCCTGAGCTGTCCCAGTCTATCTTGTCGCCCTCAAACAAATGGAGATATTCATCCCGAGGAGACGTGAAAGGATGATGGGATGAGTCCCATCTCGCCAATTTTTCATCCCAATCGAACAGCGGGAAATCAACGACAAAACCAAACGTCAATAAATTAATGTCGATCATCCCAAGCCTGGCAGCCATTTTGCTGCGTAGCGCGCTCAGTGGGGGATTAATCTCTGTCGCCTTACCGGCCATTAGCAATACGAGGTCTCCGGGGTTTGCTCCCATGCGTCCAGCTAGCTCCATGATGAGATCGGGAGACATCCTGAGGCCTTGTGAGAATTGCAAGTCCCTTTCGGTAAGCTGATCCAGGGTATGTTCGACACCGATGCGTATGTGGCTTATCCCTTTGGCGCCTCGTTCTCGGGCGAAATCCTCCAGTTCACCAAGCATACTATTGCTGTATTCCGACAGTCCGGGTGCTACAAAACCCTTGACGATACCGCCCTTGTCGATCACGGCGTGAAATATCCTGAAATCGGTTCGGGCAGCTATATCTGTTATCTCGGTCATCTCGAGTCCAAATCGCAAGTCGGGCTTATCGGTGCCGTATTTGGAGATCGCTTCAGCATATGAGAGTCGTGGGAATGGCTTCACCAGTTTCTTATCTGGCATCACGGTTTCGATCATCGACGTATATAGTTCTTCCATAAGGCTCAAGACGTCGTTTTCGTCTACGAAACTCATCTCCAGGTCTAGCTGGGTAAACTCGGGTTGCCGGTCAGCTCTGAGGTCTTCGTCCCGAAAACACCTTGCGATCTGAAAGTACCGCTCCAGACCTCCTACCATCAGAAGCTGTTTCATTTGTTGAGGCGACTGGGGAAGGGCATAGAAGCTGCCTTTCTGGAGCCGACTAGGAACCAGATAGTCCCTCGCACCCTCAGGAGTACTTTTGGTTAATATCGGAGTTTCGACTTCTATAAAGCCCCGGGAGTCTAGGAAATCTCTCATGTATTTAATTAGTTTGTGCCTAAGCAGGAGCGTTTCCTGCATCCGTGCCGTACGTAGGTCCAGATGTCGATATTTAAGGCGGAGACTTTCTTCAACTTCTCCCTCATCGCCGATAGCGAATGGTGGGGTAAGGGAAGTGTTCAAAACCGTAGCGTCTTGAGCGACAACTTCCACATATCCGGTCTCCATCTGTGGATTTTCAGAGCCCTCAGGCCTGCGCCTAACCTGCCCGACCACCTTCAAGACCCATTCGGGTCTCGCCCCATCGCCCACCGGATACGCCTCTGGAGAACGCTCAGGGTTGAATACGACCTGCGCCACGCCAGAGCGGTCCCTCAGATCAATAAATATTATCCCTCCGTGATCCCTTCGGCGATGGACCCATCCCGCGAGGGTTACCGTGGATCCGATGCTCCGCTCACTGACCTCCCCGCAGCCCTTATCTTTATGCACACTTAGCCTTTCACAAACGATAGTTTTGGACGTAATCCTAAGGTGGAATCGCTGAAAGCCGAGGTTAGCATACGGTAGGAGCATTTTCAAGAAGAGTAGGTTTGCCCGATCCGCCTGGGAAGCTAATTACGTAATAAATCTAAAAGGCATTCCAAGGTTCAGAAACTACCCCTATGCTATACTTGATTTTAAAGCTGTCTGGCCAATTCCGGCATCAAAGGTAGGCCTGTTCTTGCGCAAACTTCCATTTAGAATCTCTCCCATACTCGTTATCGCTATTGTCGCCTTGGCTGTCGCATTGGGCAGTTTGAGCGTCCAGTTGCTTCGTGAGGACGCTGCCGGTACGTCAGAACTGGCCATAGAAGGACTTCCCCAAGAGTTCCAGAAGCTCAGCGAAGTTTGGGAAGCTCTCCAGAAGGACCACCTAGAGGGTGGTTCCCTTGACCCGAGGACTCTAAGCGCAGGCGCAATTCGAGGGATGCTTGACGCCCTGGATGACCCTTACGCCTCTTACCTGGACCCACGGCAATACTCAATTGAATCTCAGGATTTTAGGGGAGCGTTTTCAGGTATCGGGGCCCAAGTTACCATCAGGGACGGACAGATTACTATCGTCGCACCAATACCAGACACGCCCGCAGATGCTGCCGGTATGCGTCCTGGGGACATCATTCTGGAAATAGATGGTGTCAGCACCGAAGGCTACAGCCTCTTGGACGCAGTCACGCAAATACGGGGACCGGAAGGAGAGCCTGTCGAACTCGTGGTCCAGAGAGCCACCACCGGTGAAACCGCTACGTTGACTATCATTCGAGACATCGTACAGATCAAAAGCGTGAGTATCCGCATGCTAGTGGGGGGGATAGCCCACGTCAGGATAACGACTTTTACAGAAACAACCGCACGGGAGTTGGCCGAGGCGCTTGACCAAGTAAAAGAGTTCGAAGCCAAGGGTCTCATTCTCGACGTTAGGAACAATCCGGGAGGCATTTTGAGTTCGGTAGTGAATACTACAAGCCAGTTCATAAAAGACGGCCTTGTTCTTTATGAGATAGACGGTCAGGGAAACAGAAGAGACTGGCGGGTTAAGTCGGGCGGTAAGGCGACAGACATACCGTTGGTATTGCTGATAAATGAGTTTAGCGCCAGTGGTAGCGAGGTGCTTGCCGGAGCGGTCATGGACAACGATAGGGGAACGGTGCTAGGGGTAAAGACCTTTGGCAAGGGTAGCGTCAATACGTTGCGTAATCTGAGCGACGGCTCTGGTATATATTTCACCATCGCGAGGTGGTACACCCCTAAAGGCACCTTGATCGAGGGGCAAGGATTGGAACCGAATATCGAAGTTCTCAATCCTGAGGACGGCTCCGAGGACATCCAGTTGGACAGAGCCATCGAGATACTCGAGGAAGCATTTAAAGCCTAGGTAAATTTATGGAAACCGGCAAGACAGTCTCAGTCAACAAGAAGGCTTTTTTCGACTACGAAATCCTGGAGAGAGTAGAGGCAGGGATAGTTCTAACCGGCACGGAGATCAAGTCGATCCGCGCTGGAAAGGTCAACATCAGAGAGGGCTACGTACGCCCCGAGAAAGGTGAGTTGTGGCTCCTGAACGCTCACATCGCCGCCTACAACGCCGGTGGTGTCAACAATCATGAGCCTACGAGACCGAGAAAGCTGCTGCTGCACAAAGACCAAATACTTGAACTCAGCAGCGGCGTAGACCAAAAAGGTCTAACCATCGTACCTCTTCGGCTCACCATTAAGAATCACGTTGCCAAGCTGGAACTGGGGCTGGCGAGGGGCAAACGAAAATATGACAAGAGACGGGCGATCATGGACCGAGAGAGGGATCGGGAAGCTCGTCGGGCCATCAGCCGAACCCTCTAGTCCTCGAAACACCCTGCACATAGACTCTACTACCCTCCTGTGGGATAATAGATAGTGGGGACGCGCGGTTTCGACAGGGGGTTTCTCTGTAGAATCGCAGGCCGAGGCGCCATCTACCTCGTAAAAAGGTGGCAAAAAAAGTAACTGGCGAACGAGAATTCGCTCTAGCTGCCTAATAGGCAGCTACGTCTGCCCCTACTAACCCCGGAGGTGGGGAAGCAGGCGCCATAAATCTGGGGCGCCGCTGCCCCGATGCCGATAAGGGCGGCTTAAGAAAATCGGCTGGCTCTCTGTAGATTCCGCCGGCAGAAGCTTTAGAAGAGCAAGCATAAAGTGCCGGACAAGCCTGTAGCATATTCGATCGGAGCACCTTTTGGACGGGGAGTTCGACTCTCCCCCGTCTCCACCAGAAACACGGATCAGTGGCCTCCGGACCCCCCCGGAGGCTTTTCTTTTATAAGGATTACCTCACTGCCGTTCCTGGTTGTCGCTATCTCGAAGAGAGGTAGAAGGCGGGTTTGGGCCTGATCACCACTATGGCTTTTGCCTCAATGGCGTCCACATAGACAGAGTCCAGCATAGTCAGCAGGATGCGCCGTCGTTCGCCCACGTTGGCTTTCTCCCAGAGACCCGGTAGATTCTCAAGCAGCTTGCCAGCCTCCTCGGTGGCATCCACAGCAGGTATCACGAGAGAAGCTATCCTGTCCTCTAGCAACCTCTTCTGGCGATGATATTCCTCAACTGTAATCAGGTTATCCAAGTACACTTGTCCCAACCGTTTGAGACGACGCTCCACTTCTTTCCTTTCTTCGTTGATCCGCTTTACCTCATCAGCCAAGTGCACTTGGGCCAGCACCCGGTCAAGCCACGCTTCCGGCAGCATTACGGCACCCACTATGCGACCTATTTGCTCATCCGGCACCTCGCACCTGATAGACTTTCCGTCCCCTGGGCACTCCATGTGAGACCTGGAACGGCTCTGCTCCCGGTAATAGGGGTTTGAGGTGGACCCCAAAATTCGGACAGGTGGCTAAGAGAGAGTCCCGCTCCTAAAATAGGACGGAAACAAGGAGCAGGACATGAAGCAAACACGTAAGAAGCACAGCCCAGTCTTCAAGGCCAAAGTGGCTTTGGCCGCGCTCCAAGGGGAGCACACCATTGCAGAGCTGGCCAGCCGGTTTGAAGTCCACCCGAGCCAGATCCATGCCTGGAAGAAGGCCTTGACTCAGGGGGCGCCGCACCTCTTTGAAAATGGTGCTGGACGCCAGGAGAAGGACCAAGAGGTCCTCACTGCCCAGCTCTACCAACAGATTGGGCAGCTCAAGGTGGAACGGGATTTTTGTCACGGAGCTTCGGGTTGTGAGCCGGTCCCAACGCCGGGCCATGATTGACCGAGAAGAACCGAAGCTGTCTCTGGTGCGCCAGTGCGCCTTGCTGGGTATCAGCCGCTCCGCGTTGTACTACCTGCCAACCGAGGCCGGCGCCGAGGACATGGAGTTGATGGCCCTCATAGACCAACAGTACCTGAAGACACCTTTCTACGGCTCCAGAAGGATGACTGCCTGGCTCAGAAATCACGGACACCAGGTCAACCGCAAGCGGGTCCGCCGGCTGATGCAGCTGATAGGCCTGGAGGCCATCTACCGGCGTCCCAACACCAGCAAGCCAAACCCAGGGCATAAGGTCTATCCGTACTTGCTCAGGGGGCTGGAGATCAACCGGGTCAACCAGGTGTGGGCCACCGACATCACCTACATACCCATGGCTCGGGGTTTCCTCTACTTGGTGGCCATCATGGACTGGCACAGCCGCTACGTGCTGGCCTGGCGGCTGTCCAACACCCTGGAGGTAGACTTCTGTGTTGCGGCTCTGGAAGAGGCCTTGAGCAAGGGTCGGCCACAGATCTTCAACACCGACCAGGGCAGCCAGTTCACCAGCGAGGCCTTCACCAGCATGCTGCTGGCGCAAGGCGTTCAAGTGAGCATGGACGGCAGGGGCCGGTGCATGGACAACGTCTTCGTGGAACGGCTGTGGCGCAGCATCAAGTACGAGGAGGTGTACCTGAAGGCATACCAAAATGGGACTGAGGCCAGAAAAGGGGATTGGGGCTTATCTGGCCTTCTACAACCAAGAGCGGCCCCATCAAGCCCTGGGCTATCGGTCACCGGGTCAGGTGTTCCATGCAGTGAGCCCACAAAGGTGTTTACTGGAACTTCCACCAGCCTTACCATCGGATGAAGGTTTACGAGACACCCCAGCGGTAGACTCTCTTATTTTAGCCTCACCGCTGTCCTGATGATGGGGTCCACTTGAGAAACCGCATGGGGAGACGAAGATATGAAAGGCAACCTGGTGGTCGAAGAGTAGTCTCTCTAAGCTCCAGCCAGAGGAGAAATTATATGGCGGTTCTGAGAACCAATACAGGTCAGATTGCGTTTGCTAGATATCAGATGCAGAGAGCCATCCTGGAGAATGCCCTTGATAGGGATTACACCCAGGAAGACCGCCAAGCTGCTCTAGACTATTTCGGTGGCTGCGCTTTCTGCGGGTCTCCTGACGCCCCCAGAAACGATCATTTGGTACCGGTCGTTAAACTGGGAGACTTCATAAGGCAAAATGTAGTGCCAGCTTGCCAGCCTTGTGACGATTCTAAAGGGGGAGAAGACCACGCAGACTGGATGCGCAACAGCACATCAAAACGTTCGTTGAGAGGTAGAAGAAGGTCGGAGGCCGAGATCGAAGCAAGGATAATGATGATAAGGGAGTTCGTTGGGAACTATCTTCCTAGAACAGAAGAGGCGTTGTTCGGTCCTTTCTTGAGCCAATATCAAGAGATTCTTCGCAACATGGAGGCGCTTGCAGAAGAAGCTCACCAACTGATACTGGGCTTAAAGGCTCGTAACGTCAACGCGGAGGATACCGGGAGTGGGGCCTAGCATGCGTAGGGGGATCGACCTCGGAGTATAGAGGAACTGTAAAGCGGAGGCTAAGATTGAAGAAGTACGACTCAAACTACAATCCCCTTTCGACGGAGGAGCGATACGTAATCGAATCGAAAGGAACCGAGCCGCCCTTCACTGGGGAGTACGACGACTTTTATGAGGAAGGCGTCTATGTTTGCCGGCGATGTAACGCCGAACTTTATCGCTCTGCTGACAAGTTTGACGCTCAATGTGGCTGGCCGGCGTTTGACCAGGAGATACCAGGAGCCGTCAACCACTTACCCGATCCGGATGGTCAGCGAACGGAGATCGAGTGTGTCAACTGCGGTGGCCATCTGGGCCACGTTTTCTTTGGAGAAGGCTTTACTGCAACTAACAGTCGTCATTGTGTGAACTCCCTTTCGATGAAGTTTGAGGTGGACCCCAAAATTCGGACAGGTGGCTAAGAGAGAGTCCCACTCCTAAAATAGGACGGAAACAAGGAGCAGGACATGAAACAAACACGTAAGAAGCACAGCCCAGTCTTCAAGGCCAAAGTGGCTTTGGCCGCGCTCCAAGGGGAGCACACCATTGCAGAGCTGGCCAGCCGGTTTGAAGTCCACCCGAGCCAGATCCATGCCTGGAAGAAGGCCTTGACTCAGGGGGCGCCGCACCTCTTTGAAAATGGTGCTGGACGCCAGGAGAAGGACCAAGAGGTCCTCACTGCCCAGCTCTACCAACAGATTGGGCAGCTCAAGGTGGAACGGGATTTTTGTCACGGAGCTTCGGGTTGTGAGCCGGTCCCAACGCCGGGCCATGATTGACCGAGAAGAACCGAAGCTGTCTCTGGTGCGCCAGTGCGCCTTGCTGGGTATCAGCCGCTCCGCGTTGTACTACCTGCCAACCGAGGCCGGCGCCGAGGACTTGGAGTTGATGGCCCTCATAGACCAACAGTACCTGAAGACACCTTTCTACGGCTCCAGAAGGATGACTGCCTGGCTCAGAAATCACGGACACCAGGTCAACCGCAAGCGGGTCCGCCGGCTGATGCAGCTGATAGGCCTGGAGGCCATCTACCGGCGTCCCAACACCAGCAAGCCAAACCCAGGGCATAAGGTCTATCCGTACTTGCTCAGGGGGCTGGAGATCAACCGGGTCAACCAGGTGTGGGCCACCGACATCACCTACATACCCATGGCTCGGGGTTTCCTCTACTTGGTGGCCATCATGGACTGGCACAGCCGCTACGTGCTGGCCTGGCGGCTGTCCAACACCCTGGAGGTAGACTTCTGTGTTGCGGCTCTGGAAGAGGCCTTGAGCAAGGGTCGGCCACAGATCTTCAACACCGACCAGGGCAGCCAGTTCACCAGCGAGGCCTTCACCAGCATGCTGCTGGCGCAAGGCGTTCAAGTGAGCATGGACGGCAGGGGCCGGTGCATGGACAACGTCTTCGTGGAACGGCTGTGGCGCAGCATCAAGTACGAGGAGGTGTACCTGAAGGCATACCAAAATGGGACTGAGGCCAGAAAAGGGATTGGGGCTTATCTGGCCTTCTACAACCAAGAGCGGCCCCATCAAGCCCTGGGCTATCGGTCACCGGGTCAGGTGTTCCAAGCAGTGAGCCCACAAAGGTGTTTACTGGAACTTCCACGAGCCTTACCATCGGATGAAGGTTTACGAGACACCCCAGCGGTAGACTCTCTTATTTTAGCCTCACCGCTGTCCTGATGATGGGGTCCACTTGAGTTCGTGCCTGGGGAGCACACCCGATGAGTAATCGCACTGGGTGCGGAAAAGCACTATCACCTTAGTGTTTGGCAACAGAATGAGGCCGCTCCAAAATGGAATCATTCGGAGCACCTGATATTAGGTTTCACTAGGGCTCTAGCAGATTAACAACCAGGTGGACACAACACCACGGCATTATGTCCGGGCTCTGCTCAAATCAAACTACTCGTCTCTGGGCTCTGAGTTGCCGCTCTGTTCGTTCTTTGTCCTTGACTGTCGATCCAATGCTGCCCCGATTCCCACCCCTATGGCTACTCCTACCGCTATCCCAGTAGATGTGTTGTCTACAGCAACACCTATCGCCACTCCAATCGCAATTCCAATGGCGATGCCTCAAGTGGACCCCATCATCAGGACAGCGGTGAGGCTAAAATAAGAGAGTCTACCGCTGGGGTGTCTCGTAAACCTTCATCCGATGGTAAGGCTCGTGGAAGTTCCAGTAAACACCTTTGTGGGCTCACTGCTTGGAACACCTGACCCGGTGACCGATAGCCCAGGGCTTGATGGGGCCGCTCTTGGTTGTAGAAGGCCAGATAAGCCCCAATCCCCTTTCTGGCCTCAGTCCCATTTTGGTATGCCTTCAGGTACACCTCCTCGTACTTGATGCTGCGCCACAGCCGTTCCACGAAGACGTTGTCCATGCACCGGCCCCTGCCGTCCATGCTCACTTGAACGCCTTGCGCCAGCAGCATGCTGGTGAAGGCCTCGCTGGTGAACTGGCTGCCCTGGTCGGTGTTGAAGATCTGTGGCCGACCCTTGCTCAAGGCCTCTTCCAGAGCCGCAACACAGAAGTCTACCTCCAGGGTGTTGGACAGCCGCCAGGCCAGCACGTAGCGGCTGTGCCAGTCCATGATGGCCACCAAGTAGAGGAAACCCCGAGCCATGGGTATGTAGGTGATGTCGGTGGCCCACACCTGGTTGACCCGGTTGATCTCCAGCCCCCTGAGCAAGTACGGATAGACCTTATGCCCTGGGTTTGGCTTGCTGGTGTTGGGACGCCGGTAGATGGCCTCCAGGCCTATCAGCTGCATCAGCCGGCGGACCCGCTTGCGGTTGACCTGGTGTCCGTGATTTCTGAGCCAGGCAGTCATCCTTCTGGAGCCGTAGAAAGGTGTCTTCAGGTACTGTTGGTCTATGAGGGCCATCAACTCCAAGTCCTCGGCGCCGGCCTCGGTTGGCAGGTAGTACAACGCGGAGCGGCTGATACCCAGCAAGGCGCACTGGCGCACCAGAGACAGCTTCGGTTCTTCTCGGTCAATCATGGCCCGGCGTTGGGACCGGCTCACAACCCGAAGCTCCGTGACAAAAAATCCCGTTCCACCTTGAGCTGCCCAATCTGTTGGTAGAGCTGGGCAGTGAGGACCTCTTGGTCCTTCTCCTGGCGTCCAGCACCATTTTCAAAGAGGTGCGGCGCCCCCTGAGTCAAGGCCTTCTTCCAGGCATGGATCTGGCTCGGGTGGACTTCAAACCGGCTGGCCAGCTCTGCAATGGTGTGCTCCCCTTGGAGCGCGGCCAAAGCCACTTTGGCCTTGAAGACTGGGCTGTGCTTCTTACGTGTTTGCTTCATGTCCTGCTCCTTGTTTCCGTCCTATTTTAGGAGCGGGACTCTCTCTTAGCCACCTGTCCGAATTTTGGGGTCCACCTCAGCCTGCACCCATCCGGCTTTTATTCATTTCTGGTTCATCTCCATCTTGACTTATCTCCTTAGCTAGACCGCCTGCGGCCGACAGCCCAGAGAGGGACCTCCCGCACTCCTCGAGGCGAGAGCGCGTAGATACCGCTCGAGGGTCGATCGAACCAGCCGTAGACGTTTCGGTACAGGATGACCCTGGCCTTTGGGTCTCCGATCGCGGTAGCGACCTTAGAGGCCTTAGTCGGACCGTTGGTCTGGAGGAACAACGCGATCTCTAGCGCCCGCTGACGATACGCCGTCATGATGCCGTTCCGGACGGATGCCCCGCCGAGGTTTGGGTCGCCCACCCGCCTCACGAATTCGCCGAGTAGCAATTCTCGACGTCTCCTGGACCGCCGGGGCCGGTACTCTCCTGGATCGAGGACGGCCTCGACACCGTGTCGCTCGACGTCGGGATCGATCACCAGCAGGCCCAGACCGAGCATCCTGAGCAGCTTCACAGTCTGCCTCCTCCGCCTCCTCAAGTTGTGGTTCCCGACCGGCACCCCGACATACACCTTCGGCGTGACGGCAAGCCTTTC
Source organism: Dehalococcoidia bacterium (assembly GCA_965226865.1). Lineage (GTDB taxonomy): Bacteria > Chloroflexota > Dehalococcoidia > Lucifugimonadales > JAGWBF01 > CBDDEH01. The sequence goes on along the minus strand of CBDDEH010000003.1, from coordinate 506,113 downwards.
GACCGCCTGCAGTACGAGCTCGAGATTCAACGACAGTTTCAACTCGACGACAACCAGCTCTTCATTACCGCGTACGGCGGCGACGTCGCAGTCCCCCACCTCGCCCTTCACCTCATAGCCCTGCGACTCCAGGAACCGCTTCACAGGAAGATACAGGTCCGATTCGCTCAATGGCCTCGCTTCACCGGCTTGTTGTGTCCCGGGTTAAGACATTCGCGTGCAAGCCAGCTTGCGTTTCCTTGAGGCAGGCGGCTCGCTGGTGTTTCCTTGGCTAGTATGCCAAATTAGCTGTTGTCGAGGCTAGGGCCGGAGGTGAGACGTGAAAACGACATCCATCACGCGCCCTGGCGTGGGTGGGGTAGTGAATGGTGTCAACGTGAGTGAGGAGCCGAGGCCTAAGTTGAAGCCGCTGGTCCGTCCACCAAAAAACATTCCCTTGTTTGGTTACGTCCGTTAGATAGGGCACCCTACATAGCAGACAGGACCACCTCTTTTTGGTCGTTTGATTGGCCTTGTTTCCGCGGAAACGAAGGTGCCATCGGAGCAGGTCGGCCAGAAGTTTCCCTGGCTTCTTTTCCCGGGATACCCACAAGCATGAATAAGCAAGAGTCTCTGAGGGCAACGGAGACGAGCCGGTCAGGGCCTACTCCTCACCGAATAAAACCGTGTGGGCTGGCGCACGCCAATCCAGCCAATATGGTAAAGTTCCTACTCCCATTGGTAGATCTACTCGCATGATGTCCTCCTTAGGTGTGCTTAACGTTATCTGCCCATGAGAGTGTGGAACCAGAATTCAGCCTTGTCCTGGGCGGTAATTTCTCTTCGGTACGGACCAGTAGGAAGTACGGGGTTCTCTCCAGCCTTCCGGATGATGCTGAAAACCCTCGTATATCGCTTCATCGTGGTCCAAACATTCGATAAGGAGATGGCAGGACCGTCGGTGGTTCTCACCTCAGAAGCCTCCACCAAATTGCCCTTGAATCCGCTAGCATTGGCGTTCTCCATTGGGTACCTCCTTGTCAGTTGTCTATGACTCATTGTCCTGCACGGCCAGTCACAGGTAATCGGCAAGACTATGGATTCTGCGGAAGACCAAAGTACCAAGGCTCCATCATCCTTTCAGACCATGACCACATCCTCCTTAACTACTACCCCGACCTTACCCACCCTCACAAATGTCCACGTCCTCCTTGACCGCTACCTAATTGCGGCTATATTATCGCCACCCATATTGCAGCACGGATGAGTAAGGAGTGGCATGAAGACCAGGTGCCGAGGACCCCTGAGCCTAGCGTCAGTCCTGTCAGCAACGATAGCTTTGCTCATCATGAGCGCGTGCGGGAGTGACTCCGGACCTACCCCGACATCTATCCCCACCCTTACACCCACTGTCGTGCCGCAGTCTCCCACTACGGATCTATCCGACTCCATCATCGCTCAGTTGCAGGGGGCGCAGAGTCGCTGGGAGCAAAGTGGTATCACAAGTTACACATATCGAGCCTCCTGGCAATGCTTCTGCCTAAAGGAGTACGCAGCCCAGGTTGATGTTCAGGTGGTAAACAATCAAGTGGCCAATGTCAAATTCGCCGAGCCCAACTTCACGGGCGATGTCCCGGAGCCAGAGCGCTTTGGCCCAATACAGGATCGTTTTGACTTCATACGGGACGCCATAGAGCAGGAGGCGTCCCGCATTGATGTTCAATTTCACCCGGAGTTTGGCTACCCCCTCAAGGTGTTCGTGGACTTTGACGAGAGGACTGCAGATGAAGAGCGTGGGTTCACGATTCTGACGTTGTCCGATGGGGATTCCACCGGTCCAGAGACCACCGTAAGGGACTACTACGATGCCCTGTCCTCGGGCAATTCAAGTGGACCCCATCATCAGGACAGCGGTGAGGCTAAAATAAGAGAGTCTACCGCTGGGGTGTCTCGTAAACCTTCATCCGATGGTAAGGCTCGTGGAAGTTCCAGTAAACACCTTTGTGGGCTCACTGCTTGGAACACCTGACCCGGTGACCGATAGCCCAGGGCTTGATGGGGCCGCTCTTGGTTGTAGAAGGCCAGATAAGCCCCAATCCCCTTTCTGGCCTCAGTCCCATTTTGGTATGCCTTCAGGTACACCTCCTCGTACTTGATGCTGCGCCACAGCCGTTCCACGAAGACGTTGTCCATGCACCGGCCCCTGCCGTCCATGCTCACTTGAACGCCTTGCGCCAGCAGCATGCTGGTGAAGGCCTCGCTGGTGAACTGGCTGCCCTGGTCGGTGTTGAAGATCTGTGGCCGACCCTTGCTCAAGGCCTCTTCCAGAGCCGCAACACAGAAGTCTACCTCCAGGGTGTTGGACAGCCGCCAGGCCAGCACGTAGCGGCTGTGCCAGTCCATGATGGCCATCAAGTAGAGGAAACCCCGAGCCATGGGTATGTAGGTGATGTCGGTGGCCCACACCTGGTTGACCCGGTTGATCTCCAGCCCCCTGAGCAAGTACGGATAGACCTTATGCCCTGGGTTTGGCTTGCTGGTGTTGGGACGCCGGTAGATGGCCTCCAGGCCTATCAGCTGCATCAGCCGGCGGACCCGCTTGCGGTTGACCTGGTGTCCGTGATTTCTGAGCCAGGCAGTCATCCTTCTGGAGCCGTAGAAAGGTGTCTTCAGGTACTGTTGGTCTATGAGGGCCATCAACTCCAAGTCCTCGGCGCCGGCCTCGGTTGGCAGGTAGTACAACGCGGAGCGGCTGATACCCAGCAAGGCGCACTGGCGCACCAGAGACAGCTTCGGTTCTTCTCGGTCAATCATGGCCCGGCGTTGGGACCGGCTCACAACCCGAAGCTCCGTGACAAAAATCCCGTTCCACCTTGAGCTGCCCAATCTGTTGGTAGAGCTGGGCAGTGAGGACCTCTTGGTCCTTCTCCTGGCGTCCAGCACCATTTTCAAAGAGGTGCGGCGCCCCCTGAGTCAAGGCCTTCTTCCAGGCATGGATCTGGCTCGGGTGGACTTCAAACCGGCTGGCCAGCTCTGCAATGGTGTGCTCCCCTTGGAGCGCGGCCAAAGCCACTTTGGCCTTGAAGACTGGGCTGTGCTTCTTACGTGTTTGCTTCATGTCCTGCTCCTTGTTTCCGTCCTATTTTAGGAGCGGGACTCTCTCTTAGCCACCTGTCCGAATTTTGGGGTCCACCTCAAATGCCACCCTTTTGCCCACCCTGTTCGTCCCTGAGATAGGGTCGACCATGCAAGATGTGACGTTGCCATCCATTACCGTGGAGAATCTCGAAATCCAGATCGTTTCGCAGACGGAAGAGGATGCGCGGCTCAACGCGGAGTATGACGTGGACTTTCCGGAGGATGCCCATGTGAGGGTGGCGGTATTGCTAGAGAAGCGGGGGACGCGGTGGCTGATCTCTGAGCTCATTCTGCCGCCTTCGGAAGGTGTGGTCTCGTGGACAGAGGCAACGCAGATGATCATGAGCGGCGAGGTTCAGCAGGTAACCCAGACTCATGCCAGAGAAGTCACGTTGGTTTTAAATGATGGGACGACCTTGGAAACCATCGAGCCCCAGTTAGATGACGTTTTCAAAGCAATTGAGCAGTGCGGAGAGCTATGTTCCGATATCGTGTTGAGCACGGAATAGCGTATAACTCTTCCAAGCGGAACTGCAGATGTGGCGACTGCCCTGAGTCACATCCAAGCTGCTGGACCGATGGGCGTGCCTGAACTGGAAGGCGAAAGAGTCCTCAGGATTCCCAAAAGCAGTAAAGGCAAGACGATCGGGGATGTACTGAGGAAGTATACATCTGGCAGTTGTGGCCGAACCGCGTAGCGTCTGGTGCGAATGGCGAACAACAGACCTGTGTAAGGAGGTAGAAATGGTGTCAGAGATTATTTACTCCGACAAGTTGGTTGAGATCACCGACGATGGCATCCTCTTCCGCAACTATCTTTTCCCATTCGGTTCCCGACGTGTAGCTTTTTCTGGGATCGACGCCGTTGTGGCAAAGGAGCCTACTTGGGCCAACGGAAAATGGCGAATTTGGGGCACTGCAGATTTCCTGACATGGTTTCCTCGTGACTGGAAGAGGCCCAGCCGAGATCAGATATTCTTTATCAGCTTTCCCCACAAACGGAGACGGATAGGGTTCACCGTCGAGGATTCGCAGACGGTTGCGAACATCTTGAGAGACAAAGGCCTTCTGAAGCTGGTCTAGAGGAGCGACTAACACGTGCAACCCTCTGCAGGGATAGTGACCGCCGAAGTGCTCCACAAGGGAATCCTTTTGGAGCAGCCTTAGACTTCAGTAGCGCAGCAGTGCACCGATGTGTCCCACCTCTGATAGGGATGGAATGGGGTCAACGAAGTCAATCTCGGCACTGCTCATATAAAGCAGCTCAGCACACTCGTGACCAGACCAACTTTGAAGAGAGATGTTGACCCACATTGGGGGCATTCGGATGGGGTACTGGCCTCAAGATGCTCACAGTCGCGGCAGCGTACTCCATCTAACTGGACACTCCGTGTTACCACCGCCTTTTCTACCCGGCCTGCCTTAGCTGCATGTAATACGTCCTCGATCCCGACCGCGGCCAGGCCGCTCTTTAGCTGCTCGCTCTTGATCACTTCCCAAAGGGCTTGCTCGGATGCCCGCTCCTGCTGGACGAAAAGGTCGAAAATTTCTTTTTCCACCCAATCATCGCCTTTGCCCAAGTCCAGGGCCTTATGTTCCACAGCCTTCCGGGAGATTTGGTTTGGCAAAGCGGCTCGAATCGCTCGTAGCGTTTCCTTGGATCCCACCATCAGAACCCGTCTGAAGGCATTCTCTCCGTCCAGTTCCAAAAGCTCGTCAGCGATATCCTTAGCGTAGTCTTGGAGCTGCTTGTTCCGGCGTCTCTCATATCGCTACTGCGACCAACCGCCCACCTTGACATGGTTTTTGACATTGCCCGTAATCCGAACTTCGTGGCCAGCCACTGCCGAGGCTACCAGGAACACTTTCGCCAACCTGTTGTCAGCAACCACCACGGCGTAATTTTCATACTCGTCATGGATTTCGGCCAGTGGCCTGATATAGGGTGACGGGTCCACCCAGAGGAGGTCGGGCAAGGAAACAGGCAGAGCGTGTACTTCGAAGAAATCGAGTGCCCAACAGGAGAATAAACATAGGCTCCCGGACTTGTGAGGACTCCTCTTGAAGTAGTCCTCCAGCATTTTCATGTTTTGGTCAAAGTACTCGAGTTCGTCCGGGTGGTCCTTTAGCAAAGCTCGGTCAGTTCTGAAACGCTTGTCTAGCGCTGCCATTCCTGATGGCCCGGAAAGGTACAGACTGAGGAACGCACGATCCGGGGCCGAAAGCTCAGCCAGTTTCCTCAAATCGATCTGGTTGAACATGGGTGTGTCCTCGTTGCCCCCTTTCGCTAATTTGTCTGTGCTTTTCCCTCAGTAGGTGAAGAGGTTAGCTCCAACCCAGAGCAAAATGTCCCTACTTTGTAAAACATGACGGCATCTTACTATCATCTTTCCGCCAACTGTTGGGTCAATAGTACTCGGCTTAACATTCACAGACCACCATCAGGTACACCAAATAAACCTTCCCTTTTTTGGTCACTTCCCGTAGATAGGGCGGTCTAGATACGACTCGGACCACCCTCTTGTTTTGGTCGTTTGATGGGTACGTTTCCATGGAAACGGCCATCGACATTCAGGACGAGTTGCCCAGGGTTTTGCAAAGGGAACCCGCAATGTCAACGTAACTTGTGGCAGTACCGACAGCAATAAGCCTTCCTGGCCGCTACCGACACTGGTGCTACAGGAGGTCTGCTGGCTGGATCACTCTCGAGCTAGCCGGAATGATCCGGCTAGGAAACCTATGACGGTAAGAGGCAAGATTAGCTCGAGGGCGATTTCGATGGTGGGCAGGGTAATGGCAGTCTCCTGGAGAGTGGTTAGCGTCCCTCCACCGAGCAATAGGCCCCACAACGTCCCGAGAAGAGTCTGCGACACCGACAGGTTCGGCTTGATAGTCAGGCGGCGTTGTTTCGCATCCGATTCCACTTGGGCCTGTCCCACTATTTTGATCGCCCAGCGGCCACCTTCATTAATAGTAGTCCTCAATGTGAACGTCAGAGCCGTCAGGCCAATAGCTATAGCGACGAACCCTAGAACCCCGACTGGTGTAGCTAGTGGAAACCCTTCAACCTCTATCGACCCAGAAGCCTGGCGCAGTATCTGACCGCTTTCATCTCGACTCTCCCAGACAACCTTGTATAGACCGACGCCCCAGCGAGCATAATCATCCACCGCTAAAGTGTCAGACCACAGGCCACCTTCAGACTCATTTGAAGTAACCTCCCAACGTTTGCTGAAAAATTCCAAATACACGAAGTTTTCAGCGGGTTCTTCTGGAGCGATCACTTCTATTGTGGCTTCGCTATCTTGGTCAACAGTTACCGCTTTCTCGCCGGCACGGATTCCGTTGATCGAAGCAGAGCATGGTGTACTCTCTTGAGCCACAACCGGAGCGGCAAGAATAACCCCCGCTATAATCGCGGAGGCGATGCTCAGGTAAAGGATTAGCGGATGTCTCATTGTGCCTTGTGAAAACCGCTCGGCTAAGTACAACGTTTATGGGTAAACTAAGGGGAACGCTGAGTGGCAAGAATCGCTGTCGGCAGCATACACCATCGACAGTCACGAATAAGTCACAGGATTCTGGCGTGTATCCGGCGAACTTCTTACGAGAGTTCGGTCGTAGTCTTCCGCCTCGCCACTTTGCCTACGTAGACGAGTTCTTCAATAAAATAGTCGGCGACAGGACGCCCTTCACCCTTAGAATCCACGCCTTGCAGACTCTGGGCTAGCTTTGCCGCTCCGTCGACCGTCATCTCGACCACGACCCCCTTTCCCTCGGGCTTGATGGTAATGCCAACCACTTGAAGAATCTCGTCTCGCTGAACCGGCCTTGTGCTGTTACCCATCCCAACGTCCTCCCACGCGCAAGTCTCAACTGATGGATTGCTGTTTCTGGTCCACACTAGGCCAGTTGTACAAGCACCGACAACGACCTGATGTCAATTCCTGCTGATACGATATAGAATCTAGAGGCGATGGCTCGTCTCAAGATTGGCACGGCCTCCTGGACAGACAAGTCCCTGCTCGATTCGGGGAAGTACTATCCTGCCGATTGCAAGTCGGCAGAGGCCCGGCTCAGGTACTATGCTTCGGAATTCCCCCTGGTCGAAGTCGACAGCACCTACTACGGGATGCCTGCCGAGCGCAACTCGGTCCTCTGGACAGAGAGGACACCTGAGGACTTCACCTTCAACGTCAAAGCCTTTCGGCTGTTCACCTCCCATCAGACACAACCCAAATCCCTCCCCAAGGATGTCCGTGAAGGATTGCCTCCCCAACTGGCCTCTCGGAAGACTCTGTACTATAAGGACCTCTCGCAAGAGCTACTGAGCAAACTTTGGGAGATGTTCGATAGCGCCCTGACGCCGTTACGCGAGTCCGGGAAGTTGGGGGTGGTGGTCTTCCAGTTCCCACCCTGGTTCATGCCCGGTAGCTCTAGCTTCAGGCATCTGGAAGAATGTAAAGAAAGGCTCCAACAATACCGAATCGCAGTGGAGTTCCGTAACGAGCATTGGCTCCTGGGGGGCAACCTGGAGCAGACCCTAAGCTTCCTCCGGTATAATCAGATGTGTTTCATAGCCGTTGATGAGCCGCAGGGGTTCAAGTCGTCTGTGCCGCCAATACCAGACGTGACAGGTGAGATCGGTGTGGTCAGGTTCCATGGAAGGAAGAGCGAGGCATGGGAGGCAAAGGGCCTGTCAACTGCCGCCCAACGTTTCGACTATTACTACTCCGAGGACGAACTGGCCGAATGGGTTCCCAAGATCAGGATGATGCAGGACAATGCCTCCGAGGTCCATCTGGTCATGAACACCAACTACAATGACCAGGGGATCGTAAACGCCCGCAGGCTGGCGCAACTGTTGCAGGAAGGTCTGTGGGACTGAGGAAGAGGTGCACTGATGGGGACGTTAGTACAACTGACCAGAGAACCTAAAACCCTCGAGCTTGAGAAGACAGACGATGGTAGGTTCCGTCTGGTGATTACGGTCAGGAAGCTGGGCGCTGTGACTGCAGTGGAGTATTTCCTGGATGATGCCGAGGCTAAATCGTTGAGCAGGGCGTTGAGCAAGTAGCAAATGCTGCCGAGGTTGGCGCTCTTCGTGACTTGTGGGAGGCAGAACGTTGTGGAGTTCAACAACCATCCCTGGTAAGCCAGCGATACTAGTGGTTGATGGATCACGAAACCGTGAAGGCTGGGAGTCGGAATTCTGCCAGCGACTCTTCGGCACATTTCGCCGGAAGAGTTTCCAGCTAGTCGGTGATGCCCCAGCCCAGACCGAGTCTCCGGCAGACTTACAACGAGTCGACCTTCGTGAACCTAACTGCATTCTCTTATTCGCCTATGGGGCAACGGACAGGGAACCTCCTGGCCCACATTTGAGGGACTACTTGGACTGGCTGAAATCCCAGTCGGAATGGGGGAAGGTCCTCTTGGCTACATGTTCCTGGAGTAACTATGATCCCGACACGACACAGGAGATTCTTAACTCCGCAACAACCTTTGCTCCCTTTGCCCTAGCCCAGGATTCTCCGCTGACAGCTCGTGAAGCGGGTCTGTTTTTCCTCAAGTTCTTCACCGAGTTGAACCTCCATTCCGCAGACGACATCAGTGGCAGAATGGTTTGGTTCTCCTGTTCCAAAGCCCAAGAGCTCCTACGCCGGCGCAGGCTGACTGGCAAGGTCAAGGTTCGGTGCTAAGCTCTACGGCACCACTGTGACGAAAACGGTCGTGAACTTGAAAACAAAGAGATGCTGACTTCACAGCGTCCGCTCTAAAAGAAATCGTCTTGGAGCTCCTGTTGGCAATCGCTTTCATAGGGTTTCACGAACCATCATGGCTCCCTCTCTCTGGCGATCCCGCATGCTTCGGCCACCAGCTCGTAGGAGCGTACCCGGTCAGCGAAATCGTAACAAATGGTGACGATACTAAGGTCCGCGGTCTGGTAGGCCTCGGCGATGGCCTCCAGTCCCTCCTTCACGTGCTGTGGGTCCCCATCGACGCAAGTCTGGCGGTACTGCTGGACAAAGGCAGCCTCGTTTCGCAGGTAGGGGTCGGACAGGGCCTCTTCCACCGGGGGTATTCCGTTCGCCTGGTTGCGCACGGACTGGAGCCTGGCGAGGTCGCGACTGGCAGCCCGGCGCAGCGCCTCCTCTTCCGTGTCGGCACACAGAACCTGGACCCCCACGTTGACCTTGGGCTCGGATAGGAGGGGTCCGGGCCGGAAATTCGTCCGGTAGGCGTCGGCGATTGCCGGGCCGTCTTCGACCCCGATGCCGAAAAAATGGGCGTATGCGAAGGGGAGGCCAAGCTGCGCCGCCAGAAAGGCGCTCTCAACTCTGGAGCCCAGCAACCAGACATCCGGCATGGTAGAGCTCCCCGGCCCGGCCCTCACTCCGGAGAACTGATGGTCTGAGTCCAGGCCATCGGAAAGATAGCCCACCAGGTCGGAGACCTGTTGGGGGAAATGCTCTATATTGTGGGGAAGCTTGGGATAGGCGAGTGCGGCGGCGGTGAGCTGATCGCTCCCAGGCGCCCGGCCGATGCCCAGATCTATGCGTCCGGGATACAACGTCTCCAAGAGACGAAAGTTCTCCGCCACCTTGAACGCGCTGTGATGGGAAAGCATCACTCCGCCGCTGCCAACCCTTATAGTGCTAGTGCGGGCGGCTACCTGTCCGATCAGCATATCCGGGCTGGTGCCGGCGAAATTGGGCAGGTTGTGGTGCTCTGCCAGCCAGTAGCGTTGGTATCCCAGGGCTTCCGCCGCCACAGCCAACTCAATAGTCTCCCGAAGGGCCTCCGCTGCGGTGCCGCCTTTCCGCACAGGTGATTGGTCGACGACACTCAGGAGCAGCTTTCGAGTCACAGCACATCCCCCTGTTTCTCGTCAAATTGGCGACAGGAATACAAATTTAGTTGCCACTAGCACATAATTTCAAGGGCCGGCCTGACTCCCCAAAACAACAGTATATACTCTCCTGCATGAGTACCTACTGATCAGCGTGGAAGTTCGGCCTGGGAAACTGTCCGGATCTAATCCAGGTGATATACCCTGGCGGCATTCCCTCCGACTGTCTTAGCCTTTTCCTCCGCAGTGTAGTCCGCCAGTATATGCTCGATGATCTCACGGCTCTTGGGGAAGGTGGACTCTGGGTGAGGATAGTCTGCGCCCCGAAGTTGCGCCTATATTATCGCCGCGTATATTGCAGCATGGATGAGTAAGGAGTGGCATGAAGACCAGATGTCGAGGGTCACTGAGCCTAGCGTCAGTCCTACCAGCAGCTTCCCTGCCTCCTCGGTAGCATCTATGGCAGGTATCACGAGAGAAGCCATCTTATCCTCCAGCAACCTCTTCTGCCGGTGATACTCCTCAACTGCAATCAGGTTGTCCAAGTACACCTGACCGAGCCTCTTGAGCCGGTGGTTAACCCCTTTCCTTTCTTCGTTGATCCTCTTCGCCTCATCAGCCAGGTGCACCTGGGCCAGCACTCTGTCCAGCCAGGTTTCGGGTAGAACCAAGGCTCCGACTATGCGACCTATCTGCTCATCGGGCACCTCGCACCGGATGGACTTGCCATCACCTGGACAGTCCATGTGAGACCTGGAACGGGTCTGCCCTTGACGCGCCGGGCTACCCTTCGCTTCTCTCCCACCTTGGTGAAGCTTTCGCTACGGGGGGGGCGTTACCGCTGTGGCAGGAAAATGAAAAGGCCCTGGAGGCTCCTGAGTCTCGTCTGAATGCAGGCAACCGTACCAGGCTAATTATCTGGATGTTCCTCTCTTACAGAGGGGACACTTATCTGTCAGCAGCCAGGTTCCCCTTGGTAGCCACAACAGCTGCGTCTCTGGTATAGCTTTAGCCAGTTGTTTCTTAACATAAGCTTGACCTTACGAGACAATGGCATAGGCGTAGATAGATTGGTGAAGAACGGTCGCAAGCTTGGCATATGCACTCAACCTCCCATATGACTGCCTGGCCCAGATGCCTGGTAGGTACGGATTGGCCGGTAATGTAAGACGAGATGTATTATGGTGGTGCGGTACTCAGGTCAGAGATTCGACCCCCAAAGCTTGCTGTTTTCCCCATATTCTAACAGCAGAGCCACACTTGGACCAAACACTGGCTTCGGCGGGTAGCTTATTGCCGCAACTGCGAACCCAGCCAATACGTCTTGCGGATTCTTTTCCAGTTTGGGGACCCCTTTCTCGAAAGTTAGGTTGTCGGAGGTCACGCGATGGCAGAAGCACCGGCTTCGGCGGCCTCAACATCAGCGCCTACGGGCGGTATGTAGGCTTCGAATCAGCCTCCACAAATTTGGTTCCGATGGATACCAACGTTGAGTGGGACGCGTTCGTCGCTCTGAATCCCCTTTTTCGCCATAATGATAGGATGAGCAAATCCCTAACGCGGCTCATCCTGAGCCGGGCAACCTGGCGTTTTTCGGATCCGCTCATGCCTAGCACACCAGTTGGTCCATACGCGGAAGGAGCACACATAAGACCCCTAGGAAGGCTGCACGATGGACCAGACGTCACCGAGAACGTACTATGCCTCTGCCCCAATCACCATGCCCTATTTGGCATGGGATCTTTTGCTATTTCCGACAATTCCCAGTTGATTAACATAGACGGTCCATTGACTTTGAGACCTGACCATTTGGTAGACGTAGAGCACGTCAGATACCACCGAGGGCTGAAAGGGCTGTGGCTGGGTCACGGTCACGGTGTTGGTCAGGCAACGTTATGTTGGTGCCGACGGATACGGCACCCTGTTGCCCATGATTAGACTTGCGGAGGTTAGTAAAGTGTCTTATTCTGATCGGGAAAGCTAGGGCTCGCCACGGCCGGTGACATCCGACCTGGCATGGAACATCGAGAGCTCCAGCTCAAGGAGCACGAAAGCCAACCCTTGCCAGTCTTGTTGGCTGGCGTCGGCACGTAGCGCCGTGGAGACTATCGCAACGGCGGCCTACCTGTTCAATGACCCGGGGAATCTTGGTAGGAATGTTGCAGGTAAACTCACGTCCCAAACTACGATTGGCGAGGCGTCTAAAGTGATTCCTCCGATTGGTCGGTTTGATTTGGGGGAATCCCGGTTTACTTAGTCTTTAGCGCTAACCGCCGGAGCCTGCCTAGGGTCACGTGGGCTTTCGGGCCGCGGGAGATAAATAACATCAGTACAGAAAATATGATTGGTTCAGCAGTCGGCGCCATCCCCAATGACAACGATGAGCCAGATTCGGTAGAACCCATCACCAGACGGGACCGAGACCGGGAATACCTTGAACTGAAACGAAGAGTGACCCAGGCAGGGTTGCTAGACCGGCAGTACCTCTACTATGCCTGGAAGATTCCCAGCGTGGTGGGCATGGTTGCGGCCAGTGTTGCGGTAATGGTCATCCTCAGCGGCACTCTATGGATCCAGATGCTGAACGCAGCCTTCCTGGCACTAACATTCACCAACCTGGGGTTCTTGGGGCACGACTCTGGACACCGCCAGATGTTCAAGAAAGTCAGGCACAATGACTGGGTTCTTTTGGGCGTGGGATTCCTGACGGGCATGACTCCCAGTTGGTGGCAGGACAAGCATAACACCCACCACCGGGCGCCCAACCAACTGGAGATTGACGGCGATATTGAGGTCTCTCTCTGGGGATGGCGTCTAATCGCCTTCACCCAAGAACAGGCCATAGGTATGAAAGGCATCGGCCGTATCACCGTAAAGCACCAGGCGGTGTTGTTTTACCCCTTGTTGATGTTGACCGCCCTCACCCTTCTGTTTGGTGGCATCGCCTACCAGACACGCAAAGAGCGGATGCGGTACCCCATCACTGAACCGGTTCTGGTGGTTGCCGGGCTAGCCGCTTACCTAGCTTTGATATTTTTCTTTCTGGGCCCTTGGTACGGCGCGGCTTTCATCGCGGTGCACCGGGCGTTGGGAGGAATCTATATGGGTTCGGTTTTCGCGCCCAATCACAAGGGTATGCCTATTCTGGACAAAGACACGGATATGGACTTTTTACACCAGCAGGTGTTAACCTCCCGCAACGTGCAGGGCAGTCCCATCGCCGACTTCTGGTACGGTGGTCTGAATTATCAGATTGAGCATCACCTGTTCCCCAACATGCCTCGCAACAACCTCAAAAAGGCCCAGACAGTGGTGCGGTCGTTCTGCCAGGAGAAGGGCATTCCATACCATCAGACCGGGGTCCGGCAGTCGCATAAGGAGATACTGGGCTTCCTCCATGAGGTAAGCGCTCCTCTGAAGCAGAAGAAAGCGTAAGTATCTGTCAACAGCTACAAGATTAAAAAAGGGGGCCCGATTCATCGGGCCCCCTTTTTGTTTCAGGCGCCGTGTTTCGGGCTAGCCCAGTCAGGGTTAAGGTGAAAGAATTGCACGGATTGGACGTAAGTGCCCCTCCGCCCGGACCAATGCCCGAACTGTACACCAACTTTGGGGTCTCATAAGACCCCTTTCAGGCTGCTGGAGCGCCCAGAGGTAACCAGGATGGCACGCTACACTGAAGAGGAACTGGTGAAGCAACGGGTGAAACAGCTCTAGTCAGGGGTCTAAAGGGCAGCATTCAGGAAGGCCCAGCCGCCCCAGGTAATCAGCAACATTCCGGTCACGCGGCTGATTGTTTCTCCTCTGGCTGGAGCTACTTTCTCTACCAAGACAAACGCAGCCAGGGCGGCGATCCACACCAGGTTCATGACCCCTAGCACAAAGAGCAAGGCCATCAGGACCCAGCAGCATCCCAGACAATATCGTCCGTGCTGCAAACCCATCTTGAACGCTCCGGCGGTACCTTCTCGCCAGTCGGACATCAGAAAGCTTAGCGGACTGCGGCAGTGAGTCAAGCAGACATACTTCAGGCGGCTCCACTGGAAAACACCGGCGGTCAAGAGCAGCCCGCCGCCCAAATAGCCGCTGGAACCTCCGCCCATCATTGAGGTCAGCAACGAAGCCTGGTGCAAGCCCCAGTTGCCCACAGTGGCCCACGCTGCAAATAGAGACCAGACAACTAAGTAACCAGACAGGAACACGCCGGTGGAGACGAAGGGCCGGGACTGTTCGCTGCGCCTGCGGTTGATGGTGGCGAACAGAAGGATCATTGGAGCGGCGCTGGGAACCATCATGGCCACCATCATTACCGCCCACATCACGAACATCAAGGCGAAGTCAATGCCGCTCCATGAACGCACGTTCCCTGCAGCCATTCCCGCGGACATGCCCATGTCTGTATTGTTCTGGGCAACGTAGATGGTGTAACCCCAGGCGATGGCCACTACCGCCACCACACCGGCGATAACTAACGCCCGGTCACGCTTGAGGACTGATTCGATGGGTGTAGTGGTCTGCATTTAGAGGTTTGATAAAAAGAGGCCGCACGAAGGTACGGCCCCAATATGAACGTCTAATCAGTGTGAGCGTGGAATCAATGAGACCCTATTGATTGGTCCATTCGACCGGTGCGAAGATTGCGCTCTGTCCGGGGTATTCAAATTTGATATCGCCGTGGTCGATCTTCATCACCGAGGTTTTCGCGTTGTCGCCATCATTCCAGATGGCTCCACCGCCGGGGAAAACGATGTGGACCTCATTTTCGTCACCTGTGACCGGATTGACCAGCGGGGTCATCTTGACTTCCAAGACTCCGTCAATACTGAACCCGCTGTTGCGGCCGTTTACGTCCATCTTGATCGGCACCATGTTGGGACCGTCTAAAGAAGTTAAGGTGGTAGCCAGGAATTCCCAAGGCATCCCCCCGGCTTGTCCGGTCAGGATGGTTGCGAGGCCGGTCACCTGTTCTGCGCTAGCCGATTCGTCAACGAACACAGCAGCGGCCCCGTTGCCCTCATGAATTGCCTTGGGCCATTTGATTGCCAAAACTGCCTTCATGCCGGTCAGGTCAACATCGCCGAATTTCCCTTCGTCCACGTAAACCCCAATGATGCTTTCACAAGAACCGTGGTCTGGGAATCCGCCGAAGTTGCAGTTGCAACCGGAGTCGCAGTTGCAGGTCTCTAACCATTTGGCCTTGACCATGTAGGGAGTCAGTGCTTGTACCATCTTACGTTCCTCCTAAGGCTTCTTTCGGCTTTGGCTAATCAATAACCCGAGCGTGTCACTAGTTGGTCTTGCAACCTATCATGGATGCCGTCATGCCATTAACTGACATTTTCCAGATCAAATTGACTTTCCTTGATGTGGCCCGGGTTTCCCATTTCAACTGGGCATGGCCAATCCGACGGAACGAGGGGAGGATACTCCCGCCCAAACGAGGCTGTCAACCATCGTCACCGTAAGGCAATTCGAGAGTGCTAGGCAGCAGCCACCAACACCCCTAGCCCGTGTTGCAGGGGGAGTTCGACCCTCCCCCGTCTCCACCAGAAACACGGATCAGTGGCCTCCGGACCCCCCCGGAGGCTTTTCTTTTATGAGAATTACGTCACTGCCATCCCTGGTGGTGGCTATCTCGAAGAGAGGCATGAAAGCTGGTTTGGGCCTGATCACTACTATGGCTTTTGCCTCAATGGCGTCGACATAGACCGCTTCCAGCATCGTCAGTAGGATGCGCCTTCGCTCGTTTACAGTCGCTTTCTCCCAGAGATCCGGTAGATTCTCAAGCAGCTTCCCAGCCTCCTCGGTAGCATCCACAGCAGGTATCAAGAGAGAAGCCATCCTATCCTCCAGCAACCTCTTCTGCCGATGATACTCTTCAACCGGTATCAGGTTGTCCAAGTACACCTGTCCCAATCGCTTCAGCCTGCGCTGCACCTCTTTCCGTTCTTCACTGATCCGCTTCACCTCATCAGCCAGGTGCACCTGGGCCAGCACTCTGTCCAGCCACGCTTCCGGCAGCACTACGGCACCGACTATGCGACCTATCTGCTCGTCGGGCACCTCGCACCGGATGGACTTGCTATCACCTGGGCACTCCATGTGAGACCTGGAACGGGCCTGCTCCCGGTAGTAGGGATTACCGCTCTTTAGTGTCTGTGCCCACATGGGCATCCCGCAGTAGATGCAACGGATCAGTCCCTTCAACAGGTATTCCCTCGCAGGACGACTATAAAGCGTCTCGCTCCGGCCGGAGTTGCGCCTCAGGGCCAGTTGCACTGCTTCGAACACCTCTTCCGGCACTACGGCCTCATGGACCCCAGGGAGACGCTCATCTCCGTGTTTCACTTTCCCTGCATAGAACGCGTTATGTAAGATGCCTCGCACCGAGGCTGTGGTGAAAAGGCGAGGTCCCTCTATCGGCTCCCCACCGGGGTTGGGTAGCTTCTTGTTGTTTCTGGTCCTGTACCGCTGAGCATTCATCCATGTGGCAAGTTGGGCCAGGGCTACAGTGCCCGTAGCGTACCTCTGAAATAGCTCTTTCACAGCCTGAGCTTCCTCATTTATCACGTGGACTCCACCGTCATGCTCGGGGTCGCATACCAGCTGCCCATCAGCCCTGCATGACTGATATCCAAAGGGGATCCCTCCCAGATGAAGTCCCATATGAGCCCTTTCCCCAATGCCCTTCTTGACGTGGGTGCAAAGGGCATCGGAGAAGAACTCAGCAACGCTGCCCAGCATCTGGGTGGCCATCTTTCCGTGTGGTGTGGAGTAGTCTATGTTCTCCGTTATGGATACCAGACCAACCCCATGCCGTCCCAGCACCGATAGGGACTCCAGCATGACTCTGAGGTTCCGGCTCCAACGGTCCAGAGTGTGGACGGCCACTACGTCAAAGATGCCTCTGGAGGAATCGTCAAGCAGACTACGGAATACGGGTCTCTTCTTGATGGAGTCTACGTGGGCGCTCCGGCCCTCCTCTCTATAGACCTTGAGACTGTCCCATCCCCTGCTCTTGCACAGATCCCTGAACAATCGCTCCTGAGCATCCAGGGAATGTCCATCCACCTGTTCCAGGCTGGATACTCTGATGTAGGCCACTGCCCTCATGCAGCTATATCCCTCTGGTCCTCGTGGGAGGAGTCAGCACGGGACGCGATGGCGAGGGCGATCTCTGCCAGCGTATCCAGGAAGTTTTGTATCTGTAGAGCGTCAAGTTCGCTTTCATCTTCTTTCTGTCCAAGTGCGGCGGCACAGTGTATAGGCGCGTGTATAGATGTCAACAGCTTTTCGCCGGAGAAGGCTCCGTTAGTCTGATAGAAAAGGCCCCCAAACACCTAAAGTTCACGAACACCAGCACGGATCCCGTTAAAGTGACGATCCTCGCAGGCGGCGGCCCTCGCACGACAGCGTCAGCAACGTTTGAGTTGTACACAGATAAGGCCGGGGAATATAGGTGGAGGCTTCGCCATCAGAACGGGAATATAATTGCTGATTCAGGCGAAGGTTACACGACTAAGCCCGAATCCACCGAAGGACACCGATGGACGGCGTGAGGACAGCGGAAGGGGGTGGGTGAGGGAGCTACAGGGGAGATGGCCTGGGGTCTTGGGGTAGATGGGAGGCCGGAGGACGGTCTTCAGTCGCCGCACAGGGCCCCTAAGGCCCTATGCGGGAGTTGCGATGCGCGGGATGGCGAGAGGATACGCAGCAGGGGACTCTCGCGACCGGGGTGGCGCGAGATTGCGGGGACGTTGGGTCAGTTGCAGGCTGGCCGTCAGGCCGGGAACGGAATGGCTTGCAGCCGGGCCAAGGCGCGACTGAACTGGGTTTCCCAAGGCCAGCGCCGGGGGAGATGCAAAGTGAGGCGGCGCGCCGAGCGGGTGATCCGTCCCACCAGAGCGAAGACCCGCCGCCTGAGGGTCTTGGTGATCACGGTCCGCTCGCCCAGACCAATCCGCGCCGTCCAGCGGGCCAGGTTATGCGCCATCACCTGTACCGCCAGCCAGGCGCCGTTGGCGGCGAAGCGCCCCGACGGCATGTGGTTCAGCCCGACGCCGTACTTGAGGTCGCGTATGGCGTTCTCGACCTCGGCGTGGCGGCGATGATCGGCCTCCAGTTCGAGCAACTCCCCGTCCCGGTCGGTGATGAAGCCGTGATAGCTGTATCTGGCGAAGAGGGCCAGCTGGGAACCGGGTGTCGGCTTCACCCGCCGGACAATGAGCCGCGCCGGCGGGGCGTCCGGCTTGGTCTGGAACGGGGTGTAAGTCGTCTCGGCGACATCGGCGGCGCCGTCCATCCAGTAGGGAATGGGAGTCCAGTCCTCCTCTGGTATCGCCTCGATCAGGTCCCGCAGGCTGGCGCGCTGGCGGATGGTGATGGAGAAGCGGACATCCATTTCCCGGCAGGCGGCAACGACAGTGTGGGCGTAGAAGCCGCTGTCGGCCCGCACCGTGAGTTGTCCCCTGGCCCCGCCGTAGCGCACCCGCCCCACCGTCTCACGCAGGAAGTGGGCGGCGCCACGGGCGGTGTTGGCACGGCCCTCGCGCAGCCGGGACATCAGCACGTCTCCGGTGCCGGCGGCAATGGCCAGCAGCGGGTGATAGCCCCGCGGGCGCCGGTATAGCCGTGGTGGCGCGCTCCCTCCTTGGCCAGTCCATAGGTCTCGCAGATGGTCGAATCAAGGTCGATGGTCAGGGGCGAGTCGCCGGGTCCGGCCCCAGCGGCCCAGGCCCGGGCCAACAACTGGCGGCTCACGCGGTCGAGTTGACGGACATGCCCCCACCGGAAGCTGCGCAGGAAGGTCCCCAGGGTGGATGGCGCCTTGACCACGCAGCCTAGAACACCGACCGTCCCACCAGCGCGCAGCGCATCGGCGTCGTCGATGCAGTCGCCGCCTGCCAGCGCGGAAGCGACCAGCGTCAGCATCTTGTCCCCGGTGTTCGCCCGTCCCGGCGCTCCGCCGAGGTCGAGGTGATGGTCGACGAGTTCCCGCAGGCCAAGGCGCAGGGCGAGGGTGGCCGGAAGGATCAGCCCGGCATTGGCCACCAGGCGATGGTCGTCAAAGAGGATGCGGATACGGTCGGGTTTGTTCTGTGGCAGCATCTATTGGGTGCTCCTTGTTTCCGGGCGGGTTTCTGTTCCAAAACCATTATCCCAGATTCAGAGGAGCACCCGCTGGCTTCTTCAAGGCCTGTCCCCAAGGCCGTCCTTCGGTGGATTCGGGCTAAGGCCAGCGCGATTAACGGAATCGAGTCTGTGAAGGAAAACTCTGCAGCAGCGCCTATTTCGGAACAGACCTCCTGACTTAGGCGACCTTGTGTCAATCCGCAGAGAAGCGTGCTACTCCCAATTTGGGGCTCGGAGCAACCAGGTTGTGTCCTCCGGCTGATACTGAGTGCCGCTTTCATCCCCTTTATCCGGTTGAGCAGCTGCCGGT
This sequence comes from Dehalococcoidia bacterium, assembly GCA_965226865.1. Lineage (GTDB taxonomy): Bacteria > Chloroflexota > Dehalococcoidia > Lucifugimonadales > JAGWBF01 > CBDDEH01. The sequence continues at coordinate 486,704 of CBDDEH010000003.1, read as the reverse complement.
CCGTCCACCCAAAAAACCCTTCCCTTTTTTGGTTGCGTCCTCTAGATAGAGCGGGCTAGATAGGAGACCAGAGCACCCTTTTTTGGTCGTTTTCTTTATCCTCGTTTCCATGGAAACGATTGTTCGGTGCCTCACTACAGCAACAGCCTGGTACAATCATAGAAGATCGGCCTAACCCGGTGACACTCATAAGGGCCGCGCAACTATGCCAAGGCCGAACCGGTATTCAGACCGTCCCCCTGCATGCACCTGCTCTGTCTGCCAAGACAAGCGGTCCATTCGCGATCAACATGGGAAAGCAGGTCGGAACGATAAGTGCCCTTGCGGTAGTGGAAAGAAGTACAAAAGTGTCATGGGCGCCAAGGATAGGACAAATGGCATCAAACATCTGGTAGCAGTCATGATACATCCAGCCACGGCCTGACGCCCGATTCGACCATATGGAACACAACTCTTCGATTCCATTCGAACTCCTGACCACCTCAAGCCAGGTTTATGACCTAGCCCAGGTCTTACAGCAGGAACTCTCCATCGCCATAGATACCGAGTCAAACAGTCGGCACAGATATCCTGAGAGAGTCTGCCTGGTTCAGGTGGCTACCTGCTCCAAGGTATACCTGGTCGATACGCTTGCAGTCGATGATATGAAGCCAATAGGTAAAGTATTGGCAGATGAGACGGTGGTGAAGGTGATTCAGGGAGCTGAGTACGACATACGGTGCCTGGATCGAGAGTGGGGATTTCGGGTACGGAACATTTTCGACACGTCCGTCGCAGCCCGCTTTGTTGGGATGCAAAAGCACGGACTGTCATTTCTGAGTGAGGCTTTGCTGGGGGTGCACATACCCAAGGATGCCCACATCCAGAAAGCCGACTGGTCGTATCGGCCCCTCAGTCAGAACGCTTTGAATTATGCGGCTGCGGATGTCCGATATCTTCTGAGTATCCAGAAGGCGCTTGAGAAAGGGTTGAGAACCCTAGCAAGGTCTCCATGGGTTTCTGAGGAGTGCACTCGCTTGGAAGAGATCCGCTACGTTGCCCCAGATCCGGAAACCGCGTTCCTATCGCTGAAGGGCAGTGGCGGGTTAAATGGGCAAGAAAAGGCAATCTTAAAACGACTATTCAAGTTACGAGAAGCCGAGGCTCGGCGTCGGAACCGGCCTCCATACTATGTTGTGCCACACGAAACTCTGATCCATTTGGCATCCAATCCGACTGTCGATCTAGCCCACATTCCGTCACTCAAGGGGCAAGTTAACTCTCGTTTCGGCAGGCTTTTGCGTGCAGCTCTTCAGAGTGGACTGGCCGATCCACCAATCAACAATCCAATCCATTACGGCATACAACCGACACCGATTCAAATCGAACGTCTGCAGAGCCTTAAGAAGTGGCGAGTCGGCCTGGGAAAGCAGTTGTCGATCGATCCATCTCTAGTGTGGCCGATGGCAAGCCTGGAACGTCTTGCCAAGGCACCTAGCACTTTGGGTGCTGAGCTCAAATCATCTGAGGTGAGGCGGTGGCAGGGTGAACAGTTTGGCACATCACTAGGAGCCTGTCTCACGTAGTTGACTAAAGCACCCACCAATCTGCCTGCTTAAATCCCTTAGATATGGCAGCCTGTATAGCGTCTGGCCACCCCTTTTTTGGTCGTTTGATTGGCCTTGGTTTCCATGGAAACAAGTAGAGATTCATTCAGTCGGAACTTTGCTGACCAGCCTTTTGAGCCTATAAAGGTGAGGTCGGATGTCAATAGTGGACACGAAAGCTTTCATGCAGCCAGTAGCCCAGCATAGTAGCTCTTTTCATAGGCTGCAGGTGAGAGGAATCCTAGCCTAGCCTGCCGGCGCTGGCGATTGTAGAAGCTCTCGACGTATTCCGTGATGTCACGAACTGCCTCTCGTCTGCTCCCGTAGTGGCGGTGGTGAACCAGTTCTTGCTTGAGGGTGCCCCAGAAGCTCTCCATCGGCGCGTTGTCAAAACAATTGCCTGTCCTGCTCATGGAGGTTTGCAGTCCAAACCGTTCCAGAAGACTCCTATACTCCTGGGAGCAGTACTGGCTGCCCCGGTCTGAATGATGCAGGACTCCCGCTGAGGGACGCTTGCTGGAGAGCGCCCGGAGGAGTGACTGGCTCACCAGGTTCCTGCTCAACCGTTCTCCCATGGCATAGCCCACGATCTCTCCGGTAAACAGGTCCTTGTGGCCTGCCAGGTACAGCCAGCCCTCATCTGTGGGGACATATGTGATGTCTGTGACCCACACTGCGTTGGGCCGGCTTTGTTGGTGCGTTGGCTCTCAGTATCCGATAGCTGTGACCCACACTGCGTTGGGCCGGCAGACCTTGAACTGCTGGCCCAAGACGTTCTCCGCGACCGACAGCCTGTGCCTGGACTGAGTGGTCGCCTTGAACCTCCTCTTTTGCTTGCAGCGTATGCCCAACTTCTTCCGGATACGCTTGATGCGGCCAATACCCACCCGAACGCCATGCTCCGCCAGGTCACGCTGTAACCGTTCCGGGCCATAGGTCTGTCTCGTCCGCTTGTGGGCCGCCTTGATCTCAAGCTCCAGCCGCACTTCCTCTCGCGCTCGCTTGCTCGGCGGCCTGTCCACCCAGGCATAGTAGCCACTGGCCGATACGACCAACATTCGGCTCAGGACAGATGTGGGGTAATCGAGCCGCAGTTGTTTCATCATCGCGTACCGGGCAGCGACTCCCTGGCAAAGTACGCGGCTGCTTTTTTAGGATGTCCCGCTCCATCTTCACTTCCGCCAGTTCTTTCTTCGTCCGGGCCAGCTCCATCTCCACGTCGGTCAAGGGCCGGTAGCTCTTGTCCACGTCTCCCAATTTGCCGGCCTTATATAGCTTCACCCAATACCCCAACGTCGATGGCGGTAAGGACAACCGACGCCCTGCCTCTGGCAATGACAGATTCTCTTCCAATACCAGCTTCACTGCTTCCTGTCGGAATTCCCTGGTATACCTTCCTTGCGGGGCCCTCTTCATCCTGACACCTCCGTCTCTCTAGCTTATCCGACTTTGGTGTCCACTTTTCCCATCCTACCTCAAGGGGCGAGAGGTGGGTGATGGGCCAAACGTGATTGAGCACGAAACTTACGTAAACAAAACAGGGAGTATCATCCGACAATCTCCCGTCTGACCTCAACCTTGGTTGAGAGCCAATTGAGCACTTCACTCCTGATAGCTTAGGGGATTCTGTTTAACTCTTCCTTGTAAGACCGCCACATAGGCATGAACTTGTCCATAAAGGCTTTAAATCGCTCACCGTGCTTTCTTTCCAGCAAATGAACCATCTCATGGACAACCACGTATTCAAGGCATCGCAAGGGCTTCTTGCCCAGTTCGAGATTCAGCCATATCCTTCCGGCTTTTGGGTTACAGCTGCCCCATTTGGTTTTCATTCTCTTTATGCCGAACGCCGTTACGGTCACGTTCAACTTCTTCTCCCACGGCTGGATCATAGCCAGAAGGATATCCTTGAGCCGTTGCCTATACCATTCGTTGAGTATCGCCCCCCTTTTACGCGTGTCTGTATCCGGGCGGATTTGCATTTCGATGGTGGTGTGATTCAACATCACCCTGGGAGCGAGATCCACCTCGGACACTTTCAGTAGATACCGTTTGCCCAGATAGTAGTGGCTTTCACGGTCTACGTATTTTTGCGAAGACTCTCTCGCCCGCTGCTGGAGCTTCGTTTGCTGTTCTCTAATCCACTCGAGTTTGGAGACAGCAAATGTTCTGAGCGTGTCCATGTCGATGCGTCGGGGAGCGGAGATACGAACCTTGCCGGATGGCGGATAGACATTCAGGTAGACATTCTTGATGTCCTTGTACATCACATCGGCGTTGATATCTCCCAAAACTATCTTAGGCATACAGAATGCTCGCTCTGCTGTTTCATGATGGAGAAGACTCGATGTCCCAAGACTGATGTTTTAGGCCAATTGTAATGGTGATGCAAGGCTCGTTTCTTAGAGCAATAGTGGTGTGGCCCTTACCCGTAATGTCCTCTACCAATCGAGCATCCCCTGGACCAAAGTTCTTTTTAGAGCCATCCTCAAACCCGATCTCCAGCTGACCAGAGAGAATGACAACAAATTGCCGCTGGGGCGCGGGGTGCCAGTCCTGTAAAACTCCAGGTTGTCGGGAACCGAACCGTATCTGAGTGACATCAATACCCTTTGTCCAGCTAGGTACATTTCCCAAGTCTATCTCTTCCCAACGAGCTACTGCGTCATCATCCGTGTACATTCGATATGTACCCATCTTCCCTCCTAGTCTTTTTGATCTCGGTTTAAAATCATCAACCGGCTACGGATTTCGGTATCGTATAATCATATGCCCAGAATCGGGGGCAGTGATTGCTTAAGCTTGGCTTGAACCCGGCTGGTCTGTCCATCGGGACGCATAGCATACACTACGCTTGGGTCATTGTTATGTTGGCTGTCGCGATGCGGCTAACGAGTTCGGGCATCCGGATGGCCTCTGCCGTCTTAGTTCCTTACTTAGCAGACCCAGAAAACTTTGGCTGGAGCTACGGCAGCATAGGCTTCGCCTTCAGCCTTCAATGGATGTTCTCCGGACTCTTCGGCCCTGCCACAGGCTGGCTTGGAGACCGGTATGGCATCCGCCGCACCATGATCCTTGGTGCCATTCTGTTCGTGGTCAGTATGGTGCTCACAGGCACTATGACTCACCTGTGGCAGTTCTACCTATACTTTGGCGTCCTATTGAGCGCTTCTATGGCCGTTTTCCAGGTACCTCTTATGGTGGCTGTCAGCATGTGGTTCAAGAAGCAACTGGGCGTAGGCATAGGAGCCTTACAGGCCTCGCAAGGGTTGGGGACGGTGGTGGCAATTCCCATCGTGGTTTTACTTCTCGATCATCTAGGCTTGAGGTGGACTTTCTGGCTCCCTGGCATAGCGGGGGGGGGTGTGGTCCTGCTACTTTTAACACGACTTTTTTACAACGAGCCTGGGGAAATAGGTCTCAAACCACTTGGTGCCTCCGATGATGAGCCAATTCAACGGTTCCAAAGGGGCCCCACAGCTCGCGTAAGAACCAAAGCGTTCCTTAAACAGGCCCAGCGAACCAACGCATTCTGGAACCTTGTTGGTATCCACTTCTGGGGATGTGCAGGCCACGCCATCATCATAGTATTCCTGGTGGCCATAGCTGTGGACAATGGCATATCCAAAGGAGTGGCTGCCGGAATCTTTTTGACCTTTTATCTCATCAGCACGATCACCCGGTTTGCCGTTCCGGTACTGGCGGACCACCTTGGTAGCAAAGGCGTCATGACAGTATGTTTCTTTCTACAGGCCTTTACCGTACTGATCCTTTTCATTGCCCAAGATGCCTGGATGTTCTACGTCTTCGCTGTCACCTTCGGCATAGGATTCGGGGGCGAGATGAGCGCCTTCCCGGTCATTAATCGGCAGTACTATGGCAACGCACCCGTTGGTACCGCTTATGGCTGGCAGATGTTGGGAGCGGGTTTCGGTATGGCGCTAGGGGCCTGGGCGGGAGGGTTCATTTGGGACGTAACAGGTAGCTATAACGGCGCCGTTGCGCTTTCTTTCGTATTGAGCCTGGTCGGAGGGATCTCTATTCTAGTCCTGCCCACCACATCCTGCCAACAGATCCCCCGTTGGGAGCAGTCCTTACCTCCAGAGGCCCGGTCAGAAACATCTGCGCGATGGGCTGTCCCGTCGGCTTCTTGATACCTAACTTGGACCCACCAAAAAACCATTCCCTTTTTTGGCCGTCTCCACTAGGTAAGTTTACTCAATAGAATCCGTCGAGGAGATAACGGGCTACGCCAACCAGATACGGGACGTAGTGATACGCTACCTCAAAGAGGACGGTGACCCGAGAGAACTGGAGTAAAGAGTAAGGATCAGGTGGACAACATTAGCACCCGACTTTTGATTCAGACCGATGACTTTTGATTCAACCAGGACTTTTGGTGCAAAGCCGCGCCAGCCGAAGCCGGCTGATCCTTTCGAGTATCCCGGTCAGCATTTCCCTGGTCACCAGCACTTCAGCAAGCTGGAATACTAGCCTCCTGGCATGGAGTACCAGTCGCCCACCCGTCTTGATCAGCCTGGTCTGAAGACTGGTCAGAGTCCAGTGCTTCATATCCTCCGGCAACACCAGCCTTCTCATAAAGTTGCCCAGGTTGTAAGTCAGGACGAACAGCTATAGTCTCACCTGGTTGGCCACGAACTTGTGGCAGGAAAGCCGGTCCAGTTCAGGGCGTACTTGCCCTCCTTGATCCACTGCTCCGCCGTGCCACGTCCATTGTAAAAGTGGACTATTCCTTTGGGTGGATAGCTCAGGTTGGTCACGATGAAACCAACCCTGGGAAATAGCTCCCCCCTGATGCCACTCTACTTTAGCCACCACTCGCCTGGGTAAGTGCCAACTCTGGGCCTGGTAGGCGAAATCGTGATAGGAGACGATAGGCTCCCGGGATGGCCATTCGGTGGGACGCTCCAGCAAGGGTTGGATCTGCTCCTGAATCACCTGATTGGCGGGAATCCGGATGGCGTACCCGATCTTTTCTTGTTCCAGATACTCGTATAGCTCTGGCTTGGCAAAAGCAGCGTCACCCCGGAACAGCAACCGCAGTCCTTTCTTCTGGTATCCTTTCACCACCGGCTCAAGGAGTTCCTTCCAGCCATCGGCGCTGGAGACGTTCCCGGATCGTAGCGTCGCTCCTTCGCAATCCCCGAACTGGTTGAACAGAAAGAGGGGATGATAGCAGACACACTCGAAGTGCCCATTGTAGGCGGCACCCTCCTGCTGGCCGTGCACTGGGCTCTCGGAACTATCCAGGTCCAGAATCACTCGCTGGTGTGCAGTACTGGCCATGGCATCTTCCACCCATTGGGTATTCATTCGTGCCAGTCCCTGCAGGTTGTCCTCTTGGGTCAGAGTTTCAGTTTCAAAGCGGCTCACCGTGTTGCTGCTGGCGGCGTTCCGGTCTGAGCCTTGCCAGCCCACGACGACTCTCATGGCTGGGTCTTGGGCAAGACGTTCGGCATCGTTGGTGTCATCATAACCAGCCAGGCGACTGTAGATGGACTGTCTGAGCAGAGGGACGAGGTGGTGTCGGATGTTGCGACCGGAGCGGCTTTCCTGGAGATAGTCGGAGGCTATGGGGGTAAGGTCCAGGGCGTCATCCAGTTATCGGAATGCCAGCAGTCCGGCGTCGGAGGTGATGGTGGCACCATGTAACTCCAGCCGGATTTGGGGATTGAATTGGAGCCGAAGAGAGGCCTTTTCGCGGTCACCCATCGGGTGCCTCCAATGTCGGTACGCAAGTTATCTGAAATAGCCAACTTATTGCATGTATTATATCTGAAATACGGCTAAGAGATTCATGTAACGACTAGCAAAGCAAGAAAGTTGCCTATTTACCGCATCACTTGTTTGAGCCAAATGGGGAATACGGGCTTCAACCATAGTCGCCAAGCTGTCGGGTATGGTCTCACCGATAGTGGACACGGCGTCCAGTATCAGTAGTTGATACGGCCCGACTCAACAACATTGATGCGTCATTATCCCAAGTCGCACCAGGTGCGACTTGGGACCATCGCAAGGTCTGTCCTATACTTCGGCGCGGCCATCATACCAAACACCGTCTACGCTATTTCTAGGGCGCGTTCCATCAACTCAATGTAGGTCTGCTGCACGGTCCCCATTCGCCAGACGGCCACATCCTCGGCGGTACTGAATAGCTGACCCTCCATCGTCGTGTAGGCCAACTTATATCCCTTGGCAGCGCGGAGCACGGTCGCCCGAAGGACGGGACCGGCACCAGGAAGTTGCGCCGCATATAGCCGACCATCCCCTCGACCTTCCCCTTGTCGTTGCCCTTGCCGGGACGGCCGAACCGGTCCGAGAACAGGTAGTGGGACTGGAGTTCCGTGAAGGCCCGGGTGCGTTTACGGCGTCCATCCCCCAGTATCCTGGCCACCGCCAGCTTGGTGTTGTCGTACAGGATGCTCTGGGGCACTCCGCCCAGGAATGCGAAGGCCGAGACATGGCCGTCCAGGAAGGCCTCGGTGGTCTCGGCCGGGTAAGCCTTGACGAAGCATCCGTCGCTATGGGGCAGGTCCAGGACGAAGCAGTGGGCTTTCTGTTCCACCCCGCCAATGATCACCAGGGCCTCGCCAAAGTCGCACTGGGCGTGGCCCGGCGGATGGGACAGGGGCACAAACATCTCCTGCGACCGGCGGCGGTGCTCCCTTACGTAGTCCTTGACTATGGTGTACTGGCCGCCGAACCCATGCTCGTCCCTGAGCCGCTGGAAGATCCGCTGGGCTGTGTGGCGCTGCTTCCAGGGACGCTTGAGGTCGTCTCAGGATTTGGTCGATGACGGCGGTGAAGGGCTCCAGCTTAGGACGCCGGGGCGGAGTCTGTCGCCGGTAGCCCGGCGGCGCTGAGTAGGCCAGAATCTTGCGCACCGTGTCCCGGTGCAACCCGAACACCCGGGAGACCTCCCGGATGCTCATCCCATCCACCATCACCGCCCGTCGGATCCGTAGATACACGTCCACCTGGTACATCCATCCCACCACCCATAAGCACGACTTCGAACCTATGGATGGCAGAGGACGGTACATTTTTCAACCGCCACAATTGTCGATGTCCAGCGAAAGCGTCCTCAATAACTGGCCAGCATAAATGTCACACTCACCTCATGGAGAATGTGACATTGAAGCCCAAAGAACAGACGAGGCTTCAGGTTCTCAACAGCTTGCTCGCGGAGCACATGACACTGGACCAAGCTGCCACTCTGATTGGAGTGAGCCCACGCCACACCCGGCGCATACTGGCGGATTACCGAAAGAGAGGCGCTGCATCCCTTGCCCACGGCCATCGGGGCCGCAAGCCGGCCAACGCTGTTCCCGAGACGACCAGGAGCAGGGTGGTTCACCTGGCTCGCACGGTGTACGAGGGAGCCAACCACACCTATCTCTCAGAGTTGCTCAGTGAACGCGAGGGACTCGACATGGGCCGGACCACGCTGCCGGCGCACCCGGTGCTTGGGCGGGCGCCTTCGCCGCGGACTGCTGAGCCCGGCGTCCACCAGGGTGCGCCGGCAGCGTGGTCCGGGAGGGCATGCTGATTCAGATGGATGGCAGTTATCACCGGTGGCTGGGCGACGACGGACCGCAGTTCACGATCCTGCTCGCCGTGGACGATGCCACAGGCTGCGTGGTAAACGCCCTGTTCTACGATCATGAGGACACGGGCAGTTACTTCCTGCTGATGCAGGGACTGCTCCGGCGCCGCGGTATTCCTCTCGCCCTGTATACCGACCGGCACGCTGTCTTCAAGCACCGTTCGGAATACCAGCCCGCCGGGACCCCAACCCAGTTCGGCCGGGCTATGGAGGAACTGGGGGTTCAAGTGATATTCGCCCTGTCACCCCAGGCAAAGGGGCGGGTGGAGCGGACGGCGGGAACCTTCCAGGACCGGCTGATCACGGAGCTCCGGCTTGCGGGTGCTACCACTGTTGAACAGGCCAAGGCCGTCTTGCAGCAGTTCCTGCCCCGCTTCAACCGGCGTTTCGGAGTTCCGGCCCATGAGTCCGGAGTCGCGCTTGGGGCATATCCTGTGTTTCAAGCACCGCAGGAGAGTGGGGCGGGACAACACCGTGAAGTATTACAGGCACACGCTGCAACTGCTGCTTACTCAGCAACGCCGCAACTACGCCGGAGCAGTTGTGGTGGTGCTGGAGGGGCTGGACGGCCGGCTGTCGCTACAGCACGAGGGACGCATCATTGCGTCCCAGGAAGCACCGCCCAGTCCGGCATCTCTCCGAAGCCGCAACGGGACTTCTCCAGCCGCCACCATCCCGCCCTCCGGTCCCGAACTCGCGTCAAAACCTTCGGTTGCAGATCTCGCACTGCCGGGCGCAAGGCCGGATCAAGAAGTAGATGCTCACGCTGCGGCAATCGACGATCCGGACGTAGCCTGGTTGCGGGTCATCGCATCGCCGCGGAAGCCGACGTTTCTCCAGCAAGAGAGATGGAAGGCGGTGCAGCAGGCCAAGCTTCGGGGGATGTCCATTCGACGGATGGCGAGGGAGTTGGGAATCCACAGAGAGACGGTAAGGAGATACATCGACGCCGAGAGTCCGCCGACGCGGCGAACCCCAGCAACTCCCCCGGCGCCAGCATCTGTTACCATCTCGGACTAAGCAAAGGACATTTATCCTGAACTTCGACAGCCTTAAGTCAGCAGTCATCCGCCCACGTGGTCCACTTTACCTCCGCCTTTTACATTGCAGGTCGGTCACACGAGCTCTGGAGGCAGGTGAGTCTCAGCAACCTTGCGGGTGTGTTTGATGCAGATGGTCTCGCACAGAGATTCTTCGGCGGACAGGGTGCGGTATGTAGTCTCTAGGTGCTCCGGTGCGACGGCGAACTGGGCGTTGAACCGGGCAGAAAGTCTTGGAGGACCTCGTTGGCCTGACCGATGGTGCTGGCGCCGGCCAAGCGCAGCTCGGTTACCAGCCGGCCCTGGAAGGTTTCCGCCATCCGTTCCACCCGTCCCTTGGCCTGGGGAGAGAGGGCGAATATCTGCTGTATGCCCAGGTCCCGCATCACCCTGGCGAACTGGGTGGGCTCGGTAAGGACCGGCACTTGGCGGGCATTGTGTTTGAAGGCCGCGTGGCGGTCGCTGTAGAGGGCCAAGGGGATGCCCCACTGCCGGATCAGGCCCTCAAGGAGCATCAGATAGCCGCGGGTATCCTCACCAGTGCGGAAGAGCGCTTGGGCCACAGCGCCGGTGGCGTCGTCGACGGCCAGCAGCAGGACGAAACGCGGCCCCCGCTCCTCAAGCCACGGATGGTGGCTGCCGTCGATCTGCACCAACATGCCCTCTTGGGGCATGTGTCGGCGCCGGAAGCGGTGTCCCGGGGAACGGCGGCTGCACGGACTTCCGATGCCGGCCTTTGCTAGGATGCGGCGCACGGTGGGACTGGTCAGGTAGATGCCTTCACGTTCCCGCAGAAGTTCGGTGAGGTGGGTGTGGTTGGCGCCGACATAGTAGGTGCTGGCCAGCTTCACCACGGCAGCCGCCTCGGCCTCAGGGACGGCTGTCAAGGGCGGACGGAAGTTGGGCCAACGGGGCCGCGGAGGAAAAGTGGACTACAATTGTGACGGCCAACGAGGGGAGGGGGAAGAGTTCCGGGGTGAGCAAGGAGATTCAGCTAACCGGGCTTTGCGGGCTTCTCAGGGGCTTTTTAGAACTACGCCAGCCCTCACCGAGGGCAAAGACGAGCCGCACTTTTGCCGTTTGGTCAGGTCCTTGATGGACCTGACGGAGCGCCGAGATGAAAGCCGCAGCTTTTGGGATTGCATTGTGGAAAGTCCACTGCTCGTCACACATAGTGCACCTTTGTGGCAAAGGCTCATTACTGTCTAGCGCCACGGTGACCTCAGCCTGGCATTTGGTGCATACCAGGCTGTAAGCGTGTATGTCCCCGAGGTCGAATTTGAATTGCACTTCTTTGGCCATGCTTGCACCTCCGGCACAATTATATTTACGCCGTCAAGCTAGCGTATGGGGTCAGGAGATATCGGACAAGACCTCCTTTCCCTTGACATTGGTATAAACCGTCAGCGGGGAGTGTTGCCGAATTAGACCTGAGGGTTTCGTTTGCTTTTGGCGTATGACCCATTTAGCCCCCCCCCCCCCCCCCGCGACCCGGCGGAACAAGGCCACCCAAGCCATCAGAGAGGCGATGGGCAAAAACGAAACGGTGGCGCATTTACCCCAAGAGACTAACCCCACGGAGAGGGGAGCATGGCGGGAAGCCTAACCCAGGTGCGGCTGGCGCGGCACGATGACCTGCCGTATAAGGTTCGTACTGGATACGCATCAGTCGCCACGACCACGGCACTCAGAAGCCGACTTCTTTTAGGGAACTGCCGGGCTCAAGCAATCGCAGCAGTCCCAGGGGACGGCACCGACGCCGACGATGGTGATGACGGCGACCACAACCACGACGCTCAGTCCAACCCCCAAGCCGAGGGCCAGTAGCGGCTTCCGGCGCAAGGCTCCCATTGGGCGTCCTCCTTGGTAGATTAGGTGTGTATCGTAACCAAATTCCCCAAGTCAAACGGAACGCGGGATGGCCTACGGGGGGAGACCCCTATGGTCACGGAGTCCTCGTAGTAGTCCGAGGACGGGAAAGCCGTCCACATGGCGAAGGAGGACAGGTGGCCCCCCTAGGGCGCGCCCTAGGGGGAAAATGAACATACGCTAAAAGCAAACGGAACCGATCTGAGGATAGGCAGTTGATATGATCGATGTGCGAAATCGGGGAGGGAAGGGAGTAAACGGCATGTGCTGGGGAGGCACAATTGTAGAACGTTAGCCTGGCGACATTGGAAACAGGTGAACTGGACCGAGATCGAGGCCTCTCAAATCAAAGGCGCAACTACACAAAATACCCACCGCCCGCCAGAGGACTCTATGGGAGAACGTGCAGCAGGCCAGGCTCAGGGGACTCTCCCTTCGGGCGATCGCCCGCGAGTTGGGCATCCACCGAATTACCACCCGCAAGTACGCTCTGGCCGAGAGCCCGCCTCCGAGGCGCATCAGCGGCGCATCGTCGATGTCGGCCTCAGACGTTTTGGGATATGCCTAAATGGACATTTTCGCAGACCCATTAGGCAGACATCTTCGCTGGACAACACCACAAGTCACTTGCGGAGAGCAATCGAGATAAAGTGGTAAACTGGACCCATGCGCAGAGCAACCGTAGCCGTCATCCTGTTAGTGGTCGGCGCTATGACCTTGGCTCTGACCGCCCCAACGCCATCGCACCAAGATAGTGACATCGTTGGCCTATATCGCAACACCACCGAGGGGTTCTCTGTCCTCCTGCCCGATGGATGGACGGGCGAGGAGCGCGGTGACACATTCCCGTTGCTCACCATAGGGAGCGACGAGTTCGGCCCAGGTTTCAACGCCCAACTGTGGGTCTTTTCCAGGATAGACGATGGCTCCGCGGAGTCTTGGATCGACGTTCAATTTGTCCGGTACAACCCGGATTCGATAGTCAGCAGCGATGCCCGCCCCTACCCGGGGGCCGATTCCGGTCACCAGTCCTCCATCAGCACCCGCCTAGAGGACGGCACGATCCTATTTGAGCTATGGACGGCTGTCGCCCGCGGTTCGCAGATGTTCTTGCTCAGAGTGCAGACATCCGAGGAGTCCTGGGCAAGAGTTGCCCCTGAGGCCAACGCCTTCACCGACAGCTTCACTCTGGAGACGCCAATGCCCTTCGGAGTCTCCCGCGAGGACTCGTTGTTCCAGTATTGGGGTGAGATTGTCAGCATCGACCCTGCGCATTCCAGAGGCGGAGCCGGAGATATCGTCGGGGCCATCTTCAGCGGTCTGGTGAAACTGGACACTGACCTGCGCGTTGTTTCTGACATAGCCGAGACGTGGGAGGTATCACCAAACGGCACAGTCTTCACTTTCAAGCTCCGAGACAACGCTAGGTTTCACAGCGGACGCCCGGTCACGGCCCAAGATTTCAAGTATTCATGGGAGCGGGCGTTGAACCCAACGACGGAATCGCCAGTGGCGTATACCTACTTGGGAGACATCGTCGGCGCTGACGCGGTAGCAGAAGGCAAGGCGGCCAGCCTTAAGGGTGTCGAGGCACTGGATACACACACCCTGCAGGTCACCATTAGAGCCCCATTCCTATACTTCCTGGCCAAGCTCACCTACCCTACCTCTTTCGTGGTCGACCAAGCCAATGTGAAGAGTGGCGATAGCTGGACCGACGCACCCAACGGGACCGGAGCCTTCAAGTTGAAGGCCTGGGAAAACGACAGGTTGCTCGTTCTCGAACGCAACGACGACTGGTATGCCGGTGCCCCCGCGTTGGCTCATTCCGTCTACCGCATCTTCGCCGGCAGACCCATGCAAATGTACGAAAACGGGGAGATCGATCTGGTCGCCCTGAGTGTTTACAACATCGATCGCGTCCAAGATCCGGCCAATGCATTCCACTCGCACCTGCGGGGCGGGACGTCCCTATGCACCAGCTACCTGGGGTTCAACATCACACAGCCACCCTTCGACGACCCGAAGGTGCGGCAGGCGCTCGCTCTTGCCTTAGAGATAGAAAAGGAGATCGAAGTCACCCTGAAAGGCTTGGATCAGCGGGCGGCGGGCTTCTTGCCACCTGGAATGCTGGGACACAGCGAGGCGTTGGCCCCCCCTCCTTTCGATCCCGATGCTGCCAGAAGGTTACTGCGCGAGTCCAGCTATGGTGGCGCGGAGAACCTGTCTCCCATCAAGTCGTACTCCTCCGACGATGCTATTCACTGGGCATGGCGCGAGCATTTGGGCCTTGAGGTTGAGGCCGTGTCTATCTTCGAGTTCTCCGACTGGCTGGAGCGGCTGGACAATATGGAGTTCGGCGTCTTCACTACCGGTTGGTGCGCCGACTACCCCGACCCCCAGAACTTCCTGGACGTCCTCTTCCACAGCGACAGCGACGAGAACAGGTTCGGTTACAGTAACGAGGAGGTGGATGCCCTATTGGGACAAGCGGCCATCGAGCCTGATACCGACCGCCGTGTCAGCCTCTATCAGCAGGCCGAGCAGTTGATACTGGATGACTGGGTGGCAGTACCGTTATGGCATAGCCGCGATTTCCTGCTGGTGCAACCCTACGTAAAGGGGTTCGATCTCACACCCATTGGCGTGCCTCAACTCCAGAACATATCGATCGAGCGTTAGCCGGTATGCGCACGCTGATATCTGCAATTCTGGCCTTGGCCATCGGCCTGGGTTTGGCAGCATGCGACTCCTCTGGCGATAAAGTAGTGCCACCAGTAACCCTCGTCTCCACTCCCACCCCGGCCGCTGCTCCTACGCCCACACCCTCTCCTACGGCCATGCCTACGCCCACTCTCTCTCCTACAGCCATGCCTACGCCTACCGTCTCCTCCTACAGCCATGCCTACGCCTACCGTCTCTCCTACAGCCATGCCTACGCCTACCGTCTCTCCTACAGCCATGGAAGCCGACTTCGAGGTGAGCGTGAGTGAGACCACCCTGCAGCTACCAGACTTCATCTCATTCCACTTAAAGGGCCACTCCCGGCGTCCCATTGAGCTGATTGACGTGGAGTTCGGCACCGACCTCGTCTTCTCCTGCGCCTCCTCCGAATATTGGAGCGCACGGATCGACGTAGAGACAGGGCGCGACGTAAAGGTCACGTGGGACTGGGACATGCGCCGACGCGGTTCCGTACCGCCTGGAGCCGTTGTCTGGTGGCGCTGGAGGGTAGTGGACGATGCGGGGCGGGAATTCCGTACTCCTCGCCAGGAGACCGTCTTTTCAGACGACCGGTTCGATTGGCAGGCGCACAAGGCGGATAACGTCACCTTCAACTGGTACGCCGGGGGAGGCGACTTCGGGGTTCGTATCGCCGACGGAGTCCGCGACAGGCTAGACACTCTGCAGCTTGGCAAGGAGTTGGTCGAGCCAATCCAGGTGTTTGTCTACGAAAGTGCGGAGGATGTGCGGGGAGCGGTGCTCTTCGCCCAAGCGTGGACTGGGGGGCTGGCTTTCGTAGCCCATAACATCGTGCTGATAACCGTCGACCCTGACGACTTCGAGAGCCATTTGCCGGGAGTCGTCCACGAGTTGGCCCACCTGCTGGTGGAAGAAGCGACCTTCAACTGCTTTGGAGGACTGCCGACATGGCTCGACGAGGGACTTGCCGTCTACGCCGAAGGAGAGTTGCCCGACAATCAGCGCCGCACCCTCGAGGAGGCCATCGCCAACAACGACCTGATCAGTCTGCGTAGCCTTAACAGCAGCTTCCCGGCCGCGGACACGGGGGCGACCCTTTCTTACGCTCAGAGCCAGAGCCTCGTTGAGTACCTCATCACCGCCCACGGATGGCCCAAGATGCAGGAACTGCTCGCGGTATTCGCTCAGGGATCAACGCATGGGGGAGCTATCCAACAGGTCTACGGTATGGACATCGACAGGTTAGAGGCTGCCTGGAGACAGTGGTTGGGACTGCCATAGACTTAATCCTTCAGCCAGTTAACCCCACAGTGGACCCTGCCTGAGATGGCCCGGGTACATCTTCGCAGTTAGTCTCGCGGGTCATTGAAGCCCTGTTGAGGCCACCAAGGCAAAAGCCCTTGGAGTCAGGTTTCCCAAGTTACTGTGGGGATGTTTCCCGTCGTAGTACCGGCTCCGGCATGAGTTAATTTAGGGCCCGCCAACGTCCATTATGTGAAGTTGGTAGCTTTGGCTTCCATCGTTCTCTATCAATTGGCCTTATTCCTCCGTCAAGTTCGACCGACAGCGCTCGCGGGTCTTTCTTCTCCCTCGGGTGTGATTATCGCAGTCCCATTTTCGCTGGTTGCTAACACCACACCCGTTCCTGTCCCACCCTCCGGCGCCCACGGCCTGGGCGAACGCTGGACCGCGGCTCTCGAACTACTGGACTCAAGGGTCGAGAACGAGAGGGATCCGGGGGCCATCACCGGCAGCGCCGCCGCCGGCAAGCCCAAAGCCGCCTCCCCGCGCAAGCCGACGTTCCTTGAGAGGGAGCGATGGAAGGCGATTCAGAAAGCCAGGCGCAAGGGGATGTCGCTTCGAGCGATCGAGCGGGAGTTGGGAATCCACAGGGCCACCGTCAGGAAATACCTGGACGCCGAGGCTCCTCCCACGCGGCGACCCTGGGCGGGTCCTACGACGTCTTCATCTGATACCATGGCAGCATAACCGAGTGACATTTCTGCCGGCCACTTAAACGGACATTTATCCTGAACAGCGACAGCCACAATGTCAGGCGGTCAATCCGTCCAGGTGGTCCACTTTAGCTCCGCCTTTTACACTCTAATCTTCCCGGTGTTTGGGCGCCATCGGTCGGCAAGCCCGGTCCTTGCTCGGCTCCGGTGGTTTCCGGGCCGTTGTAGACCGTCAGCGATAATGGGACACATATAAGGGTAGGAAAACCCGAGAGTCGGAGGGCGGTGTGAGCTCCTGAAATGAGGGTAGAGTTACCCACAGAAAGGAGCAGATGTGTCCCAATTAGAAGTAAGCAAAGCAGAGGCCGCCGAGGAACGAAGCGAGCAGACCAGGTCTTTCGTCCGCACAGTGAAGGCGGCTGCCCGACGTAAGTACACCTCGGAAGAGAAGATCCGAATTGTTCTGGAGGGCTTCCGCCGCGAGGTCACAGTCAACGACCTGTGCCGGCGGGAGGGGATCAAGCCCCACTCCTACTACTCGTGGACCAAAGAGTTCATGGAGGCGGGCAAGGAGAGGTTGACCCGTGACTCGGTTCGGGACGCCACTCAGCATGAGGTAGGGCAGCTCAAGCGAGAGAATGGGGAACTCAAGGAGCTAGTGGCCGATCTGTCGCTGGAGGCGTACCGTCTCAAAAAAACGGCCATCCCCATACCCCAGGACGCCACCGGTACCAGCGGATGAGCGCCCCGGAGAAGGCAGAGGTAGTTACCAAAGTATCCTCGTCTCCCCTCCCCAAGCGAAAGGTCCTCAGAGAGCTGGGCATCCCTAAGAGCACCTACTACCGGTGGCTCAGACGCCAAGACCAACAAGGACTTGAGAACCGACCAGGAGGCGATCAGCCACCATGGAACCGTCTTACTATTCAGGAAGAACGCTCAGTCCTGTTATCAGCCAGGGAGATGCCAGAGCTGAGCTGCCGTCAGCTGGCCGCGTGGATCGCCGACAACCAGGGCTTCTCAGTCTCAGAGTCCAGCGTCTACCGTATCCTGGGCAGGGAGGGCCTAGTGAAGAGGGCTGAGATGCGGTTGGCGGCGGGTAAGGAGTACCACCGCAAGACCACAGGGCCTCACCAGATGTGGGCCACCGATGCCTCATACTTCAGGGTGGTTGGCTGGGGCTACTACTACCTGGTCACCGTTATGGACGACTACTCCCGCTTCATCCTGGCTCACAGGCTTCAGCAAGATATGACGGCCGACTCCTTCATCGAGGTGGTCCAGGATGCTGTGGACACGACCAGCATGGACCAGGTTCCAGTCACAGACCGCACCAGGCTGCTGAGTGACAACGGTCCAGGCTATGTCTCAAGAGCATTCAGGGACTACCTGGGGATGGTTGGCATCAAGCACATCCTAGCAACTCCTTTCCACCCTCAGACCAACGGGAAGCTGGAGCGCTACCACCAGACCATCAAACGGGACGTCAACCAGGTGCCTTATGAGTTGCCCGCCGACCTTGAGGCTGCTATCGCGGCCTTCGTCAGCTACTACAACTACCGGCGCTATCACAAGGCTCTGGGCAACGTGACACCATCAGACGTGCTCAAGGGAAGACTGCAAGAGATCCTACAACGCAGGAAGGAGGTGAAGGCTCAAACCACCGAACGGCGACGACGCTACAACAGGGCTCTCAGGGAGCTCACCAGACCTCCATCCAGCCCCTGATCTCTCGGCTCCTAATGTGTCCCACTTTTGCTGGTTGCTAACACAGGGCCAGCAGCTGAGTCGCCCGCAGGCTGTCCGGAGCCCCTTTGCCGATGAGGTTCCTGGGAATGTACTTGTATAAGATGGCGGGAATCTCAGGGTCGCCACGCACCTGTTTTTCCGCGCACTCCTCAGACTGGTACGTCTTGAGCCAGTGTTCGAGGATGGAATCCATGAACGAAGTTATTACCCGACGGTTTTCTTCAGTAGTTGAAGCAAGATTTGCGAAGGCGTTGGTCACCAATTTCTCTTTGGTCTGCTCACTGCAATGGTGGTACCTTCCTTCGATTGGACAATAGAATCTCTGGGCAACCAATCGGTTGACTCTACTCACCACATCCGCTAACCCATCGGCGGCCCCGGTGTAGCTTCCACGCTGTCCAGCTCGGTTAGTTATGAGAGGGCGTGTTCCTGCGGGGAGTGCGGCTTGCTGCTTTTTGGACCTTTCTTCTCTTTGGAGTCTGTCCTGGCTTGCAATACGTTCTTCCATCCCGAGGATATAGTTGAGGTGCCTGATGTTCTGGGACTTACTTGCCCGCTTATCAGTCTCGTCATGCAGGCCGTAGTCAGAACAGTACACGGCATCCAGTCTTCCCTTCGATCCGCGGCATCCGCAGTCCTCTGACAAATCCTCGCACCAGGGGCAGGGGTTCCCGGCTAATTGGAATTTGTCCTCGTCCCATCCCTCTGGGAGAAGGTCTACAACGGCCTCCCAGTTGTGGACGTAATGTGATCGTTCTGAAAGTCTGAACGGGGTGACAGGGCGATGTCCGTCCACCATGTAGTCGGTTCCGCTGAAACGGGCCCTGAAGAATGAGGTGGATTGATCTGAGGAAGAACATGAAGCTTGCATTTTCATCCACACCCGGGAATTGCTGATTACTACCTCATAGAGATGTTGCACTTCCGCCCTCTGAGCCTTCTCGGGATCCGTGTCGGATGAAATTTGCTCGGTCCTGGATGGCACCTGCAGGTTTGGTTTCTGGGGAACCCGCTTTGAGTTGGGCGGTAGCCTACCGGACGTCGATTTGTCCCGTCACCACGTCGGCGATGAGCCGGGTCCGGTACTCCTCCACCAATTCGATTTGCTGGCGGGCGCGGGCGATGGCAGCGTCGATCCCTGCGGTGGCCTTGTCGATGTACTCGACGATGGCTTGTTGTTCAGGTTCCGGAGGCAGGGTTATGACCATTCGACTTAGATGTGTTGGTCCGAAGTGGGAGATGGCCACACCTGTCTTTTCTAAGTCAACCTGATCCAGAAACAATCTCGAACTCAGGAACAACCTAACATACGGCATCACTGTTCGTGGCGAGGCAGACCAGAGCCGAATGATACCTGTGTAGGGGACACAGCCGGCCACTTTCGAAGTCGCCAAAGAAACCACGCCTGTGCTGGCACTAGCACTCAGCAAATAGTCGCCCTCTTTGATGGCAAAGTGACTCCATCGTGCACGTACTACATCGGGATCCAGGTAGTTACACCCATCGAATGTGGCGACCGGACCACAAAGGCACGAGATTCTAAGAAGGGGCACACCAGACTCCCGAAAGTCGGCTGCCATAATCCCAGGTCCTTCTCGGAAGCCAACACGTCGCTTAACAAAAATGGAACCACCTCCCAATGCTCCGGCACGTCTCCCATCCACTCCACCCCGGATGGCTTCAGCCGGACGTTGTGATCCAGGCCCCGCGTGACGGCCTGGTGGACCAGTGCCTGCCGCTCCTCCTCCAAGAGGGCGATGAGCCGCTCCTTGGCCGCGATGTAGCGCTGGATCTGCTCGTCGGCGTGGTCGAGGAAACGGACGATGGCTTTCTGTTCCGACAACGGGGGGTGGGGGATGAGAGCGGACTGGATTCCGTGGTGAGCTAGTCCGTATCTTGTCACTCCCTTGGCTTCAACATGGAATTGGTAGGCTGTGTGTTTACTCCGCAAAGCCCAGAAGAGGTACGGGCCGTATGCATTCTCCTTGGGGCGGATAATCGCGAGGTGGTACCCGGAGATTAGATCGTCTGCTGGTTCGGTGACGAGTGATGGTACTCCGATGTCGTCCCAGGCCTCGGAGTCTTTCGTAATGACTACAGCATTCCGGTTCAGCCGGAATTTCTCGATCTCGTCTCTGGACGCCGTGGCAGACATGAAGGGGATTGCCTGAGTGATCCTGTCATTCTTGTATACGTCAACGTAGTTGCAGAGCCTGACGGGAAATTCTTCCTCCTAAGCCCGAATCCACCGAAGGACGGCCTTGGGGACAGCCATTGAAGAAGCCAGCGGGTGCTCCTCTGAATCTGGGATAATGGTTTTGGAACAGAAACCCGCCCGGAAACAAGGAGCACCCAATAGATGCTGCCACGCAACCACCCCGACCGGATCCAAATCACCTTCGACGACCGCCGCCTGGTGGCCAATGCCGGGCTGATCCTTCCGGCCACCCTAGCCCGGCACCTGGGCCTGCGGGAACTCGTCGACCATCACCTTGACCTCGGCGGAGCGCCGGGACGGGCGAACACTGGGGACAAGATGCTGACGCTGGTCGCTTCCGCGCTGGCTGGGGGCGACTGCATTGACGACGCCGATGTGTTGCGCACCGGGGGGACGGCCTGCACCCTGGGCGGCACGGTCAAGGCGCCATCCACCCTGGGCACCTTCCTGCGCAGCTTCCGGTGGGGCCACGTCCGTCAACTGGACCGGGTGAGCCGCCAGTTGTTGGCCCGGGCCTGGGCCGCTGGGGCCGGACCCGGCGACTCGCCCCTGACCATCGACCTGGACTCCACCATCTGCGAGACCTACGGACTGGCCAAGGAGGGAGCGCGCCACCACGGCTATACCGGCGCCCGCGGCTATCACCCGCTGCTGGCCATTGCCGCCGGCACCGGAGACGTGCTGATGTCCCGGCTGCGCGAGGGCCGTGCCAACACCGCCCGTGGCGCCGCCCACTTCCTGCGTGAGACGGTGGGGCGGGTGCGCTACGGCGGGGCCAGGGGACAACTCACGGTGCGGGCCGACAGCGGCTTCTACGCCCACACTGTCGTTGCCGCCTGCCGGGAAATGGATGTCCGCTTCTCCATCACCATCCGCCAGCGCGCCAGCCTGCGGGACCTGATCGAGGCGATACCAGAGGAGGACTGGACTCCCATTCCCCACTGGATGGACGGCGCCGCCGATGTCGCCGAGACGACTTACACCCCGTTCCAGACCAAGCCGGACGCCCCGCCGGCGCGGCTCATTGTCCGGCGGGTGAAGCCGACACCCGGTTCCCAGCTGGCCCTCTTCGCCAGATACAGCTATCACGGCTTCATCACCGACCGGGACGGGGAGTTGCTCGAACTGGAGGCCGATCATCGCCGCCACGCCGAGGTCGAGAACGCCATACGCGACCTCAAGTACGGCGTCGGGCTGAACCACATGCCGTCGGGGCGCTTCGCCGCCAACGGCGCCTGGCTGGCGGTACAGGTGATGGCGCATAACCTGGCCCGCTGGACGGCGCGGATTGGTCTGGGCGAGCGGACCGTGATCACCAAGACCCTCAGGCGGCGGGTCTTCGCTCTGGTGGGACGGATCACCCGCTCGGCGCGCCGCCTCACTTTGCATCTCCCCCGGCGCTGGCCTTGGGAAACCCAGTTCAGTCGCGCCTTGGCCCGGCTGCAAGCCATTCCGTTCCCGGCCTGACGGCCAGCCTGCAACTGACCCAACGTCCCCGCAATCTCGCGCCACCCCGGTCGCGAGAGTCCCCTGCTGCGTATCCTCTCGCCATCCCGCGCATCGCAACTCCCGCATAGGGCCTTAGGGGCCCTGTGCGGCGACTGAAGACCGTCCGCCGGCCTCCCATCTACCCCAAGACCCCAGGCCATCTCCCCTGTAGCTCCCTCACCCACCCCCTTCCGCTGTCCTCACGCCGTCCATCGGTGTCCTTCGGTGGATTCGGGCTTAGTCCCACCAGACTTGATAAAATCAAGAACCTTCGTGATCAGATTCAGGCTGAAGGTTCAGGTCCACTGGGTTTTGTGGAACCCAGCCAGCCCTGATGGTGCTTAGGAGAGCCGCCTATCTTCCCTCAGTGGCGTCCGGGCACCATCTCACCACGGCTCCTGATGTAGATGCCGTCAAATGACACTGGAAGGTAGTACGGCTCCAGCCGCCGACGTGAGAAGGCTGGGTTCAGTGAGGCCAAGGCGTCTCGAAGCCGCTGCTCCAGCACAGCTTGGCCGTAGTCGCCCCGCTCGGTACCAGGCGAGTCCAGGGCAATGTCTGGGCTTGTGTGCGTCGCGCCAGCCCAAGTCGGCCAGCCAGTCGACGGCCGCGTGTTCGACATCGGCTTCGGTGAGGGTGGTCATGGTGTTTCCCAGGGGTTGACTATGGCCACGCCCAAACCCACGAAATGCTTGACGTTTCTCGTTGCTACTGACAATCTATTCGCGAGTGCCGTTCCAGCAACGAGTGCATCTGCCAGTTTCAGCATATGACCACAGCGCTGAGCTCGGACCCTGAGCGCTGCTGCCTGTTCTGTTTCTAGACGCCCCAGCGGGAGGATGCGACCATTGAAGTTGGCAACCAGTCTCTGATTTGCATCCCTCAAAAGGTTGCGACGTCGCCCTTGTGGCAATATCTGTATACCGAACTCCAGTTCATGGATCACAATCGCTGATAGCCACAAATGTCTCTGCACTTGTAGGAAGGCAACAACTCGTGGGTCCGCAGGGCTCTTGGTCATCTCGGAGACTACATTTGTGTCCAGCAATAGGCCGTTCATTCGGTATCCTCTACAGACTCTCCGGTTACAATGGGATGTCACCTCCAGATTCACGTCGGTCTGGATTCTCGAGGTCGGTTCCACGGGGCATGTTTTCGACCAGCCATTGGCCTAGAGGCTCAACTTCTCCTACCCACTTCTGACTCAAACGATTGCCATAGCTGCCTTCGTATCCGCACAATTTCAGAAGAGTCAACTCCAAGTACCACTGTGCCAGGTTCCAGGCTTCGTAGTAGGCCCTCTGGGGCAAGTTGCCATATTTGTCCTCTGGGTGAACTATGTTGTTGCGTAATTCCACCAGTGCGTGGGGGCCATGCTTCCAACTGTGCTTCTTTCCAAACATGGCCAATTCAGGGCAGCTTTCCGGCGAGATACGCAGAGCCGTTTCCGAGATGCCCATATTCCTCAGGGCCTTTTCAATCCGTACCCCGGCTTTGCTACTTTCGACGCAGTAGGAGAAACGTTCCAACGCCGCCTGCGTCAGTATAAGGCCGCCTTCGTAACCGGCCCCATGACTGCCCAGGTTGGCGTGCAAGTACAGGTCAACAGCCATGCGTACCAGCTGTTCATGGTTTTGCCACAGCTTCCAGAAACCAGGAAACGCTTCTGCAAGAATGTAACCGTTCATCCTGTCGAACCAAGAGGGAGACGGAGTGGTCCAATCCGTCACCCTGTGAGTTCCCCACTGTTCCCAAGCCGTCTCTCCGTTACAGTCTCTGCCAACCACGAGGGTCAATCCACAGAAGGTGCCGCGGGCAAATGACAGAAACAGACGAAGGGCTGATAGAAGAGGTTCAACATCTTGTGCAGCGAAGTCACCCCCGTCAGACCGCTTGACAGTCCCAGTATGGGTGATGGCATACCCGCCCTCCTCCTTGAGCTTCTTCTCAATTTCAGTCAGGGCGGTTACTGCGGTAATCTCAATCTCCCAACCTCCAGCTTGCAGAAGCGCCGAGCCAAGCACCCTCCATTGCGCGCCTACAACCACCTTCTTATCTTGACCTAACAAGAAGTTGGGGAAGTTTAGTACGGCGAATTCTAAGGACGATATCCTCTTCCCGGAACGATGAATTGACACAGGTTCGCGCTTCGGCAACAGAGTCAAGCCAACTCTGGATGCCTTGCCGAAAGTAAGGACTGTCTGCCCGATGACGAATTCTGTCCTTGCATCAAACAATGAGGCGGTTATGTGAGATTGAGTCGCGTCAAGTTGCATGTGTTCCATTGAAAGGCCGCCAGTGCATTCAATCACGAGGCGCGGGCTAGGCAAAAGGCGAAGAACAGCCTTAGCCGGCAATTCTATAAGCTCGCCGTAGACTTCGAACTGAATAGTTGTTTCGCCGAAGGTGATTGGGGCGTTTGCTTCATACGTCACTTTTCCATCTCTCTCTTAGTCACATTGACTGCCTGCGCACGAGCCCGGGACCGCCAATTGGCGCCTCGCCCACACGTCGGCATCGCCCACATGAGACTTCGACCTGCCCTTCCGATCTTTCGAACTGGGTTTTTCGCCCAAGTCTCGCCCTCCTCCGAGAAGATGGGCGTGGCGTTGATCAGGGTGGTGACGCTCCGCCCGTCGGGGGCCTGGAGGATGATCTCCTCCGCCCGCACCGTCTCCCCCGTGGTCAGCGCTAGGGCCAGGGGAACTCCTCCAGGGAGACCTCCCGCCCGTCGGCGCGCCGGAAGGTCAGCACCTCCAGCAGTTGCTCTGCCGAGCCGCCGGGGCGCACAGGTCGGTGACGATCCTCTTGGCCTCCCGGTTGACCGATGTCCCGCCGCCCGTCTTCGCGTCGAACACCAGGACGCCCACGGGAGTGGTGTTCACCAGGGTCTCCAGGTCGGTCCTGGCCCGCTGCTCGTCACGGTGCCGTCGGGCGTTGGCGATGACCAGCGCCACCTGGGAGGCGCACATCACCAGGGTCTCCTCGTCTTCGGGGGTGAACTCCACCTCCTTCTCGCCAACGTAGAAGGCGCCGACGCACTCCCCTCTAGCTCCTGGTCATCCATCTTCCCTCCAAACATCAAGTACGTAATCTGAAAAGACCGTTTCGGTGGATATGACTTTTCCGGTCGGGGTTGCGAGTGTGACCTGGCCCAGACAGTGCAGCAACACCATCGTACCAGTGTTCTTGCCGCAAAAGGTACAGTTCGCCACTTTTAGTTTCCCCATTTAGGTTCCTATATAATATCGATGGAATCCACAACAGACTAGACAACGGTTGGCCACCTGTTAATGTCCAGCGAAAAGCTACCATGTCGATCGTGCGGAGGCCCCGTCGTCAGCGACAATAAAGTTTCCTTACCAGTGCATCCATCATCACCGCATCGGGCACTCATGTGGAAACTCTTGGGCATCCCACAACAACAATGAAGGTAATTTGAAGGTCCGGTAGTCAGATGTGGTGGGATTATTTTCACCTTCTAAGAAGGTCAGACGCAAGCAGGTAATATGTCGCGCGGGACTAGCGGTGCTGATTCTATGTCCTCCAATCTTAAGGCCACGAAACCCTATATGTGGAGACGCTGGAGATTAGACACCCCTTCGGGCTCGGCTCATTTCTTTACGTGCGCTAGGCCCGGGAGGTCGGGCGACGACAAAAGCAAGACTCAAAAAGTGCGAGACGAAACCGTGCATCGCTGGGTCCGCGGACTTCAGAAACACTGTGGACCCAACATGGCGATTATCTCGCTTTTGGGGCGTAAGAACGGGCCCGAAGGAGAAAGTGAATTCTCCCTCTATACCTTTTGCGGTGGATGTGACACATCTTCAGAACCTAGGGATAGTCTGATATTCCAGGAGTGGTTGGACTGCCATCATAAGGACCTCGACATTTTGGTCCGCGAACACCCTACTTATGATTACAAAGGGATACCCACAGAGATGTCGACGTCCAGCGATTATGTCAGGGTAATGGACCAGCGATTATGTCAGTGGTTGCTGTGTCAAGCCAATAGTTATCCAGTTCGATGATTGAGAAAGCCCCCCCCTCCAGCTTCGTGTGACACCGTGGGTGGCAGTGATGGTGACTCGATCCGAGCGGAGCGGCCTGTGGGTAAGTGGGCAATCCCGCCAGGATTGCCCACTTACCCACAGGCCGGTTGTTATGGACCGAAGGCGGTTCCACATGATCAAGAGTGAGCAGCGAGCTCCCTGTCCGGATAGACAGGTGGACTTGAAGCCTCAACGTACTTTCGGACGGTGATGCGGGATATGCTCAATTCCCGGGCGATTGCCCGAAGAGAAAGGCCTCGACGCTTGGCCCTCTGCACTGCTTTCCAACGGGCTCGCTGACGAGGCGTCGGCGGTCTGGGTGGTTGAGCCTTAGGGTGGACGGCTACACTCTCGCGATCCGTGGTCAATCTCCCTGCGGCGAGTCCCCGGCCGATCGCGGTCATCGCTCCCAGTCCTTCTCGCTCGTGACCACCGATCCCGTTGGTGTCCATGCCTGCAGCGAGGTTCTCCACGGTGACGCTGCCAAGACCTCGAGTGGCGTTCAGAGTCCGGAGGACACCAGGACGCGGTGGCGCTTCCTGGGTAGGGACGATTTGGTTTTGATAGCACACTACTAGCTTGCCGTCCAATCGCTCCTGGACCACCACGTGCGCTCCAACGTAAGTGGACCGTTCGCTCGAAGGAAGCAGTTGGAGGGTATGCCAGTTGTACTTGACTGTGTTGTCTCCGGCCACCTTGCGGCTATGCTTGAAGCACAGTATGCCTGCCAGGTTCAGGTCCGGATCTGGAGAGCGATATGCGTTGGTGGACTGTGCTGGTGGCACCCCGAAGCGCTTGTTGAAGCGGGTCAAGAAAGCCCACAGGACTTGGTTGGCCTCTGAGATGGTTCTGGCCCCAGCCAGACGTAGTTCGGTCACCAGCCGATCCTGGAAGGTGCCGTTGGCCCGTTCTACCCGACCCTTCGCCTCCGGAGAACGCGCGAAGATCTGCTCCACCCCAAGCTCTGCCATCGCACGACCGAATTGGGTCGGCGCAGGCGATTGATGCGAGCCAGGTACATACTTGAAGACGGCGTGGCGGTCACTGTACAGGGCCAAAGGAACCCCACAACGCCGGATCAGCTCTTGCATGAGGAGGAAATAGCCATGAGTGTCCTCTTCATGGCGAAACAGTGCGTAGGGCACGGTGCTGGTGGCATCATCGATTGCCAACAGCAGGGTGCATCGAGGGCCCCGTTCTTCTAGCCAGGCATGAACGCTGCCATCTACTTGCACCAACATGCCTTCCTGGCTCATGCGCTGGCGACGGACCCGATGCAGTGGGGGTCGACGTCGACGGGGCTAGCCATGCCGGCGCCTACCAGGATACGCCGGACCGTAGAGCGCCCCAAGGCGATCTCTTCCCGCTCTGCCAGGAGCTCGGTTAGGTGCGTATGATTTACTCTTGCATACCGTGTGCGTGCCAGGGCCACAACTTGAGTCCTGGCCTCCTCCGGGATGGAGTTGTTCGCTCGGCGACCTCGGTTCCCATGAGCCAGTGCGGCGGCACCCTCCTTCCGATACTCCGCCAGGATTCGCCAAACGTGGCGTTCACTCACTCCCAGAACCTCTGCCGCCTCATCCACTGATATCTGACCTTCCAGGATACCGTTGAGCACTTGGAGCCTTGCCTGTTCTTTCTGGGTCAATGTCAATCCTTTCATGAACTGACATTTTCCCTGACCTGTTAACTACTGACATAATCGCTGGACGTCGACACACAGAGACCCTCGACGCTGTAAAGGCCGATATTGATGAACTCACCTCAATGGGCCGTACGGTAATCGTGATGGACTCGGGGGGAGCAACACGCACCTATATGGTAGCCACACATATGGGCGCTAAAGAAGATTTTCCCAGTAAGACGTAATCCATACGTTATGCGGGTGAAAGGCTTGGGTTCATTTAGGCAGACCTAGTCCTCACTCCGAAAACTGATCCACCAGAAATGCGAGTTTTTGTGGGATTGGGACCTGTCCATCCACGCAGGGCGAGCTCGCGCGTCGCGGGGCAAGGCCATTGGTCAATTACATCCAAAACGAACCTCTACAAGGTTCTCGACTTCGCCCCGTTTACTGACATGTCGCTAAAGCGCCAACCTAAACCTGGGCGTGAAAGTTCTTGATTTTGTATAGTTCGGCGGGCCTAACGAGACTGAATTGCGAACTTTTCGCTGGGAGGTAAGGTTGTAAGCTTGGCTGCGGTCAGCGGGCCGGAACGTTGACCGCGATGTAAGGGGAGGGTTCCCCGTTTCCAACTTGCTGTACGCCACCATCCAGTATAGAGGTTGACAAAGAGCATTAGCTACCGAACACTTTCCTTAGTCGTATCGCCTTGGTACGTTGACATTCCATGAAACTGTCCATCATCATACCCGCCTTCAACGAAGAGGACTACCTCCCGTCGACTCTGGCTTCGACCCAGGCCGCCGTGGCACATCTGCGCGCTCGCGTCAACATCGACATCGACATGATCGTCGCCGGTCAGCAGCAGCAGACCGACCAGCAGCAGCGCCGCCGCGACCGCAATCGAGACCCGCTTGTGGCACCGGATGAAGCCGGACGCACTCCGCCCACGGTCGGATGCCAGACGCGGGATGCGGAGTGGTATGAAAGAAGACGCAGCTCGGCCAGGGTCAAGTCACAGGAAGCGACCCAGAAGGAGCTGGTGTGAGGGGAGCAGCCTTCACCGTGCGGACGAAGGCAACCTCTGTCTCCTGATACTGTGTCTGTAGGTGGAGCAGCCTTCACCGTGCGGACGAAGGGCTTGGTCTCCTGGCTACGCTCTTCGGCGGCCAGTGCTTTGTCAGTATCTGGTTGGGACACATCTGCTCCTTTCCTTGGGTACTCTACCCTCAGCCCAGGAGCCCACTCCACCTCCAAGCTCTCGGGTTTTCTACACCTCACATGTGTCCCATTATCGCTGACGGCCTACAGTTGATAGTATTCATAATACTACTAGCAAATAGTAAAAACCGCACGATATTGAGAGTAATATGTGATACATATGCTGTATACGGCTCAGAACCTCATAATTATCGCTGAAAACGGACAACGGACAACATTGACAGGCCCAAGACATATCTATAAGCTATGCTAAGCTCCGTACTCGCGACGCAAGTCGCGCTGGAATTTGCTTTTTCGGGGTTTGATGCCTATAGAATCGCCTGCAAGTTCCTTAAGCGACGCCTCAAGGGGCTCGGTTCGCGTACGGGTCAGAAACCTTTGGAAGGTCTTTGGCGAGGGCGAAGGGCCGGACTTGGTGGAGCGGGTGTCTGGGATGTCCAAGGGGGAGGCCCAGGCTGCCTACAACTGCGTCGTGGCTTTGCAGGACGTCAGTTTCGACGTGCATGACGGGGAGACCTTCGTGGTCATGGGCCTCTCCGGAAGCGGCAAGTCCACCATAGTCCGCTGCATCAACCGCCTCATCAACCCAACCACCGGCTCCGTCTTTGTGGACGATGACGATGTTTTGGCGTTCGGCGACGAGGAGCTGACGAACTTCCGGCGCACCAAGACCTCCATGGTCTTCCAGCAGTTCGGCCTCCTGCCCCATCGCACCGTGCTGGAAAACGCTGCGTGGGGCCTGGAAATCCAGGACGTTCCCTTGGAAAGCCGCTCAGAGCGGGCCCAAGAGGTCTTGGAGCTTGTGGGGCTTGGCGAGTGGGGCGAGTATCGGCCCTCCGCTCTGTCCGGCGGCATGCAGCAGCGCGTCGGCTTGGCCAGAGCGTTGGCCAGCAACCCGGAAATCCTGCTGATGGACGAGCCCTTCAGCGCCCTGGACCCCCTCATACGCCGGGACATGCGGAACGAGCTTATGCGGCTCCAGGGGCAGATGCAGAAGACCATCATCTTCATCACTCATGACCTGTCCGAAGCGGTGCGGTTGGGCAATCGCATCGCTATCATGCGCGACGGGGCGGTGATTCAGACGGGGACTCCCGAAGAAATCGTAGCCGACCCGGCGGACGAGTACGTGGCGGACTTCACGCGAGACGTGCGCCCGTCCACCGTGCTGACGGTGGGCTACTTCATGGACCGGCAGGGGACCAAACGGGCGTCGGCGGAGGCCAGCAAGCCCAACGCCAGAGTGGCCTTCGAGCAAACGGTGGACGAGGCGCTCTCCGAGCTTTGGTCCACTCCAGGTCAGCTAGGGGTCATGGATGAGTCCGGGGCTTTGGTCGGCGTGATAGACCGGGAGACCCTGCTCCAGGCTGCCTTCGAGCAACCTAGCTTCGCCGACGGCCACAGCGGCGGGGACGCAGGAGAGGCCGGTCTCAGTTCCATGGCGGTCCCCAGTCAGACCAAGACCTCCGATCAGCAAGAAGAAAAGACCAGGGACTCATCTCTGTCGGGGCGAATGAACGTCGTCCTTGGGCGGATGAGCCACATAACCGTCCTCCTTCTTGGCCTTCTGTCTCTGGCCGCATCCACGGCCATTGTGGCAGCGTTCTGGGGCGTAGGGGTCTCCTTCCCGGCCAATTGGGGCCCGGAGATCGCGAACGAGATCAACGATTTCCTTCGCTGGCTGACCCGGACCGGCGCGCCGGTGTTCGACACCGTGGCGGACGCCGTGTTGACGTTCCTGCTGCTCTTGGAGGACGCGCTCCGCTGGCTTCCATGGCCCACGGTGGTTTTGGGCATTGCGCTGCTCTCCTGGCGGACCGTGGGTTGGCGGCTTGGGGCATTCGCGGTAGGATCGCTGACGGCAGTGGGGCTGGTGGGCCTGTGGGAAAGCGCCATGGAAACCATGGCCCTCATCGTGGTGGCGGTGATCTTGTCCGTAGCCATTGCCATCCCCCTGGGCATCGTGGCCGCCCGAAACAACTCCGTAGATTCCACCATACGGCCAATTCTAGACGGCATGCAGACCATGCCGGCCTTCGTCTACCTAGTGCCGGGCATCATGCTGTTCGGCATCGGCAACGTGCCGGGCATCTTCGCCACGGTGATCTACGCCGTGCCTCCGGCCATCCGGCTGACCAACCTGGGCATCCGCCAGGTGACGCCACAGGTGGTGGAGGCGGCCCAGTCCTTCGGCACCACCCGACGGCAGCTCCTGCTGAAAGTGCAGTTGCCCATGGCCATCCCCACCATCATGGCGGGCATAAACCAGACTATCATGATGGCCCTGGCCATGGTGGTGGTGGCCTCGCTGGTGGGCGCCGGTGGCTTGGGAGAGGACGTCCTCCGGGGTCTCGGCCGGTTCCGGCCCGGGGAGGCGCTGCTGGCGGGTCTGGCCATCGTGGCGCTGGCGATCATTCTGGACCGGATAACTCAGGCATGGGCACGGGAGCGGCAGGCCGCCCTGCGGAGCAAGAAGGAATAGATAGACGGAATCAAGAACACGCGCAGGCGGCGCTAAGGACCAAGAAAGGAGAGTCACGACATGAAAGGCAAGACTGGGAGGATAGGACTGGGGCTGCTCAGCCTCATGGTGGTTTTTATGTTCGCAGCGGGCGCCTGCGGGGATGAGGAGAAACCCACGATCATCTTCTCGGACCTCAACTGGGACAGCGCCCAGCTTCAAAACGCCATCGCCGCGCGGATCGTCAGCGCGGGGTACGGGTACCCGACCGACAAGGTGTTCGGCGGCACGGTGCCGCTGATGGAGGCCCTTACCAGGGGCGACACCAACGTTACCTTGGAAATCTGGCTTCCAAACCAGAAGGAAGCCTACGACCAGGCCATCGCTGAGGGCACCATCGAGGCAATTGGGACCAGCTTGGAGGACAACTGGCAGTCCGCCTTCATTGTGCCTAAGTACGTGACGGACGCCAACCCCGGCCTTAGGACAGTCCAAGACTTGCGGGACCATATGGACCTCTTCGTAACCCCGGATTCCAACGGGAAAGCCCGGCTGCTGAACTGCCCGCCGGGTTGGGAGTGCGAGGTCACCAATACAAAGCAGGTGGCGGGCTACGGCTTGGACGACGTGATTGAGCTGGTCAACCCCGGATCCGGCGAAGCCCTTGAGGCGGAGATCCGCGCTTCCTTTGAGAAGGAGGAGCCAGTGCTGTTCTACTACTGGGGACCCACCACCCTCAGCAACGCTCTGAGCACTGAATACGGCGGCTACACCCTCTTGGAAGAGCCCCCGTATAGCGCCGAGTGCTGGGACGCCGAGAGGAACTGTGGCTACTCTATAGCGCAGGTCCTTATCGTCATGCGTAAGAACCTGGTCGACCAAGCGCCGGACCTAGTCACCTTCTTCGAGAAGTGGGACTTCAGCGCGGCCAACCAGCTGGAGGCGGCGGGCTACCTCGGCGAGTTGGACGGGGACTTTTTCGCCGCCGCGGACAAGTTCCTGCAGAACAACTCGGCATGGAAGAACTGGGTCACCTCGGACGTGGCCTCCAAGGTTGAGGCAGCCGTCGGTTCCTAGAGCAGCGTAACTGTCGACGCCAGACCGACCCCGCCCTGTGCTTGTAAGGCGGGGTTGGTTCGTTGCATGGGCGTATGAAACTGCGTCGCCCCGCGGGCTGACGGCCTTGGACGACGGTCGATTGCTCATCGCCGAGGTGGGCGGCGGGCGACTCCTGATCTTGGACCGCCAAAATCGACTCGCCGTGCTCCACGAGGGCCTGCCACGGCTGAAAGACGGGCCGGAAGGAGCGCCCGCCGGAGTCTCCGCCGCCGTGCAGTTGGGCGGCATAACCTACTACGTGGTGGGGGAGGCCCGGGTCAAGGAGTTCCGCGAGGTCTCGCGCTGGCGCCGGGAGCCCACCCCGTCGGTCTGACCGGCCAGGATCCCCTGGGGCTAGCCCCCCTCAATCCCATCACAAATCCCTACGACCTGCTGCCCGCCCCCTCTGGCGGACTGCTCGTCAGCGACGCTGGCGCCAACGCGGTCTGGCGCGTCACCCTCGCTGGCGAGATCCACCCCTACGCTCGACTGGATCCTCAGACCCACGCCACGGCTGACGGCTCGGCGCAGGTGGAGGCCGTGCCCACCAGCATTGCCTTGGGACCGGACGGCGCGGCCTACGTCGCCACCCTCACTGGGTTTTCCCTTCCCCACCGGCGGTGCCCGGGTCCTGCGTTTGCAGGACGACAACGGCGACGGCGACGCTCTGGACCTCGGCGAGACCACCGTCTATGCCGACGGGTTCACCGCCGCGACGGACGTGGCTTTTGAAGCCGACGGCTCCATGCTGGTCACGAAGTACAGCGGCGACATGCGCTCCCTGGCCGAGGTTGGCTCCAAGGAGTCCCACCTGTTCCCAGGCAGGCTGGTCCGGTGGCGCGACGGTGTCATGTCGGTGGTGGCCGATGGCCTTGTTTCCCCCACGGCCGTGGCGGTGGCGCGGGGCCGCATCTACGTCAGCGAGGAGTTCGCCGGCAGGGTGCACGTCGTCGAACCGTAGTATGCTATGGGCTGCCGGCCTACGGAGATGAGCGAGTACCTGAAGACCAGCGAGCTAACCGAGTCTAGGTCATTCATCCAGTCTTTCGTCAAGGAGATCGTAGTCGAGCCCGGCAAGGCCGCCGTCCGCTATACCATCCCAATTTCTCAATCGACACCAAAAATTGCGGTACTCGTGGGCGGTGGGCTTGGAGGGCTCCGAGTAGGCGATGAAGCTTCCGGCGCGCTTGTGGCAGCCTTGCGGATTTACAAACTCCTGGCTATAGACAATAATGGCGTGTGAACATTTGTCGCATATTGGTGTCGGTCGTTGCGGTCCTAGTTGCGGTTGCTTGCACCGCCGAGAGTCCAACGCCTGTCCCGAGGGCTACACGAGATATCGAAGCCACAGTGCAGGCTGCCGTGGCTGCCGCGCTGCCCACGGCAACACCCACCCCGACCCCGGACATTGGCGCCACCGTAGAGGCCCGGGTGGCGGCCACGCTCGCCGCCATCCCCACGCCGACACTTGTGCCAACCGCTACTCCCACGCCAACGCCCCTTCCAACGGCTACTCCCACGCCAACGCCCCTTCCAACGGCTACTCCCACGCCAACACCCCTTCCAACCGCTACTCCCACGCCAACGCCCCTTCCAACCGCTACTCCCACGCCAACGCCCCTTCCAACGGCTACTCCCACGCCAACGCCCCTTCCAACGGCTACTCCCACGCCAACACCCCTTCCAACGGCTACTCCCACGCCAACACCTCGGCCAACCGCTACCCCGACACCTAGACCCACGCCAACCAAAGACCCGGCGGCGTCCCTGAGCGTAATGGTGAAGCAGGTCAGGCCCGCCGTGGTGCGGATTCAGACCAGTTCGGGGTCCGGCTCCGGGGTCATCTTCGAGACGCAGGGCCGGACCGGGTACGTCGTCACCAACCATCACGTCGTCGAAGGTGAAGTGCAGGTCAGCGTCATAGTAAACGATTCCACTACCTATAGCGGCTCCGTCTTGGGTACTGACAGCGTTCGTGACCTGGCGGTGGTCAGCATCTGCTGCGGCAGCTTCCAGGCCCTGCCCTTTGGCAACGCCGCAGCCCTACAGCCCGGCGACGAAGTGGTGGCCATCGGATACGCCCTGGGACTACCCGGCCAGGCCACCGTAACCCGGGGCATCGTGTCGGCAGTGCGTTACGATTCAACGCACCGCAGCGATGTGATCCAGACCGATGCGGCCATCAATCCCGGCAACAGCGGCGGACCAATCCTCTCGGTATCGGGCGAAATCCTGGGCATCAACACATTCCGTTATGATGAATCGCAGAGTGGGAGGCCCACCGAGGGGCTGGGCTTTGCAATCTCAGGGACAACGGTGCAACAGCAAATCCCCACACTCCGGGCCAGCCCACCCGCTCCCACGCCTACACCAACCCGCCGCCCCACCGCTACGCCCGTACCGGGACAAACCAGCGATTTCGGCCCCACCAGCGGAGAGCTGCGGCACGACCCGTCGGACAATGCCATCGAGACTCAGTATGCCAACGTTTCCATTGCCGACATGATAGTGGATGCGACATTCGTCAACCCCTACTCGGCAGCATCTAACAAATGGGACTACGGGTTCATCTTTCGGCAAGACCACACCGGCCCGGCTATTCACTTCGCGGTAACAAGCGACCGGCGTTGGTATCTTGGTTGGAGGGAAACGTCAAACGCCGACACCCAACGGGTGGGCGGTGGAACCCTCAAAACCTTCGACACCGGCGCCGGGGGCCGGAACCACCTGAGGGTCGTAGCCATCAAAGAACGCGGCTGGCTTTTCGTCAATGGCGAATTTGTCTCCGCTCTCGATTTGTCGGACGTAACCGGAGCGGGCGACGTCGCCGTTATTACTGGAGCTTTTACAGGCGATGAAGTCGCCGGTGCGGTTACCCGGTTTGAGAATTTCAGAGGCGACCAGTTAAGCAGGCGCTACGGCCCCGCCGAGGGGAAGCTGGAAAAGGAGCCTGGGTTTATCGCCACCCACGGTAGCAGAGTGCAGACTCGTGACCTGGTAGTAGAAGCCGACTTCGTTAACCCCCAAGGCAGTGACTGGGACTACGGATTCATAATTCGCAATCCAGAATCTAGCCACCTGGATATAATCGGACTGACTGATGAGGCACGGTGGTTCCACGACACTCGAGTCGTTGGCGACGACGAATATACCGATGTAGCGTCCGGCTACCTATCGGGCGCAGGGATAGCTTTACTGAGTAGAAACCACCTGTTGATAATTGCAATCGAGGGAGCCGGTTGGTTTTTCGTAAATGATCAGATGGTCGCCAAGCTGGACCTGGGCCACAACCAGACAAGCGGTGGAATTAGCACGATGGGCGATTTTTACTCAAGCCACCAGGGGTCGCCCAGCTTCGAGAACTTCAACGTCTGGGCGCCTTGAACAGCCATTAGGCAAGGGCCGGTTAGTTCAACATAAACACCCGCCCAGCATTTCTGCCAAGGCCCGAATCTGGGCATGTGTATGGGCCTGGCGCGCCATTGGGCAAGCTCTTCGTTCCACTTATCCTTCAACCGGGCCACCGTGCTCGCCGATACCGGCACCTCTTCTCCCAGCAGTCCCCACACCGCCAGATCGAAGTCACCTTCTGAAAGACCGTGCAGGTACAACTGGGGGATCAGTTCAGCAACCTTCCTGGTCCTGTTGACGAGCAGCGGCAGCAACCGGCTCTCGAACACCCCCTCGGTGTTGCGCACCCGTGGCCTCCTCAGATGTATCGTTCCCGAACTCAGCGTCAGCCTCCGGGGTCTGGCGTATCCATTCCGGCAGCCGGTGTCCAGTCCGAGTCAGACCTGCGAGCCGACTTCGCCCTTCCCAGAAACTCCGTCACCTGCTCCTACAGCAACTCCTGGATCAGCCGCTGGACCGGCTTCTCACCCAATCCTCCAACTGCTCCCCCTCCGGCCTTTGACTCCGACCTGCTCCCAGTGCTTCCCTTTCCCATAGGCGGTGTATCTCCTCCCTTGGGCCTCAAGCCCGTGTTGTTCACTGAGGGGGTACACCGCCTGACTGTTTACTTCTTGCCAAATCTTGCGGAGTTAGAGTGGAATCTGAAGACAGCATCCCAAGAATCGAGCAAAGATTGATTGAAAACGTGGTCGGCTCCAGGTTGGATTCTGAAGCCATCAAAAAGGTGGTCTTCTGAAATTAAGAGGGTGTTCAGGGCAGGGAATACGCCGCCAAATGCTGACGTCTCCAGTCGTTGTCTCTGCCATCCTCGACGGCCGATGGCTCTGCCCTAGTGAAGCCGACAAGGGGGCAATGACCTGCAACCCTCAACGTTACCACCGGCACTAAAGAGTGGCATGATGATGTCGTCGAGCAGGAAGAGTAAGCGTTCCCTTACAGCGGGACCTCCCACCGAAAAGTTCGCAGTACGGTATACTCTGGCCCACCATCGTGTACGGTAGACAGAACCATATTTGAACTGTGGCTAGGGGCCCTGTGATCCCTGCCGCCGCGATCCTTATGGGGAGTTCGAGCCTCTTCGGGTGGACTGCGAGGGGTACATGGCAGGGTTGCCCACAATGTACTAAAGGCAAAGCTCCGGACCACCGGAATCATTGAAACCCGGATCAGTAGACCCTGTTCCGCCGGCAGGTCCGAGGAAATCTGGGATACCAGCCTACCCGATATAGCCGAATGGCATCTCGACAACGACGAGGGCAGTGATGAAAGCGGCCGTTGCCCTCTGACTCACCGACCACTTCGCGCACGACCTCCTCGTCCTTTCCGACTTTTTCAACAAGCCAGAGAAGGTATACGGCCGCGGCGGAGCAATCGTGTACGACCGGCACATCAATCTGACTATCGCAATTTCCAGTTCAGCCGGAGACTGACGTTCTGATCAGGACAATACAGAACTCAGGCACAGCCCGAGTGCAACAGCGCGGCTTCGGGTCTATATTGATTGGCAATTGGCCCCGATGTTCAAATCCCCATACTCCCATCCAGATGTAGGTGCAGGATATGACTAATGCGACACCGAGCTACGGCGATTTGCCAGTTGAGGACTCTTGGATAGAGTACCTGAGAAGCAGGTTGCCGTACTCCTTCAATTGCATAGAAGAAAAAGTAAGCGGTCGAACCAAACACTTTGTGATGTCAGAACCTGTATTGCTCACAGGGTCATTGGCAGCTGAACGCCACAACTATTGGAGACGCGGCAACGTCTACTACATGTCTGGAAAACTCCTGGATTACTGTTCGATGCCAGCTGCTGGACAGATATATAGAATGCAAGAAGCCTTACGGCTACTGACCAATCCCCATGGCACGCTTGGCACCTGGCCCACCAACATATTTGCCTATTACAACTCCATGCAAATGGAGAAGGTCTGGGCATTTGCACAGGACAACCATCTAGATCGGGAACGGGTAATGATGACGAACGTCATCCTGGCGGTAGAATTGGGCCTGAAGGCCATTATGACTCATGCAGCCTTTCGAGAGACCGGTTGCTTTAAGTTCGCGGCGGGACACGACGTTGTCGAGCTATACGAAGCTCTGCCTGATCCACTCCAAGACGAAATCGCTGCGGAGTCCAAGGTATTCGCCACAGACTATTTGGCATTCAGGACCCAGGTAGAGACCGACATCAAAAAACTCATGGGTCGCAGCTTCTCAAAACCGCAATCCTCTCCCGATGCGAAACAGCAAGCGAGAGCTGATTGGGACCAGATGGCGAAGAGAATAAGGGAGAGCAACTACACGGCCTTTGTGAACGCAAACGATCCAGGAAAGACCGAAAGCAACTGCACGAAGGCTGGTCCCAAGAGGCACTGGATAGTGTCAGGCCGATTGAGGCCCCCCACGATATCAGCCAGTACTTTCGGTATGCGCCGCAACAAGATAAGGACGAGTTTCCAGTAGAACTCATAAGTTGGGGGCTCCTATTGGGCCGCTTTCTATACGAGCATCTTTCCCCCGTGCTGCCGTCAGACAATGGACCTCTTTCCGGATTTCCCCCGTCTTCCTAGTGAGTCAACGAAGTAGACTGCTCTCGCCAGTGCCGCCACACCGCGCTGTGAACAGGTGATGACATGCGGTCCGCGTATTGCTTGCGTCATCTTGTGGGGTACCGGCGTCGAAGCCCATATCGCCGCCACATCAGTCCAAGCGAGCAGGTGTGCGCACTCCCGGCGCTGACGGAGACGAAGGAACCCTCGAGCGGCGTGGCCCGGCCATAACATCGTTGCCCCAGCAGCCGACGGAGCCGTCCCTCCTCAACTCGCAGGCGGCGTGGCTTGGCCGTGCTCACCGTCGCCCCAGCAGGCGACGGAGCCGTCGTTCCTCACCCCGCAGGTGTGGAAGTACCCGGCGCTGACGGAGACGAAAAGTCCGGCAGCGTCGTCCTGTCCGTCGTCTCGGACGTCGTTCGCGGTGTCGTCCCTATTCCCAGCGCTGACGGAGTCGTCGTTCCGGGATTCCGTTTCCTGGGATCAAGGCTCGTCGCGGGGCGCGTCCGATCCGGGGGACTCGCCACTGCACGCGGCCAGGGCGGCCGCCATGAGCGGGATTGCCAAGAGCAGGGCCGGGACCCACACCGGTCGAATGCGAGCGTGGCGGTTGCTGGTCATATGAGTCTCCTCAATGGATTTCTTGGTACCTCGCACTGCGAACTTCTCGATGGGAGATATCTCTGTAAAGCGAGACGGGGCCGGTGGCGCCGGGGATACCTTTCTGGGGGGAATCCGGATCAACAACCGTTTTGGGTTCCTGCTTCTTGGACGTTCCGAAAGAGTCGTCGGGCGCGAATTCAACCCCGTCGCCGGCAGACGACGCGGGAGTCGGTGTTTACAAGGAGTCACGCACTAGAGGAGTAGATTCGGTGCCGGTGTAGGCTTCGTGGGAGAGCATGGTGTGGATGGTGGTCTTGAGCCACTTCTTGCCGTTGGTGGTTGGGATGCCCTCGGCGTTGAGAGTCTTGGTCACGTCGAGGA
Organism: Dehalococcoidia bacterium; assembly: GCA_965226865.1. Taxonomy (GTDB): domain Bacteria; phylum Chloroflexota; class Dehalococcoidia; order Lucifugimonadales; family JAGWBF01; genus CBDDEH01. Next base: position 447,072 of record CBDDEH010000003.1, on the reverse strand, counting down.
TGCTCTTGCCCTGTAGCACCATGTCGAAGATGCGGCGGACCACGGCGTCGGCGGGCGGGTTCAGCTCAAGCTTGGGGCGCTTCGCGGCCCCATCCTGGACGTGGACCCGCTTGTAGCCGTAGGGTGCGTAGGTGGTCATCCAGAAGCCTCTCGACGCGGCCTCCCGCATCCCCCGCGTGACCTCCTGGGCGAGATTCTCGCTGTAGAACTCGTCCACGCTCTCGATGATGGCCTCAAGGAGCTTGCCCGTGGGGGTGTCGTCGGCCTGCTCGGTGATGGAGACCACTCGGACGCCTCTGCGTCTCAGCATGGACTTGAAGGCGACGGCGTGCTCGCGCTTCCGGGTGAACCTGGAGAATTTCCAGACGAGAATCTCCTTGAAGGGAGCCTCGGGCTTGGCGGCCTCGTTCAGCATCTTCTGGAACTCGGGCCTGTCGGCGATGCGGCCGCTCTCGGCCTCGTCCACGTACTCGCGGGCGACCAGGTAGTCGTGCTTCTCGGCGTAGTCCCTGAGCGCCCTAAGCTGGGCGGCGATGGACAGGTCCACGTCCTGGCGGTCGCTGGACACTCTTGCGTAGAGGGCCACTGGCGTGAGATCAAATCGCTCTGTCATTGGTCTGTCCTCCTTGTCTCTTCCTGCTCATTCCGGCGGGAGCGCAGCCGTTCCAGCCGCTCCCGTCTGCGCCACTCCCGCTCCTCCATGAAGATGCGGATGGCCTGCCGGAGCAGCTCGCTCACGGAGAGGTCATCCTCCTTCATTACCCGCCGCACCTGCGCCTCCATCTCCGGGGGCAGGGAGAAGGTGAGGGTCTTGGACTTCCTGGGAGTGGTCACTCTCTTTTTGCCTCCTGATGTAGTGTATTGTCTTACTATACACTACATCAGGACACTGGCCTGCAACTCCTACCAGGGGCCAGCCGCCACCGGCCTGCGCCTGCGGCCGGGCATGTCCGAGGCGACCATCTGGGGTCCGAGGACGGAGGCGTAGCTTTCGGGCACGGCGATGACCACGACCTTCGCCAGCTTGCCCGTCCAGATCACGGGCCTGGCTATGGCGGCGCAGCCGCCGTCCTGGGCGTATCGCGCCGTGCCGTAGCGGGCGGCCTGCTCCGCCAGGGAGCCGGGGGGGGGGGATGGGGAACGTGGCCGGCGTGCCGAAGCCCCGCGTCCGGCGCACCACCTTCGCCCGCAGGTCGAGCGGGTCGGTCCAGCCTGCGGGGTCGCTCTTGTCCTCCCGCGCGTACAGGACGGCCATGAAGGGCGGCTGCCTCAGCACCTCGGCCAGCCGGATGGTCACCGAGGCGTAGGAGCAGCGGAACGCCCGCTGCAAGGCCAGCACGTCCAGCCCATACTCCAGGGCCAGCGGCGCGAAGGCCCTCGGCTGCATCAGCACCGCCGCCGCGAAGCGGTCGGCCTGTGTGCACACGATCCGGTCCGGCGCGTCGCCGGAGTTCATGTCCCAGAGGGTCTCATGGATGATCTCGTAGGTCTCGTGGACCACCGAGTAGTCCTGGGTCCCGGCCCACATGTCCTCGCGGTAGTGGATGTCGTAGCCGCCCCCCGGCGCGCTGTAGTGGATGCCCTTCACGTCCAGGTGCCTCCTGCCCGACACCTCCCCGAACCCGGCTCGTTTCAGCAGGGCCTTTATCTGCTCCATCGTGGGGCGGGCGGGGACGTCGAAGTAGCGCACGAAGCGGGCGGCGAGGCGCTCCGGGTCCAGGGCCTCGCGGGGGGAGTCGTCCAGCAGCCTTCGGCAGAAGTCCTCTCTCGTCCTGTTCATTCCAGCAGCCTCTTGTTGGCGAATCGCTCGTACATCTCGACGATGAACCGCTTGGTCTTCAGGGTGATGGGGCCGTCGGGCCGGGTGCCCACGCGGAAGACGGGATCGGCCAGCACGTACTGGTAGGCCCGCTCGATCTCCATCGCCTCGCCGCCGTAGGGGTCGGGCTGGTCCACGCGCCCGGCCCGCTTCATCAACTCCTGTTCGTCCACGTTGTAGAGGGCGGCCAGCTTGCTAATCATGTTGGAGCCGGGCTTCCGGCCACTCCGCTCGATCTGGGAGAGGTAGGAGCTGGAGATGCCGGTGCGCCGGGTCACGTCCCGCAGGCTGAGGTCTCCCCGCAGCCGTCTGAGCAGCGGGCCTATCTCGTCATCGCCCTCGATTGCCTCTCGGTCCTCAAGGTCCCGGTAGTCGTCAGGCTCATCCATGATGTCTCCCTCTTGCATCCGTAGTTGCGCACAGCGTCGCGCACGGCGTGCCTGCTACATTGCAGCTACATTGTTGCTAACATATTGTTACATCAGAGCGAGCAATTGTCAATGAATCCTTCTGATAGACCCTGATGCCGCCTTTTCTCCATTGCCTCTGTCCGCTCTATATTGCTACACTTACGCCAACAGAACGAATTATCGTATTTCGGTCTGAGTATACATCACCGACGCCCGCGAGGGCCACCCCCTCGCGGCGCTCCGAACCCCATGAGAGAGACGGAATCGCGTGAGTAGCAAGCGAAAGCGGAAGCTGACGGACAGGCAGGAGCGGAGGCGCATCGAGGGCCTGCGGATACTGGCCCGCATCATCGCGCGCCACTACCTCGCCAACCCCCACCTGTACCCCAACGGCGCAGCCGGGGACGGGTCGCAGTCGGCCGAGAAGGAGGGTGCGGCGTGAAGCGCAGGCAGCCCTCCTCCAGGGTAAAGCTCGACCCCCACAAGGTGTGGGAGCTTCTGAACCGGCTCAACATGACTCAGAACGAGCTGGCGCGGCTGGTCGGCACCTCGTCCGGCTACCTGTCCCAGATCATGTCTGGGACTCGCTGCCCCTCGGCGGACATGCGCAGGCGGCTCATGGAGGCCCTGGGCGTCACCCGCTTCGAGGACCTGTTCATCCTGGAGCAGGTCCATGTGTAGCGACGGCTCCGCCTCGTCCGCTCCCCTGCTCGTTCCGCCCGGCGTCGCCCTGATGCCCGACGATTTCCCCGAACGACTGGAGGCGGTGAGAGAGCTGTTCGATCTCAACTGTGAGGAGATGGCGGTGGCGCTGGGCGTGGACCCGCGCCAGCTGATGCGCTGGCGCATCAAGGGCGGCGGTCCCAACGGCGGAGCGATGCTGGCCCTGGTGCGGCTGGCGATACGGTCGCCGGAGGGTCTGGCGAAGCTGCTGGGCGAGGACGTAATCGTGATCTTCAAACCGAGGAGGAGGGACCATGACCACTAGAGAACGGAAGCGGACGTTGAACAACCGGCCCCCGCCCTTTCCCGAGGACTTCGGGGAGCGGCTGGAGGGCCTGAAGGACTTGTCCGGGCTGTCGTGGGGGGAGTTCGCCGAGCGTCTCGGCGTGACAGAGCGCGGCCTGTTGAAGTGGCGCAGGGGAGGGCCGCCTTCGGGGGCCTACTTGTGGGCCATCATCGAGCTGGCCCGCGAGCTTCCCGGCGGCTACGACCTGATCATGTACGGCGACGACGGGACGGAAGTTGAAGACTCTCGCGAACCGCCCTGGCCGGAGGACTTTCCTGAGCGGCTGGGACGGCTGGAGGACCTGTCGGGGATTTCCCTTGAGGAGTTCGCAAGGGCGTTCGGTCTGCCGGAGGAGCGGGCTGGGGAGTGGCGCAGCGGTGCGATGCCCACCACCGACGAGGTGTGGGCGATGGCGCTGTGGGCCAGTCAGGTTCCCGGCGGCGGCGACGTGCTGCTCGCGCCCTGGTTCCGGCTCCCGCCTGCAAGGGAGTAGGGAAATGGGTCGCCGGCAGGAGCGGGTCTACCACGTAGAGCCTGAAGAGTTCCCCCAGGACTTTCCTGAGCGCCTCGACCGCTTCCGGCAGGCCGCAGGGCTGTCCTGGCGGGAGCTGGCCCGCCGCCTGAAGGTCAACGCCCGCATCGTGCGCCGATGGAAGGCGGGAGCCAAGCCCGGCCCCGGCCACCTGGTCAACCTGTTGGAGTTGGCCGCGGGGATGGGGCTGCTCCACCACCTGCTGCGCGGAGTGGAAGAGCCGAGCGCGTTCCAGGGGGCGGGCCAATGACCAGATACAGGCAGGGACACATGGAGAAGGTATGCCGGGGCTGCGGTCGGGTCTACTACCGGCAGTTCCGTCGCAATTCGGGCCGGGAGGGGTGGTGCGGCGGCAGGTGCTACATGGGACCTACCGGCGAAGCCTGGGAGAGGCCGCCAACGGGCAACCGGCGGGCGCGGCGAGGGCCGGACGGTTCATCCCGCCCGGCCCTCTTGTTCGTTGCCAAGACACTCTGGAAGGGAGAGAGACAGTGACTGAGAGCGAGGAGATCATCGGATTCAATCTCGACCTGGTGGCCGAGCGCCCTCTGGTTGCGCAGACGCGGTTTGCGGAGGACGGTGGCATCGGCGTCGATTGGCGGGGCCGCTGCTGGGCCTGGCTGAACGGCGACGAGGCCCCGGCGTTGGCGGAGGTGGTGGTCAACGACGCGGAGACCGCCAGGGGGCTGCACGAGGGCGGGGCAAGTGTCCGTATCCTGCGGCGGTACGGTCCAGCAAGGGCTGAGTGGCAAGGTCGGGACGCTGCTCAGGTACACCAGCGCCACCGTCGAGGTGGACGGCAGGCGGTACGGCGTGGGAGTAAGGGGCCTGGAACCCGTCGGCGGCGGGAACGGTCCGGAGGAGTCCGGCGAGACGGCGGAGGCCGCCGTGGGTCTGGACTGACGGCCAACGCCACAGGCAACGGCGGCGGCGTGCGCTAATGGGGTGGTGGGTATGCTCGTTCTCCCCCGGATGCGGGCCACCAGCCCCAACAGTATCGGCGGGGAATTCATCATTCCCGGGGTAGAGCCTTTGTTCGACCCGCTGCCTGGGCTGATTTGGTTCATTCTCGGTGGCATCGTCATTACCGTCTGCGTCATATCCTTGGTTAATGCTTCTCAACCGTCAGTGCAACCAGCCAGCGACGAGGCCAGGGAGGGGACGTGCTAAGCACGTTTCACGGCAAAGAATTTCTTGGGGGGCAAGGCCGATGAGGTCAAAAAGCAGAGGAGCGAACCCCAGAACCGCCGCCGCCATTGTCCTGTTCATTATCATGATCAGCAAGAACGCACTCACGCAGTCCACGGACGCGCCTCTCGTAGTGGATAACGCGTTACTGGTGGTGGACGTCGCGTTCGTCACCGCTCTCTTGGCGGCACTGCCGTTCTCGCGGGAGTTCGGCTCCGGCTCCCGAGGCGTTCGACTTTCTCTATTTGCTTTTTAGTGACCGGTCCCACTTCGACAATCATGATGCAGTTTGCCCAATCGGTGGATACAGTTTCGGAGAACTCCAGGACCGCTTGCACTGCGGGGCTGGTGAACTGGCACTTGGCGTCAAACCATTCTCCCACGAGCGATTGTTGGTAGGGGGAGGACTTCTTCCAAAATGACGGTTCCTCACGCTGCATTTGGTCCAGGTCCGCCAAGCTGAGCGGCCCGATTGTTACTGCCTGCAGGCAATTTTCGCTGACTCCTGAGTAGGTAACGGGATATTGGGAGAGGTCATCACTGAACACGCATTCACCGCCAGACTTCTCTCCCTGTCGCAGCCTGGCCAGCGACACGGGGTCGGCTGACGGATTGCCAGCATCCCCCAAGCAAGAAACGTAGAGCAACGTCAGAGAAGCTAGGAGGCTGATAGTCATCCTCACGGGTATCCTGTCAACTAATTTTCTGCTTATGGTCACGGAATAAACGAAAAGGCCCGCGCCCCTATCATAGCATCATGGTCTCCGCGATGCCCAATCCAGTGTGCCAGTGCCGCCATGTGTGCCAAGCCTCGACCCAATCTCCTCGCGCTACCACCGCCCACGAGCGGGTGCCGCCATGTGTGCCAAGCCTCGACCCTGCCCCCTCCCTCATCTTCCCCGCCAGAACGCCAAGCTATTTGTCAACACGCTCTAGAATAGAACATTTAGCATTTGCAACGGACATAGCCATCAGCTACTGTAAAGTAACGAATAGAAAGGAACCGTGAACCGTCCCAACGATTACCGCTGAGACGATCTATTGTGTGAGAAAGGGGGTTTTGATGTGATGTAAACGAACGGAACCCGATTGATGGAGATGGTTAAGGGCCGTCACCCCACTTTCGAACGGAGCCGCAACGGCTGTCCATCGACGCAAAGAGGGCCGGGCGGATTTGAACCGCCCGGCCCTCCTGTCTTTTCCGGCCCTTCCCCCTCCTCGCCGCTCACCGCCTGCCGCACCGGGGGCCTCCGCTTCGTCTTGGATGGGAGGCCCCTTTGGTGTATCGTTGGGTCTGCACCACCCCGGAAGACGCTAACGCTGCCTTGCGGCAGCCTGGCACAGGGCGCACAAGGGGTGTGGAGATCAAGGCTGCATGATCCCGGACGCGGGCGTCTGCACTCTCGGCGTCCGGGGGCCGTCTCGGTTTGAGACGCTCTGTTCTCGTTCCGGGGAGGCTTCTGCAAAACGGATTTGGACGAGGAGGCAATCACAGACAGAGACCGAGGAGGTTGCGCCATGGCTGTCGAAGGACGTGAAGGGAGCACCGGGAAGCAACGACGAACCCCTTTCCCCGAGGACTTCGGGGAGCGGCTGGAACGCCTGTTGAAGATGGCCGAGCTGTCGCCGCAGGAGTTGGCCGAGCTTCTCGGCGTGACGGAGCCCACCGTGCGGAGGTGGCTCAGGGGAGGGGTGCCAAGGGGTTCAACTACATGGGCATCATGCAGTTGGCGCGGGGCGTTCCCGGGGGCTTCAATCTAATGCTCTACGGCGACCCGGAATCGGAGGGCGAACCGGCGAAATAGGAGCGAGAGGCCGGGCCACGTCCAAGCGCCCTCCTCCTCCTCTTTCCTCATCTCCTGACGACGCCCTGGGGATCCGTCCTCGACGCCCTGCGGTTGAGGGCGCGGTCGAGGATCCCGAAGGCCAGGTGGATGCCCAGCTCCGTCACCCTTTGGGAGGGTTCCTCCTCCTGCTTGAGGAGGGCGTGGGCGATGAGGTCGGCCATCTGTAGCAGGTCGTCGTCCTGGGAGCTTCGGAAGGAGGGGCCGCCGATGATCCGCTCTATGGGGATGTCCTTCGTCGGCGCGCCGTCCTCCCACGCCTCGTACCTGCTGGGCACGGGGTTGCGGCTCCTGAGCCTGCCGTAGAGCCGCCTGACCATGCGCTCCCCTCCCTCGTCGAAGATGAGGTGGGCGTAGCGCCCGTCCGCCGCGACGGAGGTGTTGATGCGGTTGAGCAGCCGGTCCAGGCTGACCTGTTCGTAGCCCTTCACGTCGGCCTTGCGCAGGCAGACGTTGACGACCTCGATGCCGCCCAGGGAATGGGCGGCGTTCTCTATGATGCGCAGGCCGTCCATGAAGATCTCGGCTCCCTGCTCCGGGGTGAGCCTGCGGCCGGTGTTGTCGATGCGGGCCAGCTTGCCCCGTCCGGCCAGCAGGTCGCAGGCGTGCAGCTCCCGGCTTGTCGGGACGCTGTAGTCGCCCGCCAACGCCGTGCGCCAGTCCTGAATGCGGCCATGCAGGCCGTTCCACCGCTCGGCGTTGGCGCCCAGGGCGGAGCGGACGTAGTAGCGGGGACCCTCGGACTCGTCGATGTAATAGATTCTCATGGCCTTGGTTCTCCTTGCATGTCGGTCAGGGGGCGCACCGGCTCGAAGCCTCCGCCCGGGGCGAACCAGGCCCGTCCCAGCGGCCCCTCCCGCTCCACCAGCTCGCGGTGGGAGGCCAGCAAGGGGACGGCGGTCCTGAGACGGTCCATCTCGCCCTGCGCCACTCTCAGGAAGTGGGTCTGGGCGATGTCGTCGTCGAAGACGACCAGGACGACGGGCGTCGCGCCGTGGTCGTCGATGGGCCGGTGGGACGAGTAGTAGCGCAGGTAGGGGGCGAGCCGCGCCGCCATGGTGACCGGCCGCACCGCCCTCCGCTCCCACTCAAGGAAGAAGGGCCATGCGGTCTTCCCGCGCCTGAGCATCCCGAAGGCGTCGGGGTGCACCGAGCGCCTCCCGCCGAAGTAGCGGAAGTAGCGGGACGCCCTGCGGGGCGGGTCGAGCTGGTCGATCTCCCAGCCCAGGACGCGGGCCTGGCGGGAGAGGGCCGCTACGAAGCCGTGGACGGAGGCGGTGTGCTGCATGTCGCGGAGGAGCTGCCGGCTGCGCCTGCCGGAGACGCTGCGCCAGTCGGCTGCGGCCCCGGCGTCGGGGGGAGCGGCGCTCCACCGCTTCTTCGCTCCGCCTACGGCGGCCCGGTCCCTGCGGGCCAGCAGGGTCAGCCCCGCGTCGGTGAGCACCAGCCGCCGCTCTGCGGAGGGTACGCGGGCGGCCAGCCCGAAACCCTCAAGGGCCGTCGTGAGTTGGGAGGCGCGCTGGTTGGTGACGCCCAGCAGACCGGCGAGGTCGCCCAGGGCGAGCCAGGGCCAGTCGGAGAGCAGGTCGAGGACGCGCTCCTCGGTGGGTTTCAGGAGGGCGGGCAGCATGTGCTCGGGGACGCCCCACCCGCTCCCCCGCTCGTCGATGTCTTCGGGAAGGGATACCCGCGCCAGGGGCCGCTCGTTGGGAAGCGCGCCCCTGGGGTCCATCCGGTCGATGGCGGCGCGCAGGTCGACGGCGGCATTGACCGAGGGCAGCCGCCACACCCGGTCGGCGGTGGCCCCCGCGGCCGCGTCGCGCTCGACGGCGATGACTGCGGTGGCGGCGTAGGCTCCGGTCAGCAGCCTGCGGGCGTAGCGCAGCCGGGTCTCGTCGGGGACGACCATGAGGAGGCCGCCAAATCGCGGCCCCTCTCCGAGCCGCCAGAGCCGCTTGGCGAAGCCCGTGCGGTCGGTGGCGTGTCCCTGCCGGACGACGGCGACGGTGCGCCCGCCGGGGAGGGCGATGGCCGCGTCCATCGGCATGGCGCGGTACCAGCGGAAGCGGATCGGGTGGTGGACGTTGGCGACGGCGGCGGCCAGCCCCGCGTCCTCCACGCCTGCGAACGGCCTTGTAGACCCCGCCCCTCGACCAGCGGGAGATGGCGAACGCCTCCAACCGGTCGAGGAAGGGCATGTCGGCGAGGAGCCGAAGCAGCTCGCTGTCTACGGGCCTCATTCCTCAACCTCCTCGTCCGCCGTCTCAGGCGGGGGGTCTCCGGGGTCCCGGTCGCGCTTGGTGCGCGGCTTGCGCCGGGCCTGCTCCTGGGACTGGCCGCCGCTCTCCGCCGTCTCGGTGTCCTGGCCCTTCCTGAGCTTCTCCAGCTCCTCGCGGTACCTGTCCACCAGGTCTTGCATCTCCGCGTCCCGCCGGTCGATGTCGCTGGCAGGTGTTAGGTAGCTCTCGGCCAGGTCGCGGGTGCGCTCGGCTGTGTCGGCGTCTCCCGGCTCCGGCTTTGCGACCTTCATGGAGAAGGCATCCATCCGCTCCGTTCCCACGGTGGCGCGGACGTAGCACTGGTGGACGGGCAGGGACGTGATGTCGTCCTCGGTCACCCGCTCCTTGCCCAGCTCCCAGACGAGCTGGCGGGCGTCGTTGCCCGCCACCTGGAAGACGGCCAGGCAGCCCACGTTGGCCAGCAGCGTGTCCCGCATGGTGCGGGAGAGGTCGTCCAGCTTGGCGAGGCTCTGGGTTGCCAGGACGAAGGACGCCCCGAACTTGCCCAGCTCGCTGAGCATCGACTCGTAGTCCACGACGACCAGAGCGCCCCGGCGCTGCTCGAAGGGCAGGCTTCCCTGCTCCCGTATCACGGCGTCCACGAGGTTGAGGAGGGACGCGCCCACCAGGGCGGCCACGTCCCTGCCCGCCTTGCCCTGGGCGGTGGAGACCAGCAGGATGCCGCCGTCTTGGATGGTGCGGCGCATGTCGATGGTGGAGCGGGGCTGGCCCAGGATGGCCCGCGCCCGCTTGGAGGATGCGTAGTAGGAGAGGCGGGTCTGGACCGGGGCCAGGGCGTCGGCGCGGGTCTCGCGCCGCCAGCCGAAGAAGTCCCTGGCCCACCACTGCATCAGGTAGGGGTCGTTGACCTTCGCCAGCACCTCGGCGCGGAATCCGTCGTCGGCCAGGATGCGCAGTCCGTCGAGGATGGTGTACTGCTCGCCCGCGTCCCTGCTCTCATTGGCCTCGTGAAGGGTCTTCACCGTCTGTTCGAGGATGGACTGCATCCTCGGCCCCCACTGGTCCCACAGGCCCTTGGCGATGCGCACGACGGAATCGGCGGTGCGGTCGCGGTCGGCGAAGATGCGGGTGTCCAGAAGGTTGATGCCGGGCGCTCCCCGCTCGTCGGCCAGGTCGATGAGCCGCACCTGCTCGATGAGGGACTCCGGGACGTGTTGGAGCAGGCCGCCCACCAGGTCGGCGTGGGGGTCCACGACCACGATGGCGTCGCCGTCCCTGCCCTCGGCCTTCTCCCGCATCTTGTGGACGACGAGGTGGTGCATCAGGGTGGACTTGCCCATGCGGGTGCGGGCGACGTAGAGGTGGTGGCGTCTCAGCAGGTCGTCGGGGAAGTGAATCTTCCTGGGCGTTCCGGTGGTGGTGTCGCCGACGTGGGCGCCGCCGCTGACGCTGCGGGCGGTGGGCAGCAGCACCTTGGCCCCGGCGCGGGCCACCAGTGGCGTCTCGTCCCTGGCTCCCGGCTCACGTCGAGGCGCGCGCCCGCGGGGTTGTCATAGTCGCGGTAGGCGGCGGCCACCGGCTCCAGCAGCTCATTCGCCCGGTGGGGCCGGGTGCTCCGGGGCAGGATCGCCGTCACCTGAATCTCGGCGTCGAAGGCGATGCGGGAGACCTTCTCCTTGATGAGGATGGGGTCGAAGACCCGCTTGCGGGCCTTCTTCCAGCGGTGCCAGGCCCAGCCGCCCACGGCTAGGGCGAGGGCGACGCCCGCTCCCATGAGCACGGCCTTCCAGGTCTCCCCCGCCTGCACCCACAGGTAGCCTCTGACGACGGCCAGGGCCGCGACGCCCAGGACGGCCATCGTCACGCCGTCGGTCTGGAGGGGCTTGGTCTGATAGGTGTAGGCGGGGTCTCGCCGGTCCTCCACAGGCCGCTTGTGGGCCTTCTCCAGGTGGGACTCCGACCAGTCGGGTCCCATCGAGCGCAGCATCAGCCGCGCCACGATGCGCTCCCCCTCGTTGAGGTTGGAGAGCGCGCCCAGGAGGGCGATGAGGGGGTCGGAGCCGGGGTCGAGCAGGTCGTCGTCCCGGAAGACCCGGAGAGGCACGCACTCGGGGCCGTCGGCCCGGAGCGTCATGCTCCACGCCTGCTCGTCTTCGGCCAGGCGCAGGGGGTCGTCCTCGGCGGGAATCTCCTGTATCTGGGCCTGGGGGTAGCGGGCGGCGATCTGGGCGCGCACCACCTGGTCGTCCAGGCAGCGGGCCAAGAGCGTTACGCCGTCGGCGTCCCCGGCAAGCTCCAGGGAGAAGGGTTCGGGGACGGCGATGGAGCCGAGCATGTTCTCGACTCCCAGGAGCGTTCTCTCCCCGGTCCTGGGCGGCGTCACCGCCAGCAGCGCCGGGGGTTTCTTGGCCTCGTTGTTCAGCAGCCACTTGATGGGGTTCGCTTTCATTCGCTTGCTCCTTTCTCTATCGGTTCTCTCGCCTTGCGGTCGTTCGGTCGCTCCTAGTGACGACCGGGTCTCCACTCGATGACCTCCGTCTCCTCCGGGGTGGCCTCGATGCGGACGGGGAAGCGGTGGCCCTTCGACAAGAGCAGCCCGTCTCCCCTGGGGCAGGACAGCAGCCAGCGTTGCAGGTCTTCGGGCAGGTCGAAGGCGTCGCCCACGGTGCTGATGGCCGCCGCGTCCTGCTGCAAGAGCAGCTTGAAGGCGGCGTTCTGCAAGCAGCGCCCGCCCTGAGTGGCCGGTGATGGCGCGGGAGGAGTCCTCGGACAGAAGGTCCTGGACATCCTGGGTGATGAACTGCAACCCCAGCCGGTGCTTCCTGGCCCGCTTCGCCATGCTCACCATGAAGGCCGCTCCCTCCGGGTGCTGCATGATCGACCACACCTCGTCCACCACCAGCAGGCGGGGCTTGGGGTCCTGGGCTGCTGCGGCCCACACCGTCTCGGTGCAGACCATCGCGGCGGCGGGGCGAAGCTCCGGCTCCAGGAGCCGCAGGTCGAAGACGGTGATCAGGGCCTCGTTGGAGAGCAGGTCGTCGCCCTCGTCGGAGAGGAGGTTGCGCAGGCTGCCCGTTGCGAAGGGCCGCAGCAGCCTCGCCATGTCTTTCCCTCCCGCCTCATCTCCGTGCAGGTACTCGTAGAAGTCGCGGAAGCCGGTGCGCTCGCGGGGCTGGGCGTAGTAGCCCGCCAGGGCGTGGTCCAGGGAGGCCCGCCGCTCGGCGCTCAGCCGCTCCCCCACCATCACCTCTATGAGCCGGCGCAGGCTGCCGATGCGTTGAAGCAGCTCCTCGGAGTCGCCCCGCTCGATGACGAAGGGGTTCATGCCCTGGCCGGGAATGCCGGGAGAGAGGACGCGCCCGCCTGCCGCCCTCGCCATGTCCGCGTACTCGCCTTCGGGGTCGATGACGTAGGCGGTGACGCCCCTGGTCAGGCCCCGCAGCATTCCCAGCTTCGTTGCGAAGCTCTTGCCGCTGCCCGACCTTGCGAGGACGGCGGTGTTGGCGTTCAGGTGCGTCCCGTCCCAGGGGTCGTAGACCACCGGGGCGCAGGCCCGCATGTCGATGCCGTAGAGGGTTCCCCTCCGGGTGTCCAGGTCGGGCGGCGAGAAGGGGAAGAGACGGGCTATGCTGGACGTGTCCAGCGTCCTCCACTCCGCCACGGCGTTGAGGGCCAGGGGCAGCGTGGACAGGATGCCCTCGCGCTGGCGGAAGGCCAGGGGATCGAGCTTGCCCAGCGTGGCGGCGAAGTGGGCCTTGGCCCGCTGGGTCATCTCCTTGAGGGACGCCTCGTCCTTCGCGTGAAGGGTGATGGAGAGGGACGCGTGGAAGAGCCGCTCCCGGCCCCGCTGCACCTCGTCCCTGAGCCGGGTCACGTCCTCCAGGGCAATCTCCGCCTCGGGGGACATGGTGCGGCCCCGCTTGAAGGAGAGGCTCTGCGCCGACTCGAAGCGGACCTTCTGCCACTCCAGGGTCCTGGCCGCCTGCTCAGCGGGAATCGACCCCAGGTGGATGGACAGGTCCATCGGCGCGCCTGCGGCCATGAGGCTCTGGAGGAAGCCGGGGGCCAGGGACCGGGGCCACTTGCCCAGGTGGAGGGAGCGGACCAGGCGGTCTCCGACGCGCACCTCGCGGCGGCGCATCTCCACCTCCACCGGCGTCTCCTCGTCGATCTCGGCGGGGGTGCCGCCCAGGGCCGAGGCCAGCATCAGCATCCTTAGACGCCTGCCGCTGAAGGGGTGGACGGACAGCCCGGCCCGCGCCAGCAGGCCGCGCAGCTCGTCGAACCGCCCGAACTCGGTGATGGCGTAGAAGCGCCGGTCGAGGATGCCGTCGCGGGCCTCCAACTCGGTCAACAGCCTGCGAAGCGACTCGGCCGCCGCCCTCGTCTGTGGGGGAAGGTCCTGCGGCTGGGCCTCCCTGAGCTCCTCCCGCAGCCCGCCAAGGCGCGGCGGGTGCTGACGGATGAGGAGCTGCACGGGGAAGTCGCAGGCGTTGAGCGCCCCGGCGGAGGCCCCCAGCTTCGGCTCGTCTATTTCCAGGCCCATCACCTCGCACACGCCGAGCTTCACCCCGTCCAGGCGCACGGGGCCGTCCTCCTCCAGGTGGGAGAGCATGAAGAACGGGGGCAGGGGTGGCGGCGGCTTGGGGGCGGGGGCCTGCGGAGCGACGGCCCCGTCCGGGGTACTCCCCGCTCCGCGCCTCGTGATTCGTTCAATCAGCTTCTTTAATTCGGTTTGCTTCCTTTTCTCTAGGGTGTTGGGAGGGATGGGATGATGCCGTGCTTCAGCAGGGCGGCGACGCCCTTGGCCGAGAGCACCAGCGCCAGGCCGACGACCGCCATGACGACGGCGGCCTTGGCCCGTCCGCCGCCGCGCTCCTCGCCTCCCTCGGCCATCAGGACGAACCCGGCCCAGACGATGGCGAAAAGGCAGAGGCCGGAGCCGGCGTAGGCCATCGCCGTGAGCACGCGGTCGAAGGCGTGAAGCATCGCTTCCTCTTCCGGCGAGGCCCCCATGAAGACGAGGGCCGCGCCGGTCAGCGGCAGCAGGGCCGTCGCCCGCCTCACCAGGGCCACTCCCATCCCAGCGCCTCGAACCAGCCGCGCAGTCCGTCTGCGGGCTCCTGCTCTGCGGGCGGGTCCTCCGGCTCCGGCTCGGGCAGGACAAGGACGGCGAACGGGTCGTCGCTGCCAACGCCGGATGTGAGGCTCAAGTGCTCCTCGCGGCTGCGGGAGACCGGCTCTCGCTCCACCGTCTCGGCCTTGACGTGCTCCTTGTGCAGCACGTCCACCGTCACCTCCTTGGCGATGGTGGCGCTGGGGACGTAGGCGTAGGCCGTCGCGGTGGCGGACGCCGTGGCGCCGTCTTCGCAGGTGGCCGTCGCCGTCTCACTGTCGGAGTCGCTGTCCCCCGGGCGATGGAGGTGCACGGTCCTGGTGACTTGCTCCGTCCGCTCAGGGTGGTGGGTGAGCACGGTCAGCGGGGGGATGGGGATGAGGAGGCTCGCCTCAAGGCTCACGTCCACGCGCACGGCGTGGATGGCCTGACCATCTCCTACAGGCAGGGTGAACCGCGTCTCGCCGTTGGGGACGAACGGCACGCTGGCTTGCGTCGCACCAGTGGCGGCGGAGACCGTCCCTTCGATGGCCGCGACCTGGGCGTCCATGAGCGCCGTCTCGGTGACGCTCTCGTGTCCGGCAACCGTTTGAAGCTCCACCGGGTGCTCGATGCGCGTGACGCACTCGGACTCGACGACTCCCTCGACGGCCCCCGGACTCCATCCCAGGGAGACGACCCGCAGGTCGCAGAGCTCCCCGTCGATGGCCGGAAGGGGTACGGGATCTGTCCGCCTTCGACGGTGACGGCCCCGGCCTGCCCCAACGTGTCCTCCCACGAGAAGGTGAAGGACGGGTTCGGGCCGTCCAGGGGGAGGGAGTAGTCGATGCGCTCCCCCTCGTCCAGGGAGGCCGATCCCCAGAACCGCAGCCACGTGCCCTCCGGCCCGCCGAAGGCGCGGACGCGGATGTCAAGGGTGGTGGCCGCTCTGAGCGTGACGGCGGCCCGGTCGCCGGAGACGGTGAGTCCCTCGACGAAGAGCCGCCGCCCTTCGACCGGCTCCGTCACCTCGAAGTCGATCTCGTCCCGCCACGGCTCGTGGTCGTCGGCAAGGGCCGCCTGGGGGACGGCGACCGCCATCCTCACCTCGGACGGCCCGACGGGGGCGTAGCGGTATGCGCCGTAGGACAGGGCGCACACCGCCGTCATCGCCACGACCTGCGGGAAGGTGAACCACAGCAGGACCTTGTCCTCGGCCTGCACGTGGGTTGGAACCTCGTGTTCTCTCATGACTCTTCTCCTTCCGTTCGCCTAACTGTCGGACGTCTCGGCGGCGCCGCTGTTGCTGGGGTCGGGCACGTTGGGGTCCACCGGGGAACCCACCACGGCGTTCATCACCAGCTCCACGACGCCGTAGGCCACCATCGCCAGGACGATGCCCGCCAGGGCCGTCATCATTGCGCTCTTGCGGCGCTCCCGACGCGGTGAGGTACAGGTACGCGCCGTAGATGAAGAAGCCGACGCCCACCGCGCCGACGATCCCCAGTAGGATTCCCACCAGGTTCGATATGGTCTGTGTCAGTTCATCCATAAGTTCCGTCTCCTCTCTGTCTTGACTGCCGGGCGTTTCCCCGCCCGGTCTTCGTCCGTTCGTCCGTCTCTATCGGTTCCACCGTCTCCGCTCGCCTAGCTGCACATCGCTCCCACCTCCTTTGCGTTCTCGGTGGGCGCGAACGGCGTCCGCGCCCGTTGGTCGTCGTTTGTCGGGGTTACTCGCCGCCGCTCCGGGGGGGCTTCGCCGCCATCGCGCCCACCGCCATGCCTCCCGGACCCCCTGCGGCCCCGCCCGCTAGCAGCCCGATGGTCTTGGCCGACCTGACCATCGAGGAGGGCAGGTTCATGCCGAAATAGAGCATCGAGAGCCAGGAGTCGAAGGTGCCGTGATTGCCGAGCATCGACGGGACGCGGGTCGCCATGTAGACGAAGGCCAGCGACATCAGGAGCTTCCAGATCAGGTCCTGCACCGGCTCGAAGGCGGCGATGGCGGCGAACTCCTTCAGGAAGCCGAACCCAAGCGCCAACGCGATGAGCTGGACGGCCTGCTGGAACACCGTCGTCATGAACAGCCGCAGCCAGTGGCGGCCCCAGCCCGCCGTGTGGGCAGAATCCAAAGCCCCAAAGCGATCGGGGCCAGGGCCAGCAGGAGGTCGATCAACGCGAGGCGCAGCACCATCTGGACGATGACGTAGAGCACGAAGAAGCCGTAGACGAGGTAGAGCACGGCCAGCAGGAGGGCCATGCCCACGCTCCCGGCCTGCACGCCGGTCATCAGGGTGCGGAGGGTGGAGCGGAGCAGGTCTCCGGGGGTGACGTTGAGGGAGACCGCGATAAAGCCGGACACGGCGTCGGCCACGTCGAGGACCAGGGCGCACCACCAGAGCGACGACGCTGCGGCAACGAGGCCGAGGACCAGGCGGGGGACCATCTCCCGCCATCCCGCCTGACGGGTCCCCAGGTGCTCGGCCATGATGAAGCTCAGCCCCATCCAGCCGAGGATCACGACAAGAGCGCCCGACGTGATGGCCCAGACGACCATCCACGCCTGGCGCACCAGGTCGTGGGCGTAAGTGAGGTCGGGAGGGGTGCCGGTGAGGATGTCGCTCATGCGCCGGGTTCCCTCCGGCAGTTGTCGGCGTCCTCGCCCGAGGCCCGCTCCACGACACCGCAGAGGGTTCCGTGGACTCCCTCGATCACCCAGCCGGCGAAGGCCCTCGCCCAGCGTCCGGGGTTGAGGGCGGACAGAATCTTGTCCCAGATGCGGCCCGGCTCATGGAAGGGGATGACGGCGTAGAAGTCGCCTCTCTTGCCGTCCTCGGCCGTGGCCAGCATGACCAGCAGGTAGGCCCGGTCGCGGTCGAGGTCGGGGTGTTCGTCCAGGTCGGGGTACTCCCACGAGTACTCCCAGCCGTCGCTTCTCTTCTTCTCGCCGCCCTTGACCCGGTACATGGCGCTTATCCAGTCGCCCGTGTCGGCGTCCCTGACGGCGTAGAAGAGGGTTTCGATCTTCCGGTCGAAGAGGGGGCGGCGACGAACTCGCCGCCGCCCTTTCGCTCGACGAAGTCCCTGTCCGCGTTAACGAGGGTTAGCTCGTTACCGGGCGGGGCTTGGGCTTGGGCGATGTTGCTTGCGGGGATTGCCACCAGCGCCGCCAACAGCAGCGCGGCTGACAGGGGTAAGAGCCGTCTGGCTCTGCCAAGGGACCTTCGGACCGTCGATTGCGCTCCCACGATTCGCCTCCTCTTCGCTGATGGGGCCGTCTGTTCTGCCATCGAGTCTGGGAAGTCGCGGGGCCGGACACCATGCCTTATATGGGAGGACTCGCGCGTCCTCCCTTTTAGGGCATGGGAAGGAATGGGCCGGATGTGGTGTCATACCCGTGTACAGGGATTTGCTTCGGTGCCCAGAAGGGAAGTTGTGGGCTGTTTCCAACGTGAAACGGGCGTGAAGGAAGGGAAGTGAGGCCGAGCCTGCGAGCACTTTGGTGAAAGGGGTGGTTCCGACAGCGGCCCAAAAGGGAAGTCGGGGGTGGCGCGACATCGGAGCGAGCAATTGGACGGGGAGGTTGGAATCGGGGGTCGAAACCCCCTACAGGACAGCCCCCTACAGGACATGACTGCGAGGAGGTGCGACCATGAATGAGCGGGATGTGGACGGCAACGGGAGCGTGGACGCCGAGAGGCTTCGGCGGCTCAGGCTGAGCGAGTTCCTGCGGGACCTGGTTCGGCAGGAGGGCAAGATGGAGGCCGCGGAACTGCTGGGGGTCAACCACAAGACCCTGACGCGGGCCGAGGAGTCGGGTGAGATCACGGGGCGCATGGGCGATGCGCTGGAGCTTCTGCTGAGGAGGGCGGACGACGCCGAGGTCGCGCGGCTCAGGGAGGCGGTCGGTGCGCTGGAGGAGCGGGTGGCGGCGCTGGAGGGCGGCATGGAGACGCCTCCTGCGGCAGATGTGGAAGGCGGGGGTGAGAGCAGCCAGGTGGAGGGCGGTGACGAGGACGGTACCCAGGCCCAGGCGCAGGGCGGGAAGCACGAGGAGGGGGCGGGCCGGTCGGACACCAGGGCCGCCCCTCCGATGGCTGGTGTGCGCTCGAAGAAGCGGGCGACGCTGCGCAGGCTGGACCCGGAGGTGGTCACCGAGGAGCCCGCCGACGACGATGATGAGGTCTACGGCGATGCGTGGCCGCTGGTGGAGGAGTGGCGACGGCTGCGGGCCGGGCATCCCCACCAGGGGAAGAGCCTGTCGTGGCTCACGACGGAGGAGCGTCTGCTCGTGCTGGAGCTGGCTATGCTGGAGGAGCACGGGCTGACCCTGCCCCCGGAGACCCAGGCCCTGCGGGGCTTCGGACGCAAGGGTCAGATCAACCATCGCTGGAAGGCGCTGGCCGACACTCGGGTGGCGCTGCGGAAGCGGAAGCTGCTGCGCTGGGTGCGGACGGTCCTCACCCTGTGGCTGTGGCGGAAGTAGGCCCCGGAGCCGTCTCCGGGGCCGGTTTTCGGCGGTTGCTACATCGGAGCGAAGTGGGCGCTAAGTCGGAGCGAGCAATTTGGGCGTAGGGGGCCGAATTGCTCGTCCGGGGCCTTCCCTTCGGTCGGATGTTCGGGCGATAATTGACTCAGTTTCCGGCTTTTTCCAGTGTTTCCTGCCTAGAAACCTGGAGGATTCCCGTCCCCCGAATCCGGGACTGGTTGCATAGGATTGAGCCTCGCTCTCCGAACAGCCGCCCAGGGGTCAGACCGGAAGGATTGAGCCTCGCTCTCCCGATGGCCGCCCCGGAGGACACATTCGCAGCGGTTGGAGCGTCTCTCGCTTCGGCCCCTCGGACACCCTGGTCGGAGTGCGCCCTGCACACTGGCCGGTTCCTCACGTCTGCGGCATGGTTCCTGTGGAACTGGCCGCAGCTTCACCACGCGCCGGTCTGCCATTGCAAGCTGGCTGGCCGCTTCCCCTTCGCGCAGCATCCCAGGACGTTGCCGACGTAGCTCCCGGGTCTCGCTGCGTCTCTCACCGGGCCGTCCTGTGGTTGATCTGGAGGCCGGTCGGTTCTCCCCCACTTCATAGCAGCTCCCTCTGAGTCCGTTCCTCTGAGTTGACTCTGGGCCGGGCTGCGTCTTCTTCATCCCCCACGTAGCAGCAGCTCCCCTGAGTCGGTTCCCGTGAGTTGACCCTGGGCCGAGCTGCGTCTTCTTTCAACACGGCGTCTCCCTCGTTCGGCTCATCGTCGGACTGCGGGCGTCGTCGGCACGGCAACACGGATTCAACGGCAACGGCATGAGATTCAGCAAGGAGGTAGCACACATGGACATGCAAGTTGGTCGGTATCAGAAGGGCGAACGGCAGGTGATCGGCGACCGCGTGGTCCTCAACCCACGCACCCGCCTCTGCTCCCTGCGAGACGCCGAGGGCAACGTCTTCGACACGTTCAGGTTGTCTCTCGAGGTCTGTGGATGCGGGTATTCCTTCGCGCGGGCGGGGGTGGGCTACAGAGGCTCGGGCGGCTGGTACTGCAAGAGATGCGGGCAGCTGCACACATTGGACGGGAAGCAATCCGCGAGCGACCCGGCCTGCCTGAAGCCCGATCCATCGCGGGTAAGGGAGTTCGACGTGGGCATCCGGGTATCCCCCGACTGGTCCACGCCCAGCGACCTGGAGGCCGGCGCGGGTCAACAACGGAAAGGAGGCGTCAATGCACGTCAAGGAACTGGTTCCAAAGGTCAAGGGACTCGCGGTCAAGGCGGGCGGATTCATGCGGCGGCACAAGCGGCTGACGATAGCGGTCGTGGTCGCGGCGCTGCTGCTCGGGCCACTGCTGACGACCGACGGCGAGCTGGTCTTCCTGAACGCGGTCGGCCTCGGACTCGGTGCGCTGCTGCTCAGGCGGTTCATCAGGCCCGGAGGCAGGCAGCGAACGGGACGGGCGCAACAGGCACAACGGCAACGGACGGCAAGAGCAACACAACATGAAGGAGGACATGATGACGACGCAAGCAACGACGATTGGTGGGACTGGGACAAGGCTGCGGCCAAGCCTCGAAGAGCTGGTCGACCGGCTGATGGCGGCGGTGTTCAGGGCTGAGCCGGAGACGGCGCCGCAGGCGGAAACCCCCAGCGTGGCCCGTAGCGTCCATGAGGCGCGGCGGCTGCGGCAGGCGGGAGACCTCGACGGGGCGCTGGCGGTCTTCGCCGGCGTGGACACGGCAAGGGCGGAGACCAGGGAGGCTCGGTGGGCCTACGCCGAGTGGACGGACCTGGTGCGGAGGCGCTTCGGCGACCGGGACGCGCTGGTCTACAGCCAGGGCGCGGGACGGGCCGCGGTCCTGAGCGGGGGTGCGTGATGGTCGTAGCCAACGCTTCCGTTGACATCCCGACGCTGAAGGCCCGTCACCCCCTGGGCGACACGGTGGAGGCGTCGGGGGTGCGGCTCAGGGGAAGGGGCAGGGTCCGCCAGGGCGTCTGTCCCTTCCACGACGAGGTTGAGGGCAGCTTCACGGTGTACGCCGATTCTGAACGCTGGTACTGCTTCGGCTGCGGCTTGGGCGGCGACGTGCTGGACTTCGTCCGGCGGGCCGAGAACCTGAGCCTGCCCGATGCGATCCAGCGGCTGGACGGCGGCGCGTGGGTGGTCCCAGGGGCTGCCGTCCGCTCCCAGGCGGCGGTCAAGCCTCGTGGCTCAACCGCCGCCGCGTTGCCTCCCAGGGACCCGGTGCTGCTGACGGCGGCGGCACGGTTCTACGCCGGGCAGCTGCGGCGCAGCCCGGCGGCAAGGGAGTACCTTGCCTCGCGGGGCGTCGCTCTTGACGCCGCAGCCCGTCTTGGCCTCGGCTATGCGCCGGGGAGCGGGCTGCGGGAGGCCCTTGCGTCGGACGGCTTCAATGCCGGACGGCTCAGGGACTGCGGGCTGTTCACCGAGCGTGGTGAGCGGTTCGCAGGGATGGTGGTCGTTCCCGACGCCTCCGGCGGTCTTGTCCGCTGGCTTGTCGGGCGGGCCATAGACCCCGACCGGACGCCCCGGTTCCAGGCGCTGCCCGGCTCCAAGCCGGTGCTTGGGCTTGGGCGTCTCGGCCCTGCGCCGCCCTTCGCGGTGGTGGCCGAGGGCGTCTTCGACTGGCTTGCCCTTGCGCAGTGGGGCGTCCCCGCCGTCGCTGCCCTGGGCACCCAGGGGGTCGAGAAGGTAGCGGAGGGCTTGCGGGGATGCCCCCGGGTCTTCCTCGCCTTCGACTCGGACGACGCTGGACTTGAGGCCACGGAGCGGCTTGCGGGCTTGCTTGGACGCAGGGCCGCCGCCGTCACCCTTCCCCAGGGCGTCGGCGACGTGGCCGAGCTTGCGGCCCTTCCCCACGGCCGCGCCGTCTTCCTCCGCCTGCTGGCTCAGGCGGCACGCTCCGCCCGCTAGCGGCTTCTTCCCAGCTTCCCACTCCCCCGGACCACTTCCCCTCTACCGGAGCTTGGCCCGCTCCGGCCTTGCTTGCGGGACTCCCTCCCGCTTCACCCATTCACCACACACGCTACCCAGGAGGACCTATGCCCAATTCGCGACGGGCCTTGCCCGCGCACGGCCTCCCGTAGGGGAGTCCGCACCGGCCATTCGCTACAGGAACGACACCACAAGAAGGAGACAGACATGGTGAACAGGAACGGAAGCAACAACGGCGTCCACAAGGACACCGCCATAGTCGCCAGGAACGGCAACGGGGCGCACAACGACCCCGCCATCATCGACGGGCACGAGCTGCTCTGGGACGGGCTGCCGCCCGCGGTCACCAACGCCCTGGGGCAGCCCATCGACCCCGCGCTGGTCTCCCAGCGCAAGGGGCGCGGAGGCAGGGTCTTCGACTACCTCGAAGGCCACGCCGTCATTGACCAAGCCAACCTCATCTTCGGCTACGGCGGGTGGGGCTATGAGCTGGTTGGAGACGTGACGCTGCGCCAGATCGAGACGGTCGATCCCCAGACCGGCGAGATCAAGACGACCTGCGCCTACAGCGCGCCGGTGCGAGTCACCGTTGCGGGCGCTCTGCCCCGCACCGACACCGGCGTTCACCCGGTGGCTGAAGACACCCTGGACGGCCACGACACGGCCATCAAGGGCGCGGTGACGGACGGCATGAAGCGGGCCTTCAGGAGCTTCGGTGTCCAGTTTGGCAACGGATTCTATGGAGACCATGCCCCGGCCAGCGGCCCGCCCCGACCGGAGCGGGCGCCCGTCCAGCCCAGGGCGGTGTCCGCCCCGGCGAACGTGGCGACGCTGCGCAAGCGGCTCGTCGAGCTGGCCGCCGAGCAGGGCTTCGACGAGGACCAGGTGCGGACCGCCGTGGTGGACCGGCTGGGCAAGAGCCTGGACGACCTGGACGGCGGCGGAGCTGACGCCCCTCATCGAGGGGGCGACCGAGAAGCTCCAGCAGATGCGGCAGGCGCAGGCGGCCTAGCCCGTCCTGCCCATCGGGACACGCAATCGAGCGGGGTCGTCTCTTCGAGGGCGGCCCCGCTTCTCATCTACAGGAAAAGGAGGACACGACCGATGACGACGATGCACACACCCTGGGGGCCTCCCCAGGACATCGAGGAGCTGGCCGAGGGCGTCCTGCGGGTGTCCACCGCCAGCCACGGCGGGCTGAAGCTCAGCCGGGAGCGGTGGGCCGCAATCCCCGCCTGCGTCCGGTCCGCCATGTTCACGCCCACCTTCGCCGAGGAGGACTGCGAGGAGTCCATCGTCAGGACGCTGCTCGGCCTGGGCGACGACCGCGAGTGGGAGGCGGCGGTCAGGGTCGCGGAGCACTTCGAGTGCTACGCTCCCGCGCTTCCCTATCTCCGCGAGAAAGGGGGAAGCCGATGACCACGACGACCAGGGTCAGGCCACGCAGCCTTCCCAGCACGACGACCAAGCTCAAGACGGAGATGGGCAACCTCTACGTCACCGTCTCGACGGACGAGGAGGGCGAGCCCTTCGAGGTCTTCGGAACGCTTGGCAAAGCAGGGTCGTTCACGACGGGCGTGACGGAGCTTGCCTGCCGGTTGATCTCGCTGCACCTGCGTAGGGGCACTCCTTTGGACGAGATCATCGAGCAGATAAGAGGCATCGCCGAGATGCAGCCCTTCGCCAACCAGCTCCCGGACGGCGCGAGCGTCTGGGTGCTTGGGCTCGGCGACGGCATCGCCCACATCCTGAAGGCCCACCTGAAGGCCAGGGAGGAGGGAGAGGCGGCGGAACAGAAGGCCGCTGCATGAGCGGTCTGAACAATCGAGAGTCTGGAATCCAGGCGGGGCTGTCTCCAACGGGGGCGGCCCCGCCTCTCATTACAGGACAAAGGAGGAATCGACATGACGACAGACATTGACCGGGCGGAGGTCTTCTCCCGCCCCGCTGCGCGGTTCGACGAGGACGGGCAGCTTGAGATACGGGCCTCGTCGTCCCTGGGCTGCCGCCGCGCCCTGTGGTACGCGGCGACCGGATACGAACCGGCGAATCCCCCCAGCGAGGACTCGCTGACGGCGATGGAGGCGGGCAACGCCCTCGAACCCGTCGTCCTGCGGGCGATGGAGCGGGCGGGCTGGCGGGTGTCTCCCGCCGACCCCCGTAACCCCGAATCGGTGTCCATGCGGCTCCGCCCCAACCTGCTGGTAACGGGACATCCCGACGCCACGGGGCGGATGCCATTGGACGGGGAGGAAGCGGACTCCGAGGTCCAGGCGTTTCTGTTCGGGGGCGGGCCTGCGGCTCCCCACTACGGCGGCGAGATGGTCGTCGAGGTCAAGACCAGGGGGCCGGAGGCGTTCAAACGGTGGCGCACCCTGGGAGCGGAGCGCAGCCACCCGGCGTCGGTGGCCCAGGCCGCCTTCTACACGCTGGGTCACTACGGAGAGCTTCGGGACGCCGCCATCGCCACGATGGACACGGGCGGCAGAACGTGGGACTACGAAATCATCCCCGCCGACCGGCTGGAGCGGGCCTTGCAGGACGCCTGCGAGTGGCTGGGACAGCTCGGCGCTCACCACGTCCGGAGCGGGCCTGACCCCGACGCGCTGCCCGACCGGGACTTCTCGGCAGGCAGCTGGCAATGCCGGTCCTGCCCCTTCCTGGAGGTCTGCCTGCCGGGTGCGGCGGAGGCCGACGACGAGACGGAGATGGAGGGAGAGACGGTGAGCGACCAGGAGGCGCGGGAGGCTGTGGCGGCCTACGCGGAAGCCCAGGAAGCCATCAAGGAGCCGGAGAAGGTCAAGCGCAGCGCGCTCGACACCCTGAAGGCGTGGATGCGCCGCCAGGGGGACGCGAAGGCGACCGTCAACGGACGCACGGTCAGCCTGGTCCGCTCGACTCGCTACTCGGTCAACTACCGCAGGCTCAACGAGCTGCTCGCCCCGGAGGTCCGGGCCGACGTGGTGACAGAGAGCGAGTCCGAGTACGTGCGGGTGACCTAGACGCTCCCACAACGGAGCGCAGGACGGGGCCGCTTCCCTCTAAAGGGAACGGCTCCGCCGAATCTCATACAACCCCATAGGAGAGGAGAAACCATGCTTGACCAGAAGGGAAACGCCAAGACCACGACCTGGCAGGACAACCACAGCGGGCGCCGCAGGCACAAGCTCATGACGAAGGAGCTCGGGGACACGATCCCCGCGATCGGAGCCAACGAGAACGTCGAAGACCACGACGACGTTCTCGCCCCGGCCAAGCTTTTCAGCCCCTACAGCAACTGGACCTGGTACGTCACCGAGTGGGACGCCGAGACCGGGCTGTGCTTCGGCCTCGTCAAGGGGTTCGAGACGGAAGTCGGCTACTTCGACCTCACCGAGCTGGCGGAAGCAACCGTGTTCGGCAGCGTCCCCGCCGTGGAGCGCGACCTGTACTGGAAGCCGATGACCCTCGGCGAGATCAGGAGACTGTCGTAGAGGATGGCGACCTGGTGACCAGCGGTCATAGACGCAATCAGAGAAGAAACAAAGGAGGACAGATGAGCAGATTCGCGCCCAAGACCCTGCGGAAGATGCCGCCCGCCACCCGCGAGATCGCACGGCTGGCCAACGAGCTGGCCTCGGTCCAGACCCGCCTGGCCAACCGCATCGGGGGGCTGGTAAGCACGGAGATGATGGCGAGGGCCTCGGAGCGAGTGTTCTGTAGCAACGCCGCCCACGCCGAGGTCGTGGACGCCGCCCTGGGCTACTTCAGGGCGGTGGACAACCCGAAGGCCCACGCGGGCGAAGCCGTGGACGCCCTGGCAAGGCTCAGGCGCTCGGTCGAAGCCTTCGACCCCGACCGGCTCTTCGGCGAGCCGGGGCCTAAGCCGCAGCACATCGAGTTCAGCTAGACGCTCCGAAGCGGGAGCGCAGGACGGGGCCGCTTCCCTCTACAGGGACGGCCCCGCTCTCATTCAAACGGGCACGGCAACGTCCGCGCCACACCATTCAGGAGGAATCGAAATGGCACGCACCATCAACAAGGTAGAGCTTTTGGGACGGGTCGGGACCGACCCCGAAATGCAGTACACCCCGAACGGCACCGCCGTCACCAAGCTGCGGCTGGCGACGGACCGCCGCCGCCAGGACGGGGAGGTCGAGGCCGACTGGCACAACGTCGTGATCTGGAGCAAGAGCGCCGAAGCCGTCAACGAGTACATCGGCAAGGGCGACCGCATCTACGTCGCCGGACGCCTGGTGAACAACACCTGGGAGGGCGACGACGGGCAGCGGCGCTACCGCACCGAGATTCACGCCTCCGAGGTCGTCTTCCTCGACTCTCGCAACGGCAACGGGAACGGCGGGCAGGTCAACGACGGCGACGCCTCGGACGTCGAGCAGACGGTCGCCGCCTCTCCTTTCTAGCCCGTCAACCGACAACCGCATAGCGACGCCTCACTGAAGGCGCACCACGGGGCCGCGCCCCTCTACAGGGCGCGGCCCCGCTCCTGTTTCTAACCGACTGCGAAAGGAGGCCGACATGACCAGGAAGAAGACCCTCACCAAGGACGCCGCGCTGCTGGAGGCGCTGCGCAGCAACCTGCACCTGCTGGGCGAGATCGCCATGCGCTACGAGGTCGAGACCCAGCCTGAGCGCCCGGAGGACCCGCCCGCCATCAACTGCCCCGACGACGTGCGCAGGCTGCTGGGGCCGGAGATGGCGCAACTGGCCCAGGAGCAGCTTCGGGTGCTGCTATTGGACACCAAGAACAACGTCGTGGGCCAGAGGGTGGTCTACCAAGGGAACGTATCGTCGGCCATCGTCAGGCCCGCCGAGGTGCTGCGCCCCGCCGTCATCGAAGCCGTCCCCAGCATCATCACCAGCCACAACCACCCCAGCCAGGACCCGACGCCCAGCCCGGAGGACGTGGCCATCACCAGGGAGATTTTCCAGGCGGCAAAGCTCCTGGGCATCGAGCTTCTGGACCATGTCGTCATCGGCGGGGAGAGGTTCGTCAGCCTCAAGGAGCGGGGCCTCATGGCCTGATGCTCCACAAGTCCTGACGGCCCTCGCCGTCCGGCTCTCACGCAGGGGCAACCGTCCCTGCGCATCTCCTCGACACATACACCGAAAGGAGACATGACATGCTCGCAACTCACACCATCGACCCCGAAGACCTCTACACCATCACGTCAGGCGGCTTCAGCGCCACCGCCGACGCCTTCGCCCGCGACGACAACACCGACGGCCTCTGGTTCGTCTCGATGGTCGGCTCCCAGACGGCGCTCAAGGCGATCTGGGCCTCGCTCCTCAAGCAGCCGCCCGAGAGCGCCCACATCATCCGTGGCGCGGACGGCATGGCGCTCTCGGGCGGCTACCAGCGGTGCCAGATTCCCTACGAGACCATCGGGACGTGGACGACCAAGATCGCCCGCCTGCCGGTGTCGGGAGGCTGGCACGCCCTCGTGTACACCAAAACCGCCGAGTACGGATTCGAGAAGGGCAGCTTCCTCCTGCTGGCGCAGGCCGAGGAGCAGGCCCCCGCGCAGCACCACCGCTTCCTGGACAAGCGCAGCCCGCTCCCCCTGCACGGCTCCTGGGCCGGGTGGCTCTGGGACCGGGGCCTGGACAACGGGGAGATAGTCCCCCTCCAGTCCGTCGGCGTCTCCGCCTACAGGTGCTCCCCCAAGGCCGACAAGCTCCGGGAAGACCTCTCCGACGCCGTGGCGTCGGGCTGGCTCACCCTGCCCACTGAGGAGGTTTCCGATGGATAGGACGCTGAAGACGGCCAAGCGCAAGAACAAGCGCAGGCAGAACCGGAACGGGAGCGCCTGGCGGCGCTTCTCCCCGGACGGGACGACCTGCCGCTACTGCAAGCACGACCACACCACGCACCTGACAAGCTCAGGCCAACCCCACTTCTACCGGCCCGCCACGGAAGCGGAGAGGCGCGACCCCTCGGTCATGCTCTACCGCCACACCCTGTCCCAGGGCGGCTCCGTGCTGGTGCGGCGGATGGTCGTCGCCAACCACGCCGAGCTCGTCACCGCCTTCTGCACCGCCTGCGCGGAGAGCATCGGGACTCACCAAGTCCTCTGCTACCAGCGCAACGTGGGCGTCGGAGAGGTGGTCGGGGTGCAGACCGGCCACAGGGACATGGCAATCGCCGACTGAGGCGGCGCAACACACCAAAACCAACATACAAGGAGAGGAGACCATGCCAACGGAACAGACGCTGTTCTTCACCTGCCCCCACTGCGACGAGCGGTTCGCGCAGGTGGAAGAGCCTGACAGGGACATCCACACCGGGGAGACCTACCACTGCGGCTCGTGCGGTATCCAGGTGGTCTTCCAGGCGGTGACCGTCGAGGACTACGTGCCGCCCCCCAGGGCGAGAAGGGACTGCCACTTCTGCAACCCCGAACCCTGCCGGTTCGGGCCGTCAACGGACACGACAGACGACACAGAGAAAGGAGAGACGACATGAGACTTGCAGCACAGGCAAAAGGCGGGTTTTACCCCACGCCGGAGCGGGTCGTTGACCTGCTCGCGGGGCTGATTCACACCCCCACCGGCTACTACCACAGGGACCGGGAGACCCTCCGCATCCTCGACCCCTGCTGTGGGGCCGGGGAGGCGCTGGCGCAGCTGGCCGGGCGCATGGACGTGCCCAACGCCATCCCCATCGAGACCTACGGCGTCGAGCTGCACCGGGACCGGGCGCAGGAGGCGGAGAAGCGGCCAGGGCGCGCCCTGGCCTCCGACCTGTTCGCCACGTCCATAGCGAACGGGGCCTTCGGGCTGCTGCTCTTGAACCCGCCGTATGACTTTGATTCCGAAGACAAGCGGACGGAGCACGCCTTCCTGACCCAGACCACGCGCTACCTGGCCGAGGGCGGGCTGCTGGCCTTCATCGTCCCCAGGCAGCGCCTCGCGGTCTCGGCCCGCTACCTGTCCACCCACTACGGGCGGATGCGGTGCTGGGCCTTCCCCGACCCGGAGCGCGAGGTCTTCGACCAGGTCGTGCTCATGGCCTACAGGAAGGCCGACCCCGTTCCCGACGCCCACGGCGAGAGCATGGTGCTGGAGTGGGCGGTGGGAGAGCCGGAGCCGATGCGCCCCGAACAGTACCCGCCGTTCACCCCGAAGACCACGCCGAGCGGCGACATCCTGTTCACCACCCGCACCGTCGATCCCGTCGCGGCTGCTGCCGAGGCCAGGCGGTTGGGGCTGTGGACGAGCACGGAGATAACCGACACCCTCTGGCCCGCCAGGGACGCCCGCACCCGCCCGCTGATGCCTCTTCGCAGGGGCCACATGGCGATGCTGGTGGCGGCGGGCTTCCTCGACAACCTGTGCCTGGAGGCCGGAGGGCAGGCGCATCCTGGTCAAGGGCCGGACCTCGAAGGAGATGGTCATGGTGGAGGACAGCCCGGAGAAGGAGGTCCACCGAGAGAAGCTCAAGACCACCGTGGTCGCCCTGGACCTGCACGGCGGCGAGATCACCGACATCGCCGCATAGACGGCTCACACTGAGCCGCACCCACGAGGCCCCGTTGGTCCCTTCGACCTGCGGGGCCTTCGCTTTACCGGAACGATTCAGGAACACCCACTCATAAGGAAAGAGAGGAAGCACGATGCAGACGACCATGACCCTCGACGCCTGCGCCCGGTGCGGGCAGCCCATCGCCCCCGGCGAACCCGCCATGCAGACCGCCTCGGTGGACATCATCGGCGGACGGGCGGTCTCCTCCCCGGTGAAGTCCTACCACCTGAAGGGCCGCTGCTACGACGACGTGCAGCGGCGGGCGCCCCTCCCCAACGCCGCATAGACGGCTCATACCGCGAGCCGCCATCACGAGGCCCCGCTGGTCGCATCGACTGGTGGGTCTCGCCTATCGCCCAACCCCAAACACTCTCATACAGGAAGGAGACATGCAATGAACCTCGGACAGTTCATCGACACGTTCAAGGAGGCCATCGCCCGGCGGGTGGTGGAGTCCTACCCACCCCTTTACCGGCCCTCGGAGAACGGGCACAAGCTCCCCCGCCTGCTCCGCAAGCCCCTGGGGGCGCAGGAGGACGCCATCAAGGGCGCGGCCCTCTCCCTCGAAGCCCACCGGGGCACCACCGTCGTCGGCGAGATGGGCACGGGCAAGACCTTCATCGCCGCCGCCGCCGCACATCTGGCGGGCTTCAAGCGGATCCTGGTCCTCTGCCCGCCCCACCTGGTGCCCAAGTGGAAGCGGGAGGTGGAGATGACGGTGCCCGGCGCCCGCGCCGTCATCGTCAAGTCCATCACCGACCTGGAGCGGCTTCGCCTCTCCGTCGGCTCCGGCCCCCTCTTCGCGGTGATGAGCCGTGAGAAGGCCAAGCTCTCCTACCGCTGGATGCCCGCCGTGATAGAGCGGTGGGCAACGTCCAGGGGAGGCTCCTTCGGGACGAGGAGACGGGCGAGCCGTTCCGGGTCCCCTGTTGCCCCGACTGCACCGCCCAGATCGTGGACAAGGACGGCGTTCCCCTCACGGACGAGGACCTGAACCGCCGCAAGCACACCTGCGCCGGCTGCGGCTCTCCCCTCTGGCAGGCCGACAAGTCCGGCCCCGCCCGCTACCCTTTGGCCGACTACGTGAAGCACCACATGAAGGGCTTCTTCGACCTGTTGGTCGGGGATGAGGTCCATGAATATAAGGGGCGCGGAAGCGCCCAGGGCATCGCCGCCGGAGTCCTCGCCGACGTCTGCGGCAAGTCCCTCAGCCTGTCGGGGACTCTGATGGGCGGCTACAGCTCGACGCTCTTCCACCTGCTCTACCGGTTCAGCCCGGAGCTCAGGACGGACTTCGGACGCTCCGACGAGCACCGCTGGATACAGCGGTACGGCTTCGAGGAGCACACCGTCGGCAAGCCGACGACGACTCGGTGGAGGACGGGAGGTTCAGCAGGCGGCGCAAGTACCGCAAGGTGGTGCGGGAGAGGCCGGGCCTTGTGCCCTCCGCCCTCTTCCACATCATCGGCAACACCGTCTTCCTCAGACTGGCCGACGTTGCCTCGGGGCTGCCGCCCTACGACGAGCAGGTGATGCTGTCCAGCATGGACTCGGAGGAGGACGCGACGGGCTACTCCCAGCGCAGCGCCTACAACACCGTGTACGAGGAGCTGCGGCTGAAGCTGGCTGAGGCTCTCAAGGCTGGCTCGAAGCGGCTGCTGGCGACCTACCTGCAAACCCTGTTGGCCTACCCTGACGGCTGCACCAGGGGGGAGACGGTCTTCGACCCCAGGAGCGGGGACGTGATCGTGCAGGTGCCGCCCCTCTCCGAGGAGCGGCTCTACCCCAAGGAGAAGGCCCTCATCGACATGGTGGCGGCGGAGCGGATGGAGGGCCGCAGGGTGCTGGTCTACGCCACGCACACCGGGACGCGGGACATCACCGGGCGGATGGACGACATGCTCACACGGCACGGGTTCCGCGTGGCGGTGATGAAGGCCGACGCCGTTGCCCCGGAACGGCGGGAGGCGTGGGTGGCGGACAGGGTGAAGCAGGGAATCGACGTGATGATATGCCACCCGAGCTTGGTGCAGACGGGGTTGGACCTCATCGACTTCCCGACGCATGTTCTGGGACGAGACGGATTATAGCGTCTACGTCATGCGGCAGGCGTCGCGGCGGTCGTGGCGCATCGGGCAGACCAGGGCGGTGAAGGTGGTGTTCATGTCCTACCGGAACACCCTGCAGGCCGACGCGCTGAAGCTGGTGGCGAAGAAGCTGCAAAGCTCGCTCGCGGTCGAGGGCGAGCTGCCAACGGCAACGGGAACGGGACCAACGGCCACCACGAGGAGGCCCCGGAGCCGCAGCAGTCGCTCTTCTCCTGGAGGACGGGCTGGCCGCCTACGGCGACGACGGGGACGACGGGGACGACCTGATGATGGCGTTGGCCCGCAGGATCGTCAGCGGGGACGAGGAGGAGGACGAGGCGGAGACGGTGGAGGCGGTCTTCGCACAGGCCAGGGACGCCGAGGCCAGCTTCGAGGAGTACCTGGTGGACGACGACTGGAAGGTCGTCGAGGTGGAGCCGGAGGCCATCGCTGCCAACGGCAACGGCCATCACGAAGCGGCATCGGGCCGACGGTCGAGCTGGTCCTGGGCAACGGCCGCCACGCAAACGGGAACGGGAACGGCCACGCGGCGATTCCCGCCAACGGCAACGGGAACGGGACCAACGGCCACCACGAGGAGGCCCCGGAGCCGCAGCAGTCGCTCTTCTCCTGGGCGGAGTTCATGGCCGAGGAGGCGGTCAAGCCCAAAGGCCGGGGCGGCAAGACCCAGGCCCCGTCACTGTCCCTGTTCGAGTGGGCGGTGGAGCAGGAGCGGGAGGAGTCGAGATGGCTCGGAGCCGGTCGGCGCGGGACGTTAAAGAGCAACAAACAGGGGGAGGTCATCGCTACTTCAGCGATGACCTCCCCCTGCAAGTCCATGTATGAGCTTGATGCTCCTATAGATGTCAAGGAGTGCTGTGGGATAGGGCTGAGTTCCGTAGGACGGAGAAGACCTCGCGAGCGACATAGCGTTTGAGGCAGCGGATCACCTCAGCCTTGCTCATTCCCTCGGTGGTGCGACGACGCATGTATGCCTGGGTCCGCTCATCATGACGAAGTCTGACGACAACAATGCGATGGAGTGCCGCGTTGGCCTGGCGGTGGCCGCCGCGGTTGAGCCGATGCCTGTTGGTCTTGCCGGAGGAAGCAGGGATGGGATTGACACCGCACAGGGAGGCGAAGGCAGCCTCGGAGTGGAGGCGGTCATGGTTACTCCCGGCAGCAATGAGGAGGGTCGCCGCCGTGTCTGGTCCTATGCCGAAGCCATCCACCAGGGCTGGGGCTGCCGTCCGTGTGAGTCGTTGGATCTCGGCCTCCAGGTCCTTTATCTCATTACCGAGTTGACGGTAGCGACGGGCAAGGGAGCGAAGAGCATACTTGGCCGTCGCGGTGGGACCCTCCATACGACCAGGCCGGAAGCTCTTGGACCGGGTGACAAGGGCAGCAGCGGTGAGGCCAGTGAGGTGCTCACGAAGCCGGGCCGGGGCCGTGACAACCAGGGCCTTCATCTGGTTGATTGCCTGGGTGCGAGCCTTGACGGCCGAGTCCTTGGTGCTCTTGAACATACGGATCATTTCGACTTCACCCTCACCTGACTTGGGAGTGGCATCGGCTACTCCGGCAAGCACGGCACGCGCTGCCATCTCCGCATCAGTGGGATCGCTCTTCCCCTTCCGATAGCGGGTTGACCGGTCGGGCCGGTTGACCTCCACTACGGTATGGCCCCTACTGGTCAGGAATCGGGCGACTCCGGCACCGTAGGAACCGGTGCCTTCAATCCCGAAGGCATGAATCTCTCCCAGGCCCCGGGACCACCGTTCGAGCTCCCCATACCCATGGGTGGTCGCCACTGTGTGAAGCTCCCCCAGGCGGACCCCCTGACGGTCAATGGCCACCGCCACATGCTCATCCTGGTGGGTGTCGACTCCGACGACCAGCTCAACACCACGACTATCTTTATGACCGACGACTCCTGTCATTTCCACCTCCCGGAGGATAGCGCACTGGCCAGGTGAGCGGACAGGACTGCGATGGGGCGTGAGGCCAGGCTCCTATAAGGTCACTGCTCGCCTTGCCGAGGGCACTTCTGGCGCCACCTCGAATCGAGTCGACAGATCAGGCTGAAGGCATGATGCCAGTCTCAGAAAGGGTCAGGCCCGAGCCGAGGTGGCCCGGGATTCATCATCGCAGTCCCAGAAGCCTGACACTCCCCGGGTCGTCGATTTCTGGATGTCGGCTCTCGCTGGCATTACGTTGTTCTCTGCCGTATTTCCAACCTTGTCACTCCATAGAACGCTAGAATCAGTCTGCCCGCCCAGCGTGAACCCAGTCAAGGGACTTTGTGAGACGGGCTCGTATGCGGCTCTTGTATCTTGACTTCAGGCCCGTACTATTCAGTGGGCAGGCCCCGCCCTAGCCATCCATGTATGCCGACCTTTTTTGTTGCCCAGAATCAACTTGTCCTGATAGACCTAAGCACATTATCACAATAACTTATGTTACATGTGCTGGTGTACTTAGTGTAGCTTGCAGAAGACTTTCAAGCACTTCCCGGTCAACACAAACGTGGTGGGGGTAAAACGTACAGCAACCAAATCCATCCGACCAGTTAGTCTCTAGGTTCGTACTCTCCACAGGTGCTTATGAGTACCAACCCAACCTGGCAAGAGACCGAGCAGTTACATCCGGGAGATCCCACGCAAAGCCGGCGAGTCCTATCAGAATTGACACGTCCGCCACGTTGAAAATGAACCAAGGGACGATGTGGATGAAGTCGGTCACGTGGCCAAAGACGGCTCGGTCGACGAGATTGCCGACAGCACCAGCGAGCATCAGCCAAAGCTAAGTTGCGACCGTATGCCGGTCTTCGGTCGAGGCCAATATAGAGCGGACAGCACACCGATGCCGATCGTGGAGACGACGATGAGTGCAATCGTATGCCCACTAAACAGCTCGATTGCGCTCCCTGAGTTTGTGACACGAGTGAGGCGAAAGAAACCGTCCAGCGTCCATGATTCGCCAACCGCTAGGGCCTGAATGACCAAGAGCTTAGCCACTTGGTCGAATGCAAGTACCACCATAGTGGTGAGGATGCCAACTCGATGCCGCAGGACAAAGGCTGCAAAGTCTGCCATCACCCGGCCATTATATGCATCCGAGTGTCTAAGTGGCCAGGGGGCGATACTAGATGTGGTTCAGGAAAGGGCGAGGGGTAGCTAACGATAGCTAGTGAGGAATTTCCCTCAACGGCAGGGATGGCGTATCTTGAGACAGCCAGCGGTCCGATATTGACTAAGCTGAAGCCCAGCTTTAGCGACTACTGTAAAGCGCGGAGTTTATCCTTGCCCGCTAAGCCTCAGCGTATGGATTACTCCGTCGCCCATGACAGAGCGGAATAGATCACGTTCCCGCTGCCGTCGTCGATTATGACAGTGACCCGCGGGTCTGTCGGAATGGATGTCGCCCCGCGCGGAACACGAGCGACTGCCGGAAAATCATGGAAAACCGCGACCCATACTCCTAAGTTTGTAGCCTGCGCGTCAGTGTCTTCGCGGAGACCAGTGAATGCTCCAGTTGCCATTCGGATGGGCAACTCCGTCGGCTCGTCAATGCCCCAGGATCCTCTCAAGAAGTCTACTGCCTGTGCTTTCGCCTCTGCTTTGGGACGCGAAGGATCGAAGTTAGATTCTACTAACTGAACATGCTCATCAACCTTTGCACCCGAATTCCCAAGAGGTGTGCGATTATCGCCGCTGAACCCTACAAATAGCGCGGAGGTTAGCACTGCCACCGCTGCGATCGCTGCAAAACTGAAGATGTATAGCAATTTGCGAGATCTCATGTTAAGTCCTCTTTTCGACAATGATTCAATGCAGCTAGCTGCAACGCGAATCCCATATATGGTAACTGGTGCCGCTGCCACCGCCTGAGGAAGTCACCATATTCGCCTCATCCGGGGGGGTCGTAAAGGCTGGAGGTGACTCCCAATAGGCGTGGCCGTCATAAGCCCACACTTCGATATTCTCCACAGTAACTTTGTTGTTTGTGCCCCCCGGTGAATGGTCTCCTTTGTCGATTCCAGGAACAGCTTGGAAGCTGTGAACTTCTGCTGACACGTCCCACTGCGTCGGAGTCCAATTCACGGTGAGGTTCCGGGTCGTTCCACCATTGTAAGAAACCTGGATTTGCGCATTGCTGCCAGGCACGTCAGCCCATAACAATTTGTACTCTTTCATGCCTGACGGGTTGACCCCTGGAGGGGTCGTCGACCATGTCCCATTAGACTTGTAGAAGTATCTGAAGTATCCACTGTTGCTGTAGCCCTCGCTGAACACGTTTTCAAAGTTGTCGTTGTGGTCTTTGCCCCACCCAACCTGGTAGTATCTGCTCCGGCTAGAGTTGATGAACATCACCCAGATCGACGTGTCAACAAACACTGGGTCGGGATCGTAGGACTCAATGTCGGCTCTGATTTGACGGTAGTCGCTAGACCAATTGGCTTGGGACGGCGTTGCATATCTGCCGCCAAACCAGTTCCCGTTGTTCCCTTGGGCGATGTTGCAAGAAGCTGCAAATACCGGTTTGGCGATGCCCGATGATGAATAAGCAACGAGAGCAACGAGAAATGCCGCTATCGCTACCATCAACGTCTTTGTTATCTTCTCTCTGGTCAACAAAGTTGCAATGAGCGTGGGAGCCCTTCGCTTGACCAGAGTTCCATAGTCCATAGTCATCGACCCCTCCTTCGCATCTAGAATGCGCGTCAGCCCAACGTACCTTATAAAGAAAGCCTATGCCAAGTGGCTGATTGCCCTCCCTACAGGCAGGCGCAGGGCGCTGACCCTTAACGACACAGGAGGAGGCCATCGCAAGCGATGGCCTCCTCCTGCTTGTCCATGTGTCCGGGCTTTTTTGTTGCCCAAGTTTAGACGTTGACCCGGCCATCCGGGTGCGCTGTGTTTGACGGTCTCTCGGACTGAATTGCCGATGGAGTGACTGAGCCGCCGTTCTCGCGTCCACGGGTTTCCCTCTCATGGAGATAGCGTATGAAGTCGGAGATCGACCTCAGCGACTCGTCCGACAGCCCCTCGCCCAATGTAGCCAGGAGCTGTATCGACTCGGCATTTGCCGGGGCCGACGGTCGAGTCCCCGCACCCTCGTCTTCGTCGCTGAGCAGCCACGATACGGTAGTATCGTAGATGTCGGCCAAGCCGCGAAGGGCCAGTCCCGATGGCCGGGAACGCCCGGCCTCGTATCGCCAGATCGTATTGGCATCGACACCGGCAGCCTGGGCAGCTTCACGCTGCGTGAGTCCCCTCATTGCGCGAGCTCCCCTTAAACGGTCAGATAGTTTCATAGATTTGCGCTTTCCCCTTTCTCTCTCCGCATGGGAGAAAGTCATCAGAGTATAGTGTACCCTCGCAATATTTAACAAACACAGTGTAGACTAACTCTGCGAATTAACCCGAATCCACCGAAGGACGTCCTTGGGGACAGCCATTGAAGAAGCCAGCGGGTGCTCCTCTGAATCTGGGATAATGGTTTTGGAACAGAAACCCGCCCGGAAACAAGGAGCACCCAATAGATGCTGCCACAGAACAAACCCGACCGTATCCGCATCCTCTTTGACGACCATCGCCTGGTGGCCAATGCCGGCCTGCTCCTGCCGGCCACCCTAGCCCGGCACCTGGGCCTGCGGGAACTCGTCGACCATCACCTTGACCTCGGCGGAGCGCCGGGACGGGCGAACACTGGGGACAAGATGCTGACGCTGGTCGCTTCCGCGCTGGCAGGCGGCGACTGCATCGACGACGCCGATGCGCTGCGCGCTGGTGGGACGGTCGGTGTTCCAGGCTGCGTGGTCAAGGCGCCATCCACCCTGGGGACCTTCCTGCGCAGCTTCCGGTGGGGGCATGTCCGTCAACTCGACCGCGTGAGCCGCCAGTTGTTGGCCCGGGCCTGGGCCGCTGGGGCCGGACCCGGCGACTCGCCCCTGACCATCGACCTGGACTCGACCATCTGCGAGACCTACGGACTGGCCAAGGAGGGAGCGCGCCACCACGGCTATACCGGCGCCCGCGGGGCTATCACCCGCTGCTGGCCATTGCCGCCGGCACCGGAGACGTGCTGATGTCCCGGCTGCGCGAGGGCCTGCCAACACCGCCCGTGGCGCCGCCCACTTCCTGCGTGAGACGGTGGGCCGGGTGCGCTACTGCGGGGCCAGGGGCCAACTCACGGTGCGGGCCGACAGCGGCTTCTATACCCACGCCGTGGTCGCCGTCTGCCGCCGGATGGATGTCCGCTTCTCCATCGCCATCCGCCAGCGTGCCAGCCTGCGGGACCTGATCGAGGCGATACCAGAGGAGGACTGGACTCCCATTCCCCACTGGATGGACGGCGCCGCCGATGTCGCCGAGACGACTTACACCCCGTTCCAGACCAAGCCGGACGCCCCGCCGGCGCGGCTCATTGTCCGGCGGGTGAAGCCGACACCCGGTTCCCAGCTGGCCCTCTTCGCCAGATACAGCTATCACGGCTTCATCACCGACCGGGACGGGGAGTTGCTCGAACTGGAGGCTGACCATCGCCGCCACGCCGAGGTCGAGAACGCCATACGCGACCTCAAGTACGGCGTCGGGCTGAACCACATGCCGTCGGGGCGCTTCGCCGCCAACGGCGCCTGGCTGGCGGTCCAGGTGATGGCGCATAACCTGGCCCGCTGGACGGCGCGGATTGGTCTGGGCGAGCGGACCGTGATCACCAAGACCCTCAGGCGGCGGGTCTTCGCTCTGGTGGGACGGATCACCCGCTCGGCGCGCCGCCTCACTTTGCATCTCCCCCGGCGCTGGCCTTGGGAAACCCAGTTCAGTCGCGCCTTGGCCCGGCTGCAAGCCATTCCGTTCCCGGCCTGACGGCCAGCCTGCAACTGACCCAACGTCCCCGCAATCTCGCGCCACCCCGGTCGCGAGAGTCCCCTGCTGCGTATCCTCTCGCCATCCCGCGCATCGCAACTCCCGCATAGGGCCTTAGGGGCCCTGTGCGGCGACTGAAGACCGTCCGCCGGCCTCCCATCTACCCCAAGACCCCAGGCCATCTCCCCTGTAGCTCCCTCACCCACCCCCTTCCGCTGTCCTCACGCCGTCCATCGGTGTCCTTCGGTGGATTCGGGCTTAAACACATGAGAATGAAGGGGGCTGGGGTCGGATGGCAATAGTGGACACCAAACCTTTCAAGCTGCGAGTAATCCTGCATAGAATCTTTGTTGAAAGGCCGCAGGTGACAGGAATCCCAGCCTGGCCTGGCGGCGCTGCCTGTTATAGAAGATCTCGATATATTCTGTAATATCTCGAATTGCTTCCTGTCTACTTCGATAATGACGGTGATGGACTAGCTCCTGCTTGAGTGTTCCCCAGAAGCTCTCCATCGGCGCATTATCAAAACAGTTCCCTTTCCCGCTCATGGATGATCTCAGGCCAGAGCGCTCCATAAGATTTCTGTACTCCTGGGAGCAATACTGAGAGCCCCGGTCAGAGTGATGCATCAGTCCCCTCGCGGGGCGTTTGGCTCTCAGCGCCCGGAATAGAGACTGACTAACCAGATTCCTGGTCATCCGCTCTCCCATGGCATAGCCCACGAGCTCTCCGGTGAACAGGTCCTTGTGGCCCGCCAGGTATAGCCAGCCTTCATCAGTCGGTATATAGGTGATGTCACTCACCCACACGGCGTTGGGCTGACTGACCTTGAACTGCTGGCCCAACAAGTTATCCGCAACTGGCAGTCTGTGCGCGGAGTTAGTGGTAGTCTTGAATCTCCTCTTCTGTTTACAGCGTATGCCGAGCTTTTGCCGGATCAAGCGGATCCGGCAAACACCCACCCGAACGCCATGCTCCGCCAGATCGCGCTGTAACCGTTCCGGGCCATAGGTCTGTCTATTCCGCTGGTGGGCCGCCATTATCTCCAGCTCCAGCCGCACTTCCTCCTGTGCCCGCTTGGACAGCGGCCGGTCCACCCACGCATAGTAGCCGCTGGCCGATACATTCATAATCCGTCGCATCATCCGGACTGGATACTTGAGCCGCAACTCATTCATCGCCGCGTACCGGGCAGCGACTCCTTGGCAAAGTACGCGGCCGCTTTTTTAGTATGTCCCGCTCCATCTTCACTTCCGCCAGTTCCTTCTTAGTCCGGGCCAAATCCATCTCTACTTCAGTCAAGGGCCTGTGCGTCTTGCCGACATCTCCCAGTTTGCCGGCCCTTTGTGCCTTCACCCAGTACCCTAACGTCGATGGCGCCAGGGACAACCGGCGGGCTGCCTCCGGCAATGATAGCCTCTCTTCCGTTACCAGCTTCACTGCTTCCTGGCGGAATTCCCTCGTGTATCTTCCTTGAGGGACACCTTTCATACTGACAC
Organism: Dehalococcoidia bacterium; assembly: GCA_965226865.1. Taxonomy (GTDB): domain Bacteria; phylum Chloroflexota; class Dehalococcoidia; order Lucifugimonadales; family JAGWBF01; genus CBDDEH01. The sequence continues at coordinate 407,519 of CBDDEH010000003.1, read as the reverse complement.
CTCCGTCGCTCTATCTTATCCGACTTTGGTGTCCGTTTTTCCCATCCTATCTCAGTCTAGCAGTAGTCGAAGTTCCTTGTTACCCGGCTCCAAAAACTTAGCGGCTCCGCCAAGACAGTATTTGGCTTGAGCGGAGGGCATGTCATGTCGTCGTTACTTTTTGTGGAGGCTTTCGGGCAACTTCGCAGAGCAGTGAACTCGGAGGGCATAGTTTCAGAGGATGAGGAGGACCTCTACAGCGTCTTCAGAGCCCGTAGCGAATTGATGGGTTGGTCCGCTAATTCGGCCGGCCGCCCGCCGCTTTGGGACATCAACGAGGCGGAACTGACCACCGGGATCGACGCATACCGGATCGGAGACGTGCAGGTCGGACTGAACGTTGGTGATCTCGAGCCAACCAGGGAACCGTCGGCACCTGTTCTTGGCTATCGTTATGCGCCGCTTGGGGTACGCCAGCGTGCTATCGAGCCATCTGTAGCGCTGCCGGCCTTGATCCAGTGTTTCGACGACTCACTCCGGCGCTTTGGGGTCGTCGAATTGTCTGGACTCCAGGTGACGGCGAATTTCCTAGAGCCCAGGACACAATCTTACATTGGCGACCTCGTCTCTCAGCTCAATTGGTTCAACACTACCCTGAAGGGGCAAGCGGATGCCCTCATCTCATTCGACAAGGAGTTTCTCGGAGGTCACTCCGAGGCAGAGTTGGTCGCCAGCCTCCAGCGGAGGAACACCGGGGCGTTCGAGTTCGGACCAGTAGTAGCCGTGCCTGAGCAGCACTCGATCAAGGTGGGGGTCGAGGCTCCGTTCCGCTTCATCTCCCCTGCGCACTCAGGCCTCGGTGTGTCGGTTTCGCTCCCTGAGTGGACGGCTAGCGCTGCGGCGTGGGTACTCGCAATGGTCATGGACGCTGCTCGCGGCAGCGCGCCAGATGTACGGAACTTCGCAGTTCGAGTGACACGGGTTAGGTGACGGCAAGCCCGACGACGACTCGACGGAGGATGGCAGGTACAGCCGCAGGAAGAAGTACCGCAAGGTGGTCAGGGAGCGGCCGGGCCTGGTGCCCTCCGCCCTCTTCCACATCATAGGGAACACGGTGTTCCTCAGACTGGCGGACGTGGCCTCCGGCCTGCCCCCATACGAGGAGCAGATTCTCCTCTCTTCGATGGACTCGGTGGCGGACGCGACGGGCTACTCCCAGCGCAGCGCCTACAACACCGTGTTCGAGGAGCTGAAGAAAGAGCTGGCGGAGGCTCTCAAGGCTGGCTCCAAGCGGCTGCTGGCGACCTACCTCCAGACCCTTCTGGCCTTACCCGGGCGGCTGCACCAAGGGGGAGACGGTCTTCGACCCCAGGAGCGGCAACGTCATCGTCCAGGTTCCCCCTCTGCATGAGGACAAGCTCTACCCCAAGGAAAAGGCCCTCATCGACCTGGTGGCGGCGGAGAGGATGGCGGGACGCAGGGTGCTGGTCTACGCGACGCACACGGGCACACGGGACATCACCGAGCGGATGGACGACATCCTCACCCGGCACGGGTTCCGCGTGGCGGTGATGAAGGCCGACGCCGTTGCTCCCGAACGCCGAGAGGCGTGGGTCGCGGACAGGGTGAAGCAGGGAATAGACGTGATGATATGCCACCCGAGCTTGGTGCAGACGGGGTTGGACTTGATCGACTTCCCAACGCTGATCTGGCACGAAACTGATTACAGCGTCTACGTCATGCGGCAGGCGTCGCGGCGGTCGTGGCGCATCGGGCAGACCCGCCCGGTGGAAGTGGCGTTCATGGCCTACAGGGGCACCCTTCGGCCTAACGCGCTCAGCTGGTGGCCAAGAAGCTCCTGAGCTGGCTCTAGCTACGGAGAGGAGCTGCCCGAGGACGGCTGGCGGTGTTTGGTGACGATGAGGACGACCTAATGCTGGCCCTAGGAGGAAGATCGTGAATGGAGAGGGCGGCCCCTTGAGCATTGTGGTTGCGGGAGCAAACGTGCACGATGCCAAGCTGTTGGAGGCGACCCTGGACGCCATTGTGGTCGAACGACCACAGCCCACTGAGGAGGAACCCCAACACCTGTGTCTGGACAAAGGGTATGACAATCCTTCAGGCCGTGGCGCTGCCGCCAGACACGGCTATAGGGAGCACATCCGACGCATCGGTGAGGAGAAGCTGGACGCCTCTGGCGACAAGCGGTATCCGGCGCGCCGGTGGGTTGTGGAACGGACGCTGGCATGGCTCTCCAAGTGCCGTGCGGTCCTGGTCCGATACGACAAGAAGGTGGCCAACTACCTCGGAGTGTTACAGCTCGCATGTGCGCTCCTGTGGCTCCGCCGACAGTGGCGTCTGGCCATTTTGAGATAGTTACTAAGTGCGATTGCCCTGTGCTGGCTGACCCTGGCTGACCAACGCCTAGGGCGCAGCCTTGACAGTTGATGGTACAACGGGAAGGCGAGTAGCTTGGGAAAAATCATAAAAGGAGGGAACCGCATGAACAAGCAGATTCGTACGCTAGGCTTATTGGTCTTCGTAGTGATTGGCTTGATGGCCTTCTCCGGGAGTGCGCTTGCAGCGGGCCCACCACCCGACGATCTTGTTGTAGTAGAGGAGTTGATAAGGAACTTGGAGGATTCAGCGGACCCGTACGCAGAGTACTCCCAGTTGTCTCCCGAGGAAAGAGCGGCAGTCGACAGGTACCTCAAGGTGGCGTCGATCGAGCGGGAGGACACATCGCCGAGTACGTTGGCGACGAGTGCGTCGAGTGGGTGTGGAACAAACTCATACAGTGTTAGAGGCGAGAACATATGGGGGCAGACTTTATGGAAGTTTAGCACCCAGACTCAATGGTGTTGGAACGGGACAGAGATCACAAACGATCCTCACTTCACTACGGATGGTGATGTTTACGCTCCCTTCTGGTCATATGAAGGGACCACGTACGAGAGAGAGACGGGTGGGCAAGGTGACTGGGTCCACATTGATTCGGCAGAAGGCGAATTCAAGTTATGCTTCGGTCCATGGGGCATTGGGTGCGTTCAGCACCAATACCCAGACATACATAAACGCCAGTATGGAGATGGCCAAAGCCAGGCGTGGGGCTCTTAGGATTAAGCAATGGCCGCATGGGTTTGGCTTCTCATGATGACACCGCCTTCTGCAATACTGCTAATCGTAGGGATTACGGTGTTGAGAAGAAAGTACGGGGGAGTACGTCACGTGCTCGGTATCGTAGCGGTTGTGGCGGGAGTGCTCTTGGCGGTAACGACTGTTGCGGTTCTGCCTGCCATTAGTACAACTACCACACTAGAGGAGCCGCCTCCTACGGTAATTCCAAGAGGAGGATAGAATTCAAGCCAAAGCGAAGGGGCCTCAGGAAATGAACCTCTCAGCAGCTACTCTGTCCACGAGTACCGCAGTTTTTTGTGTCTATTAGAAACCACGGGAGCTCTTACACACTTAAGGTTACGCTACCGGGTGGGCGCAGTCCATTGACAAGCCGGTTTCTATAGGCGCGAATAGGGTGCACCCGCAAGAAGGAGGCGGACGATGCTAAGACTCAAAGCCATTGGCGTGCTGGTCATGGTCGCGGCGGCGTTCCTCTTTGGGGGAGTGGTGAGTGCAGAGGGGCCTGACTCAGTAGAACCTGAGGATGAGCCCACGAGAGTTGTCACACACACCGTCGAAGACGGGCAAGCAAGCTCTGTGGTCTGGACTTGCTATATCGATTTAGACCACCCGCACTACTCACACCACGCGTATCCGGAAGCGGACAAGATCAACGTGGAAGGCGAAGTCAACTGCGACCAACTCATGAACGTCATTAGCGTTCGCATGGCGTTGTGGAAGCAGAGTTGCTTTTGGATTTTCTGCTCATGGGACAAAATCGGCGACTCCGGGTGGAAAATCTACCCCGAGACCATCTATGCAGAAGTGAGCGCTGACGGGCCGTGTACTCCCAACACCACGTCGAAATACTACGGTAGGCTCAACGCCGAGTTGACGTGACCGAATGGGGACACCACGTACGGCTACAACGTCAGTCCCACCCTTGAAGTCCTCTGTACCTATCAGTAGTGCCAGCGGTCGGTCTTAACCTCGCGGCTCCAGTTTAATCGCTGGGGCCGTTTGACGTAGGAAACATAATGGATACAGCACTGTTGATGTTGGCAATCGTCCTCAGTTGCATAGCCCTCTCTGTAGCCATCTACCTGTGGCTGACCAAACATAGCCCATCGCCTCGTCGTGTCGTCACCAAAGAGATACGCGAAGATATGCTGGTGACCGTTGGACCGGAAACGAGGGAGTCGCTAGTGATAAACGGCTTTCTTACCTACCGCAAGGTCGAGGGGTTCGAATACGAGGAAGGATACGTGTACAGATTGAGGGTAGTCATGAAGAAAGGACAGTACCGGCTGGTCGAGGTCGTCAGCAAAGAGCCTATGGTAGAATAATCACGAGCGAGACAGCTAGCAAAGATCTACGTGATGAACGCGGACGGCTCCGGCCAGACCCGCTTGACCGATAACTCGGCTACGGACGGCAACCCAAGCTGGTCGATCAATAAGGCAGCGGGACCCTGAAGCGTCACGTCCTCCGCCCGCAGGTAATGTCCGCAGGTTCGCCCAGCCCGGGAGGGGGATGATTCCCGGGGAACAGGACGCGACACAACCTCATTCTCCACCTTGGGTGGCAAGATGCTATTGCTCGTGGGCCGGCGGGGAACACACCCCCTACCAGCTACAACGCAACCTCCCACCGAAAAGTTCGTAGTACAGTCTCCGCAGGCCCACGAAGTGGTACTAGGTGTATGAGGACGGTCCCACCAACAGGGCGCGTGTCCACAGGGCGACGTGCAACCGCTGCAACGATGGCAAGGGAGTGAAGGGCTCGCGTCTTCCCGACAATCGGTGGCACGGCCCATTCGGAACAGAACAGGAAGCCATTGACCGCGCCCTGAGCACAGGCCGTCTGGACGCCAGGGGGTGCTGGTTCTGTCTTCGAGGCATAGGAAGTCTTCGATAGCGGCCCAGCCCATCATCACGCCGCCGGATTCCACTTGCCCCTATAGGGGCGCAACGAAGATAATGGGGCCTGGTGTTGGGGCGTAGTGGCAGAGTTGAGGATGGCGGGCTGCGCCGGTCTTGCCTTACAAAGAACGAGCCTCCAACCCAGGTGGGCCGGAGGCTCGTGGGGCTAGGCCGGGGGGTTCTCGACCTGCTCCTTATATCAGGACCTCCCAGCGGAAAGTTCGCAATTCGGTACGTGCAGGCCCACCATCGTGTACGGTAGACAGAACCGAGCCGTTCAGGGCCACCTTTTCGGTGGCCCTGCCGGGTATCAGGCTGTCGTCTGGCATAGGCACGGTGTATCGCATCAGGGCGTCGCCGGGCATGACGACGATTTCCTTGACGAACGACTCGATAAAGGCCCTGCGCTCGGTCAATTCGCTCTCGTTCAGGAAGTCCCTCATGTCCTTGGCGTAGGCGGAGATAGTCTTCACGTCGTCCAGGTGCGCCCTGCGCTCGGAGAGGATCGCTCTCGCATTCGCCGCCGCATCCTCAAGACGCTCCTTCCGCTCCCGGTGCTCTTTGATCCTGTCTGAGGCGTCGGCCATATCAAGGTCACTCGTCTCGATGACGTTCCAGATGCGACCCAGCCGCCGCTTCACATCTTCAAGCTCATCCTCAATGATCCGAAGCCTCTTGCGCTGCTCTTGGGCTATGCCGTCCATCTCCTCGTCCACCACCTTCACCAATTCGGTGATGCTCCCCTCGGTGAGGATGTTGGAGCGAATCTTGTTGACGACGAGCTCCTCGAAGCGGCGGGCGTTGAGCCTGGGAGTGTCGCAGGCATCCTTGCCGCGCTTCATGATCGACTGGCAGACGTAGTAGGCAAACTGTCCGCTCTTGGCGTCCTGGCCGCTGAGCGCCCTGTTGCACGTCTTGCACTTGACCAGTCCGCTGAGCAGATAGGTGCTCCCGACCCTACGGGGATGGGACATCTTGGGTGCGCGAGAGTGCAACAGCTTTTTGACGCGGCTGAACTGGGCCTTGGTGACGATGGCGGGGAACGCCTTCTCCACGCGCACTGGCTCGGCGTTGTCCTTTGAATGCGTGCCCCAGACCAGAGTCCCCGTGTAGGACTCGTTAATGAGGATCGTATGGATACTGGTCTTTCCCCAGAGCTTCCCCTTGGGGCTCAGGATGCCCTCGCCGTTGAGGGTCCTGGTGATGTCCGTCATTCCGTTGCCGGCCTCGGCAAGGTCGAAGATGCGCTTGACCACGCGCGAGGCATCCGGGTCGGGCTCCAAGGTGGGGCGCTTCTTAGGCCCGTCCTGCACCATCACCCGGTTGTAGCCGAAGGGGGCGTAGCTGGTGATCCAGAAGCCGCGAGAGGCGGACTCCCGCATCCCTCTCGTGACCTCCTGGGCCAGGATATCGGTTATCCAATCAACACCAAAAGATCAGGTACGCATGGGGGGTTGCGCTTGACGACTGATCACGAAGTCCCCCAACCTGGAGAGATTGCCCAATTCCGGCGGAATCGGCCCTGTAAACTGGTTTCTCCCGAGGCCCAGTACATTCAAATTGGAGAGATTGCCCAGCCAAGACGGAATCGGCCCTGTAATCTGGTTGCCCGCGAGCTCCAGGTGCCGCAAATTGGAGAGATTGCCCAGCCAAGACGGAATCGGCCCTGTAATCTGGTTGTCCGTGAGGCTCAAATGAGTCAAAGTGCCATCACAGTCGGTGAACACGCCGTACCATTGGTCGAGGGGAGCCTCGCTAAGCCAGTTCTCATTGTTCTTCCAGCCCGAACCGTTGGTGGCGTTGTAGAGCGCGACCAACGCGTCTCTGATTTCGGGCGCGTGCGCGGGCTTGGGTGCAGGGGTATAGCCGGGAATCGGCCTACCATGAAGACAGTGATACCAGAAGCGGAACTCGTCTCGCTGCGATGACGGAGTGTTCGTGAGAAACGCCTGGTATATCTCGTCTTCCTCTTCCGCCGCACCCCTGCGCATGGTGAGACTTGTCTCGTACAACTCCCGCAAAGCGGACGAGACCACCTCATGCCCCAGGGCTCGATACATTCCCCCCAGAAATTGATGCCCAAGCCAATACGGGCACAAGTTAGACCCCGCTCCGGTCTCGTTCCACCCATGGACATTGGCCGAGCCGTCGGGAGCGCAAGCGGCGGCTATAACCCATTGGCCATTGATGCGGATTACATCAATGGTCCCGCCTTCGGTCAAGTTCAAGGTGTAGAAGTTTAGGAACTCCGCCCCTCCCTCGGTTAGCCATTGAGGGCCGATCGTGGATTTGAAGTAGTAGTGGGCTAACTCGTGGTAAGTCGTGTACTTTGACGGATCCTTCAGCACAACGTAAGCGCCAGCGTTCCACCCGCCATCATATGAACCCAAGTCGCTTTCGAGTTCCAGAAGCGCGATGACATCGGGCTTTGGCCATGGCGTCCCCATGAAACCCTCCATCGACTCGACGGCGAAAGCCATTCTTTCGAGTAAGCCCTCCAGCTCGAACTCCGACCTGCCGACCGCAAACAGGTCGATCTCGCCCGCCAAGGGCAGGGAGATCGTTTCCGACCTCACATGGCCACGCTGGAGCAAATCCGCAAAGACCTCCTCAGAATCGACATCGTCGTTCAAGGTTGGTCTGAGCGCGACGATCAGCGCAGCCTCCTCTTCGGTCAGCCCATCCTGGAACCACGATTGACTCAGGAACTGCTCCGAGCGGCCAGGGTCACTGGAGAGGAGCTCTCCCAAGAAAATAGTCAGAACGTCCGCCATGAGACTCCTGGCCTCATCGGGCACGGTTGTTACCATGACGGCTATCTCCGGGTGGGTATCGGCCAGCTCGAGGAGACTAAACACTATCCCCAACTCGCCTTGGGTGACACCGTCGGAAAGCCACAGCGAGCCTGCTACTCGCTGAGACATTGAGGGGTCTATTTGAGCGATGGCCCGAATGTGGTCCAGCACTCTCCCCTCCCTTTCAGTGATGCCGTCCGTAACCCACGGCAGATTCTCTATCTTGAATTCCGAAACGGTTGCGGCCACCACAGCGGAGCAGTTGTTGGTCGTATCAGATTCCCTGGACACTGAGTCTACGCAGGCGCCGTAGTAGTACGTGCCCGGTGTGGAAGGCGCATAGGTAAGGATCGACTCCGCGCTGCTCCCCGGTGCATCGAGACCGGCAACGTGGTCCGTGCCCACCTCGGTATCACCGGACGTGATGGTCGAGTCGGTGGAGCGGAAGTAGCTCAATGTCGTGGGGCCCGAAGAGCCGTCTCCCCGGTTCCGCACGGTGACGTTCAGCGTGAGGGACTGACCTGTCATCGGAGTGCTGAGGCTCGATGATGGAGTGTCAACGACTAGGTCGGACGGGAGAGGAAGCACGGTAACGGCAACTGCATCAGAGCAGTTGTTGGCCGTATCGGATTCGCCGGACACGGAGTTCACGCAGGCGCCGTAGTAGTACGTGTCCGGCGTGGACGGCGCAGTCAGGCTGATCGACTCATAGCTGCTCCCCGATGGCGTCTCGTATACTCCTTGTATTCTTGGTGTAGACCGAAGCGTTGCTTGTGGCTTAGCTACGGAATTGATTACTTTCTTGCCTGCTCCAGCCACCCGTCAATGTCCAACCCGGTGTCCAGGCAAGCGTGCAGCACAATCTCTGCCGCTGCCCTGGCGTCCTCCAGAGCATCGTGATGATTGAAGGATATTCCTAAATCCGCGGCGACATTTGCCAGGTTATAGCCTCTCCGTCCATACTTATCCGGCCAGGCTCGACGAGCTACCATCGCGCTATCCAGCCACGTTGTACGTATGGGCATCAGGCGATACTTGCGCGCAGCACCGTCGAATGCCACGCGGTCGAACGAGGTGTGGCTCACCAAGACCGTCCCCTCCAATAGGCGGCGCAACTGGGCGCACAAATCTGGTAGCGTTGCACAATCCTGCACCGCATCGGGCCCGATGCCATGCAGCCTGACGTTGAAAGCGCTGAAGTGCTCTTCCGGATTAACCAGGACGGACAGGCTTTCTCCAATCCGGCCGACGCGGACCTGTACTATCCCAATCTGGCAGATGCTGGCGGGGCGCTCATTGGCCGTTTCCACATCAATGGCGTTGAAGGTCAAGTTTCCCATCACCTTCCCTCCGAAAACTGACAACAGCCCGTTGACTTTCCTAATCCAGTGTTTTCTAATAATCCGGCGGTAATCTAGGGCCGACCTGCTCGACCGAGTGCGGCCTCATGGATTTTACAGGAGAGGTTGAATTGATGCCAGTTCCAGAAATAGCTCCAGCTTACACCCGGCGCCATTGGGCGAAATCGGATAGAAGCTCCAGCTTACACCCGGCGCCAGAAATAGCTCCAGCTTACACCCGGCAACCCGGACGGATACACCTGCTAGAACATCACCTAGCCGACGTCGGTGCCTGTTTCGAGGCGCTGCTGCAACAGCCAACCATCCGTAAGCGGATCGCCCGCGCCGCCGAGCGGGACTACCTAGACGATGCAACCGCGGCGCGGCTATGTGTGTTCGCCGCCCTCCACGACATCGGCAAGGTGAACATGGGATTCCAGGCCCAAATCTGGACGGCCGCCGACCTGCAAGGACGACAAAAGCCGCGATGGGCCAGCCACACGTCGGACTTGGTGCCAGTCCTGTGCGGTACGGACAGCAGCACCACCGATTGGTTCCTGGATGCCTTGGGGTGGAGTGATTTCTTGGGCTGGGACTCAGATGGTGGCAATACGGTGTCAGCCCTGTTCGCCGCCGCCTTTTCCCACCACGGCGAACCCCTGAACCTCTATGAGCCGAAACAGCCCAACCCGGCCGTCTGGGGGCCCTTCGCCGGTCTCGACCCACAGCAGAGCGTCCGGAACATCAGCCAACTGGTGCGCGGGTGGTTCTCCCAAGCCTTTGACGCCGCCGCGCCGCCGCTGCCGTCGAATCCCCCCTTCCAGCACATGTTTTTGGGCATATGTACCCTGGCGGACTGGATTGGCTCCGACGAGGAGTGGTTCAATTTCGTGTCTGTCCCCGACGACGGTTACATGGACCACGCCCGGCGGCAAGCCGGAAAGGCGGTCAACGCGGTCGGGTTGGACCTAACCGAGCAGCGGGCCGCTTCCGGCTCCGTCCCCGGTTTTGGCGATTTGTTCGACATCCCCGACAGCCCCCCGCCCAACGCCATCCAGCATCATGCCGCGTGGGAGACGCCCCTGGATGAACCCGTGACAATCATAGAGTCCGAAACGGGTTCCGGCAAGACCGAGGCCGCCCTATGGCGGTTCGCCCGGATGTACGAGGCGGGGCTGGTGGATGGGATGTACTTCGCGTTGCCCACCCGATCCGCTGCCAGCCAACTGCACGAACGGGTCAACAAGTTTATTTCCAACCTGTTCCCGGCAGACCACAAGCCTGAACCGGTGCTGGCCGTGCCTGGCTACCTACGTGCCGGCGACTTCACCGGCAATCACCTGGGCCAGTACGAAGTCTGGTGGGAAGACCACGCGGGCCACGACGCCCACCGCAAGTTCTGGGCGGCCGAGTCGTCCAAGAGGTTCCTGGCCTCCCAGATAGCCGTTGGCACCGTGGACCAGGCGATGATGGGCGCGCTGAAAGTCCGGCACGGCCACATGAGGGCCGCCTGCTTGGCCCGCAACCTGCTGGTGGTGGACGAGGTACACGCTTCGGACACCTATATGCGGGCCATCATCGAAGCCTTACTCGACGCCCACACCGCCGGCGGCGGGTACGCCTTGCTGATGTCGGCCACCCTGGGGTCGGCGGCGCGGCACAGCCTGCTGTCCCGCGGCCCGCGGAGGATAGCCGCCGACCTGCCCACGCCCGACGAGGCCGAGGCCATCCTCTACCCGGCCATTGTGACCGGCGGCCCAATGGGCGAGGTGGTGACCGGGGTCGCGAGTAGCGCCGGCGGCAAGAACGTCACCGTATACGCCATCTCCGCCATGCGCGACTTCTCGAACGTTGCCCGCCGGGCGCTGGCGGCAGCCCGCGATGGCGCCAAGGTGCTGGTGATTCGTAACACCGTCAACTTCGCTATTGAGACCCAGCAGGCACTGCTGGAAGAGGCCGACGCCGGAGATCGTGCCCTGCTGTTTGCCTGCCGGGGCTTCCCCACGCTGCATCACGGCAGGTTCGCCGCCGAGGACCGGAAGCTGCTGGACGCCGCCGTGGAGGGGCAGGTGGGCCGGCATCGGGACGAGGGCGGCCTGGTGGTGGTTGGAACGCAGACCTTGGAGCAGTCGTTGGACATCGACGCCGATCTGCTCATCACCGACCTTTGCCCCGTGGACGTGCTGCTCCAGCGCATCGGGCGTCTCCACCGCCATGACCGCCCCGAGGGACGCCCCCCCCGGCTTCGAGACCGCCGCCTGCGTGGTACTGACCCTGGATGGTGAAGACCTCTCGTCTTTCCTGACGCGCGGCCCCAACCGCAATGGCCTTGGTCCGGGCGCTTTCGTCTACGAAGACCTGCGGATTCTGGAGGCCACCCGCCGGTTGGTGCAGGACTTTTCGGACACCGGGGAACCGTGGCAAATCCCGGCGATGAACCGGATGCTGGTGGAGCGGGCCACCCACCCGGCCAAGCTGCAAGACCTAGTGAACGCTATGGGCGAAGATTGGGTCGCCCACGCCAATGACGTGGCCGGGGAGACCATCGCGGAGGGCCTGACCGCGCGCAACGCAATCATCCGGCGCGACTGCTCATTCCTGAACCGGGAGGTCGCCTTCGGATCGGTGGAAGAGCGTATCCGCACCCGGCTGGGCGACGAGGGGGTGACGGTGACTTTCGAGCCACCACCGGCCAGCCCCTTCGACGACGGCCTGCCGATTCCACAGGTGTCCATCCCCTACCACCTGTCTCGGGGCCTGACCCCGGAAGACCCGGTGGCAACCACGCCAACCGGCGATGGCTTCGAGTTCACCCTGGCCAACGCCCACTTCCGCTACGACCGGCTGGGCCTGCGGCGGGAAGGGTGACCCGGCGCCAGCCAATTCCTATCCCCGTGTCCGAGGGGGGCCATCGCCTTAATGTACCAGATGCCCACGGCATCCGGCATATCCCCGCGTGTGCGGGGGAATTTGCGACTCGCGATAAAACATCGCAACCAATGGTGGTCTATCCACACGGTCGATGTGGAAACTAGGTCGGCAACTGGACGCCGATAATGTTATACCCAATCTGGATTCTCTTCTACTGAACTATTGACGGGGCGAGTTTATGCCCCTATGATGAATCGAAGCCATTAGTTGCTATGTTTGCATGATCAATCCTTATTTCTTGAAGGAATGATGGAATACCCCAAGGAAAATCCCGAGGAAACGGTACGATCCCTTAAAATTAAACTGTCTTCCATGATGAAAGAGCTCGACTCGGCGGAAAGACATTGTGCAGACCTACGACATAAGCGTAACGCATTGGAATCCACGATTTCATTCATTACTGAGTAGGATCCGGAGTCAAATCAATGACAGTGGCCCATTGCGCGAGTGAGGCAATTGCTCTTAGAGCCAGGGCATTTCAGTTTTCAGAGAAAGTCCCCTCTCCCAGAGGGAGAACTGAAAGAGCCTGTTCTTAAAGTGCCAAGTGTTTACCCTGCACGGCGCGATCCACAGATGGGGGAACATAACACCATGTTCAATGTACTAACCGAACCGGGCATACGCTTCGACTGGACCGGCGGCACCCACGCACAGGCTTCCTTGCCAGGAGTGTACGCCGCGCTGATAGATAAGGACAATCCGGTGAGTACCTTCCCCGCCCTGCGGCCACACCAACGCCACGCCTGGCACGCCTTCCTGGTGCAGTTGGGCGCGATGGCGATGCACCGGGCGGATGTCGCCACACCGCCGACCACCGGCGGGGAGTGGCTGACGCTGCTCCGCGGCCTGACGCCGGAATTCCCGGACGACGAACCCTGGCAATTGGTGGTGGACGACATCACCAAACCCGCCTTCATGCAGCCCCCTGCCCGCTCGGCGGAGCGGGCGAAGGACTACAAGGGCGTCGTCAACACGCCCGACGAACTGGATATGCTGGTCACGTCCAAGAACCACGACCTCAAATCCTCCGTAGCCGCGCAAGCCCGGGTCGATGACTGGCTTTTCGCCTTGGTTACGCTACAAACGATGGAGGGATTCGGTGGGGCGGGGAACTTCGGCATTTCCCGGATGAATAGCGGTTTCGGCAACCGTCCGGCAATTACCCTAGCCCCATCAGAAGGCCCCGGCGCCCATCTGCGGCATGACATTCTCATACTGCTGGAGCGTCAGGACTCGCTTCTCGACCAGTACCCTATGCGGCCGGACAGTATCGGCCTGCTTTGGGTTATGCCTTGGAATGGTGAAAAATCCGAAGCGCTCCTTCCGAATCAACTGGCCCCTTGGTACATCGAAGTGTGCCGCCGTGTGCGCTTGGGTTGCAATGAGGGCAACAATCTGATCGCTCTCAAAGCGAGCTCCAAAGCGGCCCGCATAGAGTCCAAGGCGTTGAACGGCCAAACCGGCGACCCGTGGACTCCCATCAACACCAAGGAAAACAAATCCCTTACCCTGGCCAGCGGCGGGTTCACCTATCAGAGGGTGGTGGATTACCTCACCCCCGGCGACTGGCAGCAACCTCTTTTGCTTCAAGCCACGCAACAGGAACAGGAAACCCAATTGGTTGCCCGTGCCATGGTACGCGGGTCGGGAAAGACCGAGGGTTACTACGAACGCATAATCCCGCTTCGTCAACGCACGGTGCAAGCCTTTGGCCGCGCTGGCGGGACCCAGGAATTGGGAGACCTGGCCCGGGACCGGATTGAGAAGATTCGGACGGTCCAACGCATCCTCAGCCATGCCATCCAGGTTTTCATCGCCCGGGGCGAAGACGACAACCTTAGCCCGGAAGGCCGCAGACTGGCCCGGCCTTGGCTGGGCCGGTTGGATGAAATCGTCGACGCACGCTTTTTCGAGAGTCTGCAGGACGAGTTCGTGATTGATGACCAAAGCGAACGCCGCGAGAAAAGTCTAGAGTGGCAGGGGTGGCTAGTGAATGAGGCCCGGAATGTTCTGCACGATGCCGAGGACTCGCTGCCCTGCCCTACCATCCACCGCTACAAGGCCCGGGTCCGCGCCGACGGCCTGTTCGAGGGGCGGATAAGGGGCAACAACGGCCTACCGGAGATATTCGCCACCGCAGGCGCCGGAGAAGCAACAGCATGACAACTACCCAAGCGAGCGAAACCCCGCTCAACCCCAACGTTGCGGACATTGCCGACCCTAATACTTCCTGGCCCTCCAATGCCGTGACGCTGGCCGGCCTAATTGCCTCGGAGAACTTCCCCCGGGGCGACCTGGCCCAGCTGCGCCGGATGGACCCGGACAATCCCGACCCAGCAGCATTCTGGCGGCTGATGGCCCGGCAGGGACTGTTCAGAGGTCTCGAAATCGAGTCCAAATGGGCGCTCATCATGCACGGCATCGCCCTGATGACCCCCACCAACAACGGGGATGGAACCCCCCGCACCGCCCACGACGGCTATAACCCGGTGGGCCGGGCCTTGTTCCTGGGAAGCGAATCCCGCCGTGAACAGGGCTTTTACAGCGAGACCCGGTTCAACCGTCTGATGACGTCCCGGGGTCCGATGCTGCGGATATTGCTGGCCCGGATGTTCCGGATGCTGGCCTCCGCCGACGTGTCCTTCAACTGGCGGGAAATGGCCTCGTTCATCTTGAACGACGGCTACGATGATGAAGCCGCCGAGCAGTCCCGCCGCCGTATGGCCCGGGAGTATTACGGGGCGGAGCGGCGCAATGCCCAACCATCGGAGTGACGGAGAATCACGCACAAAAGGAGTCTTGCCCATGACCACCCCCAAGTTTCTGCAAATCCATACCCTGCACTCCTACCCGGCGGCGCTGCTGAACCGGGACGACAGCGGCCTTGCCAAGCGGCTTCCCTTCGGCGCGGCGGTCCGCACCCGCATTTCATCCCAGTGCCTCAAGCGTCACTGGCGGGTTGCCCAGGATGAGTTTTCGCTGGGCAACATCGCCGGCAGCACCTCGGCCCTGCGCTCGCGGAACCTCGTTGAACGGAAAGTGATCGCCCCCCTGAAAGACACGGGCAACTTCAGCGAGGAAGTCCTGAAGTCGGTCGAAGACGCCTTCAACATCGGCGTGTACGGCAAGAGCGGCACGTCGAAAGCTGGACGGCAGCCCCTGCTCCTCGGCTTGCCGGAAGTGGAACACCTACACCAGAGGGCCGCCGCCATCTGCACTGAACATTCCGGTGACGCCAAAGCCGCTGGAGAGGCCGCCACCGCGCTTTTCAACGCCCGCCGGGGCGAGGGCAGCAACTTCCGCGCGCTTCTTGACACGGCTCGCCTTCCCGCCGGACTGGAGAGCGCGCTGTTCGGCCGCATGGTCACTTCGGACCCGGGGGCCAACATCGACGCCGCCATTCACGTCGCCCACGCCTTCACCGTTCACCGGGAGGAAAGCGAGAGCGACTACTTCTCTGTGGTGGACGACTTGCAGCGGGACGATGAAGACGCCGGGGCGGCCCACATCGGCGACATGGAGCTGACCGCCGGGCTGTTCTACGGCTACGTGGTCGTGGACGTTCCAGCTTTGGTTTCCAACCTGGAAGGATGCCCTCCCGGGGAATGGCAAAGCGCCGACCGGGAGTTGGCCACCAGGGTGGTCGAACACTTGCTGCATCTGATTGCCACCGTCACCCCCGGCGCCAAGCTGGGTTCCACCGCGCCCTACGCCTGCGCCGATCTGGTTCTGGTTGAAGCGGGCAACCGGCAACCCCGCAGCCTGGCTAATGCCTATCGGGACCCGGCGCGCCCACAAGTCGAGGAGGCCGCCAGGAAGCTGTCCGATCACCTGGAGAAGCTGGACAACGCCTATGGCGGGAAAGAAGTCCGCCGGTTCGTGTCAGTGGAGGACTGCGCTATCCCCGGCGCCGAGCGGCTGTGCCTGGACGATCTGGCGTCCTGGGCGGCGCAGGCAGTCCGATAAGGCAGGGTAGATTATGCGACACCTGATAATGCGCCTGGAATCGCCGCTGATGGCCTTTGGCGGGGAGACCATTGACAACCTGGGCGTCATCCGCCGGTTCCCGTCGGCGTCCATGCTGACCGGCCTGCTGGCCAACGCCCTCGGCTGGCGGCGCATCGAGCGCGAGCGGCATCAACGGCTGCAAGACCGGCTGGTGTTCGCCGCCCGCATTGACCGGGAGCCGGCGGGCGGGGTGCGGATGACCGACTTTCAGACGGCCGCCATAAACAATACCGAGCAAAGCTGGACCACGCAGGGCCGTCCCGAAGGCCGAGGTGGTGGCACCTACCAAAATCACCTACGTTACCGGGACTACTTCGCCGACATGCGCGTAACCGTCGCCCTACGCCTGGAACCGGACGGCGAGGAGCCAACGCTGGACGACTTGGCCCAAGCCCTGCAGGAGCCGGCCCGCCCCCTGTTCATCGGGCGCAAGCCGTGTCTCCCCTCAACCCCGCTGTACCGGGAAACTGTCGACGCCGGCTCCGCCTTGGCCGCTCTTGTAGCTGTTTCCATTGGGTCTGATGGAGACCCGCAGGGAACGGTCCGGGTGGTGTGGTCCGACGGCGAGGGGGACGACGCAATCCAACCCCACAACACCTATATGCTGACCGACGAGCGCAATTGGAGCTCGGGCCTGCACGGGGGCGGGCGCCTGGTCCACGAAGGGAACCATCTCAGGGCCGGGTTCGCCGGGTCCCAGGACAAATCGGCCCCGGCGGAGGGTGGTCCATGATGACCGACGTTTTACCTCAATCCGACACCACGACGCCGGCCCCGTTGCAAATGCTGCGCGCCGAAGTCAACGTGCAGGAGTTTCACCGATGGGCGGGCCTGCGGCGTTTGCAAGACCCGGACCACGCGATGCACTGCCTGCTCAAAGAGACTTTCGGCGAACTGGCGCCGAAACCATTTCGCCTGATTGCCCCTCGGGCCGGCAGCCGAGGGTGCCTGTACGGCTACGGGCGGGCGCTGGCCGACGGCTTGCGGGATGCGGCCCACACCTTCGCCGACCCGCAGCAGTTGCGGGCGCTGCCGCCGTCGAGCATAGACAGCAAGCCGATGCCGTCAGAATGGCAATCCGGGAAGCGTTTGGGCTTCGAGCTGCGGGTCCGCCCGGTGCTCAGGAAATCCGGCGGGTCTGCCCGGCCCGGCTCCGAGCAGGATGTTTTTCAGGTCAAGGCCGAAACGTTTCCCCCAAGAGAAATGCCCCACAGCCGGGAGGAAGTTTACGCCGATTGGCTGTCCGGCAAGCTCAACGGCAATCAAGGGGTCAGCTTGGAATTGTCCCGGACCAAGCTGGTGTCCTTCCAGCGTACCCGGTCGATTCGCAAATTGCATTCTCGCTATGTCGAGGGGCCGGACGTGGTGATGCGCGGCGTCCTCACCATAACCGACCCGGATGCTTTCGCCCAGCTGCTGGCCAGGGGAGTGGGCCGGCACCGGTCCTACGGCTACGGGATGCTGCTGCTCCGGCCACCGGGCAAACCCACCGGACCATGATCCGCGGGTGTTGGGGTCAAGCACCTTAACAACCGAAAATACCCGTATGCGTTGCCAGCCCCGGCCACAAGGGGTCCGGCCGGGGCTGGCGGAAAACAAGCGAAAGGAAGAGAACAATGTTGAGGGGACGCCTCGGACTGGAAACAGCCAGAATTCCCCACGCCGACCGGCACGGCCTGCTGTGGCTGTCCCGGGGAGCGCTTACCGTGCGCGATGGCACCCTCCGGTTTGAACGCCAGGGGCCGCCAGGCGACGGTACCGCGTTGGAGAGCGGGGAATACGGCATCCCTTTTCAGTCTCTATCAATGATATTGCTGGGGCCCGGCTCGACGGTGAGCCACGACGCCCTGCGGCTGATGGCCCGCCACGGCACGGCATTGGTCGCCGTGGGCGAGGATGGGGTCCGCTGTTACACCGCCCCACCGCTGATGCCCGACACTTCGGACGTGGCGCGGCGGCAGATGCGGGCGTGGGCGGACCCGGCCGGGGGCCGCATCACCATTGCCCGCAAGATGTACGCTTTGCGGTTGGGCGAGGTGCTACCCCAGCAGGACATTTCGGCGCTGCGGGCGTGGAAGGGGCCCGCATGAGGCAGACCTACCGCCTGGTCGCCCAACGGTACGGCATCAACTGGCGGCGGCGGAGTTACGACCGCACCGACCCCCTGGGCGGACCTGCCCAACCAGGCTATCAACCACGCCTCGGTGGCCGTAACGTCAGCGGCGGTGGTGGCGGTCACGGCCATCGGCGCCATTCCCCAACTGGGATTCATCCACGAGCACAGCGGGGAAGCCTTCCCCCTGGACATCGCCGACCTGTTCCGGGACACCATCCTGCTGCCCGCGGCGTTCCAATCGGCCAGGGCGGTCATGGACCAACCCCACCTTGACATAGAGCGGCACACCCGCAGAACCACGGGGGATATACTGCGGAAGGAGCGGGTAATCTCGAAGATGATTGACCGCATCAAGACGCTATTTCAGGACGTGCCACCGCTGGAGATGGGTCCCGATGGACCGGCCGGCGACTGGCAGGCAGCCCGGGACCTGGATGAAGCGGACATTTACCAAGCAGCAGTCGAGGAGGGAACTTACCAGGGCAGCGGGGGAGAAGCAAGTCAGGGACAAGGAGATGCGCCGTGACGGTGATAGTGACGATAAACGTAGAGGGGCGATACCGTGGATTCCTGGCTTCGGCCATGTTGGAGATCGCACCGGGAGTATACACCTCGCCCAACATCACCAGCGGCATTCGGGAGCGGATTTGGGAGGTCCTGTCCGAATGGTACTACCAGCTTGGACAGGGGTCGATAGTGATGACGTGGCGGGACCCGGGGGCGGTGAGCGGGCAAGAGATAAGAACGCTGGGAGAATCGCCGAAGGAGATAGTGGACGCCGACGGGGTTTATCTGGTCAAATATCATTAACCATCTAGAGAGATAATTAGACCCCGCTGATATTCTCGAAATGGGGGTTCCCCCGCCCACGTGGGGATAGACCTCGACGGCCCAGGCGTTTATTGAGCTACGTTCCGGTTCCCCCGCCCACGTGGGGATAGACCCGCAGTAGGCAGCAGCGAGAAGAAGAGCGAGGCGGTTCCCCCGCCCACGTGGGGATAGACCCTGACATTGTACTGCGTGGGACCGGACCCTTGGGGTTCCCCCGCCCACGTGGGGATAGACCCCGTCTATGCCCCTGAGAGGCGCGCGCAAATCGTGGGAAACAGAGTAACTGAACGCTTCTAACTCTTTGTTAGCACTGGCCAGCTCCGCGGTGCGCTCTTTTACGCGTCGCTCGAGGTCCTTATTGAGTTGCGTTATTTCGGCTTCCGCCCGCTTGCTCTCGGTAATGTCGCGGGATATGGTGGAGAAAAACTCCACCTCTCCTTCTTGCGATTTGTGGGAGATGATTACGATAGCAGCGGGAATCTCCCGCCCATCTCTGCTCTTGAAAGCCGCCTCTCCTGTCCACACGCCATCGCGTACCGCGCAGGGGAGAGCTTCGTTTTGCAGTATATCGGTCGCCCATTTCGGGTGGAAGTCCGGGATGTGGAGTGCGGCGACATCTTCGTCTTCTGGGACTCCCGTCATTTGACGGCCAGCGCGATTTACCCACATAACCCTTCCGTTGCGGTCTGCCATGCCAACGAAGTGGGGCGTTCCCTCCATTATCGCCCGGAGGCGTGTTAGTGTGGCTTCTGTTCGTTTGCGCTCTGTAACGTCGCGGGCTAGAGAGAGAAAGAGACGGTCTTCCTTAGACTCCAACGTTACCAACCGGATTTCCACAGGGAACGTGGTTCCATTCTTTCTCCGGTGGACACCGTTCAGCGTCATCGCGAACCCAGGGGTCAGTGTTCCGGATCTCTCTTCAAAGCGCTCCTTGGAAAAATTTGGATCAATGTCCCCAACCGACAGATTCAGTAGCTCATCGCGAGTATAACCCAAGCTATCACATGCCCTTTGGTTCACTTCAAGAAATCTGGTCTGGGAATCAGACAGGAAGAACGCGTCCCCTGCGTGTTCGACAAGACTACGAAATCGCTGCTGACTTGCGCGTAGCGCAGATTCCGCTTTCTTGCTTTGGGTTATATCTCGGGAGACACCCATCACACCCAAGAACTCACCAACGTCGTTTCGCAGGGAAGAAGCGGCGACAAAGGCCGGGAACGTCTCTCCGGTCTTCCGTACGTTTATCACTTCGGTCGTAAATTGGCCCTTCCCCTTGGCCATTTTATGGACCTGACGTCCTTCCGCTGGATTGGCATATAAGATGTCGACGGGCTTCCCGAGGACTTCAGGTTTGTCGTAGCCGAAGGTCTCCTGGGCCGCCAGATTGAACTCGACGATTCGACGTTCCTCGTCCACCGAAATGATCATGTCCAGAGAGCTCTCAATCAGGCCATGGGCATACTCTTGTGATTTTCTTAGCTCAGCCTCCGGCTGCTTGCGCTCGGTGACGTCCTGGATTGTCAGCAAAATCAGGTCTGTAGCAACGTCCTCTCGACGAATCCGGCGAGCATTCAGAAGCATCACCTTGTGGCCAACAGACTCGAACTCGTCTTCAACCTGGAAATTCTTGACATCCTCATTTTGGGATAGCACTCCCTCCAGGGCACTACGCAGTTCAGGAATATCCCATTGGAGGTTCGCCAGTTCATAGAACAACTTCCCCTGGATCTCTTCCTGAGTGAGTTTGAAGGTGTCGTAAAAAGACCGGTTGGCTAATATGATTTTCAGGCTGGAGCCCAGTACTATCAGAGGCTCAAACACTGTTGCGATAACATTCTCGGAAAATTGGCTGGCTTGCTGAGCGAGTTTGACTGCCTGTACACGTTTCTGAAGCTCGGTCTCTAGCTTTCGATTCACGGCAGCTAGAGTTTCCTCAGCTTGCTTACGCTCTGCGATATCGCGAAATATGGCAACCGCCCCCGTAGACCCTCCTGTTCATCTACGACAGGCCTGGCGGTGATACTTATCCACTTACCTTCATTCGACTCTGACAGGCAGCAAAACACCTCCGCGTCGTATACGGATTCCCCATCAAACGCCCGTTCCAAAGGCGATTGAGTAGCCGGATAAGGAGTCGCTTTGTCCGGTAGGAAGAAACCTATACGATCCTGTGAAGTCGCTGCCTCGAACGGATTGGATTGACTGATTCTACGTCCGTCATCGGCCACTCGAACGAAATCAACTATCTCCTGGGCTGAGGGGTTAAACATGATGAGACCGCCATGCTGGTCCACCACTATTAGTCCATCTCCGATACTGTGGAGGATGGCATTCAGAGTATTATTTGCTGCGTACGGCCTCTTCGGACCGAGCCAGATCGACGGCGCTTTTTTCTACGACAGCCGTTTGTTCTCTGAGAGATGTTTCAGACCGAGCCAGATCAACGGCACTTTTTTCCGCGACAGCCGTCTGTTCTCTGAGAGATGTTTCAGACTGCGCGAAGTCAGCGGCCAGTTGACTGCCAGCCGATTGTCCGTTGGGAAGGCGAGTTGCCTGGGAGTCACTATCGTCATCTTTCTGGTCATGCGGATCATACCTGGAGACGTCCTATTTGTGGTGTTTGGTGAGGAGGGTGGTGGCAGCGTCCGGGAGGTTGACCGGGAGCGGATAGAGGACCAACTGGGTCTCAACAAACCACTCTACCAGCAATACGGTAACTGGATTAAAGACATCTTTACCGGGACGTTGGGCAAGTCCTTCTGGCGTGCCAACACAGTTGCCGATTTGATAAAGCGCCGCGGCCCCATCACGGCGGAGATCGCAATCATGGCGGTGATCATCTCTTGGTTAGTTGGACTACCTGCAGGCATCATAAGCGCCTTAAAGCAAAACAGTGTCGTAGATTACCTTTCGAGATTTCTCACTATTCTTTTCCTCGCGATTCCCAATTTCTGGGTGGGAGCCGTCATTGTCCTGGTTCTCCTAAAAGCTTTTAGCTGGCATTCGCCTTTAGGAATCATAACCATATGGGATGATCCCGTAGGAAACATGCAGATCGTCCTTGGTCCAGCTATCGTCCTGGGGCTTTCCACTTCTGCTTATATAGCTCGAATGACTCGTTCCTCTTTACTTGAGGTTATCCGTGAAGACTACATACGAACCGCCCGTGCCAAGGGATTGACCGAACGCATGGTGATGTTGCGCCACGCCTTGCGGAATGCGTTGCTACCGGTGGTTACTCTTTCCGGCATCCTCCTTGGCTATCTCCTGGGCGGATCCGTAGCCGTCGAACTAGCATTTGGCGTGCCAGGGCTGGGAACCTCTCTAATCCAGGCCTTTACCGACAGGGATTATGTGGTGATCCAGAACCTGGTGCTGCTGTACGCGACTGTTTTCGTGGTAATAAACCTACTAATAGACCTAAGCTATGGCTGGTTGGACCCCAGAATAAGGTTCAACTAATCTCCCAAACCTCGCAGATGCCTGGAGTCTTTTGTGAAGAGCCAAGAAAACGTCCAGCTATTGACAGCGCGCAACGTCTACGCTGAATTCGTCGTTCTGGTAAGAAAGACGATCAGTGGCGTGGCAAACTTCGCAAGACGATTTCCCCTTGGGTTCGCGGGGGCGGTTATCCTGGCCATAGTAGCCATCATGGCAATCGCAGCCCCTATTATCGCGCCTCATGACCCCCGCAGCACGAACATAGACCATTTAAAGGAAGCCCCCTCATCCTCATTTGTACTGGGTACAGACTATGCCGGCAGGGACCTCTTCAGCAGGTTGATTCACGGCGGACGTATTTCTTTGGCGGTTGCCGTTTTGTCTGTGTTGTTCGGGACAAGTATTGGAGCAATTTGGGGAGTCGCCAGCGGGTATTGGGGAGGCTCTTTCGATATGATCAGTCAGCGCCTCTTGGAAATGGTCATGTCTTTTCCTGCGTTGATTCTGGGGTTGATACTAGTAGTGGCCATCGGGTCCGGATTCTGGCCAGTTGTGATCGCTATAGCCGTTACACGTCTGCCCTTTGGGGTTAGGGTTGTACGGTCCGTAGCCCTGACAGTCAAGGAGCAGGGTTATGTGACCGCAGCCAGGGCCTTCGGTGGATCTGACCTCCGGATAATGGCTTTTCACGTAGCGCCCCAGTGTTTCGCACCTTACTTGGTGCTTGCCACGGCACACTTGGGTGTGGCGATCGTAATAGAAGCGTCTCTGGGCTTTATCGGGGCCGGCGTGCCGCCTCCAACTCCCACCTGGGGTAATATGCTTGGAGAAGCCGTGTCATCCGCGCTGTCACCCATCTGGTGGCTGGTAGTGTTCCCAGGAGTGGCCATCACTCTGGTAGTATTATCTTTCAACCTGTTCGGCGACGGCATTCGAGATGCCTTTGACCCAAGGCTTAGAGGACGGTAACAAGTATGTCGAGAGAAGAAAACCAGGCGATAGTTCGCCGTTACTGTGATGAAGTCGTCAATGAGGGAAACGTTACGATCTTGGACGAACTATGGGCAAAAGACCTGATCAACCACGGTCTCGCGCCCGGATTGATTCAGGGGGTCGAGGGCGTCAGGCAGCTGCTAGTCAGGTACCACACGGCCTTCCCAGACCTTAAGTTTACAATCGAGGACATGATAACCGAGGGTGATAAGGTAGCGATCCGCTTGACGATGACGGGTACGCACAAAGGGGAGTTGCTGGGAATAGCTCCTTCCGGGAAAAAGGTGGAGGTAACGACCATCGCCATTTACCGTTTCGATAGCGGCAAGATTGTGGAAACTTGGGGCGTCCGCGACAACCTGAAGCTGATGCAACAGATCGGCGCTATGCCATAGAGAGGGATTAAAGCGTAAGAGCGGGAGAATGGGAAAGAAAGTTGGCTTCTATAGCGATGGTTTGAAAATAGCCGCCACGGTCTTCGAACCTGACGACGCCGAAGACAAAGGCTGTCCTGGTGTCGTGTTGTGCCAGGGTATGGTGGGGATCAAGGAATACTTCTGGTTTCCCCACCTTGCCCGCCAACTGGCGGACTTGGGATTCGTGGTACTGATCTGGGATTACCGTGGAGTTGGAGAAAGTGAGGGCGAGCGCGGACGGCTATATCCCCTGGAACAAGCTGAGGACATTCGAAACGCCCTGACTTACCTGGAAACTCATCCAGAAGTCGACCCAGAACGTTTGGGCTTAGCGGGATGGAGCTTCGGAGGGGGAATGGTCGCTTACGTGGCGGGAGTCGATGAACGGGTCATGTGCGCTGTCAGCGTTCTGGGTTGGGGCGATGGAGGTCGCTGGATGAGGAGTCTGAGGCGCCATTCGGAATACCTGGAATTTATCGAGCGAGTTGCCGAAGACAGCAGGTCCAGAGTTTTAACTGGGAGGTCCAAGCTTCTGGAGCCCGGAGAGATTCTGGGGAGGGACTCTTCGTCTAATCAGGAACTACAGACGACGTATAGAAAGATACCCGAGATGGAGCACTTTAAAAGCACGCCCTATTCTTTGGCAACGGCAGAGAAGTTGCTGGAGTTCAAACCGGTAGACGTGGTGGACAGTATTTCACCCAGGGCAATCCTCTACATCGCAGCAGAAAAGGATACCGGCACGCCCGCCGATGAGACGATAGATATGTACAACCGCACCAAAGAGCCCAAAAAACTGTGGGTCGTCCCGGGTATCGGTCACTACGGGGTTTATGCGGAGCCTCACTTGAGTCAGGTACTGGGGACGGTTAAAGACTGGCTAAGAGAACACTTGCGAAAAGGCAACTAAAGATTGTATAGGCGTACGCAGTTGTCCCACAACACTTTCCGTTTGGTCTCGTCGCTGAATCCCGGCATCCCCAAAAAATTGTCTATAGCGTGGGGGTATGCGGAGTCGAAGTGGGGCCAATCGGTTGACGTTACTAATATGTCGTCTCCGAACGCGTCCACTACATACTTCGAGTAAGTCTCGCCAGTCTCCACGGAAACAAACCCCTGGCGTAACAGATATTCGCTAGGCTTCATGGAAAGCTGTATCGGTTCCCATTCCCTGTACATTTCCCAATGCTCATCCAGGCGCCACAAGAGCCACGGCAACCAGCTACAATTACCCTCTAAGAAAGCCACACGTAGCTTTGGAAACCTGTCGAGAACTCCCCCAAAAATAAGGCTGCCAATAGCCTGCATAAGGCTGGGAGAAAAGGCGAACATCTGGGTGAGGGTAGAAGAGCTGGGGTGATCTCGCAACCAGTTGGACAGATGGCCCCTATTATACCCCACGTTGGTCTCGTGGAAACACACAGGTACGTCCAAGTCCTGGATTTCCTTCCATAGTAGGTCGCATTCAGGGTCGTGTAGGTATCGGCCGTTGATGGGGTTAGGTATCATTGTCAGCCCCACCATATTCAAGCCCTTTACAGCCCGCCGAACTTCTTCCACCGCCAGCTCCACACTGTGTAGGGTCAGAAGTGCGCAGCCCTTAAGACGGTCAGGCGCTGCTCCGCAAAAATCAGCCAAATAGTCGTTAAAGGCACGGCAAACAGCGATAGCGTATTCGGGGTCTAGATCATCGATGGTAACATGGCCTCGGCTGCGAGTCGTGAATGCAATAGCTACGTCTATCCCTTCAACGTCCATCGCTTTTAGCATGCTTTCAGGGCCATAGTCGTATTCAATAGTCTTCTGAAGTACTGAAAGCCTCTGCTTCTTTCGGCCGACCAATGCCTCCCTTGTGCCGGGGAACTGGGGTACCGGTTCGCCTTGCCCCGGAATCTTTATTAGCCAATCGCCGTAGACGTTTCCGGGGGCGGGGACATATTTCGGTGCCTGGGACTTGAATCGATCCTCAAGGTACTGGTCGTAAATGTCGGGAGGTTCAAACAAATGGAGGTCACTATCCATCACTCGGAAGCCTTGCTTCATCTCTTGGCCCCCTTTCTGTATTTTGCCCTAGGATGGTTAGGTATTAGGTTCCTTATATTATCACCAAAAGCGGTCGTCGTTAACGAAGTGAGATCGTGGTACCAAAGACCCACTACATCGCGTACACTGACGGACAAGGTGAGTACGAACGACCCTGGCAGAGCATGTAGGGAGGTGCACACTGGTCCGGAAAGGGGATGCGGTCAAGCGTGACTTCGTTGAGCTGGACGAAGGAACGCTTCACTACCGCGCAGCCGGTAGCGGCAAGCCGCTTCTTCTCCTACATCCCGCCACCGGGTCCTCCGTTTATTTCCTGGATATCCTGCCTATTCTGGCTTCAAAATACCGGGTTATCGCCATGGACATCTTTGGCCATGGTGACTCGGACCCTCCGCCGATTGGGTCTCATATCGAGGATGCAGCCGGAACTGTGGTCAGTTTCCTGGATGCCTGGGGTATTGGTCGATCCCGCGTCTTGGGGCAGCATACTGGCGCCGCCATCGCCACCGAGGTGGCCGCTTCGTATCCGGATCGGGTGGAAAAGCTGGTCCTGGTAGGCTCACCCGACTGGGAAGAGGAAAGGCGGGTTAGGTTGAGGCAAACGAAGAGCCCTGCCGTGGAACTAAACAGGGATGGCTCTCATTTGCTCGAGGTGTGGGAGCAGCGCAGACAACTCGCCACCAACTCCACTTCAGTTGAGATCTTGCACCGGGCCGCGATGTCTGCGCTTCAGTCACTCTGGTGGTGGCCGACGGTCCATCGCTGGGTAGAGGACCAGTATCTCACCAAGCGGCTACCCTTAATCCGTTGCCCTACCCTCTTCATGTGCGGAGAGCATGATACCATGGTCAGACACGTCGACCGCCACAGGTCCTTGTTGCAACCTGGGACGCCGACTGAAAAGGTGCTGTTGCCCCTTCAACGTCCATCGCTTTCAACTCTGCTTCGGCGGAATACCCCGCTTCTTGATATGGCTTCAGTCGCTCTTCGTATTCAGAATAATAACTGGCCGTTAGGCGTCCCGATTTTTGGAGGTATGTCGGATTACGGCCCCAAGGTCTTCCATCTGGCCCCATGATGGACCATATACCCGAACCGCCAACGACTCCCTTGGGAGCCTCGTCTCTGAACTCGGGATCCGTATACTTTTGCCATAGATCGAGAGGTTCGACGACATGTAAGTCACTATCAAGGACCTTGAACCCGTTCTTCGCCATACGGACCCCCTTACCTAAGACATATTACAACAACCCTGCTTCCAGTCAATTCACCGCGACTAATGGGGCGCTGAGCAGTATTCTATGCGTGATGCAATGCCCCAAAGTCGCTTCTTCGAAGCATCGAGAGGTAGTCGGATGTCCCAAACCCCGAACCAAGCTGTCCAGGAAACTGTCGATTTGGCTATAAGAGAACATGGAGAGGTGGGCATCCAGGTTGCAGCATATCTGGATGGCAAGCTGGTGGTGGACCTTTGGGACGGAATCGCCAACGCGACGACAGGCCGGAAGGTGAAACCAGACACCCTGTTCCACGTTTTCTCCGTTACAAAGGCGATGGCGGCTGTTGCGCTACATATCCAGGTCGACCGAGGCCTTGTGGATTACGAAGCCCCGGTAGCCAGGTACTGGCCAGAGTTTGGCAAACACGGCAAAGAAAAAATAGCGATTTACGACATACTGACCCACCGGGCTGGTATCCCTCAGATGCCCGTCGGCGTCACTCCCGAGCTGATGTGCGATTGGGACTGGATGGTTGGTCAAATAGCCGAGATGAGACCTCTCTTCGAACCCGGTACGAGATGCGTCATTATGGGATACATATTTGGCTGGATCGTTGGTGAAGTGGTACAACGCACCGATCCGAAGGGTAGGACGTTCCAGGAGTTCTTTCAGGAAGAGATCTGTTTGCCGCTGGGTGTAGATAACCTTGATTCCCTCGTAACAAGGCCTGTTTGAGATGAGCCCTGGCGTGCGAAGGTGGTCTGGAGCGGAGGAGGCCACGGGATGCCGGCTGCTGGCCTCACCGCCCTATCTGCTGCGCTCAGGACAAGCGTGATCCCGTTGCGGTACCCCTTCCGTGGCTCAGGGCACCCGGTGGAAGTTGTGGAGCGGCGCCCTCATGCGGCCGCGACCGCAGGTACCGTCCCGACCGCCCGCTGAGCCGTGTTCTCCATCTCCACCAGGCGTGCATGGACCATCCGCTTGAAGTTGCACGCCAACGCCTTCAGGTAGACGGCAAGCCGCACCCGACGGCCCCCTCGCACCCGCAAGCGCCCAAGCCCGTGGGCGCGCTTCAGCTCGGAGTTCGTTCCCTCGATACCAGCCCTTATGTCATACCGCTTGCGCCACTCCTCGGTGGCCTCGGCCCTCCGGCGCCGCTCGATGTTCACCTTCACCAGGTCCGCCTTGAGGACGTAGGCCCCCGCACGCCGGTCCAGCTTCACCGGGCAACGGGATCGCAAGGGGCAGGGGCTCGCATGTTGTCCCGGCAAAGTGGACCTCTACCCGCTCCGGCGCATCCTTCAGCTCGTACTCCTCGATGGACGGGTGGCCGGCGGGGCACGCCGTGGCCTGCTCCCCTGTGACGTCGATCTGAAAGTCCGCGGCGGTGAGCGGCGGTGGTCCGTCACCCTCTCCTTCGTGCGAGTTCCCCGGCGCCGACCCCGCCACCGGGCTCACCAGTTCCGTTCCCCGGCGCGAGGCTTCGAAGGCATTGCGGCCCGACCCATACGCCGTGTCGGCGAAGAGCTCGTCCGGTCGGACCTTCCGCTCCGCGAGCCCGTCAACGACCGGCACGCTCACGTCGGTGTCGCTCCCACTCGAGGGGGTCACCTCCACGTGGGTGATGAGCTGGGTGGCGTTCTCCTCGTGGCAGGTCTCCGCCACCTGCACCTCGTACCCCTTCCCCTTGTGGCCGCTGTAGGTCACATCCGGGCCGTGGGGCGATTGCAGCGAGTCGGCGGACACCTGCTTCGGGTCCTTCAAGGCCACGGGCACCTTGCATTCCCCAGCATCGTCGTCATCGTCCCTGGGGCGCCCGTCCTGGTGTTTGCCCACATGGCACTGCTCCCGCAGCAGCCGCTCCAGCAGCCGGTACTCCTCCAGCTGGGCAGCAGTCGTGCCATGGAACCGGTCCACCAGCCGGTAGAGGTCCCGGGCACAGACCGAAAGGCGTCGCCGACCCTCCCCCGTGCGGGCGTCCTCGTAGTGGGTCGCCTCGTCTTCTTCCTTCAAATAGCGCCCTAGGAGGCCCTCCGGAACCCCAGGGCGAAGCTCTGGGTGCTCCCAGCGCAAGGCCCGCAGGAACAACCGCATCGTCTCACAGAACAGGCCCAGCCGGGTGAGTGTGGCGATGTTGCTCATGATGTGGGTGGAGTCCAGCCGTTGCTTTCCGGTGCGTATGCCCAGCGCCTGGATGATCCGGTCCGTGGTCTCCTGGAAAGCCAGCCGGCCACCGTCGTGCTGCATCAGGCGAACTCGGAAGTTGTGGAGGGTCTTCTGGGGCAGGTGGGTCTCCTCGATGTCCAGCCGCAGGGCGTGGTGCCAGAGCAGAGCCTGCCCTGAGCTTGCCGAAGGGTTGAACTCTAGTTGTTCCAGAGCTTCATCGTCGGTGAGGTTGAACATCTCTTTGAGGAGGTGGACCCCGAGGACGGTCTGCACCGCCCGGTTGGGACGGCCGTTGTCCACGCAGTACATGGGAGCAAAGCGCTCCTCGTCAATCAGGGGGAGCGCCTCGTTTCGGAAAACCTCGGCCCAACTTCTCTCCAGGCGCTTAGCCTTCTTCGGCGTCACCAGGAACTGGGACTGCCAGAGGCTCTCTTGCGGGTCTCGTATTCGGAACATCCTCCCCTCCCTCGGCCAGGCGCAGCGCCCACGACCTTTTATTACATTATCCCCACCTTGCCCCAGGCTGGCGAGGGGTTTTTACGAACAAATCAACCTTTGGATCGGCATCCCGGATGAAGCCGAGTCCAGGGTGGCCAAACTTATAGATGCCCCACCTCTACCACCTGGAGCACCGGGTATGGCTCCTGATTCCATTTACAGACTATCCATACCACCTCAGGTTGGCACTCGACAAGAAGTCCTGGGACGCCCCGACGTGATGCGAGCGTGCATTCCTGGAGTAAACGGGCTCATGAACGCTCGCGGTGCCGCGAGGTTCTGGGGGATGCTGGCAAATGGTGGTGAACTGGACGGGGTACGCTTACTCTCGGAAGAGCGGATTCGATTATTCAGCGTTCCTCGTCAGCCCTTTGATTACGACCCGGTCATAGGCGTCCCACATAGGGCAGCTTAGGAGCGTTCTGGCTGGTAGGTGGCCGTGGAATGGCTGCAGCCGGGAGCAATCGACGCACATTTGGTCATGCCGGATTTGGAGGAACGCTCGGTTGGGCTGACCCCGACACCCGTTTGGGAGCTGTAATTCTACATAATCGGATGTTTCCAGTACCGACGTACGAATGGCAGCTAAACGATGAAGAAAACCACTTGATACCCATTGGGCAGGCCATTAGAAGGTCTTTAGGGCTGGCTGAGTAATAGGAACCGCATCGACGACATCTAGAGACGATTTGATAGTACACCTAACGGCTAGTTCATGGGCCTGACAACTATCCCTTTGGGCTGGAGCCATGGGAAAATGGCATCGCCGTAGGAACTCGCAACTGTAGCCAGCAGAACCAGCGGACCGAAAACTAAGTATCGCCTCAAAAAGGAATGGATCGACACGGTGTAGCCTCCCGGTTGATTCTTTATCTCATCGGCTTTGGCCAGATGCCACTATACTTTAGTTCTTTTTCGGGTATTAGTGATATCCGAAACAGGCATTAGAAAATCCCGAGTCTGTATCTGCATTAGCCCATCATACGGCAAGAGGCGCTATCCATGCCGTCGATGACGTGGCAGAGGATGTCGCCAACTTGGCCTGTCGATACGCCTATCAATACAATAGTCGGGTTATTTATATGTTGGTCCGGATCAGCCGATAATGCAGAACAGGTAGACTGCCGAGGTATCATGTGGATGGGTACTACCTGTTGGTGCAGCGAGTTAGTATAGCGGACGACTGGCTAAGTGGACTATTTGATATCGGTAGTTTATAAACCCAAGCAGATATGGTGAGAACAAATTGGTATGCTGACCACCCTCCGGCATGCACCTGTTACGATTGCGGCCAAAAGCGGGCATTACGCCAACAACACGGCAAGATTGGCCGCAACAAAAAATGTCCCTGTGGCAGCGGCAAGAAGTATAAGAAATGTCACGGGCAGTCAACCAAACCCTAACAATTTTCCCGATCCACCTAAGGGGGTTAACAGAAATGCACTATACCCGCATTTATGCCGATCCGGATGGGGAATCACATTTCGAAGATGTGGGGCTTCGGTAAGCCTGTAACTTCGGTAAGATTGTAGCCGTGACGGAAGCAGGTGAATCATGGAAGAAATCGAAGACATAGCAACACTAGCCGGAGGGTGCTTCTGGTGCTTGGAGGCTGTTTACGAACGGCTACGTGGCGTGAGCCAAGTCGTTTCTGGATACGCCGGAGGTGACGCTCCTAATCCAAGTTATCAACAGGTTTGCGCAGGAGAGACAGGCCATGCTGAAGTAGTACAGATATCTTTTGATCCACGGATCGTAAGCTATCGCGATCTGCTGTCCGTGTTCTTCACGATTCACGATCCCACTACCCTCGATCGACAAGGGGCAGATGTAGGAACTCAGTACCGCTCTGCAATTTTCTACCATTCAGAATCGCAAAAGCAGGACGCCCTTTCTGTAATGGAAGAGATCGAGGCGCAACGCATCTGGCCAGGCGATATTGTGACCGACCTTGTGCCCTTTGATTCTTTTTGGGAAGCAGAGGAGCACCACCAAGATTATTACCGCCGCAATTCTCAGAACCCCTACTGCCAGTTGGTAATCGAGCCAAAGGTTGCGAAGCTGCGCAAGGAGTACTTGGCTTTGCTGGAGAGCTGAATCTCTGGATTGTCCTGGACTTCCCCGACGCTGATTTGGAACCTCCGCGAGACCCAGCTATAGCGTGGCACCAATATCGCGGACGCCTAGAACTCGATTCTGGCTGTGTGGAGTGACTTCGATTGCTGTTTCCCCTGGTGAACAACCATAATGTACGGGCGACCCTTCTGAAAGTAAGCTGAGAGGATAGGGGAAACATGAAACTGGGCACCGTGGAGGACATCCTTAAAGAAGTCCAGGAAATTTCAACGTTCAAGGGGAAAGACCTCCGCTCCTGGCTTTACAAAGAGATCCTTATCAACGCTTTGAAGTGTAAGCGAGACAATCTGGACATCTTGGATCTCAAAGTGATCAATAGGGCTGTGGCGGAGTTCCGGTACGCGGCCAGAGTCTTCAAGCCCTACAGAACGATCCGCAAAGTGTCCATATTTGGTTCCGCAAGGCTTCCTGAGGGAGAGCCATACTATGAGCTAGCTGTCCTATTCGGTCGGCTTCTGGCCGAGCGGGGTTTCATGGCGATCACCGGAGCAGCCGAGGGTATCATGAGGGCTGGAATTGAAGGAGCAGGCGCCCAGAACAGTTTTGGTGTGGACATTCTTCTCCCCTTCGAAAGTGGGCCTTCCACCATAATCCAGGACGATCCCAAGCTGATTACGTTCCGCTACTTCTTTACCCGCAAAATCTTCTTTGTCATGGAGGCCGACGCTTTTGCCCTCTTTCCGGGCGGCTTCGGCACCCACGATGAATGTTTTGAAGTGCTCACGTTGATGCAAACGGGAAAGGCACCTCCCAGACCGCTCGTCCTCATGGAGCTTCCGGATGATAACTATTGGGAGACATGGGACCAGTTTGTCATGCATCAGATGATGGCCAGAGGATTCATTTCCGCTGAAGACCGCTCCTGGTACAAGATAGTCCACTCACCTCAAGAAGCGGTCGACTGGATCGAGTTCTACTACTCGACATATCACTCCATGAGGCAGGTCCGAGACACCCTGGTGATACGGCTGGACAAGGAGTTGAGGGATGATCACTTGACACATCTGAACGAGTCGTTCCGTGACATAGTGAAGACGGGAGACATCACGAGGACGGCTCCCTTGGCTCAAGAGAAGAACGAGACCGAGATCCTATCGAAGCCCAGGATCGCCTTCGCTTACAACAGACAAAGCGCTGGCCGACTCAACGAAATGATACTTGCCATTAACCGAATGGGTCAGGAGGTTTCAACAACCCTGACCCATTCGAGCATTGCCCGTCTTTGCAGGCGAGAAGGAGCAATCGACTGTTACCTTGCCTGATGGTAAACTAAACTGCTCCTCGAACGTTAACGCTAGGGACAAATTTATCAAGAAGGAGGGAACACACATGGCGGATAAAGAGATCTATGTAGGATTCGGTATCGATGTGGATGCCGTTGCAGGGCAGCTCGGCTCCTATGGCGGTGAAAACTCTCCGTTTGACATCTCCCGCGGTCTTTTCTCGGGAGAGGTGGGCACTCCTCGGCTCCTGGAGCTCTTCAAGAGACGTAATATAAGAACCTCGTGGTTCATTCCAGGACACTCTATTGAGACCTTCCCGGACGAAATGAAGGCGGTTGCTGACGCAGGGCACGAGATAGGGGGCCACGGGTACACCCATGAGAACCCTGTCGCCATGACTCCTACCCAGGAAGAGGCCATTATATCCAAAGTCGTCGGGCTAATAGAAAAGCTGTCCGGCAAGAAGCCCCGGGGATACGTGGCGCCATGGTGGGAGATGTCCGAGGTGACAGCAGAGCTGCTCATGAAATATGGCTTCACGTATGACCATAGCCAAGCCCACCATGATTTCCAACCGTACTACGCGCGCGTCGGCGATACGTGGACGAAGCTGGATTACTCGAAGCCCGCGGAAGAGTGGATGAAGCCTCTTATAAGAGGTAGGCACGTAAACCTTGTCGAACTGGCCGGAAACTGGTATACAGACGACCTGCCACCGATGATGTTTATCAAGGCGGCACCTTGGAGTCATGGATGGGTAAACCCCCACGACATCGAACAGCTTTGGACAGACCAGTTCGACTGGGTGTACAGAGAGTACGACTACGCGGTCTTCCCCTTCACTATTCACCCTGATGTAAGCGGTCGTCCCCAGGTCCTTCTAATGCTGGAGCGGGTCATAGACCACATAAGCAGCTACCCGGGTGTGAAATGGGCAACCCTGGAGGAGATGGCGGACAGCTATCGGCGCCGTCAGCCATTCAAGGGATAGCATCTCCAATCGGTGATCCGGAGATCAGCCCGGCTATAGGAAAGAAGGGCGACAGTGTGTCTGGTGTGTTGGCAGTTACCAACCATTGAGCATTGGACGGAAGATAGAGACGTCCATGCCTCAGGCACTGGGCATGCCGGGAGCCCCACCGCGAGGAACAGGCAACGAGAGCGTCTGCTACGAGCGCAGGTACTCAATCAGATCCTGGAGTATTATGGACTGCGTGTTGAGGACTGGGTAGGCGCCCTCTACAAACTTGTCGATAGCAAGGGAAGTACTGTTCTGATACAGAACCTTGGCGAGTTGTGGCCAGCCACTGAAAAGCTTGCCGGACGACGCATCGACCCTCTTGACCCGCACTTGGTAGATGCGTTGCAGCATAACCAGCAGGTCGAGTAACGTGGCCATGACGCAGCTCAAGCGAATCACAATCGTGACGGGGTTTCTGGGGAGCGGGAAGACCACGTTGCTTCGGCGCGCAGTGGCCGCGTCGGCAGAAGGCGTCGCAGTAATAGTTAATGAGCTTGGCGAGGTCGGCCTTGACGGCGAGCTCGTGCGGCAAGTTAATGAAGAGACGCGCCTCGTACAGGGCGGCTGCGTCTGCTGCTCAGTGAGAGAAGATCTTGTCCGTGCACTGACGACTTTGGTGGACGACGCCGAGCGTGGAAGCATACCTCCTGTTCGGCATGTGATCCTGGAAACCACTGGTCTGGCCGATCCCGCACCCATCCACTTTACGCTCACCAGCGACCCTGTGCTAAATCCCCGTTTCGCGCCACCCAGGGTACTGACTACAGTAAGCGCTATCCATGGACGCGAACAAATCGCTCGACACGTGGAAGCCCGGAAGCAGGTGGCTGCTGCTGACGATATCGTGATCACAAAGACGGACTTGGCATCCGGGG
This sequence comes from Dehalococcoidia bacterium, assembly GCA_965226865.1. Lineage (GTDB taxonomy): Bacteria > Chloroflexota > Dehalococcoidia > Lucifugimonadales > JAGWBF01 > CBDDEH01. The sequence continues at coordinate 372,448 of CBDDEH010000003.1, read as the reverse complement.
AGGCTGTGGAGAACCTAACGAGTGACCTCCGCTCGATGAACCCAGTAGCTCGCGTTTTCGTGGCGAACCAAGGAAGAGTAGCAGATGGGGATGATCTCTGGGGTACATCTGGAGAGTCACTAATAGGGAGACCCAAAAGCTATGATGAAAACACGCTGCCGTCGGATATTCCGGTCGGACGCAAGTCGTCGCATACCCGCGCTTTGACTATCACGTTTCTGGAGCCGTTGGACTGGGTTGGTTTCGGGATATGGTTGAGCATGTTGGTATACGCCAGAGGTGAAGACATCCTGCGTATCAAGGGCTTTCTAAACGTGGGAAGCCACAATTCTGGACCGTTATTGGTGAATGGCGTACAGCACATCATTCATGCTCCGGAGCATCTGTCCCAGTGGCCTGACGGCGATAAAAAGTCGCGGATTGTGTTTATCACTAAGGGGATCACGCCTCAGCAGATCTTAAACTCGTTCCTGGGTTTCCAGGACCTGCTAGGGGCAAAGCCGCACCTCGATACTACTGTGGGCGTTGGCAGCGTACATTGAGCACATAAGGGAGCCCATAAGGGAGCACGTAAGGCTTTGAGGCTGGCCGAGTAGTTGAATGGTAACCGAATGTTAGACCATATTCCTGATCAGGACCCGCGGCAGTTGGCGACCGGGTTCCAATTCACCGAGGGGCCAGCGTGGCACCCAGACGGGTACCTGCTGTTCTCTGACATTTACGGCGACACCATTTACCGTTGGACCCCAGACGGTGGTGCGACACCTTACATTAAGCCCAGCAGGAATTCCAACGGGTTGACCTTCGACCACCGGGGACGTCTGGTTGCCTGCGAACACGGCGGACGGATGGTCTCTCGAATGGCCATCGGCAAGCAAATGGAGACGTTGGTAGACCGGTATGAGGGTAGACGTCTGAACAGCCCCAATGACGTGGTGGTTCACTCCGGCGGTGCGATTTACTTCACTGACCCTCCCTACGGAATCCAGCCTGAGGATGCCGAGTTGGACTTCAATGGTGTCTACCGCTTAGACCCAGATGGGAACATGACTCTTCTGGTTTCGGATTTCTTACGTCCCAACGGCCTGGCGTTTTCGCCCGATGAATCAGTCCTCTATATAGACGACTCCCGTCGCCGCCACGTGCGTGCCTTCGACGTGGAGCCCGATGGCTCATTGAGTAACGACCGGGCCTTTGTGGACATGGATATCGACAAGCCCCGCAATCCCGACGGCATGAAGGTCGACATCGAAGGCAACCTCTATATCACCGGCGCCGGAGGTTTGTGGGTCGTAGACCCCAATGGGCACCATTTGGGCACCTTTGAGTTTCCCGAACCACCCGCCAACGTGGCCTTCGGCGGACCAGATAACCAGACCATTTATGCTACCGCGCGAACTTCTCTATATAGCATCCGGTGCAAGATCCCAGGCATCAAGGTGCTATAGATATGGCAGGGCAGAGGTATATCGAAGTATCACCATGGTTGGTCCTTTTCCCCAGCATTGCTGTAAGCCTGGCAGTGGTCGGATTCAACCTGTTCGGCGATTCTCTTAGAGACGTTTTAGACCCAAGGCTCCGTGGAGCCTAACCACAAAAGGCGGAGACCATGCAGATATTCGAAGGACAGATAAGATTTGGAATCCACTCGGGACCCCAGCATATCGGCTTCAGTGACTATCTGGACCTATGGAGGACGGCTGAAGAGATGGGATACCAGTGGGCCTCTGTATATGACCATTTCTTGCCTATTTAGGCTGACCCCGAAGGGCCTAACTTTGAGGGACTTACGTTGCTTGCAGCCCTCGCGGCTCATACTACGCGGATCCGGTGCGGCATCCTTGTGGCGGGCAACACATACCGCAATCCCGGTGTACTTGCCAACCTAGCTACAACAATCGATTCACGTGTCCGGAGGCCGGCTCGAGCTTGGGCTCGGGGCGGGCTGGTACGAAAAAGAGCACGACCAGTTCGGCATCCCTCTCCCGCCGATGACCAAACGGGCCCAGATGTTATCCGAAACGGCTTCTATCCTAAAAAGCCTGTGGACACAGCACAAAACTACTTTCAAGGGACGTCACTACACCATAACCGATGCGTCATGTGAACCGAAGCCTGTGCAGAAACCTTACATTCCGTTATGGATCGGTGGAATGGGCGAGCGCTTCACCCTCCGCGTTGTGGCCGAGGTCGCCGATGGGTGGAACGCTTTTTTCATGCCAATAGAGGATTACAAAAGAAAGCTGGTGTCCTTGCCAGCTACTGCCGGGAAATCGGTCGAAACCCAAACGACATCCGAAAGTCTCTCATCATCGAGCCCGCCGTTGGCGAGACGGAAGCGGAAGCGAGAGACCGCGGACGAGGCCTTGCCTCGGACCGCAACATGGATATCCAGTCTTTTCTACAGCAAGCCATGGTTGGAACGCCGGAGCAGTGCATAGAGCAACTCTTGCCCTATCTTGAGCTGGGCGTTTCGGACTTTATCATCGCCGCCCGCCCACCGGTAGATAAGAAGTCTTTGGAGTTGGTTGCGAGGACGATTGCACCTGCTTTGAAAGAACAAACTCAGCGTGGATAGACTCTGTTGGCACTGAGTTGTATCTACAGTACAATAGATTCGATCCAAGGCTAGACTAAGGGAGAACAACGTGAGAGACGGTCTTAGATTCGTGGATGTGGATATGCACGTCATAGAACCTCCAGAATCTCTTCGACCGGTATCTGGACGAGGCCTTCAAGTCCAGGGTGACGACCGCGGTGGGCAAAGATGGGAGGCCAGTCCGAGCCAGTTGATCATAGATGGGAAACCGGCAAACGCCTCAAAGACGGTGCTGCCAGGCCTGGCTCATATTCCTCAGATCGACGATGCACAAGCCTTCGTTGCCGCTGTGCTACCCTTCCTAGAATCAGCATAGCTCAACGAGTTCCGCCCGTTCAATGCCCCCTAATAAAGTTTGCCAAATGGAGGAGCTACCATGAAACAAATCCAGGTAGGAGATCCCGCACCCGATTTCGAACTCCAGGACAGCAAAGGCAATCAAGTCAGACTGAGCGATCTTCGAGGCAAGAAGGTCTGGCTCTACTTCTTCACGAGCCCTGGAGGCAAGGGCTGAACCCGAATGGCTCTCGGGTACCGAGAGCTTGCGTCAGAAATGCAAGAGAAAAACATCGTCCTCTATGGCATAAACGACAAAGGGGCCGAGGCCGCCCAAGCCTGGGTCGAGAGTGAGGACCTGCCTTTCCTAGTCCTACAAGATCCCGGAAGAGCAGTAGGAACCGCGTATGGCATGTCGGACCCTAGTGCTGACAAGTACGTGGCCAACGCGTCTGAAGGTCGTAGGCCGGCAGTCGTCATTGATGAGAAGGGCTGTATCCTCGCTTGGGAGCCCGACATGAATACTGTCGATCAAATCTGGGAGTTTCTTGCCCGCGTATAGGCATCGACAAACTATACGGAGGTTAGCTTAGTATGAATTTCCGGATGAATCTATCGATCCTAACTACACATTGGCGCTTAAAGCTTTCTGACCTATTGGAGGTGAGGAATTCAAGATGACTACCAAGGTCTACAAGCTCAGCCCGCTCCTTCCAGTCGCTCGGGAGGCTCATGCCTCCTGCTTCGATCCCCAATTTGATCTGACTGTGATAATCAGAATCGGTATTCCTGAGAAGATTCCCGATATCCATGTAGGGAGTACCTGAGTGGCAGAACTCCCAGTCAACTATCCCGCTAACCATCCCTTGACGGATCAATATATTGGTGGGATTGAAGTCTCCGTGAACCTTGTACTTCGGGGGTTTCAAGTTTTTCGGCGGCGAATCCTTTTCCTCCTCCAAAAGAGAACGCCGCAACAGACCCATCCCCATTAACCCATCCTGGTGACTCAAACACCACTGAGGATATCCTGGCAAGCGCTTCGGCCGCCGCACCTGAATGATGAGGACCACACTCAAGGAGTTCTCCTTCCAGGAAAGAAAACACCGACCAGGTTCCACCGCGGTCGATCTCGAGGGGAACCGGAACAAGTTCTCTAACGAGGTTCATAGCGTAGGTCTCTCGCTCCGCGTTTCCACGACTGTGAAGACGTAGCACATATGCCTCGCCGTCACTCAAGATGAGCTTGTAGTTAGTGTTGGACTTGCCAGTTGATAACAGCTCAACTGATAGAATGTCTCTTCCGCGAAGGAAGCCCTGAATGAGAGATCGATCAAACGGCTTGTGCGGATTTCGTCTATCGATGGACATGGAGCACCATCGGGCACTAAGTGCCAGCGAGCCGAGGCTGGCTATCGTCCTTTGAATTTGGGCTTGCGCTTCTCGGTGAAAGCACGAGGGCCTTCGGCAGCGTCCTCGGTAGACTGGACCACCGTCATAGCCGCCTGGGCCTGCTCCAATGCCTCCAGGAATGTGGCATCTAGCCCGCGATAGACTAGCCTATAGCCATCTGGATGGCTATAGGTGGGCCATCCGCTAGCTTTCGAGCGTAGGCCATCGCTTCGGTCATGAGATCGTCATGGTTGACGACTCTGGCGACGTAGCCTATCTCCAGGGCGGTTTGGGCATCAAACAACTCTCCGGACCATATGAGCTCCAGAGCTTTCTGAATGCCGACCAGCCGAGGCAGAAGCCAGGCGCCACCATCTCCTGGAACGAGACCGACGTTTACGTATGGCATACCGAATCGGGCGCGGTCAGACGCAATACGTATGTCCGTCTGGGAGCACATGTCCATACCAGCACCTACATCGGCACCGTTGACGGCGGCGATGTAGGGCTTGTCGAGGTATTGGAGGGCATGAGACACCCTGTGCACTGTGAAACGCAGCGTGTCTCGCCGCTCGCCAGGGGTTGCATTGGGGCGTAGGACCTTGTCCTCATCAGCACGAGCCTTGAGATCGGCGCCGGCACAAAAGGCCTTCCCTGCCCCTGTAACGACTACTACTCTCACGTCATCGTCACGCGCGGCAGCCTGAATCGCGTCGACCCATTCCTGAAGCATAGTATCGCTGAAGGAGTTCATACGCTCGGGGCGATTCAAGGTTATGACAGCAACTTGGTCTTCGACGTCGTAGATTATCTCTTTATATGCCATGCGGTTACCTTTCTTTCAGTGTTCCGGGCGAAGCTCGGCTTCCGACTGCAGCTAACTCTTCTTGAATGTACTCCCGACCCAACCCGATGGCCATTATGCCGCCGATAGCGCCCGCACCCAATACCGCTACCTTCATCCATCCTCCATAAAAGGCCGCACTATACCGATACATAAATTCTCCCTGGCGGACAGGATGATAGTTATGGCCCCACGTGGTGTCAACCCCAAACAGCCAAACCCGAGGAGTTCTCGCGGCCCACTCTGAATTTCATAGCAGACTTTTACACCGTGATAGACTATATCCACCGTCGGCTCCCACCGGCCTCAAGGCTACGAAATTTCGGCGAAAGACCCAGGCAAAAGTGATATGCTCAAGCACTTCCACGTAAAAGAAGAGGATGCGATAACAGTCTGGGAAGGCGACCTGCGGTCTGTGGTCACATCCATATTCGAAAAGATGGACGTACCAGCCGAGGAGGCTAGCCTTGCCGCAGATGTGTTGGTATCAGCCGACTTGAGGGGAGTAGCCAGCCACGGAGTCTCCAACATGCTGCGCAGGTATGTAGAAGGATACAGGTCTGGAGAGATCAACCCCAAACCCAAGTGGCGCATCGTACGAGAGGCCCCGGCAACCGCAACCATCGATTCCGATGCCGGGCTTGGCATAATAGTCGCGCCCCAGGCTATGGAGGTCGCAATAGAGAAGGCCAAACAGACCGGAGTAGGCATGGTTACGATCGGAAACGCCCGCCACATGGGGATGGCGGCTTACCACGCCATGCTGGCCCTCAAGCACGACATGATCGGTATCTGCATGACCGGCTGTCCCCCGGCAATGCTCCCTACGTTCGGCGCGAAACCCATGCTCGGCTCTAATCCCATCGCGGTTGCCGCACCGGCTGGAGAAGAGCCTCCCTTTGTATTCGACGGGGCCACAACTACAGTCGCCGTAAACAAGATTGACATGGCCCGGCGATTGGGCGTATTGCTGCCGGCCGGATGGATAGGAGACAGCGAGGGCGTGCCCATTATGGAACCAACGCCGCCGCCGCCTCTGCCGACGGACGGTCTGGAGTCCCGACCGATACATCGCCTGCTCCCTATCGGAAGCACACGGGACATGGGCTCTCACAAAGGATACGGACTTGCCTGTGTCGTGGATATCATGACGGGCATTTTGTCGGGAACCGGCTATGGAATTGTCCCGGGACGGCCCAACTTCAGCCATTTCGTGGGCGCCTACAGCATCGAGGCGTTCACAGACGTCCGGGTATTCAAGGACCTGATGGACAGATTCCTCCATGATCTAAAGAATACTCCTCCTGCTCTAGGGCACGAGCGAGTGATGGTAGCCGGTCAGCCGGAATGGGAGACGGAACAAGACCGCCGGGTAAACGGAATTCCTCTCCACAAAGAGGTTATCCGGTGGTTCCGCGATATTTCCAGCGAGCTCGCCATCCCCTGCCCCTTCTAGATTCCGCCCGCGATTTTGTGTGCCTGAATAGACCTCTGGTATACTTACCGAAAATTACTCCATCACCAGAGAGCAGATGGCTACTACAACCGCAAAGGGTTCCGCACTGACTACCCCCGAACGAGATCAGCTTCTGGCAACGGTCCAGGATAGAGTGCTTTGGCTTGCTCTTCAAATGATCTACCACGCGAACAAAGTGCGGCCAAATCCAGATGGAATCAAGGTTGGTGGCCATCAAGCTTCCTCTGCGTCAGTAGTAACTATCCTTACTTCTCTGTTCTTTGAGTACATGAGGCCCGGGGATCGGATAGCGGTCAAACCCCATGCGTCGCCGATCATGCATGCCATTCACTACCTGATGGGCAATCTGGACCAGGAGTACCTGAAGACCCTTCGTGAGTTCCACGGACTCCAGTCCTATCCCAGCCGGACCAAAGACCCGGATCCCGTCGACTTCTCGACTGGTTCTGTAGGACTCGGCGCAATTGCCCCTAACTTTGCGGCGCTCACCGAGCGATACATACTCGACAAAAAATGGGGACCCTCCACTTCAACACACAGGTACATCGCTCTGGTCGGTGACGCGGAACTAGACGAAGGATCGGTATGGGAAACCATAGTTGAGCCACATCTTCACGATCTTCCCAACGTGATGTGGATTATTGACCTCAATCGCCAGAGCCTCGATAGGGTCATTCCAGGAATACGAGTTCAGTTGTGGCGTGAGATGTTCGAGGCAAATGGATGGCAAGTGATTGACGCCAAGTACGGTACGAAACTCGAAGCGGCTTTTGCCCAACCCCATGGCGAGGTGTTACGCCAGTGCATCGACCATCTATCGAATGAGGCCTATCAGCGACTTCTTCGACTTCCGCAGGGAGCAATGCGTGAGCTATTGCCCAATTTTAGCGCCCATCCAAAGGAGCTTCGGAAAGTAATCAGCCAATGGGGCGACCATGAACTCCAGGAAAGCATACAGAACCTTGGTGGACACGACTTTCCCACTTTACGTAGGGCCTTCTCAGAGGCGGAGAAAGCGGGTAAACCTAGTGTTGTATTTGCCTATACCTTGAAGGGCTGGAAGTTGCCCATTGTTGGAGACCCTCAAAACCACTCAGTCGTGCTGTCTCAGGAGGATATGGCGAAGGTACGTGAGCAGCTAGGTGTAAGCGAGAAGGAGATATGGTCCGGGTTCGACCCTCACAGTGCGGCAGGCCGTCTCTGTAGCCAGGCAGGTGAACGCCTCCGCCGTGGCTCACACAAGAAGGTCTCTGCAGTAGATATAAGCGTTCCCCCTACGCTTGGGCTCGCTTACAAGGGCAACATGTCGACCCAGCAGGCGTTTGGACTGATTCTCACCGATGTACTTCGTGAGCTACCCGAGGTGGCACAGAGAGTCGTCACTGTGAGCCCAGATGTGGCAAGCTCAACCAACCTGGGCGGTTGGATTAACAGAGTCGGGGTGTGGAGCAAGACTGAGAAAGAACCTCTCCCTCAGGACGACGTTCAAAGATCGCTGAAATGGGAGGAGAGCCCCCGCGGGCAGCATATTGAGCTAGGTATCTCCGAGAATAACCTCTTCATGCTCCTGGGTCAGCTTGGCCTATCAGCGGAAATGCTGGGCGAGCTTATCTTTCCCATAGGTACACTCTATGATCCCTTCGTGTGTAGAGCCCTCGAGGCGTTCATGTACGGTCCATATGCTGGCTCGCACTTCATGGTTACCGGGACACCATCGGGAGTGACCCTGAACAGAGAAGGTGGCGCTCACCAGTCGGTGATCACCCCGTCTATAGGCGTAGAACTACCAGACGTCACGTATTACGAGCCATGCTTCGCCCAGGAGCTCGAATGGATCGTCCTCTATGGGCTGGAGCAGATACGTCTACGAAAGCAGTCCTTCTATTTGCGTCTTACGACTAAGCGTGTCGACCAAACGCTCTTCGATCTGCCTGAGGACCCCGAACTCAAGGACCGGCTCCGCCAGCGAGTGCTCACAGGCGCCTACAGATTGGTAGACCGTAGCAATGAGCCTGGATACCACCCTGGCGATAACGTAGTCAACATCTTTACCAGCGGCGTCATGGTTCCAGAGGCCCTTGAAGCCACCAATGCTCTGAAAAAAGAGGGTGTTTACGCCAATGTGGTGAACGTAACCTCGGCAGACCTACTGTTCCGCCGGTATCAAGAGTGGACATCTCAAACGATGGCGGGACAGGCAGACCTTCCGAGTTGTTTGGGGGATGTGCTGACTTTTGAGGAACAGGCCGCCCCGGTGGTGACTGTCCTCGACGGACATCCTCACACACTGGCCTGGATAGGCAGCGTAGCAGGCACTAGAACGTTACCTCTAGGCGTTTCACAATTCGGTCAAACTGGTGGACTACACGATCTCTACCGGGAATACCAAATCGACGTCGACAGCATCATGATGGCATGCTACAGCGCGCTGGAAACAAACGGCAAGTAGCCCCAGTCCTGCTACTTTTGTGATGCTCATCAACCCTCATTGCTATTACTCACTCTCCTCATAGGGGTATCAACACACCTTACCCTTGGTGTGTTTTACCGTCACTAGTAGGTGTGTCCATCATTGGAATGCTCCCCTCCGGTTCTGAGGTGGACCCCAAAATTCGGACAGGTGGCTAAGAGAGAGTCCCGCTCCTAAAATAGGACGGAAACAAGGAGCAGGACATGAAGCAAACACGTAAGAAGCACAGCCCAGTCTTCAAGGCCAAAGTGGCTTTGGCCGCGCTCCAAGGGGAGCACACCATTGCAGAGCTGGCCAGCCGGTTTGAAGTCCACCCGAGCCAGATCCATGCCTGGAAGAAGGCCTTGACTCAGGGGGCGCCGCACCTCTTTGAAAATGGTGCTGGACGCCAGGAGAAGGACCAAGAGGTCCTCACTGCCCAGCTCTACCAACAGATTGGGCAGCTCAAGGTGGAACGGGATTTTTGTCACGGAGCTTCGGGTTGTGAGCCGGTCCCAACGCCGGGCCATGATTGACCGAGAAGAACCGAAGCTGTCTCTGGTGCGCCAGTGCGCCTTGCTGGGTATCAGCCGCTCCGCGTTGTACTACCTGCCAACCGAGGCCGGCGCCGAGGACTTGGAGTTGATGGCCCTCATAGACCAACAGTACCTGAAGACACCTTTCTACGGCTCCAGAAGGATGACTGCCTGGCTCAGAAATCACGGACACCAGGTCAACCGCAAGCGGGTCCGCCGGCTGATGCAGCTGATAGGCCTGGAGGCCATCTACCGGCGTCCCAACACCAGCAAGCCAAACCCAGGGCATAAGGTCTATCCGTACTTGCTCAGGGGGCTGGAGATCAACCGGGTCAACCAGGTGTGGGCCACCGACATCACCTACATACCCATGGCTCGGGGTTTCCTCTACTTGGTGGCCATCATGGACTGGCACAGCCGCTACGTGCTGGCCTGGCGGCTGTCCAACACCCTGGAGGTAGACTTCTGTGTTGCGGCTCTGGAAGAGGCCTTGAGCAAGGGTCGGCCACAGATCTTCAACACCGACCAGGGCAGCCAGTTCACCAGCGAGGCCTTCACCAGCATGCTGCTGGCGCAAGGCGTTCAAGTGAGCATGGACGGCAGGGGCCGGTGCATGGACAACGTCTTCGTGGAACGGCTGTGGCGCAGCATCAAGTACGAGGAGGTGTACCTGAAGGCATACCAAAATGGGACTGAGGCCAGAAAGGGGATTGGGGCTTATCTGGCCTTCTACAACCAAGAGCGGCCCCATCAAGCCCTGGGCTATCGGTCACCGGGTCAGGTGTTCCATGCAGTGAGCCCACAAAGGTGTTTACTGGAACTTCCACGAGCCTTACCATCGGATGAAGGTTTACGAGACACCCCAGCGGTAGACTCTCTTATTTTAGCCTCACCGCTGTCCTGATGATGGGGTCCACTTGAGTTCCTACACTGGGATAAGACTATTTTGGGTCATAGAGGAGAGAACCGTAATGAAAGGTTTTAGGTCAGCCCTAGCGAGGAACCAAAAAGGAATAACCGGACTTGAGACGGCCATCGTGTTGATCGCCTTCGTGGTAGTGTCTTCAGTGTTCGCCTTCGCAGCCCTGTCAACAGGACTGTTCTCCAGCGACAAGTCCAAGGACACGATCAACGCCGGTCTGTCAGAGGCCCGAGGCACTCTGGAAGTCCGCGGCTCGGTCATAGCCAAGGAGCTGAGCACATCAGATACCATAGACGAGATAACTATCAACGTGGCCAATGCGGCCGGTGGCGAGGCTGTTAACCTGACCCCAGGCGACACCCTAATCACCTACACCGACGCTAGCCAGTCGTTGACGCTTGCCACTTCTGACATGACCGTCACTGGTTTGGGCAATGCTGACAGCGACAAGCTGGTTGAAGTCGGTGAGATGTACGAGATAAAGCTCACTGGACTAGTAGCTGCGCTTACGACAGACCTGGGTAAAGACACTGAATTCACTCTTGAGATCAAGCCACCTCAGGGTGCGGTCGTTCACATCAACCGCAGGACTCCTGTAGTGATCGAAACCTATAGCGACCTTGGATAGTCATTGCATGGGCTAAATCGCCCGCAATAGATAAATCCGCCAGAATGAGCCTCCGGGTGACACCCGGAGGCTCATTCCATTTACATGTTTCTTATCCCTCCCTTGCCATTAGAACATTTGTTCTGTATAATGGCATCACACCCAACCAGGGCCAAGAGACGCTATGAATATCGCTTGCACGCTGATAACCCACTTTCCCATCAAAGCAGAGCTAAGGCGTCACAGCGAGCTCCGTAAAAAGCCGGTCATCATAACCACCCAAACCAGCCAGGGGCCTCTGGTACTGGACAACTCCATCGAGGCATCAGGAGTCGCGGCGGGTATGCCTTTACAAGAAGCCTTGTCTCGCTGCAAAGGCGCTAGCCTCTTGGAAGCGGATGTGCCCCACTACCTCAGAGTCTTCGACCGGATCATTGAAGCCTTGTTTCAAGTGAGTCCTCTGGTCGAAAAGGCGGAGCTTGGCTGTGCTTATGTAGGGACAAACGGCCTGGAAGCAATGTATGGAGGAGAGTCCAACATCATAGCCTCCCTACTAAACGCTATACCGAAAGAGTTCAATGCAAGGCTCGGGCTGGCAAACGCCAAGTTCCCTGCATATATTGCGGCCGTGGTTAGCGACGGAAGAAAGGTGACGAAGGTAGCAGGAAACGTACCAGGATTTCTTGAAAACCTTTCCATAAACCTGCTTCCCATCTCGTGGGAAAGCAAGGTGCGTCTGCACCGGTTTGGACTCCACACTGTTGGCCAGCTTGCCTCGATGCCAGTGGGGCCCGTACAGGCGCAGTTCGGAGCCCAGGGCAGAGTGGCCTGGGACCTGGCCCATGGGATCGACAATAGTTGGCTGACTGTATACAGACACGAGCAGGCAATAACCGAGTCGTTGACATTCCCCACGCCTGCCACCACCCTCTACGCCATCCTTCCGGCCATGGAGGTTCTTCTTGGTAGAACCTTTGCCCATCCCGCCGTTAAAGGCAAGTATGTCCGCACAGCATCCATTGAAGGACAGGTGCTGCACAGGTCGCCATGGACCAGAAAGTTCACATTCAAGGAAGCTGTGAACAGCAAAGACAGGGCCCTTTTAGGGTTGAAGAGCACGTTGGAAACCGTGGAACTACCAGGAACTCTTGAGGACATGAAACTGACGCTTTCCGGAATAACCGGTGAGTCAGGTACACAGTCGAGCCTGTTCGCGGATATACGCAAGCGAGTACAACTCAGGGAGACGATGAAGCAACTGGAGGCGCGCCTGGGAGCTAGGCCGCCTATCTGCAAAGTGATGGATGTGGAACCATGGTCAAGATTGCCAGAGAGAAGACAGGCCCTAGTTCAATTCGAGCCCTGAACAGACCCACGGCAGTGGACGTTGAGGAAAACCAGCACCACATGCCCATCTCGGTAAAGCTGCGCGGCCGAAGTCTCAAAGTAATGGCTACAGAGGATATATGGGAGGTGGTCGACGAGTGGTGGCGGACGACGCCTATCGCCAGAAGATACTTCAAGGTCGGCATGGAAGACGGCATCTGCAGGACGATTTTCCGCGATCTCTTGAGCGATCTGTGGTACGAGCAGCGAGAATGAGCACGTCCAAGATAAAGATAGGAATCGCTTCCTGGAATGATCGGTCTTCTCTCTACCCCAAATGGTGTAACTCGCCAGAGGACAAGCTAAGGGTCTATTCAACCGAGTTTCCGATGGTAGAGGTTGACACCACGTACTACGCAATACAATCTCCCGACGTCTCCTCTAACTGGGTGAAGCACACACCTGATGACTTTAAGTTCAATGTCAAGGCCTTCAGGCTGTTCACCGGCCACCAAACCATCCCAGCAAGCTTGCCGGGTGGCCTGCGTAGGAACCTTCCACCAAATCTGGCTACTGCCTTGTCCTTTTACTACGATGATGTGCCTTCAAGGATGCGGGACCTGCTGTGGAAGGAGTTCGAGAGAATGTTGGGACCCCTTCAAAACTCGGGAAAGCTGGGGGTTATCCTATTCCAATTTCCAAAGTGGTCCAGGCCAGGACCAAGCAGCCTCACGTATCTAACTGAACTTCGAGCGCGTCTGCCTGGATACTGCATCGGCGTGGAGTTTCGAAACCGGTGGTGGTTCGAAGGACCCAGACTTGATCGAACTCTTAATCATCTCAGGCGCAATAATCTGTTCCATATCGCTGTGGATGGGCCCCAGGGATTAGAATCCTCGGTCCCTACCGTGCTTGACACCAGTGGAGGGATATGCACAATCAGGTTCCATGGCCATAACCGGAAGGGATGGGAACTGAATGGACCGAATGGGAAGAGTGAGAGGGGCAACTATTTGTATTCGGAAGAAGAGATGAGGAGATGGGTGGAAAGGGTTAGAAGGGTAGAGCCGCTCGTGGACCAAATGCACCTGATCATGAACACCAACCAGGGGGTGGAGAACGCCAGACTGATGGGGAAGCTTTTAGGTGAAGGACTCAAACAGCAGGTTTCGCTTTTCTAGCCATGACCCTCCCATACACCGAGCTCCATTGTCACAGTAACTACTCTTTCCACGAAGGAGCCTCTTCCATCGATGAGCTTCTGGCCCGGGCAAAGAGTCTGGGCTACGGCTCCCTGGCTCTTACAGACCACGACAACTTGTGTGGGGCCCTGGAGTTCGCCCGCATCGCCACCAGCCTGGGTATACAGCCCATCACCGGGGCAGAGGTTACATTGAAGGACGGATCTCATCTGACTCTGCTTGCGGAGAATCGCAAGGGGTATGCCAACCTGTGCAACCTCATCACCTACTCTCGCATCCGAGGAGACCGGCTGGACCCGAGGCTGGACCCCAAATTCCTTCCCGACCATGCCGAGGGCCTGATTCTGCTGACCGGGTGTTCCCGAGGCAAAGTGCCCAGCCTTCTGGGAGAAGAAAGATCTGAGGAAGCAGAGTCGGAGGCTCGGGAATACCTTGAATGGTTTGGGACAGGCAACGTTTACGCTGAGCTCCAACGGAACCTGGTTTATGGTGAAACCGCGCGTAACAGGCGCTTATACAAGCTAGCCAGTAAACTGGGCATTGGGTTGGTGGCCACCAACAACGTCCACTACCATGTACCAGAGCGTCACCGGCTTCAGGACGTCCTGGTAGCCATCCACAATAACAAGACTTTGGAAGAGACTCATCGGGAGAGGCGTCCCAACGCCAACTTTCACCTGAAGTCGCCAGTTCAGATGGCCGAACTTTTCGAGAGTATCCCGGATGCACTCCAGAACTCGATGCACATCGCAGGGCGGTGTACATTTGACCTGACGCGAAATCTTGGCTACCAGTTCCCAGACTATCCCGTGCCCGATGGCCATACTCCACAGACCTACCTGGAAAAGCTTTGCTATGAGGCTGCTCTGCGTAAATACGGCTCTATAGCTCCTCGTGTACAGGACCGGCTCAACCAGGAGTTCCGTCTGATACAAAAAGCACAATCTGGCGGGATTCTTTCTTATCTATTACGACATCATTCAGATAGCCCGCGACGTCATGATAGACTTGGGCCTGAGTGACCGCGAGGTACCACTCGAGGAGCGACCACCCGGAAGGGGAAGGGGCTCATCGGTGGCGATGCTGGTAGGGTACCTGATAGGCCTATCCCACATCGACCCCTTGGAGTTCGATCTATCCCTGGAGCGCTTCATAAACGACGAGATGGGAGCTGTACCAGACATTGATCTGGACTTCCCAAGGGATATTCGGGAAGAGCTTATAAAGCGTGTTCACGAGAAGTGGGGGTGGGACCATGCGGCCCTCACTGGAATGATTGGCACCTACAAAATGAAGGGCGTCATAAGGGACCTGGGAAAGGCACTAGGGCTGCCATATGATGATATCGACAAGCTGGCAAAGAGGGTCGACACCCGCCATGCCGAGAGTCTGGAGTCGGAGATGCGAGGCCTACCCGACTTCCAGCATAAAGTCGATAGCCCTGTATGGAGGAACCTTATTGACCTGGCGCCTCAGTTGGAGGGTTTCCCAAAGTACCTGGCACAGCATCCAGGAGGCATGGTGATAGGCTCCTCACCACTAATAGACGTAGTCCCCGTGCAACCGAGCGCTATCGATGACAGATACATCTGCCATTGGGACCGCGATAGCGTCCAGGACGCCGGCTTCGTCAAGATAGACTTTTTGGCCTTGGGGGCCCTCTCTCAGATGCAAGAGGCCCTTCAGCTTATCGAACAGCGCACAGGCGCATATATAGACCTGTCCTGTATAGACTTCGAGGGCGAAAGAGTATATGAGTCTCTCCATAAGGCGGACACCATAGGGATCTTTCAGGTGGAGTCTGCTGCTCAGATGCAGACCATCACAAGGATCAAGCCACGCAACCTCATCGAGATGGCCTATGAAGTCGCTGCCGTCAGGCCTGGGGTAGGTGCCAACAACGGTGTCAGCCAGTTCATAGACAGGCACGTCTATGAGGTTCCGTGGAACTTCGACCACGAGCTTGAAAGGCGGGCTCTGGAGAGGACCCTCGGAATAATCTTGTTTCAGGACCAGGTGAACCAGTTGGCCATGGACGTTGCTGGCCTCAGTCCCAAGGAGGCGGACAACCTCCGCCGGGCTTTCAGCCGGAAGAACAACAAAGACCTGATCAAGATGTACTGGGGTAAGTTTAGGGACGGTGCGGCAGAGCGCAGCGTGCCGGCCCCGACTGCCAGGAAGATATTTAAAAAATTCTCCGGCCAGTACATGTTCCCGGAGTCTCATGCATACGCTTTCGGGATAACGGCCTATCAGATGGCCTGGATGAAGTATTACTATCCCCTGGAGTTTTTCGTGGCCATCTTCAATCAGCAGCCAATGGGTTTCTACAATCTGGAAACCCTGAAGGAAGATGCGAAGCGCCACGGTATCGATGTCCTTAATCCTGACATCAACGAGAGTCAGGCCAAGTGCGTCATCAAGGATGAGGCGCTTCTGCTGGGGTTCTTGAACGTGAAAGACATGGGCACGTCAAGAGCGGAAGCCATCGTGGAAGCGCGGGATCGAGGAGAGCCCTTTCATAGCCTGGCCGACGCCATGCGGCGCATTGGGATACAGCGGGAGGCCATCGAAAGCCTGGTGATGGCGGGCGCTTTTGATTCTCTGGCGCCTGACCGGAGGTCTGCCCTGTGGGAAGTGGGCTTGCTATACCGCCCCGGTGGTGTACAACAGGCGCTTTCGCTTCCTGTGGAGCAGGACATGGCCACCCTGCCCTTGTTAAGCGATTGGGGGATGATGCTGGAAGAATACCGCACCATGGGACTGCATCCGAACGGCCACCTTATGGCTCATATCAGGTCACGCCTGGAAACGGGAGTGTCGCCCAGCGATGCGGCTTGTGGCCTGGATGACGGAGTGGAGGTGACGGTCGCTGGTCTGGTGATTCGCCGGCAACACCCGGGAGCCAACGCCATCTTCATCACCCTCGAGGACGAGTTCGGACATGTTCCTCTGGTGGTGTGGCCAGATACGTTTAAGCGCTACCGCCTGGTCTTACGGGAGCCTGTGTTGAAGGTGCGTGGTGTTGTGTCCAGGAGACAGGGCACGATGAACGTAGTCGCCCAGCATATAGAAAGCATCCATACGTCATACGCGCTACCAAAGGCGAAGAACTGGGGCTAGCAACCAGTTCCTATGACTGCCATCGACCTGAGAGCGGGGCCTAGTGAGGGCAACCAAATACCTCCCACCTGGGAAGTCCAGAGGGGCATTTGCGCGGCAACTCTACCGGAGCAGGCATGGGGGTGCAGGGGGCTGAGCCCCTGCCGGGGGGTGTGGGATGTCCCACATTCCTTTATATTTCCCCTTCCTGGCCAGGAAGGGGACCGGGGGGATGGCCGAGAGGATCAGATAAGCACTGTCTGCCGCTCTGGTTCGACAAGCTCACCATGAGCGGCCTCCATTATGACCAGGCCTGGGTGCAGCCCAGAGGCGGATGGGCGGGACATGAACACGAGGAGTGCAGAGGGAGCAACTCCCCTGCGGGTCCTTCTTCGGAAAGATGCGCGGTGTCCCCGACTCTTCTATCTAAGAGGCCTTCGCCTTGGTCGAGCGTCGAGACTTGGTCGTTTTCTTTTCCTTGACTTCGCTTTTCGCTTTGACAGCGCCGCCAGAGCTCTTCTTTTTAGTAGCGGCAACACTAGCCCTCAGGGCCTCCATCAAATCAGTAACCTTGCCCTTGGGCGCGGTTGGTGGAGCCGTAACGAGCTCCTGAGAATTCAATTTGGCTTCGATGATTTGCTCCAGCGCTAGCCTATATTCATCCTGGTATGTGGAAGGATCATATGATCCGGACAACTGGTCGATCAGCGTCGTAGCCATGGACATCTCTTGGTCTGTGATAGCCGTTTGCTCCTCCGGCAAGGCCAGCTCATTAGTACCTCGTATCTCATCGGGATTGTGCATTGTGTGCATCGCTATGGCGTGGTCGTATGGCCGCAGGCAACAGATATGCTCCTTTTGGCGTAAGGAAACCTTCGCGATAGCAGCTCTCTGGCTGGTCTCAAGGGACTGCTTGAGCAAGTAAAAAGGTTTCACCCCGACACCTTCAGGTTCGATCATATAGGTTCTTTCGAAGTTGATGGGGTCGATCTCTGCCAGGTCCACGAATTGCGTGATCTCTATGATGTGTGTAGAGGCCACAGGCAGGTTCTCGAAGTCGTTATCTTGCATAACCACGTACTGGTCCTTGGCGAACTCATACCCACGAACAATTTCCGCCTGCTCGACTTCGGTCTCATGATAAGGACAATAGCGCTTTTGCCTGATCCGGTTGTGGCACGTGCTGTGAAGGGTCACGAAGGAGAGGTCTTTGCTCTCCGTGGCCGTATAGAGCTTTATGGGGATTGCCACCATCCCAAAGCTAACGACCCCTTTCCAGATTGCTCGCCTGGCCAATAGTTACCTCCTGGCTCCTATTACTCTAGCTGCCGGCAACCCCTCCCCTTCTGTCCCAGAGCAACTCAATACGTTAGATTTCACCACGAAACTCCCTATCTATGATAGTAGTCGGGTTGCGGGATTCCGTCAAATTAATCAGCTTGGATTGACCTCACCTGCAAACTGGATCAAGCGAAGTCTGCGAGCACCCGCGGCCAACCCAAGGCGTCTGCGATCACACAGTCCGCTGGGGACTTATCGTCTCGTGGCGCCTTGAAGACAGGGTAAACCAGTTTTCCGTCTTCAGTGAATTCACCGTACTCGACCTGGCAGACCAGCTCGGGGCGACACCAAAAAAGAAACTTTTGTACGTTGGGAGCTGCTTCAAAGGGACATTCGCCAGCATGTACTTCTTGCAAAGCCGACGCCAGTTCCTTGGATAGAGATTTCGAAATCCCTGTTGATACCTGCCCCACATACATAAGCCGCTTGTCGTTGTCGTAGAGCCCGAGCAGCAAGGAGCTAAATAACTCCTTCTTGACTCCCCCGAATGTGTACCCACCTATCACGAACTCGGATTCCCTGACCCTTTTGATCTTCAACCAGCTATGACTTCGTTTTCCAGGGAAGTAGAGGCTCGATTTGTCCTTGGCGACGATTCCTTCCAGCCCGTGGTCGCAAGTGGCCTGGAAGAAGGCCTCGCCATCTTTTTCTATGAACTCACAAGCCTGAGTAATCTCGCTGGGCTCGAGCAGGTCGTGTAGAAGGTTCTTTCTGTTTAAAAGGGGCTCTTGCATCATGGAATGGCCGTCTACGAAAAGTAGGTCGAAAGCGATAAAGTGCACCTGGTTGGACCGGTTGCCACGGGTATCCGGCTTGCGTAGCCGTTTCTGTAAGAGGGGATAGCTCGGGTGTCCCAAGCTATCCAGGCAGACCAACTCCCCATCCAGTACCACTGCGCCAGCCTTTACCTGTCTGGGAAGGTCGGAAAGCTCCGGAAAAACCGAGGTGATATCTTTGGCATTGCGGCTCATCAGCTTCAACGTTCCACCTTCAACGAAAGCCAGAGCTCGAATGCCATCCCACTTTAGCTCGAACAGGTGATCCGGGGAATCAAATGGCCTGCGCCCCAAACGGGCCAGCATCGGTTTGATGGTCTTCGGTAGGCTCTTCGAAAGAATGGGACGTGTAATCATTTCCCGATAGCCTCTACTCCAGTCGGACTTCGCCAAAGCGGCGCACTGCTATAATTATATCGGTATGATCTTGATAGGGACATCAGGCTATAATTACACGGAGTGGAAAGGCAGCTTTTATCCAACAGACCTGCCGACCTCCAAGATGCTCCCCTACTACTCCGAACGGTTCCCAACGGTAGAAATCAATTACTCATTCTACCGTATGCCCAGCGAGCAGGCCCTGCGAGGGTGGGTAACGGAGACCCCTCCAGGTTTCAGGTTCACGTTAAAGGCCCCCAGGCGCATCACCCACGACGCCCGGCTCCACCAGTGTGAAGATACACTCCAGACGTTTGGGAACAGAGCGCGAATCCTCGGCCCCAAGCTTGGTACTCTGCTATTTCAGTTACCTCCGTCTTTCAAAAAGAATCTCGACGTGCTGGAGGAATTTCTCGACTGGGTCCCGCCCGACCTGCAAATAGCCCTTGAATTCCGCAACTCCTCCTGGCACTCTGAAGACGTCTTTTCCCGGCTAAAGGACAAAAACGTCGCTCTGTGCATTGCCGACAGTGAGAAGCTGACCACTCCCATCATCGCGACCGCAAGCTACGGTTATTTCAGATTGCGAGACGAGGGATACCAGGACCACGACCTGGCCCGTTGGGCGGATGTCATAACGGAACACGAATCGGACTGGACGGATGTGTTCGTGTATTTTAAGCACGAAGAAGAGGGGAAGGGACCTATATTCGCTAAGAGTCTCCACCAGCACCTCGAACAACGGGCTGGGGAGGACTAGTCGACAGCCACTACCCTCATTTGATTTTGTTACTCCAAAAAGAAGAAGAGTCGCGATGCTAAAGGACTATAAGAAAAAACGCGATTTCTCTAAAACCCGCGAACCCAAACCGTCTTCCTCTGACCAGACCCCAGGAAGCCTGCGGTTCGTGGTGCACCAACACGCAGCGCAGCGCCTACACTACGACTTTCGCCTGGAGCTTGATGGAGTGCTGAAGTCCTGGGCAGTTCCCAATGGGCCATCTCTAGATCCCCAGGAAAAACGGCTTGCTGTAATGGTGGAAGACCACCCGATAGACTACTCGTCCTTTGAGGGAGTTATCGCCCACGGCAATTACGGAGCCGGGCAGGTCATTGTATGGGATGCGGGCACCTATTCTCCCGACGAAGAGGGTCGGTTCTCCTTTGGTGATCGAGCAGAAGCAGAGGAACGTCTTCACAAGGGTCTGGAGAAGGGAAAGCTGTCCTTTACCCTTCGGGGTCACAAGCTTAAGGGCTCATGGACCCTCGTTCGGACGTCTCGAAGCGATAAGGACTGGCTTTTGATCAAGTACCGGGACAAGCTGGCCGATCCAGACAGCGATGTGCTCGAGGATGATCGATCAGTACAGTCCGGGTTAACTCTATCTGACCTGAAGAGCGGCCGCCTGCCCGACCCCGCGAGAGCGGACGGCCTGAGCACTCTGCACGAAGTCGGAAAAGAAGAGTCCTTCCCTTCGAAGCTGAGTCCGATGTTGGCAAGAATATTAGACAAACCGTTCTCTCACGATGACTGGCTGTTCGAACCCAAGCTGGACGGATATAGGGTGCTGGCATTTTCACAGGGCGGCACGGTGACCTTACTTAGTCGCAACGGAATTGATCTAACATCGGTATTCCCAACTGTGGTCAAAGAGCTTGGAGTGCAGCCGGCGGATGAGATGGTCCTGGACGGCGAAGTTGTGGCCCTCGACGATAATGGACTGGCTAATTTCGGACTGCTCCAACAGTATACCGGACTGGATAAGAGTATAGTAGACCGCCCCGTTACCTCCGTAGCGATCACCTACTGCCCTTTCGACCTGCTGCATCTCGATGGAACTGGACTACAGAAAATGCCTCTGCGCCAGCGCAAAAAGACGCTCCATCAGATCTTGATCCCTGGGGACTCAGTCCAGCCTGTGGAATACGTTGAGGCGGACGGGGAGTCCTTTTTCCGAGCTGCGGTCCAACTGGGACTCGAGGGTATGGTGGCCAAGCGACGCGACAGTCTATACGAGCCTGGTAAACGCAGCCGATTATGGCTCAAGGTAAAGGCCGTACGGGCTCAGGAGTTTGTCGTCGGTGGGCATACACAAGGCGCCGGAGAACGGCTGGAAACCTTCGGCGCTCTGCTGGTCGGGTACTACGAAGGAGCCGAGCTGCGGTACGCCGGCAAGGTCGGAACTGGGTTCAACCAATCAACCCTCAAAGAGATCCTCGGACTACTGTCCGGGTTGAAGTCCGATTAGTGCCCTTTTGCCCCTGATCCCGAGCTTGATAAAGCCGAAAACAGTTGGGTGCGTCCTGAACTGGTGGCTCAGGTGAAGTTCGCCCAGTGGACCGCTGACGGCCGGCTGCGTGCACCCGTATTCCTGGGGCTCCGGAACGACGTCGATCCCAAGAAAGTGGGACGCGAGCAGCAAGAGGCCGACATTGGATCCCAGGAAACCGTTATCGAGACCTCGTCAGACTCACTGGACAATGACGTTGCGGGGGTCCTGGAGCAGCTATCAGGTAACCAGGAGAAATTGCTCGCGGAAATCACGGGCCACCGCATAAGCCTTACTAACCTGAACAAGGTCCTTTGGCCCGCTGCCGGAAGCACGCCTCCGGTTACCAAGAGAGACTTGATTCAATACTATGCTCGCACCGCGTCTGTGTTACTTCCCCACCTCAAGGACCGGCCTATGACACTGACCCGTTACCCCGATGGAATCCAGGGCCAAAGTTTCTACCAGAAACACTACGAGCAGAACCTGCCGGAGTTCGTAGAAACGGTGCGCTTGTTTTCCTCCCATAACGAAGGGGACGGGGATTACATCTTGGTCAATAACCTGCCAACGTTGATCTGGTTGGCTCAACTGGCCAACATCGAGCTTCATCCCTGGCTTTCTCGCACGGTACAAGGGCCCGACGCTACCCATCTGGACGCAACTTTTACGGGCTCAAAAGAAACGATAGACAAAAGTGTATTGAACAGTCCCGATTTCATTGTGTTCGATCTCGACCCCTACATCTACTCGGGTAAAGAAAAGGAAGGCGATGAGCCGGAGTTAAACCGCAAGGCGTTCGCTAAAGTGGCTGAGGTGGCCCAAGCCCTCAAAGATATCCTCGATGAGCTCTCTCTATCCTCTTTTCTAAAGACTTCAGGCAAGACCGGCCTGCATATCTACGTCCCCATATTGCGTCGGTACGATTACTCTGTAACTCGCAAGACCTGCGAACTAATAGGTCGGTTCCTGATGCAACAGCGGCCCAAAGACGTGACGATGGAGTGGTCAGTGAGCAAGCGAGGAGGGAAGATCTTCCTGGACCATAACCAGAACGTCCGAAATAAGAATATGGCGTCTATCTACTCGCTGCGGCCTCTACCCGGTGCGCCTGTGCCCACACCCATCAGTTGGGATGAGCTCGACGGCATGTACCCAACCTCTCTCAACATCCACTCAGTGCCCGACCGTATCGAGAGAATGGGTGACCTCTGGGCCGATATCCTTGGCGCGAAACACGATCTAAGCCGTCTGCTGGAAGCCGAGTAGGGACAGCGTCACCGTCTTTTGTATCTTTTCTTGCCGCGTTAAAAACCGCCCTTGCGGCGGATCAGCATAATGCCATCTCGGATTGGAAGAAGGACATGTTGCACTCTTGTATCTTGCCTCACGTGCTCGTTGAACTGGGCTAAGGCATGGTCGGTCTCGTCCTGAGGGTCCAGCACTCTACCGCTCCATAGCACGTTGTCTACAACGATGATACCTTTGGGCGAGAGAAGCTCAAGGGATCGCTCATAGTAGGGCGCATAGCTCTGTTTGTCGGCATCTATGAAAACCAGGTCGAAGGATGGAGCCAGGCCCTTCAGAGTCTCTTGAGCGGGACCCATGCGCATGTCGATCTTATGGCCGTTTGGGCCTCTTTTGAAATAATCTTTGGCGAGTTTCTCGGCTTCCGGGTTGATCTCGCAGGTAATCACCGTTCCATCTTCCGGTAACCCCGCCGCCATCATCTGGGCACTGAAACCGGTGAACGTGCCGATTTCCAGTACCCTCCGAGCGCCGCTAATCCATACGAGAAACTGGAGGAGTGTTCCCTCGATCGGTCCGCTTATCATCTGAGGGAAATCCATAGTGTCATGGGTCACTTGCATCAACGTATCGAGGTGTTGAGGTAGCGGACTGGTGTGATCGGTAGCGTATTGTTCTATCTCGGGTAGGACCAAAGTAAGCATGTCGGCCTCCATGATAACCGGATGAATCCCAGGGTTCTGTCCACGGAATTTTAGGGCATGAGTTGCCAAATGGGAAATCAGCAGCGATAGCCTGAGGCGCGCTACGACTTCCACAGTTTCGGAGTAACATTGGAGCAAGACGCTCGGTACGAGGAGGTGCTCGATGGCGGAATCACTGATAGGGACAGTTTCCCACTACTTTCACAACGTTTGCAGTGGCAGCCCTCGATCTGCAAGAACCTCTGGAGAAAGGCGATCGAATCCACATCACGGGTCACACTACCGATCTGGTTGAAACCATAGAATCCATGGGAATAGACCACCAGCCGGTTGAGAAGGCTGAACCTGGCGATCAAGTGGCCATCAAAGTTCGAGGAAGGGTGCGGGAAGGCGACCAAGTATTTCTCGCAACAGAAGACAATGGATAGCGGGCGCTAGACACCCACTTTGGCCAGAGTCAATGCCTTGACTATCTCTCTGCTGAATGCCGGAAGGTCATCAGGCGTTCGGGATGTGATGATATTGCCGTCAACTACCACCTCCTGGTCCACCCAATCAGCACCGGCGTTGATCATGTCATCTTTGATAGCGAAAAAGCTGGTAACTCTGCGCCCGGTGATGATCCCGGCTGAAGCGAGCATCCATCCCGCGTGGCAGATGGCCGCAACGATCTTCCGTTGGTCGTGCGCATCCTTTACGAATGCCACCATTTTCGAATGCCGTCGCATGCGATCAGGCGCATATCCTCCGGGAACCACCACCGCATCGAAGTCCTCCGGCCTGGCGTCGTCGATGGCCATATCGGCTTGCGCCGGATAGCCCAGCTTACTCTTAAAGCTTCCCTGACGCGGTCCGATAATGCGCACCTCTGCGCCCGCTTCCCGCATTCGCAGTACGGGGTACCACAGCTCCAATTCCTGATAGTCATCTTCCACAAGCACTGCTACACGTTTACCTTGAAGCTCCATCTGGATTCCTCCTTTGCATAATCGCAGCCATGCCTACCGCCGAGAATAGTTGCGTCACGATGTATCAAAGTTTACAATAGCGCCTCGAAGAATACTCCACAAGGGAAGGGATAATAAATGCCGGCCAGCGTCAAAGATCCAGTCCTAGTTGTGTTACAGCTCACCGGTGGAAACGACTACCTCAACACTGTTATTCCATACAACGACCCTCTATATAGGGATAACCGCCCCAAAGTGGGTGTTCCAGAAGACAAAATAATCCCTCTCGATAACGATCTCGGACTGCACCCCAGCGTGTCTCCCATAAAGAGCTTGTGGGACCAGGGGAAGATGGCCATTATCCACGGCATTGGCTACGGCAACTCACCTCGTTCCCATTTCCGCTCGATGGACATCTGGCATACTTGCGAACCCGACAAAGTCGGGACGGAAGGCTGGTTGGCGAGAGCAACTCGCGACCTGGACCCGAATAAGGAAAATGTGCTGACAACCGTGAATTTCAGCAACGGCCTACCCAGAGCCCTGGTCATGCCCGGTGTCTCGGTAGCGTCGGTATCTGACCTGGCCACCTACGGCATACTTACCCGCCTGGAAGAGGACCAGCGGCTCGTAGCCCTCGAGAGGTTCCAACGGATGTATTCTCCAACGGTCGGGGGCGGATACGTGATGGACTACCTCGGCCAGACTGGGCTCGACGCCTTAAAGGGCGCCGATATCCTTCGCACGGCCCCTACAAAGTACACATCGACTGTCGAGTATGCCGATACGGCGGTCGCCAAAAAGCTCAAAGACATCGCGCAGGTACACCTCGCCGGCCTCGGTACTCGTATCTTCTATACGTCACAGGCCAGCTACGACACTCACGCCAGCCAGATAGGCGCACACGACCAGTTGCTGAAAGATATGTCTGAAGCGGTATCCGATTTCTTCCAAGATCTGGAGGAGCACAACGCCGCCGACAACGTCGTGCTGTTCATGTTCTCCGAATTTGGTCGTCGGGTTCGCGACAACGGATCAGGCACGGACCATGGAGCTGGAGGCGCGGCCTTCGCTATCGGTAATCCGATCAAAGGGGGTCACCATAGCGAGTACCCGTCCAGAAAGCCGGGAGACCTTCAAGAGGGTGACATGGTCCCTAATATTGATTTCCGTGGTGTGTACTCGAACATCCTGGAGGACTGGCTGGGTCTGGACGCGAAGCCAATTGTCGGTGGAACTTTCGAGATGCTGAACTTCATCAGCAAGAACTAGACGGATCAAAGGATTTCCCAAAAATAAACAGACCGGTACGTACCGGTCTGTTTTCTTAGAGATCCACCAAGACGTTTCTAGAGATTGGCTTGCGGGTCCTGATAGTCGGGGTTTTTGAGATATATCTGGAGCCGTGCCTGATTGGTATCGGCTATTATGATCCTATAGTCGTCATCCACGACGACTGCCGAGGGCCTGCGGAACCGCCATGACGGCTCGCGGTCAGCCCTGTCCCAACCCTTCGCGTAATCAGGATTTACGGCGATGAACTCAGCGGCCCACTTGGAAAAATCCGTCGCGTCACCTACAAGGGTAGCCAGATAGCCGCCATCAGCGCTCAACACTTGAACTCTGTCGTTGCCCCAGTCAGCCACATATATATCCCCATCCTTATCGACCGCCACATCGCTGGGCCTTGTGAATTGGGCCTTACCGGTGCCTGAGCTACCGAATGTCGCCAGGTGGGAGCCCTCAGAAGAAAACTTCTGCACCCGGTCGTTCCCCCAATCAGCCACATAAACATCGCCCTGACCATCGACCGTGATGCCCCAGGGCTTATTGAACTGGCCCGAGGCTGAGCCGGCTTCACCCCACGTCGTCAGGAATCTGCCGTCCCTGGTGAGCTTCTGGACACGATTGTTCCAGGTGTCCACGACGTAAAGGTTATCGTCCCCCTCAAAGGCCAACCCACTGGGCCGGTTAAACTCACCCTCGCCAGCCCCAGGACCGCCTAACTTGCCCAGAAAAGCGCCGTCCTTGTCGAAAACCACGATCTTATGTATCGATTCATCCGTCAGATAGACGTTTTCCTGGCTATCGAGAGCCAACCCACCGGGCCATAGGAGCTGGCCATCCCCCGTACCGGTGCTGCCTATGTCAGCGATCCATTCGGAGTCGAGAGTGCACTTGGTGATACGGGTACATACGACGTAATCATCCCCCCAGTTGGCAACGTACACCGTATCTCCAGAACCACGAGCCAAGGCCACCGGCTTGAGAAAACCGGGCCCCGACGCGGTGTTATTGCCTATGTTGTATTGGTAGGTAAAGGCGCGGTCAAAAACGACCTGGGTCGTGGGCATCGCGATTCTTCTCCTTATGGAGGAGCTAGCTAATTACTAACCGAACTGATATTCCCTTGTGGCTGCGATTAGCTGCAACATCTGGGCCACCTTCTGGCCGAAAACTCGGCTCTCCTCTTCTTCCGACGACCCGCGGCTTATATCGCCCATACTCTTGGCGTGCTCGACTAGCTCCTGGCGAGTCTCTTCCCCTACTTGTAGAGGGCCTATTACTTCGAGGCAGCCGTCCACAAATTCCTCCGGCCTCATTGTCCCCCGGGTGCCAAGTCTATCTATGATTGACCTGACTCCAGGCAACGATGTGTCTCCCAGTTTCTCAGCTACAAAGTTTATGCGCCTAACCAGCATCCCGGTGTCGATCCACTCCTGGCCGGTATGCCAGCCTTCCACGCTGGGCGGATCGACCATCTCCTGTCCCTGGTAAGCCGACTCACGGGCGATCTCGTACATACCAGGCTTAGGCTCTTGGAACTCCCCAACCAGCCGGATGGTCCCGACCACCACCTCTGCAGGGTTCTTCACCTTGGCAAACCACACCCTCTCGTCTTTAAAAAAGTCGGAGTTGAGCAAGAACCTCAAGGTGGGACGAATCTCGAACCCTGATTCCACGAAGACGTCGGCGATGGCCTGCACTGCTTCCGCATCTTTGGGCGGTATGTCCTTCCAACTCGGAACCTGCACCTCATCGGCAACAAAGAAGTTATAAAGGTGCCGCGCGATAAACCTCGCGGTTGCCGGATGGTTTACTACGATATCTATGATGTCTTCACCGTTGAATCGGCCGCGGCTTCCCAGAAAGACCTTCTCACTGTCGTCGTGGTCTTCCTCTTTGTATTCGAATTCCCACAGGTAGCGGCCGTAAGGCAGCCTGGGAAGCTTGGGTTTGATGGTCCAGCCGGTGAATGCGCGGGATGCCATCTTAACGTCGTCCTCTGTGTAATTCCCTTGCCCCATAGAGAATAGCTCCAGCAGTTCCCGCCCCCAGTTCTCGTTGGGTTCGTCTTTGTGGTTCATGTTGTTGTCGAGCCAGAAGATCATCGCTGGGTCCTTGGCAAGATCCAAGAGCAACGCACGGTAATTCCCTAGCCCACGCCCACGGAACATGGCCATCTGCTCTACCATTTGGGGAGGAAGCTCCACCTTGGAGTTGCCCGTGGCAAATATCATATGCCAGAAAAGAGCCATCTTTTCTTCGAGAGGGCGCTGAGTGTTAACAAGGTGATACATGAAGTGAGTCGACGCATGAGGCGGTGCGTTGAGAGCACTGATGTCGGGGTTATATCTTTCCATCAGGAACTGGTCGACTGGAGGAACTCCATAGGCTTCGGGGTCCAGAAGCTCCTCGACAGTTGCTTCATACCCATTTTTGACTCGTGCCTCCAACTCATCGTAAGACGCGCCGAAACCGGCACGCCTCATCAGATGAGCCACCAACGCGATCTCTTTATTCCCCATCGTTCCCTTCCTTTGCCTTTGCCTATGCGGGTGAAGCGCCTACTAGTGTAATAACAAACTATTTTGGCAGTCAATCTCTGGTTTCCCGTGCACCTACACGAAGCAGATCTGTTAGCTCCTCGACGGTCTCCAGTTGTTCGAGTTGGTCTACCAACTCGATAACTCGCTTCTTGCTGCGAGAGTCCAAGAATCCCTCCGTCGCCTGTCCAAACTTGGTCTCTATTTCGTGTTGTTCAAGAGGCAGATCGGGGTAGGTGCCCCTCGCCATATCGCCACTGTCCTTGGAGACCACCCGTCCGTCGGTCGTGGTAATAGTGATTCTCGCGGGCATCTGGGTGCGTATTTGTACAACAGGGTCGACTTCCAGTTCACACTTTGTCATCAGCTCATCAATAGCAGGGCTTCCGATATATTTCACAACCTGATCGGGGAGGGTCATCGGGCCCGGTTCCAATATCACGAGGGCTATACAATATGGCAGGCTAAAAATAGCGTCTTGGTAGTTCTTTACATCCAGCCGCCACAGATAATCTCCCAGCCATTGCTGACCACGAATTGTAACCTTCGCGACCTGATCAGGAGCGATGGAATGCTCGTTGACAAGCTGGTACGTTGTGTCTATGGGTAAGTGCACCATGTGGGAGCTGCAGCGTGTCTTCAGGGCGATGTTACCGGTTTCATATTCCGTACCTAGCCCTTCCGTCAGCCATTCGACACGCCCGTGGCCGTTTGTGTAGGCCCGTACCCAACCCTTTTCACCCTCCAAAGGCTCTGGGCCGTCGGTCATCCCGTTGGCAGCTAGTCTAGCGGCCAACATTCCCGCGTGAACGGCTTTGCCTGCCTCCCACGCGTAGACGTTACCGCTATACGGGGCCGACGCACCTGTCCACTGCAAACCCGAAGAGGAAGTCGCCGCAATACCTAGTGCCTGTCTCATCTGATCGGCCTCTAGCTTTAGAAGCTTCCCACTGGTTACGGCCGCACAGAAAACGTTTTTCTGCTCCGTCCACCATCCCAGGGTATTGGCGTTGTATTTCTGGTCTTGCTCTGGCGAGACGGCGTGTCCTATGCGTATGCCCACTTCGTTGCCGGCGACCATCGCTGTGATCAGGTCTGCCCCACTTAATCCCAAGGCTTCGCTCTCGGCCAGGGCGGTTTGGAGGGTGGCATGGCCGCTATGAATCACGGCGGCGGAATGGGTGTCGTCCGTATGCGTGACCCACGATAAGCTGGCGTTGATAGCGGCGGCATTAGGAGCCGCTATTCTGGTCTCGGCTCCTATGACGCTGGCCTCTTCAGCGCCGCCTAGCTGATTCATGACGTCGTAGACGAGTCTTGCGGCGCTAATCCGCCAGCCCCAGAAAGAGGTGCTTAGCTGGTTCAGGGCGATGCGCTTGGCATGCTCCACTATTCCGGGTGGTATATCATCGAATTCGAGGCCGGATGCAAACTCGGCCAGCTTCGTGGTGTATTTCCCCTCTGGTTTAATCAAATCGATCCTGCTGAGTTACTTCGTCGGAATCTTAAGTAGGCTCACCGCGCCTGTCAAGGTATTGTACTCGTCCAGTAGATTAGTGACACTTGGCCTCCTTCCGTTGATGTTGGGAATGGGTGACGAATTGGTGGGGAGTGAGGTAGCCCAGGGCCTGGTGGGGTCGGATAGTGTTATAGGTTCGTTCCCAAGCCTGGAGCTCCTGGTTCAGGGTGGCCAGGTCCAGGGAGAAATCTGCAACTTCATAGAACTCTTCGGTATGGGTGCGCTGGGCCCGTTCCACACAGCCGTTGAGCTTAGGAGATCGGGGTGGCAGGACAAAGAGCAATAGGCCCCGGCGCTGGCATTCCGACTCGAAGCCTGCCTGGAACTCAGAGCCGCCGTCCACCTGTATAGCTCGTACTGGGAAGGGCATCCGGGCTTGCAGGGCATCAAGGAAGCCTGCAGCTGTCCTGGCGGTGGCTCTAGAGTGGGCTTCTACCACATCCCAGCGGGAGACCACGTCTCTGGCGGTGAAGTGTTTCAGCGCCATGCCGGGGAGAGGCCGCACATCCAGGGTGTCCACCTGCACCAAGTCCCCGGGTTCCTTTACAACATACCCTTTGGGCTTACGTACAACATAAGGGCGTCTTCACACTCGCTTACGAGTGGAGATACCAGCGGCATGGGGTTCTTTGAGCACCCCACGGGCCTTCAGTGAGCTCAGTATACGTCCGACCATAGAGGTGGAGACCTGCCAGCCTCGCTCCCGTAGCATAACCATCAGCTTGTCCTTGCCCCACCTGGGGTACTGCTCCCTCAGATGAAATACTGCTATGGCCAGCTCCCCAGACCAGGTGGGCTGACGTAAGCGCCTGGGCCTGTGGCTCCTCTCCTCCAAGCTCCTCAGGTCCCTGGGATTGTACCTTCGCTTCCACCTATAGAAGGTCTGACGGCTGATCCCGAAGTAACGGCAGGTCAGAGAGGCATTGTTCTCATAATCTAGGTAGTAATCCATCCACTTCAGGCGCTGCCTAGCCATCCTCGACAGCTCTTGAACCCTACTTATACTCTTTGCTCCACGTCCTCTTGCTCCTACTATCTTCATAATGACACTATTCTAAGTGTCACCCATCATTATGAACGAGAGCAGCTTTGCCTGCCGGGCTCAACACCGATACTCAGCTCATAGACGGCAACGGGCAAATATGTTAAATTCAGATATAGATATCTATTCGAATACTGCTTGTCTGGAGGTTTTATGGCATACCTTCGGCTCCCCTCAGATTACACGGTAGAGCAGTTCATCGCTGACGTAAAAAAACTAACTCCGGGTTATGACGTCACAGAGTCGATTCTTAGTGAGATAGCCGAGCGTATGAGCCGATTAAGCCGTCGTGAAGACCTTATAGACTTGGGTGAGGAGCTATCAGGAATAAACGCCAGACAGGCAGTACGGCTACACATGGAACCAGATAGCTCTCTCCATCTAGGCCTTGGGGAGTTCCCCAAGGGACACAGCGGAAACGAAGTGCATAACCACGGCTCTTGGGGTGTGTTCTGTGCTTATATAGGCCGCGAAAAATACACCACCTGGCGTCGCATCGATGACGGAGCGGATCCCGGTCACGCCAAGCTGGAACTACTGGAGTACCAGATCTTAAACCCTGGGGATGCCACCTTTATAACCGACCCTCCAGGTGATATTCACGGTCACGAGCCCATCGGGGACTCATTTTGGATAATGGCACTGTTCGGCCGGTCGGTTCTCAAGATCGACCGTCACTACTTTACCCCCGAGTGGAGGGTACGGGACGTGGTACTCTCGAAACCTTCGGGATAAGGCCCGGCACGGAGGTCAATAATGTGCGACCTGGTATTAATCGGCGGGACTGTGATAGACCCTTCCCAGAGCATACATGCCAGACTCGATCTAGCTGTCACAAAAGGCAAGATAGCGAAGCTTGCTCCTTCGATTTCGTTATCAGAAGCTGCTAAGGTCGTGGACGTAACCGGGAAGATCGTAACCCCCGGCCTGATCGACCTCCACACCCACGTCTTTCATACGGGCCACAACGTCAACCACCCAGACAACGCTGGCGTGTATGCCGGTATCACTACCGTGGTCGACGCCGGAGGGCCCGGCACCGGAGACTTCCAGGACTTCTGCGATTGGGTCCTGCCCCGGGCCAAGACGAGTGTATACCCGTTCATCAATATCTACTCGGATAGCCACCTTAATGAGATGGACCCATCCAAGTGGACGGCAGACATCGAAGGTTCGATCCGCATCGCTAAAGAGAACCCAGACCTCGTCAAAGGGGTAAAGGTTACTTTTTCGCCGCGTATGGTCACGATATGGGGAAGGAGATTCCTCGAGGATGCAAAGCAGGTTGCCCGGGAGGCTGGCGTCCCTATCCTGATGCACATCGGAGACACTGGCCCCAAGGCCATGGCGCCGACTCCCCCCGAGATGACAAAATGGGGCCTTTCCATGATGGACCCAGGGGACATCATCACTCATATGTTCACTCCCCTTAACGGGGGAGCCTTAGATTCGGACGGGAAGGTATGGCCTGATCTAACGGAAGCCAAAGAGCGAGGCGTAATCCTAGACCCAGGCTACGGCTCATTCAACTTTAGCTGGGAAGTGGTTGACGCCGTTTTGAGCCAGGGAATCAAACCTGACACAATTAGCTCCGACCTTGAGATTCAGCCGGGCTTTGGTTTCGGCATCCACCAGCAGGTCGGGCACAGGGGCTTGATAGAGTTCGCCTCTTACTTCCTAGCTATTGGGTTCTCGTTAGACGACGTGATCCGTATGACCACCACAACCCCAGCGAAGGCTATCGGGATCGAAGACAGCGCTGGAAGCCTGGCGGTTGGCAGGGAAGCCGATATCTCCATCCTCGAAGTGTCGGATAGCGAGTACGAACTGGCCGACGTCTTAGGAAACAACCGGATAGGTTCAAAGGCCATCGCACCGGTGTTCACAGTCAAGGGCGGTGAAGTCCTCGAGCTAGGAGAGCCACCATATCCCTGGGGCTGGACGCCGCCCGCTGTCGAGCCGTTGCCAAGCTCCGCTTAGCACACCGGCCTGCGTAGTACTTCCGAGTCTATCTTCCTCGGTATGAACTGGCCATCTTGCGGGCTTCCCAGGAATTGACCGTTGTCGACGACTACCTTCCCACGCAGGATGGTCGTCACCGGCCAGCCCTGTACCTCCCACCCATCCCAGATGCTGTAGTCACTTTGATGAAGGTTATTCATAGACAGGGTTTTGCGCAGGTTAGGGTCGATGAGGACTATATCGGCGTCGCTTCCGGGCAGGATCGCGCCCTTACGCGGATAGTACCCCAGTAGCTTTGCCGCGTTTGTGGATGTCACATCAACAAACCGCTGCAGCGGCATCCCACGCTTGGATACACCCTCGCTGAAGGTTATGCCCATCCTAGTTTCGGTCCCATTGTGGCCACCGGTCACGTCTGAAATAGTCCTTCCTATTAGCTTGAGCTCCAGGTTGACGCAGTACTCGTCGGTACCCACGGTACTAATACCGCTGTCTAGCAGGCCACTCCATAGGGCGAGCCGGTCGTCTTCAGTCTTCAGAGCGGGGTAAGTATGATATTTGGCGCCATCGGCCTTTTTGTAGTCCTTAGAGGTGAAGCAGAGGTAGTTGTGTAATGTTTCCCCGTATATAGGCAACCCCTGCTCACGGGCTTGCTTAATAGACCTGACCCCCTCTTTCGCACTGACATGGACAAAGTAAGTTGCGGCGCCAGTCCATTTGGCCAGATCGATCACCCGCCGGAAAGATAGGTGCTCAGACAGGTTGTTATGAACCTCATGCACGTTGAACCACTCTGTTCGCTCTTCCTTGGCCAGCTTTTGGTACATATACTGGACTATGTCATCGTCCTCGGCGTGAACCATTATCAGGCCGTCGTTTTCCGCGGCTTTTTCCATTAAGGCGGATATTCTGCCCATCCCCATCATGGCGCCCTGCATCTCTGGCCGGTCGAATACATGGGTGGTGAACAATTTGAAGGTGGGGAATCCTGCTTTGATCAGCTCTGGAATTTGCTCGATGATGTATTCAGGTACGTCTCCAAGCAACATTGGATGATAGGAATAGTCGCAATAGGCGTTGCCCTTCCACCGCGAGTTGCGAACCTCGATACAGTTGAACAAATCAACATCGGTCCAGCGGGTTGCGAAGTCCGTTACAGTTGTAGTCCCTCCCCAGATTGCGGCCGCGCTAATCTGCTCGGGAGGGGCTGTTTCCGCTTCCCTGTTGCCAAATACAACCTGCGTTGCCACGTGCGCATGGGGTTCTATTCCACCGGGAACCACTATCTTGCCCGTTGCGTCGATAATCTTCCCAATATCTTCTGAGAGTACGTTTGGGTCGGTAATCGCTGCGACCTTGCCGTTTACCACCGCCACATCCCACTGCCCCACACCCGAAGGAGTGACCACCGTTCCGCCCTTAATGACCAAGTCTATCAACCCGCACCTCCCGGCTAGTAGCTATTCATCATTTCTTGTATGCGGCCGATGTCTTTTGTGACGGACAGAGCTAGCATCAGCAAAATACGCGCCTTTCTGGGGGTAAGATTGTCCGAGACTACGATTCCCAAATCCTCGAACTCCCTGGTCATAGCCACCCTACCACTGCCGGTCTGCGTGCTCATCACCACGACCATTCCCTTTTCCAGAGCCTCTTTCAGAGCCTCCATGAACTTGGGTGGAGTAGCACCAGACCCTAGGCTGGAGACGACAAACCCTGGAACCCCGGCATCGATAAGAGTGCGAACCAACAGGCCGTCGGCGCCGAGGTAGGCATTGACGATGTCCACCCTGGACAGCTCATCGATGTTGTTCACATCGAACTCGGTGAGATAAGTGTGCCTCCGGATCGGCGTACGATAAAAAACAACCTGATGATCGGAATCCGCGTAGCCGAGAACCCCAAACTCGCGGCTTTGGAAGGTCTCCAACCGAAAAGTATTGGTCTTGGTAACGTCCCTTGCCGCTTGTATCTCGTTATTAAGAAGCGTAAGCACACCTTTCCCCTTGGCTTCGGGATCACAGGCTACTCGTATCGAGTCGATGAGGTTTATCTCGGTGTCTGATGAATACGCGCTGGGTGGTCTCATGGAACCTGTGACGACGACCGGCTTATCGCTTTTTACCGTCAGGTTAAGGAAGTAGGCCGTTTCTTCCAAAGTGGCGGTCCCATGTGTCAGGACAAGACCGGCGGCATCCCGGTCATCATCGAATATTCGGTTGATGTACCTCGCCATCTCCAGCAGATGGGAAGAATATATCCCGGTGCTTCCGAGATTCGCGAACTGCTCTGCTTTCACCCGAGCGAACTCCTTCACCTCCGGAATACGGTCAACCAGTTGCTCAATGGTGAAATATTTGCCCTGGCCCCAGACGTACACGTAGTCGGTGTAGTCCGTACGGTCATCCGCATTTACGGCTATCGTGCCTCCCGTGCCGACCAAATAGACGAGCGGCTTTGGGTTAGAAGTCATGATTACCTCCGGATCGCGATCGGCGTCTAGCATAACGTCATGGCCAGAAGTTGTCCACAGATATATGACTCGTCGGAAATTTGTTGGTTTGCCGGATTGCTGATATATTAACTCGCCGGAGCCATAACGTTGATCCCACATGTTAGGAGGGACCACACATGGGAAGGGTAGATGGAAAAGTTGCCATAGTAACCGGCGGCGCCCGGAGCATGGGGGCTGCAACAGCCAGGTTGTTCGCAAGGGAAGGCGCAAAGGTAGTATTCGGGGACTTGCGGGACGATCAGGGCAGTCAGGTTGAAATGGAGATCAACGCGTCGGGCATGGACTCTACCTACATTCACCTGGACATAAGTCAAGAGTCAGACTGGCAGGAGGTTATCCGTACCGCCCTGACCAAATATGGGAAGTTGGACATACTCGTCAACAACGCGGCCATGCACTCCTTCGATCTCGTGGAAACCGCCACCATAGAAGATTGGGACACCGTTATGGCAGTAAACGCACGGGGGGCGTTCCTCGGCATCAAGCACGCCGTTCCAGCCATGAGGAAGTCGGGAGGAGGCTCAATCGTCAATATAACGTCTATGGCGGCCCACGTCGGCAGTCCTACGGGAGGGGTCACTTATACAGCCAGTAAGGGAGCCGTTCGCGCCATGTCGCGAAACACGGCCATTCATTACGCACAAGAAAACATCAGGTGCAACTCCATTTATCCAGGCCACATTTATACTGAAGCGATGGCCGAGGCGTTGGCCGGCAAGGGCGGTACCGACGAGGAGAGGCTGAAGCGTATACCTTTGGGTAAGTGGGGAAGATCGGAAGATATCGCTTACGCAGTACTTTTTCTGGCTTCGGATGAATCCGCCTTCGTTACAGGGCAAGAGCTTGGAGTGGATGGCGGTATCACCGCCCAATAATAAAGCCTCCGGCGTACCTGCCGGAGGCTTTAGGTTTTCAAACCAGTTCTAACGAGTCGAAGCTACTGGGGCACTTTACGGAGGTAGAGGATACACAGCTCGGCGCCTTTGCCGTCCACGTAGTGGATCATGTCATGATCATCCACTATTTCGATGGGCTCGAATCCTATGTCAACCAGCCTGGAAAGCAGCTCCTGTTCGTCGAATAGCTGGAAGGTACGATGCGTCTCGAAATGGGGATCATACACCGTGAGCACACCATTACCGCGCTTGAAAGCCAATAGAAGAACGCCACCGGGACGCAGCACCCGGTGGAACTCCAATAAAACATGCTGAGTAACTGTTTCAGCGTCGATATGCTGAATAACGGCATTATTGACCACGAAGTCGAATACCCTGTCGTCGAATGGGATGGCGTGCTTGAGATTCGCGATCAAAAGACGACCTCGTAAGTCTGGGTTTAACATAGACGCGACTTCCACGTTTTCCTTTATCGCATCGATTCCGTATACGTCTAGTTCGCGGCTTTGAAAATATGCCATGTCCCTGGCAGCCGCGCCAAAGCCTGTGTCTAAACCCCTTGGTCCCGGGATGACCTGAGGCAAGAAATCCATCTTGTCCTGGTCGTCACGGAAGGCCGTGTGGGATGAGTCAAGATAGATTGATTGGAGTCTCTGCTGACTCACTTCCGCATACCTCTGGGCATATTTACGATAGAAGTTTTCGCTGATATCTATTTCCACAGCATTATCCCCAATTGATAGTTGTCATCAGGGATTCTTGCCCTCCAGACACGTCGTGGACATCACTTGTCCACTTCCATGGAGCCTTGCGAGATTACTGGCCTAGGAGGCAGAATCTTAGAAAGTCAACCCCACAAGGAAATACCGAATAAACCGTTGCTAAGAGAAGCAGAACCTGCTTTTGGCTGCCGTGCCGAGCGCCGTCTGAGCGCTTATACCTGAAGAAACACCGGTTCGCTTTTAAGAGATTATAAACGCCTTGTCAATCTCTGGCAAAATTGCGTTTATGTAAAGTGATGTAGCCTTTTCAACATATCATAATTTTCCGACTTAAGTCAAATGTTCTGCCAGTCGACGACCCATAGACGGCTACAAACCCCACCTTACGTGTGAGGTTTGTAGCGTGAGGTCTCTGGCGGATCAGGATTACTAAGGTGTCACAACGGAACCGATCGCCGGGCCTGGGCCGGGAAC
Organism: Dehalococcoidia bacterium; assembly: GCA_965226865.1. Classification (GTDB taxonomy): domain Bacteria; phylum Chloroflexota; class Dehalococcoidia; order Lucifugimonadales; family JAGWBF01; genus CBDDEH01. The sequence goes on along the minus strand of CBDDEH010000003.1, from coordinate 335,095 downwards.
CGGCCGCGGCTCTGTACCTACCGGTAATAAGTCTGGTGTTCGGGCAGGGAAGCTGCTGGGGACAGCTTCCCTGCCCGAAGGCTGCCGCGAGCTCCATATCCGACAGGAGCTTTAGGTAAACAAACCTATCTGGGTCTCCTGGTTGCAGGTAACAGTGCTCTGTCAGCGTCTTTGGGTCCATGTAGGTCGGAAGCCCAGCATCGACCCACACAGAGTCGTGCTCTGCAACGACCCGGACCTGGTTGTACGCTGTAAAACCCACAGTTAGACCCCAGCCTGGATCGAACCCCTCGAAGGTCTCTGTTGAGAAGGGCTCTTTGAACCAGCCTCCAGCGATAGTTCCTGGATGGTCTGAGGAGACGAAACAATCGTCGCCATCGCGCAGTCCACCATGACCCGAGAGCAATAAATAGTATTCGTCTCTCAGATCCTCGCCAAAATAATCGTAGGGCAGTCACCAATCACCAGGCTTCCAAGGTCGCCGGCGCTCTCGTATCGGTCCTGGTTGGCGAACTGGTTGCGTTCAGTGGAGTTCCGCACGAGAAAATCCCAGTTATGGGCAGATATAGTTCCAGTCGTGTAACCAATTAGATCGCCGGCTTTGAGGGGGAGGTCAGTCTTTGCTTCAGCGTCGCGGGTCGTCGTAGCCGGTTCGGTTGGCGCCAACGCTCTGATCTGGTCGGAAAGTCTTAAGATGTGATCATACCCATAAGCCCGAATCCACCGAAGGACACCGATGGACGGCGTGAGGACAGCGGAAGGGGGTGGGTGAGGGAGCTACAGGGGAGATGGCCTGGGGTCTTGGGGTAGATGGGAGGCCGGCGGACGGTCTTCAGTCGCCGCACAGGGCCCCTAAGGCCCTATGCGGGAGTTGCGATGCGCGGGATGGCGAGAGGATACGCAGCAGGGGACTCTCGCGACCGGGGTGGCGCGAGATTGCGGGGACGTTGGGTCAGTTGCAGGCTGGCCGTCAGGCCGGGAACGGAATGGCTTGCAGCCGGGCCAAGGCGCGACTGAACTGGGTTTCCCAGGGCCAGCGCCGGGGGAGATGCAAAGTGAGGCGGCGCGCCGAGCGGGTGATCCGTCCCACCAGAGCGAAGACCCGCCGCCTGAGGGTCTTGGTGATCACGGTCCGCTCGCCCAGACCAATCCGCGCCGTCCAGCGGGCCAGGTTATGCGCCATCACCTGTACCGCCAGCCAGGCGCCGTTGGCGGCGAAGCGCCCCGACGGCATGTGGTTCAGCCCGACGCCGTACTTGAGGTCGCGTATGGCGTTCTCGACCTCGGCGTGGCGGCGATGATCGGCCTCCAGTTCGAGCAACTCCCCGTCCCGGTCGGTGATGAAGCCGTGATAGCTGTATCTGGCGAAGAGGGCCAGCTGGGAACCGGGTGTCGGCTTCACCCGCCGGACAATGAGCCGCGCCGGCGGGGCGTCCGGCTTGGTCTGGAACGGGGTGTAAGTCGTCTCGGCGACATCGGCGGCGCCGTCCATCCAGTAGGGAATGGGAGTCCAGTCCTCCTCTGGTATCGCCTCGATCAGGTCCCGCAGGCTGGCACGCTGGCGGATGGTGATGGAGAAGCGGACATCCATCTTCCGGCAGGCGGCAACCACGTGTGGGTGTAGAAGCCGCTGTCGGCCCGCACCGTGAGTTGTCCCCTGGCCCCGCCGTAGCGCACCCGCCCCACCGTCTCACGCAGGAAGTGGGCGGCGCCACGGGCGGTGTTGGCCCGGCCCTCGCGCAGCCGGGACATCAGCACGTCTCCGGTGCCGGCGGCAATGGCCAGCAGCGGGTGATAGCCCCGCGGGCGCCGGTATAGCCGTGGTGGCGCGCTCCCTCCTTGGCCAGTCCGTAGGTCTCGCAGATGGTCGAGTCCAGGTCGATGGTCAGGGGCGAGTCGCCGGGTCCGGCCCCAGCGGCCCAGGCCCGGGCCAACAACTGGCGGCTCACGCGGTCGAGTTGACGGACATGCCCCCACCGGAAGCTGCGCAGGAAGGTCCCCAGGGTGGATGGCGCCTTGACCACGCAGCCTAGAACACCGACCGTCCCACCAGCGCGCAGCGCATCGGCGTCGTCGATGCAGTCGCCGCCTGCCAGCGCGGAAGCGACCAGCGTCAGCATCTTGTCCCCAGTGTTCGCCCGTCCCGGCGCTCCGCCGAGGTCAAGGTGATGGTCGACGAGTTCCCGCAGGCCCAGGTGCCGGGCTAGGGTGGCCGGCAGGAGCAGGCCGGCATTGGCCACCAGGCGATGGTCGTCAAAGAGGATGCGGATACGGTCGGGTTTGTTCTGTGGCAGCATCTATTGGGTGCTCCTTGTTTCCGGGCGGGTTTCTGTTCCAAAACCATTATCCCAGATTCAGAGGAGCACCCGCTGGCTTCTTCAATGGCTGTCCCCAAGGACGTCCTTCGGTGGATTCGGGCTAAGACACTTCGCAGCTGACCTGAAACGAGAGACTGAACTGCTCCACATCAACAAGCTGTCCCTGGTCGTTTAGTGCTGGCTCGGAATAGAATGTGATCCCCGTCAACGTTGAATCAACGGGCGCGTAGATAGGCACTTCGTATGCCCAGCCAGTCTCGTCCCTGCTGATCCATACGTAAGAACGGTTCTTGAATCTATTACCGCTCAAAACAGCCGGAGGTATGATGAAATCAATCTTGCTCAGGTCAGTGATATGGGCCGTAAACTCTGGATCGGGATCGCTGACGCATCCACCACCCCCTTGAGGGACAGGGGTCGGGCCTGGGGTAGCTGTAGGTGTAGATACTGGTGTTGAAGCGGGGGTAACATCTGGACCGGGAGTCGGTGTACACGGAGCCGGCAGAGTAGGAATTGGAACCGATCTTGAGAAACCGTTATTGTCTTCATTTGTCTCATCGATCTGTTGTAACGCATCGGCGAAAATCTCATTTTCACCCCGGCTATAGCCGGGCACCCAAATTGAGGCCTTCTGCCCGGGCCCCAACCCAGACGTTATCTCGAGCTGCGATCCGTTGACATCTAAGACAAAGGGACCGGCATTCCCATCGCCGACGTTGGCAATGCCTATTCTGGTACCAAGCTGGGTAGAGGTATAGTTACAATCACCTCCCCTTTCTAGCTGTATGCCTATATGCTCGACGACCAGGTCAGGCTGTGCTGCCGGTGAAGGAGGTTCGGTAGGTACTGACTTTGTTGTGGTTGGGGGAATCGTTGGAGTTAGAGTGGAAGTGGGTTGTTGTTCGACTGTGGCGTCAGGTACGGGATCAGCGGCCACAATTGGTGCCAGAGGTGTATCAGTGGGCGCGTTCGCAGGCGTAGTGGCAGGTGAGACAACGATGGATGGAGTGCGAGTCGGCGCCGGACTAGCGTCCGTACAGGCCACAAAACACAAAAGACTAAAGGCCACAATGCAAGGCCATATAAAACCACCCCTCATCAAACCAATTATAACAATGATCTATTCGGTGCCTATGGCTACCTGACCATCCTCATCTGCCTATTTTTGACGGTGTGGGCGAGACGGTAACAGCCTATCCAGCACGTATCTAAGTCTTGTGGTATGATATGGGTCGAATTTCTAAAGGGAGCGGAATTTTCATGGTACGCATGAGGGCGGGCCAGGCCGTCGTAGAAGCACTGCGGGCCGAAGGTGTGACCCACGTTTTCGGCCTGGTCGGATCCAGCTATATAGAGATCCTGGATGCCCTCTATAACGACCCAGACATCAAGTTCATCGGAACCCGTCACGAGCAGGGTGCGTCTTTTATGGCATTGGGGTATGCCCGGGCGTCGGGCCATACCGGAGTTTGTATGGCCACCAACGGGCCGGGAGTGGCGAATCTCCTGACAGGAATCGTCGGAGCCTACCTTGCCCCGGCGGATGTCGTAGCCATCGTAGGTGCACCCATGATGGAGCACCTGGGCCGCGGCTCAATCCAGGAGTTCGACCAGGTGGGAATGTACAAACCCGTTACCAAACTCTCCATGCAGATCAACAAGGCCGAACGTATTCCCGAGATGCTACGGCAGGCCTTCCGTGTAGCCAAGTCGGGTAAGAAGGGACCCGTTTTCGTCGACGTTCCGAGGGATATCTTGAACGTGCTGGACATGGAGGTCAATATCTGGCCTGCCGACCAATCAAGGGCCTCGCAGCGCATTGCGCCGGAACCGGCTTTGGTGCGAAAGGCTGTGGAAGTCCTGTCACGAGCCCAGTTCCCGGTAATGATAGCCGGGGGCGGTGTGATCGAAAGCGGCTGCACGGCCGAAGCTGTTCGCATCGCTGAGATTCTGGGAATGCCAATTATGACCTCATATGCCCGGTCAGACGCCGTGCCCAACACCCATCCCCAATACGTCGGACCCCTGGGCCGTGGAGGCGCCGAAGAGGCCTTCGAGACGATTCGCAAGGCCGACGCCATACTGGCACTGGGGACTCGCCTGGGACATTTCACAGCATGGTTCGACAACAGGTTCGTGCCGGCAGACGCCCAGATCGTGCAAGTGGAGATCGACTCCAAAGAAATCGGACGGAACTACCCCATCGCCGTTGGTCTCTTGGCCGACGCTGGAGTGGCAGCGGGGATGATGCTGGAGCTGCTAGAGGACGGCCCTCAAGAATTCCCCGGGAAAGAGTCGAGGTTGTCCTGGATTGCGGACATGGTTCATAAACGGGCCAGACGACTGGATGAAGATAATTCCCTCCCCGACGATCCAATCAAGCCACAACGAGTATATGCAGAGCTCCGTAAAAGCCTCCCCAAAGATACGATTGTCGTCTTCGATGCAGGGGCCAACTCCCATTACGGCTACGATGGTTACTACTTCAACGAGCCAAGGACGCAACTCACTCCCACGGACTTCGCCTGCGTAGGTTCCGGGTTTCCCACGGCGATCGGGGCCAAGTTCGCCCGACCGGACAAGCCCGTCGTTTCGATAAGCGGGGACGGCGGATTCATGATGAACGTACAGGAGTTCGAAACGGCTGTCCGTCACAACGTAGGCATTGTGGCGCTTGTTATGAATAACAACAATTGGGGAGCCGAAAAAGCCTACCAGCATTTTCTCTATGACCAGAGGTTCTTGGAGGCTGACATTACCAACCCTAGATTCGACAAGTTGGCGGAGCTGTTTGGCGGACAGGGTATGTACGTAGACCGCCCTCAGGACATCGGAGATGCGATAATCGAAGGACTCGGATCAGGGAAACCAACGGTCATAGAAGTGCCGGTCGATCCGGCCGAGCTTCCCTATCCTGTCAGGGCCGCGGATGTCTTGAAAAACCGAGCAGAAGCGGCCAAATCCTGATTGCTTGACCCGGAGGTCGTATGACTCTTGAGCGAGCCCTTGATCCTATTGCGTTCTCGATCATATGGGGGCGCTTGATCTCCATTATCGATGAAGCAGCAGTAACCCTGAGCCGAACGGCGTTCTCCGAGTTGATCACAGAATCCAACGATTTCGGGGTCGTATTACTAGACAGCAACGGTTATGCCATCGCGCAGAGCTCGTTCAGCATTCCGCCGTTCCTGGGTACGATTCCATTAGCGGTCAGGAGCATTCTCAGTAAATTCCCCCCAGAGACCTGGGTGGAAGGCGACGTAGCTCTGGCCAACGACCCTTGGAACTCAGGGGGCCACCTAAACGATATTACGGCTGTGACGCCGATATTTCACGTTGGAAAGCTGGTGGGATTCACCGGCAGCACCGCCCATTGGGGAGACATCGGCGGTACAGGCTTCAGCAGCGATTCCAAAGAGCTTTACGAAGAGGGTCTGATAATTCCATCGGTCAAGGTTTATCGAGGCGGCAAGGTCGATCAGGACCTTCTCGACATACTGATGAAGAACAACCGGGTGCCGGACAAAATGTACGGCGACCTTAATGCCCAAATCGACGCCGGGACCGTATGCCAGAGGCGGCTAAGCGACATATTGCACGAGTTGGACCTGCCAGAACTCACGAGCCTGGCGGCCACCATCCAGAACGTAGGTGAGGAAGCAATGCGACGCCGTATCGCCGAGGTGCCGGCGGGTGAGTACCACCATTCAATTGAGGTGGATGGACTCGGCTACACCTATACGATCAAAGCGAAAATCGATGTCCACGATAGCGAGATGTCTATCGATTACACTGGCACGTCTCCTCAGTTGCCGGGCCCGGTCAACTGTCCTTTTGTCTACACCAGAGCGCTGACGTTCCACGCTCTCAAGTGTGTCTTGGACCCCACAACACCCAACAACGACGGTTGCCACAGACCCGTCAGCATTTATGCGCCTCAGGGAACCGTGGTAAATCCGACGGTCCCAGCGGCTGTAAACGGGCGTCACCTTGTGGGTCACCATATGTCGCGGTTGGTCTACGGAGCACTAAAAGACGTATTATCTGACAAGATTATCGCTGACAGCGGGAGCACGCCTACAGTAGTAGCCAAGTTTAGCAGCGTAGGGTCAAGCAAAAAGCCCTTCTCGACTACCTACTTGGGCAACGGCGGTATGGGTGCTCGCCCAGATAAAGATGGGCTATCCTGCGCCCCATTCCCGACAAATCCAAGCTGCGGTTCTATGGAGATCCTCGAATCGGCAACCCCCCTGCGTATTCTGCGGAAGAACCTGGTGACCAACTCCGGCGGCGCGGGTCAATTCCGGGGTGGCCTGGGCCAAGAGATCGATTTTCAGGTCGCAGGGGACGAGCCTGTAGTGCTCTCCCTCTTCTTCGGAGGGATGGTCTATCCTCCACAAGGCTTATTCAATGGAAAGCCAGGGATATTACACTCTATTCGTATCAATGACGAAGAACCAACCGAAGCTACCGGACGTCTTGTACTCCAGCCAGGCGACGTGGTTACCATCACGTTCGGTGGTGGAGGTGGGTACGGTGCACCGGAAGACCGAGACCGACAACTGGTTCTCGATGATCTGAGAAAAGGGTTTATTACCGCCACAACAGCGACGGAGTTATACCACCTGAGCCCTGACGATGCCGATATCAAGGGGGCTGTCAATGGCCACTAGGATCGGAATCGACATCGGCGGCACATTCACCGATTTCCTTATGATCGACGATGTCGCAGGGACCGTAGAGACGGGTAAATGCTTGACAACGTACCCCGATCCCAGCCTTGGAGTTTCGGATGGATTAAATGATTTACTTCAGCGCGTCGGCATCAAGCCTCAGCAGGTAAAGGCGTTGGTGCACGGGACCACCTTGGTGGCTAACGCGCTAATCCAAAGGCGTGGCTCCAAGACGGCGTTGATCGGCACAGAGGGGTATAGAGACGTACTCGAAATAGGTCGGGAGATGAAATACGACCTCTACGACCTCGAGCAGGACCGTCCGGAGCCTTTGGTGCCCCGATACTGGCGGCGAGAAATCAACGAGCGCACTGCAGCGGACGGCGCGGTAATTCGTCGTATAGAGCTATCCGAGCTCGATCCCATCGCCAAAGATTTTGATGGGGACGGAATAGAGTCTGTCGCCATATCTCTAATCCATTCCTACGCGAATCCGGAACACGAACGGCATATTCGGGATTGGCTTCGGGAACACTACCCGCGGTGGACGGTTAGCCTCTCCTCGGAGGTGGCACCTGAGATCCGGGAAACAGAACGAACCTCAACCACAGTTGCCAATGCCTACGTCCAGCCACTGATCGAAACATATCTGGAAAAGCTGGAGAGCTTGTTCCATGAAGCCGGATTCACCGGGTCGTTCCATTTGATGCTGTCATCAGGAGGCGTTGGCTCACCGCAGACCGCTCGGAAGTTGCCCATATGGCTGGTAGAGTCGGGCGCGGCAGCCGGCGCCATGGCTGCCGCGTTTTACGCCCAGGCCACGTCGATTCCCAAGGCGTTATCCTTCGACATGGGAGGTACTACCGCCAAGATTTGTCTGATCGACGATGGCCAGCCATTGCGAACCATGGAGATTGAAAGCGCTAGGATAGCGCGCTTCAAACGTTACAGCGGCATACCCCTCCGACTACCCGCCATTGAGCTCATCGAGATCGGCTCCGGGGGAGGTAGCATATCCAGCGTTGACTCGATGGGTCTGCTCCGAGTCGGTCCATTGAGCGCTGGGGCAGACCCTGGCCCCGCCTGTTACGGCAAGGGAGGCAACGATCCTACTGTAACCGACTCCGACCTGCTAATGGGATATCTGAACCCAGACTTTTTCTTGGGCGGCGAGATGAGCTTGGAAAAAAGAGCATCTGAAGATGCCATTAGGAAACATATAGCTGACCCCCTTGGAATCGACACCATCCAAGCTGCGGTGGGAATCAACCAGATCGTAAACGACAACATGGCCACCGCCACACGCATGCACGTCATCGAAAAAGGGCGTGACCCACGGCAATATACTCTGGTCATTTTCGGAGGGGCCGGGCCCGTGCACGGATACGATATCGCCAAGGCTCTCCACCTACCCAAACTCGTATATCTGCTGAACGCAGGTGTGGCCTCAGCCATGGGCCTGCTCATGGCTCCCTTCTCAATGGACTTTGTGGGGACGCACCTGTCCAGACTGGAATCAGTGGACTGGGAAAAGATAGGCGAGGTCTTCCGGCAGTTTGAAGACGAAGCGCGCTCTACGCTGATCAAGGCGGGAGCCGATCCAGACACGATCCAGATGCACCGTACTGCGGACATGAGATATGCCGGACAGTCCAGGGAGGTCTCTGTGGATTTGCCCGGCGGTGACTTTAACGGCACCTTGACCGAGACCCTTCAGGAAGCATTCTACCAGGCGTATAAGAGCCTTTATGAAAGGTACCTAACCAACGTACCTATAGAGACTGTCAACTGGAGGCTGAACGCAGTGGCGCCACCCAGCCCGTTCGCGCTAAAGCCCGCAAGCAAAGAGAATGTTGGGAGAACGGCGCGCAAGGGTGCTCGTCAGGCATACTTCCACGAGGTTGGCTCCTTCGTCGAGACGCAGATTTATGACTCAGGAGCCTTGACACCTGGAATGATGATTAAGGGTCCGGCCATAGTCGAACAGCACGGGTCAACCATCGTGATAGGACCATCTGGCAAAGGCGAGGTGGACCCTTATCTTAACCTAGTGGTAGACCTCACTCACGAATAGAAACGAAGGAGTGATATGAAACGTGAGGTAATCTTCACCAAGGGAGCCGCCAAACCGATCTTTAATATTGCCCATGCCGTCCGCCACGGTGATCTAGTGTTTACGTCAGGACATGTGGCCCGCGATCCTGCCACAGGAATACTCGTCGAGGGAGACATCAAGGCCCAGACCAAGCGGGTGTTCCAGACCTTGCAGGACGTTTTAGAAGCGAGCAACAGCGGTTTGGATAATGTCATCAAGGCAACCGTGTATTTAAGGAATATCGAGGACCGGATCGGGTTCAACGAAGTATGGCATGAGTATTACCCCGATCCCGACAATTGTCCGGCTAGGACCACGATCAAGGCAGGCGACCTTGCCCCGGGAGTCGGTGACATAGAGATCGAGGTCGTCGCCCACGTAAATCATTCTTAGCCTTCACCGAGTCCATTACCCACGAGGAGCAAGATTTGCCTGAAGAGTCAGCGTTGCTCGACGGAAAAGTGGCGATTGTCACCGGTGCTCAGCGAGGTATTGGCAAAGCAATCGCTCTGACCTTTGCCGGCCATGGGGCCAAAGTAGTGGTGAACGACCTCAACGCCGATGGGATACATGACGTAACAAAGGAGATCGAAGATTTCGGTGGTGAAGCCGTAGCTGCGGCCGGCGATATAGGCACCAGCGCGGGTGCCAAACACCTCGTAGACACTGCGGTTTCCGCTTTCGGACAGTTGGATATTCAGGTCAATAACGCCGGGGTGCTGAGACGCGGAGAGTTACTGGAAATCCCGGAAGCCGACTGGGACGAGCACTTCAGGGTCAACGTTAAAGGTCCTTTGTTCTGTTGCCAGCAGGCGGTTCCGGCCATGAAAAATGGCGGACGGATAATCAACATCGCGTCGACGGCTACGAGAATACCACGGTTTAGTCTGGCCGCTTACTCGGCCTCTAAGGCCGCACTTGCCCAGCTCACCAGAGTTATGGCGCTGGAATTCGCCAGCAAGGGAGTCACTGTTAACGCTGTAGCACCTGGACCCACAGAGACCGAGATGGCACTGGGTTCTTTCTTGGGTGGCGACTTGAGTAAGCTAAACAACGTCATAAAAGGCAACTTGGAAGAGTTCCGACTTGGAATCCCGCTTGGACGCCTGCTCAAACCCCAGGAGATAGCGAATGCCGTCCTGTTCATGGCATCCCCCTGGGCTTCCGCTATAACCGGGCAGGTCCTGTACGTAGATGGCGGCCAGGAGATGCTATAGCGCTTTCCCCTGCCTCTGTGTAGCTTGCGATCCAGCTTGACATCCCCTTTTTTCCAGGCAATACTACGTAGATTCAAATATGACAAACGCCAACCCTTCTCCACAGGCCCTCGGAGACGTCCGTGTCATCGAACTAAGCTCTGATATTCAAGGAGCTTGGTGCGCCCGCATGTTGGGAGAGCTCGGCGCGGATATCATCAAGGTGGAACCGCCGAACGGCAACGAACTAAGGCGAAGAGGCCCATTTCCCAAGGACAATCCAGACCTCGAAGCCAGCGGACTTTTCATGGCCGTCAACCTTGGCAAGCGGGGTATTACGCTCGACGTCGGTATACCCACCGGTAAAGAGATATTGCTTGAGCTACTGAAGCAAACGGACGTACTCGTCGAGGATTACCCCGGGCAAGTAATCGGGCAATGGCAGATGGATTACGCCCATCTAAAGGAAGCTAATCCCAGGCTGATCGTATCTTCGATTAGTATTTTCGGAAGAAGCGGCCCCTACAGAGACTATCAGGCCACCCATATAAACGCGGCTGCTGCCAGCGGCCTGGCCATGGGGCAGGGCCATCCTGACCGCGAACCCCTGACGATGCCTTACGATCTTCTGGCCTACCAATCGGGTGCTGGAGGATTTGCAGCGACAATGCTGGCCCTTCTGGCACGAGACGTGACAGGGCGTGGCCAGCAGGTTGACGTGTCCGAGGTGGATACCATAGCCACCCTTTATTCCGTTGGCATTACGACGTATCTATATCGCAGCCTCAGCTTCCTAAGAAACGGCAATCATGGGAGCTTCCTTTACCCCGACGTGTTTCTTCCCTGCAAAGATGGGTACGTGGGCCTGGTGTGCAATCAGCTTCAGCAATGGATCAGATTCCTGGAACTTATGGGAACTCCGGAATGGACCGAGAACCCAAGATACAGGAACCGCCGTGCGATGACCGAAGAATATCCCGATGAAGTTGACGCGCTGCTAACTAGCTGGATGAGGCAGCATACCCGTGAGGAGCTGTTTAAGATGTGCACCGAGCGGGATGTTCCACTCACCCCCGCCTATACCATTGAGGAACTCCTGGAGGTCCCCCACCTGAGGGAACGGGATTTTTGGGTCCCAATCGCCCATCCGAGAGCCGGGACCTTCCGTTTCTCCGGGCCGCCGTTCAAGTTCAGCCAAACCCCACCAGCGATAAAAAGTAGGGCGCCGATGTTGGGGGAGCATAACTCGGACGTGCTGGGCAAAAACCTGGGTATACCCTTCGAAGACCTCGAACGTTTGAGAACATCTGGGATTATCTGATGGACGAATTGCAAGAGCTCGACAGAAACGTATATCCCTTGGCAGGAGTCCGAGTGGTGGACTTTTGCTGGGTATATGCCGGCCCTCTAATGACGCGAATACTGGCAGACTATGGTGCGGAAGTAATTAAGGTCGAGAGTCACAAGCGTCTAGACGGGACGCGATTGGGCAGGCCCATCATTGGCGACGACACGATGAAGGGCGACGAAGGCCTGCAGCCGGAGCTACAGCCTCTGTTCCATGCTTTAAACAGGAACAAACGCAGTATCACCGTGGACATTCGTGAGGCCAAGGGCATCGAACTGATCCATGACCTCATCAAGTTGAGCGACGTAGTGACGGACAACTTCTCGGTCGGTGTATTAAGCCGCCTCGGGTTGGGTTACGACCAGTTGCGGAAGATCAAGCCGGACGTCATATGCGCATCCCTATCGGGAGCCGGCCAGTACGGACCACTAAAAGGCGTGCCGGTCTACGCCAACACCCTGGGCCCCATCAGCGGCCTGGCCAACCTCATCGGATACCCGCCAGACAGTCCTATGGGAGCCACTCAATTCGCATGGGGAGATGCCAACTCTAGCCTCCGTGGCGCGGCGGCGATCATGGTGGCTCTGTACCACCGCCGCCGGACAGGCCAAGGCCAGTACATCGACGTATCCGAGTGGGAGTGCACCACATCGGGGCTCGAGGAGCCCTTTCTCGACTACCAGATGAACGGAAGAGTCGCCGGGCCTCAGGGCAATAATCACCCTGTTTTTGTACCTCACGGGAATTACCCTTGCACCGGAGAAAATCGGTGGATTTCCATCACCACTAGATCTGAAGAAGAATGGCAATCCCTTTGTCGGGCCATTGACAAACCGGAGTTGGGCCAGTCAGAAAAGTTTGGCGAAGCTATCGACCGATGGAGGCACCAGGAGGAGCTTGACCAAATTATCTCTGCCTGGACCAAAGGCCAGGAGTCAGGTGAACTAACACAAAGGCTTCAAGGCGCCGGGGTATGCGCTTTCCCCTGCTATACCGTCCAGGATCAGTCCGTCGACCCGCACCTGACAGACCAGAGGTTCTACGTTGAGGACGACCACCCAAGCATAGGAGTGATGTGGCTTCCCGGCATACCCTGGAAATTCAGTGAGAGCCTAGGTGACGTGCGCAGGCATGCCCCGATCCTCGGCCAGGACAACAAATACGTTTTCAACGAGCTATTAGGGGTTCCCGAGGCGGACTTGGAGAAGTTGGCAGAACAACAAGTGCTCCACTAAAGCTGGCGCAAGGAGAAGTGGAACATGGTTACCATTGGACAAATTACAGACGAGGCCCTCCCGAAGCTACAAGAGCGGATGGGGGCCTATTATAAGGGTGGTCCCATCCTCCTTGAGGTTACCGAGGACGCCATCTACAACTACTCGGTAGACAACGGCGACTTCAACCCTCTCTATCTTGACTCCGACTACGCCACGAAGACCCGTTACGGTGGGATAATCGCTCCACCAGCGATGGCCGACGTGATAAAGCACTACACAGCAGGCATGGTAGGAGGCCTGCCCGGCGTGCACCAGTTCCATTCCGGAAACGACATTACCTTCTACCGCTCTGTTCGTCCGGGAGACCGTATCAGTTGCGTGTACCGGCCCTACAAAATGGAGGAGAAAGAGGGTAAGTTCGCCGGTCGGATGATCTGGGTAGACGTCATCATATGGTACTTCAACCAGCGCGGAGAAATCGTCGCTAAAGGCCACGGACCGGTCCTGCGTGTCGAACGTAAACAGGCCCGAGAACGCGGTAAGTATGCCGACGTGGAGAAACCCAAGTACGCCGACGAGGAATTACAGAGGATCTGGGACGCCTACGACAATGAGGAGCTGATCGGAGATAAACCTCGCTACTGGGAGGACGTGAAAGAGGGGGACGATGTCCCCACCATCGTGCGCGGTCCGCTACGGGTAAATGAAATAGCCTTCCGGGAGGTCTACGCAGGGGGACGCCATGGAGGAGCCGGGGGCCTTACCGAGGGCGCCCATTTCTACCACCTGAAGGAGTACCGAAATCGGGCTGGATTCGCTGAAGTGAGCGAAACGGGAGTAGCAGACCATCCCCACCGCGGCCATTGGGAAGACGAGTTGGCCCGTTACATCGGCGTACCTGGTATCTACGACGTTGCCGTCCAACGCACCCACTGGATGAGCACGCTGGTGACCAACTGGGTTGGCGACAACGGCTGGATAAAGCGGGTTTGGAATCAGTTCCGCCTCTTCAACGTGGAAGCTGACACGAGTTGGATTCACGGCAAGGTAACCAAGAAGTGGATCGACGGCGGAGAACATCTGGTGGAGATGGAGATAAAGATAATTACCCAGCGTGGCGAAGTAAGCACTCCTGGTGGCGCTATAGCTGTCCTTCCCTCTAAAGATCGGGATTTCTACGTACCCGATTAATCAGGAGACCTGAATGACCACAATTTGGACCACATATCCTTCGCTCACCGATGAGGCTATAGAAGAGGCACGAAAAATCGTCGGCGTAGAGCTTAGGCGCCCCCGGCCACGAAAGAGTGTCGCGGCCAAAGACGCCATTATTGAATATAGCAGGCACATTGGAAGCCGTAATCCACTGTACATCCAGGAAACTTACGCTTCGGGCACTTATCTGGGTGGGTTAATCGCGCATCCGACATGGCTTTTTTGCGTCGACGACACGATCCTTTACCCAAAGCTGCCAGGCATACACGCCATTTACGCCGGTTTGACATGGGAGTGGTTCCGCCCTATCCGCATAGGGGACTCCTTCACCGCAACCGCTCAAATCACCGGAATCGAGGAGAAAGAAGGTGGGTTCTGCGGACACATGGTCCTTCAAACAGGCGACATCGTGTACAGGAATCAGTACGGGCAGATCGTCGCCAGGGCCACGCCACGAGTCTTCAGGACTCCCCGTAACGAGGCCAAAAGAAGAGCCAAGTATGCCAACGTAGAGAAATACAATTACCAAATGGAGGAGATCCAGAAGGTGTACGGCGCTTACGATGATGAGTACATCCATGGAGAGTCGGCGCGTTACTGGGAGACCCAAGCCGAGGACGAAGAGCTACCTCCACTTATGAGAGGACCATTGACCACCGAGGATATTAACCTTTTTATCAGCACGGTCCGCGGGACATTAACCTTCAAGGCATTCTTGGACCATTGGCGGCGCCATCCCGCCGACGCCTACATTGACCCACAGACCGGAATGCCCGATAGCTGGGACACGTCGTTCCTGAAAGATGGTCCAGCGCGGGAGTTCGGGTTCCCATCAGCCCATGATGCTGGTCTCCAACGAGTGGCCTGGCTGGAAGACCTGGTCACCAACTGGATGGGTGACCTGGCGTTCCTTCGCCGCCTGGACGTAAGGCTGACACGCCCCTGCATACATGGCGATTCCACCTGGTGCAAGGGCAACGTGACCAAAAAGTACCGAAACGGCCCAGAAAATCTGATTGATCTCAACGTGCGCTGTGAAAACCAGCGTGGCGAAGTTACTGCCACGGGGACTGCTACTGTCTCGCTGGTGTCCAAAGACCCGGACGGCATGCCACCAATCCTCACCGCAGACCGCCCACTGAGTTGACCATGCCCAAAGATTCCTCCGCCGGCATTCAACTTCTCAACGGCGTGAAAGTCGTGGAATGGGCCTCGATGGTGGCCGGGCCATCCTGCGGCAAGCTCTTTGCCGACCAGGGTGCCGAAGTCGTCAAGCTGGAGCCGCCCGAGGGTGACGAAGCACGAAGGCGCGGCCCATTCGCCAGGGATTACCCTGGGCTTGATAGGAGTCTGCTCTTCCTTTACCTCAACACCAACAAGTTGGGAGTAACCCTGAAAATCGAGCGACCAACCGGAAAGCGCATCCTTCTGGATCTGATCAAACAAGCAGACATATTTATCGTAGATCAGCCCCCAGCCTACCTGGAAGAACTACATCTGGACTACCAACATTTGAAAGAGTTGAACCCCGGCTTGATAGTGACGACCATCACCCCATTCGGTTGGACTGGTCCATACAGGGACTATAAATCCTATTACCTCAACGCATACCATGCCGGAGGGGACGGCTACATGCTGCCAGGGGGGCAGCTAGCGGCGTCTCTATACCGGGACCGCGAACCCATCAAGGCCGGCGGATATATAGGCGAGTACCAGGTGGGTATCAGCGCGGCTGCGGGTACGGTCTCGGCCTTTTGGGAGCGCCTCGATACCGGAACGGGCGGCCACGTAGATGTCTCTAAACAAGAGGCGATGATGCACCTTAATAGCTCCGATATCGCCCTCTACCCCAACGAAGGGCACGTGTGGCATCGATACAACCGCATTCCGCCTTACTTGGGGGGGATGCTCCAGTGCAAGGACGGTTTCTGGCAGACGAACATCCACCAGGACCATCAGTGGCAGGGAATCGTGGAGTTCATGGGCAACCCCGAATGGGCGCTAAAAGAGGAATACGCCACTCGAAAGGGCAGGCTGGACCATCGCGAGGAGATCGAGCCTAAACTCCAGGAGTGGGCGATGGACCATCCTAAAGAAGAGATATACCATGAGCTTCAGGCGCGGCGGGTGGCCTGCGGCCCGGTATACACCGTGGAAGAGGTCGTGAAGGACGCCCACGAGCAGGCCCGTTCCTTCTTTCAGGAAGTAACCATTCCAGAGATCGGTCAGATAACAATGCCCGCAGCGCCTTGGAAGCTCTCGGATATGGATTGGTCGCTAAGGCGTCCCCCGCCCCACCTTGGAGAGCATAACGCGGATATTTTCTCTGATCGCCTTGGTTTCAGCAAAGAAGAGCTTGTGAAGCTGAGGCAAACGGGAATAATATGAGCGTAAATCCGGAAGTCGATGGATAAGGCGGATACATGAGCGTCGCACCGCTATCTGGCGTACGCATAGCCGATTTCACCTGGGCGGGAGCCGGGCCCTACGGCACCTTACTGCTCGCTTTTAGAGGAGCCGAGGTAATAAAGATCGGCACCGAGGGACGCGGCCAGGGCTGGTCCCTAAATTACATCGACTTCCCGATAAACGTACACAAGAAAAGTATAAGCCTCGACCTGAAAACACCAGAAGGGCGAGACCTGGCAAAAGAGTTGGTCGCTAAAAGCGATCTGGTGACGGACAACTTCCGGCCCGGCGTCATGGAGAAGCTGGGTTTGGGCTACGAGGAACTGCGGAAGGTCAAAGAAGACATCATTATGGTGGAGGTGTCAGCCCTGGGAGCCTCGGGCCCTCACTCTCACTACGCGGGATACGCGCCCATATTCTCCGCCTTGGGCGGCCTGGCCAATCTGACGGGATACCACGGCGGCAACCCGTCGGAGCTGCGCCTGATGGTCGACTATATGGCCGGAACGGCCGGAGCCTTCATTGCTCAGGCCGCATTGGCACGCAAGAAAATAACAGGCAAAGGCTGCTATATCGACGCCTCTATCCGCGAACTTTGCTCCTTCGCGGCGGGTGAAGCTTTCCTGGACTATCTTGTGAACAGCAGAATACCACCTAAGATGGGGAACCGAGACGCCGCCTGGGCACCCCACGGGGTGTATCGGTGCAAGGGCGAGGACGCTTGGATCTCCATCGCGGTGACCACGGAAAAAGAATGGCGGGCGTTGTGTAAAGCCATGGGAAAGTCAGAGATGGTCTCTGATTCCCGCTTTATGGACACCTACAAGAGATGGAACCACCAGGAAGAACTGGACCGGATTATTAACGATTGGACAGCCAATTACGAGCCTTTCGCCCTGATGCACAGCCTACAAAAAGCGGGAGTGGCTGCGGCTCCTTCATTCAGTAACAAAGATATATTCGAAGACCCACATATCAAGGAGCGCAACTACTACATGACCCTGGATACCGGGACGAACGGCTCGTCGACCATGTTCCAGGCGCCTTGGATGTTCGACGGGGTCCGACCATCGATAACCACGGGAGCACACAATCTGGGGCAAGACAATCACGAGGTGTTCGTAGACCTACTGGGTTTAACGCCTCAGGAAATGGAAACCCTCGCCGAAAAAGGCGTCATCAAGTAGTGCCCAAAAGCCCCGCTTACGTCGCCCGCTGCTTCACGTGATCCTTTGGTAGCGATTTATCGCTAAAGGCACGAAGACCGCCAGTATACCGCCCATCCAGGCAAGAGACTTCCAAAGGGGCGCGGCTACCGGTCCTCCCAGAGAAAGCGCTCTCATAGCGTCCACAGTTACTGTCACAGGGCTGATGTCCGCGACCACCTCCAGCCAGCCCGGCATGGTTCGGACAGGAACGAAAACGGAGCTGATGAAGACCAGTGGGAAGACCCAGATAAAACCTGCTACCTGGGCGGTCTCCACGTCTTTGACTACTATGCCTATAAACGCCGAGACCCATGAGAATGTCATACCGAAAAGCACTGCTAGAGCAATGACTGCGACGGCGTTGGCCGCGCCATCATGAAATCTGAAACCGATCGCGCTTCCAACTCCTGTCATGAGCAGCACGACAAATGTGATACGCATAGCATCTGCTAATATACGCCCACCGAGAACAGCGGACCGGGCCATGGGCAATGACCTGAAGCGGTCAATCATACCTTTTTTTAGATCGTAAGCCATGCCGACGCCCGTCTGGGTGGATCCGAACATCGCTGCCTGTATGAAGATACCGGGCAGCAAGAAGTCGATATAGTCCACTTCACCTACGTCTATTGCGCCGCCAAAGACATAGGAGAACAACAGGACGAACATAACAGGTTGGATCGTGGAGAATACCAGCAGTTGTGGGAGCCGAATGTAGCGCAAAAGGTTACGCTGCGTAACGACGATCGTATCGGACACTGTCCAATATATTCGATGGCCAGAGGATCTCAGAATACCAGCCTCTTTACCTCGTAGCACGTTGCCCATCCTCGGATGCACCATCCTCTGAGACCTCAGTTGTCCTACCGGTAAGGGATAAAAACACGTCGTCGAGAGTTGGTTGAGTTAACGCGATATCGGATATGGATATTCTAGCGCCGTCCAGCTTCCTAACTATATCTGCCAGTATCGACGTCCCATCTTTGACGGAAATGGAAATCTGACCCATCTCTGGCAAGACCAGCGGGCTGTCGCTGCTAAGGCTATTGACAAGCTCGGCGGCTGCAGCGATCTGACCATGATCGCTCACGATGATCCGGACAATCTCTCCACCACTGCGAGCTTTAAGCTCTTCGGACGTGCCCTCGGCGATTACTCTTCCCCGATCGATCACCGTGATTGTGTCCGCCAGTCGGTCCGCCTCATCCATGTACTGTGTAGTCAACAACACGGTGGTACCGTCCCTCACCAGGTCCCGGATTACTTCCCATAGAGCGAGCCGACTACGCGGATCGAGGCCGGTGGTAGGCTCGTCAAGGAAAAGCACTTGTGGTCGAGCGACCAGGCTTGCTGCGAGGTCGAGGCGGCGTCTCATGCCACCGGAATAAGTCTTCGCTGTACGATTGGCTGCGTCGGTCAGGGAAAAGCGCTCCAAAAGGTCGTTAGCGCGGCTACGGGATTCTACTTTGTCGATATGGTACAGTCGGCCAACCATCTCAAGGTTCTCTCGGCCGGTCAAATTTTCATCGACGGCCGTGTATTGACCCGTCAAACCAATGACGTATCTCAATGATACGGCTTCGCGAACTACATCGAATCCAGCGACACGTGCAGTCCCTGAGTCAGGAGGCAAAAGCGTGGCCAGTATCCGTACCAGCGTCGTTTTCCCAGCACCATTGGGGCCGAGCAGCCCCAGAACCGTTCCTTGCCCAACTTGTAAATCGACGCCGTCCAGCGCCTTTATCGCGCCAAAAGATTTACGCATGTTCTCAACGGTGATTATCAAAACTTTTGCGTCCGACTCACTCTATCACAACACCGATACTCCATGATTGTCGCGCTGAGCCGCCAATAGTATAGTAAGCCGTAGGCCGAATCGATAGCTGTACCCACAACAAGAACGAGGAAGTGAATTGACAGACGCTCAAGCATGGCGAAAAAAGTTCGGTGTCCTGGCTCCCAGTACTAATACTATCGTAGCACCCGACTTCTGCATGATGGGAGTCCCAGGTGTTACCTCCCACTTCAGCCGCATCCACATACGGGACCAGAACTTGCCCGACGACAACGCCTTCGAAAATCTGATGGTCCAGATCCGGCAAGAAATGGCAGGGGCCATCGAGCGGGTGATGACCTGCGAGCCCGACTATATGGTTATGGGAATGAGCTCGGAGACCTTTTGGGGAGGCCTGGAAGGCAATCGACGATTCAAGAAGCGAGTCCAGGAACTCAGCGGGCTGGAAGTCGCCAACGGTGCGGAGGGTTGCGAGCGCGCCCTCAAGCTCTTCAACGTCAAACGCATCGGTGTGGTCACTCCCTACCAGCCTGTAGGCGATGCCAATGTGATCAAATTCTTCGACGACATGGGGTTTGAAGTCGTAGCCCTCGAGGGGCTTAAATGTCCTACTGCAGTCGCTATAGCCAACGTGGACGAAGAGACCCTGAGGCGAGCGCTCATAGAGGTCAACACCGATCGAGCGGAAGCGCTAATTCAGGTGGGCACTAACTTAAGCATGTTGAGGCTCGCCGACGAGGCGGAGCGGTGGCTGGGGAAACCTGTTATCGCTATCAACGCGGCCACCTGGTGGATGGCGTTGCGCGATAACGGTATCGAAGACAAGCTTTATGGATTCGGCACCCTGCTGCGCGACTTCTGACCCTTCCGAGTTGCCATACGTCAGCGGACGGCGACCCCTGTATGACTTTCCAGGCCAGCCATCACTTCGCTCTTCGAGACTACGTCGCCATATTTGCTGTTGATGTCGAACAGATTAGCCTCGTGAGGCTCGGGTCGGCGATCTCCAACGCACTCGCGGGGCACGATAACCCTGAAGCCATATTGCATCCCATCCACCGCCGTGGCACGTACGCAGCCGCTAGTGGAGCATCCCGTGATGATTACCGTATCCACTCCCTGGCTAGTCAGAAGCGCACTTAAAGGGCTGCCGAAGAAGGCGCTGGCATACTGCTTGTTAATAACCACGTCCTCAGGCGCAGGTGGGAGTTCCGGCACGATATCGGCCAGCGGCTCGCCCTCGACCATCTTCCGTAGTGCCGGAATTTTTTGGACAAAGATACCTCCATCGAGTTGACCATTGGGGGAATAGATCACCCGTGTGTATACCACCAGGACTCCCTTGCGACGGGCCAGGTCGAGAACCTCGACGGTCTCCTTGACCGCATCGACCACGGGTGGTGCATACAACGGCGACTCTGGAGTCGTGTAAGCGTTGATGAAATCCACGACCAGCACCGCCGGTTTCCTTCCGAAACCCAATTTGGAATCGAAAACTCCGCGGTAGTTCTCATTCAAGCTCTCTTGAGTCATCTAAGTCCCCCTTTGCCATGGTACCCCACACTCTATATCTAGTTATTATAAGTTCGGGCGAAGTATATTGCCATTTGCTGATTGATTCTCGTTTGTCAGCGACGCTTTGCCCTCTCGAGTCATCCAAAACATTTAGACGTAGTAGCGGCCGTGCTGGCCCTTGAAAGTGCATTGGCACAGCTAATGTAAAAGAAACTCCCTTATCATTTTGGCCAGGAGCTTTGCCTCGCAGTCGCAGACGTAGGTCGTAGCGCCGAGTATCTCCCTAATGATTCCATTTTTAACAGCATCCCCTGCGGGTTCAAGGCTGCTGCGTAGGGCGTCGAACTCCCCCGCCAGCAGTAGCACCGGACACTCTATCTCCGAAAGCTGGGTGGCGAAATCGTGCTCGAAGGCCGCCAGATAGGCCTCGTGGTAACGTTCGCCTGCGTGTAGATTGAGGACAGCTTCCCGATGGATCAGATCAACGGGGGCGTTAGGATCCCGGCTATGTATCCGTTCCCAGATCTGGGGCAAGTGGCCGCCGTTGCGGTCTATCACCATTGGGCGCGTCCTGGCAGTCCACACCTCCTTTTCGGCAGGGCTCAAGTACGGCGGTCCCGACAAGGCCAGCTTTTGAACTAACTTGGGATGGTCGTGAATCATCTGTACGGCGATGGATGCGCCTGTATGCTGTCCGAACATCCAACATTGGGTAATACCAACGGCGTGCAGGCTTTCGTACAGCACTCGCGCATAGTACTGGACACTTGGTTTTGGGGGAGGGAAGAACGTCCCGCCGAACCCGGGCGTATCCGGAGCGAACATCCACAGCTCGTCGCCCAGCTCCTCCATCAGCGCCTCGTACATGACCGAAGAACTGGCCGTCTGGTGGAAGAGGACCAGCGGAAGTCGTGGGGTGCGGGGTTCGGTCGTACGGTAGTGCACCTGGCCGAAACTGGTGTCTACGTAGCCCTTCGATATGTGGGGCAAGTGGATTATCTCGCTCAGGTGTGGGGGTGGCCTAGGACACAGCCGCGTCTGATCGCTGGAAGACAGGGTAGACTGGCCTAGCCTTCAACAATTTACCCGGCAACGTCTTGCCCAACAATCCCTGCAGCCAGAGACCAGTTTCTATCAGCTTGTCCAGGTCTATACCCGTTTCGATGCCCATGCCGGCCAGCATATGCACCAGGTCTTCCGAAGATATATTGCCCGTTGCCTTCGGAGCGAAGGGGCAGCCTCCTGTGCCGCCGACAGAGGCGTCGAACTGGGTTACGCCCAACTCCAGGGCCGTTAGTGCGTTTGCCAGCCCCGTCCCTCGAGTGTCATGAAAATGGACGCCTATGGTAACGTCATCGTACTTGGTACGCATCGCCTCGATTACATCGAAGACTTGCTTGGGGGTACCCATGCCAACGGTATCGGCCACGGATATCGTTCGAACGCCGCTTTCGTAATAGCGGTCCACAAGACGCATGACATCTTCAACGGACACCGGGCCGATAAAGGGATCGCCCAACGCCCCCGCTACTACGGCTTCAATCTCTATACCGTCCTGTCGCGCCTGGTTCACGATGTTGACGTGATCGGCAAGTGACTCATCAATCGGCCGGCGGAAGTTGGCTTGGTGCAAGGGCTCCGCAGCGGCCGCGACCAACCGAACGTGCTTTACTCCCGCGTACTTGGCGTTTTCGTAACCGCGCTGATTTGGAACAAGAGCGTGATAGACGACATTGTGAGACTTGTCTATTTCGGAAAACACTTCGTCCGCGCCAGCCATCCGTGGCACCGCCTTAGGGCTGACGAAGGAACCAAACTCGATAGCGGGTACGTTAGCTGACGCGAGCCGGTTTATAAGCTCAACCCTCTGGGTCACCGTCAAGGCGACAGACTCGTTCTGGAGTCCATCTCTTGGACTAACTTCAACAAGAGTGATCGACTTCGGCAGGCTCATATGATCCCTTTCTCGCGGTACTCGGCGTATTCCTGATCTGAAAGACCGATTTGAGACTTATAAATCTCCTCGTTGTGCTGGCCCAAACTCGGGCCTGTCCATTTTACACGGCCTGGCGTTCCCAGGAGCTTAGGCACGATCCCAGGCATCGGCATTGGCCCAATTTCAGGGTCGTCGACTTCTATAATCATTTCTCGATCCCTATAGTGAGGGTCGTCAAAAATCTCGGCAGAGCTGTAGATAGGGGCCGACGGGACACCGGCCTCTTCCAACATCTGAGTGATCTCGGACGAGTCGTAGTTTCGAGCCCACTCGGAGATCAGGTTGTCCAGATATTCCATCTTCTCGACCCGCCCGTCGTTGGTCGAATACTGCGGGTCATCCGGCAGTTCCGGATGGCCTATCAGTGTCATCAGCCTTCTGAACGGGTTATCCATGTTGGCGGCGATAACCATCCACGTCCCATCTTTGGCCTCGTATATATTAGATGGCGCCCACCCAGGAAGGGTCGTTCCCTGGCGTTTGCGTACGTACCCGGTCAAACCGTACTCGGTTATCGCACCCTCGGTCATCGCGAACACGGCCTCGGTGATCGACACGTCTACCACCTGGCCTCCACCGCCGTGAACGTCGCGATGGTAAAGGGCCATCATGCCTCCAATTACCGCCTGCAGGGACCCGAGGGAGTCTTCGAGGCTCAGCCCTACCCGGGTCGGTGGCAGGTCTGGGTAGCCGGTCAGATGACGCAGGCCACCCATAGCGCCAGCGGCCGAGCCAAATCCGGCTCGGCCGCTGTATGGACCGCTCTGGCCATATCCCGAGACTCGGATCAAAATTATTCCAGGATTAACGGCTTTAAGGTCCTCGTAGCCCAGGTCCCATCGCTCCATCGTGCCAGGCCGGAAGTTCTCGACGACCATGTCGGCCTTTTCGACAAGCTTCTTGGCCAGCGCCTGACCCTCCGGAACGCGCAGGTTCAGGGTAATCGATTTTTTGTTGCGCGATTGTGTCGGCCAAACCAGGCCGCGGCCCTTATACTTTGCGGGCCCAAAGTCACGCATTGGATCGCCGACTTCAGGAGCTTCAACCTTGATCACCTCGGCCCCAAAATCACCGAAAAAGCGGGTGCTGAAGGGCCCAGCGAGCAGGGTTCCGAACTCTATTACCGTGACGCCGGACAGTGGGAGATTTTCAGACATGAGACACTGGTCTTCGAGCGAGGATTTTGTTTCTAGGTGCCACGGTTCGGAGTGTAATCCAGGCTCAATGATGTGTCAACGGATATGACCGGCGCTGAAGGCCTCTCGAACTGGGCTACTCTACGCCCTCTAGCGCCCGTTTGACTGCTAGCTGAAACATCTGGTACGGCTGTGCACCCGTAAAGCGCAGGTTGCCGACCAAAAAAGCGGGGATCCCCTGAAACCCCAGGCCACGAGCCTGGTTGTACTGGTTAACAACAACCGGCCTGTAGAAGCCGCTTTCGAGGAGCGGTGCCAGCTCAGCCCAGTTCAGATCGCATTTCTCGGCCAACTCCTGTATGGCAGAAAGATCGCCAAGGTTTTTGCCTTCGCCCCAGAGGGCCTCGTAGGCGGCGTGATGAAACGGTCCGAACTTTCCCTGCTGCTGAGCGTATTCGGTAGCCTCGAGGATGTACATCGTATTGGGAACCAGGCTGGGTGACCGCATAACCAAGCCCGAATCAGCAGCGTACGTCCGTATCGGCTCGGATATCTGACCCTCCTGTTCTCCAGGTTTGGGTTCCCTGGGCATACCCTCAGCTGGGGTGTCGGGCCTCAGTATGAAGGCCTTTCCCTGTACGATGACGTTGTATTCCTGAGCTAACTGGTCGAGCCTGGCCAGGCCGATGTAGCACCAGGGTCAGATGTAGTCGTACCAGACTGTGATATGTACGGGGTTTCGGTTTTTCGTCGAGTTCCCCTCTTGCCGTTTCATTACGCTCCAAACTGCGAAGTGCCGATGTAGCTGAGGACATTATAGTCTATATCGCCACCCATGCCACCTCGACACACGCGCAAGTATGTAAAGCACCGGTAGACGGCGCCTTGTCCTACTGCTACACTCTGGTCGATCAACCCCATCCCAGAACTGTATAAAAGTATGTATTTCGATTCACGTCGCTCAACAGTACAGGCCCGCCGTGGAATGGTCGCCACCAGCCAACCTCTTGCGGCAATGGCCGGGCTGCGCATGTTGATGAACGACGGCAACGCCGTGGACGGGGCTGTAGCGGCGGCCGCAGCTCTCAGCGTGGTGGAACCCTTCTCCACCGGTGTTGGAGGCGACCTCTTCGCTCTTGTTTGGATGGACAGAGAAAAGCAGGTGCTCGCCCTGAATGCCAGTGGCAGAGCCCCCGAAGCGGCCTCTTTGAATGAGATGGTGAGCAAGGGGTGGCTACAAATTCCGCTGGACGGCCCTTACGCAGTGACGACTCCGGGCACAGTCGATGGTTGGGCCACCCTTCTACGCAGCTATGGAACCATGTCCCTCTCGGAGGTCCTGCAGCCCGCAATCGAGTATGCCGAACAAGGTTTCCCTGTAACCGGGGTAATCGCTTACATCTGGGCAAAGGCGGCGCCCGTGCTTGCGCAATACCCGTCGGGCGGCGAGTTGATGCTTGATGGCAGAGCTCCGAAGGAAGGCGAGATTGTATGCCTTCCAGAGCTGGGCAAGACTCTCAGGATCATAGCAGAGGGTGGGGCAGAGGCCTTTTACAGGGGTGATCTGGCCGACAAAATCACCGGCCTCGTACAAGACCTGGGCGGCTGGCTAGCCGTCGACGATATGGCTGCCCATACTTCAACCTGGGACGAGCCCATCTCCACGGATTATCGGGGCGTTACCTGCTGGGAGTGTCCACCAAACACACACGGCATTGCTGCCTTGGAGGCGTTGAACATATGCGAGGGATTCGACCTGGGAACGATGGGTTTTCAGACCACCGACTCGTATCATCACCAGATAGAGGCGATGAAGCTGGCGTTCGCCGACGCCTTGAACTACGTCGCCGATCCTCGTGTATCTCAGGTGCCAATAAAGGAGCTGCTGTCGAAAGAGTACGCGCGGAAGCGGCGTTCGTTGATAACGCCAGACCGAGCGATCGTAAACGCGGTTCCGGGCAGCATCAGCACCAAGGGCGATACCGTTTACGTGTCCTGTATCGATCAGCAGGGCAACGCCTGTTCTCTGATCAACAGTCTGTTCACGTCCTTTGGCACAGGCCTCGTGGTGCCCGGTACCGGTATAGTATTGCAAAACCGGGGAGCTTTGTTCTCCCTAGACCAGTCCCACTCCAACGTCCTTGAGCCGGGCAAGAGGCCCTACCACACTATCATTCCAGCCATGGCCACCCGTAACGGCGAGCTATGGCTTTGCTTCGGTGTTATGGGAGGCTTTCAGCAACCCCAAGGCCACCTCCAGGTCATGGTGAACATGGTTGACTTCGGGCTTGACCCACAGGAGGCCTTGAACGCGCTCCGTTTCAGCGTACAGCCAGGGGACGGAGTCTATTTGGAAGAGGGAATCCCAAGAACCGTGGTAGATAGTCTTCAAAGTAGGGGCCACGACGTTTTCTTAGTCGAAGGATACGAGCGTTACGCAATGGGTGGAGGTCAGATAATCGAGCGCGATCCGGAAAGCGGAGCGCTACGGGGCGGCTCGGAACCCAGGAAGGATGGAATGGCAATAGGGTGGTAACACACGAGAATTTTGTATCTTAGAGTTTCATGGTTCGACAAGCTCACAATGAGCGGGGCCTTGTGGCTCACTATGAGCGGGGCGCAGAGCCGGGAACCGCTCACCCTGAGCATCGTCGAAGGGTGGCGGCTGCCCGCTGGTTCGACTGGCTCACCATGAGCGGCGGGCGAGGCACCAAACCCCTCGCCATGATTCTTGCAGAGCAAGGTCGAAACTTAACGACGGAAGTGGGGGATTATCTGTTCTGCGGCCGTCTCTATATGTCTGGGACGGTCTTCTTTGGCGCATGCCCAACTCAGAATAAAGTTACTGGCTCCCGCGTCGACGTATTCTTGCAAACGTTGCACGCAATCGTCGACAGTACCTAAGACGCAATACTGCCCGACGATATCCCTGAAGTCTCCCTGGTATCGATATCCACCGCCGAGTATTTCAGCCGCTTTCTCTGCGGCCTCATCCTTCGACTCGTAGATAGCGATAAACTGGAAATTAGCCCATTGAAAGTCGGCAAGGTCACGGCCATTCCCCTTCGCTATCGACTTGATTTTCTCCACACTGCTCTTGTAGCGTTCCGGGCTGTACAGATATGGCAGCCAGCCATCGCCAAATACGGCAGCCCTTCGCATGGCCGCGTCCCGCCTACCCGCTACCCAAATGGGGGGATGGGGCTTCTGTGTCGGAGGAGGCGCGATCGTCACGTCCGTAAACGAATAGTAGCGGCCCTGAAAATCTACGTGCTCATCTGTCCAGAGCCGTTTCAGGGCATCGAGGCATTCGTTTGCTCTGCCTCCTCTTTGCTTCACGGATATCCCGGCCGCCTCGAACTCCACCGGGAACTCACCACCCACTCCGACGCCCAGCGTGAGCCTGCCACCGGAAGCGACGTCCAGTGTGGAAGCCAGCTTCGCCAGAACCGTGGGGTGGTAAAAGGGGAGCAGCAGCACCGAAGGTACCAGGCGGATCGAAGACGTAGCACCGGCGGCTACCGCCAGGGCCGGTATTGCGGCAGCGGATGGTCGAGGAGGATTACCTCGCATGAAATGCTCTCCAGCCCCGGCGTACTCATACCCCAGGTCTTCCAGCCATCGCGCTTCCGCGGCGGTCTCCTCGATGCCAAGGTCCAACACAGCGCCGAAGTGTGTTTCTGGTTGAGTCTCCATAGCGTCTAGGAGATGATCACTCCGCCGTCGATGACCATCTCGGCACCTGTGGTGAAGGAAGATTCGTCGGATGCGAAGTAAAGCAAGGAATAAGCAATGTCTAGAGGCGTCCCGAGTCTGTTCAAGGGGATATTAAGGGCAAGGACGACACTTTTGACGTCTTCCTGATCCTCGAGAGCCTCACGGAGCATCGGAGTGTCGATCGGGCCGACCTGAATGGAATTGCAACGTATGTTGTCCTTAGCGTGCTGTATGGCGATTACCTTGGTAAAGGCCCGTATGGCCCCTTTAGAAGCGCCATACGCAGCATGGCCGACTCCGAACATTCCGGTAATCGACGCCACGTTGACGATCGAGCCTCCCCCTGCTCGGATCATAGGGGGAATCGCAAGTTTCGTCCCAAGGAACACGTCCTTGGCGTTGACATCTATGACCCGTTGCCAGGTTTCTAATGTCGTCGTTTCCACAAATGTCCCGCCGCTGGTCCCCGCATTGTTAATCAATATGTCCAGCTTGCCATACTTGGTTTCTGTCAGCTCGATCAGTTTGGCCCAATCATCCCACTTCGATACATCCATCGGCACAAAAGTAGCCTCGCCGCCGCCGTCCCGAATCTCAGCCTCGACCTTCCGGCCTTCCTCCTGTCGCCTGGCTGCGATCATCAACTGGGCACCCTCCCGAGCGAACAGGAGAGCCGTGCCCTTACCCATGCCGGAATTGGCCCCTGTGATGATGACTACTTTGCCATCGAGTCTTCCCATTCTACCCCCTGACGGATTCTAGTGACTGACCGGCAGCTTTCGCTGCTGGTCCGATGATTTTTCTATAACATCCAGCAAATGGTGCCTTTTTACAGCTACCTCGAAATCGGGGTCGGCCCCCGTGCCTTCTTGCAGAGCTCCTGCCAGCCTCCGGTACATCTGCGCGACGTTGAAGGGCTGCCCTTCCGGCACCTCTTTGGGAACCCAGGCGAAACGGTCCGGCACCTGTATATCCTCTAGCCGGGAGTCGGTATCGCGGCCACCACGCAGCCGTACCTGACCGAACTGTACCTGATGGGCAGTTGTGGCCACCACAGTGCCTTCCCGACCATATATCTCCATTTTCCAGGCGCTTTCCAGCCAGGGTACGAGAGCCACGTGCGCCGAGGCAACGGCCCCGTTGGTCAGGACACCGTGGACCATGATGTTGTCTGGGGAAGTCACGTTGATCGTTTGCCCCGGTTCGGATGACTCCCAGGTAGGAACCGTGGTCGTGACTCTGGCGGAAAGCTCCTGAAACTCTGTGATACAGAAGCTCATAACGTCCAACGAGTGCCCCCCGGCTATCGTGAGCGTGTTGGCACCCGCCTTCCGGTCTGCGCTCCAGCCATAACCGATCTTTCCACGGACCAATATGCCTGAGTTGACCA
This sequence comes from Dehalococcoidia bacterium, assembly GCA_965226865.1. GTDB lineage: Bacteria > Chloroflexota > Dehalococcoidia > Lucifugimonadales > JAGWBF01 > CBDDEH01. The sequence continues at coordinate 305,867 of CBDDEH010000003.1, read as the reverse complement.
TGCTCATGTTGACCGAAAGCACCTCACCCACATACCCATCGGCAATCATTTCCTTGAGGTATAGCAAAGCAGGGTCAGTCCTGGCTTGAAGGCCAACCATGTGGCGTAAACCTGATGACTTCGCAAGAGTCGTCAACTCTTGCGCTTCAGCGAGATCGGCCCCCAAGGGCCATTCACAGAAAACGTTCTTGGACGCGCCCGATGCCGCCAACACCATCTCCCGGTGAAATGGGACACGAACGGAGACTGTCACCAGATCGATTTCGGGGGTCTGGACCATGGCGTGGTAGTCATCGAAAGCCATGGGAATGCTGTACATCTTGGCCGACTCTTCGGCGGTTTCCCTGTGGGCAGTGCAGACGGCCACCAGTTCGTACTCTGGCAAGGCCTGTAGGGCGGGGATGTGAGCCCTCACACCCCAGGAGTTGTTGACGTTGGCCCCTATGAGCCCGACTCTTATCTTAGTGTTAGGCACTTGGCCTATTCGAGACCGTAATACTGGGCACAGTTGTCCCAGAGGATCTTTCGCTTGTCATCGTCGGTAATCTGTAGCTCTAAGAAACGCGCCACAGCTTTGGGGAACTTGGAGTCATAGTGGGGAAAGTCCGTGGAAAAGACGAGCCGGTCGTTACCCATGTAGTCTATAACGTATCTCACCGGCTCTTCGTCGGCCTCCGCAGATGCGAAGCACTGCCGCTTGAAGTACTCGCTGGGTAGCATCTTCAGCTCGGGAGCGTAGATATCCCCCAGCATCTCTTGGTGCTCGTCGAGACGCCACAAGAGGAAGGGCAACCAAGAGCAGTTGCCTTCAAGGAAAGCTATCTTTAGATTCGGATGGCGTTCCAGTACCCCACCAGCACAGATGCTCGCGGTCGCCAGCATCTGTTCCGCAGGGTGGCAGAACACGTGACGCAATAGGACGTTGTGTTTGAATTGCTCGCCGACGTGGGGCAACGCGGCCCCGGCACCCTCATGGAACCCCAGAGGAGCATCCAGCTCCGCCAGAGTCCCCCAAAGAGGGTCATAATAAGGGTCGTGCCAGTTCCGGCCGCCGACCTCGTTTGGCCTCAGAAACACACCCCTGAACCCCAACTCTTGGACACATCTGCGGGCCTCCACAACGGCGTCCTCAACGCCGTAAGGAGAGACCATGCCTGCACCAACCAGCCGGTCGGGGTTTGTCTGGCAAAAGTCATAAAGCCAGTTGTTGTAAGCCCTGGCTACGGCTGCCGCCAGCCGTGGCTCCAAATCCGGCTCGGCCATGGCATAAAGGCCAAAGGTTGGATAAATCACCGCCACGTCGATCCCCTCCGTGTCCATGGCCTCGAGCTGGGATTCCGAGCTGAACCCCTTCTCATAGAAGTATCGGAGTTTTTCTTTGTTTTTCTCTAGATGGGGCGAGGTGCGTTGCTCGAAGGCTATAGGGTTCATGCCCCAGGGCCTGCCATCCGGATGAGCCACGTACCCTTGAACGACATGCTCGGTTAGGCCCCTCGGCCCGCTGTCTCTGAACTCTGGGTCCAGGTAGTGTTCCCACATGTCCGGAGGTTCCATGATGTGCATGTCGCTGTCCAGAACCTTGAAACCGTTCTTGGCCATTCAGCCTCCTCAACGGATAACGAGGGTTATCCCTTTATGAAACCGTAAAGCTTGCCGGTGTTTTCGCAGATAATCTTTCGCCGGACTTGCTCGTCCAGATGTCCCATGTCCCTTTCGATGTTCTCGTGGGAGTCAGGCCAGATTCCGTCGGGATGTGGGTAATCGGACCCCCAAAGGATATTGTTATGGCCTATCAAATCAACGATGCGAGGCCCAGAGGCCTCGGTCTGGAAGGTGGTGTGACCCTGTCTGTACCAATATTCGCTTGGCTTCATGCCAAGCTTCAGTTGACGATCTACGAACCGGTCTTCATACTCTAGGTCCATCCGTTCCAGTGTATAGGGAATCCAACCCGCTCCAGCCTCACCGAGGACAAACTTCAAGCCGGGGAATCGATCAAGGGTGCCAGCAAGAATCATCGTGACGATTATCTCGGCTGCGCTCGAGGTCAAGAGAATAACAAAGACGGTCTGGCGAAGAGTGTCGGTCCTCTCATCGCCGGTTAGCTCGTAGAATGGATTCACCCGGCCTACGGGGCCGGTTATGTGGAACGAAACCGGCATGTTGCATTCCTGTAGTGCGGACCAGAAGGGGTCCCACTCCTTATCCCACAGGTCTTTGCTGCCTGTGGCAACATCGAAGTCGGCGCCTCTAAGGCCTAGCTTGGCAGTCCGGTACACCTCCGCGGTCGCTACTTTTGGATCGTCGTTGGGTATGCATGCTAGACCTGCCCATCGATTGGAATCCGTAGCGCAGAAATCCGCGATCCAGTCATTGTAGATCTGATATACAACAGTTACTAACTCAGGGTCCTTTAGCTCCTGGCCCATTCCGAGGATTCCATAGACCACTTCAGCGTCGACACCATCCAGGTCCATGTCCTTCGATCGGAGCTCCGGGGTGGTCGGGTGGGGATTGCCTTGCAAACCTTCTTCGAAGAATCCTGTGTCGATCATCCGATCTATCCTGTGGGACATACCAGGTTTGGCGTATGTATAACCGTTGCCAATTCCGCCAACCACACCCATCCATTTGTCCCCAGCCTTCCAGCGAAATCCGTCGGACGCTTCAACAACCCTCGGAACTCGCTCTTTTAATTGGGCTGGCGCGTTGGAATGGAACAGGTCGCCGGGCAGCCAGGTGATATCCATATGCGAATCTGAGGATATGACTTTATATTCCAAAATGTTCCCTTTCGTACGTACTATCTAGACCAAATCCAATCTCAGCCATTTTAGGAAGGATTTCAAATCCCGTCAACATTCGGCGTCTCTATGGATGACACAGGCCCATCAACTGGGAAACGTCAGGCAACTCTTCAAGCCGGTCTACCACTTCCAAGATCTCTTCGACTTTGTCTTCGGGCAATGCCAGCTTGGCATTGGAGCGGAACTTCTCCTGAAGCTCTTCGGGGGTCATGGGGAACTCGGGGGAGCCTCGATTCACGTTTAGCTTGTACTCCAATTTCCGGCCATCTTTGGCGTATATCTCTACCCAGCCCGGGAACGCTTGTGGATAGGGCGCATCCGGGTCGATCTCGTACTCCACTTTTCCAGCGAGATCAAGTACTAACGGGTCCGCAATCTTCTCGGCACTGTATGATCCAAGGGTCGCTTTACCATCGGCCAGCATCACCGCTACCGAGAAGGGTAGACTGAATTTGGCATCGTAGTCGGTCGGGGGAGCCTTTTTGACGGACAGGGGCTCGCATACCCGTGAGACGATTGGTTCGGCGACGCGACACAAAACTCGATCTACATCTTCAGGCAGGATCCCTTCACTGCGTTTCAGCTCCAGCACACAGTCCATGAAGGCATGGACCAGGTGGCAGGCCGGATACGGTTTATAGCACATGTTCAGGGTCTCCCAGACTTTACGGAGACCTTCTGTCAGGCGTTGGAGGTCGTAGCTCTCTCCGTGGAGATGGGAACGAAACAGGCCCCGTTCCCCTTCGAATATGGTGGACGGCCCGGTAAAGCCCCGACTGGCCAGGGACGCCGCCGTTATGCCTCCCTGGGCAGCCCATCCCGCATGCATGCGCTTGACCCAGGAACCATCTGTCACGAACTCCCCCAGGCCGCTGGAGAAGCTTCCGCTAATCCCAAGGGCGTTGGTCAGCACCACGGGCGACAGGCCCATCAGCTTGCCCGCGGCCAGGGCGGCCGCGAAGGGCCCTGCGATGGAGGTGGGATGAAACCCCCGGGCTGCGAAAAGGCCGGGAGCCACTATGCCGATACGCACCATGGTTTCCCAACCGACGACGGCGGCGGTGATGACATCCCTCCCGCTAGAGCCCTCGCGTTCCGCCACCGCCAATACGGTGGGAACCACGCAACTGCTGCAGTGGGCCGTGGCCAGGATGTGGGTATCGTCGTAGTCCAGGCCATGGGCCGTGGTGCCGTTGGCAAGAGCGGCCGAGGCCACTGGAAACTTCTCGTCCGTCCCTATTACCATGCTCTCGGACGGCCCTCTGCCCTGTCTCACCACTTCCAGCACAGGCTGAGCGAAATCCATCTGATAGGTAGCCAGACATAGCCCGAGTATGTCCAGGACACGCATTTTAGCCTCGGCTACGACCTCATCTGGTATATCTTGGTAGGCAAGGTTGGCGGCGAACTCGGACATTACCTGGGCGTAGGTTTTGGTCAAGGTACAATCCTCAATTTGGACGGTTCTCTCGGTACCAATCCGTTATCTGACCGCCAGTGGCCGCCCACACTTTATCGCGCTCGGCGATATAGCCGATGGCGTCGTCTATATATTTGATGCGCAGCGGCTGGCCTGTAAGCCAGGGATGCAGATGCAATACCAGGGAGCGGCCGTTTTGCGCCCCGTCCTCATATAGCGTATCGAAGCTTTCTCTGATGAGCTGATTGTATCTCCGGATGGGGACGTGCCGGTCCCAAAGGGCCGCGATGTCGTCCAGTTCGTACATTATTGGAAGGGCGACCATTTCTCCCGCCTCAGTGGTCATGAGGTATGGCTGCTCGTCGTTGGCCCAGTCACAGACGTAATTTATGCCCGCCTCGGCCAGCAATTTCGGAGTTCTTGCGGACTCACCGTATTCGGGCCCGAGCCAGCCGTGTGGCGCGCTGCCCGTGGCCTTCTTTATGGCGGCGATCGATCCGTGGATATATTTCATCTCCTGCTGCTCTGACATTTTGCTCGTGATCATCTGGGTCGCGGCGACACCATGGGCCATGATCTCGTAGTTACGGTCGAGGCAGTATTTTACAAGATAGGGGTAGTTTTCAGCGGTGGACGAATCCATGGCGATGGTGGGGGTGACACCATGTTTCTCCAGCACTCTGAGCAAGCGAAAGACCCCGACACGGTGGCCATACTCCCTGTGGGAATATCTGGGAAGGTCGGGATATGGTCGCTGGGGCGGAGCGAAGCCGCCGGCCATCATGGGGTTTTGGTATGTGCCTTCCAGCGGCTTGAACTCGGTGTGGCCCAGGTTGATGATGACACACAGGGCCACTCGGGCCCCGTCAGGCCACTCCAGCCTGCCTCGCTTTACGATGGGAGACCATTCGTAATAGGGGTTGTCCATGCCGATCTTGAAAGTGCGGGCCATCACGAAAGCTCCTCAGCCAGTCGCTCTGAATGGGCCACCGCTTCGTCATAGTTGTTGGCGAAGTAATGCTCGGCGATCTCACCGGCCGTGGCCTGCCATACCCCATCGTGGGACATTATGTAATCGAGGGTCTTTTCAAGGTATTTGACCCGGTGGGGCTGCCCTATCATGAATGGATGCAGGGGAATGCACATCACCCGCCCGCTCTCGGCTCCTTCCTCGTACAGCACGTCGAACTGGTCTTTGCAGCCCTGAAACAGGTCATCGCCCTCGAGGCTCCACCTGAAGATAGACCCGTCGTTAACCTCGCACGAATAGGGAATGGAGATCATCTTGCCGGACTTTATCTTGAGGGGTACTGGCTGGTCGTCGTGCATCCAGTCGGTGTGGTATATCAAACCCGCCTCGGCCATCAGGTCCGGGGTGCGCTCGGTTACGGAGCAGTAGGGGGCGAGCATACCCTTTAGCTGCTGACCCGTGTTCCGCTTGATGATATCTATAGAGTCCCGGTAGAACTGCCGCTCCTGGTCCTCTGAGTAGGGCTGGATGAACTCGGAGTTGTAAAACCCGTGACTCATCACCTCCCAGTTTCGTTCCATCATCGCTTCGGCGATTTCCGGGAAATGCTCCAGGACGGCCAAATTCAGGGAGACTGTGCACCTGATGTTGTGCTTGTCCAGGGGCTCCAGCATGCGCCAGAAGCCCACCCGGTTGCCGTAGTCTCGATAGGAGTACTGCTGTACGTCCGGATGGGGAGTGCGGGGCCAGGGGTCTCGTATCCCATCCCAGTTTGGCAGATACTCATAATGCTCCACGTTGGGGGCAATCCAGAAAGCCACGCGGGCGTCGTTGGGCCACTTTATCACGGGACGGTCGACGATGGGGCTGTAGTACTCCCTGAAGGGCGGCAAAGCCATAGCCAGACTCCTTTAGGACTGCCGATGCTACTTCAACAGGACGCCCGATTGGGGTTGGGTGGAAGACGGAGACAATACTAGCACAAACGGGACAAAAAGAAAGTCCCGAGTGACCTTTCGTCCTTCCACCGCTGCCAGAGTTCCTTACGCGCCTTCGCGTTTCGGGATCTTTGAGGTGGACCCCAAAATTCGGACAGGTGGCTAAGAGAGAGTCCCGCTCCTAAAATAGGACGGAAACAAGGAGCAGGACATGAAACAAACACGTAAGAAGCACAGCCCAGTCTTCAAGGCCAAAGTGGCTTTGGCCGCGCTCCAAGGGGAGCACACCATTGCAGAGCTGGCCAGCCGGTTTGAAGTCCACCCGAGCCAGATCCATGCCTGGAAGAAGGCCTTGACTCAGGGGGCGCCGCACCTCTTTGAAAATGGTGCTGGACGTCAGGAGAAGGACCAAGAGGTCCTCACTGCCCAGCTCTACCAACAGATTGGGCAGCTCAAGGTGGAACGGGATTTTTGTCACGGAGCTTCGGGTTGTGAGCCGGTCCCAACGCCGGGCCATGATTGACCGAGAAGAACCGAAGCTGTCTCTGGTGCGCCAGTGCGCGTTGCTGGGTATCAGCCGCTCCTCGTTGTACTACCTGCCAACCGAGGCCGGCGCCGAGGACATGGAGTTGATGGCCCTCATAGACCAACAGTACCTGAAGACACCTTTCTACGGCTCCAGAAGGATGACTGCCTGGCTCAGAAATCACGGACACCAGGTCAACCGCAAGCGGGTCCGCCGGCTGATGCAGCTGATAGGCCTGGAGGCCATCTACCGGCGTCCCAACACCAGCAAGCCAAACCCAGGGCATAAGGTCTATCCGTACTTGCTCAGGGGGCTGGAGATCAACCGGGTCAACCAGGTGTGGGCCACCGACATCACCTACATACCCATGGCTCGGGGTTTCCTCTACTTGGTGGCCATCATGGACTGGCACAGCCGCTACGTGCTGGCCTGGCGGCTGTCCAACACCCTGGAGGTAGACTTCTGTGTTGCGGCTCTGGAAGAGGCCTTGAGCAAGGGTCGGCCACAGATCTTCAACACCGACCAGGGCAGCCAGTTCACCAGCGAGGCCTTCACCAGCATGCTGCTGGCGCAAGGCGTTCAAGTGAGCATGGACGGCAGGGGCCGGTGCATGGACAACGTCTTCGTGGAACGGCTGTGGCGCAGCATCAAGTACGAGGAGGTGTACCTGAAGGCATACCAAAATGGGACTGAGGCCAGAAAAGGGGATTGGGGCTTATCTGGCCTTCTACAACCAAGAGCGGCCCCATCAAGCCCTGGGCTATCGGTCACCGGGTCAGGTGTTCCATGCAGTGAGCCCACAAAGGTGTTTACTGGAACTTCCACCAGCCTTACCATCGGATGAAGGTTTACGAGACACCCCAGCGGTAGACTCTCTTATTTTAGCCTCACCGCTGTCCTGATGATGGGGTCCACTTGACTTTGTCAACCGGCTTCCGAACTTAACCACTCGGAACTTATACATTTTAGCAGGTCTGAAAACTCTTGTCAACTTTTTAAAGGAATATGCAGTTCACACACCATAGAAAGGGGTGATGGACTGTAGACGTTGGCAATGGCTACATCATCGGAGTTACAACCGACGATGGTTGCTATTTGGTACTACATCCACTGTCATCACCACGTTGACAACCTATATGCCCTAAAAGTAGGCTGAACATAGCCTGGGACGGACCCGGCGATCCCTAGTAAGGGGACCGGGTCCGTTTCTATTGCCGGGAAGGGGGTGGCGATTGGGGCTGCCGTTGGTGCGGCTCTCTCAAACTAGTCGAGCTCGACAAAACATCGGGAGAAGAAATCAGGCGGGACATTTGGAGAGTTTCCAAACCAGGCGGAAGACTCCCTTATAGCCCTGTAGTGGGTGGAAGCGGCCGTATACGGCAAGCCCGAGCCGCAGTCGGGCCGAGAAGGGCGTGTGGTAATAGCGGTCGACGTGGCCCGGTTCGGGTCCGACAAAAGCGCAATCCTGAGACATCGTTGCATGGTGGCCGAGAATGTCCGGGCCTACCGCGGATTGGACACCGTGAGGCTGACGAGACTCATCGTCGATGCTATCACGACGTGGCATCCCTACCAAGTGGTATGGAACTGAGGGTGCGCCGCACCCTCCTGCCGGGAGCGTGATCGCAACCACCTATTTCCTTCTGGGGGGGTGCAAGGGGCTCGGCCCCCTGCCGGGGGTGTGGGGGTGTCCCCCACCTTGCCTTTCTCCCCCTTCCTGGAGAGGCCGGGGGTCCGGGGCGTCCCCCGATGATATATGCCGGGGGGATGGTCGAAAAAACCATTTGGGGCCGGGGTCGTGACCGGCTGCGGGAGCTGGACCACCGCGTACACGGGGTGAACGTGGCAGCTCCGCACAGGAGAGACAGCATTGGGGAGAAGCCGGAGGGCTATTGGTCCCTCCATGAATTTTCATTGATGGAAGCGTAGAGAAACCTGAAGACAACGAGCTTGTTGGGCAATTGGCCGGTCTGCGCTATCGTTTCAACAGCAACGGCCAGGTAACAGGTAGAGAATAAAGATGAGATGCGGCGTCGGGCATCTCTTCGCCCGACAAAGCCCGACGCCCCGATGCTGTCCCTCCTGCCCAACGAAAGTAAAGTCAAACTAAGGAGCTAACGGTTCGACAATATATCACCCCACAACCTGTGCTTTGAAAAAAGTCAGCTTGGGGAACGTGGTTGACCATCCGAAGTCATGATGATACAAATGAGTTATGGGTAGGCCGAACTGGCACTACGATCACCCTCCGACGTGCAGTTGCGTTGACTGCAACAACACCCGCTTGCAGCGTATTCAGTCCGGTTCTCTGCTGAACCGCGTCAAAAGCTGGTTTAGGCGAGTGGTCGGGAAGAAATAGGCACCGAGCGGTGATCGGTTTTTGCGCTCGTCTTCAGAATCCAATAGTAAGGCCTAGAGGGGCTCCCACGGATTATCGAGGGACACCCACAACCTGAACCCACAGTGAGTGCAATACCGTCTGTCCCGCCCAGCTAAAACCTGGGCGCCGCACTGGGCGCAGAAAAGCCTCTTTTCGGTGAGGTCTCCAGGCTGATGCTCTTGAGCATCCTCATTCATCACTCACCTCAGCTCCAGGCTTCCAAACGGTCGATCATTCTGCGGAAAGCTGCCGACGACTTTTCCCGGTTCCGTTCCAGATATACCGCGCTTGCCACCAGGGCTGTCCCTACGGCTCCGAACACGGACCAGAGTATCGTCGAAGAGACCGGGCCCTCACCCAGGGGATCGAACAACAACACTATCAGATTGGCTCCAAACGCAGCGATGCCACCGAAGAAGGGGCGCTTCCACTGTACCGAGAGTCCCCAGATCACAACGCCCAGGCTTTCGAAGAACAGCACGATCGAGTATACCTGGTGGGTGACACCATCCGTGAAAAGGCCCATCGATTGCAGCAAGGTCACGACCAGTAGCAAGCCCAACCCGGCCGACTCTAGCACCCTTACCGCTCTCTGGTTCCATCGGGCCCTCTCCAGGTAGGCAACGGCCATCAGGAATATTGCAGCTGGTACGACAAACAACTGGGCCTGGCCGACCTCGAACACCGCAAGCTGGGTCATATAGGAGGCTTCGAGCACTGCGACCGCCACATAGGTTAGCCACGTCTTGCGCTCCAGATAAGCCACCCCAACCAGGGCCAGACCTGTGATTGCCAGGGTGAAGACTAGTGGCTGGAGGTCATCGGCGACGGCGCTCTCCGCAAGCCAGAAGGCTAGACCCAGCACAGGGGCGACAGCCATCACCACAAAAGACAGGACTCCGACGGGCTGCTCCCACACCTTCCAGTGAGAACCGACCGCTTCGCCAGCCCTCCGGACCAGATAGGTGGCGCCGACAAGAACACCGGCGGCCACGGCGACGTAGACCGGTACATCTATCAAATCGACACCGGCCAACCTGAGGCCCTGGGCAAATGCCAGAGCCAGGAAACCCAGCGAGGCCCAGGCCAGTGCCTGTTTGCGCGCCAGGGAGGCCCCAACGGCCAGCGGTACGGCGTAGACGAGACCAGCGATGAGGCCCGTGGTCGCTTCGAATGAGGCCAGAACCGTCGATAGCAGCAGCCCGATTCCAGCGAAGCCGACAAAAGGCAACGCCCAATCGCCAACCAGTCCGGACATGTCCCGTTGTTTCAAAGCCCCACTTATTGCCGTGCCTCGAACTTTGATCACCAAGCCCGCGATACCCGCCAGCAGGAACACCAGGGGTATCCAGTAAGCGCCCACCTGACTGACCGGCATGTCGGGCGAAAGCAGGAACAGGACCCGCAGGAAAGCTCCGTGGGCTACCAACAGGGCCGCATAGCTCCAAAGTGGCGACAAGAACCTCCACGAAGAGTAGCCGTAGATTGCTGCGGCCGCTGTGAGCCCGCCGAAGAATATCCAGCCTTCACCTGCCGAAAGAACCTGGGCTGCGATGCTGCCCGCATATGCAATTAGCAGGAAAGGCATCATCGGCGAGAAGACGTCCAGATGCCTTGGATCCAGCCGTTGAGGGGTCGCCCAGCCTACCATCCACCTACCGAACCGATATTGGCCCGGGTAGCCTTGCAAAATAAGACCCATGGCCAGGGCCACAGCTACGCCGGGAAGCACCAACAGGCCATAATACTTGGCATCAATGTCCGGAATCGTCAATCCTACGCTGTAGGCTGCGGCCATCAAAAAGGCGGTGGGATAGATGAACATACTCTGCCGAAGGGCGAAGGTAGCAACCAGATAAAATACGGCCGCAGTTCCAAGGGCTGAGACGACGATCTCAGAGCTCTCGACAGCAGCCAAGCCGATACCGGCAATGGTGACGAGAGCGCCAACAGCGAAGAGTGGAAGCACGAAGGACCCGATCCGGCCCATTTGAGGATTCAACAGTTTCTCTAGACTGTCTGGCCTCCAGACTAGGCCGATCGCTCCGTAACCCACGGTCAGTGCGACGAGGGCCACTCCGTAATAGCTCATCCCCACATCAGCGCGATCCATTCCCAGGACCATCAACAGCGGTAACAGAGCGGCCACGGGGTACACCCATTGGGGTCGACGGGTTACGACGGCTATTGCCGCGTATAAAGCCGTGATAACCGCTATGGTGGCTACCCTAAGGGTTGGGTCGTCAAGAGTAATCAGTGGCCCGGCTACAGATAAAGCCAACCCGAAAGCATACCACTGATACCTATAGAGGGGCTCGGATCTTGCCAACGACTCGGCGATACCGACGTCTGCCACGGCGATCAGAGCCGCCGTGAGGCCATACCAGGCGACCGAGGGATCGGCGAAACTGACTGCAAGCAAAACAACCGCGGGGAAAAGCCCGGTAGCCAGGTATAGGACCGCACCATTGGCAATCCGCTTGTCCATCTCCCAGCTTTGCTGGAACAGCCGATCGACGAGCCGGCGGAACGCCGGATGACCGCCCCTGTGTACCAGGTACGCAGAAGTGGCATAAACAGCCGTGGACATTCCTACCATCGCGATGTTTAACTCCTTGACCTCGATAGTCCGGAACATGGCCGCAACGGTCAGCACGTACCCAACCATATACAACGGCTTGGAATAATGTCCTTCAACTCTGTCCAGCACGAACGCCAATGCCAGGTAGACGAAGGCGACTATCCCCAGGACAAGGCCGAAATCCGCTGGAGCCAGGTCCCAACCGGCGTAGAACCCACGATCGGCCAGGAGTAATGCGCAGGCCAAAACGACCCACACTGCAACATGGACGAAGATACTTGCCCTGCGCAGATATGCCGATAGGGCTAAAACCCCGGCCACAATCGCATATGTCCATGGAACCGGGTCGGCACCTTCAAACACCCAGGTCCCATTGGTATCAGAGCTGAGCAGATCGACAGCGCCGAAAACCAAAGCCACGGCCACGGCCGCGTATCCCACCACGAACAACGGCCCAGCGAACAAAGATTTCACCCTCGCGCGAATATCGACGAGCCGCATCAACGGAACCTTATTGTCGCCGGAGCGGAAGGCCTCCATCTCGGCAGTGGTCAGTAATCCGGCCCCAAGCAGCGCGAACCACATCGCACGCCAATGAATCCCGACTTCGGCCCAGAGAATGGTCAGTGCGAACGGCGCAAACAGGAGAGCGACCGACAAATAAGCTAGATAGCGCTCATTCAACGCCCGCGCCGCAGCTCCATAAACGAGCACCAAGGCGTAAAGGGACACGGTTGCGCTGGGAACGGTTGCCAGCGGCCAAGCAACGGCGGCGACAGTCATTGCAGCAGCGACTTGAGGTAGGATGGGAAAAGTGGACACCAAAGTCGGATAAGCTAGAGAGACGGAGGTGTCAGGATGAAGAGGGCCCCGCAAGGAAGGTATACCAGGGAATTCCGACAGGAAGCAGTGAAGCTGGTATTGGAAGAGAATCTGTCATTGCCAGAGGCAGGGCGTCGGTTGTCCTTACCGCCATCGACGTTGGGGTATTGGGTGAAGCTATATAAGGCCGGCAAATTGGGAGACGTGGACAAGAGCTACCGGCCCTTGACCGACGTGGAGATGGAGCTGGCCCGGACGAAGAAAGAACTGGCGGAAGTGAAGATGGAGCGGGACATCCTAAAAAAGCAGCCGCGTACTTTGCCAGGGAGTCGCTGCCCGGTACGCGATGATGAAACAACTGCGGCTCGATTACCCCACATCTGTCCTGAGCCGAATGTTGGTCGTATCGGCCAGTGGCTACTATGCCTGGGTGGACAGGCCGCCGAGCAAGCGAGCGCGAGAGGAAGTGCGGCTGGAGCTTGAGATCAAGGCGGCCCACAAGCGGACGAGACAGACCTATGGCCCGGAACGGTTACAGCGTGACCTGGCGGAGCATGGCGTTCGGGTGGGTATTGGCCGCATCAAGCGTATCCGGAAGAAGTTGGGCATACGCTGCAAGCAAAAGAGGAGGTTCAAGGCGACCACTCAGTCCAGGCACAGGCTGTCGGTCGCGGAGAACGTCTTGGGCCAGCAGTTCAAGGTCTGCCGGCCCAACGCAGTGTGGGTCGCAGACATCACATATGTCCCCACAGATGAGGGCTGGCTGTACCTGGCAGGCCACAAGGACCTGTTTACCGGAGAGATCGTGGGCTATGCCATGGGAGAACGGTTGAGCAGGAACCTGGTGAGCCAGTCACTCCTCCGGGCGCTCTCCAGCAAGCGTCCCTCAGCGGGAGTCCTGCATCATTCAGACCGGGGCAGCCAGTACTGCTCCCAGGAGTATAGGAGTCTTCTGGAACGGTTTGGACTGCAAACCTCCATGAGCAGGACAGGCAATTGTTTTGACAACGCGCCGATGGAGAGCTTCTGGGGCACCCTCAAGCAAGAACTGGTTCACCACCGCCACTACGGGAGCAGACGAGAGGCAGTTCGTGACATCACGGAATACGTCGAGAGCTTCTACAATCGCCAGCGCCGGCAGGCTAGGCTAGGATTCCTCTCACCTGCAGCCTATGAAAAGAGCTACTATGCTGGGCTACTGGCTGCATGAAAGCTTTCGTGTCCACTATTGACATCCGACCTCAGTTGATCTAGATGCATGGCCAGGGTCAGGAATCCAGCCACCGGCAACCCGATTGCCACCAGATACTCGAATGCAACATGCCGGTAATAACGGAAAGATAGTCCATAGAAAACCGCCGTTGCCCACGCCGTTGCGGTAACGGCGCCGCGGCTGCCGTCATCGGCCGCCACCCACCCGACGACGGTTCCCAACAAGGCAGGGACCGCAGCCTGAGCAACCCAGAACACATGGGGCTCCATGTCTGCGGCCTCGCTACGTCGGAGGGCATTAGCTATCCAGACATACCCTGATGCCAAGGCCACGAGAGGCATGAGCTGCCATTCCAACGGCACTCCCGAGGCTGCCAACGCCGTCATCACCATGGCTCCCGACCCGATTGCTGCTCCATATGTCATCAAAATCAGGCGGAACCGGTAAGCCAGATAGGCATAGACCGGCGTACTGGTGGCGGCGATGACCATCCAGCCGACCAAAGGAAGGCCCAGAGGGACCCCCAGGCCTGGTATCTCCGTATCGCCGGAGACGTCCATGAACTCGAATAGAAGCGCCCCAACGTTAAGAGGCAGCCACAGGGCGCCGATGTCCATTAGTACCCCGCCCGACAGCCTCAGGCCCATTTTTTCCCGCACCTGGTACCCTGCCCACATGAGCATCGACATCCCTGCCAACAGGATCATCTGACGGACCACCCAGTGCATGTCGTCCCAAAGCTGGACGACCAGAATAATGGCCGAAAGTATGAGCAGGGTCGCGCCGACGTAAAGGAATGTCTGGAGTGCGCGGCGGGACAGAAGGGCGTCCGCAACCTTGGCCCACGAGAAGGGCTCTCTTGGCGGCCCCATCGGGCGTTCCCGTATGGGCGGCTCCATCGGAGGCGCTACTTGTATGGGGACAGGTTGGGCGGTTACGGCAACTGCCGACGGCTCCGACGGAGCCGGCTTCGGCTTCGCCAATCCCAACCGTTCCTCCAGGTCGACTATGTCCCTATGGATGACCTGAAAGATTCCGATAAGGGGCTGTGTTGGTAGCACCCCGGTCTTGCGCCAATGTTCCAGGCGCTCCCTCAGATACCTAAGCCCGAATCCACCGAAGGACGTCCTTGGGGACAGCCATTGAAGAAGCCAGCGGGTGCTCCTCTGAATCTGGGATAATGGTTTTGGAACAGAAACCCGCCCGGAAACAAGGAGCACCCAATAGATGCTGCCACGCAACCACCCCGACCGGATCCAAATCACCTTCGACGACCGCCGCCTGGTGGCCAATGCCGGGCTGATCCTTCCGGCCACCCTAGCCCGGCACCTGGGCCTGCGGGAACTCGTCGACCATCACCTTGACCTCGGCGGAGCGCCGGGACGGGCGAACACTGGGGACAAGATGCTGACGCTGGTCGCTTCCGCGCTGGCAGGCGGCGACTGCATCGACGACGCCGATGTGCTGCGCGCTGGTGGGACGGTCGGTGTTCCAGGCTGCGTGGTCAAGGCGCCATCCACCCTGGGGACCTTCCTGCGCAGCTTCCGGTGGGGGCATGTCCGTCAACTGGACCGGGTGAGCCGCCAGTTGTTGGCCCGGGCCTGGGCCGCTGGGGCCGGACCCGGCGACTCGCCCCTGACCATCGACCTGGACTCGACCATCTGCGAGACCTACGGACTGGCCAAGGAGGGAGCGCGCCACCACGGCTATACCGGCGCCCGCGGGGCTATCACCCGCTGCTGGCCATTGCCGCCGGCACCGGAGACGTGCTGATGTCCCGGCTGCGCGAGGGCCGGGCCAACACCGCCCGTGGCGCCGCCCACTTCCTGCGTGAGACGGTGGGACGGGTGCGCTACGGCGGGGCCAGGGGACAACTCACGGTGCGGGCCGACAGCGGCTTCTATACCCACGCCGTGGTCGCCGTCTGCCGCCGGATGGATGTCCGCTTCTCCATCGCCATCCGCCAGCGCGCCCGCCTGCGGGACCTGATCGAGGCGATACCAGAGGAGGACTGGACTCCCATTCCCCACTGGATGGACGGCGCCGCCGATGTCGCCGAGACGACTTACACCCCGTTCCAGACCAAGCCGGACGCCCCGCCGGCGCGGCTCATTGTCCGGCGGGTGAAGCCGACACCCGGTTCCCAGCTGGCCCTCTTCGCCAGATACAGCTATCACGGCTTCATCACCGACCGGGACGGGGAGTTGCTCGAACTGGAGGCTGACCATCGCCGCCACGCCGAGATCGAGAATGCCATACGCGACCTCAAGTACGGCGTCGGGCTGAACCACATGCCGTCGGGGCGCTTCGCCGCCAACGGCGCCTGGCTGGCGGTCCAGGTGATGGCGCATAACCTGGCCCGCTGGACGGCGCGGATTGGTCTGGGCGAGCGGACCGTGATCACCAAGACCCTCAGGCGGCGGGTCTTCGCTCTGGTGGGACGGATCACCCGCTCGGCGCGCCGCCTCACTTTGCATCTCCCCCGGCGCTGGCCCTGGGAAACCCAGTTCAGTCGCGCCTTGGCCCGGCTGCAAGCCATTCCGTTCCCGGCCTGACGGCCAGCCTGCAACTGACCCAACGTCCCCGCAATCTCGCGCCACCCCGGTCGCGAGAGTCCCCTGCTGCGTATCCTCTCGCCATCCCGCGCATCGCAACTCCCGCATAGGGCCTTAGGGGCCCTGTGCGGCGACTGAAGACCGTCCGCCGGCCTCCCATCTACCCCAAGACCCCAGGCCATCTCCCCTGTAGCTCCCTCACCCACCCCCTTCCGCTGTCCTCACGCCGTCCATCAGTGTCCTTCGGTGGATTCGGGGTAAGGTGGTGCAGCTCCTCCAACTCATGAGTGTTGTAGAGGTTTCCACACCCGGGGCATCGCAACAATGGGTCGGGACTGCTGTATGAACATTCTGGACATTCCATGTCTCTTACCCTAACTTCCCTCTTCAGATTCAGAGTACACGTACGTTATGTCTAGATTAAGACGAACCAGCTACACGTTTCGTTTGAAATCTAACCTGTGCCAGTCTTGCGTGATTCGCACAGTAGCCTATTTAAACTCCGCCGACCAGCTACAAAGTAACCATTCGACAGAGACGTCTGTACCAACTTTCCTTGGTACGAACATACTATCCGGGTTTGGTACGTTCGTACCTACCGCAAACCGGAGACAAACAGCTACGTTGGAGATAAGGGCTAATCTTGACCTTTTCATGAGAAAGGACTACCTTGGCAATGCTCGCGATACCCTTGAGATGGTGGGGATTCATGAAGAACCTGGCCACGCCGGCTTTCGCCATCTTCGACGACTACCGCCCAAACGTTACAGTTGCGGTTGTAGTGCGCTGGGTGTTGCTCGGAACCTGGCTCTTCGTGCTGCACTATCGCACCGAGCAGGACACGACGTGGGTGGCTCTAAATGGGATCGCAGCCGGCCTGGTTGCGCTGAATGCATACGCGAGTTGGAGAATCGCCACCGGAAGGTCGATCACCTGGCTTTTTGCTTTTGCCCTAGGGGTGGCCGATCTGACAGTGATCACGGCCGCCTTATTCATAACAGAGGGTTTCCAAAATCCCTACTTCGTTTTTTATTACCCGGCACTGCTGGGCCTTTCCATAATGTCGCCAGCCCGTTTAGCTTTCGCGGTAGCATTGGTCGTAATAGGCTTGTACATGCGGTAGCATTGGTCGTAATAGGCTTGTACATTCTGATGGCCCTTGTGGTGTCGCCAACTTTGATAAACGCAATGGAGCAGGAGAAATGGCTGGTGGTTCGGACACTCACAATGGCAGGGATGGTAGTCGCGGGGACGCTGATCGTTCGGTGGGAAAGATCACGACGGAGGGAGGCGGTGGCGGCGGAGAGACTTAAATCCGAGGAGAACCTGGAGCTACAAAAGAAAGCCCAGCAGGCACAGATGGCTGCGTTGGAGGAACGCAGCCGGATATCCAGGGAGATCCACAATGGCATCGCTCAGTCTATCTACATGCTGAGCTTAAACCTGGAGACCTCAGCCGAGCTGGCCCGAAAAAACCAGTGAACTTCGAGGACCGGCTCAAAAAGCTGGTCGGTCTCTCCAAAGAAACCTTGCTGGAGGTACGCCACTATATATTTGACCTGAAACCATATCTTGCGGGCGAGAAAGGCGTGGCCAGCATGGTGGAGAGCCAGATACGTGAATTTAACACCATCGCAGGAGTGCCCACGGATTTAGAGATAAAAGGGGACGAGCACAAGGTGCCGACGCCTGTGGCAACGTGCCTCTACCGGGTGACCCAGGAAGCCCTATCCAACGCCTTAAAACATTCCCAGGCTTCAAAGGTTCGTGTCCTCCTCGAATTCGAGCCAGAGGTGGTGCAGCTCCTGGTACAGGACGACGGCCAGGGATTCGACTCCAACGGAAATCATTCGGGCCACGGCTTAAACAACATGCGCCAGAGGGCGGAGGAGCTAGGAGGCACCTACGATCTGACCAGCACCCCTGGCAATGGGACGCAGGTCACGGTTAGGCTATCCTGCTAGCATAGCTCAAGGAGGTATCAACCATATGCCGAAGATTCGTGTGATGGTCGTTGACGACCACGAGGTGGTGCGTACGGGGCTGAAAGCGATCCTTGAGATCGAGGATGACATGGAGGTCGTAGGAGAGGCCTCCTCGGCCGACAGCGCCGTAAGGGAAGCGACCAGACTAAACCCAGACGTCGTGTTAATGGACGTTCGGATGGAAGGTGCGAGCGGCATCGAAGCCTGCAGGATGATAAAGAGCGCAAATCCCAGGCCGAACGTGTTGATGCTCACCTCCTTCGCGGAGGAAGAGGCTGTGCTTTCAGCCATCGTGGCCGGGGCTTCTGGCTACCTCCTGAAGAACGTCGGACGCCCCGATCTTCTCAAAGCCATCCGAGCCGTCGCATCCGGTCAGAATCTCCTTGATACGGCCGTCACCGGGAAGGTTATGGAGAAGCTCGCCCAGCTTACAACCAGGAATCAGGACCAGACCGCTGAGGTCCTGTCTGAGCGGGAGCGAGAGGTGCTGCTGTTGGTCGCTGAAGGCCTCACGAACAAAGACATCGCAGCCAGATTAGTGATTAGTGAGAACACCGCCAGGAACCATGTGAGCCGCATCTCGGAGAAGCTTGGGCTGTCCAGGAGAAGTGAAGCCGCGGTGTTTGCCGCAGAGCATGGATTGCTCAAGAAGGACAGTTGATTGCACGGGGGTGGCTGATGGTGGATCGAGTCTTAGGCTGTTAAACGGCTATTGTCTCGGCCCCATGGCCGCCATCGCCAGGGTGCCCAGGATTAACCACATTCCGCCTGCTACTACCAATAACTCCATAAGATTCCTCGCTAGGTGTATGCACCCAGGGTGCATAGGGTGCTAACACCTATATTACCTTCGAATCAGATGAATGTAGCGTTACAGGAGTTTGAATTCAGTGTGAAGATTTGTCTTCGCACCGGGTCCAGCAGGTCCCATCTTCAACCTATTCGACACAAACCGTCATCGAATATTTTGAAGGACTTGACTTGGCAACTCCTAAATCCAGTGACCGTAGGTCTGTGTATTACTTTGTCGGCACCCTTGCTATCGCCCTGGCATTGATAGGGGTGGCATGCGGCAGTTCTGAGAAGACGCCCACCTCATCACCTCCCACGTCAACCCCAGTAGCCGATGGCGAAGTGGGCCTATCTGAAAACGCACCGCCAATATCAGTCCCCCCAAAGGCCCCCCGCCCCCGGTAGACACCAACATACACAGCGTGCCGCTCGAAGACGTGGTGTTCGACACCTTTAACGGTAGCTTCGTAAGGCTTTCCGATGCCACTCCACAGCTCATAGAGAGACTCAGGGACGTGATCCGCCCAATACATGAGCCCCAATACGAAGGCCCGGAAGGAGGCATCTGGCTAAGGGATGACGACCTCATAATCGGATACGAAGGAGAAACCAGTGCATACGCCTACCCAATAAAGATGCTCAATTTCCACGAGACCGTAAACGACGTGATAGATGGCATCCCTGTGTTGATCTCCTATTGTCCGCTATGTGCCATCTCTGTGGCGTTTAGCAGGGAAGTCAACGGAAGGGTGTTGGTGTTCGGCAATACCAGCGCGCTGTTCGAAAACGACCTTGTCATGTTCGATTACGAAACCGGGTCTTACTGGTTTCAGGTCGGTGGCGAGGCCATCGTCGGCACCCTAACGGGAAAACGTCTGACCATCCTGCCGTCAGCGGTCATGCCTTGGAATCAGTGGCTACAACTGCACCCGGACACACGCGTCCTCTCTCGCGAACAGGGGTTCGGCAGGTCCTACCCATATGAACGGGATAGCTTCGATGGCTACAGCGACCTCGTTGATGATCTCCGTTTCCCGTTCCCTATATCCAAGGAGAAAATAGACGACCGGCTTAAGGCAGGGGCTATCGTTCTTTCAGTCCAAGTGGGCGACCAAGAGAAGGCGTATCCCTTGGAGAATATTGGAGACGCCGCGGTAAACGACGCCATATCAGAGGAGCCGGTGGTGGTATTCAGCCGGAACGACGGACCTATCGGCAGGGCGTTTTCTCGCCGGTTAGAGGGGCGTATCCTAACTTTTCGGCTACAAGACGGTCAGATCCTCGACACCGAAACAGGAAGTCGATGGGATTTTTCCGGGAACGCTGTAGACAGAGCTTTGGCCGGTCAGCGATTGGAGCAGTTACCGACCAGGCGAGCCTTCTGGTTTTCGCTCTCTCTGGCCGCTCCCGGCATTGCCCTGTATCAACCGTAGGGTTTTAGCCGAAAAAGCCGTACAGTTTCCCTGCGTTTTCACACACGATCTTGTTTCGCGTCCCCTGATCGAGATGTCCGAGGTTCCTCTTTATGAAATCCTGGGAATCCGGCCAAATCCCATCGACATGGGGATAGTCGGTGCCCCATAAAATGTTGCTCTCCCCGACCGTTTGAATAACCTCCGGAGTCAAACGCTCATCCTGGAAGGTAGTATATCCCTGGCGGCTCCAGAACTCGCTGGGTTTCATGCTTAAATTCAGGTGAAACAACCGGTCCTCGTATTCCTGATCGATCCGGTGGAGAACATAGGGGACCCATCCCACACCGCACTCGCCGAGTACGAACTTGAAGCCAGGATAGCGATCGCAAGCCCCAGACAGGAGGATGCTAGCCAGGAATTCCATACCGGTCAATTGGAAGAGGGAATACATCAGCCCTAGTGTGATCCAACGGTACTCGTCTTTTACAGACTCATCTGGATTACGAAAGGGTAGACCGGTGGTGTGGAATGAAATCGGGATATCGCATTCGGCAGCAGCCGCCCACAGCACGTCCCACTCCTTCTGATATATGGGCTTCACCGTGCGGGAGACGTTGATCTCGGCTCCCTTGAGGCCCAAATTGGCGGCACGACGGAGTTGCTGCGCAGCTATGTGAGGGTCATGACCGGAGAGACAGGCTAAACCGGCCAGTCTCTGAGGGCGATTATTACAGAAGTCCGCCGCCCACCCGTTGTATATATCGTACACAGCGGCAAGGACATCCGGATCCGAGACTCCGCCTGCAGCATCGGAGAATCCAGAGGCCACGCCGAGAATCCCGTATATGACCTCGGCCTGCACTCCATCCACTTCCTGGTCCCTGACCCGAAGTTCAGGGTTGGAGGGATGGAACCGCCCTTCCGCGGCGTCCGAAAAGAAGTCCATCGCCTCCATCTTATCTAGTCGATGAGAAAGTCCGGGCTCATAAAGCTTGTATTCACCGTCCAGCGCCGCAGCACCCACACAGCCAAGGCGAGAGCCATCTGCAACCCAAATCTTCCCATTATCGGTCTCCACTGCCCTGGGCATTTTGCCCTTCAGGCTCGATGGGGCTTCGGATACAAACAAGTCGTCGGGAAGCCAGACGATATCGATGTGGCTATCCGCAGATATACACTTGTAGTCCATCCCGGTTGTCTCCTGTGTGCGCAGGTTCTACAGCAAAACCGAAACGGGGTGCTAATGGGTACAGGGTGAAACCCTGGTACCGGCTTCCTGGATCGAGGGTCTGCCAGCTATTATACTATCATACCTGTAACTTCCTACTGATTTGTCTCAATGATAACGATCAGGACATATGAGGACTCGGACAGCGGAGTGGTTCATCGATTGTTCGCTCAGGGGATGATGGACTTCGCCGGAGAGTTCGAGGACTCGATCAAGGCGTACGTGGAGCGGTCGCTAGCGGACGATTTGGCCGACATACCCGGTAACTATTTAAGCCGGCCGGGAGACCATTTCTGGGTGGCCGAAGTAGACGGGCAGGTCAAGGGCATCGTCGGTATTCAAGGTAGGGAGGACGGCGAGGCGGAGTTGCGCCGCATGAGCGTGGCCACGGACAGCCGGAGGCAAGGCATAGGGCGAAAGCTGTTGGAGACCACGGACGAGTTCTGCCGCCAGCAGGGGTACAAGCGCATCCGGCTGGGCACCGCCAGCCATCTGCTCCCAGCCGTCGCCATGTACCAGAGCGCCGGGTACAGGATGGAGCTTGAAAAATCCTTCGGAAAGGTTTCCGGCAAATACTTCGTAAAAGACCTGACCGGCTAACCCTCATCTTATTTCGATAGATACGTATCTGGCCTGTAGTCTATCCAGGCGAACCAGAACTATAGTCTGACGGCACCCACTCCATTCCTGTTCCCACTATGAGAAGGACTGGCTAAAGAGTCTGCACCTTCACCAAATTGGTGTTGCCCACCTCGCCAACCGGAACACCCGCCGTAATAACCACATTTTGTCCTGATTTCACCAGGCCGGACCTCAGCGCTGCTCCGAGTGCTTCATCTATCATCTCATCTGTATCGGCCATAGCCTCACTCAGGAATGGGACCACTCCCCAAACAATGGCAAGATGCCGGTAGGTGAGCTCGTTCGGTGTCGACGCCAGGATTGGGGTATGGGGACGGCACTTGGCGACTAGCCTGGCCGTGCTTCCGGATTGGGTGAACGTCACAATGGCGGCTGCGTTGGATTCCTCGGCCAGCTTGCAGGCTGCGCGAGCCACTGCCTCTGGCAAATCATCGCCGCCATCAGCCCTTGTCCACCTGTCCCAGTTATCGAAGGGGAAGATCGATTCGGCTTCCTCAGCGATTTTGGCCATCGTACCCACCGTCTCGATTGGATACTTGCCTATCGCCGTCTCCTCGGACAGCATGAGAGCATCTGTCCCATCCAACACTGCATTGGCTACATCGGTCACCTCGGCTCTGGTCGGCCGTGGGCTATCGACCATGGAGCCAAGCATCTGAGTAGCGGTTATTACCGGTTTACCGGCTCTGTTCGATTTTTCAATAAGCATCTTCTGTATGCGAGGCACTTGCTCCAGCGGGACCTCTACTCCAAGGTCGCCTCGGGCAACCATTATCCCGTCTACGGCCCGAATGATGTCGTCGATATTTTCCACTGCCTCCCATTTCTCTATCTTGGCGACTATCGGGATTAGGGCGTTATGTTCTTCGATGAACCGTTTGATGGCCAGAACGTCTTCAACTGTCCTGACGAAAGAAGTCGCAACGTAGTCGACACCTCGATCTATACCAAAGGCCAGGTCATCCTGATCCTTTACCGTGAAACTAGTCACATTCAGCGAACTGGTGGGCAGGTTCACGCCTTTATGTGAGCTAATGGGGCCTCCGACCACGACCCGGCATAAAACGTCTTCGCCGGTGGTCTCCAGCACCTCAAGCTCGATGGCTCCATCACTTAGTAGAACAGTAGCCCCAGGCGCGACATCTGCGGCCAAGCCCGAGTAGTTAACGGTCACCGTCCGGTGGTTGCCCGGGACGTTTTTACTGGTTAGTGTAAAGCTCCGGCCCGCTTCGAGAACGACCTGTCCAGACTCTATCTTCCCCAAACGTATCTTAGTTCCAGCCAGGTCCTGGAGGATCGCTACGGGATGACCAGTCTTCTCCGACACCTGCCTTATCAGGGAAATGACCTCGTCATGATCCGCCTGGGTGCCGTGGGAGAAGTTCAGCCTGGCCACATCCATTCCGGTGCTGACCAGACCTTCGATAGCTTGAAAGGACCGCGACGCCGGGCCAATAGTACAGACTATTTTGGTTCTCGGCACGTATCCTCCCCTGGCAGCCGTGGACATGCAGGTATGAACTCAATTATCATAATGCGAAGATCAAATCCAACATCCCTATTTCAGCAATCCAATCACGGGAAACAACTCATCGGCGATTATACAGGAAGGGGCTAATGAGCAAGTTTTTAGAGAGACTAGACCGCATAAACCGAGGCGCCACTACCACTACCATGGGATTCGGGGCCGCCTCCAGCAGCGAGACCGTCCCTAGCATGGCGCTCCTCGGTATTCTCAAGGATGGGAAGAAACTTGAAGAGGAGGCCTCGGTTCTGGCAAGTATAGGAGCCGACGGAGCGATAATCGACCTGGAGAACAGTGAACAAATAATCAAGAAGATGCCAAACATCGAAGGCCTGCCTTGGGGTGTAAGAGCCGAGGACATCAACGCGGACAAGGCTCGCGACTATAAAGAGAAAGGTTGTGACTTCATCGGCCTGGACCCGTCGGGGGCCGATGTGGAAGCCCTGATCGATGAAGACATGGGGTATCTGCTCTGCATCCAACCAGACATCGACGATCGATCTCTGAGAGGGATCGAAGACCTGCCTGTTGACGCAGTTGTGGTACCCCTCCAGTCTAACGGATCGCCGCTGACCCTCGAGAGCTTGATCAAAATAGGTTCGGTTCGTACCATGCTTTCCGGGTACTTGCTCCTGGAAGTCGCGGAACCAAGGACACCATGGGAGTTAAAAGTTCTGAAGGACATGGGCATTGATGGACTGGTTGTTAACGCATCCTCTGGAGAAATCCTGAAAGATTTGAAAGAGAGCCTGACGGCTCTGCCGAAACGGCAGCGAACCAGAGGGGCAAGGCCCAGTCCATTGTTGCCACAGGGAGGCTATTCTTTGGGGCAAGCGCCGTCCCAGGACGACGACGGAGACGACGACGAGTTCTAGTCATCAAACTGGCACCTCGGTGTTTGACGTAGAAATAAGTGATGGGGATCGAGGTCATCGAGAGTTGAGCGCCGATCAACCTGCCCATGTAGCCACTTGGTAGGATTGAGCGTTTGACACGGCAGAGGACATACCCTAGATTTATACCATACGAGGTATAGGGAGGGGTTCGGTCGTGGTTGGGACCGTCGGGGACTGAAGGAGGTACAGGTGGACAAGATCACGATAATAGGAACCGGATTAATAGGCACGTCTCTTGGCCTCGCTATCAAGCAGGCAAAGACGTCCGGCATCGAGATCGTGGGTGTGGACATAGATCGAGGAAATGCCTCGAGGGCACAAAAAAAGGGCGCGGTAGACAAAGTAGAGGGAAACCTGGCGAATGCGGTACAAGATGCCGAGATTGTGATAATCGCCACTCCAGTCATGGAGATCAAAACCGTTATGGAGATCATGGCCTCCCGCCTCAGTGAGGGATGTCTTGTTACCGATACCGGAGGATCGAAGGCCATCGTTTTGGAGTGGGCCGAACAGTACCTGCCGAATACTGTAAGCTTCGTAGGTGGGCATCCCATGGCCGGCAAGGAGGCATCAGGACCAGATGCTGCAGACGGTACGATGTTTCAGAACAGGCCTTACTGTGTGATTCCGTCGAGCCGGGCAACGCAAGACGCCGTTAGTACACTGACTGACATGATCAAGGCGATAGGAGCTAAACCCTACTTCATAGGCCTAGACGAACACGACAGCTTCGTTGCCGCGGTGAGTCACCTGCCAGCGCTACTTTCCGTAGCGCTGGTCGGTTGCACGTCTAAAAGTCCTTCCTGGGGCGACATTGCCCAGGTCGCTTCTACAGGTTACAAGGATGCGACTCGCCTCGCCTCCGGTGACCCGATAATGCATCGGGACATTTTTCATAGCAATAACGAAAGTCTGGTCTACTGGATCGACGCCTTCGCCGAAGAGCTCTACAAGATCAGGCAAATGCTTGTCGACGAGTCGGATGGGCGGCTGAAGGAACTCGAACTGCTCTTTAACGAGGCGCAAGATGCCAGAGACCGCTGGCTCGCAGGTGTGATCAAACCCGGGTACCGTTCGGCGGAGACGCGGGAACAAATGCCCAAGGCCGCCGAAAGCATGACCCATTTGGTTTTCGGCGACCCGGAGGCCAGGCGGAGGCTATTTGGCTGGGGAGACTTCGACAGGAAGGGTTACAAGGACAAGTAGTATCCTACCGGGGCATATATTGAGGCAGGTCGTTAGAAGACCGCGAACCCTGAGAGGTTCTTTCGTTCTTCCCGGAGACAAGTCAATATCCCACCGTTCCCTGATCCTGAACGCCATTGCCAACGGCTCCGCCACGATCACAGGCCTCTCTTCAGGCCAAGACCTAGTTTCTACGGCACGTTGTCTGAAGGCTCTTGGTGTCCGGATGGAATCGGCCGACGACCACGCCGCCATCGTCAACGGTTCCGGTGGACGACTCCAAGAGCCAGCAGCCGTGTTGGATGCCGGCAACAGCGGTACCTCAATGAGGCTCCTCGCAGGACTGCTTGCAACTCAGCCGTTCCTGTCCGTTTTGACGGGTGACGACTCCCTGCGCTCTCGCCCAATGGGTAGAGTAGTACACCCGTTGAAGCTTATGGGCGCGAACATCTTCGGGAGGCAAGACAATACCCTGGCGCCCCTCGTGATAAGAGGCGGTGCCCTCAGAGGGATCGAATATACGATGCCGGTCGCCAGTGCCCAGGTGAAGTCGGCAATAATCTTGGCAGGTCTACTCGCTGAAAAGGAGACGTCCATTCATCAGCCGTCCAGGACCCGTGACCACACAGAGCGCATGGTAAAAGCTATGGGTGGGCATGTGGAAGAAGAAGGGTTGACTTTGCGCATACAACCCGGGCAATTGCGGACCATGGATATTCAGGTGCCTGGTGACATCAGCGCGGCAGCCTTCTGGATTGTTGCAGCTCTATGCCACCAGGACGCTGAACTGAGGTTAAACGACGTAGGGGTCAACCCGTCAAGGACTGGAGTACTTGAAGTCCTGGGTTCGATGGGCGCCAAAATCACACAGGAAAACAGTCGAATACGCGTCGGGGAACCATTGGCGGATCTTGTGGTCCGATCCAACGACCTCAGGGGCACAGAGATAGGCGGAGATTTGATACCTGGCGTGATCGATGAAATACCAATACTTGCCGTTGCAGCCAGCTTCGCCAAGGGCACGACGGTGATTAAAGACGCTCGCGAACTCAGGGTTAAGGAATCAGACCGGATCGCCACCACGGTGGGTGAGCTTTCTCGACTGGGAGCCGACATAGAAGAGCGGTCGGATGGGATGGTAATACACGGTACCGGTAAACTCCAAGGCGCCCGGTGCCGCAGCCATGGCGACCATCGTCTCGCCATGGCCCTGGGCATAGCCGGGTTGCTGGCCGAGGGTGAAACGATAGTGGATGGGGCACAGGCTGCTGATATATCATATCCCCAATTCTGGCAGCACGTGGAGAACATTGCTGAATAACGCGCAGGAGACCTTGATTGGCTGACGGGATGCCGGACCGCCCTTCCAAGGGAGCACCACCTCTACTGGTGGTGCTATCAGGACCGTCCGGAGTAGGTAAAGACGCCGCTATCAACCAACTCCGCAAGCTCGACAGGCCGTGGCAGTTCGTTGTCACAGCTACTACCCGCCCGAAACGCTCCAACGAACAGGACGGTATCGATTATATTTTCGTGAAACAGGACGAGTTTCAGGAGATGTTGAAGAGAAAAGAGCTTCTCGAACATGCGCATGTCTACGGCAACTGGTACGGAGTGCCAAAGCTGCAGGTCCGCGAAGCCTTTGCGCGCGGCTTCGACACCATACTCAAGATCGACGTTCAGGGCGCGGCAACAATAAAAGGTCTGGCCCCCGAGGCTCTGTTTATTTTCCTGGCGCCACCATCCATGGACGAGTTGCGCCAACGACTGGCTGCTAGAAAGACAGAGGCGGCGGTGGACCTGGATCGACGCAGCCGCATCGCGTGGAGTGAAATGGAATACCTCCACGCCTTCGACTACAAGGTGGTCAACCACGAAGGATGCTTGGACGAAGCCGTCGCCACGATAGACTCCATCATCACCGCTGAAAAGTGCCGCATCAAGCCCCGGCACGTGAAAATTTGATACTATTTAGGCTTAGCGGGAGGCTGGATGACAACAACGGTTAAAAGACGGCTCCCTGAGTGGATGAAGGTGCCTATGCCGGGTGGGCCTACCTACATCCAGCTTAAAACTCTCCTCAAGGACTCGGAACTGCACACCGTTTGCGAGGAAGCCCGTTGCCCCAACATCGGTGAATGCTGGGAGAGACGGTCTGCCACCTTCATGATCCTGGGTGACATATGCACCCGGCGCTGTCATTACTGCGCCGTGACCACCGGCAAGCCCACCGGCATCGATGTCATGGAGCCCGACCGGCTGGCCCGGACCGTCAAACGCCTGAGACTTAAATACTGTGTCATCACTTCGGTGAACCGAGACGATCTCGCCGACGGCGGCGCCTTCATCTTCTCCATGTGCATACGCAAAATAAACCAGGAGGTCCCTGAGTGTAAGGTAGAAGCTCTCATACCTGACTTCGACGGCTCCTGGTCTGCGCTCAAGACGGTCGTAAACGCCCGGCCAGAAGTTCTCAACCACAACATCGAGTCCGCCCGAAGAATTTTCCCCAAGGTCAGGCCCAGAGGAAACTACGCCCAGTCTTTGGAGCTCTTAGCCAAGGTAAAAGAGTATAACCCTACGATGGCTACCAAGTCGGGAATAATCGTTGGCATGGGTGAGGATTGGGACGAGATTGTAGATACCATGAAAGACCTGCGCGACGTAGATTGCAATCTGCTTACTATAGGACAATACCTGCGCCCATCCGATAAACACGTTCCCGTCGACAGGTTCTACACGCCGGCCGAGTTCGACGAGCTGCGCCGCATCGGGGAGTCGTTGGGGTTCAAACACGTCGCCTCGGGACCGCTTGTGCGGAGCTCTTATCACGCCGACGAGCAGCAAGCGGCCGCGTCCGTGAGCCTTGAGGTCTGATTCGCCTTCCGCTTCTGTAAAAAGACCTAGCCTCAAGCTGGCTTGACTGTTATAAATAAGCCATGACGACGTCCGGGTCTCCATTCGAGATAGAAAAAACCGCAACTCATCGGTACTGGGCAGAACTCGATGGCGGGCAGGTCATCATTCATCGGGATTCCGTCTCTGGAGACCCACATGATGAGGTGCTGTTGCGGTGGGATATCGACGTGTTACGCAACCTGCTCATCTGGGCCGACCAGGATGGGCCTGTCACCGCCTCCCTCACCGGGCCCTTGGCACACCAGATTCGCAAGCATGCCAAGGAGTTGGGCATGACACCGGAGATGTTCGTGTGGCATGCCGTCAAGGTTTTTATCGAGGTCGGCGCCGACTCCTAGGAGGCGAATCTTCAACCTTCCCGAACTTGTGGTAAAGCGATACGATGGCAGTGAGCCATAAGATGACTAGCGAACACCACGCTAATCTGATCCTCACCAACGCTAATATCCTTACCATGGCAGCCGAGTTGCCAAGGGCTCAATTCGTAGCGATACGGGAAAGCAAGATCGTTGGCGTTGGGCCGATGGAACAGGCTGGCCAGTTCAAAGGGCCCTCGTCACGCGAAATGGACTGCCAGGGCATGACACTCTTGCCTGGATTCTACGACGCACACCTCCATATCCTAGCCCTGGCAGGCAGCTTGACGGGCGTGGACTGCCGCCCCTCTGGTGTCCGATCTATACCTCAGCTCATAGAGGCAATACGCCTGCGTGCCCGCGAGACCCCCTCAGGGGAATGGATCAGAGCATATGGGTATGACGAGTTCTACCTGGCTGAGAAGCGTCATCCAACCCGAGAAGAGCTGGATATCGCCACAGCCGATCATCCCGTTCGCCTCGACCACCGCACAGGCCACGCCTCGGTGCTCAACAGCCGTGCCCTAATATCTATGGGCATCTCAAAGTCCACCCCCGACCCGGTGGACGGTATTATCCAGCGGGATGAGACCACAGGAGAGCCCACAGGTATCCTGTTAGAGATGGGTCAATACCTACGGAACGGTTCAAAAGCCGAGGATAATCAGGGCCGGTTCCTGGACGGGGTGAAGAGAGCCGACCGCTTGCTCTTATCCAGGGGAATAACCTCTGTAGTGGATGCAGGTCCGGGAAATGACCTCGGGCGCTACAAGACTCTTCATAACTTGAAGAGAGGCGGGAAGCTCGAATCCCGGGTCACAATGATGGTTGGCATAGAACATCTGGCCTCTTTCATCGACGAAGGTATCACCCCAGGCGACGGCGATAACAACTTCCAGGTTGGAGCAGTCAAGCTGATGCTCACCGCCACGACTGGGACTCTTCAGCCCAGCCCCGGCGAGATGAAGCAGCACGTGGTGCAGATTCATAAGATGGGATTTCAAGTCGCAATACACGCTGTGGAAGCTGACGCCGTCGAGGCGGCGTCAGAGGCCATCGCACGTACCCGGTCATCCGATCCAGCGCCACGTCATCGCCACAGGATCGAGCACTGCTCGGAATGTCCCCCCAAGATTCTGGCCAAGCTCAAGTCTAGTGGAGCCATAGTGACAACCCAGCCGGGCTTCATTTACCACAATGGAGACCAGTATATTTCCAAAGTGGAGGAGGACCTTCGACCTTATCTATATCCAGTGAAATCTTTTATGGGCGCGGGTATTATTGTGGCCGCTGGATCCGACGCCCCCGTCATACGTCCAGACCCCCTCACCGGTATCTACTCGGCTGTTACGAGGTGTACCGAAATCGGTGCCCACGTCGCTAGGGGTCAGGGGATATCTGTAGAGGAGGCGCTACGAATGCATACCATCAACGGCGCATATGCCTCTTTCCAGGAGAAGGAGAGGGGATCGATATCCGTGGGAAAGCTCGCCGACATGGTCCTGCTGGATCAAGACCCAACAAAAGTAGGACATGAGTCTACAAAAAATGTGGACGTGGTGATGACTATGATTGGGGGCGAAGTGGTCTGGGAGCGCTAGCGTTTTCTCTCCATGACATAGTCGGCAAGATCTAGCAGCGAGCCCCGGACCTGATTGTCAGGAAACCACTCCAAGGCTTTACCGGCGTTGGTACAGTAGTCCTGTGCTACCTCATAGCAAGCTTCGATGACGCCGGAGTCCTGCATCATCTCCAGAACACCTTGTAGAACGTCACTGGAGCCGTGGTTGTCGTTGGTGAATAGCTCTTTTATATTATGGTCCTGAGGGTACCTCTCCATCAAAATGATTGCAGGAAGGGTAAGAACGCCCTGCAGCAAGTCGTTACCAACGGGTTTGCCTATCTCCTCGGCGTCGCCCTGTACGTCCAATATGTCGTCGACTATCTGGAAAGCCATTCCCAGGTTATACCCATAGCTCTTTAACGCCTGCACCGCGGTCTCCGGAGCGCTGCTAAGAATGGCCCCACCCTCGGCAGCCGTGCAAAAAAGGGACGCGGTCTTCCGGTATATCCTGTCGTTGTAATCTTCTCGGGTCTGCTTCAAGTTGTTACTGTTGAAATACTCCAAAAGCTCGCCGCTGGAAAGCTCCATGATAGTCTCGGAGAAACGGCGGATAACCCGCACGTCATTAGTGTTGCAAACGAATGTAGCTGATTTTGCGAAAACATAATCGCCCAAAAGCACAGCGACGTCCTTGCCCCAGACGTCGCTAACTGTTGCTTTTCCGCGTCGCAATGCCGAGTTATCGATTGTGTCGTCATGAATCAAGGTAGCTATGTGCAGAAGCTCCACGGCCGCCGCCATGTCAATGCGATGGTCATGGTCACTTGGGAACAGGCTCCCCGCCAGCAGAGTGATCGCGGGACGTACCCTTTTCCCTCCGGTTAGGCTGACATAGTCCAAAAGCTCAGGCAGGAACGGCGTTTCAATGTTAGAGAGTCCAGCCAGACGCTTCTCGACCTGTATCAGGTCCTCTTCAATGGGCTGATAGATCGATGCTGTCCGCGAATCCAATCCTTCTAGCAAATAGCCCCCTAAACAGCTTTGACCTCCAGGCGCGACGTCTCTTCTTCTACGACGGAGTCATCGAGCTTAGCGAACAGGGGCTTGGGTTCCCCCAACCTCTGCCCGTGCGGTAGACCTTCGGCAGTCCAGTCCCATCCGGCCTCCTCCAGGTTGTCCTGGAACCCCAGCAACCTGTGGAGCTCGTGAGAGCTGAACGGTACATATGGATACATAAGTACCTTCAAGCAGTTAATCGTGGTCAGCGCCACCCAGAGAGTTGTTGCGGTTGCCTGTCTATCGGTCTTGAGGGTTTTCCACGGGGCCTTGGTATCTAAATATCGGTTGGCGTCTTGGGCCAGACCCATCGCAAAGTTGAGACCGGCGCGGAACTTCCTCCCGTCGATGCTGTTTCCAACCTCGTCGAGGCGATTGCGGGCCACAGATAAAATCTCGTTATCCATGACATCCAGGCCGCCCGGCTCGGGTACCATACCGTCGAAGTTTCGATAGGTGAAAGTCAGGACTCGATGGACCAGGTTGCCGTAAGTGGCGACAAGCTCGTTGTTGTTCCGCCGCAAGAAATCGGACCATGAGAAGTCCGAATCGGAGGTCTCCGGCATGTTTATCGTAAGGTAGTAGCGGAGGGGATCAGGATCGTAACGTTCCAAATAGTCTGGCAACCATACGGCCCAGTTCCGGCTGGTGGAAAACTGACTGCTCTCCAAGCTTAGAAATTCGTTGGCTGGCACGTCATAGGGTAGGTTAAAGCCGCCATACCCCATAAGTATAGCCGGCCAGATGATGGTATGGAACGGTATGTTGTCCTTACCGATGAAATAGAAAGTCTTGGTATTCGGATCTTTCCAGAAGTCCTCCCACTTATCGGGCTGCTCTTGCCTCTGAGCCCACTCCTTGGACGCGGATAGGTAGCCCATGACAGCTTCAAACCATACGTATATACGCTTGTCTTCATAGCCGTTAACCGGGATAGATACACCCCACTCTATGTCCCTGGAAATTGCCCTATCATGCAGGCCGTCCTCCAGATATCTGCGGGTAAAGTTCAAGACATTTGATCTCCAGTGCTCTTGCTTTTTAACCCATTGAAGCAAAGGCTCCTGAAAGCCACTCAATCGAAAGAAAAAGTGCTCTGTCTCCCTGAGCTCCGGCTTAGTGCCACAAATCTTGCATCTCGGATCTATCAGGTCTATCGGATCCAGGGTCTTACCACAGTTGTCGCATTGGTCGCCCCGGGCATGCGGATGACCACAGTGAGGGCAAGTTCCCTCTATGTACCTATCAGGGAGAAAGCGCCGGCATGTAGGACAATATGGCAGGAGCATAGTATCCGTATAGATGGCGTCTTTTTCCTGCAGAGTGCGGAACATATCGTGCACTACCTGGCGGTGGTTGTCTGTACCGGTGTTGGTGAACAGGTCAAAGCTTATGCCCATCTGTTCCCACGAATGCAGGAATTCGGCATGGTATCTGGCTACGAGTTCGGTGGCAGCTATCCCTTCTTGTTCGGCCCTTATCGTGACGGGCGTTCCGTGTTGATCACTACCCGAGACCATCAGAACCTCATTCCCTCTGAGGCGTTGGTAACGAGCGAAGATATCGGCTGGCAGATAGCACCCGGCCAGATGTCCCAGGTGCAAGGAGCCATTGGCATAGGGCCACGCTACCGCTACTAGAATCCGTTGTGTCATATAAGTTGGTGCTCTTTCGGTACCGTTGCTGGGGTCATTGTAGCAATATAACCCTGTAAGGGGAACCGATACAGAATTAGGTACGCCTCGGCAACTACCTTGGATCGGAGTTTCGAGTATCCAGCCATATCTTATAAACCTTCTTCTTGGGGATCCCCGTCGATCGCGTGATAGTAGCTACCGCCTCTTTAGCCTTAACGCCTCGACCTCTGAGCTGTCGGATTTCGGCCTTGATCGCATCTATATCAACCTCCGCCCGGCACGGCGGCGAACCAGCTATCACAAGCGTGAACTCACCACGAGGTTCTCCAAAATGCGCTATCGCCTGGGAGACTGTCCCTCTGAAAATTTCTTCGTGTATCTTGGTTAACTCTCTGGACGCGGCCATTTGCCGGTTTCCCAGCACTTCTAATATGTCCGACAAAGAGGCTATTAGCCTATGAGGGGCTTCGAATACGACCAAAGTCCACGGCTGGGCTTTGATAGATTCCAGAAGGCGCCGTCTGTTTCCCTTCCTCCTAGGAAGGAACCCCAGAAACAGGCATTGCTGTGCCGGTATACCTGATGCTGCCAGGGCAGTTGTAAGCGCGGAAGCTCCCGGAATCGCTACAACTTCCACCCCTTTCTCGATCGCCTCTCGAATCAGCTCGTGGCCCGGGTCGCTGACTGTAGGCATGCCAGCCTCGGAGACCAGTGCAACGTCGGCCGACTCGAGGGCCTCCATCAGCATAGGAATCCTGGATTTCATGTTGTGGTCGTTGTAGCTGGTGATGGGGGTCTTGATGTCGTAGCTAGTGAGCAATTTCCTGGTTGTACGGGTATCCTCCGCAGCTATTAGCGCGACATCTCTGAGCATATCTAACGCCCGTAGCGTTATATCTTGGAGGTTTCCTATGGGGGTAGCTACTACGTATAAAACAGGCATTCTTAGCAATCCCTCGACAAGGTTAGGATGATCGGAAATGTGCTTCCTGATGTTTTTAACAAACGTTGTATTAGAAGCCGAGGCCTCGTTCTTTGAGGCTTACATGGCCCTGACTTGCCAGAACGAGGTGATCGAGGACTTCGATCCCCAAAAGCTCCCCGGTGGCCTTGAGCTGGCTCGTCATTGCCACGTCATCGGGGCTTGGCGTTGGGTCTCCTGAAGGATGGTTATGCACAATGATTATGGAGGTCGCGTTGTCACGAATCGCCGGTCGAAACACCTCGGCTATACGTATCATCGAAGAGTTGACATTCCCCACGTATATCTCATTGATCCCAAGCATGTGGTTTTTTGTATCCAGAAGAATCACCTTCAGATGCTCCTGTTGCAGCAGGCTCATCTCGGCCGCAAGCAGGTTCGCCACGTCACCCGGAGAGTTGATGGTTGCCCGGTCTTCTGGATGGAGGGAGACGAACCGCCTACCTAATTCCAATGCTGCCAGAGGCTGACACGCCTTGGCATCGCTTATGCCCTTAACGGAGCAGAGCTGTCGATATGAAGCGCGACCAAGACCCGGCAGGCCCTGGAACTGGGAGATCAATCGCACAGCCAGGTTGAGAACGTTCTCTCCTTGCACTCCAGTACGCAGAAGAATTGCGATCAACTCCGCGTTGCTCAAGGAATCCGGGCCAGACTCGCGCAGACGCTCTCGTGGGCGCTCGCCGCGCGGGAGATCTCTTATCATTGTCGTATAGACGGCGCCTGGTTGTGTGTCCATAGGCCCTCCGGGTTACGTGTTTAAAGTCGCATTATATTTCGTGGCTCGACAACTGGGCAATTTATTGTAGAATCCCCTAGAAGTTCGCCCAGGAGCATAACTACGAAGATCCCTGTCCAAACGAGCCCACATATACCCTTTGGCATCCGCCTACCCTTTTTCTATGGCTGGGTGATCGTTAGCGTCGCCATGCTGGCCATGTTTGTGTCTGGACCGGGCCAGACCATCGTCATCTCTCGCTTCGTGGACGAGTTTATAGAAGACTTGGAATTGTCCCGAAGCCTGATTTCGAGCCTATACACGATCGGATCCCTGATCGCCGCAGTTGCGATGATGCCGGTGGGCTGGCTACTGGACCGTTACGGTCCTCGGGTTACGTTGACACTCGCCACCATAGCCTTCGGATTCGTAGTCCTAGCAATGAGCGAGGTCGATAACGCCGTCCAGCTATTAGCTGGATTTGCAGGATTACGCATTCTCGGCGT
Organism: Dehalococcoidia bacterium; assembly: GCA_965226865.1. Lineage (GTDB taxonomy): Bacteria > Chloroflexota > Dehalococcoidia > Lucifugimonadales > JAGWBF01 > CBDDEH01. Next base: position 270,249 of record CBDDEH010000003.1, on the reverse strand, counting down.
GGGCGCGTTGATGTTGATTCCGACCACGATGGCTGCCATGTGGTTCGTCAGGTTTCGAGGGAGAGCCGTAGCTATCACCAACCTCGGTGTATCGTTCAGCCTGGTCGCCTTCCCACCTCTGGTTCACGTCATGATCTCCGTTTTCGACGATTGGCGTAAGGCATGGGTAATTATGGCCATCGGAGTCTGGAGCCTGTTGTTATTACCAGCTATTCTGCTGGTGCGGAGGTCTCCTGAGTCGATAGGCCTTCTTCCGGACGGGGACCATCCGGGCCAAGATCAGGACAACCCCAGAGCCACTTCCGACAACTACCAGGAACCAGACTTAACGCTGAGAGACATAATTGGTACCAAGACTTTCTGGCTGCTCTTTTTCTCGTCTTCGGTGCCTATGATGATCCCGGTCGGCATGGTATTCCACCACGTTTCCCTTTTCGATAGCAAAGGAGTGGACCCTGGTGTTGCCACAGGAGTATTAAGTGTTATTGCGGCATTATCTTTAGTAGGCACCCTTCTGGCGGGTGTTTTATCCGAGAAGGTGCCAAACCGGTTCATCATCGTGGGAAACCAAGCCATGCTCGCGGCCGCGATGGGGCTTACTTTTGTGCTGTCACAACCCGTAGTACCCTTCGTTTACGGTGTCATGTTGGGTCTGTCAATCGGAAGCCAAACAAACATCAGCTTTGTGGTCTGGGCAAACTATTACGGGCGTCGTTCACTGGGAAGCATCCGAGGGATAGGGCATTTTGGTTACACAGGCTTTGCAGCCCTTGGCCCGATGCCCTTTGGTTTTCTCTTTGACCTCACCGATGCATATACGGTTCCCGTGCTGATATTCTTGGCGCTCCCGGCAACAACTGCTGTCGCCTCTCTGCTGGCTCAGCCGCCGCAAAAAACGATAAGAGGGACCTGAATCAAGTGATTGATGACTAGCTCGCCTTAGCACTCGATGAAGAAGAGCGTCCCCGATTCGCCAGCCGTAAAAGCAACCGTTTTGCTAGCCAGCACCACAACGGTGATGGCCGCTGTAAGAATCGCTCCGGCTCTTCCTGGCATGGAGGCCCATTTTTCAGACGTGCCAAACGTGGACCTGTTGGTACGGCTTGTTCTGACGTTTCCCGCTCTTTTTATTGTCATCGGAGCGCCTATGGCCGGGTATGTAGTCGACCGGTGGGGGCGAAAAAATGTACTGCTGTTCTCGACAGCTTTGTTCGGGTTATCAGGTAGCTCCGCCGTCTTGTTGGACTCTCTGCCAGCAATCCTTGCTGGTCGTGCAATACTCGGTTTTGCAATCGCCGGCATAGGCACCAGCGTTACGACCATTATCGCCGATTACTATGGGGGCCGAACACGGGCTCAGCTCATGGGATGGCAGATGAGTTCTTTAGCCTTGGCGGGAGTTCTGATCATCTCCTTGGTTGGCATTATGGCCGACGTGAGCTGGAAGGCATCTTTTCTGATCTACCTAACAGCCTTTATCAGCATGCCGTTCGTAGCGATCTGGATCCGGGAACCGACACGTCCCAAAACCAGAGTTGCCCCTGACAGGTCCTCAGGTGAAGGCGATAAACTCCCAGCCAGAATCCGCTTGCCCTTGAGGCGCATAGCGTTGATCTACGGCGTCGCTATGCTGTGGCAATTAATGCTAGCGGTGATACACGTGCAGTTACCCTTTTACCTGGAGGAGCTTACCGACGCAAGCGCAACAGATACTGGGTTCGCTATTGCCGTTTTCGCCCTATTCGCGGCACTCACGTCATTCGTATATGGTCCCGTAAGCTCGCGAATCAAGATAACCGGCATAGTCCATACCAGCATTATCCTGTTTGGCCTCGGTTTCGGCATCATTGGATTCGCAGATAACTACGGCCACGTCCTGCTAGGCTTGGCAATGGTCGGCCTGGGGCTCGGCCTTCACAACCCAAATTTGAATTTTTGGCTTACATCAGAAGTACCGGCCGAGGTTCGAGGACGTGCATTAGGTGGTCTGATGACTTTTGCATTCCTGGGCCAGTTTATTGCACCCTTGGTAAGCCAACCCGTAAGCAACCAGTTCGGATTCGCCGAGACCTTCAGTCTCGCGGGTGGGGTTTTGTTGCTTATAGCCGGTGGATTCATAGTAACGACACTTCTAGGTATATTCAGACCACCGGATCACACTAAACAACTTGAACATGGAGCTTAGCAGTCGATGCACGAAACAATGAGAAGATTGGAGGGTTGAGCCATGAATGCTAGCCAGCGGTGGAAGAACATGGTGGAAGCAGAGCACGCTCAGTCCGAAAGGATGCGTGAAGCTCCGCCTCCCGAGGACCACTGGCAGCATCTGGCTGAGCAATTCATAGCAGACCCTCACCGAGAGGACGACCCTCTGGTACAGCGACTCCTGACGCAGATAGAGCCTGAGGATACTATCATCGACGTTGGCGCGGGGGCCGGGAGGCTGGCGCTGCCTCTTGCTCTCAATTGCCAGCACGTCGTGGCCGTTGAACCATCACCCAGTATGGGGAAATTGCTTATCCAGCAAGCCTCGGAGCACCGTATAGAAAACATCTCCTTGATACAAGCCGGGTGGGAGGAAGCCGAGGTGGAACTTACGGACAAGGTGCTCTGCGCACATGTTCTCTATACCGTTTCCGACATAGGTTTGTTTGTGGATAAGCTCGAAGCCCACGCAAGGAAAATGGTGATGGTGGTCTTGTTTAAAAGCCCTCCCCAATCCAATCTCTACTCTATATGGAGACATATCCACGGGGAGGAGCGCCTACCCTTGCCATCTCTTCCAGAACTGGTCGATGTCCTAGAGGAAATGGGAATAGAGCCTATACTTCACTCGCTGCCATCACATCTCCTTGGAGGCTTCGATAAACCTGAGGACGCCCTCGAACAGCTTACACGACGTCTGTTTCTCGATTCCAACGGGGCTAAGAGACGTGTATTGGAGACAGTCCTACCAGGGCTTCTGGAAGAAGTTGACGGTACATACAGGACTCGGGGCACCCAGCCCCTTGAACCAGCGGTCATATCATGGAAATCCAGAGGGTAAAGTGAGTGGCTTCTAACGGGGGAAACGTAGCTGGAAAGCTGGTATTGGCTGGAGGAGACGAGTTTCGCCCTGGCTGCGAGGACATGGATAAAGTTATCCTGGAGTCGACTGCATCGCCGAGCGCTAGAGTCCTGATCGTCCCTACTGCAGCCGCTTTCCAGAACCCCGATAAAGCGGCGAGCAACGGAGTCTCTTATTTTTCAAGCCTGGGAGCGCTCTCTTCCGAGCTCATGGTGCTCGACCGAAGCCATGCGGACGACGATGAATACGCGAGTGCGATATCCGGGGCCGACATCGTTTACTTTACCGGAGGCAATCCAGACCATCTGCTGGCAACCCTGAAAGGCACAAAACTGCTAGCAACATTAAGGGATGCGTTGGATAAAGGGGCAACGGTGGGAGGCTCCAGCGCAGGCGCGATGGTCATGGGCAGCAGCATGATACAGCCCTCAACGCGAACCTGGGTTGATGGCCTGCGGTTGGCGCAGGGTGTAGGGGTGCTTCCTCACCACGAGGACGGTGACCCCGCCAGAGTGGCTTCTCAGCTTGCGGACGCTGTGCCAAGTGACCTGACAGTGCTGGGAATCGATGGAATGACCTGCTGCTTCGGGCTTCCCGGCAGTTGGACTGTCCTGGGGTCCGGAAAAGTTACGGCATATCGGAACGGCCGTTGGGAAACATTTACGTCCGGGGAGAAGCTACCTCAAGGGATCTAGATTCCCACGAAGAAGCGCTACTCCCGACTTTTTAGAAAATCCTCGGCCTCCCTGAGGTCCTTGGCGGAGTCCACGCTTCTCCAAAAGGCCCGAGAGGAGAACGCCGTGAGCCGATGCTGGGCCGCAAGAGCAGGGAGTGTAGAAGACTCATGGTCTCCAAGCTCTGGAAGCTCCCGTCTAATCCGCCGAGAAAACACATAAATTCCACCGTTTATCCAATACGGGAGATCCGCCTTCTCACGAAAGTCCTCCACGTGGTCCAGATCGCTCAGGTCCACAATTCCGTATGAACTTACCATCGGGACGACCATGAGGGTGGCCATATGTAACCCGCTGATCTGTTGAGAGTTGTGGAACTTATGAAGGACATTGCTGAGGTCTTCTCCGGTAATCACGTCCCCGTTGGTTACAAAGACGCTCTTTTCGTTCCTGGGTATTTCAGACATCGCCCGACGGATGGCTCCGCCTCTGCCCAAAGGAGAATCCTCAATGCTGTAATGGGCGTTAAAACCGTAGTCTTTACCATCGCCGAAGAACTCTTTTATCGCTTCCCACCGGTAACCGGCGAGAAACACGACGTCGGTCACCCCACAACTGGTGAGCCATTGGGTCTGATACCACAGGATCGGCTTTCCGTTGAGAAGCACCATCGGCTTCGGGATCGAATCTGTAAGAGGGCGAAGCCTTTCACCTCTTCCCCCTGCCAGTATCAGTGCATACATAGTTTCCGAGTGGTCTCCTTGACCAGGAAGAGCTAGAGGCCGCTTTTCTTAAATTTCTTCGCTAGCTTCATCAGGATATTAGAGGCCTCCAATACCCCATCCACCTGCTTTGCCGTGGCTTGCCGTTTGACCACGGCGGGAACGCCGGTCATAAAGGACCGATCAGGTACATTGGTTTTTGCTAGAACAACCGAGTTGGCCGCGATGATACATTCTTTGCCGATGTTGGACATCTCCAACACCGTACAGTTATTACCTAGCAGAGAGCCTTGTCCGACCCACAAACCATGGAGAACCACCGAATGGCCAATGGTGACATAGTCCTCGATCACCAGCTCGTCGCTGTGGATTACGGAATTCTCTTGCACATTTACGTGGTTACCGATCGATATGGTAGACTCCCCGTCGCCTCTGATGGTGACGCCCGGCCATATACTGCTGTATTCACCGATCTCGATGTCCCCCACTACATAGGCGAACTCACTGACCCATGCGGTCTCAGCCACCTTGGGCGTCTTGCCATCGAGGCTTCGGATCAAAATGCGACTCCTTCGCCGAGATTCTCTGGCGAGCTCATATTACTCGTGAGCTATGATCATGATAGATATATGTATACTTCTGCGTGGGGGAAGACGACTTCCAGCGTACCACGAAGCTCGTTCTCCACGGTGTTACGGTATTCTTCAAAGGCCTCCGGTATGTCCTTGTGAGGGCACTCCTCTCGCCGCTGCAGTTGAGGACAGATATGTCCCCCTGTTGGCACATCCCAGAAACCTATACAGCGCATTGGTAGAAACAGTATCTCTGCCACGTTTCGCAAGTCGGCCACTATCTCGGACGCTCTAAATCCACTTTCAGTATGTATCTCGATGGTGACTCTAATCATTTGTTATGACTTTGTTATGAAACTGAAACTTGCCCGTCGCGGTATCACAGACAGAGACGGGACAAAGGAGCTTGCCATTCGGTCATGGCATCGACGCGGCGGGTCTATTCTAACATGGGCTCAAACATACGGTCTCAAAGGCACCTTCAGCGTTTTGAGAGGCCTGCGCTTCGATTGACTTGACGTAGGCAGCCCTCGTATCATATACCTAGCATAGCTTCGGAACGGAGAAATATTGGAATTCTTAGTGGTGGGCTTAAACCACCGGTCTGCCCCGCTAGAAGTCCGGGAGCAGATGGTGGTTCCGAAAGCCCAACTGCCAGACGCTCTCAAGGCAATGGGAAACCATTTAAGTGAGGGCGTCCTTTTATGTACCTGCAATCGGTTCGAAGTTTATACACTCGGTGAAGAGCATCAGTTCCGTAGCGGACTAGAAACATTTCTCGCTGGCTACTTCGACGTTTCGTTGGCTGATGTAGAAGGTTACCTGTACACCCATCGCCAACAGGACTGCATGCACCACCTCTTCCGAGTGGTATCCAGCCTCGACTCCATGATCGTGGGAGAGAGCGAGGTTTTGCGCCAGGTGAGAGATGCCTTCGGCGCCGCCGTGGCGGCGAAGACCATTCAGGGGCCGCTTTCCAGGTTTTTCCACCAGGCAATTCGCGTCGGCAAAAGGGTCCGCCGGGACACAAACATTGGCCGCAACGCCTTGTCCATGAGCCGTGCGTGCGTGGAGTTGGCCAGACGCCTGCTGGGAGACCTGACCGAGCTTAAGATAATGGTTATCGGCATTGGCGATGCCGGCAAGCTAGCCACCAAAGCCCTGGTCGACTCTGGAGTAAAAGAGATCATAGTCGCCAACCGCACCCACTCCCGAGCCGTGGAGATGGCAGACCAGTTGGGCGGTCAGGCAATTCCCTTTGAGGAAATACCGAGGGTCCTTAAAGAGATGTCGATAGTCATAGGATCTACAGGCTCTCCAGGGTATATTCTCGGAGCAGATGAAGTACGGGGAGCGATGGACTCCCGGCCTGAAAAGCCATTGTTTCTAATGGATATAGCAATCCCCAGAGACTTCGACCCAGCCTCGGCGGAGATTCCCAACGTTCATTTGTATGATCAGGATGACCTGGCTGCAATTTCAGAGGCCAACCGGCTGGAAAGGGAGAGGGAGGCTAGGAAGGCTGAAGAAATAGCCTTGGAGGAGGTTGGCCGCTTTTCTGAGTGGTACGATACCATGGACGTGGTACCTACCATTGCTGATCTGCGACAAATGGCAGAGGAAATCCGCCAGAACGAGCTGGCCAAGACATTAAAAAGGCTCGATCACCGGTTGACCAGCGAAGATTTCGAGTTCATCGACTCGATGACCACCGCCATCGTCAACAAACTCCTTCACCACCCCACCGCGTTCCTAAAAGCCCAGCGTAGTCCAAACCACCTACAATTGGCACGAGAGCTTTTCAGCTTGGACGGCCGTTCTGATCTGGCCTCCCAAGACGACGAGGCCTAGAGGACCAAGCCGCAAAAGGCCCATGAGGCGATCCAGTTCGAACGAGCTCTACCGGCGGGCCATGGAGTATATCCCAGGAGGGGTCAACAGCCCGGTAAGGTCCTTTCGGGGAGTTGGCGGTACTCCCGTCTTTCTCAGTCGAGGCAGTGGCGCCTACGTGTGGGACGCCGACGACAACCGATATATAGATTTTGTTGGCTCCTGGGGCCCTCTTATCCTTGGTCACTCCCATCCCGCGGTCGTCGAGGCGATAAAGTCCGCAGCTACGTCGGGTGCAAGCTTCGGAGCCCCAACTTCTGCAGAAATTGAGCTTGCCCAGCTTATCTGTGAGGCTTTTCCATCCATAGAGCAAGTCCGGCTGGTTAATTCGGGTACCGAAGCGTGTATGAGCGCTATCCGACTGGCCAGGGCCTATACGGGACGAAACAAGATCATCAAGTTCTCTGGATGCTACCATGGCCACGCCGATGGGCTGCTGGTCCAAGCTGGCTCAGGGGCCCTGTCATTGGGCGTTCCAACCAGCGCCGGAGTGCCAGAAGGCTACGCAGCCGAAACCCTCGTTGCCGAGTACAACAACCTCGACTCCGTACATACTCATTTCGAGAATCACCCAGGCCAGGTTGCCGGAGTAATCGTCGAGCCGGTTGCCGGCAACATGGGGGTAGTCCGGCCCGAGCCAGGCTTTCTCGGAGACCTCTGTAAGTTTTCCAGGGAACAGGGCGCTCTGGTGATCATGGACGAGGTCATCACCGGGTTTCGAGTAGCGTACGGAGGGGCTCAAGCCCTGTACGGGGTGGCCGCCGATATAACCTGTCTCGGCAAGATCATAGGCGGCGGCCTGCCGGTGGGCGCGTATGGAGGCAGTAGGGAAATTATGGAGATGGTCGCTCCGTTAGGGCCGATGTACCAGGCTGGAACACTCTCGGGCAACCCTATCGCCGTGCAAGCGGGCCTGGCGACGTTGAAGCTGCTTAAAGAACCCGGCGTTTACGAGGGCCTCGACAGGATAGCGGCAAAGCTCGTCGGTGGATTAGACCTAGCAGCACGTGAAATCGAAGAACCTATCACGACGAACCGCATTGGCTCGATGTTCACGTCGTTCTTCACCAAGAGACCCGTCCGCAACCAGACAGACGCCGAGAAGGCGGATACTGAAAGATACGCCAGCTTTTTTCACGGGATACTGGAAATGGGAGTATATCTGGCGCCTTCCCAATTTGAAGCCGGATTTCTCTCTCTCGCTCATAGCGAGGAAGATATCGAAAAGACAGTGGTGGCCGCCGAGGAAACGTTTAAGACGATGGTTTAGACCAAAAGAGTGACGGGGTTCTCGAGGTGCTTTTTCACCTCGGACAAGAACCTGGCTCCCTCGGCCCCATCCGCCACACGGTGATCAACGGAAATCGTCGCTTTCATCACCTGAGCGATCGTTATCTGTCCGTTCCTGACCACCGGCTGCTCCTTGACCGTTCCGACCGCCAGGACCGCAGCGTTGGGAGGGAAAATGACAGCCGCGAAGCTCTCCACGTCGAACATTCCGAGATTGCTGATGGTAAACGTACTCCCAGTATATTCTTCCGCTCGGAGTGTGCCTCCCTGGGCTCGCCGGACCAGGTCCTTGCTTGCTTTGGCGAGCTCAATCAAGGACTTGTCCTGGCAACCTTCGATGGCCGCTACTATCAGACCCTGCTCCAGGGCAATGGCCAGGCCAATATTGAGGCTGGCATTTAGCTGGAGATATTCCTCCTGGAAGGTAGCGTTGAATTTAGGAAACGCTATCAGGGCTTTCGCGGCGGCTTTGATTATCATGTCGTTAATACTGATCTTGGTGCCGTCTTGGGGCTCTTCATTGAGCTGCTTTCGAACCGCCATGGCCTGGGTCATGTCGACCTCGGAGGTGACGTAGAAATGGGGGGCCTCACGCTTGCTCTGGACGGTAATCCGAGCAATGGCCTGCCTCATTTTGGTCAGCTCAACCCTTCCTCCAGCCGCAACTGGAGTGGTAGTAGGCTTGAGGGCTGCCGCGGCTTCTTTCGGCGCTCCATCTTGGGCCCGCACGTCGGCTTCTGTTATACGCCCACCCGGGCCGGTGCCTGTTATCTGAGCTAGATCTATCCCCATTTCCTTTGCCATGCGCCGGGCCACTGGTGTAGCCCGTATATCTTTGGCCCCGTTGGAAGTAACAGCCGCTCTTGCAGGCTCTTTTGCCGGGGCAGCAGGTGCCGGCTTATCGGGAACGGCAGCCTTGGAAGGCGCCTTGGTCTTGACTTCGCCCACGTCCGGAACCGCCTCGCCAGGTTCCCCGATTACAGCGATCAGCTCGCCTACGGGTACCGTTGTCCCCTCTTCTACGACTATCTTGCTTAACACGCCTGAGGCATAGGCCTCCATATCTACCGTCGCCTTGTCGGTTTCTATCTCGGCAATCACCTCACCCCGGGCTACTTGATCACCCTCCTTCTTACGCCAGCGAACAAGGGTACCCTCTTTCATATCAAAACCCATTTGGGGCATCTCGATTTTCGTAGCCAACCTAACCTCCTTTAAGAGGACGAAGGACTCATATTACAAAATCGACGGTGCGATACAAATACGGGGCGCTAAGCAGCAACTCCCAGCATCTCCTTCACGGCGCGCACAACGCCGTCGCTGTCGGGTATGGCCAGCTTTTCCAACGGGAACGAATAGGGCATGGGGGCTTCGGCTCCAGCCAACCTGGCCACAGGAGCATCCAGATAATCAAAGGCGTGTTCCTGTATCTGAGCAGCGATTTCCGCGGCGAATCCGCCTGTCCTCCAGAACTCCTCCACCACCAGAGCCCTGTGGGTTTTCCTGACCGATTCCAGGACAGTTTCCGAGTCCAGAGGCCTCAAGGTCCGGAGGTCTATCACCTCCGCGTCTATGCCTTCCTCAGAGAGCTTCTTTGCGGCCTCCAAGGCCACGATAGACATCCAAGAATAGGATATTATAGTTGCGTCTTTGCCTTCTCGTTTGATATCAGCCTTCCCTATTGGAACGGTAAACCGAGTCTCCGGGACTTCTCCACGACTACCATATAACATTATGTGCTCGATGAACATCACGGGATCAAGCTCTTCTCTGCTTGCTCGTAGCAACCCAATAGCGTCATAGGGAGTGGCGGGCACTACTACTTTGAGGCCAGGGACAGAAGCGTACCATACTTCCAGACTCTGGGAGTGCGTCGCCGCAACCGAGGCTCCCCCTCCTGTGACCGTACGGATTATCAGCGGAACCGACATCTGCCCGCCGGACATGTACCGCAGCTTGGCCGCGTGGTTCACTATCTGGTCCATGGCCAGCATGCTGAAGTTAATGGTCATGATTTCGGCGATAGGCCGCAGGCCTGCTATGGCGGCACCAGTACAGGCGCCTATAATCGCGGACTCAGAGAGCGGGGAATCCTTGATTCGTTCTGAACCAAACTCCTCGAAAAGCCCTTTGGTTACAGCATAAGCGCCGCCATAGGGACCGATATCCTCTCCAGCCAAGAAGACCCGGTCGTCCTCGCTGAGGGCTTCCCTCAGCGAGGACTTTATTGCGTCTCGGTATGTAACTTCAGGCACTGCTCACCGAACCCCGCTGGCGTAAATGTCTTCGTACAGCGCCGACGGTTCGGGGAAGGGGCTGTTTGCGGCGAATGCAGCCGCCTCTTCGATCTCCTTCAGCGCTTCCGCATCTATCGCGTTTAGCTCTTTGTCAGAACTCAACCCTTCATCCAAGAGCTGCTGCTTTAACGACTCTATCGGATCTTTAAGTAGCCATTCTTCTACTTCCCTGGTCTGCCGGTATTCGGCCGGGTCTGAAATAGAATGGCCTCTGAATCGATACGTTTGGGCCTCCAGGAAAATGGGGCCTTGGCCACTGGCCACGTATTCGACGGCAGCTTCAGTCATTTTCCTGACGTCTATCACGTCCATACCGTTCATACGCCAGCCAGGCATGTCATACGCCTCGGCAACCCGATAGATTTCGTCAGCGCGGGCGAAGGTCTCCCAGACCGAGGCACCCATACCGTAGAGATTGTTTTCGCAGAAATAGATAACCGGAAGCTTCCGAATCGTCGACAGGTTCATCGATTCGTGGAACTCACCTTCGTTGAGAGCGCCATCACCTAGATAGCACAGGGCGAGCCTGTCCTCTTTCTTGTAACTGGCGGCGAAAGCGAGTCCTGCGGCTATGGGCATTTGCCCACCGACGATCGCATACCCACCCATGAAGTTTTTAGAAACGTCGAACAGGTGCATCGAGCCGCCCTTGCCCTTGCTACAACCGGTAGCTTTGCCAAACAGCTCGGCCATGACTACCTTGCTTTCCAGCCCTCTGGCAAGGGCATGGCCATGGTCACGGTAGTGGGTCACCACGTAGTCTTGCGGGCGCAAGGCCGAGATAGAACCGACGGCTATTGCTTCCTCACCAATGTAGAGGTGTAGAAAGCCTTTGATATTTCCCTGCATGTACTGGCGGGCGCACTCTTCCTCGAATCGTCTGATGCGAATCATCTGCCGGTAGAGATCAACGAGTTTCGCCTTTGTTAGGTGAGACTTAATCTTCATCCTTGGCTACCGCCCTTCAAATATGAATCGCCTGACCGTCGGCAGCTAGCGCAGCCTCTTTAAGGGCCTCCGACAACGTTGGGTGGGAATGAACCAGCCAGCCCAGTTCCTCCGTTGTGCCCTCCAGCATCCTAGTTATGGAAAGTTCCGCCAGCATCTCCGTGACCTCCGGACCTATCATATGGGCTCCGATAATGGCGCCGTTGGACTGGTTCACCACCAGCTTGACCATTCCATGAGTATCTCCAATGGCCAGCGCTTTCCCACTAGCCTGGAAAGGAAACTTACCGATCTTGACCTCATAACCACTATCTCTAGCCTGCTGTTCGGTCAGTCCGAAGCTAGCGATTTGTGGCAGACAGTAAGTGGCCTTCGGCATGTTTACGTAATCCAGAGGTTGTGGGTCCAGGCCCGCTATTGTTTCCACTGCCGTCACCCCCTCGGCAGAGGCCACATGCGCCAGGAGCACATTGCCGGTCATGTCGCCGATAGCATATAAGCCCGGTACATTGGTGGACATGCGCTCGTCGACCTTCACAAACCCTCTATCCGTTTCTACGCTCAACTCCTCCAGGCCGATGTTTTCAACGTTCGCCACCACTCCCACGGCGACCAGTACCTTGTCGCACTCCAGCCCCTGCACACCGTTGGGTGATTCCACCTTTAGCGTGGATCCATCTATCTCGGCCACGCCGGAGCCTGTCAAAAAAGTGATACCTTGCTTTGAAAGGTCACGCTCCAATTGGGCACTGATCTCTTCGTCTTCGTTCGGCACCGCGCGGGGAAGAAGTTCTACTACAGTGACTTTTACACCGTAGGCGTTATATAGATAGGCAAACTCGACACCGGTAGCTCCTGCCCCAACTATGACGATCGAGGCTGGTAATTCTCGCAACTCCAGAGCGTGGCGACTCGTGATGACCCGCTCGCCGTCGATCTCGAGGGCTGGAATGCTCCTGGGACGGGCACCCGTAGCCAGGATAGTGTTTTTGGTCTTCAGAATCCGACCTTCAGGGCCCACTTCGATGGTGTTGGCATCTCGAAGTTTTGCGTCACCCTTGACGTGCTCAACCTTGTTTTTTCGAAACAGGTATGCGACGCCCTTAACGTTTTTGTCCACGACTTTCCGGCTACGGTCTATGGCCTTTGAGTAGTCTACCTGGAGGTTATCGAATGTGAAGCCGAATTCATCGGCTCGGTGAAGTAAAGAGAGGATTTCAGCGTTTCTTAATAGAGCCTTACTAGGTATGCATCCCCAGTTTAGGCAGACCCCGCCCAGCTCATCCCGTTCCACCACCGCCGTTTTCAGCCCTAGCTGGGCTGCTCGGATTCCAGCCACGTAGCCGCCGGGACCTGCTCCGATAACGACTACGTCATATTCCCCGTCACTTACCACTCATGCATCCCCACCACAAATTCGACAGCAAAGCCCGTTTGACCAAAAATTATACGCCGTCGAGATTGGGTATTCAATATCAGGATTACGATTTCCGACGCAAAATCAGCTTGTGGTGCACCAATTCCTGTTGGCGATTCCAACCCAAGTCTGGCTTGGTGGGAACCCGTATCTTATCGCCCAAGCATCATCTTTCCTGTTATGATGGAATGTAGCTTTAGGCTGGCGACAAGGAGGTTTACCATGCGGGGGCTACACTGGCCTGAAATTGTCGTAATACTTCTGGTTGTACTGCTCATATTCGGAGCGGCCAGGCTACCCAAGATGGGTGCCTCCCTTGGCCGAAGCATGAGGGCTTTTAAGGGAGCTTTGACCGGCCAGGAAGAAATCTCTCTGGACGAAGAGCCTGAGGTCAAGCCAAAGCGTAAGAGGGCTAAGTCCGCGACAAAGAACTAGGGCCTAACCGCCAGCTCAGCTTCCAGACGGCCCTGACGCAGCCACCCCTGGATAGCTTTCAGACCTGCCTCGAGTTGCCAGCCTCGACAGCCAAATCCCTACCTCGTAGAGAACTATCAACGGCACGGCTACTAGCGACTGATTGATCGGGTCGAACGTCGGGGTAATTATAGCGCCCAAAACAAAGGCCACTACGACCCAGTATTTTCTCCAACGCGCAAATCCTCTCCAAGATACGATGCCCAGTTTAGCAAGCAGGAACATCACTATGGGTGTCTCGAAGACCACACCTATCCAGAATAGCAACATCACCACCACGTTAACGTAGTTGCTGATCCGGATCATCGGAGTCACAAGGTCGGACCCCCAATCCAACAAGAAGCTGATTGCCGGAGGGACCAGCACGAAGTATCCAAATGCAACGCCGACCACAAAAGACAACAACACTCCTGGCATGAAGGCATACACCAAACGCTTCTCTCGGGACGTCAACGCAGGCGCGACGAACATTATGACCTGGAACAGTATGACGGGAAATGCCAGCATCAAACCCGTGACCAGGGAGACCTTGAAAGTCACGGCTATCATCTCGGTGACCTCTATGAAAATCAGGTCCGGGTCGTCTGCAGGCCGGAGCAAAAGCCTTATTATCTCGTCGTAGAAGACGAAAGCGACTATAGTCGTGGCGAGAGTCGCCACGGCGGAGATCATGAGTCTCCGTCGAAGCTCTTGGAAATGAGTGGTTATAGGGATCTCCCCGTCCCTCAATGCTGCTCCTCTTTGTGGTCCACTGGTTTGGAATCATGCGCCTTGCCGGTATCCGGGCCACTTGCATCCAGTTCCTCTGCTTCGACTGCTTGGGATAGCTCGCTCATCGCCCGGCGCATTCCGCTAAACATCTTCCCAGCGTCCCTGGCCAAACCCATGGTTCTAGCGGGACCCAGGACTATCAGGGCTATCACCAGGATCATAAGAATCTCTAAAGCGCCTATTCCCAAAAAGTCCAATCCGTTTACCTTTCTGCGTTAAGCTGGTGTGGTTCTTCCTGAAGAGGGCATTGGGAGCACTCATGCGGCACCTCAACATGAGTAGCGTCGATGCCAGCCTCATTTAGCAGGTCTGCGAGTGTACAAAGAGGCAACCCCACGACGTTGGTATAGCAACCATCCATGTCCGCGACGGGGCTGAAATCGACGTCCTGAATCCCATAGGCCCCTGCTTTGTCCGCAGCCCGACCGCTGTCCACGTATGCCTCGATCTCGTGGTCGGAATAGTCCCTCATGTGAACTGACGTGGCTTTTCTGGCTAAGTACTCTCGATTGCGAGAAGCATCGATCACTGCCACACCGGTGACCACCTGGTGTTCCCTCCCTCTCAGCTCACGGAGCATTCTACGAGCATCGTCGTCGTCCTTGGGTTTGCCTAATACACCACCTTCCAGCACCACGACGGTATCAGCGCCGATGATCAGAGAGGCCGGAGCACTGGAAGATATACTTCTGGCCTTCAGCAGGGCCAGACGCTCTGACATTTCCTCCGGAGTCTCGTTTCCCTGGGCCAACTCGGCCGACTGTAGGGGAACCACCCGATACGAGATACCCAAGCGTGACGTAAGCTCACGCCTGCGCGGCGACGTCAACGCCAGCACTAAATCTACCGTGCCCTCAGGCTTGCCATGTGGACCGGTACCGTCGGTATCCCTGACCAGTGAGAGGACAGCTACGCATTCCACATGGCGGGTCTGTGGAAACATGTCGATTGGACGTACTTCTTCTAAGCGGTATTGCTCTTTGCATAGGACCTTTAAGTCCCTCGCCAGGGCCGGAGGGTCGCAAGACACATAGACAATCCGCTCGGGCGACAGTTTAAGAACCGCTTCCAGAGCCTTTGGCTGGCAACCGACCCTGGGCGGGTCCAGGATGATAGCGTCCGGGCTGTTGCCGATTTGTGTAAGGACTTCTTCCGTTTTCCCGGCAATAAACTCGACATTTTCCAGGTCTGCAATATGGGTACCCGCATCCTCAACGGCAGAGGCGGCTTCCTCGATGGCTATAACCTTCTTCACATGGGGAGCCAGCAGGGCAGCGAATGTTCCGACGCCGGCGTAAGCGTCGACGAGAATCTGGTCTCCAGTAAGCCGTAGGCCCTCCTTTACGAGGGCCACCAAAAGCTCCGCCTGGTTGGTGTTGACCTGAAAAAAAGAGGGGGACGCGATACGAAATTTACGCCCTCCAACGGACTCGGTGTAATGTTTCTGTCCCGACTTTAGGGGGATTTCAGTGCTTTTGAGCGTAGGCTGTATTAAAAAGTCTCCTGTATTGGCCCCATATCTGATCGATAGCTGGGTTGTCTCCCCACACCGGTCCTGCAGCCTACCGAGGGCATCGTTTATCCAGGGATGCATGAGCAGACATTCTTGAACCTTTACGAACCTACGGGTATCCCTGTTTACAAATCCCAGACTCCCGTCCCGGCGGGCCGTAAAGCGAGCGTGGTTGCGGTAGCCAAATTGTTCGGGCGCACCCAGGCAGGGAGACACCGGCGGATCAACTAAATCACCGACCTCGACAAGGGCATCAATCACGGTCTGAGTCTTTATCCGGAGTTGCTTCTCATAGTCAACGTGCTGCCACTGGCACCCTGTGCATTCTCCGAAATAACGGCAGGGCGAGGTTACGCGATGTGGAGACGGCCTGAGAACCTCGATGACTCTGGCCGCGATATGGGTCCCGCGCTCTTTGACGACTTCAGCTACCACTTCCTCACCCGGTATTCCACCGAACACCTGGACCGTGTTTCCGTTATGGGTAGCGATGGTATCGCCGAGCTTACTCCAGCCCTCAAGAGACAGGCTGAGACGTTCACCAATGCGGCTTTGAACTACCATATAGTTGACTCCAATACACTATAACCTAAGGCTCTACCGGAAGCCAGAAAATAAGTACTCCTATATGGACCCTATGCAGTGAAAGCTTATTCGGTTGACCAGAGCGTCGAGCCCATATAAACTGTATTTTAGCTAGCGGAATTTAGTGAACCTCGCAACTACTCGTTGAATCTAATTATCGCAAGGGTGCGTAAAAGCACTAATCAAGTCACATACCCGAGAAGGAGAGCTAATGCCCAAACCCTTTGCCGTTACCGATTCAGAATTCGACGAGAAAGTCCTCAAGGCCGAGAAGCCTGTGCTTGTGGACTTTTGGGCTGAATGGTGCCAGCCCTGTAAGATGATTGCACCGATAGTTGATGAGCTGTCGGGCGAATACGATGGCCAGATGGACTTCGCCAAGCTAGACGTGGACTCCAACCCCAAAACCGCCATGAACTATGGCGTCAGGGGAATACCCACGCTGCTCATATTCAAAGGCGGCCAACCGGTGGAACAGATAGTAGGCGCCGTACCCAAGGGCGCTCTGAAGAGGAAGATCGACTCAACTCTGGCCTAACCGGCCAGCGTCCGCCTACGTCCCGGGAGTGGATAGGGCCCGGTGGCTCTTGCGGACTTCAAATCCGTTGTGCCTCGTTAATAGCGGGGTAGGTGGGTTCGACTCCCTCCCACTCCCGCCACTACTAAGGCTAAATTAACCAGAATTAGGCCGATTCGTAGCTAGTCCAACTACGGACGGCCTTTCTTTGTGTCTTGTGGGTTCCGCCTTATTCCTGTACAATCCCACTTGAATTGTACAAAATATTCTGTACAAAGGGGGTGTACAAATGCCAGTCAAGGAAAAGCTGCTGACCGATAGGGCCATTCGCAACGCCGGGGCTGGCACTCACAATGACGGGAACGGTCTCACCCTTCGCGTAGGGGAAGGGGACAAGCGAAGTTGGGTACTCCGCTACACTTGGGGCGGCAAGCCCGCCAACCTCGGGCTTGGCAGCTATCCAATCGTGGGGCTCAAGGAAGCCCGCGCACTTGCCGCTGAACGTAGAGCCGAGATTGCCGAGGGACTGCGCCCCACTGGTGCGAGGGAAGCCGCCGCAGCGAAAAAGCCTGAGCCGGTCAAGCCGACGTTCAGGCAGATAGCGGAGCAGGTTATCGAGCTGAGGCGCCCCACGTGGTCCAGCGACCGCCATGCAAAGCAGTGGACGGAATCTCTCACCAATCATGCCTATCCCGTCATCGGCGACGCGCCCATAACTGAGATAACATCGGCTCAGGTTTTAGGGATGTTGACGGGGATCTGGAATGAACTGCCGGAAACGTCAGCGCGGGTGAAGCAACGGGCTCAGGTTGTCTTTGACTACGCCATAGCTGCCGGCCTTCGCAATGACAACCCGGTTGCCGCCGTCGACCGCGCACTTCCTCGAAGGCCAAGGCTCAAGGAACATCATACCGCCCTGCCCTATGGCGATGTTCCCGCGGCAGTAGCAGCGATTCGGGAATCGACCGCCCACACCTTCACCAAGCTGGCTCTTGAGTTTGTCATCCTCACTGCGGCAAGGGCCGGGGAAGTAAGGGGCATGACGTGGGCGGAAATCAATTTCGACTGTGCCACCTGGACCGTACCAGCGGCACGTATGAAGATGCGGAAGGAACATCGCGTACCACTGTCTGAGCGGGCTATCGAGATACTGCGGCAGGCTCAGGCTCAGAGTAGAGGCGAAGCGCTGGTATTCCCGGGAAGCAAGGGACAGCTCAGCAACATGGCCTTTACGATGCTACTGCGGCGCCTGGACGTGGAAGCGGTAACACACGGTTTCCGGTCAAGTTTCAAGGATTGGTGTCTCAGTGAGACCTCGGCGCCGTGGGCGGTGTCTGAGGCGGCTCTAGCGCACAATCTCGGAAACTCCATGGAGGCAGCGTATGCACGGACGGACCTATTCGACAAGAGGCGCGACCTTATGATCCAGTGGGCGAAATTTGTAGGGGGTGAGTAGCAATGCCGACGTTCGAGGACGCAATCGAAGACGTCCTGAAATGGGACCGGCAGAACAGAGAAGCAATCGGCGACTGGCAGGACCTCGGCACCGCGATGGTAACGGCGTATTGGGAGAGAGGGGAGCAGGAACGCGACGAACTGCTCACAAACTGGCTGGATGCCTCATTCGTCGTAAAAGCCGCATGGACGGCGTTAGACGCTCTCGCGTGTGATTTCTTAAGGTCTGACCTTCAATTGCCGACCCGCCTAGCCTTATGGCTGGCCTACAAAACCGAGGGGAAGATCAAGAAGCCGAAGACGGGGGCCTACTCCACTTACATGCGCGACTATGGGCTTGCCCGGATGGTGGTAGCTCTATCTCAACGATACGTCATGACACCGACCCGGAATGACGCCACAACCGATCGCGCCTCAGCCTGCGACGTAGTGGCGGCTGCCTTGAACCTGGACTATAAAACCGTTGCCGCTGCCTACCGGAAACATAAGGATTCAGTGTTCTAACGGACTCCAAAAAGAAATACTCCGTCGCCATAAGAAAAGCCCCTACCATCTCGGTATAGAACGGAATGGAGGGGCTTTTCTTATGGCGACGGAGTATCTGATTACACGCCACGAGGTGGAACGGCGGGTAGGGCTAACCAGATCGTCGATTTATGACGCGATGCGGAAGGGGGAGTTTCCCTTGCCGCTGAAGGTTGGCGCTAAGGCAGTCCGATGGAAGTCCAGCGACATTGAGGCTTGGATGGATTCTCGCCCCTTGGCGACCGGCGAAGTCGGTTGAGCCGAGAGGGCAAAATGAGAACAGCTAGAGAGGTCGCGGAACACTACAGACCTGGCGCGGCCCTGGCGGGCGACTACTTCAAAATCAAGTGTCCATACCACAAAGGCAATGACAACAACCTGAGCATCGGAGACGCGCCGGACGGCGGCCTGATACTCAAGTGTTGGAGCAAGGGTTGCAGCTTCAACGAGATTCTAGGAGCCTTCCAAAAGGACGGGCTGACGGTCCATCGGGAATGGACCTACCCCAACGGGAAAAGGCATTTAGGGATGACAAAGGGGGCGTCAAAAAGAACTGGCAGATTGAAAAGACGCAAACCGTAGGGATACCCTTAATGGTGTCTAACGACACTCCCGACGCCCTGATAGTCATTGTGGAAGGGGAAAGCGACCGTGACGCCGTGCTGTCTGCGAACGTTCCCGGCATTGCACCGGCTTGTTGGCATGGCGGCTCCGGTCAAGTGGCGAAACAGGATTACAGCGCAGTCCGGGGCCGACGTGTGGCTATATGGCCGGACAACGACGAAGAGGGCCGTAAGACCTTGCCGTTGGCTGCTAAGGCTTGCATCGACGCTGGCGTGGGCGAACTCTACACACTCCCTTACGTGGGCGTGGAAGGTTCGGGCTGGGGCGCGGGGGACCTACTGCCGCCTATGGTTAAACTCTGCCTAGAAACGCTGACGCCCTGGGCCACGTCGGCCACCACCGCCAGGAGCGGCATTGTCTGGACCTCGATAACCGAAGTCCTTGAGGCTCCGCCTGCGGAATGGCTTGTCAACGGCTTGTTGGCGGCTGGGAGCATCACGCTCTTGGTTGGCTCCCCGAAAGCTGGCAAAACCATGTTGGTCCTGAGCCTCCTAAAGGCGGCTGCGACTGGCGGGAAATTCCTAGGCTCGACGCTGGGGGAACCTAAGCGCTCCTGGCTCTTTACTGAGCAATCCGAGCGCAGCCTAGCAGCACAGGTTAGGATGGTTGGCTTGGATTCTGAGAATGTCAGAATAGCCTTGTGGCGGCAACAGCCGCGGTATGAGACTCCCCAGGACTTCGCCGATGCTGTTCACGCTGACTTCATGGCGGCAACTAAAAAGCCGGCGATATTGGTAATCGACACATTGGGATCGTGGGTGGACTTGAGGGACGCGAATGATTACAGCCAAGTTTCCGAGCGGCTCGCTCCGATAATCCAGATGGGCCAACTTATCGGGGATGCGGAAGGGACCGCTACGTTGTTGGTTCACCATTCCCGGAAGTCCGGGGGAGACGGAAGCGACAAATCGTTGGGTTCCCAGAAGATCGGCGGGATGGTGGACTGCATGGCTTACCTTGGGAACGGCGACGGCGAACGCCGTCGCCTATCCATACAGTCTCGCTTTGGCGTCAGTGACTTGGGTTCCGACCTAAGCATAGTCCTTGACCTGAATTCGGGAAGCTATGACGTGGTGGACACCGGGGCCGAGGTTGACGACGAAATCAAAGCGATATTGGAGAATGGCGACTTGGGAAGCAGCGACATTAAGGACCGGCTCAACGATGGAGGGATGGAGCTATCCCAGTCCGGCGTTAACAGACATCTAAAAGGACTGGTTGATGGCGGCGTTCTTGAGCGGCAAGGCAAGGCTCGAAACACCGTTTATCACCTGGCCGGAGAATCGATTCATTCACTATAGGACTTAGGTGAATGGATTGATTCTTTAGGCGTGAAGGAGGGGGGGGGAGTGTGTGATATGATTAGGGCGTCGTCGGGGCCAGCTTTCCCCACTGGCGGCCATCTTTAATTCCTGGCAAAACTAACTTGGGAGGGAACCATGACCCAGCCTTATCACGTAAGAGTCTTTATGTTGGCCCCATCAGGTGAAGCCTTGGGAGAATATGTCTACCCGTCGGACCGCGACAACAACATCACCCTTGACCAATGGCTAGAGCAAGAGGAATCGCAAGGGTACGAATTGGAGCTCATGGAGCCTTTGCAGAACTCCAACTCCAACAAGCTAAAGGTTGTAACCAAACGGCCCGATGAGCCGCTGCCACAAAACTAAGCCCAGCGCGTCCGCACAGCCCATCCCACGCCCGTTCCGACCTTGAGAGACGGAACGGGCTTTTCACGCCCTTCATTATGTGCAATCATTTGCATCTGCATGTACAATCATTTGCATCTGCATCCCTTGGCATGTTAATCTGGTGTCAACCTTAACAGGAGGAATCCGTTGACACCTGTACAGACTCTTGAACTTACCCTAGGCGACCTCCGCAAGCAACTGGCGGAACTCATCGGCGCCACCGAGCCCGACACGGAAGCAATCGGGAAGTTGACCGGCGAGATTCGGGCCACCGACGCCTTGCTGGTGGCACAGAAGGTCTTGGAGCCGGAGCCCAAGCCCGAAGTCACCACGGCCACCGCTGAGACTGCCGAGGAACGGGCGCTGGTGGAACTCCGAAGCAAGGTTGAATTTGGTAAGTACGTGGGCGCTGCCCTGGCCGGTATGCCGGTAATGGCTGGACCGGAACTCGAATACAATCAGCATTTGGGCATAGCCGCGAACTTTTTCCCGCTGGAACTTATCGCCGGGGCCGAGCATCGGGCATCAAGGGACGGCGACGGCGCCGCTACTCAAGGGACTTGGCTGGATCGGGTTGTTGCTGAAACGGCAGCGGTTCGGCTCGGGGTGACATTCCCGTTGGTTGGCTACGGCGTAGCTGCCTATCCGGTTATGTCAGCGGGTGAATCGGGAGTCCAGCGTGGGCGCACCCAGGCAGTCACCGAAGGCACCTACACGGTGGCGGTTACGGAACTCAGACCCACTCGCAACGCCATCCACGGCATCTACAGCATTGAAGACGAGCTGCGTTTGCCTGGACTCTCCGAAGCCATCATCCGCGATATGAGGGCACAGACGATGGAGAGCTTGGATAAGGCCGTTTTCAAGGGCGACAACGGCGCGAACGAAAACAGCGCCGACATAACCGGCTTTCAGACGGCGGGCATTACCGAAAAGACGATCACGCAAGCCCACAAGGTCAAAGGTGATGAGCTACTGAAAGCCTTCCTAGCCTATATCGACGGCCAATATGCATCTTCGATGGAAGACGTTCGGATCGTTGCCAGCGTGGGCAGCAATACCCTATGGGGCGGGACCATTCACGCTGCCACCGTGGACAATCAGACCGTCGCCGCGTTTCTTCGGGCCAACGGCGTGACCTGGACGGTACGGGACGGTATCGACAACAACACCGCCAACGGCGACTTTGGGGCATACATCGGGCTGGCCCGGGGCATGGAAGGGGCGGCGGTAGCTCCGATCTGGCCCTACGCGCAGATAGTACGGGACAGCTTCGGGAGCCATGCCACCAAGGTGAAGTGGGTTTGACTCTCAACACCTTCTGGAATTTCGGCATACCGCGGACCGCCAATTTCAAGCGCCTCAAGTACGTAAGCTAACCCGGAGGACCGCATTGGATACACTTGTTTGTGAAATCCGCTTTGAAGCGGACGGGGCGAACACCACGCCGGGGCGACTGGTGGGCACTCTCTTGACCTACGAAAAGCGGGCCAGCGACCGGCAGGAACTCTTTAAGCGTGGGGCGCTTCACTGGCCCGCCAACGGGCTTGTCATCAACGATATGCACGACCGGCGGGCGCCGCTGCTGAGGGTGATTCCCTTCCTGGACGGCGACGCCCTGAAAGTCGATGCCCCATTCCCTGATACCCAGCGCGCCCGAGACGCTGCCACCAACCTACGGGAAGGAATCCTAACCGGCTTGAGCGTAGAGTTTTACGCCGAGAAGGAAACCCGGAGAAACGGCATCCGGGAGATTCTGAGGGCCTACGTCCCGAGGGCCGGACTGGTGGATACTCCGAGTTACGCCGATTCCTTGGTGGAAGTCCGGGCGAAGTTGGAGACCAACAAAATCGTCATGGCGGCTCGGCTATGCCTGTAAACGTCTCCGGCTGGACACTCGGCAGGGGGGCGGAACTTCGGGAAGCGGATTACTCCCAGGCAGTCGCCAACGCATTGCAAGAACTCGCGGAGCAAGCGCCGGTCAAGGCCAGCGGCTTGGCCGTGGTCGAAACCTGTGTGAGCCTGATAGCGGAGCCGTTTCTGGTGGCTCGGCTCTCTGGACCACTCACGTCCCCAAGAACTCTCTACACAGCCGCTAGGGACGTGCTGCGGGTCGGGAATAGCGTATGGTCCATATCCACAGACAGCGGCTCCCTGAGTCTTCAACGGGCGCACCAATGGAAAGTCCGGGGCGGCTCCGCTGATCCGGCGACGTGGGAATACGACCTTGAGATTATGGCGCCCGACGGCGTGGTCAAGCGCACTCTCCCGGCTCCAAGCGTGGTTCACCTGCGGCTCATTGGGCCGGCTGATTCCGACTGGAACGGCTCGGCTCCCTGGCAGTCTGCCGATCTATCATCCGACGCCATGGCGGAGATCGAACGGGGCATCCGTGATGAGTCTCACCTTACCACGGGGCGGGTGTGGTTAGCGCCGGACGGGGCCAGCCAAGCCCAAGCACAGGGCATGGCGACAACCATCAAAGCTATGAAGGGCGGCAAGCAGGTTGTCAGTGAGACGACCGCGCAGGGCTTTGGAGCGGGCAAGACTTCCGCACCATCGCGGGACTGGGTTCCGGTATCAATAGGTCAATCCCACAGCGCTGGCAACGTGTCCATGCGGGACAGCATCCAAGGGAGCATAGCCGCAGCCTATGGCGTACCGGCTGCCTATATGAGTATGAACGCCACGGCTCCCGGGCTGAGAGAGGCAAAGAGGCTGGCCTTTCTCAACAAGACGCTGCCATTGGCTGCGCTACTCACTGAGGAATTGCGGGAGAAGTTGGGCGACACGTCGATCACCTGGCCCAACCTGGCCGATCAATCAGTCGATGTACACCTGCGGGCAAGGGCGGCCAGCGCAGCGGGTGAGCTGGTGACAGACAAGGCGACGCTGCTTGAACTCGTAGGTTTGCCAATGCCATGATCGGAAATATTTTCCTGAAATAATTTCACGGGTTCCCATTTGAAAATATTTTCGTTCACGGGGGTCGTTGGGGGTCGCCTTTCTACTAGACGGTTGGAGCCATGCTAAGACCATTTCAGAAACGGTTTCTCAAGGGAGCCCTGGCCCAGGGAGTTGACGTTGCTGCCCTGAGTCTGCCACGCGGGAACGGCAAGACGTGGTTGGCGGCGCACATCCTCGAGCGTTGCATGACGCCGGGAGACTCCCTGTTTCAAGAGGGCTCCGAATATCTGCTGTGCGCTGCCAGCTTGGAGCAAGCCCGACTGTGTTTTAGGTTCATCCGAGAAGCGTTGGAGCCGACCGGCGAGTATCGTTGGTTGGACTCTACGACGAAGGTTGGCATCGTCCACAAGGCCACCAACACCCGGCTCCGTGTAATCAGCAGCAACGGCAAGACGGCGATGGGAATAGTGAACTGCCCGACTCTGGTTGCGGACGAACCGGGGCATGGGAGACCATCGGCGGACAGCTGATGGCCGACGCGATCATTACCGCCCTGGGCAAGCCGGGAAGCTCGATGCGCGTCATCTTCATTGGGACTCTGGCCCCGGCGGACGGCGGATGGTGGCACGACATGATCGAGGCCGGAAGGAACGGGACCACCCACGTTGAGAAGCTGCAAGGCGACCGGGACAAGTGGGACTCCTGGGCAGAGATCAGGCGTGTAAACCCGTTGACGAGTATCAGCCCGGAGTTTAGGAAACGCCTCCGGGTAGAACGGGATGAAGCTCGAAGCGACACCCGCCTGAAAGCCCGTTTCCTGTCCTACAGGTTGAACGTGCCAACCCAGGATGAGGTAACGATGCTGCTAACGGTAGAGGATTACAAGCTCCTGGAGGGCCGGGAAGCCCCGGAGCGGGATGGTCCCGCCGTCGTGGGGTTGGACCTGGGAAGTAACCGGGCTTTCAGCGCCGCCGTTGCGGTATGGGCCAACGGGCGCATCGAGGCCCTCGCCGTGACTCCGGGTATTCCCGACATAGAGGCCCAGGAGCGCAGGGACCGGATGCCGACAGGGACCTATCAGCGCCTCGTCGATGCCGGGACGTTGATGATCGCGGAGGGCCGGAGAGTGCCCCCGGTGTCCCAACTGTGGGAATCAGTCCTGGAGGCCTGGGACTATCCCGCCGTTCTGGTGTGCGACCGGTTCCGCCTGCCCGAGCTGCGGGACGTTGTAGGGGCCTACGTGCCCATCGACGACCGGATAACCCGTTGGAGCGACAGCAGCTACGACATTCGGGCGCTGAGGCGGCACGTCAAGGATGGACCGTTCAGCCTTCACCCGTCGGCCCGGTCCCTTCTGTCAACCTCGTTGTCCCGGACGAAAGTGCAGAACGACAGCAGCGGCAACCACCGGCTGGTAAAGGCGACCCACGGCAACGAGTCCAAGGACGACGTTAGCGCCGCCCTGGTGCTGGCGGCCGGGGCCTATGCCCGGAGTCCCAAGATGCCGGAGGACGCCATGACCGGGCCGATTCTGGTATGACAGACCGGACTGGATTAAAGCCAAGGAGGATAGAACATGGTCAATCCTTCAGTATCTCTCGAAGCTCCTGAACAAACGCCTCAAGATGCTCAAGCAGCTGCGCGTGAGCTTCACGACCTGTATCGGTTTGCAGAGCACCTTCGGCACCATAGGGACAGGTTACTAACGCAGATAAGAAAGATTGAGACTCGGCGTGCATAGCCCCCAAGGTGTCATCGTTGCCCTCCAAGTCGAAGCTGGCTGCTACCTCTGACCTTGAGTCGTCGAATTCGAGCTTGGTCAATCTTATGTCCGGCATACATGCCTCCCTTGCGAATGTGAGCTAGAGCAACCCAAATAACCTGCGACCCTCGGCCGACGCACACACGACGCCGAGAGCCTGACCACAAGCACCACCGGTGGCTGGATACAGTGTAACACCTCCTTTGTGTGGGGGGGGCACATCGGCTTTACCCTCTTTCGTCGCTCTCCGGTTGATCTAGAGGGGTCTCTGTGGTAAAAATAGAGAAGTCTTGCTCCGGCGTTTCGATCGCGCCGGGTGTGGATTCTGGGGAAGGCCCGCCGAGGGCGCTACTTCCCTCGGCGGGCCTTCCTTTTCTGTACAAAACTCTGGACAAAAGTTGCCGTTGATAGGCCAAACACCTTTGCTTTAGATACGAAGAAATGCGGGTTGGTTTACCTCCCACTCCCGCCAAAGCTAGCGCGCGTTACGATGAATCATTACGATCCAGTCCTCGGCTTGCCAGTATTTGCCGTAGATTCTAACGCACATCTACCGCGTTCCTACGCTTCCTGTGGTATACTACCCTCAGGTAGAAGTGTTTTTGTCCCCGCCTCTGATTATCTTTAGTGTCTTCATTGCTCCCTCGGGATGCTACGCAGCGTCCACGTATGTCCACTGAATTCCCTAAGCATCCTCGGTATCGGTGACTAGCCTCTTGCCAATTGTTTAGTAAAAGGAATTCATCGATGAACTACGAGGACAAGGCCCTCACGGACCAGGGCTATAGGCAACCGCCTACTTTACCGGCGTCCAACGGCACCCCCACTACGCCCACGGCGTATCCGCTGCCCAGAAACCACAACAGCAATGGCGATCGCGCCCCTCGACCCAACCAGCCTAGGCCCCTTGCTTCTCAGGACATCTCATCGGGCAACCTTCCTAGGGACCACCATTTCGGCGCCATACCGGTCTCTCAGCCGGTCTTTTCGGCGCTTCAAGGCATGGAGTACACCGAGCCCACACCTGTCCAGGAGCAAGTGGTCCCCGTCATGCTGAAGAGGCAGGACCTTGTAGGCCAGGCGCAGACGGGCACCGGGAAGACAGCCGCCTTTGGCTTGCCTCTGGCCGAGCTATTGGACCCCGGAGAGCGGCACGTACAGGCGATTGTTCTGACTCCCACCAGGGAGCTGGCCGCTCAGGTCAGCGAAGAACTACGCCGGATATGCAGGTACCGCGGTCTCAAGGCAGTAACGGTTTACGGCGGACAGTCCATCCGCCCTCAGATCGATGCCCTTCAACGGGGTGCACACATCGTCGTCGGCACTCCGGGCCGAATGCTGGACCACCTCAGTCGTGGCACGCTGCGCCTGGACCGGACCCGCATCGCCGTGCTGGACGAGGCCGACGAGATGCTGGACATAGGCTTTGCCGACGACATCGAACGCATCCTACGCTTTACTCCGGCGTCCCGCCAAACAGCCCTCTTCTCTGCCACCATTCCCGCACGCATCCGTCACATGGTGTACAGGCACCTGAAGCGTCCCGTATGGGTACGCTTAGGCGAGGAGGCAGAGCCGGTGGAACAGGTGAGGCAGATTTGCTACGAGGTAGATTCTCGGGACAAGAACGCCGGCGTGGAGGAGTTCCTCCAGAGTAGCCCTTCGACAAGCTCGGATCAAGCGGGCCAAGGCCAGACTCTCATCTTTCGCCGGACCCAGATAGGTGTGGAAAGGCTGGTGGGCTACCTGCGGCAGCGAGGATACGCCGCGAGAGGTATCCACGGCGGCTTGAGCCAGGCTCAGCGGGATGACGCGATGGGAGCCTTCCGCGCTGGCCGCCTGAAGCTCCTGGTGGCTACCAATGTGGCCGCCCGAGGCCTGGACATCCCTGCAATCAGCCAGGTTATTAACTTCGACATCCCCCAGAACGTGGAAGAGTACGTGCATCGTATCGGCAGGACGAGCCGTATGGGGCGTCCCGGGACCGCCATCACCTTCGTTGGGGAGTGGGACCTGGAGGCCTTTGACGTTATTCAACAGCAGGTTGGTGACGGCATAGAGTGGGGCACGTTGGCCCTCTACTCCTGAGCCCGGTACAGTGCGCCTCGCACTTTTTTGGTTATGATTTGTCTCGCAGAATGCCCCCCAGGGGGCCAGTTTTTGTTTCGGTCGCTTAGTGTGTATGCCAAAAGAGATCCGGAACCTCGCGGTCCATCCCGCTCCAGCCAAAGCCTACAGTGTCTTTGCCAACCCTGGAAAATCTTCGTTGCGTTGTCTAAGCCAATCTTCGGCTTTGAAATAAAGCCGCATCGCCTCGTCAACGGACCGCATCTGCTCTATCGGCGCGATGTGGTCAAAAGATCCCGAGACCTTCAAATCTTTCTCAGTTTTCGCTAGCCCGACCATTTCCACACCCCCTGCCCCAAGTTGTGTGTCTACTTAATCCGGTCACCAGCTTACCGCTGCCAGTCAGATAATTCAGTGACGCTAATCACGGAGCAACTGTGATCGTGATTACACTTCAAGACTGCATCGGTCATTCTGACCCACTAGACTCCTAAAAACACAGAAGCCCCCGGCTTAAGCCGGGGGCTTCTGTGTTCCGATCGGACCGACGCTAGGGTGTTGGAACGCGGCGGACTTTGATTTGAGCGACAGGGTTACGCCAGTCGTGCTCGGCCGGGTCCAAATCTCCGACCCCATGTATACCCGCGTGTACGTGAACATACCCCTCAGCGCCTGCTAGGTCCGGCACTTCAGGATTTCCACATGGTGGCCCAGGAATGAACGCGCAGAGCTCGTTATTGGCCTCGGAACCGGCGTCGTAAGCCGGTGAACGAAACCGCTTGGCGCCTCGATTGGGTAGCACGCCGTAGCTAACGGCAAAGAAGGCGTCATTGGTCGTAACCAGCATCCCGACAACGGAAATGCGGTCGAAGCGGCCCGTGGTTTCCACAACAACAGAGGCAGACTCTCCAGGCAATATGGGTCCACCAGCGCCAAATACGGTGTCCAGGTCGCTAACGCTGGGATCCGCCGCCCACAAGGCTTCCAATGGGCCGTTTATCGCGTCCTCGGCTATCGACGCAAGCTCGGAACTGGCCGGTGACCCCAATTTGTACAGGGGAGCAAGATGCGTATCGTGTGTGGCGACCAAAGAGGGAGATATTATCTGACCTCGTGTTAGATTGGTGATAGTTACCTCATAGCTACGAACAGCCCCGTGAGACGCTCCGACGGTAGAGAGTCCAATCAACCCAATCGCAACAGCCGCCAGAATGCCCAATCCCAAAACCAGATACCTTTTCCGTCTCATTCCTGACCTCCTCAATTGTTGATTTGGTTGGGCGCGCCCGTTCGTCTTGGCCACGTGGGCGCCCTACCTCGACAAAGGGTACCGGCGAATTGTTACGGCTCCATTACCCATCTTAAGAATTTGTTACAATCCCAGGGATTGATTTTGCCAGATAAAAGCAACTACATAGACTTAAACGGCTTGTCGTTTCACTACTGGGACTGGGGGGGGTCAGGGCGAGACGTACTCCTGTTACACGGCCTGTCATCGAACGCTCGCTACTGGGACCTCACGGCTGAGCACCTGGCCGGGGAGTTACGCCTTCTGGCCCTGGACCAAAGGGGACACGGAGACAGTGCCAAATCGGTCGACGGTTACGATTTCACGACATTCGCAAACGACATTGCCACTTTTGTCCAGACCCTCGGCCTGGCCAAGCCCATAATCGTGGGACATTCCTGGGGCGGCAACGTTGGCATCCAGGTAGCCCACGACTATCCCGGACTGCTGTCCGGCCTGGTATGTATCGATGGAGGCACAATAGATCCGTCCTCTATTCCCGGGGTAAGCTGGGAACGGATCAAGACCGAGCTGGCACCTCCAGACTTCGAAAAGCTCGACATGACCCTCGATGATCTGCTGGAACGGTTTGGAATTAGAAATATGGACGCTAAGCGCCAAATCATCATGCAAGAGTTTGTCCGGGCTAATTTCGAAGTCCAAGCAGATGGGAAAGTGCTGCCTAGCCTCAGGCGCGACAAGCACATGCTAATCGTGCGAGCGTTATGGGACCAGCAGGTCTCTGAGCTTTACCCGAAGATAACTTGCCCGGTGCTTTTCATGCCCGCCCGCCAGCCCGACAACCCGCCGCCCGCTAACAGCCTTTGGGCTCACAAAGATGTCCAGATTACCCTGGCGATGGAGATGACACCTAATGCACGGTTGGTCTGGATGGACGATTCCGTCCACGATGTGCCGTTGCAACGGCCGGTGGAAGTGGCACGTGTAATCCTGGAGACGGCCTCTGACGGATTCTTCGACTCTTAGCTCCGTCACACAACCCTTGCTCCAAATGGCCAAGGTTGCGGTCATAATGTCACAAAGAGAGATGTGCTATACTTTAAAATGTGGCGGTGATTTGTTTTACCAACGTACCTTTATGTCCTCAAGCTTCGGTGACCAGACTCTAGCCAACAAACACTAAGAAAAGAGGTCACCAGTGAGCTACGAGGACAAAAACCTCACGTGCCAGGATTGCGCGCAGCCGTTCATCTTCAGTGCGGACGATCAGTCATATCATGCGGAAAAGGGCTACAGCAATGAGCCCAAGCGATGCCCCGATTGCCGACGGCGGAGACGCAGCGAGCGATCTTACGACGGATTTGGTGGCGGGTATGGCGGCGGCGGTGAAGCTCGTGAGATGCACCCGGCTGTTTGCGCCGAATGTGGCACAGAAACCATGGTCCCCTTCCGGCCCCGTGGAGACCGTCCCGTTTATTGCAGTGATTGCTTCAGTCAACGAGGCGGCAAAACCAGCGCCGGCAGCTACTAGGCTATTGAGTTCAGGGGGCGACCCCCCCCCCGAACACTTTTCACGTTACCTCGAACTTATCCAGTCCACTGCTACTTCTGATAGTCCTTTTCGGTTGTCTCGGCCTCTATCCGGTAATACTCAGGTAAGCTAATCAACTCCTCGATCCTGGTCAACCGCTCGTTTGCTTCCGCAGCGCTTATCCCTGGAATGCCAGTATCCCTCAAGCTTTCATAGGCATCGATAATCGCCGTGGCCGCCGCCATTATTGGGGTTCCGGCGTATATGATTATCTGGTATCCCAGTTCGGAGTATTCCTGGACGGTGATGTCGTCCCTGCCTGCGATGACCATGAGTGGAACATCGGGAACGCCTTCGCGGTAATGGGCCAAATCTTCCTTTTCCCTTACCCCACGTGGCATGACGACATCGACTCCAAGGTCGCGCAGGGCGAGGCCTCTCCGCACCGCCTCCTCGGTCGAGCCTTCGACGGCAGAGAAGGCATCAGTGCGGCCGATAATGACGAAATCATCGGCCCCACGAGCCTGGAGGGCGTACCGTATTTTTTGCAAGAACTCATCCAGGGGAGTGATATGCTCCAGACCCTTGTGGTAGGAAGCGCGTTTGGGGAAGACCTGGTCTTCTATGTGCATGGCCGCCAGACCGGCGGACTCATATGTCCTTACGGCGCGCATCACATGCAGAGGGTCCCCATAGCCGGCACCGGCATCACAGATCACCGGCAGGTCGACGGCCCCCGCGACCTTCCGAGCGACTTCCACCTGCTCGGTCATAGTCATCAACGGTTCCGTGATCGCCAGATGAGCGCCGGACATATATCCGCCCGTATAGATCGCGTGGAAGCCCAGGGCCTGAACGATCCGTGCGCTCATGGGATCGTAGGCCCCGGGAGCTACGATGGTCTCGCCTCTTTTAAGCCTCGCCTTGAACTCGGTCGTTACCGATGCCATAGCCGTCACCTCCTGTAAGGTGCGGGTAGCATACCCCGCCAACCTGTCACTTTCAAGCTTAGCCCGAATCCACCGAAGGACACCGATGGACGGCGTGAGGACAGCGGAAGGGGGTGGGTGAGGGAGCTACAGGGGAGATGGCCTGGGGTCTTGGGGTAGATGGGAGGCCGCCGGACGGTCTTCAGTCGCCGCACAGGGCCCCTAAGGCCCTATGCGGGAGTTGCGATGCGCGGGATGGCGAGAGGATACGCAGCAGGGGACTCTCGCGACCGGGGTGGCGCGAGATTGCGGGGACGTTGGGTCAGTTGCAGGCTGGCCGTCAGGCCGGGAACGGAATGGCTTGCAGCCGGGCCAAGGCGCGACTGAACTGGGTTTCCCAGGGCCAGCGCCGGGGGAGATGCAAAGTGAGGCGGCGCGCCGAGCGGGTGATCCGTCCCACCAGAGCGAAGACCCGCCGCCTGAGGGTCTTGGTGATCACGGTCCGCTCGCCCAGACCAATCCGCGCCGTCCAGCGGGCCAGGTTATGCGCCATCACCTGTACCGCCAGCCAGGCGCCGTTGGCGGCGAAGCGCCCCGACGGCATGTGGTTCAGCCCGACGCCGTACTTGAGGTCGCGTATGGCATTCTCGACCTCGGCGTGGCGGCGATGATCGGCCTCCAGTTCGAGCAACTCCCCGTCCCGGTCGGTGATGAAGCCGTGATAGCTGTATCTGGCGAAGAGGGCCAGCTGGGAACCGGGTGTCGGCTTCACCCGCCGGACAATGAGCCGCGCCGGCGGGGCGTCCGGCTCGGTCTGGAACGGGGTGTAAGTCGTCTCGGCGACATCGGCGGCGCCGTCCATCCAGTGGGGAATGGGAGTCCAGTCCTCCTCTGGTATCGCCTCGATCAGGTCCCGCAGGCTGGCACGCTGGCGGATGGTGATAGAGAAGCGGACATCCATCTTGCGGCAGACGGATACCACGCCATGAGTGTAGAACCCGCTGTCGGCCCGTAGCGTGAGTCGTCCCCTGGCCCCGCCGTAGCGCACCCGCCCCACCGTCTCACGCAGGAAGTGGGCGGCGCCACGGGCGGTGTTGGCCCGGCCCTCGCGCAGCCGGGACATCAGCACGCCTCCGGTGCCGGCGGCAATGGCCAGCAGCGGGTGATAGCCCCGGGCGCCGGTATAACCGTGGTGGCGCGCGCCCTCCTTGGCCAGTCCGTAGGTCTCGCAGATGGTGGAATCGAGGTCGATGGTGAACGGCGCGTCGCCGGGTCCCGCCCCGGCCTGCCAAGCCCGGGCCAACAACTGGCGGCTCACGCGGTCGAGTTGACGGACATGCCCCCACCGGAAGCTGCGCAGGAAGGTCCCCAGGGTGGATGGCGCCTTGACCACGCAGCCTAGAACACCGACCGTCCCACCAGCGCGCAGCGCATCGGCGTCGTCGATGCAGTCGCCGCCTGCCAGCGCGGAAGCGACCAGCGTCAGCATCTTGTCCCCAGTGTTCGCCCGTCCCGGCGCTCCGCCGAGGTCAAGGTGATGGTCGACGAGTTCCCGCAGGCCCAGGTGCCGGGCTAGGGTGGCCGGCAGGAGCAGGCCGGCATTGGCCACCAGGCGATGGTCGTCAAAGAGGATGCGGATACGGTCGGGTTTGTTCTGTGGCAGCATCTATTGGGTGCTCCTTGTTTCCGGGCGGGTTTCTGTTCCAAAACCATTATCCCAGATTCAGAGGAGCACCCGCTGGCTTCTTCAAGGGCTGTCCCCAAGGACGTCCTTCGGTGGATTCGGGGTTAGCTCGACGAGCTTCGGCGGCGGCCCACTCGGTAAGCCGCATAGACCAGCAGACCCAACGCGAGAGCCAGACCCACGCCACCTGTTGGGGCAGCGATGGCTATGATCAGACCGGTATTCGAGGAATCCGGGGCCTTGAATAGCGCCACGTCGATCCGCGCGTCCGGCTCTTCCCTGGTCGCCACTTCACTATCGGAGAAATCTTTGCCTTCCCTCAACTCCTTGGACACGACGTCGCCTTGCCTCTCCAGGGAGGCCAGAGTCTGCTCAAAGTCGGACGGGAATATCCGCAAAGACACGTTTGCACTTTCCTCACCGTCCCGAACAGACAGGATCACCCGGTCAACTTCGCCATTCAAGCTGGATACCAGGGACTTGATTTCGTCGACGCTAGCCGTGACTTTGGAAACCCCGATGGTCAGGGCAGCCGACGGGGGCTCGACGAACTCTTCCCGAGGTGGAATCAGGGTGACACCGATGGTGGCAAGGTCCACCCTTCGCTCCAGGAAGTTCAGTTGGCCCTGAAGGCGCTCGATTTCCGACCTGATCCGGGATAGCTCCCGCTCGATAGCCAGGATTTCGCCCACGCCCTCGGTCTTCTCCAGCAATGAGAGAAGGCTTTGCTCCTCTCGGAGAGAGCTCTTCAGGCGCGCCTCAAGGTCGATGAACTGCTCCGACACATCTTGGCTCCCCACGCTCTGACTTTGCACCTCTCCCAGCGTCTCGATGCGCTCCAGGGCTGAGAAAAACTGGTCCTGGGGAACTCGAATCGTCATGGTGGCTCGCTGGTGCTCCGGACCACCCGAACTGGACAGATGCTCGACGAAACCTCCAAGGCTCTCTGCAATTGTCCGGACTTCCGTTATGGTCGTTTGTACCACCTCCACCTCTACTGCTATGGAGGCATTCGATATTATCTTCCTCTGGGTCACTTCCAGACTGCTTAATACTTGAGGCTGAAAAGAATCACTTTCCAATACCACTTTGGCGGGTACCGGAAGGGCAAGGGAGCTTTCGGACGCAAAGACAGCTGCCGGAGTCGGCATTACGGCTGGTGCCCGCATCACAGCAGGAGCGGGCGTAGCCGTCGGCGTCCCAGAGGCCGATCTAAATTTAGGTTCTTCGCTGACCGGAGCCCTACCATCCAGGCTGTTCTCGGCGCCCCCGCCTCCGCAAGCAACCAGAATCAGGGATATGACCACACCCAGCAAAACTAGAATCTTCTTCATGTCGACTCGAACCTCCTGCGCTCTAAGTGTTACCCAGATACAGACGAAGTGGAGCGCAAAAAAGTTCCCAGAGCCCCGGCAGATAGAACACTCAGCGGGCATCGAGACCAAACAACCGAAGAGAGGGCTATCCAGCGCTCTGGTTCGACTGGCTCACCACGAGCGGAATAGGAGCCCGAACCGCTCACCCTGAGCTTCGTCGAAGGGCGAGCAGCACTGTGCACGATAAGTGGGGCGTTGTGCTCACCACGAGCGGGAAAGGGAGGTTAGCGGTTGAGCAGCTTTATCGCCTTCTCCATGCTCATCTTCTGTTCATAGGCAAGGCGTACTATCAGAAGGGCCAGGGGTTCCAGAGATCTTGCGACGTCCAGGGGGCCTGCGTCTACAGCCTCGAACCCACTGTCTTCCACCAGCCCGGCCACCACGTTCTTGGCTCCAGCATCGTCTCCGCAGATAAAAATGGTGGCTCGCTGTGAGCCGAAGACCGGACTCGAGTGAATAACGGTCGCAAACACGGCATTATATGCCTTGACCACTTTGGCCTCTGGGGCCCACCCGGATATCTCTTCGGCGGCCGATGAAGTGTGCCCAACTGTAAGGCCTACGTGATCCTCTGACAGGGGATTAACACAATCGATGAGGACTTTACCCTCCAATGAGCCAGCCGCCTCGATAGTATCCCTCGCGGCGTGCCACGGCACAGCCAGAAGGACCGCATCGCCCCAGTGGGCAGCTTCGGGAATTGAGCCCACCTTGGCACCGTGGCCTACTTCATCTACAATGTCCTTAGCTGCGGAGGGGTTGCGGGAGCCGAACATTACCTGATGTCCCTTGGCAGACCACAGCTTGCCCAAGCCCGAGCCGATCCTACCTGTCCCAATTATGCCTATCTTCACCCTACTCTCCAGCTTCGTAGTATACCTGTGGCATCTCCCAATCCTGGGTCAAATCGTAGTTCGCGAAACGCTCGGGCGAGTAGGCCTCCATGGGCAGGTCCTCTGTAGTCCTGCCATGGAGAACCAGCTCGGACACGACCTTGCCGGTGATTGGCGCCAACTGGATGCCGAAAAGCCCGTGCCCAGTGGCCAGATGCAATCCTTCCCACCCCGGTACGGGACCCAAGATTGGGTAGGAGTCCGGCGACATGGGCCGAACACCCGCCAGGTGATGCACTATCTCCGCCTCTTCTAGGACCGGCAACAACTCCAATGCCCTCATCAAAGTGGCCATCTTGAACTCTTCGGTAGGTTGGGAGTCGTTCACGTCCTCGAAGGAGGTCCCACAGCTTACCAAATCATCTCGTCTAGGGACCACAGTCCCGAGCTTGAGATAGTTGATGAAGTACTCAGGGGGCGTTCCTGGAAAGCGAAGCCGCAGCGTCTGACCCTTTATGGGCTTTACGGGCAGAGGGAATCCGATCCACTCTGATACCGCGCGGCTCCACGCTCCCATTGCGATAACTGCGTTATCACAAGGAATGGGGCCTCCTTCTGTCAACACCGCTGTTATCCGGCTGCCCTTTTTCTCAAGTCCAGTCACTTCCCGCTGTCGGACCGTTGTCCCCCGCTTCTCCGCCGCGGCCGCAAAGGCCAGTGTAAGCCGGTAGCCATCCACCTGGGCCGCACCATCCTCGTAGGCTGCCCCGAGGACCGCAGGATTGAGGCGAGGCTCCAACTCCAGGACTTGACTTGGCTCTAGCCAACTCACCGGCGTTCCCCTGGCATTCACATATTCCATGTTTTCCCGGCGCTGAGCGAGTTCCTTCTCATCAAATGCGGTTAGGATATATCCTCGCTCCTGGTAGAGGGTGTCCACTCCCGTCTCCTCGGTGAGACCAAGGCAGAGGTCGGTGAGCAGGCGCCTGCTGGCGCGGTTGATGGGAAGAGCAGGGCCCTGGAGCATAGAGCCCAGCATGGCGACTGCCATTCCAGTGCCGTGGAAAGAGCAACCGCTGCCGAGGGCCTCTCTGTCGAGTAATTGGACTTTGGCCCCCTCGAGGCTGAGGTAATAGGCCACCGAAGCCCCGACAACACCCCCTCCAACTACGACGACATCGGGTGATGCATTCATGCGTTTCTCCAAAATCAGGGTTTAGATTCGAGGCAAAACGTAACATCGGCAACTCTGCTTGTCAACGGCGATCAAGTTAGAGAGGTCTCGTAGAACGTCCTCTGGATTCATTGACACCCCCGCGGTAGCCTGAGATTATCAACTTATGCCGCAGTCATTGACCGACCGCCCACCGGACCCCGGACGACTCTCTC
Organism: Dehalococcoidia bacterium; assembly: GCA_965226865.1. Taxonomy (GTDB): domain Bacteria; phylum Chloroflexota; class Dehalococcoidia; order Lucifugimonadales; family JAGWBF01; genus CBDDEH01. Next base: position 233,490 of record CBDDEH010000003.1, on the reverse strand, counting down.
GATTCGAGGCACTGGCATCCTTCCGATATCCCGAGTACCGCCTATTCTGGATCGCTGGTGTCGCATCGAACATGGGCATGTGGGCCTTGATGGCGGGCCGCCTCTGGTTGATCAACATCGAGACTGATGGGTCGGGTCTAATGCTGGGGCTGGTTACGTTTGCGGGTCTGGGGCCAGTACTGTTGTTTGCAGTCTGGGGTGGTGTAATCGCGGACCGGGTTAACCGGCTCAGGCTGGTAACCTTTACCAGGGCACTGTTCGCGGCCCTTGCGGTCCTGACCGGAGTTCTGGACTCGTTGGATGTGATTGAGGCATGGCATATAATCGCCATCTCCCTGGCAACAGGCGTCTTGCTTTCCTTCGACATTCCATCCAGGCAGGCCATGGTCTCAAACCTCGTTCGGCCTGAGCATGTATTTAACGCCATCGCCCTTTACTCTTTGATATTTGGGGCGGCGTCCATCGTGGGGCCCATTCTTTTTGTACCTATCGTCAAGTTTTGGGGGACGGCTGGGCTTTTCTATCTGATAGGCGGATCTTACATAGTAACAGTGGTGGTCATGATGATGATGCGCGCCGAGAACCATCAGGTTACGGCCAAATCCAGCAAGCTGATACAGGAAATGATTGAAGGGTTCGCATATGTCCGCCGCCGGCAAGTAATCATCACGTTGCTGTGGGTCGCCACAACTGCGGGTATTTTCGGCATGTCCTTTAGGACCCTGCTTCCCATATTCGCTGACCAAATATTCGAAGGGGGCGTCAACAGCTATGGCATCTTGCTGCTCAGCACCGGCGTCGGTGGTCTGCTTGGCACAGGCCTTCTCGCGTTTGCGGCGAACGCGAAGAACGGCATATGGTTTCTACTGTCGGCAGGCACTGGCCTCGGAGCTGGTCTGGCTGCCTTCTCCCAAATAACCTGGTTCCCAGCATCAGTTGTAGCGATCGGCTTCGTTGGGGCATTCGGCGCAATGTTCATGGCGGTGAACACAAGCCTAGTCCAAAGCGAGGCCGACGATCAGTACCGGGGCAGGGTCATGAGTATCCTCCAGTTGTCGTGGGGTACGATAGCCTTGGGTGGACTCTTGATGGGATTCCTGGCCGAGGAAGTGGACGCCCAGTTCGCTTTGAGTCTCGGCGGGATTTTGACTGCTGCTGTCACAGTGGTATTGGCCTTTCCGATGCTGCGGCTGACAGCGGCGAGAGCCTGATCGTCATGCCGACCAGAATTGGATTCAGCGAGTACAGACGCCAGGCTCTGGAGAGGGAGTTGGAGCGCATCAAGGAGATGTTTCCCCAGCTTGGGGTTCAAAAGGTCATTCTTATCGGGGACCTGGCTGCCGGGACAGTTAAAGCCGACAGCAGCCTCGACCTGTTGATGGTCCAAGAAATACCCGGCAAATTCGTCAGGAGGATGGACTTCTTCACGAGTCACCTAGGGCCGGAGTTGGCCACTAACTTCCTGGTGTATACTCCCGAAGAATTCAACATGCTAAAGAATTCGAGCGTTTTCTTGAGGACGGCAGTCGCGAATGGAAGAGAAGTCTATGAAGCCTGATCCGAAGGCCGAAGGGGAAAGGTGGATGCAACAGGCGGAGAGGGACCTGGAAGACGCCAGGTATCTAAGAGAGGGAAAACGGTATAACCTGGCCTGTTTCATGGGGCACCAAGCGGGTGAGAAAGCGCTCAAGTCCTACCTGTATTCTCAAGGGGCCGAGGACGTATGGAGCCACTCTCTGGCGGACCTGTGTGAGGACGCCAAGATCATCAACATAATGTTCGACGTGATCAAGTCACATGCCGTGCTGTTGGACAAGTACCACGACCTGACCCGGTACCCGCATATGCTTCCGAGCGGCATCCCATCCGAAGCCTACGACGACGTAGACGCCGAGAGGGCCATCATGATCGCGGAAGAGGTAATGACCTTCGTAAAGACTCAGACTATGGCTTGAGCTTAGGCACTTGGCTTGGAGGCAAATACGTCGGCTGTCGAAATGGTCTGCCCCAACTGTAGAAGGCGCATAGTCCGCTCAGTGGCTTCGGTCAGGAGCTCTCGAGTGCGTGCGATGCTCTCGTCGAACCTCATGGGCCTGTCCAGGATCGGGACTACCGCATCTATGCCATGCTCGTATACATCGCGGTAACCCTGTCCCAGGCTGCCAGCCATCACTATAACCGGAGTGTTGTTGGCTTTCGCCATCCGGGCTACCCCGATCGGCGCTTTGTCGAATACGGAGGAAGCATCCAACCTGCCCTCCCCGGTGATAACCATGTCCGCTCCCTCCAACTTTTCCTTGAGTCCGAGCACCTGGCTGACCAAATCGATGCCCAAACGTATCTCCCCGTCCAGGAAGGCGATCAGTCCTGCTCCCAAACCGCCGGCCGCGCCTGCGCCTGGGACGTCTTTGACGTCGATGCCGAGGTCGCGCTTGACCACCTGGCTGAAATGCTCCAGCGCTTCGTCCAGCCGCCTTATAACGTCAGGGGTACCTCTCTTTTGAGGGCCGTACACCAGGGAAGCGCCTGTGGGACCACACAGGGAGTTGGTCACGTCGGCCGCTGCGGTTACCTCTGCTTCGCTCACACCAATATGAAGGTCAGAGATATCGATTCGCGCAAGCCTTGAAAGGGCTTTCCCCCCAAAGGCCAAGTCTTTGCCATTGTGATCGAGAAACTTAACGCCAAGCGCCTGGGCCATGCCAACACCACCGTCATTGGTAGCGCTGCCACCCAATCCTATAATGATTCGCCGGTAACCCTTATTCAAGACTTCCAGAATGATCTCACCAGTGCCGTAAGTCGTGGTGATTCTCGGGTCCCTTTGTTGAAGGGGCACCAGGGCCAGGCCAGAGGCTTGAGCCATCTCGACGACAGCTGTGGAGCCATCTCCCATGACTCCCCATGATGCGGAGACAGGCAGCCCGAGAGGCCCTGTTACACGAGTATCGAAATATCGTCCACCGGTATTGCCGACCAGAGCTTCCAGGGTGCCATCGCCACCATCAGCAACCGGGATCTTAACCGTCTCGGCTGTCGGAAATACGGCAAGTACGCCTTGTTCGATGGCCTTGGCGACATTAGCTCCAGTTAGGCCTGCCTTAAAACTCTGAGGCGCTATCACAATCTTGATATTGGGCATATTGGGCCATATGTTACTACATCAGCGCGGTCACAACCGCGCCGCTGACCAAAGGAATGGTCAGATTATCATCGAGGGGCATCGGCAATAGCTCGGTCAAAGCTGCCACACAGGCACCAACAAGCAGTGCCCAATGGTAGGATACCGCATCTGTGACGGACAGGATGCCCACCATCGCAAAAGAGGCCGCAGCGAACGCCGCGGTTCCGCCAGGAGACTTACCGAATACCCGGAATCCCTTCATGCGGCTGCCAACCACGGCCGCGATAGGATCTCCGGCAGATAGGAAGAACAGCACGGATATCGCAACGGACTTGTCGAAGAGCAGGAACGAGGCAAGGGCGGACAGACTAATATATGTCGCCCCTGTCAGGGTGCGGTCTTCGGTTTCTTTCAGGAGCGGCCGTAGCCAGCGCAATAGGAACTTGTTCAGGCTGGGAATTCGAAACCGAACTGTTTCGACTACTATCGCGATGCCGGACAACGGCGCTAAGATGGCCACCATGACGCTGGCATCAACGAATATGGCAATAAAAGGGATGGTGCTGGAGGTCGCCAGGTGAAATAGTCTTCGCCAGATGGGTGGTTTCGTGCTCGTAGAACGATTAAACGAGGCCAGCCGCTGCACCCCTGATGCGAATCCCACCGGCGCCCGGCTAAGACCTCAAGAATACTATGTCGCCGGCACCCCACCTAAGCTCTCGTATATCGAGGCCTTTAGGCAACTCAAAAGCGATCCAACCGATTAGAGAGTTCCCTTGTGGCACTTCGAGCGGTCCGATTATGAACGGGACAAACCTGTTCTCAGCCGGGTGCACAGTATCAACGACAGTTACGTTCGCATCGTCCCGTGGCCTGACTTCCACAACTGGGAACTCTTCGTTGTTACCGAAACCTCTTAGCCTAACGGCGTCTCCCTCAACGTCCATCTGGACTATGGTGGCTTCCGCGTTGTGAACGTTCATTTTAAGGACCACGAACTCGTTGTCCAGGGTTGTGGGCGCCACCAGGTAATGCTTGCCATCTGTTCCTTGATATCGTATTTCCTGAGCTCGCTCGAGTTGATCTATGGAAATAATAAGTGTCTCTCCCTTGGCAGGCTTGCCTATCGGCAAGGACTCAGACGTACATGCCGCGACCAAGATCGCCAACAACGGTAGGATCAGGAGTAGAGCCGGGTTGAATTTTCTCATGTATGTACTCACACGTTGATATTATTTATAGGCAGTTTAACGGTTCAGGGTCCCGCCGGAGTTAAGGATGGCATTTCTCGTAGCCTGTGAACGAGGTCGGAGAGGACAGACAGCGTATAGTCTACCTCCTCCTGGGTGTTGCTTTTGCCCAAGGTTAACCGCAAGCTCCCACGAGCCAGGTCCGCGGACTGACCTAACGCCAGCAGTACGTGTGACGGCTCTAAAGACCCGGAGCTACAGGCACTACCGCTGGAAGCGGCTATACCGCGCATATCCAGACCCAGGAGCACCGGCTCACCTTCTATGTGCTCGAAGGAGAAGTTGACATTGTTAGGAAGGCTCAAAGTAGGATGGCCGTTAAAGTGAGCGAGGGGTATCTTTTCCTCGACCCCCCGAATCAGGGATTCGCTCAGCTTTCTGCAATGCTCTCGTGCCCAGCCTCGCTCCGATTCAGCAAGTTCGAGTGCGGACGCAGTGCCCACAATGCCGGCCACATTCTCCGTACCCGAGCGGCGCTCACGCTCCTGGCCTCCACCTAGTTGCTGGGGCAGGAACGGGGTCCCCCTGCGCACATATAAGACCCCGGCGCCTCTCGGGCCGTTAAACTTATGAGATGAGAGGCTAAGCATGTCGACTCCGAGAGTCCTTACATTCAAGTCCAGAAAGCCTGCAGCTTGAACGGCGTCTGTGTGTACGACTGCGGTCGAATCCAATTTCTGAGCTCGTTCTTTTACGACCCGAGCTATTTCTGCCACGGGTTGAACGGTACCGATTTCATTATTGGCGTACATGATGCTCACCAGGATGGTGCGCTCCGTGATGGCCCTGGCAACGTCGTCAGGGTCGACCAGCCCGCGCTCGTCGACAGGCAGATAGGTGACCTCGAATCCGGCGTTTTCCAGGTATTGGCAACTATGTAGAACAGCATGGTGTTCGATACTGGATGTGATTATATGGTTGCCGGTATTCCGTAAGGCTGCCGCAACGCCCTTGACGGCTGCGTTGTCCGATTCGGTGCCGCCGCTGGTGAATACGATCTCGCTGGTACGGCTCCCGAGAATATCAGCTACCTTTTCGCGGGCGTTGTCCAACGCGCGTCTGGCTTCCTGACCGATGGTGTGCAAGCTTGACGGGTTTCCAAAGTGATCTGTGAGATATGGCATCATCGCCTCGAGCACTCTCGGATCCAAAGGGGTCGTGCCCGCGTGATCCATGTATATAAACCCGGTGGGTGATGCCATAGATTTCACTTTCGACTTTAAGCTCTGTAGGTGAGACTTATTGTAGCATAGCGTTTAGTACTGGTAAAAACGGTCTGGAGGTCGACAAGCACGGGCCTAAGACGCGGATTCCAAACGGCTCCGTGCGAAATTGCGTAGCCGATCCAGGTCGATTATCCCCAATACAGATCCACCATCGACGACCAAGGCGCTCTTATAGCCCTTATCTTCCATAAACTCCACGGCTTCAGAAGCCGTAGCTCCCGGTGGCACCGAAATCTCACTAACGGGAAGCATTACGGATCTCGCCTCGGTTTCCGCCCATTTACTCCGTGGTACCTTTTCTATCAGGCCCCGTATCAAGACCCCGACTGCCTTAGCTTCGCCGGTTAGCACGACCAGATCCGTAGCGTTAGCGGGAAAAGTGTCGTTCACCAGCTCCCGGAGGCTGATATTTTCAGGAGCCGCAGCGTAGGTAGGCGACAACACATCCCTCGCCGTGTATCCTTTCATGCCCTCCTGAAGGGAAAAGCCTTTCTGGCTCGCTTTGGCGACCGAATAGAGAAATACCCCCATCACAACCAACCAAAGTCCCTGAGCTATTTCATCGAGGTCGAAAACCACCAATAGAACCCCGATTGTTATCATCGCTATTCCGATTAGCTGGCCCCCGAGAGTGGCAATCTTGGTTGCCCGACGATAACTTTTAGTGATTCTCCAGGCAGCAGCCCTCAATACCCTGCCCCCATCAAGCGGGAATCCTGGCAGCATGTTGAAGACAGCCAGGGTAATGTTCACCCAGGCCACGATGAAGGCAATAGCCGAGATGTGTTCGCTTAACCCCTGCGTACCCACGGCCACTGCCAGGAAGAGCAAGGCTATGAGCAGGCTAGAGACCGGCCCAACAACAGCGATGATGAATTCAGTCGAAGGTCGTTGAGCCTCTCGCGCTATGTGAGATACGCCGCCGAATATAAAGAGAGTGATTCCCTTGACTGGTATTCCGCTCCTGATAGCAACCAGGCTGTGAGACAGCTCGTGAGCCAGTACTGAGCCGAACAGCAACAGGGTCGTGAGCACGGAAGCGAGCCATCTCTGCCCAGGGTTCCATGACTGGTAACGTTGGCCGAAATATCCCTCAAAGATAAAGATGAAAACGAAAAATATGGCAAACCAACTGAGGTGAATCCTCACCGGGATGCCACATATTCTTCCGAGTCCGATTGCCGATCCCATAGCTTTCTAATCTAGCCTGTTTGTGTGCTGTTTCTCATGGAGTCTCTAGGCGGGCCGTTTTTAGGTAGGATGGTTGCGTAAGCTATTAATTTATATACGAGTTTGGCAGCGGTATAGGCACAGGCGGTAGGCCCCTCAGAAGGGTTCAGTTCGGTGACATCGAAGCCCACGATATTACGCTCCGAAGTCACCGCTCTCAAGAGTGACGTAATCTGATGCCAGTCCATTCCTCCGGGTTCAGGTGTTCCTACGGCGGCCATTATGGACGGGTCCAGCACGTCGGAGTCTATGCTGACGTACACGTTCTCTGACAACCCGCCGATAATCTCATCTACGATAGGCGGACCGCCCTGGTATGCCAGCCCGTTGGTGTTAGCAGACCAAGACTCTTGCTCGGCAGGCCAATGAAGAGATCTGATGCGCTCTGAACTAATGAAGTCCTTCTCTTCGATGCTCAGGCTGCGCACTCCGACCTGCACTAGCGGACAGAGCTCATATATACGCCGGGCTACCGAAGCATGTCCCCACCGGGTTCCCATATATTCGTCGCGCATATCCGCATGCGCGTCTAAATACAATACGGAAAGGTCAGCGTAGCGTTCCAATAGAGCCTTGACTACGCCAACACTGATAGAGTGCTCTCCTCCCAGCACAGCCATTAGCTTTCCCTGATCGATGAATGGCTGAACCGCGTCTTTGACTCTGCTGATCATCCGAGCTGGCCCTTCCATATTGGGCTCAATGAATGGCGCGGTGTGTATTCTTATCTCCGCCACATCCACATCCAGCTCAGGATCGTAGTCTTCTAGGTGAGAGGAAGCATCGATTATGGCTCTCGGACCTTCCCTAGCCCCGGTTTTAAAAGATGCGGTACTATCGTAAGGCACCGGAAGAACCACCACCCTGGCTCGATTGAGATCGCTCTGCTCAGGCGGAAGGGATAGGAAATTAGACGGTATCCACATAGAGTTGTTCTCTCGCGTCCCTGAAACGGTCGGCCTTGTCTTGTACTACGTGCCTTGTCCGGTTATCGGGTCGCCACCTGTTCCAAGGCCTTCCGCCGGTCAAGGTGTTCCAGGCCACGATCGAGGACCCAGGTTCTAACGTCGGTGAAGGCAAAAAGCCGTTTTACATCTTCCAGCACTCGCCGGTCATCGAAGGACTTACAGGAAAACACGTCTACATTTACATAGTCGCGATTCGGAAACGTATGAATGCTAATATGACTCTCGGCGATGATAACCATGCCGGAAATCCCATTGTCCTCAGCCTTTGGTCCGTTATAGGTGACCATTTGAGGTCCGCTGAGCTTGGTCATACCCAGTGTAGAGGGGTATTCGGATAGGAAATTCCGAACCATTTCAATGTCCCACATTTTTCCAGTGTCCCCGCCGTATCCATCGACGATCAAGTGCATTCTTGCTCCTCAAAGGGGCGCCAAATTCGACTATTCCGTGCCTGCCCCCCTTGGCAAAACCGGAGTTTATAGAATATCATCCTTCGGGGCCATAGAATAGTCACAAATACAAAACGACGACAGAGGGAATAAAAGCACACATGTCAGCCATGATAGAGGTCAAACACCTGACCAAGTACTACGGGGACTTTCCCGCCATAGAAAATGTGAACTTTGAGGTGAAAAAGGGAGAGATTCTGGGGTTCTTGGGCCCAAACGCAGCAGGGAAGACCACTACTATGCGAATCCTGACGGGCTTTATGCCGCCGACAAGCGGAACCGCGACTGTCGACGGACATGATGTCGTGGATAGCTCCCTGGAAGTACGGAGGCGGATCGGTTACCTCCCCGAAACCGTGCCTTTATACACAGACATGACCGTCGAAGGCTACTTGAACTTCATGGGTACCCTACGTGGTATGAATCCAAGGCGTATCAAGGCACGTATGGGAGAAGTAATAGGGGTTTGCCGATTGGGTGATTACCGTAAGACGATAATCGGCAAGTTATCAAAAGGTTTTCGCCAGCGGGTCGGTATCGCTCAAGCCATTCTCCACGAACCTAAGGTGCTAGTACTGGACGAACCAACCATAGGTATCGACCCTATTCAGGTGGTCGACACCAGGAAACTGATCAGGGAACTGGGTAACGAGCACACCGTTATCCTCAGCAGCCATATTCTTCCCGAGGTAAGCATGCTATGTGAGCGGGTGCTCATCATCCACGAAGGCCAGATAATGGCCGAAGACAGTCCACAGAATCTAGCTGAAAGGCTTCAGGGCGTCGAAAGAGTACAAGCCGAGATCCGAGGGCCGGAGGCTGAGGTAACCAAAGCCCTTAATGGCATACGAGGTGTCATAAAGGTATCCTCCTTCGGCGGCGAGGACCGCAATACTTACATTGTCGACGCGCAGCGCGGTTTGGACCTTCGGGCAACGATCTCCAAGGTAGTCATAAGCCAAGGCTGGGGTCTCCTCACCGTTCAGCTCGCCGGAATGAGCCTCGAGGAAATATTCCTCAAGCTCGTGACGGAAGAGGAGTCGGAGCAATGAGGGCAGCCTCCGCCATAGCTTGGAAGGAGATTCAGGCCTATTTCACCAATCCCATGGGTTATATTGTAGCCCTGGTTTACCTGGCTCTCACTGGGTACTTCTTTGGCCTCGACATAACGGGGGTATTCCCCGAAGCGACCATAGAATCTTTCATTGGACCCAGCTCGTTTATCCTGATCCTGCTGGCGCCAGCCATGACCATGCGACTTATGGCCGAAGAGCAAAAGCTCGGGACCATCGAGCTGCTTCTCACATCTCCCGTCAGAGACTGGGAGGTAGTATTGGGGAAGTTCATCGCAAGTCTGGCGTTCTTCATAGGCACACTTAGCCTGACGTTATACTATGTATTGCTGCTGTATGCATTCGGTAATCCTGATACCGGTCCAATCTGGAGCGCGTATCTCGGTCTGATACTTTATGGAGCCAGCGCTCTCGCGATTGGTCTTCTGGCATCCTCCCTTACCAGCAACCAGATAGTCGCCCTTGTCGTCGGGTTTGGCTTCCTTTTGATCATGGGAATAATCAACCAGGCCGCAACTTTGGTAGACGGTACCGCTGAAACTATTCTCACCCATCTGGATCTGACGACTCACCTGGATGACTTCTCTCGAGGTATCGTCGATACCAGTCACATCGTCTACTACGTAACAGTCATATCCGTCTTCTTGTTCCTGACAGTGAGGTCAGTGGAGACCCGGCGGTGGAGATAGCATGAGTCAACGGCCTCCCGAAGAGAAGCTATCGGGAACCCTGTTCCAAAGTCTCGCCAACATTGCCAGCCACCTCGCAGGACTAAGCACAGGCTTGACCCTGGCGGGAATAGCCTCCCTGGTTTCGGGAGCCATACTCGTCATTTTCCTGCCGGATCTTGATACATATGGCTTCATATTGCTTATCATCGGAAGCGTATTACTCGCCATCGCCGTATTCGCGTCTTACCGAACAGTCCGCGGAGCAGTAACAGGACGAAGAGGGCGATACACGACCAACACCGCAATTATGGTGATCGCCTTCCTAGGCATAGCCGGAGTAGCGAATTTCCTGGCCTTCGAGAACACGGCTCGCATTGACGTCACCTCCACAAAGCAATTCAGTCTGGCACCGAGGACGGTGGAGTTGCTCGACAGCCTGGAAGAAAGCATAGAGGCCAAGGCATTCTTCGGCCCAGCGGGTAGCCCGGAAGAAGAGGCCGTTCAGGGCCAGATCGACGATCTGCTCCACGAGTTCAAAGTGCGCTCGGACAAATTCGACTACGAGTTTGTGGACCCTGACCTCAACCCGTTGACAACGCGTGACTATGAGGTTACTCGGTACCGAACCATAGTCTTTGAAACGGTCGACTCCAAGAAGCGCCAACATGTGCTACCTAGCTCTACTTTGGAGCAAGATTTCGTTACGGGGATACTCATCGTAACTGGGACGGAGCAAAAGCAAGTCTACTTCCTTACCGGCCACGGCGAGCGTGATATATCCAACGTTCAACTAGGTACCGACGGATTCGGTATCGCTCATGATGGAATATTAAGAGAAAACTACGCGGTGTCCCCTCGCAATTTGCTCGTCTCGTGTAGCCGGTTTGACCCAGGTTGCGAGTCGGAAGAGACCGGCAAAGAAAGATTGGAAAAGGACGTCGAGGACTCCAAAGTCAACATGATAATAGTCGCGGGTCCAAAAACCGATCTCTTTCCGGAAGAGGTGGAGACCCTAGACTGGTATCTGTCAAACGGCGGCAACATGCTATTCTTGGCCGAGCCGGATACTCCCCAGAGCTTCCGAGACTTCTTGGCCAAGTGGGGCGTCAAGGTAGGCAACGGTCATATAGTAGACCTGGAGCGCTCGTTAGACGAGAACAACGAGATAACGGTGCTGTTCGAAGACCAATACGTGCCTCTCATCCCTCAGCAAGATCTTGACATCCTGCAAGTCTCGAAGGTTACGAATGGCCTCTCTCCTACCTTTTATCCAGGACTAACCTCCCTAGAGCCGGTGGAAGACGATAGCGTTGTATTCTTCCCGACCGTATCTGACCCTGATCAAGAAGAAGGGAGCCAGGTAGTTCCAACTGTCTTCGTCGCGGCTCTGGCTTTGACATCGACCGACAGTTGGCTTGTTACGGACCCTGGTCGCAATGAACCGCAACTGGGAGACCTTCGAGGTCCATTCTTTCCGGCGGTCGCAATACGCGCCCTCGCTCCGGTTGGCGGTGAGCTTCCAGCATCGCGTGAGGACATCCGCGTTACATCGCTGATTGTCATAGGGGACTCAGATTTCGCGACCAACCAATGGTTTTCCGGAGCAGGCGCAGGAAGCAATAGTGACCTCTTCCTTAACTCGGTGAATTGGCTAGTAGGCGACGCGCCTCTTGCCAACATCAGACCCAAGCAAATTTCATTCCGACCCCTCGTTTTGACGAGAAACGAGGAAAATTTTATGCAGTATTCAAGCTGGTTCCTCCTCCCTGCCGTTATGGCTCTTATGGGAGGTTTCATATGGTGGAGACGTCGTTAATGAGTAACTGGCGGTAAGCAATGAACGTAAGGTTAACCGGAGCTTTGTTAGTTATGCTGGCGCTCATTGCCGGAACCGTGTTGATTACTCGGGAGCTCTCCTCAAAGGAACCTAAGGAGGAACAGCCTTGGGTTTGGAAAGTTAGCTCGGAAAACTTGTCCAACATTTCAGTGATCCACCAAGAAGAGCAGCAGAACTACGCCCTTGTCGGTGACAGTTGGATGATCAGGGGGGAGCAAGATATTCCTGTTTTTCTGCCAAAGTGGAGCGGCACCACGCTTCTGCTTAGTGGGCCAAGAGCCACCAGGGACATAGTCCCGCAGATCGACGATCCTGCGAAATACGGTTTGGACTCTCCCCAAACCGTCGTGACGATCCAAAGTAGAGGTGGCAACTCTTTGACGTTCCACCTGGGAGACCCCACTCCCGACGGCCAGAACTGGTACGTTCGACTTGCGGGTCAACCCCAGTTGTATACTGTTGCCGCAGTGTGGGGAGAGGTGGTGACAAGACTCGCTCTCGAGCCTCCTTATCCGCCCGAATTCCGCCCCTGGTTGTACAAGCTGAACGTTGAAGACGTGAACCGCATAGCGGCGGTTTGGGACCAGATAATAGTGGAGTACAACCTTGTGGATGGCCGGTGGCTGATCAAGGGCGAAGTAGCCGACACTCCTGTCTCGGAAGAGAAATGGGCAGATACTCCAGCGCTCCTTAGCGAACCCCCTTCAGGCGGTGTGTTAGCGGAAGAAATCGATGATCTCTCCCAATATGGCTTAGAACCCCCACAGGGTGCCGTGATAATAGGGGCGTCAGACGGTGCAATTATAGAATTTCGACTGGGTCACCCAACAGAAGATGGTCAGCACTTGTACGCCAAGATTGGTGATGACGACCGGCTATATCAAGTGTCGGCAGCGTTGGGAGAGCTGATTTCGGGGCTGGCCACCGATCCGCCTTACGTTGAGTAGCCCACGCATCAGCGGGGTCGCTAAGTAGTTAGCATCCGGTAGAGGGTTGGTAGCCGTCTCGGAAGCGCCCAGATGTTGTCCAGCACCTCATAGCTTACGTCGCCGCACATTGCCTTCAGGTAATCGTGTCCCGATTTGTCCACTGTCAGGCAGAAGGGTGTAACGGCTTTACGCTTCGCCTCCATCAACGCCATATGAGTGTCATGGACAGCGTACTCCTTCTCGACACCCTCGCGACTGTACCCTCTATCTTGAGGCCTGCCGTCGCTTATCAGAAACAGCATCTTGTTCTTGGCTTCCTGCGCTTCCAACTTGGCCGTAGCGTGACGGATAGCCGGACCCATCCTCGTGGCATGCATCGGCGTGATCTTGTCGATCCGCCGCTTGACCCTGTCGTGGAAAGCTTCGGCGATGTCTTTGATGTTATAAAACTCCACGTTTTCCCTACCGTAACCAGAGAACCCGTAAATGCCATAGGTGTCTCCGATAGCCTCAAGGGCTTGAATGAGTAAAGCTGTGCTCTCCTTCTCCAAGTCTATGATACGCTTGTATTGCCTGCGCACCATCCCTTCTCTACGAGCCCTGAGCCACACCATATACTCTACTGGGTCATCCGGAGCGTCCTGCTCGTCGAATACCTGGCGCCCTTCGTCAATGGCTTCGGCGGTGGAAGCGCTCATGTCCAACAAAAAGACGACGGCGACGTCCCTTTCCAGTTTGTTCCTTCGCCACCAGATCTTCTCAGATGGAGTTATTCCGGCACGCCTATCTATCGCCGCCTCGACCGCGGCATCGAGGTCTATCTCCTCGCCGTCGATAACGCGCCGTTCTTTTCGGAACTTCTCCGGTACGGCCATCTCGAACTGGCGCCTTATTTCCGAGGAAAGGGAATCATAGTTGCGGAGGGTTTCGTTAAAGAACCCAACGTCCCCTTCTTCCACGGCCCTCTCGCGCACGATACACCACTTTGGCTTGTAATCACCTGCTCTGAAATCCCATTCGTCATAGACGTGAGATCTGGGTTCGCTGGCTTCCAGAGAGCCGCCTCCCTCGTCCTCGTGGACGGTTCCTCCGTAGCCCTGCCCGGGCGGTCCTGATGGGAGAGGCATGCCTGATTCCCGCATTATGTTTTGCGCGAATATGCCCGCGGCACTTTGTAGCTTAGCGAACTGTCCCTCCAAGTCTATTTCAGCGGTCTCGCTAATGGTCTGCTCCAGCATCTCATGGGTGACCTCCTGAGGCTCACCCTGACCTTCCTTGACCTGGTCTCCTCGTAATTTCTCAAGGAGTTGCACCATTTCGGGCTTGAAATCTCCCCGGTAGTCGACTTCTTGTGGCGACTCGTATTTCTCCTCTTCTGGCTCCTCTTTCTCCTGGTCACGCTCGTGGAGTTTCGCTTCCAGCCTATCCAGCAACTCCTGGAACTCTGCCTCCGAGTACTCGCCAAGGTCGTCGAAGTCATATAACGCGAAGTCCTCCGGTGACTGTTCCTCGTTAGGCAAGAGTAACAGGATCTTATAGGTTCTAATCGTCGCTTCCGAAGTATCTTCAACAGTCGCCTCGGCTGTTAATAACCTTAGCAAGATTTTCGCCAGAACTCTGGCTACATCTGCATAGCTTTCGTTAACCGGCAAACCCATACGCTGTCCCAGACTAAGCCGAATGAGGAGCTCGACCATGGCCCTTCTGAGTGGAAACTCTGGAATAGGCGGCCTTTCTTCCAATGCTCCAGCCTGCACACGTTCGTAGTTGGAGTTTATCCCCGGGTACTCTTTCTTTACCCGATAATCTAATCTACTGTCCTCAAGAGCGGTGAAGACGTCCAGTGCGAGTTTACGGTTCTCCAAAAGATGGAAGAACCTGCTCAAGTCAGTTATCTGGTGGCCGTTGGACGAAACGTCTGGCTCGGAAGCCAACTGGCTCCGGAGCTTCTGCAGGGCCTTTTCCAGAACATCGGATTCCAAAGCTGGCCTCATATCCTGGAACAGTACCGAGGGCCTGTCGAAAATGAATTGAAAACTACCGAATTCCAAATGGGCGACTTGGTGAGTGGCAACAACCTTGAACCATCCGAAGTTTTCCTCTTTGTTGAGGTATAGGTCAACAACCGGGGGGAGGAACACCTTTGTTCCCTCCGTGGAAGCACGAGACTCGGAAACCCAGCCTATTCCCTTCCGGACCAGCTCTTTGCTACTCAATATCTCGACAGGGGTACCACAGAGCGCCCTGCAATAAAGTCGCATCACTCCTTTTACACGTTCCAATTCCATGCTAGAGGAAAGGGTCTCAAGGATCCTTTCAGACGTATTCGACTCGATCTTGAAATAAGCCAGGCCGCCTTCACTGTTCTCCTTGAGTAGGTTCACTCCCCTTTCGAACCACGATTCCATCTGAGTGAACGTCACTCTGGACAAAACCGCCTGTAGGCTTTTGAGGAACGATGGCACTGCCTCTGAAGATATGGTTAAAAGCACCTCAGCCAGGTCAAGTACGTAACGTTGAGAGGAGGGGTTGACCAGGGTCAGTGACTGAGCGCCGTCGAGCAGGAAAGTGGAAGTTTCTTTGTGACCCGATTTAGCCAGGTGTTCGGCTAAACGCAAGAACCGGCTACGCTGACCATCTTCTATCGCCGGTAACACCCTATCGGCAATTTCTAAACAGCTTTTTACTTCTCTCCAGCTTCCATCGACCAAGGCCCGGCACATGGACAGAAAAGACTCCCGTTCCCTGTCCATCCTGCAAAGCACGTCCTGCCCCAACACCAAACACTCGCCGGCCACGTCGTAGGACCTCCGAGACAACGTTTCGATCAGACTGGCGAACATCTCGACATCCCAGAAGGGCAACTTGCGAACGATCTCAGGGCTTACCTCGAAGAACTTAGCCGCAAGAATCCCTGATTTCCAGGTGCCTTTGTAGAAACCTCGTCCTAACCCAGCCCATCTCGGAATGTACTGCGGTCTAAGACTAGTGGCAACATCGGGACTTGCCCTAAAATAGGCTGCCGCCAGGGTCGGCGAATCCTTGCACAGGTAGGTACCACAACGAGCCCACTGGATCACAGATGGAAAGTGAAGCACCTCCGCCACTTTGGGGCTTGTCCTGAAATATTCCACGCCCGCCTCCCAGGAGCGTGCAGACTGGCTGGCTATGGTAACGCCTTCGTTTGCCCACAAGGAGAGTTCATCCGCGTCAAGGACTCTGCGTAGTATTCGGCTCGACTCGCGGTATTCCAGGAGCACCGGAGATGGAAGCCCTGTCAGAGCCTGCTCAATTTGACTAGCTCCCATGCATCTGGATTCATCTGGTTTATTTGTCAAACGGCCGCCTCTTCGGAGCCTGTCCGGTAGTCGGGAATCAATTCGAGGAACTGCCCGACGATCCTGGCAGTCGCCCCCCAGACTATATGGTCTCCGTAAGCGTAGGTATGGGTTTTGGTGACAGTACCATCAACCCATCTGGCCTCTTCCCTCAAGTTTGCGGGGTCTAGGAGCTCTTGCAAAGGAATCTCTATAACCTCCTCAACTTCCCGCGGACTGGGTTTGAACAGATATGGGTAATCGATGGTTCCGAGATATACTCGCACCAGGTATCGGCTGGATGTAACCACGTCGTCCAGCTCTCCCAGGATGGTTACATCGTCGGGTGAGATGCCCATCTCTTCGTGCGCCTCCCTCAGAGCGGTGTCCAGAGAGTCTCTGTCCTCACTATCTCTGCCACCTCCGGGTAGTGAAATCTCCCCCTTATGATGCTCCACCTGGTCCGTCCGTTTATTGAGTAGAACGCAATGCTCACCGTTTTTACTATACAATAGGAGTAGGACTGAGGCAGAAGACAGGCTGGGGTCTTTTATAGAGGCTTTGTTACGTTTGGACAGTCTCGATTTTAATGTTTCAACCGTCCTGTCGGCTATTTGATCCACTGTTCCGCCTTAGGAATATACCACTATCAAGGGAAGATGGAAGATGAGACCTCTTCAACGCTACTCTGTACTTCCCGATCGTCAGTCAGTGCCCAAGCCACCGCCACCTGACATGCCCTCCGAGCAGGAATGCCCTGCTTGATAAGCTTTCCGGCGTAAATGAGCAGCCTGGTGCTGGCCCCTTCCTGTAACCCATATTCTTTGAGGTTTCTTACTTTTTCTCCCAGCTTGGCGAGGGCCAGAGCGTCGGCTTGACTGCACCCGCTTTCTTTTTCGATGATTTTGGCTTCCAATTCTCTCGGAGGGTAACCAAACTCAAGGGCGATAAAGCGCTGGCGAGTGCTATGTTTCAGGTCCTTGAGGGCATTTTGATAGCCCGGATTGTAGGAAATAACAAGCAGGAATTTGTCGCTGGCCACCAGAATCTGACCCCTCTTGTCCACAGGAAGGATACGGCGATGGTCTGTGAGAGGATGGATCAACACGGTGGTGTCCTTCCTGGCTTCCACAATCTCATCAAGGTAGCAGATAGCGCCGGCTTTAACTGCTCTGGTCAGGGGGCCATCCATCCACCTGGTGCCATCCGCCTCCAATATATACCTACCAACCAGGTCGCTGGCAGTGAGGTCTTCGTGGCAGGCAATAGTCACCAGTGGAATCTGTGATCCGTTTCCCGATACTTTTCCCCGTTTCTTTACCACAGTCAGCGGCTGGCCCAACCTCCATGCCATGAACTCAATAAACCTGGTCTTACCGCAACCGGTTGGTCCTTTGAGCAGGACAGGGAGTTGTTGGCGGTAAGCAGCTTCGAATAGCTCTATTTCATCGCCGACTGAGACATAGAAGGGTTCTTCGCGAATCGAATACTCTTCAGCCGCATACTCGCGGTAGGCACCATCGGTCCCACTGGTCATGCTAGCTGACCTTCCTTACCATATCGTTCCAGATAGATTCTACTTCTGTCCGTAGGTCGTCAATGCTGCCCGAGTTGACCAGGACAACGTCGCCATGACTGACTTTCTCGTTTGCGGGCATCTGAGAACGGATCCTGCTACGGATCTCGTTGTCCGAAAGGTTGTCTCGGGCGCGAAGGCGGTCTATCACCGCGTCTTCAGGAGAGGATGTGACCCATACCTCGTCGACAACTGAGTCCCATCCGGCCTCTATGAGTATTGCTGCCTCGACCACGGCGACCTTTTGGCCACGATTCCGCAGGGCCTTTATGTGGTCCTTAATCATATTTGCAATGCGTGGGTGAACGATTCTGTTGAGAGTGGCCCTAGCGTTGGGATCATTGAAAACCTTGACACCCAGTCGCTTTCGGTCGATCTCGCCATCAGGTCTTACGATGTCGTCTCCGAAAGCTTCTACCAGCTCCTTCCGCACTTGAGTGTGTGGTCTATAGGACTCATGACCTAAACGGTCTGCGTCAATTATGGAAGCCCCAAGACCCTTTAGGATTCGAGATACCTCGCTCTTCCCGGTCCCGATACCGCCCGTTAAGCCGATAACCAGCATGCTGTTACCTTGATCCGGTACACGCGATGGCTATAGCCATTCTAACAACCCAACCAATTGTGGGTCAAATTAGAAGTAACTATGGAATGGCCATCCGTATCTGGCCATATCGACGCTCATATTCCTGGCACAAGTGACGAAACCGCTCACCATAAACCGAACTGCTTATGGGCTCGGTTGTCATTATTACTGCGTCTTCCCGGTTATCGGTATAGTATGCTCTTCTTAGACCTACCTCTTCGAAACCATATTTCTGATATAGGGATTGGGCGATAAAGTTGGTAACTCTGGTTTCCAGGCTTACGACCTTGGCACGGCGTCTCCTGGCGGTCTCGATGCAACCGATGAGCAGAAGCTCACCGAGACCTTTGCCACGAGACGCTTCTTCGACGGCGATTGCTGTGACGTGGGCTTCATCGGGCATGAACCATATGCCGACGTAACCGACGACAAAGTAATCGGTTTCGAGTGCCAAGTTTCCTGTAGAAAACCGGTCTTTTGCGAAGCCCAAAACACGACCAATGGCGGAGTAGCTTCCCCCGTTGGCGTGTCCGTTGTACTCTACGTCTTTTGCCGAGGGCGGATCGCCGGGATTAACTTCGCAGGCTACGAGGTATTTCGACACCCGGTTTCCGATTTCGCTTTTTAAAGGTGTAGGAGGCCAGAGGGTAGCAAAGGCTTCTCGCTCTATTTCTACGACACGATCTATATCACAAAGCTGTATCGGGCGGATTTCGACATTCATGGATGGTTCCAAATTTAGTTTACGCTATGGTAATTTTATCATGTAGGTATTGATTTTGGGGTAATCCGAAGGCTTCCCGCTATTGAATTTCAGCGCTCAACACCATACAGTTCGAAGTATGGCAACGTCATGTCTTTCAGCGGCTTTCCCCATCAGTCAGGGAGATAGAGCCGCGACAGTCAAACACGTCGAGATGGAGCAATGAGACCGGGCGGTATGAGACCGCTGCGGGCGATTTTTTCATTAGTCGCGTTGCTTGCTGTCGTCATGCTGGTGTCCGTGACCTGTGGCGGCGCAAAACCCTCCCCTTCGCCTTCGCCAACTATACCACCAACACCACCACCAACTAGCACTCCCACGGTGGTGCCTGACCCTACCAGCACTCCGACGCCTGTCCCAACAGCGACTCCGGTCCCGACGCCAACACCTGTCCCAACTTCTACGCCGACACCGGTTCCTACTCCCACTGCAACTCCTACCCCAACACCTACTGCCACCCCCACACCTCGACCGACCCCTACTCCACCAGATTTCATTCTCAGCTCGACGGATCTTCGCTTCGTAGTCTCGTCCTTAGACCAAGTATTTGATTCGCCTGATGTAACTCTTAGCGGAAGGGTGTCTCCAGACGCTACTGTTAGCGTCAACGAGGAGTTGTTGGGACTGGACGAAAAAGGGAATTTCTCCATGCCACTAGCTGACCTTTTGGATACGGGGCCGAACCTTGTAGAAGTGATCTTCAGTGATCTCTCCGGCGAAGTAAGGTCCGTTGTCATGACCCCCATCGTGACCAACCCAGACATAGGCTTAATCGGGCGGGTAATCGCGGTCTCCACACCTTTGCCGGGCCTGACCCGCATAACCGTCGAAGCACCTGATGGGACCCGTGAGACTGTGGATTCCGTCGAAACAACGTTTGTTAGAGTGCCCGGAGTCGACCCCGCTTTCGCTGCGGATATTTCGGTCGACGACAACGTCGCTATTCTAGCGACTGAATCAGATGAAACCCTGAGAGCGATACAGATCCTGGTTAAACCCATTTCACCGATCCTCTACAGGCATTTCACAGGTACAGTCCTCGGTGCTACTGACGACCAGGTCACTATTATGGATAGTGACGGCAATGTAATCACGGCCGACCTGGCCGGAAACATCTCTGTAGCCAGTCCTGGCCGGGTTATAACGGCTGTAGTGAATCAGGACCCTAGGACAGGTGGCCTATCGGTCCATTCAGCCGAATCCGCAGAGTCTAAAATAACTCGCCTGAGGAACGCGTTGAATGATGCGATCGATACGAGAGCCCCTGATGACCAGGCTGGTATCGAGGCGCGATTGGTGGCCAGCGCATCAGGGCATTTGACCGCGTTAAACCAAGCGGCGGCGAGAACCGAGGGTGACTTAAGCCAGACTCTTGAGGCTACCAGACAAAGCTATGAATCCTTATTGGCGTCCTTCGACCTGGGTAAGCCCCTTGTAAAGCTGTCTGGCGTGATTCAGGATTTCGACCGCATCCAGGGCATTTTAGATGTAGCTCCTGGGGAAGGTTCCAATGTAAAGCTAACTCTAACTCCGGACACGGAGATCAAGCTATTTGGAGATGATGCGCTACCGGACAACCTGGAGGCTGGACAAAGGATTCAGGCTACTTATGAACTGGATACCCGATCAGCGCGGTCCATCGGCGTAGTATTCCCTTCCCTTGCCGATACCCTTGTCCAAACCCTACTGCCCCAGGTCACATTTGGCGAACTGGAAGGTTCATTGGACCAGGTCGACCTAGATGCCGATCCACCAACAGCGGAGATAACGCTCGACTCAGGGGGCGAATTATCCCTCACCATTCTGTCTGAGGACCTCGTTGCCGAGATAGCTCAACTGGGCGAACTCGTGCCGGTCAAAGTTCTTTACGATCCAAATACCTTGGAGCTACTGGATATAGAGGAGACGTCCCTCGGGCCCTTTGATGCCTTTGTATCGGGCGTCGTTAAGGACTTCATCCCCAAGATTAGAGAAGGCATCAGGATACCTGGCAACCGAGAAGATGGAAACATCGTTATCGCCACCCGTGGAGGCGACGAACTTACTCTGAACATTACCGACGATACGATAATCGAAGCTGAAGGGCTGAGGATGACCCTGGGAGCCGTAAATCTGGGAGATATTGTTAGGCCGACATCTACGGTAGATTCTCGGACGGATGAGTTAACCAAGCTGGCTGTCAGGTCCCCGATGCTGACGGGAACGGTTAGAGGCATCTACACAGGTCCCAGCGGCAAGAGCTATATTACTATTTCGACCACCCAGTTCAATCTGGTAACGGTCGCCGTAGAGGACGAGCAGGAATTCGACGAACTTGAAGTCGGCCTAATTGTAGAAGCCGGTGTGTTCAACACAACCTCGTCGCGGGTTTCTCAGCTTGACGTTGAACCACCTCCTGTACTTCGTTCGTCGGGCACTATATCTGCCCTCGACGAGGATAAATTCATTCTTGCATTGGAACCCGCTGATGGAGAGCCTTTTGATCTGCTTGTTCCCAACAAGCCAGGGATAATCACCCTCGACGGCAACACAAAGGCCACATTCGGAGAGCTTGAGGTTGGTGATAGCGTCGATGCGGTCTTCTACCGGCCCAACAAAGTGGTGCGCAAGCTCGTTGTCTCCTCCAGATAGGTATCACTCTCCTTCAGGGCAGTCGCAAAAAAGCTATAATCTAGAATGATATGGCAGTTCTTTTGCGACTGGCTGGTTACGCCAGTCGCTACAGATCCAAGTTAGCCCTCGTATATATTTGGCTCATCGGCTCAACGCTTTTATCCCTGGCTATCCCCAGGTTACTCGGGATAACCATTGACACAGCTTTGGGGAGCGGAGATAAAGGCAGGCTTATATTATTAGCTTCCGTAGTACTGATCGTCAGCATTATCAGAGGTGGGTTCAGCTACGGTCAGAGCTATATGGCTGAGTATATTTCTCAGCACGTCTCTTATGATCTTCGCCACGCCTTCCTCGACCGGCTTCTATCGCTGAGTTTCGATTTTCACGACCGACAAAAAACCGGCGACCTCATGTCCAGGGTAACCACGGACGTTGAAAGCATCAGGTGGTTCGTGAGTTTCGGGCTCATCTACTCAATACAAATTCTGGTGCTGGTCGGCGGGGTGGCAGGGTTGATGCTAACAACTGACTGGCCCCTGGCCCTCGTAGCCCTTGCAGCAGTACCTGTGGCAGCGGCTGTAGCCATCCGAGCGAGCCGGCGGTTCAGGCGAATGTGGATGCGGGTACAAACGGAGACAGGAGTCATGACCACCGTACTTCAAGAAAATCTGTCGGGGATACGCATTGTTAAGACCTTCAGCGCCGAGGAGCGAGAGAAGGAAAAGTTTAGAGGTTCCGCCAATCAGGTCTCTGAAGATACCTTTTTGGTGAGTCGATTGCATGCCGGTAACTCTTCCTTCCTCAATTTGTTATTCGCCTTGGTCACCGCAATGGTGCTTTGGTACGGTGGCCGGAGGGTCATCAACGCCGAGTTGTCTGCGGGGGAGATCACGGAGTTCATTCTATACCTGGGCCTTCTGGTTTTCCCGATACGCATGGCCGGATGGAGCGTCAACACATTTGCACGGGCGATGGCCGCCGGAGAAAGGATCTTTAAGGTCATCGATGCACCGTCGTCCGTTCAGGAAAGGCGCGGAGCCTCGGATATAGGACAGGTCAAAGGGGAAGTGGCCTTCGAAGGGGTCTCGTTCAGCTATAACCCTGATGGTACTGGTGGTGCCAAGGAGCCGGTGACCGTCCTGCGCGACATCAACTTTAAAGCCTCTCCAGGCCAGAAAGTGGCGATTGTTGGGGCCCCCGGCAGTGGGAAGAGCACCCTTGTAAACCTGATCCCACGTTTCCACGACGTTTCCGAAGGCCGGATAACGATAGATGGAACGGACATCCGTAATTTCAAGTTATCGTCCTTGCGTCTTAACGTTGGCATCGTGTTTCAGGACGTGTTTCTGTTCGGCGCCACCATCCGCGAAAACATCGCGTACGGGGTACCCGACGCCTCCCTGAAACAAGTACAAGACGCGGCCATATCAGCCCAGATGCACAACTTTATCATGGGCCTGCCTGACCAATACGACACTTTTATAGGAGAGCGAGGCGTGACGCTCTCGGGCGGTCAACGTCAGCGAGTCGCTATTGCCCGCGCGCTTCTCCTCGACCCACCGATCTTGGTACTCGATGATTCCACATCCAGCGTGGATATCGAGACCGAGACTCTGATCCGAAAAGCCCTGGACGTTCTGATGGCTGGGAGGACGACCTTCGTTATTGCCAACCGTGTAAGCAGCTTGAGGACGGCAGACCTCATTCTGGTGATGAAAGACCATCAAATCGCGGAAGCCGGCACCCACCAACAACTTGTAAAGCAGAGCGGGCTTTACCGGGATATATATGAGCTGCAACTACGCGCCGGGCAAAAGCTTCTGGAAGAATCTCCAGCAGAGAGTTAGAAAAGAGCACTCGACCCAATGAGAGCACGTGGCATGATGAACACCCTTGGAAGGGAGCCGGAGAGGCGAACCCAGGGGCTAGACTATCGTATCCTGCTTCGCTTGTTAGAGTTTATTAGACCCTATAAAGCCCTGGTGGCCTTCAGCCTGCTGACGATGTTGGTTTACACGGCAAGCATTGTGGCCAATCCATGGTTAATAAAGCGCGCAGTTGACAGCGTAGTCACCTCAGCCGACACCTCTGCATTAACCGTCGCCGCTCTACTGCTGGCAGTCAACGCGGTGATCGGCTTCGTCACCAACATTCTTCACTTGGTTGCTTTGTCGAGGGTCGGACAGAACTTGCTTCTTGGGCTGCGTACCGCCACCTTCAACCACCTCCAGACGCTTCCCCTATCGTTTTTCGACAGAACGTCGGTAGGTGTAAACATGTCCAGAGTGCAAAACGATGTCCAGCAGCTCCAGGAATTCCTCTCCATTTTTGTGTTGATGTTGGGCGACATACTCACGTTGGGCGGCATCATTGTCGCGATGCTAGTAATGGAATGGAAACTTGCCCTAATTACTCTGGCAGCCATACCACTTTTATTCGGTCTGATGGTTGCATGGCAACGCTACGCCTGGGTGTTCTTTCTCCAGGTACGGAGGAACCTGGCGTCGATCAACGGTAGCCTTCAAGAGAACATATCGGGCGTCAGGGTGATCCAGAGCATAAACCGGCAAGAAGAAAACCTGCGAGAGTTCGACCGGCTAAGCGACCGATATTTGAGCTCATCTCTAAAGGCCGGCCGCCTTTCTTCAGCCCTAAGTCCCTTGGTGGACACTGTAACGGCCCTCGCCACAGGACTAGTAATTATTTTCGGGGGCATTATGGTCCTGGAGGGTGATCTCGCCGTAGGCATCCTCGTAGCTTTCGCTCTTTACATCCAGCGGTTCTTCGACCCCATCCGCAGTCTCACCATGCAATACGGCCATATGGAGCGGGCGATGGCATCCGGGTCCCATTTATTCGAGGTTCTCGACACTGACCCCCAGGTTCCAGACAGGCTCGGGGCCGTGGAGCTTACTTCCCTGCGGGGAGACGTGGAATTTCAGGACGTAAGCTTTGGTTATAAGCCGGATTCTCCGGTGCTGAAGAGAATCAATCTGCATATAAAGCCGGGACAGAACATCGCGCTGATAGGGTCAACCGGTGCGGGTAAGACGACCCTGACGTCGCTCCTTGCGAGACTGTATGAGGTCTCGGAAGGCACAATCACCATCGACGGTCACGACATTAGGAACGTGACCAGGCGCTCGTTGAACCGCCAGATAGGCGTAGTATCTCAGGAGCCGTTTCTTTTCTCTGGGACGATCAGAGAAAACATAAGATATGCGAACGTGGACAAGACAAATCAGGAGGTTCAAGACGCCGCAAAGGCAGTTGGAGCCCATGACTTCATAGCGCAACTGGAGTTGGGCTATGAAACCGAGATGGAAGAGAGAGGCCTCAACATCAGTCCCGGGCAGCGACAGCTTATCGCTCTGGCAAGAGCCCTAGTCGCGGACCCAAGAATATTGATACTAGATGAAGCTATGGCAACCGTCGATAGTCATACGGAAATGCAGATACAGAGAGCGCTCAAGGTTGTTCTGGAAGAACGAACCGCACTAATCGTCGCCCACAGGTTATCGACCGTACGGGATGCCGACCGAATCGTGGCCTTGGACGAGGGGCGAATCATAGAGGAAGGAACGCACGAGGAACTCCTGTCGTTAGGGGGACTTTACGCCCGTATGCATCAGCTAAGCAGTATCACCTAATGCACGTGCTTGTTTTCGACAATAATGGCCTTTATATCCGTGTTGCCGAGATTTTCAACTCGGTGAGTCCACTCGTCATGGTACATCACAAACCCGTCAGGCACCTCCGCTTCCATGTTTGATCCATCCGGAAGGTGTATTCGAGCTTTGCCGCCTGAAATAAAGTAGGCAGTCTCGGATGGATGGGAATGGGTGATGTCACTCTGACCTGCCTTCACCCATTCATCTCGAGCACCCGGACCTGATCGTTCTCAAAAAGGGTTTTGTAGTTGTTTGGTGACGCCATGACCGGATCGATATAGTCCATGGAATTCTATTCTCCTATCTCAATTTGACCGCATTACAACAGACTCTCCGTTAGATGCCGTGACAACCAATCGCGAAGCGTATCTGGCTACTCGATTAGTTGCCCTGGCTCGCGTCGGTAAGCACCCTCGCTACCTCTGGCCGGCTGTACTCCTCAGGGAGGGGTTCTCCACGGCTCAACAGCTCTCGGACCTGGGTACCGCTGAGGGATTGATGGTCCTCAGGGCCGTGAGGACACGTCTTAGCTGTTGCCATCGATTTACACCGTCGGCAATAGAAGGAATTCTCAAAGAACATAGGCCTGATGCCAAATTTATCCGGGTCAAACTCTGAGAAGATATGCTGGGCATCGTACGTGCCGTAGTAGTTACCTACGCCGGCATGGTCCCTACCAACGATGAAGTGAGTGCATCCATAGTTCTTGCGTACCAACGCGTGGAAGATCGCCTCTCTGGGTCCGGCGTAGCGCATCGCCGCCGGTAGCACGCTCAAGACCGTTCTATCCTCAGGGTAATAGTTGTCGAGTAGAACACGATAGCATTCCATGCGCACTTCAGCTGGAATGTCGTCGGACTTGGTTTCGCCCACCAAAGGATGGAGTAATAAACCATCCACAATTTCCATGGCGCACTTTTGTATATATTCGTGGGCGCGGTGGACGGGATTCCTCGTCTGAAACCCGACCACGGTGCGCCAGTCCTTATCGTCGAACAGCTTCCTAGTTTGAGCGGGCTCCAAAGCGTAATGTGGTACGGCAGTAGGAGGAACTGGGTTCACCAGAGTGATCGGACCGGCCAGCAGGATCGGGCCCTGTCGGTAGATTGCGGCGACCCCAGGATGAGAGCTTTCCGTAGTCCGATAAACCTCGCTGGCCTCCTTTTCGACCTCGTATTCGAACTTCTCCTCAAGGTCCAACACTGCGACCAAACCATCATTCTCATCTATCAGAGCTACTCTCTGACCCTCTTTCAGAACCGTGGCTTCTTCTGGCTCTGAGGAAACCGTTACAGGGATCGCCCAGGGCAGTCCGTTTTCAAGGTGCATCGATCCGACGACGGAGTTATAGTCTCGACTATTCATAAATCCAGTAAGAGGGCTAAATCCGCCCACACCAATCATATAGGCGTCAGACGCCACCCTGGGCGAAATGCGCACTTGGCCAAACTCTTTCGCCTTTGCGCTCATCTCCAGGGCTTCTTCCTGACCGGCGAGGCGATTGATAAGCTTTCCACCATGTGGCGGTATCGCCCCAACGACACTACTTAGCTCTTTGATCAACTATTTCCTCCTATATCTTGCTCGTCCTAATGCTAACGGATATGACTTCAAATAGCGAACTTACTAAATAAGGCTGGTTGACGGTGGGTAGGCCTGAACGTACAATCTCACCAGTTTGAACGCCCCCTGTCTACCCATCCTATAGCCCTAAGGAGGGTGAAAATGGCCTCCCAGTTCCCCAACCTGCTATCTCCCACCAGAATCGGCAACGTCGAGATTCGTAACCGCATAATTAGCTCGGCGCACAGCTCCAACCTGGCCGTGAACAACCGCCCCTCGGAGGCCATGATCGCTTATCATATCGCACGGGCTCGGGGCGGCGTCGGACTGATAATACTAGAAAACTCGCGGGTGCACCCGACCACTGGCGGACGCGACAACAGCCTCCACGCATGGGAAGAAGCCCACATCCCGGCTTACAAGAGGTTAGCAGAAGCAGTACACGAGCATGGGGCCAAGATGTTCGCCCAGCTCATCCACATAGGCAAAGCGATCAACACCATGGACACCAGGCTTCCTCTGTGGTCTGCGTCCAGCGTGCAAGCCTCGAGTACAACAGAAATCACCCACGCAATGACCAAGTGGGAAATCCTCGAACTCTATGAGTGGTGGGCGAAGTGCGCCGTCAACATGAAAAAGGCTGGTATGGACGGAGTCGAGATTCATGGGGGCCACGGGTATTTGGTCCAGCAGTTCCTGTCGCCGCTCACGAATTTCCGGACTGACGAGTACGGAGGCAGCGCACGTAACAGGGCCCGCTTCGCCCTGGAGCTGATCAGCAGCCTACGGCAGGCGGTCGGGAGAGACTTCGTCGTGGGGGTGCGTATCAGCGCCGATGAGCTGGAGCCAGGGGGTATAGACCTCGAGTTCTCGTCCAAGTTCGCCCAGTGGCTTGAAGACAGCGGAGAGCTAGATTACATCAATGTGAGCCTCAGCAACACCTCTCCCTTGAGTTTCGCCCAACAGATCGCCGATATGACCTGGGGGCCGACTCCATTCGTCCATCTTGCTGAAGGCATAAAGAAGGCAACAAAGGGGATACCTATAACGGCTGTAGGCCGCATCATAGACCCCCACGTCGCCGAGAGCATCATCGCCGAAGGCAAGGCCGACCTGGTGTGTATGACCCGGGCGCAGATCGCAGACCCCGAAATCGGACGCAAGCTGATGGAGGCCCGACCCGAGGACATCCGCCAGTGCATCGGCTGCAATCAGGGATGTGCCGGAAGGTCCCACAGGGAGAGAACTATTGGTTGCCTCATCAACCCAGAGGCGGGCCGAGAGCATGAGCTTGGTGAGATTATGCCAGCGCCTAAGCCCAGGTCGGTGGTGGTCGTGGGAGGAGGCCCCGCAGGAATGGAGGCAGCCAGAGTCGCCGCGCTGCGAGGACATCGCGTCTCGCTGTACGAGCGCAGTGACAGGTTAGGCGGACAGATCAATACCCTGGTAAAGGCGCCCCTGAGACAGGAGTTCGGTAAAATCGTCGATTGGCTGGACTATCAGATCAACAAGCTCGGCGTAGAGATACATCTGAACACAGAAGCTACTTTGGACTCTTTAAAGTCAGTGGGAGCTGAAGCGGTAATCATGGCGACAGGGTCTTTCCCCCAGACCCACAAAATAGAGGGACTTGACGGACGAGACGCCCCCCAAATTGTTACGGCCAACGACCTGCTCGAGGGCAGGGTCAGTCCGGGTAAGAAGGCGGTGCTCTTGGATGGCGACGGGCACCACAAGTCTGGCAGCACTGCGTTGCTCCTTGCGAACAATGGGTGCCAGGTGCATTTCGTCACCAAAGGCTCGGCCTTGTTCGCCGAGATCATATTGGTAAGCCAGGCGCCGGTGATTCACAGGTTGAAGCAGAAGCACGTTGCCTTTTACCGCGACAGTTGGATCAAGGAAGTTGTAGGAAGAAAGGTAATCCTCTTCGACGTTCACAACCGGGATGAATCTACCATCGACGACGTCGACTTGATCGTGTCCGTCGTTCCCAACAAACCCTCTTCAGAGTTGTATGAAGCTCTGAAGGCTGAGGGCCGTGTTCCCGAGGTGATCGCCGTAGGAGACTGCCTGGTACCCCGCCGCGCCATCGACGCTATTAGGGAAGGTCATATGGCAGCCCGGGCCCTATAGCCTACGGAATGTGGTCAAACCCGCCGGGTTTCAAAGAAGGATCCTCAGACGCCTCGTTCCGTTGGACTATGTAAGAAATTAAAACCGCCGTTCCCAGAATACCCAATATCGCTGCAAGGGATGCCACAGTGGGAATCTCGTAAGAGTCGCTTAACAACATCTTTACGCCGACAAAAACCAATACTGCCGTTAGGCCGGTCTTGAGGTGTCGGACCTTTCTGATAACGCCCGCAAGAAGGAAGAAAAGGGCGCGCAGACCAAGGACAGCCAATATGTTGGATGTGAAAACAATAAACGGATCAGTGGTTACACTCAGGACCGCGGGCACCGAGTCGACCGCAAAGGCCAGATCTGTAGTCTCAACGACCAACAACACCAACAAAAGTGGTGTCGCAACCAGCTTGCCGTCGATTCTAGTAATGAACCGCTGACCATCGTAATCTTCGGACATGGGAAGGAATCGGCGGGCGAACCGTACAACGGGGTGACGTTCGACCACAACCGGCTTTTCTTTGCGGAAAAACATCCTAATGCCGGTCAGGACGAGGAAGGCCCCGAAAGGGTAGATGACCCATTGAAACGCATCCAGCAGGGTTACACCGGCGGCGATCATGGCGCCGCGCATGAAAAGAGCCCCCAATATTCCGTAGAACAGGACCCGGTGGTAGTTCTGAGAAGATACTCCATACGACGAGAAGATGATAAGAAATACGAAAGTGTTGTCCGCACTCAGAGACAGTTCGATCACGTATCCGGTAAGGAACTCTGTCCCCTTCTCATGTCCTGACCACAGAAACACTCCTCCGGCGAATAATAGGGCGAGAGCGACCCACACCCCATACCAGACGGCGGCTTCGCGGATGCTGGCAACGTGAGCCCTACGGTGAAAAACTGCCAGATCGATGACCAGCGCAACGAGGACAAAAGCAACGAATCCGATCCATAGCCAAATCGTTTCATCCATGGCTTCATATTATCACCTTGACCGGGGGTTTATGCCCGGTAGAATTAAGCGGCGTCTTAAGGAGAAATGAGTGAGCCTTGCGATCTGTGTAGTAGGTTGCGGCGACTTCGCCGAGACCGCCGTGAATACGGCCATTTCCCATGGGTTGACCAAACCTGGACCTATAGAGCTGTTTTTCGCCAGCCGTGATAAGGACCGGGCCAGGGCTTTTTGCGAAAAATTTGGCGGGGCTGGTTTTTTCGGCAGCTATGAAGAGGCCGCGGCAGACCCGAGGGTGCAGGCCATGTATATCTGTACGCCACATCACCTTCATATGGAGCACGCTCTTATGGCGGCCCGGAGTTCCAAGCATATTCTGGTGGAGAAGCCGATAGCGCCCACCGTCGCGGAAGCCGAGCAGATGATCGCGGCCGCCCTGGCGGCCGGGGTTAAGCTCATGGTGGCCGAGAACTACCGCTACATGCCGGTGATTACCAAATCCAAAGAGCTAATCGACCGGGGCGCCCTCGGTAAGCTGCGCCTGGTCCAGGTTCAAAGCGAGGCCAATTTCAAGGCGTCGGGCTGGCGCGTGGAACGGGACAAAATGGGTGGTGGAGTCTTCATCGACGGCGGGATCCACTTTGTCGACATGCTGGTTAATCTGTTGGGAGACCCCATCGAGGTGTACGGGGGCTTTCTTCCTCAAGCCCTCGAGGAATTTGAGGGAGAGGACGGCATGGCTCTCATTGCCAGGTTCAAGGACGGTGCCACGTGTCTAATCAGCCATGCCTGGGCAATGACGTCTAACTCCGACAACCCCTGGTGCACCATCTCCGGAACAAAGGGCCGAATACAGTTTAGGTTCAAGGAATCACATCTGGTCTTGGAAACCAGCGATGGGAAGACCGAGTTCGACCTGCCAGGGGACCCGACGGGCCTGGCCGAAGTGTTCCGGGAATTCGCAGAATGCATATCCGAAGACAGGACTCCACTTATGACAGGTGAAGATGGTCTAAGAGACCTGAAAATCGTCCTGGCGGCCTATAATTCGGCAAGAGCGAGAAGGCCAATAAAGCTAACCGGATGACGTTATTCCAGTTCAAACCGGGGTGCTGCGGCGCTTTGCGGATATGCCCAGGGCGACGAGGAACATTACGCTTTTGCCCTCGGCGTGGGGAGAGAAAAAGCTGGTCACGTCGTCATCGAAGAAAGTGAGGCCGGTGGCACCCAGCTTTAGGGCGTAACTGGCCAGATAGATCTTGCCCGCCGTGATGCTGGCGTCAAGCTGGGCTACTCTGTAGCCTCTGTTCCCGAATTTTTGCAAAATCGGCTCCAGGTCGGCCAGCAAATATATGTTCACAGCAGCGTCGGCTGCCAGCTCCTGGCCCAGGTCCAGATAGCCAGCCTCGTTGCGGAAGTCCCCGGACCTCAGCAGCTCCAGCGCTCGCTCTTCCCTGCCATACACGTACGTGCCGGATTCGAGACCATCGACGGCGTTGACGATTACGTACATGTCGTTGAGTGCTGTTCCTGGTGATTCGAGAAAATCGCTGGGTATTCCGTTGGCAGCTGCAGACAAGATCGTGGACAGGTCCCTAAAACCTATCGAGGCCCTTTCGAAGCGCCTGGTGGAACCTCGCCTGACAATAGTCTTCTTTATGCTGTCTTTGGGCATGTCATCCGGCTCCAGACGGATAAGGGAAAGCAACTCTCCGGCCGGAGAGGGGGAAGGTATCGTCGGGAAGCTGCCTCTCCATGCAGCTACTTCTTCGCCGGAAGCCAGACTTGATGACGCATGCATCTCCCGGATGGCCGGGTAATCCACTTCATGATGGGAAAGAGGCACGGTCTCCAGATTCAGTACCGGGGCTGGAGGAGTTTCCCGGGGGAGCATCGATTTCGCCTGGCCCAAGGTCACAAGACCGAGACTGACCTCCCTATCTCCATCCACGTCGATTAGCTGGTTGACCTGTTCGTCCACAAACCCTAACAGCACTTCAGACGGAAGGTTGTAAGAAGCGGCAAGAGCCAGGAGGTTCGCCAGGACCGTGCCACTGTCCCAGAAGGAATGTCGATATGCACGAGATTGGTACTTCCAGGAGTTTCGCCAGAAGGTACTGGTAAATATCAATATAGCGGGCGCGTCGCCGATTTTCTCGTATCCACCGGTGGCATCCACAAGTCGGCCACGATAGTCCCCGGCCCGCAGCCTATGGAGGGCCACATCTGGCACACCGAAGTGGTAGACCCCGGGTTCGAGTCCAGGCAGGTCGCCACAGACCAGGTACAGCTCGATGTGATAGAGGGCCCCGGTACATGCCGCGGCCCTGAAAGCCATCCGTCCTCCCATTATCGGCAAGGTCTTTGTGATTCCGGCTGCATAGTGGAGGATGTTTGTCAGGTCGATCAGGCTGGGTATGGCGTCACCATCAATCTGTGTGTAGACAGAAGAAATCGCCGTCAGGGTGGGAAGGTCTGACCCTATCTGTGGCTCAGGGAGGGGGATCGGGTCCAAATCAGAGTACAGTTTGTAGGAACGGGGTTGGTTCGTCCGGTCGAGGTAATGGGCGCTGGCCCGGACGCTCTCGAACGTGTGCTTGGTGGAATCGTGGTACTTCCAGGCCGCGCTTATGTCTGAATTTGGCACATTATGCCTCGATCACTTAGAATGCGAAACTGACTACTTCTTCAGGGCCGAAAGAAGGGGAGATTCCAAGCCCAACAGGCTTGTATTAATGCTGTCCATCGTAGGGGTACCGCACATGGCCATGGCTATGTCCAACTCGTCCCGCAGAATGTCCAGCACTGATCGAACTCCCGCTTCCCCATTCACTGCCAACCCCCAGAAGACTGGCCGGCCAATCAGAACAGCTTTTGCTCCCAAGGCCGCGGCCTTGAGCACGTCGGTCCCTCGCCTGATACCCCCATCCAAATAGACCTCGACGCGGCCGCCCACAGCCTCCACAACCTCAGGCAGTACCTCTATGGAAGCTAAGGTGGTGTCCAGTTGTCTGCCACCATGATTGGAGACGACCACTGCCCTGACGCCGTGATCCACAGCGAGCCGAGCGTCCTCGGCGGTCATTATGCCCTTGAGTATGATGGGCAGTTTTGTTTGATGGACAAGCCATTCCAGATCCGACCAGGCGGCAGAAGAGTTCCAGATCTGATTGAGAGCGTCGGCGCCATCGGGTATGGACTTCCATGTATTGTCTTCCAGGTCGAGCCGGGCGTAGTTGACCGGAAGTTTGGTCACGTACTGATTCCTTATGTTACGTTCCCTCTTGGTCCTTACTTTAGAGTCCAGAGTGATGCAGACGGCGGCGTAGCCCGCCTCTTCAGCCCGGTGTGCCATCTCCCTGGTCAGCCCCTTGTCTTTGTATAGATATTGCTGGAACCATATAGTACCTGTTGCGGCCTGAGCTATCTCTTCCATGGTGTAGGTCGAGGCTGAGCTGACGACCATAAGAATGCCTGCCGATCCCACCGCCCTGACGGTTGCCAGCTCAGCTTCCGGGTGCGCCCTAGCATGACCACCTGAAGGGCCTGCGATTACAGGGAAGCTGAGCTTGTGGCCCAGCACCGTAGTGCTCAAGTCTCTGTTTCCAACATCTACCAGCATTCGGGGCCGGAGCATGATGGAGTCAAAAGCGGCGCGGTTTCGCCTAACCGTCAGCTCGTCGGTGGAGCCTCCAGCTATAAAGTCGTACTCAGACTTAGGTAGTCGCGCCTTCGCGGAGGCCTCGTATTCGAAGAGATTGATTGATTCTTCCATCGAACTTACCACCAGCGATAAAGATAATGGAATTTGACAGGGGAAACAATATCTACGCCAAAGCCCACTCCGTCTGGGCTCAACACTTGTGGCAGGGCTAGTCTGCGTGTTGTAGAATGTAGGCTGCTAATTTAACGCGACCTTTCTCAAGGAGATCAGCCCATTGAGTTATGTCGAAATGGATTCCGTCGAGCAAGGACTAAAATTCAAGACCAGAGGTGGACTCGTCGTCGAGACCACCGGGTCGACACTACACGTCGAGTCCAACAACAAGTACGTACACGAGGTGGTTATCCTGGAAGGGCCGGGACAGGGCAGCAAATACTGGCACAACTTGGATAGCGCCGAAGTTCTGTAGCCCACTTCATTTGGGTCGCGACAGCGGCTTTGCGAAGCTCAATTCGTGTCCGTCTGGGTCGACGATGTGGAAATACCGTTCTCCCCATTCGGCACCCTAGGCACATCCGGCTCCATTCCCTGGCCTCGGAGCTTCCGATATACCTCATCTACATCCGACACCCAGAAGATTACACGTCCCCACCAGCCTGCCGGTCCAGATTCGCTTAGGATCAGGTTCAAATATCCTCCGCCGATACGAAAGCTGGTGAAAGAGGCGCTCTCTCCACCATACAGTATTTCGAATCCAATCGTCGTGTAAAACTTCACCGACCGGGCCATATCCCGTACGGCTAACGTCACTGCACTTATCTGTTCAAGGCTCAACTGATTCCCAATCAATGCTAAGCGGGTTTAGCGAGCTTTCCGAGAAAACGCATGGCTCTGTCCGCCGAAGCCGCCTTGTTTTTGCCGGCTGCAACGGGCATCGCCAGAACCTCATTGACGCCGAATGAAAACAGCTCTTCCACCCTTTCGCTAACTCTGGCCTCATCTCCCCATAGGACTATGGAGTCGACCATGGCATCGCTCCAACCACCACTGGTGGCCTCGGGAAATCCAGCTTCCCTCAGCATAAACTGATAATAGGGGAGTTTCGGGTTCGAAATTTGCTCCCTTACGGCGGCTCGGACTTCGTCCACGTTTTCATGGAGGCAAACCGGCGCGTGGGCGATCAGGGGCGGCACAGGCCGACCAGCCCTTTCCGCACCTGAACGCAACGCGGGCAGGGCAACGTCCCGCAAGTAGGTCCCAGGACAAATCCACGAAACGGCCCCATCAGCTTCCTCACCGCAGAGCTCGTAGGCTCCCGGCCTCAGGGCCGAGGCGATGACGGGTACATCAACAGGCCGGGACATTTTTTCGTGGGCCCTGTAGTGGACGCCGTCGAAGTCCACCGTGCCTGTCTGAAACAGGGTCTTGAGTATTTTCAGATACTCACGCAGATGTCCCAGCGGCTCGTAAAAGTCGAGACCCATCACCTCCATACTCGGACGATGGCTAGGACCCACACCCAAACGGAAGCGACCGGGCGCCAGGTGGGCGACTACCTGGACCTGCTGCGCTACCACCAAAGGATGGCGAGGAAAGGTTGGCACGATAGCCGTTCCAAAGTTTATCTTTTTGGTTCTTAAGGCAGCAGCCGCGAAGGTAGTTATGCTGTCGAGACGGACCCCACCGGTAGTCATCCACACGCATGGGATTCCCAACGCCTCCGCCAATTCAATCATCTCCAGCGTCTGGTCCGTTGTTCCGGTACCGTGTGTAGCTACCCCTACGTCTCCTTGTCCCATTCGCCTACACCCCTCTGTCTATTTGATCGGTCTTACGGTTGGATAATCTAGCCTCCCCTGAAGAGCTTGTTCTTGGCCCCCTCAGGACAATCGACGTTGGTGCAAAACCAGAATACGGTGGGCATCGGCGGGACGCGCACACCATCGACCTCTCTGCGCATAGATTTCCCACAGATTGGACAGACGGCCTTATCATCAGAGGTTCCCACCATGATCTAGCTTCCTCCCATGTGATTATCTTTATGGTCCAATGGCACCGGCAATACATCTATAGCTTCGGAATGTTCCCACGCAGTACACGTGCTGGCGGTTTATAGAGAATCCAGAAGTTTGATGACCTCGTCAGCAGATTTGACGGTTGGGCCCATGTGGCTCATGTTGTGTATCCCACTTTCGTGTAGCTGTGGTGCGAAAGCGGCGGTACAGTCCTCTACCACAATAGTCCCATAGTCCAGCTCATATGCGCTCCGCACGGTGGATTCCACACAGCCATTGGTAACCACGCCGGTGACAATGAGGTTGCGAATCCCCAAGTTGCGCAGCAGGCGGTCTATGTTAGTGGAGTTGAACGCGCTGGACGTGAACTTGTTTACGACCAGTTCGTCCCCAACCGGACCCACCTCGGGTAGAATTTCGCCCTCGATGGTGTTTCGAGGATTTCTGAGGCCCAGGGTCTTGTAGCGTTTAGTGGTCTCTCGCCCATCGTCGGTGCTCGACGCCACCCGGACATGGATGACCTCGATCCCTCTTTCGCGAGCAGCACGCTGTAGACGCTGGAGGTTGGGTATGACCACGTCCTTAATCCTGCCATAATAGTAATCGAAGAAGTCCCCGATACCCAGCGACTTCGCCTTTGCTCCAAACCCGAAATCGGGGTGAGCGCAGACATGTTGCAGGTCTACCATCACGAGAGCAGTGGTCTCCCTTGTCAACTCGGGCTCGGGGAACTTGCCGAACACCATCCAAAGCCTTTCCAGTAACTCCTGGTTCGAGATTTCCATTTCCGGCGCTTTTACCATGGTGCCCTCCAGTTGTTTGATCCAATAATTACCCTAATATGACCGATGCTTTGGCAAAGAATAGAGTGTATTCTGTTCCACCGTCAAGGACTACATAAAACCACTGGCCCTCGCACATGGTGCGAGGGCCAGTCTTTTGGACGGAACGGAAGTAAAGGTCTTATTCGTCTGTCGCTACCGGTACCGCCTGTGGAGATGGAGTTCCGACCGGAGCACGCTTGCCGCCCTCGACCTGGATGTCGGGCAGCCAGTTGAGCCAGCCGGCAAATACCAGTTACGGTCTCCCAGCAGCTTCATAGTGGCGGGGACCAGCACGGACCGTACTATGGTCGCGTCCAGCAGTATCGCTACCGACATACCGAACCCGAACTGCACTGGACCGATCAGGTCGCCTGCCGCGAATCCACCAAACACAGCTACCATTATCAAGGCTGCGCCGGTAATCAGGCCGGCAGTAGAGCGAAGGCCAAAGGCCACCGATTCAGTGTTGTTCCCTGTCTGGAGATACCGCTCCCGTACGCGGCTGAGAAGGAACACATGATAGTCCATGGACAGGCCAAACAGAACAGCGAACAGGAACAGAGGTATCCATGGCTGAATCACGTCGACCTGAGGGAAGCCAAAGATCTCGTTGCCCACCCCCTTCTGGAAGACTAATACCAGGAGCCCGTATGCCGCTCCAACAGAGAGCAGGTTCAACACGATTGCTTTGATTGGGACGACCAAGGACCTGAACACGGCCGTGAGCAGCAGGAAGCTCAATGCCAGGACCACGGCCAGCACAATGGGCAAATACCGGTTCGAAAGGTCGATGAAATCGATATCATCGGCCGTGGTTCCGGTGACAAAAACCTCCGCGGGAACGCCGGAGAAGGCTTCGGGGATATAATCGGATCGCAGCCTTCGCACGGCATCGGTGGCTTGCTCGCCGGTGGCATCTCCAACTATCGGAACTTCCAGGAGAGCCAGGTCTCCGGAGTCGTTTACCTCAAGAGCCGGTTCTCCGAAGTTGGGGTCAGTAGCAAGAGTGGTCTGCAGTGCGTCGATCGCTTCTTGGACCGTGGGGGATCCAATATTGCCGTCTATCACAACCTCAGCCGGCGCGTTCAGGCTGAACCCGAATTCCTCTTGCAGAACGACGAAGCCCTGCTTGGCCGTGAAGTCATCAGGGAAGCTACTTACACCGGAAGTACCGGTGTTGATGCTGAAGTAGGGTATCGCGGCCACTATCAGCAGTCCGGCGCCAAGTACCAGGCTTATAACTGGACGCCGCATAACGGTGTAGGTCACTCTGTCCCAGAAGCCCCGAGTCTGGCCACCAGACTGGGTCTTCCGCCGATTTAGCAGAGGGATTCGGAACTTGTTGACCCGATCACCCATCAGGCCTAGTACCGCGGGCAGAAGAGTCAGGGAAGCCATCACAGCGATGGCCACTACGAATATGGCGCCCAGTCCAAGGCTAAAGAACACGCTGTGGGGAACTATCAGCAGGCCGACCGATCCCAGAATGACTATCATTCCGCTAAAGAAAACGGCCCGACTTGCCGTGGCGCCCGCAGCCGCAATAGCGTCTACCTTGTCGAGCCCGCGGGCCCGCTCCTCGCGGAAGCGGGACACGATGAACAGAGAGTAGTCGATGCCGACAGCCAAGCCTACCATCGTAATTATGTTTTGTACGAACACGTTCAGCTCGTACACCTGCCCTACCAGGGCAGCCGATCCAAGAGCTATGGCGATGGCGGCAATTGCGAGTATCATCGGCAACACCGCAGCGGCCAGAGATCCAAACACGACGGCCAGGATGATCATTGCGACAGGGATACCTAGGCTTTCGCCTTTCTCGGCGTCAGCCTGGGCGCCCTCGGTGAAGTCTTGCGAGAAAGTCGCCTCGCCAGTGATAAATAGCTGAAGCTCACTCGATCCCGAGTTGCGGTCGAGGACTTCATGAACTTTATCTATGTCGACTCTGCATCCTTAAGATCGCCGGCCATTATGACTGGAATGATGGTGCTGCGCCTGTCGTTGGAGACCAGAGACTCGTCTTGAGCATCAAAGTAGGTTTCTGTGCTCGAGACGACTTCGGGTCCCAGGCTTACGATCGCGCCACGCAGAGTCTCCACCCGCTCCTGGAGCTCTGGACTGTCCACCGTCAAATCCGTGGATCTCACGACGACTACCTCTCGGATGGAATCCGGTCCGGTTAGTCGTTCTTCTAGTAGAGTTTCGCCCTTCTTAGAGTCCGGATCGTTGATGAAAGTAAACTCCGTTGTCACACCATCTTCGAAAAAGGCTCCGAAGGCGAATACGGCAACTACTAGCAATAGCACCCAAATAGCTATGATCCTTTTGGGCCGAAGTGCGCTGGCCCGCGCTAGATATTCACTTGAAAGTTTGCTCGACATCTCTTCATTCTTCCTCTCGTAATTTTCTTTTGAGCCGGGCAAGCGCCCGATGCCTACCATGCAGCTTTGACCTCGTTATTCAGCCGACCGCCAGATCATCTGATGAATCACCTCCTTTAGTGTATATGCACGTTTCATCCTAAATGTGCCCACAACCTTAAGTCTTCCTACTGTCGATGGAGTTTCAAAAAGCTAAACGGATGATCGAGAATCATCCAATAGGTGGATATACACCTATCTCGCTTTTAAAAAATCCGGCCCTCAGTTCACCATCTTCACGACTGCTCTAAGGTTCTCCACCAGCTCGCGTCGCCGCTCGGGGCCCAGCGCCTGGGCCATGCGCTCCTGACACGCCTCCCACAGTGGGATCCCGTCTATCAGGACCTGCTTGCCTGTGGCGGTGAGGTCCACTATCCTGGTCCTCATATCCTTTCCCCGTGAGATACTCACAAGCCCCAGGGATTCCAGGGGCTTTATGTTTCGGGTGAAAGTGGTCCGATCCATTGCTATTTTCTCGGCGATCCGGGAGATGGTGTCGGGGCCCAGTACGGCCACTGCGCCGAGCATGCCGTACTGCGTAGACTTTATTCCGGTGGGCTGCAGCATTTCATCGAACACTTGCGTGACCACCCGCGCCGCCATTCTCAGATTGCCCAGGGTGCACTCGCTGAGCCTCTGGCCAATCGCTGAAATGTCTGTTTCGCTTGTCTGGCTCTGCATAGCCTTCTCTGAGTCCATTGAGAGTATATACACGCAATTATTCCAATGAGTCAGCTATTTGTCAATCCCTTGAATGAAGAGGGATCAACACCACGATCCCGCTCTGGAAATCCGAATAGTCCACGCCGTAAAGACCAGACAGTTGGCACGGCCTACTCTACCCAGATCGGACGTGATAGGATTGCCAGACGAAATTGTTTCGAGGAGGAACGGAAATGCCCAATCCGGTAGTACATTTCGAGATCCAGTCCAATATGGCGGAAAAACTTCAGCCCTTCTACACCGACTTATTCGGGTGGCACATCGACGCCAACAACCCCATGAACTACGGAATGGTGGACACCCATGCGGAAGGGATTAACGGCGGAATCGGCCCCACGGGAAGCGGGAGAAATCAGGTCACTTTCTACGTGCAGGTGGATGACCTGCAGGCTTCCCTGGATAAGGCGGAAAGTTTGGGTGGCAAGACCATCATGCCCCCAACCGAGATTCCAGATGCGGTTACCTTTGCCCTCTTTGCCGATCCGGAGGGCAACGTCATTGGCATGATCAAGGGTTAGGCCATCGAAGCTGAACCCAATCAGGCACCGGCGCATCGAAATTTCAGTGGTCACTTGCTTCCAACTAGTTGAGTATGGGAGGCTCACCGGTGTTCAACGCTAAGCTCGCCGTCGCTGGGATGGTTTTCCTATTAGGTGCAGCGATAGCCTGCGGTGGAGCCACCACCGATACTCCTTCGTCGGTCTCAACGGCCACGCCTACCGCTCGACCAACAAACACCCCAACTTCTCCGCCCGCGACCCCAACCACATCCGTACAAGAGAAAACGGTCAACTCGAATATCGAGAACTTCGAGTTGGAAGACCTGACCATCAAAGTAGACACCACGGTTGTCTGGATACAGCAGGACGACGTGCCCCACACAACCACCGCAGGGGTTCC
The DNA here is from genome assembly GCA_965226865.1 of Dehalococcoidia bacterium. Classification (GTDB taxonomy): domain Bacteria; phylum Chloroflexota; class Dehalococcoidia; order Lucifugimonadales; family JAGWBF01; genus CBDDEH01. Next base: position 193,019 of record CBDDEH010000003.1, on the reverse strand, counting down.
CGGCAATCAGACTGGCGAGTGGAACAGTGACTTCCTTAGCAAGGAAGATACGCTTGGCCACACCTTCAACGAAGTGGGGACGTTCCAGTATTTTTGCAGAGTCCACCCGAGTACCATGCAGGCCACCGTGACAGTAGTAGCCAATCTGGATGAGCAGACGCCCACGCCGACCGCGGAGCCGACTCCGGTGCCTACCCCGATAACCTCTACTCCCACACCGGTGACTCCAGGGGGTGCGGGCAAAGCATTTACCTGGAACATAGAAGAAGTAGATGAGGGAGTCAAACCTGCCCTCGCGTTGAACAGCACCGGCACGCCTTATATAGCCTATATGCTGGAAGACCTGCGAGGGTTCGTCAAAGTGGCCGTCCAGGACAGTTCGGCCTGGGATATCGCCACCTTGTCCGTTGGATATTTCTATGGCCCGGGTGACATCGCGATTGGTCCGGATGACACGGTGCATGTTAGCTACCACAACCATCAGGATACGCGGTTCGAGCCGGAGAAGGGGGACGCTGCGTATGCTGTCTTCAGAGATGGGGAGTGGGAAGTCACAGACGTTTTCAACGACGGACACGACGGCTGGGACAACCGAATAGTCGTCGACCGAGAGGGGCGCCCTCATATGAGCGCTATCGACCCTGAGGACTTTGGCGGAAAAGGCGTTGAGTACTACTTTTTGGACTCGGATGGCGAATGGCAGGTGGAAACCATCGGTACCGGCCCCTTGACCTATAAATACGCCACCTCCATCGCGATCGATCCCAAAGGGGCTCCTCACATAACTTTCTATAACCAGAGCAAGAGTAACTTGAGGCTGGCGACTCGGCTCGAGCGCCGCTGGACATTCGAGACTGTTGATGCTGGGTCAGAAGCTGGGCTGTTCTCTTATCTGGTTATCGACGACAAGGGCCGCTTTCACATTAGCTATCTTCAGAAAACCAGCAACAGCTCCGGAATTGTCAAATATGCCACTAAAGAAGGACAAGATTCTGACTGGTCTATATCAGAAGCAGGCACGCTGGACGACCTGGCCTTTGGGTTCATCGGCGCGAGAAACAGCACATCCCTTGCTCTGGATAGCCAAGGAAACCCATGGATAGCTTACACTGACCAAAGTAGGGTAAATCTGGCTATTTGGGACGGCTCTTCATGGCAGACACAAACCGTTGCGACGGCGGGAGACAGACCGCTAGGTCAGCTAGTATCTCTCAAGATAGACACCCAAGACCGGCCCCACATCGCGTACTTCGAGGTAACCAGGACCGCAAAGCTAGAAGGCATCGTTATGTACGCGAAGGGACAACGTGCGAACTAGACTATCCGAGAGCTTGGAGATAGAGAGACTCGGTTTCGGCCGAGGGCTCTGTGCCCAGCTCCTGCGCCAATATCTCTCGGAGATCGTGATAAACCTTTATGGCTCGGGGTCTGTTGCCCGTCGCGACGTAGGCGCGCATGAGGAGCTGATAGCTGGTCTCCCAGAGGGGATCCCGCTCCACCGCCTCAATGGCGGTCTCCACTGCGAGACCCGGTTCCCCTGTACCCAACCTCATCTGGGCAAGACACTCGAGGGCCCGGATTAGCTGCCTGTCCAGCTTCCTGCGTTGGGATTCCACCCACTCGCCTTCGATTCCCGGCAAGAAAGGACGGCGGGCCACGGTGGCCGCTACGGTCGCCGGCCCTAGCACAGTCCCTGGTTCTCCGGACCGGAGGGCAGATTCCGCACGGTCGATGGCCGAGGCGCCCCGTTCCAGGTCAGTCCATGCATCAGTAGGAAGCCACAATCTGTGCTGGCCGAAGCCACTGGCAAGGGATACATCGCGGGCTTTCAGTGCATCTACCGAAAGGACTCCCCTAAGCCTGCTTATCAACGCGCTCAGGGCCACTTCCCAAGACGAGGCCATTTCATCGGGCCATATGATTCTGGCCAGCTCGTTCCTGGAAACAGGCCTTGTCCGCTCACAAGCCAGATAGGCAAATGCCAGGCGCCCCTGCCGCCCACGTAGACGACGCTCATCGAGCACGACGTTCCCATCCACGTCTACCGATATTTTCCCTGTCAGGAAGATCCGGATGCTCATGGACTGCCAACCATTCGCCAAAGAAGTGTCAAAACCATCTCCCTATTGTATAGGTGCACAAAACGTGAGAAAGGAGCACAGCTATGAGTCTGGTAGTGAACTGCCCATGTGGAGAAACCATCCGAGGGGAAACTGAAGATGAACTGGTAACCGCGGTTCAGAAGCATGGCCGAGATGTCCACAGCCAGGACGTCAGCAGAGAAGACGCTTTGGCTATGGCTCAACCCCAGTAACGATTAACAACAGCCTGGCGGCTGGCGTCGACTTCCGGCGGCGAAAGGAGCACTCCTACCAACCCCGAGTAGGAGTGCTCCTTTTTGTCCGTTAAAGACTACATCAGCAAGTTAAATCGTATTGCAAATAGCGACGCTGTAGCTCAGCGGCTACAATGTCTACAAATTCGATAGTGGGGGTCTAGTTGGCGACTACCCTGAGAAGTCCTAGGGTGTTTGTTTTGGCCGTGGTAGCCGCCACGCTTCCGTTGGTCCTGGTCCTATTCGCCTCCGAGACCGCTTACGCCCACGGCGAACTGGAAAAGTCCAGCCCCCGGGCCAACTCGGTGCTCACCAGCGCGCCAGACCGGGTCGTCATCCAGATGACCGAGGCCCCGGACCCAGTTTTTAGCGAGATCAAGGTTTTCAACAAGGACGGCGAGCGTGTCGACGCCGAGAATACCCGTATCGTCGGAGACACAAGCCTGAGCGTCGACGTCGAGTCTTTGGAGCCGGGAACCTACACTGTAGCCTGGCAGGTGACATCGGTGTCCGACGCCCACGTCACCAACGGCACATTTCGGTTTACAGTCGGTGGTGGCGGCAGGCTTTTCCTCGGCACCGGTAACATATTATCCCTGGACGACGTTGACACCCAACCTACACTCTCCAACACGACGATACGCTGGGCAGAGCTCCTGGGGCTCGCCATCCTGGCAGGCGCAGCTACGACTCTGCTTCTCGTGTGGTGGCCGATAATGAGCCTCGTCTCCGAGGCAACGATGCGTCAGATAGGCCGCCGGTTTCGCTTCCTGGCCTTGACTGGACTTGCCCTGGTCGCGATCACCCTTGTAGCCGACATCATAGATAAAACCCAGGCTAGCACATCCGGGGAGTCTGGGTTCTTCCAAACCATGTCGGATATCCTCCTGAATAGCCAGCCTGACTGGCTATTTTTGATTCGGCTACCAATAGCCGCGCTGCTTGTATTGCTTTGGTACAGAGTTTTGAAATGGGATGGCCACACAAAACCCCGAGTTTTGTGGATCGCCGTCGGGTTATCCGCAGCTCTCGCATTGGGCCGAAGCTTTGGTAGCCACGCGACGGCGGCAGGAGACAATCTCCTGGCAGTCAGCCTGGCTTCGGACTTTATTCACCTGGCGGCCGCATCGATATGGATCGGCGGGTTGATATCTTTGATCGCAGGAATCCATATTCTCAGGCGCACCAATCCCGAAGTTATCGGCAGGGTGGTTGCGCGCTTTTCGAATCTTGCCATCGTTTCGGTATTAGCAATATCTGTGACCGGTGTTTATAACGTCTGGCTTGAAGTAGGTTCCTTAAGGGCTCTCACGGAAACGTCCTACGGAAAGGTATTGATCGTCAAGACGAGCTGAGGTCGGATGTCAATAGTGGACACGAAAGCTTTCATGCAGCCAGTAGCCCAGCATAGTAGCTCTTTTCATAGGCTGCAGGTGAGAGGAATCCTAGCCTAGCCTGCCGGCGCTGGCGATTGTAGAAGCTCTCGACGTATTCCGTGATGTCACGAACTGCCTCTCGTCTGCTCCCGTAGTGGCGGTGGTGAACCAGTTCTTGCTTGAGGGTGCCCCAGAAGCTCTCCATCGGCGCGTTGTCAAAACAATTGCCTGTCCTGCTCATGGAGGTTTGCAGTCCAAACCGTTCCAGAAGACTCCTATACTCCTGGGAGCAGTACTGGCTGCCCCGGTCTGAATGATGCAGGACTCCCGCTGAGGGACGCTTGCTGGAGAGCGCCCGGAGGAGTGACTGGCTCACCAGGTTCCTGCTCAACCGTTCTCCCATGGCATAGCCCACGATCTCTCCGGTAAACAGGTCCTTGTGGCCTGCCAGGTACAGCCAGCCCTCATCTGTGGGGACATATGTGATGTCTGCGACCCACACTGCGTTGGGCCGGCAGACCTTGAACTGCTGGCCCAAGACGTTCTCCGCGACCGACAGCCTGTGCCTGGACTGAGTGGTCGCCTTGAACCTCCTCTTTTGCTTGCAGCGTATGCCCAACTTCTTCCGGATACGCTTGATGCGGCCAATACCCACCCGAACGCCATGCTCCGCCAGGTCACGCTGTAACCGTTCCGGGCCATAGGTCTGTCTCGTCCGCTTGTGGGCCGCCTTGATCTCAAGCTCCAGCCGCACTTCCTCTCGCGCTCGCTTGCTCGGCGGCCTGTCCACCCAGGCATAGTAGCCACTGGCCGATACGACCAACATTCGGCTCAGGACAGATGTGGGGTAATCGAGCCGCAGTTGTTTCATCATCGCGTACCGGGCAGCGACTCCCTGGCAAAGTACGCGGCTGCTTTTTTAGGATGTCCCGCTCCATCTTCACTTCCGCCAGTTCTTTCTTCGTCCGGGCCAGCTCCATCTCCACGTCGGTCAAGGGCCGGTAGCTCTTGTCCACGTCTCCCAATTTGCCGGCCTTATATAGCTTCACCCAATACCCCAACGTCGATGGCGGTAAGGACAACCGACGCCCTGCCTCTGGCAATGACAGATTCTCTTCCAATACCAGCTTCACTGCTTCCTGTCGGAATTCCCTGGTATACCTTCCTTGCGGGGCCCTCTTCATCCTGACACCTCCGTCTCTCTAGCTTATCCGACTTTGGTGTCCACTTTTCCCATCCTACCTCAAGCCTCTTCTTGATGACGGCTCTCCTGGCCCATCTGCCCCTTGCGAGGACAGCTATAGCCCACGAAACAAAGGCCAGCGAGGCTCCGATGGCAATGCCGGTCTTGTTGGATGACCTCGGTCTGAATGTCACTTTGGGGGTTACACCAAACAGAGTAGGAACAAACACTATCCTCCTCGAGCTTGCCGACCCATTGGGCAATCCGGCAGATCAAGAGGTCGAGGCCTCTGTCCAACTCTTTCGACTGGACCAGGAAATTACGACGGATCCCTTTCTACTAGAGGCGGACGGACCTGGTCAGCTTTCCGGCAGAAGCGATGCTCTCAGCATCGTTGGGACCTGGGTAGCAAAGGTCACGATCGAAGCGGGCCAAGCGAATCCATTTAGTGTTGACTACGTCTTTCGGGTAGCCGATCGACCCGACCAGGACCGGCCGATCTTCAGTGGAATAGTCGATTTCTTCACCGGGAAGGAGCCGGAGCTTCCCCGGACCGGACCCCTGATACCGGACGGCCCGGAAGCAGAATCTACCCTGACGTTGTTGCAGATGGCTGATGACGCCATGAACGGTCTCAAGTCCCTACATGAATGCAACAACATCAACGGAGTAATAACTGTGCTGGACTTCAACGCTCCTGACCGTATGCGATATTCGCTGGCTGGAGGGAGCGAATCCATAATCGCCGGAGATCAGCAGTAGTATCGCCGTGGCGACTCGCCGTGGCAGCTCCAGAGCAGAAATGACCAGCTCCGCTTCCCTGACTTTCGCTATGCGGAAGGCGCGACCGGATTACGTATGGAGGGAACCCATCTGTTGGAAGGCCGGCCACATCACCTGGTGTCCTTTTACAGCCCCAGAGACGATGCGGATTACTGGTTCTGGATAGACGCAGAGCAATACAATATCGGAAGGTTATTGATGAACGTGCCTCCAAGTCACTATATGGTCAGCATATTCGACGAGTTCGACGGGCCAAGGCGGATCACTTCGCCTGTCGAAGCAGAAGACGCGACGGTGCCCGCCGTACCAGAGACATTGCCATGCGAAAAGTATTTACCTTAGTCGCGACCTGCTGTGCCCTGGCGGGATTACTGGGTACGGCCTGCTCGGGTGGATCATCGCAGCCCCGTGAGTCCAATCCCCATGAGGAGTTCGCCCTCGAGATCGTTGATGTTTTGGAGGAAATCACACAGGCCCATGATGTGCTTTCCGACCCTGAGTTGCTTGACATTCCAACTTCCGACCGGGGGGGGGGGGGGGGGGGGGGGGGGGGGGGAGATTTGACGATCTCGATCAGCATATGAAACTGGTCAGAGAGGACTTGAAAGACGTTGAAGCCCCGGCCGACCTGATTGAGACCAAGAACATTTTCCTCGGGCTGTTGGTAAACCCGAATCCACCGAAGGACGTCCTTGGGGACAGCCATTGAAGAAGCCAGCGGGTGCTCCTCTGAATCTGGGATAATGGTTTTGGAACAGAAACCCGCCCGGAAACAAGGAGCACCCAATAGATGCTGCCACAGAACAAACCCGACCGTATCCGCATCCTCTTTGACGACCATCGCCTGGTGGCCAATGCCGGCCTGCTCCTGCCGGCCACCCTAGCCCGGCACCTGGGCCTGCGGGAACTCGTCGACCATCACCTTGACCTCGGCGGAGCGCCGGGACGGGCGAACACTGGGGACAAGATGCTGACGCTGGTCGCTTCCGCGCTGGCAGGCGGCGACTGCATCGACGACGCCGATGCGCTGCGCGCTGGTGGGACGGTCGGTGTTCTAGGCTGCGTGGTCAAGGCGCCATCCACCCTGGGGACCTTCCTGCGCAGCTTCCGGTGGGGGCATGTCCGCCAGCTGGACCGGGTGAGCCGCCAGTTGTTGGCCCGGGCCTGGGCCGCTGGGGCCGGACCCGGCGACTCGCCCCTGACCATCGACCTTGATTCGACCATCTGCGAGACCTATGGACTGGCCAAGGAGGGAGCGCGCCACCACGGCTATACCGGCGCCCGCGGCTATCACCCGCTGCTGGCCATTGCCGCCGGCACCGGAGACGTGCTGATGTCCCGGCTGCGCGAGGGCCCGTGCCAACACCGCCCGTGGCGCCGCCCACTTCCTGCGTGAGACGGTGGGGCGGGTGCGCTACGGCGGGGCCAGGGGACAACTCACGGTGCGGGCCGACAGCGGCTTCTACGCCCACACTGTCGTTGCCGCCTGCCGGGAAATGGATGTCCGCTTCTCCATCACCATCCGCCAGCGCGCCAGCCTGCGGGACCTGATCGAGGCGATACCAGAGGAGGACTGGACTCCCATTCCCCACTGGATGGACGGCGCCGCCGATGTCGCCGAGACGACTTACACCCCGTTCCAGACCAAGCCGGACGCCCCGCCGGCGCGGCTCATTGTCCGGCGGGTGAAGCCGACACCCGGTTCCCAGCTGGCCCTCTTCGCCAAATACAGCTATCACGGCTTCATCACCGACCGGGACGGGGAGTTGCTCGAACTGGAGGCCGATCATCGCCGCCACGCCGAGGTCGAGAACGCCATACGCGACCTCAAGTACGGCGTCGGGCTGAACCACATGCCGTCGGGGCGCTTCGCCGCCAACGGCGCCTGGCTGGCGGTACAGGTGATGGCGCATAACCTGGCCCGCTGGACGGCGCGGATTGGTCTGGGCGAGCGGACCGTGATCACCAAGACCCTCAGGCGGCGGGTCTTCGCTCTGGTGGGACGGATCACCCGCTCGGCGCGCCGCCTCACTTTGCATCTCCCCCGGCGCTGGCCCTGGGAAACCCAGTTCAGTCGCGCCTTGGCCCGGCTGCAAGCCATTCCGTTCCCGGCCTGACGGCCAGCCTGCAACTGACCCAACGTCCCCGCAATCTCGCGCCACCCCGGTCGCGAGAGTCCCCTGCTGCGTATCCTCTCGCCATCCCGCGCATCGCAACTCCCGCATAGGGCCTTAGGGGCCCTGTGCGGCGACTGAAGACCGTCCGCCGGCCTCCCATCTACCCCAAGACCCCAGGCCATCTCCCCTGTAGCTCCCTCACCCACCCCCTTCCGCTGTCCTCACGCCGTCCATCAGTGTCCTTCGGTGGATTCGGGGTAAAGGAACGGGATATATGGGTGCATATGGCCCTTTTTACTCGCACCGGTCAGGAGGTCCATCGTGTCTTGGCCGATGAGCTTGTCTTGGACATCCTGGAGGAAATCCCTGTAGCAATTGCAGATCTTGAGAACATACTAGAAATGTGGGCGTTGATCCAGATGAGTTCGGCTTCGATGAGCTCATCGATCTAGGCTCTTCTATCGCCGAAATAACGCCAGGCACGACAGAAGCTGTCGCTACGCCCACCACTGGGCCAATGCCGACGGCGACCCCCAACCCCGTTCCGAACCCGACCTCGGTAGCTCCCGAACCAACCCTATTGCCCACACCCACCCCAAGTCCTGTGGCCACATCTACGATTCAACCATCCCTTAGAGAAATCCGAGCCCAACCGTGACTCCATCTCAGACGTCTGCCCCGACACTCCAGCCAACTCTCACGCTTACCCCAGAACCAACGCCGACGCCCACGGCGGTTCCAACCCCAACGGCCACAGCCACGCCGAGACCTACCTCAACTCCGACCCTGGTGCCGTTAACACCAATGCTGACAGATGGCCGACTCGCGGTAATCCGATTTCGAGACAGAGACGGAGACCCGGCGATCGTCGCCCATTGGATAGTGGACGTGGAACCCGACACCCTGATGCTGGTAGAGTATCCTTTCACCGCAGGCGACGAGCTTGAGCTTGAGCTATTTATGGGTAGTAAGAAGCCGGACAGCACCCTTGCATTGACCTACATGGAAGCTCCTGATGGAGAGCGAATGTTCGAGATCGCGAAATTCGCGGACGTTTACCGTAGCGATGCGGTGGCCCGACTAGACGGCACTTATCGTTTCTACTTCAACAACTCCGGGAACGACGCGGCCAACACCATGCACCTGCTGGTGACATATCACAAGATCGCTCCCGGGTCCGAGATTCCAGAATCTTAATCGCCAACGGCTCGGGCTCAGCTTTGGGGCTTAGACCGAGTTAGACTTCCTAGCTCTCCAGGGTCGCCTGGACGCTCATTGCCACGTTGCCCTTCATGGCACCCGATATGGGACAGCCGTCCTTCGTCGCCTCAGCGGCTTTCCGAAAGCCCTCGGCGTCGATGCCAGGAACTCTGCCCCGCACCGTCAGCTCGCTGGAGACGACTTTCCAGCCGGCTTCCACCTTGTCGAAAGTTACGGTGGCGCTCACCTCCAGGTGCTCCGGCGGAGTCCCTGCTCGACCCAGGCCGGCGGACAAGGCCATGGCGAAGCAACTGGAGTGGGCCGCGGCGACCAGCTCCTCCGGGCTCGTGCGACCATCGGCCGACTCGGTACGCGAAGCCCAGGTTACTGGAAGGTCGCTGAACGCCTTGCTGGTATCTGCGCCCACAATACCTTGTCCGGAAGCCAGGTCACCATCCCAAACTACACTCGCTTTTCGAATCGCTGCCATCAAATCCCTCCATAAAAATAGTTAGTGCGAATTGCGATGTTATACCACTTTCGTGATAGGGGTCAGGGTCTACTTGTTGCTGCCGTCCATGTGCATTCGAATGTATCCCTGGAACTTGGCTTCGAGCTCTGGCTTGTCTAGGAAGATGCCATGGCGGGCGGTTGTTACAGTCGTGCTCGAGCGTTGCTGTACCCCCCGCTGGATCATGCAGTAGTGCACAGCCTGTACAACCACGATCACCCCTAAAGGTTTCAGGTGATTTTCAATAGCCTTGGCAATCTGTTGCGTCATCCTCTCTTGGACCTGCAGCCTACGGGCGAACACCTCCACCACACGAGAGAGTTTGGATAGACCAGTGATCACCCTGCTTTTGGGATTTGGCACGTATCCAATATGAACCAGGCCTCTTATCGGTGCGATGTGGTGCTCGCAACTGGATACAAACTCGATGTTATCAACGATTATCATGTCGTCGGAACCCATTGGATAATCGTCCTCGTCCAACTGGAAGACCACCTCGAGATGTTTCTGAGCGTTCTCCCTGGTGCCCTCGGTATACTCCACCAAAGACTTCGCCCATCTCTCGGGTGTTGTGCGCAAGCCTTCCCGGTCAGGGTTCTCGCCCAATATAGCGAGGACATCCCTCAGCAGCGGCTTCAGCTTTTCCAGACGTTCCTCTTTGTCCAACCTATACTCCCCCGTTAACCACGTCGTAAACCGTACTGTCTGCCACACCGGCGGTCCTGAAAGCAAGGCGTCTCTCGTGGCACTTGTTACATGCGCCGCAGTGAACACCCAGCTTCGGGGCCATGCAAGTCAGTGTGAGACCCAATGGTAGGTGGCTGTTCTTGCCAATGAGATCTTGTTTGTGAAAACCCAGGTATGGAGCCAGTATCCTGATCTCATGGGCCAACCCCTGGCTAATCACTTTGGCGAAGTCATCAAAGAAATTCTGGGTGGCATCTGGAAAGGGATTGGAGCCCAGGGATCCTATAGCGATGGAATGAACTCCATGGGTGCTGCACCAGGCGGCGGCAAGTCCGAGGAGTATCACGTTTCGTCCCGGCAAGAAGACCTCCTGGTCGTCCGTTCCGGCTCCGGGCACGTCATCTCCAGTGACGCTCCAATGCTCACCATAGATGGGCCGCATCGTCACCTCCAGGGTAGTAACGGGGTTTATGTTATGTCCCTTCAGATAAGCCAGGAATCTTTCGAGAGCCTGGCTCTCTTGCTCCTCCCACGCCAGACCAGCCTTTACGTAAATGGGAAGCACCTCAGAGCCCCTCGACAGATCCGTTAACAAGATGGAACTGTCAAGTCCTCCGCTGGCAAGGACTGCAACCCTATCCAAGCCTACTCCCCTCGGTATGTGGCATAGCTGGATGGGGTTTCCCAAAGGCGCACCTCGGACACTTGCAATCCCTGAATGCGTACCTGCTCACAAATGTGCTTTGATATGTTTTCTGCCGTTGGATTGCCGTCCATTAAATACAATGACTCCCCCATCTCCATCAGGACAGGGGCCACCGGGTCCCGCTTACAGAGCAACATCTTGTGGTCCAAGTTGGCGTCGATCCATCCTTTGACCTGTTCCTGCACTTCTGCAAAGTCCGTCACCATACCCAACCCATCCAAGGAGTCCGCCTCTATGTCGACTTCAAGCAGGGCGTTGTGGCCGTGCAGGTGCCTGCACTTGCCTTTGTGGTCCAATAATCGGTGGCCATAGCAAAAATCGATGGCCTTAGTCACCTTGTGAATGGCCACCGGGCCTCTCTAACCGGCAGATCCCGGTCCGGCCAGGTGTCTGCCAGAATCTACTCGTATGGTTTCTCCCGTAATGGTCTCGCTTTTCAGCAAGGTCACTATGAGCTCAGCTATATCATCCGCCGAGGACTCCCGTCTCAGAGGCGCTTGGTCCAGGACATCCTTCTGCCACACCTCCTCGCTGATTTCCGGGGGACGCATTGTGGGCCCAGGTGCGATAGCGTTGACAAGAATACCATTAGGGGCCAGTTCCATGGCGAAAGCGCGGGTCATAAAGTCGATCGCCGCCTTGGAGGTCAGATACGGCAAGTATTCCCGATAGGGTGTTTCCATGGCGGCCCAGTCGCTGAAAAAGACAATGTGGCCCCGCGTCGGGCCCTGGTTGACCGCCATTCGACGGGCCGAATGGACAGCGAGTAAGTAGCTCCCCTTAGCCGTCACCATGGAGTTGTCCCAGCTTTTGCTGTCCAGCGATTCCAGGGGCGTTCTTGGGAAGCCAGATGCCAGGTTAACGACAAAAGACAAACTCCCCATGGTTTCAGTTGCCAAGTTCACCATTCGCTCGACGTCTTCTTCTACACTCACGTCGCCCTGGACGAGGACCACACGGTCCGATATAGGCATCAGTTGCTCGTGCAGGCGGTCGGCTTCGGACTTGGAGCTACGATATGCTATCGTCATACTCACGCCTTCCGCTGCCAGCCTCACGGCAACGCGTTGCCCAACACGCTTGGTTCCAGCCAATAGAGCGGATTTTCCTTCCAACGTCAGCATTTAGGCCTCGATAGATTTGATATGAGCGCAGGATAACAGGATACTATAGGACAAAGTAGAACTGGAGACGTGTTTATTCTAGCATAAGGGTCAGACGAGCTCGTCCGAGACCGTACAGGTCCATAGCAGCAGGCCTATAACGGCAGGACATGTGATAAGAGAAAAGTTATGACGAAGTCCCAGTCTCCCTGGTATGAGGAGTTTTTCAGGGAAGACTACGTAAAAACCTACGGCCACTTGCTTACAGACGAACGCACTGCCGTCGAAGTCGCCTTTGTCGAGCGAGTCCTGGACCTCAAGCCAGAAGACAAGATCCTGGACCTATGCTGTGGTCTCGGACGCCACTCCCTATTGCTGGCCGAGCGCGGCTTCCACGTAACGGCTCAGGACTTGAGCAAGGATTATCTGGAGCAACTGGACCACACGGCACGGGCGCGCGGACTGGCTCTACAATCGGTCAACAGCGACATGAGAGTCATACCCTTTGAGGCTCACTTCGACGCCGTAATCAACATGTTCACGTCTTTCGGATATCTGGCGTCGGAGGACGATGACATGGTTGTATTAAACGAGATATTCAAGGCGCTAAAGCCCCAAGGGCGAGTCCTTCTTGACAATAGGAACCGGGAATGGGTAGTTTCCAACTACATACAAAACGAATGGCACCAGGGCGAAGACGGCTCGATGTACCTGGAGCACCGGGAAATCGACCTGTTGACCAGCCGGATCCACGTTACCTTCACTATCGTAGAGCCCGATGGCTCAAAGAGGTATTCCGTGGGCCATAACGTGCGGCTCTACACGCTTACGGAAACCGAGCGGATGATGGAGAAAGCAGGTCTACGTTTCGAATCTGTATACGGCGGGTTTAACGATGAGCCCTACTCTGTGTCGTCTCGGCGGATGATAGTATTGGCAAGCAAGGCAGAGTAGCTACGCCTCATCTGCCTCAGAATTTATCTTATCCATGACCTGCTGGAACACGTCGTAAGGGTGGGCTCCAACCACGGCATATCTGTCATTGAAGATAAACGTCGGCACACCGTTTATCCCCAGAGCACGGCCTTCGTCGACCTGTTGGCCTACAATGGCGCTGAAGGCGCCAGACTCAACTTGTCGCTGCATCTCCGCGGCATCCAGCCCCGCGTCGTCAGCAGCGGATTTGAGGACATCCCATGAGTTGATGTCCAGGTTATCAGCGTACAACTTGCTAAACACGGCCCCGTGGAACTCTTTGTGCTTCCCTTGTGTTCTGGCGAACTCCGCAGATTCGAAGGCGCGCCGGGAATTTGGGAGCTTGTCAGGGCTTCTGAACTCCAGTCCAAACGACTTTGCCCTCTGTGTCAGCGATTCGACCGTGCCACGGTATCGTACTCGGTCCTCAGGGGTGATCGGTGTTCCTTCGGGCGGGTTGTCGGGGCGGAGCTCAAAGGCTTGCCATTCGACGTTAGTGTCGTAATCGGCTCTCAACTGTTCGACCAAGCCCTGGCCGACATAGCAAAAGCCTCAAATATAGTCGGAATATACTTTGACGTGGGTCTGGGCCATTCTGTTCCGCCCCCTAGAGTTCAGCTAGACCCAGTATACCAGCGGTGTATCGTCGATACCAGGTTTTAGACTTCGACCTTGCCTCAGCGAAAGGCGACCTCAGTCGGTTCCACCAATACGTGTGAGTTGCCGTATAGGTCCTCGAACACCGCCTGAACGCCCCAGGGCTGCTCCTCAGGCTCCAGAGTTATCGCCGTGCCGTACTGGCGGAGCCTCTCAACTTCTTGGCGGCAGTTGTCCGTATGAAACAGGAGACCGTGGATACCGGAAGGCCCCGCTGGAGCTTCCCCCATGGGCTTGTGGAGCACGATGGAGACATCGCCCTGGCCTTTGACGCCCACGGTTACGAAACGGTAATCTGAGGTGGACCCCAAAATTCGGACAGGTGGCTAAGAGAGAGTCCCGCTCCTAAAATAGGACGGAAACAAGGAGCAGGACATGAAGCAAACACGTAAGAAGCACAGCCCAGTCTTCAAGGCCAAAGTGGCTTTGGCCGCGCTCCAAGGGGAGCACACCATTGCAGAGCTGGCCAGCCGGTTTGAAGTCCACCCGAGCCAGATCCATGCCTGGAAGAAGGCCTTGACTCAGGGGGCGCCGCACCTCTTTGAAAATGGTGCTGGACGCCAGGAGAAGGACCAAGAGGTCCTCACTGCCCAGCTCTACCAACAGATTGGGCAGCTCAAGGTGGAACGGGATTTTTTGTCACGGAGCTTCGGGTTGTGAGCCGGTCCCAACGCCGGGCCATGATTGACCGAGAAGAACCGAAGCTGTCTCTGGTGCGCCAGTGCGCCTTGCTGGGTATCAGCCGCTCCGCGTTGTACTACCTGCCAACCGAGGCCGGCGCCGAGGACTTGGAGTTGATGGCCCTCATAGACCAACAGTACCTGAAGACACCTTTCTACGGCTCCAGAAGGATGACTGCCTGGCTCAGAAATCACGGACACCAGGTCAACCGCAAGCGGGTCCGCCGGCTGATGCAGCTGATAGGCCTGGAGGCCATCTACCGGCGTCCCAACACCAGCAAGCCAAACCCAGGGCATAAGGTCTATCCGTACTTGCTCAGGGGGCTGGAGATCAACCGGGTCAACCAGGTGTGGGCCACCGACATCACCTACATACCCATGGCTCGGGGTTTCCTCTACTTGGTGGCCATCATGGACTGGCACAGCCGCTACGTGCTGGCCTGGCGGCTGTCCAACACCCTGGAGGTAGACTTCTGTGTTGCGGCTCTGGAAGAGGCCTTGAGCAAGGGTCGGCCACAGATCTTCAACACCGACCAGGGCAGCCAGTTCACCAGCGAGGCCTTCACCAGCATGCTGCTGGCGCAAGGCGTTCAAGTGAGCATGGACGGCAGGGGCCGGTGCATGGACAACGTCTTCGTGGAACGGCTGTGGCGCAGCATCAAGTACGAGGAGGTGTACCTGAAGGCATACCAAAATGGGACTGAGGCCAGAAAGGGGATTGGGGCTTATCTGGCCTTCTACAACCAAGAGCGGCCCCATCAAGCCCTGGGCTATCGGTCACCGGGTCAGGTGTTCCAAGCAGTGAGCCCACAAAGGTGTTTACTGGAACTTCCACGAGCCTTACCATCGGATGAAGGTTTACGAGACACCCCAGCGGTAGACTCTCTTATTTTAGCCTCACCGCTGTCCTGATGATGGGGTCCACTTGAATCACCACCCTCTGCCATCGAGCCGTCCATACGAAGCTCCAAGCCCAAGACCTCTGTATACCACTTTATCGCCTCATCATAGTCTTTTACGACCAGAGTGACGTTAGCCAGATTTGTGAGCATACCAACTCCCCCGATGCAACGGAAATCTCAAGACGAAGTACGCCCTATATCCTATCACCGGCATGGGTTAACTGCATCTGCGCCTTGGGAAGGGTGAAGCTCAAGGTGCTGCCCTTTCCTACGGCACTTTGGGCCCATATCCGACCACCGTGAGCCTCCACTATCCCCTGCGCTATGCTCAGACCCAATCCACCGCCTCCCGAAGACCGCGATCGGGAGCGGTCTGATCTATATGCGCGTTGGAAGAGCCGGCTGATCTCCTCTTCCGAAATCCCCTCGCCCGTGTCAACGACGTCGACACGGACTTCAGTCCCTACTTCTTGGGCAAGTATGACAATCGTACCGTCGGGAGGCGTATGGCGGATGGCATTCTGGACAAGATTGTAGAGAACCCGCTGCACCCGCCCGGCATCCATGACCACCGGCGATAGACCCCCGTCAACCGTCCCCTTTAGCGTTAGCTTTCGCGCCAAGGCCTGAGCTGTCATGCTCTCCATGGTATCCGAGATCAGGTCCTGGATGGAGGATGTCTCCATGTGCAACTCCAGTACACCGGCGTCCATCTGAGAAAGCTCGAATAGGTCATTGATGAGCTGGCTAAGGTGCTCCACCTCGGCCTGAGTCGAGCGGAGATATCGTCGCATCGTATCCGAATCCGTAACCACTCCGTCGTTCATGCTCTCCACCATTGCCCTGATGGAGGCCAAGGGTGTCCTGAGATCGTGAGACACAGCTCTGATAAGCTCCTTGCGCGCCTGCTCAAGCTCACGTTCCCTGTTAAAGCTCGCCTCCAAACGTTCGGCCATGGTGTTAAAGGCACTCGCCAGCTCGCCCGCTTCGTCCTGTGATTCCACAGTAACCCTTGTATCCAGATTACCGGCACTCATCCGTCGAACCGCGGCAACCAGGTTGTGGATCGAGCGTATAGTCGAACTTGAGAAGGCAAAGGCAACGAAAATCGACATACCCAGTGAAAATCCCAAAAGTCCGGCCAGCAAAGCTAGATCATGGCTAGACAGGAACATTAGTAGGGCGGTAAACCCGACGTTGATCAGAGCCAGCACAGACGCGAGCACCGGCACCAGTATGAGTCGCGTCCGAAGAGAGCTGACCCAGCGAGGCAGTTCCCATCGGGCAGCGGCCAGGCCGATGGCAACGGTTACTCCCCCCGAAATAAGCAGGAAAATCGAGAGGGCGGCGAGATCGCTGGCAGGCGGCTGGAGCAGCGCTATGGTTAAGAGCAGGACCAAACCGGTTAGGGCCAAGAGGATCGCAACCGCCGCTGTTAGACTCCATCCATTCTTAGCCATGGCTCTCACCGTCATACTTGTAGCCGACACCCCAAACCGCCTTGATGTACCGAGGTCGTACCGGATCGGTCTCGATTTTCTCCCGCAGTCGCCTGATATGAACGGTGACCGTGCTGGAGTCCGCGGCGTAGGTGTAGTCCCAAACTTGGTCCATCAGTCGAGAGCGGGTGAAGACCTGACCAGGGTAACTGGCCAGGAAGAACAGAAGGTCGAACTCCTTCGCAGTCAATCGAACCTCTCTCCAGTTTTCTGTCACTTCCCTGGTCTGAGGGTTAATGGTAAGGTCGTCGAAACGGAGAGTACCTCCCGGAGCTTGTACGGGGCCTACCGAAACTCTACGAAACACCGACTTCACCCTTGCAACCAACTCTCTTGGGCTGAAGGGCTTTACCGTGTAGTCGTCCGCCCCCATTTCCAGACCGACGACCCGATCGGTCTCCTCACCTCTGGCCGTCAACATGATGATGGGCAAATGGGAGTCCTTTCGGAGCTGACGGCAAACTTCCAGACCGTCCAATTGGGGTAGCATGAGATCGAGAACCACCAGATCGGGCGCCCACTCTTGTGCGAGCCGTAAAGCTTCAAGGCCGTCGTCGGCCGTAGCGACGTCATAGCCCTCTAGCTGCAGGTAGCGCTCGACGACCTCGGTAACCGTTCGCTCGTCATCCACAACCAAAATGCGATTGGGCACGATCATAACCCGCCGGCAAATGCGTCTTGTGCAACAGAGACGCCAGCGCCGCCTACCTCGACCCCTCCGGCAGGGATCATGGTGATTTCATAGCCGGCCTCAGTGGGGAGATTCCGGATCTGCCGTTCCGTTTCTTCATACGCCCCTTCGCCGACATGGTCATAGCGTATGACTCCGTTGTGGTCGATCAGGAACTTGTGAGGCCAATACCGGTTACGATAAGCCCTCCAGGTTGCAAAGTCATTATCCATAGCAACCGGCCAGCTTACCCTTTGCCTGACAGTGGCATCTCGCACGTTGGATTCCACTTTCTCAAACTCGAACTCCGGGGAGTGGACTCCAACGATTACGAGTCCGCTACCAGAGTACTTGGTGTTCCAATCTTGCAGGTAAGGCTGCGTGCGTCGGCAGTTGATACAACTATACGTCCAAAAGTCCACAAGCACTACTTTGCCCTTCAGATCGCCCAGGCTTAGAGGCTGACTGTTGATCCATTGGGTGATCCCGACGAAATCAGGGGCTAGCGGCCCCTGTGCCTCGCCTTCTTTTGCCTGGGACGTTGGGAGTGCCGACTCATTCCCACCAGCTGATTGGGAGGGTATCGCCACCTGGATCACTGCGGTCACAGTACCCATAAAGATGATTGTGCCCAGCACAGCTATCAACCGTTGATTACCAGTCATCGACTCTCCATAGGCTTTTTGATGATGCAACGAACGCTATGCGAATGATATGGGCAAAAGCTTCCGACGTGATGAAAAACCTTACAGAATGATTAACAAATCTTACATGTTTGTATTGTCACATGTGGGAAATGGCTGACCTTTGACCTTACGGCAAAGGACGAGAAGAGGTTTCACGGAGCACCTATTTTCTAAGTGGGATCAGCCTGCGTAGTATACGTGTGAAGAGTGCCGTCCTGATAGCGTGCCACGAAGCCCGTAGCCCTTCTATCTCCTTTGAGGCCAATTTTTTTGATGGACCGTATCTGGTCGTGACAAATCCAACTGTTATCGTTTTAACAGCCTCTGTGTGGTCTGGGAATTCACGGGATAACCTGGAGCTGTATTCCCACGGCGTCTCTTGTGGCTGTCTTCTTACGCCGGCAAACCTGCCCAGCAAGCTCATTGTAGCGTAGGCAGCGGTGGGATACCCCAATCGCCCCAAGCTCCAGCGTGCGTACGAGATGGTACCGGCGGGAACCACTAGGGCAAGGACGAAGCCGAGGCCAATCAGCACCCAGTACGAGGAGAAAGTCCAGCCGGCACCGCCTGCGGATGGAGCCTCTATGGTGTTTTGACTGTTATCTGGAGTCAGTTCCACCAACTCGTCCCCACCTATGCTGGTCTCAATTTCAGTCGTATCGCAATTCCCAAAGTCGAAGTTTTCGATACAGAACTCTGGGTCCAGAAATGGATTAAACACTGTCGCGGTGGATTCAATACCCAGATGTGTGAGGGCTGGTTGTACGGCTGGTGGGGTGGGTTCGAACTCAACCCATCCGTATTGGGGGAAGTAGACTTCGGGCCAGGCATGGTAATGTAATGCTTGGACCTCCCAAACACCGCGACCTTCGTCCCGTATACCGGGGGCGAATCCAACCGCCAACCGCGCTGGGACCCCCAACGACCTCAGCATCGTTATCATCGACGATGCGTAGTTCTGGCAATATCCCTTCCTCTGAACGAAGAGGAAGTGTTCAACCCAGTCCTGCCCAGGAGGCGGATGGGTGACTTGAAGGCTATAGGGAAGGGTTAGGAGGTGTTGGCGGATGGCCTCCGCCATGTCGTAGGGGTTGTCCCGACCCCTTACAAGCTCCGCAGCCAGGGTCTTGACACTCTCAGGGAAATCGTCGGTAAGCTGGAGATACCTGTCGGTAACCCAGGTGGGATAGTCTTGTCCTGCTTCTCTCAGTATTCTTGGAGTGGCGGTTGAGATAGAACCTACAGTTGTATATCGCCTTGGAGGTACCAATACCCGCTGGCTCACAAAGGTAAGTGGCGGGCTCAGCCCAGACTCTACCCGTTCTAGCGTAAGATAAGAGCTATCGGTATCCTGGGAAGATAAGAGTCGTCGGAAACCCAATTCGTCCAGCTCACCTGTCGGAAATTGATCCTGGACTGCCCCTTTCTCCACCAAGCTATCACGAAATTCCTCTATCACTGAAGGAAGGTAGCTGAATTGTGAGCCTTCAAGATAAAAGTTAAAGCGGGGCTAAGGAGACAAACCAACGTAGGCAGGGACGTCGGCCGAAATCGGCTCACCAACCGCAGCTAGATTGTTGGCTTTGGAGAACATGCGAACACTAATCTTGACTTCTTTCCGAGACTGAATGTCCTCGGTTAATTGCTGTAATGGCTCATCGGTGATAGCCGTTTTTTCCGGAGGCCTTTCATTGGTCCAGCCGAGGTTGGTATAGGTTTCATAAACCCTCGTCCTCCAGCGATACGGTTCGTCCGACTCGACTACGAAAAGCAATTCATCGCTCAGCTCATCAATGGGACCGGTAAATGAGAGGTCGTCTGGTATGGCAAAGGAAGGCCAATTTTGCCTGCTGGGCACCGCATAGAAGAGATTCGACCACCGTTCGCTAAACAAATACCAGGGCTCTTCCAACTCGGACACGAAGGGCATGACCGTCCCTTCAGGAGCAGGCACTTTGGACACTGGTAGCAGAGCCAGGCCCATCAATATTCCACCTGCCGCCAAAGACCCCAACAGAGGGACTCGTTTAGCCGACACATTCCACCGCCCACCTTGACGATACGCAATGCCGGGGGCGGCGGCCAGCAGGTAGACGAAGAAGTACCAGTAGTAGTCCTCTGTCAGAAACGCGAGGACGATAAGAAGAACGCCAAGGCCAGGCAACGCGGCCAGTAACGCGAAACTCCTCCGATACGCAAACCACACGGAAAGATAGCTCATGAATATGGTAACGCCGATGAGGAAGACACCGGTCATGGCCGTGCCTCGGTTCCGGTCCGCTCCGCCAATGGCCTCGAACCAGGACCCGATCTGGTTGGCCAGGTCCGAAAATCCCCGATTTCCGGACAAGGTGAGGGAGCCGATCAAGAAGCCAGCGCCTACGCAGAGCACCAATGCGGTTGGATGGGCGATCTTACCAGGTATTGAACTACGGGCGACGTAGGCCCAAATCAAAACGGATACCACTACGACTATCTTGAGGGAGGGGAGGCACTTGACCCAATCCGCGGCCTCTATGGCGGAAACTGTCACAATCAATGGGAGGGCTACCAACGTCAGCACGACCAACTCCCTGAATGAGAGCAGGTAACCACGGTGGCCGTCTCGCAATGCCATTCTCCTTAGTCGTCAGTAGCTTTCGATTTGGTTCAACACGCTACCAAGGCAGGGCGTCAAATCGTCCCCTCTTCTTACAACGAAGGACGATTCCTTTGCTCCTATCCCCGCCTCTGCCGAAGGCTTGATTTGTGACGCCCCTCCAAAGCTGGCACTATCCAGATGGACAGGCATCACAAGGATTCCTCGTCTAATCAAAAACTGAAAGAAGGTTCCGAGGCCATGCGTTGACCGGGGACTGATCACAATAGCGACGGTTCCCGAGATCATGTCGGCGGTGCCCTGGGCCATGACGCTAGACAATGGAGCCGCCCCCGTTGCCTTCATGAGCGCCAAAGCCTTCAACAGGCCCCAAAGGTGATTTTCGTCTTTGCCGGGAGCGTATCTATAAAACTGGTCACCCTGGGCTACCAGACCGACCGCATGGCCATTTTTGATCAGGCCTTTTGCCAGAGAGGCCGCGATCGTAACGCTGTATTCCTCGGTGCTTTCGTCACCTTCCCCAGCCTGAGCCGACTGCTGCATATCCACGAACAGCCACACTTCGTTGATCCCCGCGCCCTCGAACTCCTTGGTCATTAGCTGGTTCAGACGAGCAGTGGTGGGCCAGTGAATGTGAGCTAGGCTATCTCCGGGAACATAGGCACGCACCAGCGAGGCTGCTGGGCTGTGTCCGGTCAACTGCCCGGCTTCACCAAGCTCTCCGCCCAAGGCTTGCCCGTCAACCATCGCGTCGGGAAGCTCAACCGTAGAGGGGTACACGAGTATGCTCTGAGGCTGGCCTACCCTGCACTCCAGGTTCACAAGCCCAGAAGGATCTCCGGACATGATTGCGACGGACCCAACAGTGTTGAGACCGCGGCGGCGACACAATCCGGAAACAGTCCAGGAGGTTGAACCTTTGGGAGAGAGGTTAAAGTCCTCTTCGCCTTCGACGGAGAAATCGCTGATTAGACGAGCTCTGAGGCCTAAGCGTGGCAGGCCCGTTTTCTCCTTGACCATAACCATAAGCTGAACCTCCTGCCCAACCTGAGGATGGGAGGAGATTTCCACTACGCGAGTCTCGAGACCTCATCTCTGGACCCAGGCCCAGAGGTAACCGAGCATGGCACCGCCCACGACGACGTAAACCAGCCAGTATAAGGGCTGGAATCCGGTGATCATAGCAAGGCAATAATTATGAGGAGTGCCCCGGCGAGTTTCAGGGCGTTGGCCATTTGTTCACCGCCTACAAAGGGCTTACTGCCGGGTCGTTAGCCCCTTTTGACACGGATCGTGGGTAAGGGGAATCGCTCGACCGGGACTGCTCCCGGAACCGGCACGGTTTCGAGGATCTGCCTGATGGCCTCGTCCTCGCCTATGGAAGAACGGCCGTCGGCCGTGAGAACCATCCTATGGCCCAGGGCGTTTGTCGCAACCGCCTTGACGTCATCCGGAACGACGAAATCACGCCCATTTAGCAATGCGGTCGATTGAGCAAGGGTCATCAATCCAAGAGCGGCCCGGGTTGAAGCTCCCAGATATACCGACTGGTGCTCCCTCGTGGCGTTTACGAGTTTGACGATATACTCCTTAACCAGCCGGTCTACGTAAATACTTCTGACTGCCCTTTGAGCCAGATAAATTTCTTCTTGATCAACCGCCTGTCCAACAGAGTTGATAGGATGAACAGGCGACTGGTTTTCAAGAATAGATACTTCTTCTTCCTGGCTAGGATAGTCGAGCCTGACCCTCAGTAAAAAGCGATCTAATTCTGTTTCCGGTAGGGGGAAGGTCCCCCCATGTTCTGTGGGATTGCGTGTTGCGAGCACCAAAAATGGATCGGGCATCGGATGGGTAGTGCCATCTATCGTGATTTGGCGCTCTTCCATGCATTCCAGCAGGGCAGACTGAGTTTTGGGAGAGGCCCGGTTGATCTCATCCACCAACACGATATGGGCCATAACTGGCCCCGGGCGGAAGTGGAACTCCTGGGTCTTCTGATCGAATATGTAAACGCCAGTAATATCCGTAGGAAGAAGGTCGGCGGTGCACTGGATACGCCTGAACGTCACCCCGATGGATTTGGCAACCGCCCGAGCCAGCATAGTCTTGCCTACGCCGGGGACCCCTTCGATCAAAACGTGGCCTCTGGAGAAAAGGGCTGCGACGACAACCTTTACGACATCATCCTTGGCAACGATGGCCTTCTTGATATTTGCGACGAGATTGGCGCCAATCTCTCGGGCCGCCCCTAGCTGGTCTTCGGTTGCCGTATCGGACTCTATTTCGGGATATTCAAGCTGTAAGTTCGGCGAACTCGTTTCTTCCAAGACATGCTCGTCAGCCATAATCACCCCCAAAACCTGGTTTGTCTCCGAATCTGAACCGCTATAGGAAGCGGTTCAGATCGAGCCAAAGTCCGTACATGAGTCAGGAGTCGTCGGAATGGAACTTTTGTAGGGGAATTGGACTTTTAGCGATACTACGGGGTAGTTCGCATAAATGTCAAACACATTCCTCCCTTCAGGCTTCCTATCAGATACAGATCGCTCTCGCTGGACCAGCATCGTTATTCTGCCAGCCAGTGGTATACCCAGTGGTATACAATGTAGGGCACAATAGACATTCAAGGCACCAAAGGGGGTGCGGTAATGCCAGTATACATCCAGTTGCTTACCCTAACCACAGAGGGGGGTGCCAAAGCACTTGAGGACCCGGAAACCATATTTAAGGTCCAGGACGACATCGCCGTCGGTGGAACTAAGGTCTTGGGCGTCTACGGCGTTTTGGGAGCATACGATTTCGTGAATATCGTGGAAGCCCCGGATAACGATGCTATCGCCCGTTTTTCTCTCGAATTAGGCGTACGAGCCGGTGTTCATGTAACGACGCTTTCGACCGTTCCAATTGGGGATTTGGAACCAATGGGGCCCGAAGACTTTCCGTGGATCGAAACCGAGGCTACAGGGCCAATCGGAGTTGACTAACTGACGGCAGAATCTCCCTCGAACTCAAGCGTCGAGAGCCCACTACCACCGGTGCCAGTAACGGACCGGGACAAGCTCTTGACCCAACTTTTGCGTAGTGTCTCAAGGTCTTTCTATCTGACCCTGCGAGTACTCCCATCCAAGCTTCGCCAACCCGTCGGCCTTGCCTATTTACTCGCACGAGCCGCTGATACCATAGCCGACACAAGGCTCCTACCCCCTGACCAGCGTTTGAAATATCTTCTCGCCTTCCGCGCACAGATAGCAGGCCCGACGTCTCGCCAAGCTCTCGATGAAATCGCAGGAGCCCTATCGGATAAGCAGTCCAATCCGGCCGAACGAGCTCTACTGGAAACCCTTCCAAAGGCATTCTCCGTGCTGGAGGGACTGGCCGAGGAAGACCGTGCCCGTGTCCGCTGCATTGTAACCAAGCTCACTCAGGGCATGGAGATCGACCTTACCACTTTCCCTCCGGAAGAATCGGGCGAGATTGCAGCTCTGAATGACGCCGAGGACCTGGACCGCTACATTTACCTCGTGGCCGGATGTGTGGGAGAGTTTTGGACCGAGACCGCCAAAGCCCACACAGATAAACTAAACCACTGGGACACGGAGAGGATGTCGGAAATCGGGG
Organism: Dehalococcoidia bacterium; assembly: GCA_965226865.1. Taxonomy (GTDB): domain Bacteria; phylum Chloroflexota; class Dehalococcoidia; order Lucifugimonadales; family JAGWBF01; genus CBDDEH01. Next base: position 168,729 of record CBDDEH010000003.1, on the reverse strand, counting down.
TACGTTTCGGCAAGGCACTTCAATTGACCAATGTCTTGCGCGATGTACCAAAAGACCTCAGGATAGGGCGCTGCTATCTGCCCTGGGCAGACCTTGAACTGGTGGGCTTATCCCCCGAACAGTTGTTAGAGCCTTCATCTGGCGTCCGGGCAATGTCTGTCCTGAAGAGTCGTATTGAAACGGCGCTGGAGCATTACACGGCGGCCGAGGAATATCTCCTGGCTATCCCCCGGCGGTGTCCACGATTGCGCCTAGCGGCCCTGTGGCCTATATTGATCGGGCTGGCGACGCTGGACAGGCTGGTACGAAACAAAGACTGGCTGGACCCATCCAAACCCTCCAGGGTGACCAGAGGCTGGGTCTATCGCACCGTAGCACTGTCCGTACCAGCGGTGTTTTCCGACTCTCTATTGCGCATGTGGATCCACCGCCTTCGGAGGCACGTAAGCGCGTAATTGAATCCGCTACCGGGTTTAATGAGTAGATTTGATTGACCCGATTGCAGGACAAAGATAGTGAAGCTATAACCTGTGAAAGACTCGTCTAACTACACCATAGCCTTCGGTGTATTATTTGTGCTTATTGGCGTATTGTTAGCAGCGTGCGGCGGGACAGGCACTGAACCGGTAGCCACACCAGCGTCCCCCACGTCGACTGACACTCCCAGTCCAACGGCACCGGAGCCCTCGCCGTCAGTTACAGCATCTACGCCTACACTAACAGCTACACCCATAATACCCATCACAGCGCCGGACCCTGCTTCGACACCGACCTCTCCACCACCGACGCCCTCACAAATACCTATTGCGATCGTAGAGCCCACCACAACGCCGTCAGGGGTGGTGTCGCCTTCCACGGCGGCCCCACCCGAGGCAACCGCCGCACCGTCGCCAAAAGCAACTCTGATTCCGTCTGCACCGGCTTTAACGCCCACAGTGCCACCTACTCCAACCCCCATACCTACCCCCACGCCGACCCCGATTCCAACTCCGACGCCCGTACCAATACCACCAACCGGGCATCGGGTTGGGACCACAGGGCCCGCATTCACAGTACTGACGTTGGATGGACAGTCAGTACAACTATCGAGCTTGATGAGCGATGGTAAGCCCGTTTTGTTGTACTTCTTTGCTACGTGGTGACCTGTCTGCCGCTCCGAGTTTCGGACGCTAGGGCAGGTATTCTCCAAATATTCGGATGATGTAAAATTCGTGGCTGTAGCCTGGGACAGCTTAGAAGGCGCCGATAGGATCCGGAGCTACTTTGAGCAAAACCGATACCCATGGGACGCATATTTGGGCAATCGGGACTTGTTCGAAAGTTATCGAGTTACTTCGCAGTCCACAAAAATAGGGTTGGACCGAAACGGCATTATCATTTTCAGGAAGGGATACGGCAGCAACCCAGCGGACTGGTGGGAAGAGAGGCTATCTGAGCTGGCAAGGGGAAGCAGTGGCTAACGTCGCGTTCCGGCTTTTCGATCTCATCCGTGGGCCGGTGATCTTTCAGTTCCTATGGCACCTGCTTACCGGAGTTAGCCGGTTAACTGAAGCGGAAATCCACGTCGCGTCATCAGTATTGGGTCCTGACGCTATCCAGTTTGGCAGGGTGAGAATCGCCGAAGGCAGAATTCTGAAGCTGATTTTCAAGCTCAACAACTCAAGAGCTTTTACTACCTTCCGGACAATAAACTTGCCCTTGACCGGCCACCATTCACGCTCCAATACCGACCTGATCGTCCACGAACTGGTACACGTTTACCAGTATGAAAAGGTAGGGAGTGTAGTGTGAGGTGGACCCCAAAATTCGGACAGGTGGCTAAGAGAGAGTCCCGCTCCTAAAATAGGACGGAAACAAGGAGCAGGACATGAAGCAAACACGTAAGAAGCACAGCCCAGTCTTCAAGGCCAAAGTGGCTTTGGCCGCGCTCCAAGGGGAGCACACCATTGCAGAGCTGGCCAGCCGGTTTGAAGTCCACCCGAGCCAGATCCATGCCTGGAAGAAGGCCTTGACTCAGGGGGCGCCGCACCTCTTTGAAAATGGTGCTGGACGCCAGGAGAAGGACCAAGAGGTCCTCACTGCCCAGCTCTACCAACAGATTGGGCAGCTCAAGGTGGAACGGGATTTTTTGTCACGGAGCTTCGGGTTGTGAGCCGGTCCCAACGCCGGGCCATGATTGACCGAGAAGAACCGAAGCTGTCTCTGGTGCGCCAGTGCGCCTTGCTGGGTATCAGCCGCTCCGCGTTGTACTACCTGCCAACCGAGGCCGGCGCCGAGGACATGGAGTTGATGGCCCTCATAGACCAACAGTACCTGAAGACACCTTTCTACGGCTCCAGAAGGATGACTGCCTGGCTCAGAAATCACGGACACCAGGTCAACCGCAAGCGGGTCCGCCGGCTGATGCAGCTGATAGGCCTGGAGGCCATCTACCGGCGTCCCAACACCAGCAAGCCAAACCCAGGGCATAAGGTCTATCCGTACTTGCTCAGGGGGCTGGAGATCAACCGGGTCAACCAGGTGTGGGCCACCGACATCACCTACATACCCATGGCTCGGGGTTTCCTCTACTTGGTGGCCATCATGGACTGGCACAGCCGCTACGTGCTGGCCTGGCGGCTGTCCAACACCCTGGAGGTAGACTTCTGTGTTGCGGCTCTGGAAGAGGCCTTGAGCAAGGGTCGGCCACAGATCTTCAACACCGACCAGGGCAGCCAGTTCACCAGCGAGGCCTTCACCAGCATGCTGCTGGCGCAAGGCGTTCAAGTGAGCATGGACGGCAGGGGCCGGTGCATGGACAACGTCTTCGTGGAACGGCTGTGGCGCAGCATCAAGTACGAGGAGGTGTACCTGAAGGCATACCAAAATGGGACTGAGGCCAGAAAGGGGATTGGGGCTTATCTGGCCTTCTACAACCAAGAGCGGCCCCATCAAGCCCTGGGCTATCGGTCACCGGGTCAGGTGTTCCATGCAGTGAGCCCACAAAGGTGTTTACTGGAACTTCCACGAGCCTTACCATCGGATGAAGGTTTACGAGACACCCCAGCGGTAGACTCTCTTATTTTAGCCTCACCGCTGTCCTGATGATGGGGTCCACTTGAGATCTCGGCGGCGGCTGGGTTCGACGTCAGTAAGTTGCCCCTTCCATCCACAACAATAAGTCCATCCCCTAGGCTGGTGAGGATGGACTGCAATATCTTAGTCTGACCTTTGAGATTCTCTTGCGACGGTACAGAAGAGTTGGGGAGGCTACGACGCTTAGCGCCGTCCCTTTTACGCTGGTTCACCATAAATATTCCACGTCAGTTCTATTCAGCTACTTGTACACAAATACCCTGCCCGGCACATCCGTATTACACATTTACACACGGTTAGCGTGACTGTAGCGTGGGCACGGTGTGACCCGAGTGTGATTTGCAGTAAGAGGACGCATACTGAGTAACTAGCTAACGTCAGACAGTTTAAACAGGGGGCCGTCTGGTATGCCACGAGGTATTTCGCTCGTAAGCGTGGGCTACCCTCAATAAGGTTTCTTCTTCGAAGGGACGGGCGGCGACCGATAATGAAATGGGTAATCCACCTGATGTAAACCCACATGGAAGCGCCAGAGCTGGGATGCTGGCCAGGTTGAAAGGGCCCGTGAAGTTTCTCTGGCCCCAGATGCTCGATTGGGCTTCTTCTTTTCCGCTGACCCCTGGAGACTCAGCGATCTTAGGCGCCTCAGTGGGTGACGTCGGCGATATCAGAACGTCAAATTGCTTAAGGGCTTCCAGTACCTGGTCGCGTAAAAGTGTCCTGAGCTTCTCTGCCTTGTAGATTGCCTGAGCTGGCATTAGGGCGGCGGTTAGCAAACGCACCCTGCTGTTATGCTCGTACACTTTAGCATTCGTCCTTAACCGGTTAAAGTGGAAAAGTGCGCCTTCAACATCGGTTATAGCCTTCGAAATAGCCCCGGCGCTATCCGTGATTGGAATTGAGACCTCCTCGACGGATGCACCCAATTCTCCCAGCACACCAGCAGCCGCCACCACGCTATCCCTGATCTCGGGGTCTACAGAATCTGAATAGACCTTTTGGCGCAACAGCCCGACTTTAACATCTTTGATATCCCCGGAGAGCGCTCTACGGTAACCAGGGACGGGAGTGTTCCAGGTGTAGCTGTCCAATGGATCATAACCGGCTATGGCATCGAGGGTAATTGCGCAGTCTTCGACTGTCCTAGAGATGGGACCCACTGTGTCCATAGACCAGGATAAAGGCAATACACCGTACCTGCTCACCCTTCCCCATGTGGGTCTCAAACCCACGATCCCGCACCACGCCGCTGGGATTCTGATAGAGCCCCCCGTATCTTCACCCAAAGAGGTGGCGCAGAGAAAAGCGGCGGTAGCGGCACCAGAACCGCTGCTCGATATACCTGGATTGAGCTCCAGGTTCCAAGGGTTGCGCGGTGTACCGGCCGGGTGATAAAAGCTCTCACCCAGAGCCATTTCGCTCATATTCAGCTTGCCTAGGAGAATCGCTCCGGCTTTTTTGAGATTGGCCACTACGGTTGCGTCCTCGTCGGGAACGAACTCCCATAGGGAAGTCGATCCGGCGGTAGTACGGATTCCCTTGGTGTTCATCTGGTCCTTGACCGCCACAGGGATTCCGTGCATTGGCCCCAAATACTCCCCATGGCTCAGTGCTCGCTCAGCTTCTTTTGCTTCCCGGAGAGCCACTTCTCTGCACACGGTGATGTAGGAGTTTAGTTTTCCGTCCACCCTATCGATTCTGTCGAGGTACGCCTCTATTGCCTCTACCGGTGAGACCTCTTTCTTTTTGAAAAGTCCACCAAGCTCAGCGACGGAGAGGAATGGAATGTCAGCTTTGTTCACGTTGTCTCCATTACCCGGAATGGTCACCGGAAAAGCTATTTATCGTGGTTTCGAAAGACTCGCGTGGGTCTTTCACGGTGAAGGGCGCAATTATAGGTAGTTTCAGGCCGGCCACCCTCCTGGCTTCAATCTGTTGGGCGCAGTCCCTGGCTGATCCGAACACCACCAGCTCCCTCTGCATCCTGTCCGTTATCGCTGCCGCGGCCCCGTCGGCGTCGCCGCGCGTCCAAGCCTCCGAGGCCGCTCCGGCTTCCCTCTGAAACCCCATCTCTCCAAAATGTCTCTTATAGAAGGTCACGTTGTGCCCCTTGAGGAATCCAGCGATCATACGCTGAACGGCATCGCGTACGGTGTCGTCGTCATCACAGACCGCGGCCCTGAGGTAGGACGCCACGTCGATATCTTCCATTGCTCGGCCGGACCTCCTGGCGCCGACACTAATGTGCTCGAGTGCGGGTTCCATATACTTGGGAGAGGCCCAGGTAAGCAACACGCCGTCTGCTATCTCCCCCGCTAGCTCCAGCATCCTGGGACCCATAGCAGCAATATAAATAGGCAAGCGGGGTCGCACAGGACTGAACCCCAGCTTCGCATCCTTTATACTGTACACTTTTCCTCGGTAGCTTAACCTGTCCCCATTGATCAACCCTCTGATTATATCCACTGCCTCACGAACGCGGGCGAGAGGGCGGTCAAATGGTATCCCGTGCCAGTCCTCAACGGCAACTCTGTGTCCTACCCCCAAGCCTAGGACAAACCTCTGACCTGAAATAGCATCAAGGTTGGCAGCCGACATAGCTACCAAGGTGGGTGATCGCCAGAATATCGGAAGAATGCCCGTCGCCAACCCAATTCGGCCCGTGGATAAAGCAGCGGCAGTTAGTGGCGTGAGGGCATCGCTGGCCGATCCCTCAGGCAACCATATCGACTCATATCCCCTCGACTCGGCCAGAGAGGCGAGCTCTATCATGCCGCGGTGGGTGAACTGTGGGTTGGTTTCAAGGCGGACTGCTATCCGCCCCATAGACACCCTCCTTACCAGAGGACAGGGGGGCTTACGCAGGGCCCATTTTGACCGGGCGCCACCAGGAAGTCAACACCAGTTTCCCAACCTGTGCGGCGTTTGACAACCTAACTTATGTTCTCCTACACTGAGACGGTCGAAATCTGGTCTCTGATAACCTAATGCCGCGGGGAGTGAGCATGCCAGTAGTGACGATCCATGGACCGGTCGGGTCGAGAGCGGATGAGTTGGGTGTGAAGGTGGCCCACTCGTTGAACGCGGGTTACGTCGACAGGCTCATACTTGCCCAGGCCGCAAAGCTCATCGGTTCCACCGTCAGGGTGCTGGAGATCAAAGAGAAGCAAAAGGTCCCACTTCGGGACAGGATAGCCTATTTCCTTCAAAGTATGCTGGAGAGGTCGGCTATGTCGGGCGCGGCAGGCGAACCGTATTTCAGCCACGGCATCGAATATCTGCCTGCGGAGGAATACGGCGACCTGGCCCAAGAGCCTCTGACCGCCGCCCAGAGGTTAAATGATCAAAGGTTCATCGAAGTAACCAGCGGAGTCATCAGGGACCTAGCCGACGCCGGGAACGTAGTCATAATCGGGCGCGGCTCGAACGTCATATTGAAAGACAAGCCAGGCACTTTACATGTGGGCCTTGAATCACCGGAGGAAATCCGCGTCAGAAACGTAGAACACCGCGAGCACCTTGCCAGGAAGGACGCCGAGAAGTTCGTATTCGAAGGGGAAAAAGCGCGGGAGATGTACTTCAAAAAGTTCTTTAAGGTGCACCCACAGGATGTCACGCTCTACAACGTTATGTTGAACATGCGCACTTTGACCATCGACACGGCGGCGGAGATCGTATCCAACGCCGCCCAAAAGCTCGAGTCTCAGAGCACGGCTGAATTAAACGTAAGCGTCAAATAAGAGCGTCCTGTACGGCTCGAAGCAGGGAGTCTTCCTCTTCGACGAAGACTGTCCGGGGGTCCAACTCAACCCGGTCATCCTGGATACGTGAAACAACCGGAGGGTTATTGTCTCTGAGGCGTTTGGCCACAGCCTCGGCGCCTCCCACGATACCTTGGCAGTCGAGAACCAGAAGCCAAGTTTCCAGAGTCTCCTCCGGAAGACTTCCACCTCCAACGGTGGAGCGACCTTTCGCTACCGAGCCCCTCTTACCGACTACGATCTGCCAGTGATAAGCCCGGTCCTCCAACTGCCCGGACGTAGTGTTAATCATTCGCCAAATGGGGATCTTTGTGGCGGCTTCGCCTTTGACGTAGTGAAGAAGAGTCGTATATAGAGCAGCCAGGCATATCTTGTCGATCCGAACAGCCCGGGCCAGAGGATGCCTTCCCATTTTCTGAATCAGACTTTCCTTACCCACGACGATCCCCGCCTGAGGGCCGCCCAATAACTTGTCACCGGAGAAAAATACAAGCCCGGCACCCGCCGATATATTCTCCTGGGGAGTCGGCTCATGTGCCAGACCGAAGTCCTCGGTGTTGAGAAGACAACCGCTTCCAATATCGTGTAGCACGGGTATGTCGTAGCGATTGCCCATGTCCACCAGTTCCTCCACTTCCGTCGCATGGGCAAATCCCTGAACGCGGAAGTTGCTGGAGTGCACCTTGAGGATGACTCCGGTGTTTTCCGTGACCGCAGCTTCATAGTCTGAGACGTAAGTGCGATTAGTCGTGCCTACGTCCACTAGAGTGGCCCCACTCTGCCGGAGGACATCCGGTACCCGAAAGCCTCCGCCTATCTCAAGGGCTTCGCCCCTGGACACGATTACCTCTTTGCCGCTAACAAGAGAGAAGAGGGCGAGAAGCACCGCTGAGGCATTGTTGTTAACTACAAGAGCAGCCTCAGCGCCAGTAAGCTGGCAGAGCAGCCGCTGTATATGGGAGAACCTGGACCCTCGTTTTCCTTCTTCTATATCAAGCTCAAGGTCGTTGTAGCCTTCCGACGCCTGGATCACGGCCTCCATAGCTTCCAGGCTCAGAGGGGCCCGTCCCAAGTTGGTGTGGATAATGACACCGGTAGCATTGATTACCGGGCGAGGCCATGCCTGGCCGATCGCCTCTATCTTGTTTGCAACGGAGGTAGCGATGTCTTCCTGGCTGGGAGCCGTTTGTCCATTAAGGATACTCAGCCTTGCCTCTTCTATCTCCTTGCGAACCAGGTTGGTGACCCATTCACGGGTATATTCCTCTGTGAGCGTTCTGATGCGCTTGCTGGAGAGGACTCTCTCAACACTGGGCAGGTTCCGTAGCTGCACGGGTTTTTCTTCTTCTGGGTTATCAGGAGTCGGCACAGTATCCATTTTACCATGGCCGCCCTTTCTGAAGGCCATCATGCGGTCCGGACCATGCTACTACTGACATTTGAGAAAGGCTTCAACTTCTTGTCGGCTGGGCATGGAATCTTGGGCTCCGTGTCTGGTAACTGCCAGGGCACCTGCTGCAGTTGCCCACAGAAGGGCCTCGTCCAGGCCCTTCCCCTCGGCCAGAGCCACGGCCAGAGCGCCGTTAAACGCGTCGCCGGCTGCTACTGTGCCGACGGCTTGTACCGGGAAGGCGGGTACGTGTCTTCCACCTCTGGTTGTGGCATAGTAGGCGCCCCTGGCACCCATCGTAATAATTGCGCAGCCGGCACCACGGCTTAGTAGCTCTTCAGCGGCTTTTCTGGCCGAGTCCATGTCCTCGATCTTGAATCCCACCATTTTTTGCGCTTCAGTCTCGTTTGGAGTTATGTAATCGCAACACCTGATGAATCAAGTGGACCCCATCATCAGGACAGCGGTGAGGCTAAAATAAGAGAGTCTACCGCTGGGGTGTCTCGTAAACCTTCATCCGATGGTAAGGCTCGTGGAAGTTCCAGTAAACACCTTTGTGGGCTCACTGCATGGAACACCTGACCCGGTGACCGATAGCCCAGGGCTTGATGGGGCCGCTCTTGGTTGTAGAAGGCCAGATAAGCCCCAATCCCCTTTCTGGCCTCAGTCCCATTTTGGTATGCCTTCAGGTACACCTCCTCGTACTTGATGCTGCGCCACAGCCGTTCCACGAAGACGTTGTCCATGCACCGCCCCCTGCCGTCCATGCTCACTTGAACGCCTTGCGCCAGCAGCATGCTGGTGAAGGCCTCGCTGGTGAACTGGCTGCCCTGGTCGGTGTTGAAGATCTGTGGCCGACCCTTGCTCAAGGCCTCTTCCAGAGCCGCAACACAGAAGTCTACCTCCAGGGTGTTGGACAGCCGCCAGGCCAGCACGTAGCGGCTGTGCCAGTCCATGATGGCCACCAAGTAGAGGAAACCCCGAGCCATGGGTATGTAGGTGATGTCGGTGGCCCACACCTGGTTGACCCGGTTGATCTCCAGCCCCCTGAGCAAGTACGGATAGACCTTATGCCCTGGGTTTGGCTTGCTGGTGTTGGGACGCCGGTAGATGGCCTCCAGGCCTATCAGCTGCATCAGCCGGCGGACCCGCTTGCGGTTGACCTGGTGTCCGTGATTTCTGAGCCAGGCAGTCATCCTTCTGGAGCCGTAGAAAGGTGTCTTCAGGTACTGTTGGTCTATGAGGGCCATCAACTCCAAGTCCTCGGCGCCGGCCTCGGTTGGCAGGTAGTACAACGCGGAGCGGCTGATACCCAGCAAGGCGCACTGGCGCACCAGAGACAGCTTCGGTTCTTCTCGGTCAATCATGGCCCGGCGTTGGGACCGGCTCACAACCCGAAGCTCCGTGACAAAAATCCCGTTCCACCTTGAGCTGCCCAATCTGTTGGTAGAGCTGGGCAGTGAGGACCTCTTGGTCCTTCTCCTGGCGTCCAGCACCATTTTCAAAGAGGTGCGGCGCCCCCTGAGTCAAGGCCTTCTTCCAGGCATGGATCTGGCTCGGGTGGACTTCAAACCGGCTGGCCAGCTCTGCAATGGTGTGCTCCCCCTGGAGCGCGGCCAAAGCCACTTTGGCCTTGAAGACTGGGCTGTGCTTCTTACGTGTTTGCTTCATGTCCTGCTCCTTGTTTCCGTCCTATTTTAGGAGCGGGACTCTCTCTTAGCCACCTGTCCGAATTTTGGGGTCCACCTCAGAACTCGACTGGTATGCCCCTTGCCGGCCCTGGGTCAAGGATAACCGCTTTGCCAGCCGAACTCGCCTGTCTGGCTAAGGCCATGGAGACCTCCAGCGGGACCTCAAGCTGAAGCATAAGGCAGGAGGCTTGTTGGAGGGCCTGACTCCCACGAGTCACCTCCGATTCCCCGCACGTCCAATTGGCACCGGAGACCTGTACGATACGGTTTTGAGCCGAGGCATCTATGGCGATCAGGGAGATCCCAGAAATGCTGGCTGGATCTATGGTAACCCCAGAGACGCCGACGCCCGCGTCCCGAAGGGAATCGACCAGTTGCTGCCCGAATGCGTCTCCTCCGGCGCGACCGACCATCTCGACCCTTGCACCCATCCTGACCGCTGCCGCGGCCTGGTTGGCGCCCTTGCCGCCTGAATATGTACGGAAGCCGGTGCCCCTAACCGTCTCCCCTGGTTCCGGATACCTGTCGGTTGTGGCCACCAGGTCCATAACCAGGGCTCCGACTACCACAATGCCCGGTTTCAGCATGAGCGTATAATAGCAGGCAGTTCCGAAACGACCAAAATACCTCCTGTCCGACCCAGGCTCGCGATCCAACTGTTTTAGCATATGGTTATGGTTCCCAACAAGCACAAGGCGGATACCGCAGAATTAGCTAACGAGTTGAGAAAGCGCATCTCAGGAGAGGTGCGCTTCGACGACTTTTCACGGGCGCTCTATAGCACCGACGCCAGCATGTATCAGATGGAGCCCATTGGCGTGGTCATACCACGGAACGTGGAGGATGTGCTGGCAGCGGTAGAAGTCGCCAAGACTAACCGGCTCCCTCTACTTCCCCGAGGCGGAGGCACCAGCCTGGCTGGACAAGCGGTAAACCATGCCATAGTTTTGGACTTCAGCAAGTACATGAGCCAGGTCGTCGAGGTGAATCCGGAAGAGGCTTGGGCCAGAGTCGAGCCAGGAGTAGTTCTTGAGCAGCTCAACGACCATGTCGCCCCACACCGCTTCAAATTCGCCCCTGACCCAGCCACATCAAACCGTTCTTGTGTGGGGGGCGCCATTGGGAACAACTCGTGCGGGTCCCACTCCGTGATCTACGGGAAGGCAATTGACCACGTGCTTGAGCTAGACGTCATATTGTCTGATGGCAGCCAGGCCCACTTCGGCCCACAAAACAGCCAACAGCTCAACACCAGGCTTCCCCAAGGGAGTCTGGAATCGAGCATCTATCAGCGCATAATGCAAATAGGCCAAGATAACCGAGAAGAGATTCTACAGCGATACCCCAAGATAATGCGCAGGGTCGCAGGATATAACCTGGACGAATTCATTGGAGACAATGACTCGACAGACAGCACAAGGTCAGTCAACCTGGCCAGTATGGTAGTCGGGTCAGAGGGCACATTATGCGTTGTTACTGAGGCCAAGGTAAACCTGGTCCCTACGCCTGCCCACAAAGGCCTGGCGGTGCTTCACTTCGAGGACATGTTCCGGGCCTGCGATGCAAGCTGGGATATCCTGCAGCATGGCCCATCGGCCGTGGAACTCCTGGGTGAAATGATTCTGGAACAGTGCCGAAATTCCCTTGGCTTCAAGCGTCTCATGTGGTTCATAGAGGGAACCCCCAAGTCGCTTCTGATCGTCGAGTTCTACGGAGAATCGGAGGCCGAAGTTGACTCTAAGTTAATCGCTCTGGAAAGGGACATGGCCAAGAAGGGCCTGGGGTATGCCTGCGTGAAAATCCTCGATACGGTAAAGCAGGCAGAGGTCTGGGAGCTTCGTCGTGCTGGCCTTGGACTGATGCTGAGCGTCAAAGGCGATTCTAAGCCTCTGCCCTACGTAGAAGATACCGCCGTTGATCCTCAAAGGCTAGGCGAGTACATCAGACGATTCGACGATATCGTAAGGGCTCACGGGACCACTGCCGGCTACTACGGTCACGCCAGTGTGGGATGTGTTCACGTACGGCCTCTTGTGAACCTAAAAAGTTCGGAAGACTTGAACAAAATGGTCTCAATAACTTCCGACATTAGCGACCTGGTATTGGAGTTCGGCGGCTCTCTTAGCGGCGAGCATGGGGACGGTATCGTCAGAGGGGCGTGGACACAGAAGATGTTCGGTCCCAAGCTGTACGAGGCCTTTCTGCAAGTAAAGCAGGCTTTCGATCCCCACCGTATCATGAACCCTGGCAAGATAGTCGATTCTCCGCCGATGACTGAGAACCTGCGTATCCACCCCGACTATCGTGCCGTCTCACTGGATACCAAGCTGGACTTTTCCGAAGACTTCGGTTACGCGGGCGCAGTTGAAATGTGTAACGGCATGGGCGCTTGCCGGAAAACGACAGGCACTATGTGTCCCTCTTATATGGCCACCAAGGAGGAGGAACACTCCACCCGTGGACGTGCCAACCTTTTGAGGGCCGCCCTTTCAGGAGCGCTACCCCCCTCGACGCTCACCGGGCACAGGCTGCATGAGGCCCTGGATCTGTGCCTGGAGTGTAAGGGGTGCAAAGCTGAATGCCAGACCGGCGTCGACATGGCCAAACTCAAGTACGAGTTCTTGGATCGTTACAACAGAAAACATGGACTGTCCCTGCGCGGACGCCTATTTGCAAACATAAGCTCCCTGAGCCGTTGGGGCTCCAGGTTCGCTCCGGTTTCAAACTGGCTGGCCAGGACTCCTCCGGCCAAGTTCGTTCTCCACACCCTTGTGGGGATACACGGCAGCCGGCCAGTCCCTCCCTTCGCACGGCCGACATTCCCAAACAGATTTAGCCAAGTACGAACGTCGTCCAATGGTCATAGAGGCGACGTCGTCCTGTACAACGACAGCTTCATGAACTACAACTATCCGCAGGTAGGCGTGGCCGCCGTGGAAATACTGGAGCGGGCGGGATACAACGTCGTGCTTGCCAATGCCGAATGTTGCGGCCGGCCAATGATCTCTAAGGGTCTGTTGGACAAGTCTCGAGAACACGCTCAACAAAACGTCGACCTACTTTACCCCTACGCTCAGCAGGGCATACCTATCGTCGGCTGTGAGCCAAGTTGCTTGCTGACTCTGAGAGACGAGTTTGTCGACCTCATTACCGACCCGAGGGCCAAGGTCGTTGCGGAACACAGTTATCTGATAGACGAGTTTTTAGACGGATTGCGTGAGAAGGCTGAACTAGACCTGGAATTCACCGACCTCAAAAAGAATGTTTTGTTCCATGGTCACTGCCACCAGAAGGCTCTGATCGGTACCCAGCACTCTATGGCAACGTTGAGGCTCCCTCCCGGCTACGACGTTGAAGAAGTGAAGTCAGGCTGCTGCGGAATGGCTGGGTCTTTTGGGTTCGAGAAGGAGCACTATGACATTTCCATGGCTATCGGAAGGATGAGCCTTGTCCCCACGATTGAGTCGAAGGGTGACGACTGGGAGATAGCGGTCATGGGTGTATCCTGCAGACAGCAAGTCGAGCATGCAACAGGTAGACGGGCGCGTCATCTGGTTGAGGTGTTGAGTGAAGCCGTCAAGTAAGAGGCTAGATAGCTAGGGTCGCAACGACAAAGCGGACCAGGCGAGTGAAGACACTTACAGCTTCTTCAATAACGCTGGGGTTTCGTTTCCTTGCACGGCGAGAATAGGAGATGCCAATGGGAGAAGGCTCATAGTCTGGAACGTGAACAACGACGATGTTTCGTCTTGCATCGTAATCGGCCCTGCGGCGTTCGTCAGAGAGAGTATCGTAGGCCTCGTTGATGGCGGTCATCTCCGACTGCGCTTCGGGGTCTTGAGGGTGAAGGTCTGGGTGACATTGCCGTGCCTTTCGAAGATAAGCACGACGTATACGATCCTGGGAAGCAGATTCAGGGATTGCTAAAGCATCATAATAATCTGTATTAGTCCTCAAAGCTGAAAAAACCTCGGTTCCTGGTATTTTGTCTTTCCACCTCCCTCCACCAGACTCGCTGGACCCCGATCATGTCCACGAGCCAGCGAACATTATATCGCCGCTCGCCAACGCGTCAATAGCGATAAAGCCTCTCGTTTGGTGAATTTTTCGTTTTTGAGCACCATCATTGCCCTCAAAGCATAAGGGTCAACTAATAGCTATTGGCGTACGAGCAAAGGAGGTAAATCGGCCTGAATGAAGGCCCCGTGTAACGCCTCCTGAAGAGTCGTCCGTTTGTCTACGTCTTCTTCCAGTGGGATCAGCCGTAGCAGCGTTCGACGATACTCCTGGATGAATGTCTCGTCGATCTTCTCCTCAAACTCGAATTCCCTGTATTTGCGTAGGGAGGCCGTCAGCCGCTCCTGCAACCAATCCGCACCTTTTTCCTCTATCAGATGTTGCAGGAAGCTCTGATCTCCTGCCAGGGAAAGCTGCAGGGATGGATTGATCTCCAGTCTACCGGCATCGAACGCGAAGACAACCAGGGAGTCGGTCCCAATATCATTCAAGCCCTGGCGCTCCGCCTCCAATACAATCCTGGCAGCCAACTCGGGGTCGTAGAACACCACGCCGTGGATGATCCCGTGCGGACTACTAACATAGCCCTCTTGATTAGCTACCAGTTTAGCTGTCTCCCCGATATCCGACCCTAGAATCCCAACGGCTGCTTTTGGCTGGGCTCGAACGAAGTCCAGCAGTGGAACTTTGGAGTCTTTCAGGATTACCGTGGCTCGGTGTGGATCGACATCTCCTATTTCCCCGATCACCCCATAAGCTAGGTTGGTGAATGGGGCATCGATCCGGAAGTTACCCGATGTCCGCTCGAGAAGTGTTTGAAGCCCTTTCACGATCTGTTTGGTCGATTGTTCAGGAGTGATTTCGAGGGCCTGAAGCAGCCGTTCAGGAGCTATATTGTTGCTACGCACCGCGGAAGCTTTGTTTTTCAGCATGCGCAATATAAGGCCATCACTCAGCCTATTCATCAGATCCCTTGTCGTGGCCTCATCGTTGTCCTTCATTAACTCGATTATGATGGCCAAGTCCTTCTCCTGCTGTTCGTCGGAAAGGCCGCCCAGGAAATTCTCCAGCTCCTTGGCCCCCTCATGCAGCTCTTCTTTACCTATCGACAATATCCTGTCTATCTCTTGCGCGAACTCAGCCAGCTTTTGACTGAACCTGCCAACGACGCCCTCCACCGACTGAAGTGGTAACTGTTCCGGGGAGCGACCGAAAAGCTCTATGAGGACCTGGCTTGGAAGAAGAACTGAGAAATTCAGCATGAACGGATCCTCTAATCTCGTCGCGAAGAACTCTACTTGTTGGCTAAGAGGCTTTCCCCTAGCCTCCACAAAGAAACCGAGAGCTTCCCTTAACTGGGGTCCTCGGCCATCCGAATGAGCCAGAACGTCGGGATGCCGATCATGAAGATCAAGCATAGACCGCAAATAGTCTCGCCAGAACTGGAAACTCCGGTCCACGTTGATGGCGTCGGTGAAGCTGAATTCGCTGTCCTTGATCAAGTCAAACTGTTCAGCGAAGTCGACTAGACGCTCCCGCTCTTCTCTCTCCAACACGGCCCTAATTTTTTCCGGTATTCGCGTCGGTTCCGATGGCCTCAGCGGCTCATACTGGTCCAGAGGTATATGAGGGATGCCCGTGTAGACACCGACCAGATGTTGATCTTTTGGATCCAGACCAAGATACCATGAGATAGCCTCTTCCCAAGTTTGGAACTGACCTTCACCGGCGATGAACCTGTCGAAATACTTTCTCAGGATCGGGGGTATCAGATCCATACTCCCAGCGACGGTATAGATCAAATCGGCCTCGCCGAAGTGGAACAGATCTGGATAGCTGCCTCTGGAGAGGTTGGGCAGGTTCCTGAAACGCGCTCTGAGGGGCTCGTAGCGGTCAGGTGGCTGGAACATGAAGGTTCTGAGGTCGTCACGGTATTGCTGGAGGGCCGGCGACTGTCCGTCCGAAAGACTCCTGTCCCAACTCAAATCCGGCCTTCCTGTAACCTCAAAAGCCCCGTAGTAGGAATGGCTTACCTCGTGCAGGACGGAGTTGGGTATTGCCTGGCCGACTCCTGCCCATCTGTCGTTACCCAGGCTCCCAAACCACCCCGGCCTGCCCACCATCTGCCGGAGATCGTAGCCTTGAAGCCACTCCAACCCTTCGGAAGCTATGTTGTAAAGCTCGGCCAGGCTTTTGATGCGTTCCTGTACCCACGTGGTACCGATGAGGCCCTCCTCCGGCGCTTCAGATAACGCCGACACATCGCTGGTCGCCGAAGTCGTTGACTCACTGGAGCAAGTAAGTAACAGGGCGCTGACAAGCAACGGCAATAATATAACGGCGGTAAATTTCAACTTGAATGAAATCCTGATCGCTGTACCGGAGTGGCGATATTTATACTGCGGATCGGACCGTGTATCAGCTTCCACCTATATTGACAGATTTACCCCACGGTTGCATAATCAGTGGGTAAATTTGGTCAAAATTAGCGATTTTTGGTAGATACGAATTAGATTAGAGGTATAGTGCATGGGAGACTACAAGATCATTTCTTCGGACAACCATTTGATCGAACCTCTCGATCTCTGGACTGGGAGGGTTGATGATAAGTTTCGAAACAGGGTTCCGACCATCATAGCCATGGAGGACGGGGACTGGTGGTTCTGCGACGACCACAAGGTAGTCGGTGTCGCCCTGGGTACCCAGACCGGAGAGAGGTTCAAGGGCAACGAGAATCTGACAAGAGCTGGTAAATTCGAGGATGTCAGACTTGGGGGATATATCCCTGACGAGCACGTCAAAGACATGGATATCGACGGTGTTGATCTGAGCGTGGTCTATCCAACGGTCGGCCTCCTTCTCTACAGCATCCCCGACACAGAGCTACTAACAGCCATATGCCACGCATATAACGACTACGTCGCCGATTTCTGTGCAACCTACCCCAAGAGAATTAAGGGTATCGGAATGCTCAATGTGGACAACCCGGATACTGCTGTGAAAGAGCTCGAACGATGTGCTAAGTTGGGCCTTGCTGGCTCGCTGATCACCGTATCGCCCCCACCAGGATTGGAATACAACAATCCGGTCTACGAAAATCTGTGGGCAGCAGCCGAAGACCTTGGAATGCCCCTCTCACTGCACCTTGCCACCAACAGGCCCGGCCCTGGGCAGGAATTTGCAACCCAGGACCAGCTCAGCGAGGCTTTCCAGACGAACGTAGACCACTGGGTCAGAATGTCCCTTGCACATATAGTCTTTGGCGGCGTCTTCGAGCGTCATCCTAAACTTCAAGTGGGCGCAGTCGAGCACGAGTTGTCATGGGTCCCCCACTTCCTTGACCGGATGGATTACACCTACACCCAGAGGGCACAGAGGCCTTTCTGGCGCCGCTTCGAGGAAGATATGCTCCCCAGTGACTATTTCCATCGTAATATCTTCGTTGGGTTCCAGGAAGATGCCTTGGGCATTCAGTTGCGTCATCTCATTGGGGTTAGCAACCTGATGTGGGGCTCAGACTACCCCCACACCGAATCCACTTTCCCCAAGAGCAGGGAGATCATCAATGAAGTTCTGGCAGAGTGTTCCCAGGAGGACAAGGAAAAAATCGTTGCCGGGAACTCCGCGAGGATCTACGGTTTCAATCTAAACTAAGTTTGACGTTGCTCTGGCTCGAATTTAATCCGGTGGTACTCTTGATGGGGTATCACCGGAACTATTGTGGGGACTATGGCTTTTGCCAAAACACGTTTGTTGGTAGTGCTTGCCCATCCGGACGACGAGGCATTTGGGTGCGGTGGCCTAATGGCCAAGTATGCTTCCGAAGGTACACACGTCACACTGGTCTGCGCCACCCGGGGCGAGGTAGGCGAAATAAGTGATCCATCGCTGGCAAATACTGAAAATTTGGGCCAAGTCAGAGAGATGGAATTAAAGACTGCCTGTGAAATATTAGGTGTCCAGGAGCTGCATATTCTGGGTTATAGAGACTCGGGAATGGCCGGGACACCAGACAACGAGCATTCCAACGCGCTGGCTCAGGCCAGTCGCGCCGAGGTTGTTGGAAGAGTCGTGGAGTTGGTACGGAGAGTCATGCCCCAGGTGATAGTGACCTTCGACGCCCACGGTGGATATGGCCATCCAGACCACATCTTCATGCACCATGTGGTCCAAGAAGCGTTCCACGCCGCCGGCGACACTTCCGGGTACCCTGAGCAGTTGCCCAGCAGCCCGCCGTACAAACCCCAGAAGCTCTATCACATAGCTTTTCCACGAAGTATGGTCAAGCCATTTCAACAGGGTATGCGGGAGGCCGGAATCCAATCTGATATGACAGACATCGACACGGAGACTATGGGAATCCCCGACGAAGAAATCAGCACCGTTCTGGACGTATCCGAATTCGCCGAGAAGAAAGAACGAGCCATTCTTAGCCATCGCAGCCAAGTCCAGAATGACGAATTCTTTCCCTGGCTGTCTCCCGACAAAAGGATCCATTTCCTATCGCAGGAGCATATGGTCAGGGCTGAACCGGCTTTTGAAGTCGGCTCAGACGCCATCGAGAACGACCTTTTCTCAGGGATCTAACCTGACCCGCAGGCCGAACTTGGGCCTGCTTAGTGTCCCAGCTTTTCAGTACGCCGCTCGGCACTGCAGCGAATACTAGAGCTCTTGCCGTACCCACTCCGCAAAAGCGGCGACGACGACTGGTAGGGGGCGCTGCTTCTCTTGGACCAGATAGAGGTTTCGGATGAGAGGAACGCTTGCCAGGCACACGCCGGCAACACGTCCGGCACGGGCACCACGCAAGGCCAGGGAAGAAACCCATCCGATGCCGTAGCCTCTTTCGACCGCGGAAAGGATGGTTTGGGTCGAGTTCAGAACCATAACGACTCTGTAGGCAGGCAGGGCCAGCCCATTCTTTGAAAGTATCTGTCGCACACTCCTTAAGGTGCCCGATCCACCTTCTCGCTCCAAGAACGGCTGCCCTTCGAGGTCACTCAACTCCACCTCATTTCGGTCTGCGAAACTGTGACCTACCGGAACCGCAAGCACGACCTCATCTTGGGCGACCACGTCGTATCGAAGCCCCGGTCCAGGCAATCTGGCCCCAACGAATCCTATGTCCCACGTCCTGTCCTGAAGCTCTTCCACCGCCTGCGCAGAGTCGGTAATAAAGACCTCCGGCCGCACGTCTGGGTACACCTTGGTGAACCGAGCGAGCAGGTCGGGTACGAGAAATTCGCCGGGAGTAGTGCTGGCCGCGACACGCAGCTCCCCGGTAATTGTGTCCGGCCATTTCCGCATCTGGAGCATTAGCTTTCGATAGCCTGCCAGCACACCTTCGGCGTAATTCCAAAACCGCTCTCCGGCAGGACTTAGCTCAATATCGTCCCGCCGACGCTCAAATAGTATTGCTCCCAGCTCCCGTTCCAGTCTCTGCACATGCCGGCTCACTGTGGGTTGGGCTAGCCCGAGTTCCCTTGCAGCTCTGGTGAAGCTACGGTGCCTGGCCACAGCCAGAAAGCTTTCTAATTCCTGGAAATCGATACTGTATCCTCATGCACAATCGGTATCGCACTTGCGACAATTATGCCTACTATGTATCGTACTTTACAATCTTTCCCATAATTCTGGCTTTCCGATAATTCTGGTCCTCTACATAACTCTATTCGAGGCCAGCGTTCGTCTCTGAATGACTACTGCAGACAAATTCAAATGGGGTCTACGAGCTCGAACTACCGACAAAGGTCTGGCGACGGTATATGTTCGCAAACACCGGTTCGAGGTCGGAGTGCCATTGCAGTTCGATGAAGAGTACGGGCAAATAACCGCCCTGGAATATTTTCTGGGTGCAATCGCAGCGGACGTCGTGAATGGACTGCAGGCCCAGGCTCGAACCAGAAGAATCGATATAGACGACGTGGAAGCGCTGGTAAATGGCGAGCTCAATAACGCCCTTACTTTCCTGGAAGTAGTCGGCGAAGAAGGCCATCCCGGCCTGGAGAAGCTGAGGATAAAAGTGTACGTGAGTTCGGCGGAGAACGAAGAGAAAGTTAAGCTGGTCTGGGATGAGACCCTCAGGAAGTCACCGCTGCTAAATACCCTGGGGACTGCGATAAATATGGAGTTAAGTATACGAGTGGTTACCTAGGGTTCGAACCGCGTGCCAGGAATTGGAGGAGGCATGTATCGATTAACCCCGGCACAACAAGCGATCGCCGACAAAGCAAGAAAGATTGCCGACCAGCACATCGCTCCCAACGCTGACCAGGTCGACTCCAATAGTACGTTCCCCAAAGAGTCCATTGATGCTCTAAGCCGGGAAGGATTCCTGGGGCTGACGGTGGCGCCCGAATTCGGCGGAATGGGCCAGGACCTTCGAACGACGTGCGCCGTCCTGGAAGAAATTTCCCAGCGTTGTGCCTCCACCGGAATGGTGTACCTCATGCACTTGTGCGGAGTGGCTTGCTATAGTGCTGTCTCGGGCAGGGCCGCCGGTCAGCTTATGGCAGCGGCCAAAGGTGATCACCTGAGCACCTTAGCCTGGAGTGAACGCGGATCGAGAAGCCACTTCTGGGCGCCGGTCAGCAAGGCGGAAATCAAGAACGGTAAGGTTGTTATCAACGCTGAAAAATCATGGGTAACATCCGCTGGTTTCGCCGATGGATACGTTCTGTCCACCCGTTGGTCGGAGGGCGCTAATCCAACCGACACGATGCTGTACCTTGTCAGGAAGGAGGACCCGGGGCTAAGCGTTTCCGGACCATGGAACGCCCTTGGCATGAGGGGCAATGCCAGCGCTCCGATGACGCTGGAAGGGGTAACCCTCGGGGAAGAACGCGCCCTCTCAGAACCTGGAGGTGGTTTCGGCATGATGTTGGAGGTGGTCCTACCAGTGTTTCAACCCGGCAGCGCGGCCATCGCGGTTGGCATTGCCGAAGCCGCGGTCCAATCTACACAGAGACACTTGACTACCAGCCGTTTCGAACACCTCGACAGCAAACTGGCGGACCTTCCAAACCTGAGAGCACGTCTCGCACAAATGCGCATAGAGACCGACATGGCTCGCGCACATCTGGTAAGCGTCATCGACTCAATCGAAAATCCCGGCGTTGCGACCCAACTTCTGGTGATGGAAGTGAAGGCAGCCGCATCAGAAGCGGCGGTACGGGTTACTGAGATAGGCATGCGGGCCTGTGGAGGCGCCGCATTCAGCAAGCAACTTGGTTTAGAACGATTTTTTCGCGACGCCAGAGCCGCGATAGTAATGGCGCCAACAACAGACCACGCTCACGATTTCATCGGGCGCACTCTCTGCGGCATGGAGCTTTTCTAAATGGACAAACCCATCGTAGTCGGCGCTGTACTCTATGACCCCAAGGTCGCGGTGATCTGGGACGTTATCAGGGACTTCTTCGAAGAGCACCACTGCCCTATCGACAACGTCTATTACTCCAATTACGAGTTACAGGTCGATGCTCTTATGAATGGGCACATCGACATCGCCTGGAATTCACCCCTGGCGTGGTTGGATTCGCAACGGCGCTCGGGAACCAGATGCCGGGCTATTGCTATGCGAGATACCGACCGCGACAGAGTTTCTTACCTCGTAGTGAAGAAAAACAGTGTCATTGATAGCCTGGACGACTTACGAGGCAAGACTGTCGCAGTTGGAGCCAAGGACTCCCCACAGTCCACTCTCATCCCGGTTGGGTACCTTCAACACCAGGGGCTGGAACTAACTAAAGACTTTCTTGTCAAACGATTTGACGTACTGGTGGGCAAGCACGGAGACCATGTCGGAGGTGAGCTGGATGCGTTCAAATGCCTTGAAAAGGGCGACGCGGACGCATCGACCATGCTGGACCTGAACTGGGAAAGATGGACGCAAGATGGGACTATCAATCCCAACACATATCACATCTTGGCAAGCACCGATAGTTTCGACCACTGCGTATTTACTGTTCTGAAGGATTTAGCCGCAGAAATGGAGAGGAGGTGGCTCGACGTGCTCTTCTCGATGAGCTATGACAATCCAAATCACCGCGAGATGATGGACCTGGAAGGCCTCAAGCGGTGGATGCCAGGCCGCACGACAGGCTACGGCCCGCTGTCTGATGCGGTCGAAAGACAGCGGTTCTTCGAGAGTACGCCAGCTTGAATGCACTTCCACTTTTTCCCGTGACCACGGTGGGTAGCTGGCCCAGACCAAAGGACCTACTCCGGGCCCAGAAGCTTAAACGCCAGGGACAGCTCAGCGAATCCGAGTTCAGTCAATTGGCTGACGAAGCTGTATTGAGAGCGATTCATCTACAAGAAGAGGCGGGGGTCGACGTCGTCACCGACGGGGAACAGCGGCGTGATAATTTCTACTCCTTCGTCGCCGAAAAGCTAAATGGAGTCAGGATGATGACCCTGGCTGAGATGCTCGACGTTGTTGAGGACAAAACGGCTTTGAGCGTATCCTTCAAACCCTCGACGTCCCGGCTTTCTCCATTAGCAACCCTACCTGCGTTGGCAGAATCGAGCGGCGGAAGCCGTTGGCGGTGGATGAACTCAGGTTTCTCAAGGAGCATACAGATAAACCAGTAAAGATCCCATTGCCGGGACCATACCTCCTCACACGGGCGATGTACGTGCCCGAGGCCACGCACGAGGCATATCCGACCAAGGAGGATCTGGCAGAAGATGTCGTGCGGGTGTTGAAGGACGAGGTCCACGAGCTGATCCAGAACGGAGTGGACTTCATCCAATTCGACGAGCCGGTTCTAACGGAGCTCGTATTCACACAGGGCCAGACGCGTACCTTCATGTGCGCGGCCTTGGCAGCGCGCAAAGACCCTGCCGAGGAACTTCAACTGGCGGTGTCCCTGATCAACCGAGTGATCGAGGGAGTCGAGGGTGTCCGCATCGGGTTGCATATTTGCAGGGGCAACTGGAGTCAGAACGAGGCCACCTTGCTCAGAGGCAGCTACCATCCTCTTGTGGATTATCTGTCGCAGTTAAACGTACACCAGCTCGTGCTGGAATACGCCACGGAGCGTGCCGGAGATATATTAAGGTTCGAAGGGAAGGAGCTGGGCCTCGGCGTCGTGAATCCCAGGACGGAAGCCATCGAGTCTCCAGACGAGATCAGAGGGACTATCGACCGGGCCCTGGAGCTTTATCCTGCGGACAAGCTGTTCCTTAATCCAGACTGCGGTTTCGGTACCTTCTCGACCAGACCGGTTAACGACACCCACATTGCATTCAATAAACTCCAGGCGGTTGTAGCGGCCGCCCAGTCTCTCCGCAACTAGCGGGTATCTAAAAACGCCCACACTACTTGCGGGTCCCTAGCATTTTTGTTCGTCTGGAACAAACGTGGCTCTAAATGCGTCTAGCCAATAGAGCCAATGATGAATCCGCCACAAGGTTGATAAGACTGTCGTCCTTCTGGATGCACTGAAATCAGGTGTACGGCCGATGGCATAGAAACAAAAGGTGATTAAAGTAGGTGGTGAGAAGATCGAAAAAGGTTCGGAGGTGGGAAATGACGACTTTGAGCTTGCCTGAAAGCAAGATACTGGAGAATCATACCACCGGCTCCCTCGACTTCGAGAGTGCCGCGGAACAAATGCGGGCCGTGGGCGCGACATTGCAGCAGTACTTTGAAGCGAAAGGCTGGCTGCGGAAGCGCAACAAAGAGTTTCCCGGCTTGGTTAAGTGAGCTAGCTAGGGCTGTACATCTCGTAAAACTCGATGTAGCTCTCCTCCACAAACTCGTTCAGTTCCTTGCCAAGGTCAGCCATCCCGTCTGGAATTTGGTTGTCTGCTCTATACGGTGAACGTAGCGTCTGATCGGTCCAGTCCATATAGACAGTATTGTCGGGCCCCGGCACCGTGCCTCCACTGGTATACACTCTGAAAGGTGACCTCTGCCCGGCTTCCTCGTAGAGCTTTCCCATCTTTGTTACTATATCCGCAGCCGTACGAGCAGCACGTGGGACGCCTTTCTTGATCTTCCAGACCCGTCTGATCAAATACATAGTCACTCCCTTTTTTGATATTCGCTGACACGATTATATACAGGGTTGACTGCCATGCAACTAAACACTACATTACCAGCAACCTACCGCTCGATGAAAAGTGAGGTCAGACATGGATCAAGCGGAGTCCTTTGTCATTCATGGGGACCTTCTCGTTTGGGAACCCGTGGTCGTCGAAGGCAACAAAGGGAGCGCCTGGATCAAGAGCCTTTGGAAAGATGAGGAAGCAGGAGCTCGGACCGTGTTGGTTAAATACGATGCCGGCTACGAGCAGGATGAGCGTGTGAGTGGCGGATACGCGGACCTTTTTGTTTTAGAAGGCGACCTGGTCTATAGCGGTCACACATGTAGTGCCGGCTCTTATTTCTATCAGCCCAAGGGTCTAAGCTACGGGCCTGTCAAAACCCGTGATGGAGCCACGGTGCTAATAATGGCTGCCGGGCCGGAAGCCACAAA
The DNA here is from genome assembly GCA_965226865.1 of Dehalococcoidia bacterium. Taxonomy (GTDB): domain Bacteria; phylum Chloroflexota; class Dehalococcoidia; order Lucifugimonadales; family JAGWBF01; genus CBDDEH01. The sequence continues at coordinate 144,308 of CBDDEH010000003.1, read as the reverse complement.
GGGCTCGAACAAACCGGTATTTATCAAAGATATAAATAGCCTGCCTGGTGTCCCCGACGCTGAGTTCGGCACGCTAAAAGTTCGAGCGTTAAGGGCCGACGAGACGGCTGGCGTGCGTGTCGGAATTTCCTGGTGTCATCATGAAGGCCCCATCCACTCTGATGTGCACTATCACAGTCATAGCGAAGAGCTATATATTTTGGAAGGCGCAATAGAGGACTGGGAGCAAGACGTGGACGGCAACCGGGTTTTTGTGCCTGGTACGTACCTGTACCGCCCTTCCAACGCAAGTGTGCACGGGGCTCCAACCCTCAGGAAAGCACCTTACAGCGCCATCGTGCGATTGGCGAACTGGAGCCCCGATGACAAGGACGCATCCGCAGTCAAAAGGCCGCCCGAACTCGTCCTGTAGCCTGCCTGGCTAGAGTATCTTGGCCAACTGGTCCAGGACGCCGTTCCAGCCCTGATTGTGCTCGTCTCGGGCGTGCTGGTCAGCGAATTTCTCATGGGTCAGTACGACCTCGGTTACTCCACCCTTGTCGAGAAATTCCACGGTTACAAGAGATTCATCGCCGGACTGGCCCGGGGCCTCGAACGACCAAGTATAGACCAGCTTCCCCGGAGTGTTGACCTCTTTGAACATGCCAATCGTTATGTGGGGTTGGTCGGCGTCTGGATTTTTCATGCCGATGCGATAGCTGCCGCCCTCCCGTAAGTCCACTTCCACAATTGGACTGGACCAATTGTCGCCGACACGCCACCACTTTCTGAGTTCTTCCGGCTCTGTCCAGGCGCGAAAAACTCTCTCGCGAGGAGCCTGAAAGGTCCGTCTGATTTGCAGGGTCGTCTCTGGGCTGGTTGCTGAGCTGGTCATGGTGATTCCTCCTCGATCTTTGATTTCCCCAGATACTGGTTAAGGGCGTCGAATTTCTCATCCCAAAACTTCTGATAACATGCGATCCAGTCGGCGGCTTCTTTCATGGGTCTGGCAGCGAGGCGGCACCAATGCGTGCGGCCTTGCTTTTCACGCCGGGCCAGCCCGGTGGTTTCCAAGATACGGAGGTGCTTGGACACGGCCGGAAGGGATATTGAAAAGGGAGCCGCAAGCTCACTGACGGTAGAGTCGCCCTGGGCCAGCCGGGCCAATATCGCGCGGCGGACCGGATCGGAAAGGGCCGAAAAAGTAGAGTCGAGAGTTACCGAATGCTTAACCATATGGTTAAGCATTCGGTAACTGCGCCTGTTTGCCAACCCCTCCATTCATTCCCACAAACCCACCCAAACACGCCAAATCTGGGTCGGTTCACGACACGATTGCTCGCTTACAATAAAGACATTCTCGGGAACCCTAAGGAAGAAGAAGCGCAACGTGAAATACGTGAAAGCAGCGAAGACGGGTGACCTGCTTCCCGGAGAATCGAAAAGTGTAACCCTCGAAAAGGGAGAGCACGTTCTGATATGCAACGTGGGCGGTGCTTTTTATGCGGTCGTCGACGCCTGCACCCACGATGGAGGCATGCTGGGATTCGGCACCATCGAGGGTAAGGTGGTGACATGCCCACGCCACGGCGCCAAGTTCGACGTTACGACGGGAAGGGTTGTTGAACTCCCGGCAAGGGCGCCCTTACGGACGTATCCGTTGCGAGTCCAGGGCGACGACATAGAGATCAGCCTAGAATAGTAAGAATCCAGATGTGACCGGGCTCTTCGAGTAATCTTCAGTCTTGAAACAGTTACCTAGACCTCACCCGTTCTGGGCCTCTAACATCCGTTTCATCTTCTGAGCGTTCGTCGGGATCACCGGTATCAGACTCACGGTCTCTCGTCTCGGTTTGTTCCTGTTCGCCAGAAGTTCCATCTCGCCCATCGTCGGTTCGTGAGTCATCCTGATCACGATCTCGAACAGGAGCCAAATCACCTTCACCCTCGACAATTATTGCAAGGGCCCACAGGTTGCCGTCCGGCCTCATGACAGCCACAACCTCTAGCGTGTCTCCCACATCGGGTTTTCCGCGTATTCGCGTGGCACGGCTGAGAACTATCTCCTTGTCGTCGACTGTCCAGGCGCGGCCCGACGTTTCAGTCAAGATTCCGGTAAACGTGACTCTAGAGGTTGGAGGAGACTGGATGACCAGCCTCGAGATCAAACGAGTTCCGGGATTGAATGTACCCTTGACGATGATATCCTCGACTGCTAAATCACGAAGCGTGGCGTGCTCGTTGCCATCCTTTTCGATTATCGTAGACGTGTCGGCCTTAAGTGCGAGCCTTTCGGGACCCCTGGGATTCACGATGACAAGCGACGGCGGCTCAGACGTCAGGTCTATAGCGCCGATTACCCCGGAGATCGTTACATCTCTGGGTGACCGGACCTCGATTGCCAAAGCATTATGAGTAGTCGGGTCCAACTGAAATCCGCCAACGTCTCCAACCGCAAGGTCTGCGAAAGACGCCTCATGCTCGTCCTTGATGATCCTTGTCGAACGAGTTATGTTCAAAGTCAGACCTCTACCCTCTGGGGTGTGTACCGTTACCTTTGGTGGTTCCTCCTCGCCACCTCGTGACAGCCCGGCGACAACTCCTTTTATGCCGACCGGCTTGGGTGACCGAGCTTCGATTCTTAGAGCCAATCTGGTGGCAGGGATCGCCCGTATCCGGGCGATGTCCCGAGGCTCCAGGTCCCCCAAACGAGCCTCGTGGCCGTCCTTTATTATTTTTGTCCTCTCGTCGGCCGTTATGACGAACTCACCCCGCTTAGGAATCACAACAGTTAATGTGGAGGTGGCTATGTCAACGGACGCAATAATTACGTTTACCTCAACGGGCTCCGGAGGATTGACAACGATCAACAAGGCCTCTTTGGTATGCGGGTTGTATCCGGCTACCACTTGATCTCCGACGTTCACATCCCCCTGAGAATCTTTATCCTCATGGGTGGCTTTGATCTCGGTGGCTTCCGTCACATGTAGTTCCAAAACCCTGCCAGACGCGATCTCGATACCGATCAAGCCACTGTCCAGATCGACACCTGAGATGATTCCGGCGATTCTGGCCATTGGAGGCCTGACTCCGTGCTTGTTCGTCGTCTCGGTCAGATCCCGGGATGCGTTCTCCAGGGCATCGTTGAGGCGGGTTTTGTTTTCACCGGTGGACCGAGAAACAGCGTCATCCAGGGCGGATAGCTTGCGGTCAGCGTTATCCTCCAGCGACCGTTTTACCCTAGTAAGCTGTTCCTCTGCTTTCCGCTTCAACTGGCCTTGCAGTTCCCTGACTTTTTGCTCAAGCAGACCTATTTGGTTCTCGAGGCGCTCCACTACTTGCTTTAGACGCTCGACGGCCTTGCTTTCCAGCCTACCGGAACGGGCGTCCCTGTGACTGACCAATGTTACAACCGCACCCACCTCGACGGGTGGGGCGTCTTCAGGGAGTTCAACGTTGAATGTATTTCCTTCTTTATCCACCACCCTCGCAGTCCCATCTATTACCTCTTCCACCACTCCAACTACGTGGAGGTGAGTGGCAGGTCGACTGGGTATTTTCAACACATCGACAGCAGTGACGTTATCGCCTTCGATTGCCGCGAAAACAGCGACCCTATCGGCTTCCGAGATGTCTTCGAGGGATGCCACATCCAGTCCGGGAACCTTAAATTGGGTGTCAGATGTGGTAACGACTTCCACTTCGCCACTCTTGGTGTCCAAAACGATGTTAGCGCCCTCTTTGCGGATCACCGTGCCGAAGACGCCCTCTGTCCGCGTTTCCTGCGCGTTCCCACTGGCCGAGACGCCCACAACTGCAATCTGGCTAACCACCAGTGCCATCATCAGTGTGATTATCAAACTCTTGAGTCTCATTAGTTAGCTCCCGGCTTAGGACATTGCTCTACTGCTCTACAAGGTAAAACGCATCACCAGCGAAATGGTTAGCCTATGCCTCCTCGGGAATACTCACGATGGCGAGTACCGCGCTTTCCTCGTTGCCTTCGAAGTCGCTGGCTATCACTTCTATCAAATTAGCTCCAGAGTCGAGAGAAAGCGTGGCTTCAAACTCACCCTCTTCATTGATGGGGACCAAAATTCCGTTGATGCTTAACACGGCATCGGGGCTGGTGACACCGCTGATGGTGACGGTGTTATTGTGGACAACACTCTCTGAATCAACGCCGGTGACCTGTAAAAACAGTCCCAAACTGGCCAGGGGTGTCGGAGCCGGGGTAGGCGTGGAGGTCGGCTGTGCCTCGGCGATCGTTGGGGTAGGTTGTGGTGTGGATGTCGACCGGGCCTCCTCCGGGGTCGGCTGAGGTGTTGTCTCTGACTGGGCGCCAGGCGTTGCAGTAGCAGCCAGTTGTTCCTCGGCTAACGTGGGAGAAGGTGTTTGAGTGACCTCAGGAGATGTTGTGGAAATCACTTGGTCTGGCGCTGGAGTGTCTGGGACTGTAGTGATTGTAGGGGCACAGTGTTACCGGTTGGCAGTGTCTCCGTTGGCTCCGGAGCCGGCGTGTCCGTGGAAGGTTCATCGGAGCCACCGCAGGCCAAGCCCGCCAAAGTGACGGCCATAAGAGCCCCCATCAGGAGCATGACCGCTTTGTAACGCAGCCTCATCTAATCTATTCTCCTATTCAGCTGAGCACCCTCGAAAATGGCATCATCCACTATCTGCCACTATCTGGGTTATTTCGACGTTGTTCGGCGTCTTTGATAGCTAACATCACCCGTTCATAGCGACTGCTATAGACCTGAATCGCGTTTTGTACCATCTCTTTATCCCCAGCAGGAACGGCTTCCAACCCTGCTTGCAACTTTTCCCGGTTGCTAATGAAGGATAGCTCCAACCTCGTCCGCAGGCTGGCGAGTTCGCTATCTGGACGGGCATCGAGGCGGTCTGTTGTGGGAGCCTGACCCCTAAACTTGCTTCGGAGCTCATCGAATCTTTGCTGCGTGAGAGACCGAGTGTCGATTCCATGGAGGGCCACGGCCTTCTCGAGCTGTCGCGCAACCTTCTCGCTCAGGCTGGCAACATTTCTCGTATCACCTTTGAGTATCAGCCTGTTCATCTCTTCGACCCGCTTTTCGGCCAACCTGACATGGAGCCGAGCCTTAGCCGAGTCGGAAAAGGCCAGATTCAGACGGACATTCTCAATGGCCTGCTTGACCGAATATAAGGTGTCCCCCGGGAGGCTATTTGACGAGGCCTGAACTGTCCCAGTGCCAAGGCCAATAACCAAGACCAGCGCCGCAGCAACGGTGGCCCAAGCCTTAAACCTCCGGGACATAGCTGGGAGCCAGCTTATCGTACCCTCCGGTCTACCCTGCTCGTAAACGGCCTTTAGAACACGGCTTCTGGCAGCCTCTTTGAACTCCCGTGGAACCTGGATCGAGGAAAGCGATAAGGCTGACTGAGATGCCATCAGAAGGGGTTTTAGCTCTTCAGCATGATCAGGATAATCTTCCAGGCACGACTCGATTGGCTCGCCACGAGCCATCCGCTCAATGCACTCATTCAATATGTCGTCGAATGTTGATTCTCTCGTAAAAAGTCTGTGTAGGTCGAATTAGACAAACGTACCCACACCTGGGTACAATATACAGTCTCTGTTCCGTACACTACCCCAACATACGGTAGCGCGCAGATGTGCTAAATCGCTGGAACTTCCTCAAAACGGGTTTTTACGAGGGAATCAATGTTGTCCCCATCGTGTCTAACGTTGTCCCGTCTTTTCTGCAGGGGACTCCGAGCTTCCAATGTTTAACACCCTTCTAAGGGCGGCTATTCCGCTGTGCTGCCGAGATTTAATCGAACCCGCATTTTTGCCCATGACGTCGGCGGTCTCAGCAAGTGATAAGCCGGCACCGAATCTAAGGGAGATCACCTGGCATTGTGCCTGGGTGAGGTGTTTCATGGCGCGAGCCACATGCTCAATCGCGATCTTCTGCTCGACGACCATCTCCAGCGACGTCTCGTCCCTGACCTCGACATCGTCCAACTGGACGTACAGACGCTTGGACGTTTTCCGGTGGAAATCAATCACCTGGTTATGCGCGATGCGAAACAGCCAAGCGCTAAAAGGGGCGCCGCGGAATTTAAAGGAGTTGATGGAAGTAAGAGCTTTGAGGAAAACCTCTTCCGTTATGTCTTCAGCATCCGCCTGAATGCCGACTCGTACGACTACGTAGCGAAATATCTTATCGAAAAAGTGGTCGTAGTGAGGTGGACCCCAAAATTCGGACAGGTGGCTAAGAGAGAGTCCCGCTCCTAAAATAGGACGGAAACAAGGAGCAGGACATGAAGCAAACACGTAAGAAGCACAGCCCAGTCTTCAAGGCCAAAGTGGCTTTGGCCGCGCTCCAAGGGGAGCACACCATTGCAGAGCTGGCCAGCCGGTTTGAAGTCCACCCGAGCCAGATCCATGCCTGGAAGAAGGCCTTGACTCAGGGGGCGCCGCACCTCTTTGAAAATGGTGCTGGACGCCAGGAGAAGGACCAAGAGGTCCTCACTGCCCAGATCTACCAACAGATTGGGCAGCTCAAGGTGGAACGGGATTTTTTGTCACGGAGCTTCGGGTTGTGAGCCGGTCCCAACGCCGGGCCATGATTGACCGAGAAGAACCGAAGCTGTCTCTGGTGCGCCAGTGCGCCTTGCTGGGTATCAGCCGCTCCGCGTTGTACTACCTGCCAACCGAGGCCGGCGCCGAGGACTTGGAGTTGATGGCCCTCATAGACCAACAGTACCTGAAGACACCTTTCTACGGCTCCAGAAGGATGACTGCCTGGCTCAGAAATCACGGACACCAGGTCAACCGCAAGCGGGTCCGCCGGCTGATGCAGCTGATAGGCCTGGAGGCCATCTACCGGCGTCCCAACACCAGCAAGCCAAACCCAGGGCATAAGGTCTATCCGTACTTGCTCAGGGGGCTGGAGATCAACCGGGTCAACCAGGTGTGGGCCACCGACATCACCTACATACCCATGGCTCGGGGTTTCCTCTACTTGGTGGCCATCATGGACTGGCACAGCCGCTACGTGCTGGCCTGGCGGCTGTCCAACACCCTGGAGGTAGACTTCTGTGTTGCGGCTCTGGAAGAGGCCTTGAGCAAGGGTCGGCCACAGATCTTCAACACCGACCAGGGCAGCCAGTTCACCAGCGAGGCCTTCACCAGCATGCTGCTGGCGCAAGGCGTTCAAGTGAGCATGGACGGCAGGGGGCGGTGCATGGACAACGTCTTCGTGGAACGGCTGTGGCGCAGCATCAAGTACGAGGAGGTGTACCTGAAGGCATACCAAAATGGGACTGAGGCCAGAAAGGGGATTGGGGCTTATCTGGCCTTCTACAACCAAGAGCGGCCCCATCAAGCCCTGGGCTATCGGTCACCGGGTCAGGTGTTCCATGCAGTGAGCCCACAAAGGTGTTTACTGGAACTTCCACGAGCCTTACCATCGGATGAAGGTTTACGAGACACCCCAGCGGTAGACTCTCTTATTTTAGCCTCACCGCTGTCCTGATGATGGGGTCCACTTGAGAGATCTGTTCGAGGGCTCTCTCATCTCGGTCCTGGGCCCTCTCAATTAATGAAACATCTAGCTGCAAATGGGAGCCCTCTCCGGCCAGGCTCCTAGCGCGGTATCCGTTCACAACTCGTCCTGTAGCCGCCGTGTCAAGGTTATACCCTATACTAAGTATAACGACGGTATTCTGGAAAGGATATCGGATAAAAGTCCGATATCCTTAAATCCACGTTCCATACCCTACATGATCAACACGGCCCGCCGTATTTTTCAAGCCGCCGGTCCAGGATGGCCAGGTGCCCATACAACGAGCAGCCTGTGCATGACCTGGCTTGCCCACAGGGCGCCAGCGAACGTCCTCCATTATCCTCGGGTATAGCAGGAACACGATGCATCTCTTCCCTGAACATATCCAGCTTTAACTGCTTCGCCTTGGGGGGACGCTGACCTGGAAAGGCCAGGAAAGCCCACGCCCGCTTTCGCACGACTCCCATAGCCTGGAGGTTACTCCAGCTATCTATGCTGTGGAGTCGCCGATTCTTTAATATACGATCGGCAGAAGTAGGCCCAACCCCCGGAACGCGCAACAACTGCTCCCGGCTCGCCACGTTCACGTCTACTGGGAGGGCGTCAAAGCTTCCCAGGGCGATGAGAGTCTTGGGATCGTGTTCCGGAGGCAAAAACCCGTCTTCGTCGAAAGCTAAATTTAGCTCCTCATCGGAGAACCAGTATATACGTTTCAACCAGTCCATCTGATATAGACGGCGCTCTCGAACCAACGAAGTGGGTGGGCGCTCTTCGAGAGGGGTAGCGGACCTAGCGGACCGGGCGGAAGGCCGTGTAATACACTCGTTTCAAATTCCAGTCGGTGTAGAGTCGGTCTATCCGACGGAGTATGTCCGCATCCGACTCATCGGCTGCCCCCACTACCATCTGGGTGGCTTGTCCCACTGCGCCATTCGTGTCACCACGTGTCAGCTTGTCTATCCAACTCATAGGAGCGAGGATATCTCGTTCCAGGTCCTTCATGGCGCTAAGTTTGCGCATCCCACCCGCCGTCGGTGTCTCAATGTTCACGGACAAACGGGTACCCAGGCGATAGGCCGCTTCAACGTATTGCTCCTCGGTGCCGGGCATCACTTTCATATGGATGTAGCCCTTGAAGCCGTATTTGGAGCGGATTATTTCCACGACCTGAACAAGCCTCTCTGTGGTCTTGGAGCCGGTGCCAGCAACGCCCGAACTGAGGAACAGGCCCGCGACAGTGTGTCGCTGATGTAGTTCTACAAAGGCCTTTGCCAGTTCATCCACTTTGAATGTGCATCGTTTTCGGGCACCCAATGGCTGTTAGGGCAAAAAGCACAGTCCATCTTGCAGAAATCGGTGAACATCACCCGCATCAGATTCATATATCTTCCATTCGGCAACGAGGCCCGGTAGACACCAGGGATTGGATTCTTGTTAGGAGTTGAATAAGGCATCCGGTTAGATATGCCGCTCTCCGGACGAGCCAATATGTCGTCGCTGGCCATGCCTCCTAAAACATTGAGCTTCTCGTAGGTATCCGGGGTGTGCTTGATGAGCATAAGACTTCTCCTCGGTTTAAATGGAATCATATGTTCTTTTCGGGTCAATTGAACCGTCAAGGGGAGGGTGTCAAAAACTGTCTGAATCTCAAATCCAGAGTTGAGGTAAAAATGACTTGACGCGTGTAAACTAAGGCACTGAAGATGTTTGGAACCATGGAAATGGTGGTTTGTACCAGTTGCCATGCTGCGAATGGGAGTGACGAACCTGTCTGCTTCTATTGCGGTCTATCGTTGAGGGCGAGCTTGTGGAATAGATACGTTCCCAGATTGCTCTCCGGTAAACTGAATGGAGATTCCAAACCCAGATATGCAGACGCATGTAGGAATCTCGCGAAATATTACTTTGGCCAGGGTCAGTGTCAGCGTGCCATCGAGGAACTGGACCGGGCGATTGAGCTTGAACCAGACCACACCGACTCTTACTTCAACCGTGCTTTTGCGTACTACTGTATTGGCCTTTACGAGCATGTGATTGAAGACCTCGAAAAGGTGATCGTTATGAACCCGGAGGACCACAAGGCCCACTACAACCGCAGCCTCGCCCACTACAACCTCCGGCAATCCCCCTATTTACAAGATTTGGACAGGGAAGTTGAGATGAACCCCAACGATCCCGAAACCTACACGAATAGGGGAATTGCTTACAGGTACATGGGACAGCCCTTCAAAGCCGTGGAGGACCTGGACGAGGCTATCCGGCTCGACCCCAGCTACCCGGTTCCGTACGCTGTCCGCGGCACTGCATACGCCCTGCTATCCCGGGAAGACGACGCGATTACGGAACTCAAAAAGGCACTCGAACTGGGGCTGGAACCCACTTTGATGGAAGACCTGATTGCGAATCTGAACGACCACACGTGGAAGGTATAAAGCGGAACGGTGACTTCATCGATGCTGGTCTGTCCAGACTGCCACGCAATAAACGGGCAAAACATTTCATCCTGCTTCAGATGCGGCCAACCTATGAAGTCCAGCCTGCTGAAGAGAGCAATAGACGTTTTGAGCCGGCACAGCCCTGATCGCTTCAACCATCACGTCGCTGGGACCTACAGAGCCCGCGCCCGGAACCACCTAAAAGAGGGCGACTACGAAGGCGCCATCCAGCACTTCAGCAAGGCCATTAGCTTGGACCCGAAGGACCCAGACACCTACCATAGCCGTAGCAAGGCCTACTCTGGGCTCGGCCAGTTTGAAAGGGCGTTGAAGGACCAGAGTGTGGCCATCCTGCTTGATTCGATGGATGCCCAGGCACATAACGAGCGGGGAAACGAACGCTTGAACAGCGGCAGGTTCCAATTGGCCCTCGAGGACTACGAGGAGGCCATACGCCTCGACCCAGAATTTGCGTGGGCCCACGCCGGGCGAGCCTTAGCCTTCACCCATCTGGGGATCGACGGAGATGCTCGACAAGCTGCAAAGCGGGCAATCGAACTGGGGTTTGACCCCATCTTTCTGACAGACAGGATCAACGAGCTACAAAGCCAACACCAGCCTAACAGTCTCTGATCGACTTGCCCGGCTAAACCTTTTTGCTTTCCGTTATGTATACGGGGAGTCGATCAACCATTTCCACCTGATAATCCCCGAATAGGTTGGGCCAACGCTCGACGGCGATCTCCGCGATTTTACTGAACACCAGTCTGATTTCTTCCTCGGCCCAGGGCGCCGTTCTGGCCTCAATCACTTGCCGTAAGGTCCGCATGTTGCAAGACCAGCCGATGTTGGTGGCCAGCCCAATTGGGGCGATTCGGCGCATAGCGGACGTGATTTCCTTCTTGTCGTCGAAAGAAGCTTTGTTGTCCAACTCAAAGAGGTCGGAGAGCTCTTGTTGGAGCTTGCTCAGCTCCTTGAAGGTTCGGGCGAAGATGGTCATCGCCTCTGGCGACTCTTGAATGCATACCGGAGCATACCAGTCCAGGTCTGTCAGCCGAACGAACCTGAGAGATTCCTGAGAAATCGCCGTGCCTACTCGGTGCCGAACCAGCTCGTGGGTAAAAACACGGCTCACGTCCGCCAGGAAAAAGTTGGCCACACCGTGTTCTAGAACCGACCCGTCGCCTTTGGCAATGATATTGGAGATGTAGCTCTGGTTTGACTTCCGAACTCGAGTCACGTTCGGGTTGAGCTCGGTCCCAAACGACTTGTAGCAGGCCCGGCCGAAGACCTCGCATAGGAGCTCGACGTCGGACGGAGCATCCGACTTCCACTCAGGAGCACCGAGGTGTCGCAAAAGAGCATCGAGCTCTTCGTGATTGACCTTTGACTCACCTATTAAGAAGACCTTCGGTTCAACCACTTTGCCCATGCCTATAACACCTCCGCCCTCTTATTAGCTACCCTTTCGGAAGCTTGACTATCGAAAACCAGAAGTCATCGAGAGATTTTACTACCTGGATGAACTGCTCAAGATCGGCGGGCTTTGTCACGTAACTGTTCGCATGCAGGTCATAGGTTTTTTGAACGTCTTCCTGGGAAGTGGAAGTCGTCAGCACGACCACAGGAATGCGTCTCAGGCTGGTATCGCTTTTGATCTCTTCCAACACCTCGCGTCCATCTTTCTTGGGGAGGTTCAGATCCAACAGGATTATATCTGGACGAGGTTTCCCGGCATATTCGCCCTCCCTCCTTAAGAAGGCCAGGGCCCTGACACCATCTTCAACTACATGCAAGGTATTAGGGGACCCTGCTTTCCTTAAGACCCTCTCGTGTCAAGCGGACATCACCTGGGTTGTCCTCTACAAGGAGTATGTCGATCGGTCTAGCACCCAGTTCCTCGGTCACAGATAGTGTCCTCCCTTTACAGGGATCGAGAAATAGAAAGTGGACCCCTTGCCCAACTCCGACTCTATCTATATGCGCCCCCATGACGTTCCACAATCTTTCTACATATGGAAAGGCCGATGCCAGTGCCCTGATAATCGGAGCTTGAATGTAACCTCTGGAATACCGCGAAGATGCGCTCTTTGTACTCGGGATCGATTCCGATCCCGTTGTCTTGAGCAGAAAACACCCATTCCTTGCCTTGTCGGTCCACAGAAACGTGTATTGCAGGTTGGGCCTTGCCTCTAAACTTTATGGCATTGCCGATGAGATTCTGAAAAACCCGAAGCAATTGGGCGCGATCTGCGGTTACCGTTGGTAGGGGATCATGAGTAACGGCAGCCCCACTTTCGTCTATAGCAGCCTTGAGGTTCTGGACCGCGTTCTCGAGTGCCAGCTCGCAATTGACCTGTTCGAACTCGGCGCCACGAGTGCCGACTCTGGAAAATTCCAACAGGTCTCGGATCAGCGCTTGCATCCTGTTAGCGCCGTCGACTGCGTAGCCGATGAACTCATCTGCTTCGGAATCCAGTTTCCCCTTATAACGTTTGGCCAATAACTGTGTGAAGCTGGTGATCATGCGGAGTGGCTCCTGCAAGTCGTGGGACGCTACATATGCGAATTGCTCGAGTTCCGCATTGGAACGCCCTAGCTCTTCTGCTTTACGCCCGAGATCCGCCTCAGCCCGTTTGCGCCGCGTGATGTTCCGAATCAAGCCGACTCCACCCTGTAATGTACCGTCTTCGGCTTTCAAAGGGGCCGCGGTTATCATAAGCCAGTATTCCTTGTCAGTGTTGGGTATTCGGAAGTACAGCTCGGCTCCTTCGACTGCCTCTCCACGGATGGCTCTTTTAAGGGGAGATTCTCCCAGACTGTAGGGGGTTACCATATCCGCATGATAGTATGGCCATGTGAATTCTTGGACTAACTTCTGATTTTTCTTCAATGGGGCCATACCGGCGCTTTGCGTTCCTTCTTGAGATCCAGCAGTCGTGACAAGATTGAGTATTTCCTGGGCCGCAGTGTTGTAGAGAAGTATTTTCCCACTCTTGTCCACCACAAGAAGCCCATCTATCAAGCTATCTAGAATCGCCTGCAGGATATTGTTGTGGCTGCGAAGGGCCTCTTCTGACGCACTGAGCTCTTTGGCTTGCTCTGCCAGGGTTTGCTCCGCCTGTTTGCTCTGGGCATAGAGTTGGGCGTTGGCGATCGCACCGGCGATTAAAGTGCCGATTATTTCCGCAAGTTTTAGGTCTTGTTCGGTATAGGCGTTCCTTTTAGTGGATGAAACGTACAGCACTCCGATTACTCTGTCCTTAGAAACCAAAGGAGTCCCCAAGTAGGATCTGATGCCATAGTCCAGGCTAGGTATTATGTTCGGAAACCTTCGCCTCAACTCCTCGGCATCCTCGGCGTCAAGGATCATTCCCGACTTGCGGCGAACCAACTCTTCGGCAAGTGAATCCTTCAGGGGCCGAACATCACCCGCCTTGCGCTCGGGCACTTCGATGCCGGTTACATAGGCATGTGTTAGGGTGCCCTTTTTGAGATCAACGGTCTGCAGGTCTATTCTGTCGAAGTGAATGAGCTTGCGAACCTGTTCCGGAAAACGATCGTAAACCTCATCGATTTCCAACGACGAGTTGATGATGTGGCCGATTTCTCCGAGCATCGCCAACTCTTCGACCGGCCGGCTCTTGGCCTTCGATATAGGCGATTTGGTAGTTTCTTTTGTACTCATTTGTCCGGTCTCTTGGGCCGAGGTCGTGGAGGCTTGAAACGGACCCTGGCTCCATAGTAGGCAGACAGGCCAATCCTGGTTGAATATGATACCATGTTACCGTCTGCCGAGTTACCTCGCAGAGGCCTGGTACTTACCACGGTGTACACTTTGCTCCCGGAGTTAGAATTTGAGCAATATCCAGATCAAGGTCTTACTGGTTGAGGACAATCCCGGAGACGCTCGCCTCGTGAAGGAAGCTCTGAGCGAGGCATCCGGCCAAAACTTTTCCCTAATCCACGTGGGGCGGCTTAGCGAAGCCCTGGTCCAACTAGAGGCTGAAGAAATCGATATCGTCCTCCTGGACCTGTCTCTCCCAGATAGCCAGGGGATCGATTCTGTTGTCCGGGCTCAAAGGGAGGCATCGGAAGTTCCGATTATCGTTCTTACCGGAAATTGGGACGAGCATCTGGGAGTGAAGTGCGTACAGGAGGGGGCCCAGGATTATCTCGTCAAAGGACAAATAGACAGCAACCTGCTGGTGCGTTCAATACGCTATGCGGTAGAACGGCGTCGGCTACTTCTTGAAATAGAGCAAAGCAGGCAACAAGAGCAACGAGAAAAAGAGGTCCAGTCTCTGGAGCAGATCTCGACGGCTAAGGCGGGCGACGCCGTTACAGTATTATCTGCCACCGCGCGGTTGAGGGATGCCCAGCCCCATGTATTCGAGCAGCTAGTGGTTCAACGTTTTTGTATTGATGGGTAGAGTGACTTTAGCTTGATGCGCGCATCCTCGGTAGTGAAGCGCCAATCCACTCGTATCACATCCCGGTTGCGTTGATTCTGCCAAGCATTGACCTCGCCGCGCAGGATGTCTTGATTGGCAATCCGTCGGTCCAGGCACTGTCGAGCCAGCACACCGATCTCTATCTCCGCCATATTCAACCAACTCCCGTGTTTGGGAGTGTAGTGTATCTCCAGTCGCTCAGCTATACGCCTCGCCTCAGCAGGCTCGAATGCCTCGTATAGCGAGGACAGCTTGTGAGTGTTGAGATTGTCCATTACCAGCACGATCCGGTCTCTGTCAGGGTAGTCTTCGTCGACCAGTTTCTTTATCACATGCGCCCAGTCCACCTTCGTGCGACGCTCTCTGACCTCGACTCGGCGCCATCCGTCCAACGGTGCAAACAGCATGAACAGGCTGCTCACTCCATTGCGCTCGTATTCGTAGTCGTATGCCGCCGATAAGCCGGGCGCTGCGGGACGCGGCACTCGCGTCTCCTTGACTTGCTGTTTGCTCGTCTCATCCATGCACACCAGAACCTCATTCCCATCGTACGGCCGTTGGTAGACCTCCAGTACGTCTTCCATCGCGCACACAAACTCCGCGCTCTGACCGGGCGGGATGCACCAACTCTGCTTCAGCCACGGCTTCAGTTCGTTTTTTTTTAAGCGCCTGGCGAACCGTCTCGGTGCTAATGGTCCCGACTATCTCACACTCGACCAACTGGTCAGCCAACAGCTTCAGGGTCCAACTGGCACGCCCCTCCGGCGGTTCCCCGCAGGCCATCGCTATCAACCGTGCTTCACCTTCGCCGTCCAGTCTCTTTTGACGCCGACGCAGTTGCTTTTTGCGATTCAGCGCAGACTCGACCCCCTCCTCCACACAGCGCTTGCGTATTCGCTCGACCGTTGACTGTCCCACACCGAGCGCGCTGGTGATGTCCGCGTCCTTCATTCCCCCGTCCGAGCGTGACTCATCGCTCATCAGCAGAATGCGCGCATGGGTCTGTTTGTACGCCGCAGCCCGACCGCGTGAGACCAAGGCGTTGAGTTCCTGTTGTTCGTCGGTAGTCAGTCCGATACGGTACTTCTTGGTAGACATCATGGTTCCTCCTCGGTTCAACGTTACGATTGAACCCCCAAGAGGAACAATGACTATCATGGTATTCATTTCAATGATGTTGGACCACTAGTCAACCGGTACGAAGACTTGCTGGACTTCGCTCTCGAACAGGGGAAGTCTGAACGACAGTACAACATCCCCGATGAACTTGCCTCTCTAGGGGAGGAATTGGGGACACTTAATGTTGGCCCGAGGGATGTTGTCGCCATTCACACAGAGGCCTTCAAACGCAAGCTAAGGGAAGCAAAGCATCAGAACGTCCAGGCCTACCTACATGAAGGCCGGTTAATGGTTATCGAGCTCATGGGCAATCTGGCTTCATATTATCGGGATATAGCTATCGGCAACCGAATGGCCTCTTGAAGCCTTCCAGTTTCCTGCGATAAAGCAATCGTCTTGGCTCCTAATTTTCAAATCTATATTTGGGCAGATTCTCCAAACGGGTCGTCCCCGAGCGATAGTGCCGCCGGTAATCGTAGAAAGACGACCAGAACCGTTGTGGAGGCTCGGCAAGATTGATAGTCTGCCACTGCTTTCGAATCTCCGACAGGGAGATCAAACTAACGATCTCTCTGGGGGTAACGGATATCGACGAGATGGGGTATTCTTGCGGAGCTGGTATGGGTTGTGGCGGATGTCGGGGCACCATCGCGAAGTTACTGGACGATGCCGCGAAGAAGGTCGAGAGAGAGAAGAGCAAGCATAAAGATTAGGGGTTCCTATGAGGAGGATTAAATGAAGGGTCACGATGACGTCATTGAGCTGTTGAACGAAGCACTGACAATGGAGTTTACGGCAATCAACGCTTACTTCCTCCATTATGAGATGTGTCATAACTGGGGTTATGAGCGAATGGCTCAGCGCCTCCGGGAAGAATCCATCGACGAAATGAAACACGCCGAAGACCTTATAGAGAGGATTCTTCACCTTGAAGGACTTCCCAACTTACAACGGCTAGGGAACGTAAACATCGGTGAAACAGTGGCGGAGCAACTGCGCGTTTCGCTAGACTACGAGAGGTCCAGTGTTAAGAAGCTAAACGAAGGCATCGAACTCTGCCGGAGCTTAGGGGACAACGGCACCCGTGAGATGCTGGAGGAGTTGCTGGAAGGTTCCGAAAAGACAGAGGGCTGGCTGGAAGCCCAACTCAACCTGATCGAGCAGGTCGGGGAGGCCAACTACTTATCCACCCAGATTCTCCACGAAGAGGACGACTAATGACCTATCGCCCCGCCTACCATTTGAATCTGGTTCCTACTACCCAGCTTCTCAGCGGCGATTCCTAATCCAGGTTATAAATCCTGGCGGCATTGCCCCCGGCGATCTTGGCTTTTTCCTCGGCGGTGCAATCCCCCAAGATTTCCTCAAGGATCTCGCGACTCTTTGGGAAGGTAGATTCTGGATGGGGATAGTCTGAGCCCCACTGGAGATTGTCTACTCCTATGATGTGCCTGTCTCTAACGCCCAGGGCATCCTCCTGGAAACCCACGAACATGTTGCGGTGGAAGTAATCTCTCGGAAGCATGTCGCCGGTATATCGGTCCCAATAGCCCCTTCTGAAGGCATCCCGCGGCCTCTGTGTGTATGTATAGTCGAGCCGATCGAGGAAATGAGGCACCCATGACAACTCATGCTCAACGGACCCTACCTGTAATTCGGGGTAGCGCTGGAAAACACCGCTGAAAATCATCTTTGCCATAGAAGTACGCACCCAATGATCCACGTTGCACACAAAGTCTGGACTTACATCGTCGATATCTGAGATTTCCTGGCCCGGACCAGGCCGGTTAGTCGCGAAGTGGAGGGAGAGGGGTATCCCGAGGTCTTGAGCAGCAGCCCAGAGGGATTCGTACTCCAACGAATCGTAAGACCTTTCCTCTGGAGGATAGACGGTGATCAAGGCCCCGATCAGTCCCTTGCCAGCGCATCGCTCCAGTTCCATTACCGCCTCCCGAACGTCATCTACGTTTAGCATGGCGATGCCCTTAATACGTTTGGGATAGGCATTACAGAATTCGGAGACCCAGTCGTTGTAGGCACTAAACAAGGCGGTCAGGAGCTCGCTGTCTGGAACAATGTATAGCAACAGACCCAGGCCCGGATAGACGACGCTCACGTCTACGCCATCCATATCCATATCCTTGACGTGTTCCTCGGGAATGTATGCACCAGGCCTGATGTTCTCAACCGTACCGCCGCGGGTCAGGCTCTCAGGCTCATCGAATCTCATGCCGATCTGCGTTCCACCTGCGGCAGTGCTCAGAATCTTGAGTCCGTCACAGAACCACCAGTCCTCGCCATCCTGATGGTCAACACGTGGTGCCCGTTCCTTGAACTTGGGCTCTATCCTGCTCGTCCAGAGGTCCGGCGGTTCGAACACATGGCTATCGGCCGATATGATCCTATGGCTATCCATACGTTTCTCCGACGGTGGATATAAAAGATGGAGCCGGCGAGGGGAGTCGAACCCTTGACCTGCGGTTTACGAAACCGCTGCTCTACCACTGAGCTACGCCGGCCCTGACAACACAAATCCTACCATACGAAAAGTGCATTCTCCACGTCCCCCTTGCGAATTGCAGTAAGCAGCACTACACTAAGCATCGAGTCCAGCAACAAGCCAGCTTAGGGAGGGATGAATTGGTACAACAGAGCAGTAGCTTGACATCCCAGAACTGCGGATATTGCGGAGGCAAGGGCGAGACCTCCAACGGCCCCTGTAGACCCTGTGGTGGCCACGGTACCGTGATGGTCCCAGAACCGGCCCGCCAATGTGTCATTTGCAGGGGAACGGGCGTAGCCGGCACCGCACGGTGCGGCAGATGCCAAGGCACCGGTTGGGCCATGGCCCGCAAGATCAGCTAGACCGTTAGTTCAGTTAACCTACTCCGGTGGTGTCAGCCGGATCGGCGGTAACCGGTTTCTCCAGGAAGACGGAGACTCACGTCTTTTCTTTGACTTCGGCACCCCCTTCTTCCACCGGCTCGCTTTTACAAGGTGTGCAAACCAAGTCGGGGCACTTTGTATCTGTCCTCCGTGTCATGGTATTCTAAGGTCGCCATGCTTCCAGACGACAAATTCTGTCCACGGTGCGCAGCTCCATTAGAACCCAAGATAGTTGTGGACAAGCGCCGTCCTGTTTGCCCTAATTGCGGAAGGATCATCTATTACAACCCAAAGATAGCAGCCACTACCGTTGTTGAAAAAGATGGCAAGGTCCTTATGGTCAGACGCGCCGCCGAGCCAGGACTGGGCTTATGGAGCTTGCCTGGAGGGTACGTAGACCGGGAGGAGATGGTCGAGAGAGCGGCGGAGAGAGAAGTTCAAGAAGAGACGGGGCTGCATGTCCAGATTAGCGACCTTGTGGGCGTGTACTCGGACCCGGGCGATCCTGTCGTCATAATTACCTACGATTCACGGATAGTCGGTGGCGAGCTAGGACCCGAGGCGGAAGTATCGGAGGCCAGCTTCTTCCCCTTGAACCAATTGCCGCCGCTTGCTTTTCCTCGCGATACTCAGATACTCGAGGCCTGGCGTTCCTTGAGGAACGGAAGGGAATGAAGCCCAGAATCGGATTTATCGGCCTCGGTATTATGGGCAAGCCAATGGCACGGAATCTGATCGACGCCGGCTATTCACTTGCCGTTTTCAACAGGAGCCTGCGATCTACAGAAGAGCTGGCGCAGGATGGGGCGACGGCAGCCACTTCCAGCAAGGAGGTCGCCCAAAATTCAGACATTATTATCACCATGGTACCCGACTCTGCAGATTCGGAAAAGGTAATCCTGGGAGACGAGGGGGTCCTGCAAGGGGCGACGGAGGGCTCGGTCATCGTCGACATGAGCTCGATAGCGCCCCTGGTCTCCAAAAGAATAGCAGCGGAGGCGGCGAAAAAAGGCGTGGATATGCTGGACGCTCCAGTGAGCGGCGGCGAAGTAGGGGCCATTGCCGGTACGCTGGCCATCATGGTGGGAGGCAAGCGGGAGGTCTTCGACAGGTGCCTTCCCGTTCTGCAGGCTATAGGGAAGAGTGTAGTCAGGGTTGGGGACGTGGGCGCGGGTAATTTCGTAAAGCTTGCCAATCAGATCATAGTGGCGGGTAATATCGAAGCGATTGGTGAGGCTATGGTATTAGCCAAAAAGGCTGGAGTGGATCCCCAACTGGTGTTCGAGGCTATTCGAGGAGGCCTGGCTGGAAGCGCCGTCCTGGAGGCTAAAGCTCCCAAAATCATGAACGGCGACTTCAAACCCGGCTTCCGTCTCCGACTCCATCAGAAAGACCTGAACAACGCCCTGTTGACCGGGAAAGACCTGGGAGTAATGCTACCGGTGACCGGGCTTGTTCAGCAGATGATAGGCTCTCTGGTGAAACATGGAAAAGCTGAAGACGATCACTCCGCCATTGTTAACTTCCTCGAGGAGATGGCCGGCGTTACGGTCAAGACGGAGTAGAAAAATCTCGATAGGCGAAATGAATTGAAAGTCCACGAGTACCAGGCCAAGTCCATGTTTGCCCGCTATGGCATTCCCGTTCCCAAGGGAGGTGTTGCCTCCATTCCCGAGGAAGCGGCGTCCATTACAGAAAGCTTGGGAGGTCGGGCAGTAGTCAAAGCACAAGTGCATGCCGGCGGTAGAGGCAAGGGCGGAGGCATAAAAGTCGTCAAGTCGCCCGGAGAAGCCCGAGAAGCCGCCGCGTCACTGCTGGGCACACAGTTGGTCACTCCTCAGACGGGACCTCAGGGGGTACCTGTTAGAAAGGTTCTTGTCGAGGAGCTAACCGAGGCCGCCAAAGAGTTGTATCTGGGGCTGACAATCGACAGGACCTTTCAAGGGC
The DNA here is from genome assembly GCA_965226865.1 of Dehalococcoidia bacterium. GTDB lineage: Bacteria > Chloroflexota > Dehalococcoidia > Lucifugimonadales > JAGWBF01 > CBDDEH01. The sequence continues at coordinate 123,938 of CBDDEH010000003.1, read as the reverse complement.
CGGTTATGATCGCAAGCGAAGCGGGCGGCATGGAAATCGAGGAGGTGGCCGATCGGGAGCCCGACAAGATTTACAAGGAGGGGGCAGACCCTCTCATCGGATTTCAACCCTTCCAGGCACGAAGGCTCTCGAACGCCTTGACCCTGAAACCTCAGGTGGCACGGCAATGCTCTCAGCTCATGGTCGCCCTGTACAGGCTGTTCATCGAAAACGACTGCTCCCTGGTGGAGATAAACCCCCTAACGTTAACTAAAGACAATCAAATAGTGGCGCTCGACGCCAAGCTAAGTTTCGACGACGACGCCCTGTTTCGTCACCCCGAACTGAGGGAGATGCGAGACCCAGAGCAAGAAGACCCTTTTGAATCGAGGGCTCGCGAATACGATATCTCCTACGTGAAGCTGGATGGAGACGTAGGTTGCCTGGTTAACGGGGCTGGGCTGGCCATGGCGACAATGGACGTGATTAAAGGCGCCGGCGCCAACCCCGCCAACTTCCTGGACGTCGGAGGCGGCGCCAGCGAAGACAAGGTAGCCCAAGCCTTCGGGATAATGCTGTCCGACACCCAGGTAAAGCGCGTTCTGGTCAACATATTTGGCGGTATTCTGCGCTGTGATATTGCAGCCAGGGGCATCGTAAAGGCCTGCAAAGAAAACGGATCGGAGCTGCCCATTCTTGTCCGTATGCTAGGAACCAACGTGGAAGAAGGGAAATCGGTTCTGGAGAATTCGGACCTTAACGTGACATTCGCCGATACCCTTGGTGAGGCGGCCCAGATACTGGGCGCCGCCCAGCACTAACAGTCGCAATTGCGGAGACACCTTTGAGCATATTAGTGAACGAAAACTCTCGGGTCCTTGTGCAGGGCATTACCGGCAGTGAGGGGAGTTTTCATACCAGGCAGTGTATCGCGTATGGAACCAACGTCGTTGCCGGAGTGACCCCTGGGCGGGGTGGACAGCTTTTCGAGGAAAAGGTTCCTATATTCGACTCTGTCGAGCATGGAGTCAGCGAGACAAACGCCAACACCTCCCTGATATTCGTTCCGGCGCCATTCGCCGCAGACGCAATCATCGAAGCCGCCGAGGCTGACATCGGACTGATTGTTTGTATCACCGAAGGCGTACCGGTCATGGACATGGTGAAGGTGCTTCCCTATCTGAAGGGCAAAGGCGCCCGCCTAATCGGCCCCAACTGCCCTGGGCTGATATCTCCAGGGGCGCGTTGCAAGATTGGCATCATGCCCGGGCGGATACACACGCCGGGACGTGCCGGCGTCGTATCCCGAAGTGGCACCCTGACGTACGAGGCGGTTGAGCAGCTCACCGGCCTGGGCATCGGCCAGTCAACGTGTATCGGCATTGGAGGGGACTCACTTATCGGCACAAGCTTTATCGACGTGCTGCGCCTGTTTAAAGACGACCCTGGGACAGATATGGTTGTCCTCATAGGGGAAATCGGGGGAACAATGGAACAAGAGGCTGCCGAGTACATCAAGACCGAGTTCGAAAAACCGGTTGTCTCACTAATCTCGGGTGCGACGGCGCCGCCAGGAAAACGAATGGGACACGCCGGGGCGATCATCACCGGCGCCGCCGGAACCACGGCAGCCAAGGTAGAAGCCCTGAGGGACGCTGGCGCCCGCATTATCCCTTCCCCGGCAGATATTGGGGTAACGGCCCAGAAGGCCCTGGCACAAATGTCGGCCAAATAGCCTTCTCTTCTAGGCTCCAACGCTTCGGCTTTAACCCTGATCGTTCTTGACCCCAATACGAAGCCAAACCTATAATGAGATGCCCTTCAGGAACCGAGCCAACGCTGAACCAATGGAAGTAGAAATCAAACCCGCAGAGGTCGAGGAGCTACAGAAAGAAGCCACAGAGGAGCTCAATGCCGCCAATACCGAAGACGCTCTCGAGCTTTGGCGGGTAACCTATTTAGGCCGCAACGGCAGGTTAACACGCATCCTCAGAAGCCTCGGCGGACTCTCCCAAGAACAGCGCAAGACCCTGGGAGGACTGGCGAACCGGACCAAGACCCACCTCGAAGAGCAGCTTGCTCAGAAGGAACGAGACCTTAAAGACACCCAAATAGCCCAGCTTTCCCAGGAAGATCAGCTTGACGTTACAATGCCGGGTCGTCCGGTCGTCAAGGGTCGTTTGCATCCAACCACCCAGATCCTGAGGGAGATCTGCGACTCCTTTGTTGCCATGGGCTTCCAGATAGTCGAGGGGCCCGAGATAGAGTGGGACAAGTATAACTTCGAGATGCTGAATATCCCCAAAGACCACCCAGCTCGGGACATGTGGAATAGCCTGTGGATTGACTACGTCAACGAAGAGGGCGAAAACAACATGCTCCTTCGCACTCATACCTCACCAATGCAGGCCAGGGTGATGGAGCAAATGCAGCCGCCGATACGGGTCATAGTGCCCGGAAAGTGCTATCGGTACGAGGCTACGGACGCCACTCATGAATGGCACTTCTTCCAGGTGGAGGGGCTGGCAGTGGACGAGGGAATAACCTTTGCCGACCTGAAGGGCACCCTATATGAGTTTGCCCGTAGCGTGTTCGGCGAGGACCGAAAGGTACGCTTCAGATGTGACTACTTCCCGTTCGTCGAGCCTGGGGTGGACATGTCCATAGACTGCTTCGCCTGCTCGGGCAGCGGATGCCGCATCTGTCAAAATACGGGCTGGATTGAGATAATGGGAGCGGGGATGGTTCATCCCAAGGTTTTGGAGGGAGTAGGATACGACTCAAATAAGTACACGGGATTCGCCTTTGGTATGGGACCAGAACGTATCGCAATGCTGAAGTATGGGATAGACGACATCCGGCTGTTCTATTCCAATGATCTCAGGTTCCTAAGGCAGTTTTGATCCATCGAGTAAATTTAATGGGAGGCCAGGATTAATGAACCAGCAGCTACTGGACCGGCTCAACAAGCAAGTCGCGGCCAAGAGTCTTCTAACTCATCCCTTCTACCAGGACTGGAAAGAGGGAAAGCTTAGTCTGGACGACCTGCGAATATACGCAGGCCAGTATTACCACTTCGAGAAAAGCTTTCCACGGTTCTTGAGCGCCGTCCACTCACGCTGTCCCGACGCCCAGGTTCGTAAAATCATCCTGGGAAATCTTTGGGATGAGGAGCACGGCGCCCCGAACCATCCCGCATTGTGGCTGGATTTCGCCGCCGGACTGGGCATGACCAACGATGAAGTAGAGTCGGCCCATTCACACCCAAATACCCAGGCACTCCTCGATAGCTATACCGAAATCTGCTCTAGCGGGTCTTTCCAGGAGGGCCTGGCAGCCATCTACGCCTATGAGGCTCAGGTGCCGAAAATCGCTGTGGAAAAAGAGGCGGGCCTCCGGGACCGTTATGGTGTAACTGATGATTCGTCCCTGGCCTTTTTCAACGTGCACGCGGAGATCGACCAGGAGCATTCCTCGGCCGAAGCCGAAGCCATCGGCGCCACCACCAACTCCGATGATGAGGCCGCAGTAGAATCGGCCCTGGACGCCAGTTTGGACGCTTGGTGGGGTTTTCTAGACGGCGTTAACGACCTGCGAGGGGTTGCCGGAGCAAAGTAGGCAATTGTCCAGCGTCGCTACGCTCCTATTGAGGAACCATTTCGGTATCCTATTTCCCGAGTGCTGAATTGAGGTTTCACGCTTGAAAGTCCCTGTTTCCTGGCTTAGAGAGTACGTAGATATCGAGTTGCCCGTGGAGGAGCTGGCTCACCGCATCACCATGGCCGGCACCGAGGTGGGAGAGATCATAACCATCGGCGGCTGGACGAATTGCTACGTGGGCTACGTAACAAAGGTCGAGCCCCATCCCAACGCCGACCGGCTACGCCTGTGCACTGTTGATATGGGTGGTGAGCAGATGCAAGTCGTTTGCGGCGCCCCCAACGTAGCCGAGAAGCAGAAGATCGCCTTCGCCAAAGTCGGCGCCGAGCTTTTCAACACCCACAGTGGAAAAATAGAGACCCTCAAAGCAGCCAAAATACGGGGCATCGAGTCTCGGGGCATGATCTGCTCTGAGCTGGAACTGGGGACCGGTGAGGACCATCAGGGCATCATAGTCTTACCCGACGACGCACCGGTCGGCATACCCCTCTCAGACTATCTGGGTGACCAAGTCCTCGACCTGGATGTGACGCCCAACCGCCCGGACTGCTACTCGGTGTTGGGAGTGGCCCGCGAAGTAGCCGCGCTGACCGACGCGCCCCTTACAGAGCCTGATGCCTCCTATCCGAAAGATGGGGAGCCAATAGAAACCCAAACATCGTTAGAGATCGCAGACTCCGATCTGTGTCCCCGCTACACGGCGAGTCTGATTACCGGGGTTAAAGTAGGCCCGTCCCCCAAGTGGATGCAGGACAGGCTCCTCAAAGCGGGTATGAGGCCTATCAACAACGTAGTTGACATCACCAACTATGTGATGTTGGAGTACGGTCAACCATTGCACGCCTTTGACTTCGATACCCTCAAAGGACACAGGATAATCGTCCGCAGGGCGCGTCCAGGCGAAGTATTGGTCTCCCTAGACGGCCAGGAGCGAAAGTTGACCGAGTCCATGCTGGTAATAGCCGATGCCGAAGACGCCGTGGCCCTGGGTGGAGTAATGGGCGCCGCCCACACCGAAATGACCGAGAGGACGACCAGGGTGTTACTGGAGTCAGCCAATTTCAACCCCATCAACAACCGTAAGACCGCCCAGGCCCTACGTATCTCTACCGAAGCGTCGGTCCGATTCGAGAAGAGCCTTCGAGTGGAGTTGCCGCCGATCGCGCTACGCCGGGCTACTAGCCTGATACGCGATATCGCCGGAGGGATCGTAGCCAGCGGAATCATCGACGTATTCCCAGGCAAAGACCAATATAAGACGCCTAAAGTGGTGCTCACCCTCAGCAGGCTGGAGAAAGTTTTGGGCATCAGCTTCTCTATGGAGCAGGTGAAGCGCGCTCTAGCATCCCTGGGATTCACCTACGAAACCGCCGGCGAAAATTCCCTGACTGTCGAGGTGCCGTACTGGCGTAGCGACGTCAACATCGAGGACGATCTGGTAGAGGAGGTCGCCCGCATTGTTGGCTATGAAGAGGTCCCAACTACGACCATTTCCACCCCGATTCCCCACCGTAACCCCCAACCTCTCCACGATCTACGAGAGCAGGTGAAGGAACTTCTAGTAGGATGCGGACTGCAGGAAGTCATTGGTTATCCCGTAAGTTCTTTGGACGACATGCAAAAGGCGAGGACTTTCGAGAACGGAAACAACCCGTTAAAGATAGCCAACCCCATGAGCGCGCAGCAGGAGTATATGAGGACTGCGCTCAGGGGCAGCCTGTTATCCACCATGGCGACGAACCGTTCCCACGAACACGGTCCCATCAAAATCTTCGAGTCGGGTCGGGTGTACCTGGCAAGGGACCGGGGCCAGTTACCGTTAGAAAAGGAACGGGTAGCCGGTGTTCTGTCCGGACCTATAGACGAGGCCCACTGGCTCGCTCACAAAGGAGACCTGGGGTTTTACGATGCAAAAGGGATCATGGAAAGCCTATTCCAGGAGCTTGGCGTATCGGTCTTATATGAGCCTGTTGAAGACCCAACCATGCATCCGGGTAGATGCGCCGGTATTCTAGCTGACGACACAAGGCTGGGGATTGTTGGAGAAGTCCATCCGGCGGTGCTGGAGAGCTTTGAGATTGAGGCGGGCCCCGTAGCGTTGTTCGACCTGGACGTGGAATCGCTTCTTGAAGCTCTCCCAGAGGTGGGTAAACGGTATGAATCCATCGGCTGCTTCCCTGCCGCCACTAGGGATCTATCCATCCTAGTGGGCCAAAATATCTCCGTCGCCGGCATCCAGGACTTGATAAACCAGGATCGCCTGGTAACGAAGACGTCGCTATTCGACGTTTACTCGGGCAAAAACACGCCGGAAGGGAAACGCTCTCTAGCATTTCACATCTACTTCCAGTCTCCGGACAAGACACTAAAGGCGGAGGAAGTGGACCGGTCTCTCCAGAGTATAATTGGCACCCTCGAAAAGGAAGTCGGAGCAGAGCTACGGAGCTAGCAGTATTATCGGCGAAGAGATATGGTAACCGCTCACACAGATAAGCATCATCACGGTCACCGGCATGCCGATATGCTCAGTGTCGAAGACGCCTTCGACAGGATCATGGCTCATTTTCACCCCCTGGAGCCCGAAGAAAAGCCGATCCTGGAGGCCACTGGTCAGGTGCTGGCCGAGGACATCGTGTCCACTTTACAGATTCCACCTACCGACAACTCGGCCATGGACGGCTATGCGGTCCGACACGCCGACATCGTCGGGGCAAACCCGGGTACTCCCAAAAGCCTAAAGATAACTGGTCACGTGGCGGCGGGCCAAGCGGCTTCCACCGAGGTTCTTGAAGGTACCGCAATCAGAATCATGACCGGGGCGCCCATTCCCCCCGGGGCCGATACTGTGGTGCCCTTCGAGGAGACCGACGAGGTCGACAGAAAAAAGAGCGGAAAACCTCTCGACACCATTGACATTCTGTATCAGCCACCCGAGGGCGCCAACGTCCGACCGGCCGGTGAAGACGTTCCAAAGGGTGAGACAGTTCTCAAAAGAGGTACCGTTCTGCGACCGTCGGAGATTGGAGTCCTGGCTTCGGTAGGACTTCCGCTTGTCAACGTCATCAGACGGCCGGTGGTCGCGATACTGGCGACCGGAGACGAGCTCACGAATCCAGGAGAGCCGCTGGAGGATGCTAATATCTACGACAGCAACAGCTTCACCATCGCTGCTTCAGTGGCCAAATACGGCGGCATCCCTAAGATGTTGGGTATCGTCAAGGATGATTTCGCTGAGATCGACGCCAAGATCGCTGAAGCCACTGGATCAGACCTCATCATAACATCGGCTGGTGTGTCTAAGGGAGACTACGACATAGTCAAGGACGTTTTAAGTAAACGGGGAGATGTCGATTTCTGGTCGGTACGAATGCGTCCTGCCAAGCCTCTGGCTTTCGGTGTGCTCCGGGGCGCGGAAAATAAGGCGGTGCCACATCTGGGGTTACCGGGCAACCCCGTTAGCGCTATGGTAGCCTTCGAGGAGTTCGGAAGACCCGCCATACTGAGGATGCTTGGCAAGGTACAGTTGTCCAAACCCACCATAGAAGGTATACTCACTAACCCGATCTATAACACAGACGGCCGGCGAGTATTCGCCAGGGTGCAGGTCACTAAGAAAGATGGCGTGTATTATGCTGACCCAACAGGCCCGCAAGGCTCCAACATCTTGACGTCCATGTCGAAAGCAAACGGTCTGGCGATCTGTCCAGAGGACGTTGAAAAGTTGGATGCCGGAGAGATGGTCAGGATCAAAATGTTGGACTGGAATGAAGAGGTGCAGATTTGACGACACCCGAAGATTTGACGCGACAGGAAGCCATCGTTAAGCCCGAGGACCAGATGATCGACGGAGAGATTCTAATCGAAGAAGTCCAGGTGGAGGCTCCACCTGAGGAGCCGGAGCCACCTCCCGAACCTCCCAGCTATGCTATCGACCCAGAACGGATCAAACAATCCAACCGTTCTCTTGAAGCAATGCTGGAGAGCCGCCGAGGTGCTCCCAGTGCCGCCAAAAGCAAGTCACCGAAAAAGCCACCGACGACTCAACGGATCATCAGAGAATTTGCTAGTTGGGCATCAAAAAAAGAGGATTTTATCAAGCCTGAGATGCCGATACAGGAGATCATATTCCGGATTATTCTCGCTGGTAAAAATGAGCCGGTCAGCCTTGAGAACCTGCATTTCGCCGTGACGGACCGTTACTATACACCTATAAATCCCAGAAATATAAGTGAACCGGGCCTCAGACAGGTCCTGGACAACGACACTTACTATGGATTCGTGAACGTCTCTAGCACGTGACAGGCGAGATGACTTATGGCTCTGAGTTGTCGGGTCAATTGCGGGCTAATAGGATGTGGAACTCCAGTTGTCCTATCTCTCGCTTCTGATTTATCGAAGCGACGGCATATTCGATAGCCATTCGGGCAAAGCCAGGATATTGGAGTACGTTGGACCCTAGGACCACTTCGACTCTTTCCTGACCCCATTGCACTCTTATCTGGGTTTTGTTTTCTTCGTCGAGCTGAAGCTGGATCGATGTTGCGGTCAACTTCTCGATTTTCGACTTGATACGTTTCAGATATTCCTGATTTTCCATATCGGGCGTCCCGGCACTATGCGTATCTGGCAAGGATTTCAGCCGCCTTGTCTGGACGCTCGATCATGACTTCGTGGCATGAGTCCACCTCCTCTACGATCTCCACGCCCCTTAGGCGATCAGCCATCCAACGTTGCTTGTCTAGCGGTAACAACCGGTTTCTCCACAACGGGACGTAGGTGACTTGTAAATCACCGACAGATTTACCCAAGTCAACCCTGGTGCTGAGGAGTTGAATCGGAATAGGACTGAACCTTCCGACGATCTGGACGGCGTCGAAAGTGTCTAGATCGTTGGAATAAAGATTGGAGATCACGAACTTGGGAATCTTAGCTTTTCCGTCCTTGACACGACTGAGCCTTGTCATCAATTGGAAGAGAAGCCTTGTCGTCGCTGGAAGCATTTCTAGAGGGCTTTTCCCATCGTATGGTAATACCCCGGCAAACAACACTATCCGTATGGGCGCCTGTTCAAGTTTGGCGGCGGCCTGAAGGAGAATCGGAGCTGCGATGCCATGTCCAGCGAGAATGACGTCACGCAGGTGATTGGCCTCAATCGCTTGTGCGACGGCTGCAGCGAAATCGTCATATGTCAGTGTCGAGGTGTCCTCTTCAGCGCGAGAGCCATGTCCCGGCAGGTCGATCGAAACGACCTTGCCAATATTGTGCTTAGCCGATAGCTTCGGAGGTGTCTCTTCCGGGGCAGTAAGGTACCCCCAAACCCTACCCCAACTCCATGCCCCCTGGCCTATATCGTGGACTAGTAGAAAATCCGCCACAAGTGGACCTACCCCCCTTACTATCTCGGTACCTAAAAGATTAAGGCCACCGCCTCTATTTTAACTGATGGCCTGAATAACATCATGGGAGCTTACCATGGTCGCTTGTCGTCTGAATACTTTCTCAGTGAGCACCCTGTGAACCTCTTCGTCAGGATCTGAACAACAGTCTTCCACGACCAGAGCCGTGTAATCGGCGTCGATAGCCCACCGCAGCGTCGAGAGAACGACCCCGCTCGTGGCTAGACCCAATAGTACTAGGCTCGTGACTTCCTGAGACCTCAGTATGGTCTCCAGCTCAGTATTATAAAAGGCTCCGACCCGTTTTTTGGTGACGATGACGTCTTCCTGGGTTGGGGCTACCTTTGGATGTATGGCTACGTCCGCGGATCCTTCTAGGAAGCCGCCGATCTTCTTGACTGCTGACATCATCTTGTTCCTGGAACTCACTTCAGGATGTCCTGGCCTGAAGCTCACCACTATATAAATCACAGGGATGCCAGCCTGGCGGGCCGCCTTGAGGACGGCGGCCGCTTTATCCAGAAGATCGCTGCCTTCGGTAACATTGCGCCTCACGACGTCCACCTGGTAGTCCATAATAAGGACCGCCGTACTGTCGCGGTTGATCTCAATAGAAACCATATAAACCGTCCTCCATATAACAAATGGATATCACAAGAGCGGAGAGGCCACTCCGAATCGCGGGTCATATATTAGCACAGGAAGTACTCTCTGTGGGAACTGGGCATCATTGGAATGAAATGATGCCCACGGCCGCGGTAATGGCTGAAATGCCGGTAATTTGGGGACGAAGTGTTCCTTTGATGACCCAGCTCCCGAATATCTTGGGTGACATAGCAGCCAAGCCTAGGGAATAAAGAAAGACAAGGGGCGGTTGTATGGCGTTGATCGCCGCTACAAAAGATACGTCTGGTGCCAGGTTTATTGCTCCGAACTGGATGATAGTAGCCACCGTTGCCAACCCAACCAGTAAGGTGACAGCCGCCATGAAATTCCGGTTCCGGACCATGAATACCGCAGTACGGCTTTCGCCCAACAAAAGGTTGATCAGCAACATCCCAACACCGAATCCGAGGATGATACCGGCGTAGAATTGCCAAAACCCACCTCCATCAAGGAAATGCTTGCTCATAACAATGGACGCAGCCCCGATCGTTGCTGCTGCAAGGGCCAGGAATAATGGTTTGGGGTTTCCAAAGCCCTGATGAGCGGTACCGCCGTACCACGATACAAATCCAGCTCCCACGACAGCTAAAACAACAGCGCCCCACGCTACGCCAGATAAACGCTCGTCCAGAAATACCGCCGCCATTATCGCCACTATTAGTGGATATAGGTACCAAATTGGCACAACTCTGGATAACATTCCGCGCTTTAACGCGGAGAGCAAAAATATAAGGCTTACGGCCTGAACCGATCCGGTAAGTAGTCCTCCCAGTAATGCTGTGCGATCAAACTCCACTACGCTCACTACCGAAACGAGGACCGTTCCAAGAACCAAGTCGTACACGCCTATCCAAAAAGCGAAGAAAAATATGCTGGGCGTAAGACGATCAACTATTAGCTTGTCCAGGATGTTGATGGAAGCCACAATGGCAGAGGACAGCAGGGCTAGCAACATCCAGGTCGGCAAGCTACGGTCCTTCTCGGTTACACATCAAATCGCCTCAGTCACCTGCGTCAAAGGGCGACGGTGGATGGATTCCTTGGCAACGGACACTCCGAATAAAAAGATAAAAGCCGCCATTTGAGACCAGATCAGCAGTATAACCACCGAAGAAAGTGGACCGTATATGAGACTTTGCTGGACTACAGAAGTGCTAACCCAGAAAAATAGGTACTTGGCTGCTTCGAACAAAATTGCCGCCACCAGTGCCCCAAATGCCGCATCACGCCAGGGGACCGGGGCGTTGGGCACTGCTTTATAAACCAAGACGACCACCAGAAATGTCGCGAATGGCGGTACGACGGCGAACAAGACCCTAATAAGCTGACCGGTAAGCTCCCCTAGGACCGGGTTCGACGCCGAGAACTCATCGGCCGCATCCACGGCGACGCGCAATAGCCCATTGATAGCGATTGAGCCCAGGAACAACATCATCACTCCTACAGCAAGACCAATTTGAGTAAAAGTCATTCCCAATATCCTCCCTTGCTGACTGCCAAAAGCCCGATTGACGGTCCTATTGGTAGCAAGGAGTAGCCCGTTGGCGCCCCACATTAAGCCGATGATCGAAATTGCCCCGACCACCGGCCTTTTGTCCAAGAGCGGAGTTATGGCGGAGTTCAAAAATTCTTGGGAGGCTGGGAAATAAATCTCTAGCAGCTCGGAAAGGTGGACGCGGACAGCATCCAGTTCCGCGAACGCTGTGGAGATCAGAACAACCAGTGCAAGGAAGGGAAGCAACGACAAGAGGAAGTAATAGGCTATGGAAGCGGCCAGATCGGTGCCACCGGCCGCGACCAAAGAACGAATCGCCAACCAAAGGGTGTGAGCACACCAGCCAATTTGGTAGGTGACAGTTTTCATATCCGAAATCCTCAGTGCGGGCAGGTGTTAGAATGTTCCCCATAGTCCACCATTGGCCAGATGGTGTCAACAGGAGATCTAGTTGATTCGTAGTTTTAAAGGCACGACACCCCAAATACATCCTTCAGCTTTCATCAGCGAGGCGGCATATATAGTGGGGAGCGTCGTGATCGGAGAGAACTCCAGCGTATGGCCCGGTGCTGTCATTCGCGGTGATTTCGGCAGGATAACCATCGGTAGAAACTCGGTGATCCAGGACAACTGCGTAGTGCATACCGATGATTATCTGGACATCGGAGACAATGTCCTTGTAACCCACGGCGCGGTGATACATGGCCGGCGGATAGGCAACAACGTCTTATTGGGGATAAACGCCGTGATCCTGGAAGATGCTGAGATAGGCGACTACTGCCTTATCGGCGCGAGCGCCCTAGTTTTACAGGGAGAGAGGATACCGGACAAGTCACTGGTCATTGGGATTCCTGGCAAGGTAAGGCCAATGAGCCCGGAGAATCTCAAGCGCCTGGAAAATCCCACGATCAACTATCTGCTCAACGCCCAAGCTTACAAACAAGAGGGCCTGGATTAAGCAACGTCCAACCCTGATCAGCTAAAGGCCTCTGTCGGTCGCGAGTCGATCGAGCGAAAGGTTAGACATCTCTCGTCAACTAGACTCTGAAGAACCCTGTGCCTATAATCGAACCCACGATCCCAGCTAGGAGAATAAACATGACCGGAGATCCCATTCGAGTGGGCGTTGTCGGCGGCGGCACTAACACGCGGCTCATGCATATACCCGGGTTAAAAGCGATGGGTGTCGAGATCGTCAGCGTTTGTAACCGTAGCCGTGAGTCCGGCCAACGAGTGGCAAAGGAGTTCGGCATCCCACAGGTTTATGACAACTGGCTGGACCTGGTGGCTGCGGATGATACAAACGCCATTTGTATCGGTACATGGCCTTACCTGCATTGCCCGGTTACTCTTGCAGCTCTCGAGCATGGGAAGCACGTTCTTTGCGAAGCGCGCATGGCCATGAATGCTGAAGAGGCCCATGCCATGCTTGAAATGGCGCGTCTGGACCCTCACCTTGTAGCTCAAATCGTGCCTTCTCCACTAACCTTTAAGGTGGACGCCACCATTCAAGATCACATTTCAAGTGGGTATCTAGGAGACATTCTGGCAATAGAAGTTCAAGCAACCGAATCTGCCTTCCCAGACTTCGGCAGCCCTCTCGTCTGGCGCCAGGACAGAGAGCTAAGCGGCTATAACGTTCTGACCCTGGGCATATGGTATGAGTCGTTGATACGTTGGATCGGGCCCGCAACCAAAGTCTCAGCCATATCAAAAGTGTCCGTCAATAAGCGCCCGGACGGAACAGGCATTGTGCAAACCGTAACGGTGCCCGATCACGTAGACGTGTTGTGCGAAATGGCTTGCGGAGCCCAGGCGAACATGAGGTTCAGCGCCGTGACCGGCCTTGCCAGAAGTGCTGAGGTATGGCTCTTCGGAAGCGAAGGCACACTACTTTTGGAAGGCCCTCCGGCGTCGAAACTTTACGGTGGGCGCCGCGGCGATAGCCAGCTCAAAGAAATCTCGATTCCGCCTGCCAAACAAGGCAAGTGGCGAGTGGAGGAGGAGTTTGTCAACGCCATCAGGGGCAAAGAGAAAGTCACCCTTACTCGCTTCGAGACAGGAGTCCAATACATGGAATTTACTGAGGCGGTTGCTAGAAGCGCCCAGACGGGTGAGGCCATATCTTTACCTCTGTAGATAGACTAGCGGATATTCCTCGATGAGATTTAACTTTCGTTATCGGCCACTGATCACATTTCTGATAATTTTTCTGGTATTGGTGGTGTTGGGGGCTTGCCAGGGAAACCGCGCCACTTCTGAACCTGACTTGCCCACCGATACAGCAAACACTGAGGGTGGTGCCACTCCGCAGGCCGATGAAACCCAGGAGCAGCCTTCACGGGAGGACGGTGTCTCTGTGAACCGCATCGCGTACGTTGGCTCCGACGGTAATATTTTTACCATCAAACCGGATGGAACTGACCGGCGTAGACTTACTTCCAACGATTTCAGAGTCGGTCCGAGAGGACCAATACTGGCGCAGGAACTCGAGACTTCGTATTTCTGGCCGACATGGGCGCCGGACGGAGAGAAGCTAGCGGCGTCGCGAGCCACAGTGGCTGGAAACACAATCCAACTGGCTCTTGAAGTGATCGATACCGCCACTGGACTTACCACCAGGATTTATGAAAACGAACCTGAAACAAATTTTATTGCCCGGGGAGCACCCCACTACATGTATTGGTCACCCGACAGCAGCCGGCTGGCGTTTATTGCCTCTACGCCTCTTGAGCTGGCACTATTCATCAGGCAGCCAGGAGACCTCGGACCGCCATCCCCGCTATTAGGTGGGGGACCCCTGTACTTCAGTTGGCTCACCGACAGCGACCAGTTGCTAATCCATCGAGGTCGTGAGCTTCTGCTGGCGTCATTGTCCGGCGCGCCTGGTGGGCCCGAGTTGCTCTCACCCTCAGCGTTGGGTTTCAATGCGCCTGCGATCTCACCGGATGGAGATCAATTTGCATTCGTCACCGGCGGCTCACTTCAACTAGCCACACTGGAACCTGCTGGAGTTCCGGACAAAACGGTACTAAATGTTGGTTTTCCCGCTGCGATTACATGGTCGCCTAATGGACAAGAGGTGGCAGTCACAGATCGATCCGACCCTACAGCCTCAACTTTTGATCGGGTGGTCGTTGTCGATAGTGACGGCGTCTCTAGGTCGCTGATAGATGAACCCATCCTCGCAGTTTTCTGGTCCCCTAATGGCAAAAAAATCCTATATGCAGCCTTTGACCAACAAGACCAGTCGCTTACCTGGAAATATGTTCAGAGTTCTGGTGGAGACCCGGTGGAGCTCGTAACGTTCGTTCCGTCCCGAGAATTTTTTACTCTGATCAGTTTCTTCGACCAATACGGCTATTCAAATTCCCTCTGGTCACCAGACAGCTCGCAGTTCGTTTTCGCAGGGGTTCTAATCGAAGGGGGAATTAGCAGAAACGGCGATTCGCCCGACGTTGCGAAGGCGTACGTATTGGAAGTTCGAGAAGGCTCCACTCCGAGGGAAATCGCCGACAGCACCTTCGCCATCTGGTCATGGAACTAAAGCGAGGCGTCCAATGGAGAAGGATAAGACCTGGCTGGGGTTGCTTCTCCTGCTGATGCTAACCGTTCTGGCGTGTAGCTCTTCAGCCACCAGCACCCCACAAACTACTCCAACGCCTGGTCCTCAACAATTGATCGGCAAATCTGCAGCCAGGATGTTAGACCTTGACACGGCAAGCTTTACGTTGAGCCATGAAGACGAGGCCTCGACCAACCTTTTTCCGGGGGTCGATCTGAACCTCATCGAGGGACAAGTAAACATGCCGGACAGCTTTAAAATACAAGTCGAAACAATGACGTCGTTCCCCCTTCCCCGGTCTTTTATCCAGATAGATGCCGTCGCTGCAGAAGGAAGGGCCTACATGACTGATATTCTTATCGACGGCAAATGGAATGAGGTGACCGTCGATTCTCTACCCTTCGACTTCTCAGACCTCGGTAGAACTCTGAGCGAAATAATCCTGGCCATGGAAAATCCCCATATGAACGGGACCGGGAAGATAGGCGGGGTCCCTACGATTCGCGTGAAGGGGACGGTGCCTTCCGAGATTATGAAGTCACTTATTCCCAAGGTGTCCTCCGGACTGGAAGTTGGGATTGAACTCTGGATCGGCGAACCTCAGGGGTTACTTCATAAAGCGTCTATAGATGGGCCTTTGTTCAATATAGACCCGGTCCAGATAACACGAGTCCTTACGATATATGACTTCGATGGAGACGTGGACATAAAGCTACCCCAAATCCGGTAGCCTGGACATGATGTCGCGTACGATGTCGGCCCCTCTTATTCTGGCGGTAATCGGCCTGGGTGCTTTGATCACTGCCCTGGACCAGACGGTGGTTGTAACCGCCCTACCCACTATTATGCCGGACCTTAAAATTCCCTCTACCCCGGCTGGGTTGGATAGGGCTTCCTGGATCATCACGGCTTACCTGCTGGGCTACGTCTCTGCGATGCCATTGCTGGGGCGTATCGGGGACATATACGGCTTCGCACGTATATACCAGTTGGGGCTTGTCATATTCAGTATCGGTACTTCGATCGTGGCGCTTGCTCCTAACGTGGAATGGGCCATAGGCGGCCGGGTGGTTCAGGCCATCGGAGGAGGGGCAACGATACCCATAGGGATAGCGATCGCCAGCACGGTGCTTCCGCCCCGCCGACGGGGCCTGGCGATCGGCATTGTCGTCGCGGCCGCTGAAGCAGGGGCGATGCTTGGACCTGCCTATGGTGGAGCCATTATAGAGTTGCTGAGCTGGCGTTGGATATTTTGGCTTAACATCCCTCAGAGCGCGATTATATTCGTCGCGCTGGCGTGGCTACCCAATAAACGTAACGCGGGAATACGAGTCGACTACCTCGGCGGGATGCTGCTGACGGTCGCCCTGGTAACCCTGTCTCTGGCGTTGGCTACGGAGGGACTGTTTACCTTATCTTCGCCAACCCCATTCATCATTTTAGCCCCTGGACTCGTGCTGGTTGGCGTCCTAGCTATAACCGAAAGGAGAATCTTGCAGCCCTTGCTGGCTCCATTCCTGTTCCGTTCGAGGGCCTTCGTGATGGCAAATCTCACTCAGATGTTGGAAGGGGTAGCATTGATCATCGCCCTGGTAACGATCCCACTGATGGCCAATACGGTGATGGGCAAAGACCCAATAACCGGCGCCTGGTGGCTTCTGCGGATGACGATAGCGATCCCTGTTGGGGCCATAGTTGG
Source organism: Dehalococcoidia bacterium (assembly GCA_965226865.1). Taxonomy (GTDB): domain Bacteria; phylum Chloroflexota; class Dehalococcoidia; order Lucifugimonadales; family JAGWBF01; genus CBDDEH01. Next base: position 107,478 of record CBDDEH010000003.1, on the reverse strand, counting down.
CGGATACTTCCTTCCATTGACCGGCATCCGGCCTATGACAGTTGTTGGCCTTGGCTTGAGCGCCGTTGGGCTTTTCTTAATTGGCACATGGGAGTTGGACATATCCGAGCCGTGGCTGAGCTTGCATCTATCCCTGGTGGGATTCGGGTTCGGACTGAATAACGCCCCGATCATGACCCGGGCACTGAGCTCTGTCAAAGAATATTACAGGGGAGCTGTGGCTTCGTTAGTGACAGTCTCCAGAATGATTGGGATGGCCCTAGGCCTGGCGGCCCTATCTGCGTGGGGCGTTGAGCACTTCCAAGCGCTGACCGTGGGCCTGGATTTTCCATTGGGAATACCCGGGGAAACGGCTGAGGCCCTTCAAGCCCGCAGGGAGGTCTGGGCAATCGGTATAAGGGATGCTGGGTTGTCTTTGTTCCACAACTTTTTCCATATCGCCGCCGCCGTGGCACTTGTTGCCATCTTGTCCGCTCTTGCGATGAGGGCCGATCGAACGGAGACAGAGAACAATCACTGAATTGGCTTGAACACACTACCCCCTTTAGTTGACACGGGCAAAGGGCGGAATTACACTAAAGTTGAATCGTTTCTTGCTAACCTTTCATCGAATGTTCTTATTATGAAACTGGCTTCGTTAAATAAGAGAACACTGGCATGGAGGGGCCTCGGCTACCTGAGGGAGGCGGGGATCGTTCTGGGCGCTTACTTCATCTATATGTTCGTCCGGAAGGCCCTCATCGCCGATATAGAGACCGTTGCTTTCGAAAACGCCACCAAGCTCATTTCCTTTCAACTACAGCTAGGATTTTTCTGGGAACCCGGTTGGCAGCAGTGGGCTATCGACACGCTGAAGGGTATAGTGGTCTTCTTCAACTGGGCCTATATACTCACCTTCGCACCTATAATCCTAGCAACAGCTTTCTTCGCCTATACAGTAGACCGGGTGAGATACCACTACTATAGAAATGTGATCCTGCTCAGCTTCGCGGTTGCTCTAGTGGTTTTCGCGGTGTTTCCCCTGGCGCCCCCCAGATTTCTTCCTGAGTACGGTTTCATAGATACCATCAGGCACTTCGGCCCAACCGGATACGCCAGCCGTGAATTCTCGGCGTTCTATAATGCCTTTGCGGCGATGCCCAGCCTCCATTTTAGCTGGACCTTGTTGCTCGGCACCTACTTCCTACGATCGAAGATCGCCTGGCTGAAGGTTTGGGGGATTCTTTATCCAACGATGACCTTCTTCGCAATCACTATCACGGGAAACCACTATATTATGGACGCCGTAGGCGGGCTAGCCGTTGCGGTCATTTCAGTCATGGCCTATGAATCACTGGTGAGGGTTTGGCACCTGGTGGCACCTTATGTATCGGCGGGGAAATTGGCCGCGAGCCGCGCTGTAGCCGACCGCCGCAGGCGAGTAAATGTCAGGTCTTTGCCGGAGCGGATTAAGACTCAGCTAGCCCAATCCCGAGTCTTCAAGGGCAAGCGTCGGACCCTTCACACCCGGTAACCGCAAAGTAAAACTACACTAGCTTAATGGCCTCATCCCAGCTTGCCTCCAACTCGAGGCATTCACAGGGCCAACCATGATTTCAACGTGGGCGTCGTTGTTTGTGTAAGCCCCTGTGCTAGAATGAAGCAGTTCTTGTTATCAGATGTGGATTCCCCAAATCGTCGTTGTCGTTCGAGTGGCCACTTGTCGGAAGAAGATCAAAACGTAACACCACACAGAACCGTCGCTATAGAGACCCACGGCTGTAAGCTAAACCAGGCGGACACCGAAAAGCTGATACAGCGTTTCCTGGAAGCTGGTTATAGGACGGTAGACCCAAAGGATGGCCCGGACGTTTACATAGTCAACACTTGTACCGTTACCCATGTGGCGGACCGCAAAGCCAGACAAGCTCTCCGATCCGCCCGGCGTGAGAACCCATCAGCCCTAGTCGTAGGCACCGGTTGCTATGCTCAACGGACCCCACAGGAACTGGCTACGCTGTCGGAAGTGGACATGGTCATCGGCAACATTGGCAAAGACCGGTTGGTTGAGTCCGTGTCAGAGGCTATGGGAGAGGAACCCTTACCACATGCCACAAGTAGCGACCTCCCATCCCTCCCAATCCCCCAAGCGACCGGCAGGACCAGGGCCATGATCAAGATACAAGAGGGCTGCAACCAAGTCTGCGCGTATTGTATCGTCCCCAAGGTGCGTGGCCGTGAACGCAGCATTCCCCCAGAGCTGATCCTGAGCCAGGTTAGGCAGCGGATTTCTGAGGGATTCAAAGAGGTAGTCCTCACCGGCACACAGCTAGGTTCTTACGGCTTCGATCTACCTGGCACAAGCTTAAGAAAACTTGTGAAACTGATCCTAGACCATACCCATATACAAAGGCTCCGAGTCTCATCCCTTCAGCCTCAGGAGATAACGCCTGACCTCCTGAGGCTTTGGGAAGATAGCCGACTGTGCCCCCACTTTCACCTGCCGTTACAGAGCGGCAGTGACCCGATACTTACGAAGATGCGTCGACGCTACACGTCAGCCCAGTATGCAGACGCTGTGAGCAGTATCCGTGAAGTCCCTGACGTGGCTATCACGGCCGACGTTATCGTTGGCTTCCCAGGCGAAAATGAGGACCAGTTCTTGGAGACTAGATCCTTCGCTGAGACCATGAAATTCGCTTCCATGCATGTGTTTCCGTACTCTTCGAGGCCGGGAACCAGCGCGGCCTATATGGGCCCAATGGTTTCGGAAACTACAAAAAGAAGCCGAGTTCACGAAATGCTTTCTCTGGCTCGTGAGCAAGCCTCGGCCCACCGAAGTCAATATGTTGGAAGGGTCCGAAAAGTGCTGTGGGAACGGTCAGAGGTCAGAAACGGCCGGCGGGTCTGCTCTGGGATGACCGACAACTACCTGAAAGTATACACTGCAGGGGAAACTGAACTGGACAACCTCATAACCGACGCCATGATCGTGGCGAACACGGAAGAGGGTCTACTGGCCACAGTTTCCTAGCCAAAAATACAAGCTTAAAGCAACCCGCAGGTCCCACGAGCCAACCGCGCCGAACTAGCTTGGCGCCCCGTGGGACCCGCGGCTATCTTTTCACAAAAGAAGAGATTATATCGCTACTGGCCTCAGATATGAGCCGCCGTTTCTGCGCTCAAGGTAACCGGAGGTATACTCGGTGCCATGAGAAAAGATGAGCAACCACCCCTCTCTCTCCGCCCGGCCCAAGAACTCACGTTTCTTTTCCAGAGTATCCTCGGGGTATTGGTCCATGGCTGAGATATAGGCCAGGTTCAAATGGTGAGGGGTGGGGACAAGGTCCCCAAGGAAGGCTATCCTCTCACCTCCGTGGTTCATCATCACCACCTGGTGACCCTTGGCGTGGCCATCGGTTACCTTTACCGAGAGCCCAGGAAGAATCTCGCCATCTCCGTCCAGAAGCTCGAGTTGGCCGTTCTCTTCTATCGGTTTGAAGTCCTCCTGGCGATGCTGGTGCTGGCAACGCTCGTTTGGACTGCATGCGTCGAACCAACATTCATTCTGCACCATATACTTAGCCTTGGGAAAAGTCGGCACCAAGTCTCCACCACGGTCCAACCTGGTGCATCCTCCGGAGTGGTCAAAATGAAGATGAGTAAGTATTACAAAGTCTATGTCCTTGGGACTGAGGCCTAAATTCTTAAGGCCCTTCGTTAACCTGCTGGGCACCAGTCCGTACGTCTCTTTCTCGCCGTTGAGCTCTTTCGAGCCAACCCCGGCATCGATAAGGACGTTCTTTGAACCTATTTGAATGAGAAGACAATTAAGTCCTAGAGTGATTCGGTTTTTCCTGTCTGTGTTTACACTGTTCTCCCAGGACATCTTGGGCACCTGCCCAAACATTGCTCCACCGTCGTATTTGATAATTCCGTCGCTTAATATCTTTACAGATGTAGTCATCATTAGCTTGCGTCACCTCCTTGAACATGTGCCACCGGGGCGGTGGCAATATGCGCGAACTTGATCTCCACTTCCTGATAACACCTCCTTTCGACCTTGGTTGAGAATGCGGCGCGAGAGTTAGAAATATAATTTTTAAACAAGTTTTAGAACTAAGTGATTACTCGATGACGATCTTCAAACCTTTGGAACTCGTCGAAAAACGTTCGGGGCTTTCAGCCCATAATATGATAAGGGGGGTCTTACCTATTTTGTCAAGACATAAATGATTCCCTCGTAAAAACCCGTTTTGAGGAAGTTCCAGCGATTTAGCACATCTGCGCGCTACCGTATGTTGGGGTAGTGTACGGAACAGAGACTGTATATTGTACCCAGGTGTGGGTACGTTTGTTCTAATTCGACCTACACAGACTTTTTACGAGAGAATCATAAATGGTGAATTTATTTTAGATTAATAAAAAATTTATTTAAACTCTTCGACGCCGACGCATTACGGGACACCCTCGAACCCAACGTGTTTTGCATATGATAGAATCGCCTAAAATCGCCCGTCCGTAATTTTCGGAGTATTAAGATGCCTTTGGCTGGATTCGACCACGTGGCCATCCCAACCAGCAACGCTAAACGCTTTTTGGAGTTTTATAAAGCGCTCGGGTTCTCCATAATAGACGAGGATGAATGGCGTGAAGGTAAGGCAAACATCTTTTCCATCCAGGTGGGGGAGTCCAAGATCAATGTGCATCCACCCGGGTTAGAGGGCGGCAATCGCGGCAAAACGGCTACGCCGGGATGCGGTGACCTGTGTTTTGTCTGGGATGGAACGATCGAAGAGGTATTGGAAATGCTGAAAAAGGCCGGAGTCGAGATCGTAGCCGGACCCGGACCCCGCCGAGGCGGACGGGGAGGTGGCAAGACGATGGCTACCAGCGTTTACATACGCGACCCCGACGAAAATCTCCTCGAGTTTATGGTCTACGACTAAAGATTCCCCGGTACCCGGCAAGCCTAGTTTCGCTTATGCCCGCGCCTGAAGCCAAGGGGTTGAAATGGAGCGACAATCTCGCCGCAAGGGAGCTACACGGCGTTCGGAAATTCCTCCCGAAGTCCTTACGGCCCTGAACGAGGGGCGTGAGGAGACTATAACCTTAGTCGAGTAGCTGGCGATCGACAGGCTCACCTTGCTCAGGTCGATCGTACCGATGGCCGGACTCGAAACGCACAGATCCGAGTTAGAATCGGCTTTAATTGGTCTCGAAGGTCAAGGCGTGACTGCAAAACAACGGGATTAATTAGGCCGCCAGGCGATCCAGAGCCATACGGATGCGTTCTTCGACCTCGCTGGGACCCCAGGGCTTCGAAATGTAATCCCAGGCTCCCGCTCTCATCGCATCTATTTCGTTCCGCTCTTGGCCCAAAGCAGTAACACAAATGATACGTATCGAACATGTATCCGGGTTTTTCTTCAGTTCGGTTAGTACCTGCATGCCATCCATGACCGGCATCATCATGTCGAGAAGTATCAAATCAGGCTTCTCGACAAAGGCCTTTTCGAAAGCTACTCCCCCGTCCTCGGCCTCAATAGCATCATGCCCGGCATCCGTGACTATATCTGAGAGCAATCCTCGTATCACTCGATCGTCGTCCGCTACCAATATTCTTGCCATACCGATCCCCCTCTCTCGTCTTAAAGTGTTGATGTGCCTAGGTCGTCGCTAAATTCGGTCTAACAGCCGTCTCTAGTGAAACGATTTCTTTCTGAGTTAACGGCAAAGTGAAGCTAAATGTGCTCCCTTTATCTGGTTCGCTGGTCACCCATATCCGCCCTCCATGGGCCTCTACGATATCCTTGGCGATAAAAAGGCCAAGGCCAGTGCCGGGCACCTCTCGGGTAGCGGCATGATCCGCACGGAAGAATTTCGTGAACAACCTAGCCCGTTCCTCTTTTGATATTCTGAGGTGGACCCCAAAATTCGGACAGGTGGCTAAGAGAGAGTCCCGCTCCTAAAATAGGACGGAAACAAGGAGCAGGACATGAAACAAACACGTAAGAAGCACAGCCCAGTCTTCAAGGCCAAAGTGGCTTTGGCCGCGCTCCAAGGGGAGCACACCATTGCAGAGCTGGCCAGCCGGTTTGAAGTCCACCCGAGCCAGATCCATGCCTGGAAGAAGGCCTTGACTCAGGGGGCGCCGCACCTCTTTGAAAATGGTGCTGGACGCCAGGAGAAGGACCAAGAGGTCCTCACTGCCCAGATCTACCAACAGATTGGGCAGCTCAAGGTGGAACGGGATTTTTGTCACGGAGCTTCGGGTTGTGAGCCGGTCCCAACGCCGGGCCATGATTGACCGAGAAGAACCGAAGCTGTCTCTGGTGCGCCAGTGCGCCTTGCTGGGTATCAGCCGCTCCGCGTTGTACTACCTGCCAACCGAGGCCGGCGCCGAGGACATGGAGTTGATGGCCCTCATAGACCAACAGTACCTGAAGACACCTTTCTACGGCTCCAGAAGGATGACTGCCTGGCTCAGAAATCACGGACACCAGGTCAACCGCAAGCGGGTCCGCCGGCTGATGCAGCTGATAGGCCTGGAGGCCATCTACCGGCGTCCCAACACCAGCAAGCCAAACCCAGGGCATAAGGTCTATCCGTACTTGCTCAGGGGGCTGGAGATCAACCGGGTCAACCAGGTGTGGGCCACCGACATCACCTACATACCCATGGCTCGGGGTTTCCTCTACTTGGTGGCCATCATGGACTGGCACAGCCGCTACGTGCTGGCCTGGCGGCTGTCCAACACCCTGGAGGTAGACTTCTGTGTTGCGGCTCTGGAAGAGGCCTTGAGCAAGGGTCGGCCACAGATCTTCAACACCGACCAGGGCAGCCAGTTCACCAGCGAGGCCTTCACCAGCATGCTGGTGGCGCAAGGCGTTCAAGTGAGCATGGACGGCAGGGGCCGGTGCATGGACAACGTCTTCGTGGAACGGCTGTGGCGCAGCATCAAGTACGAGGAGGTGTACCTGAAGGCATACCAAAATGGGACTGAGGCCAGAAAGGGGATTGGGGCTTATCTGGCCTTCTACAACCAAGAGCGGCCCCATCAAGCCCTGGGCTATCGGTCACCGGGTCAGGTGTTCCATGCAGTGAGCCCACAAAGGTGTTTACTGGAACTTCCACGAGCCTTACCATCGGATGAAGGTTTACGAGACACCCCAGCGGTAGACTCTCTTATTTTAGCCTCACCGCTGTCCTGATGATGGGGTCCACTTGAGTCTTCGCCGCTGCTCTTGTCCTTTTTCTTACCGAACAACCCGAATAGTCCCATGATATCGCTCCTTATTGTCCGGTATTGCGTTTCGCGAGTAGCGACTCTGGACATCGTAGGATGAATATGGACTTTACAATCCTCGATGTCAACATATTCACCCTATATTAATATTCGCCCCCGGATGCTTCCTGTTAAGGCTCCGACCGTCAGTTAACGCTAGATAGACAAAATATGGCCGTTAATTGGCCATATTTTTCTTCGTTTGCTCCATGGTGGAGACGAACGCCGTTCTGGCACCCTCCGATACTTGAGGCAGCACTTTCATCTGTATCTTCTTATCTGCCTCTTCCAGTTCCGGGGCGACCTTAAGTGCTGCCATGCGGGATTTCATTATGGTCTGGCGCTTATCTTCTGAAAATTCACCGACGATCTCGACCCGAGTGGCAATGAGCTTCTCGCGGGCGCTGTCCTTGATCTTTGGGTTGTGGAACGCTCCCATCATCTCTCGGATGGACTCTTGGCGCTTCTCCTCGGACAGCTCCAATAGCTGGCTGAGGCGACCCTTCATCATCGGCTTGCGCATCATGCCGGGCATCCCAGCCATCATCTTCATCATGCCGACCATGTCACCTCCGTATTCGGTTTCGAGGCCTCCCTCGTTTTTCTTATTTCCAAACAGTCCCATCTCAAACCTCCTCTGGGGCTACGTTTCGATAGGCTACATGTGTTTTGTTCCTATCGACTGATTCGATGCGGCCGTGCAGAGAAAAGGTTCGTGGAGAGGGTAAGGGGCATTGGGATAACAGTTGGGGGCAGGCTTAAGCAACCTCGGCGTCTTCGGCAGACTCCACTTTGGCGGGGTCAACCAGAGTTCCATTAAGTTGCTCCGTGATAAGACCGCACTGGAGGCACTTTACGTAGTCTCCGTACATATCTCGTGCCTGGATCATGTCACCTTTGCATTTGGAGCACGCTTTTAGAAACATCATATTGTCTACCCTGCACCACCCCTGACAGAATATGATCAGGTTAAGTGCATCCGAATTATAGCTCTTGACATGAGCCATGTCAACTATTAAGCTATAGGTAGGTTTAATTAAGGCTATAATATGCAAAGCAAGAGTGACGCAAGCTCGGAGTTGCAAAAAAATACCAGGCCGAAGCCTGACCGGATTATGCCAAAGCCCGACCAGCTAGATATTGTCAAAGCGGAGTCTAAGCCAGAAAAAAGTGTATCTCATGATGACCACCAACTCCGGGGAGTTTACATCATAAGCGTAGCCGCACGGATCCTCGAGATGCACCCTCAAACTCTCCGGAAGTATGAACGCCTGGGCCTGATCAGGCCCTCCCGTACCCTGGGGATGTTAAGGCTTTACTCTCAGCACGACATTGAAAAAATACGCTTGATAAAACATCTGGAAGAGAATCTGGGACTTAACCTTGCTGGAGTTGAGCTGATGCTAGACCTCCTGGCGTGGCTTGTTGAGATGAGACGACGGCTCAGCGGGGTGGATGCGATGGAGCAGGAGATGGATAGGCTGGTCGAGAAGCTTAATCTCAATGTCGAAGACTAAGTCTTATCGCGTAGAAGGATAGTTATGTGCGAGCAACGGAAAGGTGAGGAACAGTCTGTTGGTGCGAATGGTTCGCCGGATAATGCCGAGGACTTAGAGGTCAAGCGCGATCGTGGAGATCAACATGACCCCGCGAATGCCGAGATAGAGAACGGTGACAATAACCAGCTCAAAGGAATGTTACAGAGGGTCCAGGCCGACTTTATCAATTACAAGCGTAGGGCGGAAGAAGACCGCACAGACTATCAAAAATACTCCAACGCCAGACTTATACTTAAGTTGTTGCCTGTACTTGACGAGTTTAACCTGGCAATGGACCACGCGGGCGATCCAGGGGCTGGTGGGTCATGGACCGAAGGTGTCAAACTAATCCGGCGGAAGATAGAATCCATACTCGAATCCGAGAAAGTTGCGAAAATCGACGTTGAAGGCAAGGAGTTTAATCCTCTGGAGCACGAAGCGATGTCCTATCTGGAAAGTAAGGACCACAAGGAAGGCCAAATTTTGTCGGTCGTCCGAGAGGGATACAAGTTACACGACAGAGTTATTCGCCCAGCACTTGTTGTATTAGCGAAGAAACCCGAGTCTGAGGAACATCCTATCCCGTAGCCTGAAAGGAGTTTTAAGTTGCCAAAAGTTCTTGGAATAGACCTGGGAACCACTAACTCGGTCACTAGTGTCATGGAGGCTGGTGAACCGATAGTCGTGGAAAACGCCGAAGGTGGGAGGACCACACCTTCGATAGTAGCGGTCAACGGCAAATCTGGGGAAACATATGTGGGCCAGGCCGCTAAACGCCAGGCGGTTACCAACTCGGACAACACCGTATTTTCAGTAAAGCGATTGATGGGCCGCAAATATGATGATCCCCAGGTCCAGATGGCAGCCAAGGTGTTGCCCTACAAGATCGTCAAGGCAGCCAATGGTGATGCCCACGTTGAGATGGGTGGGAAGGCCTATGCTCCTCCCCAAATATCCGCTCTTATCTTGCAGAAACTCAAGCAGGACGCTGAGGCCAAGCTAGGGGAAAAGATATCCCAGGCAGTCATCACGGTTCCGGCTTACTTTGACGACGCGCAGCGTCAGGCCACCAAGGATGCAGGGCAGATAGCCGGCCTCGAGGTACTGCGCATCATAAACGAGCCCACTGCTTCATCCCTGTCCTATGGCCTGGAAAACAACAAGAAGGACAACGCTATCGCGGTGTTCGACCTGGGAGGGGGGACTTTCGATATCTCCTTGCTCCAATTGGGCGATGGCGTGTTCGAGGTCAAGGCGACCAACGGAGATACGTTCCTGGGTGGAGATGACTTCGACCACCGTATCGTCGAGTGGATGGTTACTTCATTCAAGCAGGATTCCGGTATTGACCTCAGTCAAGATCGCATGGCACTGCAACGGTTGAGGGACGCAGCGGAAAAAGCCAAGATCGAGCTTTCATCGGTCCTTGAAACAGAAATCAACCTCCCATTCATAACTGCCGACGCCAGCGGCCCCAAACACCTCGTGATGACGCTGGGCCGGTCTAAGCTTGAGCAGCTTGCCGGAGACCTGTTGGATAAAACGGTGGCGCCTTGCCGCCAGGCCCTTGATGATGCTGGATTAAGCGCTCAGCAGATTGATGAAGTTATACTGGTCGGTGGGATGACACGTATACCGGCGGTTCAGGCCAAGGTAAAGGAGATTTTCGGTAAGGATCCCAACAAGAGCGTAAACCCTGATGAAGCCGTGGCGTTGGGAGCGGCAATACAGGCGGGTGTACTGGCCGGAGACGTGCAGGATATTCTCCTCTTGGACGTGACACCGTTAACTTTTGGTCTGGAGACCCTAGGCAACGTGTCCACGTCGTTGATCCCGCGCAATACCACAATACCTACGTCAAAATCTGAGGTGTTCACCACCGCTGCCGATGGGCAGACGAGCGTGGAGATCCACGTACTGCAAGGCGAAAGGTCCATGTCCAAGGACAACAAGTCTGTTGGGAAATTTATACTCGATGGTGTTCTTCCTGCTCCCAGGGGAGTACCACAGGTCGAGGTCACCTTCGATATAGATGCGAACGGTATTCTGAGTGTCTCTGCTAAAGACAAAGGCACAGGCAAAGAGCAGAAGATCGTGATTCAGCCTACCTCCGGTATTGCAAAAGAGGACGTTGAGAAAATGGTGGAGGATGCCCAACGGTTCGCTGAGGAAGACCAAAGAAAGCGAGCAGAGGCTGAGACACGCAATCAGGCCGATAATCTGGTGTATAGTACAGAGAAGCTGCTGAAAGAACAGGCCGATAAAGTGCCGGAAGAATTGAAGCAGGAAGTGGAAGGCAAGATTGCCCAATTGCGTACGGCCATTACAGACAACAACGTCCCTCTGATGCAAAGCTTGATGACGGAGCTAAGTACCAGCATTCAAAAGTTGGGACAATCCGTATATGGCCAGGGTGAAGGTGCGGCAGGCGATGGGCAAGCTCCAGGGGAACAAGACCAGCCTCCCGGCGGCGATCAGCCCGAAGGAACGGTCGAAGGCGAATTCCGGGAAGTATAAAGCGGGATTCGGGCGTTAACGGCTTGTAACTTTTGAGGAGATAGTGTGATACTAGACATATAGGCTCGATGCTTAAGGCAAGGTGAGTTGGGTGACAAAACGTAGGGACATAAGCGAAAAGGAGAAGGTTCAACCAGGAAATAGTGGTGAGGTCAAAGTGGAGGCTCATGCCTTTACCCAGCTACAATCTCACTATTTAGGTTCCCTAGACCGTCTCATAAACTTGAAGAATAGCTATCTGGCCGATCCTTCGTGCGAACAATGGCTCGTTAAGGCTATCGACAAGGCGACTTACTCCGCCTTTCGTAGCTGCGTGGAGAACGGTGTTGAGCATGAGGCTAAAAACCTGTTAACAGCGGAACGTCGCTCCAACTAGAATCTCTGACAAATCTGAAATAAGAGCCCCCGACCCGGGGGCTCTTATTTTCTAGCTCAGATTGTGGATCAGGAAGATCAGCCGCTTTACCTGTTCCACGGTATCTTCGGCGAAGCTCCTGGCGCCTTCCCGAACTTTAGGATCTCCTGGTGATGTGGGTGAATCACGGAGGTGCTTCAAGCCATACTTGTCTTTGTATGTCTCTGGAATGTCGTCAAGCCAGTCAATTTCTATCATGATTCCATAAGCCAGTGTCCAGCACCTTGCAACTGCGCTCAGGTCATAGCCGCCGCCGCCTAGCGCCAACCACGGTAGTCCCATTCGAGAAAACTCCTTGACGGCCTCGCTAAAGGCTCGGGATGAAATGGACAGGTGGGACAGCGGATCATCGAAGTGGCTGTCGATACCCAACTGAGTAACCAGCACGTCGGGTTTGAACGCATTAATCAAAGGCGGAACCAGCTCGCGGAACGCCCACAAATAGATGGCGTCGTCCGTGTATGGGTACAAAGGGATGTTGACCGAATGCCCTTTCCCGGGACCAGTGCCCAGCTCATCGACAAAACCAGTCCCTGGAAACAGGAATTTACCCGATTCGTGGATGGATATTGTGAGCACCTGATCGGTGTCATAAAAGGCGCTCTGCACGCCATCGCCGTGGTGGGCATCTATGTCCACGTACGCTACTTTCAATCCCATCCCAACGAGATATTGGATAGCTATTGCGGGATCATTGAACACACAGAACCCCGATGCATGATCGCGGGCAGCGTGATGCAGGCCACCGGATACGTTGAAGGCGACGTCCTTCTGACCGTCGCCGATCAATTCGGCCGCTACAACGCTGGCTCCGGTACTTAGAGCCGAAGCCTCGTAGATGCCTTCGTAAATAGGGTTGTCCCCCGAGGCGCCAAAATTGAATCTGGCTGGGTTGTACTTAGTCTCTCCGCTGCTTAAGCTTCTGACCGCGCTGACGTATTCGGGATCATGTACGCTCTGAATCTCTTGCTCGGTAGCTAGCCTTGGTTCTACGACATTGGAACTTTCGGTACCGAAGGCGTCATAAGCTTCTAGTAATTCGTAGGTGTGCCTGAGCCGCGTTGCTTTCAAGGGGTGATCATCCCGCAATACGTGGCGAGAAAGTTGTTCATTGTATAGAAATGCGTTCTTCCTAGTCATGCGAGCTAGTCTTCAGATCGGCAAGTTGTCTGGCCATGTTCTCCCAGTGGGTACTGCGCCAGTAGATGCCCATAACCCATCGCCATTAGCCACGTGGCTAATCTCCCGACGTTAACGTCGACTATAAACCGTGGCTCGCTTGTGGTTGGACAGTTGTCAGATTGACTGGGCGTTGCCATAGAGGGCTGTTGAATATGGAATAGTCGGTGCTAGATGTCAAAGACCATATCTTCGTGAGCGAGAGTGACTTCGATCCCTAACTCTCTGGACACGTCAGATATCTCGGCTTCGATCTCCTCATCATGCTCAGGATTCCTGTGGACTATCATCACTCGGGGAATGTTCAGCTTGTGCTCGATTGCTTCTGCCAGCTCCTGACGCAGTAAATTCGGCGTTAGGTGTCCGGTCAGTTTGGCCAACTCCTCTCCCCTATCAGCGAAACTCACCTCTACAAAGATAGGATCAGGCTTGAAAAGGTCTTGAAAGAACGGGAGTATACCGCCTCCCGTATCACCACAATAGGCGAAGGAACGTCCACCGGGCCGTCTAACTATGTAACCCAACGTTGGGGCGGCATGGGGGACCGAGACTGCGTGGACCTCATATTCCAACACTTCTATTAGTTCTCCGGGGGAGACGGGTTTTAGGCTGTATTTTGGCCCAAGATTCGTTAAATCCTTTGTGAAGTCGGGATAAAGGACTCCATCCATCAACTTGGACTTCAAAATCTCCAACGTCTCTGCAAGAGAATATATCGGGATGGTGCCGCCCTCATATAGTGTTAGAAGGCCCAAACCTGGCACGTCTCGCAGATGGTCAAGGTGACGGTGGGTCAGCAGAATGGCCTTGATCTTCTTCTGTTCATGAAGCGTCAGGGCCGTTACCAAAGAGCCAGCATCGATTGCTAAGACTTCATCCACTAAAAAGCATGTATGGCGCGTGTTCGGAGTCTCAAGCTGGTGAGCGCCGATTACTCGAACCTGCATTCAATCTCCTAGATAAAGCTGTAAGATCAAACCAGCGCCGGTTACGGAAGAAGTTCAATATGCCGCTGGCGTTTATAGCCATCAGCCCTAAAACCAGACCAAAATTGAACACGAGTCTAGTTGAATTATAGCCAATGGTCAAGGGAAGTCACGAAGCGCCACTGTTGCGATCGTGAAAGTCGAACTGGTCTGCTGAATGTTTCTTACGTTGATGAGTTGGAGCCGGTAAGTGGATCGCTCAGACGTTTGATTATCGAGTCTCTGACTCTACCGGCAGAGCCAAGACAACGTGGACTCTAGTACCCTTTCCCGGAGTACTCTCGACCTGGCAGGTCCCTCCTGCGGACTTAGCGTACTCTTTCATCGCCAGCAGGCCAAGCGCAGAGTCTGCGGTTTGGGGCTCGAACCCACAGCCTACGTCAGCTACTTCCAGATGGATGTGCCCAGGGTCCAATATACCCAACGTTACCTGAGCGGAGTTCGTCTTAGCGTGCTGGACGACATTATCCAGGGCCTCTTCAGCGATCCGGTATAGAACTACCTTATGTTCTTCGGGGAATGCTCTCCAGTCATACTCTTCCCAGCCTTCGACCTCAGGTTCGATGCTGAGCTTCACGTCTAAGGTGTCACTGACAATGTCCACCAGCCCTCTAAGCGAACTGACCAGCCCCTGATTAAGCGTGGGAGGATAAAGCTTGAGACTGGCGCGTCTCAACCCTTGTTCTTGAATGGTGCGAAGTTCGACTCTGATCTCCTGCAGCAACGCCGTTGCTTTTTGATGGTCGTTGGGACCAAGTTGCTGGACCCTGTCCAGCCTGTGTTGCAACGACAGCAATTTAGATTGGACCTGACCGTATAAGTACTCGGAGATACGTTTCTTTATCAGCTCCTGAAGACCGACAATGCGACTCCTGATCTGGTTCTCTCTGATAGCCGCGTTCTCCAAGTAGACGGCTTCTTGTGCTTGTAGCCCATCCGAGATTTTTGACTGAAGCAGTTGGTTTAACCCGAATCCACCGAAGGACGTCCTTGGGGACAGCCATTGAAGAAGCCAGCGGGTGCTCCTCTGAATCTGGGATAATGGTTTTGGAACAGAAACCCGCCCGGAAACAAGGAGCACCCAATAGATGCTGCCACAGAACAAACCCGACCGTATCCGCATCCTCTTTGACGACCATCGCCTGGTGGCCAATGCCGGGCTGATCCTGCCGGCCACCCTAGCCCGGCACCTGGGCCTGCGGGAACTCGTCGACCATCACCTTGACCTCGGCGGAGCGCCGGGACGGGCGAACACTGGGGACAAGATGCTGACGCTGGTGGCGTCTGCGCTGGCTGGGGGCGACTGCATTGACGACGCCGATGTGTTGCGCACCGGGGGGACGGCCTGCACCCTGGGCGGCACGGCTAAGGCGCCATCCACCCTGGGGACCTTCCTGCGCAGCTTCCGGTGGGGCCACGTCCGTCAACTGGACCGGGTGAGCCGCCAGTTGTTGGCCCGGGCCTGGCAGGCCGGGGCGGGACCCGGCGACGCGCCGTTCACCATCGACCTCGATTCCACCATCTGCGAGACCTACGGACTGGCCAAGGAGGGCGCCCGCCACCACGGCTATACCGGCGCCCGCGGGGCTATCACCCGCTGCTGGCCATTGCCGCCGGCACCGGAGACGTGCTGATGTCCCGGCTGCGCGAGGGCCGGGCCAACACCGCCCGTGGCGCCGCCCACTTCCTGCGTGAGACGGTGGGACGGGTGCGCTACTGCGGGGCCAGGGGCCAACTCACGGTGCGGGCCGACAGCGGCTTCTACGCCCACGCCGTGGTCGCCGTCTGCCGCCGGATGGATGTCCGCTTCTCCATCGCCATCCGCCAGCGCGCCCGCCTGCGGGACCTGATCGAGGCGATACCAGAGGAGGACTGGACTCCCATTCCCCACTGGATGGACGGCGCCGCCGATGTCGCCGAGACGACTTACACCCCGTTCCAGACCAAGCCGGACGCCCCGCCGGCGCGGCTCATTGTCCGGCGGGTGAAGCCGACACCCGGTTCCCAGCTGGCCCTCTTCGCCAGATACAGCTATCACGGCTTCATCACCGACCGGGACGGGGAGTTGCTCGAACTGGAGGCTGACCATCGCCGCCACGCCGAGGTCGAGAACGCCATACGCGACCTCAAGTACGGCGTCGGGCTGAACCACATGCCGTCGGGGCGCTTCGCCGCCAACGGCGCCTGGCTGGCGGTCCAGGTGATGGCGCATAACCTGGCCCGCTGGACGGCGCGGATTGGTCTGGGCGAGCGGACCGTGATCACCAAGACCCTCAGGCGGCGGGTCTTCGCTCTGGTGGGACGGATCACCCGCTCGGCGCGCCGCCTCACTTTGCATCTCCCCCGGCGCTGGCCTTGGGAAACCCAGTTCAGTCGCGCCTTGGCCCGGCTGCAAGCCATTCCGTTCCCGGCCTGACGGCCAGCCTGCAACTGACCCAACGTCCCCGCAATCTCGCGCCACCCCGGTCGCGAGAGTCCCCTGCTGCGTATCCTCTCGCCATCCCGCGCATCGCAACTCCCGCATAGGGCCTTAGGGGCCCTGTGCGGCGACTGAAGACCGTCCGCCGGCCTCCCATCTACCCCAAGACCCCAGGCCATCTCCCCTGTAGCTCCCTCACCCACCCCCTTCCGCTGTCCTCACGCCGTCCATCGGTGTCCTTCGGTGGATTCGGGGTAAGATCTAGTGAAACAGCAAATCCATCCGCCAAGTCGCTCAGGGTCGGAGGTGTGCCATGAGCAGCCACCCAGGCTTGGAGGCGCTTAAGGCAATGCTGAACGATCATGTCCTCGAAGTTGCCGGCTGAGCCGAGGCGCAACTCCTCAGCGACGCGCTTGAGCTCGAGTTCGTAGGTGCCGTTTCGGGTTCTGCTCATTTCGCCTCCTCCAGAAAGGGCTTTACCGCCAGATAGAGGGTGCGCCACTCTTCCTTTCCTCTCCCCGTCCGCGGGCCACCGCCGCGTCCGGATAGTGCTCTTGCATGTGTTGAAACAAACTTGATTCCCTCGTAACAAGGCCTGTTTGAGATGAGCCCTGGCGTGCGAAGGTGGTCTGGAGCGGAGGAGGCCACGGGATGCCGGCTGCTGGCCTCACCGCCCTATCTGCTGCGCTCAGGACAAGCGTGATCCCGTTGCGGTACCCCTTCCGTGGCTCAGGGCACCCGGTGGAAGTTGTGGAGCGGCGCCCTCATGCGGCCGCGACCGCAGGTACCGTCCCGACCGCCCGCTGAGCCGTGTTCTCCATCTCCACCAGGCGTGCATGGACCATCCGCTTGAAGTTGCACGCCAACGCCTTCAGGTAGACGGCAAGCCGCACCCGACGGCCCCCTCGCACCCGCAAGCGCCCAAGCCCGTGGGCGCGCTTCAGCTCGGAGTTCGTTCCCTCGATACCAGCCCTTATGTCATACCGCTTGCGCCACTCCTCGGTGGCCTCGGCCCTCCGGCGCCGCTCGATGTTCACCTTCACCAGGTCCGCCTTGAGGACGTAGGCCCCCGCACGCCGGTCCAGCTTCACCGGGCAACGGGATCGCAAGGGGCAGGGCTCGCATGTTGTCCCGGCAAAGTGGACCTCTACCCGCTCCGGCGCATCCTTCAGCTCGTACTCCTCGATGGACGGGTGGCCGGCGGGGCACGCCGTGGCCTGCTCCCCTGTGACGTCGATCTGAAAGTCCGCGGCGGTGAGCGGCGGTGGTCCGTCACCCTCTCCTTCGTGCGAGTTCCCCGGCGCCGACCCCGCCACCGGGCTCACCAGTTCCGTTCCCCGGCGCGAGGCTTCGAAGGCATTGCGGCCCGACCCATACGCCGTGTCGGCGAAGAGCTCGTCCGGTCGGACCTTCCGCTCCGCGAGCCCGTCAACGACCGGCACGCTCACGTCGGTGTCGCTCCCACTCGAGGGGGTCACCTCCACGTGGGTGATGAGCTGGGTGGCGTTCTCCTCGTGGAGGTCTCCGCCACCTGCACCTCGTACCCCTTCCCCTTGTGGCCGCTGTAGGTCACATCCGGGTCGTGGGGCGATTGCAGCGAGTCGGCGGACACCTGCTTCGGGTCCTTCAAGGCCACGGGCACCTTGCATCCCCCAGCATCGTCGTCATCGTCCCTGGGGCGCCCGTCCTGGTGTTTGCCCACATGGCACTGCTCCCGCAGCAGCCGCTCCAGCAGCCGGTACTCCTCCAGCTGGGCAGCAGTCGTGCCATGGAACCGGTCCACCAGCCGGTAGAGGTCCCGGGCACAGACCGAAAGGCGTCGCCGACCCTCCCCCGTGCGGGCGTCCTCGTAGTGGGTCGCCTCGTCTTCTTCCTTCAAATAGCGCCCTAGGAGGCCCTCCGGAACCCCAGGGCGAAGCTCTGGGTGCTCCCAGCGCAAGGCCCGCAGGAACAACCGCATCGTCTCACAGAACAGGCCCAGCCGGGTGAGTGTGGCGATGTTGCTCATGATGTGGGTGGAGTCCAGCCGTTGCTTTCCGGTGCGTATGCCCAGCGCCTGGATGATCCGGTCCGTGGTCTCCTGGAAAGCCAGCCGGCCACCGTCGTGCTGCATCAGGCGAACTCGGAAGTTGTGGAGGGTCTTCTGGGGCAGGTGGGTCTCCTCGATGTCCAGCCGCAGGGCGTGGTGCCAGAGCAGAGCCTGCCCTGAGCTTGCCGAAGGGTTGAACTCTAGTTGTTCCAGAGCTTCATCGTCGGTGAGGTTGAACATCTCTTTGAGGAGGTGGACCCCGAGGACGGTCTGCACCGCCCGGTTGGGACGGCCGTTGTCCACGCAGTACATGGGAGCAAAGCGCTCCTCGTCAATCAGGGGGAGCGCCTCGTTTCGGAAAACCTCGGCCCAACTTCTCTCCAGGCGCTTAGCCTTCTTCGGCGTCACCAGGAACTGGGACTGCCAGAGGCTCTCTTGCGGGTCTCGTATTCGGAACATCCTCCCCTCCCTCGGCCAGGCGCAGCGCCCACGACCTTTTATTACATTATCCCCACCTTGCCCAGGCTGGCGAGGGGTTTTTACGAACAAATCAAGGCTTGCTTAACTCGTGGCGTTTCTAACAGCCAGGTAACGCCGAACCTGGATGTCGCAACTTGGTTCAACACGTTCTTGAAAGTATAGTAATGCCTGTGGAACTCGAAGGCGACCGCCTTTAATCGACCGAAATTAAAGATGGCGTTTCCATATTGTAAAGGGTCAACGGTCCAGTTGATAATCCGGATCTGTTGTTCCAGGGCCTCCTCAGCCTGAAACCGCTTCAAAAGAAAGGCTATCCCGCGATTTCGATATTCCGGCAACACGCCCAATAGCTGGGATTCAAGTCCGAGATCAGCCCCATATTCCCGACGCCAGGGCTCAGGAAGCGGCCTATCGCCGAAGCTGTAGAAACCAAATAGGAATCCCACAGGTTCCTCGCGGACTCGCGCACTCAAGGACGTGCCCGCCTTGAAGGCGGTCGAGTGTATGTCCGACGGGTAGAGCAGGCCCGGGTCACTACGCCAAATCCGTTGTTGTAAGTCCCGGATAGCCACGGCCTCGCCGGCGTCGGGATGGCCGATTTCGACACCATTGGCCTCGAGAACCGTTGTCTTACGGTATTGGCCCTTCGCATCAGGATCATAGAATACGACCCTGTCTCCACCCAGTAACGCTTCAACCTAATTGATAATTTCGTCCTGGTCTAACTCCATGTTCTGATCCTGTTTGTGGAACCGAAGGGTAAACTCCCGTACGCCGTTTCGAGAAGTTCGTGGGAAGAGAAAACCGGCTCCTACCAGATTTTTTCCTCTTTGTAACACAAAAATCCGGCCACCGATCCTATGAAAGGTGGCCTTGAGAAAATGGGGAGGAAACAGAGTTGGAACATCGAGGGAGCCAAGATCAGAACAGAGGCTGTCCACATCTCTAGACCACGATTGGCTCCTGATGTCCAAGAATCTTATATCCATGCAACAGCTTAAAAACACCCAGGTTTGCTGATCTGAGCTATATCAAGAACATTCAATTCGGGTTGCCACTTGTACGTCCCTCTGAACTATCGCTCCGCTCTCGCCGGGAGGCTGGCGTGCCTGGACACGACCTGCCAGCCACCTTCCCGTTTGATCCAGACGTCGGTCATGAACATTCGGATGGAGCCAGGTTCTCCGTCATCTCCTCTAGAGTGAACAGGTCTTTGTCCATAAAGCCTCTCGATTAAGTCATCTGTGACTTCCTCCGTATAACGCCAGATGACCACCGCCGCGTTTTCGTATACTCGAACAGACATCTCGTCGTATTGGTATCCCTTCTGAGCGAAACGTCCGACAGCTCCTCGTATCCACTCTTTCTTAGAGACCTGAATGCCCTCTCCAGCGGTTATCAAGATATAATCGTCCGCCACGAGTCTGTTGAGGGTGGTCTCGTCGTGATTTATCCACGCCTGGAACCATTCGTTCTGCAACTGAGTTACCTGTTCCTCAGCATGCCCTTGTGACATCACTGAACCTCCAAAACATTATCGTCCTATTGGGAAGTTGCCAGACCGATAACCACAGCATTGCAAGAGACGCACATCCTATCTGGGGCGCATGTCCCTGTCAAGTTTTTTGTGCCACGTACACACACGGACCGATGCGGCTCAAAAGCGACCGTCCCTTGACCTGATTATGTTGTGGGGCTATATTTCGGGCCAGCCTATTCTTTGAAAAATATATTGTTAGGGGTTTCAGATGGGAAAGCTAGATGGAAAAGTAGCAATCGTAACCGGCGGGGCCGGATGGCTGGGAAGGGGCATTTGCCTCGCCCTGGTAAAAGAAGGAGCCAACGTAACGATAGCAGATATAAACGCTGAAGCGGCAGATGAGGCGGCCAACGAGATGCGGGCCCTCGGTCATGAGTCTATCGCGGTGGTTTGTGACGTCGGGGATCAAAACTCAGTGAACGAAATGGTCGAAGAAGTGGTCAACACTTTCGGAGCCATCGGAATCTTGGTGAACGCAGCGCAGAGCGGGTGGCCAGCGGCCCCGACCCATGAAGGCTGGACGTCTATAGAATCCATATCAGAGGAACAATGGGAAACCTTTTTCCGGACTGGGATACACTCTACCTGGCACTGCTGCAAGGCAGTCTTCCCCCACATGAAGGACCGGGGCGGGAAGATAATCAACTTCGGGTCAATAACTGGACTGGAAGGATGGGTGGGGATGGCCGACTACAACTCTACCAAGGAGGCAGTCCGAGGTTTTAGCCGGACCGCAGCCCGCGAGTGGGGCAAATATGGCATCAATGTCAACGTCATATGCCCGTCAGCTCTGACCGCGTCCAGGATCGAGACAACCCACGGGAAGGATTCTCCCGAGGCTCAGCGACGCAGGGAGTTCATAGAAGAGCAGAAAGGCAAGGTACCCATGCGCCGGGTCGGGGACCCAGAGAAGGACATCGGACGTGCAATCGTGTTTCTGGCGAGTGAGGATTCGGATTTTATAACCGGGCAGACGTTGAACGTCGACGGCGGCGCCCATATACCTTAGTAAGGATTAAGGCGTTGGCAATCTAAATCTGGCGCAGGTTGGGATCCAACACGTCTCGCAACCAGTCGCCAAACATGTTTGCCGAAATCACGACCAGCATAATGGCGATCCCAGGGAATACGGAAATCCACCAGAAGGTCTCGACGAAATTCCGGCCCTCCGAAATCATCCCGCCCCAGGACGGCGCAGGAGGTGGGATACCGACTCCTAGAAAACTAAGGGACGCCAAGGCTATAATCGCCCAACCAACTTGAAGCGTCGACAGCACGATGATACTGTTCAAAGTGTTAGGTAATATGTGAACGAATATAATCCGCGAGGAAGACGCCCCGGCCACTTTAGCCAAAGCGATAAAATCCCGAGCCTTCCACGATAATACTTCACCTCGAATGAGCCGAGCGTAGCGCGCCCACAATATTATGCTTAATACTGACACCACTATCCAGTAACCCGGACCGAACCTTAGCGCAAGGACAAGACCAATAAGTATGCCCGGTACCGCGAGCCACACATCTACGCTACGCATTATCAACGAATCGACCCACCCACCACGATACCCGGCCACCAGGCCAAGTACCGTGCCGAAAGCTCCACCGAAAAGGATCGAGAGGAAGGCGACGGATAGTGATGCCCTGCTGCCTTCCACGATACGCGATAAGATATCACGGCCCTGTCGGTCGGTGCCCAGGAGATTGGTGATGCTGCCGGCGTCTTCCCAGGCGGGGGGCAATTCCCTGGCCGCCAAATCGGTTCTAATAGCGTTGTGAGGAGCAATTAACGGAGCAAAGATAGCTATGATTACCACGGTGATAAGAATAAACCCAGGTATCTTCGGGGCGCTCTTCAGTTCTCGGAGAGCTGTTAGCCAGCCTCGGGTGAACCTTAAATCTCTAAATCGAAAACTGGACAACTCCATCGTCATACCCGAATCCGTGGGTCCAGAACGACGTATAAGACATCTACGAGGAAATTGATACCTATTATCAGGGCGATCCAAGTTAGTACTGTGACTTGAAGTAGTGGAGTATCCCTAAACAAGACAGCTTCAAACGCCAGACGTCCCAGGCCAGGCCACCCGAAAACTACCTCAATGGTGACAGCGGCACCTACGATGAGGCCATACATGAAACCAATGAAAGTGACCACAGGGATCAGAGCGTTACGTAATGCATGCTTCAAAACTAACTTGTGCTCCGGGACCCCCTTAAGCCGTGCCAGCTTCACGTATTCGCTATTGAGCACTTCCAACATGCTGGACCGAAGGAGGCGCACGATGCCTGCACTGGTGAACCATCCCAGAGTTAGAGCAGGTAGGACCATATGCTTGAAACCACCCGATCCCGCAGCGGGGAACCATCCCAGGTAAACTGAAAAGAGCAGTATGAAAACAATGCCGGTAAAGAAGGGGGGTAGCGACTGACCCAAAAGTGCTATTCCGGTGGCGACTCGATCCCAGAAACGCCCTCGATGAACGGCGGCCAGGATTCCCAGCGGGAATCCTATAATCAACGCGAAACCAATAGCTACGGAAGCCAGCTTGAGTGAGTTACCCAGTCTGTTGGGGATCAAGTCCGTCACAGGCTGGTTGGTTCTTAGCGACACGCCAAAGTCCCCCTGAGCTGCGTCCTTTAAATAGACCCAGTACTGGTAGAGAACCGGGCGGTCCAGGCCCAGGCGTTTGGTCATCGCTTCCCTTTGTTGAGCCGTGGCTTCAATAGGCAAAATGGTGTTAACAGGATTCCCACTCGTTCTGACCACAAGAAACAGCCCAAAACTAGCTATCAAGAGAGCGATTGCGCCCTGCATGAGTCGAATGAGAAGGAACTTTACCATCGGCCGATCTTATGAAGTCCTTTAGTCAAGCATTAGCGCTGTTTTGGATTGACCTTAGATTTGGAGAGATGGGTGTATTTTGTGCCAATCAGTTGCCTGCTCGTAGGTGTTGGCGGCTCGGAGAAGTGTGGCCTCGTCAAAAAGGCGGCCTACTAGCTGAAGACCAATCGGCAAGCCTTGTTTTGAGAAGCCACACGGTACACTCACCGCCGGTAATCCCGTGAGATTGCCAAGACGGTTTAGTCTTGCCAGCGCGCCAAGAACCGGCACCTTTATTCCCTCTATCTCCACTTCATCGGTACCCCGTGTCGGAGCCACAATAGCGGTGGTCGGAAAGGCTAGAAGATCGACCTCTTCAAGAACAATTTTGACCTGTCGGCTCAAAGCGGCTCGGGCCTTCTGAGCGTTAATATAATCGACCGCTGACACTCCCAAGCCTCGTTCTAACCGTGGCCTCATCTTTGGGTCCAAACTGGAGGCGTGTTCCTTTAACAACTCTCCATGTGAGGTTATGGCTTCCGCGCCCATAAGGGACGTGGCCAGATCGCCGCATGTTGGCAGCAGCGGGATAGATACGTCGACTACCGAAGTATTGTCTGAGCCAGCCATGGTCTCGATCGCTGTCCTGACTGCTGCTTGTATCTCTGGATCAACCCCGTCCCAAACGTCTTCCTTTGGGACCCCAATTCGTAACGGCCTGGAGCCATCGTTTATTGCTTTTGTGTAATCCTGGACAGGCACATCGGCGGAGGCTGGATCCAAGGGGTTGTAGCCGGCGATAGCGTTTAGCATCAGTGCACAGTCTTCTACCGTTCTGGTGAAAATACTGACGTGGTCGAGAGACCAACACAGTGTTGTGACCCCATCGACACTAACTCTCCCGTAGGTGGGCTTAAGTCCGACGATGCCGCAAAGGGCGGCTGGAATGCGTCCGGAACCCCCTGTGTCAGTACCAAGTGCTGCAGCACATTCGCCCGCCGCAGTCGCTACTCCAGAGCCTCCACTAGACCCGCCGCTGATTCGGTCTGGGTTCCAGGGGTTTAACGTATCGCCATAGTGAGCGTTCTCCCCCGTGGCTCCTAGGGCAAGCTCGTTCATATTGAGTTTGCCGAGGATAATGGCGCCCGCATCCTTGAGTTTGGCCACAGCCGTGGCGTCTTCAGAGGGGACATAGTCCGCCATGATCTTGGTTCCAGAAGTCGTCCGTATTCCAGTGGTCGCGAAAAGATCCTTGAGCCCTATTGGGATCCCGTGCAGTGGGCCTCGATAATTACCACCTGCAATGGCCAGTTCCGCTTCTTTCGCCGCTGCGCTGGCTTCTTCACGCGAAACAGTAATGAAGGCGTTGAGGGTTTTGTCCAGAGCGTCGACGCGCTCAAGGTGGGCGTTCACCAGGTCTACGGGAGAGATTTTTCGGTTCTTAAGAAGCCACGACAATTCAGTGATGGGACGAAGGCACAGATCCTGTGGGACATCCGCCACTTGGCTTCGTCGCCGAGGGTCTGCCTGAGTAGGCCGTGTTTTACTTCCGGCTCCTGGCATCGTCGACCTCGCTTATTGAGCAGAGGGTGAACAGCGCTGGGTTCTGGCCTTCCCCTAAGTAGCCGTGTCGAGTGCGTAGACTAGGGGAATACCTGGCGTCTTTACGTATGCGGATCAAACGTTGAAGTTGAACAGCCTCACAGCATTTTCAGAAACGATCTTTCGCTTCTCTTCTTCGGGAACATTGGCGAATATCCGGTCGTGATACTCCATAGACTTGGGCCACGTAGACTCGGAATGTGGGTAATCGCTGCCCCAAACCATGTTTTCAACTCCGATAATGTCCCGCAGTCGCTGCACGGCAACTACGTCCTCCAAGAAGGTCGCGAACATGTTGCGATGCCAGTAGTCGCTGGGCAACAGACCTTGCTTGGACTTCCAGCCCCTGCCGTAGAAGCCTCGCTCTTTGTAAGTCTCGTCTATCCTGTCAATCCAGTATGGGACCCAAGATAGCTCATGCTCTCCCGAACATACCTGAAGCCGCGGACAGCGGTCAAATACTCCCGCGAAGATCATGGCCGTAAGAGTGTACCGGATCCAGTAGTCGTGGTTGGATCTGGCCGCCGGACTGTAGTCGCTGAACGTGGTGGTCTGCTCGACTCCAGCGTTTCCATGTCTTACGTAGCCACTGTGCATTATCAGAGGCATTTCCAGATATTGGGCCGTCCACCACAGACGGTCGTACACAGGATGGCTGTAAGGCTTGCCAGCTTGTGGGAGAACTGGCACCAGGGCTCCCACCAATCCCAATTCGGCGCACCGCTCCAGGTCGTCACAGGCGTCTTCAATATCATCGACGTTTATAAATCCTGGCGCTATGAGCCTCTTTGGATAGGTCTTGACGAACTCGGCTATGAACTCGTTATAAGTCCTGCATATAGCTGTTAGAAGCTGGCTGTCGGGTATTCTGGAGAAACAAGCTCCGATGCTCGGGTAAATCAATGCTCCCCAAACACCATCCTGCTCCAGGTCCTTCACCATTTCATCAGCGTCATAACCGCCTTTTCTTACGTCCTCCCACTTTGCCATGAAATCTATTCGAGAGGGATCTTCGAACCTGAGAGCCGTTTGCGTAAAAGCCCCCAGGGTTATCAACTCGTCGCCGTCCAGAAACCAGGCATCGTACTCTTTCCCCGATGATGTCTTCGTGGTAACCAGTTTTGGGGCACGGTCCCTGAAAGCCGAGTCCATCCTTGTAACGAATAAATCGGGCGGTTCGATTATATGCGTATCGCACGATATAACCTTCGTTTCCATGAGTGTTAACCTCTCTGACTGGTTTTGAGCCGTTGTGGCTGCATTATCTGGGCACTTCGGTATGTTGTCAAGAAAAGTCGAACAGCGCTGGTATTGGCCTTCCCCTGGGTAGCCGTGCCGAGTGCGTAGCCTAGGGAAATAGCTGGTACCCTTGCGTATGTGGATCAAACTTTGAAGTTGAACAGCCGCACTGCGTTTTCAGAAACGATCTTTCGTTTATCTTCTTCAGGAACGTTGGCGAATAACCTGTCGTGATATTCCATCGACTTGGGCCACGTGGACTCGGAATGGGGATAGTCGCTGCCCCAAACCATGTTTTCTACCCCAATGATGTCTCGTAGCCGTTGGACAGCAACCACGTCCTCCAGGAAGGTCGCGAACATGTTTCTATGCCAGTAGTCGCTGGGCAACAGACCTTGCTTGGACTTCCAGCCCCTCCCATAGAACCCACGCTCTTTGTAAGTTTCGTCTATCCTGTCAATCCAGTATGGTATCCAGGAGATTTCGTGCTCTCCCGAGCATATCTGTAGCCCTGTATAACGGTCGAACACTCCCGCGAAGATCATGGCGGTAAGAGTGTAACGGAGCCAGTAGTCGTGGTTGGATCTGGCTGCCGGACTGTAATCGCTGAACGTGGTGGTCTGTTCGACTCCGGGAATGCCGTTTCTGATGTAACCACTGTGCATTATCAGAGGCATTTCCAGATATTGGGCCGTCCACCAAAGACGGTCGTATACAGGATGACTGTAAGGCTTATCGGCCTGCGGGAAAACAGGAACCAGGGCTCCCACCAACCCCAATTCAGCGCACCGCTCCAGCTCGTCACAGGCGTCTTCAACGTCATCGACGTTTATGAATCCTGGCGCTATCAGCCTCCGTGGGTAGGTCTTGACGAACTCGGCGATGAACTCGTTATATGTCCTGCATATGGCCGTCAGGAGTTGGCTGTCTGGTATTCTGCAGAAAAAAATACCGACGCTCGGGTAAATCAATGCTCCCCAAACACCATCCTGCTCCAGGTCCTTCACCATTTCATCAGCGTCATAGCCCCCTTTTCTTACGTCCTCCCACTTTGCCATGAAGTCGATGCGGGAAGGATCATCGAACCTGATGGCCGTCTGTGTAAAAGCCCCGAGAGTTACCAACTCGCTGCCGTCCAGAAACCAGGCATCGTACTCTCTTCCCGTTGACGTCTTCGTGGTGACTAATCTTGGCGCACGGTCCTTAAAAGCCGAGTCCATCCTTGTAACGAATAAATCGGGCGGTTCGATTATATGCGTATCGCAAGAAATTACCTTGGTTTCCATGACTTACCTCTCGGATTGGTTTTGAGCCGTTGTGGCCGCATTATCTGGGCACTTTGGTATGTTGTCAAGAAAAGTCGAGCCGCGCTGGATGTATCTATCAGGATGCAGTCTGGCGGGATGCAGTCTGGGCAGCGCCGTACGTAGCTAAATCCGTAAGTTCGGCAATGCTGTCCAGCTTTTCTAGGTTGAGCACCATCTCTATGCTACGGTCGCATTCGTTTGGTGATAGCACGCGCATCGCATTATCGCGGTACTTATCGATGACCTCGTCCAGGCTGAGCTGGTCGCCCCACTCCCCGTGTACCACGTCCACCCGTTCGGTCAGTTCACGTCCGTCCTTCAGACGGACAGTCACGGGATTACATGCATCTCGATATTGAGACGGGATCGAATGGTCTACAAGGAGCTTTACCCTTTGCATCACGCTGCGCACTTCGGGCTCGTCCAGTCTCCGGTCGTCGAAGCTATCGATGTCGACCTTACGTTTCAGGATGGCCTCTGCGAGGTTGAACTGAAGACTTACTTTAGCCATCAGCCCGCTATCCGGGTCCGGCTGGTTCATCCAACCTGCGTGGGGTACTGATACGGTAACCCGCTCTACTTGCTCTGGCTTGATGTCGTAGTCCGTCACTATTTTGAGGACGGCTGCGACCCCGCGGAGGTTCCGATGGCACGTCGGGATAGTTTTAATAGCTGCACCCGGTTCCACGATGCTGAGAGGGTTTCCCAAGGCCGCGACGGTAACACTGGGATCGTATCGGCCATCCATAAACTCATCGGCAAAGCCCGAAGGCCCTTCCAACGGCTCGGAACTGGCCGTCCAGCCAGCTTTGGCTAACAGGGCACCAAGCACACCACCGGAAGCGGCATTACCTGCATGGTAGGGTTTGGCCATGGTCCCTGAATTTTTCTTGTTTCCGCTGGCATGTGAAGCCGCTATACCAAAGGCCATGCGGGTCTGCCACTGGTCCAGGCCGAGGAGCTTCGCAGATGTAGCGGTAGCACCAAGCACACCGTACACACCCACGCTGGACCCTCTAGCTGGCCCCTCCTGAATGCTATAGCCATAACCTACCTTCGTTTGGACCTCAATTCCAATGACAACCGCTTCGATAAGGTTCCGGCCCTTCACACCGAGTTTTTCCGCTATCGCGAAAGCAGCGGGAAAGACCGTGCAGACCGGATGGCCCAGCGGCAAAAAGGTAACGTCGAAATCCAACGCGCTGGCTGAGATACCATTGGCGAAGGCGGCACTAGATGCACCCGTTTTGTACCCACCGCTGATTACGCCCGCTTCAGGTGTACCGCCCGCATTTCGGGCATAGTCAATGGCCAGTCGACTTACCGGTTGGGTCGCACCGGCCAGGGTTACGCCCAGGGTATCCAAGATCACTTCTTTGGCGGAGTCAACGGCCTCCGGAGGCATGGCCTCATAGCCCGTGTCGACTAACCATCTAGCGAGGGACTCGGTAACACCCATTGCCCTTCTCGAGCTAGTTTCATTCCTCTAGTGTCTTCCTGAATATATCTTGAACCTCGGCTTCATTGAGCATAACCGGAAATTTATTGCCGAGGGAATCGAGTCGCCGCTTTAACGCATTATAGACTTCTTGGACATTGCCCTGTCCAGCGGAAAGTCCCATCTGCTCCAGCTTGGCCCTGACCACCTCATGACTCAGCAGGCCATAGGACATGATAGGAGTCGGAGTCATGTCAACCAACCCAATGTCATAGGGGCTCAGATCCAGCTGCCTATAGCTCTTACCCTTGACGTAGCCAAGATAGTGGGGCGGATAATCTACGTAAGTGTTATGCTCTCCGGTAATCGGTTTGTAAGGTAACTGGGGTATTCCGGTAATCCTTTCTACGGCCGCGGAAAGCTGCCTCAGCCTGTCCAATTTGATGCCCGTTCGGACCCCGTAGAGTAATTCCAGGCACATGGCTACTTCTTCCAGACTGGCGAAGCTCTGGTCACCGATAGCATTAACAGAGACCTGAGGCCAGGCCCCGGCGGAAGTCGCCGCCAGCACAAGGGCCGAGGCGGTTCCAAAGTTGTCTCTGGCGTGGAAAAAGATCGGGACATCACTCACCAACCCCGCACGAAGCTTTTGCACCAAAAACCTCGTCGCTTCAGGGGTAGAAGTACCCCTCGAATCTGCCATTACCAGACTGTCGGCTCCATGATCCAAATAGTAGTTTTGCCGATCGATAACCGCCTGGAAATCCTGGAGGAAGTCTCCGTCTGCTCCGATGTAAACCGTCGAAACGCACACACCCAACCCCTTTTTGCGGGCATACTCGATAGCCTTGGGCAACTCACGCAGTCGCTCATCGGACTCGGAGCCCTGTGGCCCATGCCCGAGCTGAGCTCTGGCCGGCGCCGCAGAGAGGCCAAGGGAACCCGCACCGCTGTCAACGATTTTGTCTATCCGTTGCCTGTACTCACCCGCGCCCCATGTCGCAAACAGACCCTGGACCCGTAGCTTTAGATTCAGGCCCAGCTTTGCGATGGCCTGAAGGGCTTCCCAGACACGGTCGTCTTTTGCGGTCCCATACTGGTAAGCAAGATAGACCGCCTCCTGTACGCCAGCTTCGTCCAGAAGGCTGGCGACCTCCTTATATTCATCCAAGGAGTACATGCGGCTTGCAGGAAGATGATCGAGTTTTAACAGCGTCCAATCCTGAATTACCACAGGCTGCCGGAACTCATATTGTTGCTGTACTTCCGGGACGAAGTTGTAAGGGCTTACGGCGTATCCATCCCCTTCCCAGGGTCTGTCTCCACCCGTGGTCTCCATAGCCCACACTCCTTCTTTTGACGACTTAAGACGCCCTTGTCTGACTTCACTTAATCCAACGAGGCTCGTTGAGTTTTTATCCCGTTTTACTCGCTTGAGTCGGCGTCAGATCCCTGGACGATGCGTATTCAGGGTTGTTCATTTTGTGGCACGCGGTAACGTGCCCCTCGGCCGACTCCAACAAGTCCGGCTCCTGCGAGCAGATTTCCCTTGCGTAGAGGCAGCGAGTGCGGAATCGGCAACCGGAAGGAGGATCTATAGGGCTGGGCACCTCTCCTGGGAGGATGATTTCCTCGCGCTTTATGTCAGGGTGGGATGGCAATGTAGCTGACAATAGGGCCTGGGTGTAAGGATGGAGCGGGTTCATGAACAGCTCTTCCGTGTCTGTTATTTCGACTATCTTCCCAAGATACATCACGGCTATCTTTTGGGTCATGTAACGGACAGTTGCCAAGTCGTGAGCGATCAAAAGATAAGTGAGTCCAAGCTTTTCCTGTAAATCTTTGAACAGATTCATGACCTGGGCTCGGATGGATACGTCAAGGGAAGAAACTGGCTCATCCAGGACGATCAGGCTAGGATTGAGCGAGAGAGCCCTCGCCAAAGCGATGCGCTGTCGCTGCCCGCCGCTAAATTCGTGGGGGAAGTTACCCGTGGTGCTCGGGTCGAGTCCCACCTGATCGAAAAGCGATTTCACCCGTTCCTCGATCTCCTTGGATGACCCGTATCCGTTAATCACCATCGGCTCTGCAACAATGGAACCGGCCCGTATTCTTGGGTTCAGCGAGCTGTATGGGTCCTGGAACACAGCTTGACATCCGGCGCGGTATTCTTTGAGCTGTTTACTGCGGAGCTCGTTTATATCCCCGCCTCGGAAGAGTATCGCTCCGCTATCGGGCTTCTCCAGGAGGAGTATCAGGCGGGCGGTTGTGGTCTTGCCACAGCCAGATTCCCCGACGAGTGCCCATGTATCTCCTTCTTGCAACGAGAAGGACACGCCATCCACAGCCTTCACAAAACTTACTGAGCTAAAGGGAGGGAACCCCTTCTTGATAGGAAAGTATTTGGTGAGGTTCCTCACTTCAAGCAGTGGGCTAGTCATGCTCTTCCTCTACGCGGAGCCAACAACTCGCTGCATGATCGGCACCCACGGTTACGCTCGGGGGAAATTTTTCGCGACACACATCCATCACGAACGGACAGCGCGGTGCAAAGGTGCAGCCTTGTGGGATGTCCGACAGAGACGGGGGGTGCCCCTGGATCGAATAGAGGCGGTCTACTCGTTCGTCTACGTTCGGCACCGATTTGAGTAGCGCCTGCGTGTAGGGATGGCTTGGGTTGTTAAAAATCTCTCGTACCGGGCCTGCCTCCACTATCTTGCCAGCGTACATCACCGCCACCTTATCGCACATCTTTGCCACTATTCCAAAATCATGGGTGATGAAGATGATGGAGCTGCCAGTCTCCTCCTGTAACTCCTTTAATAGCCGCAAGTACTGGGCTTGGATCGTCACGTCTAGGGAGGTTGTAGGCTCATCTGCAATGATGAGATTAGGCTCGTTGGCCAATGACATGGCGCCAACCACTCGTTGGCGCATACCCCCGCTCATTTGGTGTGGGAACTGGCCTACCCTGACGTTTGCCGATGGCATCTTTACCATCTGCAGGAGATCAATTGTCTGGGATTTGAGCGAAGGGCGGGTCACTCTTCGATGGGTTGTAATCGCCTCTCTCAACTGATCACCGATGGTGAAGACGGGATTCAACGAGGTCATGGGGTCTTGCAAGATCATAGCCATCTGGCGACCCCGCAGGTGGCGCATCTCATCTTCGGTAAGCTGCAATATATCGCGGCCATCAAATAACACTTCTCCTCCCACGATTCTCGCAGCAGGCTTCGGTATCACCCGCAGGATGGAGAGGGCAGTCATGCTTTTGCCACAGCCGGACTCACCTACCAGTCCAAGTGTCTCTCCCCGGTTTAGGGTAAAGCTCACCCCATCGACTGCTTTCACAATCCCACGGCGTAGGAAGAAATAGGTTCGGAGATCCCGTACCTCTAATATAGGACTCTCTTCACTCATATTGTAGCTAACTCGTGAGGTTCCGCATCGGACGGCCTACAAGAATGTCTCCGTCTCGAGATAGTTAGACATTATGTCTTCCGCAGCCTGTTACTAGCTTCTGAGTGGAGCTGGTTGATAGGGGCCGACAACACAAAGACTGCCACCGTCCACAGGTATCGACACGCCCGTGATCCAGCGTGACTCATCGCTAGCAAAAAACAGTCCAGCCCAGGCTATGTCCCAAGCAGTACCCTGAGTTCCAAGAGGCGTGAACTGTGCCCGGGCTTCTACCATCTCCTCAGTGAGGTTAAGGTGGGAGGTCGCCATAGGGGTGTTGATGTTGCCAGGCAGTATGCAGTTGACCCTGATGCCGTCCCGGGCGTGCGCCACGGCCATGGATACGGTTAGTGAAACGACGCCTGCCTTGGATACAGAGTAGGCTAGGGCATCTGGGGGACTAGCTCTCCAGGCAGCGAGAGAGGAGATGTTGACCAAGGAACCCCCTCCGCTCTCCACCATCCTAGGTATAGCGAACTTGCTCATTAACATCATGCTCTTGACGTTCACGTCCATCACGCGATCCCAGGTCTCTTCTGCCACATCCAACGCGGTCCCAAAACCGGCGATACCCGCGTTATTCACGAGAATGTCCAGCCGTCCGTACCGTTCTACAACGAGGTCAACCACCCGCCTGCAGTCATCCAGACTGCTAACGTCACCTGGTATGACGAAGGCTTCGCCCCCCTCGCTGCGAATTTCTCCCAAGGTCACTTCGGCATTGTCGGCACTTTGATCCACCAGCGCCACCTTGGCTCCCTGGCGAGCGAACAAGATCGAGAAGGCCTTGCCGGTGCCGATGCCAGGCCCACTAGCCCCTGCGCCAGTCACAATAGCCACTTTGCCTGCTAGCCTTGCCTGTCCCTCAGCCATATCCTTTACTTGGTCCCCTTTCCAATGGGCAAACAATACATTGGAGGTAATAGGCTGTCAACCCTAGGGCCGGTAGCTATGATTTGATGTTGAGGAAGTAGTGACGGAATTTCTTGACGCTCGCAAGTCATTTGTGCTAGCGTGTCAGGCAACCCAAGTTGTTGTCATAAAGTAACGGTACATCTGAATCCTTATTTCTAGGAGTGCGAATTGAGCCTCAGCAAAGGGCGACTCACTGTTCTAAGTAGTTTGGCCATGATGATGGCCGTCGTGCTCCTCGTCTCGGTCGCGTGTGGGGACGACGCCACTTCTACTCCAGTGGTGGTCAAAGAGACCGTAGAGGTAACAAAGGTAGTCGAGGTCACCAAGGAAGTGCCGGTGAAAGAGACCGTCGAGGTCACCAAGGAAGTACGGGAGACCGTGATAGTCACTCCGACCCCTCAGCCAACGGCTACAACGGCCCCAGCGGCACCCCCAGCCCCATCTGGGAAAGTCACGGTGGTTCAAACCACCTTCGGGCAAGAGAAGCTGGACAAATCACTGTCCGGCGACCTCGGTTATGTTGGCGCTATGTACGACTTCTTCATTGGCGCTGAGCAAGACGGTCAACTCAGCTTTGACTGGGGTATCCTGGAAAGCTTGGACACCACGGATGGCCAGGTATACACAGCCAAGCTAAAAGAGGGTGCTACATGGCACGATGGCGTAGAGGTTACATCCGATGATATCAAGTTCAGTTTGGAACACTATGCCAGAGAAGCCTCCACCTGTATCGCGTGCGGTTTCGTAAAGAGCTCGCTCGATCGAGTCGAGATCGTTGACAAATACACCGCCAGAATTCATCTAACCCAACCCAACGTTACCTTCATTCCGAACTTGGGCCCGCTGGAAGCGGACCTAACTATTCTCCCCAAGCACCACTTCGAAAAGGTAGGAATCGATGGAGGCTTCGAAGACGACCCTCTGGGCAGTGGACCATTTAGATTTGTAGACCGAAATATCGGCGAATTCATCGAGTTTGAGGCCAACGAGGCCTATTGGGACCCAGTCAGAACGCCTACTATTGCCACCCTCTTGGTAATCGTAGCATCAGAAGCAAGCACCCGGGTTGCGCTCCTAAGAACGGGTGGAGCCGACATCTCTGAGGTTGACCTCCCCGACGTCAATAGAATGGCTGAATTAGGCTTCAGGATCGGTGGGCCTCAGAACATTGGGTCGGCTACGTTCATGTTCCTCAGGAGCTTCGAACCTGACCAACTCGCCAACAAAATAGAGTTTCGTAAGGCATTGATTCAGTCCGTGAACTGGACGGCCATTGCCCAAGCCTTTTACCCTGTCGGGACAGAAGACGTACCCTTGGGCACTCCCCTCTTCACCCCGGCGGCCCTGGGTTATGACCCCTCTCTGCCACCCTACCCATTTGATCCTGAGGGTGCCAAGACCCTGCTGGAGCAATCGGGATATGATGGCGAAAAGGTGTCCTTTTGGAGTTGGGTCATCACCGGTAACCCCACGGGACTGGACGTCCCCCAGGCAATTACCAGCGCGTGGAGAGACGTTGGTATCAACGCGGAAATCGTTCCCGTGGAACTTGGGACATTCATCGGAAAGGTCAGGGTCGATCCCCAGGACTTCGGTTCACCCGTTAATGTAACGTTGACCGCGCCTTCGGCCAGACCATCGATGCTGAACAATATACGTATTTTCATGGCTAGTCACGCTGCCGGAGGTCTGGTCGAGGGCTACTTCGACCAAGGGTTCATCGACTCGAGCTACAATGAACTAATAGCCATCACAGATATAAATGCGCTGGAACGGAGACTGCGGGAGTTGAACCGGCAACTATATGACACTTACTGGGCTGCCCCGGTTGCACTGCGCTCTTCGCCATATGCTATGGGTCAGCGGATCGCTGATTGGAGGCCCGGAAATGGGGGACCCATATATCTTAGGTACGAAACAATCAGACTAAAGTAACAACGAGACGAAGATACTCTTCAATCATCCCGTTCTAATTGCGAAATAGGTTTGGCTACATCCTGACGAGGTGTCGAGGCCACACTTGAGCAGGTAGGGAAGGGTGGCCCGGAATCTTGACGCCTTTAGGTCGGATGCGCTAGCCTGACTGCCGACTCGCACATTCATACCGGCGGGTTTCAACTTTATCAAGTAGGGGGAGAAATGGTAGCAAGGAAAGGGAGGTTTGCTGTTCTGGGCGGCCTAGCCATGATGATGGCCATAGTGTTGCTCGTCGCGGCCGCGTGCGGTGACGACGCCACATCCACTCCGGTGGTGGTTAAAGAGACCGTCGAGGTAACAAAGGTAGTTGAGGTCACCAAAGAAGTGCCGGTGAAAGAGACGGTTGAGGTCACCAAGGGAGTGACTGTACGGGAGACTGTGGTAGTTACTCCGACCCCTCAGCCAACGGCTACACCGGCCCCAATAAGGCCCCAGGGCAAGGTCGCCGTAGCAGTGCCTGGTTTTGGTAAAGACGTTCTGGACAAGTCGCTGTCTACCGGTCTTGAGCTGGTCTACCTTGGCGCGATGTACGATTATTTCATCGGTGCCGACGAGGACGGCATACCAAGCTTCGACCTTGGCATCCTGAACAGCCTGGACACCACCGATGGTCAGGTATACACAGTCACGTTAAAACAAGGTGCCCTGTGGCACGACGGGGTGGAGATCACTTCGGAAGACCTGAAATTCAGCATGGAGTACTACGCGCGTGAGGAAGCAAGCTGCGTGGGCTGTGGTTTGTTGGGCGCCTCGCTAGACAACGTAGAGATCGTTGACCAATACACCGCGAAAATACACCTCACATCGCCGAACATCACTTTTATTCCAAACATGGGTCCCCTCGAGGCTGACATGACTATCCTCCCCAAGCACCACTACGACAAGGTGGGAACTTCCGGGGGCTTCGAGGACGATCCGCTGGGCAGCGGGCCTTTCAAGTTCGTGGACCGGAATATCGGTGAGTTCTTCGAGTTCGAGGTAAACGAAGACTATTGGGATGAGAGCCGAACACCCACCTACGCTACCTTAAAGGTGATTGTTGCGGCGGAGGCCACCACCCGTACGGCGCTCATGCGGACAGGCGGGGCCGACATAGCCGAGATCGACACCGCCGACGTCAATCTCATGGTGGATCGTGGGTTCAGAATCAGCGGTCCTGAGAGTGTGGGCACGTCGATGTTCGCGTTCCTGCGGAGCTTCGAACCTGACCAACTCGCGAATAAGCTTGAGTTTCGAAAGGCCCTGATCCAGGCGGTAAACTGGGATGCCATCGCCAGGGCATTCTACCCAGCAGGCACCGAAGAGATCCAGGTGGGAACCGCCCTATTTTCGCCCGTTGCTCTGGGTTACGATCCCTCCCTGCCGCTTTATCCCTTCGACCCCGATGGGGCTAAGAGCTTTCTGGAACAATCGGGATATGCCGGGGAAAAGGTAACCTTGTGGAGCTGGGCCACCACCGGTAATCCTGCAGGCCTGGATGTCGCTCAAGCAATCACCAGCTCATGGAGA
Organism: Dehalococcoidia bacterium; assembly: GCA_965226865.1. Classification (GTDB taxonomy): domain Bacteria; phylum Chloroflexota; class Dehalococcoidia; order Lucifugimonadales; family JAGWBF01; genus CBDDEH01. Next base: position 70,838 of record CBDDEH010000003.1, on the reverse strand, counting down.
GACATAGGCATCGAGACCGAGATCGTTCCCATAGAGCTTGGAGGCTTCATCGGCAGGGTCAGGGCTGGCCCTCCCCAAGACTTCCCGGGCGAGGTCAATGTAACAGTAACCTCGCCTTCGGCCAGACCATCGATGCTCACCAACATACGCATCTTTATGAACGGCCGTGATGATGGGGGGCTGATAGAAGGTTACCATGACACCGCCTTCATTGGCTCGGCCTACAACGAGTTGGTAGGTATAGTCGATATTGACGAAAGGGCGCGAAAGTTGCAGGAACTCAACCGCGCTGTATACGACACCTACTGGGCCGCCGCTATAGCGACACGTCCAACACCCTATGCAGTGGGAGAGCGGATCGACGACTGGAGGCCAGGTGATGGTGCTCCCACGAACCTGCGCTGGGAGACGGTGACGCTCAAGTAGCGATCCCCCATCGGTGATTCATTTGGGGCCTTGTCTTGCCAACAACGAGACAAGGCCCTATTCTTTGCGTTGTGTTGGCATTAAAAGACAAGGTAGCCATCGTCACCGGTGCGGGTCTCGGTATCGGCAGAGCCATAGCCCTTTATTTCACCCAGAAAGGCGCTAAGGTTGTTGTCAACCATCCAGGCTCCGATGCCTCTCTCGCCAGCGAAGTGGTGCGGGATATAGAAAAGGCAGGAGGCATCGCCACCGCTAACAGAGACACTGTCACCACCCTCGAAGGTAGTGAGGGTGTCCTTAGCGTGGCGCTGAAGACTTTCGGAAAACTGGACATAGTCGTAACCTGCCATAACGTCGAAATGGACTCCTCGATCTTCGACATGGAAGAAGAGCAATGGGATGCGGTTCTCAGCGAAAACCTAAAGGGGACATTTACGGTATGCAGGTCGGCGGCCTCCGTCTTCAAAAACCAACGTTCGGGGAGGATCGTCACGCTCGCCACCGAGGCGGGTCTAATCGGCAATTCTGGGTCTGCCAACTATGCCGCCGCGGCGTCAGCCGTCGCCGGCTTTACCAAGGCTATAGCCCGGGAACTCGAAGAGCACGATGCCACCGCCAACTTCATTGGGTTCGGCATTGCGACGGGAAAAACTAGTCCTGAGGACGTGGCTCCGTTTGCAGCGTATCTGGCGAGCGATGTACCGGCCAACGTCAATGGTCAGACATTCCTCGTTCACGGAAAGAGCATCTCTTTAGTGTCTCAACCCAGGTTGATCGACACCATTTACAAGGCAGAGAGCTTGTGGACAGTGGAAGAGTTTCAGCGGGTATTACCCGACACCCTTGTTAAAAGCCTCGAGAACGCGTAGGGCTATATGGTCGATAAGCTTTTGGAAGATAAAGTAGCGGTGGTGACCGGTTCCGGAAGGGGCATCGGACGAAGCGTCGCGATAGCCCTCGCCCAACACGGAGCCAAAGTCGTTGTGAACGACGTCGGGGTTTCAGTACAGGGAACAGATACGACAAGCAGCCCGGCCGACGACGTGGTCGCGGAGATCGAGAGGGGTGGCGGGGTTGCCGTACCCAATTTCGACTCTGTGGCTACTATGAACGGCGGCAAGAACATCATTGATACAGCCCTCGACAACTTTGGTACCGTGGATATTCTCGTTACTCCGGCAGGAATCATTGCCGACAACAGTATATTCGAAATGACTGAAGAGGAATGGGATGCGGTCATTTCGGTGCATCTTAAAGGTACTTTCACCGTTGTGAAATATGCTTCCACCGTGATGCGAGAGCAGCGTAGTGGACGCATAATGCTGTTTTCATCAACGGCCGGATTTTGGGGGAACAGGGGTCAGGCGAACTATGCTGCCGCCAAAGACGGCGTAGCCGGATTCGGCCGAGCACTGGCCCAAGAGCTCAGGGAGTATGGAATAACTGTTAATTGCATATCCCCCGGCGCAGCAACGCGTATGACAGCCGCGGTGTCCAAGCCTGCCCAGGAGCTACCTGCCGATCAGGCCGCCAAATTTATCCCAACACAGCTTGCAAAACCTCCCGAGGCCATCGCTCCGCTACTCGTATGGCTGGCATCTGACGAAGCGGCAAACGTCACAGGGCAGATTCTCCACATAACCGGAGGGATAGTGGGCCTAATGAGCCAGCCAAGCCCTGCGAGGACTATTACGCAACAAGATGGACCCTGGACAGTGGAAGATATAGCCGCCCTTTTCCCTACTACCATTGGAATGGACCTTTCTCCCCAGATCCTTTGGGCGGGATGGCGTCCAGGGATTCCCGTACCCCCTGGAACCTGGGGCAAAGGCTGGAGGTAGTGGTCAAGCCTCGACTAGGCGTCTGCCTCGGCAACTGGTTGCCAGCCAGAGTATTGCAAAAGGCCGCCAAGCTTGCCGAGGAACGGGGCTACGACACCTTCTGGATTACCGAGTCGTCCACTGGCCACGGCAAGGACGCCCCATCTCAAATGGCGGCATTGGCGCTGGCCACCTCGAAGATTCGTCTAGGGACGGCGGTGATGCCCATCTTCACCCGGACTCCCACCCTAATAGCCCAGGTTGCTACCAGCATGGACGAAATCTCCAACGGCCGCTTCGTGCTCGGAATAGGCAGCAGTCACGGGCCGACTCTTCTGAACAACCATGGAATCGTCCAAGAAAGGCCCTTTCAGCGACTACATGAAAGCCTCTTCATTCTCAGGGAAGTCATGCGCAAGGGTGAAATATCACATCAGGGAGAGATATTTAACATCCCAGACTTGAAGCTGCTGGTCCCGAATCAGGAAAGACACATCCCGATATATCTTGCGGCGCTGGCTCCGAGGACTACCGAACTGGCTGGCCGGATGGCTGATGGTGTCATAATCAACATGGCAGGCCCGGAATACGTCGGCGAACTCGCGTCCAGGCTAAAACAAGCAGCTAGCGATGCCGGAAGGGACCCGACCAGTGTCGATATCGCTTGCCTGGTACTGGCTTGTGGAGACGAAGCGCGTGCCGAGAAAGTGTGCAGCTATCAGATCGCTTTCTATCTTCGAATGCCCGTTTACCAAAATCACCTGAAGCGTAGCGGCTTCGCCCCGGAAGTTGAGAAGATAACCAAGGGAATTCGAGACGGGTCAATAACCGAAGCGGCCAAGTCTGTCTCTACCCGAATGCTGGATACGCTAGCCCTCGTCGGCAACGCCAAACACTGGCCTGCAAGACTACAACTATATCGCCAGGCTGGGGCTACTTTACCCTGCCCATTCTTCTTCCAATCAGGCCCCGAGCATCATGACTCTATTCTAAAGGGGATAGGCGTCTTAAGCGGGTGACACTTACTGTTACCCCCCCCCCTTTGACCACCCACTACCCGCCCGCTCATGCTGAGCCCGGGGAAGGACGAAGCATCATAGTGAGCCTTCTGTGGAAGGATGGCCTCCACCTATGGCCATATTTACCGATCAAGTCCGATCGCTACTTTTATTTGCCCAGCGTCTCCCTGCACACCTGCTCAACCTCGACGTCGTTCAGCATGACGGGGAATTTGTTTCCGAGGGAGTCCAATCTTTCCTTGAGAGCCTCGCGGACCTTAACCACTTCTCTTTCTCCAGACGGAAGCCCCATCTGATTCAGCTTAGCCTCTACAGTTTTATTACTTAGGCCTAGATAAGACATCATCAACTGGGACCGCAACCCCACCATCTCCGGCTCAAAGGGAGTATTGACATTGAGCTCTCTGAAATCCTTCCCCGACAACATTCCTAGGTACGCAGGTACCAGACCTGACATAGCGTTAAAAGGACCGGTAACGGCTTTATAGGGGGGATTGGCTATGCCCGTAATTCTCTCGACCGTGCGAGACAGTTCGGGCATCAGCCTGAAGTTTATGCCGGTCTGAACCCCGTATAGCAACTCCATGGATAGCGCAACTTCTTCAAGACTAGCGAAACCCATGTCTGCGATCCCGTTCACCGAAACTTGAGGGTAGGCACCTGCGGAGGCCGCTGCCAGCGCCTGAGCCGTGGCCAGCCCAAAGCAGTCGTGGACATGGTAATAAAGTGGAACGTCTTTCTTCAGACCTGCTCGAACTTTCGACACGAAATATCTTGTTGCCTCGGGGTTCGCTATGGCTTTTGAGTCTGGCATGAGAATACTCTCGGCGCCGGCATCTATATAAGAGTTGCCCCGGTCGATGATCGACTGCATATCCTCATTGGCGCCCACAAAAAGGTGCCCTACACACGCGGTCAAGCCCTTTTCCCTGGCGTACTCGATCGCATCGGGAAGCTCATCGACCTTCTGTTCGGTCTTGGAACCGGCCTTTGGGGTCATGGTCTGCTGTATTATGAACGGAAGGAACGCGGACAGACCGATCGAGGTAGCCCCATAGTCAGCCATCTTGTCGATCCAGTTTTTATAGGTCCCTGGGGCCCAGTTGCCTGAATGGCCCCATAGCCGCAACCTCATCTTGAGTCCCAACTTGGCAATGGCCTCTATACCTTCCCAGACCCGGTCTCCTCTCGCGGTCCCTGGGTATTGGTCAATCAGAAAAAAGGTCTCCTGGACGCCAATCTCATCTAAAAGCTGTGCGATCTCAGCGTACTCTCCTGGCGAGTACATGCGAGTCCCTTCCAGATGGTCCATCTTTCCAAGGGTAAAGTCCTGGAGAACCATCGGTTCTCGGAAGTTGTATTGCTTTTGTACTTCTGGAATGTAGTTATAGGGACTGACCTTAAATAGAGCGCCTTCCCAAGGTTTATCAGTTCTATCCATTGACTATTACCCCCTTCTTCAAAATAGGCTCACCTAGCATATGTGCACGGTGTCAGGTCCAAACGCTTTCGCAAGATGCCTCCCAGACAGGATCACCCCTGGTTGGGAACGGTTCGGTAAGCGCATTCCCACTGTTAGGCAAAGACAGGCATCACCTCCTCGATAAACGCCTCCAAGGCCTCCCAATCGAAGGGTGCTCTAAAATCTATGTTCAACCCCTGCGCTCCCGCGTTTACATATTCCCCTATTATGCCCACAGCCTCTTCGGGTGTGCCGAAGAGTATCCCGCCTGTCTGAATCCAGTTGGGTCGCTCCTCTGTAATGGCTTTACGCTTCTTATGCGCCATGGAGGGATTAGTCCCCATGTAGAAGCGTAGGTTTGCACTCTTCTCAATCTCCGCTGGATCGCGCCCCTGTCTCTCACACCACTGGTCCAACACCCCTACCTTATGCCGATACTCCTCGGCCGACACGGTTGGTGCACTCCAGCCATCTGCGTACCGAGCCACTATGCCCAGAGCCCGCCGTTCGCCTGCTCCTCCTATCCAAATCCTCAGCTTTTCCTGGACTGGGCGCGGGTAACACAACGCCCCTTCCACCCGGTAGTGCTTGCCAATAAAGGTAGTCTCCTCTTGGGTCAACATGGACCTGACGATTTGTACCCCTTCTTCCAGCATTTCCATTCGCGTTGGCGCTGGCGGGAAGGGTATTCCCAAGGCCTTGTATTCCGGCTCATACCACCCAGCCCCCAATCCTAATACCAGCCGACCACTACTCACGTGGTCTATCGTGATCGCGGACTTGACGAGCATGGCCGGATTGCGATACCCCATGCAAAATACTTGAGCCACTACCCCTACGTTCTGGGTCTGTGCCGCCAGCGCCGTTAACACAGAGGTAGCCTCAAAGCAAGGTTGGCCACGGTCATTACTATGAGGACCGTAGAAATGGTCCGAAATACAGACCCAGTCGAACCCCGAAGAGTCAGCCACGTGCCAGGCCTTCCTCAGATCCTCCAAGGTGCGACCCGTTGGGCTTGTGTTCATTCCAAAGTTCAATCTCATGCTACTCGATTGACCTGGATTCCGTCCCCTTGTGTCACTGTTTTGCGCAGTATAGCATCAGCGCAGCCTATTTGGCGTAATTCCTTGACAAGGCCGAGCGTGCTAGGTACCGTAAGGCTCAAGTAGCAAGCCTACGAGACATTGGGCAGGAGTGAAACTCAACGGGTAAGATTGCCAGTCCTGCCCGTTCGCATTGAAGGGAGTTCGAAACCCATGAAGACATCCGACACACCCTGGGAAACTGATCTGTACCATGTTAGCCCGTTCAACTTCATCCCAGAAGTACGGGATCAGTACTATTTCAGAGAGCCGTTTCTCATCCAAGACTTCACCATTGCAAAGATGGACCATATGGAGGCAACCCGTCTGTACGCTGTTGAAGAGTATAAGGAGATTGCCCAACTCTTGGACGAGGTTGGCATCAAGGAAACCGTTTTCATGACGGCTACGACCACTGCTACTCCGAAGGACCAGCGCGCTTTGGAAGCTCTGCGTGCCATTGCCAAAATGGGGCTTAAGATGAAGCTACGTATTCAGGGCTGGTATGCTGCCTGGGGCACGGGAGAGTACAAAGAAAGAATCGACAGGATGGCGGATACCGGAGCAGATTCAATAAATCTGTCGGCATTACCGCCGCATATTTTGGAGCAATTCAGGTTGGCAAAGGCTGGGCCTGAGTTTGACGAGATGATGCGCGAGCTCCCTAAAGCGATCGAATATGCGAGGAAAAAAGGGCTTGAGGTATCGGTTTCGTCCGCCCACGCAGGGCGAGATCAAATCTCCACAATTATAGAGCGAGCGAACATTTATATCGATCAAGGGGCCCAGGCCTTACTGATGGCGGACTCAAAGGGCGTCGCTACTCCAGAGGCCACGAGGTACCTTCTGTCGAATTTGCGTGCAGGGCTGAAACAAGACGTACCCATTTACTATCATGCGCACAACAATTTCGACACGGGCACCTCCCTGGCACTTGCTGCCGCCTCTTCGGGAGCTTGGCCTCAAGCTACGGTGAATGGAATCGCCGACCGTGGTTTCGCCAGTCTCGAAGGACTGGTCATGTCCTTAGAGTTACTATACGGCGTTCCAACGGGCATAAACCTAAAACTGTTGCCCCAGCTTTCTCGTACACTCGAGAGGATTACCGGTATACCCAACCCTCCGAATAAACCGATCACTGGGGCATTTATCAACATTCCAGGCCTTGCACCAGGATACATCGGGGCATTACAGGGTAAGAGTTTTCTGGAACTCGAGGTGATGACTCCCTACGAGTTAGAGCTAGTTGGGATGCGTCCGCAACTAGTCATGACCTATGGCCTCCTCAGCGTCGAAGCCGTGGAAACTAAGCTACGGCTGATCGGCCTCCCGACCGGGGAGGCCGATGTCCAGAACGCCAGAAATGCCCTCAGGAAGGCGCTGGACTCCTTGGGAAACAAGTTTCCCGTCATGCTGAACGATGTAGAGGTGGAGCAGGTGTGCAGGGAGGCGCTAGGCCGATAGAGGAAGTGCTGTCGGGAGATGGGCATTGTCGATTGGTCTGATCAGGGTACCCTCGCAGGCCAACGTTGCAGGGCCAGGAAAAGTCCCGTTGCCGCAGCAAGAAAATTGGAAGAAATGTGACATCGCTGCCGCATATAGGAAAACCGTCTCCACACTAAAGGCATCCGCAAGGAGCCCGCTAATCAACGGCGAGATGCCTCCCATCGTTATAGCCACAGCGAAGACGAGGGATACGGCTGTGGCCTGCACGTTCTCCCCGGCGATATCACCCGCAGCGGCCACTAAAATAGACATCAGCGGATAGTTAAAGGCCCCCATGGCAGCAATAGTAAGGAACATGGGTACTCCTGGCTCCGCCAGAGTTATGCCGAACACGATGACTCCGATAGCCAGCAGGGATGGAAGCAACACTTTTTCGACCATAGCGGTCCGACAGCATCCCCATGATGGGTTGGGAGATTATTTCGACTGTCTGAGAAGCGGCGATAAAAAGAGTCATGACGGAAGCTGAGTATCCAACTTCGTCCTGCAAGAAAATTGGAAGAAATGTGACGATGGAGCTCTGTGAAGCACTGTAGCCGACTACCAAGATCAGGAGGCTCAAAAGCCGCCGGTTGGCTAGAAGTGCTACAAGAGACTGCAAGTAGTTCGGTGCAGGTGTCTGCTCTGGACCGGAGGACATCGCCTTTCGCAACAGCAACCAGATGACTACCCCTGCAAGGATTCCCGGCCCGCCGACGGTATTGAGTACAAAGCGCCACCCCATGAACAACAGAAGGCCACCGACAACAAGCGGCCCCGACACCTCACCTATGCTCCCGCCCGTGCCGTGAAGTGAGATCATGAACCCTCTCTTATGAGCGAAACGCCTGGAGAGGGCAGAGATGGCAGTTGGGTGCCAGAAGGTGATGCCGATGCTGAAGATCGTCGCGGCAAGGACAGCCAGCGGTAGACTGTGTACCAGGCCGAGGGCGCCAAGGGAGACTCCGACCACGATGATGGATATGCCGAGGATCGCAGCTCCCTGACTCCGGTAACGGTCGGCAACGAACCCAGCGGGAATGTTCATAACGCCGCCCGAGACGTTCCTGAAGGCAGAAAGTGTGCCGACTCCGGCGTTACTAAGGCCCAGCCCATCTTTGAGCTCTGGCAATAGGACAAAAAAGGCCGCGCTCATAAGATGTTTGATACCGTGGCCCGCGATGCTCACGGACGCAAGAAGGGTACTGTTGGCCTTCGTGGTTCCAGTCACGCCAGGCTGATCAACGGATGAGTCCACTTACATGATCAACTGGGGTTTAACATCGATTTCGATGCGCGGCCTTCGACTGGTTAAGCCAGGTATTCTCTGGTTCAGATGGGAGCTGTACTACCCGTACATTCGCGCCAGGGCCCTTCCGACCAAGGCGTTGACGGGTGACCAATAGGGCTTTGAGAACGGAGCAAGCAAAACGCCGGGGATTTTCAAATACCAGTAAACTTCATTTTTGACGGCATATCCTATGGCAGCTTGCGCCAGCCCTCGGTAGCCCGTAATCGTAATCATGTCGGCAACTATATCCCGAGCGAGCTGGCGGTGGGAGAAGCCAAACTTTGCACTCCAATGAGGGGCCTGCTTCTGCATTGAGGGAGCCATGTGGTGCCCAGGCATCAGGAATTCACTCGCAGCGCTGACAACCTCCCACTTCCTTTGGGGGGCATGTTTTAGCACTGTCCTGATCCCAGAAAGATAAACGAACCTGTGAAAGTTCTCCTGTTTTGCAACGTCCCCTAATATTCTCACCAGCACCATGTCGGTGGGGTTGTCTGGAGTGGCGGTGGAAACCAGATAGTTTCGCATGGACTCATAGAACCGCCAGGTGATAAGTTCCTGAAGCCAGCCGTAGGTGGCCGCTTGGAGCTCGGAGTATCCTTCGCCAAGTTCGAAGCCCCGTTCGTAGGTGTCCTGCATCTGCTTATCTAGGTCGAAAGCCTTTGAAGTACCTGAGGAGACCAGATATTCTCGGAAGACCATAGGATGCATGCTTTCTTCAGGGAGCCAGGTCAGGATGATGAATTGCCTTAGCCAGGGGGCCCGACTTCGGTCAGCGGCATCAAGAAGCTTCTCGGATGGGGCTGTTGGGTTGGATTCTACAAGGGTAACGAACGTGAGACCATCGATGAACTCCTTGTCTAGCACATCGGGACGCACTTCGTGCCATCCGTAGTCATCAAGGCGCAGTGGACTGCGATCCGTTAGGTAACGACCAAATAACGACCGCATCTCTTCGTCAATGCGGTCGGAGACAGAGGAGGATAATGAGTTCGCTTCACTCACGTCTAATATGCACCTGCTCTTCTAGTCGCCCGTTATCAGCGGTTGCGATGAAGTATATCACCAAACCGGAACCAGGGGCAGCTTTACTTCAGCGGAAATAGGGTTAAAGGTGATCCTAAAAAAGAAATGGGCCTAAAAAAGAAATGGGGAGGTTTTCCTCCCCATTTCTTTTCGAACAGGGTCGGACCCGTTACTTATCTAGCCAGATGTGATCGAACCTGTACCGGCCATAGAGTCCAAGGTCGCTGTCGGGAAAACCCATGACGTAAGTCTTCAAAACGGCTGGAAAGTCGCCCCACAGCAGGAAGGAAGCCGGGACATCCTCATGGAGGAACTCTTTTACGTCTTCAACCAGCGCCACTCTACCTGGGCCGTTCGGCGTACTCCCGACCAGCTTTATTAGGGTACGTGCTGCAGGATTGTCGTAGTTGGCAAGGTTGACGGGAGCGCTGGGGTCCAGATAATAGGAGGCCAGGTTTTCAAAGGGATCCGCCGTCTGGAGACCGAGTGTCGCACCTGCCAAGTCGTAGTCTCTGTTCAAGGCTTCGTCATAGAAAACGCCAAAGCCCGTTTCAGCATCCACAAAAGTGGTGCCTCTGATCAGGTAGTCTACCTCTACGCCGTCCCCGTAGCCCGCTTCCACAACCAACGCTCTGGCTTCGTCGATGGCGGCCTGGCTGATACCACTGAATCCAGGCCTCGCTCTGAGAGCCTCTGGTGTGTCGTCGTATTCGCTACCGGCTGCTATGAAGGAACCCTGACCTGCCCCCCAAAAACTGGTCCAGTTATAAACTCGTAAAGTGGAGCTGGTGAGAGGGGGTAGTCAATGGCGAGTAAAAAGCGCAGTGTAGAAGAGATCATAGGGAAGCTGCGGGAAGCGGAGGTGGCCCTGGCGCAAGGGGAGACGGTGGCCCAGGCATGCAGGGGTATCGGGGTATCAGACCATACGTTTTACCGGTGGCGGCAGCAGTATGGGGGGCTGAGAATAGACCAGGCGAGGCGGTTGCGGGAGATGGAAGCGGAGAACGGACGACTCAGGCGTGCGGTAGCGGACCTGACGTTGGACAACCAGATTCTGAAGGAGGCAGCACGGGGAAACTTCTGAGCCCGGCCCGCCGGCGGAGATGCGTGGAGTTGGCACGGGAACGGTATGGCATCTCTGAGCGGCGCGCTTGCCGGGCGCTTGAGCAACCCCAGTCAACACAGAGGTACACTGCAACAGTGGCCGATGATGAGGAGGCCCTGACGATGGCAGTGGTTCGGCTGGCCAGTCGGTACGGACGGTATGGGTACCGGCGGGTGACTGCCATGCTGCAATGGGAGGGATGGAGAGTGAACCACAAGCGGGTGGAGCGGATCTGGCGACGGGAAGGACTCAAGGTACCAGCCAAACAGCCCAAACGGGGCCGACTCTGGCTTACTGACGGCTCCTGCGTGCGGCTGAGGCCACAACGACGGAACCACGTCTGGGCATACGACTTTGTGGCCCTTCGTACCAGTGACGGCAAACCCGTTCGTCTCCTGACAGTGGTGGATGAGTATACCAGGGAGTGTCTGGCCATCCATGTGGGTCGCTCGTTACGCTCACCCCATGTCATTGAATGCCTGGGGGACCTCATGGTCCAGCGTGGCGTGCCGGAGCACCTCCGCTCGGACAACGGGCCGGAGTTCACCGCCAGGGCGGTGCGGTTGTGGCTCCAAGGGGTGGGAGTCACAACCCTCTTCATCACACCGGGTAGCCCTTGGGAGAATGGGTATGTTGAGAGCTTCAACGGCAAGCTTAGGGACGAACTCTTGGACCGGGAGCTCTTCGATACCCTCTGGGAGGTGCAGGTCCTCACCGAGCAGTGGCGCCACGAGTACAACCACCAACGCCCCCACAGCGCCCTGGGCTATCGCCCTCCTGCTCCAGAGGCCATCCTCACCTCCTCTGCTCCAAGCGCTATCAGTGTCTCATGATTTGCGGTACAACTATTGGGGGCAGGTCAGGTCTGCGCAACAGGTCATCCTTCTCCCGCCATACGGGACTCTGACGGAGAGTCTGCCGCAAGCCCTCGTCCAGGTCGTCCAACTCCTGCTCCAGCCATGCAATGTGGGCCTCGATGCGGGGACGCACGGCGACGGTGGCGGAGCTCAGGCGGTTCTTCTCCGAGACCAGCATGGTCATCACCTGGTGCCTGCGGGCGACCAGAGAGTTGAGGGCCTGGGTCTCGGCGTCCCGTAGAGGGCGCACAGGCGGCCGGATGACTTCGGCGAAGTGGGCTAGCTGACCGTCTTCGCCAGCTTCCGTCAAGCGAGTCCGTCTTCGCCAGCTTCCCAGTGGCCCTGGCGAAGTCTCGCACCTGGCGCGGGTTGACGACGACCACCGGCACTGCCAGGGCAGCCACCAAGGGCAGTTCCAAGCCGCCCGAGGCCTCCAGCAGCACCATGACCGGTTCCAGGGTCTTCAGCCGGGAGACCAGCTGCCTGATCCCTGCCTCGTCATGGGACACCCGCCATCTGTCGTCTGCTGGACGGATGGCAACGTCCACCTGGGCCTTGGCTACATCGATGCCTACGTAGATCACTTCTCGCTCCATGAGCACCTCCTGCGAATTACTGGCCCGTCCTTGCAAGATGCGGGCTCGATTGGCCCAGGCAACTTGTATGATCAATACGCTCGGTCAATAGGCCTATTGGCTGGGCAGGCGGGGAGGGCGCGTCGCAAGCAACTGGGTGAGCCAGGCGGAACCCTGGACTGCACCGGCGAACAGTGAGACACCCTTCCCTCCGTACTGGTCGCTCCGAACGGATACACGGGCTTCGGGCCCGCATCTACAAGTGTGGAGGACACAGGCACCATCAAACCGGGAGGGTAAGACATGGAAGTGGTAGCAGGCATTGACGTAGGCAAAGTCAGCTTGGACGTTTCGGTATCAGAGGGTCCGGTACTCCGGTTCGGCAACACGGCGAAAAGCATTACCAGGCTGCTGAGACATCTGAAGGAGCAGTGCACCACCATGACCGTGTGCGAATCCACCGGCGGGTACGAGCGGCTACTGGTCAGCCGGTTGCGGAAGGCCGAGATAGCAGTGCGCGTGGCTCACCCGAGCCGGGTGCGTTCCTTCGCCCGGGCCTGCGGCTACGAAGCCAAAACCGATCCTAGAGACGCTCAGGTGCTGTCCCGTTTCGGCCAGGTGTTCCCTGATTCAGACACGCCGGAACTGGAGCCGGAACGCGAGGAATTGCAGGACTTGCTGCGCAGGCGGCGGCAGTTCGTGGAACAGCGAGTCCAGGAGCTGAACCGGCTGGACAAGGGCGTCTCCGCTGCCGTTGCCAACTCTACCAAGCGCCACATCGCCTGGCTGGATAAGGAGATTGCGCAGCTGGAGGAGGAGTACCAGGAAGCGCTGCAGAGTAGCTCTTCCCTGGCCCAGCGCGCCGCGTTGTACCGCACCGTGCCTGGTGTGGGACCATTGACCGCTGCCATCCTGGTAGCCCATCTGCCCGAACTGGGCCATTGGGACAGCAAAGCATTGACCTCCCTGGTGGGGGTCTGGCCCCCTGGTCTCGAGATAGCGGCCAGAAGCGAGGCCAGAGGGCAATCCGGGGCGGCCGCGGCATAGTGCGTAAAGCCCTCTACCTCTGTGCATGCTCAGTGATTCAGGTCAATGGCGAACTACGCCGTTTCTACCAGAACCTGCGTCAACGTGGGAAACCCGGAAACTTGGCCTTGGTGGCAGTGATGCGCAAGCTGCTGTTGCAGTTGAACGCGCTAGCTCGGCGGCAAACACCCTGGGTTGTGCGGCCCGGATAGAGGTATCTACTCCTCAATTTGGCAAAGACCTTGACACCCAACCACGGATACTGTTCGGGCTCTGTTCGGGAGGGGTGCGGCGACCCTCGCTTCGTGACGGTCTTCTATGACCTGGGAGGTTGCGGTCTGCCGCGCCCCGATCCACCTAAGTGAAGTGATTGTTACACACCAAAACCAAGATACAAGGAGTCGTCTGGCAGCAGTGTGGGAGCGGCCTAGGTGACGACCCTCCAGTGCGGGTCTCCCCGGACACCAGTCTGCCCGATATCCTGGCTTGGATGGACCGCCTGCTGGCCTCGTCATACTCCTTCCTCCGCGAGAACCCCAAGCCGAATCCCGGCGCCCTTTACCCCTTTGGCGTACAGGCTGCCATGCCCGAACCGTCCCAGCAGCTCGCGCCGGACCTCGCGGTGCAGTTGACACGCGCTGACAAAGACGCCCTCGACCTGCTGGCCGCCTGGCCACTGTGCACCCTTGAGCAGCTCGCAGGACTGATGGGAGGCGTCACCCAGCGTCGTGTCAATCAGGTCCTCCGCTCCCTGAGCCAACACGGTCTCGTGCGAGCGGACAGCCCCTTGCACATGCTCACCGACGAGGGGCTTACCTACCTGGCCCGCAGGGACCGGGCCGCTGTCGGGCTCACCCTCGACCGGTGGAGCGCTGAGCCCTCGTTCTCGAACCCTGACGTTTACGCAGGGACCGCGCTGCGCGCCCTTGCCTCCCAGCTCCGTCATCACGCCGGGGTCACCGGTTTCGCCGCCGCCCTGACCGCCGAAGTCGCCCACTCCCCGGACCACGACCTGTTCGACCTGCTGCCCACCTCCCGCTCCAGCATCGGCTACCGCTACGACTGGACCACCTACGTGATACACCCCGACGCCTCCTTCACCTTGGAGTACCGGGGCCGGTGGCGTCCCTACCTGCTGGAGTTCGAGCGTCGGGCCACCACACCTAAGCGCATCCTCGCCCGCCTGGAGTCCTACCGCCGGTACTTCCTAAGCGGTTGGGCGCAGCAGGACCACGATGGACTCCCGCCCGGGGTGCTCTTCGTCTTCGAGACACCCGGCAGCGAGGACGCTTTTCTCCATGCCGCTGACAGACTGAACGGGCCGCCCATCATCACCTCCAACGTCGAAACCCTCGCCGAACGTGGCATCCTGGGCAACTCATGGCGAGAGTCTCCGCCTGCATCGTCATCAGACGGGCTAAACAGCACCGACCGCGTGCAGTTGAGGTCGTTGTACCCAGTTGTATAAGTGCAACTCCGCCGTTTCGACCACTTCCTGTAGGGGCTTGTCCCTGCATGGCTGCTGGGACCCTTTTTGAGGGCTTCTCCACCCTTCATGCCCCTTCCGCCCTCACGATTGCAATTTGGTGCAGAACTGATGCGTCAGGATCTCATCGTTGATACGCCGCACACCGCCCATCCCGACCAGTTGTCAGGTACGGCTCCTAGCGAGAACCACCCCGACCAGGGCATCGACGGACCAGTGCTCTGTGGCCTCGGAAGCATGTTGCACCCATGCACTAAAGCAGTTCCCAGGGTTTCCTATAGGGGACACAAGGGCATTCTCTGCACCTACCGTGTCAGCCCCCAACAGGCCGAAACGGGACATTTGTTGCAGTGCTCGGAACCCGCCGATCCTGGCGGCGGCTCCTCCCTGGTGGCGGTTGAAGGTCGGTTGCCGGCGGTGTATAGTAAGACGCAGTGCTATAACAGCAGACGAGAAGAGAGACCATGCCCCCAAAGTTGAGGAACACTGACACCATCACCTTCTCCCTCCCCCCGGAGATGGCCCAAAATCTGCGGCAGGTGGTCAAGGAGGAGGACCGCACCGTGAGCGAGCTGCTCCGAGAGGCGGTCCGCCTCTACATGGAGGAAAGGGAGTGGCGTAGACGGGAGCGACTGGAAAGACTGCGAACCCGACAGACGGGACATGACCAGACAGAAGGAGGAGAGGCTGATGAATGACCGACTTGATCTGACACCGGCGGCCCTCTACGCCAGGGTCTCCAGCGACCGCCAGGACGTGGACCTGTCGGTAGCGGCCCAGCTGCGAGCGCTCAGGGACTATGCCGAGAGGAACGGCTACCTGGTCGCGCGTGAATACGTGGACGAGGCCGAGAGCGGACGCACCGCCAACCGGCCCCAGTTCCGAAGGATGCTGGATGAGGCCGCCAAGCCGGAGGCTCCCTTTAAGGAGATTCTCGTTTGGAAGTTCTCAAGGTTCACCAGGAAGCGAGAGCACGCCGTGGCCTTCAAGGCCATGCTCCGGCGCAAGGGTGTCAGGGTGGTATCCATCACCGAGCACGCCGATGACTCCCCCACGGGCAAGCTCATGGAGGCCATCATCGAGAGCGTGGACGAGTTTTACAGCGAAAATCTGGCGCAGGAAGTTGTCCGGGGTATGCGAGAGGCCGCCTCTAGAGGCTTCTGGGTCGCCAGCCGCGTGCCGTATGGCTACCGCAAGCTCATGGTGCAGGACGGGGCCAAGAAGCGGCCCACCCTCGAACCCGACGCGGCGACCTCCGCCGTAGTGGAGCGCATCTTCGGTATGGCCGAGGTAGGCAGGGGAATCCTGAACATCACCCGCACCCTCAACGACGAGGGTATCGCCAACCCCACCGGCAGGCTCTGGTCCAAGAACGGCGTCCACATCATCCTCCGCAACGAGTCGTACACCGGAACCCTGGTCTGGGGAACCAAGGCCAAGGACAAGGCCGAGCCGGTGCGGGTGGAGAAGGCTTTCCCCGCCATCGTCTCCAAGTCTCAATTTCGACGGGTGAACAAGCTGATGCGGTCCCGTGCGCCCAAGAGAGTCCATCCCAGGCGGGTCGGCAGCTCCTACCTGCTTAGCGGGCTGGTCAAGTGCAAGCGGTGCAACCGCGCCCTCTCCGGCCAGGACGCCAAGAGCGGGAAGTTCTCCTACTACGTCTGCCAGTCGGTGATGAAGCGAGGCAGCGGGGCCTGCAACGTCCCCAGACTCAACGCCCGGCGCTTCGAGGAGTTGGTAGTCGGCAAGATTCGGGAGAATGTGCTCACCGAGTCCAACATCCGGGAGTTGGTCAGAATGGTGGACGAAGAGATGGACGGGGTGGCCAGGGAGCAGAGACAGAGGTTGGAGACCGTAGAGGCTGAGCTTGTGGACGTGAAGCGCAGGCTGGAACGGCTCTACGACCTGGCGGAAACCACCGATCTGGACATCGACGACTTCAAACCCCGTATCCGCGACCACCGAGAGCGTCAGGAGAAGCTTGAGGCCACGGCGGGGGAGACGAGGACGATCCTCTCCCAGCGCAGGGAGGTCCTGGACGATGTGGAGACAATCACAGCCTACGCCCGGGACCTGAGTGTGTTCCTGAACGAGAGCGAGTTGACGGAGCGCAGGGCCTTCATCGAGAGTTTCGTCAAGGAGATCGTCGTCATGCCCGGCAACGCCGTGGTGCGCTACACGATTCCGATGCCCGACGACAGCCCCATCCCTGGGAAAGATGCCGAGGAGATGGCCCTACACAGCCCGGTTCTGTCTACCGTCAAGTTTGGTGGGCCGGACTGGACGAAATCAAGAACCGAGGCCGATTCGCGGGTCACTCCATCGCTGGGCATGGGGATGGTGTACGTCAGCATCGCCTCGTCTCCGGTGATCTCGATGCCCTCCACGAAGTTGCGGATGAGGGCCTTGCGCTCAGGGAACGTCCCATCCTTCAGGAACTCCCGGAAGTCCGCCACGTACCCCTTGATCTCCTCGGTGGTCGGTAGCTCCACCCTGCGCTGCTCAAGCTGAGTTGCGGTGTCCTCACGCGCAGCCTCCAGCTGCTCCTCACGGTGCCTCAGAGAGAAGATTCGGGGCGATAGGACCTCCAGCGTCAACTCGCTGGTCTCAAGGGCCTCGTAGAGCCTCTGGAGCCTGCTCTGCACGTCCCCCAGCTCGGCGTCGATGACCTCCAGCCTACCGGACAGCTCCCCGGCCATGGCGTCGATCTCCTCTGCCACCAGCGTCACCAACTCTACGATGGTCTCCTCGGTCAGAATGCGCTCCCTTATCTTCTCTACCACAAAGTCCTCGACCCTGGGGGCGTTCAGGTAGCGGGCGGTGCACGTCCCTGCGCCTTCCCTGAACAGGGTGCCGCAGACGTAGTAGGCGAACTGGCCGCTCTTGGCCCCCTGGCCGGAGTAGGGCCTGCCACACACGCCGCACTTCAGCAGACCACTCAGCAGGAACTTGCTCCCCACTCTACCGGGCCTCTGCACCTTGGGGGCGCGGTCCCGCATCGCCTGCTGCACGGCGTCGAACAGCTCCCTCGACACCAGGGCGGGGCCACGCTCCCTCCACCCGCACCGGGTCTTGGGCCTTCTCTCCCTTGGTGATTCTGCCCCAGACGGCTGTTCCGGTGTAAGCCTCGTTGGTCAGCAGGTAGTGGAGTCCGCCCTTGTACCAGCGCTTGCCCCTGTTGGTGACGCCCGGTCGTTCAGGGCCTTGCATATCTCCTTGAGACCGTTGCCCTGCAGCGAGCTCTCGAATATCTCCTTCACCACCGGAGCGGTGGCGGGGTCTACCTCCAGCGTGGGACGCTCCTTCACCCCGTCGCTGACCTTGACCCTCCTGTAGCCGAAGGAGGCCTTGGAGCCGAGGAAGAAGCCGCGTGAGGCGGCTTCCCTCATACCCCGGACAACGTCCTGCGCAAGATTTTCGCTGTAAAACTCATCGATGCTCTCGATGATGGCCTCCATGAGCTTGCCGGTGGGGGAGTCGTCGGCGTGCTCGGTGATGGACACGACGCGGATGCCCTTGCGCCGCAGCATGGACTTGAAGGCGACGGCGTGCTCCCGCTTGCGGGTGAAGCGGGAGAATTTCCATACCAAGATGACCTCAAACGGGGCCTTTGGCTGGCTCCCCTGTTCGATCATCTCTCTGAACTGGGGTCTGTCGGCCACGCGGCCGCTCTCGGCCTCGTCCACGTATTCGCGGGCTACTGAGTAGCCGTTCGCCTTGGCGTAGTCTTTGAGCGCCCTCAGTTGGGCGGACACGGACAGGTCAACGTCCTGCCGGTCGCTGGACACCCTGGCGTACAGGGCCGCCGGGGTGAGCGGCTGTAGGTGCTTCTTCTTCATGTCATCCTCCTTGTCTGGAATGTCGTCGCTGTTTTCGAATTCAACCTCCCGCCACCCGGACCCAAACAATCCCGTCAACGTGTTCAAAGTGCCCATCGGCTGAAACGAGATCGGCGCCCGTTTCCATAGCATGGGCCGCAATCCAGACATCGTTTGTCGGAATTGGCCGCCCTTTGGCCTTCAACCCTGACATTACCCGTGAGTAGCGGTCCGCAGTCACCGGACCCACAGGAACAAAGGACACGTAGGGACGTTCGAGGAAGGACCGAAGTTCCGCAAGGTTCTGCTCGAAGTGCGCACCCTGCCGGAAGCCGAATAACTGCTCACCTACCACAACAGCCGAGAACAGCACCTCCTCAGCGGCGTGTATCAGGTCTCTCACCTGGTGGTTGCCCCGCATGAACGCGGAGTAGGCGTTGGAGTCCAGTAGAATCCTCATGCCCACGCAGACTCGTCCACAGTCTCGAAGACCTCAAGGGCAGCATCAAAACCCTCTGCCTCATCTCGGCTCCATACGCCGAACAGGTCGTCTAACGAAGACCCTATCGCGTTCGGATTCCCCTTGCGGTCCGTTATGCCGGCACCCTTCCTGAGCAGCCTCAACGCAGCTTGATTCAGAGAGATTCCCTCCTGCCTTGCGAGGCTATGCATAATGGTGCTCAGTTCGTCGTCGAATCCTCTGAGCGTAAGTTGGTTCATGTCGTGTTACCTCCTTGCGAGTCATTGTTAGAGGCGCTACGAGTCAGTATATCCGTCACCCATGCGCGGGTCAAGGCTCGTCGGTCAATTCTCAGATGAACAGTCGCCACGTGAGCAGACCGCAGATGACGAGCAGCACGACGGCGGTCACGCGGAGCATGGTAAACAACTGCTTCGTCTCCTTGTGCGCGGCGGTCTCCTTCCGGTACGCCTCCTCAAGCTCCGCATACGCCTGTCTGCTGGCGGATACGGACTCTTTGGCCTCGTCCCGCTCCCTCTCCAACTCGGATGCTCCATGCTGCAACTCCGAGGCGCTTTGTTCCAACTCCCGCACGGTCCGCTTAAGCTCTTCCTCCCTGATGATGGCCCGGCGCAGCAGCTCCTCGTCGCTCAGATGCTCCGGCCCGTGCATCCCCACGAACACCCGGCGGCCCTCCCTGCGGACCTCGACATCTCTCCTCCCGATCATCCGGTCGAGGGTTGAGAGGGATACCTCCAGTTCCTCCGCCGCCTCCGCTTTCGTCACCCAGCGGACAGGCTCGTCCATCGCTGCTTCCTCCCTTTAGGCTGACACGTCAGGGGTGCAAACGTGCAATCAAGATGTCTTCGGACCCGCCACATATTTTAGCATGGCGTCCCACTTTGGACCTTGATACGTCATACGATGCGTCAACCCCCTTTCGTAGCTAAAACAGGGGTGAAATGAGCATCGGCGGACCCTGAAACTCGCCCCGCCGACGCAACTTTGCAGCCCCCAACCGGCATGGAGGGCAGATAGCGATGCATCAGCGCTATCTACGTGTCACCCCCTACAGGACACATCCGGTGGTAGAGGGAGTCCCATCGGTAGGCCCGCAGGCCGCACAGCGCCAGTCTGGGGGGCTCCTGCGCCCACAGTGGACGCTAGGACTGGCCAAGTATCCCTGTGGCGGACAGCACTGTAATGCACGACACGAGGATGGGCAGCGACATGGTGGCCAACTGGGACGCCGTGCGCACGTAGGTGTCCTCGACCTCCTCGGTGTCCACGACGAACAGCGTGGTGGGGAACGGAGGCTGGTCTTCCTTTGGTGCGGGAGACCAGTAGTAGCTCTCATAGGGGTCCAGGCGGGCAAGGACTCCCCTGGGGTGACGGGCACGTAGCTGATGCTCAAGATAGAACGGCACGTGAAGGCCGCCGGTAAGCAGATGCCCCACGGCGTCGGGGGAGATGGCTGCATCTCCCCAGTTGTAGGCTCGGTCCGACCTGGCGGTGGGAGCGGACCACTGGAGTTCGCTCGACGAATCCTCTCTGGACTCCGCTTCAAGCTGCGACAGGAACCAGGTGATGCCGTCGGCGTGCTTCGTCTGCCGCGCCCACGTCTCGATGCGGTGGCCCACGTGTCGCCTGCGGCCCTGTTTGTCGGTGGTGAGGGCCGTGCTCCAGATGCCCCGCGTGGTCGGCAGCTCTGCACGGTCCCGGTGCGTAATGTAGCGAATACCCTCGGCGGACAGGGTGTAGCGAACGTCGCCTCGTTTGCCGTGACGCTCGATGAGGCCCCAGGTTTTCACGAGGTTGTGCATCATCTGGCTGACCCGCCCCTCCGAGACGCCGAGCCAGCGGGCAAGGTGCTCACGACGGATCATAGGGTGGTCGGTCACCAGGTCGAGCGTCCGTTTTTCAGACGGGCTGATGCCGAATGTAGGTACAGTCTGCACCATGCGCTCGAGTTGGGGTATCGAGGCGCGTTTGCGACTTGGCGACTCTGTGAAGAGTCTTCCGCTGGGGCCGCCCTGTGAACTCACGAAATTGAGGGTGTAGTACGAGCCGCTGAACAGGCCTGAGGTCTGCTGCCAGACGTGGAGGTCCCGTCTTTCCAGTGCGTCCCGAGACTCCACACCGACGTAGGAGTCTTCAAGATTCAGTTCCATGCAGAACCTCGTCGTCAGCCTCTGCTCCCAGACGCTGGGGGTCAGGACCAGGATCGTGTCGGGGCGGCGCGTGTAGTCGTACTCCGCTATGGCTCTCAGCCGGTCGTAGAGGGAACGGCGGCGCAGGGCCGGACCCTGGCGGACCACGCCGAAGCCTCGGCCGTCGTGGACGGTGATTGTTGCGCCGAAGCGACCCCTGCGGTGGAACTCCATGTGCGACCGGAGCCCGTCGATGCCGGGGGAGAGTGATGAGGCGAGACGGTAGACGGCGGCCACAGCGTCCATCCGGCGGACGAGCAGTGTCAGCCACTCCCTGGACACGGGGTAGGCGCGCACGAAGTCCGAGGGCGTCGCAAAGCCGAGACTCTCGGCGGCTTCGCTGATGCCTTGGGCTGTCAGGTAGTATCTCTGGCTCGACGGCAGGTGGACGGTGCCGTGGCTGACCCGCCCAGCGGTGCAGTTCGTCAGCAGGCTGGCCAAGGCTCGATGAACCGTGGCGTGAGGCTCGCCCAGGATGCCTGCCAGCTCCGCCGAATCAATGAACGGCATCCGGCTGAGGGAGTGCAGGATCTGTCGTCCGGAGAGGGCCATGTCGCTACCTCCCACGCGCTCGGCTCGGAGTTAGCCCAGAGGCACGTAGGGAGGCCCCGATAGGGCCAGTCAGATTACGGCCCCTCGGAAGAGGCTTTGTCTGGTTTCGCGTTCCGTGTTTCGGCGTGTTCATCCTGTTTCCCGGCGGCAATGGCCCAATAGTCCATTGTGAAGGCCGGGAACGTTGAAGGTAATGCCCTGCAAGCCATTGTTTTGGGAACGGTTTTGTGGTAAAGGCCTGCGGCGGAAGGGGAATGTTGAGTTCACTGATACCAGGGACAAACTGAGCAACCTCGTCGAGGGGCTGATCAGGGAACACGAGCTGACCATGCCTCCCGACACGGTCCGCTGGGACAGCCGCAGCCGGCGCACGCAGACCCTTAGACGGACCGGCCCGTCGAGTAAAAAACAACGTCCCTATGCTGTGTCTGGGAGGGGCTATAATAGGGTTGATGAACCAACTCAGTCAGAGCCTGATGAGCGTCGCCATTGGTGCGCTTACATCAATCCTGGTGCTGGCGCCACTGGTGGGGATTCAACTAGCATCCCAAGTCGCAGTCCAGGTGGTGCTGAGCATGTTGGCGGGAGCCGTTGTCATAGGGGCGATGTCGGTGGCCCGGGGCGCCCCTTTCCTGCCTTCGGAGGAACGACGTCTCTTCGTCTTCCCCAATCGGTTACAGCCCATGGTTCCGTTTCAGCTCATGTTTATGGGAGTGCCGCTGCTCATCGTGAGCCTCTTGGCAGACTCCCCTGCCTCACTGGTCAGCGCGGCTCTACTCGGCGCATTACTGGTGACTATACCTTGGCCCTCGCGGAACAAGTCCTGGCAGAGAGGGTCCTGGCAGGGCGTCTCGTCTTCTCACCGCCGATCCTCTCTAGTTGGACCGAACATCCAAGGGGCTCACACACAGGCACCCCATGGTCGATTCGAGAAGTTCTCAGAAGGGGCGCGTAGCGTTCTGTCCCACGCGCAGGAAGAAGCCCAGTGGTTCAACCACAACTACATCGGGACCGAGTACATCCTGCTTGGACTGGTACGGGAACCCGAAGGCGTAGCCGCCAAAGTCCTGACCAACCTTGGTGTGGAACTCTCCAAGGTGCGGTCGGCGGTGGAGTTCATCATTGGAAGTGGCGAGCGCCCTGGCCCCGGCGACATAGGGCTGACGCCCCGAGCCAAGAAGGTGATCGAGCTGGCCGTGGATGAGGCACGGCGCCTGAGTCACCACTACATTGGCACCGAGCACCTGCTCATCGGCATCATGCGGGAGGGCGAGGGTGTGGCGGCTGGGGTCCTGGAGAGCATGGGTGTTAACTTGGAGCGCGTCCGCGCCGATGTCGCTCGGCTCTCTCAGAACAGCGAGTAGTCCCCATAGGAACTACGGACAATCCCAGCTTGCCATTCTCGCAAGGAAGACATCCGGTTAGGGAGCGTGTCCTTATATGAATCGAACCGGCACATCCCATGTGGCTAATGCTGTAGTGCTCCCGAATCTGGGGCGGCAATCAGCATATCTCTACGGTTTCAGCGTCAACATCCGATTCGTATTGGGCCGGTTGACACTCTACACAGAACGTAAACGAATTTCCGATTGGCGCTCCGGCCCCACTATGCTACTAGCTGGAGATTTTGGTATTGCTACCTCCGACTGAAGCTAAGTCAACCGCCCACCAGTATCTGAGCTATTGGTGTCTATTTGATAACAAGTATGTGCGACCTTACGGGCGGCGGTAGTGGCGGCCCAGTTCCGAGGTGTAGCGCCGTCCCAACGTAGAGCCTTCGGCCTCCAGCCATTCGGTGAACGGGGTGGAGGCGGTGGGTGGGTCAGCCGACACCAGATGGCCCGCCATCAGTCCGTCGATTTCATCCCTGGTCAGCACCACATCCCGCACCAACCAACCCGCCATTCGGGCGGCCAGCAGCGCCACGGAAGGCCGTACGTGAATCAGCCGGGCTCGGCTGCCTACTCGGCGAGCTATGAGCCGGAGATTCACATACTCTGCAATTCTGGTAGTAGCGCTGCCGTTGATTGCCGCTGCGGGGTTCTTGTACGCCCGAGGCACCGGTGGTTACGAATCGGCAACTGGTCACAAATCGATATCCCACGAGGCCCCCCCTCGAACAATAGACCCTAGGATCGTTAGGCAGATGCCTCTAGCAGATGCGTCGAGTCAAATCTACGAGCTTTGGCAGAGAGAAGGCTTGCAAGGCTTCACAGGGATGCGGTTTGACAATGACAAGGGGAAAGTAATCCTCTACTGGAAGGGACAAGTCCCTCACAGGATGGTCGCGCTTGTGCGGACGTTGCGGACCAGCGTCCCAGTTCGAGTAGTTGAAAGACCCTACTCACTCGTAGAGCTTCAGCGGGAAGCAAGGCGGCTTGTCGAACTTGATCTCTCCGGGGCAGGCGTCAATGTCACTGAGACAGGACCTCCTCCTGATTTCTCAGGAATAGGAGTCGGGATTGATACCACAGCGCGGCTTGACTCGGCGCAACAGATCGACCGGGCGCGTCAGGTCATCGAGAGTGATTTCCCTCTCGAATTTACAGTTGCCCCAGCGCATGAACCATTGATTTCTCCGAATCGTTAGCGGGGTTCCTATTTGGCCTCGTCCTGGAGATGTCGCCCGAAGGGACCGAGCGATAGCCCAATTCTAGTTATGCCCCCACCCTTTGCAACCCCCGCAGCTGCAACGGCGACCCCGGCGGCAGTGGCTGGCCCTTGGCCATGTCTTTTGCCGCCTGCCCAGTCTTGGCTAGCTCAAGAGGACGACATCCGACACCTACCCGAGTAGCCGATAGTTCGTCCGAATACCGGATGGGTCATCTCAAAGTTGACACTGAAACTGGCTTCACTCTCTCCGGTTTCGGTGGTGCAGCCACCTCCAAAAGGCGAGACCCAGGTGGGGAACCCAATAATCAGCCCAAGAAAAGGTACCCTTAACACGTACTTCCGGATGTCATAGACCAAGCTTCCTACGTCGTCAACTCGCAAGTCCGACTCTACCCCCAGACCCCATCTCGTAGTTTCGATGATTCTACGGTCGCCTGAAAATACCATGTGAGAAGAGAACGTCACGTCCCTATGAAAGCCGTCGTTGCCGAAGAAGGTCCTAAGCCAATGCATCACGTCCGAACCATCGACTCGGCTGTGCACGGTGAATTCAACATTCTCTCCGTTGTGCGGGACCGGGGCACGGAACAGCATGTATGAGAGCAATGCTACTGGCCTGATTGCCGTCTTAACATTGATACTGTTCATGACCCCACTCAAAACCACCGTTGGCTCAGAGTAGTGCTTACGCACCGCCGTGTGTAGGTTGATAAAGTCGTCCCCCAATGCGCGGGCGATGGGAGAGTTGTTGGCGGGGCATCCCGTCATGCGTCGCGGCTCCATCTCTTGGGACCATCAGGGCATTCCTAGCCCAAGGCCAATGTCAGGCTGTTAGCCTGAATCTCAATGTGAAAGTTCTTGATTTTGTCCAGTTTTGGGGGCCGTCTTGGACAACGTGAAGTGCGATTGAAGTAGGTCCGCATACAGATCGGGGCTGGTGCGCGCGACAGGCAAGAGTGTGGTGATGAATGCGGCCTCTTCCTGATCCACGCCGTTGGCAACCAGGGTCGCTCAGTGAGTGGTCTGAGTCTATCAGGATCCTCGCCAATTTGGCCGGCAAATGCCAATGCGTAAGCGGGTAAATCTCCCGGTTGAGACATCAGGCCCTCCATGCTGCGAAAGAACTGGTAGGCAAGAGGTGGGTCTGAGTACGCGATAATCGCCAGTCCCTGGAGATCAATCTGCTCATTTGGAGTGACGCCATCTACCACCCACGGCAGGTCAATAACTAACTGCCCCAGCCCCTGATCAGACCTCCATAGGTCGATGATGTGTTCCACTCCCTCCGCCTCCGTCGCCGTGATATCGTCGGCAGCCCAGTGGAGATCCAAGACCATCCCCAAAGATCTCCGTGTCAACGGGTCTGCGTCCAGTTAGACGATTAAGCACTTGACGCTCAGGTTGTGTGAAGCCGTCGGTAACCCAGGACAGGTCCAGGATACTCCCAGCTGCGTCCGGGTCAACATTGAAAAGGGAATTATATACCTAAGTACCAAACCCCTCAGTATGGACTATAATGGGATAGTATAATCAATCGGTGGAGGCATTCAATGTCCACTACTGAGGAGCATTATCAATTGCCAAGCCAAGATGTTCGCATAGAAGATGTAGTGTCAGATGGTCATCGGCTGTCAGTTCAGGGAAGTAATCAGTTGCCACTGCAAGAAAGTGATTTATCTGCTCATGTAGCCACACAGTTTGATGGTCTTGCGGAATTGATGAAGCACTATCAACCAATAGTTGCCCAGCGAATGAAAGAAAAATAGCAACCACTGACTTTGATAGTGTAATGGTATCAGTGCTGGGTATGGCGTATTCTCTATCCATGCTTGCCAGCACCAATGTGGCAAGCCTTGCATCGGTTGTCACGGTAGAGCGTATCGGGGTAGGTAACCACCTTCCCACAAGCCCCACAGTGATACTCCGGCCTATCAGGCGGAGCATAGAACGGCTTCGTAGGCTTCGCACTCAAGACCACTTCCGCTATCTCTTCCGGCGTAGCGTCTATTCTGGGGGGCAGTGGTTGCCCAGGTCTGCCCTTGGGTTTCTTCGGTCGTGGCATGGTTAACCTCCTATGCTGCAATCTCCGCCAACCGTGCTACAAGGTACTCTTGGGGCCTGTCACCCTTCAGCCTGTTACAGTGGGAACAAAGCAATTGCAGATTGCCCAGGTGGTCAGTCCCTCCCTTAGACTGCGGAATCTTGTGGTCTACCTCGTAGAGCTTGAAAGGGAAGTCTCCCTGGCAGCCGTTGCACAACCCCTCTTGCTGCCCAAAGAGGACATGCTTGTTCTGGCGGTAGTTTATGGGAGCGTCAATGTCCATGCGCCGGGGGATGTCGGTGCGGGCGGTGACGTAGCCATGATGAAAGAGGCTGCCCATAGCCTGCTGAAGCCTCATGTTGACTAACTCAACAGCCTTTGGGGATATGTCTACCCCTACCCACTGGCGGTTGAGATTGTCTGCCGCTACGCAGGCAGTGGCGCATCCACAGAAGGGGTCTAACACCACGTCTCCCTCATTGGAAGATACCCGGATGATGCGCTCTAGGAGTGCCAGTGGTTTCTGTGTGGGGTATCCGATGCGCTCTTGCGACTGCGATTGGATAGGTTGAATATCGCCCCAAATTGTATCAACAGGATTCCCCTGCATTTCATCAAGGTAGCGTTTTTGAGAAGCAAGGCCAGTTGAACTATAGTGGAGCAGCCCATTCTCGTGGGCTGATTGCATCCTCACCTTAGTCCAACGCCACACTCGCAAGTGACCATGCCATTCATAGGTCAAATTGGGACGGTCTCGGTTAGGGTTGCTTAGGTCGCTAATTCTATAGCGGCGTCCTGTGCTTGGTTCCTTGTAGCGATAGAATTGTTCTATGTAGGTTGGGTTATGTGGTCGGAACGCACGGTTCCACGTGAACCCATCGGTCTTGCTGTAGTACAGCAGGAAGTCAGCGTTATTGGGGTAGCCTTTGAAAGCCAACCCCTTGGCATTGGTGCGTCGCCAAGTGACTTCGCTCCGAAACTGCCCCGCCCCAAACACAGAGTCCATGAGCATCTTCAGGTAATGGCTAGCCGTAGGGTCACAATGGAGATAGATACTGCCCGTAGGCTTCAAGACTCGCTTCATCTCAAGAAGCCTCACTGCCATCATCGTGAGATAAGACTGCATCCCTTTACCATGAGTGAGTTTGGATGTGTGTAGTAGGTTGGCAATGGCGGTGTGTTCATCAGCTATCAGGCCCATCCATGCCACGTCAAGGTCGGAGAGCGTCCATGCATCCTTAAAGGCTGCGCCCGCCGCTTTGCTACCCACTGGGGCCTCGTAACTGCGGTTGGAGTTGAAGGGCGGGTCTAGGTAGATTAGGTTAACACACTCACTATTCATCCCCCGGAGGATGTCTAGGTTATCGCCCGTCCATATGGTCTTGTCTGCAAAGTTGGGAGTAGCCATACCCCCCTAAAACCCCTGTAATCGGGTGTCTTTAGGCCCTACCAGTTGGGCATAACTTAGCCGCTTACCAATCGTTCCTTGTGCCATTTTAGTGAGTTGTTCGCTTGTGTCAAACGGGCGGGCATTGTGCCGTCCTGCGAACTCCGTCACGTAGCGGTCAAGATGCTTGACGCTGAAGTGATGATACACCCCATCCTGCCCTCGCTTCAACATGGCCCAAAAGCTCTCTATGCCGTTGGTGCTCGCCTGTGCTCTCACATACTCTCCTACACTATGGGCTACGGACTCATGCCTGCGGGGTATGCCCCTGTACTGGGCTGCATCATCTGAGTAAACCGTAGCATGGGTGTCGGTGCTCGCTAGGACGAAGCTCTGAACGGTTATCCGGTCAGTGGTGCGAACCGCATGTGCCTTGACCTTGCCAGTCGCCCTATCCTTCAGCCCCAAGACCGGAGCTTTGCCAACGGTGCCTCGACCAGACTTGAGCTTCTTGCTCTTGTGCTTATTCGTTTCCTTGCCTCCGAAGTAGCTCTCGTCCGCCTCAACGGGGCCGGCCATCCGTTCCGTCTCGTTATTCCAAGTCTCACGGATACGGTGTAGCAGATGCCAAGCCGTCTTTTGGGTTATATCCAGGTCACGGTGTAGCTTCATGCTGGATACACCTTTGAGATTAGTGGCGTGTAGGTAAAAGGCGATAGCCCACTTGCTGAGGGGTAGCCGTGAGTCGTGCATAATCGTACCAGTCTTGACAGTGAAATTCTTCTCACATCCTTTGCAGTGATATTGAGATGTTTGCCTCTTCCCCTTCCGGGAGCTTATGACTTCACTATCGCAGAACGGGCAGCGTACACCATCAGGCCATCGGCGGGCCACAAACCATGCTTCAGCCTTTGTATCGTCGCCAAACTCTTGCAATGCTTGCATAAGGCTGATACCCTTGCGGTAGGACTTTCCGGGGGCTTTGGTGTCACTCATTTCGTCCACCCTGTATCTGAATTACATTGTTAGTGTACCAGAAATAAACTCAAAAGTCAAGTGTTTAGGTACGAATGATATAGGTATGGTGGGCCTCTCGGAAGACTGGACATCCAGCCGAATGTATGATAGAGTACATGCGCATCACATACGGTAGACATGGTTCGACTCTCCTGTTACATGGGGTTGTTAGTTAATGAGCCGTGTGTGTTTATGTTGACGGCGGGACACCTCCTGTGCTCTCTACGCTAAGGAGTCCCGCCGTTAGCTTTTATGTCTGTCGCTTCATTGCGTTCACCCAAGCAAAGTGTACTGATTTACCGTGACTATCCGACTTAAATGGATAGTTGATAGTTTCAAGGTGGTCCACCATCTCAGACTTGGAGCGATGCTGCTGAAGAAACTCCCCGGCAATATCGCTGAGCCTCATACTAAGAAATCGCAAGTCTGAAGTCTCAGTTATGGAGTTTGTTTCACCAAGACGACGAGCCTCAAATAATCCCATCTCTCTGACCGTCTCGATGTCTTTTTTCAATATGACCAGCGACGCTTCAAGTTCTGACCGTTGTTCCAGCAGTCTACCTTGCTCTTTTTCTAATGTTTGTAGACGAGTATTCAGCATCGGGCGAAGGTCAGTAGACAAACTGTCATCAGGGGTTGTGGCATCATGGGGGAGTGGTTCAGGAACCGCACCAAGCACGATTCCATCAATGAGGGGATGCTGAGACTGTATGACCATAGTTACCCCCTATGCTCTCCGCCAATGATAATAGCATCAGCATTTAGCATTGTTAAGCGCCCAATGCTAATCATTCAATGCAAGGCAACAATGGTACACTGTAATAGGTCAAGGGGGTTTGGTACTTAGGTATATAATTCCCATTGAAAAAGCACGTGATTTAGCTCGGCGCATGCCGGCGCTGTGGTGGTCGCTGTGCGTTGCAGTGGGGGAAGCGCCTGAGCCCGGAACCCCTGGCCGTAGAACGATTCGATAGTTTCCATGTCGATGAGGAACCAGGACTCTATGACCTGTACCCTCAGATGGCATTGGTCGTTCGCTGCACCGGCGGAGCGGGCTCATCCGTCAATAGTCTGCAAATGGTGCCATGGGCCCTGCGGCGTCACCGGTCCCTCGGCGTCGACTAAGAGCACCCATTTTGTGGTACAGTATCACAAAGTCGAAGCTAACATAGGAGTATGCCATTCCCACAGTATCCCCGGGCCGGACAGGCAAATGGTTTCCAAAGAGGCAGCTTCTGAGGGCAACAGTGCGCAGAAGGTCGGCCAAGTGGATGAAGTGCGGCGGACCCAGCAAGTGGGGCATGGCGGTTCCATTGTGGACTCTTCTTATGAGAGCGCGGAGGGTGTGCCAACGTTTTAGGAGCGGTAGATGGAAAAGGCTTGATCCGCGCATTCCCCACCCCTTCTATATGCAAAGAGCGTGCTGACGCATGTACACGATACAGTGCGACTTCGATGACACGATCACGGTCAACAATGTCAGTGAAGAACTGAGGAAGGCCTACGCCTCCGAAGAATGGCGCGGCATTGAAGACGGGTACAAGGCAGGGCAGTTCAGTGTTGAGGAGAGCAACCGCCGCCAGTTTGCCCTGATTCAGGCCACGGAGGAGCGGATAGAACAGTATGTCATCCGGACAACCGTCGTGAGACCCGGGTTCTCAGCATTTGTGAAGTACTGCCAGGGGGAGGGAATTCAGCTGGCGGTGGTCAGCAGCGGAGTGGACCTGTATATAGACCCCATATTGCGCGATTTGGGACTCGGCGATTTGGAGCGGTATTCTGGCACGGGCCGAGTTGGCAATCATGGCGTAACCGTGCGCTACGCCGATCCTTTCGAGGCTCCGTTGGAGGAGGGCTTCAAGCTGGCGCACCTTCTGTTTTTGAAGCAAAGGCAACGGCCAGTCATCTACATCGGCGACGGAGCATCAGACATTGCGTCCGCCACTGTGGCAGACTTCGTTATCGCGAGAAGCGCCCTTGCGGAGTTTTGTCGCTCTAGGTCCCTTCCTCACTTCAGGTTCCATGATTTCCATGACGTTCTGCGTATCGTGAAGTATCACATCGTGGGTGCAAGCAGCAACGCGGCACCGTAGCAAGGCGTCAGGCCGCCAGTTCGACAATCGTCGGTTGCGCGTGTCCTCTTGCGCAGCGTGTCGGTGTTCACAGAAGTCCCACCGATAGCAAGGTCATCCGATGTACACCGTAGAATCTGGTAGCCACACGTCAAAAATTGCTCTATAAAGGAGGTAATAGTTACATGAAGGGTGTCATCCTAGCCGCAGGATACGGGAGACGATTTGCTCTGGGCGAAGGGCGTCTCCACAAGCTCCTGCTTCGTATAGGCAACCGCGCGGTCATCGACTACACCCTGGAGGCGTTTGGCAAGGCAGGGATCACGGACGTTGCAATGGTTGTAGGCTATCGTGCCGAGCTGCTGCGAGACTACAATGGCGACGGCGCCCGCCACGGTATCCACCTCGAGTACCTGTTTAATCCCCAGTACGAAAGGGGAAACGCGCTCTCTCTCAACACCGCGAAGTCCTTCACCCAGGAAGAGCCGTTCTTGCTTTGTATGGGAGACCACCTGGTCTCTCCTGAACTGCTGTCCAGGATGCTAGCGCCCGCAACCGATTCCAGTGCCCTGGCTGTAGACTTCAGCCCAGATATCCACGACATCGAAGAGGCGACACGGGTGCGCGTGGACTCTGAAGGCTGCATCAACCGCATAGGGAAAGACCTACACGAATGGGCCGGCGTCGACGCCGGCGTGTTCCGGCTAACTCCAGCCATCTACGAAGCTATCACGGCGGTGACATGCGAGGAGCGAGATGAGCATCAGATCAGCGAGGCTGTTACCTGGATGATCAGCCAAGGGTATCGCCTCAATGCGTGCGACATCTCCGGATGCTTCTGGCAAGACGTGGATACCTGGGAAGACCTTCGCCATGCCAGGGCGGCGCTGGCAGAGACGACGCTTTGAACGTTGCGTACGACGGCTTTGTCTCCCGCCACATCAATCGGAGATTTTCCCGGCCTATTGCCAGGTTGCTGGCCTACACCCCGGTAACTCCCAATCAGGTCTCTTTGCTCAGTCTTGTCATCGCTGTGGGGTCTCTTGCACTATTCTTCAACGACCATCCTTTGTGGGCAGGCGGAGCCGTTCAAGCGTCTTCAATCGTCGACGGCGTAGACGGAGACCTGGCACGCCATAAGAGCATAGCGACACGGTTCGGCGGCTTCTTTGACGCCATCCTTGACCGGTACTCCGACGTAGCCATCCTTGGAGGGTTGACCTACTGGTCTGTCACCTTTGAAGAGCGGTTGTCACCCGAGCCTACGGCCATCATCGGCGTGTTGGCTATCGTAGGAGCGTTAATGATCAGCTACAGCCGTGCTCGGGCGGAGGCCTCTTTGGGGTTCGCCTTCCAAGGGTTGGCTGGGAACCTGGCATCCAGGGACTCGCGGCTCCTGATTGTGATGATTGGGGCGATTTTGGGACAGGGCCTAGCATGTCTGGCAGTCATGGCTGTCCTGTCAAACAGCATGGTCCTCTGGCGGTTGGCTGTGGCTCGAAGCCGTTCCTGAGGAACAGGGGTTTCATGTTGACGAGGCTAGGCAGGCTGGTCATTCTGGTCGTCCCGAGTGGAACAGCCGGATGCTGGACTTTGCGTTGCGTGTCGGCTTCGAGATGAGGTTATGCCGGCCGTACTGCAAACCTGGTAGTTCATCGTAGTTATCTCAGAGTCGCGAACTTGCAAATTGCTAAAGGACGGCTTCAGTGAGCCATGCGTCAGCTTCAGTATAACACTGACCGAGGAGTGATGGTTTGGCCGGGCATGAGCCGCGGCCTACCGTCTCCCCGATCGTCTGTTCAGTAACGCACTGCGACGATTGTTCAGGGCAAACCGGATACTCTCTCGGTTTGGGCGGCTTGACTACAGTGTCAGACTGAACCTCAGCGTGAAGGTGTGAAGTTATCCCCTATAAGGGGGGCATATGTGTCCGCCTTGTGTGTGCCCTCCCTCTTATACGGGGTGCGTGAGTGCCCTGCCTCACGGGGGGCTAGGGGTCTACCAACGGATCAGCCTGTGCTGTTCAGCTTCAACCCGTTCGGGTATTCGACGGGAGGGAGATCGTCGGTATGGGGGTAGGATCGAGATTCCTATGTCCCCGAGGCGGTCTCTGTCTTTGTTGGGGAGGAGCGATTGATCAACAACGTCAAAATAGACGGCTTCAATCTCTACTACCGCGGCCTCAAGGACGCGCCGCCAAAACCAGGGGGTACCACCCGCGCTGACTGGCTCAGCCTCCCGTTTCCATCTCCAGGGCGGGCACCCTTCGGGTAACTCCTCGGGTCGCCATCACTCTTATCCTGGGCCGACTTATCCTGGGCCGAGTTCATAGCCTACGAGCCGGTGAAGCCTCAACGCGCAGCCCTCCCGAGGTTCGAGTGGGTGCTGACGCTGGAGTAGGAGCCCAAGGCCGAGCCGGTCGGCGCGGGGCCCTAGACCGCAAGACACGGGGAGGACACCGCCGTGTCCTCCCCGTGTCTTGCCCCTATGACCTAGACTTGTCTCGGAGGAGGCACAGCAGCGACAATAAGGGATAGGGGCAATAGGTGGTGGAACTGAATTGGCTAGACGTGGG
Organism: Dehalococcoidia bacterium; assembly: GCA_965226865.1. Lineage (GTDB taxonomy): Bacteria > Chloroflexota > Dehalococcoidia > Lucifugimonadales > JAGWBF01 > CBDDEH01. Next base: position 37,433 of record CBDDEH010000003.1, on the reverse strand, counting down.
TGACTATCTGTTTCCGTCGCCAACTGTAACAGTGTCCTTGCCCAGCTCAAGGCAATACCTACCTCAGTCGAGACCGTTGCTGAACAGTGGCGACATCGCGCAACCCCGTGCCTATGGACCTCGGAGGCTGACTTGACGGACGCTGTAGACCTCCCAACGCTGCTTAGTCTCCCAGAAAGCGAAACCCTTGATTTTAAGGCGAAGGGCTACGATGTGTCGAACAGACAGCACAGACGGGACTTTGCCAAGGATATCGCAAGTATGGCAAACACACCTAGGCAAGGTGAGGCTTACATAGTCCTCGGAGTCAAGAAGCACCTTGACGGCAGCTTCACACCACTCGGGATCGACAAGGCTATCGACGACGCCGATTTGCAGAGTGTGGCGGCCAGCCACCTAGAACCGGTCCCACGGTTCAGTTACCAACCTATGCGGTACCGTGGCGTTCTTCTCGGGCTGATCAGCATCCCGCCAGACCGACAGTATCCGGTCTCACCACGAGCGACGCGGGGTGACGGGTTCGTCGAAGGGAGCATCTACTTCAGGCGCGGGTCTCAAAATGCTACCGCTTCCATGCTTGAACAAGAACGAATCTGGGCTTGGTTTCGCGGTGCAACCAACTCTGTCGATTTCAATGACCTCATCCGCGAGAAAGCCTTGTCTCAGCGTCAGCGCCTTGATACAGACGGTTTGCTCCTCGGCCCGGTGCAAGCGCTTGGCCTCACACGCGATGTCGAGGAGGCCCAGAGCGTTGCAAGCACGGCCCCGGCCGAAGCCGCTGGGCTGTATGCGGAGATCGCACAGAGTCTCCGAGGGCAATTTCCTGGATATGCAGATCGCTTTGAGAAGTTGCGTGCTGCGTCTCTGAAGGCCGCGGGAAATTCAGATGCAAGCCACGACCTTCTAGTGAAGATCGCCATCCACGACCTCTTTGAGCAGGCCGAACCCCAACTCTCCGCAGATGTGGAGCATAGTCTTGGAGGGTTGCGCAAGGAAGTCGACGAAGTTCGGAGGGCACGAGGGGACGCCCTAAAACACTTCGGAAGGTGTCACGAGTATTCCGGAGAACTTGAGAAACTCGCGGAGTGCTTCGACAAACTGGAATCGGATGGTGAGTATGCACCCTTCATTGCTACACTTCTTGCCGAGGCAGCGCTTGCTGACCGCGACCTTGAAGTAGTGCTGAACCGGCATGAAGGTCTGCGAAGTCTGGACGCCGGTGGCAACACTCCAATCGGACTTCGGATTCGTGCCGCCTTAGGAGATGCTGGTGTTCAGGGCGTCTGGCCCGATCTAATTGGGGAAGCTGAATCTCTCCGGTTTCCATCTGCTGAAGGAACGTACGTCTGTCTTCGAGGTGCCCGCTGGTGTGCATGGAACGGACAACTGGACAAAGCCGAGGCCCTTTACCGATTGGCAATGAAGCTAGGTTCAGAGGCGGGTCTCGACCTAGACGTTGAGAACGCCCTCTGGTCGCTGACGGCCCTCTATTCGCTAGGAGACCTCTCCGTGGAACGCTTTGAGGAACTCTCTGAGACTAACCGCATGGCGCTATCCATGAAGGGCTCCCGCTCGTTTGTCATGTCAAACTCACGGACACAGCAGCGTTCGTATCAGCACCTTGCAAATGGGCAATTGCCCGCTGCACACCTATGGACGCAGTATCGTTTGCTTGAGTCCATCCGCAGCGGATGCCTCATGGCCGAGCTCGAATCACACGCGATCCTTGCGCGAATCTATGGCCAATCCGACGAACCCCTCAATGCCCTTGAGCACGCCATCCTTGGCGGTTCGCAGCAACTTGTCAAAGATATGGCTCCTAAGGTCAGTGAATGGCCAGATTATCTCGCCGACATGCTGGTCGGCAGGGCTCCCTGGGTGCGTCGCGCTGCGCTTTTGGCTCTCAAATATATTGGTGACCTCGCACCGCCCAAAGTGGCGCGACAGCTTGTTTCTGAACTGCTCTGCCAGCTCAGCAAGGATCCTGATGATGTTCAAACAGTACCAACTTTGCTTGAGGCACTCGGGACGATCATTCTTGAGGCCACTGACGAAGACCTAGGCCAGCTCATTCCGTATCTTGTGCGAGCTTCAGTTCGCGAACCCGACAGGTACCGTCTAACAGATCCTGGCGTAATGACCTTGGCCGCTCGCCTGTATCGGTTCCGATCTAACTTTAGAGAGCAGGCCGCCTCTATACTGGGAGAGATGGCATTCGGCTCTCACACGGGTGCATGGTCTCGCGCGCTCGATGAATGCGGAGACGACACGGGCGAACTCACCGAAGCATTTGTGCGGGTTGCCGAACGAGAGATGCTTGATCTGGCTGGCCCTTTGCCAGACTTGGGACACGTGAACGAAGTGACACGAGCACTCTGGTCGCGTCGACTTCAGTTCGTCTCTGATCATCCTTTGGAGAAGCGGTCTGGAAGTGCAATTGGACCGAGGTACGATGTCCCTGCCGAATTCCTTAGAGAGCTAGGATCGACAGCCTCCCTCCAGTACGTCGATAAGTTGGTTGAAATTGGCAGCGACGACGGTCAGCTAGTCCTCAATCGAGCGGTTGCGCTCGCGGCCGCGGCCAACGTCGTTGATTTGCTTTCGACCAGCGATAGAGAGCAAGTCTTCCGGCGCGTGCGACCACTGGCGGAGCAACCAATTCAGATCTCCGAAATAGATGAATACCACGCCAGTACCCAACATCCACTTAGTAGGTTCCGCATGTCCCTGGGGAGTGCAACCGATGTACGAACGTCGGCCGGATGGCTGCTAGGGCGGGCTGCCACGAGTCGAGACGGATGCACCGCAGTCATGGAGATCGCCCTCGACTGAGTACGGTCGGGCGATTCGGTGCTCCAAGATGCAGGGGCCTCAATCCTAACCCTGCCGAACGTGTCTCCCTGCGTGTATCAAAGTACCGAACTGGCCAGGCACAAGAATCCATCCGTGCGGCGCGCGGCAGTAGGGATGCCCGACATGCAAGAGTGTCCAGGAACGGAGACGTTCGAGCGACTGGCAGCCGACCCGGATCGAAAGGTGCGGATAGCAGTCACCCAGGTTCTCCGATCTACCGAGTGTATGGATTCCGATTCGTATGAACGCATTCGACAGCGTCTGAATGACGATCCGAGCGCAATCGTGAGAGCCTGCGCCTCTGAGTTGCGAACATCATGAACCCGATACCAACGTTGAACTGAAGTTGTTTGCTGTAGCTTGGCTGGCAGGTATCCGACGAGTTCCCTTCTCACTACATGAGGACCTCCCAGCGAAAAGTTCGCAATTGAGCTTGATGCTCCTATAGATGTCAAGGAGTGCTGTGGGATAGGGCTGAGTTCCGTAGGACGGAGAAGACCTCGCGAGCGACATAGCGTTTGAGGCAGCGGATCACCTCAGCCTTGCTCATTCCCTCGGTGGTGCGACGACGCATGTATGCCTGGGTCCGCTCATCATGACGAAGTCTGACGACAACAATGCGATGGAGTGCCGCGTTGGCCTGGCGGTGGCCGCCGCGGTTGAGCCGATGCCTGTTGGTCTTGCCGGAGGAAGCAGGGATGGGATTGACACCGCACAGGGAGGCGAAGGCAGCCTCGGAGTGGAGGCGGTCATGGTTACTCCCGGCAGCAATGAGGAGGGTCGCCGCCGTGTCTGGTCCTATGCCGAAGCCATCCACCAGGGCTGGGGCTGCCGTCCGTGTGAGTCGTTGGATCTCGGCCTCCAGGTCCTTTATCTCATTACCGAGTTGACGGTAGCGACGGGCAAGGGAGCGAAGAGCATACTTGGCCGCCGCGGTGGGACCCTCCATACGACCAGGCCGGAAGCTCTTGGACCGGGTGACAAGGGCAGCAGCGGTGAGGCCAGTGAGGTGCTCACGAAGCCGGGCCGGGGCCGTGACAACCAGGGCCTTCATCTGGTTGATTGCCTGGGTGCGAGCCTTGACGGCCGAGTCCTTGGTGCTCTTGAACATACGGATCATTTCGACTTCACCCTCACCTGACTTGGGAGTGGCATCGGCTACTCCGGCAAGCACGGCACGCGCTGCCATCTCCGCATCAGTGGGATCGCTCTTCCCCTTCCGATAGCGGGTTGACCGGTCGGGCCGGTTGACCTCCACTACGGTATGGCCCCTACTGGTCAGGAATCGGGCGACTCCGGCACCGTAGGAACCGGTGCCTTCAATCCCGAAGGCATGAATCTCTCCCAGGCCCCGGGACCACCGTTCGAGCTCCCCATACCCATGGGTGGTCGCCACTGTGTGAAGCTCCCCCAGGCGGACCCCCTGACGGTCAATGGCCACCGCCACATGCTCATCCTGGTGGGTGTCGACTCCGACGACCAGCTCAACACCACGACTACCTTTATGACCGACGACTCCTGTCATTTCCACCTCCCGGAGGATAGCGCACTGGCCAGGTGAGCGGACAGGACTGCGATGGGGCGTGAGGCCAGGCTCCTATAAGGTCACTGCTCGCCTTGCCGAGGGCACTTCTGGCGCCACCTCGAATCGAGTCGACAGATCAGGCTGAAGGCATGATGCCAGTCTCAGAAAGGGTCAGGCCCGAGCCGAGGTGGCCCGGGATTCATCATCGCAGTCTCAGAAGTGGAAATTGCGGATAGGGGGAGCAGATAGAGGTCAAAGGGTTCGCTGAAAGGCCCTGGCCTGAGCGGGTAGGACAGGCGACGGAGCGATGGGTCAGCTGCTGTCATCACCGCAGGTCAGGAGACGGGACAAGGCTCCGGGCCATTAAATAGACCGATGAAGGGGCTGGAGCGCCACACCCGCCAGAGAGTGCGCAGGTTGAAGGCTGTGGCCAGCATTGTCCACTCGGCCGCCACGTTAACGAGGCCGCGCAGCAGGAATCTCCGTGCCCCCTGTTGTTCCTTGATGATTCCGAAGACAGGCTCGACCAGTTGCTTTCTCAGCTTGTACGCCTCTCTAGCTGCTGAGGTGGACATCCAGGCACGATGACGGCGCAGCACTGCGTCATGCGGACCTATCGCCAGGCTCCGCCCAATCTCTTTGGCCTTCGTGCAGACTCCGAAGGCTGGGCACACCTGGCAGACGACCCCGGAGGCCCGGTACAGACGCAACGGGACTCCATTCGTATGTTGGATACGAACGAACTTGAGCGTCTGTCCCTGCGGACACGTAAAGCTGTCGCTCTGCTCGTCGTAGGTGAATCGGTCCTTGTGATATGGGTCCTTGAGGAACCGTTGCCGCGACTCCGACACTACCACCTGCTGATCTCGACGGGCGCATTCTTCCAAGTGACTCGCGGCGAAGTATCCGGCATCGGCCAACGTCATCTGCGACTTCGTCCCCATAGTCTCCTCGGCCTGCTCGACCATCGGCACCAGCAGGGCATTGTCATTGGCTGCATCCACCACGTCCACGGCGGTGACCAACATGCCGGTCGCTCCCCCATCCGTCTCTGTGGGTGAGACCATAGCCTGAGCGTTGTAGCCAGCCACGATGCCTTGCCTACCCTTCATCAGCCGGGCGTCTGGGTCGGTCAGGTTGATGCGCTTGTGGCGCTTCTGACTCGTGAGATCGTCCATCGCCTACCTCACCTGCTCTCTCAAGACCTCCTTGTCAGCCAACTCCTCAGGCAGATGGGCAACAGCAGTGTCTTCTCCCGCTTCGTTCTGAGCCTCAAGGTCGGCTATCGCACGCTCCAGCCGCTCCAACAGACCACGCAGTCCCTCGGCGTCGTAGCTCCTGTTCAGCGACGCGTTGGCGACCACCTTCGTACCATCCACCGCCTGAACCGCCAGGTCCACCAACTTCATCGTCACTGCCGTCCGCACCGTCCGCTCGAACAGCTTCCTCATGGCCTGCCGATGCCCTTTGTAGAACCTCCACAGGGTGTTGTGGTCAGGATGCTGCCACCCGGTCAGCCACAGGTACGGTATCTGGTCCCAGCAGGCCGCCTCCAGCTTCCGGCACGAGCGCACCCCGGTCATGAAGCCGTACAGCCACACGCTCAACAGCGCACGTGGATGGTAGGCTGGAGCTCCCAGCACCTCCCCGTCTATCTTCACCCCAAGCTCCGCCCAGTCCTCCCGGTCCAAAGCGTCAACGAACTCGGCCACGAATCGCGCTGGATGGTCCAACGGCAACAGTTCGTAAAGCGTCGGCGGCAACATCCATATCTGCTCTCGGCCCATCTCTCGAAGCGGCATCTCAACATCTCCCCAATTTATGTCGCCTCGAAAATACACCCAACGACATACCCATGGCCAGTTCAGACTTCTGAGACTGCGATGATGAATCCCGGGCCACCTCGGCTCGGGCCTGACCCTTTCTGAGACTGGCATCATGCCTTCAGCCTGATCTGTCGACTCGATTCGAGGTGGCGCCAGAAGTGCCCTCGGCAAGGCGAGCAGTGACCTTATAGGAGCCTGGCCTCACGCCCCATCGCAGTCCTGTCCGCTCACCTGGCCGGTGCGCTATCCTCCGGGAGGTGGAAATGACAGGAGTCGTCGGTCATAGAGATAGTCGTGGTGTTGAGCTGGTCGTCGGAGTCGACACCCACCAGGATGAGCATGTGGCGGTGGCCATTGACCGTCAGGGGGTCCGCCTGGGGGAGCTTCACACAGTGGCGACCACCCATGGGTATGGGGAGCTCGAACGGTGGTCCCGGGGCCTGGGAGAGATTCATGCCTTCGGGATTGAAGGCACCGGTTCCTACGGTGCCGGAGTCGCCCGATTCCTGACCAGTAGGGGCCATACCGTAGTGGAGGTCAACCGGCCCGACCGGTCAACCCGCTATCGGAAGGGGAAGAGCGATCCCACTGATGCGGAGATGGCAGCGCGTGCCGTGCTTGCCGGAGTAGCCGATGCCACTCCCAAGTCAGGTGAGGGTGAAGTCGAAATGATCCGTATGTTCAAGAGCACCAAGGACTCGGCCGTCAAGGCTCGCACCCAGGCAATCAACCAGATGAAGGCCCTGGTTGTCACGGCCCCGGCCCGGCTTCGTGAGCACCTCACTGGCCTCACCGCTGCTGCCCTTGTCACCCGGTCCAAGAGCTTCCGGCCTGGTCGTATGGAGGGTCCCACCGCGGCGGCCAAGTATGCTCTTCGCTCCCTTGCCCGTCGCTACCGTCAACTCGGTAATGAGATAAAGGACCTGGAGGCCGAGATCCAACGACTCACACGGACGGCAGCCCCAGCCCTGGTGGATGGCTTCGGCATAGGACCAGACACGGCGGCGACCCTCCTCATTGCTGCCGGGAGTAACCATGACCGCCTCCACTCCGAGGCTGCCTTCGCCTCCCTGTGCGGTGTCAATCCCATCCCTGCTTCCTCCGGCAAGACCAACAGGCATCGGCTCAACCGCGGCGGCCACCGCCAGGCCAACGCGGCACTCCATCGCATTGTTGTCGTCAGACTTCGTCATGATGAGCGGACCCAGGCATACATGCGTCGTCGCACCACCGAGGGAATGAGCAAGGCTGAGGTGATCCGCTGCCTCAAACGCTATGTCGCTCGCGAGGTCTTCTCCGTCCTACGGAACTCAGCCCTATCCCACAGCACTCCTTGACATCCATAGGAGCATCAAGCTCAGTACGGTACACTCTGGCCCAACCAACGTATACGGTAGACAGAACCGTCTTCGAACTGTGGCTGGGGGGCCTGTGACCCCAAGCACCGTGATCCTCACGGAGAGTTCGAGCCTCTTCGGGCGGGCCTAGTAAGACTGAATTGCGAACTTTTCGGTGGGCGGTGTCACTGTAACCAGTAGGTCGAGGGTGCAGCCGGCCGTTAGGTCCCGCTAGAAACCGGTCTTTGGACACCCAGGGTGAGGAACTGGATTGTGTCGCGTCTAGGTGCGCGCGCCTCAACAAGTAGGGACAATCTCTTGTGGTTTGCCCCGGGAGCAGTTGTCGTCGCCAGAGCTTCGACAGCGATGAGGCGAAATGGGCCCGGGGTCTCGTTGCCAAGCCTCTGGACGAAGCCGCAGTCAACTTCCTTCACCTTTGGGGATACGTACACCGAGGACGACGTATCACAGCCCTACGGGAGCAGCTAAGGGCAGCCCTCGCGACGCACCTCGCCCACCAGGCGCGCTAACTCTGCTACTTGGGATCTGTTCATCCGTGAATTCGACAAGAAAGCGCTCCAGCCGATGAATCGCTTGCCCAGCAAGTCCCCACAGTAGATGTGAGCGCCGAGATCATCGACCTTCCTCTTGTCGAATCGCGCCTTGAACGTACGCTCGAACTGCTCTACGACGGTCTTGCCGTTGCCAAGCAACAATTCGATGTTCTCGTTTTCTTGCAGAATTTTCTCAAAGAACGCCGCGCCGTCACTGAGCAGCTTGCTTTGAGCATCGGCTGAGCATTCCCTTGGCAGCTTGCTCCACAGAGGATCCGTGGGCCATTGGACCAGGTCCAGAGAACAGGCCAAGTCGGGTCGATCAGCGCCATATTTGCCGCCGTAAGTGACTCCGCACACGTTGAGGATCGGCTTCAACATGGTGAAGTACCGATGAGTATTGCGCTCGAAGTATCGCGTTTTCTCCTCCCACACCCGGTTGAGGAATTGTTCGTCTAAGTCGTCTCTGTCCAGGGTCAAGCATTCTTTGGGCAAATAGTCTTTACGGTTCCACGATCCGTGCGGATTGATGCCGACGGTGGCGGCGCGAGCGAAGGTGAAGTGGCCTTCCGCTACGGCGGGAACCGAACCCCCAGGGACACAGCAGCCGTCGGGCGGCTTTGCGTTCAGTACTTGTTCTCGTATGTAGTCAGGAATCATCTCCCACCCTCTTCCCGCATCTCAGGGCGGCCCCGGTGTTGTCTTCAGTCAGGGTGGTGGGCCTAAGCGTGCTGTACTGCGAACTCGTGCCAAGGGTCGCAACGGGCTTTGCCAGAAACCTTGCGCGGCGTTCCTTGGTCAGCTGCCGCGTCTGCACATGCGGCAGCCCGTTACGCCCATCACGATGGGCATGAGGGTGTCGATGACGGCCCAAAATTGTCCGTCGGCCTCGTTGTTGGGAGACAGAGAGCTAAACCAGTTCCAGAAGAACAGGATGAACACAGCAACTGCCCCGTAGAAAACCGCGTTCGCTTCCAGGTAGCGCTTCAGGTCCGCCGAACCGTCGCCATCGACACGGCGCTTTTCCACGTAGCTGGCGGCCAAAGCAATCACCATACCCACCGCCATGAACCAGTTGAGTATCTCCCACACCGTGAATGGCTCGTCTCCGCCCGGGTGGTACAGGGGAGTAACGATAAAGTTTACGGCAACCACAGCCGCAAGCAACACAAGGTAAGCCGCTGCCGCACGAATCAGGATGGACATGCTTTCCTCCTCGACTCAAACTGAGGCTCTCCTCATCACATCAAAGGGCCCCGGTCAGGTTCCCTACATAGACGAGCGCCGGTTAGATCGGCAGGGTAAGCTTTAGCGCCGCCACTCGGCGATATTCCACATCTCGCTATCCCAGCCGTTGATCCGAACGCCCTTCAGGGTGTTCAGGTGTGCGGAAACGAAGCCCCGGCTCACCAATGGGATCTCGTAATAGCGCTGCACGTCCATGTCGTGCAGCTGCTTTACCAGCGCCTCCCGCTCCGAGCCGATTTGGGTTTGCTCCAGCTGGGCGTAGAGTCTGTCGTACTCCGGATTGCACGAACGGGCAATGTTCCCCAAGGCCCAGTTGTTACCCTTGGTCGGGATATGTTTGCAGAGGGGGCCGGATAGGGACTGCTGCGGGTCTATGCCGGAACCGGAAGCGTACATCTGCACGTCGGCGAAGAACCTGCGATACGACGCTTCCTTGTTAGCCACGGGGTCGCCGCCGAAAAAGACGCTGGCATCGTGCTGTACCAGCTCCGTCTCGATGCCTATCTTACGCCACCAACCGCGAACGAGGGCCTGCGTGTCCTGTCGAATAGCATTGGCCGAGGTCTGGTAAGTGATCCGCAGGGGCACTCCGTTGTATTCACGGACGCCGTCGCCGTCGGTATCGAGGACACCGTTATCGTCCAGCAGCCTGTTGGCGCCCTCAATGTCCTGGAGCAGGCACCCGTCGTTGGCCGTAGAAACATAAATGGGCGGGCCGGTCAACAGATTGCAGGTGAGCTCCGCGGCGAAGCCGTAGAGGTCCTCCGATATGCGGCTGCGGTCTATGGCCAGCGACATGGCCTGGCGAATGGGCTTGAAGGTCAGGAAGGGGTGGGGGTTTTGTCCATCCAGATACTCGGAGCGATTGTCGCCCAAAGCCGGGTCGGGATTGGTCTGGTTGACGACGATACGCTCCACCTGGCTGGTGAAGGCGACGACCACTGTGCCCAATCCAGCCGCTTCCATCCGAGTAAGAATCTCCGGCTCCACTTGTGTGTTCCAGGCGTAGTCGGCTTCGCCCCTTTCCATCACGGCGCGGGCCGCCGAAATCGCATCGCCGCCGCCCTTGAGGACTACCCTGTCGAAATAGGGCGCCGGGCCCCGGTAGAAGGGGTTGCGCTCGTAGACGGCCCCTTCGTTGGTCTTGAAACCGGTGATGCGGTAGGGGCCGGTGCCCAGCGGGGCGGTGTTCTGCGCCTCGCAGGTCGTGGCGGCCGCGCCGATGCAGTCGGCAAACTGCGCGCGGCTGATGATGGGCGTTCCGGCGCCAACGAAGGCCTGGTACGGGTAGGGTGTGGGCGCGTCGAAGGCGATTTGGACGGTGAGATTGTCGAGGGCCAGCACGGAGGCGATGCCGTCAAATGAGCTCTCGGCCGTGCATCCCGTATCTTCATCCACGCAATAGAGCCACGTGAAGACGACATCCTCGGCCGTCATGTCGCTGCCATCCGACCACTTCAGGCCCTCCTTCAGCTTCCAGGTAATCGACATCAGGTCCTGGGAAAAGCCTCCGTTCTCGATTGTCGGGATTTGGGCGGCCAGCGCTGGCACGAGGTTGCCGTCCGGGTCGTATTTAGCCAGAGGCTCCAACGTGATTGCTCCGGCATCCAAGTCTTTAGCGCCACCCGACAGGTAGGGTCCAGGCAGAGTTGGAGCCTGCCAATAGAGGATTGTCAGAACTTTCCCCTCTGTTGTGGTTTCTAATGGAGCGATGAAGGCGTAGACGCCGCCGTCCAGGGAGCCCACGTACAAGACGCCGCCGGTAATGGTGTAGGACGGGACACCGTCGAAATAGCCCTTCTGAAACCTCCAGAGCTCTTCCCCGGTTGCCGCATCCAGCGCCCGTAGGTGTCCATCGCTGGACTCTGCATACAGAACGCCGTCGGCCACCATGGGTGACTGCAAGGCCCAGGCCATCGACTCCCGGCTCCAGACGAGCCCGCCGGTGGCGGCGTCAAGGGCGTAGAACCGGCCGGATTCGGAGCCTACGTACACCATGCCCCCGGCAGTCACGGGCGCGGTGTTGATCATCATGCCCGCTTCGTATGACCAGAGGATCTCTCCCGTCGCTGTGTCCAGGGCGTAGATGTGTTCGTCCGGCGAGAAGTAGTAGACGTTGTCTACGACTACGGCCGGGAAGTCCCTCGCGGGCAACCTCTCCGCCCCGTAGCTCCAGATGAGCGCCCCGGTCGCCTCGTCCAGGGCGTGGGCGGTGTTGAAGGCCGTCAGGTATACGATTCCTCCGATGACTGTGGGTGGGGATTTCACGGGGATCCCGGTATTGAAGCTCCAGACCACCTTTCCGGTTGATGCGTCCAGGGCATGGAACTCGCCGAATCCGCCCGGCACGTAGACCTTGTCGCCCGCAACCGTAGGAGTGAACTCAGGGGTGAACGGATACGGCCTTTCGGCAAACCACAGGACTTCTCCGGTCATTGCGTCGAGAGCGTGGACCCTGTGGTCCCCCTCCGCCAGTGCGCCGAGGTAGACCATCCCGCCACTTACGGTAGGGGAGTACTGCGCCCAGTCGCCGGTGTCGTAACTCCACAGCAACCCCCCGGTCTCGGCATCCAGGGCATACACGTGGTTGTCGTTGGACCCTGCGTAGACCGCCCCGCCGGCCACGGTTGGGGACGACCTTATGACGTCGTCCGTCTCAAAGCGCCACAGCAACTCTCCGGTCTCCGCGTCCAAGGCATACACGTGGTTGTCGTCAGACCCTGCGTAGACCGCGCCGTCGACCACGGTCGGCGCATTGACAACCCAGCCTCCGGTGGGATTGCGCCAGAGCAGGGACACATCCGCCTGCGGTGGGTCGGGGGGGCCGGCATCGCCAGACAATATCTGTTCAGGAACACAGCTCAGGAGGCCGACCGTAAACTTCAAGGCTGCAGTGGCGGCGGCAGGGCTGGCGTCCGGCAGGGTCCCGGCAACGATATCAGCCACATCGGCGTCCGCCAGCAACTCTCTCAGGCACCCTTCAGCCTCCTCGGTCAGCCCCTCCATCTGCGCAACAAGGGCAGAGAGGAATATTCCGGCGGCTGTTTCCGGAGCGAGGCAGCCGAATATAGACGCCTCCCACTGCTGCGTGTCGCCTTCGGGCATAGCACGCCGTTCCAGCACGGACTCCAGCAGCTCGTCACCCAATTCGGTGCGGATGCAGGATTGCTCGGAGGTGGTGAACCTGTCGAACAGCTGCCCCCAGAGGGTGTCAGTGTCGATGCCGAAACCACGTATCGCGGGAGCGCCAACCCGCTCCGGCGTCGGCGCTGGGGTCGGGGTCGGGGTCGGCGCTGGGGTGGATGTTGGCGGAACCGGTGTCGGCGTAGGGGTACTGGTGGCCGGTAAGGGAACGGGCGTTTCTGGAGGCAGGGCCGTTGGCGTCGCTGCCGGTTCGTCGGTACATGCCGACAGCAACGCGACGGCCAGCAAACACAGCAGCCCAACCCATACTATCCGGCATGAGGACCTTCCCAACGCACTCTTTACGCGCAAAGTGAAGGCCAACTGCTTGCCTCCTTCGTTAGGTAGATCCGCGGCCTCCGAGCTCGTCATATGCCACGTGGGGACGGTAGGGCACGCCCCCGCAGAGTAATTCTGCCACTATGCAGGTTGGCAAATCAAGGCGCGTAGCTGTAGACAACGGGTAGCCCCGCAATGTCGGTGACGCTGGAATCGGTGTGGTGCGCTATTTGTACGCGGCCGGTGCCGCAGTCGCCGAACTCGTCACAGGAGATGACCCCGATGATACCCCTGAAGCCGGAAACTCCGGCCAGCGCCTCCCGGAGCTTGGCCCGGTCGATGTACAGCGCATCTCCGTCGACAACAGCGACCACGTCGATCGCGCGGAGGAGCATCGTGGCCGCGTCGTAGGCGTGGGCCAAATAGGCGGATGTGGGCGCCTCGCCGTACCGCTCTCGATAGTCGGCGATGAGCGCCTCGCCGCTCTTGCCGGTCGCCTCGTTCGTGTTGCCGACGGAGCTCAACTCCGGACCTGGGAAGTAGACGCCCTCCGACTCGGGGATGGCCAGGAACTCGGAGACCAGCAGGGCCGCGCCGCCAATCAGCGTGACGTCCTCAAGCCCAGCGATCTGGCCGACCTGCTGGACGATGTGGGCGCCTTCTTCCTGGAAGAGGGGAAAAAAGAGGCCACCCGGACTGCCCGCCGCAATCCGGGTGAGGACGGGGGCCATGTCCGTATCGCCCCTGCTGACAGAGGCGACGGCGACCGAGCCGCCTAGCTCCTCGAATGCGGTGGCGAAGGCGCCGGTGAGGCCGGTAGTGTAGGGGTCGCCGTCGTGGATGGCCGCCATCCTGCGTAGGCCGAGATCGTTGTAGGCGAACTGCGCCACCGCGCGCGCCTCATGCAGATCGTTGCTGGAGGTCCGGTAGTAGCCGGGATGATGGTTGGAATCGGCGTTGCCGCGAAGGTCGGAGGTCAGCGAAGGGGCCGTATTGGAGGAAGAGATCATCACCAGGCCGGCCTCGCTGAGGATTGGCGAGGCGGCTGTGGCGGCGACCGAGCAGGACGTGCCGATGACGCCGACGACCCGGGGGTCGCCGGTCACCGTATCCGCGGCGGCACGTCCGCCTTCCTCGGTGCAGAGCGAGTCGAGGCCGGCGCCCATCTCGACATCGTGCCCTTTGACAGGACCATAGTCAGCCAACGCCAGCGCCACGCCGCGTTGGCTCGGGGCGCCCAGGTCACCAAGCCCTGTAAGGACGTGCATCGAACGTATCTGGATGGCCTCTCCGGGTGCCACCTACACGGCTCCGAGGGGACCGGCTTCGAAGCCCTGTCCTCCGCATGAGACGGCGCCCGCCCACAGCAAAGCGACGGCCAGCAAACATAAGCACGCAACCCATACTGTCCGGCGAGTGGACTCTCCCAAAATACACCTCCCTACACGCGACGAAAGGGCTAACCGCCTGCTCCTTGGCTTCGCCGCAAAGCCCGTCAGTCCCTCCCAGTCATTATGCGCTCGAAGAGCCTGCTGGAACAAGCTAAACCTCAGCATAAACGCTCTTGATTTTGTCAAGTCTGGTGGACCACTAGTGTCTAGCGGGAGCAGCACCGGACCCGGCACGCCTGTCTGGTAAAGAGTGTCTACCGCAGGTTGGTCTTGGATCGCCCGCTGATTTGACTTCTGTTGCTCCGCTCGTCTGCCCTGACACACCATAGTGGCGGAGACGCTGCCGGGCCGGATCTGGAAGATGGTACTGCCTACCGCCCAGCACAACCCCTCAAACTTCCCAGCGACAATTCAAAGATGGTTCTGTCTACGGTGAAAAAAGGCCCACCTGAGAAGGCTCGAACCGTCCACTAAGGCCGGGTGGCGCAGACATCTGTCGGAGCTTTACTCCCCATCGGGAGTCTTCCCATCATCTGCCTATAGGACCACCGCCCACGAGTACCGGAGTTTTCGGTGTCTATTGCATCCTAGCGAACACAGTCATGGATGACTTCTTCTCACGCTTCATCCTGGCCCGCAAGCTCCAGCGTGACATGACCTCTGACTCTTTCATCGAGGTGGTCCAGGATGCGGTGGACATGACCGGCATGACTGAAGTCCCGGTGGCAGACAAGACCATGTTGCTGAGCGACAACGGCCCTGGCTACATGTCCCGAGCCTTTGGAGACTACCTCAGACTGGTGGGCATCATCTCGAGGCGACCATCACCGCCTTTGTCAGCTACTACAACTACCGGCGTTACCACATGGCGCTGGACAACGTGACTCCCTCAGACGTGCTCAAGGGAAGGCGGCAGCAGATACTAGTGGTTCAACGTTTTTGTATTGATGGGTAGAGTGACTTTAGCTTGATGCGCGCATCCTCGGTAGTGAAGCGCCAATCCAGCCACATCCTGACCACGCCTTTCCACCCTCAGACCAACGGCAAGCTTTAGCGTTATCACCAGACGCTCAAGCGGGACGTCAACCAGGTCCCCTATGAGGTGCCGTCCGATCTCGAGGCGACCATCACCGCCTTTGTCAGCTACTACAACTACCGGCGTTACCACATGGCGCTGGACAACGTGACTCCCTCAGACGTGCTCAAGGGAAGGCGGCAGCAGATACTAGAGCGCAGAAAGAAGGTGCAGCTTAGGACAATCGACAGGCGACGGCGCTACAACAGAACCCTTAGGGAACTCAGATCTGCCTCTTCATAATGACAATCCTCTCCGGTCCCGATCTATCCCACTTTTGCTGATTGACAACACATAAGCGCCTGACATCCTTGGTGATGAGGACCTTCCATTTACCGGTCATTGATCCGTCCGGTAGAGGTAGCGAATGTCCCAGAGCGCATACAGGGTGGGCGTGATGTTGCCGAAGACGTTTCGGACTGCGCTCAGCCGTTCCGAGAGCGTCGTATAGACCACCGGTACGTTCTCGGCGGCGATTTCCTGTGCGCGGTGGTAGTACCCAACGCGCTTGTCACGGTCCAACTCCTGGCTGCCCATGATGTACATCTGGTCGATCTCAGCTTCCCATTCCGTCGTCGGCTCCGGCTGGTTGGGGTACCAGAGGTGCAGGTTCTCCCCGCTGTGCCAGAAGCCGATGCCGCTGTAGGGGTCCGATCCGCCGGTGAAGCCGATGACCATGGTCTCCCAGTCATAGGAATCGGTTAGCTGGGCGACGAGGTCGCCGAACTCGATCAGCCTATAGTCCACCTTGATTCCGATCTCCTCCATACCCTGACTGACTATCGTACCGACCTTTTCGCGCACAGTGTTGCCCGTGTTGGTCACGAGCGAGAACGCTATCTCGTTGCCCTCGCCGTCCTCCCGTATCCCATCCCCGTCGGTATCCGTCCAGCCGAGGCCGTCCAGGATTTCGTTGGCTTTGTCCAAGTCATATTCGTACTTCCGGACGTTCGGGTTGTGGAAGTCGCCCGCGGCCGGGCTTATGGACGACCACTGCGGGTAGCCGAGGCCGTGCTGCACGTCGTTGATGATCGCATCCTTGTCGATGCTGTGCGCGACGGCCTGGCGGAGCTGCTTGTTCCGGAACCACTCCAGCTTCTCGGGCGCGATATAGAGTTTGTCGGTGTCCGGATTCTTGCTGGGGTTCATGTTGAACCCCAGGAACGTAGTCCCGAAAGCGGGGCCTCGCCTGTATATCGTGAAGTTTCCTTCCTCCTGGAGCGGTTCCAGCTCTGCAAGCTCCTCGCCCAGCACGCCGTGGGAATCCGCCTCACCCGCCAGGAACTTGGCAAGCTCCGCCTCGAAGTCCGGGACGATGACGTGAATCACTTCGCCCACGTACGGCAGGCTGTTGCCCGCATCGTCCTTGAGCCAGTAGTCCGGATTGCGCCGCATGACCACACGCTCGCCTGGAACGTAACGTTCTATGGTGAATGGGCCGGTGCCGATGATCTCGGATGGGTACGTGTCGATGTCCCACGTCGATGCGAAGGTGCCGTCGTCCACGTGCTTCTCAAGGATGTGCTTGGGATATATCGCGGTGCCCATGGAGCGGAGGAAGGGGGCGAACGACACGGGGAGAACGCATTGGACCGTATGGTCGTCCGGCGCCGTGACGGTCATCTTCTCCTCTCTCCATTCGCCGCTCTCCTCGTCCAGGAACCGGAAGTTGAATGACGAGCGGCTGCTGGCGGGTATGTCGTCGTTGTAGATGATTCTGTTGAAGGTGAAGTCCACGTCGTGGGCGGTGAAGGGCTCACCGTCGTGCCACCTCACGTCCTTGCGAAGATGGAATGTCCACGTCAGCCCGTCATCCGAACGCTCCCAGGACTCCGCCAGCGCCGGTTCCACCTCGTCGGTCAGCCACGAGGTCTCGGTCAGCCCCTCGAAAAGGTATCCCAGGACACCCGACGACGAGGCGTCGTTCGCGATGGCAAGGTTGAGTGTGAGCGGCTCGGAAACGGTCGCCAAGGTCCGGATGCCGCCCGGTCTTCCAATGGCGTACTCGAACTCCTCTGCATTCTTCTTGAGCTGGTCTACGATCATGGTCTGAGCGGCGGGTGTGGTCCCGGTGTCGTACGTCCATAGATCGAAGTTCAGGATCACCCAAGTGCCATCGGAATCTGTTATCTGCGAGTCTGGCGCTGGGAAGGCGAACCCGGCGAGCTGACTCTCGCCAACGATCAGTGTAGGCCTGTCCTCTGCGTCCGCGTCGAAGGTGAGAGTGTCCGTACCGCTCCCGTCAAGAAGAGGGAGACCCCAGCCTCCGGTCTCGGGGTCTAGGACATACAGCTCGACCTCGCCCTGAACATGGACAGGCTCACTGAACGTCACCTCGACATCACCCTCTTCGTTCCTGACCAATCCCACAACTGTCGGCGCTCCCATAGCGCCCGACTCCATCGACTCGCCCGGAAGGATTACATACTCCGCAGGCGGTTCAATCTCATGCGGCTCATTGTAGCCGTGGTAGCTGATGGTGATGAGATCGCGCATCTCATCGTCCAAGCCTTCAACAGGAACCCTGATCTCCCTGGTCAGAAAGTCATCGGCGCCCACAACCCTGGTGAGGTTGCCCCCTGGGAACTCAAATCCTTCCATCCCGCTCCCCAGACCGGTCTGATCGGAGACAAGCACGTAGCCTCTGGTTCCATCGTCAAGGTCTATGGATTCGTTCAGAGCTGCGCTAGCGTCGTTCGGCAGGTGAAGCAATCCGACCAGCTGCATGACGCCCAGGAAGTCATCTTCAGGGGGACTTCCCTTGAACCACTGGGCTGACTCAGGGTCACGGATGTAGCTGTCCTCTCCGATGACCACGCCGTTCATCTCGATCATCTCCCCGTCGGGGTTCAGGGATATCTTGAATCTGAACCTGTCCGGCAGGACAATAGCGCCGCTTATCCGTATGGAGCCCTCCCCAGCGTTGGGCCTTCCACGGGGAAGATAGCCAGCAGATTGAACTCCCCGTCGAAGGAGAAGCTCTTGACCTGCTGCATGGCCTGCGCGTTGCACGAAGAGACCGTTGCGGCGTCGTCCAGCATGCCGCCGGGCAAACAGTCCGCGGGAAGGTCGGTATCACCGTCCATTTTGGACATGGGGTCCATTGGGGCCGTTGCCGTGGGGGCTGGCGTGGGTGTGGGTGTAGGCATTGGTGTCGGCGTTGCGGTGGACATTGGCGTGGGGATGGCAGTAGGCGTCGGAGTCGGCGTTGCCGTGGGCATTGGTGTAGGGATGACAGTAGGCATGGAAGTAGGTTCGGCTGTCGGAGCAGGCTCTGTCGGTGTGGGGTCTTTGCCGCAGGCAACGAGCACTGCGGATGCCAGAGCTATCGCCATTACCAGACAGAGTACCTTCTTCACGTTAGACCCTGTCGATCAAATGATCCGTTTCTTGTCAAAGCTGATGCGCTTTCGCCACAGCGATAGTACCATGCCGGTCTGAAGAGGCTCTATAGTGAACTGGCAGACTTTACACGGGTTTCGTCGATGGCAGAGCCCTCACAATGCGTCCCTTCCTGCGGTAGCTGCGGTACCGGAGCCACAGGCCCCGGGCGCGAACCACCTTGAGCACGGCGGCGAACTCCGGGTTGTCGGTGGGGACTGTCACGAGCATCCCGAGCCGCTGGCTACCAAATCGAGAGACGGAGACTTCCCGCCAGACCACGCCGGAATCTTGGCGGGCTATCGTCGAGAGCCTGAACAACCCCATCCAACGCCGCATCGTGGCCGACGACCGGGAGCAGACCAATGTACTGGTGCTTGCCGGTCCCGGCTCGGGCAAGACGCGGGTGTTGATGCACCGCATCGCCTACCTGGTGCGTGTGAAGCGAGAGAACCCTCGCGGCATCCTCGCACTCGCTTACAACCGGCACGCCGCGGTAGAGATTCGCCGCCGTCTGGCGGAACTCATCGGCGATGACGCTCGAGGCGTGATGGTGTTCAGCTGCCACGCCATTGCCATGCGGGTGGTTGGTGCCAGTTTCTCAGGGCGTGCAAACCGTCTGAACGAAGGGGACTTCCAGGAAGTGTTGCGACAGGCCACAGCCCTGCTGCGCGGCGAAGGCCTGCCGCCTGACGAAGCGGACGAGTATCGCGAGCGGCTGTTGGCGGGCTTTCGCTGGATACTGGTCGACGAGTACCAGGACATCGGCTTGGAACAGTACGATCTGATCTCCGCCCTCGCGGGCTGAGTCGCTGGTCACGAAAGGTGGCAGAATCGTTTTTGTGGGCTCTGACGAGGACGCCTTGCAGTACGCCGGTGGAGACAGCAAGCTCGTAGACTTGCAGGGCCAATTCGTGATGCCGGGGATAATCGACGCACACACCCACCCCGGCTTGATCAGCACTGGGGCCGACCTGTCCGGGCTGGATGAAACCGTTGGAGAGAACGAAGAGCCTGCCACACCCGACAGGATGCCAACCAGGCCACGGGAGGCAACGCTGGCCTGGTTGCAACAGTACGCAGACGATCACCCGTTTTTCCCTCTCGTGATCTCACAGGGGGTATGGGATGTTGCCGCCTACGTGCCTGACGGCCCCCATAAAAGAGACCTGGATGAGATTGCCAGCATAAGGCCCATTGTGTTGTTCGACAATTCGGGACACAGCGTCTGGGTTAATTCCGCAATGCTACGGACACTGGGCATCGGCAGAGATACGCCGGACCTCAGTGAGAACCTGTCGTATATTGTGCGCGACGAGGCCGGAGAGCCCACAGGCTGGCTCAAGGAGTTTGTCCTAACCCACCACACGGGTGGCAAGTCGGTGCCGAGTCCCGATAAATTGAAGGAACGAATGCTGAAGTATCTGAACTACATGTCAAGCAAGGGCATCACGACATTGTGGGATGCCGGCAACTTCAATATGGAGGACGCGGTGTACCAGGCTGCGCATGACATCGCAATAGAAGGCAATCTGCCGTTGCGTTGGGAGGGGTCGTACCACATATGGACGCCGGGTCAGATCGAAACCGCGGTGGAATCCCTGCTCCGGCTCAGGGAAACGTATGGCCATGGAAAACTCCAGTTCAACACCGTCAAGATTCACTACGACGGCATGCTGGATATTCTCACCGCGGCTGTGCTGGAGCCCTACGTTACAGACCCTGACAGCTACGGCGGTGTCTTGTTCACGCCTCAGAGGTTGAGCAGCTTCATGCAAGAATTGGATGGCCACGACATTGACCTGCACCTGCACGCGTCGGGTGACCGTGCAACCAGGGATATTCTCGACGCAGTCGAGCAAGCACAGGGCGCCCTGGGTCGGCCTATGAAAATCGAGGTCACGATAAGTCACCTGTTCTTGGTTGCCGACAGGGATGTCAAACGCTTTCCCGAGTTGAACGTACACGCCAATTTCTCGCCGCACTGGTTCGGCGCAACATTCTACGGGAAAGCCGGAGAGATCAACGTCGGCCCGGAACGGGCCAGCCGCTCCCAGGTTGCTGGTCACTTTGTGCAGCAGCAGGCCAATGTTACGCTGTCCAGCGATGTTGTTCATAACCCGCGGGGAGTGAATCCCTTTCTTGGTATGGAAATGAGCGTTACCCGACGGGCAACAGACAAGCCCGATGCCATCACCCTGCCGCCGCTTGATGCCAGAATTTCATTGGAACAGGCGCTGGCCGGCTATACCATCAACGGCGCTGCGCAGCTCGGGTTGGAAGGAGAAGTTGGCGTCATAAAGGCCGGCTTGCTGGCGGATTTCATCGTCCTTCCGCAGAATCCGTTTGAAACCGATGTGGAGAAAATCCACGCCATTGAGCCCAGTGCCACAGTCGTAGCGGGTGAGCTGCGTAGCGGCGGCTTCTAATACGGGCTTGGCTTGGTGTAGAGAGAGATCGTTGACACGCGAGATGGGAGAGACGCCTCCTATCGTGGTGCGGCAATGGCATTGATTATATGGGTCATGGCCTGCGAGCCGCCCTCGGGCACGAAAATCTTGCTTAAGAAATTTGGCGGTATATCCTTGAAATCAGAAAAATTATACTACCGCAAATGTGCCTGAATCAGGATTCGGCAGACCTGTGGATTTACAGGACTCTTGGCTATCGACAATAATGGCGTATGAACATCTGTCGCTTATTCGCGCCGGTTGTTGCGTTCCTGATGGCGGTTGCTTGCATCACCGAGAGTCCAACGCCTGTCCCGACGGCTACACGAGATATCGAAGCCACAGTGCAGGCTGCCGTGGCTGCCGCGCTGCCCACGGCAACACCCACCCCGACCCCGGACATTGGCGCCACCGTAGAGGCCCGGGTGGCGGCCACGCTCGCCGCCATCCCCACGCCGACACTTGTGCCAACCGCTACTCCGACGCCGACACCCGTTCCAACCCCTACCCCACCATCGACAGCTTGTTCGACGATATCCAGCACGCCATCACCAACGAGGTAGAGCAGGTTACCGTGAGCTACAACAGTGAGTTCGGATACCCAACGAACGTCGCGATCGACTCCAATGTCAACGCGACCGACACCGGGTACACCCACATTGCCAACGCTTACTCCCCTCGTTAGCAGGCTGCGAGCAGCCTGACGGCCCCTCACGCAACCGGACGGTGCCACAGGCACAAAACACACCCCCAGACGCTACCGACTGTAACGACACTGGAGAGCCGGATGCGGTGAAACGGAGGGACATCTGAGGTCTATCGGCGTAGCGACAGTATCTGCATGGGTCGCCCATGCCTTTGCCTGGGCCGCTGGGGTCTGGTTGGCGTTCTGGCCCACCTATGAGGGTGCGTCGGTAACGGCGACACTCCCTGGTGAGCCTGGCGGGGAGGTGATTCGCTCTAGCGCTACGGCAATAGAAGCAAATGGCCTGCACGTAATCTTGTTGCTGCTAGTGCCTATCCTGTTGACCGCCATCACTTTGTTGGGCCTTCGGCTCCAACAGACGACGATGCGCAAGATACTCCTCTGGAGCCCCGCCGTCGTGCTTCTGGGATTCTGTTTTGTAGCGATAGCTTCGATCGGCATGTTCTACCTGCCAACAGCCCTCGCGCTCCTTGTTGCAGCCATTGCTGATCTCGGAGGTCAGGAAGGCAATGAGCCGATCTAGTCTCTCGGTCGTCACTGGGGCCTTTGGCTACAGTGGCAAGTACATCGCGCGGCGGTTGTTGGAACAGGGAGCAACTGTAAAGACGTTGACCCGTACTCCTACTTCCCACAGCCCCTTCGGTGATCGGGTGGAGGCTCTACCTCTGGACTTCGGCGACT
The DNA here is from genome assembly GCA_965226865.1 of Dehalococcoidia bacterium. Lineage (GTDB taxonomy): Bacteria > Chloroflexota > Dehalococcoidia > Lucifugimonadales > JAGWBF01 > CBDDEH01. Next base: position 14,944 of record CBDDEH010000003.1, on the reverse strand, counting down.
TTAACGGTTTGGTGGAAAATCTTCGGGGAGCCGCCACTCTGTACAACACCTATTGGATTCGCTTCGCACGAGGCACGGTTACTCATGACGTTGCGGTCCAGAACTCCCGCATCCTGATAGGAGCGGCGGCCGAAGCCGCCGTTAGCCGCATCGTCCATATCAGCATCACCAACCCCTCGGAAGACTCGCCACTTCCTTACTTCCGGGGGAAGGCGCTGGTGGAGAAGGCAATCCACGAGTCTGGGTTGTCCTACGCCATCCTCCGGCCCACGGTGCTGTTCAGCCCCGAGGATGTGCTGATAAACAACATCGCCTGGTTCCTGCGGCGGTTTCCAGCGTTCCCCATCGCAGGGTCTGGGGACTATCCGATACAGCCGGTGTTCGTAGACGACCTGGCGCAACTTGCCGTGAATGCCGGGGCGGGAAGCGAAGATGTCGTGTTAGACGCCGTGGGTCCAGAAACATTCACGTTTGAGGAGATGGTACGGCTCATAGCTCGCCGAGTAGGCAGCCGAGCCCGGCTGATTCACGTACGGCCTTCCGTGGCGCTGCTGGCCGCCCGAATGGCGGGTTGGCTGGTGCGGGATGTGGTGCTGACCAGGGATGAAATCGACGGACTGATGGCGGGCCATCTGGTGTCGGCTGACCCACCCACCGCCTCCACCCGGTTCACCGAATGGCTGGAGGCCGAAGGCGCCACGTTGGGACGGCGCTACGCCTCGGAACTGGGCCGCCACTACCGCCGCCCGTAAGGTCGCACGGTCACGTCCCGTCAAGTGGTGTAAGAGTGCGTCATCCTGTTGATGCTGTTTAGGCGGCAGTCTCATCGGCGAGATCGGCCTCCGGAAGGGCTTCGTTCAGGGTCAGAATGGCGGGGGTGAGATATCGACGGCCGACGGCCCATTCGTCGTGCTGCTCAGCCAGGACGGCGCCAACCAGGCGACGCACGGCTGGCCTGTTAGGGAAGATGCCACCACATCGGTGCGGCGTCTGATCTCCTTGTTCCAGAGGGTTGCCCCCTGGTCGTTGGGAACGACAACCTGCGTCTGTTGAACCTCAACAACAATGACCTGACTGGCAGCATACCTGTGGAATTAGGCGACATGGACAGCCTGACCCATCTGTGGCTGCGCGACAATAGTCTGAGCGGCGGGATACCACAGGAGCTTGAAGACCTCAATCTGACGGCTCCGCACCTGTCCGGCAACTCGTTCTCAGGCTGCATCCCGTCGGGATTGCGGGATGTCGAGACCAACGACCTGAACCTCTTGGGGCTTGACTACGGCACATCGCCTGAGTCATAGTCGTCCCCCGGCTCGGGCGACGTTCACATCCAGGGATAAGGTCGTCCTGGGGGCGGCGGTCGGGACGTCGCTAGCGAGAAGTCTCGGCGCTGTCACCTTCAGCAGCCTCCAGGCCCACCCCCCACGAGTACCGCAGTTTTTTGTGTCTATTAGAAACCGCGGAGGCTGGTTTGGGGCGTCGATGCCAAGGACGGTGCGCCACCGGTGCGGGTGGAAAACGCCTTTCCCGCCATCGTCACCAAGGCCCAGTTCCAAATCGTTGGCAAGCACCTGAGCTCCCGCGCGCCCAAGTTCAGCCACCCCCGCAGAGTCGGAAGCTCCTACCTGCTCAGCGGCCTGGTCAAGTGTGAGGCGTGCAAGATGCCGCTTACCGGCCGGTTCGCCAAGAGCGGCCAGTATCCTACTACGTCTGTCAGTCGAACATCAATTTCGGCAAGGACGCCTGCAACACTCCGACGCTCAACGCCCGCCGATTCGAGGAACTGGTCGTCGCCAAGATCCGCTCCAACGTCCTCACGAAGGGCAACATCCGGGAACTCGTGAAGGTGGTGGCCGAGGAGATGGACGGCGTGACCCGAGAGCAGCGCAAGAGTCTTCGGGCCATCGAGGATGAGCTAGAGGACGTGAAGAAGAAACTGGGGCGCATCTGGCACCACATCGAGACGACCGACACCGCTATGGCCGACGCCTCGGACCGCATCAGAGAGCATCGGGAGCGGCAAGAGCGGCTTGAGTACTTCGCTGAGCAGGCTAGGGCGGACCTCTCCCAGCGCCGGAAGGTACTGGACAACGCGAACACGATTGCCGCCTACGCCAAAGACATGAAGGACTTCCTCAACGAGAGCGAGTTGACCGAGCGCAGGGCATTCATCCAGTCCTTCGTCAAGGAGATCATCGTCGTGCCCGGCGACGCTCTCCTCAGATACACCATACCCATTTCACAATCGACACCAAAAACTGAGGTACTCTTGGGCGGTCGATTTGGATGCGATTGGATAAGGTCAGGCGGACCGATAGGTTGGTGTGCTACCTGATCACTGTATGAGCGGTTCGAGTCTTCTCAAGTGGGCCAGAGTGTACCGTACTGCGAACTTTTCGGTGGGTGGTCTCGATATAGACAATACATTGGAGAAACGCCGTAAGCAATCTACCGCACGCCCAGTGTCTGGTCCTCGCCGAGTCAACGGTAGACCCAGAGACCGGCAACTGCCATCGAGGGCAGCTCAGCTATTCTCGAAGAAATCCAGGTCGACTGCAAATGCGGTCGCGAGAACGAGGGACTGGAAGTCATCGTCACCGTGCTTGATCGGGAGCTCGACCAGGAAGGTGTCGGCGTCGGTAAACATCTCCCGGCCCAAGCCGCTCCACTGCTTCGTGACCCTGCCGACCTCCTGGTCGAGCCGCTTGATCGTGAAGGTGTACCGCCGGAACACGGAGCCACTCACCTCAGCGACGATGTCCCCTCCAGCGTCCTCGATGACCAGCCTCCGTTTCAGCAGTCCGAACTTGCGGCGTATAGTGCCAACAGGCCGCTCGTCGCCATCCTGCACTCTCATGTGCGCGAAGAGCCAGAAGAAGCCGCGACTCGCCACCAGGATGTCCTGGCCGTTCAAGTCGGTAATATGCAGGGTTAGGGGTCGATGGCGCTTCAGGAATAGCCTGCTCAAGCCCCCCGACTCTTCATAGGCCCACATCACGGCCTGACCGCCCGGCGTCAGCACTTCGTAGCGGTTTCTTGTTTCGATTCCTGTGATGGCCTCCAACCCCTCGACTCTCTGCTTCACGATAAACCGGCCATCCTGCGCCAGATCCCTTATTGACATCGCGGCCTCCTCTCCGGGTTGTCGCTATTGTATCTACTTGGCGGGCTGCGGGACAACCATTGACGACTGGAGCAGGATCTGTCCCAATCCGAAATAGGCCGTCGCTTGGGCATCAGCGAACCGTATCCAATCCCCCGGTCGGCCCGCACCGGGCTGGCTAGGTCGCCGTCCCCAGATATGATGATGGCCATATCGAACGCGTCGTCTTGAGCGTCGCCGACTTACACCGTCCGTGGTTGTACGTTTTGCTCTCCAGTCAGTCTCACGCTAGGCCGATGGTCCGCCTTCAAGAACGGCTTCCAAAAGAGATGAGCCTTTCGAAACCTGGTCATTGCCGCCAAGAGCAAGATACTTCGGTTGGATCAAGCTCAGACTGTGGTGGACCGCTGTTTGGTCCAACCCGGCGACATCGAACTTGGCGATTATGTTCGCTTCTGGTTTTGGCGAATTACAGATGCCCGCTACCGCGTGCATGGCAACATAAAAGCGAAGATTATTGCGGTCCTTTGATGCGACATTCAAACTTGGCGATTTCAAGTGACCTTCAATTCGTCGCATAGCCTCAGCACACACGTAGTACAACTCAATCGGATATGATGAGTTAAACACCTGCCCGTAGTCTTCGTCCGTCTTCAGAAGCGACGAAGGACGTGCGCGCGCCGTGTCAGGTCGGCGAAGGACTATCGCCATCACTGCCTGCGCCAAATAAGGAATGCCCACTATCTTGTCCCGGGGTTTGCCTTCGTTTCTGTAGTAGTTCTTTCGTCGATCATAAAACAAGCCTCTTGGTCGCAGATACTCCTCAATGTCTCTATGGATCTTATCTGTGGCTCTTAAAGACGACAGTAGCACTACGGTCTGACTGTTTGTCGCTTTTATGATGCGGTCACGGCTCTCGTCCTCTGTGGGAACCATGACCCGGACCAGGATTTTCCTCTCGTCATTGGTTTCGTCGGACTCCTTGCAGTAGTTGTAGATCTCTGTTGACGTTTGTAGGCCGTTGACGATTTGCGGATCTTCCATAGTCAACGTTTTCCCCCCCAAGTGATGCTTGGGTTGCTAGAACCGAGACGCCGTTGTTCAACCACCAGAAATCCTCAGTCGCTTTGTCTTGAAGCGAGGCCTGAATTTCATCGTTGACTTGGGTTCGACCTTGGTAATCGCGTACGTTCGCTTCAAACATCTGCCTCCGGAGCGCCTTTTTGTCGTCAGTGATGAATTTGAAGAAATCATGTAATCTGACCAGACAGACGAACCCGATTTGGTCTCCGGAGGAGATTGGGCTTTCAGCTAGGGGGAGGCCATATGTTCTCTGGGGGTGTCGGCGAGCCAGACCGAGCAACTCGGCGGCGCCCAAGAATCGAAAATCAAACTTGCACTGTGGGAAGTGTGACGTCACAATACTTTCAAGCGGTTTCACCTTACGCTTGACGTTGTCGTCTATTTCTGCGCCCTTGGAGGCATAAAGGAAGGAGATCAATACTTGACAAACTGGCTTAGCCCAGTATAATAGAGGTACATTAGAACAAGGGAGCACGAAATGACTACAGCAGGGCCGGGCAAAGCGTACAGGAAAGGCATTGGAGTTATAGAGCTTTTCCAGATGTTCGATGACAACGCAGCCCGCTTGGTTTGAGATAAGATGGCCGGACGGAGAACGCCGTTGCCCCCGCTAGATACACGACCCCGGTTCGTTCGGTGCTCCTCCTGCCGCAAGTATTTCAGCGTCAAGATCGCCATGGAGGCCAGCAACCTCCCCCTCCAAAAGTGGGTTATCGACATCCTCTCCACAAACCTCAAGGGCGTTCCAGTTTGCGACAGACCGCCTGGATGATGGCTCAGAAGAACGGAAGTCTGTTGAACTGACGCTCCGCTATCCGGTGAGGTCAGAGATGAGACGTACATCGATTCCAAGAAACTTCACGCCGGACACGGTACGGTCGGCAAGATTGCTGTTGTAGGCGCGAAGCAACGTAATGGGCGCGTCAAGGCTCAGCCGGTGGAGACTACGGACAGAGCAACGCTCCAAGGATTCGTAGCAGACACGGTTGCGCCCGGCTCTACGGTCTACACTGACGACCACGCCGCCTATGTTGGACTCCCGTTTCCGCACAAGGCTGTCAAGCATAGTGTAGGACAGTACGTGGACGGTATGACTCACACGAATGGGATGGAGTCGTTCTGGTCCATGCTAAAGCGCGGCTACATCGGAACGTACCACAAGATGAGCGCGAAACATCTGCATCGCTATGTGACGGAGTTCGCGGGCCGGGCCAATGTCCGAGACTCACGATTACCCAGATGATGATTCTGACCTGCGGAATGGTCGGTCAGAGGATGCGCTACCAAGACCTGACGGCTTAGATCAGTTAGGTAGAACGTTCCAATCGCCCGTCATGTATGTCTGACGCGGCATGCGGCTTAGGTTTCGTGTGCTAGGTTCGGGGTCTCATTACGGTGACGTGGCGCTACGCTTGCTCGGGCTTCACGATCCGCCTTTTTCAACAGCTTGCTGTCACAGATCTGCAGCATTGCCGATAGTGTTGTGTTTGGCCCGCAACCCGTTCACCTGTGCCTGGGTTGGTTTGCCGCTCCGCAACGCCTCCCACTCGGCTACCAGATGCGTACTGGATTGACACTAGGCTGGCAAGCGCACCGTGCTCAGCGTCCCTGCGGTAAAGGAACGCCACAGACAGAAGGGTGACAACGAAGAACGCTATAGCCGATCCCCAGGATGGGATGTCCGCTATCAAAAGCACCCCGGCCAGCAACGCAATCCCTGCCAAGAGCAGGCCCACATGCCTCTTCTGGTTATCCGCCAAGTAGTAGTAATATCGATGAACGGTGTCCGCCTGTAACCGGCCGTCTGCTATGTGCTCGTCCACATCCGTGTCTCCCCAAGAGAGGTACACAATTATTATACATTATTCCTCTGACGGTGGCGAATTGGGCGGAGGTGGTCCTCCAGGCGACGGTTCCGCTGGTGTCTCACGCCGTTCCGACCAAAGCCTTTACGGCCTGGCTCGCCCGGGGCCGGTTGGGGTCGTTGGCTGTGTACTCGGTTCGTGGTGGGGTCGTTGGCTTAGGTTGTTCCTCAAGCCTTGTAGTCATGCTTCCTCCTGTTACTTGGCCTTTTCCTGCTGTGCCAGCTTCTCATCTAGCTTGCGGTCGGCGTCGCGGAATATGGCTCGCGCCAAGTCCTCGGCGGACTCCGGAGGCGGCTTGCACCGGGGTACTAGTCTGGCTCTTTTGGCCGTTCGCTCCTGTTGGCATCGTCCTCCTCCTAGATCAGGGGTAGCCCGCACTGGCGTCCCACAGTGTGTTGATCTTTATGCGTAGCTCCTTCTTTAGCGGCTTCAATCGTTCATCTAGCAACTGGCAGGTCATCATCAGTCAACATCCGCGTCTCCTCCTAAGCTATATGCAGTAGAACGCTCCCCCTCTGATACTTGCATTCTATGGCTTCGATCATACCGCGTTGCCTCTTGCTATACCTACATGGTATAGCAAGCCTTATGGTCAATATCCTATAGGTCCGAACCTATAGGGCCTCGGCCCTTGTCAGGTATATAAGCCCCTAAAGCACCTTCAGTAACGAAGCGGCGAGTCCGCTGAATTGACTCCGTCGTTGTAGACGCCTGACAAAGTTGAAGCTTCCTTTGACAGGTCGAAGAAGTCGTTACTGATTGTCAGAAAGCGTTCGATTGGAGTTTCTTGGAACCCGGCGTGCGTCTTCGAGCAGGATGATCAGATCGATCGTATCCATAATCCGAGTCCTCCTGAACTAGGTCGCCATTAACTAGGAGATAGGTCGCTTTTATCCGCCATCGCCTCCGTCACCCACCAAGCCAGACTCTATCTCGTCATACGAGAGATCGAAGTCCTTTAGAACCTGCTCTGCCGTGAAGAACTCGAAAGAAGAGCTGGGGTCCGTATTTGGGTCGATTTCCATCTGACGCTGCTTCAGGACTTCATCTAGGATGATTCGATCGTTTGTTGTCATCACGACTCTCCGTTCCAATTGACGATTGATGGTTGACGCCTTCCTCGCGGATGGACTCAGGGTCGCGTACGTAGCCTTCTTAATTTTATCTCACAAATTCCATCCCCCTGATAACTCCCTCGGCCTGCTAAAGGACAACTAGCGTTGCCTTCTCCTACGTATCTGGCGAGTAACCGTGCTTCCGCCGGGTGTGGCGGGCCTTTTTTCACGGTAGCCAGAACCATCTTCGAATTGTGGCTGGGTGCTCTGTAGGTCGAGTTTGGACGATACACAGCCCCACTGAGACCAGCTGAGACGGTAGTCAGTACCATCTTCCAGATGTGGTTCGGCACCCTGTGAGCCCCGCGAGGTTCTCGTTTCGCCACCAAGATGCGTCCGGGCAGACCAACGGACTGACAGAAATCGAATCAGCGGGCGTTCCGAAACGACGTGCGATGGGTACTGCTTACCAGACAGGCCTACCGGGTCCGGTGCTGCTCTCGCCAACTACGAGTGGACCTTCCTGCAGCGGAGGTGCTGTTGAAGACCGCGGCTCGATGTAGAAATCACCTTCACGTCGGCCACGCGGCCGTCGGATAAGATAACCGGATCGGTCCAGATTTGCCAACCTGTTTGTCGCAGCACTCGGCTTTATGCTCTCGGCATCAGCTAGTCTGGACGCGGTCACCCGGCCTCCCAACTCGACAATAGTGTCTAGGTTGCTCCTTTCCGTACTTGTCAAGTTGCCTGCTGGAGTGCCCTCCCATAAGAAGTTGGATGACGAGTTTGAAAGGTAAAGCGGCAATTGGCGTGCTTGCGCCATATAACGAATGAAATCCTCAATACCTGGATCGTCGGTCCTGATGACGAGGCGCACTGTTCCGTGCTCTCCCCCTCGAATCCGCTGGGCCAGTGGGAGGATTAGCTCTTGCAAGGCCGAGGGAGTGAATGCGCTTCCCCCTAGGTCCAAGACAACCACCTGCGGTCCATCAAAGAGGTTGATCTGAGCAGCTATCCTCTCACGGATGCTTGCCGCAACCTCTCGATCCTTTAGTAACAGGGGATCTACCTGATCGCCGCCAGAAGACTCCCAGATCAGCTTCGACAGGAAGATGCTCCATGCCTTAGGGTCTTCATTCATGATGGCGACATTATAACGCAAGCGAAGGTAGTGCAAAAGGGTAAGTCAATTGATAGGGCGGTATAGCCTCTCTATGGTCTAGGGAATGCGGACACCCAAGCCGCTCGAGTAGACGACTCAATCCACTTCACCTAACCCAACGCCGGCATGAGTTTCTGCTCCTGTCCCATATTTTGCTCGATAGGCGGCAACAAAGTCGGGGTCCTCACAGATACAATTACCCGTTCCTGCCTTGAGTGCCGGTTGGGGTGAGGAGTCGCCAAGGGGACGCAGGACATCCATCCGGCGCACCAAGGTCTTGCATCGAGCCCCGTCGACCAAGACGTCGGATATCGTTTCAGCTGCCAACAGCAAACCGGCCAGAGCCGACTGGAATGCGAGTGGAACTTGCAGCTCCCTCGGGGCTGGTCCGGCCTCCCCCAGAGGAATGATGCCGCCGCCACAAATGCCCTCCACCCAAAGTTCACGTATCGGTCTCGCCACGTAAGGATTGAGCTTTTCGACTGGAATGCCCCAAGCCGTAGCTACCGCGTCACAGATTTCCCTACCAGTTGCCTGGCCGTTCCCGAGGAGAAAGCGGACCTGATTTTGGAATTGAGGGATCTTAAGCCCCTCAGCGACAATTTGGTCCTGGCTCTTGGATTTCTGTGTTGGCAGGTAGAGGCATGCGAGGCAGGCGTCCTGACCTAAGAAAGAATGAGAGGACGCACCAAGATCGCCCACTTGGGTCCATGCGTTAGCGATCCAACGTGGCAGACTTCCTTGCACGGCTCGCCTGTCATGGGCGGAATCGAGTGCAACCAGAATGCGTTCCCACCTGTAGCCGTTGGCCTCAAGGAAGGCAGCCCACGTGCCTCGATGAGGAATTGCTTTTAGCGGACCCCTAAACTCCTTCTCCCCGACATCAACTTTAGCGCCTCCTTCGTCGCTCCGTACACAAAGGCTGTAGCGCTGGAGATTACTAAGTTCGACGACTTGAGGGTCGACCAGGTGAATCTCACCAATGAGCGGCGTACGAGCTAGGGCCCAGGCGGTGCTGTTACCGACTGCTCCAACCCCGACCAATACCAGAGGATCAGTCACTGACGATGCCGCAAGCCCTGGGAAGGAGCCTGCGTCGGGAGGGAAGCTGATGTCGGCATCCAGCAGGTCCGTGCCGTCGGGGAGGAAGAGGAAGCGGAACAAGTTGGCTGCAGCCAGGCAGGCGGCAAAGCCGGCTCCAAAGGGGTTGCCCTGGTCGCTGGTATTGTAGGGACCCTCGGTGCCAACCATGGCCGCCCAACCCTCACATCCTGCATATATGGTTGGTGCGTCGACAGCCGGTGCCTTCACACCGACAGAGAGAGCAATATCGACAATGCCCGGCTTAGGGTTCTCGATGTTTGGGTTGACCCGAGTCGCCAACGCCGTCAACTCCTCGGCGAACCCTTCGCCGGCAGGAACGGTCAAAAACGTCAGGCTCGGGTACAGGCGAGCCGCTAACCTGACAGAGAGGTCAAGGAGTTCGCGCCCATCTCGGCTGGTAACTGCCTCCTCACCGAATGCGATAGCCACCCGGACGCCTTCTAGTTTTTCGTTGAAGGTGTCGGAGTCAAACCCTTGGAGCACTTGCGAAATGGCTAGGGCGTCGCGAGGGTAATAGTCAGCTAACGCCATCACCCATCACCTCAATCAGATCGCTCAGGTGGCCGTCTAGTGCGACCCAGCCGTATCGCCCGAGGCGGTATACTGCGATATCACTTGACTCCCAGACGTCCCGGCCAAAGTAGGGGAGGACGATGGACAAACTGCCGTCCAGTGTGGCGACTGGATACGTGTTGTCAGTATCTGAGTGGTAGGCATCAAAGGGGTGACTGTGCACCTGTACACCTATGACCTGTTGGGCCTCGTAGAGCCAAACATTCAACCGGTGGAGCTCGGATCCGTCGATCTTCACGCAGAGTCCCGCGTCGAGTTTGTAGGAAACTTGGTCAGGGATGTGGACCTTGGCGACAGTAAACACGTCGCAATCGCTTGTGCCCGACCATATTACGAATAACTCGTAGCCCTCCCGTCCTGCCGAGCGAATTGCCTCCACGGTTTCACGTATGGCGCTTGCTCTGACTCGAAACCGCCGTATGCCTCGTAGGGTCACTGAGGAAGCTCCGGAACGGCAAAGGTAACCTGTGGTACCAGATTGACGTTGAAGCCCTTGATCGGCTCTAGGCCATATTTGGAGATCACCCCCAGCAGGCGAACCAGCCGGCCTTCCCCTGCGGATCTGTGTACCTCCCACGGGTCACCGGAGTGGCCAGGATGGTCGTGGTACTCCTTAACCCCGGGAACGCAGAGGAAGGGTATGCCTTCAAGGGAATGGGCCTGCACCAAATCTTGTGCCATCATGACCTGAACCTTGGGGCCGCCGAGAACAGGCATGGGCATCTCCTGTCCGGGAACCCCGCGAGGGAGACGGGTTGGTAGCTCGTTGAACGGAAGCAACCGACCGGAGAAAGGGTCGATGAAACGAACGGAAGGCGGTTCAGCGTCGTAGTTACTGTAGTCGAACTGGACAGCGGCCACTATAGCTGGCGGCTTTGTCTGATTCGAAGCCAGAACCACCACCACCACTGGCCACTCCGCCTTTACTAAGAACCAACCGCGGGCTCGATAGTCCGACTCAAGGGCGCGGTAATCGTCAATCTCCCGCTCGAACTTTGTGCGGGACACCGAGGGGTCCACATACTGTTCGGTCGCCTTAACCACTGCCCCCGACCCCCGCCTTAAGGTTCAAGAAGAGGCGAACTTTTTCCGGGAACGCATAGTCCCCATAATTCTTGTCTGGGTCCAGCAGGTTCCCTTGAGCGTCCCGGAGCTCCCAATTCTCCGGGGGCTGGCCCGAGTTTCCAGTCTGCCTCAGCGCGTCAGGAATGATATTGCCGAGGGGCTGGTCCTCGATGGCAAAGACCACAGTGGGTTGCCCGTTCACAATTACCGTAACCTCGGTCTTCTTTGCATCGGCCATCATTTAGCCTCCTTTCCTTTTGGCTAAGCTTATCACACTAGCTTCATACAAACAAGTGAAGTTAGTGAGTATGGTCTGATACCACTCCACGCGCATGCCTCCTTGAACGGCTCGCCGATCTGTGACCGATCACTTCCTCCTTGGGCGGTAGTCCGTGGGATCGTGGCAGCTGTCGTAGGTCGCCTGGTCAATGTGAATCCAGGTTGTACCCGGAACCCCTCTCTGCGAAAGGCCAGGACCGAACGGGAAGCATGACTCAAATGCAAGCGACCTACCCTGCGCCTTCGCGATCTGCTTAGCCAGACGTACCGCAGGTCCGAAGTCAGAGTCCTGGCTCACGATGATGGCGACTTCATACCTTTCGTCGTGGGTCGCCTGCACAAGGTCTAGGGCTAGGCTGACATCCACGCCCTTCTTCTGTCTTCCAGAGTTCACTCTTCCCCTGTAGACGTAAATCCCTCGGCTCTTCAGATACCTGATCTTGTTCGACCAGAACCCGTGCCAGAACTCTGAAGCGCCCATGGCTGGGTCAGGCACCCCTGTGTAGAACCGGATCTCCGCGAGGGTTCGCCCAGGTACCCTGGACACCAAGGCTTGTGCCAGCTTCTCAACGTCGTAGCTCGGCCAGCCATACGGGGACTTCGGGCCGGAGGCCCAAGCCTTCCGCGCCAGGTGGTATAAGTTCTGACCGTCGATTAAGACGATGGTGCGGGTGTCCATGAGCACAATACTACCACACGGACTTCACGAATGCAAGTGAAGTCCGTGACACACGCCGCTAAGCACTGCCGACCATCTCCGTGTCGATGGGACGACGCGGTGCCCTTACGCGACGTCGAAGCTCGACCAGAAGGCATCCAGGAGCTCGGAAAGACAGGAACTAGGCCAAAGGGTAGTCGATGAATACGATGGCGTGAACAAAAAAACACCCGCCCAGGGACGATGACCTAGGCCACCATCCAGCGGGCGGGGAAGAACTTGAGCTAATAATAGCAGTCTAGCTGGGTTCCGTCAATCCTTTGGCTCCATTTCAATTGCTTGTCTCTAGTCGCGCCCGCTGATCTAGGGCTCACGAATACTCCTGACTCGCGGTCTCCCTTCTAGTCTTGCTGTAGCTGACATGAGGCTTGGCGCAAGAAAAACTTTGGACGAGCCGGGCTGTCCTTCGCCAGTTGCGCCGCAGCTCGGACGCATATCGCCTCCTGCGCCCCACAAGATTGCTCTTCTGAGGTCCGCCCCGTAGAGAGTCACGTCGGGGGATTAGCAACCGGGGGTAAAAAAGGTTCACCTTAGGGGTGTGGTGGACGGTAGGTAGTACACCGCGCTCGCTTCACTCCGTGACCTCGAAATAGAGCTGCGGCCGCCCCGTTCCTCATCGTCTTCGGCCGCCGTCAATCCGGTACACGGATACGATCAGTCTGCCGCCGACAACAAAGAACATGTAGGCGAAGACCCATATCGCATGGACCCCTTTCACGACAGGTTCAATCTCTTCAGAAATGAGCGGCAGCATTACGGACCCTGCGACAGCTGTGCTACCCGCTACTGCATGACCCACGGCGAGTATCTCGACTATAGAAGGACTAATCAATGCCCTGCGTGTCTGGAGGAAGCCCAAAGGGTAATGTGCCCCAATAGGCAAGACCGGGAGTGTTTCTACCCAGGCAAGTGCCAAGAGTCCGGGTGTTACTTCGTCAACCGGGACCAGCAATGGCTACGAGAACAACAAGAGTGGGAGAGGCAGCAGCAGGACATTCGAGAGCAACAGCAGCGGAGAGCTCAACAAGAATCGGAGCAGAGGCGGCAACAGTGGGCGCAATTCAATGACTGGTTCCGCAACCAGAGGACTCAGTAAGCAGTGTTCGTAGGGCTTGTGCCTTGACCTACGATTGTTAGTAGGAACCAATAAGAAGACGCGCAGATGAGTGAACGACGCGAACCCACGCCAGGGGCACCCTACGCCAGGGTATCCAGCGACCGCCAGGACGTGGACCTCTCTGTGGCCGCTCAGCTTCGGGCGCTGAGAGACCATGCTGACAAGAACGGCTACGTGGTCGTCCGCGAGTACGTGGACGAGGCGAAGAGCGGGCGCGTCGACGACAGGCCCGAGTTCAACAAGATGATCGACGAGGCCAGATTGCCCGAGGCCGCGTTCGGAGAGGTCCTCATCCGACGGACTCAATAGCAACGGAAAACTCAAGTATTCGTGGGCGGTCGAACTAGGAGGCAGCTGACTAGGAAGGTAGTTCAGTGTATGGCGTGTAGTTCGATCCCCCGCAAGCGGGCCTATTTTGACGGTAGACAGAACCATCTTCGAGATGTGGTTGGGGGCTCTGTGAGTCTGTAATGCCCGGCCTCTCTACAGAACACCTTCGATTCGGCTAGGCGACGACACGGACGGGCGTCAACTATTCACTTGCGCAAGACTACTTGACCCTCGCCACCCTTTTCCACTATTACTTGCCCTTGGCCAGGTACAACGATCACCTGGCCCTGTCCCGGATGGACTATCACCTGCCCAGGGCCGGGAGAGATATAGACCTGCCCTCGGCCGGGGCCAATGTGCCATGCTCCATCTGAGTCGATCTCCAGAACGCGATCGGACCCAGGAAATTCGTAGACGTCGTTCACTTTCCATCCTCCTTGACAGGCAATGTGCTCAGAGTTAGGAATGGGCCAAGGAACCAGCCCCACGTGTAACTAGGTACCTAGCGGGTATTGCCTGGAGTCTCTCATCAGCCAAATGAGCAGCGAGATCTTGGAATCTCAGGGGGAACCCGCGCTCCCTCAACTTGCTGAATTCAACGTCCGGGCTGCGATTGAGATTGATTTCTCCCCAAAAGTGCACCTCATAGCTTCTTGAGTCTTGGTGCGCGACATCGTGTTCATGAGCTGTCAGCAAGAACCGAACATCCTTGCCCTGACTGCCCTTTACTTCGACACGACGTACCCAACCGGCCGAGCTGTCCTCAATGTCATAGCCAAGCCCCTGATCATCTCTTGCAACCCACACCACCGAGGTCGGGCAGCTGGACTCAAGCCGGAGTAGATAGAAGCTGTACGCTTCTGCTCGATGTCCGACAGCCACCCTAATGCCCTCCTTCTCGCTGGGCGACGGAACAAGGCTCCACGGCGCGTCGATCAAAGCAAACAGATCGGGCGGAATCGTGACGAATGATGGTCCAACGATGTTCGGCCACGCCCGTAACAGTCCCAGAAGTTGAGGGGCCGAATGTCGCAATTGTCCGACCCTCGATCGAGCCATTCCTTCGCCGTCCATTGTTGATGCTTCAATGACTTGCCGCACTTGTTCGTGCAGGAGCCCCGACTGGATGAGAAGTTCTGCGAGTTTCCTCCGAGCTCTGTCTTCAGACAGCGTAGCGGCACGCCGACCCTTCCTTGAGAGGTAGTATCGATCAGAATCGACGTGCAAGAGGCCGAGTCCAGCTAGGACATGGACTAGCTGTGGAATCTCGCCAGGAGGGCTATCAATCTGCGGCCTAAGTGTCTTCGCCAGCTGGCTGACTCCAATTCCGGGTGGCCTTGGCGGCAGGAGATGAACTAGACGCTGAAGACGTCTGACTCTAGGTGCGGTGAACCACTCGGATGAGACATTCACGGCTCGTCGTCCACCTCTTCACCAACGAGGTAGCGTATCAACTGCTCAAGATCAGCTGGGCTGCCTTCTGGGTC
>CBDDEH010000002.1:0-367408 GCA_965226865.1 Dehalococcoidia bacterium | reverse complement strand
ATAGAGGCCATCACCATCACCTGCTGTGCACGGAGTGTGGACAGTCCCAAGACCTCTTGGGATGTGAGATCGACGACCTATTGAACGAGAGGTCTAAGCAGCACAACTTCAAGGCAGAGAGCCATTGGCTCGAGGTCTATGGTAAGTGCGGCAATTGCCTTTCCAAGGCAGAGAGCTAATCTAAATTTTTGGTCGCTATTGAGATAAAGTATCAAATATATATACTTATTGATACAAAATCTTAAAAATTAGGACCTGTTGAGACAAAGTGTGGACACGCATACATCGGATTTCAATCGCTTCTGTATTGGCAGCGTCGATAGCGTTCGTCGCATGTGGTGGGGACTCCACCCCAAACCACGAACCCTTGTTGAAGGTGGTGGCGACCACGTCTATTCTGGCGGATTTGGCCAAAAATGTTGGAGGAGATGAGGTGAAAGTCTCGGTTCTGATACCCCCCGGGGCTGACGTACACTCATTTCAGTCCACCCCCAAGGACAGTATCTCCATCAGCGAAGCGGCGGTGATCGTTTCCAACGGATTTGGCCTCGACGACTTCCTCCAGCCTATTCTAGACAGTGCGATCAGTACCGAAACGGTACAAGTCACGGTAACTAATGGACTGGAACCCGGAGGGTTCGAAGACGATCCCCATTTCTGGCAGAACCCCCTGTTTGTAATCCACTACGTGGAAAGGATACGGGACGGCTTGATCCAAGCCGACCCAAACAACTCGCAGGCCTACAAAAGCAATACAGCCGCCTACATCCGGCAACTCGGCGACCTGGACATCGAGATAGAGCAGACTCTGGATGAGGTGCCACCGGAGCGGAGACATCTGGTTACCTTCCACGACGCCTTCGGTTACTTCGGAGAACGCTATGGCTGGAAGGTCTCAGCCTTCGTCGCGGGTGACGCCAGCGACGTGACACCAGGGGCCGTTATTTCGATTATCGAGGAGATCCGGAAAGAGGGTTTCACGGCTGTATTCGCCGAGCCCCAGTTCAGTCCCGACGTGATGGAGCAGGTGGCCGAAGATACCGGGGTCAGAACCGGAATCATCTACTCCGATACCCTCGACGATAAGGTCACAACGTATATAGACATGATGCGCTTCAACGCCACAAGCCTCAGGGATAACCTGCGTTAGGCGAAGGGGACCTTATTATGAGCAGTAATAACGAAAATGCCCCAGTCGTAGAAATCAGAGGGCTATGGGCAGGTTATGGGAGCATAACCGCGCTGGAGGACGTTAGCTTTCAGGTACCCCAGGGTGACATTGTCGGGATCCTTGGTCCCAACGGCTCGGGCAAGTCCACCCTTTTTAAAGTCATCCTGGGACTTCTCCAGCCATGGCGAGGCGAGGTACTGCTGTTCGGTAAACCGGTAAATGGCCAACGGTCGCTGATAGGGTATATGCCTCAAATAGAGCTGGTCGATTGGGACTTTCCAGTCACGGTGAAAGACGTTGCTCTTATGGGCAGATACAGTGGCCTGGGGCTCTTCAAACGGCCTTCGAAGGAAGACCGGAAGGCTGCCGAGGAGGCCCTTGAGAAGGTAAGGATGGCCCACCTGAGCAACAGACTCATTGGAGAGCTGTCAGGTGGGCAGCGGCGACGTGTGTTGTTAGCGCGAGCTCTGGCCGATAACCCCAAACTTCTATTGCTGGACGAACCGCTGGCCGGACTCGACGCCACAGCCCAGCACCAGCTTCTGGACACTGTTAGGAATTTGAGATCAGAAGGCACGACAGTGGTCCTCAGCACCCACGACCTCTCCTGTATTTCCAGCTCCTGTCACCAGGCGTGCTGCCTGAACCGACACCTGGTAGCCTACGGCCCACCGGGAGAGGTACTGACCGAAAAGGTCCTTAGCGACACCTTCGGTACCCACCTTTTGATGGTGCACGTGGACGGACAGGCCTACGCCTATCAGCACCACAGCCACCCTCCACAATCAGACCACGAACACGGAGACGACAAGTGATCGAGGGAATTACGGAGCCTTTCGAGTTCGCATTTATGCAGAGGGCGTTCACAGCCGCAGCTCTAGCCGCCATCGTCTGCGGTGTCGTGGGGACTTTCGTTGTGTTGAGAGGCCTGGCCTTCATGGCTGACGCTGTGACCCACTCCTCTTTGACGGGCATGGCTGTCGCTTACCTGCTCGGTGGAAGCATATTCTGGGGGGCTCTTGCCTGGGCGATTCCGGCATCGGTCGCTATCGCGTACGTTACCAGGCACGCCAGGATCCGGTTCGATACTTCCGTGGGCATCATCTATGCCGGAGGTTTCGCCCTGGGCATTATTATCATAAGCCAGCAAAGCAACTACACGTCCGACCTTTTCAGCTTCCTCTTCGGCAATGTCCTGGGTGCATCCTGGAACGACGTAATTCTGATAGGGGCAGCGGCAGCCGCAGGTGTCCTGAGTGTCATGCTGTTTTATAAAGAGCTGCTATTTTCTTCATACGACTCAACTATGGCGGCCGCATCCGGAATCCCGGTACGTTTGATGGAGTATTTACTACCTGTATTGGTCGGTATAACCACTGTGGCAGCGCTTAAAACCGTTGGCATCGTGTTGGTACTGGCCCTCCTGGTGACGCCTGGCGCCACGGCCAGTCTTCTGGCCAGGCGTCTCCCCAACATCATGGCCACAGCGGTATTGCTGGGCCTCGTTTCGGTGGTGGCCGGTCTCTACATGTCCTTCCATCTGGATCTCCCATCGGGTCCTGCCGTGGTCATGGTGGCGACAGGTCTTTTTATCCTGGCGCTACTCTTTTCCCCATCTAAGGGGTTGATTTGGAGCTGGAGGCGGCCTGATCTGGGCAATGAGCCCGTACTCACCAGGCCCTAGACCACCTCACCCGTCGCTATGGTTTCGTGCTGGGACACATAATCGCAGTGTACCTGGCACACGTTGTGTCGACCCGTCTCTTCCGGAACCGGGCGATGGCGCTACGAAGCCAGTACCCGATGCTGGCAATGATGGTTATCTACACGGTGATGAGCTTGTGGATCATCGCGCAACCTATTGTGGATTAACCTACCTGCGCAAGCCACGGCCGTAGCTGGTTACCTTGACACTCCGGACGGGTGGGCGATATAGTGGCGCCAGCGGTCGATAGCTACAAACGCTTTACGTTTCGGGGTGGAGGAAGGTACTTTGGCATCTGATTTCGACGTGGTTGTGGTTGGTGGCGGTGTTGCCGGGCTTACAGCAGGTACGTGCGCAGCCCGCTATGGTCTGGAAACAGCCGTCATAGAGACGCTAATCTTCGGAAATCAGATCATCAACGTCGAGAGAATCGAGAATTTTCCCGGATTCCCCAAAGGCATTTCCGGAGCCGAGCTGGCGCCGTTGATGATGGAACAGGCCACCGAAGCCGGAGCTACTGGGCAGATGGCGGAGGTCACAGGGGTCACATTGGATGATCCATACAAGCTGGTAAACACCACCGACGGCAACATCAAGACGAAGGCGTTGATCGTTGCCGCGGGGTCGAGTCTTAAAAAGCTGGGCATTCCAGGCGAGTCCGAGTTATACGGCAGCGGTGTTTCCCACTGTGCTACCTGCGATGGCCCAATGTTCTCGGGAGAGACAGTAGGCGTTGTGGGAGGAGGCGACTCCGCCGCGGACGAGGCTTTGACTCTAACCGATTATGTTGACAGCGTGGTCATGTTTCATCGCGGGGATAAATTGCACGCACAAAAAGCACTGAGGGAAAGAGTCCTGACCAACAACAAAATCGACATCGTTTTCAATACAGTCGTTGAGTCCATCCTCGGAAAGGACATGGTAAAGGGCGTTGGCGTTAGAAACGTCGTGTCCAACCTGGTGGACAAGGTCGACCTGGCGGGACTTTTTATATACGTTGGGCTGGAGCCTAACTCGGATTTTCTGCGTGGCCTTGTTAAGCTAGACAACGGAGGCCATATCCCGGTCGACCTCTGGATGGAAACCGAGATACCTGGCATCTACGCTGCCGGCGATATAAGGCAGCATTCGGCGTCGCAGCTCGCCAGTGCGGCCGGTGACGGCGCGACGGCAGCCATCGCCGCATATCGCTATATAAACAGCAGCAAATGGCCGTACGGCTAAGGCCACAGGGAGGCAAAGATGAAATCTACAACAAGACTCAGACAGATGCTTGGCTCCGGCCAGATGGTGGTTGCGCCCTTCGTGATGAACGCTCTCCACGCCCGGATCGGGGAGGACGTTGGATTCGACGCGGTATATATGACGGGTTCGGGCACCTCAGTCGAGAGAGGCTACCCTGACGTGGGCCTGCTGACTCAAACGGAGATGGTCCAAAACGCGCGCTATATCGCCAACGCCGTTTCGGTCCCGGTAATTAGCGACGCCGATACCGGGTATGGCAACCCCATCAACGTGCGGCGTACGGTCCAGGAGTACGAGAAGGCAGGAGTTGCCGCCATCCACATCGAAGACCAGGTATTCCCAAAGAAGTGCGGATTTTTCCAGGGCAAAGAGGTCGTAGCCCCGGACGAGATGATACAGAAGATTCACGCGGCCCTCGATGCCAGGACTGATCCGGACTTTGTTATCATCGCCCGGTGCGATGCCTATGCGGTACTTGGGTGGGAAGAGACCGTCGAACGGTGCCGGTCATACAAGGAAGCCGGAGCCGACCTGGTGTTCGTCGACGGTATCAAGACGAAGGACGACCTGGCAAGATACGCTACGGATTTAGGCGATCTGCCCAGGATGTACAACGGCGATCTGGTGCATACGCAAGAGGTGGCGAAGCTGGGCTACAAGATCGTGATTTGTGGAAGCACCATCTGGCTTGTGTACAAGGCCGTGAAGGACGCTTTTCAGGAGCTAAAGGACACAGGAAAGGTCGACCCCAGCCGTTACGCGACCCGTCTGGACGTGGCCAACCTGATGGGCCTTGAGCAGATATACGAGCTGGAGGAAAAGTACGGTCGGTATAAGGCGAACGAGGTAAAGGTCAGCTAAAATGTTGCCAGTGGCCGGTAAAGGCCTATAACGCTGTACTCCGATAAGGGGCCATATGCTTGCCTTTCTCGGCGGAACCGGACCTGAGGGCAGAGGCCTGGCACTTCGGCTGGCCATGGCTGGCGAAGAGATCGTCATAGGCTCACGCGACAAGGGCCGGGCAGAGACAGCGGCAGACGAACTCAAAACCCTGGCTCCTGGTGCGGCTGTCTCGGGGGAGTCGAATGCCGGGGCCGCACAGCTCGCAGATATCGTGTTCGTCGCAGTACCTTACGAGGCGCAGAAACCCCTTCTGGAGCAGGTAGCCGGCCAACTGGTCGACAAGGTAGTCGTGGACGCGGTGGTGCCGCTGGCCTTTCAAAAAGGCCGTGCCAAGGCCATCCTCGTAGACGAAGGCTCCGCAGCCATGCAAGCCCAGCAGCTTCTACCCAAATCCCTGATAGTCGCGGCCTTTCACAACACCAGCGCCGTGGACCTCGTCGTCCCTGACAGAACTCTCGAAGGAGACGTAATCGTCTGTTCCGATCATCAGGAACCCAAAGAGACGGTGATGGGGATGGTGAGGAAGATCAAGAACCTCAGGCCGGTGGATGGGGGCGGACTGGATAACGCCAGATACGTCGAAGACCTGACCGCCCTTCTCTTGAACATCAA
This sequence comes from Dehalococcoidia bacterium, assembly GCA_965226865.1. Classification (GTDB taxonomy): domain Bacteria; phylum Chloroflexota; class Dehalococcoidia; order Lucifugimonadales; family JAGWBF01; genus CBDDEH01. The sequence continues at coordinate 361,772 of CBDDEH010000002.1, read as the reverse complement.
CCGCATCTACAAAGCCCACTCGGGCGTCAAGATAACGGGAATCTTCACCCGAATCTAGCTCTCTACCAACCAAGGTACGGTAAACACTTGAAGATCGCTGCAGTTTTCGTACCCATCGGATTCTTTATCCTGCCGATGTTCTTTTGGGTTGGCCACGCCATAGTTATGGGCATTCGTGGTAAAAACGTAGCGATTGGAGGATACTCCAAAGGGCCTGCAGAACAACGCAGAGAATATCTACTTAGCTCAATATTCTTCGTTGGCTTTTCGGGCGCACTCTCATGGTCGATTTATGTATTTGCCGAAGAAATCCTGTATTCGGTATTAGTCGGTGGCGGTCTCACTCTGATATTTCTTCCGATGCTATGGATTAGTATGAAAATGACTCCGAAGCCTCCCGCAGAAGGCTTTTCCAGCGACAAGGAAGCCCTTCAATGGGAGAGCGAGTCGTTTGACCTGATTAGCAAAAAGTTCGACAAGCCAATGGAATTGCTCGTGCGCCTCTTTCTGGTATCTTTGGCCTTTGCGATGGTTGCCATTTTGATGAGGTTCATAGCAGCGTTGATTAAAGGATAAACGAGACGGCCGAACCCGCGAGGTGAAGGATTACCCATGAGAGCGATTGTGTACACCAAGTACGGACCTCCAGATGTTCTTCAGCTCAAAGAGGTAGAAAAACCTACTTCCAAAGACAATGAAGTACTAACAAAAATCTATGCGGCAACAGTAACAGCAAAGGACTATAGAGTTCGTGGTTTCATAGTCCCTACCTTGTTCTGGCTCCCCGCACGAATAGCTTTTGGTCTCAAAAGACCAAGAAACCCTGTACTAGGGACTGAGCTAGCCGGAGAAATTGAAGCAGTCGGCAAAGACGTAAAATTATTCAAAGAAGGTGACCAAGTTTTTGGATTGAGCGGTTTTGGTGCTTATGCCGAGTACATATGTCTGCCTGAAGAAAAGGTTGTGCAATAAAACCGGCCAATATGACCTATGAGGAAGCCGCCGCCGTTCCTTTTGGGGCATCAACAGCATTATTTTTCCTTAGAGATAAGGGAAGGATTCAGAGCGGACAAAAAGTTCTTATCTATGGCGCTTCTGGAGCGGTAGGTACCGCTGCGACACAGCTTGCCAAGTACTATGGAGCGGAAGTTACCGGTGTATGCAGTACCACGAATTTGGAAATGGTGAAGTCTCTTGGAGCCGATAAGGTCATTGATTACACGAAGCAACTGTCTTGAAAGTCAAGAGGAATGGCCGGCGACTGTCGGAGTCAGGTCGCACCAGGGGGAGCGATGCTTGAGCATGGAGTTGAGGATAACGAGCAGCTTGCGCATGCAGGCTGTGAGGGCCAACTTCTTCGGCTTACCAGCGGCCAGCAGCCGCTGGTAGAAGTCCCGTATGAGGGGGTTGAAGCGGCTGGCTACCAACGCTCCCATGTACAGGACGGCGCGGATCCGGGCGCGTCCACCCCAGACGGTGCGTTTGCCCCGCAGCGTGCCGCTGTCCCGGTTGAAGGGAGCCACTCCCACGAGGGCGGCGATCTCCCGGCGGTCCAGCGTGCCCAGCTCCGGCAGGTGGGCCAGGAGGGTGAGGGAGAGCTGTTCTCCCACGCCGGGGACGGTGCGCAGGAGGTCATCCTTCTCCCGCCATACGGGACTCTGGCGGAGAGTCTGCCGCAAGCCCTCGTCCAGGTCGTCCAACTCACCCTCCAGCCATGCAATGTGGGCCTCGATGCGGGGACGCACGGCGACGGTGGCGGAGCTCAGGCGGTTCTTCTCCGAGACCAGCATGGTCATCACCTGGTGCCTGCGGGCAGCCAGGGAGTTGAGGGCCTGGGTCTCGGCGTCCCGTAGAGGGCGCACGGGCGGCCGGACTGCTTCGGCGAAGTGGGCTAGGACCGCTGCGTCAAGCGAGTCCGTCTTCGCCAGCTTCCCGGTGGCCTTGGCGAAGTCTTGAGGTGGACCCCAAAATTCGGACAGGTGGCTAAGAGAGAGTCCCGCTCCTAAAATAGGACGGAAACAAGGAGCAGGACATGAAGCAAACACGTAAGAAGCACAGCCCAGTCTTCAAGGCCAAAGTGGCTTTGGCCGCGCTCCAGGGGGAGCACACCATTGCAGAGCTGGCCAGCCGGTTTGAAGTCCACCCGAGCCAGATCCATGCCTGGAAGAAGGCCTTGACTCAGGGGGCGCCGCACCTCTTTGAAAATGGTGCTGGACGTCAGGAGAAGGACCAAGAGGTCCTCACTGCCCAGATCTACCAACAGATTGGGCAGCTCAAGGTGGAACGGGATTTTTTGTCACGGAGCTTCGGGTTGTGAGCCGGTCCCAACGCCGGGCCATGATTGACCGAGAAGAACCGAAGCTGTCTCTGGTGCGCCAGTGCGCGTTGCTGGGTATCAGCCGCTCCGCGTTGTACTACCTGCCAACCGAGGCCGGCGCCGAGGACTTGGAGTTGATGGCCCTCATAGACCAACAGTACCTGAAGACACCTTTCTACGGCTCCAGAAGGATGACTGCCTGGCTCAGAAATCACGGACACCAGGTCAACCGCAAGCGGGTCCGCCGGCTGATGCAGCTGATAGGCCTGGAGGCCATCTACCGGCGTCCCAACACCAGCAAGCCAAACCCAGGGCATAAGGTCTATCCGTACTTGCTCAGGGGGCTGGAGATCAACCGGGTCAACCAGGTGTGGGCCACCGACATCACCTACATACCCATGGCTCGGGGTTTCCTCTACTTGGTGGCCATCATGGACTGGCACAGCCGCTACGTGCTGGCCTGGCGGCTGTCCAACACCCTGGAGGTAGACTTCTGTGTTGCGGCTCTGGAAGAGGCCTTGAGCAAGGGTCGGCCACAGATCTTCAACACCGACCAGGGCAGCCAGTTCACCAGCGAGGCCTTCACCAGCATGCTGCTGGCGCAAGGCGTTCAAGTGAGCATGGACGGCAGGGGCCGGTGCATGGACAACGTCTTCGTGGAACGGCTGTGGCGCAGCATCAAGTACGAGGAGGTGTACCTGAAGGCATACCAAATGGGACTGAGGCCAGAAAGGGGATTGGGGCTTATCTGGCCTTCTACAACCAAGAGCGGCCCCATCAAGCCCTGGGCTATCGGTCACCGGGTCAGGTGTTCCATGCAGTGAGCCCACAAAGGTGTTTACTGGAACTTCCACGAGCCTTACCATCGGATGAAGGTTTACGAGACACCCCAGCGGTAGACTCTCTTATTTTAGCCTCACCGCTGTCCTGATGATGGGGTCCACTTGAGTGTTATCCACGTTTTGGGTAATGACACACTTCAGGAGACCAGCGCGCTCGAGGGCCCGCAACGCGTAATGGCCGGCGTTGGGAACAGCTCCGTCAACGGCCACTTTCAACTCATACGTCGGGTTTCCATCTTCCGACTCTTCTTGAAGTCGCCTCTCCCACCAGGCACCGGGATCTTCTAAAAACTGGTGATAGCCTAGAGAAGTTGGTTCGCCGTAGCGGGTCCATAACCCATCCGGACCTCGAAACGGGGGTATTCCGCTCTCGACGGACATCCCCGCCCCTACAAAGGCGACCAGATGCTCCGCCTCGAGTAGCAGGTAGGCTACCTCGTTAAGAGCTTTTTCCATGTCGCTGACCAGCTCTTTCATTGGGGAAGCGGCCTGGGGGGAGTCAGCCCGGGGGGAGTCAGCCCGGGGGGAGTCAGCCTGAAGGCCGAGCCTCCTTCAACCTGAAAGTAGACGGCGTCGGGGAGGCCACCCATCAATGCGGAACCCAGCTCAGTGGTCGATATGATTACCTGCTCGTAAGAGCCCGTTTTGGCCAAAACACAACTCCTGCGAGGAGGGTCCAGCTCAGAAAGGACGTCGTCGAGAAGAACGACCGGCCCCTCGCCGCTGCTGGCACTCAGATAAGCTGCCTCAGCCAGTCTCAACGTAAGGGCTAATGTCCTTGCTTGACCTCTGGAAGCATATTTGCCCATGTCTCTTCCATCTATAAGCAAGCAAAAATCGTCTCTATGCGGCCCTACAACTGTCATACCCAGCGCCTTCTCTTTATCCTTTCTGGACTCCAGCGTATCCAGAAAATTCTCCCGGATACCCGACTCACCGTTATCGGTCCGGCTGATGGGTACGCTTGGCCTATACTCGACGATCAGTGTTTCCGACTCGGTGGTCAACTCGGCATGATTCTCCCGACAAAAATCGCCCAAAGCAGCCATTACCTCGGCTCTCCGGCTGGATATAGAAGATCCTTCGTTCACAAGCTCCTGGTTCCAGAACTGTAGTTCATCTTCCTCCGCGCGTTTCTCCTGAAGTGCTCTGAGTAGCCGGTTCCTCTGCTGAAGTACACGCTGGTAGCGCTGTAGAGACTTCAGGTAGGAGCGATCGACCTGTGAAATAAGTATGTCCATATACCTGCGGCGGAGAGAGGGGGGGCCCTGAACCAGTTCTATGTCCTCGGCCGTAAATAGCACGGCGTTAACCAAACCCACCAGCTCTGTCGCGGTGCGTTTGATCCTGCTGACCCGTATCTCTTTTCTGACTCTCAGGTTATTCTTCGACCCAGGATGGGCCTGCGACGAATCTGCCGGCCATATGCATTGATAACCAATGTACACCTTTAATTTCTCATCGCCTTTTTGAACTGTTCCACCTACCAGAGCGTTACCTTCTTCGTCGGAAGCCTCCCAGTTAATAACCTCATACTCGTTGTCTACTCTAAAAGCCCTGGCGATAGCCAGCATATACATCGCTTCCAAAAGGCTGGTCTTCCCCTCTCCGTTCCTACCGAGCAGCACTGAGACCCCTGGACCCAGGTCTATTTCAAGGTGACGGAAATTGCGAAAATTGGTAAGGCTTAGATGTGTTAGGTGCAAATTTTGCGCTTTCGGCCATGCCGGGGTCGCGAAACGAGTAGCCACCATTCTATCAGCCGCGGCTCTAGGCATAAACCACTTTGATGCTAGAATCCCATTTAGATAGTAGACATCGAACATGTAGAGACGGGTTGGCGGCCATTGAACGGAGGAGGGACTTAATTGGCTGAGCAGGCGATACGCTTTTACGGTGCGCCCTGGTGTCCGGACTGTAAACGATCCAAGCAATTCCTCAACGAACATCGCATTCTCTACGAATGGCACGACATCTCCCAGGATGAGACGGCACGTGAGTACGTCCAAGAAGTTAACAACGGGAAGCAGATAATCCCAACGATCGTACTCTCTGACGGATCGATTCTGGTGGAACCCAGTAACGCGGAGCTAGCCGACAAGCTAGGCATCAAGAGCAAGGCGGAAAGCCAATACTACGAACTAACCATCATCGGCGCCGGCCCAACGGGCCTCACGGCGGGCATATACGCCGCGCGGGAGGGAATCTCCACGCTAATCGTAGAGCGGAGTGGTATCGGAGGGCAGGCTGGAATCACCCAAGAGATCGAAAATTACCCTGGATTCCCCGAAACCATAAGCGGCGCCGAATTGTCAGACAGACTAAGGAAGCAAGCCGATCGATTCAACGTGGAAATACTCGCTGCCCAGTCGGTCACCTCCATCATGAAGCAGGGCGACCTGCATGCGGTGAGAGTTCAGTCAAGCGAAGAGTACTGTGCTTCGGCGGTGATCCTGGCTACGGGAGCCAGTTATCGGCGTCTTGGCATCCCTGGGGAAGAAGATTTCATCGGAGCCGGAGTCCATTTCTGCGCCACCTGTGATGGGCCGTTCTATAAGGACAAGGACATCGTTGTGGTAGGAGGGGGGAACAGTGGCTTCCAGGAAGGGTTGTTCCTCACTAAATTCGCCAAAAGCGTCACGATTCTGGAAGTACAAAACGAATTTCGGGCCAGCAAAGCTTTGCAGGATAAGGCTGCTGAGCGCGACGACATACAGGCCAAAACGGAAGCGACAGTCGAGGAAATTAGGGGAAACAAGAGGCTAGAGGCGATCACGGTAAAGAACGTCGCGACAGGTGAAACCACTGAGATGAGGCCCGGAGCAGTGTTTGTATTCATAGGCCTGCTCCCTAATACGGACTTCCTCAGGGGCGCGGTTGAGCTGGATGATTACGGGTTCATCATCACTGGAGAGAGCATGGAAACCAACGTCCAAGGAGTGTTTGCCGCCGGAGACTGCCGCCGTGGCAGCACGAAACAGATATCGAGCGCCGTGGGAGAAGGAACCACGGCGGCGCTAATGGCCCGTCACCATCTGGAACACCTTGGAGATGCCATTCCAGCGCCAGTTGGCTGACCCGGCTTTCTCAACTCCAAGGTCGAGTGCCTGGGTTCTCCCCCGCCGATCGCTGGCAGGAAGATCACCTCGCTGTCCTCACCGACCTTTTCCAACAACCCAATGGTCGCTAGCTCTCCATCGACGGATACAGAAATATTGGGGGCCAGCCTGCCATCTGCCACTAACTTCGCCTTCATCCCCGGAAACCGTTCCTCCAGCTTGTCGATGACTTGTCTAACAGTGGTGCCTTCAATATCGACAACTTTAGCACCGCTGCTCAGGGTTTGGAGTAACGTCGGAATGTGAACCGTTGCCATCGCTGGAATTCTCTCTTTTCCGTAGCTACGCAAATACGATTATACATCCACGCAAGGGCGTTTATGACTTAGATGTCAGGTGCTTTGCAGCTTGAAGCGCCAGGTAATAGCCGTACACTCCGAATCCATGAACCAGACCTTTGACGGCTGGTTGAACGGTGGAAATCAGGCCACGGGCCACCGGATTGGAGGCGTGAACCTCAATAACCGGAAACCTCACTTGGCCGATTGCGTTGGGCAGTGGGCCGGCAGATGCAGTGTACCCTGCAGGGTTGATGATCGCCGCGTCGATGTCCCTGTCGTGGGCATCATATAGGGCGTTTAAAACTTCGCCCACGATGTTTGAGTGAAAGAACTCCACCTCGATATCCAAGCCTTTCGCGTAGGCGCGGATCTCATCGTTGATCTGTTCAAGGGTTGCGGGGCCAAAAATTTCGAGCTGCGCCTTGCCCCGCATGTTCATCCCAGCACCCTGGATCACCAACACTTTAGTCACTCATTTTTTCTCAAATAGGTTCTTGGTCGCCGTCAGTAGTATACCATCGACAGGTGTTTTGCTCAGATCTGTCTTGGGACTTGTCGTTCCACATAGCGGCTAGAAGTTCGGAAATGTTGACAAAGTGAAAACCCAATAATAGCATGGGTTGGGCTCACTCAGGTGAGTCGCCTTAACTTAGAAAACTCAATCGAAGGACCACAATGATCAAATACTTTTCCAGCATATATGCTGGGCATATCGGTTTCGATGACCTTGGCAATGATGCGACACCGGCCAACGACCGCAGATATTCAAATGAGAAACTGCTGGAAGCTCTAGACAGTGCTGTCGAGTTGGGCAAGCTTATGGACGATCTGGGTTACCATACGCTGTGGCTGGCCGAGCACCACTTCCAGCACGAAGGATACGAGTGCATTCCCAACATTCCTTTGCTCGCGATGCATATCCTGAATCAGACCAAGCGGATAAAAGTAGGCTGCGGCTTCAACATCATCTTGAACTGGCACCCTATCCGACTCGCGGAAGATTACGCTGTAGTTGACTATTTGAGCAACGGTAGGTTTACATTCGGGGTCGGACGGGGCTATCACTCGCGGGAGGTCGAAGGCTTCTCCATGCCTATGTTGGATAGGGAAGCCAATAGAGAGGTCTTCGAAGAACAACTCGAAATTATAATCAAAGCATTTAACGAAGAATCCTTCTCTCATCAAGGAAAGCACTACCAGATACCACCTTCTGGGATTCCCTACCGAGGCTACGAGGTCAAAGAAGTAACATTGGTGCCACGTCCTGTCCGTCGTCCGGTGGACATATGGCAGCCGGTAGTCAGCGGCAGCCAGAGGGGTATGGACTTCATGGCCAGGCATGGCATTAAGGGCGTTATCGCCAACGTTGCCGAACACTTCGTCAAAGACTACGTCGCCTCCTACAGAGATGCAGTGATAAGTACTGGCCGTGAAATCCAGTTGGGCGAAGACATCATGCTAGGATACCGCATGTTCATGGATGATACCGTCGATAAGGCCATGGACAACGCCCGGCTCATCGCTGAAGAGTACATCAAGTTTTCAGATCCCCTAGGATTAACGGCGTTCGGTGAGCAGCAGACGGCAGTATCGTCCTCCTCAGAGGCTAAAGCGCCTGGCACCTCCTCGTTGGAAAATGGTATAGCTACCAGGGTGTGGCTGTGCGGTCCGGCGGACGAGTTCATCTCCTATCTTAAAGAACTGGAAGAGACTTACCCCGGGCTGGAGCACGTAATGGTGTCGCCGCCTCTCCCCGCCTCTGAAGAGGTGTCGAAAGAACAGTTGACCAGGTTCGCGAAGGAAGTGATGCCGGCATTTACGAACCGCGCCATCTGATTGGGAGTATAAACCACTATGGCAATCATCCCACTAGATCAGGTAGAAATCTTCGGTAAAGGCGTCCTCAATTCGGAGGGCGTCGTTGTTGATAACGAGGGCAACGTATACGGCGGCGGGATGAATGGCATCATCTATAAGGTCGATCCAGAAGGTAATGTCCAGGAACTTGTCAAGCTACCTGAAGGGTCGATTCCCAACGGCATAGCCATGGACCTGCAAGGAAACCTCTACTGCTGCGATCTAGAATATGAAGCGGTGGTCAAGGTAACTCCGAACGGTAAGATATCCACCTTCGCCGACAGGGTCGGGAATATGAAACTGACCTTGCCAAACTTTTGCACGTTCGACGCCGACGGCAACCTTTACCTGTCCAACTCCAGCATCCACAATCACCATTGTGTATTGGTTGAGGTCCCTCATCCGGCGCCAAACGGATCGCTGTTGCGTATCCGACCCGATGGCACCGGGGAGATAGTCGCGACGGGGATATGGTCCGCCAACGGTACGGCCATAGACCCTAAAGAGGAGGCGGTGTACGTACTGGAAAGTACGCGATACGACTGCCTCCGTATTCCCATAAGAAAAGACGGGACCCATGGCAAGCCCGAGGTCTATTCAGAGGGCTTCCCTGCCATGCCCGATGGTATGGCCTTCGACACCGACGGCAACCTGTACGTAACACTCATTTGCGTGGTGGCAAACGGCGACATCGACCCCCTCTACAAGATTCTCAGGATCGATACCGACGGTAGCTGGACAGAATTCATAGACGACCCGGGAAAAGAGCGACTGGCGTTTCCCACCAACTGCGCCTTCGGAGGCCCAGGCCTTCAGGACCTGTACATCGCCAACCGGCATGGCGACTTCTTCAGCCGCGTTCACACTTCAGTGCACGGCCATCCACTCTACCATCAAAGATGACCGCAGAGATGCTGTCAGAGACGATGGCTTAGTCGCTAAGACGCTGCTTCATCAGCCTGGGAAGATCTAATGGACTCAATCTCGTCCTCGAGTGCCTTTACCCCTGCTTCGTCCCGGTCCGAGAGCTTGTAACACCTGTCCATGTATAACTGCGCCAGGCGTGATCCTCTGGACGAAGAGTCCAATGCCGCCTGAACGATGCTGGGGACATAGTAGTTTTCAGGGAGGAACCTGCTTAGCAGGGTTATCTCCTGCTCGATTTCAGGCCGGATTCCCGTGTCGCTGCTCTCCACGGTGAATCTCAGCTTGCCCACAAGCTTGGACAGCTCGACCAGCTTGTCTCTCTCGCTCAGCAAGCCATATATAACTTCGTTAACCCCTGAGGCCCCTTGGTGCTCTGCTATTTCCGATGGCAAAGGCGTTCTCGAGCTGTCGGACCATAGCTGGGCGTATTGATGCACTAAATCGTTGACCGCCTGCATCATTTCCGGGAGTTCGAAGGAGCGCATGGTACCGCCAAACACCAGGTCGTCTTCCCGGATGTCGGCCAGCCTAGTCAGCTCTCGATAACTAGCCATCTCCTCTGGAACCGGGGGCAGTGCGAAGGCCGCCAGGTCGTTTAGCGGCATGTTACCGAGATGAGACGCCAGAAAAGGAGGCACGTACTTGGAGAAGTCCACCTCGATAGGTAGCACCAATATGTACGTAGCGTACACCTTCTCCAACTCGGACTGGGTACGAAAGTAGACCAGGGCATGGCCTTTGGGTCTGTTGGGGTCTCCCTTGTCGAACTGTAGGTCCATCGCGAACCAAAAGGCTACCCGGGTTCGTCCTTCGATTGCCCGGATTCGCCGAACCTCTTGTCCATCTCTTTCAAGAACCGCTCTACTTCCGGGGCAAAGGGCGCAATGTCAACTTCGTCATCTTGATCAGACGCTTCCTGAGCGTCGTAGTGGGCTTCCAACTGCCGTACGAGGGTCTTAAGCTCATTATTCCGCTCAATCGCGTTGGTCAACTCCTGATACTGGCGCTGCCCTCGTTGAGATGGCCTAACGTCTGATGGAATATCGTAGAAGGAGGACAGAGCTTCCAGCATGCGCGATGCGCCGGCATAGTCTTCCTCGACCTGGAAGTACTGAGGCAGATGCACCAGGAAGGTTAACGCGTCTATTTTGTCGAGCTTGGAAACCCCCTGGTTCACCAGGTTCAAAATGGTGGTTGGCCCCTCGTATTTGCTACGCCTCAATTTGACGATGTTGGTGTTATTGATTGGCGTCACCCCGCCGTGCTCACCGGTTATCGACAATGGCCTTGTATGAGGCACTGTGTCATACATGGAGCCCAGACGACAATACCTACCGATCGAAAAGTGCTTAAATACTTCCAGAATCGAGTCGCTATAGTCCTCGGCAAAGGCATGGGGCTCGAGCAGATGGAAGAAAAGCATGTCCGGGCCGCCTTCGGGTTTCGCGTACTTTATCACGCTGTTCGGTATGGTGACCTCACGACGGCCCTCAACAGCACGAAGTGTGGGCCTATACCGGGTAAAGTCGAAAAAGGTGCCGGGCCTCGCCAACTTGCCAAGCTCCTTGGCTTCGAAGTTAGCCTCAATCCGAGCCAGAGTGATGCTTCCCACACTACCCACATCGATCCAGGGTCGAATTATCGTAAACGCGTGGGGCTCATTAAGGTCGGGGACAGGTTCCTCTATTTCGAATGCACCTATTCTCACCCTAGTATCTTGTCAAATAGCAGTTACTTTTTCAAGGCCGTCTCGCAACGTTGTATAATCAAAGCCCATGGTTAGAACCTATGACGTCATAGTTGTGGGAGCCGGATCGGTGGGCTGCGCACTGGCCTCTCGCCTGTCCGAAGATTCGAATCGATCGGTATTGCTGCTAGAGGCCGGACCCGATTATCCTGATGTCTCGGCGCTGCCTGAAGAGCTCAGGAATGGCTATCGCAATGTCGCCCATGCCGTAGGAGCACCTCACAACTGGTCGCTGGTTGGAAGGGCAACCGCCCAGCAGACCGAGCCGATACCCGTGCCAGGCGGTAAGGTGGTTGGTGGTTCGAGTTCGATCAATGGCCAGACTCTAATCAGAGGTCTCCCAGAAGATTTCGATGGCTGGGCCGCACTGGGAAATACCGAGTGGGCTTTCGAAAAAGTCCTGCCCTGCTTCAAGCGCATGGAGAGCGACCAGGATTTCGACGGAGACTATCATGGGTCCACCGGCCCAATGCCGGTGCGCCGCAGGAAGCGGGAAGAGTGGCATCCCCTCCACCAGGCCTTTTCCCTATCATGTCTTGCTAACGGCTATCCCGAAGACCCAGATATGAACTTACCACACTCCTGGGGAGTCGGGCCACGGCCTATGAACAACGTGGACGGCGTGAGGATAAGCACCGCTATCGCCTACCTAAACCCCAACCGGAGCCGGTCGAACCTTACCATAAAAGGCAATACAACAGTCCGTCGAGTTCTTTTCCAAGGGGATCGGGCGGTGGGGTTGGATGCGCAAAGCGGCGGCGAAATCCTTACATTCCATGGCGACGAGATAGTTTTGAGTGCTGGAGCGATTGGATCACCCAAGCTACTGATGCTCTCGGGCGTTGGACCAGCCGACCACCTCCGAAACTTCGGAATCGACGTCGTTCAGGACCTTCCCGGCCTGGGTCAGAACCTGAAAGACCATCCAATAGCGTCCGTCAAGTTTCATAGGAATGCGGAACCGCCGTTAGGAGTTGATCAACCGGAGATAGAAAACGCACTTCGATTTACGGCTACGGGCTCGAACACCCGGAACGACATGATAATCATGCCTGGTATTTTTTCTGTTAGCCACGGAGGGGAACTCCTTCAAGAAGGCGGACTGATATGTGTGGTGCTCAATCCCACCAGCGTAGGTGAAATCAAGCTACGCTCCGCTGATCCGAACGTGCAGCCTTACTTGAGCTACAATTACCTGTCAGAGACCCGGGACATGCAAAGGTTGCGAGAGGGAATCCGCCTTTGCATCCGGTTGCTGGATCACGAAGCCTTCGGAGGTATTTTCAAGGGGCTGATCAGCCCTAGCTATGATGACCTGGCTACAGATGACTCGTTAGACGAGTGGCTGCTTGAAAAGGTTACGACGACCCACCACGTATCATGCACGTGCAGGATGGGGCCTGATTCAGACTCGTCGGCGGTGGTAGACCAATATTGCAGGGTTCGCGGGGTGCGAAATCTGCGTGTGGTCGATACGTCGGTCATGCCAGACATCGTTCGGGCGCCAACCAACGCAACCGCCATTATGATAGGAGAGCGGGTCGCCGACTTGATGAAGTAGCGTTCTGGCCTGTCATAATCTCCGCCATTATGAACCAGCTTAATAACTAAGGACAATTATTATGACCGCCGAAAAGATACACGTAGGAATAGTCGGAGCCAGCGTCCATTATGGCTGGGGGGCGAGAGCACATATGCCTGCTCTCCTGGCTCTGCCGGAGCTCGAACTAACCGCTGTTTGCACTGCCCACAGGGAAACAGCTGAGGAGTCCGCAAAGCATTATGGGGCACGTTTCGCCTTTCACGACTTCCGGGAGATGGTGGGCCACCCGGACATTGACCTCGTAATCGTATGTGTGAAGGTACCCAATCATCACGAGATGGTGACTGCGGCATTGCGCGCGTCTAAGCATGTTTACAGTGAATGGCCCCTCGGCGCAAACCTCGGTGAAACAGAGGCGATGTCCTCCCTTGCCGGGTCAACCAGCGTGCGAAATATGATAGGGCTGCAGGCCATGGGGGATCCCGGTGTGATGCGTCTCAAAGAGCTGATGGACGAGGGGTATGTAGGTGAGGTGCTGTCGGTAAACATGGTTCTCTTCCAATCGGGACTTCTTCAACGTGGGCTGACTCACGCGTGGATGGCGGACAAAGACAAGGGTGCCAATCCTTTTACAATCGCTGCTGGGCACGCTTTGGATGCCATGTGCTATTGCGTGGGCGACTTTCAGGAGGTTTCGGCTCGTCTAACCACCCAGGCATCCGTATGGGAAACCTCCGAAACCGGGAAGACCGTCCCGGTCACATCACCTGACAATACTTTGCTACACGGTACCCTGACCAATGGCGCGGTTGCTTCGGTCCACGTCGCCCTCGTGCCCTGGTTCGGCAGCGGCTGGGAGCTGGAGATATACGGCAGAGAGGGGACGATAGTCGCATCTACCGCCGACCACGTCCAGTATGGCCCAGTCAAGCTGCAAGGTGGCCATGGCCAGGACAAGGCTCTTGAAGAGTTGGCTGTGCCCGACAGATTAACTTGGGTTCCGCCTGATATGCCCAAAGGGGTGCCTTTTAACGTTGGGCAGATGTTCCGTAAGATGGGCGAGGCGATCAACAAAGGCGAGGACGTTGAACCAGGTTTTCAGTTTGCCTTGAAGAGACACCGGCTTCTGGACGCTATACAACGTTCATCCGACTCACGGCAAACGATGCCGGTGCCGCACTAAGCGCAATTGGCGATCGGCAACTCGGTGTTCTGTGCCGAATGATGGTTCGCTGAGTCTCTTAACTCCCGGTGTTAAACTCAATACGTCTCGCGCACTCCTAAAAGGCCGTGGAGGTGAGCCGTTGGCGATTTCGAAAGACACCCTCAAGGCGATAATACGGGATTATAACGGGCTTACCCTTTCAGAGTCCGAGCTCAAACAGGTGATGGTCATCCTGGAAGTCTTTGGGGACGAAGTAGAGAAGATCCGGAACCTCGACCTCTCCAACGTAGTACCGGCCTGCCTACCCCGTGCGGACGAAACGGGCCAGTCCCGATGACAGACTCCGGTATTTTGTCCCTTACCGTATCCGAACTAGCTCCCAAGATCAGGTCTCGCGAGATATCGCCAGTGGAAGTAGTCGAGGCCGCTCTCCAGAGAGCGGACCGATTCCAACCCGTCCTTAACTCTTTCATCACTATTCTCCACGACAAGGCAATGGAGCAGGCCCGGCAACTGGAAGGTGAATTGGGTCGAGGACAATATCGAGGGCCCCTCCATGGCATCCCCATTGGCCTAAAAGACAATCTATCCACCGCCGGCATCAGGACTACTCTTGGGTCGAAGGTGCTGGTAGACAATGTTCCGCTTGAAGATGCCCATGTTGTGGCCAGGTGTAAAGAGGCCGGGGCCATTATCCTGGGAAAAGAGAACATGGACGAGTTCATGGGCGGAGCGACCTCAAATAACCCCCACTACGGGCCAGTCCACAATCCGTGGGAACTGGACCATATACCGGGTGGGTCCAGCGGCGGCAGCGGCGCCAACGTGTCTGCTGGGGTCACCTTCGCTTCCTTGGGTACCGACTTTGCGGGCTCCGTGCGGCTACCTGGACATTTCTGCGGAATAGTGGGACTAAAGCAGACCTTCGGCAGGGTTAGCCAACGGGGGAGCTTGGTGACCAGCTTCAACGGAGATCACGTGGGCCCGTTGACTAGGTCGGTAAGTGACAGCGCCCTTGTGCTTCAGGCGATTGCGGGACACGATCCCTTGGACCCGAGCACGGTTCCCGTTCCAGTCCCTGATTACTCTGAGGGTTTAGACCGCAATTTACGTGGGTTGAAGATGGGGATACCCACCAACCACTACTTCGAACACTCTGAAATCGACCCCGAAGTGGAAGTTTCCGTCAGAGCGGCGATAAACGCCCTCGAAGAGATGGGTGTGGAACCCGTCGGAGTGAGCCTACCGAGTCTGGAGTACGCTGGAGCCTTGTTCATACCAGGGTGGGTGGACAGTCTCGTTATCCACGAGGACATGATCAAGCACCATAGGGACAAGTACGGAACTTTCGTACTTCATCTGAACTTAGCCGGTCAGTTTATCCTGGGTCGGGACTATTCCAAAGCCATGAGAGTCCAACGTCTGGTGAAGGAAGACCATGCCCGTGTATTGCAACAGGTCGACTTTTTGGTAACCCCTACGGCTCCGATGCCCGCTTTCCCTATAGATGCGACGACCTATCTAGCCAAGGGTTCAAAGCAACGGTTAGATGGCCCGAACCTGCGTCTAGTAGCGAAATATACACATCCCAGCAACGCCACTGGCCTGCCGGCGATAACGGTGCCGTGCGGACTCACCAAGGCGGGACTCCCTATGGGATTGCAGTTAATCGGGCGGCCATTCGAAGAAGCGTTGCTGCTTCGCGTCGCGGCAAACTATGAGGCCGTCTCGCCCAGCAAGGGGCGCAGACCCGGGATTGTTAGCGACCAACCGGCTCCAATTCGCTAACGGCTCCCGTTCTTCGCCCAGACCGCTTCCAGGATACGGCCGGGGTTCATCGGGGTGTGGTTAAGTCTGACCCCAATAGCGCGGTAGAGCGCGTTAGCGACGGCGGGAATTGGCGGCACTATGGGCACTTCACCCACTCCCCTCGCACCGTAGGGATGGCCTGGATTGGCTACTTCGACAATCACAGTGTCGATCATCGGCAGGTCAAGGCTGGTTGGCATGCGGTAGTCCAACAGGCTGGAGTTAACCATCTCCCCTTTGTCATTCATGAAATACTCTTCATTCAGAGCCCAGCCAATTCCTTGGACGGCGCCTCCCTGCATCTGCCCTTCGACATAGCTAGGGTGAATGGCCTTCCCTGCATCCTGAATCAGGGTGCACCGGAGGACATCAGTTTTACCGGTTTCAGGATCCACCTCGACATCGACGATCATGCTGGCGAAAGCCGGACCAACACCTTTAGGGTTCACGCTAGCAGTGGCAGATATGCCTCCCCCGGTATCGTTTAGCTTGGTTGCCAGGTCTTTGAAGCTGGTTTGCAACTCAGGGTCGGACTTGTGGGTGATCGCCCCGTCAGAATAATCGATGTCGTCGACCGAAGCCTCCCAGATGGTCGCGGCCCGCTCAATCATCTTGGTCTTTATTTCCTGAGCGGCTTCGTATGCAGCCCACCCCGTGGCGAAAGCTACTCGGCTTCCTCCGGTTACGAAGGTATACCCTATCGAGTCGGTATCCCCGACAGACGGATGGACATCTTCGGCAGGTATGCCTAATACCTCCGCCGCCTGCATAGCTACCGCGGCACGAGTCCCTCCAATGTCTGTCGAACCTTCCACCATGCTCACGGTGCCGTCTGCATTGACACTGAGAGAGGCGGTGGAGATACCTCCGTTGTTTATCCAGTACCCGATGGCCACGCCTCTGCCCTGATTGGATCCTTCGAGAGGCGCTGTGTAGTGTGGATGATTCTTGGTGGCTTCCAACACCTCGATACAACCAATCCTCTTCATCACCGGTCCGTCTATCGGGTGAGTGCCTTCTTTGGCGGCGTTTTTCAACCGGAAATCTATCGGATCGATTCCCAACTTTTCAGCCAGCTCATCCACCACGGCCTCGGTGGCGTAGGTGCCATTGGGAGCTCCCGGAGCCCGGTATGCCGCGGTCTTGGGCTTGTTGGTCACCACGTCATGTCCATCTATCTGGCCATGTTCCAGGTCGTAGCAGGCAAGCACGGTCCTCGTGCCACCGATCAAAGGTGATCCTGGAAACGCTCCAGCTTCGTACGCAAGGTACGCCTGGGCAGCCGTCATGCGCCCATCTCTCTTAGCGCCCATCTTTACTTTGACATAACTCCCCATAGTCGGACCTGAACCCTCGAATACCTCCGTGCGGCTCATTGACAGCTTCACGGGATGGCCCGTTTTACGAGAAAGGAGGGCTGCGACGGGGTCAAGATAGATGGGGATTTTGCCCCCGAACCCTCCTCCAATTTCCATCGGGACAACAGTGATCTGGGATTCTGGCAGACCCAGCACGGACGCCGTCCCTTCTCTCACGAAAAATGCTCCCTGGGTACTGGTCCAGATCGTCAAGTGACCGTCAGCGTTCCACAGCGCTGTCGAAGTCTGGGGCTCAATGTAACCCTGGTGCACGGTTTCTGAATAAAACTCACGCTCGATTACGACGTCGGCTTCTTTAAACCCTTTCTCGGGATCGCCTTTGACGTACTGAACATGTAAGGCAACGTTGCTGGGTTTGTCCGATTGTCCACCCATTGAACTGGTATAGAGGTCTTCGTGAAGGAGAGGAGCGTCTTCCTTCATGGCATCCAAGACTGAGGTTACCGCCGGCAACACCTCATATTCAACTTCAATAAGGGAAAGGGCCTCTTCGGCGACGTGAGCGCTTACGGCGGCCACCCCAGCTATCGCATGCCCTTTATAGAGAGCCTTTTTGTCAGCAAGTATATTGTTGCTCATGTGCCGAGCATTGGTTGTGCTCTCACCCATATCCTCCAATTTATCTGGTGGGAGCGGCAGATCTTTCGAGGTGACTACCGCTTTGACCCCTGGATGGGCCAACACTTTGCTGAAGTCTATAGACTTGATCCGGGCATGGGCATGTGGGCTCCGGAGGATTTTGCCATGAAGGAGACCAGCCAACTGAATGTCAGCACCATAGAGAGCCCGCCCGGTCACCTTGTCTGTGCCGTCGTGCCGGATCGGCCTGGTTCCTACCACTTTGTACTCTTTAGTGGAAAGTACTACGTTGGAATCCATCAGCTCTTCACCTCCATATTTTTGGCCGCGTCCAGCACCGCCCTGACTATTTTGTCGTACCCGGTACACCGGCACAGGTTTCCCGCCAGCCAGTGGCGCACCCTATGTTCAGAGGGGTTAGGCTCCCTCTCTAGAAGGGCTTTGGAAGCAACGATGAAGCCAGGAGTACAGATGCCACACTGGAGAGCTGCGTTCTCCAGGAAGCTTTGTTGTATCGGGTGTAGTCCTTCACTGGTGGCCACCCCCTCGATAGTCGTTATCTGTTTGCCATCCGCTTCGACACCCAGAACCAGGCATGAGTCTACTATTCGTCCGTCGAAGGTGACGGTGCAGGCTCCACAATTGCCATCGTTGCATCCCTCTTTGGTTCCGGTAAGCATAAGAACATCTCTAAGAACCTCCAGAAGACTCTGGCGAGGTTCGCAGAGAAAATCCACTTGTTCACCGTTGATCTCAGCCTGGACGTGGACTTTGTTGGTCATTGTCTAGGACTCCTTAGCTCGTTTTATAGCGCCCTGCAACGTACGTCGAGTCAATACACCCACCAGGTGCTTTCGCTGCTGAATGGTACCTCGCATATCTTCGATGGGTCTGGCGGCGGCTATGGCCAACTCTGCTGCTTTGTTGATCGCTTCGTCGCTGACTTCTTTGCCTATTAAGGAGTTCCCAGCCTCTTTTACGAAGAGTGGAGTCGGGGCCACCGAAGCCAGGGCTATCCGGGCCGACTCGATTGTCATGCCGTTGCCGTTTAACACAACCGACGACCCCACTCCAGCTACGGCGATGTCCATCTCGTTCCGTGGTATAAACCGCTGGTAATGGGCGCCGGAGCCAGGCTCTGGGGGAGGAAAACGGAGAGATACCAAGAACTCGCCTTCTTCCAGAATATTGGTTCCCGGGCCAGTACAAAACTCTTCCACGGGTACCTCTCTGGTGCCGTTCGGACCAGCGATAACACAGGTAGCATTCAAGACTATCAGAGGCGGTATCCCATCGGCGCTGGGTGCGGAATTGCACAGATTCCCCCCCATCGTGGCCCTTCCCTGGATCTGGATGCCACCTATCATGGCAGCCGAGTCTATTAGACCAGGATACGCCTGGGAAATGGATTCATCCTGGTATATTCGGTAGCACGGTACAGCAGCCCCCAAGGTCAACCCTTCCCTGGGAGCATAGCTTAGCTGGTTTGCTTCCGGCACTTGCTCTATGCCAACAAGGCGCTTTACCTTTCGGCGACCAACCCTGAGCTGAACGAGAATGTCGGTACCGCCTGCCAGTACTCGTGCGTCCTTGCCAATGTCGGCAAGTAGCGACACTGTTTCGTCGACCGAACGGGCAACAGTATATTCGAAGTCTTGCAAGTCAACTCCCTCCTGGGTATTGTCAACACTAAGTTGAATAAAAGAGGCGCCTATCTATTCGAATAGGAGGCACAGAACGGATGATACAAAGCTTTCCAGGTGCCTGTCAAACGGTCTCAGACCTTGCTGTCCCGCGACTCCCACCTGGCTCTGATGGTGATCCAGATCGATAGAAGGATGAGCCTTATATCCAACCACAGGCCCTGGCAATGGGCATAGATCCCGTCACAGCCGTACTTCTGATCCCTGGGGGCGTCCCTCGGCGCGAATATCTGGGTAATGCCCGTGAGACCGGGGCGCAGCCGACAGCGTTCTTCGAAACCTGGTATCGCTTCATCAGGCAAGTCTCCCTGGTCTTCTTGAGTTTGAACTTCGTCAATGGGGAGGGCCCTTGGGCCAACCCAACTCATGTCGCCTTTGGCGATGTTCAGTAGCTGGGGCATCTCATCCAAGCTAGTGGCCCTCAAAAAACGACCGACTCGGGTTACTCTAGGATCGTTTTCCGTGGCCTGCTTGTGGCCAAATTTCTCGACAGCGTTAGGAATCATAGTACGGAACTTGAAGACCCGGATCCTCTTCTTATCCTTACCCCATCGGTCCTGGAGGAAGTATATCGGTCCACGGTCTTCCAGCTTGATGGCCATCGCAAATACTAGCCAAAGGGGAGCCGCTATCATCAGCCCAACTACTGCCAATGCAATGTCGAAAGGCCGCTTAAAAGGCGATGGTCTAATGCTCTCTAGTGGGTGTTCCAAACTACGAGCCCTTTTGCCGTGTATCCAGGACGGGACGGAAAAGTCCAGAGCCGGGCCTGCCTTGTTTGTGTGAGAAACTTCGATGCTCCGTTCTGCCAAGAGTGTGCCTCTCTTCTCCTAAGTGAACAAACTGACTACCCAGGGACGTGGTCCGAGGGACCTAGTCGCGTTACATGCGTCGATCACCAGCTTGCTGTCGTGAACGATGCTCTCGACGTCGAAATAGCTGTGGTTGACCAGAATGACCGTAGCATCGTGCTGTTGAAGTTTGGAGGAGTCTGGCTCCACACTGGTCAAGACCCGTTCACTCCCAACGGTTATCTCAGGAACATGCTTGTCACTATAGGAAATCTCGGCCCCTTTGTCGCACAGCATCCGCGCCACCCTTAATGCCGGTGAGTTGCGCGTATCTCCTATGTCCTTCTTAAAGCCAATGCCGAGCAGCATCAATTTAGAGTTTTTCAGAGGTATTCCGGCATCTGTCAGGATATCTCCTATTCTTGAGACAGCATAGTCCGGCATGGCGTCGTTGGTTCTGGCGGCCAACTCTATAAAGCTGACGTTAAAGTCGTATTTTTTTGCTTTCCACGAAAGGTAAAAGGGATCAACCGGGATACAGTGGCCTCCGACGCCAATGCCAGGATAGAAGGGCATGAAGCCGAAGGGTTTAGTGGTTGCCGAGTGGATCACCTCCCAGATGTCAATCCCCATTCGCTGACATAGCTCAGCCAGTTCGTTGACTAGCGCTATATTGACGCTTCGGAAAGTGTTCTCCAGCAGCTTTGTCATCTCAGCAATTTTCGGTGAGTCTACCTGAATTACTTCTTCGACAACGTTGGCCAAGAAAGCAACGGCCATTTCTCCGCATCGAGGGGTCACTCCACCAATCACCTTGGGGATATTGTGAACGGTGTACCGCTGATTGCCAGGATCGATGCGTTCTGGAGAGAAGGCCAAATAGAAATCCTCTCCGACCCGACGATGTTGGTTCTGCAACTGAGGTAGGACCATCTCCTCTGTCGTTCCTGGGAACGTCGTGCTTTGAAGCACAATAAGCTGTTCGTCGCTCATGTACTTGACGAGGGTGCGCATTGTGTCTTGTAAGGGCCCAAGTTCCGGTTCCTTGTGCTCGTTGACCGGAGTAGGTACACAGATAACGATCACGTCCATGTCCGAAAGCACCTTCGGATCGGTCGTCGCAACGAACTGGTTCTGAGCTACCATCGAAGCGAGAGTGGAGCTTTGGACGTCCTCTATATAACTCTCCCCCGAGTTGAGCTGGTCGACCCTCTCCTGGGATATATCGAAGCCAGTCACCTTGAATCCCGCCTGTTGGATTTCTACCAGCGTGGGAAGGCCGACGTAACCCAAGCCCACAACGCCGACCATGGCTGTGCGATCGCCGATCTTCTGGTAAAGGGAAGAAGATCCGAGCGGAATTTTGTCTTTAGACCCTTGAAGCTTTGATTCCATTCTCTTTGCCTTGGCGCTGATGGTCGGCGATCTCTCTAACAATAATGGGCAAATCGGTGGTGGGTTGGAAGTCTATGAACCGTTTGATTTTGGAAATGTCCGGCAAGCGCCTTCTCGCTTCTTCGAAGTCCTTGTCATAGACCTCAGAAAAAGGTGCATGGACAACCTCAGACTTGCTGTTCAAAACCTCGCGGACAAGGCCTGCCAGCTCGTTGATAGTAATCTCTTTGTCGCTGCCAATATTGAATACTTGCCCCTCAGCGGAGGGTACGAGAGCTATGTCGGCTACAGCCTTGACGACATCTTTAACGTAGCTAAAGGTCCGGGACTGTCCGCCATCGCCGTAAACAGTAATGGGACCGTCCTTCAACGCCTGGGCGACGAATCGAGGCATCACCATACCGTAACGCCCCCTCTGCCTAGGGCCCACGGTGTTGAAGAAGCGCAGCAGAACGACGGGAAGGTCTTTTTCTCTATGATAAGCCAAAGCCAGAAACTCGTCGAAGGCTTTTGCGCAACTATAGCCCCAACGACTGACCGAGGTGGGGCCGATTAGAGCGTCATCGTCTTCCTTGAAGGGAAACTTGGTGGTCTTTCCGTAGACCTCCGAGCTTGAGGCGATAATAACCTTTTTCTTCCCATGAGTTTCGGCTAGACGCAGAACGTTTTCGGTTCCCCTACCATTAACTTCTAAAGCCGATACCGCGTTTTCCAGGACGTACTTAACGCCCACCGCAGCAGCCAAGTGATATACGACGTCCGAACGTCTCACGAGGGGAGTCAAATCGGAAACATCCAGGACGGTTCCCTGGTGAAAACTAAAAGCAGCGGCACTTCGGAGGTGGGCAATGTTGTCGACTGCACCTGTTGACAGGTCGTCAAAGGCGATTACTTCTTGCCCTCTATTCAGCAGCTCTTCAGCGAGATGTGAGCCTATGAATCCAGCGCCCCCGGTGATCAGGGCCTTCACTTAAGCTCCTCTGAGTCTATTAACCGGATATATCCTACTCTATACGTTTTACTAGATAAAGTCCGCGAATATTGGCGAACTAAAATATGGCCCTCAAAAGCCTGAGAGCCCTTTGGCGTACCGCCTGCCGGTGTGTCGAACCGTAAGCCGACGCTAAATCCTTGAAGTTCTCTATATACCAGTCGTAGGTATCCGAAAACATCTGCAGGTTGCTGTCCTTCGGTTGCCAGCCCAGCAGGTTCTTAGCCTTGCTGATATCGAAGTAGAAGGGTTTGTCGGCGACTTTGTATTGCCAATCCATCAGCGGCGACAGCCTCATGAGATCGAGAACCTGTAGGGTCGTTTTGACAATGGGGGCTGGAATGGACACAACCTTGGAACTGGAACCAATGTGTCGTATAAGACCTTCCAGGTCCCCTTTTACAGTCGAGAACTCTTCAGCTCCAATATTGAAGTCGTCGCTGCTCTCCGCCTTGGCACCTAACACACAGGCCTCTACGACGTCCGGTGAGCTTACGAATTGGAAAAGATTGTCCCCACGGCCGATGACCGGGATGCGTTTGCCGTTCTTCATCCAATCGAACAGAATGTGGAAAATGCCAAGCCTTTCACGGCCAACGATAGTTCTCGGCCTAACTACGCAAACCCTCAAGCCTAGTTGCCGATGCTTCTTGACTTCCTGTTCTCCCAGGAATTTGGCGTTGCCGTAATACCCCATAGGCTGAAGCGGCGATTTCTCGGTGACAGGGAGTTTTTCGGGTATACCGAAGATGGCGCTTGTAGATACATGCACAACCTGTCGAACTCCGCTCTCCAGAGAAGACTGGAGGATGTTGCGCGTACCCCCGGCATTAGTGGACATGTATTTGCTCTTGCCACGGGTTGGGAGTACAGCGGCCGCGAGGTGATATACGGTGTCCACGTCTTTGCAGGCCTCCCCCACAAGCCGAGCGTCCCTAACATCGCCCTTGATGAACTCAATGCTACCTTCAAGATCAGCGGCATTGGGGTCGTTCAGATCCAAAACCCTGGGACGATGGCCCTCTTCGACCAAACGCCGTACCAGGGAAATCCCCATGAATCCGGTGCCACCGGTTACAAGAACTTGGCTCAAATGGTTACCTCCTTGACATTCACCGAAGATTGCCGCATTACGACAAAACTCGCAAACCTTGATTATACATCAGGTATTATGTGACAAGGCTAGCCATGGGTGCGATACGTCGGAAGGCCAACTTTGCGAACCAGCACCGCGACCATCAAACCACCGAAAGCTGCACTTATAACGTTTATGAACACGTCCTCGGAGGAGGCTACACGATTCGGAACGAATATTTGCAGCGACTCGGTCAACACCCCCCAGAATACTCCTACCAACAACGCGGCGATAAAGCAGAGTAATATCCGCTGTCTACCTTTCAGATAGTAAACGTTGAATGCCACCAAAGCTCCCAGAACCAAATAGAGAACAAAATGAGCGAACAAGGGATCTATTCTGGGCGAAGCCACTGGTCCCACGTCAGGAACCTCCGGCCGTTGCCACAGGGAGATAAAAACTAGAAATCCCATCCATCCGAGCGTGGCAAATGAAGCCGTGATCAATATGAGGCGTGGCGTTTTACCGGGTCTCGTTTTTAGAAATGGTGATACGGGCCAAACTCTGATTTAAGCGGGATGTAGCGGCTGGCATCAGTATATAAAGTAGTGTAACATAGCTCGCTGGAGTATCAGGAACTACCTATAGAAGCAGGAAATTCGAGGATGGAAGAAGAACAAGAAAGTATAGATTTAGGGCGTTACCTCAACATCGTTCTCCATCACTGGTGGGTGATCGTTCTCGTATTTGTGGTATTCGCCGCCGCCGCCTATACATACACAAAGGCCACTCAGACGAAGGTCTATCGCTCTAGCGCCATCATGTTGGTGCAAGAGTCGAGAAGCGGCGCAGTGCCGGGCTTTGGTGACCTGCAAACGAGTCAGGAGCTGGCCAGGACATACCAGCAACTGGTGACCACCCGGCCCCTCCTTGAGAGAGTCATTAGTGAGCTTGGACTCACAGAGGATGTCGATTCTCTGCGAGATCAGATATCAGTTTCGTTAATTTCCGGCACCCTTTTGTTGGAAGTCGAAGTTACAAGAAGTGATCCTGACTCACCCATTGAAATTGCCAACACACTCACCCAGATATTCATAGTAGACCGTCAATCTACCCGACTGGCCGAGATCGCCAGACTGGAAGCTCTGGCAAACGCCCAAGGAACCACCAACACCGCGGCGTTGGTTGAAGCCCAGCTCAGCACCCTGGGTAGCTTGAGCGTGGTTGAGGAAGCCCGGATCTCCACCCCGACCATACGCCCATCTCTGAGGACAAACCTCGTACTGGCGGCATTCCTGGGGGCATTCTTAGGAATTCTATTAACGTTCTTCCTCGAATACTCAAGCAGTAAAATCAAATCGGTGGATCAGGTTGACAAGCTCGTCAACCTTTCCGACCTCACCCCATCTCTTATGGGCGTAGTTTTTAAATGGAGCCCTAAGGACGTCGCAGATAACTCTGTGGTGGTTAGAGACAGACCTGACTCGATCTATTCTGAGATGTTCCGTCAAGTACGAACTGGCTTCCAGTTCGCCGCCGTCGCGAATCCAGGCAAGTCGTACCTCGTCACCAGTGTGGGGCCCCAAGAAGGCAAGAGTACGGTCCTGTCCAACCTCGGAACTGTGCTGGCTCAGGGTGGCCACCGGATAATCGCGGTTGATACAGATTTGAGGAGACCGACGCTCCACAGGTATTTTGGACATGATTGAAGAAAGGGTGGGATGAGTACCCTTATGGGTAACGATAGCGATCCTTTGTCGGCATTGCACGAAACCGATATTCCAGGATTGAGAGTGCTTCTTAGTGGCCCCATTCCCCCAAACCCATCGGACCTACTTAACTCGGCGAGGATGGACGAGGTCATAGGCGAACTCGAAGCGGATTGCGACTTTCTACTGTTGGACTCTCCTCCGATTATGGCGGCCGCGGATTCGATGGTCCTGGCGTCTAAGGTGGATGGTCTGATCCTTGTAGTCAACATGGGAGAAACCCACACAGAGACTTTCCGCGATGCTCTCCGGATGATTCAGCGCGCAGGCAGCCCTGTTCTCGGTTACCTTGTCAACGAAGTAAAGACTCCGAGGCTGGGATACGGTAGGTACAAGTACCGCTACAACTACTACCATTACTATAGGCAAGACGAAGACGAAGAGCCCTCAGGTGTTGTGAGTAACGGAGCAGGCCCCCATGAGAACGGACGCATACCCGTGGTATCCAAGATGCGAGAAAAAATCGGGTCTCTTTTGGGGCGCAAGCAATCCCGTCGGTGAAAACACCAGTGGCCACTATAGACTCGCTAAAGAACAAGTACGAGCGCCTCGAAAGCGGGATCGTCCCAAAGTCGGAAGACGCGATCGACCCCAGTTGTTTACTCACCTTTGAGTACGAGTATGCTAGCCAGCCCTCGCAGGTCTCCATAGATACCGAGGAGTTCACAGCTATCTGCCCGTGGACAGGACTGCCGGATTTTGGCACTCTAGCCATCAGCTATACTCCAGCCTACCAATGCATTGAGTTAAAGTCTCTGAAATACTACCTTTTAACCTATAGGGACGTAGGCATTGTCCAGGAACATGCCGCGAATCGTATACTAAGAGACCTGGTTTCGGCCTGCCAGCCACGATATATGAAGGTTGCCTTGGACTACCGTCCGAGGGGAGGCCTTCACACATCGGTTTCTGTTGAGTACAACGCCGATAAAGCGCCTGACGGACAAGGCAACCGGTAATTCTGGTCGGCCAAACAGAAGCCTTTACTCTCGGCATAGCGGACTAGGGCAGGAACGAGTACTGTGACGACAATCGGCGTAACCCTCCTTTCCGGAGGTCTCGATTCCACCATCGTATCCACCTACGCAAGGGACCAGGTCGACGATCTCACAGCTTTAACTTTCCACTACGGTCAAACCCACAGTAAAGAGATCAAAAGCGCAGAAGAAATATCTCAAATCCTTGGTATACGTCACAAATTGGTGGATATCTCTTCCTTCAAGGAAGTCGCCTGGTTCTCATCGCTGACGAATCCAGACCGCTTTCCGATCCCACAAGACCGATTCCAACAACTTCTGGATGACAAGACCCAGAGTACTAGGACAGACGTGCCCAGCACTTATGTGCCGCTACGGAACACCTTCTTCTTGGTGATAGCCGGTGCATTTCTAGAGAGTGAAGCCCTATTTTCCATAGAGTCCGATGGTATGTCTCCGCAAGACCTGAAGACAACTCTGTTCATCGCTCCCAACGCTATCGACTACAGCGGCTACCCCGACTGTAGGCCGGAGTATTACGATGCGATCAGGGAGACGATGATGAGAGGTAGCAAGCTGTGGACGCAGTATAAGATCGCAATTGAAATAGAGACGCCAATAATTCACCTCACCAAAGCGGAAATCGTACGCATGGGCATAGAGCTTAACGCGCCGCTAGACCATACTTGGAGCTGTTATCAAGGGGATGACTTGCCTTGTGGACGTTGCGATAGCTGTATCCTGAGAGCTAAGGGATTCGAAGAGGCAGGAATCTCGGACCCACTGTCAACTCGCCTAGGGACCGGTTAAAGTGCAAATTACCGATCATCGTTCCTGCCTCAAGGTAAGCAGACAGGCGAACGGGGAACCCGAGATATTCCTATCTCTTCAGGGAGAAGGCCATTCTCTAGGCACGACCTCAGTATTCCTTCGACTTGCGACGTGTAATCTGGCGTGCTCTTGGTGCGATACCAAGTACACTTGGGACTGGCAAAACTTTAGCTACAAAGACGAAGTCGCGGAGTTACCGTTAGTCGACGTTGAGCAAGAGATACGTACACGGGGATGCCGGCACCTGGTGATTACAGGCGGAGAGCCAATGCTTCAACAAAAAGGTCTGGTGCCCCTTATCGAATCTTTAGCAAGGAACAAGTATACATTCGAGATCGAGACCAACGGTACGATAATGCCCGAGCCGAGTCTGGTAAAGCACATCGACCAGTGGAATGTCTCGCCCAAACTCGCTAACTCAGGGAATGCCGCCCACGCCCGGGAAATACCCCAGGCAATTGATTACTTCGCGAACCTGTCCAACGCCTACTTCAAGTTCGTGATTGTGGAACAATCCGACGCCAAAGAAGTAGGCAATCTGGTCAACAAATATAATCTGCCGCCAAGCCGGGTTATGCTAATGCCGGAAGGCAGGACTCCAGAAATGCTTCAGGAACGGAGTCTATGGCTAAGCAGTATCTGCGCCAACGAGGGATACCGGTTCACGCCTCGACTCCACATCATGCTGTGGGGCGACAGGAGGGGAACGTAACTCGGCTCTGCACCAGATTCGACTCAAGATGAAGGGCCGATCAATATATCGGTTCCATCTATTTTGACAGGGTATACAGTCAGAGGCTGATCGGCTGGGGGGTTGACTACCTCGCCTGATTTGACGTTGAACAAGCTCCCGTGCAGTGCACATTCTACCTCTTCGCCCTCGAGAAACCCTTCAGACAACGCATAATAGGCATGAGTGCAGACTTCGCTTACCGCGTGGTACTGCCCGTCGAGATTTGTCAGCAGGATCCGTTCGTCCCCGACCTCGATGAGCTTCATCTCCCCAGGGGAAAGTTCGTCGGTCTGCGCTACCTTCACAAATTCATCGGGCATTGTTAACTCCTTCGTTGCTCTGTGGAGACAGGTGATGTGTCGACTACCCACCTTATCCCCTTGGTAGTCTTCCCCATAATGTCTATGATAGCATCGACATCCCCGGCAGTGATATGGCGATGCGTAACCAGACGGAACTTGCGCCCTCCCGGATAACTCACCTTTACCCCTTGTTTGGCCAGCATCCCAATAAACTCCTGCACGGAGCCGCCAGACAGTTCGAGTTCCCCGAATACTATATTTGTCTTTACTTGCCATGGGTCGACTTCGATGCCAGGGATCTGGGCTATACCCTCGGCTAGTCTGCGAGCATTGACGTGGTCGTCCTCTAACCGGTCGATCATCGTCTCTAAAGCCACTATGCCCGCTGCGGCCAGCACGCCTGCCTGACGCATCCCGCCTCCGAGCATCTTACGCCACTTCCTGGCCTTACCCACGAACTCCCGACTGCCGCAAAGCACCGAGCCAACAGGAGCACTCAGTCCCTTGGAGAGGCAGAGGCAAACATCGTCCACCTCAGCGACAAGCTCTTTAGGTGATGTACCAAGGCACACCGCCGAATTGAAGATACGTGCACCATCCAGGTGGACAGGAACACCATATTTGTGGGCAACGTCGGCTGTAGCCTTGGTATCTCCAGGCGTTAGCACTCCCCCATTACAACGGTTATGGGAGTTCTCCAGGCAGAGCAATCCTGTAGGGGGGAAGTGGAAGTTGCCTTCCGGCCGGATAGCGGCTTCCACATCTGCGGGATCGAGCCTACCTTGTGTGTCGTTAGGGACAAGGTGCACCTGGACACCAGCCAGGGTCGAACCGCCTCCCGCCTCATTCCAGAACATATGGGCCTGGTTTCCCATAATTACTTCGTCGCCCCTATCACAATGAGTCAGAACCGCCACCAGATTGCTCATTGTGCCACTGGGCGTAAACAGAGCCGACTCTTTGCCCATCATGTCCGCCGAAATCTGCTCCAAGCGGATGATCGTCGGGTCCTCGCCTAAAACGTCATCACCAACCTCAGCCTTGGCCATAGCTTTGCGCATCGCCTCAGTAGGTTGAGTCACTGTATCGCTACGAAGATCGATTACTCTCAGGATAACCTCCATACCTGGGCTGTGGCTGACATTTTATCAACACTCCTTGCTAAACACTAGCGGACTTCCTAATATGGAGTAAGAGTCCAGAATGCGACAAAGCGCATATGCTTTTAAATGCGGCGGGCTTACCCTGGAGGGAGTCGCGGTCTCTCCGGATGGAGCCAAAGGGTCCTTCCCGGCCACGGTGGTGTGTCATCCTCACCCATTGTTCGGCGGGGACATGGAAAATTCTCTGGTTGTTGTTATCTGCAGAGTCCTGGCAGAGGCTGGTTTTGTGGCCTTCAGGTTTAATTTTCGCGGAGTTGGCAAAAGTAGTGGAACTTTCACCAGAGGTGAGGAGGAGCGAGAGGACATCCGAGCCGCGCTGAACTTCCTGGCCGAATTGCCGCGAGTAAACCGCTCTCGCAGAAGTTTGGTAGGATATTCATTCGGTGCTTCAATGGTGCTGGAGGGGCTTTCCAAGTACAAAGCCGCAAAAGCTATCGCTTTAGTCGCTCCCCCATATCAGCATTCGAGCATTCAGAAATTAATCGCGATAAGAAACCTAAGTTGTTCCTCGGCGGAGATCAAGCCAAACTAGTCCCGCCTTCTAAGTTGAAGGAAAAGGTCGGCGCACTTGGCCAGCGGGCCGAACTTCAGGTGGTTTCCGGCGCCGACCACTCCTGGCGAGGATTTAAAGAAAAGGCCGCCCTTCTTGTCACAGACTTCTTCAAGGCCAAATTGAGAGAATAAACGGACCAATGGCGGAACTGAAAAAAGAAAGACCAATTACCGCTATTGATAGCTGGGTATCGTGGATCAAGGACCCTACCCTAACCCTGACATTCGCTGTCGTATTCAGCCTGGACCAAATTACAAAAGCAATAGTCAGGGACTCCCTTTTCCTCGGAGAGTCCATCCCAAGCGACGGTTTCTTCAGAATAACCCGCACTTTCAATACTGGCACGGCCTTTGGCCTGTTCCCAGACCAAACCCTTGTCCTGATCCTCGCCTCTCTTGTGGGTGTAGCAATCCTCATCTTTCTCTACCGGAGCTACGCGTTCTCAGGTCTGGCAGTCAGACTTAGCCTGGGAATGCAGTTGGGGGGAGCATTGGGCAATCTAGTTGACCGGTTGCGGATGGGCAACGTAACCGACTTTATCGACGTCGGTCCGTGGCCTATATTCAACATTGCGGATGCCTCTATCGTAATAGGAATTCTGATACTGGTTTGGCTATTTACATCCGGAGGCAAAGAACCAAAAGAGATGCGAACCCAGACCTATTCTGGCGGCCAGGAACATACCGGTTTTCCAGAGGATTTCTGGTCATCAGACCTTGGGGAGGCAAGTGTCCCCGACAAGGTGCACGTGGATGGCCAGGAAAGTGATGCTCCCACTCTTTGCCCGGAATGCATCTCGGTTATGGACACTGTTCCTAATGGCTCGGAATGCCCCGTATGCGGCGTGCGAGAGTGGCGCCGAAATTGAACAAACAAGAGTTCATAGCGAACCAGGCTTGGGAACGACTCGACCTGTTCGTCACTGAACGTGCCATTGGTATGACCCGCTCCCAGGTGAGGCGCCTTGTAGGCGAGGGCCTGATCCTCCTAAACGGTCTGCCGGCCAAAGCCAGCCACAACGTCAGAGCCGGTGACCGAGTTTCTCTAACGATACTGCCTCCGAGACCTACTCATCTTGTACCGGAAGAGATACCCCTCAACGTGGTTTTCCAGGACGAGCACCTGCTGGTTGTCGAAAAACCGGCCGGACTGACAGTTCATCCGGCACCCGGACACTCGTCGCATACCCTTGTGAACGCTTTACTGGCGCTTTGCCCTGACCTTAAAGGCATCGGAGGCGAGGTTCGGCCTGGAATAGTCCACAGGCTGGATAAAGACACATCCGGGTTGATGGTAGTGGCCAAAACCAGCCAGGTCCATGTCGGCCTTACACAGCAGCTACGGGACAGGAAGGTGACCAAGGCATACCTGGCACTGGCTACCGGGAGGCTGAATCAACCGGAGGGTGCCATCGAGGCACCGATAGGCCGCGATCCCCGAAATCGGAAACGCATGGCTGTCGTACGGGGCGGGCGAGACGCTATAACAAGATATAGGGTTTTGCAACACATCGGAGATAACTCATACGTCGAAGCCTCTCCTGAAACCGGACGCACCCACCAGATCAGAGTGCACTTCGGATCCATAGGTCATCCGCTCTTCGGCGACGCCGTTTACGGAAAGAAGAGCGGGTTGGTGAACCGCCATTTCCTCCATGCTCACGGTCTGGCCTTTCAGCACCCCGCCACCGGAAAGCGAGTGGAGTTCACCTCCAATTTACCCGAGGAACTGGAACAGGTTTTAGCTCTCCAGAGAGACTGATCTGAGTGGCAGTCTTTCAGTTCGGCCACCAGCTGGCATGCTAAAATGTAGCCCCGGAGGAGGTCTGCTTGGGAGAGGAAGTTCGCGTAAGGTTCGCGCCCAGCCCCACGGGAGAACCCCACATCGGTAACTTGCGCACTGCCCTGTTCAACTGGCTTTTTGCCAGTCGGCAGGGAGGCAAGTTCATCGTGCGGGTCGAGGACACCGATCGTGACCGCTATGCGGAAGGCGCCCTGAAAGCTATTCTGGAAGCTTTGGAGTGGTTGGGCATCGGTTGGGACGAAGGCCCAGAGGTGGGTGGCCCATACGGCCCCTATTTTCAGTCGGAACGATTGGATCTCTATCAGAGCATCGCCGACGAATTGATCACCAAAAACCACGCTTATCGCTGCTATTGCTCAAAGGAACGTCTCGATGAGATGCGCCGGGAGCAGCAGAGGCGTAAGCAACCACCTGGGTACGACCGCCATTGCCTGAACATGTCTTCCGAGGATGAACAGGAATTCAGAGATAAGGGCATCGTACCCGTCGTGCGTTTTAAAATGCCTACTTCGGGAGAAACGGCTGCCGATGACCTGATCCGGGGGCGCGTTTCCTGGCAAAATGAGCTTCAGGACGATTTTGTAATCCTGAAGTCCGACGGCTTTCCAACCTACCACCTGGCAAGCGTAATCGACGACCACCACATGAAGATAAGCCATGTCCTACGAGCCGAGGAATGGCTTCCCAGCACTCCCCGCCATCTCCAGCTTTACAAAGCGCTCCAATACGACTACCCCCGATTCGTTCACCTCCCGATGATTCTCGGGCCAGACAAGGCCAAGCTGTCCAAGCGGCACGGCGCTAACTCGATTCTGGAATACAGAGACGCTGGGTTTCTTCCTGACGCCATGGTCAATTTCATGGCGCTTCTGGGCTGGTCTCTGGATGACAAAACAGATGTGATGTCCAGGAACACCCTTATGGAAAACTTCTCCTTACAACGAATCGGAAAAGCCGGAGCGGTGTTCGACAAGGAGAAACTGGAGTGGATGAACGGATTATATATCAGGAGTCTGGATGAGCAGGATCTGGCAGATAGGATGCTGCCTTTTCTCGAGCGCGACTTACCATCGAATGCGGGAAAGGTAGACTCGTCCTATCTCAGACGCATAATTCCATTGATCAAGGAACGGATCAGGACCCTGGGCGAGTCCTCGGATCTGACCGAGTATTTCTTTCTGGAGCGCATCGATTACGATGCCGAGACGCTGGTTCAGAAGGGAATGGACAAGGCCACTACTTCAGGTGCCCTTAGTCGGGCGTTGGACGATATCACGGGACTATCGACTTTTGACGCGGCCTATCTGGAGGAAACGCTGCGCCAGGCGGCCAGCGATCTAGGGCTGTCTGGAAGGCAGTTGTTCGGTGCTCTCAGGGTAGCGGTCACAGGCAGGACCGCGGCTCCGCCCTTATTCGAGACTATGGAAGTTCTCGGGAGGCGCCGTTGCCTTGAGCGGGTGGAGTCGGCGGTGAAAAAGCTGGGAGCCATGGAACAGGGCTCAAGCACCCGAGCAGGCAATCCTTGACCCCATCTGTTTGTTAATTATTTCACTTGCGCCGTAAATGTAGCTGTGGTATATTCCCAGCGACAAAAGCCAGATTCGGTAAAAGGGCGACATGCTAGACGATTATTTCAGACAATATGGCTTGATCGCCATATTCGCGGGTGTTGCCCTCTTTGTACCTATCAGCATGATGATGCTGTCCTGGCTGGCCTCAAAAGTCAGGATACGCCCCAACAAACCGGAGCTAGTTAAGTCGGAAGTCTACGAATGCGGAATGGCCACCATCGGCGGAAAGTGGGGCCAGTTCAATTTCCGCTACTACATGTACGCTCTCCTCTTCGTAGTGTTCGACGTTCAAGTCATATTCATCTATCCATGGGCCGTAAAGATGAACAAACTGGGCTTCTTCGCAATGATTGAGATGGGGGCATTTATCTCCATCTTGCTCATGGGGTGGGTCTACGCCTGGCGGAAGCAAGACCTGGAGTGGAGGTAGACATGACCCCAAGTGTTTCATCCGAAGAAGGACCGCTCTATACCCGAACCTGGGACTTAGACAGAGAAGAAGGCAACATCGTCGAGACGATGCGCCACACTAATCTGGAGCCATATCCAGAACCTTTGATACAAGTCCCCGATGATATCGAGCGCAACGTGTTGGTAACATCTGTGGACGCACTGGTCAACTGGAGCAGGAAGTCGGCTCTTTGGCCCGTCGCTTTTGGATTGGCCTGCTGTGCTTTCGAAATGATGGCCACCGCAATGGGACGCTTCGACATAGCACGGTTCGGCATGGAGGCCTTCAGGGCTACACCACGCCAGGCTGACCTGATGATCGTAGCCGGAACCGTTACCTGGAAGATGGCCCCGGCCATCAAGCGCATCTACGACCAGATGGGAGAACCCAAGTGGGTGATTTCTATGGGCGTTTGCGCAACCAGCGGCGGTCCCTATTACTCTTGCTACAGTGTTGTTCCAGGCGTGAACCATATCGTGCCGGTAGATGTGTATGTCCCCGGTTGTCCGCCACGTCCGGACGCGCTGCTTTACGGCATTATGCAGCTACACGAAAAGATCAAGCGATACAGCCTCAAGGGCCAAGTCGCAGGGGCCTAATGACCAAAGAGCTTGGAGGCGCGGAGCTTGCCAGGCACCTGGTTCAACAATACCCGGACATTGTTGAACAGGAAAGAGATTCGGCAGTCTGGGTCAAGCCCGACCAAATCGTTGAGGTACTCCAGTTCCTGAGGGACGACCCCAGCCTTAAACTGGAGTACCTCAACGCAATCTCAGCGGTCGATTACATCGAGTACTTCGAGGTCATATACCATCTCACTTCCTTCGAGCACAATCACAGTGCCGTCATAAAGACCAGGTTGTACGATAGGGAAGAACCTTCGATATCTTCCGTCGTGAGTGTGTGGCCAAGTGCGGATTTCCAGGAGCGGGAAATTTGGGATCTGATGGGCGTCCGCTTCACAGGGCATCCCAACCTTAAGCGGCTGATGCTTTGGGAGGGCTTTACGGGCCACCCCTTGAGAAAGGACTTTAAGGACGTGGTGGAGTATTAGAAGCCCATGCCTCTCCGGACTGAACCAGTAACGATCAACCTTGGCCCTCAACATCCCAGCACCCATGGTGTGTTCAGGCTCCGAGTCACCTTCGATGGCGAAGAGATAGTAGACGTCGAGCCGATATTCGGGTACTTACACAGGGGCACGGAGAAGCTGGCCGAAGAGCGCAACTACGTACAAATTGTGACCCTCACCGACCGGTTGGACTATGTGGCGTCGATGACCAATAACCAGGCCTATTGTCTTACTGTCGAAAAATTGATGGGTATCGAAGTGCCTGAACGAGCCAAATACCTGCGTGTAATAGCAGCGGAGCTCCAGCGCATCGCCAGCCACCTTGTGGCAACCGGCTTTTTCCTTCAGGACCTGGGCGCTTTCGGCACACCCCTGATGTATTGTTTCAGGGAGCGGGAACGGGTGCTGGACCTTTTCGAGATGATGTGCGGGGCCCGCATAACCGTCAGCTACATGCGGCCGGGGGGCGTTTTTGCCGATACACCCGAAGACTTCTGGCCTACCCTCAGGCAATTTACGAGGGAGATTCCTTCTGCTATAGACGACCTTGAGCAATTGCTGGTCGAGAATGAGATCATCCTCGTCAGAACCAGGAACGTTTCAATACTACCCCTTGAACGGGCCATTGCTTACTCTACGAGTGGGCCAGTGCTGCGGGGAAGCGGCCTTAAGTGGGATTGGAGAAAAGCAGATCCCTACGACATTTACGATCAGGTGGAGTTCGACGTACCTATCGGCAACAACGGTGATAATCTTGACCGGTTTTGGGTGCGGCTTCAGGAGATACGCCAGAGTATCAGGATTGTCGAGCAATGCATCGAACAGATACCCGCAGGTCCCGTACGCCCTGAGCTGCCCCTCGTGCTCCGGCCTCCGGCTGGTGCCGAGGCCTACGGCCGGGTCGAGTCTCCCAAGGGAGAGCTGGGCTTCTACCTGGTGAGCGACGGTAGCATATCGCCTTACCGTTGCAAGATACGCTCACCTTCTCTACTCAACCTGAGTGCGATTCGTGAATTGCTCATTGGCTGGAAGTTGGCGGACATGATCGTCTCACTGGGCAGCATTGACATAAACCTTGGAGAAGTTGACCGGTGAACGACTGCCACCTGGGCAACGATAGCCTTTTATACGACAACGTCCTTTTCCGCCACATCTACAACGGGCTTGGGGAGGTATTCCCCAGCCAGCTTTGCTGGCTGGACTATTTCATCTCGGGTTTCGTGATAATTTTGATTCTGGTCAACGGAATACTTCTGGGCGCAGCACTGTTCGTCTGGGCCGAAAGGCGCATCCTCGGAAGGTTCCACAACCGAATCGGTCCCAACCGCTGGGGTCCTTTTGGCCTCCTTCAACCTATAGCGGATATCCTGAAGCTAATCTCAAAAGAAGACCTTATCCCTGCGGGCGCCGACAGGCTGGCCTTCACTCTGGTCCCCGTCGTCATGGTAGCTCCTCTTCTTCTGACTATGGCTGTTATCCCCTTCGCCAGAAACACCTTCCTGGCAGACTTGAACGTGGGGGTCCTGTACATAATCGCCGTGACGTCGATCAGCACATTAGGGATCTTCATGGCTGGCTGGGCTTCCGGCAACAGGTACGCAATGTTCGGCGCCATGAGGGGCGTGGCTATGCTTATCAGCTACGAAATCCCCGTGGTCATCTCCCTTGTCGGCGTGGTACTTATCGCAGGTTCGATGAACATGACAGCAGTTGTCAACGCCCAGACCCTACCCTTTGTGTTGGTGCAGCCCCTTGGCATTTTCGTCTTCCTGCTGGGGATATCGGCAGAATTGAACCGCACACCCTTCGACATAATAGAGGCAGAGTCCGAGATCGTGGCCGGCTTTCACACTGAATACAGCGGCACCAAGTTTGCTCTGATTCAGGCAGCCGAGTTTGGAGGGGTGCTCGGAGCATCGGCGATCTTGGCCACGCTGTTCCTGGGTGGCTGGTCTGGACCCTTCCTGTCAGGGCAATTGGGAGCTTTGTGGTTCCTGCTTAAAGTAGCATTTTTCGCGTTCATATTTACCTGGATCAGAGCTACTTTCCCTCGACTTCGTATAGATCAAATTATGAGCTTGGCCTGGAAGTTCCTGTTCCCGTTGAGTTTGATCAATCTGGTCGCTACCGCCGTTGAGGTGTACTTCTTCCGGGATGACGTTACAGGAGTTATCTCCAGAGGCGATCTGGGAATTATGCTGGCGATAAACATGGCCGTGGCAATAGTCTCCATTGGTGTGTTTGGCAAAGCTATCAGAGAAAAAGTGCGGCCTCCAATAAGAACCGCAGAGCTGGGCGGACCAACTGTTTCGACATCTCCAGCATCGGCCGGCGTGAAGGAGAGCAGCTAACATGTACGGATTGGGGTTGATGAAAGGGCTAGCCGTCACGATGAAAAATCTGGTCAGGAAGCCCAACACCGTCCAGTATCCGGAAGAAAGGCTACCACAGCACCCTCGATTCCGAGGGGAGGAGTTCGTCTTCTACGAGGAACGGTGCACTGCATGCGCGTCCTGCGCCAAGTACTGTCCTCTAGGCATCATTCGAATCGTGACGACGCCAAGTGGGTCTGCTCCGGAGGAGGGGGACAAATATCAGCTTGAAGTGTTCGATATAGATATCGGCAGGTGCATGTTCTGTGGCCTCTGCGTGGAGGCCTGCCCCTATGACGCTCTTTTCATGGGCAGCGGCTTCGAGCGCGGGCGCTATCAGCGCAGCGAGCTTGTGATACCTCTTGAAGAGTTACGCCACGCGGAAAAACGCCCCAGCACCTTCTTCCGTCCCCAACTGGAACACGCTCAATACAACCCACACGAAGGCATTCCACTGACATGGCGTGAGGTAGGCCGCGAGACGTGGAGATGGCACGAGCAGGAGAAATCCGGCGCCAGGCTCCAAAAACCAACCGAAAATGAGCCGGATAAGGATTAATGGTCTTTGAAGATCTAATCTTCTGGGTCCTGGCCGTAGGGAGTGTGGCCGCAGCGGCCGGTGTCGTGCTACTGAAGGATGTCTTCCGCGCAGCCCTGCTCCTGGTGGTGGTTTTCCTGGCTGTGGCTGGAATGTTCGTTATGATGAACGCCGAATTCCTGGCCGTGGTCCAGTTGCTAATCTACGCAGGCGCCATCGCTATTCTCATCATCTTCGCCATAATGTTGACGCGGGAAGTCCAGCAAGGGAATCTTCCAAACAGGCTCCAGTTTGCCGCGGTGTTGCTACCTACGCTGCTGCTGGCCGCTCTGATATTCGTGGCGCTGGACACCGATTGGAAGCTCATATCCGACGAATCTGACGAGTTTCAGGCGAGGGTTGAGATTGTTCAAGCCAACAGCATCGGAGGGGTTCCCGATGACCTACGAGCGGAGACGCCGGGCTCGGAGAGATCCGGGCTGGGCGAACTGCTGATCAACGACTTCGTATTGCCCTTCGAGATAACGGCCGTGCTTCTACTCTCGGCCATAATCGGCGCACTCGCCCTGGTGAGAGAAACCAGGGAGGTCTAGGGCATGGACCTCGAGCGCTTCCTTGTTCTCTCCGCCGTTCTGTTTTGCATTGGCCTATATGGAGCTTTGGCCAGACGGAACGTCATTGTCGTCCTGATGTCACTGGAGCTGATGTTTAACGCTGTCAACATAGCTCTGGTAGCTTTTTCGAAGTATACGGTGCCTACAGGAGCCGACGAACACCTCGGACGCCTGCTGACAGGGCAGGTTTTCGCGGTGTTTATCATTGCAGTGGCAGCGGCTGAAATCGCTTTAGGGCTGGCTATCGTCATCGCTCTATATCGCAACCGGCAGACCGTCGATGTCACCGAAGCCAGTCTAATGCGTCGATAGCTAATTCTCGTTTCACAGAATACGCGGGGGAATATCCATGTGGACGGAGTTTAAGAAAGTCCCGAATCTAGCGGTGGCCGAGATGTGGAAAGAAGTCTTGGAGGGAGAGGGGCTTCCCACTCGCATACTGCCCGAGGGGGACATACTGGACTGGGGTGAGCGTGTCGCCTTCCGCGTTATGGTCCCCAAGGGAAGGGAACACGTGGCTGAGGAGATTCTGAGGAAACTATGAATCTTGACGTTATCCCTGAGGCCGGTGTATGGACTATCTTCTTTCTACCCCTGGCTTCCTTTCTCATCATCGCATTTATAGTCCGGCCGTTCTTCAACAATTTCTCATTCCAAAGCGGCCTGATTACCATAATCGCCATCGCCGCGTCTTTTGCCCTCTCAATTTGGGCTCTTCAATCGGTCATATCCGAAGACATCAACATTCTATTCCCATCGCACGAGTGGGTAACCATCGGTGCGCTGGATATCGGCGTAGGACTCATATTGGACCCCTTGAGCGCGATCATGCTGGTAGTGGTCACCGGGGTGAGCCTGATGGTCCAGATATATTCCCTGGGTTATATGAAGGGGGACCCCAGCTTCTCCCGCTATTTTGCCCTCATGTCTTTGTTCACTGCCTCTATGGTAGGACTCGTGATCTCCAGAAACATCATCCAACTCTATGTTTTCTGGGAGCTGGTTGGCGTTTGTTCCTATCTACTGATCGGATTCTGGTACACCCGGCCTGCGGCCGCGGCCGCGGCCAAGAAGGCGTTCATAGTCACACGGATCGGCGACCTCGGCTTTCTGATAGCAATCCTCTACCTTTTCTTCAATACAAGCACTTTCACTGCCGCAGGGCTAAACGGACTGGACATCGTCGACATTCATACGGCGGCCGTCGGGGGGGTGTTGGGAAGTCTGGCCGTTACCTGGTTGTCCTTAGGCATATTTGCTGGCGCCGTCGGTAAGTCGGCCCAATTCCCGCTACACGTTTGGCTCCCCGATGCAATGGAAGGGCCGACTCCAGTTAGCTCTCTTATTCATGCCGCCACAATGGTCGCGGCCGGTGTGTTCCTGGTAGCCCGTTTCTTCCCGGTCTTCCAAGCGTCAGAAAACGCGATGAGTACTGTAGCGATAATCGGTGGGACGACTGCCCTTTTCGCGGCCACCATGGGCCTCGTCATGAACGACATCAAACGCGTGCTGGCGTATTCCACCATTAGCCAGCTTGGCTACATGATCGCAGCTCTTGGAATCGGCGCCTATGGACCGGCGATATTCCACCTTTTTAACCACGCCTTTTTCAAGTGTCTTCTGTTTATGGGAGCCGGTAGTGTTAACCACGCTACGGGTACCTTCGATATGCGCTATATGGGCGGCCTGAGAAGGATTATGCCGTTTACTTACATAACGATGTTAATCGGAGCTTTGAGCCTGGCAGGAATTTTCCCGTTGGCGGGATTCTGGAGTAAGGACGAAATACTGTTTCATGCCTGGGATGGGCACGGCTCCGTCGATACTGTTGTCTTCTGGTTGCTAATCGTCGGAGTGTTCGTCACGGCGGCGTATTCATTCAGGATGATCTACATGACCTTCCACGGTGAATTCAGAGGTGGTGTTGATTCTGAACTGGCCCAACGAGCGGCTGGTAGTCCCGCAGGGGCGGAGCGTGGAGTGCACCTGGCAGAATCACCATGGGTGATGATTCTGCCGATGGTCATACTGGCTGTCGCCGCGGTGATATCAGGAGGAATCGCCAATCCACAGGTAGACTGGCTGGGTCCGCCCGCCCATTGGTTCAGCCACTTCCTGGGAGCGACAACGAAAGTAGACGTACCTCTGGCAGCCACGTCCGTAATCGTTGGTTCTGTTGGGATACTGGTGGCTACAGCAGTGTATTTTTGGCCGAAGGTATCGCTGGAAACTGTCGGCCGTCCGTTCAAAGGAATCCACCAATTGCTATCCCAGAAGTACTACATAGACCACTTGTATGAGGGCCAGATCGTATCCAGGGGTATCTATAGGGGCATTGCCCTTCTCCTTGACTGGTTCGACCGCACCGTCGTGGACAACATAGCCGATTTCCTTGGAGAGTTTCCACGATTTCTCGGGCGGAGATTGGGCGACTTACAAGATGGGCAGGTTCAGACATACGGCGTTGCTATTTCCCTTGGAGTGTTTCTCATAGTGGGGGCTTATCTGATATGGGGCTAGAGGACCGGCATGGAGTTTAACGGCTTACTGACCGCAACCGTGTTCTTGCCACTGGCAGGGGCCCTTGCCATCGTCCTCCTTCTGAAAGGCGACCGCAATATCCGCGTGTTCGCGGCACTGGTGGCACTGGCGGACCTGGTGTTAGCCATCATAGTGTTCTCCGTCTTTGACCACGGTGAAGCTGCCAACCGGTTCCAGTTGATCGACCAATTCTCCTGGATCGGTACAGGGACCGTTTTCGATAATAAAACCTTCGACGCCAGCTATCGACTGGGGGTCGACGGTCTGAGCGCCCCCCTCGTCCTACTTACCGGTCTGATCGGTTTCTGCGCCGTATTCGCCTCCTTCAGCGTAAAGCATCGGGTCAAAGAGTACTTCGTGTGGCTTTTAGTACTGCAAACTGCGGTACTGGGAGTCTTCACCGCCCTGGATTTCCTCCTGTTCTTCCTGTTCTGGGAGCTGGAGTTGGTCCCAATGTACCTTCTCATTTCGATCTGGGGCACCGGCCGCAAGGAATACTCTGCCGTGAAGTTCGTGATTTACACCATTCTTGGCAGCGCATTTATGCTGGTCGCCATAGTCGCCGTGTTCTTGACTCCCAACGTCGGCACTTTCGACATGACCCTGCTGTCTAGGTCGGGAATCGATGCAACCGATGCTGTAGTTCCAATCAGTTTAATATTCTGGTTTTTCGTAGTGGCTTTCGCCATCAAACTGCCGATCTGGCCAGTCCATACATGGCTCCCAGATGCCCATACAGACGCACCGACCGCCGTCAGCATGATGCTGGCCGGTGTATTGCTGAAGATGGGTGGATACGGATTTATCAGGGTTTCAGTAGGCATGTTTCCCGAACTGGAGCACGCCCATAGCTTTGCATGGGCACTTGCGGTGCTTGCGGTGATCAGCGTTCTCTACGGGGCTATGGTCACCCTGAGGCAGACCGACCTGAAACGTCTGATAGCGTACAGTAGCGTTAGCCATATGGGCCTCGTGTTGCTGGGAGTTGCCGTTGGCATAGGCGGCGGCAAATTTGCAGATGTGGCTCTTAGCGGAGCCAGCATGCAAATGTTCGCTCATGGGAGCATCACCGGACTTATGTTCCTCATGGTGGGCTTGGTGTACGAGAGGGCTCACACTCGGTACATACCGGACTTGGGAGGCCTGGCCAACCGGATGCCCTTTATCACAGCGGCATTTCTAGTCGCGGGACTGGCGTCTCTCGGGCTTCCAGGTCTGAGCGGGTTCGTAGCCGAGATACTTGTGTTTCTGGGGTCGTTCAAGACCTTCGCGTGGCCGACAGCTCTGGCGGCGGCGGGAATAGTCCTGGCAGCCGGTTACATTCTGTGGATGATCGAGAGGGTGTTCTTTGGCTCTCCAAGAGAACGCTTTGCCGATGTCGTCGACGCGACACTGGTGGAGGCGGTTCCCATCGGAGCCTTAGTCATAAGCATAGTGGTAATCGGCGTTTATCCCGCCTTCCTGACCGACGTGTTCGACTCGGGTATTAGCGCCATGACCCAGGCGATCCAAGTAGTAAGGGTTAGCCCATGACCACTGAAGACGTACGCTTACTCTCCCCGGAAATCGCTATGGTCGGCGTCGCCCTATTTGTGATAGGGCTGGACCTCGTAATCCGGCGCAAAGGTTTCCTTGGCGTGGCTACCGTATTGGGTCTCATGGTTCCACTTGGGCTAAGCATCTGGCTCTGGATCGACGTTGCTGATGAACCGGGGAATCAGTTCGTCGGTATTTTCCAAACCCTTACAGTCGATCAGTTCGCTCTGTTCTTTAAATTCCTGGTAATCGGGATCGTTGCGTTAGTCGCTATCGCATCGACCGATTATGTGAACAAGCTGTCCAAGTTCCAGGGTGAGTACTTTGGCCTCATCCTTTTGTCCGCCACAGGAATGATGTTACTGGCTACTGCCACAGAGCTTATTACCCTATACGTTTCTCTGGAGTTGACCGCCCTGCCGCTGGCAGCGCTGGCCGCCTTCTTGAGGACGGACCGATCAAGCGAGGCAGGAATGAAGTTCTTCATTCTCAGCGCCATCAGCTCGGCCCTGCTCCTTTACGGAATGGCCCTTGTATTCGGCGTCACGGGTAGCACATATCTGGCCGAAATAGCAGACAAAGCCCATGCTTTGGCCACCCCAGGCGAAGCTTTCGGTGACAACACAGCGCTATTGCTGGGTATCGTGCTGATCGTCGCTGGATTCGGGTTCAAAATATCATCGGTTCCCTTCCAAATGTGGGTGCCGGACGTTTACGAGGGCGCGCCGACAACCATAACGGCCTTCCTATCGGTCGCCAGCAAAGCTGCCGGATTTGCGGTATTGCTCCGGGTTTTCTACACCGGATTCGACGCCTTCGAACTGGATTGGGGGATTCTGTTCGCCGCTCTTGCCGCCGCATCCATGACGGTGGGTAACCTTGTAGCTATGGCCCAAAGCAATATCAAGCGTCTCATGGGGTATAGCACCATCGCCCACGCTGGCTACATTCTGGTTGGCCTCGCAGCCATAGCTTCCAAAGCAACTCAGGGAGAGACTATAGGTCCCAGCGCCATCCTGTTCTATCTTGGGGCCTATGCTTTGACCAACCTGGCTGCCTTTTTCGCGATCATCGCGATTTCCAATAAAGTCGGCACTGACCAAATCGACGACTTTGCGGGTATGGGCCGTAGAGCGCCATACCTGGCCTTCGCACTCGCCCTCGCCCTGATAGCGTTAATAGGTGTACCACCAACGGGGATATTCATAGCCAAGTTCTATATGTTTACCGCCGCAATAAATAGCGACTTGCTGTGGCTTGCAATAATAGGCGTTATCAATAGTGTCGTGTCAGCTTATTACTATCTTCGAATCGTAAAGGTGATGTACCTACAGCCCGCCGCTTCCGAAGAGGCCGTCCCCTCATCATATGCCTTTCATGCGGCCCTCGGTATTTCGGCACTAGGGATCCTGGTTATCGGCGTGGTGCCTGGGCCTCTCTTGAAGGCCGCCGAGACTGCCGTGAACAGCTTTCCTCAGGTCGCTGGCGCGGGCGTACCATTCCCATGACGTGGGCAGTCGCTACTCTTTGTGGGTTTATTGACACTCAACTGGGGCGATGCTAGACTGCCGTTGGCTTGTATCCAGCCCTGTTCGACAGTCAGCATTACTTAAGACTACTTGGTTCCTGAACGCCAGATGAACCCCCCCAACATTATTGGCTTCGTCTACAATTCTGGAGTGCCGGCAGCCCATGATTTGGTCTTGTCACTGATCGAGCGATTCGGCCTGCAGGACCGCAGTTGGGACCGCCCGGCAATAGAGATCGGCCCAGACACACCAGAAGGCGCAAATACAGATCTGATAATAACTGTCGGCGGTGACGGCACAATTCTTCGAACTGCCGGGCTGTCGGTTGTTCATGGTGCCCCCATACTGGGTATCAACATGGGTAGGCTCGGGTTCATGACAGAGTTGAAAGCTGGGGAGGCTTTCGATAAGGTTCCCATGTTTTTGGAGGGCAGCGGAAGGATTGAGGAGCGTTCGATAGCCGAGGCGAAGGTCACTCCCATAGGTAGGTCTACCCCAGAACCGCCAAGTTACAAAGCCCTGAACGACATAGTGGTTGGTCGGGGCTCGGTTGCCAGATTGGTCAGGATCAAAGTTTCGGTCGACGGAGCTCTACTGACCGAATTTAGGGCCGACGCCTTAATTGTGTCCACGGCTACCGGCAGCACCGGTTATAACCTATCTGTTGGTGGTCCGATCTTATCTCCCACCGCTGGTGACATGATCATCAAGGCCGTGGCTCCACACATAGGAATAGCGCCTGCATTAGTTGTTCCCCCGGAATCGAAAATCACTCTGGAAGTGCAAGCCGACCATCAGGTAATGCTAAGCGTGGACGGATACTTGGACCTCAGTCTAAACACAGGGGATACCATATTGGTCCAGCAGAGCCCCTTGAAGGCTAGATTTCTGAGATCAAACCCTCCAAGCGACTTTTACGACACGTTGACGCAACGCCTCGGCTTCGGTGGCGGTCAAAGCAGGACGCGGGCCCTTCAGTATTGAATCAGCCATGACTACACCGCAGAACGAGC
This sequence comes from Dehalococcoidia bacterium, assembly GCA_965226865.1. GTDB lineage: Bacteria > Chloroflexota > Dehalococcoidia > Lucifugimonadales > JAGWBF01 > CBDDEH01. Next base: position 316,884 of record CBDDEH010000002.1, on the reverse strand, counting down.
CCACAATTGAAAGCCACATCCCCTACCGAGGGGGCATAGTCAACCTCCGAGTGGACAAAGTCCAGTTACGGAATGGCTCATCGGGCACAAGAGAAATCGTAGAACACAACAACTGCGTGTGTATCGTGCCCCTGGACGAGAAGAACAACGTGCTCATGGTCAGGCAATACCGGAAGCCTGCTGAACAAGTTCTGCTGGAGATCCCTGCCGGAAGTATAGAGAATGGGGAGGACCCTTACAAAGCTGCGCTACGAGAGATGCAGGAGGAGACTGGTCATACGCCCGGTGAACTCAAGCATTTATCCAGCTTCTGGACGACCCCCGGATTCTGCACAGAATTTATGCATGCCTACGTAGCCAGGGACATCAGGCAGGGGAGTTTTCAACCCGATGAAGATGAGGACATCGAAATACAAAGAGTACCCATAGACCAGGTACCGGACATGATCCGAAAAGGAGAAATCCGAGACGCCAAAAGCATTGCGTCTCTGCTAATGGTGTTGCACCCGGGTAGTGGCGACATCTGATCAGGGTCAAAGCTTTGGCAGGTATTGTTGGTAGCCGCCAAAGCACATGGTATAATTGGGTCGCCTTTCGGAATGCCTAGCAGAACAAGTCTGCCAATCGACCAAATTCTTTACGAAGACCCCCTGGTACGGGTCTGAGTTAAAAACCTGATATACAAGGTGATGAACGTTGCTCGAGCATGATGTCCTGGTAATAGGGGCTGGCCTAGCGGGTATGCGTGCCGCCCTGGCCGCACACCAAAACGGCGCCAACGTAGGGGTCATCAGCAAAGTCCATCCAGTCCGTAGCCACTCAAACGCAGCCCAAGGCGGGATCAACGCCAGCCTGGTAGACAGAGGCGACCCCTGGGAGGACCACGCTTACGATACCATCAAGGGCAGCGATTTCCTGGGAGACCAGGACGCCATAGAGCTTATGTCCCGCACCGCCGGTCAAGAGCTGATAGCCCTGGAGCACATGGGCGTCATCTTCAACCGCGACGACGAAGGACGCCTTGGCACCAGAAGATTTGGTGGACAGCGGCGCGCCCGCACATTTTTCGTTGCAGACTTCACCGGACAGGCTATGCTCCATGTCCTTTACGAGCAGCTTATGAAGTCCGAGATTGCTAGCTACGAGGAATGGTTCGTAACTGACCTGATCATCGAGGATGGCGAATGCTGCGGAGTGGTGGCCATCGAAATCAAGACCGGTTACATTCTGGTAATCAGAGCAAAGACCGTGATTCTTTGCACCGGTGGTCTCGGCCGGGTGTTCGAGCCCAGCACGAACGCCCTGATAGTCACAGGGGATGGAATGGCTCTGGCATACAATGTCGGAGCTCCTCTCATGGACATGGAGATGGTCCAGTACCACCCGACGACTCTTAAGGGCAGTGGAGTGCTGATAACGGAAGGCGCCAGAGGGGAGGGTGGGTACCTCCTTAACAAAGATGGCGAGCGATTTATGGAGAAGTACGCGCCCAATATGATGGAACTGGCATCGCGAGACGTGGTCTCGCGATCTGAAGCAACAGAGATAGCCGAAGGGCGCGACATCGACGGCTGTGTGCTTCTCGACGTGAGCCACCTCGGAGAAAAGGTCATTAACGAACGGCTCCCTTCCATACACGAGATTGGAATCGACCTTGTAGGTATAGACATTATCAAAGACCCCATTCCCATCCAGCCGGGTATGCATTATCAGATGGGAGGGATCAAGACCGATGTGGATGGGTTGACTAACGTCCCAGGCCTGTATGCCGCAGGCGAGACGGCCTGCGTCAGCGTCCACGGCAGCAATCGCCTGGGGGCGAACTCGCTCCTGGATACCGTGGTTTTCGGAGCGCGGGCCGGCACCCACGCAGCAGAGGTGTCCCGGGAAAAGGAATACACGAACCTCGACTTCTCAGGCTATGTCGAAAACGAGGAGAAGAGGATACAAGGGATGTTGGACCGGGACAATAACGGAGACCGGTTGGCCAAAATCCGTTTGGACATGGGCACGACAATGAACCAGCACCTCGGCGTCTTCCGCGATGAAAAGGGGATGAAAGAGGCCCTCGATAAGATTGAGGAACTGAAGGCCCGTTACGAAAAGGTTCCGGTTGACGATAAAAGCAAGGTTTTCAACACCGATCTCGTCTTCTCCCTGGAACTCGGGTTCATGTTAGACTGCGCTGAGACCATCGTTTTGAGCGCAATCGAACGGAAGGAAAGCCGAGGTGCCCAGTGTCGTACAGACTACACAAAAAGGGACGATGAGAACTGGCTGAAGCATGTGTTAGTTACCAAATCCGATGAGGAGCCCCGGATATCTTACCTGCCAGTGGTGATCACTCAGTGGAAGCCGGAGGAGAGAACATACTGATGCAGGTCACGGTAAACGTGGAACGATTCAACCCGGAATCCGAGGAGCCCGCTCCTTACTGGGCAGAGTACGAAATAGAAGTTGACCCCTTCACCACCGTACTCGACACATTGATCAAAATCAGGGAGGACATAGACGGGAGTCTTGCCCTCCGGTGCTCTTGTCGAAGCGCGATCTGCGGCTCTTGCGCGATGCACGTCAACGGCCATGCCAAACTGGCATGCAAGACCAAAGTCTCGGACCTTTCGCCCAACGGAGAGCCCATCAACGTCTCTCCACCAAGAACAATGGCGGTAATCAAGGATCTTGTTGTAGACATGACCCCCTTCTGGGACAAAGTGAAGTCAGTCGACCCCTGGCTCCAGCCCGAAGGTAAGGAACCGGAGGCAGAGTACATCGCTCCCAACGAGGACATGCTCAACCTGTCAACCGTTATGGGCTGCATAATGTGTGGAGCCTGTGTAATGGACTGTACCGCCTTTGAGGTAGACCCCAACTTTACTGGCCCGGCTGCCTTGGCAAAGGCATACAGGTTCGTTGCGGACCCGAGAGACGACGCGGACAATGCACGACTTAAGGCTCTCGACAAGTATACGGGCGTTTGGGACTGCACGAGATGCTACGAATGCGTCGAAGTTTGTCCCAAGGGTGTGGCCCCGATGGACCGCATCATGGAGCTGAGGGAAAGGGCGATTGAAGCCGGGTTCGACAAAACCACGGGCGCACGGCACGCCGACGCCTTTGCCGAGAGCCTGGAACATAGCGGCTGGTTGGACGAACTCAGGCTGCCACTAAAGACCTTCGGGATGCTCAACCTTCCAGCCTTGATAAGCCTGGGCCCGGTGGGGTTGAGGGCCCTGGTGAAGGGGAAGATGCCCCCAATGTTTCACGAGATGCTGCCTGGTGTTGAGAATATACGGCGTATATTCAAAAGACAGAAACAGGCAGACTGACGGCGTGGCCGTTAACAATCTAACAAGGTGGTAGCAGATGCCTAAGTACGCCTTCTTTCCCGGATGCGTATCTCGCGGTGGATGCCCTGAGCTTTACCCGGCTACGTTAATGGTCTGCGAAAGGCTGGGAGTCGAGTTGGTGCAGATGACAGCAGCGTCATGTACAGGCGCGGGCGTGCTGCAGGAGAAGAACCAGTTCCTTGGCGACGTGCTTAACGCCCGCACGTTTGCTATGGCCGAGGGAATGAATCTACCCATTATGACCATATGCAGTACTTGCCAGGGAGTGATGTGTCAGGCCAACCAACGGCTCAAGCATGACCCAGAATATCTGGCCAAGGTCAACGTCGAACTGGCGGAGGAGCGCCTGGAGTACAAAGGCACCGCGAATCCCAAGCACCTTCTCTGGGTGATTCTGGAGGACATCGGACTGGACAATCTACGAAACTACGTCAGCAACCCCTTGACCCACCTGCGGGTAGCGCCATTCTATGGCTGCTACATAATACGTCCCAGTAGCGTTCTCGGCTTCGACGAGAACCCCACGAGGCAAACGTCTCTCGAGGAGATCATCCCCGTACTTGGTGGACAAGTAGTGGACTTCCCAGGCAAGACACGCTGTTGTGGTTTCCCTATCCTCACCATAAACGAGGCGAATTCAGTTGCTATGGTGGCCAAGCACACGTCGGAAGTCGCTGACCTTGGGGCGGACGCCATGGTAACACCTTGCCCGCTGTGCCACTTGAACCTGGATGGCTACCAACCAAAGGCCATGCAGCAAGCTCAGAGGAACATCAATGTGCCGATTCTACATCTACCTCAGTTGATCGGTCTTGCGATGGGGATGGACCCTAGGGATCTGGGCCTGCAGCGCCATATAATCTCAACTGGCACTCTAGTGGAGAAGGTCAAGGCCGGCGCTCTATAGGCCCTTTGATTTCCAGGGCTTCTCTTTGTTCTAATTAACCCTTACGCATTGTGTCCACCAGTTCACGCACGCTGGCGGCTGACTTTTCGAGGGCGGCCATTTCTTCTGAGGTTAGCTTTATCTCTATCACATGCTCTACGCCCCCGGCGCCTAGCTTGGCCGGTACTCCCATGAACAGACCGTTGATCCCGTATTCGCCCTCCAGATAGGTACAACAAGGTAGGATTCGCTTTTTGTCCAGCAGCACCGCGTCTACCATCTGCATAACGGAGGCGGAAGGGGCATAAAAGGCGCTACCGGTCTTGAGTAGCTTCACAATTTCGGCTCCACCCTGACGAGCGCGCTGTACCAGGGCCTCGATTCTGTCCTGCGGCAGCATCTCGGAAATTGGAATGCCGCCGACCGTGGTATAACGGACCAGGGGTACCATATCGTCGCCATGACTGCCCAGGACATATGCCTGAACATCCTCCACTGATACGTTCAACTCCTGGGCGATGAAGGTTCGGAATCGGGATGTGTCCAGGATTCCAGCCATTCCAAATACCCGATTCTTGGAGAAGCCGCTAACCTCGAAGGCGTGCTGCGTCATTGCATCCAAAGGATTGGTCACGATAATCAACATGCATTCGGGCGAGTATTTTGCTACCGAACTGGTCACATCACCAATTATTTTCATGTTGGTGAAGAGCAGGTCGTCACGGCTCATACCAGGCTTGCGGGCAATACCGGCGGTGATGACGACAAGGTCCGATCCAGCGGTCGCTTCGTAGTCGTTGCTCCCAATAATCAGAGCATCTGAGCCGAAGACAGGGCCGGATTCCAGCATGTCCAGAGCCTTACCCTGGGGCAGGTCTTCGACTACGTCGACTAGCACGACGTCAGCGTAGCCCTGGCCGTGAATGCGCTGGGCCGTGGTTGCGCCTACATTTCCCGCTCCAACTACGGTTACTTTCTTACGCATCTGTATATAAAACCTCCGTCGATTTATCGACCTCGCCCCCTCTTCCGAGTCAGGGAGAAGGGGATGTATGGATTCTTTTAGGCGTTGACGTACTGCTCCCAGCGAGAGTCCAGTGTCGGGTCTTGCACAGTGTCCATTATGTAGTCGCCGAACTCACTGCTTGTGGCGCCGGTGTCGCGACCTGTAATAGCGACTTTCCTTTCATATTGGCCACAAACGTCCAAGGCCATGTGAAGTTTGTTGCCCTGATCCTCAAAGCCTATATGGGTCAGCAGCATGCCCCCAGCCCGCATCATTGAGCTTGGGTCAGCATATTGAGCTCTGCCTTCCCTGACCATTCGCGGCGCGCTGCCATGTATGGCTTCGAACATACCGTATTTCTTGCCCATATTGGCGCTGCCTGCCGTGCCGACGCCGCCCTGGATCTGGGCCGCCTCATCGGTGAGTATGTCTCCGTAGAGGTTAGGCAACGCGAGCACCTGGAATTGCTTTTGTCGCGCCGGGTTGATCAGGGCCGCCGTCATAATGTCGATGTACCAGCCCTCCCACTTTATGTTGGGGTATCTGCCGGCGACCTTCTTGGCCATATCCAGAAACTTGCCGTCGGTGGTCTTGACGATGTTGGCCTTGGTAACAATTGTCACTGTGTCCTTGCCAGTCCGCTGGGCGTGGGCGAACGCTGCTTCAATGATGCGCTCTGATCCGGGGGAAGTGATTACCCTGAAGTCTATTCCCAGGTCATCGGTAACGTTTATTCCCTGGCTGCCAACTGCATACAGGTCTTCGGTGTTTTCCCTGAAGAAAGTCCAGTCAATACCCTGTTTGGGAATGCGAACGGGACGTATGTTGGCGAAAAGGTCTAGCTCTTTCCGCATCGCGACGTTAGCGCTCTCCAGGTTGGGCCAGCCATCACCTTTTTCTGGTGTATGGGTTGGGCCCTTGAGCACGACATGGCAGGCCTTGATCTCGGCCAGTACGTCATCGGGTATGCTCTGCAGCTTTTCGGCTCGGTTTTCGATGGTCAGGCCCTCGATGATCCGAAAATCAACCTTACCGTTATCAACGTCCTGCTTCAGCAGAAACTCCAGGACTCGTTGAGACTCGGCGGCAATATAGGGTCCTATTCCGTCGCCGCCAATCATTCCGACGATAATAGGTTTGACCTTCGTGTAGTCGGCCCATTCTTCTCCGACCTTTAGCCTCTCCACGCGCTGAAGTTGCTGCTCGAGCAGTTTGCCAAAGTGCTCTTTGGCAGCCTCGATCGCTTGACTGTCTACCATGCGGACTCCCTTCTGAAAGTTCAGATATTCGAAAGCTTGCTCCCCGGCATGAAGCATCAGCCATTATAGGGGAACCGCCGGATTTCGTGAAGTGTCGCTAGACGTCCAGTTGCTGGGCTAGAGCGGCCGGCTCGGTTACGGGAAGCTGGCAGACGTAGTTCTGGCATACGTAGGCGGTGGGTTGCCCATCTACCATGACGCGGTCCCGGAGCAAAGGAGTCGCCTCGGAACCCTCTTCCAACTGCCCAGGCCCGCTTCCCGTAACGACTTTGTTGGGTAGATAGTTACCAAACACAACCTCCAGCAGCGCCTTGGTAGACTGTTGGTCGAAGTTTCCTACGATGGCGACTTCATGGGGTGTAGACAGATAGAAACTCAAAGCCTCAAGCCAGTGCCCCGCACCAGTAGGAGCGCGAGACATGTACTCTTGCATGGAACGTAGTGAGGTTGAGGCGTGTCGAGAATAGTCGGCTTGGCCTGTAATCACCGCCAGTTTGAGCAACACATCCGTAGCTACCGAGCTACCTGAAGGTACGGCATTGTCGAACACATCTCGTGGTCTCACCACCAAGGCTTCGTGGTCACGGCCGGTGTCATAGAAGGCCCCCTGTTGCTCGTCCCAGAACAGGTCGATCATGTCATCAGCTAGCGAGCGTGCCCCCGCCAACCACTTGTTATCGAAGGTCGCCTCGTATAGCGCAAGGAGGCCATCGATCATGAAAGAATAGTCCTCTAGATAGCCTTTGAGCTTGGCCTCACCGTTCTTGTAAGTGCGCAAGAGCCGGCCTTCCTTACGCATGCTGCCCAGGACAAAGGAGGCGCTGGCCACCGCTGCCTGTCGGCAATCATCCCGATCCATGATAGAGGCAGCTTCGGCGAAACCGCGAATCATCAATCCGTTCCAGGCGGTAAGGATCTTCTCGTCGCGGGCCGGATGGACTCGGCGTTCACGCGCCTCGAGAAGCCTGGCCTTCCCGCTAGCCACTACCTCTTCAAGCTCTTCAAAGGTCATTCCGTTCTCGGCGGCAAAGGATTCCGGCCCTTGGGGGACGTGTAGGATATTCTTGCCTTCAAAATTGCCATGGTCACTAACTCCCCAGTATCGTCCAAGTAAGGAACCTTCTTCGGACCCCAATACTGAGACGATTTCTTGGGGTGTCCAGACAAAGAATTTCCCCTCCTCCCCCTCGCTGTCTGCGTCCTGCGTCGAATAAAAGCCCCTCTCGGGGGCGGTCATCTCTCGCAAGACGTAGTCCAACGTCTCCTCTGCGATGCGTTTATAAAAAGGGCTCTTCGTCGTCTGATAAGCATGCAGGGTAAGGCGGCTCAATAGGGCATTGTCGTACAGCATCTTTTCGAAATGAGGAACCAGCCAGTAAGCATCGGTGGAATAGCGATGGAACCCACCGCCAATCTGGTCATAGATACCGCCGCGCGCCATGTTCTGGATTGCCATTTCCACCATTTGAAGCGCCTGGTCGCTTTTGGTCAGATAGTGATATCCAAGAAGGAACTCATAACCCATGGGTTGGGGGAACTTGGGCGCGGAGCCCAGACCACCATACTGATAGTCATAGTTCTGAGCCAGAGTTTGAAACGCCTGATCGAGAATGTCTTGTGTGAGCATATCGGTGGCCCTGGAAGGTTGAACCGTCTGCTCTAGGTGGGCCACCATCTGCTGTGTGGCGTTGTTTATCTCCTCACGGCGGGTACCGTAGGCTTCGGCCACGCTAAGTAGGACCCGGGGGAAACCAGGCATTCCGCGCGAGTCCTCGGGTGGGAAATAAGTACCGCCATGGAACGGCTTCCCCTCAGGGGTCAGGAACACGGTCATCGGCCAGCCTCCGCTACCCGTCATCGCTTGCACCGCTGTCATATAGAGGCTATCCAGGTCCGGGCGCTCCTCCCGGTCCACCTTGATACTGATGAAGTGCTCGTTCATGAGAGCGGCTATTTCGGGGTTCTCGAAGGACTCCCGTTCCATCACGTGGCACCAGTGGCAGGCGGAATAGCCTATGCTCAGCAGAATGGGCTTGTCTTCATCTCGTGCCCGCTTCAAGGCTTCCTCTCCCCAGGGGTACCAGTCGACCGGATTGTGGGCATGCTGGAGAAGATAGGGACTTGTTTCGTTGACCAGTTTATTCGGCATCGTTCTGTTGGCTGTATTGTCGCTTAAACCTGGCCACAATGCCAGGCCATTACACCACCCCGGCGAGTGCTGGCCGGAGATTTGTCTGATATACTGGCCGCAATAGATTGGTGCAGGGTGGACGCTTGAAAATGAAGTGGGCTTCCAGGGTCTCTGACAACGAAAGTTTCGATACCGCGGTTGAAGAGTGTGTATCCGGAATCAAGGAGACAATGGGCTCCACTCCACCCGATCTGGTGGTGGCATTTGTTTCATCCAGCTTTGCCTCCGAGTATGACCTGGTTCCTAGCGCGATAATAGAGCATTTCGGACCGACGTTGCTATTCGGGTGCTCGGGAGGAGGAGTCATAGGAGGCGGGAAGGAGATAGAGCATCGCCCCAGCGTTTCTCTAACCGCTGCCCATCTACCGGACGTTGAACTCACTCCCCTCTACTTGGAAGGCGAGAATCTGCCAGACCTGGATGCGGGCCCGGAAGCCTGGCATGAGGCGCTGGATATTTCACCCGAAAACGATCCAAGCTTTCTGTTACTTGTTGATCCGTTTAGCTTCCCAGCCCAGAACCTGATCATGGGACTCGATTACGCCTTCCCCAAGAGTGTCAAGATCGGCGGAATGGCCAGCGACGGCCGGCGCCAAGGTGAGAATGCCCTCTTTCTTGGGGGCAAAGCATACAGATCGGGCGCTATCGGCATAGCTTTATATGGCAACATCATCGTGGACACTGTCGTCGCCCAGGGCTGCAGGCCGATAGGCGAGCTTATGTGCGTGACAAAGAACAAGCAGAACGTATTGCTGGAGCTGGATGATAAGCCGCCCTTAGAAATACTCCAGGAGATTTTCTCCGCCTCCAGCGAACGCGACCGGGAGCTTATGCGTCATTCGCTCTTCTTGGGGATAGTAATGGACGACTTCAATGACGACCCTGGTCAAGGAGACTTCCTCATCCGCAATATCATTGGACTGGATTCCAACGCAGGCGTCATGGCGATCGGTGAGATGCTCAGGGAGGGCCAGCGGGTCCAGTTCCACCTACGCGATGCTTTGACCTCAGCGGAAGACTTGGCTGTTCTGCTTAGCCGTTACTCAAGTGAAACCCAGGCGACAGATGGCGAAGGAGCTTTGCTATTTTCATGCCTGGGCCGCGGCGAACATCTCTATGGACGCCCTGACCACGATTCCGACCTATTCCGTGACAAGATAGGCACGATTCCTCTAGGTGGATTCTTCTGTAACGGGGAGATCGGACCCGTGGGGGGGACTACGTTCCTCCACGGTTACACCAGCTCCTTCGGTATCTTCCGGTCGGCCGAGAGCTAATCGGGCGTAACTACCGACTCCAGGGGCTCGCCGGCTAGGGCTCGCTTTATGTTGGCGTAGCCAAGCTCCGCCTGCCTAGCAAATGCCTCGACTGTGAGTCCTCCCAGGTGTGGCGTTACTATGACGTTGTCCATATCCAGGAGCGGGTCATCAGAGGATATCGGCTCTGGCTCCAACGCATCCAGGCCAGCCCCGGCGATACGCTTGCCTACAAGCGCCTGATAAACGGCAGTCTGGTCGACGACAGGCCCTCGGCTGGTGTTTATGAGGTAGGCGGTCCGCTTCATCGTCTCCAACTCCTCATTCCCAATCATTTTTCTTGTTTCGGAGGTTAGAGGGACATGAAGAGTAACGAAGTCTGACTCTCGTAACAACTCCTTCAGACTCACAGGGGTCGCTTTTAGTTCTCTCTGGATTTCCAGAGGTATCTCTACGATGTCGTTATAAATAGTTCTGGTCTCGAAGCCTGTCAGCCTTTTGGCAACTTGCTTGCCTATCCGCCCGAGACCAACGATGCCAACGGTCTTATATGTGATCTCGCCAAAATCGAGAACGTTTAACCCATCCCGCCACCTGCGCTCGATCGAGGTATTGTGCCACTGCCGATTGATCTTCTTGGTAAGGGAGAGCATGAGGCCGAGGGTGTGCTCGGCCACAGCGATGGCATTGGCACCGCCGTTATTGGCGACCGGAATGCCCATCTCGCCTACGGCTTTGAGGTCGATATGATCGTATCCAGCACTAACAAGCTGGATGATCTTCACGTTGGGGCAGCTTTGGATTAATTCTAGGGAAACGTTCAAAGAGGCCACCAAAAGAGCATCGGCATCCTTACACAATGGGATCTTCTCTTCGTCTGGGAGCGTGGCATCCACAATGGTTACGTCCAGATCAAGTGGGGCCAAGCTGGCCGTGTACTCCGCCCGTTGTCTGACGGTTGTGGTTAGTAAGACTACCTTCGGTTTCGACACAACTCTCCATTCGAGCCGGTTTTAAAAGCGTTAAAAGCTGGAATCATTATATCCGTCGCGATATCGATTTCAAAGAACGTGACTGGTAAAGAAGCAATGGGCTATAATATTCTCGTGATCCGAGCTCTGGCTATCCTAGTAATTGGAGCGATGGTGTTCGCAGCATGCAGCTCCGACGCTACATCGACGCCTACCCCGACCTCAACACCCACGCCACGTTCTCTACCACCTACGGTGCCCTCATCTACACCACTTCCTAATACGCCCACACCGGAAGGAGTCGCCATCAAGCAATATTCAGGCCTGCCCCCGATGACCATAAATGTGGACAATAAATACACCGCCACCATCAAGACCACGATGGGAGACATCGTTATCGAGTTATTCCCGAAGCAAACCCCCGTTACCGCAAATAACTTCGTCTTCCTGGCTCGAGATGGGTTCTACGACGGACTAATTTTCCATCGAGTCATAGAACAATTCATGATCCAGGGCGGCGACCCGTTAGGCTCGGGTATCGGAGGACCTGGATATCGAATGGCTTACGAAATTGTCCCCGATCTCATCTTCGACAAACCCGGCTATCTGGCCACGGCTGGAACCCCTACCGAGGCCAGTGGAAGCCAGTTTTTCATCACGACTGTGGCGACTCCACATCTGAACGGCAACCACGCCATATTCGGCAGGGTAGTTGAAGGGCAGGACGTCGCCGAAGCGATCTCCAAGGTATCAAAGGACGCGCGTGACAAGCCTCTGCAAGAAGTAGCGATCGAGACCGTCACTATAACAGAGACTCCAGCCGGCTAATTTCATATTGTCACCTGTCTTGGTGGGTCGCAAACCAGCGCTCGGGCCGGGCATCAGACTTGATGTCTAGCCCTCCCCGACCAATCTGTTCCACACCACCAAGGCCGAAAGGAGTCAGATGAAGTTCGCACGATACCTCGCTCATGGGCAAGTGAGCTATGGAGTGGTCGATGGCACGACTCTCCGCGAGATCACGACCAGTCCCTTCCAAGAGTACCGGATTACAGACCACACGCACGACTTATCCGAGGTGAAACTGCTCGCTCCGACCGAGCCGACGAAAATCCTGGCGGTCGGACTGAACTACAGCAGCCACATTGGTGAGGGTCACAGAGAGGCCCCCAAAGAGCCACTCATATTCATCAAAACCCCCTCCGCCCTTATCGGCCACGGGGACGCCATCATCCGGCCCAAAAACGTACCCACCGTCGAGGAAGAGGGCGAGATGGTGATCGTCATCAAAACTCCTTGTAAAAACACATCAACGGAGGATGCCCTTAACCACGTGTTGGGTTACACCTGCGGTAATGACGTTAGCGCCAGGGAGTGGCAGCACGGCGACGATCAGTGGTGGCGGGCTAAGTCCTTCGACACATTTGCCGCGGTAGGTCCATACATCTCGGACGAGGTCGATCCGCGAAATACCATGGTGCGGGCCAGGATTAATGGGAAGGAAGTGCAAGCTGAGTCCACTTCACACCTAATTCATGATGTGCCAACTATCATTAGTTGGGTTTCCCGGCATATGACCCTAGAACCTGGAGACCTGATATATACCGGGACTCCGGGCGATCCGGCAAAGCTCGACGACGGTGATGTCGTCGAGGTCGAAGTAGAGGGCGTAGGGGTTCTATCCAACCCTGTGAAAACTGAGGAGTGAGCGGGACTCGAGCCTAGTTGAGCCGGGGCCCTTTGTAAGGATTGCGTTTGAGGATCTGTTCCCGCAACCGCTCGTTGGCCCCTTCGAGCAATGGAATCTCGAACTGCAGACGGTCGGCCGTCTGGCTAACCGATAGGAGACGTTGTTGCGCTACTGGAGGTAGGTCCAGATAGCGTGCAATAGAGTAAGACAGTTGGGTCGGGTCTTCCGGTGACTGGGACTGGCTTGCCCATCCACCCCGAAGTCCAGCTAGGTTGCCGGTATATTGCTCGAAGAGTTCCCGGGCATTTTTCAAGACTTCTTCGCCCATTCCTGTCAGGTCGTCGTGCAGATATTCAACCGTTGCCTTGAGATAGGGCACCTTTTGTATTTGCTCAACAATTCGAAACCTGCTCACCCCTACCGTGGCCAGGTTCATTCGCCCTTCCTCCAGCTTCTCCACCTTGACTATGTGAGCGGTAGTCCCAACCTCAAAAGGCCTGGCCGGCCCACCCACCTCTCTCCCAGAGCGAATAAGCACTACCCCGAATGGCTCTTCAGACTCAAGACATTCGCTTATCATCAGCTTGTACCGCTCTTCGAAAACGCGAAGGGGCAAAGGCATCTCCGGGAACAATACGACGTTCAAAGGAAACAGGCGAAGCTCCTCAGGCGTGACTGGTCTGTCGGTTTGCTGCTCTTCTACCACGTCGGAAGTATATTATGGCGGGTTTTTATTCTCAAGCAGTCGCGTGCCGCTATGATAAAATAGCCAGCAAAGGAGAGCTATGGGACTCCAGCGAGATATGGTGAGAGACCTGGCCGGTGACGTAGCGACCCTTACTGACCGATTGGTCGCAGACAGGCGAGATCTCCATCGCAATCCGGAACTCTCGTTTCAAGAGCACCGTACAGCCGAGATCGTAGCTACCCGTCTAGGCAAACTGGGCTGGGCTGTCAGGCGTGGTGTGGCTGAGACGGGCGTCGTAGGCATCCTCGAGGGCGATCAGCCTGGCGAAACCCTGATGATACGTGTCGATATCGACGCTTTGCCCATCCAAGAGCCCCAGGACAGACCCTACTCATCCACGGTACCTGGAGTGATGCACGCATGCGGGCATGACGGCCACACCGCCGTGGGCATGGCCGTCGCCGAACTGCTGACCAAACACCGCGATGGGTTGAAGGGCACGGTCAAGCTGGTGTTTCAGCCGGCGGAAGAGGTAATTGGCGGCGCCATCAAGATGATCGAAGAAGGAGTGATGGAGAATCCCACAGTCGATCGCGTGCTCAGTTTCCACCTCTGGAGCGGTCTGCCTGTGGGTCAGGTAACGTGTCAGGCAGGACCAATATTTTCCAGCGCAGACGAAATCAAGCTGGTGGTTAGGGGTAAGGGGGGTCATGGCGGTATGCCCCATCTCTCGGTGGACCCCATCCTGATATCCTGTCACGTCGTAACGGCCCTTCAGGCAGTCTTGAGCAGAGAGGTGCCACCCACGCAGCCGGCCGTCCTAGGATTCGGCACCATACACGGTGGCACCGCCTTCAACGTCGTCTCGGAAGAGGTGGAGTTGAAGGGAACGGTGAGGACACTAGACGACTCGGTGCGGGAGTTTGTTCTCAAGAGGACGGAAGAGATAACGTCGTCGGTGGCGGCGGCGCTTCGAGGCGAAGGAGAGTTCCGCCACCTACGGGGCGCGCCTGTTGTAACCAATGACCCGGCTGTATCGGAGCTGGTGGCTGACGTCGCCGGCCAGATCGTCGGGCAGGAAAACGTCGTGACAATTCCACCACCTCAGGTCGGTGACGACGTAGCCTTCTTTCTGAAGCAAGCCCCTGGCTGCTACTTCCTCGTCGGCTGCGCCAACTCAGGACGCGGCATCACCGCGTCCCATCACAGCCCCCAGTTCGACATAGACGAAGATTCGCTACAGATCGCCACTCGACTGTTGACCGAGGCCGCGATGCGCTGTTTGTCCTGACGTGACTTAGGCTGCTGTGTCGTGCGACTGTTCTTGAGAGTTGGTTGGGCGAGTGATAGAATCCCTATGTCGGCCCCCGACTTCGGGGGTATCTTCTTGAAGTTCCCCAGTAGCTCAGCGGTAGAGCGGGCGGCTGTTAACCGCTAGGTCGTAGGTTCGAATCCTACCTGGGGAGCCAGATCTGCTGATACCTAGAACTTCCTTTCCACTGGTTAACCCTTCTTCAGGAGGCAATGGCACCGTGTAGTCAATGGCTACCTGAGGTGGATTGAACTCCACTCGCTTTATAAAGGACTTCGACAATCGGTGGCAAGTTGGCCTACCGACTGCGCAAATCCCTGGGTGGTCACTGGGTTTGGAGTGCCGGCAAGATTGTCACTGACAACAAGAAGGAGGTTTCCGAGATCATGCAGAATGTCGGCGATCTGTGGAAGGACCAACCGAACACTTTCAAGGATTTGAGGAAAGTAGTCGAAGATCCTAGCTGGCGCCCGACCCCTCAAACAAACGCTGACTTCGTTGCTCGAGGACTCATTCCAGGCCTAGAGCCCAAACTCCGCCATCTTCTTTTTCGACAGCGCCAAGACCTCGGCGAGGCATTCGTTGACCGGGTTTGCGAAGTGCGACCGTGGGTAGTCCAAGGACAGCCTTCCGTTTCCATCTCAATCTCATCCCGTCTGATCCACAAACAGGATTTGGAAACGTATGCGTCCACGCTTCCCCGCCTTGATGACATGCTTGGCCTATGGGTCGCAGACAAGACCTCGTCGCTGAAAGGCGAGATTGTCGAAATCGCAGGTCCGCTTAGGGAACATAGAGAACGCCTTCTGGCCTTGACCCAACGCGAAGAAATGGAAGAGATGATTCAGAAGGCTGCTGACGACGAGCCAGTGGTTCGCGTGCTGTCCGGTCAAACCGAATATGACTATGTCGCTAGCGCGCTACGCGTAATCGTGCGCATGGAGGACATGGGACGGTTCAAGCTGAATGCGCAACAGGCTCTTAGGGGACTCCGCATTGAGCCCGATGCCCGGTCTCGACTGATCAGGGCCATCTCCGATCTGGTAAAAGAAAACAACCTAGTCTCCAACGCTTTCAACTCGTCACAGTCACCCAGGGCCTTTATCCCAGAGTCTGCTATCGGATTTAAGCCGGAATTGCGCTTTGGCAACGATCAGAGACGGCAAGCGAACGATAGGACCCTGCTCAGCGATTTGAGATCTTGCGGTTTGTTTCTCAAGTCACCCAAGTTCAATGGCAAAGCGATTCGCATTGCGTCTACCAACGCGATGCAACGGATGAGTACATCCGACTTTCAATCCCTTTTGAAACAGGGAATTGAAGGCCTCGGTTTCAAAGCGGAGTTTGTCGCCGAACGAGAAGTCACAACTGGCGCACGCGCCGACATGGAAAAGGCGATCAACGTGTTTGAACCACTGAGTCCGGACATCATCTTGGCTTTTTTCCGAGGGCAACCGATTGAAGAGGAGGACGAGTCGGGTATTTACAACGTGTTCAAGTCGCTGACAGTGGGTCGCGGCATCCCAGCCAAGCCATTTACGACACGACGATAGACAAGTACTTCGCCATGGCAAACATCGTGCTCGGAGTATTGAGCAAAGTGGGTAACGTCCCGTTCGTATTGGCTGAGCCCCTGCCCTACGCCGATCTCGTGGTCGGGATGGACATCGCCCGGCAAAAGAAGCGACGACTGGCAGGAAGCATGAACGCGACAGCCATCGCCCGGATCTATTTTGCCAATGGTGAGTTCGTTCGATACGTGATTCACGACGCGCCCCTCGAAGGCGAAACAATACCAGAAAGCGCTCTCCAATCACTTTCCCCGGTCAACGAGTTCAAGGGAAAGCGGGTCGTCATCCACCGAGACGGGTATTTCCGTGGCGCGGAGAAGCAATCGCTGCGCAATTGGGCGCAACAGATTGGCGCAACGTTCTATCTGGTTGAGGTTATCAAAACTGGAACACCGCGCCTCTATTCCTCTGTTGGGGCTGTGATCGGCCAACCGCCAAAAGGAAGCGCGTTCAGACTCAGTGACACTGAGGCATTCTTGGTTTCTTCTCTTCCACCCTTCTCAAATGCAACACCGCAACCATTGCACGTTAGAACCGAGTCGCCGCTTACAATCGAGCAGGCCATCCACTCAATCCTGTCTTTAACTCTTCTCCACTATGGCTCTCTGCGGTTGCCTCGGTTGCCCGTTACCATCCATTACAGCAACCGTATAGCGTACATGGCTCTGCAAGGCATCAAGCCCAAAGACCTCGAGGGCAACGTGCCGTTTTGGCTCTAAGCTCTAACCGGCTCTTCTGGTCAATAGGATTTCGAGAGCATGGCCGTAGGCCTCTTTGACACTTTCCAGTTGATTCCTGATAGCTCTGGATACACAATGTATGAACCCATCAGCAGGAAAACCTTAAGGAATCATTTTGGTTCGCATCGCCGTGAAGATGATCGATCACTCTGGGACAAGGTTATGAAGATGTCAAGTGGACCCTATCATCAGGACAGCGGTGAGGCTAAAATAAGAGAGTCTACCGCTGGGGTGTCTCGTAAACCTTCATCCGATGGTAAGGCTGGTGGAAGTTCCAGTAAACACCTTTGTGGGCTCACTGCATGGAACACCTGACCCGGTGACCGATAGCCCAGGGCTTGATGGGGCCGCTCTTGGTTGTAGAAGGCCAGATAAGCCCCAATCCCCTTTCTGGCCTCAGTCCCATTTTGGTATGCCTTCAGGTACACCTCCTCGTACTTGATGCTGCGCCACAGCCGTTCCACGAAGACGTTGTCCATGCACCGGCCCCTGCCGTCCATGCTCACTTGAACGCCTTGCGCCAGCAGCATGCTGGTGAAGGCCTCGCTGGTGAACTGGCTGCCCTGGTCGGTGTTGAAGATCTGTGGCCGACCCTTGCTCAAGGCCTCTTCCAGAGCCGCAACACAGAAGTCTACCTCCAGGGTGTTGGACAGCCGCCAGGCCAGCACGTAGCGGCTGTGCCAGTCCATGATGGCCATCAAGTAGAGGAAACCCCGAGCCATGGGTATGTAGGTGATGTCGGTGGCCCACACCTGGTTGACCCGGTTGATCTCCAGCCCCCTGAGCAAGTACGGATAGACCTTATGCCCTGGGTTTGGCTTGCTGGTGTTGGGACGCCGGTAGATGGCCTCCAGGCCTATCAGCTGCATCAGCCGGCGGACCCGCTTGCGGTTGACCTGGTGTCCGTGATTTCTGAGCCAGGCAGTCATCCTTCTGGAGCCGTAGAAAGGTGTCTTCAGGTACTGTTGGTCTATGAGGGCCATCAACTCCAAGTCCTCGGCGCCGGCCTCGGTTGGCAGGTAGTACAACGCGGAGCGGCTGATACCCAGCAACGCGCACTGGCGCACCAGAGACAGCTTCGGTTCTTCTCGGTCAATCATGGCCCGGCGTTGGGACCGGCTCACAACCCGAAGCTCCGTGACAAAAAATCCCGTTCCACCTTGAGCTGCCCAATCTGTTGGTAGAGCTGGGCAGTGAGGACCTCTTGGTCCTTCTCCTGACGTCCAGCACCATTTTCAAAGAGGTGCGGCGCCCCCTGAGTCAAGGCCTTCTTCCAGGCATGGATCTGGCTCGGGTGGACTTCAAACCGGCTGGCCAGCTCTGCAATGGTGTGCTCCCCTTGGAGCGCGGCCAAAGCCACTTTGGCCTTGAAGACTGGGCTGTGCTTCTTACGTGTTTGCTTCATGTCCTGCTCCTTGTTTCCGTCCTATTTTAGGAGCGGGACTCTCTCTGAGGTCGGATGTCAATAGTGGACACGAAAGCTTTCATGCAGCCAGCGCCACTCGCATCCAGTGTTTCAGGGAGAGTTCGACCCTCCCCCGTCTCCACCAACTCCAAACTTTCAACCTCTCCGACTCATCCTCGGAGAGCAGCGTTGCGGCGGGGCTTTCTGCCCTGGCCATCGCTCCCTCCAGTAATCGGCGAAAAGCCGACGCTGGCACGATGGCCCCGATCATACTGCAATCCATGTCCACATAGACTCGCTCGATGAGCGGGCTGATTAGCTTCCTTCTTTCTTCCGGCGTCGCCTCCCTCCATAGTTGGGGTATATCCTCGAACAATTGTGCTGCTTCTTCCAGTGTAGGCAGACCCACACTCTCGGTCAATCTCAAACTGGCATCAATCTCAGCCAGCCTCGCATAATATTGGGGGTAGGTGAATCCTCCATTAGCAAAAGCCACCGAAAGCCTGCGCCTTTTGTCCTGTAGCTCCCTCGGGTCGGGCCCTTTAGAGTCCTCGACTGCAAGTTGGGACATTCGGCTCCGCCATTCCGGCATCAATTCCATTGCTGTCAGAATATCCTCGATCTGCTGGTCCACGGTTTTTGCCATTATGGAACGCCCGTTGGTGTCACACTCACGGGAGTGTCGTTCCCGGTACATGGGCCCGCCGAATCGGTGGCGGTCGGACTGGATTCCTTTGCCGCAGTTGCCGCAACATATAATCCCTTGGAGGAGCCCTTTCGGACCCTGGACGGTTCGCACTATTGTGCGGCGTTGCCGGCGCGCCTGAACTTGATGGTAGAGTTCTTCGTTGATGATCGGCTGGTGTTGGCCTGCGTATTCCTCACCGTTGTAGCAGACTTTGCCCACGTAAAACCGGCAATTAAGCATGTCCTTCACAGCATGGCTGGTGAAGATCCCACCTTTCCTAGTCTTGAATCCCGAGTCGTTTAGCCAGTTAGCAAGCGATCCCGTGGATTCTCCATCTTGCCTCCGTTGGTAGACTTGTAAGATCGCTTCCGCTTCACATTCGACGACCTGGGCCACCCCGCCCGGCTCTAGCGCCAGGTATCCGAAAGGTACTGGACCTATCTGGAATCCCGATTCGGCACGAACACTCAAGGCCTTTCGCACGTGGAGACCAAGCTGGTCTGAGAAAAACTCGTTGACGTTACCCATGGTGTTTAACATCAACCGGCCAGATGGTGTTGTCATGTCGATATTTTCCATGACGCTCGCGAACCCAACCCCTACCTTGCCCAAAACCCCGAAAGCTTCGGATTGGACGCTGAGCTTTCTTGCCCATCGGTCGAGGGTATGAACCACGACAATGTCCGTCTCATTCTGACCTGCAGCGTCGAGCATGGGCTTGAATACCGGACGCTTTTGGATTTCATCTACGTGGGCCGACCGTCCCTCCTCGGCAAAGATTCTTACGGAGTCGTATCCGTTTTGCTCGCACCACCGGCGGATTCCAGTTTCCTGTGCTTCCAACGAGTGCCCTAGGATCTGCTCACGGCTCGAGACCCGAATGTATCCGAAAGCCCTATTCCCCTTGGTTGGTTTCATGCCGCTCCCCTCCGGCGCATCAGAATGGCACGCCCGACCTCTGCCCAGACATTGCAAAGATGATCAACCTCTTGCTGCGTGGGTTGAATTTCGGCGTCAACACCGTATTTACGCTCTAGTGGAGGCGACTTATCAAGTGAATAGGTCGGTTTCCCGTCTGGCTTAGACTGAGACATCCCCATCTCCAAGTACAGAGATGCGAGCCCTTCCCAGGCCCGATGGGAGCCTCTCCGCTGCCCCAGGCGCGTCTATTCCATTGCTGAGTTCTAAAGCTTGAGTTCCAGGTCCACCTCTATC
Organism: Dehalococcoidia bacterium; assembly: GCA_965226865.1. Lineage (GTDB taxonomy): Bacteria > Chloroflexota > Dehalococcoidia > Lucifugimonadales > JAGWBF01 > CBDDEH01. The sequence continues at coordinate 296,656 of CBDDEH010000002.1, read as the reverse complement.
TGATCGTCTTTCTTATTGCGGCGCCAAACCAGTCGTCCGTAGTCCACCGAGCGTGATAGGACTTCCCGGTTGGCCTGCAATTTTTGGACAACGGAATTAATCAGATGATCTACCAACTCGTTGGTCTGGCCCATTGGGTTCTTCATCGTCCTCCCATCAACGTCGAGAACGCGGGTTGGAGATGAATTATTTTTCTCCCACCTTTCTGCTCAACGATGATCCGCCCTTCCAGATCCAGTTGTTTCACTAGGGCCGATCGATTGACGCCAATTTCCCATGCGGCTAGGTTCAGTAGCCGCCACATCTCTCCATTGTCCTTAGTGGTCCCCTTATCCCCCAGCCGACAAAACCCCTGGAAAGCTTCCGATCGGGACAAGGCTTGATAGGAAACGGCCGCGGCCCGCCCGGCTTCCTCGGCGAAGAATTCCCGCATCGACTCCGGAATGTCGCCGCTGGAACTAAATCGCTCACCGGGACGACGCCAGTTGCGAAAGTCCCGGTGGCAAACTATCTTGGTTGGCGGCCCGAAATCTGGTAGGGTCAACTGGGGTCCTGATTTCAACTCGGATATGTCCCGCTCGACGTGGACGGCTTCGTGGAGCATGGCCACGTTCTGGATTCCTTCTACGTCCTTCACCCCAGGAATCTGACCCGTGAATGAGTTCACCGTCACCACCGGACGATCGTCCTCCCACTCGGTCTGGGCGTATATGTTGAGTGGCAGAGGGTCGAAGCGAAGATTAGCTCCCAGGAAGTCGGTCAACATCTGATCGGCGATCTTTGCTGGAGGAGGTGGCACATCTTCGCCATACTCTTCCCGGTACTGGGTCAGCAGTTGATCTCGCAGCGATCGGCCGTAATCCCAAGCCTCTTGACGCAGTCGGTCTGTCATCTAGCTGTTGCTACCCTCTTGTGCCGATAGATCCGCAATCAATGTGAATATCGAGGCACGCTTGGTTCTTTCCAGGTTCATCAAACCGTCGATGGCCAACGCAAGAGCGCCCGCATCCATGTCCTCTAGGTTGTACATGTCCTTAAGCGGTGCCGACAAGGCGTGGTCGACGCCACGCATCGCTTCCTCGGCCGGATCGCCACCCGTTCCAGCGGTCCGCATCAGGGAATCGGCCGTGGACTCCTCTGGGGACCTGATTCGGTCGAGGATTACCCGGGGAAGGCAGTTGGACAGTTCCAACATAATCTTCACATCACCATCCAAGGCCTCGGACAACCGGACTACCGATTCGACTGAAGGGACGACTGAATCGTTCTCCAGACGGGAGAGGTGAGGATAAGAGATTTTGCAGTTCTCAGCGAGTTGAGTGAGACTCCACTTGCGGGACCGGCGCAGGCGTCGCATGTACTCGCCGAACGTCAATTGGGCCTGCATCAAATCTCCTCAGAAGTATTGCCGTGAAAGGCATATTTAAGAGTAATTAGCTATATTATAATGTGTGCCGCAAAACTTGTCTAGTAATTCTACGCAGGATTTCGGAAACGATTTCTAGGCGCAATTGGACCCACTTGTTAGACCCAGGTTCTCAGCAACCTGCTCCCAAGCGGTGTCCCGATCCCCCTCCAGTTGCCGCAAGTACACCGTGGTCACCGCCAAGGAACTGTGATCCAGGAAGCGGCTTACCTGCTCCACTGACTCACCGGCCTCCCTCCGCAGTTTGGCTGCTGAGTGCCGGAAGATGTGCATACCCGCTGGCATTAGACCAGCAGCCTTGAAGTACCGGAGCAGATTGCCGTAGAAGGTGCCGCTGGTGATACCGCGCCCACTGTCGGCACTGGATGGCCACACAGGCTCCTCGGGTTTCATAGCGTCTAAATCCTTGCCAAAGGCTGCCAGGGCCTGCTGAATGGCCAGGAACGCGGGTTGGGGCAACTCCCTCTTGCCATGCTTGCCGCCTTTCCCGCGGTAGGAGTAATAGATTGCTTCGTCCTCCTGAATCAGGTCCTTGGCTGTCAGATTGAGCACTTCATTCCGCCGCCGGCCCGTCAAGGTCAACGTCAGAATGATGGCACGGTCTCGCAGTCCTTTCGGACTACCAGGAATGACGTCCAACAGCTTCTTGATGTCGGCGGCGGTCAAGCCTCTGGGTGGTGCCGGTGTCGCCCGGGGCCTCTCCAACTGGTCGCATGGGTTGGCACTCACCAGGCTCATGCGGATGAGGAAGCGGTAGAAGGAACTCAGGCAGGCGATGCGGGCGTTAATGGTGACAGATGAAGGCTCTTTACCTGAGAGGCCGATGCCATGGGCGTAGCCGAAGACCTCCGGTGACGTCACTTGGTCCGGCTGCTTACCCACGTTGCCGAAGAACCGGTAGAGCATTCCGGAGTATGCCCGTACAGTTCTCATGGAACCGGAGCGGCGCTCCTTCTCGGCTAGGAAGGCGTAGATGGCCTGGTCCCAGCGACCGGCGTCGCTACCCTGCACCAGATTCTGTGTGGTCATGTTCTCCTCCTGTGGGTGATGGAGTCACGACTATTCACGCTCTGGTGTGTCTGGAAGTCAAGGGATTCTGGCGCACACTGTTACCAGGGCTCTTCAGTTGCATCCAAATCGACTGCCCATGGGAACCGTACCTTTTGTGTTGATTGGAAGACAGAGAACTCCCACGGCGACCAGGGTCTCCGGGAATACTTGTCAGACGTAGCCGGCATAACCATGTTTGGCCAGGGTAGGAATGATCCATGTCCCTGCGGGAGCGGGCGAAAGTACAAGCGATGTCATCTAGGCGAAGTCGACAGGTTCAAGCGGGCCCAGGGCGCCGGTCACGCGGCGCTAAAGCACCGAGGATGAGCTTCCGCGGTTTCTAATAGACACAAAAAATTGCGGTACTCGTGGGCGGTGGGCCTGGAGGCTAGTGAAGGTGACAGTGCCGACGCTTCTCGCTAGCAACGTCCCGACTGCCAACCCCCAGGCGACCTTATCCCTGAATGTGAACGTCGCCCGCGCCGGGGGATAGCTATGATTCAAGCGAGGTACAGTAGACAAGTCCCAGGAGGTCCAAGTCGTTGTTTTCGACATCCTGCACTCCCGTCGGGATTGCAGCCCGAGAACGAGTTGCCCTCCAACTCCGAGGGTATCTCCCCCGTCAGCCGATTGCCATAGAGGAACAGGTACTTCAGGTTGGTCAGGCTGCCCAACGCTGAAGGTATCTCGCCCGACAATCGTTTGTCGAACAGCCATGATGCAGACCAAGCCCCAGCCAAGCCAAGTCTCTGAGTATCGGCCTAAAACTCATGATGTCCGCTGTCTAGCAGGCTGCGAAAAAAGGGGGTCTCTGTGAAACTGCCCTGTAGATGGTCTCAGGAACACGACGATGTCCGGCCATAACGGGTCATTAGGTCACGACTACATCCATAATTCTTAGTGATTATTACGCTTGTCGCTGTCCCCAAGATGAAGTCGACCGGCCCCAATAGTTTTTCAGCAGCCTGCTAGGTCAGCGGCGTGCCCTGCCGACGGCGAACGGAAGGTAGACGAAGAACAGCGGCCCCCCGACGAAGTAGACGAACGGAGGCATTAGGCTATCGTACACCAAGTTGCTGAAGCAGCAGCAGCCGAACCACGGCGTCGAAAAGAAGATGAGCGTCCCGGTGACCTGTCCGAGCAATGGGATGACGATCGCTACTAATGAGGGCGACAGGAGTCCTGTGCAGAAAGGGATGATCGCGATCAACACACAAGCCAGTGGTATCGCCGCCCAGCCAGGGTCCGGAAAGGCTGACAAGCCGACCCAAAGGGCCAGATATGTCGCGGTCGTGGCGACGATGCCTACCAGCCACGTCATCGATGCGATCATGCCCGATGGCGGCCTCGCGTGGTTCGAACCCCCGTGAGCGGGCCCTCCTTGACGGTTAGCAGCAACCCAACTATCAGTCTCCCCGGATTCTGCGCGCTGCCGGTCTTTGTGTTGAATTGGCTGCCATACGAGGCGAATGCAGCTTGAGGTCATCACGGCTCCATTGATGTGAGGTGGACCCAATCAGTTGGACAGAATAGAGGCCATGTTAAGAGCGGGTCCTGCTGCCTCAAGCGCCTCCAATGATGTAAGTGGGTTCCCTGATTGTACATCATTTCCTTGGGTGACTACGTGGTTGTTAGATATGAATACCTCTGCTGGAGTCTGATATTCCAGAGCCTGGTGCGGCCTCTCGGTATTGTAGAAGCGAAAATACTCACCTATGCCGATCCTGGCATCTCTTCCTCCTGTGTATGCTTTCAGGTACACCTCCTCGTACTTCAAGCTGCGCCACAGCCTTTCAATGAATAGATTGTCTGTATATCGGCCATTCCCGTCCATGCTGACTCTGACCCCATGCTGCTCAAGGAGTCCAGTGAAGGCCTCGCTGGTGAACTGGCTGCCCTGGTCAGTGTTGAATACCTCTGGCTTGCCCTTGCTCAAGGCTTCTTCAAGAGCATCCACACAGAAGTCTGCCTCCAGAGTGTTGGACACGCGCCAGGATAGTACATACCTGCTGTACCAGTCCATGATAGCCACCACATAAAGGAAGCCCTTGGCCATGGGTATGTAGGTAATGTCCGCCGTCCAGGCCTGGTTTACCCGGTTAATCTCCACTCCACGTAGCAGGTAGTGATAGACCTTGTGTCCCGGCACTGGTTGGCTAGTCCGTGGACGCCGGTATATGGCCTCAAGGCCCATCGTACGCATCAGGCGTTGCACCCGCTTTCTGTTTACCTGATATCCCTGGGTCTTTAGCCATGCCACTATTCGCCTGGACCCATAAAAGGGGGTGAGCATGTATTGCCGATCTATCTCCCTCATGAGCTCTAGGTCCTCTTGAGAAGCCCCTACGGGCCGGTAATAGACTGATGAGCGGCTAATGCCAAGCAGCCTACACTGGTGGACTACTGACAGGGATGAACGCTGTCTGCCTACCATGGCACGCCGCTGCTCCCGGCTCAGGCACCTAACTTGCCATTCAAGAAATCCCGCTCTACCTTAAGCTGACCTATGTGCTGGTAGAGCTAGGCGATAAGGGCTTCCTCAGCCTTCCTGTCTCCATCCTGGTCTGCGCCAAAGATTCCCCCAGCTCCTTCAATCAGTGCTCTCCTCCAGGTGCGGACCTGGCTTGGGTGGATCTCGAACCTGCCAGCTATCTCTGCTGTGGTCTCCTCACCTTTGAGTGCCTCAAGGGCTACCTTAGCCTTAAAGGCGGGGCTGTGCTTCTTGCGACTCTGCTTCATCTCCTGCTCCTTCGTGCTTATTTTGTAATTCTAGGAGCAGGAACCGATCTTAGCTACCTGTCCGAAATCCTGGGTCCATCTCAGATGGCATATCAGCAGCGCGATTCTAGCCCTCCTTCCGCAGCTAGTTCTGCTCCCCTTCCGGCGAGAAGGGATCCTGCTCACTAACCAACGCCTGTGACTCCACGATGGACAATCCCCGACTGGTCTTGTCGCCCCAGAGACTCTTTACGTACGTGAGCACTTCGATTATCTGCTCATGGCTGAGCCGGTCACCAAATGCCGGCATGGCACTCTTGAAGCCCGGATAACTAGGGTCTTCCAGCATCTTTCCGCCCTGGCTGACAATTTCGTACAGGAGGCCGTCCGCATGGTGCCAGGTGTGCCCATCGCCATTCAGAGGCGGTGGCGGCAGGGTGCCATCCGTCTTCCTGACATGCCAGTCGGGCTGACCCTCGCCATCGGCTCCATGACAGGCAGCACAATTTGAGGCGAATATCTCCTCGCCAGTAGGGGCAACCTCCACTGTTGAAGTGTTGCCGGGTGCTGGTATGTCTTCGCCAGGAGAAGACGAGCAGGCAACCAACAAGACTGAGGCGAGCACCAGTATGGCAAGAGCGGCAAAGGACAGTTTGAGTTTCACGGTGCTGACCTTACTTTACGGTTACAGGTAGTTGCCAGTCGAGCGACATGCAACTATCTCCCATCTCTTGGGCAACCTCGGCCCCCATTATGCAATCCGCGTGTAACTTGGGCGTTACACAGAGCCCCTAGCCACATCTCGAAGATGGTACTACCTACCATCCACGTAGGCCCATCTGTGAGGGATCGAACCGGCTATCAGGGTTGAGGTGGCACGCCCACCTGTCGATCCGCCTGACCTTACCCGGTCGCATCCAAATCGACCGCCCACGAGTACTGCAGCTTTTGGTGTCGATTGAGAAATGGGGATGGGTGATCCATATTTCGGAAGGCTATGACTCGTATGCCTTCTGTGACCCGGCAGCGGTGTTCCCGAAGCTTCGCGTAATAATCTATAAGACTGCTGTCAATGTTTGCTACGTCACTTTGATCGACCATAAGCGCACCACTTGCCTTCAGCTTCGTAACTCGGAATCCTCGACAAATCTAGATGCTCCAAAACCCAGACAAATCGCAAGTCTGTGAATGTCGGTAGGGCGTTCGGCGCTAAATCTTTGCTTGGTGGGCATATTTTGATGGTAGACAGAACCACTTTCGAGCTTGAAGTTCCATTGTAGACACAAGAAGTGCCCAGGTTACAGCAAGAATCCACCTGGACCAATACCGAAATACAAGGAGCATCAAACTACACTCCGACCATGACAGACCTGAATCCTCCTTGAATCGCTTCAGCCGCTGGGGGAAGTCCTCGGGGAAGGCGTAGGTTCTTCTGCTGTAGTTAGTGCGCTATCGGGGCATGACCCACCAATCCCCCCGCGAGACTCGTCGGGACTCCCTTCGGAGAGAGGGCTCGGCGGCCCGGCGTCGATGGGCATGACGGAACGGGGAGCGGGAACCCCGCCGACTCGCCGCTACCAGGCCCTAGGGAGTATCCCGTGCCGGGCGGGGCGACTGCCCCGCCCGGACATCCCGTGTATCGGGACTTCTCCAATTGCTGGAAGAAGCGTGCTACGACGACAACCGGCCTATCCGCCCGGCCCACTGATGGTCAGTTCCACCGGACCGGACAGCTTCCTGCCGTCGCTTGTGCAGATGGCTCCCTGGACGGAGCAGTCCGTGGTGATGGGCAACACGATGGTCACATCGGCGTTTGAGGACGGTTGGACTGTGATCTCCCACCTGACGTTTTTGCCCGCCTCCAGTCTCCGCGCCTTGCTCACCGAGCCCCCGGTTACCATAAAAGCGTGCTCCTGCAACGTAGAGTAGCTGAAGCTCTCCATGTTCTCGCTGAACCGCAGCTCGAAGGTGAACGCGGCGCTGCCGTCGTGGGAATCCGGCGTGTCGTGGAACGTGGCCGTCATCTGGATCGTCTCCTCGGTGTTGACCGGGGGCGCGGAAGCCGTCACCGCATTACTAGTCACCGACTCCTCGTTGCCGGCGTCGTCGGTGAAGGTGACGGTCACCTTGATGGTCTTGCCCACGTCTGCGGCAACCACGGTGTAGCTTGAGCTTGTGGCCCCGCTGATATCGGCATCGTCGGCCAGCCACTGGTAGGTGAAGGTTGCGTTGGCCACGCCGTCGGCATCGGATATGCCCGACGTTGAGGCGCTCAGGGTCTCACCCACCTGCGCCGTGCCGTTGATGGTGGGAGCCCCCCGGTGGCCGCCGAGTTTTCCTGCGGCCCCGGAACGACCAGCTCCAGGCCGCCGGACAACTTCCCGCCGTCTGCGTTGCAGATGGCGTCCTCGGCGGAGCAGTCCGTGGTGGCATTCACCGCTATGGTCACGTCGGCGTCAGAGTCCGGTGTGACGGTTATCTCCCACTTGACGTTCTTGCCCGCCTCCAGCCTCCGCACGTTGCTCACCGAGCCCTCGGCCACGGTAAAGGCGTGGTCCCGCACCCTCGTGTAGCTGAAGCTGTCCGCGGGCGCCTCGCTGAACCGCAGCTCGAAGGTGAACGCGGCGCTGCCGTCGTGGGACGAGGGCCCGTCGTGGAACGTGGCCGTCAAAGGCGGCTGCGTGACCGCCGCCGTCGCCGCGCTGGTCACCGACTCCTCGTTGCCGTCATCGTCGGTGAAGGACACCCGAACCTTGATGGTCTTGCCCGCGTCTGCCGCAACCACGGTGTAGCTGGAGGTCGTGGCGCCGTTGATATCGGCATCGTCGGCGAGCCACTGGTAGGTAAAGGATGCGTTGGCCAGGCCGTCGGCGTCGGATATGCCCGACGTTGAGACGGTCAGGGTTTCCCCCACCTGCGCCGTGCCGTTAATGGTGGGAGCGCCGGTGGCCGACGAGTTTTCCTGCACGTCCTCCTGGTTAGACCGCTCCAATGAGTTTGTCGAGCCCCCGGTGAGCGCGACTGCCGTCGTAGCGGCGCTGGTCAGCGTCTCGGCATTGCCGGCGTCGTCGGTGAAGGACACGGTCACCTTAATCGCCTTGCCTGCGTCTGCGGCAACCATGGTATAGCTGCTGCCCGTTGCGCCGCTGATCTCACTGTCGTCGGCCAGCCACTGGTAGGTAAAGGTTGCGTTGGCCAGGCCGTCGGTATCGGATATTCCCGACGTTGAGGCGGTCAGAGTCTCGCCCACCTGCGCCGTGCCGTTGATGGTGGGAACGCCGGTTGCCGGGGAGTTTTCCTGCAGCACGGTCTGCTGCTGGGTCGAAGGCCCTGGACCGGAAACGGTGAACTCAAGTGCGCTGGACAGCTTCATGTTGCGCATGTTGCAGATGGCGCCCTCGGCGGCACAGTCGGTGGTGGCGGGAATGGACACGGAAACGGCGGGCGCGTTCCCGGACGGCAGCACGGTTATCTCCCACTGGGCGTTCTTGCCCGCCTCCAGCCGGCGCACGTTGCTCACCGAGCCCCCGGTCACCGTGAAGGCGTTGTTGTTCCGCAGCTTCGCGTAGCTGAAGCCCGATCCCGGCTCTTCGTTAAACCGCAGCTCGAAGGTGAACTCAGTGGCGCCGTCGTGGGACTCCGGCACGTCGTGGGTCGTGGCCGTAAACGACGAGTCCTGTGACGCCACCGTTGCCGTGGGCGCGCTGGTAAGCGATTCTTCGTAACTCACTTCGTCAGTGAAGCTCACCTTCACCTTTATGGTCTTGCCCTCGTCATCGGCGCCTAGAGTGTAGGTGGCGCCTGTCGCATCCAAATCGACCGCCCAAGAGTACCTCAGTTTTTGGTGTCGATTGTGAAATGGGTATGGTTGTCCCGAAGCCTGAGTCGAACACCGCGCTCGTCAAGGACTGACTGTCGCAAGTTCTTCTCGGCCCAGACCAACTCGGTCGTCTACTCGTCACTCCACGAACTCGTCCTCTGTGAATCGCGTCCACGATCCAAGCACCGGAAACGGCGAGGGCAGGATGCCATTGGGGTTATTCAGCCTGAACGATATCTTGGCGCTGTCGAAAACGTCCCTAATAGATATGGATACGCCCGCGGTCGGTATGCAGTCGTCGCACCTGGTGGGGAACGTCTGTATCGATCTCGGTTGATCTAGATAGATCGTCATCTCGGGGCCGCCGCCATGCTTTTCAATGCGGTAGTCGTTCGACACGACCTCCCACTCGTTTACGGCTCGACGGTCTTCAGAATACTGGGCCCAGATGCTGATCGGTCCGAAGAAGTCGAGGATGACACCCTTCCTCGGGCTCGCGTCTTTGGAAAGCTCAAACTGGCGGAATGAACGACCTTGTAATTCGGCCTTTATCCGCGCCTCCTCCGCTCCACTAACTGGTTGAGGAGGGGTCATGGGACCGCACGACCATGCGACAAATGGCGCGAGTGTTAGAACTAACGGCGGCAACAATCGAGTCATTGCTTGTGACTCCTTTCCCACTGCATTTGTTAATTCCGTCGCCAACGATGGCCCTAGGGACATTGAGGCGGTAACATGAACTGGGAATGTCATAGTCTTGGCGTAGACCCCACACTATCATAGCAGGAGCAGGGGTGAAGATGTGAAAGGGGCTTCGGCCAGGCGGATTTGGCGAAGCAGGCCAAAACGGCTTGTACGTCTCAAGGGCCGTTTGCCGGTGCCTCGGCGAGTTGGCCGCAAATGGGTGTTCGTACTGCTCATCTCCGTCGTTTCCCTCCTGGCAGTCCTCAACTTCGGCGTGGCCTGGTACTACTCCGGCGTGCTAAACGACCTTGCGCTAGAGGTGAGAGAAGACGAGGTGGAGTACAACCTCATAGCCTCCGCCGTTGGTAAAGGTCTGGTCAGGCTGGAGGAAGGTCCTGACGACGGAGAGTGGAGGTTGAACGGCAAGTGGGGGCTTAGCTGGGATGGCGGCAGTGGAATGATCGAGGACATCGTGGAGGACCGAGGCGACTTCCTGGTCCGACGGTTCACAATGGCAGATGGAGACCCGCCGCGCTCCGCCCCGGCCTTCGTGTCGGGCGATGTCTACCCGAACGATCCCTACCTGGCCTTTGGCATCAAGTACGAGGAGGTCGAATACGAAACACCCCTGGGAAGACAGGACGCGTGGCGGTTTGAAGGAGATGACGACACATGGGCGGTCTTTGTACATGGCCATCGCGGCATTCTCGGAGACGGCCTGTCTTCATTGCCTGTCCTACATGACCTTGGCATCCCGGCGCTTTTCATCACCTACCGTAACGACAAAGGACAGCCCCAAGACCCAAGCGGCATCTACCAGTACGGCCTCACCGAGTGGCAAGACCTCCACGCCGCGGTGGAGTACGCCCTGTCCCAGCCGGGCGCCAGGGACGTTGTGCTGATCGGCCACAGCATGGGCGGCGGCATAGTGGTGAAGTTCCTCTACGAGTCGCCGTTGGCTAGCTCAGTGACCGGCGCGGTTATGGACTCGCCCGTGATGGACTTCAAAGCGCCGGTGGACCTAGGAGCGCGTGAACGCAATCTGCCCGGTTTCGTGACCGCTACGGTGAAGTGGATCGCCACGCTCCGGTTCGGCTTGGACTGGGACGCCATGGACTACCTGAAGGATGCGGACCGGCTGGACTCGCCTATCCTGCTCATTCACGGAGAGGACGACACGCGCGTACCTATCGGGACGAGCGACAAGCTGGCCGAACTGCGTCCTGACCTGGTCACGTACAGTGTCTACCCGGATGCCACCCATGCCGACGCATGGAACGTTGACTCCGGGCGCTACGAACGAGAGCTCAGGGAGTTTCTCCTTCGGGTCGTCAAGTGAAGCTGGTCAGCATTCAGACGTCTAGGCTGCGGCCATGTGTATTGGCAGAGCAGTGCGCCGACCGTCAGCGAAAATGGGACACAACTGAGGTGTAGGAAAGCCGAGAATCTGGAGGTGGATTGGGCTCCTGCAGTGAGGGTGGATTTACCCGACGAAAGGAGCAGGTATGTCCCAGACAGATACGGACAAGAGGAAGGCTGCTAAGGAACGTACAGGGGAGGCCAGATCCTTCATCCGAAGAGTCAGAACGGCAACCCGACGCAGGTACACTGCCGAGGAGAAGATCCGCATCGTGCTTGAGGGGTTTCGCCGCGAGGTCGCCGTCAACGATCTGTGTCGGCGGGAGGGGATCAAGCCCCACTCCTACTATGCATGCTCTGGATTACCCGCAAGGGCGCCATAGAAGCCACCAATGGACAGTGGGGCGTCATCCCTGGCTCCATGGGCACCAGGTCATACATCACCAAGGTCCTGGGCAATCCCGCCTCGTATAACTCATCCTCCCATGGTGCGGGGCGCCGAATGTCCAGGAGCCAGGCCAAGAAGAATTTGACCCAGGAGTCCCTCAATGAAGCCATGAAGGGCAAGGCGTGGAATCAGCAACCCGCCGCGCTTCTGGACGAGCATCCTGCCGCATACAAAGACATTGATACTGTGATGGACTCCCAAAAGGACACGACCAGGATCGTCCACACACTGCGGCAGGTGGTGAATTATAAGGGCTGGAACCAAGGCTCCATGCCCCAAGGCGCCCACCAGTGGCTAGTTAACCCCCAGGCCATCGAGGTCTGGCCCCACACAACCCCGGCCCTCTGCTCTGAACCAAAATGCTACCTGGCTGCTAAGTACCAGGTAGCATTTCCACGTCAAACTCCGGTCCTATTTTGTAGCCGTCACACCAAGCTCCGCTGCCAGGTATGGACTCGGGGGCCTCAAACTGGGTAAATCCTGCAACCGGACCGGCGTCATCGCGGTGCTCCGGCGTGGTAACGTGTCCGAAATGGGGGAAATGTGATTCCCGAACAATTTCAACCGACCCGCGAAAGAGCGGACTGAGAGGTCGTTCGATGCTGGCAAGAATGTTGGGCGTCGCCCGTTTGAATGTAGCCACCTTCGAGGATGTGGAGCACGACTCCGGCGCCACGCTGCAAGCGATGCTCATCGTAATCGCCGTTTCCATCGCCACCGGCGTGGGCACTCTGCTGGCAGGCGAGGCCGACCTGCTCAAGGATGTGGTCTTCGGAGTGCTGCGCTCATTGTTGTCCTGGGCCGTGTGGGCATTATTGGCTTGGTTCGTCGGAAGCAAAATCCTGGGAACCCGGGATACCCAGGCAGATTGGGGTCAGTTGGCTCGGGGAACCGGGTTTGCACAAACTCCGGGAATTCTGAAGGTCTTCATCTTCATTCCGATTCTCGGGTTGATTATTGAACTGGTTGCGGCGTTGTGGCAGTTTGCCGCGATGGTGATTGCGGTACGGCAGAGCTTGGACTATACGTCGACCCTCCGAGCCTTTGCCGTGGTCCTCATCTCGTTTGTACCTGTGGCTATCATAAACGGGATAGTCATTTGGGCATTACGCATCGGCGGTACTCCGGTTCCCCCGGCATAGGCCTTCCACGGTGTGCCACCTATTCGTTGTACGTCGACCCCACGCCAAGCTTTCCCGGCGGGCACAGGGTTTCGCGCCACACCCTCTGGAGATTCCTGAGACGCGGCCACACAGGCCGCGCCCTGCCCCGCGCCGTCATGGGCATCGTGGGTGACAGCGTCGAGGTCCTGGAAGCGGCGATATGGGACATCGTGGCCGCCGAACGTTTGGTCGCCAGGAGGCCAGCTGCCAAACCGGTCCTGTCACCCTATCCCCTCATCACCCGCATAGTTCCCCCTGCCCTCCTTGACGAAAAAGGGAATCAAGACCAAGGCCGACACTGGGTCAGCCCACCACTCGGAAAGCAAAGCGTTTGAACCCCATCCTACCAAGATGGGTCAGCACCTGAATGCCGCAGAATAGGCTTCCATGGCCTCCGCCTCTCAACGACCGGGATTGCATCCGGGTGGCGATGCGCATCTTGCCCACGTAAAGGCCCTTAGGGTCGCGCCTGCAGGAGCCTGGGCTTCCAGCCTCAGGACTAGGGTTGCCACAAGACGTAGGCGACGATCAGGAGAGGCCCAGCGACTGCCGCCAAGCCGACTCCAAGCCGTCATAGTCCCAACCATAGACTTGTCCGATGGCCTTTGCGTCCGTGGAGCCTTGAGCGAACACGGCGAGAAGCTCCTGCATCTTGGGCCAGCCGTGGACCTCGATGAGGTAATCTACAAGGCTGTAGCTGAGGGCGTAGGAAAGGGTCGCCCCTGTATCGGCGGCTGGGAAGCTGCTGTTCAGGCTGCGCAGGCTGATCAGAGCATCGCTGGCGATGGCCTCATCGAGGGCGCGCTGCTGGTAGTCGGGCAGGCTTCCCTCGGCATAAACGGCAAGGCCTTCGTTGAGCCATGTGGGTAGGTCCCCAAAGCAATTGAAGGTCGCCTCATGCACCAATAGGTGGGCCAACTCGTGGACTGCCCCTGGCAGACCCCTCTCGAAGGCTTCAGGGTCGACGGTTATCAGCACGATATTGTAGTTCACGAAGGCGAGACCACCAGTCCACGCTTGGGCGAACAGGACCCCGCCTTGTACGTCGTTGGAGCTCTCGTATATGAACACCTCGATAGGCGCCACCAACTCCTTACCCAACTCAAGGTTGTCCAAGCCTCCGCGGACCCCGTCGGCGATGCGACTTCCGAAGTCAGGCCCCCCAGCGTACCAGTTGTAGGTCACGTTCCCCGCAGTATGGGCCTGCCAGTCGAAACGGTCGTCGGCAAAGACCGTCTCTTGGCGTGGGGTTCGGAACTCCTGCCCCAAGTCGTCCACCACTCTCCAGCGCCACCAGACAGTGGCTCCTGGGGGCAGGGAACCACTGCGACGCATGTCCCAGTCCCACGTCACCGCGACATCCTGCCCAGCCTCAATGTCCGTTCGGGCACTCCAGTACGAAGTTGAAGCGCAGGAAAACGCGTTGTCGGCGCCAAACTCCACATCAACGGTCTCAATTGGGCGCTCTCCGCGCCCTTCCAAATGGAAGGAGATGGAGTCGGGCAACTGCAACGCGGCCTCGCTTACGCTCACCTCGAAATCGGCCTGTGGAGGAGGCGGTGGCAGCGTCGGAGCGGGAGTAGAAGTAGGCTCCACAACAGGCGTAGGAGTAGGAGTAGGAGTGGACTCCACAGTAGGCGTGGGCGTAGGAGTAGGAGTAGGAGTGGACTCCACAGTAGGCGTGGGCGTAGGAGTAGGAGTAGGCTCCACAACAGGCGTAGGTGTAGGCATAGGAGTAGGCTCCACAGTAGGCGTGGGCGTAGGAGTGGGTGCCACGGAAGGCGTTGGAGTGGGCACGAGAGTCGCGATCGGTATGGCTACTGGTGTCGGCGTGGGAGTGGGAGTGCCGCAAACCGAAAGCGCCAACCCAACTGCCACTGCCAGAAGAACGTGCTTAAGCGCGCGCATCATTGTTCACGCTCTATCGATATGTTCTGCAGTTGCGGCACGCCGATGGGCGTTAGTTCGAATCCCTTCACATAGGGCCGGACTAACATGTACGAGTTGCTATGGCGCAATGGCACGGCAACCCAGTCATTCAGTATCAGCTGCTCCGCCTCCTGATAGAGGCTGGCGCGCCGCGTCGGGTCCGGCTCAACGGATGCCTCTTCGAGCAGTGCGTCCACCTGCTCGTTGGCATAGCCGAACCTGTTTTCGGCGCTGTCACTATGGAACAGGACATCAAGGAAGTTCTGCGGGTCGGGATAGTCCGCACACCAACCGGCAGTGAGAACACCGAACTCCTCGTTGTCCAGCCTTTCCAGGAAATCGGCGAACCCGAATACTGACACGGCCTCGACCTCCAGGCCCAAGTGCTCCCGCCACGCCCAATGGATGGCGTCGTCATCGGCGAACGACTCGATCGGGGGCAGGTTCTCGGCCCCTCCATACCGGGACTCACCCAGCAATTGCCTGGCGGCCTCCAAGTCGAAGGTTGAAGGTTCCAGGGTCTCGTTATACGCGAACATCCCCGGAGGCACGAAGCCAGCTGCTCGGGCGGCCAAGCCCTTCCGGGTAACCTCCAGTTCCTTATCTATCTCCAAGGCAAGGGCGAGGGCCTGACGCACCTTGGGGTCGTCAAAGGGCGGCTGGGATGCATTGAACCCGAGATAGAACGTGCAAAGCTCAGTGCCTTCGATGAGGTCGTCATTCAGGTCGTTGGCTGGATCGCGGGCACGGTCAATGTTGTTAACGTAGATGCCCGTCAGGTCGATCTCGCCGTTCTCATACATCTGCATCGGGTTGCCAGCAAATATCCGGTACACCACATGGGCCAATGCGGGAGCGCCTCCGTACCAGTCCTCGTTGCGCTCCAAGATAAGAAGCCGGTCCTTCTCCCACACCTTCAACTTGAATGCCCCGGTGCCGTTGGGGGCGTCCGTCCAGTCCTCGCCGATCTCCACGTTGGCCCGGTCTACCACGAAAGATGTGGGGTAGGTGAGCTTGGACAGGAAGTAGGAGAACGGGTCGGTGATTGTGACCCGCAGCGTCCGGTCGTCCAAGACCTCTACACCCTCCAACGTCTCCGCCTCACCGTCGACCATCGCTTGGGCCCCCACGATGTCGCCGAGGTACGTGTGCGCTACCGGCGACTCCAAGTCAGGGTGCAACGCACGCTCCCAGGAGTACTTGACGTCTGCCGCCATCACTGCACGCCCATCATGGAACCGGGCGTTGTCCCGCAGTGTGAATGTGAATACGGTGTTGTTGTCCGACACCTCCCACGATTCCGCCATATCGGCGACAACCTGCAGGTCGGTATCCAGCTTCACCAAGCCGCTGAAGATGCCGCCCAAGATGTCACCGGCACCGCTGCGGGAGAGAGCGGGGTCAAGGGTCAGGATCTCTCCCCAGTATCGGAACAGTGAGTCATCCCTAGACGTGCCGAATGGCATTGGCGCTTGCAGTGCGAAACTGACTGTGAAGGCGTTGGCTTCCGTCTCGTATGTCGCCCAGACCGGCTCGCCGGTTCGCACTCGCAGCAGGAACATCTGCGAGCCCCGTGCCACTGCTGTCCACAGGTCTGCCACCACCTCGCCGCTCTCAGTGGGCGTGCTGATGAACAACTGGTGCGCGGACTCGGCTCCCTCGTATGAACGGGCCTCACTGCTGACGACAGTCAGTCCTGCGAATTGACCTTCAATCCAAGCCTGCGCTGGTGAATCATCCCCACGAGGAATGACCCACAGCTGCCCCCGGACTGGAGAACTCCCGTCAGCGTCTTCCTCTCCGCCTCGTATGGAGAGTAGCGGGAAACTGTCCTCGTTCTCCTGGCCGACCCAACCCTCCGGCAGAACGACGGAGAAGCCTTCGGTGGTGTTCTCATACACGCCGACTATCCCACCCTTCTCTTGGGGTGCAGGTGAGGTCCAAGTCAGAGCTAAGGTCATGGCCCCGATGACCAGCAGTATTACGACGACAACGGCTGTCTTGAGCATGCATCAACCATATGACAAGATGCGGCATTCCGTCTACTTGGAACCTTTCCCTTCTTTCGTCCGTCTGTATGGGCAAGTCCTATCAAACACTCTAAGGAGGGACTGCGATGACCAAGTTTCTGGCAATCTTCTCTCTGGTAATCATTGTTTTACTTGCATTCACTGCCTGTGGCGAAGAATCAACCCCTACGCCTGCCCCCGCCGCACAAGCTATAGAAGCCGAGGTTCAGAGGTCCGTGGCGGCAGCTTTGGCCGACCAGTCTGCTGACTCCATCCGGGAAGATGCGATGTCGACGGAAGACATGTCGGCGTTAGTGCAGGAAGCCATCGGGGCCCGGGCACCCGAGGGTATCAGCCCTGAGCAGGTCCAGTCTGCGATAGAAAGGGCGGTCTCGGAGGCTCCGCAGGGCCTGCCCGAGAGCGACCTTCAAGCTGCGGTCGCCGAGGCCCTCGACCAGGCAACCATGGCCTCTGAAGAGCCAGCGATGATGATGGGGGCACAGGCAGCAGCGACCCCCGCTTCCACCCCTGCCCCGCCCGCAACCGCAGCCCCGCGCGTTACCGCAATACCCACCCCAGCCCCAACTGCCACACCTGCCTATCGGGCGCCCAGCACCCCAGCCCCTACCCCCGGCTCGAATCTTCTGGTCGCTGGCCCGCCAGTCCCTACTGCCACTGCCGTACCTGCCTCAAGGTCTACCGGCACCCCGACCCCTCCACCTTCGCCTGCCACAGTCGGCACACCTTCTGCCACAACCTTTCAGGACTACCTTAGAGAACGGTTCGTGTCCACGGCTGCCGACGCCGTGTCGACCTTCAGCCTTGATACAGACCGGACCTCCTACTACCTGGCCCTCAACTGGGCCCGGGCAGGATACGAGGTGGAGCCAGACTCGGTGCGGGCGGAGGAGTGGATTAACGCTTTCGACTACCAATATGACCCTCCGCTGCGCAATGACAGCTTCTCTATTTCCAGCGATGTCTTCAGGCATCCGCTGGAAAGCGGGATGCACATGGCCCGCATCGCCTTTCAGGCCCCGGAGATGGACTACGATGCCACGCCGGTCAACGCAACCTTGGTGCTGGATGCTTCCGGCTCCATGGACACTGGGAATCGCGTCGCCATCGCGCGTGAAGCAGCTGAGGCCATCAGGCGCAGCCTGCGCAGTCACGACCGTATTGCCGTGGTGCATTTCAGCACAGATGTCCTCAGCCAGTACACAGTAGACCACCGGCCCTCGGATGATCCCGCTGTGGCACGCTCCATCAGCCAGCTCGATCCCCACAGTTCCACCAACGTGCAAGCGGGCCTCAACCGGGGTGTGCAGCTTGCCGACCAAGCACGCCGCGCGAACCCCGATGCCTACAACTACATCATCCTGATGTCCAACGGCGTGGCCAACGTGGATGCCACCGACCCCTTCGCCATACTGGAGTCGGCTGGCGACTACGACAGCAGCAACCCGCTCCGGCTCATCACCATCGGAGTGGGCATCGAGAATTACAACGACTACCTGCTGGAGCAACTTGCCCAGCACGGCAACGGCTGGTACCGTTACTTTACCGATACCGGCCAAGCTCAGGCCACATTCAGCCGCGAAAACTGGCTCGCCCTTTCAATACCCTTCGCCGACCACACCCGCGCCCAAGTGACATGGGACCCTAACATGGTAGAGTCCTGGCGCATCGTCGGGTACGAGAACCGCATCACCTCCGACGAAAGTTTTACGCAAGCGCGGAAGGAGTTCGCCGAGATACCGGCCGGAGCCGCCACCACTGTGTTCTATGAACTGGAACTGAAGAGCGCAGTGCCGGGGGGAGTGGCCCAGTTGGGAGAGGTAGAGCTGAGATGGGTGACACCTGCTACGGGCGAGTCGAACCGCCAGCACACCAGCATCTTCCGCCAAGGAGGCATCAGGTTCGAATCGATGAATGACTCACTGCTAAGTCTAGTGTCCTGTATCCGTAGTTCACTACATTATTCGAAGGTTTCCGAGTAGAGTCCCAGGAAGTGGTGTAAGAGGGAGAGGGTCTGGAGAAAGAGAGACCACCGCGTCATCCTTAGCGGGCAAAGAAGAAAGCTCGAGAAAGGAGGACAACAGTGGTCAAGGAAAGGATGGACCTGCTGGAGCTATTGCGCAAGGGGGGAATGGACGGTGACGTGGACTTCCTACGGGAGGCACTGAGAGTGCTGGTAGAGGGGATCATGGATGCGGAGGTGTCATCGAGGATCGGTGCTGAGTATGGAGAACGCAGCCCTGAGCGGGTGACCCAGCGCAACGGGTATCGGTCCCGGGCGTGGGATACCCGTGTAGGGACGATGGATCTGCACATCCCGAAGCTCAGAGAAGGGAGCTACTTCCCGAGCCTGCTGGAGCCACGGCGTCGCAGCGAGCGAGCTCTGCTGGCTGTGATCCAGCAGGCCTACGTGGAAGGTGTATCCACGAGGCGGGTGGACGATCTGGTCAAGGCCCTGGGGTGTGAGGGTATCTCCAAGAGCCAGGTGTCGCGCATCTGTCAGGAACTGGACGTGGTGGTGGATGGCTTCATGGGCCGTCCGCTGGACGCTGGACCCTACCCCTACCTGTGGCTGGACGCACTGACCCAGAAGGTCAGGGAGGACGGCAGGATCGTCAACGTCAGCGTGGTGGTGGCGACGGCGGTCAATGGCGAGGGCAAGCGGGAGATCATCGGGATGGACGTGGGTACGAGTGAAGACGGCGCCTTCTGGCTGGCCTTCCTACGCTCGCTGTCCGCCAGGGGTCTCAGCGGGGTGGAGCTGGTGGTATCGGACGCTCATCAGGGACTCCGCGGCGCCATCGCCGCAGTCTTCGGCGGAGCCAGCTGGCAACGGTGCCGCACCCACTTCATGACCAACCTGCTCACTCGGGTCCCCAGGCGCGCCCAGCCATTGGTAGCCACCATGGTGCGCACCATCTACCAGCAACCCTCCCCCGATGAGGTACACGCCCAACTCGACAGGGTGACCGATCAACTCCAGGACCGGTTCCATCAGGTCGCCTCTCTACTGGACGAGGCCGGACCCGACATCCTGGCCTTCTCCAGCTTCCCACTCGCCCACTGGAAGAAGATCTGGTCCAACAACCCACAGGAGCGTCTCAGCAAGGAGATCCGGCGACGCACCGATGTGGTGGGCATCTTCCCTAACCGGCCGGCCGTGCGCCGCCTCGTTGGCGCCGTCCTGGCTGAGCAGCACGACGAATGGGCCGTTGGCCGTCGATACATCACACCCGCCATTCTGATCCTAAACGAAGCTCTTCCGGAGGCCGATCTCGCGGAGGCGACAGCCGCCTAAACAACATCAACAGGATGACGCACTCTTACACCACTTGACGGGACGTGACCGGTTTCCGAAAAGATAGGAAACCGGATTCTTGCTCGAACCGGAGAAACGGATTAGCGTAGAGTACCCATTTATTTACTACTGGACTACGTATACACCACACTAGCAGGAGCAACAAGCTCTCGGCCGGTCCATATGGACGGTCAAATCCCCCATATGCGGAACTGAGGGGGCTGTACTAGCAACCTTTCATCCGGCCGTGACGCTGTGAGCCGAGCCAGCGACATATTTACTCGCGTACTCAGTTTGAGTCGTGGCTCCCTCGGCCCCCTCCCACGCCTATGTTTGTCTACGCTTGTGTATCATCCAAGCCACGAGAAGGGCTGCAGCGATTATCCCGGCGACTATCGCCAAAATGGCCCACAACGGGAACTCTCCGTCTACACTGTCCTTTTCTGAAGGCACCGACTCCGCCGTGGGTACCGATGCCGGGGCTGCTGTAGGCTGTGGAGTCATCGTGGGTACCGATGTCGTGACGGTAGGCCAGGTCAAGTAGGGAACGGGACTTGAGGCGCTGCCCCATCTTGAGCTGGGCTGGAGGCTGGAGGAGGAAGACCCCCTTGGAGCGCCCCTGGTTAATCATGTCGTACACGCCAGGGTCTTCGGGGTCGATCCTGCTCAGGTCAGGTCGTCCGCCCTCCCGCTGCTCGATGAGGTCCAGGGCTTCTTCTAGCTGGTCCAGCACCGGCAGGGAGAGGAGGTCTATCTTGGCGAAGTTGGCGTCGGCCACCGAGTCCTTGTTCCAGTCCATGATGTAGCGCCCCTCGATCGCCCCCTCTCTGATGGGCACCATCCCGGAGATGGGGGACTCGCTGAGGATCATGCCCCCCACGTGCTGACCCAGGCTCCTGGGAGCACTCATCAACTGAGGCGCTAGCTCTATCAGGTCCCGCCATCCCCGGGCATCCACCTTCCTCCTGAAGGCGGGAAGCACCAGCATCTCAAAGGCCCAGTTCCGCCGAGTGAACCGGAAGCTGCGCTCCCGCGCTCCCAGGAGGGCACATCCCCGTCGGGTCGGAAGCTCCTACCTCCTTGTATCTTGATTTTGGTGTGTAACAATCACTTCACTTAGGTGGATCGGGGCGCGGCAGACCGCAACCTCCCAGGTCATGGAAGACCGTCACGAAGCGAGGGTCGCCGCACCCCTCCCGAACAGAGCCCGAACAGTATCCGTGGTTGGGTGTCAAGGTCTTTGCCAAATTGAGGAGTAGATACCTCTATCCGGGCCGCACAACCCAGGGTGTTTGCCGCCGAGCTAGCGCGTTCAACTGCAACAGCAGCTTGCGCATCACTGCCACCAAGGCCAAGTTTCCGGGTTTCCCACGTTGACGCAGGTTCTGGTAGAAACGGCGTAGTTCGCCATTGACCTGAATCACTGAGCATGCACAGAGGTAGAGGGCTTTACGCACTATGCCGCGGCCGCCCCGGATTGCCCTCTGGCCTCGCTTCTGGCCGCTATCTCGAGACCAGGGGGCCAGACCCACCAGGGAGGTCAATGCTTTGCTGTCCCAATGGCCCAGTTCGGGCAGATGGGCTACCAGGATGGCAGCGGTCAATGGTCCCACACCAGGCACGGTGCGGTACAACGCGGCGCGCTGGGCCAGGGAAGAGCTACTCTGCAGCGCTTCCTGGTACTCCTCCTCCAGCTGCGCAATCTCCTTATCCAGCCAGGCGATGTGGCGCTTGGTAGAGTTGGCAACGGCAGCGGAGACGCCCTTGTCCAGCCGGTTCAGCTCCTGGACTCGCTGTTCCACGAACTGCCGCCGCCTGCGCAGCAAGTCCTGCAATTCCTCGCGTTCCGGCTCCAGTTCCGGCGTGTCTGAATCAGGGAACACCTGGCCGAAACGGGACAGCACCTGAGCGTCTCTAGGATCGGTTTTGGCTTCGTAGCCGCAGGCCCGGGCGAAGGAACGCACCCGGCTCGGGTGAGCCACGCGCACTGCTATCTCGGCCTTCCGCAACCGGCTGACCAGTAGCCGCTCGTACCCGCCGGTGGATTCGCACACGGTCATGGTGGTGCACTGCTCCTTCAGATGTCTCAGCAGCCTGGTAATGCTTTTCGCCGTGTTGCCGAACCGGAGTACCGGACCCTCTGATACCGAAACGTCCAAGCTGACTTTGCCTACGTCAATGCCTGCTACCACTTCCATGTCTTACCCTCCCGGTTTGATGGTGCCTGTGTCCTCCACACTTGTAGATGCGGGCCCGAAGCCCGTGTATCCGTTCGGAGCGACCAGTACGGAGGGAAGGGTGTCTCACTGTTCGCCGGTGCAGTCCAGGGTTCCGCCTGGCTCACCCAGTTGCTTACGACGCGCCCTCCCCGCCTGCCCAGCCAATAGGCCTATTGACCGAGCGTATTGATCATACAAGTTGCCTGGGCCAATCGAGCCCGCATCTTGCAAGGACGGGCCAGTAATTCGCAGGAGGTGCTCATGGAGCAGGAAGAGACCTACGTAGGCATCGATGTAGCCAAAGCCCAGGTGGACGTTGCCATCCGTCCAGCAGACGACAGATGGCGGGTGTCCTATGACGAGGCAGGGATCAGGCAGCTGGTCTCCCGGCTGAAGACCCTGGAACCGGTCATGGTGCTGCTGGAGGCCTCGGGCGGCTTGGAACTGCCGTTGGTGGCCGCCCTGGCAGTGCCGGTGGTCGTCGTCAACCCGCGCCAGGTGCGAGACTTCGCCAGGGCCACCGGGAAGCTGGCGAAGACGGACTCGCTTGACGCAGCGGTCCTAGCCCACTTCGCCGAAGCAGTCCGCCCGCCCGTGCGCCCTCTTCGAGACGCCGAGACTCAGGCCCTCAAC
This sequence comes from Dehalococcoidia bacterium, assembly GCA_965226865.1. Lineage (GTDB taxonomy): Bacteria > Chloroflexota > Dehalococcoidia > Lucifugimonadales > JAGWBF01 > CBDDEH01. The sequence goes on along the minus strand of CBDDEH010000002.1, from coordinate 273,882 downwards.
TCCCTGGCTGCCCGCAGGCACCAGGTGATGACCATGCTGGTCTCGGAGAAGAACCGCCTGAGCTCCGCCACCGTCGCCGTGCGTCCCCGCATCGAGGCCCACATTGCATGGCTGGAGGGTGAGTTGGACGACCTGGACGAGGGCTTGCGGCAGACTCTCCGTCAGAGTCCCGTATAGCGGGAGAAGGATGACCTCCTGCGCACCGTCCCCGGCGTGGGAGAACAGCTCTCCCTCACCCTCCTGGCCCACCTGCCGGAGCTGGGCACGTTGGACCGCCGGGAGATCGCCGCCCTCGTGGGAGTGGCTCCCTTCAACCGGGACAGCGGCACGCTGCGGGGCAAACGCACCGTCTGGGGTGGACGCGCCCGGATCCGCGCCGTCCTGTACATGGGAGCGTTGGTAGCCAGCCGCTTCAACCCCCTCATACGGGACTTCTACCAGCGGCTGCTGGCCGCTGGTAAGCCGAAGAAGTTGGCCCTCACAGCCTGCATGCGCAAGCTGCTCGTTATCCTCAACTCCATGCTCAAGCATCGCTCCCCCTGGTGCGACCTGACTCCGACAGTCGCCGGCCATTCCTCTTGACTTTCAAGACAGTTGCTTAGTGGACTGGTCAGGTGCAGGACGTGCAACCGGGCGCTGTCCGGCCAGGACGCCAAGAGCGGGAAGTTCTCCTACTACGTCTGCCAGTCGGTGATGAAGCGTGGCAGTGGGGCATGCGACGCCCCCCGGCTCAACGCCCGGCGCTTCGAGGAGTTGGTGGTCGGCAAGATTCGGGAGAACGGGCTCACCGAGTCCAACATCCGGGAGTTGGTCAGGATGGTGGACGAGGAGATGGATGGAGTTGCCAAAGAGCAGCGGCAGCGGTTGGAGACCATAGAGTCGGAACTGGCCGAGGTACGCCGCAGGCTGGACCGGCTCTACAACCTGGTGGAGACCACCGACCTGGCCGTCGACGACTTCAAGCCTCGCATCCGTGAGCACCGGGAACGCCAGGAGAAGCTGGAGGCGTCTGCGGCGGAGGCCAGGTCTATGCTCTCGGAGAGGCGGGAGGTCCTGGACGATGTGGAGACAATCACTGCCTACGCCCAGGACCTGAACACTTTCCTGAACGAGAGCGAACTGACGGAGCGCAGGGCCTTCATCGAGAGCTTCGTGAAGGAGATCGTGGTCATGCCAGGCAACGCCGTGGTGCCCTACACCATACCCATTTCTCAATCGACACCAAAAACTGCGGTATTCATGGGCGGTCGATCTGAAGAGTTCCGGGTAGGCAATGAAGCTGAAGCTTCCAGCCACTTGGTTTGGGATGTGGAGGGGGGACTGCACCCAGAAGAGCAGCCTCGCGTTGGTCTATGGCTATCTGAGCAGTTTCTCTTGCCGGCTGACGTCTTCCTCCAATCGTTTTCCTCAACTCCAACCGTGAGGTCTCGTCAGCACGTAGCCATCGGCCTTGGCAACCCGGTACGGGAACTGGCTGTCCCTGCACAGGTCTCGGTCTATGGCCAAGTGCCCCACCGCCGCGCTGCGGAGACGCCGCTATAGAGCTCGAACCGATCAACAACCTCCCGCGCTACTCCAGGGGAGTCGGCAAGGTCAATCTTGGAGAGTACGACTTCTCCAGCGCCCACGGCCAGCGCCGGGCTTCCAGACCCGAATGCCAAGTCCGCTAATGGTAAGGCCACAATCACTATCGCTCCGAATATCCTCATTTGCCACTTACCTTTCATGCAGGAACTACCAGCTTGATGAGCAACCTAACTTCCTTGTAGCTAGAGGACGGCGGATGCATTGATTAAGGTCGACCCCAACCGAAGTAAGGAATAAAATAACTCTCGTCTCCCTTTCCCCGACCGAGGGAGTTATCAAGCAGGGAAAGGTTTGCCGACCCATGGACAATACCGCTCCGCTTGCTATCCTCAAAGCCCGCTTCGGATACGACAGCTTTCGGGCCCTGCAGGAAGAAATAATAGGCAACGTCCTGGGCCGGCGGGACAGCCTGGCGCTGATGCCCACAGGCGGGGGCAAGTCCCTCTGCTACCAGTTGCCGGCACTCATCTTTGACGGCATCACCCTGGTAATCTCGCCACTGATTGCCTTGATGAAGGACCAGGTGGACGCGCTGAACGCCAACGGTATCGCCGCCCGGTTCATCAACAGTTCCCTGTCGGCATCGGAGATAGAGCACGTGCAGGCGCAGGTCCGGCGGGGCCAGGTCAAGATTCTCTACGTGGCCCCGGAGCGGCTGGCCCTACCCGCGTTCCGCCGTTTCCTCCACAGCCTGAATCTGAGCCTCATCGCGGTCGACGAGGCCCACTGCATCTCCGAGTGGGGCCACGAGTTTCGGCCCGACTACCGCAACCTGAGGCAGTTGAGGCAGGACTTCCCGGCGGTGCCGGTGATTGCCCTGACAGCCACCGCGACGGAACGGGTGCGGGAGGACATCATCGGCCAGCTTGACCTACAGCAGGGCCAGGTGTTTCTGTCCAGTTTCAACCGGGCAAACCTCAGCTACTCGGTGCAACCCAAGGCAAGCTCCTGGGGACAGCTGATGTCGCTGCTCCAGCAGCGACGGAGCCAGTCCACCATCATCTACTGCTTCTCCCGGCAGGAGACCGAGGATCTGGCCAGGGACCTGAACGCCCGGGGCCTGTCAGCCCGCCCCTACCACGCCGGGCTGGACCCCGAGGTGCGTCGTCGGACCCAGGAAGACTTCATTCGCGACCGGGTGCCCATCATCGTCGCCACCATCGCCTTTGGCATGGGGATAGATAAGCCCGACATTCGCCTGGTGGTCCACTACAGCCTGCCCAGATCCCTGGAGGGCTACTACCAGGAGACGGGCCGGGCCGGCAGGGACGGGCTGCCCAGCGAGTGCGTCCTCTTCTATAGCTATGCCGACAAGGCCAAGCAGGACTACTTCATCAATCAGATTGAGGACGCAGTAGAGCAGCGGAACGCCAGGCAAAAGCTGGCGAAGATGGTGGAGTTTGCGCAAGCGCCCAGCTGCCGGCGCCGGCTCATCCTGGAGTATTTCGGGGAGCAATGGCCGGAAGAGAACTGCGGCGGGTGCGACGTTTGCCTGGAATCCCGGGATGAGTTTGACGCCACGGAAATCGTCCAGAAGATACTCTCTGCGGTAGTCCGCACCGGCGAGCGGTTCGGGGCAAACCACATCATCCAGGTACTGAGCGGAAGCAGGGAGAAACGAATCCTGGAACTGGGCCACGACCGGCTGAGCGTGTACGGCATCGCCAAAGATGTTGGGCGCCCCGAACTGAGGGAGATTATCGGCCAACTGCAGGCGAGGAGGCTGCTGGTACGAAGCGGGGGGGACTACCCAACCCTGGCCGTCACCGACGGAGGACGACAGTTTATACAGGGACGCCAAGTCGTGACCCTGCCTCGACCCAGGACCGCCGACGCGGGCTACGCGCAGGGGAACGGACCCAACCTGGCCGGTTCCCGTGCAACGCCGATGGAATACGATAGGGCTCTGTTCGAGGAACTGCGCGCATTGCGCAGGCGGCTGGCCGATGTGCGGGATGTTCCGGCCTTCGTGATTTTCGGAGATGTGTCCCTCCGTCACATGGCCGCAGCTTTCCCCCGGAGCATGGAAGAATTCTCCCGTATCCACGGGGTGGGGGAGGTCAAGCTGGAACAGTACGGACCGGAGTTCCTGGAGGGTATCCGCGGCTACTCCGAGTCCAACGGCTTGCCGGACCGGACCGGCGTCTCGGTAAAACGTCAACAGCCGGGAGAAATATCTGGAGAGCGAAAATGGCCGGAGAGTCGCCGGGGAGCGACCTACGATGAAACCAAATCGCTGTTGGAGCAAAGACTGTCCGTCAGCCAGATTGCCCAGCAACGAGGTCTGGCAGAAATTACCATCATCGGCCACCTGGAACGCATGGCCGGGGAGGGCCTAATCCTGGACTTGGAATACCTGCTGCCGTCGGCCGAAAAGCTCGACAACATAGGGGCGGCCTTCGACATCTGCGGCAGCGATTTTCTCAGACCCGTCCGGGAGTTCCTGGGCGCACAATGTACCTATGATGAGCTGCGGCTGGCGCGGATCTATCTGCGCCAAGAGGGGAGGTTGTCGGACTGATGACGATCTCAGCCTGCGTCCGAAGCAGTTGGGTGGCGCACCGGGGTCAAAGGATAGGATAGTGTGGATGGTTGAACCAACTTGGTAAGGATGATCGAGGTAGTCGGGCCCGCTGTGTGCTCCTTGTGGATGGCGACGAGAAGGAGTCGCCGTCCGTGAAGGATGGGAGTTGACACAGAAAATTGTGGGGCGACCCTCGGTATGATTAGGGGGGCTGTTCGTTTTCCTGACGCTAACCACGGCAGGGTGCGACGACCCAGAGCCAACCGCGACACCTACCGCGGTGCCTACAGCTACTGACTGACAGATTCTGCATCCATGGCCCATCGTGCCAGCGCCTTCTCCGGCGAGGTTATCTCCTCTACCGATATGTAGAAGAAGTCCTGCCAACCCTCCTCGGGTAGTCCGGTGAACAGCATCAGATTCAGAGGATACTGCTCACTGTCGACAACGCGACGGAAATCGTCTCGAAATAAGAACGTGGGCTTCCTGAGCGCAACCGCCATGCCTAACTCCACCATCACGCCTTCGTCTGGAGGAACGCCATTGACTACGGCGAATATGGCGTCTGCCGCCGCCACGTCTTCGAAATCCCTTTGGCCAATTCGATACGCCCACCCTGTCTCCAGGAAGTCCACCTGGTTGTTCCGAGCGAACGGCTCCCAAACTTCCAACTCAAGCTCCTCCAGGGCCGCCACTATGGGAGGCAGCAGCATCATCTTCTGCTGGGCAGAGAATCCGTAAGGATTAGCCAGGTAGATAGTCTTTGTCACCTCTGGGCATCCCTGTACGTTTGCATCCACCGACCAGTCAAATTGTCCTCCTAATCTCCAGAGAGTATCACGTCACCCGGTTCCGTTTGCTTGCAGGGTATGAACTAGCAAACGGAACTGGGGTGCGCGTCGTTCAGGGCTTGTCTTGGTCTGATTGCGGCGGGGGAACCGGGTAGCAAGACTCCAGCGTGTCAATGCCCTTCAGGAAGGCTACGAGTCTCCGGCGCATGGCAGGGGTGCAGGACTGCACAGCCTCGATGAAGGTCTCCACCAGCCGCTCCACCTGTTTCTCGTTACCAGATTCATAACTCTCACGGGGGTTATTCTGGAAGTGGCGTAGTCGCCTCGGCCTCTACCTGACGGTTGGTTCCTCTAGGAACAGCGCCTTGAGATCGTCGTCCGTGTGGACGGTGACCTCCACGACATCCACCCAGCGCCAGAGGTTACGTCAATAGGTGTGTAAACGACATCAGGCGGCGACCATCTCAGCCGTTGATTCAATGGCGATTCCATCCGCATACTGTGCACCGAGGTAGAGTTCTCCGTATTCCAATCAACACAAAAGAGTACGGTTCTCATGGGCAGTCGATTTGGATGCGACCGAGGTTGAATAGGAGCAACAGGATGCGGAGGCTACAGACCTCCCACCCTTGGTGGATCTAAGAGCGGGTCTGCCGATCGCCCACTGGTTTAAAGCCTTCTCAGGTGGACTATAGGGCATTTCGGTGCTTTCGGAAGGCTCGAATCGCATTTGCAGGGAAGTGTTAGCAACCAGCAAAAGTGGGACACATTAGGAGCCGAGAGATCAGGGGCTGGATGGAGGTCTGGTGAGCTCCCTGAGAGCCCTGTTGTAGCGTCGTCGCCGTTCGGTGGTTTGAGCCTTCACCTCCTTCCTGCGTTGTAGGATCTCTTGCAGTCTTCCCTTGAGCACGTCTGATGGTGTCACGTTGCCCAGAGCCTTGTGATAGCGCCGGTAGTTGTAGTAGCTGACGAAGGCCGCGATAGCAGCCTCAAGGTCGGCGGGCAACTCATAAGGCACCTGGTTGACGTCCCGTTTGATGGTCTGGTGGTAGCGCTCCAGCTTCCCGTTGGTCTGAGGGTGGAAAGGAGTTGCTAGGATGTGCTTGATGCCAACCATCCCCAGGTAGTCCCTGAATGCTCTTGAGACATAGCCTGGACCGTTGTCACTCAGCAGCCTGGTGCGGTCTGTGACTGGAACCTGGTCCATGCTGGTCGTGTCCACAGCATCCTGGACCACCTCGATGAAGGAGTCGGCCGTCATATCTTGCTGAAGCCTGTGAGCCAGGATGAAGCGGGAGTAGTCGTCCATAACGGTGACCAGGTAGTAGTAGCCCCAGCCAACCACCCTGAAGTATGAGGCATCGGTGGCCCACATCTGGTGAGGCCCTGTGGTCTTGCGGTGGTACTCCTTCCCCGCGGCCAACCGCATCTCAGGCCTCTTCACTAGGCCCTCCCTGCCCAGGATACGGTAGACGCTGGACTCTGAGACTGAGAAGCCCTGGTTGTCGGTGATCCACGCGGCCAGCTGACGGCAGCTCAGCTCTGGCATCTCCCTGGCTGATAACAGGACTGAGCATTCTTCCTGAATAGTAAGACGGTTCCATCGTGGCTGATCGCCTCCTGGTCGGTCCTCAAGTCCTTGTTGGTCTTGGCGTCTGAGCCACCGGTAGTAGGTGCTCTTAGGGATGCCCAGCTCTCTGAGGACCTTTCGCTTGGGGAGGGGAGACGAGGATACTTTGGTAACTACCTCTGCCTTCTCCGGGGCGCTCATCCGCTGGTACCGGTGGCGTCCTGGGGTATGGGGATGGCCGTTTTTTTGAGACGGTACGCCTCCAGCGACAGATCGGCCACTAGCTCCTTGAGTTCCCCATTCTCTCGCTTGAGCTGCCCTACCTCATGCTGAGTGGCGTCCCGAACCGAGTCACGGGTCAACCTCTCCTTGCCCGCCTCCATGAACTCTTTGGTCCACGAGTAGTAGGAGTGGGGCTTGATCCCCTCCCGCCGGCACAGGTCGTTGACTGTGACCTCGCGGCGGAAGCCCTCCAGAACAATTCGGATCTTCTCTTCCGAGGTGTACTTACGTCGGGCAGCCGCCTTCACTGTGCGGACGAAAGACCTGGTCTGCTCGCTCCGTTCCTCGGCGGCCTCTGCTTTGCTTACTTCTAATTGGGACACATCTGCTCCTTTCTGTGGGTAACTCTACCCTCATTTCAGGAGCTCACACCGCCCTCCGACTCTCGGGTTTTCCTACCCTTATATGTGTCCCATTATCGCTGACGGTCTACAGCGCGCTAGGTCGCCACCGTCGGTTGAATCGCCACACAGAAGCCTGTGGTCGCCTAGCAGCCATAAATCGCCTGTACGAGCCACAGGGGTCGTCCGTGCGGCTTCCATTGTTTCATCCAGGTCGAATGTCTCTAAACGCTCACGTTTCTCCCTCGACTCCAGGCTCTTTAGATGCTTCTGGAGTTCATCCTCAGAGAAGCCGGTCAATGTGATGTCTACATCCGGGAGGTCCTTCAATTCACCCAAGAGCCGGACCAGGAGCTCCTGGTCCCAGGTGCCGGAGATTTTGTTGAGGGCCAGGTTCAACAGATGAGCTTGCTCCTCGGGTAGGTCCACCAGGACCACAGGCACCTGCTTCAACCCGATCTTCCTGGCTGCAAGCAGGCGCTGGTGGCCGCCTATTACCACCTTGTCCTCCCTCCGGGCGATGATGGGGTCGATGAGCCCGAACTCTCTTATGGACCGGGTCAGCGATTCCAACTCCTCGTCGCTGATGCGCCGGGGGTTAGCCGGATCGGGGTGCAGGTCGCGGATGGGAAGGTTGGTTATCTCCAATGCCGTTGATTCAGGCATGACAGCCTCCTTGAGATGACGTACCAGGTCAGCGAGTTATCCGACGTTAGCCAAAGCCCGCCAGCTTCAACTGCCGCCCATCACGTGGCGGGTCCAAGCACATCTGGGGCAGGCTTTCGTTGGCCGTCCTCTCCCAGGTATACCTTGATCAGGTAGTCGCAGGCGCCGCAGCAGACGAATTCAATCGGACAGCGCTTGTCTCTCATGATGCGGTCACGGGCACCTTGAACCAATCTCCGCTCCTTTCGGGATATCCGTTCCATCTACGCAACCTCCTGCGGCTGGGCCGCCACCCCCGCCTTGGTCAACGTGTACTGGTCGGGAAAGCCCTGGACAAAGGCCACAAAGGACTCCTTACTTTGGTGGTGCATCGACAAGCCTTGATACGGCTGCCCACGCCAATATGGAGGTACAAATTCCGTTTTCACGCCCGATACCACACATTCGGCCTCCACACCCACAAAGTCGGTGGGCCCTTGGCCTACGGCGATAATCTCCCAACGTCCAGAGTCTTCTTCCCCGGTGTCCTCGGCCTTGCTCTTCCAGTTCTGCGAGCCGCCGTAAGGATGGAACCGGCCTTCATCATCCTGACGATCAGGAGGGTGAATCGATTTCAAGGCATCAATCAGGATCGGTATGACGTCCTCGATGGGTTCGAAACCGGCCAATCCGGCCACGTCGGTCAAGTAAAGAACGTAGCCCCGTTTCAGCGCGTTATCGAACCACAGCCAGCCCTGGAATTGAGTGGTTGCACGCTGGATGGCCCGAGAAATGCGTTATGCCCCTTACTGTCCCAGTCGTCGATGGGTACCCGGCGCTGATAGATCTGGGGCCCGTTGATGCGCGGCAGGATGTTGAAATAGAGCTTTTGACGTTTGTATTGGGCGTTGGCATTGTTTCTCCAGGTATTGGAGAATAAGTCAACCGCAAGACCTTTGAGATTCCGCTCCGACCACAGGAGGTAGCCCTTAACCCGGGGTTTGACATGGGTTGGTATGGGAAACAGCCTTTTCGCCTCGGCCCAAAGTCCAGACCGTTTCCCTCTGTCCTTGGGTTTGTCGCTCCTACGGTATAAGGGCTTTTGGGTTATTACCCTAGCGGCGACATCCGCTCTCTTGGAGATGTCTTCCGTCTCTGACCCACCTTCCCGGCGTCTGACCTCCCCGGGGCCTAGGTGGTACTTACCGATTTCAGCCTCAATCTCCGTCTGAGTGAGGTCATCGCTAAAGCCAAGCAGGGCAAAGGCACGGACGGTCCCCGAAGATTGGCCCACATGGTCACTGCAAAAACAGGACCAGGAACCGGAGACGGGGCTGGCGTAGAAGGCACGTTCGCAGTCGCATGCCACGTTGTCACCGTGAGGTAGGGGGCAGGCGCCACCGAACCGTCCATCAGCACACCGTCTGAGGTTCAGGCCTTGGAAAAAATCGGCCAGACGGTCTTGTAGTGCCGGGGGCAATGGGCAGGGCCCGTGGGGGTCGAAGGTCCCCGGTTGATACTGTCCATTTCCCGGAGCCCGGCGACCATCAACCTGCTCCTGTGGCAGTTGGGGCAGGAGCAGGTCCAGCTCATCCAGCGTGTAGCGGAGGTCGGGGTGAAACTCAATAAGACGAGCACGCTGGCCGCCGGGATGGTTCAGGTTGATAAATCCTGGCAGCCGGAGAATCCGTCCCCGGTTCCAAACGTTGTCGCCGCCTACGGCAACACCCAGCCTCTGGTTCAGCCGTTCCACCCGGTCAATGTCAGTGGCGGGTTCTTTTAGCAGGTAGCCGGCCTGCACCTTTCCAACGCTGGTTTCGACGATCCAGGAGAAGGGTGGCAGGTCTGGTGCGGGACGGGTAATCTCGTCCAGCCACAGGGTAGTGGCCAGGTTGACGGCGTCGCCACGGTCAGCTTCTGACTTAGCCTGACGGGCCTCAAACCGGGGAGCGACGCCATAGTAGACGTTTTCTTTGCCGTCAAGGTGCCCGTGCAGTGCTGTCTCCAGGCCTTGCTGGCGGATTGTTGCCAAGCTGTAGAAATTCTTCTTTCCACCCCCACCCGGCTTCAGGGTTCGGATTTCTAGACACTGGTCGTCGGGCACGCCCTCCATTAGGGCGTATAAGAACTTGACGGCCTCTGGGTAGGTGATGGACGCAGCCATCGTGCCGACACCTTTCGTGGCGGCAGAAGAAGGCCGACCCACCTGACTTCTTTTAGTGTGTGACTTCTCTGATGCGGGCAAGTCCGTCACCTTCCATAAGGAAGGCGACGCCCGAAGTGTTAAGCGGCTAAGCAGCCCAAGCTACTGTGTAAGCAGCCCAGGAGCGGGGTACACGATGGGGGATGATAACAGGAGACGTTTGGAGTTGAGGGATATGGAGCCTGCTCCGTCTCCACCAGAAGTTGGGTTCCTCTAAGTAGCCAGGGAAAAGGTCCTTGACATTGTCCTTTTAGCACTCCTGAGAGGATCCGAACCATATCATTAGACCAGTTTCGATTTGAGCAGCACCTGCACTTTCTTGCGTTGCTCACCCCCTGGCAAGAGTAAAACCGCGCGGAGGTATCTCTCACTAACTATCCTTCTGTCCCAGGGGTCGCCTAGGGTAGCAATGGTCTCTATGACTTCTGGATCGAGTTGTAGTAGACGCAAAACCTGAGTCACTCGAGCACGGGAAACCCCCAACTGGCGGGCCAGGGCAGCGAAAGAAGCATACTTGGGTTCCATAAGCAGCCTCTGCCATTCCCGTGCCAAGTAGACCGGATTGCGATATGTGCGGCTACCAGCTCTGGTGATAGACTGGCTCCGTTTTGGGCGGTCCAACTTAAATACGGATCTGAAAGTTCTGCCTATTGATACAGTAGGGGAGCCAAGTGTTCCTCACAACGCAATCCGATGTTCACTGTCTACGTCCTTAAGAGCCTCGCTAACGGGAAGCTCTATATCGGCCAATCGGAGCACTTCGAGCGCCGGTTCACCGAGCATCAGGCAGGAATGGCCAGATACACGCGTGGGCGCGGGCCTTGGTCGGTCATCCTCACGGAGGAATACTTAACCCGCGCTGAGGCGATGGGCCGAGAGCGGTTCCTCAAGACCGGACAGGGCCGGGTTTTCCTAAAGGGGCTTCCAGATAACTCAGAGGCTAGGGCGGGTCCGCCAGAGGCGGATTAACCGCTAGGTCGTAGGTTCTCCGCCTCAGGCGGACTACCTGGGGAGCCAACTGCCAATGACAGAGATTTACTCTGGACTTCTGCTTCCAGTTTTCAAACGTACGATTCCCGACCTCGGGTCCTCTTTCGAGGAATTCGCGGCTGGTCTCGAAAGTCGAGCCGAGAGCGTGAATGATTAGAGCCCTCGAGCACGGGAAACCCCCAACTGGCGGGCCAAGTCATTTAGCATTTATGTTGACAAACCTATGGCCACGTTGTTAAATTGCGGCACGTTTTGTCAAATATGATTCTCTCGTAAAAAGTCTGTGTAGGTCGAATTAGAACAAACGTACCCACACCTGGGTACAATATACAGTCTCTGTTCCGTACACTACCCCAACATACGGTAGCGCGTAGATGTGCTAAATCGCTGGAACTTCCTCAAAACGGGTTTTTACGAGGGAATCAAATATGGGACTTTATCGAAAAAACATCCAGTTTGCAGTGGTAATTCAGAAGGAGGGGTAGATTTTCATGGGCACGTTGATAAATCCGAGGTACTTAATTTTCCTACCCTTGGTGTTGTTGCTAATCATAGCGGTGGCTTGCGGTGATGATGCCACGGCAACACCATCTGCGACACCCACCCCGGTCGTTGTCAGAGAGACCATCGAAGTCACCAAAGTGGTGGAGGTAACCAAAGAGGTGCCAGTGGAAGTTACCAGAGAGGTAACAGTCGTTGAGACGGTAGTCGTGGCACCGACTTCCACGCCATTGCCAACGCCGACTCCAACGCCCCCGCCTCCGCCTCCAAAGGAAGAGTTCGTGATCGCCCTGGCGGGCCTTGGCAACGAGAACCTGGACCCCCTGTTTGCAGCCGGCGATAATAAGCCATACTACCAGTTGCTGTACGACTGGCCGCTGGGCATGACCAGAGATGGTTGCTGCATAGATACCAGTGGGCTTGCTGAATCGTGGGATGTATCTCCCGACGGGAAGATCATTGTCTTTACCTTCCGTCAGGGCATTCCCTTCCACAACGGAGACGAATTCGAGGCTGAGGATTTCATCTTTGCCATCGATCGCCTCACAACTGACCCCGACAGGATATCCACCGACATAGATAGGGTCACCGATCCGCTCGAGTCATATGAAGCCACCGGGAAGTACGAGGCCACCTTCACGTTCACGGACAAAGTAACGGTTGGATTCGATGGATTTATCTCTGAGCGGGAGAACATCTCGCTGGTAGGCGTTTCCAAGGATCACATCGAAGCCGTTGGGAAAGAGGCCCATAATCAAAGCCCGATCGGCACCGGACCCTACAAGTTCGTCTCTCGCCAGGTGGGGTCGAACATCAAGCTGGAATCCGCGGGTGAGCATTTCGCCGTAGGGACACCGAGGTTTAATGAGGTCACCTTTAACCTGGTCTTCGAGGAGTCCACCCGGGCCGCGATGCTGGACACCGGCCAGGCAGACTTCGCGGACATTTCCCGTGAACGGGCCAAAGACCTGGTTGAAGAAGGTTTCCAGGGCTTCAACAAGCCATTGAGCGACATCCTTACGCTCTTCTTCATGCTGTGGAGAGGGACTCCGGAACATCCTGACTCCAGTACCGTGTTCCAAGATGTCAAGCTGAGAGAAGCTCTGTCGCTGGCCATAAACCGTGAAGAGATGGTTGAGTTCGTTCTGGCGGGTCTGGGTGACGTTCATGGGAACTTCTTGACCACCGCCGCCGTCGGATACGACCCTCTTCCAATCGGCGAATACAACCCCGAGCGAGCCAAGCAACTCCTCACGGAAGCTGGATACGGAGAAGGCGGGGAGGAGCTGACCGTTAAGCTCGAGGCCTTCCCTAAAGCCGGCTGGCCGGAAGCTCTGTCGATTTCCGGCGCGATTGCTGGCTTCTTCGAGGCGGTTGGTGTAAAGTCCGAACTCACCTACCGAGACTATGGTGGTTCCTATCGCCCGGCGTGGTTTGGAGGGACCTTACCTGAACCATCGGTCACAATCTTCCCCATACCGGGAATAATCATCCCGACGGGGTTCTTCCAGATCCTGTTCAAGTGCGACGGAATCGCTAAAATCGCCTGCGACTCCACCAACTTGACACCGTTAGTGGAGGCTACGGAAGCGGCCACGGAAACAGCGACATATGAAGCTGCCAGCCATGCCGTGGACAGATACGTGGTAGAGAACTACATCGTAATTCCTATCGCGCGGGCTGGCGCCACCTTCGTTGGGAACGAAAATGTCCCAAGTGACTATTCCCCTGGCAACGGAGCGTTGGGCATCAACCTTCGCCAGATCATCTGGGAACAATAACCCCAACGACCACAGCGCAGTCGGTACGAGCGCATCGGGACGAGCCCTACGTAAAAAGCTTCTCGGACCAGACGAAGGCACAGCCCTCGGTTCCAACAAGGGCCTCGTGTGGAGTATTTCCGGGGATCACCAGGCTGTCACCCGGGCTCGCAGTGATACTCCTGCCCGCCCACGATTACAACATACGCCAAAAAGGCGTCGGTGTTTATCAAGTCCTCAACGGGATGGGTGGTAAAGTAGCCGTCGGCGCAGTGAAATATGGCAGTCCTGGTACCCGGTTCCGGTTCCGCTCGCTTCATCAGATGCTCGAACGACACTCCTTGCATAACACAGTTGATCCGGCTGCCGCCCACGCAGTCCAGGGTTACTTCACGTTCAACTGCCGGCGAGCCCTTCAACTCCTCCAGAGACAGATCGAAGGGACTCCTAACGCTTCCGCCTACCGTCAAAACATATTCGTCCAGGTGCATCTTAGGCACGCCCCAAAAGGAAAGGGTGAACACCCTTTCAGGCGCCGTGGGGCTACTTTGCCGGTGCACACGTCTTGCCCGTCTAAGGGCCTGGAGAGCCCACACTCCTCCAATAGTAACGACGCGCCTCACAGGATAGGGAAGCAGTATCCAGGGGAAGTAGATGGCCCTGAGGAGGTGCCTGTTGGTGGACAGGCGAGTCCCGATGGTTTTCTTTCTAGCTGTCGTCATTATCCCCCCAACGTATGACCATCCGACGCTGCTGCTCGGTTTCAGGGGAGCGCCACCATGAGCTCAGCAGGCCCTTCCGCAGTCCGCCGATCTCATGAAACGCCTGCTCCCCAGTCGTTCCGTGCCGGGCCAGGTAGCAGCCCACGACGGTACCGGTCCTGCCGATTCCACGCAAGCAGTGAACATAGACGGTCCCACCTGACGCTATTGACCGGTCAATAGCGTCCAATATCTCAACCATCTGCTCTTTTGGGGGAGTATGCCGGTCTTGTATGGCAAACCTGACGTACTCGACCGTGCGACCCATTTTGTCGGCTTCCTGGGCTAACAACGGCGCATAGGATTTGAGATCGTTAGGTTCTGTGAGATCGATGAACAGGGTAACACCCGCTTGGACCAGATTGGATATCTTGCGTTTGGTGCCCTTACGCCCTTTGGAACCCAAGAATAGCAAGGCCAGCAGGGTGTCCATCAGGGTACGGGTGGTCCGCCTGGGGCTCCAGGTTATCTGGGAGCCCGGGTACTCTCCCGCGAGCAGATGACCGCGCCTCACCCAGTAAGAATAGGGTATTGGTCTATCGTAGCTGATGTTACTATCCCTTGCGATTTGAACCATGGCGTCAGCATCTATCTTGTTACGCCTGCACCTTGCACAGCGACCTCTGGGGACGTTGGAAACCGACCGCTCGTCATTTCAAAACAGGCCCGATGTCGTTAGGGACGACAAAGAGATCATGGTTCGTCTCTCCATGAGCGGAGTTCAGACGGGAAGGATAACCAGGCAAACGGTGAAGGTTAGGAGGAGTCTTGTTTGTCTTTCTTGTAAATCTGGAGACGGGCCCTGTAGCCATCAACGATGATGATGCGGTCTTCGCTGTCGACAACCAGGCCTTTGGGACGCCAGAACCTCTGCCAGGGGGTCATGTCCTGAACCAGGTCGATGGCCTTTAACATATGGGCGTTGGCCGATAGAATCTGCTCTCCCCACTTGGACATCACGGCGTCTCCCTCAAAGTTAGTGATATACCGACCGTCTGGTGTAAACGCTTGGACCCGGTCGTTGAAACTATCTGAGACATAGATGTCACCGTCACTGTCGACGGCCACGCCAACGGGGCGGTTGAACTCACCCGCTGCGCTTCCCGATGAGCCGAAGGTCATAAGGAACTCACCCTCAGCCGAGAATTTCTGCATGCGGTCGTTACGCCAGTCGGCCACGTATACGTCCCCTCGACCATCCAGGCCGATACCCCAGGGCAGGTTGAACTGGCCTGGGTCGGTGCCCAACTCTCCCCACTTACGCAGGAACCTGCCGTTATTGTCGAAGACTTGGATTCGGTGGTTGCCGCTATCCACGACGTATATGTTGTCGTTTTTGTCGATCTTGATGCCGGCGGGCTTGTTCAACTGGCCGTCGCCAGACCCGCCCAGGTCCCAGTTGGCTATAAAATCACCGTCTTTGTCGAAGATCGCAATGCGGTTCAGCCACTCATCGGTGACGTAGACGTTCTGCTTGCTGTCCAGAGCGATGCCAACCGACCATTTGAACTGACCCTCTCCATCCCCTATGCTACCGAACTGACCTAAATACTCCTCGTCGATGTTGAGCATCGTTACGTGTACGTTCTCTGGATGGAACTCAACGAGCCTGTTTACCACGTAGAGGCGGCCGTCGGGAGCGGCTGCTACATCAAGGGGGTCTCTGAAGCCACTTCCGAAGTTTTCGTCACGACCGATTGTTCGGTCGTATTTGTATGACCTCGTTGTTATGCCAAATAGCTGAGTGACCATATTTGCTAGCCGCCGATCTGACCGGTTTTAGTTCTTTATTAAGTCGAGTTGCTCGAAAGTGCCGCCAACGGTAGGCTTGGAGTCCAAACCCAACCATTGCTCCAGGATAGTGGCATATACGCTTCGGAAGTCGACGTTGTGACATAAATCCCCGTCGTCTTCCAGATCTTCTTTGTTCAACGATGGGTACTGGCCGTAAAGACCGCCTTTCACCGTGTCCCCAATCAGCCAACATCCTCCACCTGTGCCGTGATCGGTGCCGCCACCGTTGTCCATGACGCGGCGTCCGAATTCGGAAAAGGCGAACAGCAACACTTCCTTACCAGCGTTGTGCTCTTTCATGTCCTGATAAAAATCGTTCATCGCCCGCGACACACTCGCAAGCAGGGGTCCGTGATCCCGGGCCTGGTTTCCGTGGGAATCGAAGGAGTTAAACGGCGCCCCGGTATAGAATATCCTGGTACCTAGGCCAGCCAGGTGAACCTGGGCTACCGACTTAAGGCCATGGCCTATGGCATTGTTCTCGTACTCGACGGTAGAAGAATATTTTTTGGGTGCTTCTTTCAGGATGTCCGCCCCCGTCATGGCGGCGCGACCCGTCTCCCATATATAGTCAGTGACGGGGCCGGAGCCTATAGCTGGGGCATACATTCGAGAGAAAATCTCCAGCGCCTTGTTCCGCTCAGTTTCTTCAGACATACCGGTCAGCAAACCATAACTCTCCAGGTTACCTACCGAAGCAACAGGCACTCCTTTGGCTACGAAGACCCTTGGGAGACCACGGCCAATGTTCAGTCCGGCAAGTACGTTCTCCCCTTTGGGATCCACGTCCCTCACTGTCCGGCCTAGCCAGCCCTCGTCACCTATTTTGTCGGGTTCGCAGGTGTGCCAGATATCCATGGACCGGAAGTGGGACCGGTTGGGATTGGGATAACCCACTCCCTGAACCATGGCCACTTTGCCGTCGTCGTACAGGTCCTTGATTTCTTTTATGTTGGGGTTGAAAGCCAGCTCGTCGCTTATAGGCAGAACCTCTTCCGCCGGAATCTTCAGCGTTCCGCGATAATCGTAGTAAAGAGGGTTGTTATAGGGGATAAGGGTGTTGAGGAAATCATTGCCTCCGGCTAATGCGAAGACGACCAGCACCCGCTCTTTCTCGCTAGACATGGCTATGTTTTCCTCCCTCGCTAGGCATACTGATATTCGGCTGTGGCGCCTATCAGCTGCAGCATTTGAGCCACATGATTGCCGAATCGGACTCTGTCTTCCTCGGTCGCGCGGCGCAACTCGCCGAAACTGTTTGCGTGCTCGATCAAGACGTTTCGCGTTTTGTCGCTGACTTCCAAGGGGCCGATGAGGTCCAGACAACCGTCCACAAACCCCTCAGGTGACATGTTGGTTGTACCTTTGCTCATCCTGTCCACGATCAACTTTATACCTGGCAGGTCCAGATTCCCCACCTGCTCCGTAACGAAGTTGATCCGTTCCACCAAGGTACCGCTGTCTATCCAGGCCGGTCCTGTATGCCAACCCTCAACGCTTGGCGGGTTCATTAACTCCTGACCCATATACACCGCTAACTGGGACACAGAGTGGAAACCCGGCTTCACCTCGGTGTGGTCTTTGACCAGCCGGAGGGTGCCCACTACGACTTCCACCGGATTCTTTACCTTGGCAAAACGTGCGTTTTTGAAAAAGTCGGAGTTGAAGAGTAGTCGCAGCACGGGCCTGATTTCGAAATTGTTGTCTACGAGGGCCTTTTCAAGGGTTTTTATCGCCTCTACGTCTCGGGGTGGCGTGTCCTTCCAGTTGGGTACTTGAGGTTCGTCTGCCACGAAAAAGTTGTAGAGATGTCGGGCAATGAACCTGGCCGTCGCAGGCTGCTTCATGACGATTTCAACAATGTCTTCTCCGTTGAAGCGACCTGTCTCTCCCAGGAAGGTCTTTACGCTGTCATCGTGATCCGTGGCATCATATCGGAACTTCCAGTCCTGGTGACAATACGGGAAAACAGGGAGCACGGGCCGCAATCCCCATCCGGTGAACGCCCTACCTGCAGCCTTGACATCGTCTTCCGTATAGTTGGATTTGCCGTCCATTCCAACCCCGAGAGAGAAGAGCTCCAGCAACTCCCTGCCGTAGTTCTCATTAGGGGCGTCCTTGTGGCTGACAACATTATCCAGATAGAAGACCATCGTTGCGTCTTTTGAGAGCTCCAAGAGTAGCTCTTTAACGCTACCGAAACCGATGCGACGGTAAAGGTCGACATTGACGGCGCACATGCGAGCGTGATCTGTCTTGGCGTAGCCAGTGCAAAGGATGCCATGCCAGAAGAGAGTCAATTTTTCCTGGAGCTGACGCTTGGTGTTGATCATCCTGAACATCCAGGCCATCTGATTGGAGTCGACCGCCTGACCGTGTCCGTACTCAGGCATGTATCGCTCCATAAGGTCGACGTCGACCTCAGGCTGGTTCTCCGGATAAAGCAACTCCTCCACCGCAGCCTCATATCCCTTGGCTACATATTCCTCCAGGACATCTCTTGGAGCGCCGAACCCGGCCCGGCGAAACAGATGTGCCATGAGAGCTATATCGTTGTTCGCCATGAATACCACCTAAACTTACTTGATTTAGCTAATGCCTGAATCTAAACGCATTCTACAAAAAAATACCCAAGGTGTAAAGAATAGCACGTCTGGTTACTAGAGTCGGCGCAGGGTGCATTGACCCCGCGCCGACTTTTTATAACGAGGAACTTGACCAGTAGTCATCCACCTGTTCTAGTAAAGCATCCGAACTCGTTGGGGTCGATTTATGAAGCTGATCTCCGTAACCGCCGCCTGGATAGCCGGCTTCTGATCGGGATCGAAGCCGACGTTTACCTCCCCACCCTTATCCTATTCTCCGCGGCGGCTGTAGGCTTTCTGATCCTCTCCCAAATCAGGACCTTTTACCTCTGGCCATCTCTTGCGGTCCTGGTGCTGCTGATGGGCATTATCAGGGCGGAGGTTTCCAGCAACATTGAGGCTCCGGTTGGCTCGGGTTCCGCTCAGACAGTAGCAGTCCGAGGAACTGTAGCCAGCGATCCGGAAATGGCCGGGCGTGGAGTCGAGTTCAGATTCTCCATTGACGCGGTTGATACAGGCAACAGTCTGGCTCGCGTGGGCAGCAAGATTCTTGTTTTCGCGAGACCCACCAGCAAGTTGGTCGAGCAAAGAGGTAGTCCTTTTTTCGCTACGGTGACCGGCTGGAGCTCCAAGGCAGCATCGAGGAACCGACTCAGTTCGGAGATTTCGATTACCCAGCGTACTTAGCTACACAAGGGATCCACGCAGTCATGGGCTTTCCCGAGGTCCGGCTCATCGGCGAGGGGGATGGGAATCCCATTCTGGAGAAGGTGTACGACCTCAGGCGTAATATCTCCGAAGAACTAGACCAGGCTCTTCCAGAACCCCAGGCCTCTCTGGCTCAAGCGCTCCTCCTCGGGATAAGAAGCAGACTGCCCTCAGAAATAACAGACGACTTCAGGGCGACAGGTACATCCCATCTCTTGGCTGTATCCGGACTGCACGTCGGCAC
Organism: Dehalococcoidia bacterium; assembly: GCA_965226865.1. GTDB lineage: Bacteria > Chloroflexota > Dehalococcoidia > Lucifugimonadales > JAGWBF01 > CBDDEH01. The sequence goes on along the minus strand of CBDDEH010000002.1, from coordinate 254,596 downwards.
TGTTTTAATCCTCACCTTGGCGGCGAGCATCTGGCTCATTGGCAGGCGCCGCCAACTTTATCTATTGATTCCGTTGGTTGTCATCTGGTCATACGCACTACTGAGTGGATTCGCGACACCTGTAGAACGGGCCGCCATAATGGGGAGTGTTTATTTGGCCGCCCTGGCCTTGGGGCGGCCAAAGAGCTCGCTGCCTGCCCTGGCCTTAGCGGCAGCTATTATGGCTGGTATCGAACCCCAGGTTCTCCAACAGGTGTCATTTCAGCTAAGCTTCACCGCTATCGCGGGGATAGCGATCGTCGCTGAGTCCGAGGTCTGGTCCAAGTGGGGCTTAAGCGGGATCGGCCTGGAGTCCCCCGGATTGCGCCGTAACTTTGCCAGGTGGTTATTGATGGCTGCAGTCGCTTCGGTAGCCGCGACCGTTGCCACACTTCCTCTGATCGCCTTCAATTTCCACCGGATTCCCACTGTGGGTATCCCAGCTACGATACTGGCATTGCCCGCTGTGCCGGTAATCCTGGCAACGTCAGCAGCCGCTGCTGTAGCTAATGCGGTGCATCCGGTTTTTGGAGACTTCTTTGGGTGGTTGGCGTGGGTACCATTGGAATTGCTGATTAGAATCATCGACCTATTCGCAAGCGTTCCAGGAAGCGTCATTGCCGTCCCCAAGTTCAGTGGCCTGTTGGTGTGGGTTTACTACGGAGCAATCGCAGGCCTTTTGATCACGCCGGTAGGAGCCGGTCGAATACTCGAACCATTCCGGCGGTTCAAAGCCAACATGCTTACCAACCCTGACAAAATACCGGGGGCGCAAGGAAGAGCAAGCTCGACGTCTGGGTTGATGCTGGGGACGCTGTTTAGTCTTGTTTTTCTAAATGCCGTCCTATGGCTCCAAGTAGTCGCTGGAAGTGATGGGAGGCTCCACGTTTACTTCTTGAATGTAGGGCAGGGCGATAGTACTTTCGTTGTTACCCCGGAAGGCAACCAGGTATTGATTGATGGCGGACCGGATCAACTAACGGCTATAAGGGCCATCGGAGATAAGATTCCCTTCTGGGATCATAGCCTGGACCTGATGGTACTGACTCATCCCGATCAGGACCATTTTCGGGGACTGATCGAGGTGGCGGACCGATACGACGTGTCCCTGCTGCTGGAGTCGGGGGCCGGTTCGGAGAATCCGCTGTACCTAGACTGGGAGAGGATCGTGAACCGGACCCGCACTCCGAACGTTCAGGCTCTTGAAGGGCAGCTCATCAAGCTCGGCAAGGCAACCCTGCTGGAAGTTTTGAATCCAGGGAACCGTCCGTTCCTCGGAACCAATTCCGACACAAATAACAACAGCATTGTAATTCGAATGAACTACGGAGACGTGAGCTTCCTTCTGACTGCGGATGTCGAGGCAGAAGCAGAGAACTACCTACTCGAAGAGGAGTTGGATATTGAGAGCACCGTGCTCAAGGTCCCTCATCATGGTAGCAAGACCTCAACGACACTACGATTCCTTCATGCTGCAAACCCTGCGGCGGCAGTGATCTCGGCTGGTGCAAACAACCCACATGGTCATCCTCACCCCGAAGTGGTGGCTTGAATTAACGAAGCTGTAGGACAGGACATGACCTTCCTGACGTCGACCCAGGGAGATGTGGAGTTCATCACCGACGGGAAAAGGCTCTGGGTCAGAACGTCAAAATAGCCCTATTCAGGGGCATCCTCTAATTCTCCAGCCTTTTCCAGATCATCCTGGGCTTCGTCTCGCCGACCGAGCCGGTTGTAGGCGGCAGCTCGGCTTATGTATGCCGGCCCCTCTTCAGGGTTAAGCCGGATAGCCTCGTCGTAATCGTCGATGGCCCTTTGATACTGGGCGAGGTCAAAATAGGCATTCCCCCTGTTGTACCAGAAAGTCGATACATCTGGTCGCAATTTTATCGCTTCGATATGATCTTGAAGGCCTCTCAGAGGCTGTCCTACCTTGTTGAAGGCACGTCCTCGATTCGAATATGCCACCGCATACTCGGGATCGAGACTGATGGCGGCATCGAACTCAGCTATGGCTTCGGTCCACCGCCCCAGCTCGCTCAGTCTCATGCCATCAATAAAGCGCTCTTCTCCATCGCTTTTGTTGCCGGTGCAGCTTAGCAACAAAAGAGTGAACAAAAGCAGCGCTATCCCGGCTGTAGAGGTTCTCATCGGCACCTTCAACGGGCCTGCAAGTAGGTCTATTGGCACGAGCACCGACGTGCGACCCTAATAGTGGCGTAGCTCAATTGTGTTATCTTCCCAGTCCTTTATATAGATAGAGGTGCCCATGCCCTCAGCACCAGACCGCTGAACTGGTTCATCGCTCAACACGGTTACACCCTGTTGGCGCAACCGGTCGGTGAGCATTGACATATCCGTCGGGGCAATGGTCAGGCAGTAATGATCGAGGTTCCGTGGTCCGTCCCCAACTGGTCCTTGATCGGGGACCGGCAGCAGGTCGATGATAGTGTGGTCGTCTACTCTTGCGCAGGGGAATGGCGCTGCGCCCTGTCGGAATTCGTCTACTCTGTGGGGTGCCAACCCAAGCACCTCGGTGTAGAAACTTATAGCTCGCTCTACATCCTTGACTCGAAGAACGATGTGATCCATGTTCAGAACATGTAGGTCGACAATTGTTTCGGTTGAGCCATCAGTCATCTTTCACCCTCGGCAGAAACAACGGTGGATTTCCAGTAATTGTTGATGCCCATTCTAGCTAGCCTCAGATATCGTGGTCAAGGGCCACCCAAGTCAGGTAGCCTTTGCCGTTTTGGTGTTGTAAAATAGCGCCGCCCCTCAAACAAAAGGTGCGCCTTTATTTCGAGTAGCCTTCACCTCAAAGGTGATGTGAACCAGATTTTAGGGGGGCAGACTTAGGGGGTCCACTATGAGCGATGACTTGTCCGATATTTTCGATGGAGAACCGGAACGGATCGCTACCGGTTTTCTATTCACAGAAGGCCCTTTCTGGCACCCGGACGGGTCATTCTACTTTACCGATATACACAACAGTCGTGTCCACAGAATCTCTCCTGCAGGGGTAGTAGAGATTGTGCGGGAAAATACCAACGCAGGCAACGGCGTAACCTTTGATCTTCAAGGTCGTCTCGTCCTCTGCGAGGGGAACAACCGCCGGGTGACGAGGATGGAAGCCGACGGCTCGATAGCCATCATTGCTGACAGCTGGCTAGGCGAAAAGATCAACAGGCCAAATGACGTCGTCGCGCGTCACGAGGGCAGTCTCTATTTTACAGACCCAGGTGGACGTCTCCCCCCAGAGGAACGGGAATTGGACTTCTCCGCCATATTCCGGATCGCACCCCACGGTAGACTATCCGTTGCATCGGCCGATTGTGAATACCCCAACGGGATCGCATTCTCTCCCGATGGAAAGGTTTTGTATGCGTCGAATAGCAGGCCCGACAGGTACATCAGAGCGTTCGACGTGAGGCCGGATGGCTCCCTATCTAACAGCCGGGTATTCGCCGATATGTCCGCGCCCGAGGAAGAGGTGCCAGATGGCATGGCAGCGGATGAAGAAGGCCGCGTGTTCTGTACCGGGCCGGGCGGTACTTGGATATTCGACAAAGAGGGCGATCGTTTGGGGATACTCAGGACCCCTGAGGTCCCTGCCAACTGTGCTTACGGTGGGCCAGACCACAAGACCCTGTACTTGACTGCCAGGACTTCGGTTTACACCATAAGTGTCGAAGTGCCTGGGGTCAAAACAGCGTTTTACGACAAACACACGTCTCAGGCTACTTAGGAAGATAGTTGCGGCCAGATCTACCGATGGGCTGAGTTTCCCCGAGTAGTAAGCCCGCTCTTGAACATTGACCACAGCGACTCTGTATGTTGGGCTAGAGGCTGAGCGCGGCCATTTACAGACCAGTGGGTGACGGTGGCCTGGATCATTCCATAAAACATGAGCGCGGCCGCCTTAGGATCCAACGATTTATCGATCTCACCTGTATCAACACCGCTCTTCAAGATCGAGTGGATGAAGTCAAGGTAACGTTTTACCATTTGCCTTGTGGCCTCTTTGACCTGAGGGTCGGCGAATCGCATCGCCTCAGCGATTACAACGAAGCTGATGCCAAGGCGGCGCTCGGACGCCGAAAAATGCCTCTGCAGGAGGTGCTTTAGCTGGCTCAGGACTCCCTTATGAGGTCTAGCGGAAGCTGAAATCGCTTCCAATAGGCTGCGTTCTACGTCCTGGACTAATACCAGAAGGATTTCTTCCTTGCTCTTGAAGTGGCGATAGATCGCACCTTCAGAAACGCCAACCTCATTAGCCAACTCTTGTATTGTGAAAGAGGCCATGCCCTGGGAAGTAACAATCTTCCTGGCCTCTCTAATTATTTGATGCCGCCGTACTTCCGTATCCAGATGGACTGTTGACGGCTTGCTACTCTGCGAAGTCATCGTCTCTCCACATGTGAGTGTACGCTCACAATAACTGTAACACATGACCCGATTACAATCAACCCTATTGACATACAAAAAGCAGGGGTGTTAAAATAGAAATAAGTGAGCGTTCACTTATGCGAGGGCTGATTCATTAGTGACGGTTTTCACAAATTAAGAGGGGAGGGATGGACCGATGAAGGACAAGATGAGACCTACCGAAGAAGCTGATTTAGTTGAAGAGACGGTGAGTTCCGAGACGTCAGAGGCCCAAAGCACCGCAGCCGTGCATGAGTCGGTAATGGGCGGTCTGACAGTTAAAGATCTAGAGATGATGCCCAGAATGGAAGAAACACAAAAGCTTGAAGAGATTCCTGTCGGTGGGACGACAAACATTGAGCCGGAAGTTATAGGGGCCATAGCAGGGGTAGCTGCGGAGGGAATCGAAGGTGTCGCGTCGCTCGGCTCAACATCTTTGCGTAGAGCATTAAGTGAGAGGCTTGGTGGCGCAGAGCGACGGGCTCGCGGAGTTGAGGTTGAGTTGGGTGCCCGGGAGGCTATACTGGACATCAACTTGAAAGTAATATATGGTTGTAGCATTCCAGAAATGGTCACGAAAGTTCGCCTGAACGCTGCCCAAGACCTGCTACGGTACGCCGGTCTCCTAGCTAAAGAGGTCAACATCAAGATTGCCGGTATCGAGTTTCCAGCCCGGATGCCAGGCAGAGTTCAATAAAGCGCGGATCATCGGCGAACGACGGTCAGTAGCCGTAGTTGTAATTGCGCAAGGAGCAACTTATGCCCGATGACAAGATCAAAGAACAGGAGATGGCATCCAAACTTGCTGAGCTTGGGAAACTGCAAGACATCGAGGTAGGTGGTGAAACTGAAATAGTCGATGATGTCATAGGTGCCATCGCCGGAGTAGCCGCTCGGGAAATAGAAGGGGTTTCATCGTTGGGCACCAGCTCCATCAGGAGAACAATAGCGGAACGCGTCGGTGGCGCGGAACTTAAGGCTCGTGGAGTTAAGGTTGAGGTCGGTAGAAGGGAAGCGATCCTTGATATTGACCTGAGAATTGTCTACGGGCACGGTATCCCCGAAATCGTTGTCAAGGTTCGAGAAAACGTCGCCCGTCGGATACTTGAGCTCTGTGGTTTGGTGGCCAAAGAGATCAACGTAAACGTGGTCGGCATTGACTTCCCGGAGAGAATGCCAGGAAGGGTCCAATAGGTCACCCGCTTACCCTTGGCAGGTTAACGGCACCCGAGAAAGGAGTCGACAATGGTTGACAGGAAGATCAGGGAAAAAGAGATGTCCACCAAGCTCGCCGAGATAGGGAGTCTCTCGGAGATTCAGGTGGGGGGCGCGACTGATATTAGTGATGAAGTCATTGCTGCTATAGCAGGAGTTGCGGCTCGGGAGATCGAAGGAGTCGCCTCCCTTGGCACAAGTTCGATACGAAAAACCCTTGCCGAGCGAGTGGGAGGGGCCGAACGCCGTGCTCGAGGCGTAGACGTGGAGGCCGGTAAAAGGGAAGCGCTCCTTGATATCGACGTAACAGTCGTGTATGGCTATAGCATCCCACATCTGGTGGTGAAGGTCAGACAGAACGTGGCCAAAAGGGTACTGGAAATGCTCGGACTGGTGACCAAGGAGATCAACATCGATGTTGTAGGGATCGAGTTCCCCGAGAGGATGCCCGGCAGGGTTGACTAAACCAAACTCATGAATAGTCTTAACAGACTCATCGTCGTCCTCTTTGCTGCGGTGCTCATTGCTGGGTCACTTGTTACGATTCTTGTGGCCAGCGAAGCATTGGACCCGGACTTCCTCCCGGGTGGTGATGAGAGCATAGCCGGGGACGCTTGGTTCGAACCCCAGCTACAAGGACTGGTGGACGCCAGCGACGGGGAGAAGACAGCAGCGATAACGTTATCAATAATAGTGGCAATCGTGATGACCGGGCTGGTACTGGTTGAGTTGATACCGTCTAGGCGGAGGGAATCCCTTCAAATAGCGTCCACTATGCAAGGTTTGTCGACTATCGATGCCAGTAGCATTGAACTTCTTGCCGAACGCACCGGCCTAAGCAACCGGAGTGTTACCTCTCTAAAATGCCGGATTCGGGTCAAAGGAAAGTCTGGGACTGGACCCGCCAGAATCATCATCAACTGTTACCCAAAGCTGATTCTGGGTAGCAACGCCCAGGAAGTCAGAGACGACTTACAAGCGCGCATAGCACAATCAGTCCAGCAGCTAACCGGACTGACGGTTCTGCAGGTCAACGTAGTGCGCGTAAGGTACGAACGCGGCGAAACTTCGCGGTTGATGGGGGCCTAGGGAGAGGAATGGACAATCCCAAAATCGTAGGACTTGTGATCGGCCTTGTGATTGGGGTTGTTTTGGTGGGACTGGGGCCCCTGGAGGCCTTTATCACTGCATTGCTCGCTCTACTTGGGTGGCTAATCGGGAAATATGTAGCCGGGGAAATTCCCGTCCTCGATGTCTTATTAGAGCGGTTTGTTGTCTGGAGAAACAGAGAACGCTGACCTGCGTTAGCCTGGCGAACGACGAAGTGGCCCGTCCTTCCAGCGGAAGGACGGGCCACTTATTTGGGTGACACTAAGCATTTAAGGCTTTTCTATTGACGCGCCAACTATGCTACCCCCACTCAGCCAGGGTGTTCAACTCCAAATAGGTGACCAAAACATCTAAGAGATTGTGAGGCCAGGTGTCGCCCCAAACCCAACCAAAGGGGGAGGCCCGAAGGCTTGACACATTTTCGGTGTTCAGTCTAGGCTGGTTATGCGGGCATCAAAGCGCGAAGGTGGTTTTATACCCGTCGGATAATCAGAGTAAACAGACATGCAAAACAATCGATCAATAAACAGGACCGAAGAGCAAATCGGACGACTGCTGGCAGAGGGCGGGTTCGTCTCTCAGGAAAATCTAGACGAGTCAATCAAAGCTGCCCAGCAGTCAGGGATGACACTGCGCGAAGCCTTGGTTTCCAAGGGGCACATCTCCGAGGAGACGTACAGCACCTTCTTAAGCATCCACACCCGGGTCCCCCTGGTGGACCTGAAGCAGGTGGCGGTCTCGGAAGAGGCGGTGCGCCTGGTACCGGAAGACGTGGCCCGGAAATACAACGTGCTTCCCCTTGTTATCGAGGGGGATTCCCTTCGTGTGGCGATGGACAACCCCCAGGACCTGGACGCCGTAAATACTCTGACGACGGTTACCGGATACAGGGTTAAGCCGCGATTGCCGACCCAGGGAAGTGTGGAAAGTCTTCTAGGTCAGTACTACAGGTCAGCCCCTCAGATGGAACAAAGGCTGGAGTCGATTCTTGGAGGAGCTCAACCAGCGGCCGCGCCACAGAGTCAGCCCCAGCCGACTCCCGCGAGAGCGACCATTACGGCACCTACTCCAACGCCCGAACCTACTCTGGCTGCCGACGATGTCGCAAGGGCACCAGTAGTCCAGGCACTGGACATGATCATCGGTCAGGCTGTTAGAGAAAGGGCCTCGGACATTCACATCGAGCCGAGGGAAGACGGCGTTCAAATCCGGTTCAGGGTGGACGGAGCCTTGCACACGGCCGCCTCCTTACCGAAAGGCGTACAGTCCTCTCTCACCTCGAGGGTCAAGGTTCTTTCAGGAATGGACATTGCCGAACGAAGAAAACCGCAGGACGGGCATTTTAGCCTGAACGTGGGTGAGGAAGAGGTAGATTTCCGAGTGGCCTCGATCGAAACGTCCTATGGGGAGAAGGTCGTTATGAGAATTTTGAACAAGGGCAGCTCCACCTTCTCTTTATCAGACCTCGGATTCGATCCAACCGCTCTTCAAGTTTATAGCAGGCTGACTGCGTCTCCCTTCGGTATGATACTAATAAGCGGTCCTACAGGCTCGGGTAAAACGACGACCCTATATGCCTCTTTGCTCCAACTGGACGCAGAAAACCAGAACATAATGACCATCGAGGATCCAATCGAGTACCACTTCGCTGGTATCAACCAGACACAGGTCAACCAACAGGCTGGCATTACTTTTGCAACCGGCTTGAGGGGGCTCATGCGACTCGACCCTGACATCATGCTGGTTGGCGAGATTCGAGATTACGAGACGGCCTCTGTTGCTACCCAAGCGGCCTTAACGGGCCACCTTGTTCTTTCTTCCATCCATGCCAACGATGCGGCTTCGGCCATCACAAGGCTCATAGACCTGGGTGTGGAGCCTTTCCTCGTAACTTCAGCGGTAATTGGCAGCGTGGCCCAGCGGCTTGTCCGCAAGGTTTGCGACTACTGCAAAACACCCACGGCAGTCTCACCCGCGGAAGTGTCTGCTTTTCAGCATGAGATGGGCGAAATGGTCACTGAGTTCCACGTCGGCCGTGGCTGCAACATGTGCTCACGCTCCGGATATTTGGGACGAGTAGCTGTATTCGAGATACTGACGATAAACGACAATATCCGCGGACTTATAAACAAGAAAGCACCCGCTTCCGAAATACGTGCAGAAGCAATCCAGAGCGGGATGATCACAATGCGACGTGATGGTATGCAAAAAGCACAAGACGGCATCACCACACCGCAAGAAGTAATACGCAACGTGTTTACTTTCGACTAGCTCCCACGATCATCTGGCATCTACGCCACGCCCCATCAAAAATTGACTCTGCTGCCTTTGCAATTTCCAACCGGAAGGGTTCGTTTGCCCATCCCAACAATTCCTGTTGAATAAACATAACTTGTTGTCGTAACCCATGCTACTCTCCCATATGTGAGGGGGAGTATAATTGTTAGTCGCCAGATAGCGAGTATCTAAGATGCTAATAGAATACGTTGCATACGATCGAAGGGGGAAAGGACTAACCGGGACCATGGAGGCCGGGTCCGCGAAGGTTGCCGAGGATATCCTATGGCAATCTGACCTTGTCGTTACACGGGTGAGGAAAGCCCGCAAGGGCCTCCAACTACACACCCTGTTGCCGAGTCTGTTCGGAGTAAAAGAGCGCGAAACAATCGCTTTGATAAGGCAGCTCGCGACCCTTCTAGACTCCGGGCTGCCCCTCCACCTATCACTTGAGGCACTTGCTCACGAAAAGGTGCACCCGATGATCAAGGACGCGATCAAGGGTATCGTCGAGCACATAAACGAAGGTGGATCGTTTTCCGAGGGTTTGGGGAGATTTCCCAAGACCTTCCCCCCTTTATTCGTTAGGCTTGCCCACATCGGTGGACAGACAGGTGACCTGAGCGGATCCCTCCGCAGAGGAGCGGACTACATACAAGCACAAGCCGAAGTCAAAGCCAAACTCATCTCGAGCTTGACCTACCCAGGGATAGTGTCGGTCATAGCTGGCATCTCTATCTTCGTCTTGCTTAACTTCTCAATACCAATGCTGTCCCAGCTGCTCGAGGAGTTCGATGCTGACCTTCCGTTAATAACAAGGATGCTCGTGGCCTCCAGCGATTTTGCTCAAGCCTACGGCCTATGGATAGTACTTGTAGTGGTACTCTCCATTCCTCTAACCCTCCTATACCGAAGCCGGCCAGCCGGAAAGTTGGTCACGGACAGGATTCTGTTGAGGTTGCCACTTTTTGGCCAGATGGTCCAGAAAAGTAGCATCGCCCGAGTGACTAATACCTTGGCTTCTCTCCTCTCTTCTGGTATTCCCCTTTTAGAGGCCGTCGAGCTCACGTTAGAAAACACGGACAACGCCGTATTGAAAGACGCCCTCATTAAGGTGCGATCGGACCTCCTTGCAGGGAGTAACCTCTCTGAGGCCATGACCCAACACTCTATATTCCCACCTTTGTTAATCTGAGGTAGGATGGGAAAAGTGGACACCAAAGTCGGATAAGCTAGAGAGACGGAGGTGTCAGGATGAAGAGGGCCCCGCAAGGAAGGTATACCAGGGAATTCCGACAGGAAGCAGTGAAGCTGGTATTGGAAGAGAATCTGTCATTGCCAGAGGCAGGGCGTCGGTTGTCCTTACCGCCATCGACGTTGGGGTATTGGGTGAAGCTATATAAGGCCGGCAAATTGGGAGACGTGGACAAGAGCTACCGGCCCTTGACTGACGTGGAGATGGAGCTGGCCCGGACGAAGAAAGAACTGGCGGAAGTGAAGATGGAGCGGGACATCCTAAAAAAGCAGCCGCGTACTTTGCCAGGGAGTCGCTGCCCGGTACGCGATGATGAACCAACTGCGGCTCGATTACCCCACATCTGTCCTGAGCCGAATGTTGGTCGTATCGGCCAGTGGCTACTATGCCTGGGTGGACAGGCCGCCGAGCAAGCGAGCGCGAGAGGAAGTGCGGCTGGAGCTTGAGATCAAGGCGGCCCACAAGCGGACGAGACAGACCTATGGCCCGGAACGGTTACAGCGTGACCTGGCGGAGCATGGCGTTCGGGTGGGTATTGGCCGCATCAAGCGTATCCGGAAGAAGTTGGGCATACGCTGCAAGCAAAAGAGGAGGTTCAAGGCGACCACTCAGTCCAGGCACAGGCTGTCGGTCGCGGAGAACGTCTTGGGCCAGCAGTTCAAGGTCTGCCGGCCCAACGCAGTGTGGGTCACAGCTATCGGATACTGAGAGCCAACGCACCAACAAAGCCGGCCCAACGCAGTGTGGGTCACAGACATCACATATGTCCCCACAGATGAGGGCTGGCTGTACCTGGCAGGCCACAAGGACCTGTTTACCGGAGAGATCGTGGGCTATGCCATGGGAGAACGGTTGAGCAGGAACCTGGTGAGCCAGTCACTCCTCCGGGCGCTCTCCAGCAAGCGTCCCTCAGCGGGAGTCCTGCATCATTCAGACCGGGGCAGCCAGTACTGCTCCCAGGAGTATAGGAGTCTTCTGGAACGGTTTGGACTGCAAACCTCCATGAGCAGGACAGGCAATTGTTTTGACAACGCGCCGATGGAGAGCTTCTGGGGCACCCTCAAGCAAGAACTGGTTCACCACCGCCACTACGGGAGCAGACGAGAGGCAGTTCGTGACATCACGGAATACGTCGAGAGCTTCTACAATCGCCAGCGCCGGCAGGCTAGGCTAGGATTCCTCTCACCTGCAGCCTATGAAAAGAGCTACTATGCTGGGCTACTGGCTGCATGAAAGCTTTCGTGTCCACTATTGACATCCGACCTCAATCGAGATGACCCGTGTCGGTGAGAGTTCTGGAGGTCTGGACGAACAACTTCACGTCCTGAGTACTGTACTGCAACAGGACTTCGACGCTAGCATAGAACGACTGATCGGCCTGATGGAACCCATGATGATCATCATGGTAGGTGCGGTAGTGGGTATCATCGGTATAACCGTAATCTCCACGGTGTACTCGATAATTCCCAGCATCGGCGAATAGCTGTGAGCAGCTCTTTCGACTCCTTTAGTTCTTGGCTTCGCACCTTGCAGGGAGGCAAACCCGCTTCCGGGGTTCCAGATGTCAATCTTATACCCGCCCAGTACGTCAAAATACCCATTTTCTCTCGAAATAGCACTTTGGCGTTAATAGCCGTCGTGGAGTTGATTTTTGCCATCATTTTGTTCCAGACGTACGGTGATCAGAGCCTTAAGACCCTGGGTTTCCGTGAAATAGCCCCTGTGATTGTTCCTGAGCGCCCACTGGCCGCTCAAATACGACAAACGAAAACCCAGCGAAATGGCCTCGTCAATGCCCACAGTTCGATAACCGGTCAGAGTATCAACTGGCCTAAACTACTTGACCTTATCTTCAACGGTGCCCCTGATAGGATAAAGTCGATTTCATTCCAGCAAACTGGACAACAGCTCACCTTGTCGGGTACCGCGGGTGCGCACGCGAACGTATTCGAGTACGAGTCATCCTGACCGACTCGCCTCACGTGGCTATGGCTACAGCCGGGTCGATATCGGGCAGTGGAGATAAGGTAACGTTTATCTTCAACGTCGTGCTAAACACGGGTGTCAAGGTTGAATAAGATAGAATTCCAACCCAGGTTCATTTTAGGAGTGCTGGTTTTACTGGGGTTTCTTATTAACTTTGGGCTAATGGCCACAGGAATTGGAGAGGAAGAGCCTGTAGACGACACTCCACCAGTAAACGTAGCTCGGTTACGGCAAACTCTAAACGAACTAAATACTGAGATCGCCGGATTGCAGTTCCCTACCCTGGCCGATTCCCAAGCAAAAACGTCTGCCTTATTCGGCTTGGCTGAGGCACATGGAGTCCAGATAACCAGCCTTACTAATGAACCCCCAGAAGCGGAGAGTTTCGGACCCGTCGCGTTGACCAAGCTGACCAGTTCCGTTACTGCCAAAGGTCCACGGGGCAACGTAATCGACCTGTTACTAGAATTAGGAGAAACTTTCGGCGAGACAACGGTGATCAGCGACGTAGTTGTGGCAGGTACCGTGGACGACTGGACGCTCAGCTTTGTTCTCACTCAGCGAGCAGGTTAGAAGTAATGCGATATCTGGGTAGCCCATGGATCAACAAACTGACCAACCGCCTTAAAAAGGTTACGGTTACGATCAGTCTAGAAGGGACATCTTTGCGACTGATGACCGTCGAAGGAGGGGTCGTCAAGGGATGGCTCAGCCTCCCATTCAATCCACGACTGGTGGATGATGGCCGAATTGAAGACCCCAATCGGCTGGCCGAGGTGCTGAAGACCGCAGTCGGACGAGTGGACGCGGTTTCAGGGAAAGTGCTCGCCGCGTTCCCTAGTTCACGGGCAACGTCCCGCGTAATTACCCTCCCCAACGTCAAGGGATTAAACCCTAAAAGCGCAGTTCCACGGGAGGCTAACCGAATAATGGGCTCCGCCGCGGACTACCACCACCTCTTCTGGACACCTTTGAAGAGTGAGGGTTTGGAGCTTCGGTATTTCCTCCTCGCAGCTCCCAAAGGAGAGCTTGTCAATTTCCTTCAGACTCTGACGTTGAGCGGTTTACACCCTGACGCCGTGGATACAAGAGCACTGGCCCTCGCCCGGGGGGTCGGCGTCGACTCAGCCATCATATTGAACCTGGAAAACACCGGGCTGGACGTTCTTATACTGTCCGACTATGTACCACTGATAGTGACCCGAAGGGAGTTAAGACCCGGGATCGGCCTTGAAGAACTGCTAGATGAAGTCATCGATGAGTTCCAAAACACGGTCGAGTACTACAACGATCGCAACCCCGCGATCGCATTGCCATCAAATACCGCAGTCTACCTGATGGGTGGACATTCTTTAACGGAATTGCCTAGTTTAAGGTCTTGACCTTCCGTCTTCCATGTGCGATAATCATAGTGTTGACAGTGATTACGCACTAAGAAGGACGGAAGGCATGAACATTATAACAGTTTTCGAGCGGTTTCCGACCCAAGTAGATTGCATCAAACACCTCGAAAAGGCCCGCTGGGGCGATCAAGTAACCTGCCCCTACTGCACCTCCACCAATACCAAGCCACTCCAGCATCGTCACCGCTGCTACACTTGTAAGACCTCCTTCAGCGTTACAGTCGGCACCATCTTCCACCATACCCATATGCCCATTCAGAAGTGGTTCCTTGCAGTTACGCTCATTCTGAATGCTAAGAAGGGATTATCAGCCCTGCAACTTTCCCGTGATCTCCAGGTGAACAAGAACACCGCTTGGAGAATCGCTATGCAAATCCGCAAGGCCATGACACAAGCAGAGCAACGAGGGCTTCTCACAGGCATTGTCGAAATGGATGAGACTTACGTCGGCGGCAAGCCGCGCAGGGGCACGAAAGGCGACGGGCCGGATGGCCAGCATCTCCGAGGGCGCGGCACCAGTAAGACCCCCGTGATTGGGGCCGTGGAACGCGGCGGCAAGGTCACGGCGAAGGCGACCGACAAGACCAAACTCCGGGGATACCACCTTCGGGCCTTTGTCCGCGAGCGTGTCAACGCGTCCAGTGCTGCCCTCGTCACGGATGAGTACAAAGGCTACCTGGGTATGGGTAAGGTGCTTCCACACGCCGTTATCAAGCATCAAGACTGGTACGTCGATGGCGATATTCACACGAACACCATCGAGGGGTTTTGGGCATTGCTCAAGCGGGGCATGTTCGGCCAGTACCATAGCGTGAGTCGAAGGCGTCTACAACGCTACGTAGACGAGTTCTGCTATCGCTACAATCTCCGGCACATGGAAGCTCAAGCAGCATTCGACCAGACTATTAACCGAGGATTGGGGGTGACGGCATGAGCATAGAACCACTGGAGGTTATCGCCGGTGCTCCGGACCGCCCACTGGTTATTGGAGACATTGAGATACCCTGTTATGTGCTGGGGGATGAGACCCGGGTTTTGAGTCAGCGCGGCGTTACGGCAGGCATAGGGCTTAACCCTGACGCCGGCTTTAGAATGCCTCAATTCATGGCCTCTAGGAGCATTGCTAGGTACGTTTCGGCGGATTCTATGCCGGCCTTGAAACATCCAGTCCGCTTCAAAAATCCCGTTGGGGGAGGCATTGCTTTAGGCTATCCAGCAACGCTCCTTCCTGATATCTGCGATGTGATTCTCGCTGCCCGTGCAGCAGGTTCTCTACAAGAACGTCAGTTACCCATTGCCCAACGATGCGAGCTTCTTCTTCGGGGACTTGCACAGGTCGGCATTATCGCCCTTGTGGATGAAGCTACCGGATACCAAAATCTACGGGCACAACGTGCCCTTGCTATCATTCTAGAGAAGTTCATCGCTGAGGAGCTACAGCCTTGGACCAAAACTTTTCCTTATGAGTTCTACGCAGAGATTGCCCGCCTGAAAGGGTGGCCACCGATGTATAGTATGAAACGCCCCTCAGTAGTTGGTCACTACACAAATGATATTGTCTATGAACGCATCGCCCCTGGACTCCTTAAAGAGTTGCGAGATGTCAACCCGACACTCCCAACAGGCAGGAGACAGCATCGGCACCATCAATGGTTTACGCCAGAGTTTGGGCATCCGAAGCTGAAAGAGCACCTAGCAGCCGTCACAGCCTTAATGCGGGCCGCCCCGAACTGGACCGCTTTTCAGCGTAGCCTACAGCGTGCTTTTCACAAACTCAATGAAAACTTGCCTTTACCCATAGAGGATTAGCTATGGCTGCTAACTTCTCTCATCAGACCATCTGGACGGGTGACAACCTGGACATCATGCGCGGCATGAACAGCGAGTGCGTGGACCTTATCTACTTAGACCCGCCCTTCAACTCCAACCGCAACTATGCAGCCCCCATAGGCTCGGAAGCTGCGGGAGCAGCCTTCAAGGATACTTGGACACTCTCTGATGTAGATGAAGCGTGGCATGGGGAGATAGCAGACCGTGAACCAGCCATCTATGCCATCATAGACGCTGCTAGGCAGTCTCATGGCAAGGCTATGAAGTCCTATCTCATTATGATGGCAGTGAGGCTACTGGAAATGCGCCGGGTGTTGAAGGATACGGGTTGCATGTACCTGCACTGTGACCCTACGGCCAGCCATTACCTGAAACTGTTGATGGATGCTATTTTCGGCGCGGCATTGTTCAAGGCAGAAATCAACTGGCAACGTACATCTGCTCACAGCGATTCCCGAACGTTTGGAAACGTTAGCGACAAGATCCTGTTCTACAGCAAATCTGGTATCAACGCTGATGCTATTCGTTTACCACTCGACCTCGAGTACGTGAAAAGTCATTACCGTTACTCTGACGAACGGGGACGTTATGGAGACTTTGACCTGACTGGACCGGGAATATCGGAAGGCGAGAGCGGACAGCCATGGCACCAGTATGACCCAGGCACCATCGGCCGTTGCTGGTCGGTTCCTAGAACGGGACGGTATGCGGATTGGATCGGCCATAGCTTGATCCCGGATTACAAGGACATCGGAAGTGTTTTGGAGCGTCTAGATGCTTTGGAACAGGCCAACATGCTTATTCATACCAAAAACGGCCGTGTGCCACGTCTGAAGCGTTATCTAGAGGCCAGCCCTGGTCAAGTCCCTAGCAACAATTGGACCGATATTCCACCGATCAATTCCCAGGCCAAAGAGCGCATCGGTTACCCCACACAGAAACCGTTAGCTCTGCTTGACCGCATCATCAAGGCGTCCACCAACGAAGGCGATGTAGTTCTAGACCCCTTCTGTGGATGCTCTACTGCCTGCATCGCCGCAGAAAAGCTGGGCCGTCAGTGGGTCGGCATAGACATATCCTCAAAGGCGGCGGAGCTTGTACAGGTGCGTCTACGAAAGGAGATAGGGCTATTTTGGCAAGGGATTCACCGTACCGATATACCCCAGAGAACAGATTTAGGAGAGTTGCCCAACTATCGTACACACAAACACAGCCTCTATGGGAAGCAAGAGGGACAGTGTGTCGGATGTTTAACGCTCTTTCCCTTCCGCAATATGACCGTGGACCATATCATACCCCAGTCAAAAGGGGGGAGTGGCCACTTGGAGAACCTTCAGCTTCTATGCAACGCCTGTAATTCCATGAAAGGGGCAGGCTCCCAAGAAGTGTTTGTTGCTAGATTGAGGGCAGAAGGTATACGAGGACGATAACATCCTAAGACCTTAAACTAGGCAATTCCGTTCTTTAATGAGTCAAGAGCTGGCGGAGGCCCTCAGGAATAGGATCGGGCGTAACATCCTGTTCCCCAGTCCAGAGATCGACTACCCTCCCGAATTCCCACCTATACAATACATGGTAAACGTGGGATTGGCGTTGAAGGGCAAGTAGGCCAGTCCCCCTTCTAAGATAAGAGATCGACGTACCATCCGGCATCCTTACCAACCAGTAGAACAGCGATGGCGCCTCCGGCCAAGAAGGGCCCGTACGGGATTGCTTCGGTGCGCTGTTTGAGCCTTAGCAGCAATAGAGCAGCGGCGAACAGCCCACCGACGATGATCGCCATATAAAGCGCTATCGCGATATCGGGAAAGCCAAGGACCGCGCCCATCAAACCGCCTAGCTTGACATCGCCAAATCCAAAAGCCACTCTGCCCCTGTACATGTAGTAGGAAGCCAGGAAAATAAACAACAGGAAGCCAAATCCGACCCCACATCCCGCTACGACCCTGATCGACGTTTCACCGATACTTCGTCCATCGCCCACCGGTCCGAAGTGGGCGGCTCCCAGCGCTACCACGATAGCGGGAAAAACTATCTTATCCGGGATGATCATGTGTTCGAGGTCGATAAAAAAGATGGCAACGAACACCGAAACGAATAAAAGAGTTACGGCGCTGGCCGAATCCAAGCCAAATCTAAAAGCAACGACTGCAAAAAGGGCCCCGGTGACGAGTTCGACGAAAAACACCCTTACAGGGATCCGTACTCCGCAAAACCGGCACCTGCCCCTCAACGACAGATAGCTAAGCAAGGGTATGAGGTCGATCGGAGTAAGGCGACGACCGCACGAATCACATCTCGATGACGGGTGAACAATCGATATGCCACCGGGTATTCTGTCTATCGCAAGGTTCAGAAAGCTGCCAACAGCCAGGCCGAACAGAGGCATATATGCAAGGACGATTGGGTTCACTCAGATCTCGATGTCTCTGCTTCGTCTTTAGTAGTCAGCGCCGCCACAGCCCCCAGTAGCAAAAGGAATCCACCTACAGCAAAGTAGGCCGGCATAGTGACGATTCCTCCG
The DNA here is from genome assembly GCA_965226865.1 of Dehalococcoidia bacterium. Classification (GTDB taxonomy): domain Bacteria; phylum Chloroflexota; class Dehalococcoidia; order Lucifugimonadales; family JAGWBF01; genus CBDDEH01. The sequence continues at coordinate 236,529 of CBDDEH010000002.1, read as the reverse complement.
ACCCCGCTGACCAGCATGATCAAACCTGGGACCTTCGAGCTGCCCCATACGATTACACCGCCCAAAATGCCAGTGAGTGCCCAAGCCATTCCAACAAGGGTCCTGGATACCTCTATATCTTCGTCTTTTATCACCAGTATAAAATCCAACCCGTTGAATCCGATCCCGATCACAACGCCTATGAAGCCGGCGAGCCCACCGATAATTGCCAAAAACCTGGCGAAGTTTAACCTAGACCCCGATAGTCCTTTTAGTCTTAAATGGGGCGTGTCTTTATAATTTCTCCTTGGGTTTCGAATTCTACGTACCGAATCGTTTCAGTGTCAAGGATTCTAACACCCGTCGATATTCTATTTCCACCGTTCCGGTTTGCCTTCTATCTCTACCATCGCGTCCCCTTCAGACTCGTTCGAGTATAAATTACATCAACATTACAATGATTAAAGTGTTTCTGTAATTTCTTTGTTATGCCCTTGACTCTGTTAAAATTTTATGGTAATGTTGCGTCAACCAAATTTAAAGGGGGTTATTGAAATGGTCTGGATTAAAGGAGCTTTTAAGAGACGTGAGGATGGATTGAGCTTGATCGAGCTCTTGGTGGTTGTGGCGATTATCGGCATTCTTTCCACTCTCACCGTGGTAGCGGTCCAGGGAACTCGTTCCTCCGCAACTTCACGAGGCCGAACCAACGACATCGTCACGGTCACAACCGCGGTAAGAGCCTTCAACTCCGAACATCCCCATAGCAGGTACCCTACACTTGATGGGTGTCTACCGGAGTTTGACCTGAATCCAACGCTTCTATGCGTGGCGAACTCCGGGGATGCCGAACAGCAGATGACAGTCGCAGAATCTGCCGTAGACGTCGACATTAACGGCGATGGCGATACCGGCGATACTGTGGAGGTGGTTCCAATCATCTGGGGGCAATATTTCACGGGTGACGATGGCTTCTCCAATAGGCCCTTCACCCAATTCGTTGACATCCCACGGCACGGACAGGAACTGGTCGACGGGAGTTCCTACACGAGCAATACCGAGCTAAGACAATTCGATCTTGTAGCACTGATAGCTCCTTCTGGCACTGCTGACACTGCTGGGACTAACGTGGGTATATGTGACTTCGCCACAACTACCGGAGGCGCCTGCACTGTCTGGGTGCTCAACGGCTCTGGGGGCGCGGTTGCCCTGCTGCCAGGAGCTCGTTACTAAAAGTAACATCTAACCTCAATTCGCTAACTGGCCCAAACTTGGAGAAAGTCCCCGCGGCTGAAAAGCCCCCAGTCCGCGGGGACTTTCCATAGGAAGCAATCCCTACGTGGTGTGTATAGTGTAGGTGCTCAGACCAAGCTATCTGATAATTGAGAATGCAGGTCTCAAGTGGACCCCATCATCAGGACAGCGGTGAGGCTAAAATAAGAGAGTCTACCGCTGGGGTGTCTCGTAAACCTTCATCCGATGGTAAGGCTCGTGGAAGTTCCAGTAAACACCTTTGTGGGCTCACTGCATGGAACACCTGACCCGGTGACCGATAGCCCAGGGCTTGATGGGGCCGCTCTTGGTTGTAGAAGGCCAGATAAGCCCCAATCCCCTTTCTGGCCTCAGTCCCATTTTGGTATGCCTTCAGGTACACCTCCTCGTACTTGATGCTGCGCCACAGCCGTTCCACGAAGACGTTGTCCATGCACCGGCCCCTGCCGTCCATGCTCACTTGAACGCCTTGCGCCAGCAGCATGCTGGTGAAGGCCTCGCTGGTGAACTGGCTGCCCTGGTCGGTGTTGAAGATCTGTGGCCGACCCTTGCTCAAGGCCTCTTCCAGAGCCGCAACACAGAAGTCTACCTCCAGGGTGTTGGACAGCCGCCAGGCCAGCACGTAGCGGCTGTGCCAGTCCATGATGGCCACCAAGTAGAGGAAACCCCGAGCCATGGGTATGTAGGTGATGTCGGTGGCCCACACCTGGTTGACCCGGTTGATCTCCAGCCCCCTGAGCAAGTACGGATAGACCTTATGCCCTGGGTTTGGCTTGCTGGTGTTGGGACGCCGGTAGATGGCCTCCAGGCCTATCAGCTGCATCAGCCGGCGGACCCGCTTGCGGTTGACCTGGTGTCCGTGATTTCTGAGCCAGGCAGTCATCCTTCTGGAGCCGTAGAAAGGTGTCTTCAGGTACTGTTGGTCTATGAGGGCCATCAACTCCAAGTCCTCGGCGCCGGCCTCGGTTGGCAGGTAGTACAACGCGGAGCGGCTGATACCCAGCAACGCGCACTGGCGCACCAGAGACAGCTTCGGTTCTTCTCGGTCAATCATGGCCCGGCGTTGGGACCGGCTCACAACCCGAAGCTCCGTGACAAAAAATCCCGTTCCACCTTGAGCTGCCCAATCTGTTGGTAGAGCTGGGCAGTGAGGACCTCTTGGTCCTTCTCCTGACGTCCAGCACCATTTTCAAAGAGGTGCGGCGCCCCCTGAGTCAAGGCCTTCTTCCAGGCATGGATCTGGCTCGGGTGGACTTCAAACCGGCTGGCCAGCTCTGCAATGGTGTGCTCCCCTTGGAGCGCGGCCAAAGCCACTTTGGCCTTGAAGACTGGGCTGTGCTTCTTACGTGTTTGCTTCATGTCCTGCTCCTTGTTTCCGTCCTATTTTAGGAGTGGGACTCTCTCTTAGCCACCTGTCCGAATTTTGGGGTCCACCTCAGGTCTTCAGAATATATCGACAAGAGCAAGGTATAACCTTGTTGGAGCTGACCGTCGTGTCCGCCATCCTCGCCGTACTCGCTGGAATCATCAGTCTCTCCGTGAGTGGTCGCGGTACCGAGGGCAGGGCGGCGGCGAAGGTGTCCGACGAGGGAACCATCCAGCAGGCCGTGGATCGATACTCCGGTGAGCATCCTGGTGGGCTTTTCCCAACTTTAAATGGATGCCTGGCGGATCGCATCTTAGACTTAGTAACCTTGGCGTGTGTGACTCCCGGAGCAGAACCCAACCCCGGTCAAGTCGGGGCCGATAACCTCCAGTTCGATATAGACGAATCGATGATTGGATTGGACCTAAACCAAGACACCGGCACAGATGACTCGTTTACGGTAATCCCAATCATCTGGAACAAGGCCTACAGAACGGTAGAAGCGTTCTCTGATCAGGCGAAGACCAAACGGTTCCTGGGAGACTTCGTGCCGAGGCCCCCGAAGCATGCTTTCGAATTTGTCGCAGGCAATGATGTGGGCTGGCGAGACGGGGAAAACACGGATCCTAACGGCCTTGGTAACGTTCCCACTGATTCATCGCTAATAACAGCCCCGGCGGGGATTGGTTCGGGTGACAACATGATCGACGTGAGCACCACCCAGGTCCCGGTCTGGGTACTGGGTATATTCGACCTAAACCACGGCGTTCAAGTGAAAGCTCTACTCACCAATACAGCGTATTAGCCAGCACAATAGCAGACGGTGGTAGAATGAAATAACCATCAGTTCGACTGAATGAATGTGTTGAAACTTAGAATAAACAACGTTTTCGGGCTCAGTCTGATAGAGATTCTCGTGGTCTTGGCCATTATGGTCCTCCTAAGTACACTGGTAGTTCCTCGTGTGACAGGTTTCATATCCAGCGGAAAGAGCAAAGCCTGGGACGCCGACAGGGACGTCCTCCAGGTCGGAGTCGATGGTTGGAGAAACATCGAGGGAAAGGCCACCGGCCCGGAGTACCCTATTCTAGCTGGGGGAGTGGAATGCCTGGGACAAATCGATGGTACGGGAGACCCCATCGGAATTTGTAACCCTTATATCGATATGTTCCTGCTGGCCAGCGGCGACTATTTAACAAGCGCCTCTTCCATGAAATCAGCTGATACTTCACGGAACACAACCGCGACAAACCCTACTAGTGGGTCCTATGGATGGTACGTCGATTCGGACGGAGTCGTTGCTTCGTTCCCAACAAAAACTACTGACCTATACCCGTAGCATTCATTTAGCAACCGGCGACTATTCGATCCCGTTTGTAATTTTGTAATCTTGCTATTGAGCGGCCTCAGACCTTTTGTTAAGATTCAATGGTAATGACTCTACTTGATCTGATCCCCAGGACGGAGAAGGAAACCCTCAAGTTCAGGCTCCTAGCGGTCATGGCCGTGGCCTTGGCGTTTCTCTACCAGGCCAACGATGTGACGCTGGGTCCCGCGTTGGCTCTGGTCGGAGGGTATCTGGCGTACAGCTATGTTCTCCGTTCTTTTCTCATACCGAGGTTTACCAGCTACCCACTCCTGGCGACGATGCTGCTCATCGACGTTGGCACGATCCTTATCGCATTACATATTATCGACCTGGACAGCCCAATCTATGGTCTCTTGCCCATAGTCATCGTCTATTACTCACTTTACCTGGGGTATGTCGGTGGAATCACAACGGCCACGGTAGCGGTGGTTGGCTATACCACCCTGGTGATAGCAAAGGGCCAAGTTAGTGAGATGGAGACTACCCTTGCCATACAGCCCTTCTTCTTCATATTGGCCCTCCTTGTCGGCTACGTCGCGCAGCAGAGGTTCCAAGAAACCCAGGAGAGGCTATCTCTCCAGCAGCTCATCGGAGCCGAGGCGCACGCCAAGAGCCTTCTCGATCTGGCACAGGCCCTGAATCGGGTGTTGGACCCCGAAAGCATCGCCGGCGACATCGCCAGGATGGGTGCTCTGGCAACCAAATTGCCGTACGCCGTCGTTTTTGTACACGACCCTGAGGGGAACGCGCTTGTCTACCAGGGCTCCAACTTGCCGGACCGCTTGGGTGACTCGAATGACGGTGAATCGCTAACTTTACCTGTATCAGAAGGTTCGTTCCCGACTTCGGCCTGGACGACCGGAAAAGCCGTCGCCGTAGACAGGATTGGGACCGACGGAGCAGCCATGCCGATGTGGTTAGCTAACCTCGGTGGGCAACGAACAGTGGCCTGCCCACTCCGCAACCACGGCGAAAAGGTTGGCGTTATGTGTTTCGTGGCAACCGATGCTACGGCAACCATAAGCGACGAAACGGTGGAGTCAGCCGGTGAGTTCTCTGAGGTCGCAGGCCGCATGATAGCCAATGCCCAAATCTACTCTCAAGCCGAACGCCGAAGCCGTAAAGTCGCGGCTGACTTGCAGCAGAGCATCGAGATGGCCGGCCGTTTTAGAGAACTGACCCAACGCAAGTCCCTCCGGTTCGGACCCCTGGTCCTGGAGCCTGTTAGGGAGTCGGTCAGATGGCATGACATCAGCCTGAGACTAACCAAGACCGAATATGACCTTCTCCACGTTCTTGCAGAGAATGCTGGAAATGCAGTAAGCCAGGAAACTTTGATCCGCGAGGTGTGGGGAGAGGACTACATCCCACAGGGAAAAGTTGTCGACGTTACCGTTCACCGCCTCAGGCGTAAGCTGGAAGCGTTACCCAGCGGCAAAAAGCTAATCAGGACCGTGCGCGGGCAGGGGTATAGCTTCGTTCCGCCGGACAGGTTCGTGGCGTGAAGGCGGCTCGGGTCCAGATTATGGGTCTTTCCAAGACTCGATAAATACCGATTGTCTTGTCACAGGATTGGTTGGGCCAGGTATTTGCCTCGCAAAAGCGACTATGTTCGTGCCGTCAGCGGTGGAGGAGATGAGATAGTCTTTGAACGCCGTGGCATAAATCCATGTATCGGTCGAGGCTCCACCCGTCGAGAAGGAGCCGGAAACCAATGAAACTCCCGAGTCGTTGAAAAAGTCGATCGTGTAGGCCCCTCCACTGGTAACCAACGACGCCGGCGCAAACAACTCGCCCGGGCCCTCGGTGTCGCTCGCTTCGGCAATAGGAGTCGGGAAGGCCTGGCTCACGACCTCAAGGGCATCAATGAAAAACTGGTCACCAGCACCCGACATGTTTGCGTCACAGACAATGAGAAAAGTTGCTGACATGGTGAACGAAGATAGGTCTATATCCTCAAACCTGTACACATCGTCGTCTTCGCCGTCTTCCCACAGCCGCACGACCGTTAGTCCTCCGCCGTCGTCGACAGAGCAGGTCGCGGTCTCGCCGGTTTCGAATGAGCTCGCCTTGGCCCAAAACTGGAGCCTTACGTTAGTCTTTCCACTGAGATCAACGTCCCGCTCCATATGCCCGTTCCCTCGCCTGAGCCGGACGTGAAAGGTCCCTTCGAAAGGGCTGGCGCTGGAGACGACGCTGGCATCACCAGCGGTTGTCCAGCTCGCGGAGACCCAGTCTCCCGTGCCCCCTGAAAAGTCTCCACTTTCGAAGTCGTCCGATGCGATGACGGTCGCTGCAGGGGCACCGGGAGGTCCCGTGCCTTGATACAGTTTCAACTTCCAGCGTTCGGTGGTCGGGGTGAATGCCCAGTTGACACGGATACTGCTACCCGAAGACACACTATCGAGCCTTATGAAGTAGTGAGTCTGGCTGTCCACCGACTTAGCCCGAAGCCGACCCCAGGATCGACGTACTGGTAGAGCGCCGTGGGCTCGGTACCGAGCCCACGGCGCATTAACGGCCACAGTGACAGGCAGACTATTGACCGTGGGGGTGGGGACAGCATAACCGTCAAGAGCATCCGTTCCTTGAAGCAGGTCGCTCACGACGTCAACGACGCCCGAGTCTGAGGCATAACGGGCCAACAAACTGTCTTCGTCGTCAGACGCGACCTGCAGAGAAGTGGAGGCCAGTCTGATAAATCCAAAGGTAACAAGCGGTGCCACAGCAAGGGTTATCAACACGAATATCAGGATCACGCCCCTGTTATCCCTAACCAGGCCCGCCATTTGATCCAGGTTTTTTTAATCACGCCCACTTGGTCCGCCTCATTGTCCAGACCACGTCCTGACTATCTTGAGGTCATCTACGAAAAAGTCGCCCCCCATATTGGAATCAAAGGCTATGGAAGTGTCGACTGGTAAGTCGGCCGTCCCAAGGCTTACGTCCTCAAACGTATATGTATCGTCGTCTTCGCCGTCTACCCAGGTCCTGATGGGGGTGAAGATGCCCCCGCCGTCTACGCTGACCTCCAGCACCAGGGTGTCTCCAGGGCTGAAGTCCTGGGCCTTGTACTGGAACTGAATCCTCATATCGGACTGGCCCAAGAGGTCGATTTCCCGCTCGGCGCGCGCCGCCGAATTGCGTAACCTCATATGCTCAGACCCCTCAAAAGGCGCCTCAGTGCCCACGACGTTGGTGTTACCGACTGTCGCCCAAACCCCCGCCCATCCAGTACCGCCGGTGAAATCACCGCTCTCGAAATCGTCCCTGGCTAAGGTGACCGGAGAGGGAGTAGGCTGAGCAGTCGGCGAACCTGGTCGTAACTGCGTCCTGATAGTGGCACTCCTGGTGGTATCCTCCGCTCCCGAGCTTATGGTCGCCGTGACCGACGCAGTTATCAGATCGCCGGTCTGCTGGATAGATACGTCCCCCTGGTTCTTTACGTTTCCGATGACCCTCAAAGTTGTAGGCGTTCCCGCATCTATGATTTCTTCACGCTTCAGGGTCTCGTCTCCGGTGGAGTAGAAGTATCTAACAGAATGATCGGCCGTGGAGGAACCGGTGCGGTCCACCCAGGCGAATGTCCCGTAGTCCAGGCCGGTGCCCGGTGTGAAGGTAGTGGCGTTTCTGGCGTCCTCCGCGATTTCAACCGGAGCAAGGCGGACATCGTGAATCAGGTTATTTGTGCCGGATGCCCGTATGGGAATCGTTATCGTCTGGAAGATGACAAGGCTCATAGGCACCGCAATCAGGCCCAGCACTACCATTACGACAGCCATCTCCAGCATGGTAAGTCCATCCTGTTTGAAGATGTTTATCGGAAGGGATCTAGGCATAGATCGTCACTCCCCAACCACGCGAACTTCGTCGAACATGATTCTGTCGTTGGCCTGGTTCATGTTGGCGTCGAAGGCTATCGTGAAGTTGCTACCGATGAAAGACACCACGTCGAAATCGTAGAACTTGTAGATATTGTCGTCTTCACCGTTGACCCAGGTTTTGATCGTAGTGAACGAAACACCGTCAGAGCTGACGGCGAAGGTGGCGTTTTCGCTGCCCTCGAAGGACCTGACTTTAGCCCAGAACTGGACCCTGGCGGAGGTCTTGCCGGAGAGGTTGACGTTCCTGTCGGCATGGCCAGTACCACGCCTGAGACGTAGATGGAATGACCCTTGATGAGGACCATTGAGAGTGGTGACGCCAGCGTCACCAGAGAATACCCAGGAGGCGATCCAGCCAGTGCCTCCCGAGGACCCACCGGACTCGAAATCGTCAAAGGCTATGGTGGGCGGAATCGTGGTTATGGTGGGGTAGTTGGTATAGCCGTCGAGGGGAGTGCCGTCGTTCCTCACCATCCGGAAGAAATAGGTCGTATCAGAGGCAGCACCGTTGTTCTCGATCACCCAGTCCCACTCACCCCTGTCACCAGAGTTGATCGCGTTGCGGTTGAGCTCGGAGGGGCTCTCTTCCTCGTAGCTCTCACCCACGGTCGACGTCGATAGAAGCGTCGTCGTAATATTGGCCTCATCCGCAACACCCGGGTTGTCGAATCCTCGCCATATGTCACCCGAGGTTATCTGTCCTACGTCCGTCCAGGCGCCACCAGTGCTTGTCGAAAACTGTAGCTTAAACTGCAAGCCGTCATCAGGCAGATCCACGTCGGTGTCGCCTACGTTCATACGAATACGGTGAACCACCCCGGTCACACTAGCTGTGAACGGTGTGTTTTCAGCGGCTAATGGGACGTTGGGCTGTTTCCGGTCCCGATTCTCATACAAGCGGTAGTCTTCCTGTACGAGAATCGGAGTCACTGTCTCTATCTCAGGGTAGTTGACGTAGCTATCCAATGGAGTGCCGTCGTCTTCGACCATCCGGAAGAAGAAGGTATCCGCCGAGGCCAAGTTATTGTTCTCGACCACCCAGTCCCACTCACCCTGCTCACCCGTGCTGATTACGTTGGGATTGGTGACCGAGGGATTAGATTCTTCGTAGCTCTCCAGGACGTCGGAGGCGGTCAATAGCAAAGTCGAAATAGTAGCGCCATCGGTTGCTCCCCCGTTGTTGAATCCTCGCCACGTCTCTGCCGAGCCGATGGCGCCCACGTCGGTCCAGGCCCCGCCGGTGCTGACGGCGCATTGGAGCTTGAAAGCTTGTGTATCGGCGGGGACGTCGGCCGTCGCAACGTCCACGTTCATGCGTAGTCTGAAGACAGTCAGAGGCGTCGCACCGGTGGTTGGAGAGTTCTCGGCTGCTAAGGGCGTTGTTGGATCCGTGCCGGCCGTATTCTGGAACCAGCGATAGTCTTGTTGTGTGAGCGTCGAGGGAGACGTGGTGCTTATCTCTGGGAAATTCGTATAGCCATCTATCGGCGTACCGTCAGCCCTCACCATGCGGAAGAAGCAGGTCTCGCTGGTTGCAGCGTTCTCGTCCTTGACAACCCAGTCCCACTCACCCCTGTCTCCACTGGTCAAAGCCCGTAGGTTGACCGCCGAGGGGTTCTCCTCTTCGTAGGTTTCCCTTACGGTGGTGGTTGAGAGCTCGATGTTGGGGACCGTTGAGCCGTCCACAGTACTTCCGGCTGGGTTGTCGAACCCTACCCAGAGGTCGCCGGTGGAGCCGATCGGCCCCACGTCGGTGAAGGCACCTCCAGTGCTGGTCGCAAACTGCAGCTTGAAGGCCTGGGCACCGATTGGCAACGTCGTTCCGGTTGCTTCTAAGTTCATCCGGATGCGGTAGACCACTTTGGGTCCGGTGGCCTGGATAGACGTGTTCTCACCGGCCAGAGATACGGCAGGGTTCTTGCTGTTGTTATTCTCGAACCACTGGTAGTCCTGCTGGGTCAACACAGGGCTATCGGCTTGAATTTCAAGGGTAGTTGGTGTAACCATCCAGTGCCGTACCGTCGTCTCGCACCATCCTGAAGAAGTAGGTATCCGTGGGGGCTGTGTTGTCCTCCAGCACCCAGTCCCACTCAGCCTGTTCGGAGGCGCTTATAGGATTTGGGTTGGAGACAGAGGGATTCGACTCCTGGTAGCTCCCTGCTTCGTCCGAAGCAGCTAACAGCAGGCTGGTCAGGGTCGTTCCGTCGGCAACTGAAGCGTTGTCGAAGAAGCGCCAAGGGGATACCGAGCTGATAGCTCCAACGTCGGTCCAGGAGCCGCCGGTACTCGTCGCAAATTGGAGCTTGAAGGCCTGTGTTGTCGTGGGTAGGTCGATACTGCTGACGTCTATGTTCATGCGCAGGCGAAAGACGGTCAACGGCGTGGCTCCCGTGACAAGGGTATTCTCTCCAGCCAGGGACGTGGTAGGCGTGAGGGCGTCGATATTCGCGTACCACCGGTAGTCTTGCTGCGTTAGAACCGGTGCGGCCGTAGAGATCGCAGGAAAGTTGACGTAGGTATCCAGGGGTGTGCCATCGTCCTTGACCATTCTGAAAAAGAAGGTGCCAGCAACCGCAGTATTGCTCTGTACCACCCAGTCCCACTCACCCTCATCCCCGGTATCTATGGGGTTGGGATTCAGCGGGGAGGGATTGGACTCCTGGTAGCTCTCTGCAACTTCTGACGAGGACAGCAGTACACTCGGCAACGTGGAACCGTCGGTTGGAGTGGGGTTGTCAAAGAAACGCCACGCCACTCCTGAACCCGCGGCGCCGAGGTCGGTCCACGCGCCTCCGGTGCTGGTCGCAAACTGCAGCTTGAACGCCTGGCGGTCACCCGTTAAGTTGGCGGTGCCAACACCCACGTTCATGCGTAGTCGGAATATGGTGGTCGGTGTCGCGCCTGTGGTCGCGGTGTTCTCTGCGGCAAGACCGGTTGTAGGCGTCACGCTGTCGATGTTTGAGTACCACCGATAGTCCTGTTGGGTAAGAACGGGCGCTGGGGCCGTAGTAAATTCCGGATAGCGCGTGTATGTATCAAGGGCAACGTCGCCACTCTTCACCATCCTGAAGAAATATGTTGTGCTATCAGCGGTGCTGTTGTCTTGAATAGACCAGTCCCATTCACCCCTGTCCGGCACTTCGATGGCAGTGGGGTTAGCGACCGAAGGATTCGACTCCTGATAGCTTTCAGCGATATTGGAGGTCGAAAGCTTCAATGTCCCAATGGTCGCTCCATCGGCCACAGAGGGGTTGTCGAAGAAGCGCCACGTTTCCGTTGAATCCGAGGTGCCTACATCAGTCCAGGGGCCACCTGTGGAAGTAGCGTATTGAAGTTCGAAGGCCTGGTCGCCTGTATTGAGGTTGAGCCCGTCTACGCCAACGTTCATCCTGATACGGTAGGGTCGACCGTGGACAGTAGCGGTAAAGGGAGTGCGCACCGTTGCTGCTGGAGATGTGGGATCGACGCTATCGACGTTTTCGAACCACTGATAATCAAACTGGTCCAACGTCAGGGGTGGAGGCATGACGATGCTTGCCAGCCGGGTATAGCTCAGAAAGGCAGTACCATCGTCCTGGACCATGCGGAAGAAAAAGGTCGTATTGAACGGCGCCGAGTTTTCCTCAATTACCCAATCCCATTCGCCGACATCTCCGGTGGTAATAGCATTGGGGTTGGCAACCGATGGGTTCTCTTCCTCATAGCTCTCAACCACACCGGAAAGGGTCAACTTCAGGCTGGGAAGGGTGGCGCCGTCGGCCACGCTGGGGTTGTCGAAACCTCGCCAGGTCGTTCCTGAACCTGCTGCGCCCACGTCGGTCCAGGGGCCACCTGAGGTCGGCGCGTACTGTAATTTGAAGGCCTGGTCGGCCGTCGTTAACGGTAGCTGAGGTAACTGGACACTCATCCTAAGCCTATATACTTGGCTTAGCTCCCGTACTGTAAACGAGCTATTCTCTGCGGCCAGGGATGTGATTGGGGTCAGGTCGCCCGTGTTCTCAAACCACTGGAAATCCCTCTGGGAAAATTGGAGCGTAGGAGGCCCAGCCAAGAAGGCGTCGTTGACCTTGTGGGTCGAAACGTTTAGCAGCTCCACACCGTCTGTGTCTGAGACGATTACCGTTATTCTTTCGAGGAGGGTCGGACTGATCACGAAGTTGTTAAAGGTAATCGTGAGTCCACCAGTTTCAGTGATCGTGGAATAATCCGCGGGCTCCACATAAGTTTTACTGAGCGTATCTTCAAGCTGAGAGGTTCCGACGGTAGACGCACCGGTTTGATCTCCGGCTTGCTGGGTTAGCCCCGTTCCGACAGTCAGCGCTCCCGTGACAATGGTTATCGAGATAGAGAAAAGCGCTATAGAAACCGCCATCTCCAAGAGGGTTACACCTGAGTTGTGACGCAAGAATCTCATAAATCCGGGGTGTTTTAAAAACAAAAAGAGGCCAGGAAAGCCCCTGACCCCTTTTTCGCCCTATTAAATTTTCCATCGGTAGTCTAGCATTGGCGGGCAAACAGGGCGTCAAGGTATTGTACTCGTCCAGTAGATTAGTGACACTTGGCCTCCTTCCGTTGATGTTGGGAATGGGTGACGAATTGGTGGGGAGTGAGGTAGCCCAGGGCCTGGTGGGGTCGGATAGTGTTATAGGTTCGTTCCCAAGCCTGGAGCTCCTGGTTCAGGGTGGCCAGGTCCAGGGAGAAATCTGCAACTTCATAGAACTCTTCGGTATGGGTGCGCTGGGCCCGTTCCACACAGCCGTTGAGCTTAGGAGATCGGGGTGGCAGGACAAAGAGCAATAGGCCCCGGCGCTGGCATTCCGACTCGAAGCCTGCCTGGAACTCAGAGCCGCCGTCCACCTGTATAGCTCGTACTGGGAAGGGCATCCGGGCTTGCAGGGCATCAAGGAAGCCTGCAGCTGTCCTGGCGGTGGCTCTAGAGTGGGCTTCTACCACATCCCAGCGGGAGACCACGTCTCTGGCGGTGAAGTGTTTCAGCGCCATGCCGGGGAGAGGCCGCACATCCAGGGTGTCCACCTGCACCAAGTCCCCGGGTTCCTTTACGGCATACCCTTTGGGCTTACGTACAACATAAGGGCGTCTTCACACTCGCTTACGAGTGGAGATACCAGCGGCATGGGGTTCTTTGAGCACCCCACGGGCCTTCAGTGAGCTCAGTATACGTCCGACCATAGAGGTGGAGACCTGCCAGCCTCGCTCCCGTAGCATAACCATCAGCTTGTCCTTGCCCCACCTGGGGTACTGCTCCCTCAGATGAAATACTGCTATGGCCAGCTCCCCAGACCAGGTGGGCTGACGTAAGCGCCTGGGCCTGTGGCTCCTCTCCTCCAAGCTCCTCAGGTCCCTGGGATTGTACCTTCGCCTCCACCTATAGAAGGTCTGACGGCTGATCCCGAAGTAACGGCAGGTCAGAGAGGCATTGTTCTCATAATCTAGGTAGTAATCCATCCACTTCAGGCGCTGCCTAGCCATCCTCGACAGCTCTTGAACCCTACTTATACTCTTTGCTCCACGTCCCCTTGCTCCTACTATCTTCATAATGACACTATTCTAAGTGTCACCCATCATTATGAACGAGAGAAGGGTGATTCGCTAGGAAGGTCACGCTCTTTGGATCGCATGTCTGGGGCTGGATTTTCTCCGAATGTTATAGACTAGTTTCTGCGCTCCCACAAAGTAAAGAAGTTAGGCGACTGGCCCTCGAGAGCGTCCCTTAGCTCTTGCCGGTCGATGGTTTTTACTACCTGACGCTCTTCTACCACTAATCTATCTAGCAGCTTTGAACACTCAGAGATCGTCGCCGAGTCAGCTTTATCGCCCAACATGGCTTGGAAGGCCTCGGTGATTTGGTCGGACGTCATGGAGAGTGCGGCGCCTCCGATGATGAACACTGCAACCGTGGGGAAGTCCTCATCGCCTCCGCCTCCCAACTGGTCCAGAATAGACTGCATTCCCGCTTCCCTGACCAGCTCCTCAACCCTGAGTGGGAGGTCTATAAGATGGGCGAACGGATGCTCCGTGCTTTCCCTCAAGATCTGGCTGAATCCTTCTTCGACACCAGCGATGAAGTTTGAGCCAAAAACTTCACTGGTGGACAGGAGCGTCACACGAGTGTCATCGTTTCTAAGGTCGACAGCCATGAACTCTCTCAGGTGGGGGAATATGCACAGACTGATGTCTGCACGCTCATGGTTTGCTTGGCCAAACAGCTCTTCCATCTACAGGGTACTCCAGAAGATAGGCGCGGATTCTACGACAAGTATAATTTTATCATAGCGCAAATACGGAACAAGGGAACGCCTCGCTTATTTGCAGACTTTCTCAACACTATTACAAGCCGTGTGCTAATATTTTCTCTGGCGGAGTCAGCGGACATACCAAGGAGGAGCCATAGCGAAGGGATTTTTATTAGACCACCTATGTGAGATCGACAGACTATTAGAAGGAGGCTCTGTCGGCCTTTTCTTCGACTTGGATGGCACGCTATCCGAGCTAGTCCCTGTGCCTGAGGATGCCGAAGTTAGTCCGTCCATCAAAGCCAATCTCTCGGCTCTTCGCCGTAAACTTCCCCTTGTTGCCGTCATCACAGGCAGGTCGTCCGTGCAGGCGAGTGGAATCGTGGGAGTACCGGACCTAACCTACGTCGGCAATCACGGTCTGGAGCACTTGCAAGCCGGGCGCATGGAATTCCACGACGAGGTCATGCCGTACGCATCTTACTTGTCCCAAATCAGAGAAGGTCTCCAGGAACATTTCACAGCTCCAGGAATCACTTTTGAGGATAAAGGTGCCTCCTTCGCTGTCCATTACCGCCATGTCGATAATCCCGACCGGGTTAGGGACGATCTGCTAGCGACTCTACATCAAGTTGCGGAAAACAAAGTAAAGCTAATTTTGGGGAAGCTGGTGATAAACATCCTACCACCTGTGACCCACGACAAAGGGACTGCGGTCACCCGGCTAGTGAAGCAGTACGGACTTTCCAGCGCCCTCGTAATGGGCGACGACATCACTGATCTGGACTTGTTTCGTGCCGCACGACGGTTGTCCGACCAAGGACAACTTGAATGCTTATGCGTAGGGGTTGTTGGAGTCGACTCACCACCTGCGTTAGAAGACGCCGTTGATTTTACGCTAAGGAGCGTTTCTGATGTGGACGAGTTTTTGAGTTGGCTAACTGAGCGGTTAACCTAAAGCAGAGACCGTATATCTTCCAACTGGCAATAAATCCAGTTGTTGATGTCTTGCTCCTCAACGACCCTCACCAGTTCCCGTGCCCGCTCCTCCCTCTCTTCCGGCGTCATTGTGATAGCTTGATACATAGCCTGCATGGTGCCTTCTATGTCGGAAGGAGACACCGATAGTGCGCCCGTGCGAAGCTGATGATGTGAGCCGGTCGTTTGGGAAAGGATGAGAACCCCTGATTTAGCATTGACCACCGGCCCTTCTTTGGCAACCAGGTTCATGCCATCGATGAGCGAATTTACCAGCATGACGTCATATAGCTTCATGCCAGCTACGGCCTGGGTATAATTGTTCTCCAAAAACACGGTGACCGGCTGCCATTCGTCGTTTCCAAACGTCGAATTTATTTCATCCACTATGTGTTTGATCTCGTCTAAATACCGCTGATATTGACGTATATGGGTACGGGAGGGGACCAGAAAGGCCAAGAAATTGACCCGGCCTCGGAGTTCGGGATACCTGGAGAGGAGCAACTCGAAAGCACGAAAGCCGCGCACGACGTTTTTGCTGGGCTCAGCCCTGTCGACTCTGACTAGGGTGGTCTCGTTGCACAGAGGCCTTATCTTGCTCTCGTAATCAAGCGCCCTCGGCGAATTGGCGATACGCCTGATGTCGCTTACGTTTATCGAGATAGGGTAAGCACGGACGTGAGTACGCCGGCCCTTGTGATAAACGATCCTATCCTGGTAATCGATCCTGCAATCGGGCAAAAACGCCTCGCAGCAGTCCAGGAAACTGGCCACGTCCGCAGACGTTTGAAATCCCACGATATCCGACGAACAGAGCCCTTCACAAATACCCGTCAGCATATAAGGAGGGAGAAGTTGCCAGTAGCGAGGTGCCGGCCAGGGTATGTGGGTAAAGTGATGTATGATCGCATCAGGCAGCTCTTGTCGGATGAAGGCAGGAGCCGTGTACAGATGATAATCATGGATCATAACGATGGGTGGATTTGGAGTGCCTTTGGACTCTTCAACCACCGTATTCGCAAAGGCCCTGTTGACCTCCATATATCCCTCTGCCCAAGCGTTGTGTACGTTAGCATCCAGGTTAGGATAGTAGGGGGAATTCCACATATAGTGTTGCAGGAACCACAGGAGAGGGTTGCATATGACGTTGTAGAATTTGTGATATACCCGCCTGGGGGTCACCACGAAGCGAATGAATATCTTGTGTCCGGGAAGGGGAGAACGCTTTCTAGGTCCTTGCCCATCTTCGGAAACGCGCCTGTCGCCTTCACCAATAGCGCTGGCTACCCACGTGAATTCCGCCGTATGGGCCAGGGAACTGAGGGCGGTGACCACTCCGCCACTACCTCGCCTGGCCTCCGTGCGTCCGTCCGGCCCAACATAGTGTTCAACAGGCCCGCGATTGCTAGCCAGAATCAGGCTTCTATTGGACAGGAGCGAGCCGCACAGCTCCTGCAGCTTATCCAGAGGCGCTTCCCGTTGCTCTACCGCCATCTTCCCTCACACTTAGACGGGGTCTGGTTGCTTGCACGGAGCCCTGGCCGCTACTACCGCTCTACCACGACCCCAAATGGCGAACTAAAAGAGCCGGTCGTAGAGAGAGTGGGGACATACCGACGTTAACATTTCCCAAGGGGCTTGTCAATTTGGAAGACAGGTACCGACGAGATAGGGCGCAGCTACAAATGGACCCCGAACGTCAGCGCCGCCACAATCGGATCACTGAGTTCTTTGGGAATCGCGCAAAGCGACACGTAGCGATAGCTCCAGCGCCTCGGTGGTCCAGGGCTTGGATATATAGTGGTCTATGCCAGCTTTCATGGCTACGTGCTCACCTTCTTCGGCCGGAAGCCCGGTCAAAATAACTACTGGAATCTTTTCTGTTTCTGGGTTTTCTTTAAGGCTTTTTATGACGGCAAAGCCGTCAACTTCAGGCATCATCACATCCAAGATGATAAGGTCCGGCTGATCCTGCGCGGCTTTCTCCAGGCCTTCAGAGCCCCCGTCGGCTTGTATTACCTCGTATCCACGGTCCTCAAGCAAGTCCGACAGCAATTCTCTGATATCGCTGTCGTCGTCAACCACGAGTATTCTAGTCATGTCGCGAGACCTTCACATCTCAAAGTTCGGTGATGTCCAACAGGTCAGGCAATGGTTGAGACCGTGCTCGTTGGATGATATCTCAAGTGGACCCCATCATCAGGACAGCGGTGAGGCTAAAATAAGAGAGTCTACCGCTGGGGTGTCTCGTAAACCTTCATCCGATGGTAAGGCTCGTGGAAGTTCCAGTAAACACCTTTGTGGGCTCACTGCATGGAACACCTGACCCGGTGACCGATAGCCCAGGGCTTGATGGGGCCGCTCTTGGTTGTAGAAGGCCAGATAAGCCCCAATCCCCTTTCTGGCCTCAGTCCCATTTTGGTATGCCTTCAGGTACACCTCCTCGTACTTGATGCTGCGCCACAGCCGTTCCACGAAGACGTTGTCCATGCACCGGCCCCTGCCGTCCATGCTCACTTGAACGCCTTGCGCCAGCAGCATGCTGGTGAAGGCCTCGCTGGTGAACTGGCTGCCCTGGTCGGTGTTGAAGATCTGTGGCCGACCCTTGCTCAAGGCCTCTTCCAGAGCCGCAACACAGAAGTCTACCTCCAGGGTGTTGGACAGCCGCCAGGCCAGCACGTAGCGGCTGTGCCAGTCCATGATGGCCACCAAGTAGAGGAAACCCCGAGCCATGGGTATGTAGGTGATGTCGGTGGCCCACACCTGGTTGACCCGGTTGATCTCCAGCCCCCTGAGCAAGTACGGATAGACCTTATGCCCTGGGTTTGGCTTGCTGGTGTTGGGACGCCGGTAGATGGCCTCCAGGCCTATCAGCTGCATCAGCCGGCGGACCCGCTTGCGGTTGACCTGGTGTCCGTGATTTCTGAGCCAGGCAGTCATCCTTCTGGAGCCGTAGAAAGGTGTCTTCAGGTACTGTTGGTCTATGAGGGCCATCAACTCCAAGTCCTCGGCGCCGGCCTCGGTTGGCAGGTAGTACAACGCGGAGCGGCTGATACCCAGCAAGGCGCACTGGCGCACCAGAGACAGCTTCGGTTCTTCTCGGTCAATCATGGCCCGGCGTTGGGACCGGCTCACAACCCGAAGCTCCGTGACAAAAAATCCCGTTCCACCTTGAGCTGCCCAATCTGTTGGTAGAGCTGGGCAGTGAGGACCTCTTGGTCCTTCTCCTGGCGTCCAGCACCATTTTCAAAGAGGTGCGGCGCCCCCTGAGTCAAGGCCTTCTTCCAGGCATGGATCTGGCTCGGGTGGACTTCAAACCGGCTGGCCAGCTCTGCAATGGTGTGCTCCCCTTGGAGCGCGGCCAAAGCCACTTTGGCCTTGAAGACTGGGCTGTGCTTCTTACGTGTTTGCTTCATGTCCTGCTCCTTGTTTCCGTCCTATTTTAGGAGCGGGACTCTCTCTTAGCCACCTGTCCGAATTTTGGGGTCCACCTCAAGACTTCGCCAAGGCCACCGGGAAGCTGGCGAAGACGGACTCGCTTGACGCAGCGGTCCTAGCCCACTTCGCCGAAGCAGTCCGGCCGCCCGTGCGCCCTCTACGGGACGCCGAGACCCAGGCCCTCAACTCCCTGGCTGCCCGCAGGCACCAGGTGATGACCATGCTGGTCTCGGAGAAGAACCGCCTGAGCTCCGCCACCGTCGCCGTGCGTCCCCGCATCGAGGCCCACATTGCATGGCTGGAGGGTGAGTTGGACGACCTGGACGAGGGCTTGCGGCAGACTCTCCGTCAGAGTCCCGTATGGCGGGAGAAGGATGACCTCCTGCGCACCGTCCCCGGCGTGGGAGAACAGCTCTCCCTCACCCTCCTGGCCCACCTGCCGGAGCTGGGCACGTTGGACCGCCGGGAGATCGCCGCCCTCGTGGGAGTGGCTCCCTTCAACCGGGACAGCGGCACGCTGCGGGGCAAACGCACCGTCTGGGGTGGACGCGCCCGGATCCGCGCCGCCCTGTACATGGGAGCGTTGGTAGCCAGCCGCTTCAACCCCCTCATACGGGACTTCTACCAGCGGCTGCTGGCCGCTGGTAAGCCGAAGAAGTTGGCCCTCACAGCCTGCATGCGCAAGCTGCTCGTTATCCTCAACTCCATGCTCAAGCATCGCTCCCCCTGGCGTGACCTGACTCCGACAGTCGCCGGCCATTCCTCTCGACTTTCAAGACAGTTGCTTCGTGTAATCAATGACCTTATCGGCTCCAAGAGACTTCACCATTTCCAAATTCGTGGTACTGCATACACCGGTAACTTCCGCTCCATAGTACTTGGCAAGCTGTGTCGCAGCGGTACCTACCGCTCCAGAAGCGCCATAGATAAGAACTTTTTGTCCGCTCTGAATCCTTCCCTTATCTCTAAGGAAAAATAATGCTGTTGATGCCCCAAAAGGAACGGCGGCGGCTTCCTCATAGGTCATATTGGCCGGTTTTATTGCACAACCTTTTCTTCAGGCAGACATATGTACTCGGCATAAGCACCAAAACCGCTCAATCCAAAAACTTGGTCACCTTCTTTGAATAATTTTACGTCTTTGCCGACTGCTTCAATTTCTCCGGCTAGCTCAGTCCCTAGTACAGGGTTTCTTGGTCTTTTGAGACCAAAAGCTATTCGTGCGGGGAGCCAGAACAAGGTAGGGACTATGAAACCACGAACTCTATAGTCCTTTGCTGTTACTGTTGCCGCATAGATTTTTGTTAGTACTTCATTGTCTTTGGAAGTAGGTTTTTCTACCTCTTTGAGCTGAAGAACATCTGGAGGTCCGTACTTGGTGTACACAATCGCTCTCATGGGTAATCCTTCACCTCGCGGGTTCGGCCGTCTCGTTTATCCTTTAATCAACGCTGCTATGAACCTCATCAAAATGGCAACCATCGCAAAGGCCAAAGATACCAGAAAGAGGCGCACGAGCAATTCCATTGGCTTGTCGAACTTTTTGCTAATCAGGTCAAACGACTCGCTCTCCCATTGAAGGGCTTCCTTGTCGCTGGAAAAGCCTTCTGCGGGAGGCTTCGGAGTCATTTTCATACTAATCCATAGCATCGGAAGAAATATCAGAGTGAGACCGCCACCGACTAATACCGAATACAGGATTTCTTCGGCAAATACATAAATCGACCATGAGAGTGCGCCCGAAAAGCCAACGAAGAATATTGAGCTAAGTAGATATTCTCTGCGTTGTTCTGCAGGCCCTTTGGAGTATCCTCCAATCGCTACGTTTTTACCACGAATGCCCATAACTATGGCGTGGCCAACCCAAAAGAACATCGGCAGGATAAAGAATCCGATGGGTACGAAAACTGCAGCGATCTTCAAGTGTTTACCGTACCTTGGTTGGTAGAGAGCTAGATTCCCGTTATCTTGACGCCCGAGTGGGCTTTGTAGATGCGGTTGATGTTCAAGAGAAGGGCGGTCAGGTCTTCGACGTATCTGGCGTTATCCAGTCCGCCCCCATCCACCGGCCTGAGGTTCTTGATCTTCCTCACCATCCCCATCACCGTCTCTTTGGGTTCCTGATGATCGGAACAGACGATTACGTCTCCTTCGAGAGTTCTGTCAGGGACGACGAGGTCCACGGCGCTGGTGTTGTGAAAGGCCGCGACTATCAGGGATTTGGGTAGAAGCTGCTGGGCTTGCATGGCTGCGGAGCCTTCGTCTACGAGGATGGCCTTGGCACGGCCTTTTTGAAAGGCCAGCGGCACCACCGCGTCCACGACTACCTTGTCGACCAGTTGGCCGGCTACCTGCTCCAGAAGGGGTTTCTGCGCCTCGTAAGGTACTGCGACGAACACGATATCTGCGAGCTGTGCGGCCCCGGCATTCGACTCCCCCGAGACAGCCGCACCAGGAGCCAGGGTTTTGAGTTCGTCTGCCGCTGTCTCTGCCCGGCCCTTGTCGCGTGAGCCTATGACGATCTCTTCGCCAGCCATGGCCAGCCGAAGTGCCAGGCCTCTGCCCTCAGGTCCGGTTCCGCCGAGAAAGGCAAGCATATGGCCCCTTATCGGAGTACAGCGTTATAGGCCTTTACCGGCCACTGGCAACATTTTAGCTGACCTTTACCTCGTTCGCCTTATACCGACCGTACTTTTCCTCCAGCTCGTATATCTGCTCAAGGCCCATCAGGTTGGCCACGTCCAGACGGGTCGCGTAACGGCTGGGGTCGACCTTTCCTGTGTCCTTTAGCTCCTGAAAAGCGTCCTTCACGGCCTTGTACACAAGCCAGATGGTGCTTCCACAAATCACGATCTTGTAGCCCAGCTTCGCCACCTCTTGCGTATGCACCAGATCGCCGTTGTACATCCTGGGCAGATCGCCTAAATCCGTAGCGTATCTTGCCAGGTCGTCCTTCGTCTTGATACCGTCGACGAACACCAGGTCGGCTCCGGCTTCCTTGTATGACCGGCACCGTTCGACGGTCTCTTCCCACCCAAGTACCGCATAGGCATCGCACCGGGCGATGATAACAAAGTCCGGATCAGTCCTGGCATCGAGGGCCGCGTGAATCTTCTGTATCATCTCGTCCGGGGCTACGACCTCTTTGCCCTGGAAAAATCCGCACTTCTTTGGGAATACCTGGTCTTCGATGTGGATGGCGGCAACTCCTGCCTTCTCGTACTCCTGGACCGTACGCCGCACGTTGATGGGGTTGCCATACCCGGTATCGGCGTCGCTAATTACCGGGACCGAAACGGCGTTGGCGATATAGCGCGCGTTTTGGACCATCTCCGTTTGAGTCAGCAGGCCCACGTCAGGGTAGCCTCTCTCGACTGAGGTGCCCGAACCCGTCATATATACCGCGTCGAATCCAACGTCCTCCCCGATCCGGGCGTGGAGAGCGTTCATCACGAAGGGCGCAACCACCATCTGGCCGGAGCCAAGCATCTGTCTGAGTCTTGTTGTAGATTTCATCTTTGCCTCCCTGTGGCCTTAGCCGTACGGCCATTTGCTGCTGTTTATATAGCGATATGCGGCGATGGCTGCCGTCGCGCCGTCACCGGCCGCACTGGCGAGCTGCGACGCCGAATGCTGCCTTATATCGCCGGCAGCGTAGATGCCAGGTATCTCGGTTTCCATCCAGAGGTCGACCGGGATATGGCCTCCGTTGTCTAGCTTAACAAGGCCACGCAGAAAATCCGAGTTAGGCTCCAGCCCAACGTATATAAAAAGTCCCGCCAGGTCGACCTTGTCCACCAGGTTGGACACGACGTTTCTAACGCCAACGCCCTTTACCATGTCCTTTCCGAGGATGGACTCAACGACTGTATTGAAAACGATGTCGATTTTGTTGTTGGTCAGGACTCTTTCCCTCAGTGCTTTTTGTGCGTGCAATTTATCCCCGCGATGAAACATGACCACGCTGTCAACATAATCGGTTAGAGTCAAAGCCTCGTCCGCGGCGGAGTCGCCTCCTCCCACAACGCCTACTGTCTCTCCCGAGAACATTGGGCCATCGCAGGTAGCACAGTGGGAAACACCGCTGCCGTATAACTCGGACTCGCCTGGAATGCCCAGCTTTTTAAGACTCGACCCCGCGGCAACGATCAACGCCTTCGTCTTGATGTTGCCGTCGGTGGTGTTTACCAGCTTGTATGGATCATCCAATGTGACCCCTGTGACCTCCGCCATCTGCCCAGTAGCTCCGGCTTCGGTGGCCTGTTCCATCATCAACGGCGCCAGCTCGGCTCCGGAAATGCCTTTGGGAATCCGGGAAAATTCTCGATTCTCTCGACGTTGATGATCTGATTTCCGAAGATTAGCGTCTCTATGACGGCTGTTTCCAGACCATAGCGGGCTGCGCACGTACCTGCTGTAAGCCCGGCAACACCGCCACCAACCACAACCACGTCGAAATCAGATGCCAAAGTACCTTCCTCCACCCCGAAACGTAAAGCGTTTGTAGCTATCGACCGCTGGCGCCACTATATCGCCCACCCGTCCGGAGTGTCAAGGTAACCAGCTACGGCCGTGGCTTGCGCAGGTAGGTTAATCCACAATAGGTTGCGCGATGATCCACAAGCTCATCACCGTGTAGATAACCATCATTGCCAGCATCGGGTACTGGCTTCGTAGCGCCATCGCCCGGTTCCGGAAGAGACGGGTCGACACAACGTGTGCCAGGTACACTGCGATTATGTGTCCCAGCACGAAACCATAGCGACGGGTGAGGTGGTCTAGGGCCTGGTGAGTACGGGCTCATTGCCCAGATCAGGCCGCCTCCAGCTCCAAATCAACCCCTTAGATGGGGAAAAGAGTAGCGCCAGGATAAAAAGACCTGTCGCCACCATGACCACGGCAGGACCCGATGGGAGATCCAGATGGAAGGACATGTAGAGACCGGCCACCACCGAAACGAGGCCCAGCAATACCGCTGTGGCCATGATGTTGGGGAGACGCCTGGCCAGAAGACTGGCCGTGGCGCCAGGCGTCACCAGGAGGGCCAGTACCAACACGATGCCAACGGTTTTAAGCGCTGCCACAGTGGTTATACCGACCAATACAGGTAGTAAATACTCCATCAAACGTACCGGGATTCCGGATGCGGCCGCCATAGTTGAGTCGTATGAAGAAAATAGCAGCTCTTTATAAAACAGCATGACACTCAGGACACCTGCGGCTGCCGCTGCCCCTATCAGAATTACGTCGTTCCAGGATGCACCCAGGACATTGCCGAAGAGGAAGCTGAAAAGGTCGGACGTGTAGTTGCTTTGCTGGCTTATGATAATAATGCCCAGGGCGAAACCTCCGGCATAGATGATGCCCACGGAAGTATCGAACCGGATCCTGGCGTGCCTGGTAACGTACGCGATAGCGACCGATGCCGGAATCGCCCAGGCAAGAGCCCCCCAGAATATGCTTCCACCGAGCAGGTAAGCGACAGCCATGCCCGTCAAAGAGGAGTGGGTCACAGCGTCAGCCATGAAGGCCAGGCCTCTCAACACAACGAAAGTCCCCACGACACCGCAGACGATGGCGGCTAGAGCTGCGGCTGTGAACGCCCTCTGCATAAATGCGAACTCGAAAGGCTCCGTAATTCCCTCGATCACTTGTCGTCTCCGTGTTCGTGGTCTGATTGTGGAGGGTGGCTGTGGTGCTGATAGGCGTAGGCCTGTCCGTCCACGTGCACCATCAAAAGGTGGGTACCGAAGGTGTCGCTAAGGACCTTTTCGGTCAGTACCTCTCCCGGTGGGCCGTAGGCTACCAGGTGTCGGTTCAGGCAGCACGCCTGGTGACAGGAGCTGGAAATACAGGAGAGGTCGTGGGTGCTGAGGACCACTGTCGTGCCTTCTGATCTCAAATTCCTAACAGTGTCCAGAAGCTGGTGCTGGGCTGTGGCGTCGAGTCCGGCCAGCGGTTCGTCCAGCAATAGAAGTTTGGGGTTATCGGCCAGAGCTCGCGCTAACAACACACGTCGCCGCTGCCCACCTGACAGCTCTCCAATGAGTCTGTTGCTCAGGTGGGCCATCCTTACCTTCTCAAGGGCCTCCTCGGCAGCCTTCCGGTCTTCCTTCGAAGGCCGTTTGAAGAGCCCCAGGCCACTGTATCTGCCCATAAGAGCAACGTCTTTCACCGTGACTGGAAAGTCCCAATCGACCAGCTCTATTTGAGGCATATACCCTATCAGCGACCGTTGGCCATTTACCGGTTTACCGAACAGCAGTACCTCGCCTCGCCATGGCTGGAGAAGTCCCAGGATGACTTTAAAAAGGGTGGACTTGCCCGAGCCGTTGGGACCAAGGATCCCGACAATGTCACCCTGGGGTACCTGAAAGCTAACGTCCTCCAGCGCGGTTATGCTCCCATAACCTGCCCATAGCCCTCTGATTTCTACGACTGGGGCATTTTCGTTATTACTGCTCATAATAAGGTCCCCTTCGCCTAACGCAGGTTATCCCTGAGGCTTGTGGCGTTGAAGCGCATCATGTCTATATACGTTGTGACCTTATCGTCGAGGGTATCGGAGTAGATGATTCCGGTTCTGACCCCGGTATCTTCGGCCACCTGCTCCATCACGTCGGGACTGAACTGGGGCTCGGCGAATACAGCCGTGAAACCCTCTTTCCGGATCTCCTCGATAATCGAAATAACGGCCCCTGGTGTCACGTCGCTGGCGTCACCCGCGACGAAGGCTGAGACCTTCCAGCCATAGCGTTCTCCGAAGTAACCGAAGGCGTCGTGGAAGGTAACCAGATGTCTCCGCTCCGGTGGCACCTCATCCAGAGTCTGCTCTATCTCGATGTCCAGGTCGCCGAGTTGCCGGATGTAGGCGGCTGTATTGCTTTTGTAGGCCTGCGAGTTGTTTGGGTCGGCTTGGATCAAGCCGTCCCGTATCCTTTCCACGTAGTGGATTACAAACAGGGGGTTCTGCCAGAAATGGGGATCGTCTTCGAACCCTCCGGGTTCCAGTCCATTAGTTACCGTGACTTGTACCGTTTCGGTACTGATCGCACTGTCTAGAATAGGCTGGAGGAAGTCGTCGAGGCCAAATCCGTTGGAAACGATCACCGCCGCTTCGCTGATGGAGATACTGTCCTTGGGGGTGGACTGAAATGAGTGTACGTCAGCCCCGGGGGGTATCAGAACCGAGACTTTCACCTCATCTCCTCCAACATTTTTGGCCAAATCCGCCAGAATAGACGTGGTCGCCACCACCTTCAACAAGGGTTCGTGGTTTGGGGTGGAGTCCCCACCACATGCGACGAACGCTATCGACGCTGCCAATACAGAAGCGATTGAAATCCGATGTATGCGTGTCCACACTTTGTCTCAACAGGTCCTAATTTTTAAGATTTTGTATCAATAAGTATATATATTTGATACCTTATCTCAATAGCGACCAAAAATTTAGATTAGCTCTCTGCCTTGGAAAGGCAATTGCCGCACTTACCATAGACCTCGAGCCAATGGCTCTCTGCCTTGAAGTTGTGCTGCTTAGACCTCTCGTTCAATAGGTCGTCGATCTCACATCCCAAGAGGTCTTGGGACTGTCCACACTCCGTGCACAGCAGGTGATGGTGATGGCCTCTATGGCTCACCTGATATCGAAGGCTTCCATCCTCTAGCAGCACGCGGCACAGGACACCAGCCTCCTCCAGCAGGTTGAGGCTTCTATATACGGTGGCCCTTCCAACACTCGGAAGCTCTCTGTTAAGCTCCTCGGCTGTAAAATGGCCGTCTTTGGACGCGATGGTGCGTACCAGGGCCTCCCGTGGGACCGTTGTACGATAACCAAGGTCCTCGATTACCTGCATCAGTTCGCTGGCCTTACGGAATTTTGTTTTTGATACCATGTCTCGATTCACCTTCGAATTTATCAAAGCTGATCCTAGTTGTCAAGAGACAACCCCCCGCTCATGGTTCGACAAGCTCACCATGAGCCCCCTTCCTGGAGGAAGGGGGAAGAAGCGGAAAATGGGAGGCGCGTCCCCCATACCCTGGCAGGGGCTCCGCCCCCTGCGCCCCCAGTCCTGATTCACCAGGACGTTAGAACGATTTGATGAAGGGCAGCTTTGACAGGGGCCAGTATATAAACCACACTTCGCCAATGATTTCTTCCAGGTGTACTGGACCCCAAGAGCGAGAATCGTTACTGCTGTCCCGGTTGTCACCAAGGACGAAGTACTGGTTTTCACCGAGCCTGCAGCCATCTAACTCCCCTCCACCCAGCTTGGGGATGCAGTCCATTGTGCCTCCGGTATCAAGCTCTTCCAGGTAGGGCTCGTCCAAGGCTATTCCGTCTATGAGCACTTCCCCTGAACCTATCTGAACCTTTTCTCCAGGAAGACCAATCACTCTTTTGACAAAATTTTTGCCGGGACTGTTCGGGGCCCGGAACACGACCACGTCGCCCCGGTCCGGCGGGTGTGTGAAGGGTAGGTTTTTCTTTTCAGGCTCGTCCACACTCCAGAACGGCACCAACCTGGCCAGGCGTTGCATGTCCAGCCTGAAATAAGAAACCTTGTTTACTATCAGGTATTCTCCGCCGTTGAGGGTCGGCTCCATGCTGTGACCTTCAACGCGGAAGTTTCGGACACTCACCTGGATAACAAAGAAGACCAGCAAGGCCAAGACGATGGCCTCAAGTAATTCCCTGATGATACGTGACATTTTGTCAGCCTACCGATTTGGGGGGGATACATATATCCCACCTTTGGGCAATTATATCCTGCGTATCTTTAAAGTGCCAAGCCGTTCCGATACGCCGTTAGGGAGGGCGTCTACCCTTAGCTTGTTTCTAGCAGTCAAAATTGTTACAATTCAGCCGCCCATTTTTCTAGCTATTATTGGTGATCGGGAAAGGAGATCGAGTATGGGCAAGGTGAAGGTCGCGATCATAGGCGTCGGTAACTGCGCATCCTCATTGGTGCAGGGTGTGTCGAAATATCAAGACATCCAGAAAGATGACGATGTTCCTGGGGTCATGCACACGGAGATAGGCGAATATTCCATAGGAGATATAGAATTCGTCGCCGCCTTCGATATAGACGCCAATAAGGTTGGCAAAGACCTCTCCGAAGCCATCTTTGCGCCACCTAACAACACCATGAAGTTCGCCGACGTTCCCCAACTTGGTGTCAAAGTAAACCGGGGTATGACGCACGATAGTATAGGCAAGTACGTCTCGGATATAGTCAAGAAGGCCCCCGGCTCCACTTCGGACATCATAGGCATTCTCAGAGACAGAGAATGTGACGTGGTGGTGAACTACCTGCCCGTTGGAAGCGAGATGGCGACCAAGTGGTACGTGGAGCAGGTGCTGGAAGCAGGATGCGGTCTAATCAACTGTATGCCCGTATTCATTGCCAGGGAGAACTACTGGCAAAAGAGGTTTAAAGAGAGAGGCCTGCCCATTGTAGGCGATGACATCAAGTCCCAGCTTGGCGCTACCATCACCCATCGAGTTCTGACCCGTCTGTTCGAAGATAGGGGAGTAAGGGTAGACCAGACCTACCAGTTGAACTTCGGCGGGAACACCGACTTTCTCAACATGCTCGAGAGGGAGAGGCTCACGTCCAAAAAGATTTCGAAAACCAACTCAGTTACCTCTCAATTGGACTATGATATCGGCGACAAAAACATTCACATCGGACCCAGCGATTACGTCCCCTGGCTGGATGATCGGAAGTGGTGCTATATCAGAATGGAGGGACACCTTTTCGGAGGTGCGCCGATAAATCTCGAGCTAAAATTGGAAGTATGGGACAGTCCTAATTCAGCCGGGGTTGTCGTAGACGCCATTCGATGCTGCAAGCTAGCCAAGGATAGGGAGATCAGCGGAGCGTTGGAGGGGCCATCTGCCTACTTTATGAAATCGCCCCCTAAGCAGCATACCGACGATGTCGCACGTCAGATGGTAGAAGACTTTATCCTTGACCAGTAAACTGTGGAAACAGTGATGTCTACGACCTAAAGGCGTAGCCGCAATTCGTACGTGTCTTAGATACATGTGAAGAAGTCACTTGCAAGTATGCAGGA
The DNA here is from genome assembly GCA_965226865.1 of Dehalococcoidia bacterium. Classification (GTDB taxonomy): domain Bacteria; phylum Chloroflexota; class Dehalococcoidia; order Lucifugimonadales; family JAGWBF01; genus CBDDEH01. The sequence continues at coordinate 207,909 of CBDDEH010000002.1, read as the reverse complement.
GTGTGCATCATTCTCAAAGCGTCCTCCTCGCCTGCTGTACTAACAAGGACATCAGCAAGGTTAGCTCATGAAGATAGCTCTGGTCTCTCCCTATGACTTTACGTGGCCTGGGGGGGTCGCCGTCCACGTTTCTGAGCTGGCGCGCCACTTCACTAGGATGGGCCACGAGGTTAAGATACTGGCCCCTCACACTCCCTCAAGAGACGCCATGGACAATGGTCATTTTGTACCCCTGGGTAGGTCTGTGCCGGTTCCTGGCGGGGGGTCCATTGCCAGGCTCTCTCTTTCAGTTTGGCTACACCGCAGGATAAAGTCTCTTCTATCGAAGGAAAGCTTCGATGTGGTACACATTCATGAGCCTATGATGCCCGTGCTGCCTCTGTCCGTACTCCAACACTCGAAGTCGTTAAATGTGGGTACTTTCCATGCGGTTTACGGTAGGTTCAGAAATTACGGTTGGTCCCATCTAGCTCTCAAGTATTGGTTCAAGAGGCTGGATGGCCTCATAGCCGTTTCACCGGCTGCGCAGCAGTATGTCAGCCGGTATTTCCCTGGAGATTACCGCGTAATCCCCAATGGTGTTGACGTTGACCACTTTTCTTCTAATGGCGGACCGATAGCTGGACTCGACGACGGTAAACTGAACATTTTGTTCGTCGGTCGGATGGAGAAACGCAAAGGCCTTCGCTACCTCCTTGAGGCCTATGGCAAGCTCAAGTGGGAGTTTCCCAATATCCGCCTGGTTGTGGTTGGACCGGGCAATTTGGATAAGGACTGCTATCGGATCATCAGTGAGCGGAGCCTTGATGACGTGGTCTTTACGGGAAGCGTTCCGTACTATGACCTGCCCCGTTACTATGCGAGCGCCCAAATCTTTTGCGCTCCCGCTACTGGCAGAGAGAGTTTCGGTATCGTCCTGCTGGAAGCCATGGCGTCGGGCAAACCCGTCGTAGCTTCACTTATAGATGGTTATTCAACTGTGATGACAAATGGGGAGCAGGGGCTGATGGTCGAGCCAAAGAATGGGGTCGCCCTTGCCGATGCGATTGCAACGTTGATACAAGACTCAGACCTGCGTGACCACATGGCCCAAAAGGGGCGGGAGACGGCACAGCAGTATCGTTGGGATTTAATTGCTCAAAAGGTAATGAACTACTACCTGGACCTTACAGAAAAGGCCGATGTCGCTTCCGAGCAGAGATCAGGTTAGGACTCTCACATCTCGCTTTTTGGAGGCGCCGGGCGCCAAGGCTCTCTTATCCGTCGGACTTACCCCGAACGTAGTAACGATACTGGGATTCTGTCTGACCGCTGCGGCTGCGGCCCTAGTAGCTGTAGGTTTCAACATCGCCGCGGGCCTTGTATTCCTGACTGGTGCTCTCCTGGACCTCATGGACGGCGCCATGGCCCGTGTTTCCGGTAGAGCCAGTAACTTTGGCGCTCTCCTCGATTCCGTTATGGACCGCCTCGGTGAAGCGGCGCTGTTCCTGGGCATAGCGGTGTACGGCGTGCGCTCGGACATTTCAGAAGACCGCATGACCTTTTTTATTGTGGTTCTCGTACTGGCCCTAGCTACCTCTCAAACGGTGAGCTATTTAAGGGCTCGCGGCGAAAGTCTCGGCGTCGATACCCGCGTCGTATTGATGACGCGGCCCGAGCGCGTCCTTATTTTAGCGGCAGGCCTGCTCTTTGGCCTCCGTGCTCTCGAGGTAACCCTGACCATCATCGCCGCCCTTTCTTTCGTCAGCATGCTGCAACGGTTCGTCAAGATAAAGAATATCCTTGGCGGCTCATGAGCGCAGGGTCTTTCAGTTCTCCCTTACCGTCATTGCGAGCGGAGCGAAGCAATCTCCCGGGAGGAAGAAGAGATTGCTTCAGGGCTGCCCTTCGCAATGACAATCAAAAGACCCTGCTCGTGAGGGGTTGAGTGGCTAAGATAGGCCGATAGGTGTAGACTAGTAGATAGGAGATGCTGCCAGGATTAGGTATGACGCTTATTCCGAGTCAGGACGCTGACAGACTTAAAAGGGACTTCCGCAAAGAGCTAAAGAAGGAAGTCACTCTGAAGCTGTTCACCCAGAGCTCGACCGTCCTGACAATTCCGGGTCAGGAGTGTGCTTATTGTCCTCAAACACAGCAGCTCCTTGAGGAGATAGCCGCCCTCTCGCCCAAGATCAACCTGGAAGTCTATAACTTTTACAGCCAACCCGAGGAAAAGTCCAAATACGGAATAGATCGGATCCCGGCTGTTGTTTTCGGAGAAAATGGCGACAGTCGAGCCAAGTTTTACGGCATACCTATGGGCTATGAACTTGCGACAGTCATCGAGGATATTAAGACTCTTTCTCGTGGCGTGAGTCCCCTCTCGATGGATACCAGGAAGAAGCTACGAAAGCTTGAACATCCGGTCCATATACAGGTGTTCGTGACCCCTACCTGCGGTTACTGTCCCGGCATGGCCCGACTGGCCCACGCGATGGCTTTCGACTCTCCTCTGGTCACTTCCGATGTAATCGAGATTCAGGAGTTCCCAAGCCTCGGGCAAGCTTATGCCGTAAGAGGAGTTCCAAAGATAGTGATAGGCTCGCCCAGTCAGCTCATCGGTATGGTACCTCAAGTCCAATTCGCTGGAGCGATTCCCGAATCCCAATTCGTGGCGGGGGTGCTTGAGGTCGGGGGTCCAGAAAATCAGTCCAATTCAGAGGGTGCGGAGGAGGCAGGAGGGGCCAGGCGGCTGGAAAGTAGGAAATAGCTTTGGCAAAGGAACTTAGAGGGGGTCTTCAAGGCTCCGGCCTCCGCGTCGCGATAGTCGTATCCCGGTTCAATCAGTTCATTACCCAGAAGCTGTTGGATGGTGCTCTGGAAGGACTCCGGCAGCTTGGAGTCCAGGACTCAGATACCACGGTTGCCTGGGTGCCCGGCTCCTTCGAGATACCACTTGCTGCAAAGACCCTCGCCCAGTCAGGATCATATGAAGCGGTCATCTGCCTCGGAGCCGTGATTCGTGGCGAGACCATGCACTTCGAAATGGTCGCGAACGAATCGGCCAGGGGTATAGGCCGCGCTTCATTGGACACCGGCGTTCCGGTAATTTTTGGCGTTGTTACGGCGGATAACATCGACCAGGCCATTAATCGGGCAGGCGGTAAGTCTGGGAACATAGGCTTCAATGCGGCGCTCGCTGCTGTGGATATGGCCCGGCTCCTGGCCACGATCAAGGGCAAGGGGAGGAGCTAGCTAATCCAGCTTGACAACCTTTCCACGTCCCTTTATCCTAACGCCAACTCGCTTCTTGGCCCGTATCTGAAAGGGCGTTTTCCATCTGAAAGCCATGGGGCTCCCTACGCTGAGTTTTTTGCTGTTTTTGGGCAATAGCGGCTAGAAGGAGATGACTTGAGTGCTCTAGACAGGCTCATGGAGGAGGCCGTCGATATCCACGTCCACTTCGCACCCGATTCGAACGTCGAACGTCGTAGCGATGCGATCGAGGTAGCGAGAAGCGCGCTCCACGCGGGGATGAGGGGTGTGGTCCTCAAGAGCCACGAATACCCGACTGCTCCCGTCGCCTATACGGCGAGCCGAGCAATACCCGGAATCTCATTGATAGGCGGTATCGCCTTGAACGCCGAAGTGGGCGGTCTCAACCCCATGGCGGTTGAAACGTCGGCGAACATGGGTGGTCGAGTGGTCTGGATGCCTACCATTTCGGCGAGGGCGGACCACCAGCGCCAGGGACTGGAGGGAGGCATTAGCCTACTGGATAAACGTGGGCGTTTAGTTCCTGAGGTCTTCCCAATTCTAGAGACCATCAAACGGCATGACATGACTCTGGGCACTGGACACATATCAGCAGAGGAGAGCATGGTCCTGGTGGATGAAGCTGTGAACCTCGGCATTCATCGGATAGTAGTGACCCACGCTTCGACTATGGCTCACTGGGTCGGAATGACCGTTGAAGACATGAAGGCGCTGGCGGCTAAAGGTGCCTTCATCGAGCATTGCGTCAACATAATGATGCCCCTGGCGCTTAGCGTCAAGCCATCAACGTTTGTGGATATGCTGCGCGAGATCGGTCCCGAGCACTGCATTATTAGCAGCGATTTCGGTCAAGCCCACCATCCGATGCCCTCCGAGGGGCTCAGGATGGGTATGGCAACCCTCCTTCAATCGGGGCTGGATGAAGTTGAGGTAGGCATGTTGGTGAAGGACAACCCTTCCCGGCTGCTAGGCTTGTAGGGTGATAGTCTTCTGTTGAACCATGTTCAGACCTTTTTGTTGGATTCTCGTCTCTGCGTTTGTTGCTGTTTCGTGTGAATCGGCCACTATTGTTCCCTCACAAGAGACGATAATTGCACCCACCGATAAACCTACGGTATCACCAACTCTCTTCCCAACTGATGCTCCAACCGTTCAGCCTACAAATACTCCGACCAGGACTCCGAGTCCAACTAATACTCCAACCGTTCAGCCTACGAATACTCCGACCCCAACTCCTGAACTCACTCCTACGCCGAGTGTGATACTCCAGCAGCAGTTCCCTAGAAAAGTATTTGAGAAGTTCTACGGCGATTTCTACAGCGGTTGCGTTGAACCGCCGTTCGAAAACCTGACTGTCGCGGAAGTATGGTCAAGTGATCGAGGTGGCTTTCTCGAATTCACACCGCCGGGTGGGACATATTTCTGGGTAGTGGAAGTCTCCCCAACGGCTGGGGAATGGCATTTCGACAGCGTATTAGAAACTGCGAGCGGTAGGAGGTTTCAGTCAATTCAGAAGGCGTAGACGAGCTTCCCCGCTCCGTTGCCAGTGCAGTGAGCGGCTATTACGGAGTCTGTCCGCCACATCCACCAATAGAGGATTTCGAAGTCGCACAAACTTGGACGTCAGCCGGAAAGTCTGGAAGGACTTCTCTGGAGTTTGCAGGAACCCCACCTCACTATATGTTGGGTGTAGCTTTTGAGCCAGATGACGACGACTGGTATTTCCGAAGTATCAATGTTAGCGGAGACCGGAAATGGGCCGGACCAAGTGTTACAAGTAGTTCAGGTCAGCAAATCGATTTTACTTGGACTTGCCCAACGTCGGAGAGCCCGCATCACTTAGATATAGACTCGACTGGCGGTTCATGGACTGTTTATTTGATAGGGCTCACCGAGTAAAGCCTCCCGATTCTCTTTAGCTATCCCGAGAAGTTGAGAATCGTATATTCAGTATCCGCTGACTTTCAGGCCTGGCCTTTGCCCACTCGGCTACACGATAACCCACGACCCAGGCGATGCCCTTTTCCGCAACAACCAGGGGAATTCTGTCGCGCCAGTTCCTTGGTACTTTGTCGTCCACAAAGAAGTCCTGGAGTTTCTTCTCGACCTGCATACCCAACGGCTGAAAGCGGTCTCCGGGTTGTCTGACTCTAATCAGAGACCTGATGCCCATGGCTTCCGGATCCAGCAAAGCTAGGAAGGGATCTTCGGATTCCCTTGGGAGGTCAGATGAAAGGCGAGCGGTAATATGCCAGCCGGGGATTTGGGTTGTTTTCTCCTCAAGGGACTGGGGCGGTTCAAGGGCATATTCGCCTTTGAGCCGGGGAAAGGGGCAAATGTCCACGTCTTTCCCGGCCAGGATCAGCTCGTCATAGCCGGAGACAAGCTGCAGCCCTCTGGGCAAATCGAGGGCCTTTCCAGAACCTCCGTTTACTAGATTCTCCATTGCATCGATGTGGACTGTCTCCAGACGGCGGGCATCACCGGCCAGTTCCTGATATGCACGCATGAACATCGACCGCCGAAGGAATGGGTGCATCGACGCCAGCGCGGACTTGCCTAGCGTTATCGAATAGCCGGATCGCTTGGCTACCGAAGGCCACACTTCGGAGACAGCCTTTTCCAGATAGTCTGTTTCTAGCTCGGCAGAGCGGGAGAGCCGTGTGAGGGCTTCCCGAATCTTGGGGTTATAGCGACGCAGCTCAGGCAGAAGCTTGTGACGAATCCGGTTGCGCGTGAACCTGTTAAGCACGTTGCCCGGGTCATCCCGAAAAGCAATTCCGTGACTTCGGCAGTAGGCCACCATATCTTCCTTTGTGACCTCCAGCATGGGGCGGAACAGAGCCACACTCTCAGACCCGTCTCGGCTCACCCAGGTCGAAAACTCCGACATCCCCCTCAGCCCTCGGATACCGCTGCCCCTCATTATGCGCATCATTACGGTTTCGGCCAGGTCATCGGCCGTATGTCCTAGAGCGACCGCTGTCCCTCCGGTATCTCTGGCTACCCTCGCTAGAAAGTTGTAGCGCAGCTCTCTGGCCAACTCTTCGAAGGAAGAGATTTTCATTTTCCTCTTGTAACCCATTGGGTCGATCTTCTCGACGGTCGACGGCAGACCTAAGTTATTGGCCAGCTCTGCAACAAATCTGGCGTCCTCCACGGCGACTTCTCCACGGAAATCGTGGTCGAGATGGGCGACGTGGAGCTGGAGATAGCCCTTTTCCCTGAACTTTAGCAGCGCGTGGAGCAGTGCAACTGAATCAGGTCCCCCGGAAACGGCGACAACCAGCAGACTGCGTCCATCTGTGTAGCCGTTTCGTTCCAGAGCGGCTTGTAGTTTAGCTTCAACCTTTTCCACTTGTTCACCAATTATCTCGGGGAGTGTGAGACAACGTTAGGCCAATCTTCACAAAACAGGACTCTCCGGATTGGGAGAGTGGTAGTTTAGCAAATCTATCAGGTAGTGACTACGCGTCTATTGGTGTGTCGCCGCCAAGGTGGGACACATCGTTCATGGTCACTATCTGGCGTGCGTTCGAACCGGCCTGCAAAACGGTGATGGACGCCAGATCAATCCTGAACTGGGTAAATTGAGCCAGAGGAAGTGCCAGTAGCCGGCACAATATGGTGCGAATGGCAAAATTGTGGGTAGCGGCGGCGACAGCTTCGCCTTGATAAGTGTTTTCCAGATACTCCAAGCAAGCCCAGGCCCGGTCCTGAAGCCGTTCCAGCGATTCACCCCCCCCCCGGGGAAAAGTCACGCTGGGCGCATGAGCGTTCCATGCTTCATGGAGCTCAGGATAACGCTCCCTCATCTCCTGACCGGTAATTCCCTCCAGTTCGCCGAGGCTTATCTCTTTGAGCCCCTCCAGCGTCGAGACCGGTTTGGATAGGGGTTCTGCGATTATACGGGCTGTGGATAGAGTCCTGGCCAATGGGCTGGAGTAAATCGAGTCGGGCGCCATTGCGGCGATTACTTTTGCCAGTCTGTTGGCCTGGGATAGACCTTTGTCGTTGAGGTCTATCGGACTTTGGCCTTGGAATTTCCCCTGCTCGTTCCAGGCTGTTTCGCCATGCCGTATCAGGATCAGTCGCATTTTTTAGCTAGCTACTCAAATAGAATCGATCGCGACCCGGCGGAAACCACCAGTGGGTAATTCTATCTGAGGGCAATCAAAACCGGAGCTTTAGGGATATTCGGGCAGCCATGCACCTTAGCCCGAATCCACCGAAGGACGGCCTTGGGGACAGGCCTTGAAGAAGCCAGCGGGTGCTCCTCTGAATCTGGGATAATGGTTTTGGAACAGAAACCCGCCCGGAAACAAGGAGCACCCAATAGATGCTGCCACAGAACAAACCCGACCGTATCCGCATCCTCTTTGACGACCATCGCCTGGTGGCCAATGCCGGCCTGCTCCTTCCGGCCACCCTAGCCCGGCACCTGGGCCTGCGGGAACTCGTCGACCATCACCTTGACCTCGGCGGAGCGCCGGGACGGGCGAACACCGGGGACAAGATGCTGACGCTGGTCGCTTCCGCGCTGGCAGGCGGCGACTGCATCGACGACGCCGATGCGCTGCGCGCTGGTGGGACGGTCGGTGTTCTAGGCTGCGTGGTCAAGGCGCCATCCACCCTGGGGACCTTCCTGCGCAGCTTCCGGTGGGGCATGTCCGTCAACTCGACCGCGTGAGCCGCCAGTTGTTGGCCCGGGCCTGGGCCGCTGGGGCCGGACCCGGCGACTCGCCCCTGACCATCGACCTTGACTCGACCATCTGCGAGACCTATGGACTGGCCAAGGAGGGAGCGCGCCACCACGGCTATACCGGCGCCCGCGGCTATCACCCGCTGCTGGCCATTGCCGCCGGCACCGGAGACGTGCTGATGTCCCGGCTGCGCGAGGGCCCGGGCCAACACCGCCCGTGGCGCCGCCCACTTCCTGCGTGAGACGGTGGGGCGGGTGCGCTACGGCGGGGCCAGGGGGCAACTCACGGTGCGGGCCGACAGCGGCTTCTACGCCCACACTGTCGTTGCCGCCTGCCGGGAAATGGATGTCCGCTTCTCCATCACCATCCGCCAGCGTGCCAGCCTGCGGGACCTGATCGAGGCGATACCAGAGGAGGACTGGACTCCCATTCCCTACTGGATGGACGGCGCCGCCGATGTCGCCGAGACGACTTACACCCCGTTCCAGACCAAGCCGGACGCCCCGCCGGCGCGGCTCATTGTCCGGCGGGTGAAGCCGACACCCGGTTCCCAGCTGGCCCTCTTCGCCAGATACAGCTATCACGGCTTCATCACCGACCGGGACGGGGAGTTGCTCGAACTGGAGGCCGATCATCGCCGCCACGCCGAGGTCGAGAACGCCATACGCGACCTCAAGTACGGCGTCGGGCTGAACCACATGCCGTCGGGGCGCTTCGCCGCCAACGGCGCCTGGCTGGCGGTCCAGGTGATGGCGCATAACCTGGCCCGCTGGACGGCGCGGATTGGTCTGGGCGAGCGGACCGTGATCACCAAGACCCTCAGGCGGCGGGTCTTCGCTCTGGTGGGACGGATCACCCGCTCGGCGCGCCGCCTCACTTTGCATCTCCCCCGGCGCTGGCCTTGGGAAACCCAGTTCAGTCGCGCCTTGGCCCGGCTGCAAGCCATTCCGTTCCCGGCCTGACGGCCAGCCTGCAACTGACCCAACGTCCCCGCAATCTCGCGCCACCCCGGTCGCGAGAGTCCCCTGCTGCGTATCCTCTCGCCATCCCGCGCATCGCAACTCCCGCATAGGGCCTTAGGGGCCCTGTGCGGCGACTGAAGACCGTCCGCCGGCCTCCCATCTACCCCAAGACCCCAGGCCATCTCCCCTGTAGCTCCCTCACCCACCCCCTTCCGCTGTCCTCACGCCGTCCATCGGTGTCCTTCGGTGGATTCGGGCTTAGCGCCAGACAAGAAGCCTATGCCTCGCCTCGCCTGCGGAAGTAGAAGAACGCACCACCGCCGATGGCCAGGACCGCGATGATCACCACGATCAGGATAATTATTATCGCGCCACCGCCACCGTCCTCTTCTACCGCAGTCACTGTGAACGTGGCGGTCAGGCCCTCGACGCTCACAGAGTGAGCACCCACCGCCTCCTCGACGTGTGTGAATGAGACCGTCTGAGTAGCTCCACCGGCGACGGTAACACCTTTCTCTTCGATTAGCCTGCCATCCACTCGTAGCGTGACTGTCTCGGTGATGGCGTCTGCGCCGTCGTTCACGGCAGTGACGGATATGGTAACGGATCCACCGCTCTCGACTTCGGTGGGCTCGACCGTCAGTCCTTCGGAGGACAATGGCGGTGGCGGTGGCGGCGGTTCTTCAAGTACAGTGAAGCTGCCGGTAAGGACCTTAACGTCTACGGCGTCCTCGGCCTCGATCTCCACCGCGTAGTCCCCGGGCTCGGTCCTGCTCACTTCGAAGCTTACTGCCTCCGTGTTGCCAGCAGGCACTCGCACCGTGGTCCTGGCTTCAACCTCACCGTTGATCCGAAGTATCACGACAGATTGCCCATCCACCTCGCCGTCGTTACGCAGTCTGGCCTCGACCCTTACGGTGTCTCCTGGATCTACTTCGGCCGGCGATACGGTGAGCTGGTGGCACCAGGTTGAGTACTGCCGGTGCGAGGACTATGAAGCTGCGAGACAGGCCGTCTATTGTGATCTGGTGGGATCCAGGCGCATCAGGCGCGGTTACCGTGAACTGTTCAGTGCTGGTCTCACCAACGTCCAGTGTGACCGTTCGCGTAGCCACCTCGGTCCCATCCAACTTCAGAGACAGAGAACGGCTGGCTTCCACAGTCGATCCATTGACCAGTGTCACGCTTACCGTGATCGTTTCCCCTGCGGCCAATCTGTCTGGTTGGACCGCTAAGCTCTCGATCCTGACCACTATATCGATCTCTTCGACTACGAATGTACCTGTCAGGTCAGCGATCCTCACGGTGTAGATATCCGGGTCCGCGGGAGCGTCTATCGTGAAGGTCACGGTTTCTTCCTGTCCCGGGTCGAGGACTGCGGTTGTTTTGGTGAGTGAAATGCCGTCCACCTGGAGCCTGACATCCTCATCTCCGGGTTGCTCCCCGACGTTGGTCGCAACTATGCTTATAGTGACCGGGTCTCCGGGATCGACTTCCAGAGGCGATATCTGAAGATCGGAGAACTCGGCCAAGAATGGCTCCAGTACCACCACCTCTTTGGACACAGCTGTTCCGGTCAGAGGCGTGACCTGTTGATCCACGTCAGCGATCGCTATGTTGAAGGTGCCGTAAAGCGGAAGTCGACCAGTCTCCGTTCACCAGCTTCCAACGCGACCGAACGAATCTGGACAAGTGCGTCGTTTACACTCAACGCCAACTCGGTCCTGCCGTCGCTAGCCCCAACGTTCTCTGCGAAGAGGTTTATCGTTACCTGTTCATTTGGCTCGACTGTGGTGTCGCTTATTTGCAGACCGGACAGTCTCAGATCGGCTGGATCGAGCCTCCTGAAGACCTGGAACTCACCCGTCTGGCCCTCGATGTCGACCTGGTAAACTCCTTGTTCCTCTCTTATTACGAAGAACCGAACTGTGTCACTCTCTCCCGGTGCCAGGGTAAGAGACTCTACGGCTATTGCTTCGAACTCATCGGATCCAGGCCTCTTTAGCTTCAGGATGGCGCTGAATGAGCCCCCTCTATCACCGTTGTTTGATATATCTACCGTGATAGCTACTTCGTCTCCCGGGTCCGCAGCTGCCGGAGTTATTGCCAGATTCTCGGCTGAGAAGTTGGTCGGGACCGGTACAAGGGCCATCAACGAGAACTCCGACAACCCACTGGTGGAGGTGGCCGAACACGTGTATTCGTTGTTGTCGTCAGGCCCCCTACAGGTAGTATTTAGTATTTCTACGTTGCCTTCGTCATCCTGATGGCTGACGAACACGTTTGTGACTCCAAATTTCTCTACCCAGACTGCGGACACCTTCATGGTGGTGATGATCCGACCCAGATCGTCGGTCGTTAGACCGGGTGCGGACACCGATACCGTCGCGGCTTCATCCGCCACGACCAGATCGTCACCTCTGGCGACCAATTCGAGGTTGATTCTCTGCCCCTCGGTTAGCGACTTCTTTATGGTGAATTCCAGCCTGGCATTTTCGGGGAGTCGCTGCAGGGCCACATCAATCAAGAATCCTAGAGTCCCAACATCAGGATCGTCCGTGCTCAGGTCTCTTCTCTGCTCGTCAGTCACTATGCTCAGGTTCCTGAAGATAGCGGTCGCTGATTGTCCGCCCTCAGAACCCTCCAGCAGATTGGCCAGTTGGCCTACCAGAGACAGCAGTTCTTCGCCGGTCTCTGGGTCTCTGATCGGTACTGCCACGTTCCTGTCAATGACTGTGATGCCCGATAGTGGATCGACGAAGCTGCCGATCTGTACGCCCGCTGGTGCCTGTACCGGCACACTTAGGACTATGGAGCCTGTTTCTAGTCCGACCGTACAGACTGGGCTGGCGGCCACTCGGTCCCCGTTCACATCCCTAGCTTCGACATCGGAGGGGTCGCAGGCGTATTCGGTTTCAATCTCGGCTTCAACCGGCGCCGCCACGTCGTATGTGAGCGATCGTGGGCCTATGAAGATGGCCGTTCCTGGTCCAAGCCTGACGATATGCTCGCCGGGACTGCTTTGACCCGCGCCCGAATCATCGATCTCGATGAACTCGACTCGTGGTTTGGTTTCCCCCGGAGTGAGTGTCACGTTTCGGGTAGTAACATTTCCGTCAACTATGAACTGAATTCCAAAAGTGCCGATGTCGCCACCGATGTTGGAAGTGTCGAACGTCGCTGCGATAGTGTCTCCGGCCGCCGCCGCGCTTGGAACGAGCTCGAAACCAGAGATCTGTAGCGTGGGCGGAGCTACGTTCAGCACAGCCAGTTGATTACCCACGACGAACGCGAAAGCTCCGGAGCTTGGGGCTGAAACGCCGACGTTGAGAGTTACCTCGCCGCCTCCGGGTATGGCCACGTTTACAAATGTGTGTACGCTGACATCGTTCCTGAAGAGCTGTACGTCGCCTGTCAGATCTGCGCCGAAGGTATTCTGTATGACCACCTCCGCGCCGACGACCTCACCGGCATTCGCACTGGTACTACTACTAGCGTCAAGGGTCAGACTGCCTGCGACTGCCGCGAAGGCATTAGGCAATGGCGCCTCTCCCGCCACATTTACCGTCAATATGTCCCTTCCGACGCCGCCGTCGTCGTCCGTCACGGTGAGAGTAACGGTGAACTCACCCGCGTTCAAGTAAACGTGTGACGGCGGCAGGACTGCCGGGGTCACCAAAGGTCCACTCGATGGTGTGGGTGTCGTCTATACCGGGGTCAGTGAAAGCACCTGAGAAGGAGACGGTGGCTCCGGCGGCGACCGCCTGGTCCGCTCCGGCCTCTACCTCAGGCGCGACGTTGTTGACCGTGATTTCCCGGCTGTCGTTGGAGCCCACTCCAGGGTCTCCGACCGCGTTGTCCGTTACCGTGACCGTTACGGTGAAGGTACCATTGTCTTCGTAGGTGTGAGCGCCTTCCACCGGGCTGACGGTCTGGCCTACGTCAGTAACAGGGCTCGCATCCTGAGGTCTGCCCCAATCGATGGTCGCGGTGTGAGTATCACCGGCTCCAGGGTCGAAGAAAGCGGCCCTGATTCCTATCGTATCGCCCTCACTGACGGTGGCTTCTGGGCCGTCAGCGACCACCGGATCAGCGTTTTCAACCGTAACAGTCAAGGTATCTGTGTCTTCATCGCCACGCGTGTCGGTAACTGTTAGCGTTACAGTGAACACGGCGTCATCCGAGTACTCGTGCGTCGCGGTCACACCTGTAGCCGTGTTATCCGCTCCACTGCCGGGATCGCCGAAGTTCCATTCGAAGGTGAGGTCCTGACCTTCGGGATCGGATGAGGCTCCACCGAAGACGGTGACAAGCTCGCCCTCAGTTGCTGGCTGGTTGTCTCCTGCATCTGCGTCCGGCGGTAGGTTATCGTTTATCTGAATCGTCAGGGTGTCCTCACCGGAATCTCCATCATCGTCGGTCACGGTTACGGTTACCGTGTACTCGCCTGGGTCTTCGTAAGTATGGGTCAGACTAAAAGGACTCACCGCGGGGTCGACTTCATCATCAGTGGAGTCATCGCCCCAGTCGACAGTGGCGTCATGAGTGTCTGCGCTACCCGCGTCGGTGAACGTTATCGGCGCGTTTAGTGTGATCTCGGTACCCAGTGGAATATCGCTCTGGTCAGGGCCAGCGTCCACCTCTGGAGCAACGTTGTTCACGGTTACAGTCATCGAGTCGGAGTCGGTGTTGCCCGCAGTGTCCGTGACCGTCAGATTCACCTCGAATACTCCGTTATCTGCGTAGACATGGGTGACCAACTCGCCGGCTATTGGAGCGCTGCCATCACCAGGTATCCAGGCGTAGCTGTCGATCGCTGCATTGTCAGTGGAACCCGAGCCGTCGAACACCACCTGGTCTCCCTCGTCGACCTCGTCATCGTCTCCGGCTACTGCTTCCGGCGGCGTGGTATCGGGCCCTGGACCGCCACCACCGGCAGGAGCGTTTATGACTACGCGGGCGTTGACCAGAGACGGCGCGATTTCCGTCGCCCCGATGCTGGCTCGAGTCTTTCGATCATCTTCGGTGTCGAACGTCACGAGCGCCGTGCCGGCGGTGGGCGTGGCGAAGCTAATGGTCGCTATGGCGCCGGTCCTGGCTTCAAAATTGGCCCGGAAATTAATCTGATTGTCAGCGTTGCTAAACAGGGTGTTGTCATCGGCCAGCCCTGTCAGGCTCACTCCGGTCGCGGGCGTAATGCTGTTGACCGAAATCTGGGTGCCGAAGGTGATAAACACGTCCACCTCGTCCACGGCTAACCCGCTGGCATCGATCGTGAACGTCGTCGCGGTTCCTCGAGTTACCGTCCGACTAGTGGGCGACAGGGCGATGACCAGTTTGGTAGCGGCGAACTCCAGCTCTGCCGGCTCTGATTGGTGCATAAGCTTGTAGTCGATTCCCTGGGTGATGATCACGATGTCTTCACCGGGGAGGTCTTGAGCTAGCTTGTCTACCGCGAACACCTGCGCAGTGTATGTACCGAGAGGCAGGAAGTCATCGGCCGCAACTGTGTAGCCTGGGTCTTGCAGCGTTCCGTCTATAACGGCGTTTAAGAAGTATAGGGAGGCAACGCTGTTGTTGCCGAGATTATCGAAGGCGTTGAGAGTGAATATGTGGTGCACGCCGAAGTCGATGGCATCGGAGTCAAAGGTTGTAACGCTGCCATCTGCCGAGCCTTTGAACACACCGTCTACAAAGATATCGAAGAACGTAACTCCAGGCGCTTCGTTCCAATTTATCGTAGGCGTGTATTGGACCGCACCCAGATTACCGACGAAGCGCTGCACCGCCAAGCCTGTGGGCTGGGCGGGCGGAGTCGCCGCTAGTATAAAGGTGCGTGATGCCGAGAAGTCGCTCGCCTTGCCCGCGCCGTTAACGGTCCTCACCTTCCACTCGTAATCGTCGTCCGGCAGCGCCGTCAGGTCCACCTGGAGATCGCTGAACGTTAGGTCGGCGAACGTGGTCTGCGTACCGCTGCCCGAGCCGATAATCTGTAGGTCGTACCTGACTCCGCTCGGATCTACGACGTCGCTCCAGCCGAAGGTGACGTTAGCCGTGTCGGACGTGAAGACCACGCCGTCGGCCGGGGCTTGAAGGACGGGAACGCCCGGCGGGTCCGCTTCTTCTGATGGTACCAGCCTGAAGAAGAAGATCTCCGATGTGCTTTCGTTGCCCTCTCCGTCCGTTACGATAACGCGCCAGATGTAGTCGCCAGGAACGAGGGCGTCGTCTTCGTCGGGCGTAATCTGGATCGCCAACGTCCTGTCCGGTCCGAACTCTATCGGTATGTCGGCTACGTTGGCCCCGAAAAGAATGACCGAGAAGTCGCCTGTTGGCACGCCGCCGGAGGTCAACGCGCCCGGAGCGACCTGTATCCTGTAGGTGACACCCGAATCGTCGGAGACCTGGTTGAAGGTGAACTCTGGCGTGGAGTCGCCACCGGTGGTCTTGTTCGGCGGGAACAGCAGTGTCGTTACGGGCGGCGCCGTCAGGTCCGGCGTTACTTCGAACGGAGTTCCTAGGACGAAGGCGCCCTTGTTGGCCACTCCGTCGGACGCTCTGACTCTCCAGTCGTATTTTCCAGGCCCGAGAGCATTGGCGGCCGGCAAGGTGAACAGTTGAACGGGTTGGCCTCCACTGAATATCGGCTCATCTACTATTCCGGTGATAGAGACGACTGTCGTGAAACCGACTCCTTCGAAATCTATGCCCAGATCGTAGGTAATCTGGAGTTCGGGATTTCCGTCGGTGTCGTCGGTTACCCGCAGCCAGCCAAAGGTTGGCGTCGCGTCGTCTGAGGTGCCCGGGTTCAAAACGATGGTGGGTGCCTCGGGCGGGGTGGCGTCTACGACAGAGGTGAACCCACGTTCCTCTGAGAACGGCCCGTTATTTCTGCCGTCGTCTATCGCCCTTACCCGGTACTTGTACGAACCAGGCGCGAACGGGCCCGCGATGGCGCTGACCGTCCCGGGCGTGTCAGGTATGTCTGATACTGTCTGCACAGGGGCGCCGAGCTCCGTATCGATTTGCAGCTCGTAGGTTACCGGCGTATCGTCGATGACTTGGTTCCACGAGACGGTGACCGGATCGGTGTCTCTGAAGATCCTCCCATCGACCGGGAACAGCAGCACCGGCGCCGCCGGAGCCGTTACGTCGATTAGGCTCGTGGACTGGATGAGGAAGTCGTAGTGGTCCAGTCCGCTACCGTCGTCTACACTGGGCGGATCGATATCAAAGTCGGGCTGCCTGGACGTGTCGTCCGTCGTCCTGGTAAGGCCAGGTACGGAAGGCGGCAGTAGGTCGACCAGGAACTCTGCGGTAGCCGGATCGCTCTCGTTTCCTGCCACATCAACAGCTTGCACTTGACCGGTGTACTGGTCGTCGGGCAATGCAGATTGGTCTGGCACGGTGAACGTGGTTTCCAGTCCGTCGGTCTCGAATATCTCGACAACTTCTGCGCCCGTGCCCTGGCCTGTCAGGGTAATCTTGTAGTGGTCGAGCCCCGACAACAGGTCGCCTGAAGATTCACCCCACGTGAGGACTGGTGTCCTGTCGTCTGCCGTGACGGTCTCCGAAGAATCGACTGCAAGGCCGGCGGGCGGCCCGGGCGGAGTCGTGTCAACGTTGAATTCCGTCTCCACGAATTCTCCCTTTATGCCCGCCAGGTTCTCCACCCTTACATTGAACCGGTGGGTTCCGTCTGGCACCGGACCTATTACCCGTAGCTGGATCGTGTCTGAGGTGCCGAGAACGGAACAGTCTCCGCTCGGGCACGTGGCCTCGAACTGCGGGTCCTTAAAGTCCGTCGGGATATCGATCACGCCGGGTATGAGTATGTCATAAGTTCGCAGGTCCCCGCTCACCGGCCCTTCCCACTCGAACCGAGGGTCCGTGACAAAGAGGGGTGGTACGAGCCTCAGGTTTTGTGCTACGTCTGCCCGGCCGATCACTGTGGGGTCCGAGGTTGCCGTTGGGCTCTCGTTACCGGCCACGTCAACGGCGCTGACGGTCAATGTGTAGAAACCGTCTGTTAAGAAAGGCGTCCGGAACCTGTCAGAAGTACCGGGGTTGAAATCAGCCGTCCCGGGTATTCCACCTGGATTGATGACAACGTTATAGAAGTCGACACCGCTGCCACCTATGTCGGTGGATTCGAGCCAAACGAACTCTATGCTCGTGCCCAGGTCGGCGGTGATGGCGCTTCCTGGTACTAAGGCGACGTCGACGGGGGCAGTCGGTAGTACGGTGTCGATGATGAATACCAACGCCGCTGGCGCACTCATATTACCGGCCAGGTCATCCGCAATTACTGTGATCGTGAACGTTCCGTTCGCCAGTACGCTTGTCGCCGAGAAGGAGCACAACTGGGTCAGGTCGCTACATGATGAGTCGGGCACGTCCCCCGAATTCGGGGTCGGTCCGATATCTGAAGTCACCAGAACCTGGTACTTGTCCACGCCGAAATCGTCTGTGGAACGCTTGAAGGTGAAATCGGGTGTGGCATCGCTTAGAGGCGTTACCAGCGTGAGGTCAGTCACGGCTGTGGGCGCCTGGGTGTCCACTGTGAAGCTGAAGGCACTTGTGAAGCCTCTCGTGTTGCCGGCTTCGGCCTCGGCCTCGACCTGCTCGGTAGAGACCTCCGTGACCTCGATGGCGCCGGCGTCGTCCAGCGACTCCACCCGCCAGAAGTACCCGACGGCCGGGTCCAGCGGAGTCTGCAGTAGCAGTTCGACTATGGCTCCTGTACCTGGGTTTCCAACCTGGACGGCTAATACCGGGCTCGAGAAGTTCTCGGTGTCATCGACCTGCACGTTGTAGAACACATCGTTCAGTATGTCCACAACCTTCGACCAAATCAGCGTCGGCGTTTGAGTTCCGATAAACGTGCCATCCGCCGGATCCTGGAGCGTCGGCTTGGGCGGCGCCGTGGTGTCGACGGTGAACAGGTCCAACAGGGCTTCTTCGCCGTCCTGGTCAAGATTGTCGACGGCTCGCAGTGTCATACTGTATCTGCCGTCTCCGAGCGCATCGTTGAGTTCTATTGTTACGGTTGCAGCTCCCTCGAAACAGTCGGTCTCGACGCCGTCCGCATCGAAACAGGTGAGAGTTGCGACGTCGACCACGTCGGCGTCGGCTATCGTGGAAGGCCCTGGTACGTCTCCACTGCCTCCGATAGAAAAGTTAAGGTTCTTGATCCCCGCCGCCGGGAATATTGGTGGCAAGTCGGCGGCGAAGGTCGGCGTGCTATCCAGGTCTGGGGTAAGCCTTCGCAGGTTTTGCAGCGCATCAGGGGGCTGTGGAGCCAAGGAAGCCAGCGGGGTGAGTATATCGAGGATCGACTGACCGCCAAAGGCAGCATCCGTGCGCCTTGGGAAGATGTCGCAGCCAGGGATAATATCACCCGACGCATCATAACAGTGGAACAATATCTGCGCGCTGGTCAGATCACCCGACAGGGTCGCTTCTACTATGGCCAGGTTGAACTGGCCTAGAGGCGGTGTACCCAAAGTGACAGCGGCATAGCCAAGAGTACCGGCTGGGTTGTCGAATTCGCTTTCCAGCAGCGTCTCCAGCGTCGGGACCCGTATTAGGCTCGTTACCTCCACGTTGCCCGGTGGGAAGTTCAGGAACGCCGCTACGGCAGCGACCCGGTTTCCGTTGGGCCTGACTATTATTGGGATCTGTGCCTGGAAGGGGGCCACGAAGGATTCCAGCCTCAGTCCCAGAGCGATCTCCACTGGGAAGTTGATGACCTGATCCAAGACCGAAACACCCAGATACGAGGCCTCCGTCTTTCTCGGGAACTCGAAGGGCAGGTCTTGATGGAATCCAACGCTGAGGCTCTGCGTGGCCCTTCGAGTTTCAAACGTAACAATTACAAAGTCATAAGCCGGATCTCTCGCTGGGTCGCCGAAGGTAAAAGCACTGAAGTCAACGGTCCCCAACGTGTTGTCGAACTGACTCAGGATGACCTGGTCTAGGCGGGTGTCGCCTCCGGGAGCTACTCCAACTACCTGTAGTTCTCTAGGCTCGAAGTCCAGGTGAACATCTGATGCGGTCACCTTCTGGCCGTTTGGCTCCAACCTGACGGTGACTGGAACGGTTTCGCCGCGAGAAAAGCCAGCAAAACCCGGTCCGCTGAACTTGGCATTCTCCAGGCGGAGGATCACGGTGGGCTTGAGAATGTTTACTGCCGCATCGAATGCGGTACCCAGAACTGGTGTCCCAAGAAATTCGGCGGCCGTCTTTCTGGGATCGGTATCGTTGAAGACGATGTCCGTCGGTGGCACATCCGGCCCTGCCGGGTCTCCGGCCTTGAATCTAATCACCGCCAGTACAAAGTCGCCGCTGATTCCAGCACCGGCTGTTGTGGCCACGTAATCCACGGTGCCCAGAGCATCGCTGAAGTCTGATGTCTGTACAAGTTCCAGGGTCGTTCCGGCCGTTATGCTCACCACAGTCAGGTCGGCGGGGTTGAAGTTGATAAACGCCCTGATCAAGTCCACCGGCTGGTCTCTGGGTTCGACTCTGATGGGGACGTCGAACTCGGTGCCCGCGCGTGCCGCAATAGGAGCGTCGAGGAATAGGTCGACGGCGGGCAGCACCGTAAATGCGTTTATTCCACTGTAGGTACCGTCGTTGCCCGCCGTGTCCTCGGCACGTACGTGGACCAGATAGTCACCCGGGTCAAGGCGCTGTCCCACCGGGACAGTAAACACTATGACCTGCTGGCCACCACTACTGACGGCGTCGTCAGGGATACCCTCAACCCGCAGGACCGGATTCACGAAGTCGCCTGTTGGAGGCTGAACCCCGGTGCCGATCTCTAGAGTGTAAGTGATGGCGCTGGCATCCACGACCTGCGTATATATGATGTCGGGTGTCGAATCCGGGTCGCTGGAACCATCGGCAGGCTCCAAAATCACGGGCGCTGGCGGGGGTGTAGCGTCGAGGGTAAACGTTCTCGTATCGGATGTCGTCGTGTTCCCAAAGTCATCCCCGGCTAGCACTCGCCATTCCTTGGGGCCATCCGCGAGAGGGTTAATCGTCTGGAACTCTGTGGGCGGAGGTTGGCCGTCTCCGGTTATGGTCGCATCGAGTTCGAACGGGGGTGTGGCCAGGCCACCCGAGACTGCTACCTGCAGACGATAGAACGTCGGGTCACCGGTTACGGGTTTCAACCAGTCGAAGAATGGAGTGTTGTCGTTGATAAGCGCCCCGTCCGGTGGTAACAGCAAAAGGGGCTCGCTTATCTCCGTTCTGATTGAGAAAGAGCGTACCTCCAAGGTCCCTTCAGGCGCCTCCAGGCCGACGGCGTCCCTGGCGCCCAAGCGCCACTGGAAGTCGCCGTCGAAGGCGAAGGTGACCTCATCGCTGGTGGTGGGATGCGGAATCACCTTGTTCACGACGAAGGCTTCGGTGAAGGCCCCGCCAGTAAGCACTACCTGGAGCAGATAAGATTCAATATCGGGACTTGGCGACAGGCCCCATTCGAAAGTTATCGTCCGCGTCGAGAAGCCCTGTCCGTCAGGTGGAGCCACCAGAGCAGATGCAACAGGAGGAGTGGTGTCGATTAGGAACAGAACCTCGTTGACGCCGCCAGGCAAGTCGGTCTGGTCGACGACCCTGACACCGAGTGTGTAATTGCCATCTGCCAATGGGTTGAGGAAGGTTATCTGGATAGTCTGTGCGCCTGTTCCTATAGGTTCGGTGCAGACGATGGCATCTCCCGTGCCGTCAAAACACTCAGTAAAGAACAGAGTCGGGTCTTTGAAGTCTACGAAGGCGCCTCCGGTCGTGACCTGGTATGTTTTGATGCCGGCGATTGGTGGCGCAAGTGGTGGATTGAACTGGCCGGTCGGTGTGTTGTCGGTGGGTGGGGTCAGTATCTGTAGATTCTGGACCAGGTCCGGAGGCACCGCCACCTCGAGGTTTAATTCCTTGAAGCCTGGCTCGAATACGACGAAGGGGACAAATGCCGCGGCATCGACATCGAACATATCCGCCGGCACTTCTTGGCCGCTGACGACGACGAAGAAGAAGAGCTTGGTCACTCCTGAGGTGGGATCGTCCCCGGCTACACGGAAGAACTGCTCTTTACCGTAGCTGCCGTTGACTGTGGTAGGGATAAACTCGGGTGTTAGGACCGCGAGGTCGCCTGTGGCGTCATCCTTCCTCACCCTGATTTCCAGACCGTCTGGAGCTGGAACCCCACCTAACGTAACATCGCCTTCGAATTGCAGGAACGGTGTTGGTGGTTCTCCGGCTGCCAGGATGATCTGAATCAGGAGCAAGACGAGAAGGGGGCTCAGAACGGAGCCACCAAATATTAACGCTGCCCTGGTGCTCAGCAATGCTCACCGACCTCAGAATTCTCCGGTTCCTGTTTTCCTGGCCAAAAAGTTCGAATTAGAAACCCTCCATTAGCTCCCGGTATTTCCACCCAGGCCGCGTGAGGAGGGCCCCTGTTGCTTTACTACTATATGAATGCCTGACTTCCCTGAAGTCACCCAGCTTTTGTTTGTATCCGTTGCTCATTCTTGGACTCTCCCTCGGACCTCTCACCTCCTCCTCGACCCTTATCTAAGGGCCTACCAAAACGGGTCCAATTTGCCCGGTACATTCCGCGGGTGTGCCTGTACCGCACATCTCCAACCAGAACGAGCTTCCAACGGAAACCACGTCATCGTCATTAAATAGGCTCTCCAAAAGCCCCTGATCGTGGAATATCAACGGCTTCCCTTGAGCGTCGTGCACCTGGCCTCCATTTGCGTCCAGCAAGAAGTCTACTCCGTTGTTGAACACAAAGAGCTGCAGGTCGCGTCGAGTGGGGAACCGGACGCCGGTGACGATGTCGCCAACGGTCGCGTCCCGCTCGGAGGTAAGCCCTTCCAGGTTGAAGCCCGGACTTACCTCTTCAGGATCGGGCAAAGACGGCGGCGCAAGAGGATTGATGTCGCCGCTGACAGAGAATCTTACAGCCACGGGCAAAGGCCCTGGGAATTGGCTATCAGTAGCATCGGTCAAGGTTCTGACGGCGGCAACTTTAACCTTCAGGATGGCGCCGATGCCGAATGGCAAGAAGTCCAAGTCAGAAAGGCCGCTCGGAATAAAAGCGGAGAACCCTGGGATGGTACCTGTTCCTGGGCAATCGGTGGAGCCCTGAGCGCAATAGACCCACAGGATCTCGGTCGCATCGGACATCAACGGGGATCCAGCAGCCGCGTTGACCGCCAATTGGCTCAGTACCGTTGCGATATCGAAGGCGAAGCCTCCGTCTTCTGAGCAAGCCGGAGCTCCGGCGTCGCACTGCAACGGGGCGGCTATGAAGTTCAGGCCGTCCACAACTGAGAACGTGAAGGTACTGCGCGTTGCCTCCACCAATACCTAGTGAGCGTTGGCTCCGCTTATATTGACCACCTGCCCTGCTATGTCGGTAATGATGGAATTGACGGCGAAGTTTCCGACTATTGGGCTAACGGCAGGCTGTATCCGGAATACTCCAATATGGGTTGCCGCAGCCGGGACGTCGTAGGTGTCCGGTATCACTGGGTGATATTCGCCTGTGCCATCAGCCTCATGAATACTGTTGGGATTTAGGACGTCGGTATCGAATTCAACCGAGACCAGATTTGGAACCACGCTGGCATCAATATCAAATGGTAGGATCACCGTGTCGCCAACGAGTATGTCGGGGCCCCTGGTGCCGATCACCCCCAGTATGGTCACGTTGGCCGCGACGAGCGGGTCGAGCACCTTGTATGTCGTCGAGTCTTCAACCAGCACCGCTCCTGCATCGGAGATGGCCCTGACGGTAACTTGGTAAGTACCGGAGACTCCACCCCTGTATTTCGTGGTTACTGAGATAATGCCTGCTCCGAGCTCGCCCAAATATCCGTAGCCGTAGCCAAAAGCATCTCCTTCTGTGTCTTGATCGATGTTGCTATCGCCTAGTAGGTCTCCTTGGGCTGCCTGGAATGATTGGTCGGAGTCGATCACAGGGTCGTAGTCAGGTGCCACAGGGAGCGGCGCGTTAAAGGTAAAATCCGTAAAGCCTGCAGGCCCGCTAAGTTGTGTAACCGTTACGGTTACTAGCTTTAGAGGTTCGAAGACGCCCTCCAGATTGAAGGTCGAGTTCACAATCGCGAACTCGTCGAGGGCGAATCCGGCCGTGAACCCCGGGAACTTGACGTCGGCCTCAGTATCTAACGTTAAACCTAGAGCAGCCCCCGGGCGAAGGAATAGAAACACCATAACGATAGCGGTGACTATCAACGAAACGTAAAAAGGGGCATATTTTCTCAGCAAGGCAATGTTCATCCGGCCTCTCCTTTAATCAACGAGAGAATTGGTATGGAAAACGAATCTGTAAAAAGCTCACGACGATGTAGCATCGTATGTCGAACAAAGTCAAGGTAACTCGAACCTGTTGGAATCGGGTATGTCGTTCTTTTGGGGTGTTTTCGCTACCTGTTAAGTCAAGGTATACAATCGAAAAATTCAGGCCCCCCGGCAACCTTGACAGCCTATCCTTGCTTTGCTAGCATGGCACCATCGTTATGCGATGTATCTTCTTGCCCTAGCCGACTATTGAGGGAGGCATGGGAAGCGCTACCGGGGCGAATGTGAGCGCTACTTCAAGGGCCCCACTACCAGCCGTATTCAGCCGCTATAAAGACGGTCTGGAAGAGGAATTGAAGGCGGCTGTGTCTTCTTCGACTACCAAAGATGAAGAATCTCAGGTACTGCTTTACAGGATGCTTCAGTACCAGATGGGGTGGTTGGACCAATTCGGTGAACCTGTTCTCGACCTGTCTGCCAGGGGAAAGGCCCTTCGTCCTACCCTTTGCTTGTTCGCCTGCGAAGCCCTGAGTGGCCAGTGGGTCAATGCTCTGCCAGCCGCGGCAGCCCTGGAGTTCGTGCACAATTTTTCGCTTATTCACGACGACATTCAGGATGGAGACTTGGAGCGCCGGCACCAACCTACGGTTTGGGCGTTGTGGGGACAGCCGCACGCCCTCCTCGCCGGCAATGCCATGAGGTCGATCGCAGACTCGACAGCCTTGGTTCTGGTAGGGCATGGGGTGTCCGAAGGCAAGGCTCTGCAAGCATCGTACCTCTTAACGCGAGGCTATTTGGATATGACCCAGGGTCAATGTCTGGATATTGCATTCGAGGGCACTCTGGATATTAGCCAGAACGATTACCTGACCATGATCTCCTGCAAAACCGGCGCTCTCATAAAGTGCGGTATGGAGATGGGAGCGTTGTTGGGGAGTGACGAAGAAGACCTTATGAGTGCCTTCGCCTGTTGTGGAGCCAACCTGGGCCTCGCTTTTCAGATACGAGACGATATTCTGGGTATCTGGGGTGACGAAGCCGCCACTGGTAAGTCGGTAGGCAACGACATCCGAAGGAAAAAGAAGTCCTTCCCCATAGTGTATGCGTTGGAAGTGGCGGGAGAAGATGCCAGGCGAAAACTTGAGCGAGCTTATGGCAAAGATATTCTTGATGACAGCGACGTAGAAGACGTCCTCAACGTATTGGCCGACTTGGACGTCCCCTATCACGCTCAGGAGTTGGCTCGTCGGGAAGCGGGACTTGCTTTACAGGCAATGGAGCAAGTCCCCCTTTTACCCTGGGCACGCCACGAATTGGAAGACTTGGTCGAATTTCTATCTGAAAGGGAATATTGAGTCGTGAAAAAAGCCAAAAGGCCATTAGAACTTAGCCTCAGGGTAGGCTCTTACATACTGAAGAACCGCCTCAAGAGGAGGAAGCGTTTCCCGCTGGTTACAATGCTCGAGCCTCTCGAGATGTGCAACCTCGCTTGTATAGGCTGTGGTCGAATCCACGAGTACAAGCCCGTGATGGACAAAATGATGCCGGTGGATGAGGCTCTTAAAGCTGTCGAGGACTCAGGGGCGCCCATCGTGTCTCTCGCAGGCGGTGAGCCAACTATTCATCCCAAGATAGACCAGATCATCAATGAACTGGTCAAACGCAAATACTTCGTCTACTGCTGCACTAATGGCATCCTGCTTGAGAGGGTCTTGAAGAAGGTTCCACCCTCCAAGTACTTGTCCTGGGTCGTCCATATGGATGGAATGGAAGAAAAGCATGACGAGGCGGTAGCGCGTAAAGGCGTATTCAAGAAGGCCATTAATGCTATCGAGATGGCCATCGATGGCGGGTATAGAGTCTGCACAAATACGACCATATTCCGCGGATGCGACGTCGAAGACCTCCATGCCCTGTTCCGCACGGTGACCGAAATGGGGGTCGAGGGGTGTATGGTTTCCCCCGGATACGACTATGCCGACGCGCCCGACCGTGAGTTATTCATGACTCGCCAGGAGTCAAAAGATGCCTTCAAAGAGATACTGGACAAGGCGAAAATCAAGGGGTTGCGGATGTATAACAACCCCTTGTACCTGGACTTTTTGAGAGGAGCCCGAGAGTATCAGTGCACGGCCTACTCCAATCCTACTTACACGGTCATGGGGTGGAGAAAGCCATGTTACCCTCTCGCGGACGAGCACGTTCAGGATGTAAACGAGCTGTTTGAGGACTCAGTATGGGCGAAGTACGGAGTGGGTAAGGACCCTCGCTGCGCCGGGTGCATGATGCACTGTGGGTTCGAGTCGGCGACCATTTTCAACGCCATATCCAGCCCCAGGGACTGGGTGACGCTGGTCAAATCTGGCGCTGCAAGCAAAGGCGGACTAACCGCAGGCTAGGGGTAGGATTGATAGCCATCGTCGCAGCTTTATCACGGGAAGTCTCCGGCCTTAGGCGAAAGGCTGAAGGTGCGGGTCTGGCCGTAGGACACGATAAAAATATGGTCGTTTATCAGATCGGGGTGGGTAGAGATCGTGTGCTACGAAGCTTATCCAGGACCTTGGGCGGCTCAACCAAGCCAGACTCTATTTTGGCCTTGGGATTCACGGGTGCGATTAACGGCGGTCTGAGCACGGGAGACCTGGTGATTGCTGACCATGTACTTGCTACAGAGGAACAGGGGTCGCTAGAGTGCGACCCCGAATTGAAGGAAATGGCGACCAAGGTAATGGCTGACTTAGTCTACCTCAGAGGTTTCTCCGTAGATACTTTGACCGTCCCCTACCCGGTGTTGAGCCCGGCAGAGAAGGAACTGCTGTCAAAAGGCACCGATGCTTGGGCAATCAATATGGAAGACTACTGGATTGGGAAAGCGGCTCAACAAGAGGGCATACCTTTTGTTAGCGTCAGGGCTGTTCTGGACACTGCCCATCAGGAGATTCCTGCCTATGTGGCCGGGCTTGGAGACAAGGGGAAGTTTTCCCAGGTGAGCCAGATAACGGCCAACGTTTTGGTTAGGCCTCGAAGTCTATCCAAGTTAGTGACACTGTCGAGGCAAATGAGAGTCGCGAGGCACAGCCTGGCCGAGTTCGGTGTTTCGTTCGCGACGAGGGCGACAAGAGAGAGGAGTTATGTTTCCTCCTAGGGCTGGCTCCTTGGATGGGATACATGAATGAAAGTCCTGGTAACAGGAGGGACAGGGTTTATAGGAGGCAACGTGGCCCGGGCCCTGCACGCCAGGGATTACGAAGTAAGAGCTCTGATTAGGCAGAGTTCCAGCACTTTAACCTTAGAAAATACGGGGATTGAGACGGTCCTGGGCGACATCAGGGACCGTGAATCGGTGGCATCGGCCATAAAGGGATGCCAGGCAGTTGTCCACGCCGCTGCCTTGTACACTTTCTGGACGCCTGAGCCCAGGCTCATGTACGAAATCAACGAGGCAGGCACCAGGATCATCCTCGAGGAGGCCTTGAAGGCCGGTGTTCAGAGATGCGTTTACACCAGCACGGTCTCCACGGTGGGGATACCAAAAGGTGGAGTTGGCAACGAGGAGTTTGAGCCAGCCCCAAAAGATATGATTAGCCATTACAAAAAATCCAAGTACAAGGCGGAGAAGGTAGCTCTTGATATGGCCCGTAACGGACTGCCTGTAGTAGTAGTCAATCCCACCGCTCCCATCGGTCCGTGGGACGTCAAGCCCACACCAACCGGCGGCATAGTGGTGGATTTCCTCCGGGGTCGCATGCCTGCCTATATCAGTACGGGCATGAACGTCGTGGACGTGGAGGATGTGGCGGTTGGCCATATATTAGCGATGGAGAAAGGGAGGCCAGGACAAAGATATCTTTTGGGTAACAGAAACATGACTCTGAAGGATCTGCTAACAGGGTTGGGGAGGATCACCGGCC
This sequence comes from Dehalococcoidia bacterium, assembly GCA_965226865.1. Classification (GTDB taxonomy): domain Bacteria; phylum Chloroflexota; class Dehalococcoidia; order Lucifugimonadales; family JAGWBF01; genus CBDDEH01. Next base: position 180,735 of record CBDDEH010000002.1, on the reverse strand, counting down.
AGAGGGCCCCATGGCTGAGGGTGCCTCTGTGGCTGGCGATAGGCGCCGGGTATATTGACAGGTTTATAGAAGGTGGATTGTTGGGCAAGAGGCCCATCATACCCCTCGATGGTTTGAGGGTATCAAAGAAACCTATGTACGTGAGTTGCGAGAAGTCGGTAAGAGAGTTGGGGTTACCCCAGAGCCCAGTGGAAGGAGCCCTGGAAAAGGCAGCGACTTGGTTTAGAGAATATGGGTACGTGAACTAGAACGAAAAGACAATTAGACAGGACATGGTAGAACTAAAAACAAAATCGAAACAACATCTGCTGGACGCTGCGGATCAAGCTATCCATCGTTCCCAGGAGTATTTGCTATCGATCCAGCACTCGGACGGCTATTGGTGGGGCGAGCTGGAGTCCAATCCCACTATGGAAGCTGAGTATCTGTTCCTTACTTATATTCTTGAGGCAGCAGACGAAGACCGCTGGCGTAAAATCTCCAACTACCTCTTGAGCAAGCAGCGCGAGGATGGCTCCTGGGGTCAGTATTTCGAAGCACCAGGTGATATAAGTACTTCGGTAGAGTGCTACTTAGCCCTCAAGCTAGCGGGAGTCTCACCCGACCGTCTAGAGATGGTCAAAGCCAAAGATTTTATACTGTCCCGTGGCGGGGTTCCGAAGGTACGGGTCTTCACCAAGATATGGCTGGCCATGTTTGGTGAGTGGGATTGGAAGGGTACTCCTATAATGCCGCCGGAAATCATCTTCTTACCGTCCTGGTTTCCCTTCAACATATATGAGTTTTCCAGTTGGGCCAGAGCTACCATCGTTCCTATGACCATCATCCTCAACCAAAAGCCAACACGACGTGTTCCCGAATGGGCCGCAATTGACGAACTCTATCCGCAGCCAAAGGAACACACCGACTACTCTCTTCCAGCACCTGGAGAAATAATCGGTTGGAAGAGGCTCTTCCACATAGTAGATAAGTTGCTTCGCTTGTATGAGAAGATGCCCGCCAAACTCGGACGAGAGAAAGCGACGCGACGTGCTGTCGACTGGATCACATCCCATCAGGAGGCCGATGGCTCTTGGGCCGGAATTCAACCTCCCTGGGTTTATTCGTTGATAGCCTTGAAACAGGTTGGTTACCCGCTCGATAACCCGGTAATGAAAAAGGGAATGCAGGGATTCGAGCGCTTCGCCATCGAAGAAGATGACACATGGCGCGTACAAGCCTGTATGTCGCCCGTATGGGACACCGGCCTGGTGCTTATCGGAATGTTAGATTCTGAGTTCCCACCCGATGACCCTGCGATACAAAAGCCGACTCGGTGGATGCTCGATGAGCAGATACTCAAAGGTGGCGACTGGCAGGTAAAAAACAAAAAGGCGCCGCCGGGAGGTTGGGCCTTCGAGTTTGACAACGATATATACCCAGATCTGGACGATACGGCAGAGGTCATAATGGCCCTTCAACAAGCCACATTGGACCCTGAGGGTGAGAGGGTCAAAGAGGCGGCAATAAACCGTGGAGCGGACTGGTTGCTCAGCATGCAATCCAAGAACGGTGGTTGGGGAGCCTTCGACAAGGACAACGACAAGTCTTATATTGCCAAGATTCCGTTCAGCGATTTCGGAGAGGCCATCGATCCACCGAGTGTGGATGTGGCGGCTCACGTGGTTGAAATGCTCGGGAAGCTGGGGTACTCCAGGGAGTTACCGGCAATAAAACGGGCTTACAAATACATAAGAGACGAGCAGGAGCCGGACGGTCCATGGTTTGGAAGGTGGGGCGTCAACTACATATACGGTACAGGAGCGGTACTGCCAGCCTTGGCAGCCATCGGTGAGGACATGACCCAACCTTATATACGGAGTGCCATCGACTGGCTAATAGAACACCAGAACGAAGACGGCGGTTGGGGCGAGTCATGTGGATCGTATGTAGACCCATCTCTCAGAGGGAAAGGTCCCAGCACGGCGTCACAGACAGGCTGGGCGCTTCTAGCCCTGATAGCTGAAGGAGACGGTACGGCCCTTGCCACACAGCGGGGCATTCGCTTCTTGACCGACACCCAACAGGCCGACGGCTCCTGGGACGAGCCGTATTTCACAGGGACTGGATTTCCTGGATACGGTGTAGGGCAAAGGCTGAAACGCCTTCCAACCCCAGGTGAAACTGGCTTTCAAGGCCTGGAGATGCCTGCGGGCTTTATGATCAACTATCACATGTACAGGAACTCGTGGCCTTTGATGGCTTTGGGTAGGTATCGAAAAGCTAATCAAGGTCTCGGATAACTCTGGTTATTTGATTGATAGAGAGTTGCACGTCATCGTTAGAACCAAAATCTGGAAAGAGCGAGGGCCGTTCTAGTGGCAGTAGAAACTATGGGGCACGAGGGGAAAATGAAGAGCAAGAATTTCTGTCTGAAATTTGAAGCGACCAAGTCACTGGAGTTTATCGATATTACTCAACGAGTCCAGGACTGTGTGGCCGATTCTGCCGTGCACACAGGGTTCGTCGTCGTCTACTCCAAACATACTACTGCCGCAATCAAAATCAATGAGAACGAACCGCTCTTGCTCGAAGACATGGAGAAGTTTTTGGAACATGTGTCCCCTCGTAACGGCCATTACAAACACAACGATTTTTCTGTACGAACGGTCAACATGACAGAAGACGAGTGTCCTAACGGCCACGCTCACTGCCAGCAGTTGCTACTCGGCACCAGCGAGACCATACCCATTATCGACGGACTGATTCAGTTTGGCCGCTGGCAGAGCATTTTTCTGATTGAGCTTGACCACCCGCGCCCTAGGGAGGTTATAGTCCAAGTAGTTGGAGAGTAACTTCTATCGGCGCGACTGATCGAGCCTGGGCAATTGGATCGTGCTCCAGCAGAATCCAACGATGCCCTTGGCCGAGTGCAAAGGATTGTAGGGGTTTGGGATGACGGAACTGGAGCGAGCGTATGAAGAGTGTCGTAGCATCGCCCGCAACGAGGCGAAAAACTTCTACTACGCCTTCATCACTCTCCCGACTAAAAGGCGTATGGCCATCTATGCTGCCTACGCTTTTTGTAGGCGATGCGACGACGCCACCGATGAAGAAATGCCGGTGGGGGAAAAACTACGGCTTCTGGCGGAGCTGAGGAAAAAACTCTCACTAGCTTATTCCGAGAGCCCTTCCGGCCCTCTTTTCACGGCTCTTGCCGATGCTTCTGGTTCCTTCGACATACCCGAGGAATATTTCCAGGACATCGTTTCCGGTGTGGAGACCGATCTCACGAAGACCCGTTACCAGAGCTTCGAAGAACTCCGTGACTACTGTTACAAGGTTGCTTCAGTTGTAGGCCTCGTATGTATCCAGGTATTGGGCTATTCCAATCCGAAGGCAAAGGAATACGCTGTAGACCTTGGGATGGCGATGCAGTTAACCAACATCCTCAGAGATCTGAAAGAGGACATGGAGCGGGACAGGGTTTATTTACCTCTGGATGAGATAGAACGGTTCGGCTACTCCGTCGAGGAACTGGAGGGCGGGGTGGTCAATGAGCAATTCCTCCAGTTGATGAGCTTTCAGGCTGATCGTGCGCGCCGCTACTTCGACAGCGGTTTCAACTTGTTACCCTACCTGTCTCCCCGTTCGAGGGCTTGTCCCGCCGTACTGGCTGAGTTGTACCGGCACATCCTGACCCGCATCGAAAGGCGGGGTTTTAACGTATTCGAGGAAAGAGTACACCTGAGCAGACGTGAAAAGTATTTTGTAACAGCAAGAACCTGGGTCAGAAGCTTACTGCCGATGGAGAAGGTGTCCTCTTGAAGGGTGGCTGGGCCAAGGAGACATAGTGAGTAGCAGGGCCTTGGTATTGGCGCCTTTCTTACAAGATGCCCTCGACGATTTGCAGCGTATCCTGCCTGTAGCTTACGAAAGCTGGACATCGACCCGCAAGCTTTACTCGCCCGATGAACTCTCTAACCGAATCAACGCGGATGGCATCGAAATACTCATGGTCGAGGCCGACTTCATTTTCGAAGAGGTGTTTGGCGATGTCACGGCATTGAAGTTTTTGGGCGTATGCAGAAATAGCCTGGACCATATCGATCTGGAATCGGCGACAAAGCACGGGGTCGTCGTTGTTAACGTACCGGGTCGAAATGCCCAGGGGGTAGCGGAACTAACTATGGGACTTTTGATTTCCATGGCGAGGAGGATCGTGCCCCTAAACCGATACGTTCACGGCGGCGACTGGGAAAATCCTGTCGAACCGTATATCTCGATGAGGGGAGTTGAATTACATGGAAAGACCCTCGGACTTATAGGACTCGGTTCTATTGGGCGAAGAGTTGCCAGGTTGGCGAATGCCTTCGGCATGAATGTAGTCGCTTACGATCCATATGTGGGAACGCCAGGCCGGAAAAAAGCTACGGCTCTGCTAATGACCCTCGATCAGTTAGTCGGCAAATCGGACTTCGTGTCCATCCACACATCGGAGACGTCCGAGACTGACGGTCTACTCGACAGGCGACACTTAAGTCAAATGAAACCAGGCTGCTACATAGTCAATACGGCGTCCTACCGCACGATCGACGAGGACGCTTTGGTCGATGGCCTAAGGTCGGGGCACATCGCTGGGATAGCTCTGGACGTGCATCCGTCCCATCCAATTCCTCCTGACAGTCCGTTGTTAGGGTTGGACAACGTCATGCTCACACCACATATAGCAGGAGCAACGGACGGCACCGTCGAGCGCCAGTCCTGGAGCATGGTGGAGGACATCAAGCGTTACATGGCTGGTGTAAGGCCACGCAACATTGTCAATAGGTCGGTTTGGAGGCGTCGTGGGTAGCCATATCCTGGCCCTTGACGTAGGTACCAGTAGCGTCCACGCGGTAGTGACCGACTCGTTTGCCACGCCGATTGCGAGCGCCAGCGCACCGGTCCACTACCACACGCCCGAAGGCCTGTCGGCCTTGGCCAAGGAGTTCGACCCCCAGTCTCTGTTGGAAAGTCTGAGAGAAGTAGTGCGGGAAGCCCTGAAAGAAGCTGGAATTACCGGCCCGAATATATCTGTCATTAGCGTTACCAGCCAGCGCCAAGGCGTGGTCTTTTTAGATAGCGGCGGGGATCCCTTGTATTGTGGCCCGAACATAGATCTTCGTGCTGTTTTCCAGGGCTCGGCGATGGACGAGGACCAATCCGAGGAAATATACGCCTCCACCGGACATCTGCCGTCTATGTTGTTCGCTCCAGCCAGGTTACGGTGGTTCCTCGAGGTGTACTCCGAAAGATATTCCCAGATCGAGATCGTTCTGACGATCGCTGGCTGGCTTGCTTTCAAGCTCACCGGCAACCTGGCGGCGGAAAGGTCTCTGGATGTGGAGGCAGGACTCGCCGACGTGATTTCCAGGGACAGGAATCCGGAGTTGATGGAACGTCTCGGCGTTACGCCTTCCTTATTACCACCCTTTTCCAACGGGTTGGAGCCCGCAGGCTCGCTTACTAATGAGTTGGCTGGCTCATGGGGTTTGCGCGCTGGAGTCCCGGTTGTATTGGCAGGCCCAGATACGCAGTGCGGGCTATTGGGTCTTGGTCTCAAAGAGGAAGGGGATACCGGCCTGGTGATAGGTTGGAGCGGCGCGCTCCAGGTGTTGACTTCTAGGCCCAGTTTTGATGACCAGATGAGGACCTGGGTTGGATTGTTCCCCGATGACGGCTTGTGGGTAGCGGAAAGTAATCTCGGTGACGTGGGCAACTCATACAGGTGGTTGAAAGACGTCGTCCTTGGATCAGATGAGTCGTTCAAAGAAGTCGACGATTTGGTCTGTCATGATACGGCCTCGCCAGACGGAGTGGTGTCTTTCTTGGGACCGGGTCCGACGAGCTCTCCGAAAGCTGGCTTGCGAATGGGCGGTATCCTGTTTCCAACTCCCGTTAGCTTTCAGGAGACTAGCCGCGGCCAGCTTTTCAGGGCTGCGTTCGAAAACATCGCCTATAGCGTGAAGGCAAATTTAGCTACTCTGCGTGATGTCACCGGTCTGGATACCCGGGAGCTTTATTTGGGCGGCGGGATCGCCAGAAGCCGGGTGTTAGCCCCAATCCTTGCCAACGTCTTGGGGCTCCCCATCAGACGCAGCCTCGTACCCGACGTAAGCGGCAGAGGCGCCGCCATGAGAGCCACCTCGATAGTAAACGGACCCGCAGCCTTTGAACGGGCCTGTGAATTAGCAGCCCGGCAATGTGAGCGAGTAGATCCTAGCAGCCCGGTAGACGTGGCGACCTATCAGGGATCCTTCGAAAGATGGCTGGAACAATATTCGCGTCTTGGATGGGATTCCTAACGACTTGATCAGGCGGGAGGAGTGTTGAGCGACTGGCTCGTCGAGAGAAAACTTCTCTTAGAGGTCTCAGTGGAAATGGTCAGGCATGACTTGGTAGTCGCTTCAAGCGGCAACGCAAGTATGCGTCTGTCCGGCGATCATAAGCAGGGAGTTATCTTGATAACACCCAGTGGTAAGCCATATAGAGATTTGACACCTGAGGATTTCGTTGCCATAGACCTGGAAGGAGACCAGGTAGAGGGCGAGAACGTCCCCTCCTCCGAGTCAGCGTTACACCTGACACTCTACAAAGCCAGGGCCGATGTGGATGCTATAATACACACCCACTCCACCTTTGTGTCCGTAGCTTCCGTAGCCGGCATCGAAATTCCGCCCATTGTCGACGAGATGGTCATGAAGATCGGCGGGAGTGTGCCGGTAGCGGAGTATGGTTTCCCATCCACTGAAGAATTGGCTTCAAGGGCCTGTCATGCTATTGGAGACCGGAACGCTGTTATGCTACGTAATCATGGACTGGTCGGCGTCGGTCCGGGTCCGTCGGAAGCGCTGGAAGTCTGTCTACTTGCGGAAAGAGTAGCTAAGATTTTTGTTTACGCGTCGCTGCTGGGCCAGGCGAAAACGCTTCCGCAAGAGATCATCGAGATAGAGCGTGAACTCTTTAAAATGCAAAGGGAAGCCCGATCGCTTACCAACACAAAGATCAACACGATGAAAGGAGAGAAGCGTGGTAACCGTTCCTAGCTTCTTGTTGCGCAGACTATATGTTAAAGGGAGCCTTCGCAAGGCTGCTGAGGGGGTCCAGTTCCAGCTTTCCAACAAGCTGGGCTCAGGGTACGCAAAGAGACTCTTTCCTTTGGTGGTAGATGGCAATGAGGTCCCCATCAAAGACTGCTTTTTCTCCTTGGACGGAAACGAAGTTCCCTTTAGCGACGTATCTCAGAAAGTTCCGTTTACTCTCGCAATAAACAAGAGCACGACCATCATCATCAAGAATTTCTCCGTGGACGCCGGCCCCCATACAATTACCATGGGATTCGAAGTGGCGGGATTGGGAGCGCTTCAATTCGACTTTACTGACGTCACGGTCGATGGCTGAACGCGCTCCGGTAGCCGCGATAACCGGCGCTGCGGGGTATATAGGTACACGCCTCCTTTACAAGCTGGAGGAGCAGGAAGAGCTGCCACGAGTGGCGGCTATAGATACCAACCCCCTTCCTTTGCCAGTGCGAAACGTAATCTCCGTGCGGCAAGACGTCACGGATTCCCTGGATCAGACCCTCCGGGACATGAAGATCAATACAGTGGTTCATCTCGCGTTTAATTTTGGCCCAGGACGCGATGTCCAGGAGACTAGGGCGATTCGAGAAGCCAATTTAAAGGGCCTGGCTAACGTATTGCACGCCTGCCAGGCAGCTAAGGTAACTAATTTAATCTACCTCAGCACACATACCGTGTACGGTGCCTACAAAGACAACCCTACGCCCATAACCGAAGAAGCCCCTATGCGGCCTCTTCCCGGTTTTCAGTACTCTCAGGACAAGGGTCTCTGTGAATCAATGATCCGAGAATTCTCAAAGGAGAATCCTAATATCGAGGTAACGGTGCTGCGCTCTTGCGTCGTCTTGGGTCCCGCCGCCGACAATTTCGTTACGCGCTCTTTCTTTCAGCCGGTGTTTTTGGGTATTTCGGGATGTAACCCTCCCTTTCAGTTTGTGCATGAGGATGACCTGGCCAAGCTTCTTTGTTTGCTGATAAAGGAGCCACGTCCTGGCGTATTCAATGTTGCCGGAGAAAGAGTGGTCCATTATAGGAAAATGGCGGTTCTCGCCGAACGGAATCTGATCACCCTTCCATCCGCGATCGCCTATCCACTTACCCAATTGTCCTGGAAGCTTGGGATACAGAAGAGTTCTCCTGCGGTGGGCCTCAACTTCATCCGTTATCCGATGGTGGTCAGCATCGGGAAGCTCAAAAAAGAGACAGGGTTTCGGTTTCGCTACACCTCTGAGGAAGCGCTGATGGCCTATCTGATGGGTAGGAGCAGCTAGCTGCTCCATGCAGTTGTGAACCAAAGCTAGCCCTCTTATAATGGGGTCTGCTATACGCTGAATTGCCCGACATATATGGAGTGTATGAATGGTAACTACTACGGGCTCTAAGCTGAAACACAGGAGCTGGGAGATCACGGAAGGACCCGAACGTGCTCCAGCCCGCGCTATGCTTCTTGCCATGGGGCTAAGCCGTGAAGACATGGACAAGCCATTTATCGGTGTAGCAAACACGGCAAGCGACGTGACCCCTTGCAACGTCCACCTGGACAGGCTTGCCCAAAAAGTAAAAGAGGGGACCAGAGCGGCTGGAGCCACACCCTTCGAGTTCGGCACCATCGCCATTAGCGATGGTATCTCCATGGGCACCGAGGGAATGAAAGCTTCCTTGGTCAGCCGGGAGGTCATCGCCGACTCCGTTGAGTTGGTCGCGTTCGGGCAGCGCTTCGATGGGTTGGTTACACTGGCCGGTTGTGACAAGACTCTCCCGGGCACAGTTATGGCTGCCGCCAGGCTCAATATACCCTCTGTGTTCGTCTACGGTGGGACCATAATGCCCGGCAACTACCGGAACAACGACGTGAACATTCAGGACGTATTCGAAGCTGTAGGCGCCTATTCCAGTGGCCGTTGTTCTATCGAGGACCTTACGGAGCTGGAAGGCCTTGCTTGTCCGGGTGAGGGAGCCTGCGCGGGATTGTTCACGGCGAACACAATGGCCGCTGCAATAGAGGCCCTCGGAATGTCTCTACCTGGCGCAGCTTCTATTCCGGCGGTAGACGAAGCAGTGCTCTCGAACGCGTATCAGGCAGGGCAGGCCGTGCTTAACTTGCTGGAGATGGAAATAAATCCCAGAGACATTCTGACCCGAAAGGCCTTGGAGAACGCCATAACGGTTGTTGCTGCCATGGGCGGCTCGACGAACGCCGTATTGCATCTGCTGGCCATTGCCAGGGAAGCCGAGGTCACGCTCAACATCGATGATTTCGACCTGATCAGCAACCGCACGCCCTATATCGTAGATATGCGACCTGGAGGCAAATACGTAATGGCGGACCTGCACAGGTACGGCGGTGTGCCGTTGGTCATGAAGCGTCTCCTGGCGGCAGGTCTCCTCCACGGCGATGCGTTGACCGTGACAGGTAAGACGGTTAGGGAAAACCTGGATGCTCTACAAGTTATCGAAGACCAGGATGTAGTCTATCCAGTCGAGAAGCCAAAAGCGGATTCAGGCGGCCTGGTGATACTGAAAGGCAACCTGGCACCCGAGGGCTGTGTGATCAAAGTGGTTGCCAGCCAGCACGTCCGGCACCAGGGACCCGCCCGGGTGTTCAACCGCGAGCAAGACGCTTTCAGGGCGATCCAGTCTCGTCAGATTCAGTCCGGCGACGTGGTAGTAATCCGGTACGAAGGGCCCAAGGGGGGACCGGGCATGAGAGAGATGCTTGCTGTGACCGCGGCTCTCGTAGGTCAGGGTCTTGGCCAGGAGGTGGCTCTGATAACCGACGGAAGATTTTCAGGAGCCACCAGAGGCCTTATGGCCGGCCACGTGGCCCCGGAGGCCGCTGTAGGAGGGCCGATAGCCCTGGTTCAGGATGGAGAGCTAGTAACTCTGGATATACCCGAGCGCAAACTGGAATTGGGGATAACAGAGGAAGAAATGGGGAAGCGCCGCAGGGCGTGGAGACCTCCCATACCTGAATACCCAACCGGCGCCCTGGCCAAATACGCCAAGCTGGTCTCCTCGGCTTCCGAGGGCGCCGTTACCCGCTAGGCGAGCACCGGTTTGTCATTCTGGCCCATTCGATCAGGGTGGCGAAGTACCCGCGTTGATACTATGCCGGGGTTCTTCGTCAGCCCAAGCGGACCTTAAGGAGTAAGCCCATGCCTCAGCGAGTCGAGGTCGAATTCCTGGAAAAGGTGCGGCCCCTGATTTACAGCCTGGCGACTGAGAATGCCAGACGTTTATCGGGCTTACGGTACTGCGACGTGCGCCTACAGGTGTCCGAAGGGAAGGGCGCCATCTCCGAGAATGGCAACGAAAAGGCCAGTGCTGAGGACTACGCCTTCGATCTGGGTGTGAGGGTGATTGCGGGCCCTGGACTGGCTGCCCCCGGGTACTATGGTAAAGTTTTGGGCACTACGGATACAGACCGCATCGGCGAAGTTGTATGGGATGGAATAAAGCAGGCCCATCAGCGCGCCAAGGCTAATGCCCAGATGAAAAACGAGGTTCGCGATCGTTTCGAAGTTTTAGCGCAGAGCTTTTACGACACCCAACTAGCTCCGGTGAAAATCGCCCAGGACTCTCTGGCGGCGGTGTACTCCGTTGATCCCAGGTCCGTAGGCATCGCAGAGACCGTCAAGATGGCTGTTGATGGCTGCAAGGCGGCAATGGGCGTGAGCAAGCAGGTGGTCTATTGCGCGGCTTCCTGCAGCACCTCCCTGATCCGTGAGCTCTTCTGTAGCTCCGAAGGCGCCAACATCGATCAGAGCTTTGCCCAAACAGAGGGCTTTGTAATAGCGATCTGCAACAGCGATCAGGGGAATCTTGAAATATATGATTTCACGGGCCATCAACGCGGTTGGGAAATATTGACCGAGGGCTACGACGACGGCCCCATCACGCTCCCAAGGTTTGCAGACTTCTGCAAGAAGCTGGGCGCCGACGCCGTCGAAGTCGCTAACGCGCCTCACCTAAGTCCACCGGACAAGGAAGTGCCGGTGGTCACCGATCCCCATTTCAATACCCTGCTGGTACACGAGGTGGTCGGGCATCCTTCGGAGTTGGACAGGGCCCTTAAATATGAAACTTCGTACGCGGGAAGGAGCTGGTTCTTCAGGGATCTGAAAGACAACCAGATAGGCAAGCAGATAGCTTCACCACTGGTTAACGCCTTTTCCGACCCAACCATGGAGGGCTTCGGGTCCTTTGGCTACGACCACGACGGTACGCCTGCCAGAAGGGCGTATCACATACGCAACGGCGTCTTCGAAGAGTTCCTGAACAACCGCCAGACAGCGGCGATCCTCGATGTAGAGCCCAACGGCTCGGCAAGGGCTACCGAGGCCAACCTGGTGCCCCTGATTCGTATGACCAATACGGTTTTCAGCCCCGGTGATCAGGACCCCGAGAAAATAATCAAAGAGGTGGACCACGGTTACTATGTTTCGGGACATCGTGTCCCCTCGATAGCCGAATCCAGAGAAAACTTCCGTATTACGGCGGTTAGAGTATACGAGATCAACAACGGCGAGCTAGGTCAGCTTTATCGGGATGGAGGCATAACCTCAGATAGCCGTGATTACTTCATGCGCATAGACGCTGTGGGCAAAGACTTCAAAATGTACCCCATACCCAACTGCGGCAAGGGCCAGCCCATGCAGGCTAAACGCATGAGCAACGGAGGCCCAACCATGCGTAGTATCGCCCGCCTGACGGGCAATGGTTAGCGGGCGCCGTGCGATGCTGGTCTCAAGCGTGAGGGTATAATTGGCGGCGATAATTCTGTTAAGCGTCGTTCTGGTTCTCCTGGTCGGCCTGATAGTGTTGGTATACAGGCGTGGCAAAATCGAGTCGAAGGATGTAGAGCCTGCCATATCCAAGGTATGGCGAGAGTCAGGGTTGGATGAGAAAGTCGGGCAACTGACCGCTCACGTCCGGGACATTAGGGAAACCCATACGTCGATAGAACAGATGCTCCGCGTGCCCAAGGAAAGGGCCTCCATCGGGGAAATGAGCCTTGAAACGATTCTCGAAGACCAGTTGCCTCCGGATATGTTTGGTATGAGAGTCCGGGTTCTGGATGGTAAATCTCCCGATGCCCACATCAGATCAACCGTGGGTTTGATCTGCATAGATTCCAAGTTCCCGCTGGACAACTACAGGAATATGATCGAGGCCACCGAATCCGGTGCGAAGGATGCTTTCAAAAAGCAATATATAAGGGACGTTAAGGGTCATCTGGACAAGATTTCCCAGGATTATGTGTGTCCGGAGAACGGCTCAGCCGAATTCGCTTTTGCGTATATTCCGTCGGAAGGGGTGTATCACTTTCTGGCAACTGAAGCCTACGACCTGCTTCGAGGCTTTACCAAGCGGGGAGTTCAAGTCGTATCACCTCTAACGATTTCCCACAAAGTCGAGCTCATCAAGACTGGCGTTCAAGCGCTGAGGCTTTCGGAAGACGCGGACCGGGTCAGAAATGACATAGCCAGGCTTTCAAACCAGTTCGATCTCATCGACCAAGCCTGGAAAGTGTTCTACGAGACCCATGTAAGAAATCTGGGAAACAAAGCTGACGAGTTGGACCAGGGATACAAAAAACTACGGGAAGAATTCCGCAGAATCTCCACGTTATCGGAGTTTAGCAATCTTGAAGAGCACCAAGCCGACCGTGTTTAGGAGCAAGTGAATGCCTTTGACGCCGATTAGCCAACTGAAGCGCGCGGTCGAGGATGCGTTGGCCTATCTCAAGACGCAGCCTGATATTGCCGAAGCCGAGGTCTTCGCTTCGGCCAACGGTAATCTGACGGTCAGGCTGAACTACACCTCCCGCATACCCAGCAACGCCGTCGAGGAACCCAAGTCAGTGGAGTCGTATGGCTTGAGCATTCGAGCGGCGTTCAACACGTCAAATGGGTTGAAAACCGGCTTTGGAAGCGAGCCCACCGATCTTTCCCTAGAGGGTGTGAAGCGGGCGTTGAAGAAGGCCAGAAGGGGAGCCGTGCTCGACAAGGAGTTCGTCTCACTCCCCAGACCGGTAGGCGGTACTCCGTCCTTAGCCAGGTGCCACGACCCCGCTATTATGCGTATCAGCAATAAGGGATTGGTACAGGCGGGCTGGCAGACTGTTGAGAGGACGCTGCAGATATTCAGCACGTCCGAGGACCTGTTAAACCTGGCAGGCTCTCCTGAAGGAGTTAAGGACTTGGGGTTGATCCTGGGAGGTGATGTGGTGATGTTGCAGGAGCGCGTCGCTATAGGCTCCTTCCACATGCCCAAGACCCAAACCGACGAGTCCACCATGATCATGGCTTTCGCCACGGCTATGGTGGAGGACCAGCATGCCAAAGGCACCGGATGGTCTGTCGGTACTCACCTGTCCGAGTTCGATGGCTCCCCGGGTGCGGAGGCGGCTCTAAACGCAATCAACTCGATGGGGGGCCAGCGAGTGAGAGATGGAGCGTATCGTGTCATTCTCGGGCCCCAAACGGTCACCGAGTTGCTTGAGTGGATACTTATGCCCAGCCTGCACTTAGACATGTTCTACGCAGGGGCGTCCACCTTTATGGGTAAGTTTGGGCAAAAGGTGGCCTCTGAAGATCTTAGCCTGTACGACCACGGCGCCGCCCAGGGCATGGCGGGCAGCAAGGCCATAACCGATGAGGGGTTGCCGACAGGTAGGACAGATCTGATACAGGACGGTGTACTTGTCGGGGCCCTGTCTAACTTCTATGAGACCCAGCGTATCCTCAACGACCCTAATGCTAAGGATAAACTGGGAGTGGATCCCAACAGGGTCGCGGACCACATCGCGCCCAGGAACGGCTTCCGGACCGGGAGGGGCGGCGGGCGGAATTTCGACGCTACACCTTCAGTGACTCCAACGAACTTGATCGTCGAAGGCGGAACGAAGCGCAGTCAGGAAGAATTGATAAGGCTGGTGGGAGACGGGCTCTATATTGGCCGCATATGGTACACGTATCCCGTTAACGGTATCGGCGCCGGCGACTTTAGCGGTACGGTTGTTGGCGACTCTTATCTAATAAAGGATGGTAAGTTCGCCGCGCCCATCAAGCCCAACACGATTCGCATGAACGAGAATATCCATAACGTCCTGAACAACATCATTGGTATAGAAGCACGGCCCAGAGGCACAGTTCGGTGGTCATCGGATCAGGTTACCTGGGCGCCCGAAATTGCCGTAGCGGACTTTCACGTCAACGAGATCGGTGGCTATATGGAGGAAGTGTTTGGCAGTTCGATCTAAACCAGGTGCTCGACCAGGGCCGCTGCTATACCCAGGAAAAGCAGGAAGCCCACCACGTCCGTGACAGTGGTGACGACTACGGCGGAGCCCAACGCCGGGTCCAACCTGAACAGGCGAAGGGCCAGGGGCGTCCCTGCCCCCGCAAGCCCAGCTACAATCATGTTTCCTACCATGGCCAGCCCCAGAACCAGGCCCAACGTCCAGTTCCCCTTCCACCAGTAAGCGAGCAGCCCGATTATTACCCCCAGAAGAACACCATGTATCAACCCGAGGACTAGTTCCCTTGAGAGAAGTCTAATGACCCTTCGCGCGGGGATATCTCCGAGGGCTATACTTCGGGTAACCAGGGTTAGGATCTGAGTTCCCCCAATACCTCCTTGCCCCGCTACCACCGGAAGAAACACCGCAAGGGTCACTACTCTGGCGATGGTCGATTCGAAAGCACTGATTACAAGGGCCGCCAAAAGGGTCGTAGCCAGGTTCAAGTAGAGCCAGGGTAAACGGCGACGTACAGACTCTTGCAATGGGCCAAATAGCCTTTCACCTGCTATACCGGTCATGCCCAGCATATCTTCTGTGGCCTCTTCCTCCAGTACGTCCACCAGGTCTTCTCCTCTGATGACACCGATCAAACGGCTCTCCTCGTCGACCACCGAGAGCTGGTTCAGGTCGTATCGCTCCATAAGCAGTGCACATTCCTCCTGATCGGTTCCCGAGGTGACAAATACCACTTCCGGGTTCATAAGGTCCTGCACCAGGGATGTGGGTCGGGCGAGGGCGAGTTTCACCACTTTGAGCGAACCGACAATCCTGCGCTCTTCGTCTACCACGATAATCGAGTTGATATCTTCACCTTCGGGACCAAGGATCCGAATGCTATCCAGTGCATTGGCTGCTGTCATGTCGTCTCGAACAGATACGAACGTGGGAGTCATCTGCCCGCCGGCGCTTTCGTCGGGGTACTCCAGTAAGGGAGTGACCCCTTCCACCTCCAGCATACCCTCCAGGGTCTGCTGGGATCGCTCTTCCGGGAGCTGTTTTAAGAGGTCCGCTGCAACGTCAGGGCGAGTATTGTCCAGGATGCCGGACAGATCGGGAGCTTCTATCTCACCAAATACCTCAACGGCGTCCTGGGGCGCCATTTGCTCCAGGATTTTGGCGGAGGCTTCCGGCGATAGCGCGTTTAGCAGTATCTGCCGCTGTTCACGGTCCAGCTCAGATAACAACTCGGCCTGGTCCACCGGGTACAGGAGGTTGAGGCTCGCTATCGCCTGGTCGAGATCTTCGCGCTCCAGATGCTCTCTGACCTGGCGCATTAGCTCCTGGGCCAGCTCTTTTACGTCTGCGGATGGGTTTTGAGGTTGTTCCACAATCTCACCTGGTGAAGGTTGATGTTTCCTGGGTGTGTCGGAGCCGTAAGGAAGTAGATTAGCCGTTTATAAGCACAATGTCACGCTGCGCTGGGGTCGTGACAACCGGTCCGTTGTCGGACATGAATACGTCGATCTCTGAACGGACGCCGAATTCCGGAAGGTAGATGCCCGGCTCTATGCTGAAGCATATCCCGGGAATGATATGGCGGACATCGTCTGTCTCGAAGCTGTCCAAGTTGACGGCATCGCCATGCACCTCACTGCTAATACTATGGCCCAGTCTGTGGGTGAAGTGATCGCCGTAGCCACGTTGGGAGATGTAATCCCTGGCAACCTTGTCCACGTCTCGGCCCCTGGGAGAGTTTCCTTCACCGACAACTTCCTCCAGGTATTTAACGGCTCTATCTCTTGCCCCTGTAACTGCCTGGAATACTTCTCTATTCTTTCCCGGGACCTGGTCGCCAACGTAAGCGACCCAAGTAATGTCGGCGTAGACGCTACCGCCGGTAGCCTCCCTCGCCCAAAGATCTATCAGGACCCAGCCCCCCTTGGCAAATCTTAGGCTCCGGTTCGGTGAAGGATCATAATGGGGGTCAGAGCTGTTTTCGTTGGCAGCTACTATGGGCCCATCCGGTGCCTCCAGGCTTTCCTGCTTGAACCGCGAACGTATGAATTCTGCGACCTGGTACTCGTCAACACCCTCGACCAGGTTCATGCCGATATATTCGAAGGCCTCCAGGACTATGCGCCCTATTTTTCCGGCCGATTCCTTGTGTGACGCCAACTGCTCCTCGCCCCAGCGCTGGGTCGCGTGCTGTACCAGATCAGCAGAGGAGACGACCTCCAGACCCAGGCTTTGCACGAGCTCGACCACACCGGCATCTACCCTGGAAGCCCTTGGCAAGGATGCCATAGGGGAATACTCCATCGCCACCGTTGGGTTGCCTTTGAGTAGCCGTGCCAGGTTCTCTACCATCGTGTGCCTATTGTGGTAGACGACGGTGTCGATACCAATGTCCTTGAACTTTCCGGCGTCCACGTGATGAGTGAGCACTTGCGGCTCCTCTTCCGCTTGGATAAGCAGGAAACATGGGCGCGTTATCCTGCCGATTTCTTCGCCTACTACCTGGCGGAATATGGGATTCGAGCCACGGTAATCGTAGATTAGCCAGCCCGCGCCAGCCGTATCCTGATTCAGGAGCATGTACTCTTGAGCTTGCTCTCGAGTTCGATCGAGCATTGGACAAGACTTCCTTAGAGCCTGACCGGGAATGCGCCGCCATCCACCGGAAAGCTTGCTCCTGTGATATAGCTGGCGCGCTCAGATGCCAGAAAGGCGATCAGGTCTCCCAGTTCGTTCGGGTTGCCCAGACGCTCCATAGGAATAGCCTTGGTGATTTCTTTGATCACTTCCTCAGCGGATCGGCCTTGCTCTTTGGCATGTTCCCGGTAGAAGGCAAGTGCCGCCTCGGTTTCGAAGGTGCCTGGCAAGACGTTGTTAACGGTTATGTTGTGCTTGGCTAGCTCGGTCGAAAGTTCCCTCGAATATCCCACTATAGCCATACGGCTGGATGTCAGCACCTCTCGGGCTCTGACAGGCAGCTTCACCGGTATGGATAGGCGGTTTATTATTCTTCCCCACTGTTGTTGGATCATGTAGGGGACAACCTCTTTGGTCATTCGAACTACGCTTAAGAATGCATGCTCGAGAGCCTCACCCCACTCATCATCTTCCAGTTCCTCCGCCGCCTGGGTTGGAATGCCTCCGGTGTTAATGACTGCGATGTCGATCCTTCCGAACCGGTTAAACGTACCTCGCACGACCCTTTTGATGTCCTCAACCTTGGTCAAATCGGCGGGCACAGCCAGTACGTGGTGCTGAGAGCTGGTCTTGGCAATATCTATCTCTGCCTTGCGGAGGTCAGCTTCATTGCGGCCGCTGATGGTGACGAAGGCTCCCTCCCTGGCCAGGGTTAATGCGCCTGCTCGTCCCATTCCCCTGCTGGAACCGCCAACGATCGCAACCCGTTCCTTGAGCCCCAAATCCATAGTCCTACGACCTCCTGAGTCAGATAGGTGGCTCCATAATACTGTCCGTATTGCTATCAAGCAAGGCGGGCTTGGCGGGTTGCAGATGACGCTGTTGAGGGGTTGAACAGGGTGACTAGCGGTGCCCGGATTTTTCCAGAGCGGCCCGATATTCTTCGAGGGTATTCAGGTCCAGGAGAGCTTCTGGCGAGTCAATCTCGACTCCCTGAATGTCACCCTGATGTTTTCGGAATACCTCTTTAAGCCCAAGGGTGTTTTCGGAGATTTCCTGAAGCTCGGAGTAGAGAGATGTTGAGAATATGGGAGGATGACCACGCTGACCTCGATATGTGGGCGAGGTGATCAAGTATGGCTCTCCGGAAGAGACATGTGCGTCTATCAACCGTCTGATAAAGGTCGGAGAGCGCGGTTGGTCCACGTTAAGGACAAGAATTGCCTTTACTTGGGTAGGCTCATCTATATTTGAGAGGGCGGGCTCGAGGGCACGTAACCCGACCTTGACCGACGTTGTCCTGCCTTGGGGGTAGTCGGCATTGTATACACACCGGACCCATGGCCAGTTCTTCAGCAGTAATTCATTGATGGGGCTGGCTTCATTTCCCAATACGGTAACGATGTTCGAAACGCCTACGGAGGCTAATGAAAAGATTTGGTGCTCAATGAGAGTCGTGCCGTGCCACGGCAAAAGGGCTTTGGACCGCCCCATGCGTTTGGATTCACCGGCCGCTAGTAGGACAGCGGCTATTCCGCCACTAGCCACGTTAGACCTTTGCCTTACCGTGAAGAGGCGGAGCTTTGTTCACGGCCCTCTCAAAGTACTGATCGTCCATCTTCATAGGCCCACCTTCGCGGCCATATCTGTAACCGATTATCTCCGACATAATACTGACGGCCAGCTCTTCCGGCGTGAGAGCCCCAATGTTCAGTCCAACCGGTGCGTGAACGTCTCTTAGACGTTCTTTGGGAACGCCAAGCTGAGCAAGGCGTTGGTAGATGAGGATGGTCTTGCGCCTGCTGCCCAACAGCCCGATATACCTCGCGGGCGTGCGCACGGCCGCCTCCAGAGCCAGATCGTCGAACCAATGTCCTCTCGTGGCGATCACGATATACGTGTTGGCGTTTATGGGGATATGGTCCAGCCCTTTCGTGTAGTCGGGTGTAACTATCGTGGCCTCGGCATTGGGAAACCGCTCTTTATTTGAGAATTGGTCTCGATCATCCACGACGTAGATGCGAAAACCCAGCATGTGAGCCAGGGCGTAGGTAGCCCTGGACACGTGGCCGCCGCCCATTAGCACCAGGGTCGGTGGCGTCGTAACACCTTCGACGAACAGTTCAGTGCCGTCGGACGTCATGACGTGCTCGTTGTTGCCAAGGGCTGTTACCTGCTTGGCGGTCTCCTGTGCGAGGGTGTCCAGCTCCTTGCGGCCAAGGGAACCGAAGGTGGAGCCATCTTCCCGTACCATGAGCTTCGCGCCCATTGTCGTTCCGCCCGAGCCGGGCTTGACCACCGTTGCGATGCCTATGGGATTGCCACCCTCATAGGCATCCATCATTTCTTTCCCGTAGGGCAGGAACTCCTCGGGTTGCCTGAGTGGCTCGATGAAGAAGTACATCGTGCCGCCGCAAACCAGACCGTCCCTGGCTGCGATATCTTCATTGAGCTTGTAGTCGCGGAATTCGGGGCCGCGGTCGAGACGCAGTATCTCCTTCGCGGCGAACCATATGTCCCCTTCGACGCAACCTCCGCCCAAGGTTCCGACCGTGCTGCCATCCCTTCGCACCAGCAGCTTGGCCCCGGGCTTCTGGGGAGTGGACCCTTTGGTCCTCACCACAGAGGCCAGAACACAAGGCTCTCCTTCATCGAGCAACTTTACCGCTTCTTCGATTACTTCTTTCATCGGCTCGCTACGAAAAGACTACTAATACAAATCTTAACAGTACCGCCGTGGTCAATCAAACTTCCCTTAAGCTTTCCGAACGGCGCGGATGGTACCCATCAAGTAGGTTATCCAGATAGGCAGGGCGACGATGGAGATAGCTAGCTTGCCTCCGGGCGGATCATTTCTACTGAACTCGTCGATGGGGTCCAACAGGTAGAACCTGAGGCCTTCGAATACCCCTTGGGGCAGATTTACCAGGGTGAAAATGCCGAATATGACCACCAGCACGATAAGATAAATCTTGCTCACGTAGTCAGCAGCCTCTTCCTGCGTCTCCAGCTTCCTCCGGCCTACAACGTGGGCGCCCCAGATGATCACTCCGATAAGGGTGAAACTCACTCCCTGAATCAAGCCCTCATCCATCGCCCGATCCAGTCCCCGCCGTCGCTCCTCCCGTCTGAGCTCAAGTTCCTTCTGCTGTACTTCTACCCGGATCTCGGTAAGTCTCTCAAGCTCTTCGTCGGTGAGGTCTTTAGTATCTTTAAGCTCCAATGGGTCGACTTTACGTGGCTCCCGGTCAAATCCTACAAATACGGGTTCGTAGCTAAAATCCTTGTCGAATGCCCCCAAACCCGCCTTTAAAAGCTCGGATGCGCCTTCTGTGATGAGGAGAAGTCCGACTATAAGAATAATGTAAACGTACAGACGGAGCAGAAACCTGAGGGGAATTCGTATATTCACCCCGGTACGGAGCCGGAGGAAAAGGAAAACCGAAGCCGCCACAACGGCGGCGACCCCAACGAGGATGAGGAATGCTATCAAAATGATCCAGACCATTTTATTCGACCATCATCCGGTAAAATGCTTCCTTCGGTTTGTGGCGTAGTCGACCAATATGTGCTCACCCAGCTTGTTGGGTGACGTATAAAAGGCCCTTCCCCGGTTGATCCTGGTGATCTTGTCGACGAAGTTCACAAACTGATAGTTGTTCTCAAGCATGAAGGTGTTGATCACTATGCCGTCTTGGGTGCAACGTCTGGCCTCTCTCAGGGTCTCCCTTAAAGTCCTCGAGCTGGGAGGATACTGGAAATAAGACTTGTCCCCTTCCAGATGTGCCGTTGGTTCACCGTCGGTTATCAAAAGTATTTGGCGCGTGCTACCTTTGGATTTCGATAGAAGCCTCCTCGGCAGCATAAGGGCGTGGTGGATGTTTGTGCCGGGCACCCAGGCGTTCCAGTTAGCTGACGGCAACTCCTCTTCCTTTATCTCGCGGGCGTAGTCGGAAAACCCGACCACGTACAAACGGTCCCCGGGGAAACGGGAGTGGATCAGAGCGAAAAGAGCAAAGGCTACCGTTTTTGCGGCCAGAAAGCTACCCATGAGGCCCATGGACCGGCTCTGGTCCAGAAGGACGACGGTGGAGGCGTTGGTGGTGTATTCCTTCCTGAAAATCTCGAAGTCGTCTTTTTTAAAATCTACGGGCAGGTCTGGGCCATTCCTGGCCAGAGCGTTCTTGATGGAATTCTGGAGATCGAGGTCAAAAGGATCGCCGAATTCATACAACTTCGTGTCCCCAAGCGCTTCTCCACCGGACCCTTGTTTAGAGATGTTATGTTTGCCCAATCTACCCTTTTTCAGGTCGGCGAATATTTCCTTCAGGGCCTTCTGACCGATCATTCTGATAGCTCTGGGTGTAAGTTCCGGTTCTGTGGAATCGCTGATATACCCCGCTTCTTTTAGCATTTCCATAAGACGTTTTAGCTGCTCGACAGTAAGACGGCCTTCCTCGCCCAAAAGTTCCGAAAGCTCGTCCAGATCGATGTCCTCCAGGTTGCCGGTTTTGATAGCGTCCTTAAGTGTCTGCTCCAGCTCGTCCATCTCTCCGAGTTCTTCCATCACGTCTATGGCCTGGTCTAGAGTGAGACTCTCGTCACCCATGAAAGGATACTGGCGGCGCAGTTCGCCCATTGGTATTAGTTGGTTTGCGAGGGATGCGAATCGCTCCAGCTCCCTCTGAGTCTCAGGATCAAGGACTGAATTAAGCGTTTCTTCCAACTCACGGCGGGCTTCAGGAGATATGCTGTCTAGAAGCGACTCCATTTGGGACATCTGAGTGACCATACTTTCCAGCAGCTCCTCAAGGCTGGACGGAGGGTTTGGACCAAACATGTGTCCGAATCGAGACATAAACGCGCCGAAATTCGGTTCCATTCCTGAGATCTTGTCAGAAAGCATCTGGTTTAGTTCTTGAAGCATGCCCTTAATCTGGGTCATATCTTCCGGAGTAATATTTTGTAAGCGTTGGGCCATCTCCTGCGATACGTTTCTGGCCATCTGCCCTCTGAGCATGTCGAGAAGCTCTTGAAACATTCCTTGGGCGTCGGGGTCAATGAAGGCGTAGTCCATCAATTCCTTGATGGCGCTTCCAACACCGCTTGGTAGGCTGCCCAGTGCCTCCAGGTTGTGCTCGGCCCGCTGTTCGAGCAGCCGGTTCAAAGCCTCCTTCTGTGAACGTTCAGGTCCCTCTTCACCCTCGCTCTCTTTTTTGGCCTCATTCAACCGCTTTTGGATTCCCTTACGTTCAGTGCTCAGAATGTCGTCGAGACGTTGACGCAGATCGTCCACGATTGATTCCATGTTGTGCTCTTGGAGATGTCGCTGGCGTTGGTTCTGCAATTGCTCAATGAGGTTCTGGAGTCCCGAGAGCTGATGCTGCCCCTGGTCCTGAAAGCCCCGGCTTAGTAGCTCTCGGAGAGCTTTCGTGAGATCGCCGTGCTCCAATAGGTCGCTGGACAGCCTATCCATAAGCTCATCGGCGTCCGGACCGAAGACTTCTTGGGTGCCGTCCCATTTGGAGTATTCGTAATTAAGCATCACTGGTGGTTCAGTTATATAGGAATCCAGGGTTCCCTGGTACTACTGGAAGATAAAAGGTGTCAAGCAATCATACTGGTATCTCTGATACCGCCGCAAGTAAGCTCCAGCTAGATCGAGCCTGCTAACTTATAGGCGAATCTGCGGGTATAATACGATCGGTCAGGACGTTAGGTCGTGTGAAAGAATATGGAGCAAGGAACAGTAGTTGCATTGCACTTGTGTAGAGGCCACCGTCAGCCTGCGCAGACGGTCCAGGAGGCGGTAGCCGTCTCTGATCATGGCTTCGAGGGTGATCGACACGCCAAACCAGGCAGCGCGAGACAGGTACTGGTTATGGATGCGGAAACCCTCGATGCCCTGAGTCTGGCGCCTGGTGCTATCAAAGAAAACCTGACCATTCAGGGCGTGGATCTGTCGGCTGTCAGCCCAGGCCAGGTATTTTTCATAGGCCATGGCGTTACCCTGGAGGTCACGGGGCAATGCGAGCCCTGCACACGTATGGAAGAGATAAGGCCGGGGCTCCGCAGCGAACTCGACGGACGTCGCGGAATCTTGGCCATGGTTCTAAACGGTGGCACCCTGAGGGTCGGCGATTCGGTAAGAGTCGAGCCTTAGCTCGCTGGATACGACATCAAACCCGCACATACCTAAGGGCCCGGATTGTCACCGACCTCCTTGGCTAGATCCTGAGCCCAGTTATCGTAAGGTCTGATGGGCAATATTTCGATATCCATAGAGCCACCCATGGCCCTTACGATAGGAACCGACTCAATTGCCTGATCCAACTGGTCATGGGATTCAACGTCAAGAATAGCGATTACTTGCCTTTTCCCAGCTACCTTCCAGACATCTTTGATGTAGCCTGAACTTATTTCATTGGCGGTAACCTCTGCCTTCTGATTCCATAGCTCGTAAAGGCGCTCTATGGACATATCGTGAGGCTGGCTGATCTTTACATTCGCGAAAAAGAGCAATGGCCTATCCTTTCATTAGTTTGGCCACAGGATTGTAACCCGCAGGAACCAAAACATCCAACAGACTTCCTCCTGACGGATGTTACACAGGACAGACCAGGCCTACATACAGTTCCGATATGAAATTACACTAAAATTACAGATGGAAATCGAGGATGTGAAAAAGGTGTAATCGAGGCTTGACATTAATTTGAGCGTGTGGTAGAGTGCTGACATGGTGATTGGAAAGGTGCTAACACCCAGGGTTAGAAAACCAGCGGTGACGGTAGGTTAAAAGTTGTTTTCTTATAAAAAATATTTGCCAGGAAAAGACACTATTGCCCCTGACCGGTCTGGTCACAGGCCCCTTTATTGGGTGGCAACGAACCCAGAAATGTCCGGTAGTTGGGTCTGGAGTGGGCACCGTCGAAAAGTAGCTCAACCCAACGTTTCTAGGTACGAAGGACTGACGAAGACCCAGGAACGGCGCTTGCTAAAGATGATGGAGAGCCTGTTCCTGGATAACGGAAAAGGCAAAGGCGGCCAAAGGACTTAACGGGGTCCAACCCAAGACAAGGTGGAGGTGCTGAGATGATACTACACGATATAGACAGCCCCAAGAAGATAATCTCATTGCAGGAATCAACGCGGAAAAGGATCGCCGAGTACCTACATGGACACGTACAGGCTAAACTCCTCGAATTACATCAACACCTGCAAAAGTGCCAGGCACTCATCCCGGTCGACCCCACGGAGGCGTCTAAAGTACTCGAGCGGGTTACAACCGACCTTGCAACGGTCCGCGACAACGATATTCGACAAATAGGCCATGACCTCTACCCCTCCATAATAAGCATGGGGCTACTCCCCGCTCTGCGATCTCTCAGCAATAGATTCGAGCCTGTGGTGGAAATGCATCTGATTGGTGGTGACGAGCTGCACGATCTCGAGAGATACGAAGACGACCTGCTGAACGACGAGTTGAAGATAGCGGTTTACCGCATAGCCGAAGAAGCCCTTAACAACGTGCTCAGGCACTCGGGCGCCGGGGAAGCCTATCTAGTGCTGCTGTGTACGGCTGAAGGAATGCTTTCTCTGACCTTTAAAGACAGTGGGCGTGGCTTCGACATTACAAAGGTCTCCAAAGGCTTGGGTTTTACTGCCATAAGGGACTACGCTGGGTCTTTAGGCGGGACATGTGATGTTCAGAGCACGCCGGGTAAAGGCACGGAAATTAAGGTGAGCTTTCCCCTCCCTATGTCGAGTCCCATGGTTCGGGAGATGGCGCACTCGGGAGTGTAATACTCTACTGGCGTAAAAGCCGCCGCTGCTACAGCATAAACGCTGGGCTCTCGTCGGTTATGGTCCGATCTTCCGCAGCTATTCCCTCTCGTAGGTATTTGGGCAAAGAGAACATTTTGCGGTGGGTCATGCCGTCGTAGTGCTTCAACTCCTCCGGCAATCTTTTTGCGATCAACCTGTCTAGGGTCTCCGGTTCTACCGTGGATGGCTCCGACGTTGCCGCACCGTTGATTGCCAGGACAAATCCCCATTCTGTCGTAAACGCCGGGATGAAAACGGTATAAGGATAGGATTTCATGAAAACGCTAGCCATGGTGTGTGACGAGGCGGAGTAATGTTCCTGGTAGTTCAGAGGCCCGGCGGGCCCTGCTTGGGTAACCAGTGCCCCGCCGGACTTGAGCGCGGAAGCGGCGATGCGATAGAACTCTTGGGTATAGAGTAGGTAGGATGGCCCTCCCTCGAGAGGGTCTACCAGGTCCAGGACCATCGCATCGAAGCTCTCTCCGGCGGACTTAAGATATTCCCTGGCGTCACCGTGAACAAGTTCCAGCCTGGGATCCCCAAATCCCCCCAGACTGTGTTCGGGCAGGAACTCTTTACATAGGTCCACTACTTCTTTATCCAGGTCCACCATCACTACTCTCTTGACGGCCTTGTGTCTCAAAACTTCACGGAGGGTAGCACCCTCACCTCCTCCGCCGATAAAGACGGACTCAGGATTTGGGTGGTACAGCAGTGCCGGGTGGACGAGGCATTCGTGATATAGGGCTTCGTCGGCGGTGCTGGATTGGGTCCTGCCATCCAGTACCAGGCTACGCCCGAAGGCATGTGTGTCCAGTATTTCGACGGTCTGATATTGGGTTTCGCCTGAGTAAACGATGCCCTTGATTCTATAGAGCATCATCAGGTCGGGGGTTACCTGCTCGAAATACCATTTACCTAGGGTGTCCACAGGTTATGAACTAACCGCCGGCTGGGTGATAATTCCCCGATGAAGCTCGGTAAGTGCAGGTTGCTTTGAGTGAAACTCGTCGATTAAAACTTGCGCGGCTCTTTGGGGTTCGATGTTGGTGCCACAGGTGAAAACATCTGCCGCTGCGTATCCATACTCGGGCCATGTATGGATGCATAAGTGAGATTCTGAGATAGCCAGGATGCCCGTTACGCCTTGAGGACTGAACTGATGGAAGGATTCTCCAATTACATGTGCGCCGACCGCTTCGGCGGCCTTAACCATGGCTTGCCTGACGTAGGCAAGGTCGTCTAAGAGCTTTTCGTTACATTGACTCAGCTCTAACATCAAGTGAACGCCGAGTCCATTCAATCACGTGCCCCCTTTGAGTTTTTTGCCGAGACTAGATTCTATATCTATCCGTCCCGCTTATCAACCCTCGGCCACGTTTTGGCCCTAGGTTGCGTTTCGGCCCTAGGTTGCGTTTTGGATAGCTCCCAGGTCTACGCTCTCTGAAACCATCGCCTTGAAGCGGTCCACCTTCATCATGTGGTGGATTGAGGAATTGTCCATGATGGTGCCCAAGGCATCGGCTGTCGAAAGAGTACCCGTTTGGACGACTATAACAGGAACCTCGTCCTTTTCAGCCTGGTAGTACACGTACTGTATGGGGCTGTGGCCCCCGGTGAGTACCAGGCAGGTTGTTGGAGTGGACAACGCCGCTAGCTGGATATCTGGCCTGTCCCCTCGAACGATTACTGCCTTATTATCGGTTCTTCCAAAATAGGTGATCCCCCAATCCAGTATGTTGCCGCCGATAAGGAAGTTCTTGACCAACTGGCCTGCCTTGCTCTCTCCCAGCACCCACTCCCCGTTCAGATGCTGAGCGATCTCTCCTACTGTCACCGCGAGCATAGACCGGTCTTCCGGAATGACCCCCAGGACCTTTATGCCTCCGGCCTCGATGGCTGACGTTAGCTCCCCCAAAACTTGGCGGAGTTTATATCGGGTTACGGAATTGATAACAACACCTAAAAGGCCCTTGCCAAAGGGCTCGCAAAGTTTAATTACTTTCTTTGCATCGAGGCCTTGTCGGTAACGGATCAGCAGAATCGACCGGGACTCGATCAGGGCGGCCAGCTCTTGAGGCACTCGCGATTCATGCCCCTGATCGTCGACGAGGCTGGTCCCCTCAACCAGTACCAGTCCAGAGCCATCGGACACTTGATCAAGGGATCTCTTGATCTTCGTTGCCTCACCTTTGGGAATGGAGTCCGTCCCACCGTTGGGGTAAGGCAGTGGAGCTGGAGTGTCAGATCCGGGCAATATATCCCGGTTCACAAAGCCAACGTCTGGGTCGGCATCGGGTTTTGTCGAGAAAGGCTTGTAGTAATTGGCTTGCTTGCCCAAGAGCAATGCTAAAGACGTGGCGAGAGCCGTTTTGCCAGCTCCGGGTTGGTCAGAGGTTATGTACAATGTCGCCAATGGGCTTTCCTCCAGAAGACAGCCGGAGTATTTTAACACAGGACTCGTTGGATGGAACGATTATCCGGTGTGCTTAACCGTTTGGGCTACCGGCCAGTAAGTTAAGCAGGCTTCAAGTAGGTCTTGAACCAGGCAAGGGTTCGTTCCCATGCATCGTTGGCGGCTTCCGGCTGGTAGCTTTCACGCACATCGCAGAAGAAGCCATGGGTCGCACTGGAGTATATCTTGAAGTCGGAGACCTTGCCATGTTTCTTTAGCTCAGCTTCGATCCTCCCCACTTCTTCTGGACTGGGCGCCTGGTCGTCCGCTCCGAAACTACCCAACACAGGGCACTGGACGTTTGCGGTACGATCGAAAGGAGACGGGCCGTCACCGAAGGGTATTGGGATTCTGCCGCCATAGAAAACCGAAGCCGCACTCAAGCCACGGCAGGCCCCGGCGGCGAGGTACGTAATACGTCCACCCACGCAAAACCCGATTATCCCGATGCTGTCCCCCTGGACTCTGGGGTGCCTCTGCAACCACTCGATAGTCGTGTTGACGTCCAGGATAATCTCGTCGTCATTAAGGCTCCCCATGGCCTTCTTCACGTTGTCCCAGTCTTTGAGGTCGTAAACCGGATTGGTCCCTCTGACTCCCACACTGGTATCCAGTCTGTGATAAAGGGCTGGCGCCACCGCGAAATAACCCTCGGACGCGAACCGGTCCGCGACGTCTTGAATATGTTCGTTAACTCCGAAGGCTTCCATGATGACTATGACCGCTGGGCGCTTCCCCGGGTCGTCTGGCTGACTCACATAGGTGTGCATGTCATCCGCCTCACCTTCAGCCCTGACCCTTTGGATCTCCCAATACGAAGCCATTGCTACCTCCTTGCCATAAAAACGATTCGGACTAGCTCACCCAACGTTCCGTAATCGTTTCGCGATTGCCAATTTGCGGTAGTCGTTTCGCGGTTGCCATGTCGCGGTTGCCATGTCGCGGTTGCCATGTCGTGGTTGCCATGTCGCGATTGATTGTAACAAAGGGTGTAATGCAGAACAACATAGCTCACTTTTCCTCGACTTTTAGCAGGGTCAGGAAGGCCTCCTGGGGTATTTCTACGTTCCCAACCCTTTTCAGCCGCCTCTTTCCTTCCCTCTGCTTCTCCAACAGCTTTCGCTTACGGGTTACATCTCCCCCGTAGCACTTTGCGAGCACGTCCTTCCGCAAGGCTCTCACGGTTTCCCGGGCGATGATTTTACCACCGACCGAGGCCTGTATCGGCACTTCGAACATCTGGCGAGGAATCAGCTTCCTAAGGCGCTCCGCCAGCGTTTTCCCGTATTGGTATGCCTTGTCCTTGTGAACGATCATCGATAGGGCGTCCACCGGCTCTTGGTTGAGCAGTATGTCCAGTTTCACCAACGGGGCGGCCCGGTAGATTTCGAAGGAATAGTCCAGGGAGGCGTAGCCCTGGGTACGGGATTTTAGCTGATCGTAAAACTCTGCCAGCAGCTCAGACAGGGGCATGCTGTATTCCATCAGCACCCTCGCCTCGCCGGTCGTGCCCACCTCAGTAGAGGCCCCTTCGGTCGCTGACAATCCCTGGATGTACTCCATCCGCTTGAAGTCTGCTCTGCGTGAAGACATTAGCTCCATAATGGCCCCTATATGACGTTCAGGGGTGACTATGGTCAATGCCAGCCAAGGCTCCCGTATCTCGAGGATCTGGTTGGGCTGGGGAAACTTGGAGGGAGAGCTAACCTGAATGTCGGAGCCGTCGTTAAGAATGACGTTATAGGCCACACTCGGAGCGGTAATGATGATGTTGAGACCATACTCTCGCTCCAGGCGTTCCTGAATGATGTCCATGTGCAGTGGGCCGAGGAAGCCGCACCGGAGCCCGAATCCCAGCGCCGGGCTGCTCTCGGGCTCGTAGGTCAGGGCCGCGTCGTTGAGTTGCAACTTTTCTATCGCGATCCTGAGCTCTCCGTATTCCTCGCCATCGGCCGGATAAATCCCCGCGAATACCATGGGTTTCAGCGGCACATACCCTGGTAGTGATGTTTCGGCCGGTCGGTCTGATTGGGTTACGGTCTCTCCTACACTGAATTCCCTCAGGTCCTTGAACCCTGTTGCTATGTATCCCACTTGACCTGCCGTTAGCTGTTTTACTGGTGTGGGATGGGGCGAGAATATGCCAATCTCCATCGCCTCTGTGACTTTGTTGGTAGACATCATCACAACGCGGTCTCCTCGAGACAGAGTCCCTCCAAACAGCCTGACGTAGGCGACTATCCCTTTGTATGAGTTATATATCGAGTCGAAGACCAGCGCCCGTAAGGGTCCTTCTGGCGATCCTTTGGGCTGTGGGACGCGGTCTATGACCGCTTGCAGGACCTCTTTGGCTCCGCTGCCGTCCTTGGCCGATGCGAAGACCACCTCGTCCGAACCGAACCCAAACACTTGCTGTAGCTCCAGCGCGACCCTTTCTGGTTCCGCTTGACGTAAGTCGATTTTGTTCACCACGGGAATCAGCACAAGGTCATGTTCCATGGCCAGGTAGGTGTTGGCGATGGTCTGGGCTTCGATACCCTGGCTGGCGTCCACCACCAACAGGGCGCCTTCGCAGGCGGCGAGAGCCCTTGAGACCTCGTAGCTGAAGTCCACGTGCCCTGGCGTGTCTATGAGATTAAGCTGATACTCCCGTCCGTCGTTGCCCTTATGGGTCATGGTGACGGCCTTACCCTTGATGGTTATCCCACGTTCCCTCTCCAGCTCCATCTGGTCCAGGAACTGCTCTTTCATTTCCTGGGGCGTTACGGTACCGGTTATCTCGAGGAACCGGTCGGCGAGGGTAGACTTACCATGATCTATGTGGGCGATAATGCAGAAGTTTCGTATTAAACGTGAGTCCATTAAATGTCCAAAGGCATAGGAATATCTCTATGGAACTATATAACAGCGATTACGCAGAGGCTACAGGCCGAAGCGGGCTAATAGGAGCCGTAGCCCGGCGAACGTATGCAGGCGACCCAGTGGTTGGATTCAACTTCTCGCAGTTCCGGCATCACCTTGTGGCAGTCCTCGATAGCAATTGGGCAACGTGGATGGAATACGCAGCCGCTGGGTGGATTGAGAGGGCTGGGAACCTCTCCGCTGAGAATGATTCTTTCCCTCTGGGTGTCTGCCACCGGATCGGGTATCGGTACGGCAGACAAGAGAGCCTTGGTATACGGATGCAGCGGGTTCGCGTAGATTTCATTTCGATCGGCTACCTCGACGATGTGTCCGAGATACATCACCGCTACCCTGTCGCTTATGTGCCTCACCACCGAAAGATCATGAGCAATGAACAGATACGTAAGGTTGAACTCCTCTTGTAGCTCTTCCAGCAGGTTGATAATCTGTGCTTGAATCGATACGTCCAGCGCCGATACGGGCTCGTCGCATGCGATAAACTGGGGATTCACGGCCAGGGCACGAGCAATGCCGATACGCTGGCGCTGCCCTCCGCTGAACTCATGAGGGAACCTGTCGGCCATATACGGGTTTAGTCCGACCACCGACAACAGGTTCGAGACTCTTTCCCTCAGGTCGCGTTTGTTCTTGGCGAGTCCGTGAACTATCAAAGGTTCGCCGATTATGTTTCCCGCCGTCATGCGAGGATTCAAAGAGCTATAAGGGTCCTGGAAGATTACCTGCATCTGACGGCGCATGGCACGAAGCTGCTTGCCCTTCATCTGGCATAGGTTTTTGCCATCGAAAAGCACCGCACCTGACGTTGGTCTGTAGAGTTGGAGTATGCACCGACCGGCGGTCGTTTTTCCGCAGCCGCTTTCGCCCACCAGGCCCAGTGTTTCACCCTTGCGTACGTAGAAGCTAACGTCGTCGACCGCTTTGATATTCCCAACCGTCCGCTGAAAGAAAATACCCGATGTGACCGGAAAGTACATCTTGAGGTTCTGTACCTCGAGAAGTTTGCCGTTGGAGTGGGCGGTTGTTGCCGCCTCTTGTTCGATCATCCGGTTTCCCTCGCTGCCGATACCAACTGGTCCGACACGAAGCAGGCTGAAAGATGACCATTCTCCACTGGCTCAAGGGGAGGTACTTCTTCGGCGCATCTCTCGATAGCGTATTTACAGCGCTCCCTGAATGAGCACCCTATAGGCAGATTGGTCAGATCCGGTGGCTGGCCCTCGATGGGGTCCAGCTTGGTTTTTCTTGGAAGGTCGAGTCTTGGTACGGAGTTCAGCAGCCCGATGGTATAGGGATGGCTGGGTTTGGCATATATATCCCTTGCGTTTCCCCGCTCGATGATCTTGCCGGCATACATGATATTGACCCTATTTGCGTAACGGGCCACTATTCCCAGGTTATGTGTGATTACTATGAGAGAAACCCCAGACTCCTTGGTCAGGTCTTGCATTAGCTCCAGGATCTGGGCCTGGATCGTAACGTCCAATGCGGTTGTTGGCTCATCCGCGATGATCAGCCTCGGGTTGCAGCTTAGAGCCATGGCGATCATGACCCTTTGACGCATACCTCCGCTGAACTGATGAGGGTATTGCTTGATGCGCCGCTCAGGGTCTGGGATCCCCACCTGTTCAAGGCGGCGAACGGCTTCCTTCCGAGCAGCAGACCTTGACATCTTCAAGTGAAGTTCCAGAGTTTCGGTTAGCTGGCGCTCGATCGAAAGTACCGGGTTGAGGGAAGTCATGGGTTCCTGAAAGACCATAGAAAACTGCTTGCCCCTTATGCGTCGCATCTGCCCGTCCGGGATCTGCAGTATGTCCTTGCCGTTGAAGAGTATTGTGCCACCGATGATCCTGCCAGGTGGGTAAGGTACCAGGCGCATTAAGGAAAGGGCAGTAACGCTCTTTCCACAGCCGCTTTCCCCCACCAGACCCAGGATTTCACCCTCCTCCAGGTCGAAGGACACACCGTCGACAGCTTTGACGACCCCATCGTCCGTGAAGAAGTGGGTCTTCAGGCCTTCGACTTCGAGTAGTCTTGGCATTGGTCTCCTGGCAGCTAGAGATGGCTAGAGAAAATACGGGGAAGTTCGGTGTTTGGATGCCTTCCTGGTGGGGAAGGGGAGACTCGAACTCCCACGCCCTAATGGGCACATGATCCTAAATCATGCTCGTCTACCGGTTCCGACACTTCCCCCAGCGGATCCCCCCTAACGGATACGAAAATATCTGATCACGCCTTGGTTCCCCTGCCGTGTCCAATACATCTTAGCAGATTTCTTGTTGCGTTTCCGAGTCCTTGTGATGAAACAAGATTACCCATACGAGAAATGATGGGGGGTTAACCCACCAGCGATCAGGGGGAAACCACCATAGGTTTCCCTTGTGAAGTGAGTGAATAATGAGAGCTAAGTTAGAGCAGACCATCCGATAGGGGAGTGAATATGGCTCTCTGGCGATTCAAAAGCTGCATAAAATGCTCTGGGGACATGGTTCAGGAAGACGCTGGGGACTGGACCTGCGTTCAATGTGGCCATATCCGGTACATTAATCCTCCGGTGCTTGCCAGCGCCGAGGTCAATGGCAATGGTTACCGAGATGAAGCGGGAGATGGCCCTGGGGCCGATGGCCGTCGCCGCCGATCTACCCGGGATATAAACTCTAGGATCAACGCGAGGAGCACGAGCGAGGAGAGGTGGCGAACCCGCAACCATAAAATCCTCGAGTGCTTGGATCAAGGTTGGACTGTCAGTGAAATCGCAGATACGACCACCCTCGGCCCCCGGCAGGTCCGTGCCATCCGCGAGCGTTGGGCTGAACTCAGGGCGCTGGCGGAAGCCTAGTTTCCCTGGCGGCTAGTCCTGCAACATGCTATCCTGGGGTAAAATCCTGTCCCTGGATAGTTTTCAATGCCATCGCTTGCAAATCTTTTCGTAACCCCTGATGCCCAGGTTTTGGTCCACACCGACGGAGAAGGAGCCCCAATCACGTCCGTGCGGGTGGATGGGCTCATGTGTAATAGCTTGTGTGTCCGAAGGGTGAAGAGAGGGCTCCAGAGTCTGTCCGGGATATCTGAGGTTTCCTTCAATCCAGCCACCGATACATTCCAGCTAAACTCTATGTCGGCCTTGCCGGATGAATACT
Organism: Dehalococcoidia bacterium; assembly: GCA_965226865.1. Classification (GTDB taxonomy): domain Bacteria; phylum Chloroflexota; class Dehalococcoidia; order Lucifugimonadales; family JAGWBF01; genus CBDDEH01. Next base: position 147,393 of record CBDDEH010000002.1, on the reverse strand, counting down.
CTGTACGAAACGCTGTTTTGAGGCAGGTCGTTTTCCCAGGCCTGAGGCGCCTTCTCGGCTCCTTACGGCGTCTTTCCTAGTCCAGTTCCGTAGTCTGGCGAAGACATAATGGCGGAAACGGCCGTGGGTACGGCAGCGCCATTGCCATTGAATGAGGTGGTCTCATAGTGATGGGCCGCTCGTAGGATTAGCTCCTCCTCGAACGGCCGGCCGATAAGCTGAACCCCTATCGGCATACCCTGCGAATTAAATCCGCACGGCACTGTAATGGACGGTATGCCTGTCTGATTGCTGGCCTGTGTAAGCCGGCCGAGGGTTTTTGACGCTACCCCGGGCCCTTTGAGGTCTATCTCTTTTCTGTCGATAGTAATGCTCTCGGCTCCTATTGGATAGGCTACATGTGGCAGTGTAGGCGTCACTAAAAAGTCCACCTCGCGCATCACCCTCGCGAACTCCTGTTTCAGCAGACGCCTGTACCTCTCGGCCTTTGCGTAATCTACGGCTCTGATGCAGTACCAGGGCAGGATCCGGAAATAGAGTTCTGGGTCCAGGTCCATTGGGCGGCTCTTGATCCACTTCTCATGGTAGACCAGAATATCGACGTTCATACCGACACCGAGATGCTCCATCAAGTCTATAGTCACCTCTTTGGGCTCCACACCCAACTCTTCCAGCACACCTATCGCTGCTCGTACCGCCTTCTCCACCTCCGGGTCGACAAGGTCGAAATAATAGTTCGTGGGTATGCCCATCACAAGTCCCTTGAGACTAGGCTCTAGCTCGGCCCGGTAGTTGGGAACTGGGACTGGCACCGAAGTGGGGTCCAGGTCGTCGTATCCAGCTACGGCTTGGAGTACGAGGGCGGAGTCCTCGACGGACCGCGTTATTGGACCGATGTGATCCCGGTTTACATAGGGCGGGATTGCTCCTCGCAAGCTGACCCTGCCGTAGGTGGCTTTCAGCCCGACGGCGCCACATAGAGAGGCGGGAATTCGCACTGACCCGCCGCCGTCGGTGCCAAATGAAACGAAGGTCTGGAAGGACGCCACGTTGGCACCGGAGCCACCGCTGGAGCCTCCTGATATACGGCTAAGGTCCCAGGGGTTGTGGATATCGCCGTAGTGGATGTTGGCCCCTGCTGCCCCGGCGGCGAACTCGGACAGGTTCTCTTTTCCTATTAGGATAGCCCCAGCATCCTTCATCTTCGTCACCACCGGCGCATCCTCGTCGGGTACCCAATCGGCCAGTATCTTGGAACCGGCGGTAGTTTTAATACCACCAGTGCAGATGTTGTCCTTGACGGCGAATGGTATTCCATGAAGGGGGCCCCGGTAGCTTCCAGCTGCTAGCTCGTCTTCCAGTTCTCTTGCTCTCTGAAGCGCTTGGTCGCTGAGGATAGTTATAAACGAGTTGGTGCAGGGGTTCAGGCTGCTTATGTGCTCTAGCTCGGCATTGACCAAGTCCACCGGAGATACGGCTTTAGTGCGTATCAGGTTGGCCATCTCCGAGATTGACTTGGATAGCAGGTCTAGGTTAGACAAATCCTATCTCCCCGGATCGGCCCGAAAGACGAGGCCGGGAGGCACCTGGGTCAGGTCCAGGTCGGCCTCTAGCTTGGCGATGGAGTCGACATAGGCCTGAACGGCGGGGACTAGCGCGTCCAGCTCTTCACCAGTCACAGTTATCCCGCCAAGTTCCAGAAGAATAGCTCTTACGGTCTCGCGATTTACCGTCAACTACGTTATCTCCGGTTAAGTGTCGATCCCCAATTTCATCAATCTGGGGAAATGTAGCAGTAACCAAGGTTGCGAACCGTCACAAGCTGACGGGGATTCCGCGCATCGTCTTCCAGTTTTTTTCGAAGGGATGAGGCATACCACTTAAGGCTGTCCATCGACCCACCTTTTCCTCTCCATACAACCTTGAGAATCTCTTGGTGGCTGACGACCTTTTTATCATTTCGAACCAGAAGGGAGAGCAGGCGAAACTCCGTTGGCAGCAAATGTACTGGACGTCCGCGCACGAACGCTTCATGAGTACGGAAGTTTAGCGTAAGTGCCGAATCGGAGTGGACTGAAGCCTGTTCCTGGACCGGCACATTGTCTCCCAGTAAAAGGCTGACTCGAGCTAAAAAAGTATCTTTCGAAACTGGCTTGACCACGTACTGGTCGGTGGTCAAGTCGAGCCCACGCACCATATGGTCTTCGCGGCCTAATGCGCTCAATACCAGGGTGGGTGTATCGGACATCTCCCAGATACGGCTGATCAATTGGAAACCCGCCATGTCGTCCATGCGCAGGTCGAGAATTGTTAAAGCAGGTTCGTTTTCGAAGAAAATCCGCAGGGCGGTGGTACCGTCGGCCGCACTGATGACCTCGTAGCCCTCCCCTTCCAGCCACTCAGTCAGATCTGAGACGTTATTTGGATCGTCGTCTGCGACCAGAATTCTTTTAGAAACCACGTCGGTGACTCTCTTTTCTTCCTTTGCACAATTTACACTCGTTAATACAATTTCGCAATCGATTAGTCAAGTCTCGGTGTGCCGTCACCGGTGTTGATACCCTAACCGTTTATGTCTGACTGAAGAGGGTACCGTGACCGCTCTCGCCCTTAATGCCAAGCATACGAAGCGCGGCCCATAACGTTACTTGATTAGCGGCGATTACAGGCTTACCAAGGTCACGTTCTATCGGTTCGATGGCTTCCATCGTGTGCCAATTGGTGCCGCTGAGAAAAATGGCCTGTGCGTCTTTGCGGTCCACATCTCTCGCGGCTTGATAGGCTGAGGAGGGCTCGAGATTTCCAATGTCCAGGGCCGTGTCCATGTCGAGAGCCAGTTCGTTTATAACTTGGAGTCCTGGCATGGCTTGCTCGAGGAACAGCTTATCCAGATGAGTCAGTTCTTCCGGGTAGGGGGCCGCCACACAGACCCTTTGGATGTTCATAGCCTTTAGTGCCATGACCGTAGCTTTGGCTGTTGTCAACCCTGAGCAGCCGGCTTCTTTTTCTATGATAGAGATAAGCTCGTCATCGTAGTCGGGGCCTTTGATCATGCTTCCAAGCGTGTGGGCCAGGACGACCATATCCGGCTTGATATGGCCCAAGACGCTGGCGACCATGGGTAGGCTCTCGTTGGCCCTCGCCAGTTGGTCTGGGTCCACGGTCGTACCTCTGGCTTTGGCCGAGCGGTACAACTCTGTCACCGACCCTGCGCCTGGCGAGGGAATCATCCGGACAGCATGGATCGACACGCCCTCGGGAGCCATGCGGTTCAGTTCCGGCTCACAGACCGAATTGGGTGCTGTTAGGATTATTCCTATCCGGGCTCTCCAGCCGTACATTTGGGCCTCCGTACTTATCTGAAGCTGGCGAAGCCGTCGGGTATCTGGGCTTCGATCAACTGCAACCGGTTGGAATGTATCGCCGAATCAAGGGCCTTGGTCATTTCATCCGCCGTTCTAACGCGAGTAGCTTCGAATCCATACGACTCGAATAGTTTGACGAAGTCTGGGTTTACCAACTCAGTACCGATCAATCGTCCTTTGAGCTGCTCTTTCTGGCGCTGCTTTAGTATGCCCCATGCGTTGTCGTTGACCATCAGGACCACAGGGGTGATCCCGTATTGAGCCGCCGTCGCTAGCTCCTGTACGTTGTACTGGAATCCGCCATCGCCGGTCACGCAGAGAACAGGGGTTCGAGGCATAGCTGTTTTTGCGCCGAGCGAGGCTGGAAAACCGAATCCTAATCCTCCCCAGATTGGGTTCATGAAGGTGCGGGGCTGGTGTATCTTGAACAGCCTGGATGCCCTGTACGCGGGCACAGTAGCGTCCCAGCATGTAATAGTGTTTTCGGGCAACGTGTCGCGAATGGCCTCCAGAGTCCGCAGCTCACTGGGCCACTGCTCCTTGATGCTGGCGTAGATCTGCGCCAGCATCTCGGCTATCTCGTTTCGGTATAAACCACCCTTGTCCACGTCTTTATCACCCAGGAGGCAAATGATGTGACTAAGGGCCTTCTGGGAATTGGCTACGATAGGTATGGCGGCAGCGTAGTTCAAACCAAAGCCGTTTTCGTCCATCAGTATATGGATCAGCGTTTCGGGCAGTTGAATATCCATCAACACGGTTGACTTATAGCCGAGTATCGACCCCGCCACCAGCACCACGTCGCATGTCCTGATGAACTCCGTTACCGGGTTTCGGCCCCATATGCTTTCCCCAAGGGCCGGACCCAGACAGAGAGGATGGTCCTCTGGAAAGGCTCCCTTGCCGCCGTCGCCTGTGACCACCGGCGCCGACAGAAGTTCCGCCAGCTTTATAAGCTCGTCGGTCCCACCGCACCGGATAACCTCTTCTCCTGCGTAAATCAGGGGTCTCTTCGCCTTTCCGAGCGCCACGGCGGCCTTCTCGATCATGGCTGGGTCCCCTTGAGGCGGTTCGACCATTTCCGGTGGCCCCATCTCCACATCCGCTTCCTGTAGAAAAAGGTCGGTAGGGATTTCAAGCTCTATCGGCCTGGGCCTCCGGGTCTTGAAACGCCGAAGGGCCTCGTCGATGTGGTCCGGAATCGACTCGACCTCAGTGATCAGAGCGTTCCAGTCGGTGACTGAGCGGAACATCTCCAACTGGTTTTTGGGTTCGTGGGTGAAGCCTCGTCGGCGATTTACGAGCTCCTTGGGGACGTTGGTCGTGATTTCCAGGATCGGCGAGCTGGAGTGGTACGCCTCTCCCATTGAGCCCATGGCGTTGGCGGCACCGGGGCCTGTGCTGGTTAAGAAAACACCGGGCCTTCCGCTGGCCCTGGCGTAACCGTCGGCCATGTGGCCGCATCCCTGCTCCGTTCGACCTCCGATGTATTTGATCGAACTCTGGGCATCGTACAGAGTATCCAGGAGGTCTATGTTGTGTATCGAAATGATACCAAACAGGAGGTCTGTCCCTTGCAACTTAAGGGATTCCACGACTGCCCGCCCGCCCGTCATCACGGCCATAAGACGCTATACCTCCGATTTACCCGATGTCTCTACTCTGGGAACGCTGGAGAGAGTACTTGCTTTGCACCTGATTCTCTGATTCATTGTAGATTAGGAAGAACTTCTTCGTGACCGAAACGACTCTTTACATCTGAGTCACCAGCTATATTAAGCGAGATTTAAATATATAAGCTTGTTATTAAACGCCGAAGGCAATACCCCTTAATAAAAGGCACACAATGCGGCTAAGAATATGGTGACCCGCCTCGGGATCGAACCGAGAACCTGCTGATTAAGAGTCAGCTGCTCTTCCAATTGAGCTAGCGGGCCAGAGGTCGAGTCTCATTATATGGACAGCCTGTTCGTAGGGTCAAGCAAGCTAAACGGAGTCCTGACAGGCTAGCGGCCGAAGTTGAGGCGGGTGATCAGAGGCTCAGGTAGGTCAGCGTCACGCATCTTCTCCTGGGTGATCGTGATGTCGTAGGTGACCCTGTGTCGCTGTAGCGTGGCCCTTTCTCCGTCGTAGATGGCGTAGCTGGGCTTGGGGTCTCCGTCCCTGGGCTGGCCGACACCTCCGGGGTTGATGATAATCCGTTCCCCATCGTCGCCTTTGGAGATATTTACTTGGGTGTCCTCCGGGAACTGTTCGAAATCGAGCCCTTCGCGGCGGACAAAAGGTAAGTGGGAATGCCCAACCAGACAAAACCGGGTATCCAAAAGCTCGAAGGTGCCCCTCGCCGCCGGATCAGAGACCAGGTATTCCCATACGGGATCTCTAAGGCTGCCATGCACTATGGTGAAATCTCCTCTGTACGCCACCTGGGGGAGTGTCGACAGAAACGTAGCATCGTCAGAGGAAAGCTGTTTGCCAGTCCAGATAGCTGCTCTGGCAGCGTTGTCATTGAACGTAGCAGTACTGAGCTTGCCCACCGCCGCCAGGTCGTGGTTACCAGCAACGCACGTGGCATCATGGCTGCGTAGCATCTCGATGCATTCGGCCGGATTCGGCCCGTATCCAACCACGTCACCCATGCACCAAAGCTCATCGAACCCGCCGCGACTCCGGGCATCTTCCAAGACCGCCAGAAGTGCTTCGAGGTTGGAGTGGATATCCGCAACGATCAGTGCGCGCAACATACCTCCAAAGTAGACCGGCGCTACGACCATTATAGCCCAGCGCAAAGCTCTTAGCTTGAGCCTCCATCGGCAATGGGAATATAATCGCCAGGATGAAGCTGTCTGCATTGGGAGAGTCGGAGGTCATAGCCGTCCTGACAGAGATGGTGGTCGCGAGCCGGAGTGGCCCGGACAATGCTACCCCACACGGTTTCCGGTTGCGGGTGGACGCCGGAGACGATGCGGCGGCATGGAATCCGGGAAGGGGCACTGAGCTATTTACCACCGACACCATTGTGGAGGGAGTACACTTCACACTGGGCACGGCCTCCTGGCATGACCTGGGATGGAAAATCATGGCCGCCAACGTCAGCGACATAGCGGCGATGGGAGGACATCCTCTATATGCCCTAGTGGCGCTAGGTCTGCCTCCTGAAACCGAAGTCGATGACTTGAAATCTCTCTATCGAGGCATGCTGGAGTTGGCAAACCGGTACGGAGTCCGGGTAGTAGGTGGTGATGTTGTTCGTTCCTGTGTCATCTTTATAACCGTTGCCCTGACCGGTGTTACGGATTCCGAACCTATGCTCCGGTCCAACGCCAGAGTCAACGACCGAATAGCCGTCACCGGCTTTTTGGGTTCCGCGGCCGGAGGATTGAAGGTGATTCAGGACGGGCTGGCCAACGAACTTGCTGAATCGTTGAAAGCCGCTCACTTAAGACCTGACCCCTGTCTCTCCGAGGGCATTGCCCTAACGAACCACGGGGTAAAGGCTGCCATGGACATAAGCGATGGACTCCTGGAAGACCTGTCCAAGCTTTGCAGAGCCAGCGGAGTGGCCGCGAAAATAGACGCTGCAAAGATACCGGTTCTCCCAGCCCTGAAAGAGGTGTTTCCCAACGAATACTTGGAGTTGGCTCTGGGTGGAGGTGAAGACTACCAGCTTCTGTTCACCGCGCCTTCCCAGTTGATGGACGAAATGATGCGCACGTTGCCGTCCCCCGCGGCGGTTATAGGAGATGTGGTGGAAGGGGACGTGGGCAAGGTCGAAGCGATCGATTCTCAGACGGGCGGGGTTGTCGAACCGTCTCATGGTGGCTGGGACCATTTCAGATAGATTGTCTACGCCCTCCGTTTTGAAGCTGGTTAGCCACAGCCCGGAGCAAACCAGGGAGATAGGCCGCCTGGTAGGCCAGACCGCCCGGCCCGGAGAAGTCTTTCCTCTTACCGGAACGCTTGGGGCGGGTAAGACGTGTCTAACGCAAGGGATCGCTTGGGGACTGGGGGTAGAGGGATACGCCAGGAGCCCGACGTTTGTCCTGATAACGCGCTATCAGGGTCGGCTTACGTTGCACCACGTTGATTTGTTCCGTGTCCAAGACTCCCTCGAAGCCTTGGACTTGGGATTGGAGGAATACCTGGGCGGCCAGGATGTTTGTGTCATCGAATGGGCCGAACGGTCTCCGGAAATATTCCCACAAGGCAGTATATGGATTACTCTGGAATACGGTGCTGGTGATACCGAGCGCTTGATCACGGTCCACGACAAAGATGGCAAGCATGCTGACCTGATCAAGGCATTAAAACATGGTTTCGATGGGTGCGAGGATGGCTGAGGGCGAGTCCAGTCCGGTTATAGTGATCGATACTTCAACGCGCTACGGGGGTGTGGCCCTCTGGGACGGCGGCAACCAGCTTGCGTCCCTGTCCTGGCATTCGGCTCGGAATCACACAGCCGAACTGATGCCCGCAGTCGAGCATGTAATCCGCATGGCGAACATCGGTCCCGCCGAACTGGGAGGCGTTGGCGTCGCTCTCGGGCCTGGCAGATTCAGCGCGCTGAGGGTTGGGATAAGCGTTGCCAAAGGTTTGGCGCTGCCTTTAGAGTTACCGCTGGTCGGTGTGGGCACCCTCGAGATGGAGGCCTACTCCTATGGCGGGACGGGCCTGCCCATACGCTCCATGCTGGACGCGGGTAGGGGCGAGGTTGCAACCGCCACGTTTCAGAAGCTGGACGGGGAATGGAAAAGGCTGGAGGAGGAGCATATCTGCTCCCCTGAAGAGGCCATACGGGGTGTAACAGAGACCACGATTTTCTGTGGCGAGGGCGTTTCGACCATAGAGGAAGCGATTCGTTCACTGGGTGGGAACGCCGTTATTCTCGGCGCCCACTCTCCGGCTACCCGCCTTTGGGCGTTGGGTGTGCTTGCTGTGGAGCGGCTCGAGTCGAGCGCGGCTATGGATATTACGACGATCCAGCCCCTATACCTTCGTAAGCCAAGTATAGGAACGCTCAACCCACCTCAACCGGTGCAATATTAGTATTCAGGAGAACGATTTATATGGAACGCACGTTAGTACTCATCAAACCTGACGGGGTCCAACGCGGTTTAGCCGGACAGATAATCTCGCGCCTGGAAGCCCGGGGACTGAAGATCGTGGCCATGAAGACGCTTCAGATAGATCGGAAGTTGGCTGAACGGCATTATGATGCCCACGTCGATAAGCCCTTTTTCAAAGGACTGGTCGACTTCATAACATCCAGTCCCGTCATCGCCATGGTTTTGGAAGGCAACAGCGCCGTCGAGTTGACCCGGACTACCATGGGCGCTACAGACCCCAGAGTTGCGGCGCCTGGAACGATAAGGGGAGACCTTGCCATCGACATCGGGCGCAACCTGATTCATGGCTCCGATTCGGTGGAGGCTGCCGGGAAGGAGATAGATATCCTCTTTTCGCCTGAGGAAATCGTCGGTTATCAGAGGGATTCGGAGCGCTGGATTACAGAACCCTGACTACCTGGGTTGCCTCGCTCCATAGCTCTTCCAGGCCATAATACTCTCGTTCTTCAACGCCGAAGATGTGGATTATCACGTCGCTGAGGTCTAGGAGGATCCAACCGGCCTCCGCAGAACCCTCCCTGTGATGCAGAGAGGCCCCAGCTTGCTCCAGAGCTTCTTCCAACTCCTCTTGGAGAGCTTTTAGCTGGCGGCGGCTTTCGGCGCTCATGATGACAAAAAAGTCCGTGAACCCAGCCGCCTTCCGTATATCCAGCAGGACGATGTCCTCTGCCTGGTTCTCTGAAGCTATGGTTATTGCTGTTCGGGCGACTTCGGTCGGGTCCAAGGCTCACTCCAAGGGTTGACTAGGCTTGGATTATAGTCTGACCCAATTGCTTGGTCAACGAACGCCCGTATCCAGTAGACTGCCCCTGGGTGCCACACTCGCGCTACTGTAGTCTGGGGAAAAAGGGAGTCCAGAGGGGAATCCCCTCTGCCCGTCTAGGTATCGCTTTCGTACCAAACGGACATGTAGAGCGCTGCAAAGCCGAAGGCTGCCATGGGCGACTGTTTGATATCGACCACCTTGATGGTCGGGTTCTGGTCCAGCCAGGCGTTGATCTCATTCTCGAGCTCTTGTTTATTCCTCCCTTTTTTGCCGCCCACCGGGTTGTTTTTCATGAACAGTTTCACTCTCATAGGTTCCTCTCTGTTCGATCACTCGATTTACCTTGGTGTCAACTATAGGTATGGACTTGTCTCTCCGCATCAGCGGGAATGTTGATCTTGACTTAGACAAGAGCACTATTAGCTGTTCATCCGCTCTACCGATGGCACTATCCCCCATTGGTTCGGATTCCCATATCAAGCTGTCTGGATCCAAGCGACGAGAGCCATTGTGGTAGTGCCCTTATTGGGTGTAGCTACTGTAGTCACCCTGAGCTACCACCCTGGCATGCCCAATCCGTACGTTGATATACTTCACCTCGATAGCCGATCGACGTCGGCGAATTTCTCGTGCTTTGTAACAGGAGGAAACCGTGAAGTTATTGGAAGAAACCTTGGGTAGGGATGGAATGTCGCAGGAATGGGTCCGGTTCCAGGAGCGTTTCGAGACCCTGGCCGCGAACATAGCCAGCGTCGTGGTAATGCCTCACCGGACGATACATTTCGCTTTGCTGGGTCTATTCGCCCAGGGTCATATTCTGTTAGAGGACCTTCCCGGGGTTGGAAAAACCCTGCTCTCGAAGACGATCGCCCAATCGGTCGCGGGCGGGTTTTCCCGCATACAGTTCACCCCGGACCTGCTTCCATCGGACATTACGGGAACATCCGTGTTCGACATGCAAAACAACCGGTTCGAGTTTGTGCCTGGCCCTGTATTCGCCAATGTCGTGTTGGCCGACGAAGTGAACCGGACGGATCCGCGTACCCAGTCAGCCCTGTTAGAGGCTATGGGAGAGTATCAGGTCACTACCGATGGCACTCAGAGATCGCTACCCAAACCCTTCATGGTCATCGCCACGCAGAACTCTGTAGAGAGCTATGGCACCTTTCCTCTGCCGAACTCTCAGCTTGACCGCTTCATGGTCTCCATGGAGGTTGGCCTCCCAACTCTGGAGCAAGAGGTGGAGATCCTCAGCAGATCCGAGCATGGGCTCGAGGAAGCGAGTCCCGTGCTCAGCATTGACGACGTTCTGGAGATGCAGCGGATGGTCCGTCAGGTTCTGGTCGCCATGCCGGTGAAACAGTACATAGCCAATGTGGTTGCATCTACCAGAGAGCACCCTGCGGTCGCTGTAGGTGTGAGTCCTAGAGGATCCGTTTCCCTTCTTCGCGCTGCCCAGGGCTGGGCTGCCTTCGGAGGCCGGTCATATGTGATCCCGGAAGACGTAAAGGAAGTGGCGCCATCGGTGTTGAGTCATCGCATCGTCACTGACACGGGAGCTGGCTTACAGCCTAAGGACGCCGTAGCCGAGGTGCTGAATTCGGTATCGGTGCCGTTGTAACTTAAAGGGGCTTGTGACGTGATAACCTTCCGCGGCGTGTTTCTGGTCGCTACCGCCATCTTCACCTTTCTCTTAGCACGGCTTACTCAAGTGGGCTGGCTGTACGTGCTGGATGCCGTGTTGTGGGGCGTGATCCTGTTGTCGGTAGTCATGCCGTGGCTGGCGGTGATGTCGTTGCGAGCGGGCCTTCGCGTAAGGCAGGCGGAAACCAATTCCGGCCTGCCTGGACCCGCCGAAGGCGATGTTGTCCATCTGGAGTTGATTCTGGAGAATCTAAAGCCATGGCCCAGATTCCTTCTGTCAGCCAGCTTTAACTGCCCTCTGGCCGGTCCGGACGAAAGATTGCAGCGCTTTTTCGTGCCCAAACTTGGAGGTCGTAGTTCACTACCTCTGGCCAACGAGGTCGAATGCTACAAGCGAGGTCTTCACCAATTCGATGATGTGGTAATCGAGTCGAATGCACCCTTTGGATTGTTCCGGCGGCGGCGCCGGCTAACGTCACCCCTCTCTGTACTTGTCTATCCTCAGGTGGTCCCCCTCTCCAGGCTCCAGTTGCTGGAAGGTACGGAAGGTACTACAACCCAACCTCGTAAGGTGCGAATGGGACTGGAAGTGTCCGGCTCCCGGCGCTATTTCGCGGGGGACCCTATTCGTAGTATCCACTGGAAGAACACGGCAAGGCTGGGACGGCCCATGGTGAAGGAGTTCGAGGATACTCAGGACAATGCTCTGGCCATCGTCTTTCCCTCCAATCGGGTCTTGGGAGAGGAGCGCGAGACTACCCTCGAATACAGCATCAAGCTGGCGGCCAGCGTCGCGGCCTATGTGGTTGAACATGGAGGTACCGTTCAGGTTGTTACCGGCGGGTTGCCTGGTCGGGAAATGGCCTGGCCCATTCTTCTCAAGGAGCTGGCCCTGGTTGAAGCGGACCCGAGACACACACTGCCCGACATTATCGAATCCTTGTCACCGGGCTCCAGAGTGCTCGCCATCGTTTCCGAAGAAGACGTCGACGGTATAGAAGCCCTGAAACAGATGTCGGGGAGAATGTCGGGGCTCGCGGTGTTGGTACTCGAAGGATTTGAGCAAGGTCCGGCAGGACGCACCAACGGGACCCTGGACAGCCTGCATAGGGCTGGGATCTCGGTCGAGTCATGTGAACGTGGCAAACTGGCGGATGCGCTAACGGCGATGGAAGGCATGCAGTGGACTAAAACTCCCGAGTATGCGGCGAAATAGCTGAAATAGTTCAAGCACACGACACCAAGATAGGAGGGTTGGGACTCAAGGTCCCGACGGTTCGCTCCTTATCGGGTCTTTTCGCGGCCCAGGTGGAGGAGTCGATTCGTCTAAGGCTCCTCGCCTTGGCGACATATTGGCTGGTCGCCTTGTCCCTCGCGTGGGTGGGCGGCAGCCCGTGGACGTGGCTTGGAGGCGGCATAGCTGCGACGGTGGGGCACGCTTTTAGCTGGCACAGGCGTAACCGCAGCCTCGGCTCCTGGAGCATTCTCATGGTCGTGATGGTAATCGGCCTAGCCATTATTATGCGGTCGGATATGCTGGCGGCCTTCGATGGAAACTGGCTACCTCTGGCCCACTTCTTGCTGCTGATACAGGCGGTTGCCAGCTTTGATGCTCGCACGAGGGGTGGTTTATACGCTGCCCTGTTCCTGAGTGGGATTGTTTTGTTTTTTGCGAGCCAGCAGGCCTTCGAGCTGAGCTTTGGCATCTTCCTGATCGGATACGCCGCATTGCTCATGACATTCCTAGCCACAGCATATGTCGAGGACGAGACTCGCAAGGCCCAGACGTCGTCGCCGGAAACCAGGCTGTCCCTGTTTGGGTTCTGGTCTGGCATCGGCGTAACCGTGTTGGCCCTTGCGGTGTTGGCTTTTCTGTTGCTTCCTAGGGGCGAAAGCAATGCCGTCGGTTATCAGCAGGTCAGCGCTCTACCCATAACCGGCGAGCCAACCGGACCCGATACATCCCCGACAACGAGTAGCCAACCTTCGATATCGAGCCAGCCGCCGGTTCCCGCGCCATCGGAATCGAGTCCTTTGTTAGAGCAGACGCCAATAGATGCCCAACCTAACGTGACCGGACAGCCCGGCGAGATAGGACAGCCTTCCGTCCAGGGCGCCGCCGAGATCACAGATATAGCTGAAACAGGGCTGACCAGGCGTGCATTGCTGGGCAGCAACGTGTTCTCGTCCTTCGGTCTGCCCGCAGAGGGGGACTCCGTCGTCATGCATGTCAGGAGTCCTGTGGCGAGCTATTGGCGTGGCGAAGTCTTTGATACCTTTGACGGCACCTATTGGAAAGGGGGCAAGATATCCAGCGGTCAAGGCGCCGTTACCAGGCTCCCGGGTTCCCGCGAATACACCCAGACTTTCTTCATAGAAGATTCAAGTGGACCCTATCATCAGGACAGCGGTGAGGCTAAAATAAGAGAGTCTACCGCTGGGGTGTCTCGTAAACCTTCATCCGATGGTAAGGCTCGTGGAAGTTCCAGTAAACACCTTTGTGGGCTCACTGCATGGAACACCTGACCCGGTGACCGATAGCCCAGGGCTTGATGGGGCCGCTCTTGGTTGTAGAAGGCCAGATAAGCCCCAATCCCCTTTCTGGCCTCAGTCCCATTTTGGTATGCCTTCAGGTACACCTCCTCGTACTTGATGCTGCGCCACAGCCGTTCCACGAAGACGTTGTCCATGCACCGGCCCCTGCCGTCCATGCTCACTTGAACGCCTTGCGCCAGCAGCATGCTGGTGAAGGCCTCGCTGGTGAACTGGCTGCCCTGGTCGGTGTTGAAGATCTGTGGCCGACCCTTGCTCAAGGCCTCTTCCAGAGCCGCAACACAGAAGTCTACCTCCAGGGTGTTGGACAGCCGCCAGGCCAGCACGTAGCGGCTGTGCCAGTCCATGATGGCCACCAAGTAGAGGAAACCCCGAGCCATGGGTATGTAGGTGATGTCGGTGGCCCACACCTGGTTGACCCGGTTGATCTCCAGCCCCCTGAGCAAGTACGGATAGACCTTATGCCCTGGGTTTGGCTTGCTGGTGTTGGGACGCCGGTAGATGGCCTCCAGGCCTATCAGCTGCATCAGCCGGCGGACCCGCTTGCGGTTGACCTGGTGTCCGTGATTTCTGAGCCAGGCAGTCATCCTTCTGGAGCCGTAGAAAGGTGTCTTCAGGTACTGTTGGTCTATGAGGGCCATCAACTCCAAGTCCTCGGCGCCGGCCTCGGTTGGCAGGTAGTACAACGCGGAGCGGCTGATACCCAGCAAGGCGCACTGGCGCACCAGAGACAGCTTCGGTTCTTCTCGGTCAATCATGGCCCGGCGTTGGGACCGGCTCACAACCCGAAGCTCCGTGACAAAAATCCCGTTCCACCTTGAGCTGCCCAATCTGTTGGTAGAGCTGGGCAGTGAGGACCTCTTGGTCCTTCTCCTGGCGTCCAGCACCATTTTCAAAGAGGTGCGGCGCCCCCTGAGTCAAGGCCTTCTTCCAGGCATGGATCTGGCTCGGGTGGACTTCAAACCGGCTGGCCAGCTCTGCAATGGTGTGCTCCCCTTGGAGCGCGGCCAAAGCCACTTTGGCCTTGAAGACTGGGCTGTGCTTCTTACGTGTTTGCTTCATGTCCTGCTCCTTGTTTCCGTCCTATTTTAGGAGCGGGACTCTCTCTTAGCCACCTGTCCGAATTTTGGGGTCCACCTCAGATGATCGAAACAGCGCGTTTTTCATGGGTTATAGCGGGCAGAGGGTCCTCTCCTCCGACGACCAGGTACTCGACAGGAGATCTCTCGGCGAGGGAGCGTCGTACAAGGTGGTCTCCAGTCTGCCTGGGCTGGACCCGGACGTGCTGCGGCAGGACAGCCCGGCCAGGCTGAGCCCTCGCTTTCATACCTTGCCATCGTCATCTGCGGGGCCTCTTTACGAAATGGCCGAAGATATCACCGCGGGCGCCACGACCGGGTTCGACAAAGCCGTGCGAATCGTGGACTACCTGCAACGTACCCGGCGGTTCGACGGTTCAGCAGATACCCAGCTCGAATCCTCCCAGGGCGGATACGAAGGACTGTTATTCGAAGGCCAGCCCGGGACCAGCATGGACTTTGCCACCGGTGCCGTCATGCTGGCCAGGGCGGCGGGGCTGCCCGCGCGTGTGGCGGTGGGCTATCTCCCTGGCGAACGCGATCCCCTGTCCGGCGCCTACAAAGTGCGAGGCCGGGACGCCCATGCCTGGGCTGAGGTTAAATTACAGTACTGGCCAGTGGGATAAGATAGGCCGGGACGCCCATGCCTGGGCTGAGGTGTATTTCGAGGAGAGCGGCTGGGTCCCCTTCGACGGCAGCCCCCGACCCGAAGTGCTGGCCCCTGGAAGTGTGAGAGGAGGCCAGCTTGCCGGTGTGAGGTACCTGTTCGAGAACAGCTTCGGCGACGACCTATTGAGGGCGATGGTGATAGCTCCGTCCCGGTTGTCTTCCGGTATCAAGACGGCGTTTAGCGGCGCCATCGGCATCGCGATTGCGGTCGTCATTGGCGCGGCTGCGGTGGCCATGGTCTGGTTCGGAGCGAGACTCCTTCGCAAGGCCAGAAAGCCTGATAGTAGCGGGTGGTCTTATGATCGCCTGGCCGGTGCGAATCGGGACGAGATGTTGACCGTCTTCAGCAAGGTGGAGAGGTTCTTGCAGAAGAAGGGGATTACCAAGCGAGAGCGGGGTCAGACCCTGCGGGAGTATGCCCGCTCGGCGGAAGAACAGACCCCGGGTGTTCTTGAGCACTTGAACTGGTTCGTCAGGGCATCGACTGCCGCCGCCTACGATCCCCAGGATTTCTCTTCTGGCACCGTAGAGGAAGCCAGAGTCCGCTTCGCCTTCCTAAAGCACGCTCTGCTCGCTGGTCGACCTGCAACCAGTCGCTAAGTCACAAACCTCCCCAATCTGGCCTAGAGGCGAACAGCCTTTTAGACAGCCTATGAAACGAGTCAGCCCTCCTCGTGGAGACCTGCGATTCTGGCCTCGATCTGCTCCACCTGTTGTAAGTTGCCGAGTTCCCGGTACAACTCCCCAGACTTGACCCAATGCTTCTCGGCGGTGTCCAACTGCCCTCGGGTCTCGAAAAGGACGCCAAGGTTGTAGTACTGGATCGCCATGCCCTCCTTCCGACCAAGTTCCTCATTTATGGCCAGAGCCTTGCGGTACATTTTCTCGGCGGCGTCCAAGTCCCCTCGGGTTTTGTACAGGACACCCAGATTGCCGTACCCGCCAGCCATGCCTTGCTTGCGGCCCAGTTCCTCGTTTACAGCGAGAGCCTTGCGGTACATCTCCTCGGCGGTGTCCAAGTCCCCTCGGGCCCAGTACAGGTTACCTAGGTTCAGGTACCCGCTAGCCATGCCCTCTTTGCGGCCCAGATCTTCGTCTATGGACAGGCCCTTGCGGTGCATATCCTCGGCGGCACCGAAGTCTCCCCGTGTCTCAAATACGATTCCCAGGTTACCGTAGGTCTTAGCCCGAATCCACCGAAGGACACTGATGGACGGCGTGAGGACAGCGGAAGGGGGTGGGTGAGGGAGCTACAGGGGAGATGGCCTGGGGTCTTGGGGTAGATGGGAGGCCGGCGGACGGTCTTCAGTCGCCGCACAGGGCCCCTAAGGCCCTATGCGGGAGTTGCGATGCGCGGGATGGCGAGAGGATACGCAGCAGGGGACTCTCGCGACCGGGGTGGCGCGAGATTGCGGGGACGTTGGGTCAGTTGCAGGCTGGCCGTCAGGCCGGGAACGGAATGGCTTGCAGCCGGGCCAAGGCGCGACTGAACTGGGTTTCCCAGGGCCAGCGCCGGGGGAGATGCAAAGTGAGGCGGCGCGCCGAGCGGGTGATCCGTCCCACCAGAGCGAAGACCCGCCGCCTGAGGGTCTTGGTGATCACGGTCCGCTCGCCCAGACCAATCCGCGCCGTCCAGCGGGCCAGGTTATGCGCCATCACCTGGACCGCCAGCCAGGCGCCGTTGGCGGCGAAGCGCCCCGACGGCATGTGGTTCAGCCCGACGCCGTACTTGAGGTCGCGTATGGCGTTCTCGACCTCGGCGTGGCGGCGATGATCGGCCTCCAGTTCGAGCAACTCCCCGTCCCGGTCGGTGATGAAGCCGTGATAGCTGTATCTGGCGAAGAGGGCCAGCTGGGAACCGGGTGTCGGCTTCACCCGCCGGACAATGAGCCGCGCCGGCGGGGCGTCCGGCTTGGTCTGGAACGGGGTGTAAGTCGTCTCGGCGACATCGGCGGCGCCGTCCATCCAGTGGGGAATGGGAGTCCAGTCCTCCTCTGGTATCGCCTCGATCAGGTCCCGCAGGCTGGCACGCTGGCGGATGGTGATGGAGAAGCGGACATCCATTTCCCGGCGGCAGACGGCGACCACGGCGTGGGTATAGAAGCCGCTGTCGGCCCGCACCGTGAGTTGGCCCCTGGCCCCGCCGTAGCGCACCCGCCCCACCGTCTCACGCAGGAAGTGGGCGGCGCCGCGGGCGGTGTTGGCACGGGCCCTCGCGCAGCCGGGACATCAGCACGTCTCCGGTGCCGGCGGCAATGGCCAGCAGCGGGTGATAGCCCCGCGGGCGCCGGTATAGCCGTGGTGGCGCGCGCCCTCCTTGGCCAGTCCGTAGGTCTCGCAGATGGTGGAATCGAGGTCGATGGTGAACGGCGCGTCGCCGGGTCCCGCCCCGGCCTGCCAAGCCCGGGCCAGCAACTCGCGGCTCACCCGGTCCAGTTGACGGACGTGGCCCCACCGGAAGCTGCGCAGGAAGGTCCCCAGGGTGGATGGCGCCTTAGCCGTGCCGCCCAGGGTGCAGGCCGTCCCCCCGGTGCGCAACACATCGGCGTCGTCAATGCAGTCGCCCCCAGCCAGCGCAGACGCCACCAGCGTCATCATCTTGTCGCTCGTGTTCGCCCGCCCCGGGGCATCGCCCAGGTCGAGGCGCTGCCGGACGAGTTCGGGCAGGCCGAGGTGCCGCGCCAGGGTGGCGGGAAGGATCAGCCCGGCATTGGCCACCAGGCGGCGGTCGTCGAAGAGAGATGCGGATACGGTCGGGGTGGTTGCGTGGCAGCATCTATTGGGTGCTCCTTGTTTCCGGGCGGGTTTCTGTTCCAAAACCATTATCCCAGATTCAGAGGAGCACCCGCTGGCTTCTTCAATGGCTGTCCCCAAGGACGTCCTTCGGTGGATTCGGGCTTAGCCATGCCCTCCTTACGGCCCAGCTCCTCATCTATGGCTAGGGATTTGCTGAACATCTCCTCGGCGGTGTCCAAGTCCCCTCGGGTCAGGGATAGGTTGCCTAGGTTGCCGTAGTCAGAGGCCATGCCCTCCTTGCGTCCCAGTTCCTCGTCTATGGACAGGCCCTTGCGGTGCATATCCTCGGCGGCGTCCACGTTTCCTCGGATATCGTATAAGATGCCCAGGTTGCCGTACTGTTTGGCCATGCCCTCCTTGTGGCCCAACTCCTCGCTTATGGCTAGGGATTTGCCGTACATCTCTTCGGCAGTGTCTAGGTTCCCTAGGGTCTTGTATAGGATGCCCAGATTGCCGAATAGGACGGCACGGTGCTCCTTAAGGCTGGTGTAGCAGACGGCATCCTCAAGCTCGGCAACGCATTCCGCTATCATCCCCAGTCTGTACTTCTGTCGGAAAAGCCTGTCGACCATCAGTACCCAGGCGTCGTCGCCATTGGCCTCTCGGACATGGGTCGCAAGGCGCCGCAGGGCGAGTTCGTCCTTTTCGTTGCTCTCCAGCCTGGCCTCATACAACTGCACCGCTCGTTGATGCAGAGTCTTCTTCTGGCGGTTATCAAGAATCTGAGAGCGGACCGCGTCGGCAAAGAGTGCGTGAAAGAGCTCGTGCCCTTTCTGCTGTCTTCGAACAAGTCCGCCTATGAACGGGTCGGTCAGTAGCGCCTGGACTTCTGTAACTCTTTTGTCTACGAATCCAGCCAGGACGTCGATCGGCACAGCCACCTCTAGGATCGCCAGGGCGTTTACCAGGTCCAGTGCCTCGGCACCGTGGTCGCCAAGCTTCTCCAGGAGACTTTGGAAGAGGTCTCCAGCGCCTCGCGGCAGCTCCGCGGCAGGGACGCCGTCACCGAGCAGCAGGAGGCCGGCGTTGATGGCGTAGGGCCAGCCGCTGTAGCCTTTCAGTACCTTCCTGGCCTCAGGGGTTAGCTTGCCGATACGCTTGAGTTCTTCTTCGATATACTCCGCTGCGTCGTCCGGTGGAAGCTCAGCAAGGTCTTCGCTAGGGATGCGGCGGACAGACGGGCCAGTCACGTCGCGGTTCGCTGCCACGGCGTCCTCCGGACGCTGGGCGAAGACAAGCATGAACTTGGGCGGAAGGTTATTGATTACCGGCAACCAGGCCTTGCCGCTGTCCCCTCTTAGGTATTTGTTGGCGTCAATGAAGAAGATGACCCGCCGCTCAGCCTTCATCTTGTTCGACAGAGATTCGAAGAGCTTCAGCACCTTTGCCCAGTCAGGCTGCCACGACTCGCCGAGCAACGACTCGAAGAGTTTGTCGGCTTTGACCACCCCAAACAGGGCGCTAACCTGCTTTTTCCACTTGGGTCCGGCCAACCGTGACCGGCCGTCGTTGGCACGTGTTAGACCGAACGTTTCATGAAGGAGCTTGTCCAAGAAGGTATTTGGGTCATCTGTCCCGCCAAGCTCGAAGGTCTCCGTCGTGCAGTCCAGCCGCTCGTGCCCCTCGGCCTCATCCCTGAACGCTCGCAGGAGGGTCGTCTTGCCCATACCAGGGGGTCCGACAGTGAGGACGGTAAGTCCTCGTTTCCCGGCGTCGTCGAGGGCGCGGCGAAACTGTGCGATCTCGCCCTGCCTGCCGTAAATTCGACCGTCCAAGGAGGAAATGTCTTCAGCGATGGTAACTTCATTCTGCCCGAAAACCAGGGTGAAAACCAGCCCAACAGTTAACTGCCATCACCCCCTTGACCCCCCAATCACCCACTCCCTAGCCTTATAACCAGGGCAAGGTATACCGCATGCCAGAGGGACGGACCCCAAAGAGGTCCGTCCCTCCTTTTTGCCCTGCGCACGCAAAACGGTACAGCCAGGGAGGTGCCGGGGGTGTGGGGGTGTCCCCCCCCGTTCCCTTTACTCCCCCTTCCTCCAGGAAGGGGGCTGGGGGGATGGTCGAATAGCTGAGCCGTCGTTGAATGGTGGCCGAGAAGGTCCGGGCCTACCGCGGACTGGTCACCATGACGCTGACGGGACTCAGAAGGCCGGAGTCATTACCGGCAGCGGGAGAGGCAGCATCGGGGAACTTTAAGCCGGAGGGCTATTGGTCCCTCCGTGATGTTCACACATAGCAAATTAGAGATACCCGAAGACAACGAGCTTGTTGGGCAACTGGCCGGCCAGCGCTATCGTTTCAAGTGTAACGGCCAGGTACTGGTAGAGAGTAAAGAAGAGATGCGGCGTCGGGCATCCCATCGCCCGACAAAGCCACCGCCCCGATGCTGTCCCTCCCGCCCAACAAAC
Source organism: Dehalococcoidia bacterium (assembly GCA_965226865.1). Taxonomy (GTDB): domain Bacteria; phylum Chloroflexota; class Dehalococcoidia; order Lucifugimonadales; family JAGWBF01; genus CBDDEH01. The sequence continues at coordinate 126,981 of CBDDEH010000002.1, read as the reverse complement.
CCAAAACCGAATTTTTAGGAAGATTCACTAACCAAGGGGAGTCCAGAGGGGTGCACCCCTCTGGCGGTCCTTCCTGCAGTAGCTTAGCTGAGCCTACATGGGGGTGCAGGGGGCTCAGCCCTCCGAGTTGGCTCACGCCATAATCACAGTTATCGTGTGCATAGTGAACCAGTGGGCGTGGTGAAGTATGAAAAAGCTGATGATATCTTTGCTGGTGGCCGGTGTCCTGGTTGGCATCTTGTTGTTTGCGGGTACCGCAGGAGCTAGCCAGCCTGACCACTATCTGTTCTACAAGGCCAGTGCGAGAGAAAGAGACCACGTAACTCTTGCTGATCAGTTCGCCACTAAACTGTTTAAGGTGAAGAATCTAAAAGAGCTTGGCGCTCCGGCCAGCAAGACACCCGGGGCGTTTTCCTATGAGGTCTTGCACGAAGACATCCACCTAACGCGCTACAAGATTAAGCGGGCCAGAGGGGAACCGAGGCATGTCAGAGTGGACAAACGCGTGGTGAACCAATTTGGTGAGATAGTTGTTGAGGTGCGCAAGCCTGACCGCCTCATGGTTCCGGCCGCAAAGGAGCTTGACCTTCATCACCCTGAGGTGGACCCGCCCGATCCGGAGACGCTCGATGATCTCGACTTCGACCACTACACGTGCTACAGGATCAAACTACGAGGTGAGTTCGAAAGAATCCAGGTGCGTGTCGAAGATCAATTCACTCCAGGGAAGATAGTTGAGGTCGTGAAGCCGACCCGGCTCTGTGCTCCGGTCGAGAAGACCCACGACGGTCACGTGTTCCTCCCGATCCAAAACCCCGACATCCACCTGATGTGCTACAAGGTCAAACTGCTGGGAGAGAAGAATGACCGGGTACGGCGCGTCTTTGTAGGCGACCAGTTCGATCCCGAGCGGAGGATCAGGTTGGACACACGGAAGCCAAGAGAGCTTTGTGTCCCGTCCCAGAAATTTGATCCCTAGTTCGGCTATGGCTATGCCTTTTTGCCGTCCACTACAGGGAGGCCTCGCGAGTTCCTATTTGGGAGATGGCACACCAGCCGGCATCAGTGCTTTGAAGATCTGTACACGATCATTGCCGACATCGGCCACGTAGACGTTCCCAACCCCACCTGTTGCTATTCCTTCCGGCTCGTCGAACTCGCCTTCGCCAATGCCGTAGAATCCCCACTTGGATAGAAATGCGCCGCTGTGGCTGAACACCTGAATTCGGTCATTGACCGTATCTGCCACGTAGACATTGCCCGCTCCATCCACCGCTATCCCCGCAGGCCCGTCTAACGCCCCTTCGCCGCTGCCGAAAGACCCCCACTCGAATAGAAGTTCGCCGCTGGGACTGAACACTTGAACTCGGTCATTGCCGGTATCAGCCACGTAGACCTTGCCCGCTCCGTCCACCGCTATCCCTACGGGCCCGTCGAATTCCCCTTCACCGCCGTCTAATCCCCGGTCCTCCAACAGTTCGCCGTTGTCGTTGAATATCTGAACCCGATTGTTGCCCGTATCGGCTACGTAGATGTTGCCCGCTTTATCTACCGCTATCCCTGCGGGCCCGTCGAACTCGTCTTCACCGCCGTCTAGGCTCCTGTCCTTCAAGAGTACACCGCTGGCGTTGAACACCTGAATCCGATTGTTGCCGGTATCGGCTACGTAGATGTTGCCCGCTCCATCCACTGCTATCCCTGCTGGCCCGCTGAGCTCGTCGGCATCCGCAAAGCCCAGGCCCAACTTCAGCCGTGCTATGGACGTGGGACTAGGTGGAGGTGTCAGGGTGGGAGCAGGAGTCGCTTCGGGCTGCCCACATGCCCCCAGCAGCAAGGCCTCCCCAACCACAAGAAACATAAGAAGGATGAACTTCGGCACGGCGCCAATTATTGAGTGGACCCCGAGCGTGTCAAGAGACCGGGGGAGCAGGGGGACTTCACCTATTCTGTCGTGGTCCGTATGCGGTCCAACTCTGCCTTGATCTCTCCAACCTTGCCCACTAATTCCGCCAAGGTCTTACTTGTTTCATCGATGGTTGAGTTGGCAGCTACCCGAGTAATCTGGGCATTCAGCGATATTAGATCTAAAATCGACCCATGGAGCACATCGCTTTTTAACACGATTGCCGCTATTCGCGCACGTGTCCCGGCAGCAACGCCCGCCTTGGCTAGTTGGAGTCCCTCTTCGCCGAGTTTCTCAGCTTCAAGCAGGTTTTGGTCTTTGATTGAGGCGTAATTGTGCCATACCCCTGCATTAGTTGCGGCGTTATCGATATATGATTCTACCTCAGCTATATGCCTTTCCAGGTTTTGGTGTCGCAATTGTTCAAGGGTCCGTTCTTTTTCGTGAGCCCACTCTTCCCTGCGGCCCTTCAGGTTGAAGTAATGTTGAAGAAGTGCAGCTCCCAAACCTACTGCCCCGGTTCCAGCTATGCCTCCAATGGCAATCCAAGCAGCTTCTGACATCTAACCCAGAAATCTCCGCAATTTGGCTGCTTCTGCAAGGTAGCGCTTGGTATATGAGGCAGGCTGTGAGTCCACACTCGCGTGGACGGCAGCGGTGAGTGCGTAATGGACCCGATCGGTTCCTTGAGAATACTTGGTAGCAAGAGATTTGTACCTGTCACCTAGGTATGTGCCGATTATGTCCTCGTTGGCGAACTGAAGAGCTACTGCCAGGTCCGACTCCCAGCTTGGATAGACTTCAGTCAAGTAGCTGAGGTCGGCAGCGTCCAGTGCCGCCATGCCGAGCAGCTCGGGCGGTATGCCGATCGAATAGAGGGTGGCGCAGAACTGGATTGCTCTGGGCAATCTGATTGTTTCCGCACCCTGCTCCGTGTCGAGGGTTCGCGAGTATCCAAAAAGGCCGATATGCAGCCTACGGTCCCGCCTTTGAGGAACAAGTCCCGCCAGCTTGGATATGATAGGAACCAACCCTATCAGACGTTCACGGTACTCCGCCGAGTACTTGTCGATGATTTTTCTTACTCGGCTTTCGTCTACCGGGATAGGTGGCTGAGTCTTGTGCTCTCGTATGGCTGAGAAGCCTGCCTCGACCGCATCTGGCGGGTAGTCGTACTTGAAAGCCGACTGTGCCGTGAAGGTGTGTACGGAAGGATATTCCGTAAATGCTCTGTCCAGGTTGAGTGGTGTCAGATGCCCTCTGAAGGGCACCGAACCTACTCCCACGATGGTATAGATAGGAATCCCATGCCTTTTCTCTAGCCCGGCCAGCCTCTGAAGCGCCACCTTTAACATCAGCTCGGCGCTAACCAGGCCGTAGTTCAAGGCTGGATCGCTGCGAGCAAGAAACACCCGCTGGTATGGCAGCTCCTTCCCTTCTATGTAGCCGCCAACGATCTCGTCGGCTGAGAGAATATTTTCAAGGTCCTCGATAAGAGGGATGACGTTGATGCGTGCCGGCTGTAGCTGCCCGATCCAGTCCGAGACCTTCAAGTCTCCGTATAGGTGTTGAGCCGCTTTGCCTGCAACGAAGTTGAGGTAGTAGTTGTAGACCAGGTCCAGTTCCTGTGACGAGGTGGTAAAGGGAAGGATGACCTCATGGATCGGTGCGACCTCTCCGTCTCCATAAAACTGCTGGGCCACGTCCCAACTGCTGGGGATGCTGTCCAGTGCCTCCAACAGAGTCTTGCGCATACCTCCTTCGATAGCAGGATTTGGGATGCGCAGTGTCAAAGAGCAATCTCGTCCCAGCCGGTGTTGGTTAAAAAAGTCCGGATGGTTGGAGAGAAGCTTGCTCACCACCATCCGGTCCACGTCCTTGCCTTCCGAGTCCCACAGCTGCTCGTCGCAGCCTAGAGAAAAGATCTCTTTGGCTTCCTGGACCTCGCCTTCTCCCTTGATGACTTCGTCTGTGGCGTACGGAGGCGACTCGACGTTGTCGGGATGTTGAGTGCTCATGCACTTGGGGACGTTCATATTCAACCTATTCGATGGGGGTGTCTTCCCGGTTGCCCCATTCGTTCCAGGATGCGTCATAATTTCGAGCTTTCTCGAACCCCATCAGCTTCAGAACTAAGTTCCCGTGCGCCGCACGGATGCCCGCCTGTCAATGGGAGAGGACTTCACGCTCAGGGGTTATCCCTTTCGCTTCCAGCAGGCGCTGGATTTCGGACGCAGGCTTGAAATTGTGGGTTGCCTCATCCATCATCTCAGACCATTCCAGATGGACCGCTCCCGGGATGTGGCCGGGTCGTTTGTTATTGCGCGTTGTTTCGCCGGTATATTCGCCACGGGTTCGGACGTCCCAAACGGTCACATCGGGCTTGCCGTACGCCTCTTTTAGCTCTTCGGTATGGACGATCAGAGAGGGATCGGTTCTGGGCGTAAACTTTGCGGCGCGGGGCGGCTGAGGCTCTGCGATGCTGGTAGGCCTGCCTTCGGTCACCCACTTCTTCCAGCCACCGTTGAGCACCTTTACAGCCGTGTGTCCGTAATAATGCAGTGCCCACCACAGCCGCCCGGCGTAAAGTGATCTGGAGTTGTCGTAGGCGATCACCAGAGTATCGTCACCTATCCCCAACGACTCCATCATCTCGGCGAATTTGTCCGCCGGGAGGATCTGAACCCTATTGGTTGAGGGGTCTTTCTCGTAGTTGTCTGGAATCAGCGCTGCTCCTGGGATGTGGCCCCTCTGATAAGCGGGTGCAACGTCCGTGTCCACAATGATCAAGTTGTCGTCGGAAAGGTGGTCCGCTAACCAGTCTGTCTCAACAAGGTACTCGGGATGCACATATCTCTGCTGGTCGACCACGCCTCCTCCAATACACTAAGGGGTACCCTGAGGCTATCATTGCCTAGCCCGATACCCTAGGTCAAGCGCCCTATCTGGCATATGATATTATGGGCGTAGCCATAGCTATGGTTAGGAGTCGCCATGCCTACCACCGTCCAGGCGATAGGACTTACCAAGAAATACAATCTGGGCAATGAGATGGTCCACGCGGTGGACGATGTTTCTTTGTCTGTCCAGGCTGGAGAGTTGGTGGCTATAACTGGGCGACCTGGGTCTGGAAAATCCTCCTTATTACATATCTTGGGTTGTCTCCAGCGACCCGACCCCGGCAGATTATGGATCGATGGCCTGGAGGTTACCCCACTAAGGGACGACGAACTGGCTCTGGTGCGGGCTCGCCGGATCGGTTTTGTTTACCAGGCGTTCAATCTGTTACCCAACGAAAACGCCGTGCGCAACGTCGAGCTTCCCCTTAAAAGCCAGAGCGTCCCGGCATATGAGTGTCGTGAGAAGGCGGACCAAGCCCTTAGAACCGTGGGTTTGGGTCATTGTGTCGAGTATCCCCTTCATCAGCTTTCGGCCGCCCAACGCCAGCTCGTATCTATAGCCAGGGCCCTGGTGAACGATCCATCGGTGATCTTCCTCGACGAGCCTACGAGAGGTCTGGATAGCACCTCACGAGAGGAGCTGATGGGACTGCTGCAGAAGCTAAATGACCAGGGGCGAACGATAGTGATGACCACCAAGGACCCTGTTGAAGCCAGGTATTGCCTCAGAATGGTAAAGCTTGGCGAAGGAAAAATCCTGGAAAACATCCTGGTTTCCAACCAGCGCATCGTCCCTTCATCAAAGGTACCTGGTACGGTCCCCAAGAGTCATGAAAGAGAGGTGGCTTTCTGCCCGCGGTGCAACTATAGCAACTTCAAGGACCAGGAGGTCTGTAAAAGGTGTGAATGTCCCTTGGAGCTTACAGACGATGAGGTTGAGTCCATCGAAGGCCGGTTGAGCGGCTCCAACAACGCTCATCTCGGTGTGGAAGATGACATTGAAGAAGAGGAAGAACCCCAGGGCCAGATTGACGATGTGACCAATGAGCTCAAAGAGATACCTTTCTTTGGGGAGTTATAACAGATTTTAGCCGAGCGGACTTGAATGGATAGGCGGGTTAAATGGAATCGGAAGAATCGGCCCAAGAACAGGCATACTTAGTGTCGCGCGGCGTTCGACCGCTTGGTATTGACAAATCGCAGCCTTTCGGCTAAAATAGTTATATAACTTCAAAGCGGTTTGGTGTAACAATGGTCAATCAGAGCGGTCCTGGCAAGTCCTACCGGAAGGGCATCACTTTGATAGAGGCGGCCAAGCAGTTTGACACTGAGGAAAAGGCCGAGGCGTGGTTCGTTAGGCAGCGTTGGCCCAACGGTGTAGCCTGTCCCTTCTGTGGCTCTCAGAACGTCGCCGCCGTAGCCAGCCGGAAGCCCCAACCCTTCCGATGCCGGGAGAAGGAGTGCCGCAAGTCATTCTCGGTCAAGACGGGTACGCTGCTCCATAGCTCGAACATGGCGCTGAGCAAGTGGGCCATAGCGTTCTTCCTCTATTCCACCAATCTCAAGGGCGTTAGCTCCATGAAACTACACCGCGACCTGGGCATCGCTCAGAAGTCAGCTTGGTACATGGCGCACAGAATCCGGGGGATGTGGACCGCCGAGGCTGACAAGTTCGCTGGCCCGGTGGAGGTGGACGAGACCTACATTGGAGGGAAGGAAGCCAACAAGCACAACTCTAAGAAGCTAAGGGCCGGACGAGGGACTGTGGGCAAGACGGCGATTGTAGGAGCCAAGGACCGTAAGACCAACCGAGTGACTACCGCCGCCGTAATGTCCACGGATGCGCCCACGCTACAAGGCTTCGTGGAGTCTACGACGGGACCCGCAGCCCAAGTCTACACCGACGAAGCAGCCGCCTATAACGGCCTGAACCGGCCCCATGAGGCGGTCAGGCATTCAGCCAAGGAGTACGTTCACGGCATGGCGCACACCAACGGGATTGAAAGCCATTGGGCCATGCTCAAGCGGGGATACGTCGGCGTCTACCACCAAATGAGTGTGAAACACCTGGGCCGGTACGTTGCCGAATTTGAGGGCCGCCACAACAGCCGCCCCTTGGACACCTCCGAGCAAATGTGCGCTATGGTACGAGGCGCAGACGGCAAGCGGACAACCTATGAAGAGCTAATCGCCTAGTTATGGCCGCTCCGAATTGCACCAACCGGACTCTTTACTACGGGGATAACTTGCCGTTCCTCCGCGGCATGAATTCGGAGTCCTTCCACCTGATCGCCACGGACCCGCCCTTCAACAAGGGTAAGGACTTCCACGCCACGCCGGACTCGCTGGCCGCAGGAGCCAAGTTTCAAGACCGTTGGAGTTGGGAAGATGATGTTGAAGGGGAATGGGTAGACCGGATAACCGACGACTGGCCCGCCGTCCACGCCGTGATAGAGGCGGCCAAGACCAGCTACGGGCAGGACATGGCTGCCTTCCTTTGTTTCATGGGAGTGCGCTTGTTGGAGATGCGCCGGATTCTCCGCAAGGACGGCAGTATCTACCTCCACTGTGATCCGACAGCCAGCCATTACCTGAAACAACTAATGGATGCTATGTTTGGCAAACGGTATTTTCAGAATGAGATAGTGTGGTGTTACAACGTGGGCGGCAAGAGCGCGAAGCGATGGGCGCGGAAACACGATATATTACTGTTTTATACCAAATCCGGTACGCATGTTTTTAACGGCGATGCCGTCAGAGTAGAGATGAAATCCGGCAACGAGAGTTTTGGCGGTCGATTGGAAACCGATGAGGACGGTAGGAAGTACCGGTTAGTCTACGGCACCAAGAATTTGAAGGGCGAGACTCGCTACTACAAGTATTATCTTGATAACGGCAAAATACCGGAGGACTACTGGACCGACATAAACAGCCTCCAATCTAGTGTCCAAGAGCGAACGGGCTATCCGACTCAGAAGCCGTTAGCTCTCTATGAACGCATCATCAAGGCCAGCAGCAACCCCGGAGATTTGGTACTAGACCCTTTCGCCGGATGCGCCACGACGCCGATTGCCGCCGAGCGGTTGGGCCGACAGTGGGTAGGGATGGACTTGTGGAAGGGAGCTTATGAGTTGGTAGTCCAGAGGCTCAATGACAACCGGCAACTACTGGTCGATATTCCGCCCGGTGTACATCTGGAAACAACGCCGCCTGAGCGCACAGACGGGTTAGGGGAAGCCGTTCCCTATCTTCAAGTCACCGAGCACTACGCCGAGCCAGACGGCCCTAGAATGAGCCGGGCGGAGATGTACGAGTACCTGCTGGCCCAGCACGGGAAGCGTTGCCAGGGTTGCGACCGGGTGTTTGATGATGCCCGTTACCTAGAGTTAGACCATAACACGCCGCGCTCGGACGGGGGCTTGAACCATATCACTAATCGTGTGCTGCTTTGCGGGCCGTGTAACCGGGCTAAGAGCAATACCTATACGCTATCTGGTCTACGGCGACTGAATCGAGTTAGCGGCTGGATGGCGAAATAACAACGCGGAGGAGACATGGCTAAGGGTAAGAAAGTTCAGGGCCGCCCAATGGAGAAGGGATACCCGCCTCGGATAGATGCCGCGCCGGAGGAACTAGCGCAAGCGATGTTCCGCGCCTCTCCGGGGATGGCGGTAGATACCGATAAGGTCTACCGTTGTAAGGGATGTGCGAGGGAAGTTAACTACCCGGAGACACTATACCGCGACGGACGCTGCGAGGAGTGCCATACCGACGCCGTAGCGCGGGAAGCTTAGTATGACCGAAGATGAGGCGTTAGGTATCTTTCTACGATCTGTCGCTTTAGCTCTGCGAAAGCTTGAATCGGATCCGCCCTATAGTGTTCAAAGAGTGCTCGACCTTGTTTTTGATACGCTTCCTCGAGTAGTTGACGATATGCCCCATACAAACCCCCAGGAACGTGACGCCATGATGCTAGATCAGTTGGCATTGCTTGCGATGTTAAAGACTTTCGTTGATCCTTTGCCATGATTACACTCCTTCGCTGTTATTAGCCCGCTCTGCCTCCGACGCCTCGGCTAAAACCCGTTATAATTCCCTTTCTTTGCGGCCTGGGTCCCAAGAGCTTGACCAGGATCATACCTTCATTGGAAGAGGTTAGTTTTTCGAGACGCTCCACCATAATCAAGCAGGGGGAGGTTGGAGACTCCTTTTATGTGATCAGAAGCGGAAATGTGAGGGTCGTGCGGGAGGTGGACGACGCCGCTCCAACGCACCTTGCTGAGCTAGGCCCCAACGAAGGGTTCGGGGAGATGGCTCTACTGACCGATGAGCCCCGCTCGGCCACGGTTGTTGCCAAGACCGATGTGGAGGCGTGGCGCCTTGCCAGAGAAGCCTTCGAAGGCTTCTCTGGCAGAAAATCTCTCCCTGGCCGTATACTCCAACCGAATCCTAAGCCAGCGGCTTAGGACCCTCCAGGAGAAAATAGTTCCCTACAGCTAATCCACGCTGTGGTCAGGCCCCGAACGATGCCATGCGTTCCAGACCTTCCAGGTTAGTAATCGTGATTCTCCTGTGAGAGGTCTTCAACAGCCCCTTCTTTTTATAGATGTTCAGAGTCCTGCTCACGGTCTCACGGCTTGAGCCGACGAGCCTGGACAACTCTTCTTGTCCCAGGGGCACTGTGACATTCCCTGACGAGTCGGCGCTGTCGCGGTACATTTTGACTAGCTCCAACAACTTCTTGCTGACTCTGGTCGGCACGTCGAGGAACAGCATGTCTCCCATCATCTCATCCATGGCACGCAGTCTGCGTACCAACAGGCCGATGATCTGAATCGCCACTTTACTGTGCTCTTTGAGGAAGGCTAGGAAGTCATCCAGGGTTAGGGTCATTGTCTCCGTGGGGTCTAGGGCTATCGCGGTAGCGGACCTCGGCCCGCCGTCCAGTATCGACATTTCGCCAAAACAGTCACCCGGTTTGAGCAGAGCGATGTCGTTTTCGCGTCCGTCCTGAGATATTATGGAGATTTTGACCAGGCCTTCGGCCACAAAGTGGAGCCGGTCGCCTGGGTCTTCCTGGTGAAAGATGACCTCGCCCCGTTGGTAGGAACGGCGCCTCAGCTTCGCTTCCAGAGGCGCTATCTCGGACTCTTGGAGCTCCGAGAAGATGTCTACACTGCTAAGAAAACGTCGGCTTTCTATCGGAGCCCTCCTCTGGTATGAGGCTAGTGTGAAAGGTGTTTCCCATTATAGCATGGGGTATCCTAACCACGAACCGGTCCCGTAAAAGGGCCAGGGTCTTCAGTTCTCCCTCACTGTCATTGCGAGCGGAGCGAAGTAATCTCTTCTTCCTCCCCGGAGATTGCTTCAGGGCTTTGCCCTTCGCAATGGCAATTAAAAGACCCTGGTAGAGGGGCTCGGACCTTGGCTACTGAATAGAGATCGTACCGTTCACAGAGGTTGTCGCAATGTCTTGGGCGTTAACATCCTTGAAGCTGTCGATGGTTATAGACAGATCGCTGCTTCCGGAAGAACCTGTAGCGCTGATTTGGAGAATTACCAGGACAAACTCGCCTGTTATGCCTTTGTCCTCCACGTGGAGGTCTGAAAACTTGAGAATATCGGTGCCGATGTTGGATGTGAGAGGTTCTCCAAAGGTCGCATCGCCCGGAAGTATAGCGTTGACCTGAATGACAGAGCCATCGAACTGGATGGTAATGGTATAAGCGGCGGCTCCTGGAGCCGATACGGCCGCCGCCGTTATCGGTATTTCGATGGTTCCACCGGGCGCCAGCTCGCCAGACCCGACGGTGATAACGGCGCCAGGAGCAGTTGTAGCCGTGGGGGTAGGGCTTGATGGTGATCCGTCTTCGGGTTCCGTTGTTGGGACGGCTGTCGGGTCGGGTGTGGGCTCGAGTGTTATATCGGGAGGAGTCGGCTCTGGCAAAGTGGGCCTAGGTTCCGGCGTTGCGCTAGTGGAGGTCGGCGTTGGCGTGCTCGTCGGCGCAGTCCCAGTTGGTTCTGGAGCGGGTGGCACTGGTGTCTGCGTGGGTGGACCGCCGGCTTCCTGCGTGGTGCCTGGAGGCATCGGTGTTGGCGTTGCCGGAGGGGTAGGCGTAGCGGTTGGGGTGTCGTCCGGCTGAGTGGTCTCGACGGTAACAGTAGGGACGGGAGTCCTCGGAGGCCTGCCTGTCGGGGTAACCGCCGCTTGTGTAGCAGAGGTTGTTGCTTGAGGTCTGGTCTCGATGGTCCCAGTTACAGTGACTTCGGGTGTTGGCATAGGCTCAGTCGTCACTGTGGGCTCGGTAATAGGTGTCGGAGTCGGCGTAGACGTAGAGGATGAGCCTCCGCAATAGACCGAAAGCCAACCGACTACTATGGCTCCGATGAGTAGAAGGTGTAACTTCCTCGGAGCCAGGACACTAGTGAAGATCGCCATTAGCCGGTGGAGGACCTCCAGTCGACCTCGTGCAAATGCTCCTCTTCGCTAAAGCCCTTTAACTGTGTCGAACCGTAGTCCACGTATTGAAAGTTTGAAGTGCTGCCAGCCAGTTTTCGGAACAGATCGGTTACCAGTATCTGCCCTCCCGACGCGCGATCCATGACCCGAGCAGCCATCACAACGGCGGTACCGAAAAAGTCCTCCTCCTCCTTGATGGTTTCACCCACATTGATACCAACGCGGACTTTTAATTGGCGGTCGGTGTTCTCCTTGTTGAACTTTTCCAAGCCGCGCTGTATTCCGGCGGCGCAAGCCACAGCCTTTCTGGCGCTTGGGAAGACTATCATGAACCCATCACCCATGGACTTGACCTCTACGCCACCATTGCTATTCAGGTGCTCCCGGATAATGTTGTTGTGCGTACGCAGTAACGCCTGATTTTCCTCATCTCCCAGAGAAGTCAATAGCTCCGTCGAGCCTTCCAGGTCCGTGAACATTATGCTGATGGTGCCTTCCAGAGAGGCCAGTTGTTCGGCCCGCTTTCGTTCCGCTTCCGTCACCGTGGAAAGCGCCTCCAGAACCTGGTCGCCTGGAGCCCCGTTTCCAGAATCTGCCCTAACAGGGGCTTCACCCTTTAGCTCTTGGAAGGGCACTTTTGTGTTGTTCAAGAGGTCTAGTACTCAGTCAACCGTAAAATCGGAAGGGTAAAGGCGGTGAAGTTTGGTTCGTGCGTCCCGGGTGTTGAACCGCCAGTTGATGGTGGCTCTGGCGGCGTTGCGCTCCTTGACCAGAGCATCGACTTCCCTCCTGAGGGCCTCCTCGCCGGAGAGCCGCTGCTTCAGGCAGGAGCGGGACAGGACGCTGAACTCGATCTCCGCCATGTTCAACCAACTCCCGTGCTTGGTCGTGTAATGAAACTCCAGCCGCCTGGCAATCCTCCGGGCTTCCTCAGCCGGGAAAGTCTCGTACAGCGATGCCCGGCGATGGGTATTGAGATTGTCCAAGACAACCCTTACCACCTCGGCTTCCGGGTAGGCTTCATCCGCCAGCCAGCGCATCCGGCGGGCGAAGTCTTGCATCGTGCGCCGCTCCGTGACCGCCACCTCTCGCCAACCCGCCAAGGGCTCGCAGGCCAAGAACAGGTTGCGGGTACCCTCCCGCCGGTATTCGTAGTCCTGCCGCAGCGGAAGTCCCGGCCGGGGCGGCAGAGCGGGCTGGGTCTCCGCCAACAACTGGGTGGATGTCTCGTCAAAGCAAACCACCGGACGTTGGGGATCATAGGGTTCGGCGTAGAGATCCAGGACATCCTCCATGTTAGCCACAAATTCCGCGCTCACCTTGGGAATGCACCACTCCTTCTTCTGCCACGGCTTGAGGGCGTTTTTTTGAGACGCTGGCGCACCCCCTCGTGGGACATGGAGGGCGTCAGCCCCAACTCGACCACCTTCCCGGCCAGCAGACGCAGGGTCCAGTGGTCATGCCCTTCCGGCGGCGGGCTGCAGGCCAAAGCAATCAGGTGGGCTTCGCCCCGGTCGTCCAACTTCCGGGGCCGGTTGGCCTGGGGACGGTCCTGCAAAACCCTCTCCAACCCTTCTTCGGCAAAGCGCTGCTTGACCCGGTATACGGTGCTCAGGGCCACATCCAAAGCTTCGGCCGCTTGGGGTGCCGCCCAACCGTCGTCGCTCTTTAGGAGAATCCGCGCTCTAGCGGTCACTCGGGCTGAGTTTTTGCCAACCCGGATCAGTCGCTGGAGCTCCTCCCGTTGTTCCTGTGCCAGCCGCACCGCGTATTTGTCCCTGACCATCATTGCCACCCCCGCCATCAACACTTCCCACCAGGCGGGATAGCTCAATTGGCCCCTTTCTTAAACAAATCCCAAAACCAAGTTGACTGAGTACTAGGGCCTTTTCCGAGGTACGGGAGTCGGATAACCACTGGGCAAATAGCGCCTTGTAGTTTGTATTTGTTTTTCTTAGCCATTGGGTGGCTGCGCCAGCCAGGTCCTGAGGCAACGACGCCGTCAATATTCCCTCTAGCTTTTGCCGTTCTCCAGGGTCTACCTCTTTAGACGGCGCAGTGAGCTCTCCATTAATCCACCGACGAAGCGCGATAGAAGCAAGGGCGTACTGATCTTGGTTTTTGATAACAAGGCCACGGTTTGTCAGTCCGCTAAGAGCCTGCCCGCTATGCACAAACCATTGCTCGAGTTCCGAGGGCTTTTTTGTATTGAAGTTGGTTATTCTGGTCATCTTGGAGGGTCAGGAGCGCGAGCACTGTCTTTTCGTTGTCGGATGAGTTCTGCCAGTAGTTCTCGATGTGCGGAGCGGCCGCGTTATTTACCCTTTCTTCCAGGTAGGCAATTCTACCGCTCTCGTCCACTCCTTCCTGGTGGGCTTGGTATAAGAAATGCAGTGCCATCTGAACGAAGAAGGGCAGTCTTCCTGCCAAAGTGATTGCATAGTCGGCTTCACTATCGTTGAACGATATACCGGTATCAGCCAGATAAATGTCCAACATTTCTTTGATATCGACGCTGGAAAGCGAAGGCATGTTAATCGTTGCGAAAATATTGAAGAAAGGTGAGCTACGAATGGCTTCAGAATGGGCTATTTCTACCAAGTCAACTCTGGTCGCTGTAATAAGTGCCAGATCGTGATGTATGGCCAAAGACCTCAAACCGTAGTAGAAATCAGGGCCAAAGTTCAGGTTATCGCCCACGTTCTCGAATTCATCTATGAGGAGCACGATATGTAGCCCTTCGTCTTCCATTGTGTCCAGAGCCTCGGCGAGGTCGTAGGTGTCGATGGAGTCCAACTGGCTAATCTCGCGCACCTGGTTCTTGGCTGATTCCTGTTGCACTTTGGACGCGATGCGCTTCAACATATATTGATACAGCCTGGTGGGCGTGCTCGTGGAAGTAATCATCTCCAGGTCCAGGTACACGAAAAGATACTTCGTGGGATCCAATCCGTTAGTGCTGATGATGTCTGGATGAGCGATGTAGTTGAGCAGGGAAGTCTTACCGGACCTTCGCTCTCCGACGATGGAGCTGCTCTCGAACTCCGGGTTACGCAAACGAGAGAATACCTGCTCGATTTCCCTTTTCCGCCCTACGAACCGTTTCGGGTCGGATATGGGATTTCCATAGGTATAGGGATTGTTAAGAGTTTCCATCGATAAGCCCTCCATAGAGCTCGCGCAGCACCCTAAAACAATTGATTCTATCACACCTACATGATTATTAAGGGTAGCCGCCCCCGTGGTCCGCCCGGGGCTAGATCTTATATTTCTGCAATAGCTGACGCGCGATTACGAGTTGTAGAATCTCGTTGGTGCCCTCTCCAATAATCATTAGCGGAGCGTCCCTGTAATACCGCTCCAGAGGATAATCTTTGATGTATCCGTACCCGCCGAAGACCCGCATGGCTTCTAGACTTACCTCCGCGCAAATCTCGCTGGCGAAATATTTAGCCATTCCGGATTCTAGATCGACTCGACCTCCTGCATCCTTCTTGGCGGCGGCCTCATAAGTAAGCAGACGGGCTGCTTGGATTTTGGTCGCCATTGTAGCCAGCTTGAGCTGGATTGCCTGGTGATTAGATATGGTGACTCCAAAGGTCTTACGCTGCTGGGAGTACTTGATGGCAGCCTCAAACGCTGCGGTGGCTACTCCGACTGCCCTCGCGGCGACATTTATCCGGCCCGTTTCCAATGCGCTCATGACCTGCTGAAAGCCTTTTCCTTCCTCTCCGCCCACCAGGTTGGTGGCCGGTACGCGGAAGTCCTTGAAAATCAGCTCACAGGTGTCCAGTCCTCTGTATCCCAGCTTGTCCAGGTCCCTTCCCACTTCAAAGCCAGGCTCTCCCTTTTCAGCTATGAAACAACTGAGACCACGGTAGGGGGGATCGGCGTCCTTGTCCGTTTTGGCCAGGACAGCGAAGGCATCGCCGTATCTGCCATTGGTTATGAACATTTTGGTTCCGTTTAGTACGTAATCGTCGCCGTCCCGCACCGCGGAAAGCTCCAGGGCCTGGACATCGCTGCCAGCGTTTGGCTCGGTGAGGCCCAGCCCTCCTCGTTTCTCGCCTCTGGCCATGACAGGTAGAAATCGCTGCTTTTGTTCTTCAGTACCGAAATGGGTGATTACGTAGGTCATTACATGGTGAGTTCCAATAGGACCGCTGATGCTCATCCAGCCTTTGGACAGCTCCTCGAAAATCATCGCGAAGGTCGTGTAATCCAGTCCCATGCCTCCGTACTCCTCGGGAATTGTTATGCCGAAAAGGCCCATCTCTTTCATCTTGTCTATGGCTTCAAGGGGGACAATATCGTCTCGCTCGTATTGACTCGCGATGGGTTCGACCTCACGGCGCACGAACTCGCGCACCATATTAGTGATCTGACTACGGGTCTCTTCAGACGTCCTGTTGGTCAATGGCTTACTCCCACTATCCGAATTGAATTATTGTAATAGGGGGTATCGGAGCCCGCAACCGACGTTTGCTGGGCTATAGCTAGTACCGTATAATTGTGCCAAATGGGAGCCCTGTGTACGCCCAGGTGTGCCAGGCGATTAGGAACCAATCATGCTCCTGGCAATAGACGTTGGCAATACCAATATCGTCCTCGGTGTGTTCGAAGGTCAGCACCTCAAGCACACCTCTCGTATAGCCACGGATGCCCGTAAGCTGTCCGACGAGTACGGCCTACTCATCTCGGACATCCTCCGGTCCAAAGGCGTGGTACGGGACGATATAACAGATGCCTGTCTAAGTAGCGTTGTGCCTCCCCTTACTTCCACCTTTGAGGAGATGTGCGATGTTTACTTCGACGTTGCCCCTCTCACCATCTCAGTTGGCGTCAAAACCGGGATAGATATATTTTATGACAATCCCAAAGACGTGGGGGCGGATCGGATAGTCACTGCCGCCGCCGCCTTGAAGCTATACGGAGGCCCCATAATAGTGGTGGATTTTGGCACTGCCACCGTTTTCGACGCTATCTCGCGTAACGGTGAATACCTGGGTGGCGCTATAGCTCCTGGCATACATCTGGCGGCGGAGGCCCTTTTCCTGGGAACTTCACAGCTACGTAGAGTAGACCTTACACCCCCAAAGTCCGCCATTGGGCGTAATACCGTGGCAAGTATGCAATCCGGGTTGCTCTTCGGGCTGATCGGGCTGATAGAGGGCATGGTAGCTAGGTTCAAAAAAGAAATAGGGGAAGCTCAGGTAGTAGGCACGGGTGGCATGGCCGCGATATTGGCGAAAGAGACTGACGTGTTCGACGAAATAAACCCCGACCTGACTCTTATCGGGCTTCAGGTTGTTTACGAGATGAACAGTGACCGGTCGTAAAACTAAAGGTCCAACGGAGTTGATCCGATGCCAGGTGCGCTAGAAGAGAAGAACATCGTGCTTGGGGTGACAGGCAGTATAGCCTGCTACAAAGCTTTGGATCTGGCGAGCAAGCTCACACAAGCCGGCGCCATCGTGGACACTGTCATGACCCAGGCGGCAACCGAATTCGTGACTCCCTTGTCATTCCGTAGCATTACCCATCGCCCCGTCGTCACCAGGATCTTCGATCCTAACTCGGAGTTTAGCGTAGAGCACGTTGCCCTCGCCCAGAAGGCCGACGTAATCGTGGTGGCACCCGCTACCGCCAATTTCATAGCGAAAATGGCAGCCGGGTTGGCCGACGACTCGCTATCTACCACTATCCTGGCCACCAGGGCTCCGGTACTGGTGGCGCCGGCGATGGATGGCCACATGTATGACAATCCCGCAACCAAGGAAACTCTATCGAAGCTTCGAGACAGGGGCGTGGTGATCGTGGGCCCTGCCGTAGGGAGGTTGGCATCCGGTCTGGAGGGAACGGGGAGGCTGGTGGAGGTGCCGGAGCTGATAGGGCACATAAGCTCCGTTCTCGGCCGAAAAGGAGACCTTGCTGGTTACAAAATTGTCGTTAGTGCAGGGGGTACCGAGGAACCCATAGACCCTGTGCGAGTGATCACTAACCGTTCTTCTGGGAAAATGGGCTACGCTCTGGCCAAAGCAGCCAGAGACAGAGGGGCTCGCGTCATGCTCGTTGCGGCGCCCACCGGCCTGGAAGACCCCGTGGCGATGGAGATGGTTAAAGTATCGACTGCTACGGAGATGCGGGACGCTGTAATGGAGAGCGTTGGAGGAGCGGACGCCCTGATCATGGCGGCGGCGGTGGCGGACTACAAGCCTACGTCCATGGCAGCTCAGAAGCTAAAGAAAGATTCTAAGCCCCTGTTGATAGAGATGGAAGAAAATCCGGACATTCTCGCCCAGGCGACGGGTGATTTCATCAGGGTAGGTTTTGCCGCGGAAACCGAGAATTTACAGGACAACGCGATTGAGAAAGTTCTAAAGAAATCTCTGGATATGGTAGTCGCAAACGACGTATCCGACCCCAACGGCAGCTTCGGCGCCGACACCAATAAAGTGCTCATTGCGGACGTAGACGGGAGCCTTGTGGACTTGCCTCGCATGTCTAAGGAGGATGTCGCAGACCGAATCCTGGACCGGGTCCGGCGGCTGCTAGCCGCTCGTTCTGCCAGAAACGCCCGTGACGCCTCTGGTGTAAAAACGGGGTCGGAGTAGCTGAAGAGTTATCTGCCCGAGGCTTTCTTGCCTATCTCGAGCGCCTTCGTGTCCCTTCTAGGAGGCGCGACGATTATCCGGAAGCCCTGTTCGATCCGCTGCTCCACTTTATCGACCGTTACGCCGATAGCACAGGGCACGTCAAATTCCTTGCAGGCATCCAATACCTTCCGTACTCCCTCTTGTACATCAGGATCCGACTGGTCTCCACGCTTGCCCATCGAAATCGACATGTCACCCGGCCCAGCCCACACCGCTCCAATCCCTCTGACATTCTTCAGAATGTCCCGTATGTTCTTGACCCCCTCAGCCTCTTCCACTATTGCCATCAAGAGTATCTCGCCATCGGGGTCTAGTGGCCAGACGTCGGCAGCATCGTAGTATTCCGGGTCGCTTAGTCCCCAATAGCGGGCCGCCAGATGCGTCCACCACCCGCGCTGCCCCTCAGGTTCGAAATCGGGGGAGCCTCGTACCTGCGGATAGCGGGAAGCTACCACTGCGGCCGCTGCTTCTTCCGCAGTGTTGACGTGGGGTATCACCAGGCCGAATACCCCTGTGTCCAGGCTCTGCTTGATGACCCATTGGTTGCCTCCAGCCTCGCGGGCATTAGGCGGTATGCGTACAAATGGGGGCACGTCCGGCTGGAGGGCCCCTTTTTCGAGGATGCGCTTTCGGTTCAGGAAGAACTGGACGGAGGTACGCAAGGCGATGGGGCTGAACCCTTCGTGCTCTGTCTCTATGATGGCGAAGTCATAGTCGGAATCGGCCATGTAAATTATGTCGTCGATGTTTCCGTTGCTGACTAGGCCGCCGCAGAAGACGGTCTTATCCTGTTCTAATAGCTCTACGACCCTGTTGAGCCGAACTTTGGGTGACATACATTAACCCTCGTTCCGTCACGTTTGTATCAGAGCGATAACGCTCACGCTGACCTTCCTGGAGGGGAAGAATTAGCCGATAAGAGGAGCCCGGCTACGGAATAGGAATCCTTTCTATTCTCAGTTCCTCGCCGCTCACCGAGTCTACATCGACATAGGTGAACGTATTGCTGCCGCCCTTGGCAGGGGCCAGCCGGAGTCGCTTATCGTGCCGTCTCGTATCGATACCGTCAGGGCTGCCGCCTCGCCTATGTCGATGAAATTGTAAAGGTTCCCTTCACTGTCTTCGAGATACGGAACGGAATCGCCGACTTGTGACTTGCCTCTCTCGACGGCGTTAAACCGATCGCTATTGATGTCTGCCGCCCAATGAACGAACAGGCGTATGGAGTCGTCGGAGAACCTCTGGACCGAGTCGATACAAGTGGCGAGTGTCGCAAGGCCTTCCGCCTGACTCTGGAAACCGCACTTGTCCTCCAGGGTGATATTCTGCGCGATGCTGGGTACGTCGGAGGCACTGGATGAAGAGTCGAAGAGACCGATGGGAGACCCGGGAGCAAGCAAAAGAACAAGCCAAATTAAAGTCAACCCTCCGACGATAGCCTGCCACGGAAATCTCTTGCTAATGGTTCGCTTCGCTATGGCCTCCGCCTGGGCTTCCGCCATCACCCTTAGCTCATCTACTTGGGGTGCCAGCTCCTCCTTGACCCATTCCACCCTTTGATGCTGGCCCACCCACAGACGCATGAAATCTATGGTGAACCGGAGGTCCTCGGCTCCAATCACCAGCTCATTCCCAATGAGATTTCTATGGGAACTAACGAGCTCACCTTGAGGAACGAGAATATCGTATTTCTTAAGCTTCTCGTCCACTTCGTTCAGCTTGATAGTTTTCGCCTCGCCAGCAAGAGCGTCCGCCATGGACGCCATCAGTAGCTTCTCCACGGGCTTGGCTTCATCCCAGTCGAACTTCAAGTTGGCGGCTCCCCGTTCGACCACTTCGGCTGTCACGCTATCGACATCATCGACGGTCACTTCGCTGTTGTGCTCTGTTTGCCATCGGGCGAACAGGCTGTGGCAAAGGAGCTGCAGGAAGTAGGCGTGGCCTGAGGTGATATCTATGATTCGGTCGATTGCAGCGTAGTCGTAGGAATAGATGCCTTCCACGGGTCGCGCGATCAAGTCTTCTGCTGCTTTGCGATCCAGGAAGCTGATTTCCTTATAGAGTGCTATGTTGAAAAGCAGGGCATACTGGGTCTGCATTCTCTCCAGGCGCTCACCCACGCAAAACAGGAAGTTTAGGTTAGTCACCTGTTGCATGAGACTCCGTATGTGGCCGAACACGTCTGGTGAGAGCTTCCCAGCCTGCACCTGCTCATCCAGGCGAGCGGCCTCATCGAACATCAACAGCAGCCGCCTGTTGCCTATGGCTTCGGCAACGACGGACAGGAAAGTCTCCTGGAATCCTTGCAAGGGATCGCTTTCAAAGTCTTCTCTCCGGGGCCTTGGCACTTCAATCTGATATTCCCTATTGAGAGCCCGGCGGATGGTCGAGGCGACCTCCCAGAAGAATCCGCTGATGCTGTCCATGGTCAAGGCCTGGAGGTCTATCAGGATGGGTAGGTACCGGTTCTCTATATTACGGTGCATTTGGTACAACACCGAGGTCTTGCCGGTTCGCCTCTTGCCATACAGCACCAGTACGTTGTCTTGATGCTTTCCAACCAGCGCATTGCGCACGAACTCGAAGACATCGCTGCGCCCGAAGAACATCTCGGGGCGAGAAATAGGGTTTCCTGCTACGTAGGGATTGCTAAGGGCTTCGGTCTGCGTCATGTGTGTGTCTTGCTGGCCTTTTCGACCCTGCATCGTTCCTGAGTCATGGCGGTAGACGCCAGGGTGGGGTATCAGAATTGTTATATCGGGTTCGGTGCAAGCCGAACGCGGTAACGATTTTAGTATTTTACTATAGGTGTCTATTTAAACATACGCCGACGGCATGAGAACTGGTCTTGCTATCAGGCTTTCACTCTTCTAAGGGCTCTCGGGCAAGGTTCTAAGAAGCCAGAATTGACCAGGTAGCAAGCTATGCATACAATGGCGCCATGTTCGATAAATTGCCTGGAGGGTTGCTGCGCGTATGACCAGTCGGAACTCAGACTCGCTCGGTGTAGTGCGGCGCTCCTGGCTTCTTGTTCCCTTGTCGGAAGACAAGCTGGTTGGGGAAGCCTGGTCCACCGGAGCCGACGTCATAGCCCTCGATTTGATGGAGTTGGTGGCCGAGCAGCACAAGCCCCTGGCCCGTGAGCGTTCTCGGGAGGCTATCGAAACCGTATCCCGAGGGGGCGCCGAGGTATTTGTTCAGGTGGATAAACGGGATTTCCAAGCCGACCTGAACGCCTGCGTATGGCCTGGACTCGTGGGAATCATCGTACCCAGGCTGGAATCCGCCCAGGAAGTGTCTGAAGCCGACGACCTGCTCTCGACGTTGGAGAAGGAAAGGGGTCTGCCACCACAGACAGTCCAGATCGTGGCTTCAATAGAAACCGCTAAAGGGAACCTCGGAGCGATAGAGATTGTTCGCTCCAGCCCCCGTATTTGGGGGATGACTCTTGGCCGAGCAGATCTGGTGATGGATCTACGCCCTGAGCCATCGGGAGATTTTCACCTCATGACTTACCTCATGCAGAGAGCAATTATCATAGCCAACGCAACTGGTCTTGTACCTCTTGGGGCGTGGTGGCGGGCTCCGGCGCGGGGCCTGCTGGCCGGTCCAGATGATACCTACGAAGCTGCTTTACGAGGAAGGCAAATAGGTTTCAAAGGGTCTCTATGTATTCGCTCCGACCAGGTGGAACCGCTCAACCGTGGATTCACCCCGTCGCCCGATGAGGTCACCCAGGGGCAGCGGCTAGTGGACACATTCTCTCAGCGAGATAATTCAAGGGCGGCGATAGCGCACCGGGATGGCAGGATAATCGATCGGTCAGCGGCCGAAGGTGCGAAACAGCTCATTGCGTATGCTAAGGTCTGCGGCACAAGAGACGAAGAAAAAGCCAAAGCGTTCGCACAAACATCCTAGCCACAAAGCAGAAGATGAGTTACTTGATACGCCGATCCAATTTGATGGTGCCCATTACCGATGCCGGCAACTGGACTTCCGAAAACGGAGACGGGGCTTGGGCCCACGTCCCTGACGCCGTTACGCTAGACCTTGAGGACGGCGTCCGGCCTGAACACAAGCAAGAGGCCAGGACCCTTACCAGGGAAACAATATCGCTGGCGAGTCGGGGCTCAGCGGAGGTATTTGTCAGGATCAACAGCGACAACCTTGAGACAGACCTGGAAGCCTCTGTGTGGCCCGGCCTAACCGGTGTCGTTCTACCCAAGGTCGAGCACGCGGAAGAAGTAGCCAGGGTGTCCGATATGATCGGGCGGATAGAAGGCAACCGAGGTATAGAGGGGGACTCGCTGGAGCTTATAGTGCTACTGGAGTCGGCCCTGGGCGTTTGGAACGTACGGGAGATCATAGCCGCAAGCCCCAGAGTGACTGAGGTCGCCTTAGGTGAGACCGGACTTTGTCGAGACATCTCCATCGTGCCTACAGAAGAGTACGACCCCTTCGTATATGCTAGGGGCCGCATCGTAATCGAAGGCACCGCAGCAGGTGTGAGGCCCGTTGGGATGGCATATCCTCTGGGCTCGCTTCCAGCCATCACGTCGCGCGACGAATTACATCGTTTGGCTCTGGTCGCCAAGAACTTGGGCTTCAAGGGAGTCATATGTCCCGACCCAGCCTGGGTTGAGCCGGTCAACGCCGCCTTCACTCCGGCTCCAGAGTTGGTGGACTACTATACCCAGGTGCGAGAGGTCTTCGCCGAGGCCGTATTACGGGACACGGCTGCCATTCCTTTCAAAGGTAGGATGATAGATGTCCCAGTTGATAAGTGGGCCGAGATCGTGCTGGAGATGTCCGCCGCATGCAAAGCCCGTGACGATGAGAAGAAACGGGCCCTGGAGAGTATCAGATAGCCACCGTGTGCCTTCCTCTGGACACTGGGGCTCGCCCCAAGTAGTTTGACCTATCCCCGGACGTTGAGTTGCCTGGCTGCCCTGGTCACGTCGAGTTTGGCGACAGGGGTAGTGTGAGGCGCCGTTCTCACCAGTGATGGGTCCTCGGACGCCTCCCGGTCGATCGCCTTCATCGCCTCCACGAATGCATCCAGCGTTTCTTTGCTCTCGGTCTCCGTCGGCTCTATCATGAGAGCCTCGTCTACAATAAGAGGGAAGTACATCGTCGGGGCGTGGATACCGTAGTCCAGAAGACGTTTTGCGATCTCAAGGCCGCTGACTCCCCGTGCCTTCTGGTTCTTCGCAGAAAAGATCACCTCGTGCATGCAGCGCCGGTTATACGGCAAGTTATAGGTCCCTTTCAGTTGCTCGCACAGATAGTTGGCGTTCAGGACCGCGTTTTCGCTGATTTCAGAGAGTCCAGCCCTACCCATACTCCGGATGTAATAATATGCCCGGACCAATACTCCGAAGTTACCGTGGAACCCTGATAGTCTACCAATGCTCTTTTCGGGCGTTACCAGGGAGAAATACTCGTCACCGTTTACTTCCTGCCTTTTGACAACAGGTGACGCGAGATAACTGGATAGCTTCTGGTTTGCGCAGACCGGACCCCCTCCGGGACCTCCTCCACCATGGGGAGTCGTGAACGTCTTGTGAAGATTAAGGTGAGCGACGTCAAAGCCCAACTCACCTAGCTTTGCCTTCCCCAATAGGGCGTTCATGTTAGCGCCGTCACCGTATACAAGTCCTCCCGCCCTGTGGACTATATCGCATATCTCAACGATATTGGTATCAAACAGCCCCAGGGTGTTTGGTTGGGTAATCATTACTCCGGCCAGCTCCACGTTGGCTACCGCCTTAAACGCCTCGATATCCACATTGCCCATGGCGTCCGACGGCACAGTAGTCACCTCGAATCCAGCCATTGCCGCGGAGGCTGGATTTGTACCGTGTGCGCTGTCGGGTATAGCAACCTTCGTACGATGCACGTCTCCACGTTCCCGGTGGTAGGCGCGGATCATCAGCATTCCCGCAAATTCCCCTTGGGCACCCGCTAATGGGGCCAAGGTGGTGGCCTGCATGCCGGTGATTTCGGTGAGGTACTGCTGGAGTTCGTAAAGAAGCTTGAGAGCCCCTTGAACTGTTTCGGCGGGTTGGAGCGGGTGAGTCGCAGCAAAGCCAGGCAGGAAGGCCATCTCATCGTGCACCTTCGGGTTGTATTTCATGGTGCAGCTTCCAAGGGGGTAGAAGTTGGTGTCGATGGAGAAGTTGAGCTGGCTGAGCAGAGTGAAATAGCGTACAACCTCAGGCTCGCTCATCTCGGGAAACTCCAGAGTTTCCCGGAGCTCCTCGTCCGAGGGCAGAGGTTGCTCAGGAACATCCAGGTCCGGCAGCACGGAGCCTATCCTTCCGGATACGCTCCTTTCCATCAAAGTACGGCCGTCCAGGTTATTTCTCCTTGGCATAGATCATTGCTCCCTGTTAGGAAAACTCCGAAAGCGTAGCGGCGAGGGCCTCTATCTCTTCTCGCGTGTTCATCTCGGTGGCACACAGAATCATGGCGTTGGCGATGAGATCACTGGCATCGAACCCACCGATAATTCCTCTCTCCAGGAGCTTTTTATTTATTTCGGCCGGATCGACAGGACACCTTACGGTAAACTCGTTAAAGAACGTGCCCTGATACGGAAATGAGAATCTCGGTATCTGTGCGATGAGGGAGGCGGCATAGTGGGCCTTGTGGTAAGAGAGTTCGGCAACCTGTCGTAGCCCCTGCTTCCCTAGAGCAGCCATGTACACGGTCGTAGCGAGGGTCATCAAGGCCTGATTCGTACAGATGTTGCTGGTGGCCCGTTCCCTACGTATATGTTGTTCCCTCGTGCTCAGGGTGAGCACGTATCCCGTTCTGCCTTCACTATCCGCCGTCTTGCCGACTATTCTCCCGGGCATCTGGCGGACGTATCTCTGTCGTGAAGAGAATAGCCCTACATATGGCCCTCCGAAACTTGGAGGTATTCCCAAAGCCTGGCCTTCGCCTGTCACTATATCGGCGTTAAAGTCCCCTGGTGGCCGAAATAGCGCAGCGGCGACTGGGTTAGCAGAGACGACCAGCAATGCTCCGTTGCCGTGTACAACCTGTTCCAGATGGGCAAGGTCTTCTACATAGCCGAGGAAGTTGGGCCGTTGGACGATGAGGCATGCCGTATCATCAGGCATCCTGGATATTTGGGGGTCTACCGCAACCGTTTCGATGCCCTGGGCTTGGGTGTACGTATCAAGTACCTGGCGGTATGTGGGGGATGTCGTGTCGAGGACGGCGACACGTCCCCGTTCGGTGACCCTGCACGCCATCAGAGCCGCCTCCGCAAAGCTGGTAGGCCCGTCATACATTCCTGCATCTGCAACCTCCATGGCAAACAGGTTGCAGATCAAGGTCTGAAAATCGTACGTCGCTTGAAGGGTGCCTTGGCTCACTTCCGGCTGGTATGGAGTGTACGCCGTAAGAAACTCTCCCCTAGTGATGATCGCGCGAACGATGCTGGGACTGAAGTGGTTGTAAGCACCAGCACCCAGGAAAGAGGTGAGTTGCCTGAGATTACGATTTTGGGCTGCAAGGTTCTCGACCTCCCGGCGTAGCTCCAGCTCTGACATGGGCTCCGGAATATCGAGGGTGGGGTTACGAAGCTCTTCTGGAATGTCGGCGAATAGCTCATCTATCGATTCAACGCCGATGGCGTCGAGCATCTCAGAGCGCTCTTCCTCCGTGTTTGGTATGTAGTGGGACTGGTAGCCCGACGCCTGCTTTAGGCCTTTAATCATCCCGTTGCCCTTCCGCGTCGCTGATGTATGTCAAAAAGTTTAGCTTCAATCTCTTTATATTCTGGAGAAGATCGAACTTCTTCCCAATATTCCGGCATTTCTTCGACAGTAGCCTTGCCTATAGAGCCAGCTAGCTTCCTTGCCGACTCAAGTAAGACTTCCCGTTTTTTGTGGAGATGGCCCATTAACAACGCAGAACTCATAGTTACAAAAGCTAAAGCCCGTGATACTCGTTTAAAGCTAGTAATGCTCCTGCTTCTTGCAAATGAGCAACCATAGGGATGCCTAAGGGATTATGAGCTTCGGGTTTGATGTCGGGAGTCGGGTGGACACCAATCTCGCTTAACCCTTTAGAGAGTGTCTGGTCGATAGGGATTGGTTTGCCCGCTGCCTCCAACTTCTTCCTGACAGCGACCGGCCCAAATTCCCGCTGTCGCGAACGGGAATCTAAGGATCGCCACTGTTCACATGAATCAGGTTTTGTGGCAAAAAGATAGAACAGGTTTGCTACTTCTCCAATGTTGCGTGTAAGCGTAAGAGACTCATCGTAAAAGCCGAATTTCAATAGTCGGAGAGAAGCCCTAGCGTTCGTTAGTGCCCGCCCGACCAGATATTCTTCGATATGATCGCCTCCTCTACAACCCCACCAACAAGACGCCAAACGGTTAAGACGAGATAGAACAGTTCCAAGCTCGTTCAGGCATTTGGGAGCTTTGACGCCAAACTCTGGGAAACGTGCGTCAGTATCCTTCTCGCAATCGTCTTCTTGGCTCCAGATCAACTCGAGAAATTCATGGCCTTCTGGTATTGGTTGGCCATTAGGTAGGAGTTCACTTTTGGGAGACATGGTGAAGGCTGTAGGCATTTATGGGTCGTGATAGGTTTGTTTGACCTAAAAGATGGTTATCTCTCGAATTAGTTGACGAAAGATAAGCCAGCCGGACTGCTGCTGTCGCCAACGCCGTTTAACCGGCAGTCTGTTTCAGGAAAGTCTCGTAGCCGTCGGCGGTCAGAAGATTGTCCAGTTGGGACGAATCTCCTATCTTAACCTTTAGCAACCAACCTTTTTCGTAGGGGTCTTCGTTTACGACCTCGGGGCCGTCGATGGCGCCCTGGTTGACCTCCACCACCTCCCCAGAGATGGGTGAGAAGAGGTCGGATACTGTCTTAACGGACTCGATCTCGCCCATCTTGGCGAACTGCTCTATCTTGTCGCCTACCTTGGGAAGGTCGATGTAAACCACGTCTCCTAGCTGGTCTTGAGCAAAATGGGTGACCCCGAGAAGGCTCACGTCACCTTCGGCTTTAATCCACTCGTGCTCTTTAGAATATTTCCTATCAGGAGGATTCATTTTGTAGCCTTCCTGGAATAAAAGGGAAGAAGCGTCACTTCCGCGTCCGACAGCTTGCCCCGTATATCTACCTGTAAGCGCTGACCCGGCGAGGCGAAGCCAACCAAAACATAGCCCATGGCAATACTTCTGTCAAGGGTGGGTGAAAGGGTGCCACTTGTCACCTCTCCGACCGTGTCACCGCTCGCCAAAATAGCTGAACCATGCCTGGCGATGCTTCTACCATCCACGTTGAGACCTACAAGGCGTCGGCTTATGCCCGCCTCGTTTTGTCGTCTCAGAGCGTTTGCCCCAGAGAAGTCCTTGTCCAGGGCTACGAAACGGTTCAATCCAGCTTCCAGCGGTGTGGTGGACGTGTCGATGTCGTTACCATGAAGGGCCAGGCCGGCCTCCAGCCGTAGAACGTCCCGTGCTCCCAAACCGCAGGGCGTAGCTCCTTCCTCGATGAGGGCAGCCCATAAGCTAGGAGCGTCTATGCCTGGCACTATGAGTTCGAACCCATCCTCTCCCGTGTAGCCGGTACGGGCGATAAAGGCCGGTTTGCCGTCTAGTTTTCCTTCGGTTGTGGTGAATGGTCGGATTCCCGAAAGAGTATCGTGAGATAGAAAATCAAGGATCGCCAGACTCGAAGGCCCCTGAAGGGCGATCATCGCCGCTGTTTCAGTCCGGTCATCTACCGTTACCCGTGGGAACCGGCGGCTCGCCGAGTCGAGTATCCATGGGAGGACGTGTACGTGGTTACCAGCGTTGCATATCAGTAGAAACTCTTGTCCGCCGACTCTGTAAAAGACCGTATCGTCGATAATGCCTCCGTCCTCGTTGCAGATCATAGCGTAGCGTCCGGCGCCGTATCGAAGATTTGTGACTTTGGTGGTGACCAGGTGATCCATAAGCCCCGTTGCGCCAAGACCTGAAATATAAAGCCGTCCCATGTGTGAAACATCGAAGATGCCAGCCTTGGAACGAACAGCCCTTGCCTCGGCCAGAATACCACTGTACTGAACAGGCATATCCCATCCGGCGAAGGGGACCATTCGAGCGTTCAGTGCAACGTGAGTCTCCCATAGACCAGTGCGCTTCAGTGTCTCCTCCAATACTAGTTGCTCCTATAGGCCCGTCGGGGGTTGAGTCTGAAACGGAAAAACGCCGACACGAAAAATAAAGCCCACCGAATATTTTGAGCCGTCCCCAACTTGCTTTTGCCCTCGACCCGGCCAGTAAAGACGATCGGCACTTCCAGGATGCGATATCCGTGTTGCTTGGCGATAAGGATGCATTCGGGCTGGAACTCGAAGTCGTTTCCTTTGCTCTCACGAACCAACAGTTCGGCGATTTCCCTATTGTAGACCCTGAAGTTGGTGGTCGACTCCATGGGACAGCCAAGAAGCCACCGGCAGAGCATGTTTGCCAGACGGCTCTTGAAACGGCTCCGCCAGTCCCACCCGACTACACGCCCCCCCTGGATGTACCGGCTCGCTTGGACGAAATCGACACCGTTCCTGGATGTGGCCTCCATCAACCTGGGGACGTCCTTCGGATCGTGGGAAAGGTCGGAGTCCATCGTGAGTATATATTCGCATCCTTCATCTAATGCCGCTCTGATACCGTCGCGTAGAGCCGAACCCAGCCCGAGTTTTCCAGCCCTTGTAATGACGGATATGTTTCCGTATCGTGCAGCCAACTCCTGGGCGACTTTCGACGTGCCGTCTGGGCTATTGTCATCCACCACGAACAGGTGGAAATCGACGGGCAGAGTCAGTCCCTCGAGGCGTTCTACGAGGGGAGGCAGATTCCCAGCTTCGTTGTAGGTGGGCAAAACAATTCCTAATTTCGTCACGGGCCCTCGATAGGGGGAATACGTTAACCAGCTTCAGGCTGGATACCGCCAGACCGGTCCTTTGGGAGGTTCGCCCGAAAGCTTGAATTGCGGGATGGTCAATCCATCGGCCAAATCTACGAACACTGCCTCGACACGCTTCCCTATTGCGACATTCTCCTCTTTTTCCGGGTTCAGGTCATCGTCCAGTAGGTTAGCTGTGATACGGAGGCCGTCGTCCGGATTTGGCCATCCACTTTGCTCGTCGAGCTCTACCAATACTATGGGGAAAGGCGCCCATTCCTTAAAACCTGGCAGGACAGTGTGGGCCACGATCTGGTAGCTATATATCGTACCGTTGCCGCTGACGGTTTCCCACTCCCATCGTAGAGATGGACACCAGGGACATCCTGGTCCTGGCTCACCGCGAAGGTGTCCGCACTCCAGGCACTTCTTGACTACTAGTCCATGCTCCTTGGCGGCGTCGAAATAGCCTTTGTACTCGCTGTCGTTGTCCGGGATACTGATGCTCTGGCCGCGGTACTCATGCACGGACATCGCTCACCTCCGCAGGATAAGGGCACTACCGACATTGGGGCCTGCCCATCCCATGTTCATCGATATCTCGGCGTCCTTAACCTGCCGACAATGTCCCTCGGAGTAGTCGTAGCTATGTTTTCCGTCCCGCCAGTTGGGACAATAATCGTCGGCCATGCCCCTGAGCTGCCGTACGTTCTCGATCACCATGCTTATTCCGTGGGTGTAACCCTCACACAGATGGCCCCCGCTAGTGTTGTTCGGCCGCTTTCCCCCAAGGTTGATAGTTCCGTTGGTAACGTAGTCTTTCCCCTCTCCTTTTTTGCAGAAACCGGTCTCAAGTGGACCCCATCATCAGGACAGCGGTGAGGCTAAAATAAGAGAGTCTACCGCTGGGGTGTCTCGTAAACCTTCATCCGATGGTAAGGCTCGTGGAAGTTCCAGTAAACACCTTTGTGGGCTCACTGCTTGGAACACCTGACCCGGTGACCGATAGCCCAGGGCTTGATGGGGCCGCTCTTGGTTGTAGAAGGCCAGATAAGCCCCAATCCCTTTTCTGGCCTCAGTCCCATTTTGGTATGCCTTCAGGTACACCTCCTCGTACTTGATGCTGCGCCACAGCCGTTCCACGAAGACGTTGTCCATGCACCGGCCCCTGCCGTCCATGCTCACTTGAACGCCTTGCGCCAGCAGCATGCTGGTGAAGGCCTCGCTGGTGAACTGGCTGCCCTGGTCGGTGTTGAAGATCTGTGGCCGACCCTTGCTCAAGGCCTCTTCCAGAGCCGCAACACAGAAGTCTACCTCCAGGGTGTTGGACAGCCGCCAGGCCAGCACGTAGCGGCTGTGCCAGTCCATGATGGCCACCAAGTAGAGGAAACCCCGAGCCATGGGTATGTAGGTGATGTCGGTGGCCCACACCTGGTTGACCCGGTTGATCTCCAGCCCCCTGAGCAAGTACGGATAGACCTTATGCCCTGGGTTTGGCTTGCTGGTGTTGGGACGCCGGTAGATGGCCTCCAGGCCTATCAGCTGCATCAGCCGGCGGACCCGCTTGCGGTTGACCTGGTGTCCGTGATTTCTGAGCCAGGCAGTCATCCTTCTGGAGCCGTAGAAAGGTGTCTTCAGGTACTGTTGGTCTATGAGGGCCATCAACTCCAAGTCCTCGGCGCCGGCCTCGGTTGGCAGGTAGTACAACGCGGAGCGGCTGATACCCAGCAAGGCGCACTGGCGCACCAGAGACAGCTTCGGTTCTTCTCGGTCAATCATGGCCCGGCGTTGGGACCGGCTCACAACCCGAAGCTCCGTGACAAAAAATCCCGTTCCACCTTGAGCTGCCCAATCTGTTGGTAGAGCTGGGCAGTGAGGACCTCTTGGTCCTTCTCCTGACGTCCAGCACCATTTTCAAAGAGGTGCGGCGCCCCCTGAGTCAAGGCCTTCTTCCAGGCATGGATCTGGCTCGGGTGGACTTCAAACCGGCTGGCCAGCTCTGCAATGGTGTGCTCCCCTTGGAGCGCGGCCAAAGCCACTTTGGCCTTGAAGACTGGGCTGTGCTTCTTACGTGTTTGCTTCATGTCCTGCTCCTTGTTTCCGTCCTATTTTAGGAGCGGGACTCTCTCTTAGCCACCTGTCCGAATTTTGGGGTCCACCTCAAGACTTCAAACTGGAGCAGAACAGTATACGTAAAGGCGTCGTAACAACCGGTCAGGTCGATATCATCATGAGTAATGCCAGCCATCTCGAATACTCTGGGGCGATGTAGTGACCCGCCACCCTTGTGATGGGCCCCATCTGGTAATGGAAATCGCCTCCGGGCTTACATCCCCGTCCCTGGACTCCCATAACGTATACGGGACGTTGTCTGAGGTCCTTGGCCCGGTCGGCGGAGGTTACGATGATGCAGTTGGCGTTGTCAGTCTCCAGGCAGCAATCCAGCAGGTGGGCGCATGGTTTTACGATCCAACGAGAGTTGACGACGTCTTCTACAGTCATCCTCTGCTTCATGATGGCTTTGGGGTTGTTGCTGGCGTGGTTGCTGTGGGCCACCTTGATGCTAGCCAGGTGCTCGTTGGTTACACCGTACTCCATCATGTGCCTGGTGAAGGTAAAGGCGAAGTTCTGGACCGCACTCATGAGCCCGTAAGGGCGCTTCATCAAATCTAGGCCGGCAACCGGGACCGCAGCCCTCGCGCCGGTGCCACCGATGCGTACTTGCGAATAGCCGTTCATGGACCGGAAGATGGCTACGGTATGGCACATTCCAGCCTCTATGGCGCCCATAGCCAGGCCGACAAGGGCTTCGGTGGTTGAGCCACCTCCAAAGGAGTCCATATAGAAGTTTGCCCTTATGCCCAGGTCATACATCAAGGCCGAACCGGGAGTGGAGTCGCCGCCCTGATAGCTCATTGTCCCGTCGATATCCTCAGCCTTCAGGCCTGCGTCGTCCATCGCTTTCTGAATTGCCTCTGCTGCCAGGGCCCGGGTAGTGCGTCCGGACCCCTTGCTGTACTCGGTCTCCCCCACACCCACGATGCAGTATTTATCGCTAAGGTATTTGCTCACGAACAGCGATCCTCCCTAAGTTTTGAGAGCAGCTCAGTCCAGCACCCGGGTGCGTTTAATTGCGGGTTATTGTTGAAATACCGCGGCAGCCGCACCATATAACCCGATGTCGTCTCCCAAGGAGCTGACCACGAGCTTGAATCCACGCTTCAGAACGTGGCTCATGGCCTGGGCTTCGATCCTGGTTTCGACAATGGGCTTCAGATAGCCCCAATTCTGCGATACGCCGCCGCCGACTACGATAACGTCTGGATTGAATATATGCAACACGTTAACGAGACCCAGGCCCAGGGCATCCGCCGCATCGTTCACTACCTGAGTGGCTAGCGAATCCCCCTGCTTCGCCGCGTCGAATACCATCGCCGCGGTGATCTTGGGCACGTCGCCCGATACGATCTCCTTCAAGACGGAGTCTCCACCCTCTTCGATGAGTGACCTCGCCCTTCGGGCTATCGCGGTCCCGGAAGCAATCGCCTCCAGGCACCCCGATTTGCCGCATGTGCATATCGGCGTGTCCCGCTCTATGAACATATGGCCCAGCTCTCCGGCCATCCCATAGGCTCCGGTCAACGGTCGGCCCTCGACTACAATGCCTCCGCCGATTCCTGTGCTTATCGTCATATATACGAGGGTGTGAGCCTCCTGGCCGGAGCCATAGCGATATTCACCCAGAGCGGCCAGAGTGGCGTCGTTTCCAATATGGATCGGGTGTCCTATACTGCTTTCCCAAAGCGTCTTGAAAGACACTCCGTCCAGCGGTGCCAGATTGGGCGGGTCATACAGGGTACCCGTCTCCCTGTCCACAGGCCCAGCAACCGCGATGCCGATGCCGGCCAGGTCCCGATTACCGGCTTGAGATAGGCCTTGTTGCAATAGATTCTCTGCGCTGGAAATAATGGCGTCCTTGCCCCCATTGGCGTTGGTCGGAGTTCGATCGCTCCACAGGATTTCACCTCCCTGAGATATCAAGGCCGCCCGGGTCCAGGTCCCGCCCATGTCCATTGCCAGAGCGACGGCTTCGCTCATATACCGTCACCGTCTGCTTTGGTGTAGGTCGGTGGCAGGAGCTCATCCAGAATCGCCATCAGCGCTTCGGGGGTCATTGGGCCAACGAATTTTCTGACCATCTTGCCTTCTGCGTCTATGAAAAATTTCTCAGGGATGCCCGTAACTCCATACGTAATGGCTATCTTACCTTTGTCATCTATCAGGTTGGGGTACGTTATGTCGAACTCCTCGATGTATTTCCCCACGTCATCGGCGTGGTCCCAAATAGCCACTCCGATAAATTCCAACTCTCTACCCTCATATTCCCTATAGACCTGGGCCAAATCCGCGGCCTCACGGCGACAAGGGGGGCACCAGGATGACCAGAAGTCGACCATTACCAGCTTTCCCTCCAGCCCCGAAAGCTCTATTTGTTCACCATCCAGGGTCTGGGCGACAAATTCCGGAGCCGGCATGTTGCCCACGGAAACCTGGCCGAACTTGCTGTTGATCCCAAACCCACCCGGACTGCCTTCCGAGTGGGTTATGCCCCATCCGAGCAATGCGAAAAGAGCGGCAACCGGCACTACGGTGGATGCAATTATCAAGTTTCGTTTGCGGGTACTGGACCTGGTTTCCACGGGGACTTCGTCGGTAGTTGCTTCTGAGTTATTTGTCACAGGTTGTATCCCTGATGAGACGCCATGTCGATTCGAAGTATCCTCGTCTTCAGTTCTTGTCGCCTTCTTTTGTGCTCATCTTCGGGCAACTCACCCTCTCGGACCATCTCGTCCAGCTCGGCTATCGCTTCTACCAGTTTTTGGCGCCCTGAATCGGACGCATCTGTTAGTGTAACGCCAGTGGGCACTCCCGCGGGCATGGCGGCAGGCGCCATCGAAGACCGCCGGAACACAAGGGCGTAGGCCAGAAGCCCCGCTAACGTTGCCACCACGGCAGCCGGTATTCCGATCTTCAGATATGGTCCATCGTTTAGAGCGTCGCCGAACCGCCGTATCATTGAATGTTGAGGCAGGTCGCTCAGCGTCAGGTTCAAACGCGCGCCCCCATCCAAGGCGTTTGCTTCCCAAACTTCGTAGGTCATACCCCCGATGTCCACTGGCTCCCCTCGAGTCAATGGGCCAGGGTTTTTAAGCTGACCCAGGTCCCGTTCCACAAGCAGCCGAAAAATCTCCGCCCCCATCGGAAAGGAGCGAGGAAACTCTGTATCGCTGCCGTTATATGGTATGCGGTACGAATAGGTCACCTGGTGCTCTCCTGGAGTCACGGATGCGGTCAAGGCGAACCCGGTGCCAACGGTAATTACGTCCCCGCCCAGCAGGTCTGATCCTACATCGAGGGAATCCGCCCCTTCCGGAAGAGAAAAACGCATAAAGCTCATTACCGCTGTCCCGGATAGATCGGGCACCAAGGTGCGGTCACCGTTGTTCTTAACGCTGACGACTTCGAACGCGGCTATCGAGCTCTTGTCGTCACCGTTTCTACGGACCAGCAACACATCCGAGCTTACCTCTACTATGTCGATGCTTCCGGTCGTCTCAAATACGGTCAGCACACCATTGCTCTCCGGCGCCTCGATGTCCAACCTGCCGCTGTAAAGAACGTCCTTGTAGCTGGCGGTTACAGCGTAAGTAGCTTCCTGACTGACTGGCACGTCCTCAAACCGAAATTGACCATCCGGGTCGGTCACGTCACTCATCACCTCGGCGACGCTGGAGTCAGTGATGATGTGTAACGTAATAGGGAGATCGGAGGGAGGCCCTTCGCCGGAGGTGCCGTTGACCACGTTACCGACTATTGTAACATTGTCATCCCCATATAACTTTTCGGGGGTCACGAGGAAAGTAACCAAAATGAGCCACAGCGTAGCTAAGGCTATCGATAACAAGCCTACCGGTCTAATCCGGTCAGGAATTCGGCTCGTCATCTTCTTCTCCGTCTTGTTCCGACGCCCCCTGTGAAGGAGTCTTTGATCTGCCGTGCTCCCCTTCCCTTGGAAGGGCCCCGTTATTCATGCGCTCGCGTGCGATCTGTATCTCTTTCTCAAGGGACTGATCCAGGTCGCTTTCCAATATTTCCATGTCTCGGAGGCTCTGGGCGGCTCTGATCCTATAGGCGTCAAGCCGTTGCTCGTACTCCCCGTCGTCTACTCTGCCTAGCTCGTGTTCCAATCGGAGGGTCTCGATCTCTTCATAGATTGTTTGTTTCATATCGGAAGGCAACACCACGTCCTGTTCAGTATCGGTAAGAGAGTTGGAACTGAGCCGCGCTCTGAAGAACGGGTAGAGAACGACAATTACTACGGCTATGGCCAGTAGCGCGGATATCAGGACGGCCATGAAATGGAGCCTCTTTCCGTGGATGCGTTCCTGGTGCTAATTCGGGCTTGGTATCGTCATCTATATTGTATATCCCCACATCAGCGTCAGAAACCCCTGGCGTGGACGGCGTTAGTCCGTACCTATATGCTCCTGCAGCCGGGGCACTGGAACTTGCGCTCGCTTGGGCTCCTCTACTTTGACGAAGGCTGTGGGCGGCTGTCTTTTCGGCCAAAGAGCTATGAAAGTACCAATCATGAATACAGGGCCCGCGATCCACATCCACCATATAAGGGGATTGATCAACACACGGAAGCCCGCGCTTCCTCCATCGACCAGCTCGCTGGGGACTATATACAGGTCCTCGATTGGGGTTGACTTGATGGCGGCCCTGGTGGATGCCATCCGGAATGCTGGATAGAAGGAACGTTTGGGAGTCAGGGTGCCTATGAAGTCTCCGTCTTTGTAGGCGTTTATTGTCGAGACGAACTCGGTCCTGTCGGACTTATCGGTGGTCTCGGTGCCGATGTACTCGAGCTCGTAGTCTCCGACCTGGGCCCTTTCGCCAGGGGCCAACAGGACATCCCTCTGCTCGTTGTAGAACGATGACCCGACGATCCCCAGGGCTAGAAGTATCACCGCGATATGGACCACATACCCCCCATATCGGGGACGGTTGGCATTGATCAGCTTGACGAATCCGACGACGTAGTTATCTCCCTGGCGGTGTCGCGATCTAGTCCCCCTGGCCCACTCCAGCAATATTCCAGCCACCACGAGGCTGCACAGGCCAAAGGCTGCCACCGCATATGGTTTGGTTACCCCAAGCGCGACCAGGGCTATCACCACAGTCAGCGCGACGGTGCCCGGAACCAGAAGGGTCCTGCCAAGAGTTCTCAGAGAGGCATGTCTCCATGGCAGCAATGGCCCGATGCCCATGAGGAATATCAAGGCCAGAAAGAGAGGCCCGTTGACCTGGTTGTAGAAGGGCTCTCCGACTGTTACGGTCCGATTCCTGATCAGCTCGGATAGGAGAGGGAAAACGACTCCCCACAGGGTCACGAAGGCGATTCCCAGTAGCAGAAGATTGTTTACCAGAAATGCCGCCTCACGGGATAGGCTGGATTCCAGGTTTTGAGCGCTCTTGAGGCTGTTATACCGCAGGAAAAAGACGAAGAAAGGCACGGCGATCCCTATGCCGGTAAACATCAGGAATATCCAGCCCAGAGTCGAGGCGCCGAAGGAATGGACCGATGGCACAGGTCCCCCTCGGTTCATAAACATCCCGTACAAAGCCAAGGCGAAGGCGATGTTAATAAGTACGATGTTCCACATGCGGAACATTCCCCGCCGCTTTTGCACCATGATGGAGTGTATAAAGGCCGTCAGTCCCACGAACGGCATGAAGCCGGCGTTCTCGACCGGGTCCCAGGCCCAATAGCCGCCCCAGCCGAGTATGGTGTAGGCCCACCAACCGCCCAGAAGCAGTCCGCTGCCCAACAAAGTCCAGGAAACGATAGCCCAGGTCCGCCCCTGGTCCACCCACTCATCGCCCTTGTGTCCCGCCAGCAAGTATCCCATTGCGAAAGCGATGGGAAGGCTGACCGAGATCAGACCCGCCATCATTACCGGAGGGTGTATGAACATCCCGGGGTGGGTCAACAGTGGATTGATGCCCTGGCCATCCGGTGGAGTGAACGGGAGCTTGTCGAATGGGTTTGCCATGAAGAACATCACGGCCAGGAAGAAGGTCAGGACCACCATGAGGAAGGCGTTGGTATATGGAAGGCTGTCCTTCAAGCGTGCGGGCGCCAGGCGAATGGCTACTGCCGATAAGACAGATAGAGCAAAGGCGATGTAAAGAAGAGAGCCCTCGTTACCGGCGTAAAACGCCACCCAGGTGTAGATGCGGTCCATGGCCAGATTGCTGTGGGCCTGGACGTACGCTACTTCAAAATCGTTGCCGAGAAAGGCGCCGACCAGACTGACCACGGAGATAGCCAGAACGGGAACCGTCAGATAGGTTGCGTAGCGGGTGCTCTCTTCGAGGTTTGGGTTCTTCAGTACCCTACCCAGTATGGACCCTAAAGCCGCATACGTGGCCAGGGCCAGGGCTATGGATAGGCTGATGGCTCCCAGATCTGCCATCGTTTAGCCCTTTTCCTCGGGTTTTGCCTCGGGTTTTGATAGGATATGTTGGATTCCCAGCTCTTCGTCCACCATCATCAGATAGGGCTCAAGCTCCCGGTCAGGAGTTGGAATTTCGGGCTGTTTTATTTGACCGCGCATCGCTCTGATTACGAAGAACAAAACGGTGGCCGCGCCGGCAACCCCGGCGATGGGGAGTAGCCACACGAGCAGGTTGAAGCCAGACTTGGGTGGAGCGGCAAGCACGCCCTCCCCATAGCTGTCCACGAAAAACTGGAGTATCTCCGCCCGGGTCTGTCCCTCAGCCAGCTTCTCTCTAACCACCGCCTGCATCTGGCTAGCCAATTGTGCCTGCGACTGGTCAATGGTTTCCCCGGGGCAGACAGGACATATGAGGCTTCTGTCTATGCCTTGAGCCCGCTCCTCCAGGGTTCGTTCATCGCTCCCGCAGGCCGTGGCAGCGATTATTATCGTCACCAGGCCTACAGAGATAAGCGCAGATATCCTGACCATATTTGTTTTACGATTGGCGGCCAATATTCCCCGCGGTGCGAGTATAGGCTGACCACTCTATATAACACTCCGACTATTGACCACGCAAGTTAGTCTGAGTTATAGAGCACACCTGCTACTTATCGGTGGTGGAGATGGGGAGGTCTAACTCCCCCTGAAACACGGGCTAGAGGTTTCGGTGGCTGCTTAGAAAGATTGCTCTCCTGGAATTTAGACCCGACGAGCCACCTTCGGTGGGAACTTTTTCGCTGTGCCAGCCGTCTTTACACATACCACATCCGGGCAGGATCGGACAACGAAGGCTAGATATCACAATCAAAATGCCCCAATCAGTCCTTGCAGTTCAACCTGGGTCAAAATCTCGTGACTGATCCGTGAGTGTTGACCGTTTATAATTCGCTCAGTCAATGAGCAGGTTGTCGGAACATTGCCAGTTTTCATGCTAGACTTTAGCCCGAATCCACCGAAGGACGGCCTTGGGGACAGGCCTTGAAGAAGCTAGAGGGTGCTCCTGTGAATCTGGGATAATGGTTTTGGAACAGAAACCCGCCCGGAAACAAGGAGCACCCAATAGATGCTGCCACAGAACAAACCCGACCGTATCCGCATCCTCTTTGACGACCATCGCCTGGTGGCCAATGCCGGGCTGATCCTTCCGGCCACCCTCGCCCGGCACCTGGGCCTGCGGGAACTCGTCGACCATCACCTTGACCTCGGCGGAGCGCCGGGACGGGCGAACACTGGGGACAAGATGCTGACGCTGGTCGCTTCCGCGCTGGCAGGCGGCGACTGCATCGACGACGCCGATGCGCTGCGCGCTGGTGGGACGGTCGGTGTTCTAGGCTGCGTGGTCAAGGCGCCATCCACCCTGGGGACCTTCCTGCGCAGCTTCCGGTGGGGCCACGTCCGTCAACTCGACCGCGTGAGCCGCCAGTTGTTGGCCCGGGCCTGGGCCGCTGGGGCCGGCCCCGGCGACTCGCCCCTGACCATCGACCTTGATTCGACCATCTGCGAGACCTATGGACTGGCCAAGGAGGGAGCGCGCCACCACGGCTATACCGGCGCCCGCGGCTATCACCCGCTGCTGGCCATTGCCGCCGGCACCGGAGACGTGCTGATGTCCCGGCTGCGCGAGGGCCGTGCCAACACCGCCCGTGGCGCCGCCCACTTCCTGCGTGAGACGGTGGGGCGGGTGCGCTACGGCGGGGCCAGGGGACAACTCACGGTGCGGGCCGACAGCGGCTTCTACGCCCACACTGTCGTTGCCGTCTGCCGGGAAATGGATGTCCGCTTCTCCATCACCATCCGCCAGCGTGCCAGCCTGCGGGACCTGATCGAGGCGATACCAGAGGAGGACTGGACTCCCATTCCCTACTGGATGGACGGCGCCGCCGATGTCGCCGAGACGACTTACACCCCGTTCCAGACCAAGCCGGACGCCCCGCCGGCGCGGCTCATTGTCCGGCGGGTGAAGCCGACACCCGGTTCCCAGCTGGCCCTCTTCGCCAGATACAGCTATCACGGCTTCATCACCGACCGGGACGGGGAGTTGCTCGAACTGGAGGCCGATCATCGCCGCCACGCCGAGGTCGAGAACGCCATACGCGACCTCAAGTACGGCGTCGGGCTGAACCACATGCCGTCGGGGCGCTTCGCCGCCAACGGCGCCTGGCTGGCGGTACAGGTGATGGCGCATAACCTGGCCCGCTGGACGGCGCGGATTGGTCTGGGCGAGCGGACCGTGATCACCAAGACCCTCAGGCGGCGGGTCTTCGCTCTGGTGGGACGGATCACCCGCTCGGCGCGCCGCCTCACTTTGCATCTCCCCCGGCGCTGGCCTTGGGAAACCCAGTTCAGTCGCGCCTTGGCCCGGCTGCAAGCCATTCCGTTCCCGGCCTGACGGCCAGCCTGCAACTGACCCAACGTCCCCGCAATCTCGCGCCACCCCGGTCGCGAGAGTCCCCTGCTGCGTATCCTCTCGCCATCCCGCGCATCGCAACTCCCGCATAGGGCCTTAGGGGCCCTGTGCGGCGACTGAAGACCGTCCTCCGGCCTCCCATCTACCCCAAGACCCCAGGCCATCTCCCCTGTAGCTCCCTCACCCACCCCCTTCCGCTGTCCTCACGCCGTCCATCGGTGTCCTTCGGTGGATTCGGGCTAACCTTATAACCAGGGCAAGGTATAAGGCATGCCAGAGGGACGAACCCCAAAAGGTTCGTCCCCTTCTTTTTGCCCTGCGCGCGCAAAGCGGTACAGGCGAGGCCAGTCCGCCTCTGGCGGATGGGGGTGCAGGGCCTCAGCCCATGCCGGGGGGTGTGGGGTGTCCTCCACTTAACCCGCTCATCCTGAGCCTGTCGAAGGACCCCTTCCTGGAGGAAGGGGGTTGGGGGGATGGCCAACTAGCTGAGACGTCGCTACATGGTGGCCTAGATGGTTCGGGCCTACCGCGGACTGGACATCATGACGCTGATGGGGCTCAGAGGCCGGGGTCATGGGCCGGCCCCACAGGAGGACAGCATTGGGAAACTTTAAGCCGGAGGGCCATTGGTCCCTCCGTGAGATGTTCACACATTGTAGATTGCTGATACCCTAAGACGCGAGCTTGTTGGGCAATTGGCCGGCCTGCGCTATCGTTTTAACAGCAACGGCCAGGTAACAGGTAGAGAATAAAAAGAGATGCGGCATCGGGGCATCTCTTGGCCCGACAAAGCCCGACGCCCCGATGCTGTCCCTCCTGCCCAGCAAACACTAAGTCAAACCGAGGAGCTAGAAAATACGGGGAGTCCAGAGGGGCCAGCCCCTCTGCCGGGATTGCACCGATCCCCCATCAAACCTTTATTATGGACGCCACGATGCGCTATCCGCCGGCCGCCGAGACCATAGCTTCAACGAGTGCCATGAGCTCCCCGGGATCGTAAGCCTGTGCTCCGAATACCACTGAGCTGGGAGCATTACCCCAGAACATCCCGTAAAAGTCGCGCGTAACGCCGCCTTGGGTACCGGTGCTCTTGATCTGCACCCAAGCGAGGTCACCCTCCAGTCCCGCGGCCAACACCTCCCAGTCGAATCCCTGGGCAAAGAGGGCGACGAGTTGACCGGCGTTGGTATCGGGCGGAAAGAAGTCCCCTTTGGCGAGGTCTTGGACGGTCGCTGTCAGCTCAGGTTCATTAGTCTGTGGGTCCCCTTCGTATGTGGTGTCGAAGCGGTTGGGGCCGATTGGGTCTAACCGCGCTCTGATCCCGTGCCCAGCGATCTCTGAAGGTAATCTCTCGAACAAAACCGAGCTCTCTTGCAGATTGTAGGTCCAAGCCACACTGCCAAGTCCCGCGGGTGCTGTTGCCTCGGGCAACGTATCGGAATAATCCGCCGTCCACGGCCAGCGAACTCCACAAACGTCGAGTGCATCAAGCTCGTCGGAGGTTGGTTGGCGCTGCCCACTAAACAGCTCCCGGCCAGCCTGCTCCCCGACCGCATCACGAACACATTCCTCCTCCGCCCTACTCCGGATGGTCTCCATGGTCTCCTCACTCAGACACGCCTGAATGGCCTCCCGATCACCCCCGCCGCTTGCTATGACATCCTCCAGTTTCTCGGGAGCAACGGCCCGTTCCATACACTCCCTCTCGCTGGCTGGCAAAAACCGGAGGAACGCAGCTACAGGATCCACAGCGCTTGAATTGGGTGCCGATGTGTCAGTTGGGGAGGAGGTCGGTGCCGGTGGGACAGTCGGGGATGGAGTCGGACTGGGTGTGGACATGGTTGTGGGAGATGGGGTCGCCTTCGACTCTCCTCCGCATGCGACCAAAACCAACAGCAATAGGGCTGCCACTGTAACGATCAACTTCATGGGCAGCTCCTTGAGCTTACATGGGGTGCAGGGGCTTCACGCCCCTGCCGGGGGCGTGGGGGTGTCCCCCACGTTTCCTTATATTCCCCCTTCCTGGCAGGAAGGGGGTCGGGGGGATGGTCGAAAGCCGTTACCTGGAACCGACCCCGTTCTTGGCCCAACTCTTGGAATGGGACCGTCTAGGTCTCGTCGCGGCGTCCGGCTTCTGTCCACCTGGACGGCCGTTGTGGCCGTTCTGTTGCCAACCATTACGATTGGGCGGGACATGGCTAGCCTGACTCGGGCGAGTCTGCTTCGGGAATTGGTTCTCCGGCGTGAAGGCGCCATAGTTAAAATCGGGTAACCGTCGCCGTTCTATCCGGGCCTTCAGCACTTTTTCAACCTCATGAACCATCGGCGCATCCGCCGCTACCGCCAGTGTGAACGCCTCACCAGTCTGGAGGGCGCGGCCGGTGCGTCCGATTCGGTGGATGTAGGCATCCGCGGTATCGGGCATATCGAAGTTGATCACGTGGGAAACTTCCGGTACGTCAATGCCATGAGCGGCGATATCGGTGGCCACCAGGATGTCGTATTTCCCTGAGCGGAAGCCGTTCATGGCCTCATCCCGTCGGTTCTGCGACAGATTTCCCTGCAACGCCGAAACGCGGTATCGAAGATTCGACAGGTCCTGCGCGAGGTTGCGGGCTCGATGCTTGGTGCGCGTGAATATCAGCGCTCGTCCCGTCGGTGTTCGTTGCAACATTGCCAGCAGCAACTGTTTCTTGAGGCCATCGGGCACTGGATAGAGCGCATGGGAGACCGTTTTTACCGGCGCGATCGGGTCGACCTGGACCGTCGCGGGGTCTTTTAGAATACTGACCGCCAGCTTGCGGATGTCTTCGGGCATGGTGGCAGAGAATAAAAGCGTCTGGCGTTTCGGCGGTAGATGGCTGAGAATGCGGCGAATATCGGGCAGGAAGCCCATGTCGCAC
Source organism: Dehalococcoidia bacterium (assembly GCA_965226865.1). Classification (GTDB taxonomy): domain Bacteria; phylum Chloroflexota; class Dehalococcoidia; order Lucifugimonadales; family JAGWBF01; genus CBDDEH01. The sequence continues at coordinate 84,263 of CBDDEH010000002.1, read as the reverse complement.
ATGGTGTCGGCCTCGTCCAACACCAACACATCGACGCCGGACAGGTTGATACCCCTCTCGTCGACATGGTCGAGCAGACGACCGGGGCAGGCAATGACAATCTCCGCACCCCGCCGCAGTTTCGCAAGCTGAGGGATCTTGCTCACCCCACCATAAATGGATACGCTTCGGACTCTGGTGTTCTTGCCCAGAGCGACGGTGGTCTGGTGGATCTGTTCGGCGAGCTCTCGGGTTGGGGCAAGGATGAGGGCACGCACCTTGCCCGACGGGGCCTCGGTGCTCAGCCGGTGCAGAATGGGGAGGATGAAGGCTGCGGTTTTGCCGGTGCCTGTCTGTGCCAGGCCCAAGAGGTCACGACCGTCGAGGGCGAGTTGGATGGTTTGCTGCTGAATCGGGGTGGGTGTGGTGAATCCGACTGACTTGATGCCGGACATGACACGCTGGTCGAGGGAAAACTGCTCAAAACTCATTAGGGCTATGCACTCCTTGACTCCATTGAGCCAAGTTGCTTCCTCAGCCCGATGATCGCTATAACGATGTCAATTAAAATTACTAATTCGGCCTGCGAGCCGATAACTTAGCTTAACAAGTATAACACGTGCTGTTCCCGGCGCGCCTGCGCTGACACCCACTCTTTTCCGCTCTTTTCGCCATTCCCCAAGATGGTCTCCATGTACTCAAAACAGCTCTAGGGTTACTACAACTGAACCCTCACCCCCTGTGTCCCCCTCTCCCTTGCCAGCCAAGGGAGAGGGGGATTATAAGTTAGTTTGGGGGTGTCCCCCACATTCCCGCTCATTCTGAGCATGTCGAAGAACCCCCAACTCTTGTCAGGGGGGAAGGTCGAAAGAAGCCCAGGGGAGCGGAGCCCCGAATTGACGGGGCGAACCCGCCAGGTTACGATTGAATCTAATGGTCAGATAGTCAGACCAGAGGAGGACACAATGACAATACGCGGATTTAACCACGTCGTTCTGCTAACGAACGATATGGACAAGACTGTCCGGTTCTACAGGGACGTTCTGGACCTGCCGCTGGTGGGAGCCACCGGTAACACCGGCAAGGGTGGCTACCCCTACCGCCACTACTTCTTCGAGGTGGGCCCCAATACAACCCTGGCCTTTTTCGAGTGGCCGGGGCATCTCGAGGAATACCACAAGCCTGCCGGACTACCCTTTCAAGGCCGCCTGCAGTTCGACCACCTCTCCTTCGACGTGGAGACCGAAGAAAAGCTGCTGGGGCTCCAGAGCCGGCTCGAAGACGCCGGTGTGGAGGTGACGCCGGTGGTGGACCACAAGTTCATCCACTCGATCTACTTCACCGACCCCAACGGCATCGCCCTGGAGGCGTCTGTGTGGATCACCAATCCGACGGGCCACGGGCCAGAGTACGCCAACCCCAACGTGTTCCAGGACAAAGACCCCGTGCCAGCGTTGAAGGAGCAGATGGAGAAGGCACGGCTCGTCGAGACGAAGTAGAGCCAGTTTCACAACGGAGGGTAATTGAAACGGGGGATGGCGACCATCCCCCGTTTCCTTTTCGTCCTGGTAAGAGCTAAAGCTGGGGTTTCTGCTTGTGCCAGCCGGTGGCCTGCTCGTAGGCGTAGGCGATGCGGAGCAGGGCATCCTCAGATAGCGGGGCGCCGATAAGCTGCATTCCCACCGGCAGTCCATCGGACATGCCACACGGAACGGACAGGGACGGCACTCCAACCACGTTTATGGGCACGGTGTATACGTCGCTCAAGTACATCTGTACCGGGTCCTCGGTCTTCTCCCCAAGCCGGAAGGCGACGGTGGGAGAGGTGGGGGCCACAAGGGCGTCGAAGCTCTTGAATGCCTCTTCAAACTCGCGCCGTAGCAGGGTCCGCACCTTCTGGGCCTTCAGGTAATAGGCGTCGTAGTAGCCGGCGGAGAGGGCATAGGCGCCCAGCATGATGCGGCGCTTTACCTCGGCCCCGAACCCGTACTGCCGGGTCTTCTCCATGGCCTCCCACACGCTGTCGGTGTCCTGGTAGGAGAAACCGTACTTCACCCCGTCGTACCTGGCCAGGTTGGCCGATGCCTCGGACAGGGCCAGGATGTAGTAGCAGGCCAGAGCGTAGGGGGTACTAGGCAGGGAGACCTCCTCCACCGAAGCGCCCAGATCCTCCAGCACCTGTATCGCTGTCATCAACGAGTCCTTGACCCCTGCCTCCATTCCCTCCACGAAGTACTCCTTGGGAACGCCGATTCGGAGGCCCTTCATCTCTCCCGTTAGTGATCTGCTGTAGTCGGGGACGTCATACGGGATCGAGTTGGAGTCCCTGGGATCGTGGCCGGCTATCGCTTGAAGAACCAGGGCACAATCGGTGACGTCCTTGGTGATTGGACCGATCTGGTCAAGGGACGATGCGTAGGCGATCAGACCGTAGCGGCTGACAAGACCGTACGTCGGTTTCATCCCCACGACGCCGCAGAGAGAGGCGGGCTGGCGGATGCTGCCACCCGTGTCGGAGCCGAGGGCGTATATGGCCTCGTCCGCTCCCACCGCCGCTGCCCCTCCACCGCTGCTTCCGCCGGGCACCCTGTCCAGGTCCCACGGGTTATGGCTGGGGAAGAAGGCCGAGTTCTCCGTAGAAGAGCCCATGGCGAACTCGTCCATGTTTCCCTTGCCGAGCAACACCATACCTTCGGCCATCAACCGCTCCATGACGGTGGCGTTATAGGCTGGAATATAGTTTTCCAGCATTTTTGAAGCGCAGGTGGTGCGGATGTCTTTGGTATTGATTATGTCCTTTATCTGGGCGGGCACGCCGGTGAGCGGGGATGGCTCACCCTCGGCGAGGCGCTCGTCCGCGAGGGCCGCCTGCTTGAGGGCAACCTTTTTGGTGACAGTGACGAAGGATTTCACGCGCTCCTCGACCCGGCCGATGCGGTTGAGGCAGGCCTTGGTGAGCTCCACGGAGCTGATCTCTTTTTTGTGGAGAAGCTCCGAGGCTTCGTGAATGGTTAGTTTATGTAGATCGTTCAATCAAATCTCCGGTCACCGTATAGCTCCCGCTCATGATGGCCTCTCATATAGCCCCGCTCATGGTGAGCCCTCATATCGACCCGCTCATGGTGAGCCCGTCGAACCATGAATCAACATCAACAGCCCATTCTTTCGACCATCCCCCTGATCCCCTTCCTGGCCAGGAAGGGGGGTCTTCGACATGCTCAGAATGAGCGGGGAAGGTGGGGGACACCCCTACACCCCCGCCAGAGGGGCCAGCCCCTCTGGACTCCCCCTTTTCGACCAAGTCCGAACATCCTCTGGAGGAACCCGCCACGGGCTGTGCCTTTTAACTCCCATTTTCGGATTTCTCTTAAATACAGCTTAGTTACTCTTCGAGGATGACTTTGACCTGCATGTGGTCACCCTTGGTTTTGGGCGCGTTCTTGAGCACTTCCTTTTGAGGAATAGATGGCTCGGGCTCATCGGCGCGCATGACGTTTCCAGGGGTCATGGAATGCCCCGTGGAAGGCACGTCGGTCGTGTCCAACTCTTGTAACACCTGGAAAAGGTCCAGGATGTGCGAAAGTTGGTCTGACATATCGTCCAGGTCCTCGTCGGTAACGCCGATGCGACAGAGCGTCGCAATGTGCTTCACCTCGTCACGGCTCAGGGGCATACCTATACTCTCCTTTAACTATAGGGGCGAACTATGCGGGCAGTTTAACAAAAAGGGTCTGCCGTCTCAACACTATAGACACATCCGGCCGTAACCCCACAACCGTATCTATGGCGTTGGCCCCGCTCTTGTACGTCCTAGAGCAGCCAAGTATACTTGGACGTTGCAGTCTTGGCTTAGTAGCTAACCTGACACACAGAATCCCGGAGCAACAACCGCTTGCAGTTTAACCTCCGTTTCTGGATCGGCCTTCTCGGAACGTCCGGATTTATCGTCCTGTTCCTCTGGAAAGTCGACTTTGCCGAGACCGGCAGAGAGCTTCGAGACGCCAACTACGCTTATCTCGCTCCGGCAATCCTTATCTACTTCTGCGCTCTGGGATTCCGGTCCATCCGTTGGCGCTTCCTGCTGATGCACCTCAAGCCCATTTCTCCTGTGCGCCTCTATCCGGTTGTGGCCATAGGCTATCTGGCTAACAACGTTCTGCCAATGCGCCTGGGCGAGCTGGTCAGGTCCTACTTCCTGGGGGAACGGGAAGGAGTAAGCAAAGCCTCGGGCCTCGCCACCGCCGCCGTGGAGCGTGTGGTGGACGGGCTCACACTTATTTTCCTGGCGGCGGTGATCTGGCCCTTCGTCCCCTGGACCGACGCTTTGCGCAACGACGGCGGAGACCTGAAAGTATTGTGGGTGGTGGTGAGCATCGTTGTCGCCATCGGCTTCGTCCTGGGGTTCGCGATTCTCTTCCTGCTGGCGGCCTTTCCCGGACTCGGACTCAAGCTGACTCGCCTCCTCACGAGTGCCCTCCCAGAGAGGCTTCGGCCCAAGGTAGAGGAGCTGACGCTACTGCTAATAGAGGGTCTGGGGGCGCTGAGGAGTCCATATAAGCTTCTGGTCATTGGCCTTCTATCACTGCCGGTCTGGCTAGCCGAAGCCTTCATGTACTACGTCGTCGCCATATCCTTCGACCTGGGAGTATCCTTCCAGGTGATCCTTCTGGTGACGGTCATTTCTAACCTAGCCACTGCCATTCCATCAACCATCGGCGGTATAGGTCCGTTCGAGGTGGCAGCCAAGGCCACCCTGGTGGGCTTCGGCGTCGGAGCGGAGCCAGCCGCGGCATACTCCTTCTTCGTGCACATCATCGCCCTCTGGCTGCCGGTCAACCTCCTGGGTCTATTTTTCCTGGGCAGGGAGAACATCTCTATCCGGCAACTGGCCAAGAGCCGGGATGTCATGATGGCATCTAACAACCAGGCTGATAGGGACCCTCTTACCGAGTTCGGCGAAGGCAAGAACCTCGCTCGAGAAAGCAAAGGCAAATGAAGGTAGGCGTCATAGGTGGGGGCGCGGCCGGTCTGGCGGCTGCCTATCAGATCATGAAAAAGGGACACCAAGCCCACGTGTTCGAGCGTGCGCCGTTTCTTGGCGGCCAGGCCTCGACCTTCGAGGTGGGTGGTGGCCAGCTCGAGAAAGGCTACCACCACCTGTTCATGAGCGATACCCACATGGTGGACCTGATCCACGAGCTGGGATTGGGACACAAGCTGGCATGGATACAGTCCAAGGTCGGTTTCTATTACGACCGCAAGATATGGAAGTTCGCTTCGCCAATCGACCTCTTGAAGTTCACTCCTCTGAGCATGTTCGACCGCATGAGGTTGGGCCTGGTGACCCTCTATCTACAGAAGACCAAGAACTGGCACAAGTTCGAGGGAGTGACGGCCACCGAATGGCTGGAGAAGCGGGTGGGCAAACGAGCTTACCAGGTGGTGTGGGAGCCCATGCTGCGGGGCAAGTTCGGAGAACACTACGACCAGGTAAGCATGACCTGGATATGGGGAAAGATATACCTGCGGGTAGCTTCTCGGCCCAAGCCCTGGCAGAAGGAGCGGCTGGGATACCCAATGGGCAGCTTCGGTGAGGTCTTCGACACTCTGGGTGAAAAGATCGTCCGGATGGGTGGAGAGGTACACGTCTCCAGCGGGGTCAGAAGGGTCGTCGTAGGTGACGAACGTGCTACCGGTTTGGATGTGGAGCTGCCCGGCAGGGAAGCCGAGTTGCGGGACTACGACGCGGTCATTGCGACCACACCCTCCTACGTGTTCACCAAGCTGGTCCCACCTCTCCCGGAAAGCTACGCCGAGAAGCTTACCAACGTCACGTATCTGGCTGCCGTCTTGCTGATCCTGGTGCTCAAACGGCCCCTATCCCACACATACTGGCTTAACGTCGCCGACCGGACAATGCCCTTCGTCGGCATCATCGAGCAGACAAACTTCGTCGACCCTTCGCTCTACGGTGGCAAACACCTCGTTTATTTCTCAAACTACCCCGGCGTTAACAACCGCCTATACCAGATAAGTGGCGAAGACCTGCTCAAAGAAGTCGTGCCCCACCTGAGCAAAATAAACCCTGACTTCGACGAATCGTGGATCGAAGACTTTTACCATCACAAGGTTGACGCCGCCCAGCCCATCATCGGTGTCAACTACTCGGGGCGTATCCCTGACATTCGCACGCCTATCAAGAGCCTGTACCTAGCCAACACGACCCAAATCTATCCTGAAGACCGTGGCACCAACTACAGCGTCCGGCTTGGTAAACAGGTTGCGGATTTGGCCCTACAAGACCACGGGCAGTGAGGCCAATCCCTTGTTGCAGAACAAGGGTTGTGCTACCATTGCGCCCGTGCTAGTTACGAATTTCACGAACGGTAATATCCCTAGCTAACCTGAATCTACAGAGTCCTTGAGAAAACAACGCTTTGACCACAATAAAAGAAGGGCTCAGCGAGCGAATAACCAAGGCCCTCAACGCTCAGGAGCAGGAGACCATAACCGTGCTGTCGTCCCTCTTGGCAGTGCAGGATGAGTTCGCGTACATACCCGAACAAGCCATCGGAGAGGTAGCCGAGTTCACCAACTCCACGGTTAACGACGTTTGGGGCGTAGCTTCCTTTTACACCAACTTCAGCTTCACGCCGCCCGGTACTCACACCGTGGAACTCTGCTGGGGTACATCATGCCATGTGGTGGGCGCCACCAAGATCATTAAGGCCGTGTTTGACGGCCTCGGTGTGGATGATGAAGGTGACACCGCAGACGGCAAAATAACGGTCCGATACAACACCTGCCTGGGCGCATGCTCGCAAGCACCTGTCATCAAGATAGACGAAAGGCTGGTAGGCAGACTATCTCCTGAAAGGGCCAGGGAGATGGTCATCGAGGCAAGGGATGGGGCGAGGAAACGGGGCAAGAATGGCCGATAACTTCGAATCCCTTCAGGCCGAGGCCCAAAGACGGTGGAGGGAGCTTACGAGCAGCGAGGTGCCCTGGATAAGGGTCGGAACCGCTCTTTGTGGGAAGGCTTCCGGTGCGGATGACGTGCTCGAGGCGATCCGCCAGGAACTGGAGCACCACCAGATCAAGGCAAACGTCAGTGAGGTGGGCTGCTTGGGGATGTGCTATGCCGAACCGCTGGTCGATATTACGGCCTCGAACGGCTCCCGGGTATTCTACGAAAAGGTGACCGTCAGCGAAGTACCGGCAATCGTGTATTCCCACCTGGTGCGCCATTTCCCACCGACGGACATGGCTTTGGGCTACATCGGCGACCAGGGAGTCGATGGAGCTCGGGACCTTAAAGAACACCCGATGATGAAGCGGCAGGTCCGTGTCGCTCTACGGAACGCCGGGAACATCGACCCGTACGACATACATCAGTACATCGCCAATGGTGGCTACGGCGCACTGCACAAAGCCGTAACGCAGATGACCTCCGAGGAAGCCCTCGAGGAGGTCAAGAAGTCAGGGTTGAGAGGCCGAGGTGGCGCCGCCTTCCCCACGGCAACCAAGTGGAGCTTCCTGGCCAAGTCTGATGAACCCGTAAAATACATCCTCTGCAACTGCGAAGAGGGGGACCCAGGCGCCTTCAACGACAAGGGGATCTTGGAGGCCGACCCTCACACCTTGGTGGAGGGCATGGCGCTGGCCGGATATGCCACCGGCGCCAACTATGGGTATGTCTTCATTCGCCATGGCCATGAGGGACCCATAGAGCGTACCCGGCAGGCCGTCAAACAGGCCCGAGAGCTGGGGCTTCTTGGCGATAACATCTTTGGATCGGACTTCAGCTTCCAGATCGAAGTGGCCCTCACAGGAGACTCCTACGTTTCGGGTGAGGAGACGGCGTTGATGGAGTCTATCGAGGGGAAACGGGCCATGCCCAGGTACCGGCCTCCATTCCCCGCACAGGTGGGGCTGTTCGGGAAACCCACTAACATCAACAACGTTAAGACTCTTTCGTACATACCACCGATAGTAGAGAAGGGGGGCGAGTGGTTCACCGGCATCGGACAAAACCGAAGCACTGGGACCGCCATCCTGTGCCTTTCGGGAAACCTCAAATATACCGGCATGGTGGAAGTACCCTTTGGAATGACCCTGAGAGAGGTGATCTACGAGGTAGCCGGCGGAGTGCCCGATGGAAAGGAACTGAAGCTCCTTCAGACAGGTGGGCCACTTGGGGGGCTATTGGGCGCCGATCAAGTCGACATAACCCTGGATTTCGAAGAGATGGCGCAGGCGGGGGCGATACTGGGGTCGGGAGGAATAATCGCCGCCGACACCGATACCTCCGCTGTAGACCTGACTCGCTCTCTCATCGCTTTCTGCCAGTTCGAGTCCTGCGGCAAATGCTTTCCATGCAGGTTGGGGATGTCACACCTCCTGGAAATCCTGGAGAATATCTGCAAATTGGAAAGTAGGCCCGGCGACCAGGAGCTTATGGAAAAGGTTGGAAAAGACATGCAGTCGGGGTCTCTATGCGGCCACGGGCAGTTGGGATTCAATCCAGTGGCTTCGGCCCTGAAATACTTCGGTGACGAGTTCGACGTTATGATGAACCAGAAGCAGTACTCCGACGGCGTACCCGTTGGAGAGTGGTTCTCGCCCAGAAACATCCGGAGATAGGCGGAAAGATGTCCGACGAGATAACCATCACCATAGACGGCGTTCAGGTCAAGACACAATCTGGCAAGATGGTCATAGAAGCCGCAACCGACGCCGGGGTTTATATACCCTACCTGTGCTATCACCCGGGCATGAAGCCCTTCGCCGCCTGCAGAATGTGCGTTGTTGAGGTCGACGGAGGGAGAGGCTACCCGGCGGCATGTACCCTTCCCGCCCAAGACGGCATGGTAATTAACAACAACACCAGCCAAGAAGTGTATCAGCTTCGACGGTCCATAATGGAGATGCTGATTGCGGAGCATCCGCACGGGTGTCTGACATGCCACCGTGTTGAGCTCTGCGGCCCCCAGGATATATGTCTACGACACGTATCCGTCAACGATCGTTGCGTGACATGTCCCAAAAACGAGAGGTGTGAGCTCAAGGACACCAGCAGATTCCTGAACATGGACATAGAGTCGCCGCTGACCTACACGTCCCGCAACCTTCAGATCGAGACGGGCGACCCCTTCTACGACAGAGACTACAATCTGTGTATCGTTTGCGGCAGATGTGTGAGGGTATGTGAGGAGGTGCGTGGGGACAACGCCATCACCTTCACCGAGAGGGCAGGGCAGGCCCTGGTGGGCACTTCCCACGGCACTTCGCTTCTGGAATCCGGTTGCGAATTCTGTGGTGCTTGCTTGGATGTTTGCCCGGTTGGCGCTCTCGTTGAAAGCGACAACAAATGGGAGAAGGCCACCAGAGTGGAACGTACCATCTGCCCCCATTGCCCTGTGGGCTGCCAGTTGAACCTGGAGGTTAACCGGTTCGAAAAGGTTGTCCGCGCCGTGCCCGAGATAAACTCCCCCGCCAACAAGGGCCAGGCATGTTTCAAGGGCAAATTCGGACTCGACTTCGTGAACAGCAAGGAACGTTTAAAGAAACCGCTGATTCGAGACGAGTCTGGCGCACTGCAAGAGGCCACTTGGGATGAAGCCCTCGATCTGATCGCCCAGAAGCTACCGGCATACAAGGGTAGCTGGTTCGCCTTGCTCACGTCTCCCAACGGCACCAACGAGGATCATTACCTGGCCCAGAAGTTCGCCCGAAGCGTGATGGTCACCAACGACGTGGACCAGACCTCCGATACCCGGCCGGAGCTGGTTAACGGCCTGATCGAGTCTTTGGGTTACGGCGCCGCCACAAACCCTATCTGGGAACTGGAGGGTGCGGGGTGCGTTCTCGCCTTTAACACCAATGCGACCGAGGAGCACAACGTAGTCGCGGTGCCGATAAAACGGGCCGTTAAAGCCGGTACCAAACTTGTTGTAGTCGATCCCAGAGAGGTGGAGCTCACCAGGTACGCCCATGTCTGGCTCAGACCGCGACCGGGGACCGAGCTGATGCTGCTGGGAGGTCTGCTGAAGAGCATAGTAGACCAGAAGTTGGACCAGAAGGAGTGGATAGAGGAGCATTGCTCGGATGCTCAAGGCCTGTACCAATCCCTCAAGTCGTTGGATCTCGACTCGATAGCTCGAGAAACGGGAGTCTCGGAAGACCAGATACGGGAAGCCGCCGGGTTGTACGGTGATTCAAGTAGCTCGGCCGTCATATATGCCCTCGACAACATACTCCAGGAGCTGCAGAGAGACTGTGTCCTAGCACTGGTGGACCTGGCCCTGCTGACCGGCAATCTGGGCAAGCCTTCCACGGGCCTCTATCCACTACGACAAGGCACGAACGAGCAAGGGGCCTGGGACATGGGTTGCCTTCCCCATTTGCTTCCGGGTTACAGGAGCCTGGAGGACCATCAGGAACGGGAAGCCGTAGAGAAGGTTTGGGGGGGCGTCGTACCCTTTGAAATCGGTCTTGACCTCTATGGAATTCTCGACTCGGTCAAGCGAGGCGACATCAAGTCGATGTTTGTCGTGGGAGATAGCCCCAATCTGGAAATCTCCGGCCATGGCCAGAACGGAGCAAATGAGGACACTCTGGCCTATCTGGAAAATCTGGACTTCCTAATAGTTCAAGACCACTTTCTGAACCCTATAGCCCAGAAGGCACACGTAGTCCTCCCCCGCTCCACGTTCGTCGAGAAAGCTGGGACCTACACCAACCTGGAGCGACGGATTCAGCTACTCAAGCCGGTTATCAACGCCAAAAACGACGAAGCCAAGCCGGAGTGGTGGACCCTTTGTGAGATAGCTCGTCGAATGAAGTCCAGCGGATTCGACTTTAGTTCGCCCGCGGAGGTGATGGAGGAGATAGCTCAACTGGTACCGATGTATCAGGGCATCTCTCACCAGCGGCTGGAATCCAGCGCCCGCCTTGTGTTCAGGCCAGACCCCTCGAATCCAATGCCCACCCAGATCCTCTATTCGGACAAGGAGTACCCCGGAGTACAGTGGCCTACCACGGATCCGGCAGATCAGGGGACTGCGGTACTTTACGAGGAGGGGTTTCCCGGCGAAATGGCCAATCTGATGGTCCCCGAATTCCGCGCCACAAAACCGGTCTTGCCAGATGATTACCCATTCCTGTTCGTTCCCGGCAGGGTATTGCTGCAAGAAGAACGCCAGATGGAAGTAATCCGCGGCCAGACCAACAGCATCAAAAGAGATGAAATGGTGGAGATGAGCTCAATCGACGCCGAAAAGCTGGGCATACAAGAAGGAGACCTAGTTGAAGTGGTCACCTCTGGCCAGCGGTACGAAGGAAAGGCCAGCCTCAACGGCGACTGGCACTATGGAATTATCTCGTCGACTTCCCTATTCGGACAACTGGCGGTAGAGATGCAAGCCAGCGAACAACCAGATCCGATGTCCAGGGTGCCGGGCCTGGTCGTTCAACCTGCCAAGGTATCAAAGATCACCCCCAAATAACGTCGGTCCCTGGGCGGCTCGGTGAAGGGATGGAACCCAATTGGATCGCGAAGACCCCAAGCTGATTGAGCGCGAGCAGAGGCTTCGGGCTGCCATCGCCAAGCTGCCGAGAGCCAGGCTGGTAGAGCGGACCGACATCACCGATGACCTGATGGTCATCAAACTCAGGCCCGACATCCAGTTCGAGTTCAAAGCCGGCCAGTACTGCACCCTCGGGATAGACACCATAGAGCGTGCCTATTCCATAGCGTCAGCTCCCCACGAACCCGAACTTGAAATATTCATCGAGCTGGTCCCGCCGCCTGACGGCGCATTGACCCCGTTGATGTGGGAATTGAAAGTTGGGGACTCGATGAGCATTCGCCCTCGTGCCAAGGGCATATTCACCCTGGACGAGAAGTACCGTAAGCACTTCATGGTATCCACGGTGACAGGCGTCGCCCCATTTGTCAGCCAGATACGTGAGTATTTACACATGCAGGGACAAGGCCACAAGTTCTACGTCCTCCAGGGAGCCAGCTACCAGGACGAGTTCACCTACCTGGAAGAGCTGAAAGGCCTGGCCGATGCTCATCCGGAGACCATAGCGTACGTCCCCACGGTCAGCCGTCCGGGCGAGGCTCACAACTCGACGTGGACGGGGGTTCGGGGCCGGTGCAACACGATCGTAGAGGAATACCTGGACAAGTTCGGCCTGGACAAAGAGTCGACGCTGGTCTACGCCTGCGGGCATCCGGGCATGATAGAAGACGTGAAGGAGCGGCTGATGCCCAAGGGTTTCAATGTCCAAGAAGAGAGGTTCTGGAAGGATTAGGACGGCCTAGGACGGATTGAGGCCCAGCAGCAACAGCCCGCCAAGGGCGGCGACGGCAATCGAGCCAGCCAAATACGCCCAGCCCGTCATTTTTCTTAACAGCGAGGACCGGCTCTCCCCTAGGCCATAGGGCGTAAAAGCCATATAGGCGAACAGCATGCCCGCCAAAAAGGTCAGAGTCCCCGCTGCCGAGCCCAGCAGCCAGCTAACGTGTTTGATGTCGCCGTTCTCCAGCAGCTCCCCGCCGACGAAAAAGTAGACGGACAACAACCCCGAGGCCACGCATAGAAAGAGTCCGTAGTGTCCTAGAGCCCTGGGCTCGAATCCCCATAGGTATACCCCCGCGACGGCCACTGCATAGACGGTCCACACCAACACCAGTATGGAAATGGGTGTGGTAACCTCTATCAAACCCCCAGCCGGTGTCGTCACGACCGTGGTCAACTGGTCCTGGAAGACCAGTACGGCGAAGAGGGCTATGGCGACGCCAACAGCAACGATCCCCAAGGACCTGGGATTGGGGAGAAGCCCCAGCAGGTACCAGGACTGGACCCACAACAACCCGGGCACTATCAAAAGAAACGCTACGTCCATGATCAGTAGTACGGTATTGCAACCGTAGAAGGAAAGTCAACCGGCTCGAACGGCAACAGGCGCCCTTTCTAGCATAGCAATTGCGGTGCTCCTATAGTAGGCGCTATTCATAATTCCGAGGAAGGGGTGCATATGCTATAGCATCGTGTTACAGTAGAAATCCCAGTCTAGACTGAGGAGTTTGCTATGCCACGGTCTAAAAAGAAACTTAAAAAATTCGTGGAAAGAAGGACTCGAACGGCAACAGGCGCCCTTTCTAGCATAGCAATTGCGGTGCTCCTATAGTAGGCGCTATTCATAATTCCGAGGAAGGGGTGCATATGCTATAGCATCGTGTTACAGTAGAAATCCCAGTCTAGACTGAGGAGTTTGCTATGCCACGGTCTAAAAAGAAACTTAAAAAATTCGGTCGAAGAATCTGAATCCAAAGGGCCAATTACCGTCAGGGGTCATTGGGTTGATACAGAGGATGTCTCTACCCATTACGCCAATCATATTTTCGTGCGCTTACAGGACGGCGTATTCCTACTAATGTTTGGTCAGTCGATATTGCCAGCAGAGCTTAATCTGGATCCAAAGAAGCTTCTTGAAGAGGGATTGCCCATAAATCCCGTGTTTAGAGTCGTCATACCGCCAGAACGAATGGGGCCTATGGTTGATGCCCTCCAACGAGTTCACAAAACATACTTAAGTCAGCCATCTCCATATACCGTCGCCTCAGATCGGTCAGAAGGGAAATTGCCGTGAACATTGTTGAAAACCAGCTTGAAGAAATACTGAGGATGTGGGTGCCAGAAGGCGCTGCTACTTTACCAACCAAGTATGAATTCTTTAAGGCAGGGAAAGAGCCGTTGGCTACGGTTGAGACGAGCGATTCAGGTGTAGAGGAAGTGATGCTCGTATGGGCTTCTGACATCGAGGAATCTGTACATGCGGAGATAACTGATTTACTTCGTGAGATTGAACACCTCAAGGCGAGAGTAGCAACGCTTGAGCAAGCCTCCAAAGAGGAGGAGGAAGTGATTACGCTAAGAGACATACCGAAAGAACAAGCCAAAGAGGAAATCCGACAACTATATTCGACAGGAGAGACCATCTATATGTCGGAGGTAGCTGACCGTCTACAACTACCGGACGAGTTGGTTGTGGAGATTTGCTTGGAACTCCAGGCAGAAGGAGTTTTAACGCCTAATGACGATATATCGTAACGAGGGTGATGCGTTAAAAGCCATCAAAATCGTAGTAACGGCAGAAAAAATCGACAGACATTTCAAAAGGGTGGAATTAACTAGTGACCACACTGGTGAGAAGACATATGCAAAGGGTGAGGCATATGCCTATATCGACATACCGTATCAGTCTGTGCCCAGACGGGTAAGGGTATCTTAGGCCGCTCAACGAACTGAGATCAAAGAAGCCGTAGCCAAAGCCTGCGCCTGACAGACTATAACAGACAACATGGTGTGAATCTGCACCTTGAGTCTTCCACGTACACGCAACTTATTGAGCCGTCTGTGTTCCGTCAACCGCCCATTAAGCCTCTCGATACTACTTCTAAGCCTCAGTAGTGATTTCCATTCTTCGGTTTTAGCATATTGCCGCCTACCCATTCCCTAGACTCTGAGAGCGCTGTAGAATTGCCCTAACTTCCAGTGTGCGAGGGCTGTTGACCCCCATACGGCGCCAGTACCTCAGAATCAAGCATCGTTACGCGGACGCCATAGTGCTGTTCCGTCTGGGAGACTTCTACGAGACCTTCGACGAGGACGCACGCCTGGCGTCCAGAGAGTTGGAGATCGTCCTCACGTCCAGGGCGATGGGCAAGAACGTCAAGGTACCCATGGCGGGTGTTCCCGCCCATGCTCTCGACTCCTACCTGGCCAAGCTCATAAAGAAGGGGTACAAGGTCGCCATATGCGAGCAGCTCTCCGATCCGTCGGCCTCCAAGGGCTTGGTGGAGCGCGACGTGGTCCGAGTGGTCACACCTGGTACGGTGTTCGAGCTCTCTCTTCTTGACCATAAGTCCAACAACTACCTTGCCGCAGTCGTCATCGACGGCGCCGAAGCGGGACTGGCGTACGTGGACGTCACCACCGGAGAGTTCGCGACGACCCAACTTCCCATCGGCGGTCTAGCCGCGGAGTTGGACCGTCTGTCGCCAGCGGAGGTGCTGGCACCCGAGGATCAGGAGCTACCGGCCAATGACGACCGGTACTCGGTCACTGCGCTGGCGGGGTCGGTCTTTAAACACTCCAATGCTTAACGGACCCTGCTCGACCACTTCGGCGTCGCGACCATGGAACCTTTCGGCTGCGCCCAGCTACCTCTGGCAACCAGGGCGGCAGGGGCAGTCGTCGAATATCTGATGCAGACCCAAAAGGCAGCCCTGAACGAACATGCCATCCTCAAGACCTACTCCACCAGCGAGTTCATGACCCTTGACCACCAGACCAGGAGAAATCTGGAGCTGTTCGAGGCCGGTCGTTGGGACAGGGTGGACCTGTCCCTGCTGTCCACCCTTGACCTAACCCGGACTCCGATGGGAGGGCGCCTCTTCAGACGTTGGCTTGGCCAGCCTCTGCTGGACCTGAGCAAGCTTATCCAGCGCCAGGAAGCCGTGGAATTTTTCCATGGAAACTTGGTGATAAGGGAGAGAGCCACCAAGCTCCTGTCCCAGACCAGCGACCTGGAGCGGGTGTTGAACCGCATTCGCATAGGCGTGGCCACACCAAGGGAGCTCCTAGCATTGAAGACAGGGCTCGAAGCCACCTCAGGCTTGCTGACTCTGTTTGAGGAACCCGGCGGAGACGCCATTGCCTGGCTTCGAGAGCAGATGAAACCTTGCGATGACGTGGTCTCTCTCATCCAGGGGGCGATCGAGTCGGAACCTTCTGCTGAGCCCGGCGATGGAAAAGTCATCAGAGCCGGCTTCTCGGCTGAACTGGACGAGCTTAATCTGGCCTCTCGAAACACGAGAGAGTACATAGCCAGCCTGGAGCGTAAAGCGAACGAAAGCGCGGGTATCAAGAACCTTCGTGTGGGATACAACAAGGTCTTCGGATACTACATCGAGGTCAGCAACACAAACCTGCGGCAGGTACCCGAACACTATATACGCCGACAGACCCTCGCGGGAGGAGAACGGTTCATCACGCCGGAGCTCAAAGAGTACGAGTCTCTGATACTCAACGCACGAGAGCGGACCGAAGAGCTGGAAAGGTCCCTTTACAGGCAGGTCTGCAAGCAGATAGAGGAGAGGGGCGAGAGGATCCTGGCCCTGGCCGACGGGATCAGCCATATAGACGCCTTCGTGTCCCTCGCCGAGGCCGCCCATCGCTACAGGTACGTCCGACCCGCGTTGACGGACGGTGAGACCATCGAGATCAAAGCCGGCAGGCACCCGGTCGTCGAAAGAGTCCTGCCGCCAGGCGAATTCGTGCCCAACGACACATACCTGTCAAATGGCGATGCTCAGCTTATAGTGCTGACGGGACCCAACATGGCTGGCAAAAGTACGTATATCAGGCAGGTGGCCCTGATAACGCTGATGGCACAAATAGGGAGCTTCGTGCCCGCCGATTCCGCCACGGTAGGGGTGGTGGACAGGATATTTACCCGGGTGGGCCTCCAAGATGACCTGGCTACCGGACAGTCCACCTTCATGGTCGAAATGGTCGAGACCTCGGCCATATTGAACCAGTCCACCTCTCGATCTCTCCTGATCCTGGACGAGATCGGCAGAGGTACCAGCACTTATGACGGCCTGTCCATAGCCCGGGCCGTGACTGAGTACGTCCACAACAACCCACGGCTGGGGTGTAAGACCTTCTTTGCGACCCATTACCACGAGCTCACCCAACTGGCGGACTCGTTGCCCCGCTTGCGTAACTACACCGTGGCCGTCTCTGAGGAGGGTGGCCAGGTGGCTGTCCTTCACCAGATTCTCCCCGGAAGGGCCGACAAGAGCTACGGTATACACGTGGCCCAGCTTGCTGGCCTTCCCAAGGCTGTGGTAAACCGGGCCTGGGAGGTACTCAGGGACCTGGAAGCCAACCATGGCAATCATCACGGACCGCAAGATAAAAGTGGCAAGGCGGAGCCTTCTTTGCAAGTGCCCCTTTTGGCAACAGCTCACCGATGGAGGAAGAGATTCTAGAGATAGACGTGTCGAACACGACTCCCCTGGAGGCCATCAACAAACTCTATGAGCTCCAGCAACGCGCCAGAGAGTCCCATAACAAGAAGTGATCGTGGCACAGCAAGTGAAATTCTATTGGTGGGCCAAGTGAACGACCTGTCGGAAAGCGAGGGAGTTCCTCTCGCAAACAGGCAAAGAGACGGAAGAACGAGATTTCTTTAAGGAACCCTTCTCCGAGGCTGAGCTGGGAGAGTTGCTAAAAGACCTCAAACCCTCGGACGTCTTCTCCTGGAGGAGTCCCAGCTTCAAGGCCCTGGGCGTCGATGCCGACCAACTGAGCGAAGAGGCCCTGCTGCGTTTGATGCTAGAGGAACCCAGGCTGATCCGGCGTCCGCTGGCTGTAGTGGACGGCCAACTGATCGTTGGCGCGGACAGAAAAACCCTGGAGGCCCTGCTGACAGGAGAGTAAAACGACATCGTCGAAGAACTGTGGGCCGGACGCGTTGGCGAAGAGCCCCTAGCGCGACACTTCAACACTCGTGGCGATGTTGTTCGCCATGTTGTATATGGCGGTCACCTTCGAACCGATTCGATTGCCGAGATCATCCAGCGCCTTAACAGCTTCGTCAACGACGACCACAGCGGCGGGTGTTACGCTCAGCACAAGCACGGCGCCGGACTGACTCGTCACGTTGATGATACGGCGCGAGGAGTCAACGAATGTAAGCGTGCCTGAGACCCTGACCTGCCCCCCAAAAACTGGTCCAGTTATAAACTCGTAAAGTGGAGCTGGTGAGAGGGGGTAGTCAATGGCGAGTAAAAAGCGCAGTGTAGAAGAGATCATAGGGAAGCTGCGGGAAGCGGAGGTGGCCCTGGCGCAAGGGGAGACGGTGGCCCAGGCATGCAGGGGTATCGGGGTATCAGACCATACGTTTTACCGGTGGCGGCAGCAGTATGGGGGGCTGAGAATAGACCAGGCGAGGCGGTTGCGGGAGATGGAAGCGGAGAACGGACGACTCAGGCGTGCGGTAGCGGACCTGACGTTGGACAACCAGATTCTGAAGGAGGCAGCACGGGGAAACTTCTGAGCCCGGCCCGCCGGCGGAGATGCGTGGAGTTGGCACGGGAACGGTATGGCATCTCTGAGCGGCGCGCTTGCCGGGCGCTTGAGCAACCCCAGTCAACACAGAGGTACACTGCAACAGTGGCCGATGATGAGGAGGCCCTGACGATGGCAGTGGTTCGGCTGGCCAGTCGGTACGGACGGTATGGGTACCGGCGGGTGACTGCCATGCTGCAATGGGAGGGATGGAGAGTGAACCACAAGCGGGTGGAGCGGATCTGGCGACGGGAAGGACTCAAGGTACCAGCCAAACAGCCCAAACGGGGCCGACTCTGGCTTACTGACGGCTCCTGCGTGCGGCTGAGGCCACAACGACGGAACCACGTCTGGGCATACGACTTTGTGGCCCTTCGTACCAGTGACGGCAAACCCGTTCGTCTCCTGACAGTGGTGGATGAGTATACCAGGGAGTGTCTGGCCATCCATGTGGGTCGCTCGTTACGCTCACCCCATGTCATTGAATGCCTGGGGGACCTCATGGTCCAGCGTGGCGTGCCGGAGCACCTCCGCTCGGACAACGGGCCGGAGTTCACCGCCAGGGCGGTGCGGTTGTGGCTCCAAGGGGTGGGAGTCACAACCCTCTTCATCACACCGGGTAGCCCTTGGGAGAATGGGTATGTTGAGAGCTTCAACGGCAAGCTTAGGGACGAACTCTTGGACCGGGAGCTCTTCGATACCCTCTGGGAGGTGCAGGTCCTCACCGAGCAGTGGCGCCACGAGTACAACCACCAACGCCCCCACAGCGCCCTGGGCTATCGCCCTCCTGCTCCAGAGGCCATCCTCACCTCCTCTGCTCCAAGCGCTATCAGTGTCTCATGATTTGCGGTACAACTATTGGGGCAGGTCAGGTCTGCTAGTCGGCAAGACTCGCACAACCCGTACTCCCCAAGGGTACATGAAGGTCGTGGGTCAGAACTTTGGTATCTGATTAGCGAAGACAAGAACCTATACACCGACACCGCCCATCGTCAGGAGCAGGCCACCGAAGACCAGCAAGTACGAGTTGAGGATCCACTGCAGCGACGAGGCGGACGCTCCCAGGTCTCGCTGCAGCGACGGGATAGCCACGTTGAGAATCGTCTCGTCGATGGTCGCTAACACGACAGTTACCGAAACTACTGCGAGCATCCACCAGCGCCTCCGGTAAATGCGCGACTGTGCCTTTTCTTGGGTGGTGATGCCGTCCATGATTGCCTCCTTTGGGTGCTCTTGATTGACTAGCCCAGGTTCGTTTCCCTCTGCTGTTCTCATCTGACTGTCTCGTTTCTCGGTGAATGCATCCAGATATGTGACTGACTATCAGTCATCCCCTGGTAAAAATAGTGGACTCTTTGCCGCCTCGTGCAATCGGTAGGTTGATGATTTTGTCATGGCCAAAAGACTGGCCCCTCTATCCGCCTAAGTATGACTGACCATCAGTCACTATGATGCAAAAAACCTAATCGGTTCTTCGTCTTAGCGCGTTCAGAAGCAGTGCGGAAACACCTTGTTCGAGCCGGTCCGACTCTTCCCCCTCACCAAAAACAAAGGCCTCGATCATGGCATGCTGAAGCAGGCCGGTTGCCAGCCGAGCCGCGATCTCCGGGTCCATCGCCTCCATCTCTCCCGCGTCGACCGCATCCCTGAAGAGATCCGTAATAGCTCTCAGGATCGAGGCGTGCTCCGGGGACTCGCTGTGCATCTCCGAGTGTGTTTCGTCAGCTCCTATGAACGCCAGCCTGAAGAGGTCAGCGTTCCTTCGAGCTACCTTGAAGCCTGCTGCGATCAGCGATTGGAGCCGGTCCTCAAAGGACGTGTGCGATTTCACAGCGATGGCCGCTGCCTGGGCCATAGTCTCCATCAGCCCGTCGCGCAGGGATACGGCGGCGTCCCTCTTCGACGGGAAGTAGAGATAGAAGGTCCCTTGGGCCACCCCTGCCTCACGCACTATCTCAGAGACACCCGCTCCGTCGTATCCTTTTGAACGAAAAACCTTTCTGGCTGCTCTAAGTAGCTGTGCCCTTCGCACTGGTTCGCTCTCGGTCCTTCTTGCCCTTGTCGCAGTCACCGCGTTCTCCTCTTATCCATTGATGCATTACACATTATGACTGACTCTCAGTCATTTGTCAACCCCAGCGTCCATTCGTCGACAGTGAGCCACAGCCTCTTCTGACTATCGAGTACGAGCGCGCCATGGATCAGGGCCTGTACGTTACCTCCGAGGGTGAGGTGGGGTGTGCCCACGTTTGGCGGAATCAATCTTTTGCTGTAGAGTCAGCCATGGAATTACAGGAAAGGGCATGAAGTCGCCTCGATTGGGCTCGATAAGGCCCGGATCAAGGACGTTCGATGAATCGGCCATAAGGCCGATAAGATCCTAGTTCTTCTAGATGCGCTGAAATCGGCCGTACTCCCGATGTCAGAAAACTCAGGGTGATTTAAGGTAAGTGATGAGGGATCGACAGCGCAAGGAGGCGTTTTATGGGCAAGAAGGCCGCGTCTAACGGTTGTGGTGGGTTTGGAGGGCTTTGGCTTATATTCGGCTTGATGTATATCTTTACATCGGACACAGTTGAGCCGTTCGGTAAGCTGGAGTTCTTTTGGCGTATGCTGGCCGGGCCATTCAACTTCTTACCTTGGTTGTGACGGGAGAGGAATTGCGTACGAGTTCCGAACAAGAGTGTTGCGGTTAGAGAATGGGTGTACTTATAATGGGGCCAGTGGCATTGAGGAGCCACAGCTAGCATATGGACATATTTTTCGACGTCGACTACACGATACTGGGCATTGACGATAGCCTCCGCCCAGGAACAAAAGAAACTTTTCACCGGCTAGTAGAAGATGGCCATAACATTCATATCTGGTCAGGCCTCGGACAGCGCTGGGAAGTGGTCAAACAGCACAAGCTGGAAAAATTCACCAGTGGGGTGTATGAAAAACCCCTCCACGGCTTTATGGAACGCCTTGAAGAGTTGGGCGTTCCGAAGATTCCTGACCTGGTAGTCGACGACTACCCCGAGGTGGTCTCCGCCTTCGGTGGGATATGGGTACCTCCCTACTACTTCAAGCGGAGCAAAGACGACCAGATGGAACGTATCTACGAGATCGTCCGGGAGTACGCCAAGAAGGGTTACTCCCGGGACAAGCAATACCGCGCTAAAGGAGCCCCGGTTACCCCGAAATAGCTCTCGATGACAATAAAGGTCCTGGAACCCAGCATCGCCTCAAAAATCGCCGCCGGCGAGGTGGTCGAGCGGCCTGCGTCGGTAGTCAAAGAACTGCTGGAAAACTCCCTTGATGCCGGAGCTTCCAAGATCACGGTCGAGATACAAAACGGCGGCGTCTCTCAAATAAAGGTCATCGACGACGGCTGCGGTATGTTCGCCGACGAGGTGGAGATGGCCTTCCACCGCCACGCAACCAGCAAGATTTCCCAGATGGCCGACCTGGGCACCATCTCGACCATGGGGTTCAGGGGCGAAGCCCTCCCCAGCATTGCTTCCGTTTCCCGCGTTTCGCTGGTGACCCGGCCCGCTGATACCCCCGGCGGGCGAGAGGTGGACGTAACCTGGGGGAAGTTGGTAAAGAACACCGCCAAGGGATGTCCGCCGGGCACTTCGGTGACTGTCCAGGAGCTGTTCGAGAACCTGCCAGCGAGGCGCAAGTTCCTCAAGTCAGCCTCAGGTGAGTCGTCGCGAATAGGTGACCTGCTGTCCCGCTACGCTCTGGCCTTTCCTGGGATACGGTTTCAACTACTGATTGATGGCAGGGCTACTCTGACCTCGCCGGGCACAGGCAGCCTTGCCGACGCCATTGCCGCCGTCTATGGGGCGCCACCGCAAAGGAGATGCTGGAGGCCTCGTGGGAGGAGCCCGGCGGCGAATACAGGGCCAGCGGCTTCGTAAGCTCTCCGTCGTTACATCGTGCCAACCGCAGCTATATAACCTTCTTTGTGAATGGCCGCTGGATACAGAGTCCCATGCTTACGCACGCCGTCTCCGAATCCTATCACGGGTTCCTGCCGGACAAGCGTTATCCGGTGGCGGTGATTAATCTGACTGTCCCTTTGGGGGACGTGGATGTCAACGTTCATCCCACAAAAAGGGAGGTCCGCTTCAGGCAGGAGAACCGCGTATACTCCGTAGTTCAAAGGGCGGTTCGAGGGGCGCTTATCGCCACCTCGCCGGTGCCGGAGATCAGCATAGGACCGGAGCGACCGAGTCCGGCCTTCCACGGAACTCCCAGTTCGTCGCCCGTATTCCGTCCGGCAGATTCGGGCCAGTGGCCCGCGGCAGCGCCGGGCACCGCCAAAACAGACCAATGGGATCGGACACTGGCTTCCGACCAACCCGCCCTGCGGCCAATGGAAGCATTAAACTCCCTGAGGATAGTCGGCCAGGTCAAAAGCACCTATCTGGTGGCCGAAGGGCCGGATGGCATGTACCTGATCGACCAGCACGCCGCCCACGAGCGGGTACTGTTTGAACGGGTGGTCAAAGACGTGGAAGCCCACAACGCCCAGGTCCAGGCCCTGCTGGAACCCATGTCAGTCGAGCTTTCACCGGGCCAGGAGGAAGTGGTCCAGGAGAACTTGGAGCTACTTTCCCAATATGGGTTTCTTCTGGAGCCCTTCGGCGAGCGCTCCTATCTGGTCCGTGGCATCCCTGGCATCATAAGAAACTCGGGGCCGGGCAAGGCCCTGGTAGAAGTCCTGGACCTCATGCCCTACGAGGGCATCTTAAAGGGACGCAAGGAAGCGCTTGCCGCATCGATCGCGTGCCACAGCTCCGTCAGGGCTGGGATGGCCCTTAACCAGGACGAGATGGAAGAGCTGGTGCGGAGCCTCCAAGGTACGGATACGCCCCACACCTGCCCCCACGGGCGCCCGACCATGGTCCATCTGAGCTGCCATCATCTGGAGCGGGAGTTCGGCAGAAGATAAAACACGAAGCTCTGTTGACCCTCGAGAACCTCATTTCGATTTCCGCCCCTTAGCACGTTTTGGCTTCTTTCGAAATCTCTGGCAAATGATACCACTTCAGATGCGAGCCTACCCTTGGCGACTTGCTCAGTGTGCTTAGGGTGGCAACACCCTAACGGTAATCGGGACGCCACCCTGTGCAGCAATCGTTAGCTCGATGACAATCTATGGAACTTCACACGCCGTTTATACGGCCTATATACACGGATCACACCGGTATTAGAGAAGGGGTACCATAAGCGCATTCTTCCAACGGAATATCGAGCTAAGGTGGCGACTGGCGCTGCTCGTGCTGATGGTACCTATGGCGGTTGCGGGCGCGGTATTGATCTTCCAGGACTACCAGTCGCGCCGTGATGCCATCATAACTCAGGTCAATCTCAAGTCGTCTGAGATCAATGCCCAACTTGAGGACCTGGTCCACACGGTGCAAGGTGCCTCCGGGACGTTCGCAACGGCCTAGGTCCACCAGCATAGGCCACTCTCCTACATAGAACCGGTCGAGTTGGAGGAAATGACCTCCTACCTCGCGGAGTTTGTGGAAAACAGCCCGCACTTCTCGGGAGCCTATATAGCAGACACCTCCGGTATCGTTCTCGTGTCTTCTGACCCAAGCGGCGCCGGTCCGGTCGGACCCGATTCTCTATACCTCCAGGCGCGCTACAATGGGAAATTCACCGTCTCAGACGTGGTGGTACCGTCAGCAGAAGAAGAGCCGCCTTTTGCTCTGTTCGTACAACCGCTGAAATGGAGCCTCGACATTCCACAGCAGTTTCTGGTGCTCCGTACCGAGCTATCAACTATCTCGGCTGCTCTGGATATGAGCGTCGGCTTTCCGACGACGGCCAAATCGGGGATCTTCGACAGCCAGGGTAGAATCCTCGCAGGTACAGGATATGAGAAGCCGCACCCTGGACTTGCCGCAGGGCGCGACATCAGCGGCAGCTCGGTCTGGCTCCAGGCCAAGACCCTGCCTACTCAAGAGTGGTTCGGGCCCGGCCTCGACAAAGTGGAACGCATTATCTTCTTTGGATATCCGGACACCACGCCATGGGTGACCACGGTCGCATACGCCCAGTCCGAGCTGTTCGACCCCCTGTGGGACCGACTCTGGACTTTCGGTGGGGCTCTGATTGCGCCACTTGTACTGGTGATGTTGATGGGAGAGATGCTTATTCGCCGAGAGCGGCGAGAGGTTGCGGCACTGGAGAAAGAGCGCCTGACGATGGATGGTGTGATGAACGGCGCCACCGACGGCATCCTGGTAATTGATGCCCAGAATAAAGTGAATTTCGTCAACGGGAAACTCGGGGAGATGACGAGACAAGATCCCGCAGCGCTGAAAGGTCAGTCCGTCAGCGTTGTCCTGTCGGCGTTGTCCAGTACGGATGATGAAGACGACATCGTCGCTGTTCAGATGGAGTCCGCCATGCAGGCCGATAGCGATGCTTTGGTCGAGAGCCTGAGCTTAAAGGACGCATCTGGGCTCGAGTTCGAGCTGACTTCCTATCCACTGCGCACCCGCGAGAATCAGGTACTGGGACGTACCCTGGTATTCCACGACGTTAGTCAGCAAAGAGCGATCCAGCGCATGAAGTCCAAGTTCCTGACGACTGCATCTCACCAGCTTCGCACTCCGATGGCTTCGATCAAGACCTTCTCTGAGCTGTCCTTGACGCGGGACGCCTCTGCGGCCAAGCGGCGGGAGTGGCTGGAGCTGATCCAATCCCAGTCGATGCGCATGACAGAGACCATCAACTCGATTCTGAACGTGTCACAGATCGAGGCCGGTCGGCTTGACCTTCGTATCGACGAGCTTGATAGCGAGGCAGTATGCCGCTCGATTATCAGAGGTTTCGAAAGCAAGTGTACTGACCACAGGTTCAAGCTTGATATCCCCGAGTCGGTGAGAAAGATCAGGGGAGACAGTGCTCGTTTCGGACAGATCATCGAGAACCTGGTAGACAACGCGGTTAAATACTCACCTGGCTCCGGTTTCGTCACCGTCGGAGCAGATACGGCTGAGGATGGGTTTGTGCGGTTTAGAGTATCGGATACCGGTGTGGGCATCGGCCCGGAGGGCTTGAAGAACCTGTTCGGCGCGTTCCACAGAGTCCACGATGATCGCACGACCAACGTACCCGGAACCGGGCTGGGCCTTTACATCGCGAAGAACCTGACCGAGCTGCATGGCGGCACAATGTGGGTGGAGAGCGAATGGGACGTAGGATCGACCTTCTACTTCACCATGCCCATAGCCAGGGCATCCGAAAAGGAGGCGGCGGTTCCTCTTGGCCTGGATATTACGGCACCGCTAGCCGCTCAAGCCCGATGATACGGTGTTTAGAGGTAAAACCATGGAGATAAAAAAGCCACTGCTAATCGCCGAAGACGAACCTGTCATGAGAAGGTGCATCAAGGAGGTGCTGAGCGTTCTGGACGGCTATGATCTGTATGAAGCGGCCGACGGAGTTGAAGCGCTTGAACAGATCGAGCGCCTTAGTCCAGACCTTGTCGTGCTGGACCTCCTGATGCCACGAATGGATGGCTTCGAGGTGCTCACAGAGCTGAAGAAACGCCGAAACCCCAAGGGAACGCCTAAGACCTTGGTACTCACGGCTCTCCTCGAGCCCTGCCTGGTCGAGCAGCTTCAGCAGGAAGGCGCCGACCGTGTGCTAATGAAGCCGTTCAGTCCTCCTCTGGTAGCCTCGATCAGGTCCCGCAGGCTGGCGCGCTGGCGGATGGTGATAGAGAAGCGTCGAAGAGCTGGTTGCCACGATCAACGAACTTGCAACCCCGGAATCAGCTATAGCAGCTTGATCGCTCCGGCTGCTCCCATCATCTGGAGCGGGAGTTCGGCAGAAGATAAAACGGCCGCAGAGTTTCGCGGCCGTTGAAGAGACGATAGTTAGTCCTAAAGCCTAGCTGTTTTTTCGGCGCTCTTGGGCCTCCAAGCGGGGGTCGCGCCTGGGGTGAAAGATAGAGTCCTCGCCTGGAAACTCGTCGGATGAGCTGGAGGCTCCGCTTCCACCGGAGAAGAGGAAGTTCCGGGCCAGCAACCCGACTCCGGCAACGGCCAGAACCCCTAGCGAAACTTTGCCCAAAAAGCTACGCCGGGAATAACGCCGTGACTCTTGCTCGGCCTTGGGTGCCATTTTTTCTCCCAACCAATTTCAGTGGGTCGCGGACTCATTTTAATGACGCCCGATAGTTGGGTCAAGGGGCCGCCCCAGATACTTGACACTGGTTTTGCCGTGTGTTAGTTTTCAGATGGCCTTCAGACCCCTTACGGTTCCATTGGAATCATACGGTATCGCAAGGGAGGTTTTCCCCAGTATGCCCCATGTTGACCCTGAGAGTGTCACGGCCTTCGACTGGAGCGAAATCGGCAACTGGCTCCATTGGCTTTGGGCATATTTTTTCACCATCGTATTTTTGGCCTTTACCTTTATCACCGCCCACTCGATAATTCCTTCTCTGGTCGCGACGCACCAACTGCCTCGCAAGTTCATGAAGCTGCGCCCACCTATGTATCTTGCCACAGCCGGTCTGATAGGACTAGCAGTGTTTTTGATGGTGAAAACGGTAGACAACACACATCTTCTCGAAGGTTTTTGGGACAGATGGTGGATATGATGTATCTCCACCAAAATATGGAGACCATACGAAGCCATAGTGGCGGGCATTAAATAATGCCAGTCAAACTCAGCATGAAGACCTTGCCTCTTGCCATCGCAGGGCTGCTGGGAGCAGCCGTTGGTGTTTTCGTGCTGATATATATTCTATGGGCCTGGTGGTCCACCCCATTGTTCGG
Source organism: Dehalococcoidia bacterium (assembly GCA_965226865.1). Lineage (GTDB taxonomy): Bacteria > Chloroflexota > Dehalococcoidia > Lucifugimonadales > JAGWBF01 > CBDDEH01. Next base: position 57,334 of record CBDDEH010000002.1, on the reverse strand, counting down.
GTTTGGCGCTGGCGGTCCAGACCAGCCCATAGCCTTCCCGCACACGGTTCACGTGGAGCAAGCCGGTATCCAGTGCGAATTCTGTCATCGCAACGTGACCAAGGGCGATTCCGCCACTGTACCGGCCGTGGAACAGTGCACCTTCTGCCACACCACGATAAACGGCGAGAACAACGTGGAGATAGCCAAGCTCCTGGCCCACGCCGGCCTCAATCCCTCAGCTACACCTGATCCCTTGCTGACTCCCGGGCCGATCGAGTGGAAGCAGGTGCATCGTCTGCCCGACCATACTCAGTTCGCTCACGAGCCACACATACGTTACTTCAGCGAACAGGCGGATACTATCCGGAAGGCGGAAGAGATGGGGGTAAGTCCGATAGAGGCGACCTGCTCGATGTGCCATGGCAACGTACGGGAAATGGAAAAGATCAAGCAGGTGCGCAAGCTGAAGATGGGCGATTGTGTGGACTGCCATCGAGACAACGACGCCCCAACTGACTGCACGACGTGTCACTACTAGAGGTTTCATGAAGGTTAATAGACGGGACTTCCTTAAATGGGCTGGCCTCTCGGCGATCGGAGCCGTTGCTTGCAACGTTATCCCAGAACGCGAGATCAGCATCGAGAGTCCGGTCAATCTACCGGAAGACCTGGTAACAGGCCAAGACAATTGGTACGCGACTCTTTCCCAGGCCCGTCCCGAAAGGGAGGGGATCATCGTGAGGGTCATGGAAGGCCGGGCCAAGAAGGTGCAGGGCAACCCAGCGTATCCAACCAACCAGGGTAAACAGAGCGCCCGGGCTGAGGCAGGCCTTCAGTCTCTGTACCACCCTGACCGTATCGCCGGGCCGATGTTGCGCTTGGGCCCGAGAGGGTCGGGTACGTTCCAGGAGATCAGTTGGGAAGAAGCTCTTTTGAGGTATCAGGCGAAGCTGGCCGAGCTACTGGACGAAAACGATGCAGGCGCTATGTTAATGGTCACCGAACCACTGCGCGGCCACACAGGCATGGTAGTAGACCGGTTTGTGGATACTTTCGGTGGCAGGCGAATGGCCTTTGAACCTGTGGATCAGGTGGTGTTGAGGGAGGCAATCAAGCGGGTTTTCGGCCAGGATACCCTTCCCGACTTCGACATCGAGAATAGCGACTATATCCTGAGCTTTGGCGCCGATTTCCTCTCTACCTGGGTCGCTCCCGTGCGTTACTCTCGTGGCTATGGTGAGTTTCGCCGGACGGACACGAGGGAAAGGGGAAGGCTCACACACGTCGATCCGAGATACTCGATGACCGCAGCCAACGCTGACGACTGGATACCCATTGCTCCGGGGATGGAGGGCGTGCTGGCTCTAGGCATCGCCTACGTCATCATATCCGAAGGCCTGACAGACAGAGGCGTGGCCAATGCCATGACCGGCGGCGGTCTATCGCCTTTGGAAGCTTTCCGTCCGGAAAGAATCGTGAGCGGTGATGACCCCAACTACATCGGCATACCAGAAAGCATCCGAGGGGAGACCGCGGAAGATTTCGTCGCGAGAATAGCCCGGGAGTTCGCCACCCGGGGTCGCAGTCTGGCCATAGGTGGAGGAGAGGCGGGAGCCCATACAAACGGCTTGTTCAACCTGTCGGCCATTTTCGCCCTGAACTACCTGGTGGGAAGCGTTGGCGGAGCTCCTGGGGACGGGGGCGTAGTGTTCAGTCCGGCGACGCCGATCGACGGCCTCCCCATCTCGTCACCGACCGCGTCGATGGCCGAATGGTCGCCCATTATCGGCGAGCTACACACCGGGAGAATCAAGGTCCTGACCGTAAGAGGAGTCAATCCGGTTCATGGCTTACCCAAGGCAAGCGGTTTTACCGAAGCCTTGAGAGAAGACTTGCTCCTGGTTAGCATATCGAACTTTCTGGACGATACGACTGTAATGGCCGATATCGTGCTACCAGAACGGGAGCCTCTGGAAGACTGGGGCGACGACATTCCCGAGCCCGGACCGGGTCACCAGATGTTGGGCATACAGCAGCCGGTCGTCAATCCCCTGACTGACTTGGACCCCAGAAGCTTCCCCGACATCCTTCTTACGGTATCTCAAGAACTGGGCCTGGACGACGGGCTCCCCAATACCTTCAGGGACGTTCTGCGAGAGGGAGCCCAAAAACTGTTCGACACCGGCAAAGGTTCACCTCAGGCAGCAACGTTTGAAGAGTTCTGGAATAAGATGCTGCAACAGGGCGGCTGGTGGGATGAGGACAGCGTCTCCGATGTCACCACTCCACCTCCACCCAACCTTGGCGATCTGGCCAGGAGCTATACCAGGCCTGGTTTCCGATCGCCGGCCGGGGATGACGGCTTCTATATGGTGCCTTTCCTCTCCAACTCCATTCTGGACGGGAGGGGAGCGCATCTGCCATGGCTGCAGGCCGCGCCCGATCCTCTGACGACGGTGACGTGGGCGACATGGGTAGAGATCAACGCCCGTCAGGCCAAGGACATGGGGTTAAGGGAAGGCGACATCGTAACGGTGGAGTCCACCAACGGAAGTATCGAGGCACTTGTCTACCCTCACCCAGCGATGCCTCCCGGCGTGATAGGAATACCCATCGGGCAGGGCCACACCCCCGGCCTGCAGTACGCCACAAAAGATGGAGGCGTGCGAGGGTCCAACCCAATCTCTATTCTCGCGCCGGAGTCGGACAAGGAGACAGGCGCCCTGGCGTGGGCCGCGACCAGAGTATCGGTGAGCGGTACGGGACGAAACGGCAGAGTTCCCAAGTTCGAAGGAATAGTCACAGCCTACCCAATCGGCACGAAAGAGGAAGATATCGTTCACGTAACCGGGGATAAGTAAGAGATATGGCACAACGCGAAAAACACAAGTGGGGAATGGTCGTAGACATCGACAAGTGCACTGGATGCCAAGCATGTGTCGTCGCCTGCCAGTCGGAGAACAACCTACCCATCAACAGCGAGGACGCGTTCCATCAGCGGCGGGCATATGAATGGATCCGCGTAGAGCGATACTGGGAGGTTCCCGACGAGTATCGGGACCACCCGGAAGACGCACCCTTCCAGGACGTCAAGGCCCGCTTCATACCGGTGATGTGCCAGCACTGCGAGAACGCGCCGTGCGAGCCCGTATGCCCCGTGTTCGCGACCTATCACAACGATGAAGGGCTCAACGTCCAGGTGTACAACAGGTGTGTTGGTACCAGGTACTGCGCGAACAACTGCCCCTACCAGGTCCGGTTCTTCAATTTCTTTGACCCTGATTGGCCCCAGCGGCTCAGGAACCAACTGAACCCTGACGTGACCATACGTAGTCGGGGAATCATGGAGAAGTGTACCTTCTGTATCCAAAGGATTCGTCGTGGAGAGAGGCAAGTGGAGGGCAAGGAAAACGGGAGGTTGGACGACCAGGCGCTGGCGGAGCGCAACTTCGCTCCGGCCTGCGTGAAAGCCTGCCCGACCAACACCTTGGTCTTTGGAGACTATGACGACCCCGACAGCAAGTTACGTCAGCACGTCGACATAGAAGAATCGACGGGTAAGAGGATACTGAAGCATCCAAGGGCCTATCGGTTGCTGACGGAGCTGGGAACGGATCCAAACGTCATCTACTTGAAGAAGATCGATCCTCACTACAAGGAAGAGGACCATGGCTAGCACGGCGCATGATGGACCGTCCGAGTCAGACCTCACTCCCCAGAGCATCGCCGAGCATCTGAGCTGGAAGGTCTTAAACGTGGACCGACGCCTGGTGATCGCCCTGCTGGGACTGGGAGCGCTGTTCGCTCTGGGAGTGATCGGGTTTGTGGTGAAGGCCGTCGACCACGGGTTCTCAGACTCGGCGCGAGGGGAGTGGGGATACTATGCCGCCATGTTCGCCTTTCTGCTCGCCACCGGGGGCACGGCACCACTGGTCGCGGTAGCTCTCCGATGGACCAAGAACCATTGGCGTAGGCCGCTCTCCAGGGCATCAGAGATGTTTGCTCTCGTAGGAATATTCAACTTCTTATGGTTTATACCGCTGATGTTCTTGTTGCCCGGCATTGACCTTAACGGAGACGGAGTCCTTGAGGTGGGTCAGGACCGGAGGACTATATGGTTTGAGTCGCCGATCGGCGCACCATTGGTCTGGGATGCGTTGGCGCTTGGGTTCCTTGTTATTTGCGGCCTGGCCATACTCTGGGTTTCGGCACGCCCAGACATGGCCATAATCGCTCGTCGAGACCAGGGCTGGAGGGGAAGGCTACTAGGCCGTCTGGCCGGTGGTTGGAAGTGGACCGAGCGTGATTGGAAGAGGCAGCAGGCATATCTCGCCGTTCTCGGCGCCTTCTATTTCATGCTGTTGATATTCGTTCACACCCTCGTAAGCCTCGATTTTGCGCTAAGCCTGATCCCTGGATGGAAGGACTCGATATTCGCTCCCTACCACGCCCTCACAGGTATCCAGGCAGCCGGGGGCATGGTGTTGGTGACGTTGTTCTTGATGTATTCAGTCGCGGGGTTCCGTAGATACATCGCGATGGAAACCTTCTGGTCCTTCAGCAAGATACTGCTGGGGCTCACGCTCCTATGGGGATACTTCTGGTTTTCCGAGTTCATGACCTTCTGGTATGGCAGAATACCCAGCGAGCAAAGCGTGATCAAGCTGATAATGTTCGAGTCCTACAGAACAGCGTTTCTGTTGAACTTCTTCTTCAGCTTCCTGATACCCACGTTCCTACTTATCTGGAACTCCGTCCGAAAGAGCATTATCGGTCCGACCATCGCCGGGGCGTCCGTGATTATTGGAGCGTTCTTCATGATGGTCCGCATATATGTCCCGGCCTTCAACATCCCTCAGGAGGACCTGGGGGCCGTTGCGATATCCGACTCAGAGGTCTTCGTGGCGGAAGCCGGCCAGATAGCGCCACAGCTTTTACCGGTGACGCCGGACGCGTGGGACGTATTCATGATCCTGGGCGGTCTGTCGGCCATGGCCATAATCTTTCTCCTGGGCGCGAAGCTGATTCCAGCCGTTTCCATCTGGGAGATGAAACAGGGCCTACAACTAGCCGTAGTCAAACAGTTTATGAAGGGACGATACCTGGTTTTAGGTAAACCCGACTAAAGTTAAGGTGAGGGATGCAAGAAGGCACCGATCTTGCCGACAAAAAAATAAACCGGGATCTGCTTAATACGATTTTCGAGACCCCGCTAATATATTGGGGGCTGATAGCAGCCCTCGCGATAGTCGTGCTTGGAGCCATGGGGGCAGCCGGCTATATGATCAACCGCGGCATAGGGGTCACTGGACTGAACCGGCCCGTGATGTGGGGCTTCTTCATCACCAATTTCGTTTTCTGGATAGGGATCAGCCACGCCGGGGTGATGCTGTCGGCCATCTTGAGGCTTTCCCAGGCCGAGTGGCGTAGGCCGGCCACCAGAGCTGCCGAGGTGCTGACCGTTTTCTCGCTGATGACGGCTATGCTGATGCCTTTGATACACGCCGGTCGTCCCTGGCGATTGATGTACTGGGTGATGCCCTACGACTGGGCCAGGGGCGTCTACCCCAACGTTAGGTCCGCTCTGATCTGGGACCCCAGCGCGGTATTCACCTACTTGACATCCAGCGTACTCTTCGTCTACGTAGCGTTGATACCGGACTTGGCGATAATCAGAGACCGCTCGACGGGTATCAGGCGCCAGATATACTCTGTGCTCGCTCTCGGTTGGAGGGGGAACCCAAGGCAATGGAGGTTACAGCTCATCGCTGGAATACTCCTGTCCGCCTTGATACTGCCGGTCTTCGTTTCGGTCCATAGCATAGTGTCCTTCGACTTCAGCATGGCTATAGCAGTCAAGAGCTGGCACTCCACGATATTTCCACCCTATTTCGTCATAGGCGCAGTCCATTCGGGAGTTGCGGCCGTGGTGATCGTAATGGTCCTGATGAGGTGGGCCTTTGGGTGGAAAGAATACATACGACCCGAGCATTTCGATGCTCTCGGCCGCCTGCTCATCATGGTCGCGACCGGCTGGTTCTACTTCTTCGCGATGGAATTTATATTCGGCCTATATTCTCTGGAGGCGGATGAGATTGCCGTAAAGGACTTTTTGACGTCCCAAGCGCCATGGAGTTGGTGGTTTATCACCTTTATCGGTACGACCTATTTCATTCCGGTGTCGATGTGGCTATTCCGTGGTGTCCGGCGCAATGCCATGCTCATGCTGATTACATGTGTGTTCGTCAACATCGGAATGTGGCTGGAACGCTTCTTGATCATCGTACCCGGTCTTGCCGAGAAACAGACCTTTAATTTTACATGGTATACCTATGCTCCAAGCCCGGTAGAGGTGACCATAGTCATAGGCACCTTCGCGTTCGTGGCCATGCTTATGATGTTTTTCGCGAAGGTGCTGCCGTTGATTCCTATCTACGATATCAAAGAGGGCGAGATCCTCAAGGATGAAATACAGATTGGTCGAAGAACCGTACCCGCGGTACTCAGGGAAGAATAACTATTCGAGGTAGAGCCATGGCGAAACGAGCGATTTTGGGCCTGTATCAAGATGCTAATTATGCCGCTGAGGCCGGGGATAACCTAAAGAGCGTCGGCCTGACCAACGAGGATTACGACTTCCTGACGGGGGCTCCATATCCCGAAGGAGCCTTCGGAGAACGTCACTTCCGTCACCACCTGTACGTTTGGCCATTTGTCGGCGCCCTGTGTGGATTGACCGCGGGGATTATCCTGACGTCCATGACCCAACTGTCCTATCCCCTCGTCACCGGCGGCAAGCCGATACTGTCGCTGCCACCCATGGCTATCGTGACCTATGAGGGCACCATGCTGGGCGCCATCATATTCACCGTGATCGGGATCATATTCGAGTCCCGCCTGCCGAAGCTTCGGCTGGGTCTGTACGACGACAGGATCACCGAAGGCTACATTGGAGTTCTGGTGACCTGTGAAGAAGTACAGATGACCAAGGTCGAGCAGGCCCTTACCCAAGCAGGGGCCGTCGACATTAAACGCGGGGGAGGCGAAGAGGACGGTTGAGATTGGGTCCGCTTAAGAAGGCCATCAACTTGGCACTGGCGTTGCCGTGGCGCGGTAGGTTGCGTACGGTCGCGTTGTTGCTGTTGTTGACCGCCGCGGCTGCGGGCTGCTCGCGTGGAAGCTATCCCCTGGATATTTTCTACGAGATGCACTACCAGCAGTCATTTGAATCCTATGAGCCGCCCAGGCTTTCTCCTCCGGCCGGAGCCGTGCCGATCACCGGAAGGGAAGTGCTGCCCAGGGAAAACCCGATACCAGGCGAGAGAGTCGAAGAGGGCGCAAAGCTTTTCGCTTCGAACTGCGCGTTCTGCCACGGGATAGATGGTAAAGGGACCGGGCAGGTGCTACAGATCATGAAGGATAAGTATGGATACGGGACCGATGAGCGGCCCTATGCCATCACTCCAGACCTGACCGACGACTTTGTTAAGAACCAGCCCGACGTGGCCATATTCGGGTGGATAACCAACGGTGTCGTGGTAATGCCCCCCTTCGCCAAGCTTCTCACCATCGAAGAACGATGGTTGTTGGTAAACTACATCCGCTCCCTGAGCGAGTAGGGTCTAGGCAAGTACACACACCGATACCGGCCATACATGTATACTGAGATCACAGCCACCTAGTCAGTTGGAACCGAGTAATCTTGGTTGCCAATAGGTCTTCGAGGGATACATTGCTTGGTCTCGTAAAACGAAGTAACTGGATCCAGAGTTACTGTAGCCAGATTGCGTTGCTACATAGCGTTTTACCGGAAACGTTAAAGCTCCTGAAGTACGGTGTGACACAAACCCTAAAATAATTTGGAAGATTGGCGGTTTCTGTGCGCACTTCTGTGTGAAACCTGTTTTCTGCACCTATCTGCATGCCGATTCCGTCCCTCTTCTGGGTGAGCAGGACGTCGGTCCAGTTAAACTGGTCAGGCGAGCGCTGCCATAGAACGTCCCAATGAAACGCTGCATAGGTACCGACCTTCCACCGGTAAACTCAAGTGGACCCTATCATCAGGACAGCGGTGAGGCTAAAATAAGAGAGTCTACCGCTGGGGTGTCTCGTAAACCTTCATCCGATGGTAAGGCTGGTGGAAGTTCCAGTAAACACCTTTGTGGGCTCACTGCTTGGAACACCTGACCCGGTGACCGATAGCCCAGGGCTTGATGGGGCCGCTCTTGGTTGTAGAAGGCCAGATAAGCCCCAATCCCCTTTCTGGCCTCAGTCCCATTTTGGTATGCCTTCAGGTACACCTCCTCGTACTTGATGCTGCGCCACAGCCGTTCCACGAAGACGTTGTCCATGCACCGGCCCCTGCCGTCCATGCTCACTTGAACGCCTTGCGCCACCAGCATGCTGGTGAAGGCCTCGCTGGTGAACTGGCTGCCCTGGTCGGTGTTGAAGATCTGTGGCCGACCCTTGCTCAAGGCCTCTTCCAGAGCCGCAACACAGAAGTCTACCTCCAGGGTGTTGGACAGCCGCCAGGCCAGCACGTAGCGGCTGTGCCAGTCCATGATGGCCATCAAGTAGAGGAAACCCCGAGCCATGGGTATGTAGGTGATGTCGGTGGCCCACACCTGGTTGACCCGGTTGATCTCCAGCCCCCTGAGCAAGTACGGATAGACCTTATGCCCTGGGTTTGGCTTGCTGGTGTTGGGACGCCGGTAGATGGCCTCCAGGCCTATCAGCTGCATCAGCCGGCGGACCCGCTTGCGGTTGACCTGGTGTCCGTGATTTCTGAGCCAGGCAGTCATCCTTCTGGAGCCGTAGAAAGGTGTCTTCAGGTACTGTTGGTCTATGAGGGCCATCAACTCCAAGTCCTCGGCGCCGGCCTCGGTTGGCAGGTAGTACAACGCGGAGCGGCTGATACCCAGCAAGGCGCACTGGCGCACCAGAGACAGCTTCGGTTCTTCTCGGTCAATCATGGCCCGGCGTTGGGACCGGCTCACAACCCGAAGCTCCGTGACAAAAATCCCGTTCCACCTTGAGCTGCCCAATCTGTTGGTAGAGCTGGGCAGTGAGGACCTCTTGGTCCTTCTCCTGACGTCCAGCACCATTTTCAAAGAGGTGCGGCGCCCCCTGAGTCAAGGCCTTCTTCCAGGCATGGATCTGGCTCGGGTGGACTTCAAACCGGCTGGCCAGCTCTGCAATGGTGTGCTCCCCTTGGAGCGCGGCCAAAGCCACTTTGGCCTTGAAGACTGGGCTGTGCTTCTTACGTGTTTGCTTCATGTCCTGCTCCTTGTTTCCGTCCTATTTTAGGAGCGGGACTCTCTCTTAGCCACCTGTCCGAATTTTGGGGTCCACCTCAATGCGTTTGGAGGTCCAGAATGGCTATAGACCTGGCATGCAAGATGGAAGTAGACGAAAACAACCCGCCTGGCGGCAAGACGGAATATGAGGGCGAGACCTACTATTTCTGCGCTCCAGGCTGCAAGCGGGTCTTCGAGAAGGACCCGGACAAATATATCAGCCAACGATAGCAGTAGTAACGGGGCTGCTGTATAATGCTAGTTGCACCAGAGGAGTGTTGATTGACCCAGAAAGCTGCTCCGACTCTTACAATCTATACCCACCCCGAATGCCCCTATTCATCGGCCGCCAAGGGCGACTTCGACCAGAGCAATATCGAGTACCACGAAATCGATATATCCGTCCACCCTGAGGCGTTAGACGAGCTTATGCGTCTGACTGACGGCGAGCGAATCACGCCCGTGATCGTGGACGGGGACGACGTAACAATCGGATACTACGGGGTCGGGTGAAACTTCTAGGTCTGGGGCGGTGCGCCCTCACAACTCCCTCCATCTTCGTTGACAGCCCGTACGCCGCCACATACAATCAGACTTGCAGGTCACCCCTGGGTATCTCTGCGCTCGCAAGACAGATACCGCCAGCTTTTTCTAACGGACCCGTGGTGTAGTGGCCTAACACACTGGCCTGTCAAGCCAGAGATCGCCGGTTCGAATCCGGTCGGGTCCGCCACACACAAACTGTTTCTCTTCGTCACCTAGAGTCCGGCAATGCCTTGTGATGAAGATGCTGCCATTCAACTGGCCCATTGTATAATTAAGGTATGTCACGCGCTCTATAAGAGATAGGTTAATGAAGGCACTGGAGGCTGTGAGCCCCACTCCAGAGCAATTGGTCTTGGTGTCGAACCCCAGGCCGGCGTACAGGTTGTGAGAGGGCAGCAGGCAGCGGTAAGACCACCACTGCTTTGCTGATGCTACGACTGTTATCGAGTTTCTGGGTAAGAAGAGGGGATAGACTCAAAGTCCCGGGCAAAACACGCGTCCTCGTCATCACATTCAATAGAACTCTCAAGGGGTATATTGAAGGACTTGCGGAAAAGCAGCTTCAGCATCGCGGAAGCATAGACTTGACCGTTTCTACTTTTGGTAAGTGGGCAAAAGAAATCCTCCCGTCCACGAGACCCATTATGGATCAACGCCGGGGACGAAAGATTACGGACCTGTCCCGAGATATCCCGCTCCCAGGCGAGTTCGTTATTGACGAAATAGACTACCTCCTGGGAAGATTCCCAGTCGATCAGATTTCAAAATACCTCGCTTGTACTCGAGTGGGTAGAGGAACTTCACCTCGGGTTGATAGGAACCTGCGACAGAGGATTCTAGATGAAGTGGTTTGTCCGTATATACAATGGAAGAGTGACCAAGGCGTTTGCGATTGGAACGACTTGGCTTCTGAACTGCTCGATCAGGATGTTTATACTCCGTACGATGTAGTCCTAGCAGATGAAGTACAAGACCTGTCGGCCAATCAAGTTCGGGCAATCATGCACTTCGCCGCAAATCCTTCCTCCATCGTCTTCGTTCTGGACGCGGCGCAAAGAATATATCCACGAGGCTTCAGTTGGACTGAAGCCGGAGTATCAGTAACCAGAAGCCACAGACTAAGTGTCAATCACCGAAACACCAAGCAAATATGTAGATTCGCCCTTCCCCTTCTCGATGGTCTTGAAGTAGGTGATGATGGGACCTTTGAGGTGGACCCCAAAATTCGGACAGGTGGCTAAGAGAGAGTCCCGCTCCTAAAATAGGACGGAAACAAGGAGCAGGACATGAAGCAAACACGTAAGAAGCACAGCCCAGTCTTCAAGGCCAAAGTGGCTTTGGCCGCGCTCCAAGGGGAGCACACCATTGCAGAGCTGGCCAGCCGGTTTGAAGTCCACCCGAGCCAGATCCATGCCTGGAAGAAGGCCTTGACTCAGGGGGCGCCGCACCTCTTTGAAAATGGTGCTGGACGCCAGGAGAAGGACCAAGAGGTCCTCACTGCCCAGCTCTACCAACAGATTGGGCAGCTCAAGGTGGAACGGGATTTTTTGTCACGGAGCTTCGGGTTGTGAGCCGGTCCCAACGCCGGGCCATGATTGACCGAGAAGAACCGAAGCTGTCTCTGGTGCGCCAGTGCGCCTTGCTGGGTATCAGCCGCTCCGCGTTGTACTACCTGCCAACCGAGGCCGGCGCCGAGGACTTGGAGTTGATGGCCCTCATAGACCAACAGTACCTGAAGACACCTTTCTACGGCTCCAGAAGGATGACTGCCTGGCTCAGAAATCACGGACACCAGGTCAACCGCAAGCGGGTCCGCCGGCTGATGCAGCTGATAGGCCTGGAGGCCATCTACCGGCGTCCCAACACCAGCAAGCCAAACCCAGGGCATAAGGTCTATCCGTACTTGCTCAGGGGGCTGGAGATCAACCGGGTCAACCAGGTGTGGGCCACCGACATCACCTACATACCCATGGCTCGGGGTTTCCTCTACTTGGTGGCCATCATGGACTGGCACAGCCGCTACGTGCTGGCCTGGCGGCTGTCCAACACCCTGGAGGTAGACTTCTGTGTTGCGGCTCTGGAAGAGGCCTTGAGCAAGGGTCGGCCACAGATCTTCAACACCGACCAGGGCAGCCAGTTCACCAGCGAGGCCTTCACCAGCATGCTGCTGGCGCAAGGCGTTCAAGTGAGCATGGACGGCAGGGGCCGGTGCATGGACAACGTCTTCGTGGAACGGCTGTGGCGCAGCATCAAGTACGAGGAGGTGTACCTGAAGGCATACCAAAATGGGACTGAGGCCAGAAAGGGGATTGGGGCTTATCTGGCCTTCTACAACCAAGAGCGGCCCCATCAAGCCCTGGGCTATCGGTCACCGGGTCAGGTGTTCCATGCAGTGAGCCCACAAAGGTGTTTACTGGAACTTCCACCAGCCTTACCATCGGATGAAGGTTTACGAGACACCCCAGCGGTAGACTCTCTTATTTTAGCCTCACCGCTGTCCTGATGATGGGGTCCACTTGAGTCTCGCACCTGGCGCGGGTTGACGACGACCACCGGCACTGCCTCGGCTGCCAGGGCGGCCACCAACGGCAGTTCCAAGCCGCCCGAGGCCTCCAGCAGCACCATGACCGGTTCCAGGGTCTTCAGCCGGGAGACCAGCTGCCTGATCCCTGCCTCGTCATGGGACACCCGCCATCTGTCGTCTGCTGGACGGATGGCAACGTCCACCTGGGCTTTGGCTACATCGATGCCTACGTAGGTCTCTTCCTGCTCCATGAGCACCTCCTGCGAATTACTGGCCCGTCCTTGCACGATGCGGGCTCCGTTGGCCCAGGCAACTTGTATGATCAATACGCTCGGTCAATAGGCCTATTGGCTGGGCAGGCGGGGAGGGCGCGTCGCAAGCAACTGGGTGAGCCAGGCGGAACCCTGGACTGCACCGGCGAACAGTGAGACACCCTTCCCTCCGTACTGGTCGCTCCGAACGGATACACGGGCTTCGGGCCCGCATCTACAAGTGTGGAGGACACAGGCACCATCAAACCGGGAGGGTAAGACATGGAAGTGGTAGCAGGCATTGACGTAGGCAAAGTCAGCTTGGACGTTTCGGTATCAGAGGGTCCGGTACTCCGGTTCGGCAACACGGCGAAAAGCATTACCAGGCTGCTGAGACATCTGAAGGAGCAGTGCACCACCATGACCGTGTGCGAATCCACCGGCGGGTACGAGCGGCTACTGGTCAGCCGGTTGCGGAAGGCCGAGATAGCAGTGCGCGTGGCTCACCCGAGCCGGGTGCGTTCCTTCGCCCGGGCCTGCGGCTACGAAGCCAAAACCGATCCTAGAGACGCTCAGGTGCTGTCCCGTTTCGGCCAGGTGTTCCCTGATTCAGACACGCCGGAACTGGAGCCGGAACGCGAGGAATTGCAGGACTTGCTGCGCAGGCGGCGGCAGTTCGTGGAACAGCGAGTCCAGGAGCTGAACCGGCTGGACAAGGGCGTCTCCGCTGCCGTTGCCAACTCTACCAAGCGCCACATCGCCTGGCTGGATAAGGAGATTGCGCAGCTGGAGGAGGAGTACCAGGAAGCGCTGCAGAGTAGCTCTTCCCTGGCCCAGCGCGCCGCGTTGTACCGCACCGTGCCTGGTGTGGGACCATTGACCGCTGCCATCCTGGTAGCCCATCTGCCCGAACTGGGCCATTGGGACAGCAAAGCATTGACCTCCCTGGTGGGTCTGGCCCCCTGGTCTCGAGATAGCGGCCAGAAGCGAGGCCAGAGGGCAATCCGGGGCGGCCGCGGCATAGTGCGTAAAGCCCTCTACCTCTGTGCATGCTCAGTGATTCAGGTCAATGGCGAACTACGCCGTTTCTACCAGAACCTGCGTCAACGTGGGAAACCCGGAAACTTGGCCTTGGTGGCAGTGATGCGCAAGCTGCTGTTGCAGTTGAACGCGCTAGCTCGGCGGCAAACACCCTGGGTTGCTCGGCCCGGATAGAGGTATCTACTCCTCAATTTGGCAAAGACCTTGACACCCAACCACGGATACTGTTCGGGCTCTGTTCGGGAGGGGTGCGGCGACCCTCGCTTCGTGACGGTCTTCCATGACCTGGGAGGTTGCGGTCTGCCGCGCCCCGATCCACCTAAGTGAAGTGATTGTTACACACCAAAACCAAGATACAAGGAGGATTTTACCAAAGGCGGTGAGACCTATGATGTCATTTTTGACACGGTAAGCAAGAGTTCGTTTTCACGTTGTAAAAGCTCGCTAACGCAAAGAGGGGTCTATCTTTCAACTGTCCCTACGCTGGCAATTATTCTTCAAATGTTATGGACCTCAGTAGTAGGCAGCAAGAAAGCAATTGTGGCGAACGTAAACCATAATCAAGAAGATCTAATCTTCCTCAAAGAGCTTATTGAGGCGGGAAGATTAAAATCGGTCATAGATAGACGCTATCCGTTGGAACAGACCGCCGAGGCTCACGGATATGCCAAAGGCCACAAAAAGGGAAATGTAGTAATAACTGTGCAAGATTGATTGTAAACCCAACTTGCAGATGTTACGCGATGGCTATAGCCACCAGGGTCCCTTGCCACTGTCCATCGACCTTTTCGTACTCCAGGGTGAAGAAACCGGAAATGTACGTAATACCGCCCACTGTGCAAGATTGATTGTAAACCCAACTTGCAGATGTTACGCGACTGGCTATAGGCCACCAGGGTCCCTTGCCACTGTCCATCGACCTATCGCAAGGGAACTATCTTGACTGCCCGATCTATAACTAAGAGGTATGTTAGGTATGGATAGTGCGGAATGCGAAGTGACCAGATCGTGAAGCTTGCCGGGGATGTATTTGATTCTTTTGTTTCCCCTGAAACTGCGACGCCGCTCAATGTCCTCGATAGGCGGCCTGAAATTCAACCTCGACTACCTAGGGCAGCGTCTGGAACCTCGCTGACCGCCGTGACCTCATAGCGGCGGCAAATCACGTTGATTGTTCCTCTGCCATGTCTGGCCTCCATCGGTAATTCCAAAGGTTGAATTCCTGTTCAGGAATATTTAGATACGAGTCGCATGCATCCGAGAGACGACGGAACAAGTTGCGCAATTGACCATGAGCTGAAGCAGCTAACTGGCTGAGCTTCAAGAACAAAGGCAACGGTTATTTCGTTACTGGTATCGGAATCCCAACAGTGAAATGTTACCTGGTTTAATCCAGGTCCTGTTCTCTTGATTCCTACAATATCCACCGTAGTCATAGCGTCCTTGTGGTGAGATTGTTGACAACTATACCAGCGCGGCATAGACTTACACCACAAGGCAGGCCAAGGTTGCGTGTGTGTCCGCAAGGAGCGTTCTATGCTCAAGTGGCTATGCTCCGGTTTGACGGCGCTGGTCTTGTTAGCGTCAATCGCTTGTGGGCAAAGCACCAGCAAAAGCAGAAGAACGACGCCAAGGCTTCCATTGTCTAAGCCCTTGGGACGGTAATCACGATGGTCTTGAAGCATTGACCCGAACCAGCCTCAATGACCCCGGCAGTATGACAACCTACAACACGGTAATAGGGCAGGTGGTCAACGGTCAGCATCGCATCAAAATGGAATTCGGAGCCGCGAATGCCTTTGGTGGCATGGTTCGAGGTGTGGCACTAGGATGGGTTGACCACGAAACGTGCGAGGCAACTTTGGACTCCATTGAATGACGGAGGTAGACAACAATGACAACCCACACGAACCAAGGCCAAGGTGTTACTAAGGCTGAATTGGCAGAAGCACTAGTTTCTCTGGCCACCAAAGAAGACGTAGCACGTATCGATCGTAGGCTTGAGAACGTCGAAGGTCACGTTAAGGACGTTCAAGAAGACGTGAAGGCTATCAAGAACTTTCTAATGCCTATGCCGCCGGAGGATGAGAACGATGGCGACTAACGAACCGAAGATAGACTTCAAAGTCCTAGACGCAGCAATCAAGAAGGCGCTGGCGTTCAAACCTAAGAAGAAGGCCAAACCTGGGCAGCGGGCAGTGCGGGATTCGAACCCGCGGACCGGTGAGTCAGCACCGGCGACCTGAGCCTCAGTCAGGCGCAATAGTCCACTCTGCCAACTGCCCTCATAAGAAGGCCCGCCTTTCGGCGGGCCTTCTGCGATTCTCGAAGCCCCCGGTACTCACCGAAATCTACCGGGGGCTTCGTTGTATTCCAGGATGTTTCTGTAATTTAGTTATTACTTTATCAAACTGGTTCATAACTTCACCTCCTTTTACGGGACTAACAGAAAAGCCCCGCCAGAAATACTAGCGAGGCCATTGACAACAATGTGCCTATGGAGGTAAGATGCCGTATCGACGTCTGGCATCCGTCCCGCTAGCTAAATCCCCTGTGTTTCAGCACAGGGGATTTCTGCTTTTCTAGTATACCATCACCTGGTCAGGTCCACATACGTCAACCGCTTCCCGACCGCGCCCTTGATCAAGCTATCCAACCGCTGCATGGTGTGAATCTTCACGTTCCCTTCGTTCAGCCGGAAGGTGAACTCGTCAACGTACCTGCCCAGGTGCTTCACGGAGACATGGTGGTAGGTGCCTAGTAGTCCACGCTTCAACACGCTCCAGAAACTCTCGATGCCATTGGTGTGGGCCATGCCTTTAACGTACTCATTGGCGCTATGCTTGACCGTCCAGTGGGAGCGGTGCTTCATTCCCTGGTATGCCGCTGCCTCGTCGGTGTAGACCACGCTCCCATCTTCGGTGACGCTCGCCACAAACCCTTGCAGGTCCTCTTTGGCGGTAAAGGCCATGGGCTTCGCTATTACGCGCCCTGTCTCCCGATCTCTGGCTCCTACTACCGCCGTCTTTCCGACTGGGCCACGGCCTGCATGTAACTTCTTGTTGGAGTGCTTGTTGCGTTCTTTGCCGCCGATGTAAGTCTCGTCAATCTCCGCCATTCCTTCTATCGATAGAACCTCCATGTTGCCACAGGCTTCCCGTAGGCGGTGGAGCATGAACCAGGTGGACTTTTGGGTGATGCCAAGTTCCTTGGAAAGCTGTACGCTCGACACGCCTTTCCTGGCCGTCTGGAGGATGTAAATGGCGTATAGCCACTTGTCCAGAGGGATATGGGAGCGCTCAAACACGGTACCAGTCCGAACGGTGAACTTCTGGCGGCAATCCTTGCACTGGTGGTACTGGCGAGTCTTCAAGCGGCTGGTGCGGTCGCTATCACACATCGGGCAGACAACACCATCGGGCCATCGTAGGTGTTCGATATGTTCAATAGCGGTCCATTCGTTCGGGAACTCTTTGAAGAACTCATAGGCGCTGATGGTGGTGCTTGTCGTTGTGGCCATGGCTCTTGTGTACTCCTAAATGGTATAATTACATTGTACAGTTTTTCTTTTGGGAAGTCAAGTATATAGTTCCCTATCGCAACACCAACCCCTACGGCTATAACTGCTATCACTCCAAGTAGCCCAAGCATCAACTTTTCCATTTCGGTTGGCCCCTTTCGATTTTGTTATATGAGATAGGACGCAAGATGCCCGCATTTTGTTCCAGGCCGCGATCGGCCAAGCAGACCCCTTTGACACTCCACCGACAATATAGTAGAGTATAAGTATAAACCCACACCCATGGGGTATGGGTTATCACATTTCGGGGAGACGATCATGTTACCGCAAACAAAGGCTGAGACTCTGAAGAGGCTCAATTACATCGAAGGCCACCTTGCAGGTGTGAAGAAGATGGTTGAAGAGGACAAATATTGCGTTGATATCCTCAAGCAAACCTACGCCGTCCGGCGCGCCATCGAAAAGGTGGAGGGAATGCTTCTGGAAGGCCACCTGGACACCTGCGTCGTGGAAGGGATACGTGACGGCAGGGACAAGGAGATTCTGGGCGAGTTGGTAGAGCTCTATGCCCTGGCCAACAAATAGGGTATTGGATCGGCGATGAAGGATACAAAGGGAACAACCCGGCAACTGAATTTACCTATCGAAGGCATGACCTGCGCATCCTGCGTGGCCCATGTCGAAGGCGCGCTGAAGGACGTACCCGGGGTATCCTCCGTGAACGTCAATCTGACCACTGAAAAGGCCAACCTGGAGCTGGGCAACGGCGACGTATCTCCCCAGGAGCTTGTAAAGGCAGTAGACGAGGCGGGCTACGCCATTCCCGTGGAGAAGTTCGATCTCAACATCGGCGGCATGACCTGCGCATTCTGCGTGGGCCACGTGGGAGAGGCCCTAAAGGCCGTGCCCGGCGTTGTCAGCGCCAATGTGAACCTGGCAACCGAGAAGGCGTCGGTGGAATACATTCGGGGACTGGTCACACTCGAGGCTATTCGGGAGGCCGTGGAAGACGTCGGATATAGTGTGGAAGGGCTCTCAGAGGGTGGCGAGGCGGAAGGGACCGAGAAGAGCGAGCTAGAACGGCTGGCGAAGGTCAGAGAGATCGGATATCTTCGCAAACGGTTCGTGTTCGCCGCCGCGATAAGCGCGCTATTGTTCCTCGGCAGCTTCAAAGCATTGCCCTGGGTCTCAGACCTAATGGACAGGACCTATTACCCCTACATTCTGTGGGCCCTGGCCACACCCGTTCAGTTTTGGGCCGGATGGATGTTTTATGCCTCCGGTCTAAAGGCGCTCAGGCATAGGGCGCCGAATATGCACACCCTGATCGCCCTTGGTACGAGCGCGGCGTACCTGTACAGCGTGGGCATAGTAATAACCGACACCTTCTGGCCGGACGCTCTTTCGGTCCGAGGATTCGAGACTGAGGTCTACTTCGAGACCGCCTCGATAATCATCGCCCTCATCCTCCTGGGACGGTTCTTTGAAGCCCGGGCCAAAGGGAGGACATCCGAGGCCATCCGCAGGCTCATGGGTTTGAGGCCAAACACGGCGAGGGCCGTGCGGGATGGCGCTGAGGTGGACGTTCCGATAGATACGGTGCAGCCGGGAGACATCATCGTTGTTAGGCCCGGGGAGAGGATACCAGTCGACGGCGAAGTAATACAGGGCTACTCAACGGTGGACGAGTCCATGCTCACAGGCGAGAGCATGCCTGTAGATAAGTCGGAGGGTGCGGAAGTCTTCGGCGCCACCATAAACAAGACAGGTTCCTTCCAATTCCGAGCAACCAAGGTGGGCAAGGATACGCTGCTGTCCCAGATCATCAAGCTGGTTGAGGAGGCCCAGGGCTCGAAGGCACCAATACAGCGGCTGGCCGACGTGATAGCCGCCTATTTCGTTCCAGCGGTGCTGGGCATCGCAGCAGCCTCCTTTCTACTATGGCTAGCCATAGGCCCATCTCCGTCCCTGACGTACGCCATACTCGTGATGGTGGCGGTGCTGATAATCGCGTGCCCGTGCGCCCTGGGGCTGGCCACGCCCACGGCGATTATGGTGGGCACAGGGAAGGGGGCCGAGACTGGGGTGCTGATTCGTAGCGCCGAAGCTCTGGAGATTGCACACAAAACCAGTGTGGTGGTCATGGACAAGACTGGCACTTTAACAGTTGGACGGCCAAGGGTGACGGACCTGATCGCGGTATCCGGCGACGAAACCGAGCTGCTCAAGCTGGCGGCTTCCGCCGAGCGGGGTTCAGAGCACCCGGTTGGAGAGGCGATAGTGCAGGCTGCCCAGGAGCGTGGTATCGCCTTGGCCGGCGCAGAGGCTTTCGAGGCGATTCCCGGCCACGGAATCCAGGCGCAGGTAAACGGCAGCACGGTGCTATTGGGCAACAGGGCCCTGATGGAATCCAGGCAATTAAGCCTCGACGGGCTGGAAGCCAAGGTCGCAGCACTGGCAGGCCAGGGCAAAACGCCGATGCTGGTAGCGGCTGACGGAGCTCTCGTGGGAGCGATCGCAGTTACCGACACTCCCAAACCGGAGGCCTTGGAGGTGGTCCGGAGACTCAAAAGCATGGGTATCGAGGTGGTGATGCTTTCCGGCGATAACAACCAAGTCGCCCAGGCGGTTGGTAAGAGCCTGGACATTGATCGGGTGATCGCCGATGTACTGCCTCAGCACAAGGCCGACGTGGTGAAACAACTACAGCAAGAGGGGAAGGTTGTCGCCATGGTCGGCGATGGCATCAACGACGCGCCAGCTCTGACCCAGGCAGACATAGGGATAGCCATGGGCACCGGAACAGACGTCGCAATGGAATCGGCGGACATCACCCTCGTGCGGGGGGACCTGAAGGGCGTTTTGACGGCCTTTAATCTGAGCCGGGGGACCATACGCACGATCAAGCAGAACCTGTTCTGGGCCTTCTTCTACAATGTGGCCTTGATACCGGTGGCAGCCGGGGTCCTCTATCCACTGTTCTCCGAGCTTGGGGGTGTGCCCTCGGCCCTGGACTTCTTCTTCGGCGATCTGGGCTTCTTGAATCCGGTGCTGGCGGCCTTGGCGATGGCCTTCAGCTCGGTGACCGTCGTCAGCAACTCACTGAGGCTCCGCCGCCTGAAGCTGACTTAAGTGTGTATCTCCCGACATCACTTGGCGGAGGCACGCTCTGGTTCGACAAGCTCACCACGAGCGGTGGCAGGGGAAACTGTTTGGAGGTTGAGAAGTGGCTATAGACCTGGTATGCGGGGTGCAGGGGCAGAGCCCTGCCATCCGCCTCAGGCGGATGGGGTGTTCCCCAGTCTCCCTTCTCCCCTCCTTTGGTGAAGGAAAAAACAGCAATGCTCAAGTGGACCCCATCATCAGGACAGCGGTGAGGCTAAAATAAGAGAGTCTACCGCTGGGGTGTCTCGTAAACCTTCATCCGATGGTAAGGCTCGTGGAAGTTCCAGTAAACACCTTTGTGGGCTCACTGCATGGAACACCTGACCCGGTGACCGATAGCCCAGGGCTTGATGGGGCCGCTCTTGGTTGTAGAAGGCCAGATAAGCCCCAATCCCCTTTCTGGCCTCAGTCCCATTTTGGTATGCCTTCAGGTACACCTCCTCGTACTTGATGCTGCGCCACAGCCGTTCCACGAAGACGTTGTCCATGCACCGGCCCCTGCCGTCCATGCTCACTTGAACGCCTTGCGCCAGCAGCATGCTGGTGAAGGCCTCGCTGGTGAACTGGCTGCCCTGGTCGGTGTTGAAGATCTGTGGCCGACCCTTGCTCAAGGCCTCTTCCAGAGCCGCAACACAGAAGTCTACCTCCAGGGTGTTGGACAGCCGCCAGGCCAGCACGTAGCGGCTGTGCCAGTCCATGATGGCCACCAAGTAGAGGAAACCCCGAGCCATGGGTATGTAGGTGATGTCGGTGGCCCACACCTGGTTGACCCGGTTGATCTCCAGCCCCCTGAGCAAGTACGGATAGACCTTATGCCCTGGGTTTGGCTTGCTGGTGTTGGGACGCCGGTAGATGGCCTCCAGGCCTATCAGCTGCATCAGCCGGCGGACCCGCTTGCGGTTGACCTGGTGTCCGTGATTTCTGAGCCAGGCAGTCATCCTTCTGGAGCCGTAGAAAGGTGTCTTCAGGTACTGTTGGTCTATGAGGGCCATCAACTCCAAGTCCTCGGCGCCGGCCTCGGTTGGCAGGTAGTACAACGCGGAGCGGCTGATACCCAGCAAGGCGCACTGGCGCACCAGAGACAGCTTCGGTTCTTCTCGGTCAATCATGGCCCGGCGTTGGGACCGGCTCACAACCCGAAGCTCCGTGACAAAAAATCCCGTTCCACCTTGAGCTGCCCAATCTGTTGGTAGAGCTGGGCAGTGAGGACCTCTTGGTCCTTCTCCTGACGTCCAGCACCATTTTCAAAGAGGTGCGGCGCCCCCTGAGTCAAGGCCTTCTTCCAGGCATGGATCTGGCTCGGGTGGACTTCAAACCGGCTGGCCAGCTCTGCAATGGTGTGCTCCCCTTGGAGCGCGGCCAAAGCCACTTTGGCCTTGAAGACTGGGCTGTGCTTCTTACGTGTTTGCTTCATGTCCTGCTCCTTGTTTCCGTCCTATTTTAGGAGCGGGACTCTCTCTTAGCCACCTGTCCGAATTTTGGGGTCCACCTCACATCTCACCATTAGCGGAGATAGTCGTTGGCCGCCAGAACATCCGGAACGTGATCCCCTTCCCACGCACTCCCAAAAACGCCGAGTTCTAGCAGTCACTCCTGCTTTGAGTCCTATTGTGCATTAGCAAGTTGTCCCAATCGGACATGGGGAGTCCAGAGGGGCTAGCCCCTCTGGCGGGGCAAGGTATCCGAGCAGCGGATAAGCGACTAGGAGGCCCGTCGAAGATGGTGCCATACGATGCCCAAGACACTGCCGCCGAAGCCGCCTCCGATGAAACCTCCGAAGAGGAGACCCCCGAAGGCGCCCTCAATGCCATCGTCCAGGGCGCCGAAGATTCCCCCGCCGATGGCGCAGACGATGGCGGCGCCGAAGATGCTGACGCCCCAGGGGGTCCAGGTCAGATCGTTGAGGCCATTGCCTTCGTCATCCCATCCACCAACCCTTCCTGCAACCAAATTATATAGGAAAGCTCCAACGGCTCCTGCTATAAGTCCAAAGATTGCAAATATGATTGGCATACCTATGATCGCCAAAAATGCAAGCGCTGTACCTTTGCTTACCCCCGGGGTGATGTCGCTCACCACTACGCCTTTACTTACAAGCACATCAAAAATAGCTCCAACAACCGCATATAATATTCCGGCAACCAGACCTACAAATGCCATTAGACCAGCCTGCAGTTTTGCTAGGGAGCGCACTCCAACTTTCTTTGATTTTGCCATTATTTATTCACCTTGCTCCGTTTCGTCTATCCTGTGCGACTCAGCTGTTACCTAAAGCTACTCTCTCATCCATTCTCCCTTGCCATATAGCTCCCAAACGCCTCCTTGCCACCTCTTGTCAACGTGAGCCAGAGGCTGGACACCACGACCAACAGGAGAACGACGCCGATACCAGTAACCACCGAAGCTGCGGACGGGACGAGAAAGACTAAAGACGATATGGCTATCAGGGGTCGCGCTACCGGATTGCGGCGCAAGAGTGCCAATCCGTTGGCCATCTGAATGGATCCCAACACAACAAGCACCAGGACGAAAACCAGGCCTTGAATAACCCCATCCTCGGCTGAAGGATCGATAATGACTTTGGCAATGGCGAGGGCGAGGCCTCCCAGGCCAAGCCATGCTGCACCGAGGATCTTGATATTGCGATCGCGATTGTTTGTCTCAGGCATTTTCAGTCACCTCCTAGTCTCGTTGACGATCAGGTTATATGGGTCGCGAGATACAGACAAGGTATAAATGTACTATTACCATGGTGACGAATGTACTATCTTGATCCACGACGGCAGGGCCAAAAAAGAAACCCCCTCCCGATTTTGGGAGGGGGTTGTGGGAGAGGGTTAGATTCCTCGAAGGTGATTTGGGGCGACACTATGGCGCAGGTATGGAATTCATATACCCCGTCAGACTGAAGTACATCGGGCCACCTTCGATAGAATGGATACAGAGCCTGCCCCCCGGGCCGAATCTGATGCCGGTTGTAAGGTTAATCGACTCTGTTTCGTTAGGTCCAACTTTGGCCGTTATGACCCCCGGTGCGGTAAGTACACAAGCAGTCGGATCCGTGGGTGGGGATGAGTCCCTCGTGATCGCACCTACGAGAGTGTCGGTGCTGTCCCAGTTAGCGATAATCACATCCGTCAAGATTAGCTCTCTGTCGGTTGGAACGGTTATGACAGCCAAACTAGCGCTATCAAGGGATTGCTGGTTAAGGAAATCCCACCACTGCTTCCAACGGTCATCAATGGTGGCGTGGACGTTGCCGGCGTTGACCAGCAGCCTGCCACCCGGGCCCACGTCCGCGTGGTTGGTCACATCCGTGGGGTCTACAATGACGGTGCCGCCGGGATGGTCCGCCGATGCGGCCGTCACGCTCCATATCAAGAACGCCAAAAGACCTATTACCGCGAGCTTCCATAGCTTGTCCATGATGGGTCCTCCTTATAGGATGAATATTTTTGGTATCGCCTCTCCCACGAAGGCGCGCCATGCCCGCACCGTACGCTCGGCGATTTTCAATGTCAAGCCACGCCGATCTGCGTAAAGACTCGGACAGAGCTCGACCCATTAAAGGGGTGTCCAGAGGGGCTCGCCCCTCTGGCGGGGGCATGGGGGTGTCCCCCAATTTCCCTTTCCTCCCCCCTTCCTGGCAGGCCGGGGGTCCGGGGGGATAGTCGAAAGAATGGCTTGTCGGGCATCCAAAGGCAGAATATACTAAGGCCGGCCCAACAGGGAGATTCTGGTTAGATAAGGAGTCTGGCATATGCCAAATGAGACTTCCACTCAAACAACACTTGACCACCACCTTCAGTCCTTCGGAGAAGGCATTGATGCCATCATGGAGGACTTCACAGAGGACTCGGTAGTCATCACACCGGACGCCACCTACCGCGGCCTTACTGAGATTCGTGCCTTCTTCACCGCCTTTGTAGAGGGCCTTCCCGCTGGCGTTTGGGACGTCTTCACGATGAAACGCATGGAGGTCGCGGGCGAGGTAGGCTACATCCTTTGGGAGGCCAAGCCCTGGTTCCCGCTCGGCACAGACACGTTCGTGGTCCGGGACGGAAAGATCGTGTTCCAGACGGCTGCTGTGTACGCTGCCTCAGAATAGTCGGTAGCGTAGCTTGAGAGGCGCTACTTGGACCGCGCTCGCTTCTTGCCTTGATGGTATGTCAGGGCCGCGGCAATGCAGATGGATAGCTGGTCCGCAGGCACCACATCCCCCTCGTTGAAGACGATGGCACGGTTGCCCTCGAAACTGAACTGGTCCGGGAAGAGGGTTCGAAAGGTTTCGACGAGGTGGGTCTGACAGTTGAAGTACATCGCATACTGGGATGGCTTCGCCTTCTTCCAGGCAATCCGAAGGGTACTGCCACTCCCGGTTTCAGAAGTGACGTAGGCTGGCTCGCCCCACTTGAGGGTTTCCTCAAGGACACCCACGCCATCTGTGGAGGCGGCGGTCTCGAAGATGAGAGAACGCAGAGCCAAGAGCTTGCGTCGCATGTTCGGCGGGTAGTCGTCGAAGGTCTGTTCGACGGCGTCATTGTCAAATGGCTTCATCCTATACTTCCCCCCTTTGCTAAATTCCGTTCCATATCTGGGGAGAGAGGCCCTCTATCCCCCTGAAGGCAATTGGGTGCCTGGATCTGGTGCAAGTGAATAACGCAAAAATAGATGGTCGCCGCCCCGTTTGACGCTTATAAGCTTGGACCACAAAGGACAGTCTGGTGCGAATGTTCTCCCAGCAACGAGGCCGGGGCGCTCAGTCATATTGTCGCGACCGGCAATCTGAGGAGAGAGGGTCAAAAATAGTTCACTCAAACGTGCCTCGGCCAAAAAGTCTCCCGCCAGCTTTGGTCCACTCTCAACCAGTATCAAGTCGTTACTCTGAACCGCGTTAACTAAGTCAAGGATAGTTCCAGCGCTGATTGAACTGACGCCATCTACGACCTTGATCTGAAGATTCGGCGGAATTTCGAATCCGCGGATGTGACGCTCTCCCTCAGGCGTCGTAATGACCAGTACCTGGACTTGCCCGGACTGGAAAACCCGCATGTTAAGGTTTATCCGGCCGGTTGCCGTCACGATAACGTTTAGGGGCGTAGTCGGCTTGCCCATCTTTGTTCGAAAGATATTGAACTGCTCCGAAAGAGAAGGATAAATATGCTCGGCAGTCCAAACGTGATTGTGCGAGGCTCGGAGAGTTCCGGCCCCGACGATTACACTGTCGGCGGAAGCGCGCAGCAGGCCCATCACCATACGATCGTGCTTGCTGTACCCGCTTATAGGTCCCCCACCGGCTTGACCGGGCACATCCAGCGAAACGACTCCATCTAAAGTGCTGACGAAATTGGCTATTACGTGAGGCTGGCCACGGAATGACGGAAAATGGAGTCGCCCATAAAGGTTCGCGAGGTCAAGGCGGTAAGGGCAGGTCTACCCCTTGCTCTATGTCAGTCTCAAAGAGAGGTTCCAACGGCGTCAGACTGACCGTCATTTTAAGCCGCTAGTGGTATAAAACTCAGTCCTCAGTGAGGGATCGGCGTCATATGCGCCCCGCCAGAAGGTAGTGCGGGTTGTTGGCGAGATTTCTTGGACGCCGCGCATTTGCGTGCATAGATGGTAGGCTTCTAGATATACAGCGACCCCATGCGGCCGCATCATCGTATTGAGGGCGTTTGCGATCTCCTCGCCAATTCGCTCCTGGACCGTAAATCGCTTGGCAAAAACGCGAACAAGCCTTGTGAGTTTTGAAATCCCGATGATGTGCTCGTGGGCGATGTACCCAACGTACGCATGTCCATGAAACGGCAGCGCATGATGCTCGCAGAGGGAGAAAAAATGGATGGGTCCCTCGACCACCTGGCTCAGACGGCAGTCGGACCCACCTTTACATTCAGTTTCAAACACCGTGAGTAGTTTAGGATCACCCTCGTATCCGTCTGTGGAATCATACAATGCCTTGATAAACCGTCGGGCGTATCTTTCGTCCCTGGAGTATCCATATCTAATCCAAAGGCCGTGAAGATTTCGCCGACATATCCTTCAAGCTTGCGAATCTGCTCTTCTGGGACAGAACGTCGATTCACCTCAATTGCTGCTTCAATGTTGCTGCCATGAGAACCATGAGTGGACATTTCCCAACCTCCCATTATTAGAATAGAGATCAGTTCAAGCGGTGTGAACGCGAGATAACTAGGAGCCTTTGTACAAGGGGATGCGTGCTCCATTTATGACTTGCGCTTCTTCGGAGCATATGTATTGAACGGCGGCGGCGATTTCCTCTGGGGTCGTCCATGATGCGTTTTCAGCGGTAGGTTTCCGGTCCCGCTCATGCTCCACGTCGATCCTGCGAACCAGGAGCACGTTTGCGGTCGCATCGGTATTTCTCAGCTCCTGGGCAAGGGAGAGGGTCAGTACCTCCTCTGCTGCCTTGCCGACCGCGTAAGCGGCGTTACCGCCTCTAGGCTGAGGGCCGCAGGTGACGAAATCACGATAACTCGGCCCCAACCGTTGGCTACCATCAGGGGTACGAATCCCTGAACAAGATGGAACGTTGTCCACAAATGTTGTCTGAGCATCGAGGATACGTCATCTTCCGTGGCTTCCACCACTTGTTTCCCGCCGATGAATCCACCAACCAGGTGGATAAGTATCTCAGCCTTACCGAATTTCCCGACCACTTCCTTGGCAGCTTCCTCTACAGCCGTAGAGTCAGTTAGGTCGGTGGCCCTGAGCAGGTATTGCTCCTCGCCGATCTCCAAGTCTCGAATGAGATCATTCAGCTTTTGGGCATTGCGGTCGAAGAGTGCGAGCTTGGCACCTTCTTCCGCGAGTTTCTTCGTCACGACTCTTCCTAAGCCGCCTGTAGCACCAGAAATAATGGCGACTCGATTTTGTAGTGTCCTTTTCGGCTGCGCATACATTTCGTCGAGTCACCCACCCTATCCCGCCTGCGGTTTCAGGAAGTGTAGTAGCTGCTGGATAATGCTGTCAGATTACCTAAAGACCGTCGGTTCTCTCCGCGCATTGCCGCATGCACCTTATCGCGGATATAGTCCGGCATCTCCTCCAAGGGGTGTTGGGCGTGAGCATGTTCAGACCACCTCTCCATCACCTGTTCTAGAGTCTCACCACTTGTCTCATGGTCGCAGTCTATACCGAACTGTTGACTCCGGCACTCTTCGCCGCCGCGACAAAGTTTCGGGCCTCTTGGGGCATTTTCGGGCTTGGCTGAGAGAGGAGAAAGGCCTTTTCGGTCCCCTCCATTGCTGCCGCAAGGGTCTCCGGCTTTTGAAGGTCGCCGGATACGATCTCCACCCCCGGCCCCTCGACTTTCCCAGCATTGGCCGGGTTGTGCACCAATGCCCTTACTGGGATTCCTCTCGCTTGCACGGCTTTCACTAGGTCCGTGCCCACTGTTCCAGTCGCCCCCGTCACTAGTATAGCCATGATTGCCCCCCTTCTGAATGTACTTAGAGTATCAACCTACAGGGGCTTCGGGTAGCCCCAAGAAACCTGAATAGGCTTAGCCCGTCGCCGCGAGTGACGTCGGAGCCAAATCTCTGGTTGTGGTGACCACTTCACCCGTCTCAACATACTGCTTGAGGCCGGCGAGGCTAACTTGCATCTCCTTGCGCATCGGCAGCCGGGCCATGAGCGCGGGCAGGACACCGAGTGGCCCCAGCCCCATACGGAATCCATCGCCACCGAAACTGTGGCGCTGTCCCCAGCGGCGTTGACTGACCAGGTGTTATTCAAGGATTTCATAGGAAAGGGCAGGCCCTTGGTAACGTCGTAGCTGAGACTGCCGCCATCCTCCCAGGCCACTACCCGCTCTTCTATGTTCCCCATTTTTTGTCGTGTCTGCATGTCCTCTCGGCGCCCACGCCCCCGTTGGCCTCGGTCGTGGAGTGCGACTCCAAGATCGTCGGGGAGCCCATTGCATTGGACCCGACGCCACCAAAAGTCGGCGAGAAAATGGTGCTGGACGTCAGGAGAAGGACCAAGAGGTCCTCACTGCCCAGCTCTCCAACAGATTTCAAGGTGGAAGCATTGATTATCACCTGTCTAGTGCGCCTTGCTGGGTATCAGCCGCTCCGCGTTGTACTACCTGCCAACCGAGGCCGGCGCCGAGGACTTGGAGTTGATGGCCCTCATAGACCAACAGTACCTGAAGACACCTTTCTACGGCTCCAGAAGGATGACTGCCTGGCTCAGAAATCACGGACACCAGGTCAACCGCAAGCGGGTCCGCCGGCTGATGCAGCTGATAGGCCTGGAGGCCATCTACCGGCGTCCCAACACCAGCAAGCCAAACCCAGGGCATAAGGTCTATCCGTACTTGCTCAGGGGGCTGGAGATCAACCGGGTCAACCAGGTGTGGGCCACCGACATCACCTACATACCCATGGCTCGGGGTTTCCTCTACTTGGGCCATCATGGACTGGCACAGCCGCTACGTGCTGGCCTGGCGGCTGTCCAACACCCTGGAGGTAGACTTCTGTGTTGCGGCTCTGGAAGAGGCCTTGAGCAAGGGTCGGCCACAGATCTTCAACACCGACCAGGGCAGCCAGTTCACCAGCGAGGCCTTCACCAGCATGCTGGTGGCGCAAGGCGTTCAAGTGAGCATGGACGGCAGGGGCCGGTGCATGGACAACGTCTTCGTGGAACGGCTGTGGCGCAGCATCAAGTACGAGGAGGTGTACCTGAAGGCATACCAAAATGGGACTGAGGCCAGAAAGGGGATTGGGGCTTATCTGGCCTTCTACAACCAAGAGCGGCCCCATCAAGCCCTGGGCTATCGGTCACCGGGTCAGGTGTTCCAAGCAGTGAGCCCACAAAGGTGTTTACTGGAACTTCCACCAGCCTTACCATCGGATGAAGGTTTACGAGACACCCCAGCGGTAGACTCTCTTATTTTAGCCTCACCGCTGTCCTGATGATGGGGTCCACTTGACACACTCTCTCCTTTGAAGCATTGATTATCACCTGTCTAACGAGTTTTGGCATCTGGTTCTCCTCATGATGTCGTTCTAAGAATCTCTTCCAATCTCCACGCTATAGCCCCGGTGCGTGGGAGGAATCATACTACTCACTGATTCCAAAAGGACAAACGGTTGATCACATGGTCAACCGTTTGTCCTTTCTTCCGTTGGATATTCTGGAGCTTCTATGTGGACTCAGTGTCACGATTTGAGTAGGAGCTATTTCTTGGTATAGTTGACAACGATGTTCGATAAGACATGCCTGAAGTGAGGTACTTCGGCCGTCCCGGGCAAAAGGTACCGCATCGAATGAACCGGATGACATCTGACTACAACTCCACCACCGATGACGTCCTGGCAGGCATCGACTTAACCGGAAAGACCGCGATTGTGACTGGTGCTTCCGGCGGCTTGGGCGAGGAGACCGCCCGCGCTCTGGCAGCCCATGGAGCTAGCGTCACCATTGCTGCACGAGACCCCGACAAGCTGGCCGTCGCTGCCCGGCATATCAGGGAGACCACCGGTAGCGAAGTGGAAACCGGGGTGATTGAACTCGACAAGCCGGCTTCCGTGGGCGCCTTTGCCGGACAATGGCTGGCCGAGCATGACAAACTCCACATCCTGATCAACAACGCCGGCGTCATGGGCCTGCCGCTCACACGCACCACGGAAGGCTGGGAGCTGCATTTCGCAACCAATCATCTAGGGCATTTCCTGCTCACCAACCTGCTCGTTCCCGCCTTGAAAGGAGGCGCACCCGCGCGCGTCGTTTCGGTCTCCCCATCCGGTCATAACGTAGCGGCGATCGACTTCGATGACGTGAATTTTGAAATGCGAGAGTATTCTGAAATCACGTCGTACTGTCAGTCCAAGACAGCAAACATCTGGTTCGCCAACGAACTGGACAGACGGTTCAAGGATGAAGGCGTTCGGGCGTTTTCGCTCCACCCCGGGAGAATCAGGACCGACCTCGCCCGCCATCTCACGGAAGAACTGTGGAATGAATTGATCCAAATCGTGAAGACCAGGAGCGGCGGCTACGTTCCCACGAAGACCATCCCGCAGGGAGCTGCGACCAGTTGCTGGGCAGCAACGTCTCCTGATCTCGACGGGTATGGCGGCCTGTATCTTGTCGACTGCCAGATCGCACAGCCAGGCGACAACGTTGACAAGAACCATGCATCATGGGCATACGACGAAGAGGGCGCCGCCAAACTCTGGCAGCTGTCCAACTCTCTGTTCGGAACCGATTTCTAGATCGTGGGCGCGGGAGAGCCCTTACAGATTGGAAGGATCACCATAAGCGGGGATAACGGTTAGTTAGAGGACTTCTCCGCTACGAAGAGCCGGTAGCCTATGCGGCCTTCGTTGACCAGGGCTTTGACTTTTTCTAGCAGCTCAAGACCCTGCGACAGGAGGGCTGCTGTGCCGTCGGAGTCGCCCTGAAAGCTCAGTAGCATGCGTATCGCCGCAACCTTGCCCTCTATCTCCCCGATATGAGTTAACCACCGCAATGTCAGGGACAGAAACGTTAATATCAATGATGGGCTTCGCGGAGAGCCCTGGGGCCGAAGTCGATCCGGGCCTTTGCAAACCCGGTTCGAATATCGCTCTACAAGCCTAACCGAGGTCCATGAAACTTTCCAAGACAACTGGGGTCCTGCGTTCGATGTGAAGTACAGCTCCCTTCGGGGGCTTCACTTCGAGTTGGAACAGCTTGTCTTTCGTCAGATCGGGGTTTAGCAAGGTAAAAATGAACCCTACATGCACTTCGTAAATCTCACCAGGCTCAACCAACTGGTCACTGTCGGCGTTTCCAAGACCGGTTACGGTGGTGAAATCTGTCAGTACGATTGTCTGATCTGCGTCCAGGTACTGGATATGGGTTTCGCCTGGGGTGAGATCGACAGCTTCACCGCCGGCGGCGTTGGCAACCTGGAAGTATAGGTCATTGATGACGCCTAGGCCGGGGAATGCCTGCGCGATTACCGAGCCCCGTAGCTCCAGCGTACCGCGGGCTTCGTCCGAAGCCCGCGGTACGCTGGAGAAGAGTCCTGTGGACAATGCTGCGAAGGCAAAGACCGACGAAACCACCACAAATGCAATTAGTACGATGGCCGTTTCAAGCCCGGTGATGCCTCGTTGGCATGCCCCTACCCAGGATACCGATTCTTTGAGCCTGTGTCCCCGACTACTCATTAGTTACTCTCTGCCTTGGGCGGCAACGACACCGATCATATTTAGTCTGAACCTTGCCCACCTGTCTCCGCAGAGGGAATACACATACTTCACACTGGAATTCCACCTCAGAAACACCGGTGGAACTCAGGGGTTGAGCTTCCATTAACTATATACACCAAGAACTGTCTAGCCCGAGCCAGGCTCCTAGCACCCTTCTCCTTGTTGATCAAGGGCAAAACTCAACTTACATACGTCATCGTTGCCCCTCCGGATCAAGTGGACGAGGGGGACCGGATCTTCGGGAGCCATGCTCCGTGGATTGTGGCCACGCATCACCGGGATGGAGAAAAGGCTCTTCTGCGGTATACCGTGTCCAAAGCGCAGGAGCTCTCGAACCCCTTTGACCAGAGTTCCGCCCCAACCGGAAATACCTGTTTCATTCTTGACGAGATTTATGAGAGTGACGCGGGTGTTGTCGATCACTTCGAGCAGGCGATGTCGAACTGGCAGGACTTCCCGGCCCTTGCCGCGTGGCTTGGGAAGTGCAAGATAAGTGGAGTCCCGGCAGCTACGGTCTTCAACTCACTCTGGTAGAAGATTCACCTCAAGGAACAACGGAGATCCCTCTCCAAGTTCTTGGGGGTCGTTCGGTTCTTCGACCAAATGGGTTCCGATCAAGTTTCCACCTGAACGGATATCACGTCGTGGTGTTGTGTCCGCCAGCTTTGTTAAGCCGCTTTGGCTTGGTGAGCCCTAGAGAACAGCCCGCTGGTGTTTCTAAGGATGGTCTAACGGCAATATGGGTTCGTCCTTCTTCAAAGGATCACTATGAGCGGGGATAACAGTTAGTTAGAGGACTTCTCAGCTACGAAGAGCCGGTAGCCGATGCGGCCTTCGTTGACCAGGGCTTTGACTTTTTCGAGCAGCTCAAGACCCTGCAACAGGAGGGCTGCTGTGCCGTCGGAGTCGCCCTGAAAGCTCAGTAGCATGCGTATCGCCGCAACCTTGCCCTCTATCTCACCGAGCAGCTTCAGTATCGAGTCGGAAGAGTCCTGTTCATGGATGAGGCTCAGCCCGTCGGCGTTGAACAGCTTTCGGTAGCCCTCCACCGGTGGGGCGTCCGCCACACATAGTATCTGGCCCAATATGCCGTTCAGCTCTTCGGGAAGGGTTCCCGGCTCCACCGTGACGTCGCTGACGCCCAGCCTGCCTCCGGGTCTAAGCAGCCGCGACACCTCGGCCACGCCCCGTTTTTTGTCGGGGAACAGGCTCATGGAGCACTCGGACAGCACGGCGTCGAAGGACTCGCCTACCAGCGGCAACTGCTCCCCGTCGCCTCTGAGGAACCCGACCACCCTTTTGCCGTCCCTGCTATTCCGAGCGGTGCTGGCGGCCTCAGCTATGCTCTGGGCTCCCAGGTCCACCCCGACGACCCGGCAGTGGAAGGCGCGGGCTATGGCCATGGCGCTGGCGCCCGAGCCGCAGGCCAAGTCGAGCACCATGTCGTCGGCCTTGATGTTCACCAGCTTGCCGAGGCGGTTTGTCAGGGCCAGGCCGCCAGGGTGCAGGGAGTCGCCAAGCAGCATCCGGACCGCCTGGGTGTCGTAGAGAGCGGCGCAGCAGCCCTTGCGCTCGATGGGCCCCGACGGGTTTTCCGGAAGGTCGCCCAGCCCGATGAGCGCACCCCACTTGGTAGGGTTGGTCAAAGTATTCTCGTCCATCTAGCCACCGGTCCTTCCCGATTTCATCATGCTGTCCCGCACCTGCTCCCGGTACCCGACCGTGTTGTATGCGCAGAAGGGTATGGCGCGCCCGTCGGGAACCAGCTCCGCCACGCAGCACTTCATAACCTGTTTCACGTTGAAGGTGTAGGCATCCAGGAAGTCCTTGATGGCGATCTGGAAAACGTACTTTTTCAGGTGGCGCAGGTTATCGCCCAGGGCCAGGGGGATGTTACACGCCCCCCGATCGTCTGTACAGGCCCCGGCGATCAGCCCGGCCGTCTTCTCGGCCCCGGCCACCGCGGACGCGGACCATAGACCCTCCAAGGCCTTCTGGACATCCGGCGCCGACGGTACCTTGGGGACGGCCCGGTTGGTTATGTAGTCCAGATACTTGTCCACGTCCAGGAACCTGGGCAGAGGCAGCACCTCCTCCCCATCCGTGAGGACGTAGGAGTTCACCTGGCAGGTTGGAAAACAGCAGGGCACCGGCACGAAGTCCTTGAGGGTGAACATCTGGTCGGTCTGGTCGACGATGCCGTGGAGCACATCGGGAATGGTCATGCGGTTCATGGGGTCGAACTCGATGTGGCGTCCCACGTGGGTCACTGGCTGGTACACGACGCCCCTCACAGCGGGGTGCTCCAGCCCGAACTTTAAAATGGCCCCGATCTCGTGGTCATTTACGTCCTTCTCGATGGCGGCCACAAGGGCCACGTCGAGGTCGGCCTCGGCCAGCCGGTCCAGGGCCTTCAGCTTCTTCTCCAGCAGGTCTTCTCCCCGGATGGCCCTGTAGGTCTCGTCGGTTAGCCCGTCGAATTGAAAATAAATCGCCGGTTTCAGCTTGGCCAGCTCCGCCACGAACCGGTCGTCCTTTGCTATCCGAACACCGTTGGTGTTGATCATCACGTGGCCGATGCCCCGGTCCTTGGCAGCCTGCACCATGTCCAGTATGCGGGGGTGGATCGTGGGCTCGCCGCCGCTGAACTGCACGACCTCGGCGTCACCCTCGGTCTCGACGAACCGGTCCAGCATTCCTTCTACCTGCTCCATAGTTAGGCTGTAGCCCGGCCCGGCGTTCGCGAAGCACACGGGGCAGTTCAGGTTGCAGCCGGTGTTCACCTCTATCAGCGCCAGGCAGATGTGCTGCTTGTGTTCGGGGCAAAGACCACAGTCCAGGGGGCACCCATCCTTCACCTCGGTGGTGTATTGCAAGGGCAAGGTGCCGGGCTTGTTGAACTTGATGGAGTCCACATACATCTCGGCGTCCGAGCTAATCAGCCCCTCGAACCAGCCATGGGTCTGGCAGCGCTTCCTCATATAGACCTTGTTGTTGCGGATGATTATCTGGGCGTCGATCACCGCCTTACATTCGGGGCAGATGCTCCGGGTCAGTTCATGAAAGATGTAATCGGCGTCTTGCTTGACCCTGCGGGTTGTGGGTGTCGTCATAGCGCTGTGCAGTCCTCCCGTGTTGAGTTGGATTGCTGGCCGTTTAGATGCGTCGTTAAGGTGGAGGGTGCGTATCTCATCTACACCAGCTCCACGATCGTTACGCCGTCGCTAAGGGTATTTTCGTCCTTTTTGTAACTCTTGACCAGCGGGTGATGGGCCACCAGTTCCCGAACGGCGCTTCTGAGGGCTCCGGTTCCGACGCCGTGCACGATTCGTACCGATGAAAGTCCGTCTACCGTCGCGTCGCTGAGGAACTCGTCGATCCGTTCCAGCCCCTCTTCCACCCTGACGCCGTGAAGGTCCAGCTCGGTATTCGCCTGCCGCTTTCGGGGTCTGGATACGGTGCCCGCCGGAACCCGCGGCGTGTGAACGTCGGCCAGACGTTCGAGCTGGGACACCGGCATGTGGGCTCTCATCGTGCCCAACAGCACCTCGGCCGAGTCCCCATCCCCCGGAGGCGTGATCACCTCTACGGGTTGGGGAATTCCTCGCAGGTGGACCCAGTCCCCTGACTTGAGCTCCTTTATCCACTCGTTTAGCTTGCTGGGTGCGGGCCGCCAGTCCGCTGACTTTAGCTCTTGTTCGACTTTTTTCAACTCGAGCCGTGTCTCTTTCAGCTCCGATTTCACTTCTGATTTTTCGGGGGGTCTTTCGAGTTTGATCCTGGGCCTTTCGAGGGCTTTCGCAGCCGCCCGCAGCCGTTGGGCCAGATCCTCGGCCTTCTTCTGAAGCCGGGTCCGCTCCTCCTCCAGCATCTCTGCCTTGGTCTCCTCCACACTCGCAAGCTGTTGGTCAAGCTCCCGCCTCTGTCGGCCGGCCTCGGCCATCGTTTCTTCGGCCTCTCTCCGCTTTTGGACTGCCAGATTCCTCTCCTCCTGCAGCTCTTTCAAGAGGCTCTCGGCACCCTTCTGGGCCGGAGATAGCAGGGCCTGGGCCTCCTCGACGGTGGCCGTATCCAGACCCAGCTTGGAAGCAATGGTGAGGGCATAGCTCCTTCCCGGCAGACCGGGGGAGAGCAGGTATGTAGGGGCTAGGGCCTGGGGGTCGAGCTCCACGCTGGCGTTCATCATTCCAGGCTGCTCCTGGACGAAGGCGGCGACGTCACGTTGGTGAGTTGTGGCCACCAGAGTAACACCTTGGCGAGAAAAACGTCGAAGGATGGCCTTTGCCAGGGCCGCTCCCTCCTCGGGGTCGGTGCTGGCTCCAAGCTCGTCGATCAGCACCAGGGACTTGCCGGTTGCCTGGTCCATGATGGACTTCAGGTTCTCGATGTGGGAGCTGAAGGTCGAGAGTGACCGCTGAATGCTTTGCTGGTCTCCTATGTCCGCGAACACGCCGTCGAACAGGCTCAATGATGCCTCCTCGGCAGGCACGTGAAGTCCCGCCTGGGCCATGAGGACGAGGAGTCCCACCGTCTTGAGCGCGACGGTTTTACCTCCGGCGTTTGGGCCGGTGACCACCAATAACCGGCAATCTCCGCCTAACGTTATGGTTATTGGTACCACATCTCCCTTAAGCAGAGGATGGCGGGAGGCTGTTAAATGAACATATTGGTGATCGGCTTCCACGATTGTCGGCTGGATGGCATCGGTCGCGATGGAGTATCTGGCTTTAGCGATGGCAAGGTCCAGGTGTGCCAGAAGCTCTATGGCTCCAAGTAGCTCGTCGCAGTGCTCTGCCACCACTTCTGACAGGAAACGGAGAACACGGTCCACCTCTCGTTCCTCTGCCAGGGACAGTTCCCTCCAGCGGTTGCCCAACCCTACGGCGGTCATGGGTTCGACGAATACGGTGGCGCCGCTGTCGGAAACGTCATGGACTATGCCCGACAGGCGTTGTCTCATCTCGGACTTGACCAAAAGCACCATCCTGCCGCTTCGCTGGGTGACGATGGGCTCCTGCAGGACTTCCTGCCGTTGCAGCCGCCTCAGAGTGCGTTCCAGAGAGGCGGTCAGTCTTTCGTGGGCGGTGCGAGACTCCTCACGAATCTCCTTCAGCTTGGGTGTGGCGTTGTCGAGGACATCTCCTGACTTGCCGATGGCGGAGGAGACACGAGTCTCAACGTCCTCCAGGACAGGCAGGTCCCTTGCCAACACCGCCAGAGCGGGCATGTTCTTCTGGCGCATCACGACGGTCCTGGCCTTGCGCCCAGCTTTCAGAGTGTTGGATACGCCTCGAAGCTCCTCGCCCGTTAAGGTGCCTCCCAAAGCGGCCCGCTGAAGGGCCGGACGCGGGTCCGTAGCCCCGGACAGCTCGAGGGTCAAGCCTTGCTCCAGGAACAGGCGTGCTTCGGTGGTCTCTCGTTGCCGGGCTTGGATCGAAGCGGCGTCGTAGCCGGGGGCCAGCTCCAAGGCCAGCTCTCTGGCGGGGGCAAAGGCGGTGTGGGCCGCCAGCTTCTCCCGGATCAGATGAAACTCCACCAGACGCCATGCGTTCTCTTTTAGATCGACTGACTTTGGCGCGAGGTCTCTATCGGAGGGAGCGTCCATGACCAACCCAGTATACCGTTAGTCC
The DNA here is from genome assembly GCA_965226865.1 of Dehalococcoidia bacterium. Classification (GTDB taxonomy): domain Bacteria; phylum Chloroflexota; class Dehalococcoidia; order Lucifugimonadales; family JAGWBF01; genus CBDDEH01. Next base: position 20,154 of record CBDDEH010000002.1, on the reverse strand, counting down.
GATGGGGTATGCAGGTGGCTCACGACGCGTAGCCGATATCTACACTCGGCGCTGGGAGCTAGCTGGGGTCCTTCACCTTCCTCAGGTACGGCTTCACGGTTTCCCAGCCGGCGGGAAACAACTCCTTCGCTGCCTCGTTGTTGACCGCTGGGAGGATGATCACGTCCTCGCCCTTCTGCCAATTCGCTGGCGTCCCCACCTTGTGCTTCGCCGTCAATCGGACGGAATCGAGCACCCGTAGCAACTCGTCGAAGTTGCGACCGGAGCTCATCGGGTAGGTCAAGGTTAGCTTGATCTTTTTATCCGGACCAACCAGAAACACCGAGCGCACCGTCTGGTTGTCCACCGCTGTCCTGCCCTCGGAAGTGTTGCCCGAGTCGGCCGGCAGCATGTCGTACAGTTTCGCCACGTCGAGATTCTCGTCCGCAATGATTGGGAAGTTGAGCTTGGTCCCCGCAAGGTCTTCGATGTCGCTGGCCCAACGCTTGTGGTCCTCGACCTTATCAACGCTGAGGCCGATCACTTTGCAGCCCCGCTTCGCAAACTCGTGATTCACCTTCGCCACGTAGCCGAGCTCAGTCGCGCACACCGGCGTGAAGTCTTTTGGATGTGAGAAGAGCATGGCGTAGCCCTCGCCGATCCATTCGTGGAAATGGATCGTCCCTTCACTCGTCTCCGCTGTGAAATCTGGTGCCGTGTCATTGATGCGCAGTGACATGTTTCCCTCCTCTTAAATAATTGCGCAGCCTAGCCTAACTCATTCCGAAAACTCTTTCGGTTCGCCAAGGGTGCATTCGTCGGGGTTATCTACTTGATGCGCGTTTCAATTATACAATCCCCAGAAGTTTTGTGTTTCGAAGGACTGCCATGTCCGGAGGTTCCCCACTATGTAAAACAGCGCGGGGATTCGAATCCCATCCCCTCCACCAAATAACTCTTCCCTTTTTTGGTTGCGTCCTCTAGATAGGACAGCGTAGATACGAAGTTATTCAGCTAGGATGGCTCGGCACTGTTCTGCGTATCTGGATGCTCCCATGGGTTCCCATAGCTCCAGCGCTTGTCCCAGGAGAGTACGTGCTTGGTCGCCACGAGATCCATCGTGCTCTTCGCCCATCAACACAAGGGCCCATTCGTAGTATGCTCTGGCCTTGTCCCAAGGGAGATCGAATTCTCGGTACGCTTGGACCGCCGTCTGAAAGAATTCTTCACCATCCTCCCAGCTCCCGAGGGCAGCGGAGACCAAGGCCTCTTCCAATCGGAGATCGCCATGCAGAGCACCCCAGTCTGCTGCCTCACCCATTGTTTTCTGGGCCTGTATCAGAGTTTCCTTAGCTTTCGTATGGCGGCTGGTCCGACGGTAGAGTTCACAAAGACTTGGTACCAAGGCTAGCTCGCCGACGATACTGCCAGACCCGCTGATCAGTTTCAGCGAACGGAGAAGGTATCGCTCGGAGTCGGAGTAGCGGTTTAGTGCCAAGTATACCTCGCCTAGCTTTTGGGAAATGGATGCTTCCATCAGACGATTGTTACTTTCGACCGACCACTCCAACGCGTCGGATAGTTGGGCCTCCGCATGGTCCCAGGCGCCTATCCTAATCCAGAATATTGGGGTCGGATGGCAATAGTGGACACCAAACCTTTCAAGCTGCGAGTAATCCTGCATAGAATCTTTGTTGAAAGGCCGCAGGTGACAGGAATCCCAGCCTGGCCTGGCGGCGCTGCCTGTTATAGAAGATCTCGATATATTCTGTAATATCTCGAATTGCTTCCTGTCTACTTCGATAATGACGGTGATGGACTAGCTCCTGCTTGAGTGTTCCCCAGAAGCTCTCCATCGGCGCATTATCAAAACAGTTCCCTTTCCCGCTCATGGATGATCTCAGGCCAGAGCGCTCCATAAGATTTCTGTACTCCTGGGAGCAATACTGAGAGCCCCGGTCAGAGTGATGCATCAGTCCCCTCGCGGGGCGTTTGGCTCTCAGCGCCCGGAATAGAGACTGACTAACCAGATTCCTGGTCATCCGCTCTCCCATGGCATAGCCCACGAGCTCTCCGGTGAACAGGTCCTTGTGGCCCGCCAGGTATAGCCAGCCTTCATCAGTCGGTATATAGGTGATGTCACTCACCCACACGGCGTTGGGCTGACTGACCTTGAACTGCTGGCCCAACAAGTTATCCGCAACTGGCAGTCTGTGCGCGGAGTTAGTGGTAGTCTTGAATCTCCTCTTCTGTTTACAGCGTATGCCGAGCGTATGCCGAGCTTTTGCCGGATCAAGCGGATCCGGCAAACACCCACCCGAACGCCATGCTCCGCCAGATCGCGCTGTAACCGTTCCGGGCCATAGGTCTGTCTATTCCGCTGGTGGGCCGCCATTATCTCCAGCTCCAGCCGCACTTCCTCCTGTGCCCGCTTGGACAGCGGCCGGTCCACCCACGCATAGTAGCCGCTGGCCGATACATTCATAATCCGTCGCATCATCCGGACTGGATACTTGAGCCGCAACTCATTCATCGCCGCGTACCGGGCAGCGACTCCTTGGCAAAGTACGCGGCCGCTTTTTTAGTATGTCCCGCTCCATCTTCACTTCCGCCAGTTCCTTCTTAGTCCGGGCCAAATCCATCTCTACTTCAGTCAAGGGCCTGTGCGTCTTGCCGACATCTCCCAGTTTGCCGGCCCTTTGTGCCTTCACCCAGTACCCTAACGTCGATGGCGCCAGGGACAACCGGCGGGCTGCCTCCGGCAATGATAGCCTCTCTTCCGTTACCAGCTTCACTGCTTCCTGGCGGAATTCCCTCGTGTATCTTCCTTGAGGGACACCTTTCATACTGACACCTCCGTCGCTCTATCTTATCCGACTTTGGTGTCCGTTTTTCCCATCCTATCTCATATACCCAGTTCGTCGGGCCATAGGCCAAAAATTGATTTGTTCGTAAAAACCCCTCGCCAGCCTGGGCAAGGTGGGGATAATGTAATAAAAGGTCGTGGGCGCTGCGCCTGGCCGAGGGAGGGGAGGATGTTCCGAATACGAGACCCGCAAGAGAGCCTCTGGCAGTCCCAGTTCCTGGTGACGCCGAAGAAGGCTAAGCGCCTGGAGAGAAGTTGGGCCGAGGTTTTCCGAAACGAGGCGCTCCCCCTGATTGACGAGGAGCGCTTTGCTCCCATGTACTGCGTGGACAACGGCCGTCCCAACCGGGCGGTGCAGACCGTCCTCGGGGTCCACCTCCTCAAAGAGATGTTCAACCTCACCGACGATGAAGCTCTGGAACAACTAGAGTTCAACCCTTCGGCAAGCTCAGGGCAGGCTCTGCTCTGGCACCACGCCCTGCGGCTGGACATCGAGGAGACCCACCTGCCCCAGAAGACCCTCCACAACTTCCGAGTTCGCCTGATGCAGCACGACGGTGGCCGGCTGGCTTTCCAGGAGACCACGGACCGGATCATCCAGGCGCTGGGCATACGCACCGGAAAGCAACGGCTGGACTCCACCCACATCATGAGCAACATCGCCACACTCACCCGGCTGGGCCTGTTCTGTGAGACGATGCGGTTGTTCCTGCGGGCCTTGCGCTGGGAGCACCCAGAGCTTCGCCCTGGGGTTCCGGAGGGCCTCCTAGGGCGCTATTTGAAGGAAGAAGACGAGGCGACCCACTACGAGGACGCCCGCACGGGGGAGGGTCGGCGACGCCTTTCGGTCTGTGCCCGGGACCTCTACCGGCTGGTGGACCGGTTCCATGGCACGACTGCTGCCCAGCTGGAGGAGTACCGGCTGCTGGAGCGGCTGCTGCGGGAGCAGTGCCATGTGGGCAAACACCAGGACGGGCGCCCCAGGGACGATGACGACGATGCTGGGGAATGCAAGGTGCCCGTGGCCTTGAAGGACCCGAAGCAGGTGTCCGCCGACTCGCTGCAATCGCCCCACGACCCGGATGTGACCTACAGCGGCCACAAGGGGAAGGGGTACGAGGTGCAGGTGGCGGAGACCTGCCACGAGGAGAACGCCACCCAGCTCATCACCCACGTGGAGGTGACCCCCTCGAGTGGGAGCGACACCGACGTGAGCGTGCCGGTCGTTGACGGGCTCGCGGAGCGGAAGGTCCGACCGGACGAGCTCTTCGCCGACACGGCGTATGGGTCGGGCCGCAATGCCTTCGAAGCCTCGCGCCGGGGAACGGAACTGGTGAGCCCGGTGGCGGGGTCGGCGCCGGGGAACTCGCACGAAGCAACTGTCTTGAAAGTCAAGAGGAATGACCGGCGACCTTCGGAGTCAGGTCACGCCAGGGCAAGCCATGCTTGAGCATTGAGTTGAGGATAACCAGCAGCTTGCGCAAAACGGGTTTTTACGAGGGAATCATGCTTGAGCATTGAGTTGAGGATAACGAGCAGCTTGCGCATGTAGGCTGTGAGGGCCAACTTCTTCGGCTTACCAGCGGCCAGCAGCCGCCGGTAGAAGTCCCGGATTACGGAGTTGTGGCGGCTGGCCGTCAGCGCCCCCATGTACAGAGCGCCGCGAACTCGGGCGCGTCCACCCCAGACGGTGCGTTTGCCCCGCAGAGTACCGCTGTCTCGGTTGAAGGGAGCCACACCAACCAGGGCAGCGATCTGACGACGGTCCAGCGTGCCCAGCTCCGGCAGGTATGCCAGGAGAGTCAGAGAGAGCTGTTCTCCCACGCCGGGAACAGTGCGCAGGAGATTCTCTCTCTCTCGCCACACAGGACTTTGGTGCAGAGTCTGCCGCAGTTCCTCATCCAGGTCGTCCAACTCCTGCTCCAGCCAGGCTACGTGAGCTTGGATGCGCGGACGGAGGGATCTGGCGGCAGTGCCCAGGCGGTTTTTCTCAGACACCAGCATGGTCATCGACCTGGTGTCTGCGGGCAGCCAGGGAGTTGAGGGCCTGGGTCTCGGCGTCCCGTAGAGGGCGCACGGGCGGCCGGACTGACTTCGGCGAAGTGGGCTAGGACCGCTGCGTCAAGCGAGTCCGTCTTCGCCAGCTTCCCAGTGGCCTTGGCGAAGTCTCGCACCTGGCGCGGGTTGACGACGACCACCGGCACTGCCTCGGCTGCCAGGGCGGCCACCAACGGCAGTTCCAAGCCGCCCGAGGCCTCCAGCAGCACCATGACCGGTTCCAGGGTCTTCAGCCGGGAGACCAGCTGCCTGATCCCTGCCTCGTCATAGGACACCCGCCATCTGTCGTCTGCTGGACGGATGGCAACGTCCACCTGGGCTTTGGCTACATCGATGCCTACGTAGGTCTCTTCCTGCTCCATGAGCACCTCCTGCGAATTACTGGCCCGTCCTTGCAAGATGCGGGCTCCGATTGGCCCAGGCAACTTGTATGATCAATACGCTCGGTCAATAGGCCTATTGGCTGGGCAGGCGGGGAGGGCGCGTCGTAAGCAACTGGGTGAGCCAGGCGGAACCCTGGACTGCACCGGCGAACAGTGAGACACCCTTCCCTCCGTACTGGTCGCTCCGAACGGATACACGGGCTTCGGGCCCGCATCTACAAGTGTGGAGGACACAGGCACCATCAAACCGGGAGGGTAAGACATGGAAGTGGTAGCAGGCATTGACGTAGGCAAAGTCAGCTTGGACGTTTCGGTATCAGAGGGTCCGGTACTCCGGTTCGGCAACACGGCGAAAAGCATTACCAGGCTGCTGAGACATCTGAAGGAGCAGTGCACCACCATGACCGTGTGCGAATCCACCGGCGGGTACGAGCGGCTACTGGTCAGCCGGTTGCGGAAGGCCGAGATAGCAGTGCGCGTGGCTCACCCGAGCCGGGTGCGTTCCTTCGCCCGGGCCTGCGGCTACGAAGCCAAAACCGATCCTAGAGACGCTCAGGTGCTGTCCCGTTTCGGCCAGGTGTTCCCTGATTCAGACACGCCGGAACTGGAGCCGGAACGCGAGGAATTGCAGGACTTGCTGCGCAGGCGGCGGCAGTTCGTGGAACAGCGAGTCCAGGAGCTGAACCGGCTGGACAAGGGCGTCTCCGCTGCCGTTGCCAACTCTACCAAGCGCCACATCGCCTGGCTGGATAAGGAGATTGCGCAGCTGGAGGAGGAGTACCAGGAAGCGCTGCAGAGTAGCTCTTCCCTGGCCCAGCGCGCCGCGTTGTACCGCACCGTGCCTGGTGTGGGACCATTGACCGCTGCCATCCTGGTAGCCCATCTGCCCGAACTGGGCCATTGGGACAGCAAAGCATTGACCTCCCTGGTGGGTCTGGCCCCCTGGTCTCGAGATAGCGGCCAGAAGCGAGGCCAGAGGGCAATCCGGGGCGGCCGCGGCATAGTGCGTAAAGCCCTCTACCTCTGTGCATGCTCAGTGATTCAGGTCAATGGCGAACTACGCCGTTTCTACCAGAACCTGCGTCAACGTGGGAAACCCGGAAACTTGGCCTTGGTGGCAGTGATGCGCAAGCTGCTGTTGCAGTTGAACGCGCTAGCTCGGCGGCAAACACCCTGGGTTGTGCGGCCCGGATAGAGGTATCTACTCCTCAATTTGGCAAAGACCTTGACACCCAACCACGGATACTGTTCGGGCTCTGTTCGGGAGGGGTGCGGCGACCCTCGCTTCGTGACGGTCTTCCATGACCTGGGAGGTTGCGGTCTGCCGCGCCCCGATCCACCTAAGTGAAGTGATTGTTACACATCTCCGGGATGGTGCCCATCAGAGAGGGGGCGATCGAGGGGCGCTACATCATGGACTGGAACAAGGACTCGGTGGCCGACGCCAACTTCGCCAAGATAGACCTCCTCTCCCTGCCGGTGCTGGACCAGCTAGAAGAAGCCCTGGACCTCATCGAGCAGCGGGAGGGCGGACGACCTGACCTGAGCAGGATCGACCCCGAAGACCCTGGCGTGTACGACATGATTAACCAGGGGCGCTCCAAGGGGGTCTTCCTCCTCCAGCCTCCAGCCCAGCTCAAGATGGGGCAGCGCCTCAAGTCCCGTTCCCTACTTGACCTGGCCTACCGTCACGACATCGGTACCCACGATGACTCCACAGCCTACAGCAGCTCCGGCATCGGTACCCACGGCGGAGTCGGTGCCTTCAGAAAAGGACAGTGTAGACGGAGAGTTCCCGTTGTGGGCCATTTTGGCGATAGTCGCCGGGATAATCGCTGCAGCCCTTCTCGTGGCTTGGATGATACACAAGCGTAGACAAACATAGGCGTGGGAGGGGGCCGAGGGAGCCACGACTCAAACTGAGTACGCGAGTAAATATGTCGCTGGCTCGGCTCACAGCGTCACGGCCGGATGAAAGGTTGCTAGTACAGCCCCCTCAGTTCCGCATATGGGGGATTTGACCGTCCATATGGACCGGCCGAGAGCTTGTTGCTCCTGCTAGTGTGGTGTATACGTAGTCCAGTAGTAAATAAATGGGTACTCTACGCTAATCCGTTTCTCCGGTTCGAGCAAGAATCCGGTTTCCTATCTTTTCGGAAACCGGTCACGTCCCGTCAAGTGGTGTAAGAGTGCGTCATCCTGTTAGATGTTGTTTAGGCGGCTGTCGCCTCCGCGAGATCGGCCTCCGGAAGAGCTTCGTTTAGGATCAGAATGGCGGCTGTGATGTATCGACGGCCAACGGCCCATTCGTCGTGCTGCTCAGCTAGGACGGCGCCAACGAGGCGGCGCACGGCCGGCCGGTTAGGGAAGATGCCCACCACATCGGTGCGTCGCCGGATCTCCTTGCTGAGACGCTCCTGTGGGTTGTTGGACCAGATCTTCTTCCAGTGGGTCGAGTGGGAAGCTGGAGAAGGCCAGGATGTCGGGTCCGGCCTCGTCCAGTAGAGAGGCGACCTGATGGAACCGGTCTGGAGTTGATCGGTCACCCTGTCGAGTTGGGCGTGTACCTCATCGGGGGAGGGTTGCTGGTAGATGGTGCGCACCATGGTGGCTACCAATGGCTGGGCGGCCTGGGGACCCGAGTGAGCAGGTTGGTCATGAAGTGGTGCGGCACCGTTGCCAGCTGGCTCCGCCGAAGACTGCGGCGATGGCGCCGCGGAGTCCCTGATGAGCGTCCGATACCACCAGCTCCACCCCGCATCCGAGGCCCCTGGCGGACAGCGAGCGTAGGAAGGCCAGCCAGAAGGCGCCGTCTTCACTCGTACCCACGTCCATCCCGATGATCTCCCGCTTGCCCTCGCCATTGACCGCCGTCGCCACCACCACGCTGACGTTGACGATCCTGCCGTCCTCCCTGACCTTCTGGGTCAGTGCGTCCAGCCACAGGTAGGGGTAGGGTCCAGCGTCCAGCGGACGGCCCATGAAGCATCCACCACCACGTCCAGTTCCTGACAGATGCGCGACACCTGGCTCTTGGAGATACCCTCACACCCCAGGGCCTTGACCAGATCGTCCACCCGCCTCGTGGATACACCTTCCACGTAGGCCTGCTGGATCACAGCCAGCAGAGCTCGCTCGCTGCGACGCCGTGGCTCCAGCAGGCTCGGGAAGTAGCTCCCTTCTCTGAGCTTCGGGATGTGCAGATCCATCGTCCCTACACGGGTATCCCACGCCCGGGACCGATACCCGTTGCGCTGGGTCACCCGCTCAGGGCTGCGTTCTCCATACTCAGCACCGATCCTCGATGACACCTCCGCATCCATGATCCCCTCTACCAGCACTCTCAGTGCCTCCCGTAGGAAGTCCACGTCACCGTCCATTCCCCCCTTGCGCAATAGCTCCAGCAGGTCCATCCTTTCCTTGACCACTGTTGTCCTCCTTTCTCGAGCTTTCTTCTTTGCCCGCTAAGGATGACGCGGTGGTCTCTCTTTCTCCAGACCCTCTCCCTCTTACACCACTTCCTGGGACTCTACTCGGAAACCTTCGAATAATGTAGTGAACTACGGATACAGGACACTAGACTTAGCAGTGAGTCATTCATCGATTCGAACCTGATGCCTCCTTGGCGGAAGATGCTGGTGTGCTGGCGGTTCGACTCGCCCGTAGCAGGTGTCACCCATCTCAGCTCTACCTCTCCCAACTGGGCCACTCCCCCCGGCACTGCGCTCTTCAGTTCCAGTTCATAGAACACAGTGGTGGCGGCTCCGGCCGGTATCTCGGCGAACTCCTTCCGCGCTTGCGTAAAACTTTCGTCGGAGGTGATGCGGTTCTCGTACCCGACGATGCGCCAGGACTCTACCATGTTAGGGTCCCATGTCACTTGGGCGCGGGTGTGGTCGGCGAAGGGTATTGAAAGGGCGAGCCAGTTTTCGCGGCTGAATGTGGCCTGAGCTTGGCCGGTATCGGTAAAGTAACGGTACCAGCCGTTGCCGTGCTGGGCAAGTTGCTCCAGCAGGTAGTCGTTGTAATTCTCGATGCCCACTCCGATGGTGATGAGCCGGAGCGGGTTGCTGCTGTCGTAGTCGCCAGCCGACTCCAGTATGGCGAAGGGGTCGGTGGCATCCACGTTGGCCACGCCGTTGGACATCAGGATGATGTAGTTGTAGGCATCGGGGTTCGCGCGGCGTGCTTGGTCGGCAAGCTGCACACCCCGGTTGAGGCCCGCTTGCACGTTGGTGGAACTGTGGGGATCGAGCTGGCTGATGGAGCGTGCCACAGCGGGATCATCCGAGGGCCGGTGGTCTACTGTGTACTGGCTGAGGACATCTGTGCTGAAATGCACCACGGCAATACGGTCGTGACTGCGCAGGCTGCGCCTGATGGCCTCAGCTGCTTCACGCGCGATGGCGACGCGATTCCCAGTGTCCATGGAGCCGGAAGCATCCAGCACCAAGGTTGCGTTGACCGGCGTGGCATCGTAGTCCATCTCCGGGGCCTGAAAGGCGATGCGGGCCATGTGCATCCCGCTTTCCAGCGGATGCCTGAAGACATCGCTGGAAATAGAGAAGCTGTCATTGCGCAGCGGAGGGTCATATTGGTAGTCGAAAGCGTTAATCCACTCCTCCGCCCGCACCGAGTCTGGCTCCACCTCGTATCCTGCCCGGGCCCAGTTGAGGGCCAGGTAGTAGGAGGTCCGGTCTGTATCAAGGCTGAAGGTCGACACGGCGTCGGCAGCCGTGGACACGAACCGTTCTCTAAGGTAGTCCTGAAAGGTTGTGGCAGAAGGTGTGCCGACTGTGGCAGGCGAAGGTGGAGGGGTCGGGGTGCCGGTAGACCTTGAGGCAGGTACGGCAGTGGCAGTAGGGACTGGCGGGCCAGCGACCAGAAGATTCGAGCCGGGGGTAGGGGCTGGGGTGCTGGGCGCCCGATAGGCAGGTGTGGCAGTTGGGGCTGGGGTGGGTATTGCGGTAACGCGCGGGGCTGCGGTTGCGGGCGGGGCAGGGGTGGAAGCGGGGGTCGCTGCTGCCTGTGCCCCCATCATCATCGCTGGCTCTTCAGAGGCCATGGTTGCCTGGTCGAGGGCCTCGGCGACCGCAGCTTGAAGGTCGCTCTCGGGCAGGCCCTGCGGAGCCTCCGAGACCGCCCTTTCTATCGCAGACTGGACCTGCTCAGGGCTGATACCCTCGGGTGCCTGGGCCCCGATGGCTTCCTGCACTAACGCCGACATGTCTTCCGTCGACATCGCATCTTCCCGGATGGAGTCAGCAGACTGGTCGGCCAAAGCTGCCGCCACGGACCTCTGAACCTCGGCTTCTATAGCTTGTGCGGCGGGGGCAGGCGTAGGGGTTGATTCTTCGCCACAGGCAGTGAATGCAAGTAAAACAATGATTACCAGAGAGAAGATTGCCAGAAACTTGGTCATCGCAGTCCCTCCTTAGAGTGTTTGATAGGACTTGCCCATACAGACGGACGAAAGAAGGGAAAGGTTCCAAGTAGACGGAATGCCGCATCTTGTCATATGGTTGATGCATGCTCAAGACAGCCGTTGTCGTCGTAATACTGCTGGTCATCGGGGCCATGACCTTAGCTCTGACTTGGACCTCACCTGCACCCCAAGAGAAGGGTGGGATAGTCGGCGTGTATGAGAACACCACCGAAGGCTTCTCCGTCGTTCTGCCGGAGGGTTGGGTCGGCCAGGAGAACGAGGACAGTTTCCCGCTACTCTCCATACGAGGCGGAGAGGAAGACGCTGACGGGAGTTCTCCAGTCCGGGGGCAGCTGTGGGTCATTCCTCGTGGGGATGATTCACCAGCGCAGGCTTGGATTGAAGGTCAATTCGCAGGACTGACTGTCGTCAGCAGTGAGGCCCGTTCATACGAGGGAGCCGAGTCCGCGCACCAGTTGTTCATCAGCACGCCCACTGAGAGCGGCGAGGTGGTGGCAGACCTGTGGACAGCAGTGGCACGGGGCTCGCAGATGTTCCTGCTGCGAGTGCGAACCGGCGAGCCGGTCTGGGCGACATACGAGACGGAAGCCAACGCCTTCACAGTCAGTTTCGCACTGCAAGCGCCAATGCCATTCGGCACGTCTAGGGATGACTCACTGTTCCGATACTGGGGAGAGATCCTGACCCTTGACCCCGCTCTCTCCCGCAGCGGTGCCGGTGACATCTTGGGCGGCATCTTCAGCGGCTTGGTGAAGCTGGATACCGACCTGCAGGTTGTCGCCGATATGGCGGAATCGTGGGAGGTGTCGGACAACAACACCGTATTCACATTCACACTGCGGGACAACGCCCGGTTCCATGATGGGCGTGCAGTGATGGCGGCAGACGTCAAGTACTCCTGGGAGCGTGCGTTGCACCCTGACTTGGAGTCGCCGGTAGCGCACACGTACCTCGGCGACATCGTGGGGGCCCAAGCGATGGTCGACGGTGAGGCGGAGACGTTGGAGGGTGTAGAGGTCTTGGACGACCGGACGCTGCGGGTCACAATCACCGACCCGTTCTCCTACTTCCTGTCCAAGCTCACCTACCCCACATCTTTCGTGGTAGACCGGGCCAACGTGGAGATCGGCGAGGACTGGACGGACGCCCCCAACGGCACCGGGGCATTCAAGTTGAAGGTGTGGGAGAAGGACCGGCTTCTTATCTTGGAGCGCAACGAGGACTGGTACGGAGGCGCTCCCGCATTGGCCCATGTGGTGTACCGGATATTTGCTGGCAACCCGATGCAGATGTATGAGAACGGCGAGATCGACCTGACGGGCATCTACGTTAACAACATTGACCGTGCCCGCGATCCAGCCAACGACCTGAATGACGACCTCATCGAAGGCACTGAGCTTTGCACGTTCTATCTCGGGTTCAATGCATCCCAGCCGCCCTTTGACGACCCCAAGGTGCGTCAGGCCCTCGCCCTTGCCTTGGAGATAGATAAGGAACTGGAGGTTACCCGGAAGGGCTTGGCCGCCCGAGCAGCTGGCTTCGTGCCTCCGGGGATGTTCGCGTATAACGAGACCCTGGAACCTTCAACCTTCGACTTGGAGGCCGCCAGGCAATTGCTGGGTGAGTCCCGGTATGGAGGGGCCGAGAACCTGCCCCCGATCGAGTCGTTCGCCGATGACGACGCCATCCATTGGGCGTGGCGGGAGCACTTGGGCCTGGAGGTCGAGGCCGTGTCAGTATTCGGGTTCGCCGATTTCCTGGAAAGGCTGGACAACGAGGAGTTCGGTGTTCTCACTGCCGGTTGGTGTGCGGACTATCCCGACCCGCAGAACTTCCTTGATGTCCTGTTCCATAGTGACAGCGCCGAAAACAGGTTCGGCTATGCCAACGAGCAGGTGGACGCACTGCTCGAAGAGGCATCCGTTGAGCCGGACCCGACGCGGCGCGCCAGCCTCTATCAGGAGGCGGAGCAGCTGATACTGAATGACTGGGTTGCCGTGCCATTGCGCCATAGCAACTCGTACATGTTAGTCCGGCCCTATGTGAAGGGATTCGAACTAACGCCCATCGGCGTGCCGCAACTGCAGAACATATCGATAGAGCGTGAACAATGATGCGCGCGCTTAAGCACGTTCTTCTGGCAGTGGCAGTTGGGTTGGCGCTTTCGGTTTGCGGCACTCCCACTCCCACGCCGACACCAGTAGCCATACCGATCGCGACTCTCGTGCCCACTCCAACGCCTTCCGTGGCACCCACTCCTACGCCCACGCCTACTGTGGAGCCTACTCCTATGCCTACACCTACGCCTGTTGTGGAGCCTACTCCTACTCCTACGCCCACGCCTACTGTGGAGTCCACTCCTACTCCTACTCCTACGCCCACGCCTACTGTGGAGTCCACTCCTACTCCTACTCCTACGCCCACGCCTACTGTGGAGCCTACTCCTATGCCTACACCTACGCCTGTTGTGGAGCCTACTTCTACTCCCGCTCCGACGCTGCCACCGCCTCCTCCACAGGCCGATTTCGAGGTGAGCGTAAGCGAGGCCGCGTTGCAGTTGCCCGACTCCATCTCCTTCCATTTGGAAGGGCGCGGAGAGCGCCCAATTGAGACCGTTGATGTGGAGTTTGGCGCCGACAACGCGTTTTCCTGCGCTTCAACTTCGTACTGGAGTGCCCGAACGGACATTGAGGCTGGGCAGGATGTCGCGGTGACGTGGGACTGGGACATGCGTCGCAGTGGTTCCCTGCCCCCAGGAGCCACTGTCTGGTGGCGCTGGAGAGTGGTGGACGACTTGGGGCAGGAGTTCCGAACCCCACGCCAAGAGACGGTCTTTGCCGACGACCGTTTCGACTGGCAGGCCCATACTGCGGGGAACGTGACCTACAACTGGTACGCTGGGGGGCCTGACTTCGGAAGTCGCATCGCCGACGGGGTCCGCGGAGGCTTGGACAACCTTGAGTTGGGTAAGGAGTTGGTGGCGCCTATCGAGGTGTTCATATACGAGAGCTCCAACGACGTACAAGGCGGGGTCCTGTTCGCCCAAGCGTGGACTGGTGGTCTCGCCTTCGTGAACTACAATATCGTGCTGATAACCGTCGACCCTGAAGCCTTCGAGAGGGGTCTGCCAGGGGCAGTCCACGAGTTGGCCCACCTATTGGTGCATGAGGCGACCTTCAATTGCTTTGGGGACCTACCCACATGGCTCAACGAAGGCCTTGCCGTTTATGCCGAGGGAAGCCTGCCCGACTACCAGCAGCGCGCCCTCGATGAGGCCATCGCCAGCGATGCTCTGATCAGCCTGCGCAGCCTGAACAGCAGCTTCCCAGCCGCCGATACAGGGGCGACCCTTTCCTACGCCCTCAGCTACAGCCTTGTAGATTACCTCATCGAGGTCCACGGCTGGCCCAAGATGCAGGAGCTTCTCGCCGTGTTCGCTCAAGGCTCCACGGACGCAAAGGCCATCGGACAAGTCTATGGTTGGGACTATGACGGCTTGGAGTCGGCTTGGCGGCAGTCGCTGGGCCTCTCCTGATCGTCGCCTACGTCTTGTGGCAACCCTAGTCCTGAGGCTGGAAGCCCAGGCTCCTGCAGGCGCGACCCTAAGGGCCTTTACGTGGGCAAGATGCGCATCGCCACCCGGATGCAATCCCGGTCGTTGAGAGGCGGAGGCCATGGAAGCCTATTCTGCGGCATTCAGGTGCTGACCCATCTTGGTAGGATGGGGTTCAAACGCTTTGCTTTCCGAGTGGTGGGCTGACCCAGTGTCGGCCTTGGTCTTGATTCCCTTTTTCGTCAAGGAGGGCAGGGGGAACTATGCGGGTGATGAGGGGATAGGGTGACAGGACCGGTTTGGCAGCTGGCCTCCTGGCGACCAAACGTTCGGCGGCCACGATGTCCCATATCGCCGCTTCCAGGACCTCGACGCTGTCACCCACGATGCCCATGACGGCGCGGGGCAGGGCGCGGCCTGTGTGGCCGCGTCTCAGGAATCTCCAGAGGGTGTGGCGCGAAACCCTGTGCCCGCCGGGAAAGCTTGGCGTGGGGTCGACGTACAACGAATAGGTGGCACACCGTGGAAGGCCTATGCCGGGGGAACCGGAGTACCGCCGATGCGTAATGCCCAAATGACTATCCCGTTTATGATAGCCACAGGTACAAACGAGATGAGGACCACGGCAAAGGCTCGGAGGGTCGACGTATAGTCCAAGCTCTGCCGTACCGCAATCACCATCGCGGCAAACTGCCACAACGCCGCAACCAGTTCAATAATCAACCCGAGAATCGGAATGAAGATGAAGACCTTCAGAATTCCCGGAGTTTGTGCAAACCCGGTTCCCCGAGCCAACTGACCCCAATCTGCCTGGGTATCCCGGGTTCCCAGGATTTTGCTTCCGACGAACCAAGCCAATAATGCCCACACGGCCCAGGACAACAATGAGCGCAGCACTCCGAAGACCACATCCTTGAGCAGGTCGGCCTCGCCTGCCAGCAGAGTGCCCACGCCGGTGGCGATGGAAACGGCGATTACGATGAGCATCGCTTGCAGCGTGGCGCCGGAGTCGTGCTCCACATCCTCGAAGGTGGCTACATTCAAACGGGCGACGCCCAACATTCTTGCCAGCATCGAACGACCTCTCAGTCCGCTCTTTCGCGGGTCGGTTGAAATTGTTCGGGAATCACATTTCCCCCATTTCGGACACGTTACCACGCCGGAGCACCGCGATGACGCCGGTCCGGTTGCAGGATTTACCCAGTTTGAGGCCCCCGAGTCCATACCTGGCAGCGGAGCTTGGTGTGACGGCTACAAAATAGGACCGGAGTTTGACGTGGAAATGCTACCTGGTACTTAGCAGCCAGGTAGCATTTTGGTTCAGAGCAGAGGGCCGGGGTTGTGTGGGGCCAGACCTCGATGGCCTGGGGGTTAACTAGCCACTGGTGGGCGCCTTGGGGCATGGAGCCTTGGTTCCAGCCCTTATAATTCACCACCTGCCGCAGTGTGTGGACGATCCTGGTCGTGTCCTTTTGGGAGTCCATCACAGTATCAATGTCTTTGTATGCGGCAGGATGCTCGTCCAGAAGCGCGGCGGGTTGCTGATTCCACGCCTTGCCCTTCATGGCTTCATTGAGGGACTCCTGGGTCAAATTCTTCTTGGCCTGGCTCCTGGACATTCGGCGCCCCGCACCATGGGAGGATGAGTTATACGAGGCGGGATTGCCCAGGACCTTGGTGATGTATGACCTGGTGCCCATGGAGCCAGGGATGACGCCCCACTGTCCATTGGTGGCTTCTATGGCGCCCTTGCGGGTAATCCAGAGCATGCATAGTAGGAGTGGGGCTTGATCCCCTCCCGCCGACACAGATCGTTGACGGCGACCTCGCGGCGAAACCCCTCAAGCACGATGCGGATCTTCTCCTCGGCAGTGTACCTGCGTCGGGTTGCCGTTCTGACTCTTCGGATGAAGGATCTGGCCTCCCCTGTACGTTCCTTAGCAGCCTTCCTCTTGTCCGTATCTGTCTGGGACATACCTGCTCCTTTCGTCGGGTAAATCCACCCTCACTGCAGGAGCCCAATCCACCTCCAGATTCTCGGCTTTCCTACACCTCAGTTGTGTCCCATTTTCGCTGACGGTCGGCGCACTGCTCTGCCAATACACATGGCCGCAGCCTAGACGTCTGAATGCTGACCAGCTTCACTTGACGACCCGAAGGAGAAACTCCCTGAGCTCTCGTTCGTAGCGCCCGGAGTCAACGTTCCATGCGTCGGCATGGGTGGCATCCGGGTAGACACTGTACGTGACCAGGTCAGGACGCAGTTCGGCCAGCTTGTCGCTCGTCCCGATAGGTACGCGCGTGTCGTCCTCTCCGTGAATGAGCAGGATAGGCGAGTCCAGCCGGTCCGCATCCTTCAGGTAGTCCATGGCGTCCCAGTCCAAGCCGAACCGGAGCGTGGCGATCCACTTCACCGTAGCGGTCACGAAACCGGGCAGATTGCGTTCACGCGCTCCTAGGTCCACCGGCGCTTTGAAGTCCATCACGGGCGAGTCCATAACCGCGCCGGTCACTGAGCTAGCCAACGGCGACTCGTAGAGGAACTTCACCACTATGCCGCCGCCCATGCTGTGGCCGATCAGCACAACGTCCCTGGCGCCCGGCTGGGACAGGGCGTACTCCACCGCGGCGTGGAGGTCTTGCCACTCGGTGAGGCCGTACTGGTAGATGCCGCTTGGGTCTTGGGGCTGTCCTTTGTCGTTACGGTAGGTGATGAAAAGCGCCGGGATGCCAAGGTCATGTAGGACAGGCAATGAAGACAGGCCGTCTCCGAGAATGCCGCGATGGCCATGTACAAAGACCGCCCATGTGTCGTCATCTCCTTCAAACCGCCACGCGTCCTGTCTTCCCAGGGGTGTTTCGTATTCGACCTCCTCGTACTTGATGCCAAAGGCCAGGTAGGGATCGTTCGGGTAGACATCGCCCGACACGAAGGCCGGGGCGGAGCGCGGCGGGTCTCCATCTGCCATTGTGAACCGTCGGACCAGGAAGTCGCCTCGGTCCTCCACGATGTCCTCGATCATTCCACTGCCGCCATCCCAGCTAAGCCCCCACTTGCCGTTCAACCTCCACTCTCCGTCGTCAGGACCTTCCTCCAGCCTGACCAGACCTTTACCAACGGCGGAGGCTATGAGGTTGTACTCCACCTCGTCTTCTCTCACCTCTAGCGCAAGGTCGTTTAGCACGCCGGAGTAGTACCAGGCCACGCCGAAGTTGAGGACTGCCAGGAGGGAAACGACGGAGATGAGCAGTACGAACACCCATTTGCGGCCAACTCGCCGAGGCACCGGCAAACGGCCCTTGAGACGTACAAGCCGTTTTGGCCTGCTTCGCCAAATCCGCCTGGCCGAAGCCCCTTTCACATCTTCACCCCTGCTCCTGCTATGATAGTGTGGGGTCTACGCCAAGACTATGACATTCCCAGTTCATGTTACCGCCTCAATGTCCCTAGGGCCATCGTTGGCGACGGAATTAACAAATGCAGTGGGAAAGGAGTCACAAGCAATGACTCGATTGTTGCCGCCGTTAGTTCTAACACTCGCGCCATTTGTCGCATGGTCGTGCGGTCCCATGACCCCTCCTCAACCAGTTAGTGGAGCGGAGGGAGGCGCGGATAAAGGCCGAATTACAAGGTCGTTCATTCCGCCAGTTTGAGCTTTCCAAAGACGCGAGCCCGAGGAAGGGTGTCATCCTCGACTTCTTCGGACCGATCAGCATCTGGGCCCAGTATTCTGAAGACCGTCGAGCCGTAAACGAGTGGGAGGTCGTGTCGAACGACTACCGCATTGAAAAGCATGGCGGCGGCCCCGAGATGACGATCTATCTAGATCAACCGAGATCGATACAGACGTTCCCCACCAGGTGCGACGACTGCATACCGACCGCGGGCGTATCCATATCTATTAGGGACGTTTTCGACAGCGCCAAGATATCGTTCAGGCTGAATAACCCCAATGGCATCCTGCCCTCGCCGTTTCCGGTGCTTGGATCGTGGACGCGATTCACAGAGGACGAGTTCGTGGAGTGACGAGTAGACGACCGAGTTGGTCTGGGCCGAGAAGAACTTGCGACAGTCAGTCCTTGACGAGCGCGGTGTTCGACTCAGGCTTCGGGACAACCATACCCATTTCACAATCGACACCAAAAACTGAGGGTACTCTTGGGCGGTCGATTTGGATGCGACAGGCGCCACCTACACTCTAGGCGCCGATGACGAGGGCAAGACCATAAAGGTGAAGGTGAGCTTCACTGACGAAGTGAGTTACGAAGAATCGCTTACCAGCGCGCCCACGGCAACGGTGGCGTCACAGGACTCGTCGTTTACGGCCACGACCCACGACGTGCCGGAGTCCCACGACGGCGCCACTGAGTTCACCTTCGAGCTGCGGTTTAACGAAGAGCCGGGATCGGGCTTCAGCTACGCGAAGCTGCGGAACAACAACGCCTTCACGGTGACCGGGGGCTCGGTGAGCAACGTGCGCCGGCTGGAGGCGGGCAAGAACGCCCAGTGGGAGATAACCGTGCTGCCGTCCGGGAACGCGCCCGCCGTTTCCGTGTCCATTCCCGCCACCACCGACTGTGCCGCCGAGGGCGCCATCTGCAACATGCGCAACATGAAGCTGTCCAGCGCACTTGAGTTCACCGTTTCCGGTCCAGGGCCTTCGACCCAGCAGCAGACCGTGCTGCAGAAAACTCCCCGGCAACCGGCGTTCCCACCATCAACGGCACGGCGCAGGTGGGCGAGACTCTGACCGCCTCAACGTCGGGAATATCCGATACCGACGGCCTGGCCAACGCAACCTTTACCTACCAGTGGCTGGCCGACGACAGTGAGATCAGCGGCGCAACGGGCAGCAGCTATACCATGGTTGCCGCAGACGCAGGCAAGGCGATTAAGGTGACCGTGTCCTTCACCGACGACGCCGGCAATGCCGAGACGCTGACCAGCGCCGCTACGACGGCAGTCGCGCTCACCGGGGGCTCGACAAACTCATTGGAGCGGTCTAACCAGGAGGACGTGCAGGAAAACTCGTCGGCCACCGGCGCTCCCACCATTAACGGCACGGCGCAGGTGGGGGAAACCCTGACCGTCTCAACGTCGGGCATATCCGACGCCGACGGCCTGGCCAACGCATCCTTTACCTACCAGTGGCTCGCCGACGATGCCGATATCAACGGCGCCACGACCTCCAGCTACACCGTGGTTGCGGCAGACGCGGGCAAGACCATCAAGGTTCGGGTGTCCTTCACCGACGATGACGGCAACGAGGAGTCGGTGACCAGCGCGGCGACGGCGGCGGTCACGCAGCCGCCTTTGACGGCCACGTTCCACGACGGGCCCTCGTCCCACGACGGCAGCGCCGCGTTCACCTTCGAGCTGCGGTTCAGCGAGGCGCCCGCGGACAGCTTCAGCTACACGAGGGTGCGGGACCACGCCTTTACCGTGGCCGAGGGCTCGGTGAGCAACGTGCGGAGGCTGGAGCCGGGCAAGAACGTCAAGTGGGAGATAACCGTCACACCGGACTCTGACGCCGACGTGACCATAGCGGTGAATGCCACCACGGACTGCTCCGCCGAGGACGCCATCTGCAACGCAGACGGCGGGAAGTTGTCCGGCGGCCTGGAGCTGGTCGTTCCGGGGCCGCAGGAAAACTCGGCGGCCACCGGGGGGCTCCCACCATCAACGGCACGGCGCAGGTGGGTGAGACCCTGAGCGCCTCAACGTCGGGCATATCCGATGCCGACGGCGTGGCCAACGCAACCTTCACCTACCAGTGGCTGGCCGACGATGCCGATATCAGCGGGGCCACAAGCTCAAGCTACACCGTGGTTGCCGCAGACGTGGGCAAGACCATCAAGGTGACCGTCA
>CBDDEH010000001.1:0-46133 GCA_965226865.1 Dehalococcoidia bacterium | reverse complement strand
CATTCAAAGCCTCTTTTACGCTCGGCTACGGACATTTTCTCGACTCTGTTAAAAGCCCACTCGATCAACGTCATTGCCATCACAGCAACTCCTCGAATGCCTCTCTGCCACGAGAGCCACCAGGAAATCGTCCAGCCCTTGCTTAGCGCCTTTTTCTCCAACCGGTAGCTCAATAACCCGTACCAGGGCTCCCCGAACGTAGAGTTGCCAGCCAAGCTCCCAAGTGGCATCTGCAACTTGGGGGTTCTTTACGATGTCTGAGTCGGGCACCAAATATACCGAACGACCGGCCCAAGAGACCTCTTCCAGATCCGTCAGGAGGACATGTTCGCGGTCACGGAAGCCCCATACACCACCTATCCCTATGCACGGGAACCCCTCCTGACATGCCTTGGCTGCCTTCTTTTCGCCTTCGGTGATCATTAGGCGACTCGTTGGGTTTCTGAGCACCTGGCCCGCCAGTGCGGGTATGTAGCCCTGAGTCCACAACCTTTTGGAGAAAGGTATCTCGCCGGCTTTCCGTCGATAATCGGGGCCTGGTCAGGCTTGACACGGCAGAAAGGGAGATCACCGATCGCCACAGGGTATGGGATGACCAACCCAGGTCCGGCTTCAAATCCGAGCAGACGATGCACGTCGGCAATTCCACCCGAGTAGAACCCAAGTTCGCGGATCGCCTCATCGGTGAGTCCGGATTTCCTCAAGTCGTCAAAGTGGTGTTCTAACAACGTCTGCATCTGGGAGTCCATCGTTTGGACGGCTGTATACACGGGTATATCTATTAAGGATAGATATACCTCAGCCGGTCGTCAGTGGGTGTTTTGTTTGACACAGGCGTGGTTGGATAAGTTGAAAATAAAAAAACCCCAGAGACGCGTGGCCCCGGGGGTTCTAGTGTAGGTACCTAATTACTAATCGCAATAAGTAGATAGGGGCTTAGCATGAGTGAGATAGAACCTGAACCCAGTCCTATTGACGACCAGATAACTCCTGTACGGCTCCCAGTAGTCTCTTGGCGATGGTTGTGGCTTGCTCAATGGTCAGTGCGTAACGCTGTTGAAATTCCTCTGGCTCATCTGGAGATAATTTGTACCGAAGACTTAGGCTCACCAAACCCTGACGTGGTGCGATTCCTATTACCATTTCAATAGGGAAGACATAGCGGGTTGTATCGTCATTAAGTTCTGATGTCATGCTGGCAACCCCGGCATTCTTGGACTCTGGGTATGCCGACCCACAACGGTCGGTGTTGCAAACCGCTTTCCCTCTAGTAACTCTTCAATGGTTAATATCTGCATTCTAGGGTACTCATTGCCCCATAGCTCAATAGTACCAGCATCGGCTATGAACCGATTGAAGTTGCGTGCTTTCACAGCGCCAAGGGGTTCTCGGATAATCAGGCCGGCCATGAGCGCATTCTCATAGTCCAAGACACCCTTCAACGCTCTTAGGCTTTCAATCGTCACATTTGCACCGCCTTTGACTTCAACCATCATGCCCTGCAACTCCTTGGAGTCTGGCACAGCGAAGTAAATCCGCCCGTCAATCCCGCCGTCCGCTGTCCTCTTGGTGGTGACGAAGCCATCCGCTTGCTCTACTGCCCATTGCTGGAAGTGATATTTGTCCTTTGCCCAAAGGTCTACAGCGCCCTCCAGTGTGCTAGGAATCCCGTCTATGGTGAAGTCTTGCCCCTCCACTAACCCCAAACGTTCTTCAAGGCGAATCCGAGCAACGCGTTTAATCGCGTGAATAGCAATGTCTATCCCGATCCATTGGCGGTCTAACTTATGCGCGGCTTCAATAGTGGTGGCACAGCCGCAGAAGGGGTCAAGTACCACGTCTCCGGGGTTACTAGAGGCACTGATTATACGCTCCATTAGTGCTACAGGCTTTTGTGTGGCGTAGCCCATCCGCTCTTGAGACTGTGCTGCTAGTAACAGTTTCTTATCAGTCCAGAGATTCCCAGGCGTTACGCCTTGATAATCTCTAGCATAGGACCGGCGTTCCAGTTTCCCGTTCGTTACTACAATTTTGCCCTTCACGTATTCCTCTTGCATTCGCTTCTTGCTAAGTCGCCAACCTGATGAGGATGGAGGACTGATGCCATGAAAGTCATAGCACAGATTCGGACGTTCCCCCATTGAGGGTTGACGCCAAGCAGTCAATTTGGTGTTGTATCGTTCACCGTTCTCATCCACCTTTGGAAATTTCCTGCGCGCATCTTCATCATCGAAGGTCCTGAGAATTTTGGGATTGAAGGTAGGCTTGTCACTCTTAGTGTAAAAGAGTAGGTAATCAACGTTGCTACCCCAGCTTAAGGCGGCGTGCTGACTGCCCTTTGCACCTGACTCATTGCGTCGCCATACAATTTCATTCCGAAAGTTGCCATGCCCAAAGACAGCATCCATAAGAGCCTGTTAGCGCCAATGTAAAAATGAGCGAAATCGCCAGGATGGAATTGACCCACCTGAGAGAAAGGGCATCATCTACGGAGACTCCGTGGAGGTGGTGCAAAGAGATTGTTAAAGGTGGGAATAGTGAAAGAGATATACGAAATGAAAGGGTCGGGTTATTCTATTCGGGATATAGCCAGGGAATTGGACATTGCCCGGAATACGGTACGGCGGTACCTGAAGGATCCGGAAGCGGTTATGCCCAAGCGGCGGCGGCGGCGGTCATCCAAGTTGGACCCGTACATCGAGTACATGGATCGGCGGCTTTCGGAAGGCTTGGAGAACTGCGTGGTGCTGTGGCGGGAGTTGCAAGGTCTGGGGTACCAGGGGAGCTACTCCCTGGTGAAGACCTCCCCACGCCGCAGGCGTCGCCAGGTTCAGGCCACGGTGCGGTTCGAGACGGAGCCCGGGGAGCAGGCACAGGTGGACTGGGGCAGCTTCAGCTACGTGGACGAAAAGGGGCGGAAGCAAATGTGGGCCTTCATGGTGCTCGGCGGTGCCGGTTCATACGCGAAGAGGTGGACGGAGCCCGAGGGAGCAGGCCGTACCAGGTGGACTGGGGCTGGAGCTTCATGCTAAGCGTGCCGACGCCGGAGAAAGGGGAAAGCGGAAGCGGCAAGTATGTGGCAACCCCAGCCTTCACCTGTGACAGCCGATCTGGTGCTCGGTGGATAGCCAACCCGGGCTATCTACGTGGAGCTCGTCCGGAGAGCGGACACGGCCAGCTTCATACAGTGCCACGTCAACGCCTTCGACTACCTGGGTGGCGTGCCCAGGCGCTGCCTGTATGACAACGCGAAGGTGGTGACCCTGGGCAGGGACGAGGAGGGCCGTACCGAGTGGAACCGGCGGATGCTGGACTTCTCCCTGCGGTTGGGCTTTGATCTCAAGCTGTGCCAGCCGTATAGGGCCCAGACGAAGGGGAAAGTGGAGAGCGGGGTGAAGTACGTCCGTGGCAACCTGTGGCCCAGCCTGCGCTTCACCGATGACGCCGATCTGAACCGGCAGGCGGTGGAATGGTGCACCACGGTAGCCAACCGGCGACTGCACGGGACAACCCACCGCCTCCCTGCCGAGATGCTGGCCGAGGAGCAGCCGCACCTGGGGAAGTTGCCGGAGCGGAACGCCCTGGCGCCCTACCTTAGGGAGGACCGGATGGTGGCTCGGGACGGGTTCGTCAGCTGGGACGGCTCCCGCTACGGGGTTCACTGGCAGTGGGTGGGCGCCATTGTGCAGGTGGGCCAGCGGGCTGGCACCGTGGAGATCTGGGCGGAAGACCAGCGTCTGGCGGTGCATCCCAGGGCCGACGGCCGTCCGGTCAAAGAGGCATTGGCGGTGCAGGTCCCCGTTGGGCAGGTGGAACGACGTTCCCTGGAGGTCTACGAGTTGGCCGCCACTGGAGGTGTGCGATGACGATGATTGCCCTGGAACAGGCCCGCCAGCACCTGGAGACCCTGGGACTTAAGCAGGCGGTGGAGGCTTTGGACAACACCCTGGACGCCGCCGCCAACAAGCAGTTGACCTATCCGGAGATGCTGGCTGAACTACTGGGCGTGGAAGTGGCTGCCCGCCGGGAACGCTACCTGACCACCCGTACCAAGTTGGCGCACCTGCCCTTCCAGCGCACCCTGGAACAGTTTGACTTTGGCTTCCAGCCCTCCATCGACGAGCGCCAGGTCAAGGAGCTGGCCAACCTGGCCTTCGTATCCGAAGCCAGCAACATCCTGCTCCTGGGCCCGCCCGGCGTGGGGAAGACACACCTGGCCGTGGCATTGGCTCTCAAGGCCATCGAGCGGGGACAAGGGGCCTACTTCGTGCGCGCCTACGACCTGATGGAGGACCTGAGGAAGGCCCGGGCCGAGCACAACCTGGACCGCCGCATGCGCATCTACCTCGCCCCAAGGTGCTGGTGGTGGACGAGTTCGGCATCTGGCCCTATGACCGGGAGTCGGCCACCGCCTTTTTCACCCTGGTGTCGGCCAGGTACGAACGGGGAAGTATCATCCTGACCTCGAACAAGGGCTTTGGCGAGTGGGGAGAACTCCTGGGGGACACCGTCATCGCCTCGGCAGTACTGGACCGGCTGCTGCATCACAGCCACGTGCTCAACATCCGGGGCGAAAGCTACCGGCTCAGGGAGAAGCGGCAAGCGGGACTGTTCCCCTCCCAGCAGTATCTTCCCTCAAGGCCAGAGACAGCTCCCATAGTCCCGACCACTGACGGAATAGCGGAGCACTAAGCTGCTGACATTTTCCCTGAGCAATTTACCCGGACACAATCATAGAGCAATCACAGCGAAACAACCATCAACGGTGATTGGGTCAATTTTAGATTGGCGAAAATGCTCAGAATTAAGTTGGCGTTGACAAGCCTTGATATAGTGACTGGCCGTAGGGTCACAGTGATAATAGATGCTTCCATTGGGTTTGAGAATCCGCTTCATAATGAGAAGGCGTTGCGCCATGTAGGACAGATAGGCCAAGAGGCGCGGTTGCGTCCCGCGCAGGGCTTGCATCCAGAGTTTCCATAGCTCCGCTACGGAATCGTCAAGTCCACTTTCCCTCATTAGCACTGGCATTGTGCGTATAGCCCGTTCGCGCTCGTCATCCAGTTCCCACATATCGCAAAACGCTTCAATTTGATCTGGCAATGGCCTTCCGGTCTCATCCTTGTAGATAGAGTTGTACTGGTGATTAGAGTTGAAGGGAGGGTCAAGGTAAATCAGATCAACGGAGTGCAAAGGCCAGTCTTGCATAATGGTGAGGCAATCCCCGTAGTAGAGCCGATTCATGCCGTTACCGATACAGCTGACCGGATGAAAGCGGAGAAGGGGTCGGAAGCCTTGCGTGCGTTGTACTTGAAGCAAGCCTCCACCGTGTAGGCCAGTGCAAAGCCCTTGGTGTAATGGTGGTGTGTGCCATACCAAGCTCGCTTGAGAAGACTCCAGAATCCTTCTATGGTGTTGGTGTGAACCAAGCCCTCTGAATACTGGACAGAATGGTCAATGGTTGTGTGTCGCATCCGCTTGCTCATTCCCCAGTAACCCCGAAACTGGTCGGTGACCAGCAATGCATCCCTGTCCACATTCTTCTGTAGGAACACGCTCAAATCGCGGGATGTAATCTGGGATGAAGGCTGTGCAACAACATTGCCTCCGCGCTCTACCGCTCCAACGATGGGGAGTTTTTCAGTGCCGCGCCCGTGAGGATGATGCACGTCGTCCTTGCGCTTGTTGGGCTTTCGTGGTCGGCCTCCGATGTAGGTCTCGTCTGCTTCCACTATGCCGGATAGCAACTCACCCTGACTAACCATCGCCCGTCGTATCCGCATAGCCATGAACCAAGCGGACTTCTGATTGAGGTCAAGGTCGCGGGCCAGTTGGTGAGACGATATGCTCTTCTTGGCGTTCAGCACCAGTGAGATAGCAAGAAACCACTCCTGCAAGGGGAGCTTGGTCTTCTGGAAGATAGTGCCAGACAACACATTGAAGCTGGACTTGCAATCGTGACAATTCCATCGGCCCTGCCGGAAGGAGTCGGCCTTGCGCGCTACGCTCAAAGAACCACAAAGTGGGCAGGCTGGTCGGTCTCCCCAGCGCGCTTGCTCCAAATGCTCAAGGCAAGACTCGTGGTCAGGGAATCGCTGGAATACTGTGATGAGGTCCATACTAGCCGCTCCTACCTAAATGACTATGGTAGAATGGTACCTGATAGAAGCTAGATTGTCAAGCCCCTAACTACTCATTGCGAGCTAATTTCTCCACTGGAACCCCAAAAGGACTTCGAGGCAACCTTGATTCCCTCGTAAAAACCCGGTTTGAAGAAGTTCCAGCGATTTAGCACATCTGCGCGCTACCGTATGTTGGGGTAGTGTACGGAACAGAGACTGTATATTGTACCCAGGTGTGGGTACGTTTGTTCTAATTCGACCTACACAGACTTTTTACGAGAGAATCAACCTTCTGCCGCGACTATTGGGTGATCGAGCCGGCAGAAGGCCTTGTGAGCAAGGGAACATGCTGGCATTGCGCCGAAGTCCGTGATTTCAAGAACTATGTCGAAGAGAACGACTGGATGGACGACGAGGTCGCTGTGTCACACAAAGATTCGTTGGAGTAGTGTAATAACCATCCCTGTGTGATTCGCAATGATCTCTTTGCTTGAGCACGCCTTCCATTCGCGATCCAGGGGATGCCCAGAGTCCGATAAAAAAACCACCCCAATTGACCGAACCCTCCCGGCTGTTTGCCATCGGCTTATAGCCTTTAGGGACCACCTTACGTGCCCACCTTGGCTTCGAGAGATCGAGGCCGCGCGGTACGTCTCAGCTTCCCCCTGGCTCCGGTCGTTGGGTAGGCCCTTTGGGGTGGGCGGTTACACTACCACAGGTTCCCGATTGTGTCAATACGTCACTGTTTGAGAATAATTTCACGAATACGTTTGCCAGGCTTCAGGTAATGGACTCATACCTACAGAATACATTCCAGTAATGGACCGTCATCTCCACGAGTCTGACGCATCAGGAGTCCAAATTAGAAGCCCTTACCTCAAACTTCTTGACCCAGTAGTCACCCGTGTAGAGGTGTTCCGTGGCATTGACGGACCCCTGCCTGTCAAGACTGGTCTCGTAGTTCCGCATGGCATCGAGAGAGTCCCACATAGACATGGATATGCCCTCGTCCAAGTTTTCCGAGCTGCGCAGGAGCTGACGCCCAAGGAATCCCTCGATAGGTTCGCTTGCCGATCCTAGAATGTTGTCGTTGTAATGCCGCTCGTATTCGTCCCATCTCCCACGCCTAAGCCTTCCCCAGACCATTCTCACGTACATTGGCCCCTCCCGATTCGGCTAGATTCTTGAAAACCCGAGTGTCCACCGCTCCTCAGAATTTTCATCTCAACTCAGCCAGGCGTGTTGTATAAGCTTATTTTTGTAGAATATGGTAGGTAGTCACATCGCCGGCGCCGGAGCAATGGGCCATCCCCACCTTCGGGTCTCGGACCTGGCGGGCGCCGGCCTCTCCCCGGAGTTGGGTGACTATTTCATGGATCATTCTGATCCCCGAGGCGCCGAAGGGATGGCCCATGCCGAGGAGCCCACCGTCGGTGTTTGTAGGGATATCACCTCGAATCTGGGTCCTACCCTCGCGAGTCGCCACCCAAGCCTCGCCTATTGGCAGGATGCTCATGGCCTCCAACTGTTGCAGTTCTCCAATGGTTGCCGCGTCATGTACCTGCACGATATCGATGTCCTCCGGTCCAAGACCGGCCATCTCGTAAGCACGTTGCGCAGCCGCTTCCGCCTTATATGGGTTCAAGGCAGGATGGTCGGCGCCCTTTACGCTGTAGGCGCCCGAAGCCAGCTCGGCGGCGGCTATCGACACGTAGCGAGAATTGCTTGGCGCCAAGGACTTAATCGCATCTTTGGCGCACAGTACTGCCGCGGACCCTCCCTCACTGGTTGGGCAGCACTGGTACAGAGTCAGCGGGTCGGCGATCGGCCGGGACTCCAGCACCTCGGCTAGAGTATAAGTCTTCCTATAGTGGGAATTGGGGTTGCCCGCGGCGTTGTCGTGGTTCTTCACAGCCACCTGGGCGATAGCCTCGATGGGTGCGCCGTACTCCTCCATATACCGCCGCGTACGCAACGCATATCCGGCCATCATGTGGTCGCCACCTATCAGGCGGTCTGGACTGTTTTCCGCTGTGACGGTCACCGGACCCCGAGGCACCTTCTCAGCCCCAAAGGCCACCGCCATGTCGTAGATACCTGAGGCTATTCCCCAATAGGCTTGCCAGAATGCGGTCGACCCGCTTGAGCAGGCGTTTTCAACGTTGATGATGGGAATACCAGTTAGGCCGAGGTCTCGCAAGGCAGCCTCGCCCTGCGACATCCCTTGATAATAAACGTGGCCGAAGTACGCTACTTGAACATCCTTCCATCGTGCTCCGGAGTCGTCCAGAGCCTCTACTACAGCCTCTCGGGCTAGCTGCGCCAGGTCCTTCTCAGGAAATCTCCCAAAGGGATGAAGTCCCACACCGAGGACCACTACTTCCCTACGTTGGCTTGCGGTCATATCGCCTCCTCAACCTGGACCTGCTACCGGTCGGCGCCACTTATACACGACGACTTCCCTACCGTCTCGGTCTTCACCGCTCACGGCAAAGGTCAGCTCCAGCCTCATCCCGACATTCAACTCCTCGTACGGGCAGTCGACCACTTCCGATAGAACATGGGGGCCCTCGGGAAGTTCTACCTGGCCCAGGGCATATGGAACACCACCCGGCCAGCCTTCGGGAGGGACCCGAACGATAGTGTAACTATAAAGGGTCCCATGTTTGCTCAACTCCACGGGTTCTAGATCGCGTGAAGTACAGGACTGACAGAAGACTACCGGACCAAAGAAATGCTCACCACACTGGCGACACCGGGTACCCAGGAGCACTCCTTCGGTGCCCTGATCGTTGAGCAGCTTCATTCGTGGAGGGGATACCGAAACCCGTACTTTAGCAGTCATTGGATCTTGCAACCGGCCAGAGGGATGTTAAGCCCAGGCCCTAGGGTCAAAATTTGGGATTACTTTGGGATTACAAAGAGGCGTACTGGATACCTGGAAAAGCAATGGAAATATAGCTGACCAGAGGTGTGGTTGTCAACGCGCGGGTGAGGGGAACTACTGACGTGGCCGGCGGGTCCACCTGGTGATCAGATTTTCCAGGACGATGTCTATAGCGGGTATCTCGCCACTCAAGTACTTGCCGACCAGCCAACCGCCGAGGGCGAATAGGCCGACGATGAAGGCCTCCAACGGACCCAGCCATACGAGGACTATCCCTATGATCAGGCCAACAGAGGTACCTAGAATCTTGGCGTTGTACACTGTTTTTTTTACGATCCTAAGAGCCGCTTAGCTTCACCTTTATCATACCTAATCCTCATGACATCGACCCGGAGGACCGACAAGCCAGTCAACCGTTGCACCGTGTCCTTGATCCGGCCCTGGAGATCGTCCCTGACCTCTTGAACGTCGCAGCCCAAATCGACTCGAGGGTAACAAGCAATGGTAACACTGGCCGGTTCGCCGGTGGTGGGCCTTCTGATAACTCCAATCGCACAATTGAGGGAAGTTACATGCCGGTTGGTTATCCCGGTCTTCTCCGCCAGGACCCGGACGCTGCTGGACAAGATCGTCAGCATGCCATCGTCGGTTGAGCTAACAGGCAGCAAGGTGTCTCGACTACCAACGACCTGGCCCAACTCGAAGTAAATGAGCGCCAACATGAAGAGCCCGACCAGTATAGGGACGACGATTGTAATGATCTCATCAGACCCTTCCAGGTCGGCAAGGCCTTTGAGTTCCGAGTAGAACCATGAGTCCGAGGGGTCCAGCGCGGTCCCGCCCGGCAGAAAATCGGGGTCGACAGCTTCCGTCGCTACCAGCAACGTTACTACCGCCCCGACCACCAGGAAGACGCCCACCAGAGAGACAAATATGCGGTTCCACCCGTTCATGCTTTCACCGTTGCCCCCATGAGGAGCGAATCACCCATGGGGTATTCGTGGGTTATTGTCTGTTCAGTCATTAGAGGCTGAAAGAAGCCGGGCTTCTATTCAACCCTCCCAGGCATTCTCTCCGGGAACTCGATCCCCACGACGTTTATGTTGATCTCCTTGGCCAGCAGACCACAGAGTTCCAGTAACCGGTGGGCGACGTTATGGCGGACCTTGACCACGGTTTCCGGGATGCTGAACCCGTAAATCACGCGGAGGTCAATATCCAGGATCGCCTCGCGTCTACCTGCCTCCACCGCCACACCCCGTGCCCGCTCGTCAGTGCCCCCCACTCGCTCCGCGATAGTCCTCCTGATGGAGCTTGTGCCCAAGGAAGACACCCCTTCTACCTCACGGGCCGCGACGCCCGAGATAGAAGCCACTACGTCGTCGTTAATCTCCGTTTCCCCTCCCACTTCGATTTCACCTATCTGTTCCAACTCCGCCAGCCGAGTTACCATCTCTTGCTCCTTAATCTTGCTGTTTCCTACCATTTCGAACCTCCTTCTTTACCAATGCTCTTATATCTTCGTACGCGTAGCCTACTGGACCCGGCCCGCCGCCCGATCGGGGAACTCGATGCCGGAGACATTAACGTTGATTTCTTTGGCCAAGAGGCCGCACAGCTTCAGCAGGCGGTCGGCCACAGTTTCCCTAACTTTCACCACGATGATAGGGATGCTATAGCCGTAAATGACCCTGACGTTAATATCCAGGAGGGCCTCCCTACTTCCTACCTCCACTACTACACCCCTCGCCTTCCGTTCGGCTGACCCCATCCTCTCTCTGATGGTCCTACGCAGTGATGCGGTACCCAGGGAAGCTACCCCCTCCACCGATTGAGCAGCGACACCGGCGATAGACCCTATGACCTCGGCCTCTATGTTGGTGGTTCCACCCACGTGGATCTCTTCCATTGCGTTGATCTCCTCCATTTTTCGCATCATTTCCAGTTCACGGACGGCCATCCTCTTTCCCTTCGGGACGGGCGCCAGTGACGGCGACTCGGCGCTGGGCACCTGTGCTGAATGCGCGACTTTCCCCTCCACTACTACGTCAGGCGACTCGCCGGCGACATCCGCCGAATGTTCAACATTCTCCTGCTCCATGCGGGCGCGCTCCTGCGTTGGGTTGTTCTCTTTTCTCTTGGAGCGCCCGCCGCGTTCGGCTCTCGGCTGTTGCATTCCTATCCCCTCAAACCCAACCCTTTGTTGGCTGGAGTGGAAGCTATCTTTGCGTCCCGTTATTTCCCTCATCTCATACTCCCCATCTCTACTAAACATTCGCCCAAATAATTACCAAATGAGTGAACGCTTACTTCAGTATAGCATTGGGTGCGCACAGTGTCAAGCTTGCGCACTGAAAGCATTTATGCTACACTCTTGTAAGTTTACGCTCACTTACAACGCGTCCGAACAGGGGTGTAGTGTTGTCGACTTTGCATCTAGATTCAGAGGTCCGAAAGCACCAGATCATCCAGACGGCCCGACAGATTGTCGGCACCCAAGGCATGGCCTCTTTCACTATACAGGAACTGGCGAGGGAAGTGGGAGTATCAGAAGGCGCGATCTATCGGCACTTCAAAAGCAAGGACGAGATCCTGATCACGCTCATACACGATATAGAGCGTTCCCTCCTGGATGCCATCAGCGATTCGGCCAGGCCTCATGAGGGCGCCCTCGCCCAGTTAAGGCATTTGGAGCTGCGTCACTTTTCCGCATCTGAAAGGCGAAAAGGTGTGGCTTTTGTCATCATCGCCGAAGCGCTTCGTTTCGCCGATACACTTGTGAAACAGACGACCAGGCAGACGGTAGAACGCTATCTGGAATCGATCGAAGCCATCCTGAAGAATGGCGTCCGCAATGACGAAATCAGCGACGACGTGGACACTAGGGCGGCAGCGATAATGTACTTCGGTATGATCCAGGCTAGTGTTACTCTGTGGTCTTTCAGCAACCGTGCTCATCCTCTTGCGCAACACAGCGTTGCTCTCTGGACGATCTTCAAGAACGGACTTACTACTCTGGCTCACGACCAAACCGGCTAAGCCGCTGACCCCCGCTTATCGCTCAATCCTGCACCATCCAAGGTTTAGATATGAGTCTCAGCTATACAGGCGCAAGAATCCTATGTCCAGATCTGTTCATCTCAATTGAATCTTTGATTCTCAAACAAGACGAGAGATGGCAGACTAGGAAGGATAAAAAAGATCCGGCAAGGCTGGCGAGGATTCTGGAACCTGAAGACGGCTGTAAACGGTCAGGGATCAAGAGTAGATGCATTATTGCACACAATCAACGGAATACAGTGGCCCACGGAGTCGATCGCAAATTGATCGGATTCGACAAGGCCACGTCAAGTTTTCCGGATCTTGTTTGGGAGGTAGCCGGCTGGGCAAGGTGCACGCTTCTTACAATCTTGAGACTGATCAATAGTGAAGGTTCCCTAGAAAAAGCGCTTAAGGGCGCAAACTCCAAAGGCTATCCAGTAGTGCCTAATCATAGCTGGCCGCCTGAAAAAGTTGAGGTGCGATTCATTACCACAGCAGGAGTTAACGAGGGAATGGGTCGAGTTGAGCTGGCCTGTGTGGGATATTGTTGAACGGTGGGCTCACTCAGGCAGGCTGAAACAACTCGATCGGATTACCCGCTGGGTCTTCTGCAAGAATCTGCTGTCCACCCGGCCCACTGATGATCTCATTCCGAAAGTGAGTTCCTGCTCCTCTCAATGTCTCCACCAGGGCCGCAAGGTCATCTACTCGGATGACGAGGCGATTCCACCCCCCTGGCTCTGGGACGCGCCCGTCCGGCATTGGTCGAGCAGCTGAAGTTTTAGGACCGGCGAGCCAAAGCTGAAGGTCCTCCCTGGAGACCATAGCGATGGGTCCGAAATTCTGATCCAGCGAAAACCCCAGTTGCTGCGTGTAAAATGCTACGGCCTCCTCAACGTCGCTCACTATGTATCTAACAGTTGCCATTCGTTCCTTACCTCATAATTGATCGACTCACCGGGTAGTATCCACAGCTATATCCCGATAACACGGCAAGTTTAGCACACTCAACTGGCCAGAATATCGATTTAAACGGCTCATATGGGCAGTACTCTTACCGGATTACGACTCACCCATGTGGTTGATCTGGGAAATGTGGGTTAAGATAGGTATGGAAGGGCCTCTGTCACGGCCCAATCGAGCGGAGGACTGAGCATTTTGGCCGAGATACCGCTGGCTCTGACCTACGACGATGTCCTGCTGCTTCCAAGGTTCTCGTCGATCATGTCGCGGCGAGAGGTTGACTGCTCCACCCGGTTCACACGCCAGGCCTGCGCTCCGGAATGAGCTACTGCGGCGCCTCAACCATCGACGAAATGTGGCTGAAGGCCAGGTTCATCAGGCAGACCGAGGCCGGCTTCAGAGAGTCCGGCCCATACGACCTGGGCAGCTTTTAAAGCTGGACTACCCGAACTTCTTGAACTGCGGCGCAACGCTGGCCTTGATCAAGTCGCGTCGGGAAATGATGCCCACTAGCTTCCCGCTGTCCGTTACGGGCACACGGAGGAAGTGCTCTGTCTCCAGAATCTCCATCACCAGGGTGATCGGCGTGTGGATGTCCACCGCCTTAACGTCCTTGCTCATGATTTCGGAGGCAGTCGTGGTCTCCAGGGGCCTGTTCCACCTTAGCGCGCGAATCAGGTCCGCTTCCGTCACTATCCCGACGACCTCCCCATTTTCGTCGACAATGGGTACTCCGCTGAAACCCTCCGTGAGCAAAACTCCAGCTATGTCCCGCGCGCTGGTCGACGGCATGGCGGTGATGACCGGGTTGGTCATTACATCAGAAGCGTTCATGTGTATCCCCTCCGTTTATTATTTGAGTCCGTGAAATGATACAAAATCCGACATCGAGTTAGCTCCCTGCCTCAGACCCGTTGCCCCTATGCTGGTCTTGACGGGGACCACCCAGTGGCAAAAGGGCAGTGACCGTTGAACCGGTCCCTGGGGCCGATGCGACTTCGAAATGGCCACCCAATAAAGTCGCCCGCTCGCGCATCCCAAGCAGGCCGGTGGAGGCGCCATTTTTCGGTATGCCCGCGGTATTAAAGCCAGTCCCGCGGTCTTTTATTTCGACGCCGATGGTCCCCGTGTCAGTCCACAATCGTACACTTGCTTGGCTGGCGCCGGCATGGCGGGCGACGTTGGTCAGCGACTCTTGTATGATGCGGTACACGGCGGTCTCAACTTCCGGCCGGAATCGCTCATCTGGTTCGGCAGGCGCGAATTGGACCTCAACATTGGTTTGCGTAGTGTAACGCTCAAAATACCATCTCAAGGTAGCCAGGAGGCCCAGATCGTCCAGCATCGCTGGCCTCAGGTCCAACGCCAACTCACGTATCCGGCCTATCAGCCCATTGACCAACTCTTGGGCCTCATCAATCCTGGATCTTACGCCGTCACTGGCCAAGCGCTTCCCAGATTCCAGAGTCAACTGGAGCCCAGTCAAGACCCGACCAATCTCGTCGTGAAGTTCCCGTGCGATATGAAGGCGTTCAGCCTCCTGGACTTTAACCATCTGGTTCGTGAGGGCGCGCAGTTGCACCGCAACTAAGACCACAAGGGCCCGGATTAGGGCTCCCATCCACTCCACCCGGAGAGGGACAGGAAACGCATTGAGCCTCCTCCACAGCAGAGGCTCTCGTTCAACCAACAACGCTATCCCGGCCATTGCCGTGAAGCTAAGCTGAAAAGAGACCTGATTTAGCACTTGTGGTGCTATGCCTACCATGACCGCGGCAGCTAGAGCCAGGGCAGGGAATATGCTCTTGGGCCTTCCCAGAGCCACACCCAGGAGGAACACGCTTCCCATAATAGCTGCCCTCTCCACAGGGTCCGAGAACCCGCTTACGAGCGCGTAAAGCCAGATCGCGCTAAGTGGAAGCAAGAGATATGCCTGCCTTCTCCGACCTATCATCCAAGCGCCCGCCCACAGGCTCATGGCAAGAACGACTCCTACATGCAGCCCTGATATTGCCAGCATATGGGAGGTTCCGGTGGACCTGAAATCCTCGATGGTATCTTCCGGCAACCTCCCACGAATGCCCAGGAGCAGTGCCTGGCTTAGAGACGCCTGAGGCTCTGGCATCGCTCGATTTAGGCCTTTGGAAAGCTCTCGCCTCAAGTTGTAGACGTTCTCCAGGACCGTGTTTCCCCTGCCCTGGTCTAGCAACCGCAGCTGGTCCGGGAAGGGCATCGTGAGACTAATCCCTTGATTCGCCAGGTACGCACCGTAGTCGAAATCACCGAGAGCTGATGGCTTCTCAAGCATTCCTTCCATCTCCAGCCGGTCGCCGTAACGGAAATAGGGCGCCTCCCTGGCCCGCACAAGCTCCGCGGTCGGCCTGGCGTTGACCTTGATCCTACCGCCGACGTCTTCTGCTCCGTCGCCGAAGTCAATCACTTCAACTGACAGGACAAACTCCACGCCACGTTCGGCCACCTGGGGATCACTCTGCACGATGCCCTGAACCAGGACCGGCTCTTGGCCGTTCAGGTCCTTGAGCTGGTCGGCCTGTTCAGACAACTCCACCCTGATGATGCCGATGACCAGCACGAACAACAGAAGCGAGGGTAGGAGTGGGAGGCGTCGTGTCCAGAGGAGACCCGCAAGCGCCAACGCGGCAAAAAAGAAGAGGACCAGGGCCGCGATGCCCGGGTTTGTATGCATACCGAGAAGGACACCCGCGGTCCAAGCTGCTATCACGATGACCAAGGTCACTTAAAATACTCCGATCATCTCAGATAACTAGAGCATGGAGTCGCAAGTTGCTGAGTCCGGTGTTCCCACAAATATCACCGCATCCCAAGCACATACGGGTCTCCCTTGACGGTCTTTTGGCAGCACGATATATTGACCTGGGCTTGATGCCGAGCTGGGGATCATTCCGGCGCCTTAAGGGCCACCGTCCCACAACGCCCCAGTTTTTTGAAGATCGCCCAGCTTCCGCGGTCTTGCTAGGAAGGACTCGTCATGTCTGAAGACCAGGCCCAGAACGGCTATAACAAGCATTGGAAGTAGACGCAACACAGCCCCAGCCACGCCGCTCGGCAGTGGGTTCATGGTTCATATACGACATTGGCAACACCGTATTTTGGGCCGGCATCGTCGGCCTTTCCTTTCCACTATGGGTTACCAAAGCAGTTGACGATGTCCCGCCTGGTATGGGAGGGGATGATGCCACCCTTGGCTACACACTTGCCGGCGCCATGGCTGTGGTGCTTGTCTTATCCCCCATATTGGGCGCTATATCGGACCAGGCGGGCCGTAGAACGCCCATGCTGCTCGCCACCACTCTCGTATCCATAGCGGCGACACTTTTCATCGGAAGCGGTGGCCTAACAACTTCTCTAGCACTGTTAGCATTGGCTTTGTGTTCGATGGAGATAGGCACGGTCTTTTACAACGCCCTTCTAACCGAGGTCAGTAGCGAGACCAACCGCGGAACTATAGCAGGCTTGGGCATAGGCATTGGCTACATCGGCGCCTTGTTCGGTGTGGGGGCCGCCCTCATCTTGGCAGAACGTGAAGGCTACGTGTTTGTGTTCCGTGTCATCGCCATCCTGTTCTTCCTGTTCGCTCTTCCCATTTTTCTTTTACTCAAGGAGCGGCGCCGAGAAGTGGCTGCTTCGGGACTTTCCACCAAAGTCCTCCAGGGATTCGTTCAACTACGCGATAATCTAAGAGGCCTCCACAGGTTCCCAGGCTTCCGCCCATATCTCGTCAGCCGTTTCCTCTTTAGCCTGGGAATCAATACTTCTACTGCTTTCGGAGTCGTTTTCGCGTCCCAGACTGTGGGTCTCAGTGACCAAGAGATATACCTGGTCATTCTAAGCGGGATCGCCATCGCCGTTCCCAGCGCGGCAGCCTGGGGACGGCTAGCTGATCGGATAGGCGCCGGACGCGTGATCACCACAGGCCTGCTTATATGGGTGGGCTTGCTACTGCTCGCCGTGGGCATTCCAGAACTAGAATTGAGCAAGCATCTTTACTGGATAGTCGGTTGCTTATCAGGGGTGGCCATTGGCGCCGTTTTCTCAGCTGACAGGCCCTACTTACTCGAATTAACACCGCCCCAATATGTGGGAGAATTCTTCGGCCTCCACGGCATGGTGGGCAAACTCGGCAGAGTCACCGGGTTGGCGCTGTGGCCTCTGATATCCACTACTCTTGGCTTCGGGCAGGAGGCCGCGGTCATTAGCCTGGTTGTCTGCATCGGGCTGTCCTTTGTGGTACTGAAATCTCTCGGTCCTCCCTCCCGTAATGAGAGGGTGTTAAAGAGGGAGTCTGAGGCGCCCTCGTCTAGACCTTCTCCAGTCAAGGAAGAGGGATAGATTGGTTCTCGCCAGGCGAGAACGGGTAGAATAGAATTAGGGTAAAGTCCCGTTTTAGCCACCGGATTAGCTTTGAAGCAGCTTGAACAATGTCTTAACCTGTTCTGGTCCCAACAGACGCCGATGATTGTAGCGCCAGACATACTCAGCAAGATAGAGGGGCAGCCGTTCTCGGCGGACTCCCCCTTTGGCTGCCAGACGCCGCTTGAGATAACCCCAGAAGCCCTCCAAGCCGTTGACGTGGCTCCCTTGCCGATCGCTGAACGCCTGGCTGTGGTCCACAAGCCGGTGGACGTAGCCCCCCGCTGCGACGCCCGTGTAGCTGGTAAAGGTGTCCGAGCAGACGATGGAGCCACGTTGCACGCGTTGGTGCAGGAGCGGCAGCAGCGTCTTGGCTTCCACGTTAGGTACCACTTGCGCCCACACCAGGCCACCTCGACACAGGATCCCAAAGACAGCTTGCTTAGTGGTTCCACGGCCCCGCTTCGTGCCCTGAACACGCTTTGTCAGGCGCCTGTTGCGCCAGGAACCTCCCAGGTAGGTCTCGTCGACCTCCACCACGCCGGAGAAGACATGGGGAACGTCCCGGACCATGGCCTGGCGCACCACGATCAGGGCTCGCAGGACTCGCTTTCGCTCCAGGCGGGCCTCCTGGGCAATCACCTCGGCACTCTGCCCCAAGACGAACCAGCGCAACAGTCGCCGCCACTCCCCTGGCGACAACCGAAGCGGCAGCGCCCTGGGCACCCACTCGTAGTGGCAGGCTGCACAACGACTCTTACCTCGCCGAATGCTCCAGCTCTTGGCGTGTTGACATCGAGGGCACCCAATCTTCCGTCCCATGCCACCATTCTCTCACAGGTGGCTGTTTTGGGACTATACCCTAGAATTATCCCGTCCCTCTAGGAATGGATAACAGAAAAAATTCGACGTTCTGGGAGGCCACTGATGAAAATCGGAGTTTTTAGAATTCACACTGGTTACTCGATAGATCCTGCCGTGTTCGCGAAAAGGGCTGAAGAACTGGGCTTTCACTCCTTCTGGGCTGCTGAACATCCAATCTTGCCCGTAGACGTCAAAACCGGCTTCTTGGGCCAACCGGGTGAGCCAATCCCGCCCATATACGGCGAAATCGCGGACCCGTTTATCGCACTGGCCAGGGCTTCAGCAGTGACCACCAGAATCAAATTGGGAACTGGTATCTGCTTGGTCCCAGAGCGAAACCCTCTCCTACTGGCCAAGGAAATAGCGACCCTTGACCACTACTCCGGTGGCCGCTTCGTCTTCGGTGTAGGCGCCGGCTGGCTGAAAGAGGAGATTCAGATTATGGGGGGCGACTCCGCCCACCCATGGACACAGACCGAAGAAGCGGTCCGCGTGATGAAGGAGCTTTGGAGCAAAGACGAGGCGGAATACCACGGGCGATTCTATGATTTCCCATTGGTCAAATCGTTACCCAAGCCAGTTCAGAAGCCCCATCCTCCCGTCTTTCTCGGAGGCTGGACTGAAAATGTGCTCAAACGCACAGCGGAATGGGGCGACGGCTGGATGCCGAGCCATTTCAACCCTGAGAGGGTGCACCAGGGCCGTGAGACACTGGACCGGTTTGCGATCGAGGCTGGACGGGACCCTAAATCCATACAGGTTATCCCCTACGGCGTTCCGCCCAAAAAGAGTCTGCTGGATGGGTATGAAGCAATCGGGATCGCAGAAGTGGCCATCAGGGTGAAAGGCATCGAAGAGAAAGAAGTGCTCTCGGAACTTGAGCAGATGGCCAAAGAGGTGCTCAAGTAGCCCGTCTGACTCATCTTTGCCCGGCGTCGTCCGTTCCACTATCGTAACTTAAGAGGATATCAGCCAATGGACTTTATGAAGCTGAGAGAGCAGATCCCGGTCTGTAAGAAACTGGTCTACGTGAACACGGGATGGTCCGGACCGTCCCCACTGGCGGTCACAACAGCGATAAAGGACCGGCTCGAGTACGAAATGGAGGATGGCCCCACGACTCCCGAAGTGCTCGCCAGCGGGAAAGAGATTCAGGTTAAGGCACGTGAAGCTGTGGCCGGCCTTCTGAACGCCATACCTGAGGAGATCTGCCTGACCCAAAACACGACTGCAGGGCTTAACATAGTTATGAACGGACTGCAATGGAGCGAGGGTGATGAGATCATCACGTGCGACCTTGAGCACAGCTCCGTGCTAACTCCCGGATACTTTCGGCAGCATCGGCATGGCGCCGTCCTGAAAGTGCTTCACATCGCCACAAACGAGGAGAAAGACTCGATAGTCGAGAAGTTCCGGGCCGCCCTCACCGAGCGCACTAAACTTATTTTCATAAGCCACATCCAGTACTCGTCCGGCTTGCGAATGCCCGTTAAGGAAATACGTGAGATGACTAAGGACCGGGGAGTCCTGATGCTGCTGGACGGCGCTCAGACAGCAGGTCAGATTCCGCTAGATGTCAAAGAACTGGACTGCGATTTCTACTCTATCCCTGCGCAAAAATGGCTCCTGGGTCCCGAGGGGGCGGGCGCTCTCTACATACGCCGGGAACTGATCCCGGAGGTCGAACCAACAGCAGTCTCAAGCAAGGCGTCCCTGGTCCACGATGACCCCTACGAATTCGAAGCTAATACCGACTCGATCGACAAGTTCCTTCTGACCTCCAGCAGCTACGCACTTATTGCCGGATTCACGGAAGCCATCAAATTCATCAACGACGTCGGCGTCAGGGACATCGAACGCCGCAACATCTACCTAGCTTCCCATTTGAAATATCATCTCCAGCAGATGCCTTATGTTAAAATCCTGTCTCCACTCAGGGGAAGTCTCTCCTCCGGCCTGGTCTCTTTTAGCATAGACGGAGTCGACCCAAAAGAGTTCGTCGCCGAACTTTGGGAGCGCCACCAGATAGTGGCCCGCCCGGTGGGCTACCCGCCATGCGTGCGGGTATCGCTGCACTTCTTCAACACCAGGCTGGAGGTGAACAATCTGCTCCAGATACTGCGCAAGTTGAAGTAGGATCTGCCTGTGGGGCCTTCTACAGCTATATCGGCGGCCTTTTGAGATGCCAGGTCGTATTCTGCTCGTAGGCGTATCCCACCCTCAGCAGAGTTCCCTCTTCGAATGGACGTCCGCTTAGCTGTAGGGACACAGGGAGGCCGTGCGAATCGAACCCGCATGGAAGGGCCAGGGCCGGTGTGCCCGCCAGATTAAAAGGCCCCGTAAAGCTCCGCACTCCTGAGACGGCTTCGCGGGCTTCCGCCGGGCTCTTGATGCCCGGTCCATCTGGAATCCTGGGCGCCGCAGTCGGAGTGGTTGGTAGAACAAGTAGGTCTACCCGCTGTAGCTCTTCCAGGACCTGCCGACGGAGAAGGGCCCTTATCTTTTGGGCCTTGTAGTAGGCATGAGCTGGTGCTATGGCGCCAGCACTCAGCCGCACTCTCGTGTTGTGGTCGTACTCGCTGGCCCGCGTCCTGAGCCAGTCGTGGTGGACCATGGCACCCTCGATGTCCGTAATCATTTTAGAGACCGCTCCCGCCTCTTCGAACAAAGGCAGAGAAACCTCCTCTACGATAGCTCCCATCTCCGCAAGGGCGTCGATAGCTTTCAAGACTGCGTCCCTGACGTCCGGATGTACACGCTCGGCGTAGACCTTCTCTTTAACAACACCGACCCTCAGGTTTCTTATATCCCCGTCCAGAGCATCCCGATAGTCGGGTACGGGGACATTCCAGGTGTAGGGGTCTTTCGGATCATGTCCGGCTATAGCCCTCATCGTGATGGAGCAGTCCTCGACCGTGCGGGAGACGGGTCCAACGGCGTCCATGGACCAACATATTGGCAACACCCCATACCGGCTCACTCGTCCCCAGGTGGGCCTGAGACCTACGATGCCACACCAGGCGGCGGGGATTCGAATAGAGCCCGCCGTATCCTCACCCAGCGAAGTGGCACAGAGGAACGCGGCGGTGGCGGCGCCGGAGCCGCTGCTAGAGGTTCCTGGATTGCGGTCCAGGCTCCAGGGGTTGTGGGGTGTGCCGGCGGGGTGGTGGAAGCTACCGCCGACCGCGAACTCACTTAGATTTAGTTTTCCAAGCAGAACGGCTCCTGCCTTCTTCAGGTTCGTGACCACCGTTGCATCCTCTTGGGGCACGAAGTCCGAAAGGATGTTGGAACCGCCAGTGGTGAGAATTCCCTCCGTGTATATCTGGTCTTTAACCGCGACGGGAATACCGTGCATAGGCCCTAGGTAGTTTCCTGCGGTAATAGCTTGCTCAGCCTCCCGAGCGGAATCAAGCGCCTCCTCCCCGGACACGGTCACGTACGAGTTAATAATGGAGTCTATGTTTTTTATTCGGTCGAGATACGCCTCGGTGACTTCAACGGGTGACACATCTCTGCTTTCGATGAGACCGCAAAGCTGCGAGACCGGCAGAAACGGTAAGTCGGAGCTGTCCATAACAACCTCTTAGGTTCCGGTTAGCGATATTTTGATGTGGGTAAGTGAGGATGTCAACGAATTGCGCGTATGCTAAAATGCCGGAAATAATTGATGCCTCCCCGGCCCGGCGTTGAGACGGAATAGCCAGGATTATCGGAGGCGTCGGAATTTAATGTGGCCAGCGTAAGTTCAAGGGTCGATAGCAGAACATGACAACCGAGACGAAGCAGCCCAATCCGGTAGGACGACTGCTCAAAGCCCTTGCTGGGTTGACGCCGCGCGTTGGTCGCACCACCGGCGCGCAAAGGCGCTTTAAGTCCGGGGAAAGGCTTCGGGATAAGGGGGACTTCCAGGAAGCACTATCCGTATATGACGAGGCTATCCGGCTGAATCCCGAGCTTGCGATGGCCTACAACGGACGTGGAGTCGCATATGGCAACCTCGGCCAATACGAGGAGTGTAGTGGAGACCTGGACGAAGCAATCCGGCTGGACTCAACGCTGAAGCTTGCCTACAACAACCGGGGTTTCGCTTATTTCATGTTGGGCAGGCATGAACGGGCCATCGAGGATTACAACGAGGTCATCCGACTAGACCCAGGGGACGCTTCGGCTTACTACAACCGGGGCCTCGCTTACTTTCACCTATACCAGCCTCAAAAGGCCATCGAGGACTACAACGAGGCCATCGGCCTGGACCCCAATGACCCAGACACCTACAACGACCGCGGCCTGGCACACGATTTCCAAGGGGACTACCACCTTGCCATCGGCGACTATGAGGAAGCGATATACCTTGGTCCCCAGGATGCAGGTGTATACAACAACCGTGGCGTCGCTTTCCTCAACCTGGGCCAATTCCAACGAGCCATCGAGGACTACGACGAGGCCATCCGCCTGAGCGAACGCTACGCAGCAGCCTACAATAACCGGGGCAACGCCTACTTCCGGCTGGGCCAGCACGAGAAGGCCATAGAGGACCTGGAAAGGGCGGCCCAGCTCGACCCAAACTATGCAGACGCGTACTACAACCGTGCCATGGTTTACTATGACCTGGACAAGTGTGACGAAGCTGTGACTGATTTCAACGAGGCCATCCGGTTAAACCCCCAGGACGTGGATGCCTACTACAATAGAGGGCTATCACACGGATGCCTGGCCGGGCACCAGCAGGCTATCGAGGACTACGATGAGGCCATCCGCCTGGACCCCCAGCTTGCCACTGCTTACTTCCAGCGAGGCTCAACCTACGTCGAACTAGGTGAGCATCAGCGGGCAATCGAGAACTACGATGAGGCTATTCGACTGGACCCCGAAAATCCCGACTACTACAACAACCGTGGCCTCGCGTCGGTCGGCCTCGCAGAATACGAGCGAGCCATTGAAGACCTGGACAGGGCCGTCGACATCAACCAGGCCCTGCCTGAGGTATATAATAACCGGGGAGTAGCCTACTACCACCTGGGCCAATTTCAGAGGGCCATCGAGGACTTTGACCGCGTTATTGGCCTGGACCCGCAAATCCCAGAGGCCTACGCCCAGCGGGCCTTTGCCTATACGCTCCTGGATATGGACAGTGAAGCTCAGCAGGATGTGGCATGCGCCCTTGAACTGGGGTATGACGAGACCACGCTCACCCAGGGAATTGAAGAAATAAAGGAACGACGCTAGACGTGCCCGGGAGACGTGGAATACGAAAGGACATCAAAGCCGCAGCCGCACCGCCAACCGGAGGGATTTGTCTTCCCATTCCAGATCATTGCCGGCCGATTGCGTGACCGCGTGCGAGAGCCGATAAAACCTCGGCGGTTTCAGGTGGACTTGTTCCTGGCGTCGTCGCTGCTGCTCGTGATAGTTGCGGCGCTTGCATGCGCCAGGCCCACTCCAACGCCGACACCCACGGCAACGCCCACAACATCTCCAACTCCCACGCCGACTTCCGTTAGGCCCGCTCCAACAACCTCAACTACTGGGCCTATCACGTCCGTCGACATACCGGGGCCGGGGGCCGACATCACCATCCAGCCCCTCGGTCTCTTGGAGCAGCGGCGCTTCGAGGAGGCCATCGCCGGATATGATGTGGCGATCCGAGATAATCCTCAGGACGCCAAAGCTTTTTTCAATCGCGGCTACGCCTACCACAACATCGGCGACACCCAGCAAGCCATCGACGACTATAGCGAAGCCATCCGCCTCGATCAGGAGTACCCGCAGCCATACTACAACAGGGGCAACGCTTACATGAGCCTGGGCCAGTACGTTCACGCCATACAGGGATACGACGAAGCCATCCGCCTCGATCCCAGATATACGGAAGCCTATGTCAACCGAGGAATTGCTTATTCCGCCCTGGGAATCTATCCGAAGGCCATGGCCGACTACGACCGTGCAATCGGCCTCGATCCGCTAGCTCCTAGGCTTTACTACAACCGGGCAGCCACACACTATGAGCTCGGTCGTTACGGGTTGGCTATTGAGGATTACAGCTCGGCTATCCAGCTCGAGAGACGATTCTCCGAAGCCTATTACAGCCGGGGAATGGCCTACGCGGACTTGGGGCAGCTTATGCTGGCCATAGGTGACTACGGCGAGGCCATCCGACTCAACGCTCAATACGGTAAAGCCTATGCGGCCCGGGCACTGGCGTTTGCCTTCCTGCACCGGGACTCGGA
Source organism: Dehalococcoidia bacterium (assembly GCA_965226865.1). Taxonomy (GTDB): domain Bacteria; phylum Chloroflexota; class Dehalococcoidia; order Lucifugimonadales; family JAGWBF01; genus CBDDEH01. The sequence goes on along the minus strand of CBDDEH010000001.1, from coordinate 21,633 downwards.
GGCGCGACGGGACGCCGACAGGGCAATTGACCTGGGCACTAACCCTGAACTCAGAGAAGTCATAGACCAGTTGCTGGCTGTAGAATCCAATGAGTGACCTCGCCCAGACCACAGTTGTACAGTCGCTGGACCCTGCCCCCGTGACCCAGTGGAGGTTTTTCTTGCTGAGACCGATTGACCTAAGAGTCCTGATAACGGTCCTCTTGTCTGGCGCTCTGGCCATTAGCGCGGCCTGTGACGAGCCGACAGCCGCTCCGACCCCTACCCCCACACCGACTCCGACCCTCACCCCAACGCCAACTCCCACCACGGATGCCGGAGCAGCCGGCCTCAGTTCGGGGCAACCGGTAGCAGAGAAGGTGGCCCAACTATTGTCAGCGGTGCCGGCAAGCTATGAAACGGTGATGGTTACGGATGTGGGCGCCATGAAACAAGACCCCAGCCTACAGGCTGTATTGCAGGACCAAGATATTCTCGCAGCACTTGGTCCGGCCGCTGGACCGATTCAGGACCTGGTAGACGCAGTTGCCGTGGCTGTCGACGACGATGGTATTTTGGGTATATTCCGGACATCGTCAGATGCCGCCGGAGTTCTCGGGTCTCTCGGGGCACTAGCGTCGGGCGCTGCCCCAGAAGCCTACGGCCCTTTCGAGATAACCGAGGTGAACATTAACCTTCCGCTGCTGAAGCTGAGTCTGGCGTTGAGTGTTCTTGACGAAAGGACTGCTATATTTGCCACCGCGACTTTCGAAGATGTGAGCGCGGGGGATGTGATCAAAGCGGCCCTTGACGCCGCACAACAGACCGGACCGGGTTTCCTATCCGACTCTTCTGTAACTGCGCTGGCGGCGGAAATCCCCCAGGGATTCATCACTTTGGTCTCTACAGACTGCTCGGCGTTAGGAGAGACACTTCTCGAGGGGATCGAAGCATGTACGGGAATCGCGATCAGTGCGACGCAAGAAGCCGAGGCCGCCTTCCTCAATGGAGTCGTCGGCTTTGATAGCGCTGGGGCTGCTGAGGCCGCTATGCCGGCTATAAACGAACAATTGGAGATGGCGGGAGGTCTATCAGATTCGCCAGTGCAGAGTTTAGCAGAAGGGGACCGGGTACGATTCCGCATACCCGTGGACTTGAGTGCAGGCTTACTTGAGCAGTTCGGACTGGGCTCGCCTTGAGGGTATTCCGGCTACCGTAGCGACCTGGGCAAGCTCGTGACGCCCATGAGGTACCTGTCCATGTGGTGGGCTGCCTCACGTCCCTCAGCGATGGCCCACACCACCAATGATTGTCCGCGGGCCATGTCCCCGGCGGCGAAGACACCTGGGATGCTGCTCATCCTGTCCACGCCCACCTTGACGTTCCCACGGGCGTCCAGCTCGACCTCAAGGTCTTTTATCATGGCGCCATGCTCTGGATGCAGGAAACCCATCGCCAGCAAAACCAGATCGGCCTCGATCTCGAACTCGCTTCCTGGGACCTCGTTCATGGATGGCCGCCCATTGCTACCCGGCGTACCCCATTCCAGGCGCATCCCATGTAGCTTTTGTACGTGGCCGTCTGTCCCAGAAAAGCTCTTTGTCATAATACTGTAGTCGCGGAGGCCACCCTCTTCATGGGCCGCTGAACTCATGAGTATAATGGGCCACTGGGGCCAAGGGTTACTTGGGTTTCTGCTTGTCGGAGGCTGCGGCAATATCTCGTACTGGTACACCACCTCCGCTCCTTGACGGTGGGCCGTACCCAGGCAGTCCGCACCGGTATCCCCACCCCCCAATATCACGACCCTCTTACCTTCCGCGGTAATCCGGTCTGAAGCGTCGACGCGTTCACCCGCATTAATCTTGTTCTGCTGAGGCAAATAGTCCATTGCCAGGTGTATGCCATCCAGTTCCCGTCCCGGAACGTCCAATTCACGTGCCTGTGTCGAGCCACCAGCGAGGCAGATGGCATCGAACTTCTCGCTCAACTCATTGATTGAGACGTTTACGCCGACATTTGCGCCTGTTTTGAACTCAATGCCTTCTTCCGCCATCAGGTCCACGCGCCTGGCCACAACGGCCTTGTCCAGCTTGAAGTCTGGGATACCCAGAGTAAGCAAGCCACCGATATAATCATCGCGCTCGAATACAGTGACCCAGTGACCGGAGCGGTTAAGCTGCTGGGCGCAGGCTAGCCCGGCGGGACCTGAACCCACGACAGCCACATTCTTGCCGGTGCGATGCCCGGGCGGCTCGGGCTTTATCCAACCCTCCTCGAAGCCTCGGTCCGCTATAGCCTTTTCAATGTACTCGATTGTGACCGGGTCCTGATTGATGGCGAGGACGCAGGAAGCCTCACACGGGGCCGGGCAAATCCGACCCGTGAATTCCGGGAAGTTATTGGTGGCATGAAGGGCAGCCAGGGCCTCTTTCCATCGACCTCGGTACACCAGGTCGTTCCAGTCTGGGATGATGTTCCCCAAAGGGCAGCCGGTGTGGCAGAAGGGAACAGCGCAGTTCATACAACGGGCGCCCTGCTCCCGGATGCTCTTCTCCGGCCAGCGGACGTAGAACTCGCCGTAGTCCTTTACCCGCTCCCTCACGGGGCGCCTTTTAGGAGTCCCGCGCCCGTACTCTTTGAACCCTGTGGTCTTACCCATGGGACACCAGTTCCAGCTCTTGCTCTCGCTTGTGTTTCCGCTCTTCTAGGACTCTCCGATAGTCACGTGGGAAAATCTTCACGAACATGGATGCCATCTGGTCCCAGGCTTTCAATATCCTCTCGGCATTTGAGCTACCGGTGCAATCGAAATGTTCCTGGACTAGCTGTCTCAAGTAGGACAGTTCCGACTCATCCACTACGGGCTCCAGGTCAACCATTTCCTTGTTGCAGCGAGTGGAGAAGGTCCGATCCTCGTCGAAGATGTATGCGAATCCACCGCTCATACCGGCCGCGAAGTTGCGTCCCGTCTTGCCCAGGACCACAACTATCCCTCCAGTCATGTACTCGCACCCGTGGTCGCCAACTCCCTCGACGACTGTATGCGCGCCACTGTTCCTCACGGCAAACCGCTCTCCGGCGATGCCCCTGATGAATGCCTTGCCTCTGGTCGCGCCGTAGAGTGCCACATTCCCGATTATTATGTTCTCCTCTGGCACAAACGTGGAATTTACGGCCGGGTAAACAATGAGGCGACCCCCGGATAGGCCCTTGGCAAAGTAGTCATTAGAGTCCCCTTCCAGGGTGAAAGACACACCCTGTGCCAAAAAGGCGCTGAAGCTCTGTCCGGCAGAGCCCTTGAAGTGGACCTTGATCGTATCCTCGGGTAGACCCTCCTCACCATACCTTCTGGAAATCTCCCCGCTTAACATCGCCCCCACTGTCCGATTGGAGTTGCGAATGGGAAGCTCCAGCGTCACCGGGGTCTTACGCTCAAGGGCTTCCGAGCATGCTTTGATAAGTTTGTGGTCCAACGCCTTGTCCAGACCGTGGTCCTGGTCTTGGCAGTGGTAAGTGGCCACCGTGTCTGGGACCTCCGGCTTGTGAAGCAACTGGGCCAGGTCGATCCCTTTCGCCTTCCAATGCTCGATTGCATCGCGGGTCTCTAGTTTGTCTACCCGTCCGACCATCTCGTTGACGGTTCGGAAACCCAACTGGGCCATGATTTGCCGCATGTGCTCAGCTAAGAAGAAGAAGTAGTTTATGACGTGTTCCGGCTGGCCGGCGAACTGCTTTCGCAGCTCCGGGTCCTGGGTGGCGATACCCACGGAACAGGTATTGAGGTGACACTTTCGTAGCATAATACAGCCAAGGCTTATAAGCGGTGCGGTGGAGAAACCGAACTCCTCCGCGCCCAGCAGACAAGCTACGGCGACATCCCGTCCCGTCTTCAGTTGGCCGTCCGTCTGGACTACGATACGCCCTCTGAGATCGTTCATCACCAGCACTTGCTGGGTCTCCGCGACACCTAGCTCCCAGGGGAGCCCCGCATGTTTGATAGAGGACTCTGGTGATGCGCCGGTGCCGCCTGAGTCGCCGCTGATGAGCACCACATCTCCGTGTCCCTTGGAGACACCTGCGGCAATGGTGCCTACGCCAACCTCGGCGACGAGCTTTACATGGACCCTGGCGCTTGGGTTGGTGTACTTCAGGTCATAGATGAGCTGGGCCAAGTCTTCGATGGAGTATATATCGTGGTGCGGTGGTGGCGAGATCAACTCGACACCCGGTGTGGTGTTGCGCACCCATCCAATATAGTCGTCCACTTTGTATCCTGGCAGTTGGCCTCCCTCACCAGGCTTGGAACCCTGGGCCATCTTTATCTGGAGGTCCTTCGCGTTGATCAGATAGTTGCTGGTGACCCCGAAACGCCCGGAGGCCACCTGCTTGATAGCGCTGCTCCTCGAGTCCCCGTCGGAGTCGGGGGTATAGCGGTGGTAGTCTTCTCCACCTTCTCCCGTATTGCTCCTTGCGCCTATTCGGTTCATCGCTATCGCCAGGGTCTCGTGTGCCTCCCTGCTAATCGAGCCCAGGGATATTGCGCCTGTGGCGAATCGCTTCACGATTTCAGAGGCCGATTCTACTTCCTCCAGGGGAATAGGCTCATCCAGGGCCTTGAATTCAAGCAACCCACGAATTGTGCATATTCTCTTGCTTTGGTCATCAATCAGCTCAGCGAACTCATGGTAGGTCTCATAGCTTTCCGTTCGTACTGCCTGCTGAAGCTTGGCGATAGAGTCCGGGTTGTACATGTGGTACTCCCCGTCACGCCTCCAGTAGTAGACGCCGCCTACGTCCAGGTCCAGGTTCCCAACCACCTCCACGTCCGGGTAAGCCCGGGCATGGCGTCTGTTCGCTTCTTCCTCTATCACGTCGAGGCCAATCCCTCCGACACGAGAAGAGGTCCATGTGAAATACCGGTCTACCAGGTCCTGTGAGAGTCCCACCGCCTCGAATATCTGGGCGCCGCGATAGCTCTGAATCGTGGATATGCCCATTTTGGACATCACCTTTACGACTCCTTTGTGCACGGCTTTGATGTAGTTCTGGTGGGCTTTCTTGGAGTCCACGCCGTTCAGAAGGACATTCTCACGCACCATATCATCCAGCGTCTCGAACGCCAGGTACGGGTTGACGGCCCCCGCACCGTACCCGATCAGCAGCGCGAAGTGGGCGACCTCCCGAGGCTCGCCGGACTCGACCACCAGGCCCGCTTTGGTGCGTGAACCCTCCCGTATCAGGTGATGGTGCACGGCGGAGACGGCCAGGAGACTGGGTATGGGAGCATGGTCAGCATCCGCGTCTCGGTCGGACAATATGATGATCCGATACCCGTCCGCGATGGCCTTCGAAGCGTTGCTGCAAAGCTCATCCAGGGCCCGTTCCAGCGCCCCCTCTCCCGCTTCAGTATCGAACAGGGTCGGCAAGGTGGTGGACTTGATCTCGCCAACGTTGACATTGCGTATCTTCTCCAGCTCGTAATTCGTGATTACAGGCTCCCTCAGCTTGAGCTGGTGGCAGTGCTCGGGCGTTTCGTCAAAAAGGTTCTGCTCTGACCCTATGAAGCTCTCAGTCGACGTAACCAACTCTTCCCGTATCGCATCCAGCGGGGGATTGGTTACCTGGGCGAATAGTTGCTTAAAGTAGTTGAAGACAAGCTGGGGCTTGTCCGAAAGCACGGCCAGCGGGGCATCGTTGCCCATGGACCCCACGGATTCCGCACCCGTGGCCGCCATGGGCTCCATCAGCATCCGAAGGTCTTCAAGGGTATAACCGAAGACCTGCTGGCGCTGGACAAGGCTCTCGTAATCGGTCGCGTGAACAAAAGGCGGCTCGGGTAACTGCTCAAGGGCTACCTTGGTATTTGCCAGCCACTCTCCGTAGGGCTGGCGCCTGGACAGCTCGCTTTTGATCTCTTCATCATCGATAATGCGCCCCTGGGTCGGGTCTACGTAGAACATGCGCCCAGGCTCAAGCCTGGCCTTAAACAGCACGTCCTCAGGCGGTACATCCAGGACTCCAACCTCTGAGGCCATCACCAGCATATCGTTCTTCGTGACCAGGTACCGGAAGGGCCGCAGGCCGTTGCGGTCTAGTATTGCGCCAACCCTCACGCCATCGGTGAATGCCAGCAGAGCCGGGCCATCCCAGGGTTCCATCAAACACGAGTGGTACTCGTAGAAATCCTTCTTCTCTTGAGACATTTCTATGCGGTCACTCCAGGCCTCAGGGATCAGCATCATCATGCAATGTGTCAGTTCTCTCCCTGTGGCCAGAAGCAGTTCCAAGGCGTTGTCCAAGCAGGCCGTGTCGCTCTGCCCCGGACCTATGATGGGGAACAGCTTCTGCATATCCTCACCAAAAAGGGGTGAAGCGAACATGGACTGCCTGGCAACCATCCAGTTCAGGTTTCCGCGCAGCGTGTTGATTTCCCCGTTATGTTGCAAGAACCGGTATGGATGTGCCAGCTTCCATGAACCGAGCGTATTGGTGCTGAACCTGGAATGGACCATGGCAAAGTAGGTGACCATGTCCTGGTCCATCAAATCACGATAGAAACCGCCTATTTGGTCCGTCATAAGAAGGCCCTTGTAGACGATGCGATTGGTGAAGAGGCTGGGAATGTAAAAGCTCTCGGCGTCTTCTATACCGGACCCCGCGATGGCCTCTTCCACCCTCCTTCGGATGACGAAAAGTTTGCGCCCAAGGTGGGCCTCATCGACGGTCTTGGGCCCGCTCCCGATCAGTATCTGGCGTATACAGGGTCGTACCTCTCGGGCATGGGCGCCTATCGCGCTATCGTCAACGGGGACGTCGCGCCACCCCAGCAAGACCTGCCCCTCTTCCCGCACCGTGTCTTCGAAGACTTTCTCGCATACACTGCGCTGGGCCGGGTCCTGCGGGAGGAATACCATTCCGACCCCATACTGGCCGAGGGGAGGAAGGTTGATGCCCAGCCCGGCGCACTCCTTGGCTAAGAACTCGTGGGGCATCTGGACCAGGATCCCCGCCCCATCCCCCGTCTTGGGATCAGAACCGGAGGCGCCTCTGTGGCCCAGATTAATGAGGACTTGAAGAGCCTTTTCGATGATGTCATGGGACTTCTCGCCCTTGATGCTGGCAACGACACCTACGCCACACGAATCGTGCTCGTATCTGGGATCGTAAAGTCCCTGTTTTCTCAACCCTGGTAGTCTTTCGGTGTCCAACTGTAACCCTTTAGATCTCGTCCCATCTAATTGTTCGAAAGCACAAACCCCACTATCCCCACCGCTTTACACCTTGCGATGAGCCATGGGTTGTACTTTGGCTGTCCGGTGGAGTGTACCTCACAAACCGGACTATACCCGTTCTTCTGGGTAGGCAGTATTATACTATCGAAAACCGACAAAACAAATAGCTCCGGCAGACCACGTTCCGGTAGGCTAGGGGTAGATGCCGCGGAGCCTGATGGCATCGGCCACACGGCTTACAGCAAGCGTTAGCGCCGAGGTCCTCAATGAGCAGTCCTCGGACTTTGCAAGATCAGCCACCTCATCAAAGCTGCTGACCAAGACCTGTTCCTGCCGCGCGTTTATCTCTTCCAAGCTCCAAAAATAGAACTGAAGGTCCTGCACCCATTCAAAATAGGAGACGATCACACCGCCCGCATTGGCCAGTATGTCCGGTACAACCGTGACTCCCCGACTTTCTAGAATAGCCTCGCCTTCCGGTGAGGTAGGTCCGTTGGCGCCTTCCACTACCAGGGTCGTGGATATCCTTTCCGCATTACGCTCCGTGATCTGTCCCTCTATCGAGGCAGGGACCAGTATGTGGCATGGCAACTCCAACAGCTCCTCATTGCTCAGAGTCGTGGTCCCGGGGCTGCCGGTGCAGCTTCCGCTGGCGGCTTTGTGCTCCATGATGCGTTCGAGTTGAAGTCCATCACCCGAATGCACTGCCCCTCTTGAATCGCTAACGGCGATGATTCTGCAGCCTAAAGACTCGAGGAAGTGAGCGGCGTAGTAACCGACGTTCCCGAGCCCCTGGACCGCCACTGTTGCTCCTTCTATCGACTTCCCAAGCCTTCGCATAGCCTCTCGGGCCGTAATCGCGACACCACGACCGGTGGCCTCCCGCCGGCCAAGAGTGCCACCGAGTGGGACTGGCTTGCCAGTAACCACGCCGGGGACTGAATACCCTCGATGCATATTGATCGTGTCCATGAACCAGGCCATTATCTGGTCGTTGGTATTGATATCTGGAGCCGGAATGTCGGTCTCGGGGCCCGCTATCACGGAGACCTCAGTGGCGTAGCGACGAGTCATCCGCTCCAGCTCTGCTTGAGACATCGACTTGGGGCTGCAGACAACGCCCCCTTTGGCCCCACCATATGGAATGTTAACCACGGCGCATTTCCATGTCATCCACATGGCGAGCGCTTTTACCTCTTCGAGGGTGACACTCTCGGCATATCGGATGCCCCCCTTGGTTGGGCCCCGCGCCATGCTGTGCTGGACCCTGTAACCCCTGAAAACCTCCACCTCCCCTGAGTCCAGACGCACCGGGAAACTTACGGACAACTCGCGCTTGCACGCTCGGAGGACCCTTGCCATTCCATCGTCCAGGCCCATCCGGTCCGCCACCGCGTCGAACTGCATTAACGCGGAGCGATAAGCCGGGTCCTGGATGCTCAATGCCACTTCCTTTGTGTGCATTGTCGCTAAAGGACCGGCAGAAGCCGTTTCAGCTCGTAATCAGTTACCTGAGACCTGTACCGCTCCCATTCGATCTTCTTACTCTGTATAAATATGTTCAGCACGTGGTCTCCGAAGCACTCCTTCAGTAGATCGCTTTTCTCCGCCAGGAGGATGGCCTCTGAGAGACTCGTTGGGAGACTCTCGATGCCCCTTTCTGCCCGTTCTGCTTCGCTCAACTGAAAGACATCTTCCTCCACCGGAGCAGGTATGGTGTACTCCTTCTCGATACCGGCGAGTCCAGCCGCGAGCATAGCGCTGAAGGCCAAGAAGGGGTTGCAGGCCGGATCGGGGGCCCTGTACTCCACCCGAACGGAGTCTTCCTTACCAGGTTTGTAAGCGGGGACCCGAATCAGATCAGAGCGGTTGACATGGGCCCAGGACACATACATGGGCGCCTCATAGCCCGGCACGAGGCGCTTATATGAGTTCACCCACTGATTGGTGACCAGGGTTATCTCGGGCGCGTGTCGCATGAGCCCGGCGGTATAGAGCTTGCCCAGCCGGGAGAGCTTGTACGGATCAGCAGGATCGTAGAAGGCGTTCCGGTCGCCCTTGAAGAGGGACTGGTGGATATGCATTCCGGAACCGTTGATCCCATAGACAGGCTTAGGCATGAAAGTGGCATAGACGTCCCGTGTGGAGGCCACCTCTTTTATGGCCAACCGGCTGGTTATCACATTGTCAGCCATTGTGAGGGCGTCCGTATACTGAAGGTCTATCTCCTGCTGGCTAGGGGCGCTCTCATGGTGGGAGTATTTGACGAGTATCCCCATCTCGGCCAACGTCAAGACTGTCTCTCGACGCAGGTCACTCGCAAAGTCCGCTGACATCTGGTCGAAGTAGCCACCCTGGTCGAGGGGCTCTGGGTTATTGGGGCCTGCCAAATAGAAATACTCCAGTTCCGGACCTACATAGAATGTGTACCCCAAATCGGTGGCCCGTTGCACATTCTTTTTCAGTACGTATCGGGGGTCGCCTTCGAATGCCTCACCGGTTGGCCTTTGAATATCACAGAACATCCTGGCTACCGAGTTCTGCCGAGGGCGCCAGGGCAGCACGCGGAAAGTAGTCGGGTCCGGCATAGCTATCATATCGCTTTCATAGATACGGACGAATCCCTCTATAGCGGAGCCATCGAAGCCGATCCCTCGCTCCAGAGCGTCCTCCAACTCCTCAACGGTGATGGCGAAGCCCTTAAGGTTACCGAGGATATCGCAAAACCAAAGCCGTATGAACTTTACGTCGTTCTCTTTTGAAGTCCTGAGGACAAACTCTTTGGCCTCATCCTGTACCTTCATGAATGACAATTCCTCCATACCCCAAGTCGTGACCTACGACGGCCAGGGGTTTCTCGGATCAAGTTGCGACCAGCTTCGACTTCAGGCTGATTTACGCGTCGAAGTACATGAAAAACTCTTAGGGGTGGGGCCGCAGTCGCAGGGCATCCACCTCGCGGGTCCTCTTGTAGTCCAACCAGGTCTCTATCAAGTCTTTGGAAAAGACATCCCCTCTCAAGGGGAAGTCATGGTCCTCTTCCAGCGCGTCAAGCACGGCCTCAAGACTCCCTGGGACTTGCTTTATGTTGGATGCCTCCTCCGGAGAGAGAGAGTAAAGGTCCATATCCACGGGATCACCGGGATCGATTTTGTTGGCGATGCCATCGATACCAGCCATCAGCATTGCGGCGAATCCGAGGTACGGGTTGCATGTCGGATCCGGCAAGCGGAACTCTATCCGTTTCGCTTCGGGGTTAGAAAAGTAGGCAGGTATCCGGGTACAGGCACTCCGATTGCGCATGGAGTAGACCAGACTTACCGGCGCCTCGAACCCAGGAACGAGACGTTTGTACGAGTTGGTAGTGGGCGCGATCAACGCCAGCAGGGCCGGGGCGTGGGCCATCAGGCCGCCTATGTAGTACTTACAGGTCTCGCTAATGTTGGCGTACCCTCCTTCGGCGTCATAGAAGAGATTGGTCTCGTCTTTCCAGAGGCTCTGGTGGACGTGCATCCCTGAGCCATTGTCCCCAAAAACCGGTTTAGGCATGAAAGTAGCGACCTTTCCATGGGCCCTGGCTACATTCTTGACAAACGTACTTTTGGAGCACCACACTGTCGGCCATGCGGGTCAGGCTATCGTACCGCATATCTATCTCTGCCTGCCCCCCGGTAGCCACCTCGTGGTGATGCTTTTCCACTTCGACACCCATCTCAATCAGCTTGAGCGTAATCTCGGACCGGAAGTCCTGAAAGGTGTCGAAGGGAGGCGCCGGGAAGTAGCCCCCCTTGAAACGGGGCCGGTATGCAAGGTTCGGGCCGCCATCCAGGCTAGTGGGCTGGCCCGAGTTCCAGATACCCTCGTCTGAGTCCACAAAGTAGTACCCACTTCTCTGGTCTTGGTCGAACCGCGCGGAGTCGAAGACAAAGTGCTCTAACTCGGGACCCCAGTAGCTGACATCGGCCATCCCACTTTCTTTCAGGTATACTTCGGCCTTCTGTGCCACCCAGCGCGGGTCCCGGCCATAGTGGTCCCTGGAAATAGGGTCCAGGACGTTGCAGAACATCGTAAGGGTTGGGATGCGGCAAAATGGGTCTATGTTCGCGGTTGTGGGGTCAGGAATCAAGAGCATGTCACTCTCTTCAATAGCCTTAAACCCTCTGATGCTGGAACCATCGAACCCGTATCCAGCCTGCAGATTCTTCTCGCTAAGCTCGCTGGTGGGCAGTGACACATGCTGCAGCGTACCCGGCATATCCGTGAACTTCAGGTCTATGATCTGGATATTGCGGTCGTGGCAAAGTTGGACTACTTCCTCGGGCTTCATCAGGCTCGCCTCCTCTATATTATTGATATACAGGCAACATCAATCCAAAGACGTTCCATCTTCATAATCTAGTCTAAGCGGCAAAATGTTTCACACAATTTTCTGATGTGTTAAATGTCTGTTACATATTTCACAAAGCGTCTAGCAAAGTTAAATCGGGTCGGAGTCTGCCTTAATGGCGCAGCGGTAACTCGGTCTCTAATTCCGCCTATTGGAACCTAAACCCTTTGCATTTTTTGCTACTCTACCTTAGTATATATATATATATATATAGGTAGTCTTACCCAACCGGCGGCCCGACGGCCGCCGGACTGCTGAATAGCGATGGACTCCGTATGAGAAATAGCTTTATATATCTGCTGATCATAGTAGCCGTTGTGGCTATCTTCTTCACGATGATAGGCGGCCTCGGCAGCACTGACGAACGTGATTTTACCGAAGTACTCACCCTGGCTAAAGAAGACAGAATCCAGACGATAGAGATACAGGGCGAGAAACTCACAGTATACACACGGAACGACGTGAAGTTTACGAGCAGGATCGGGGACACCACCGACCTAATTGAAGTCCTTCAAAGGGAAGGGGTGGAAACTGGGATCACTGGTGTGAACGTGAGGTACAAGGGCGGAGGCGGGATGGGGAGCGTTTTCGGAATCCTCATCAACTTCCTGCCTCTCATATTCTTCGGAGCGCTGATCCTCTTCATGATGCGCCAGGCCCAGGGCAGCAACAACCAGACTCTGGGCTTTGGTCGGAGCCGAGCACGCCTGTTCACGGTCAACGGACCCACCGTCACCTTTGGCGATGTGGCTGGGGTGGAAGAGGCCAAGATGGAGCTTCAGGAGGTTGTGGAGTTCCTGAAGTTCCCGGAACGGTTTTTGGCGCTGGGAGCGAGAATCCCTAAGGGGGTCCTGCTAGTAGGCCAGCCGGGGACGGGCAAGACCCTTCTAGCCCGAGCGGTGGCTGGAGAGGCTGGCGTGCCATTCTTTACCATAAGCGGCAGTGAGTTCGTGGAGATGTTTGTGGGAGTGGGCGCGGCGAGGGTGCGTGACCTGTTCGAACAGGCCAAGCGGAACGCACCATGCATCGTTTTCGTTGACGAAATCGACGCGGTGGGAAGACACCGTGGGGCTGGCTTGGGGGGTGGCCACGATGAACGGGAGCAGACGTTGAACCAGATCCTTGTGGAGATGGATGGGTTCGACACCAACACCAATATCATTATCATAGCAGCGACCAACCGGCCAGATATTCTGGACCCTGCGTTGCTTCGCCCAGGGCGCTTTGACCGGCGAGTAGTGTTGGACCTTCCCGACGTGAATGGGCGCGTCGCGATCCTGAAGGTACATTCTGCCGGCAAGCCTCTAGCTCCAGACGTTAGGATGGACATTGTTGCCAAACAAACTCCGGGCTTTACCGGCGCCGATCTGGCAAACCTGGTGAACGAGTCAGCACTCCTTGCAGCTCGAGGAGGCAAGAAGCTCATAGGACTGGCTGAGTTTGAAGAGTCAATCGACCGAGTGATCGCCGGCCCGGAGCGTAAGGGACGGGTCATCAGCGCCAGGGAAAAGGAGATGACCGCGTATCACGAAGCTGGCCACGCGTTGGTGGCATGGAAGTTGCCACATGCTGACTCAGTACACAAGATCTCCATCGTTGCCCGAGGGGCAATGGGCGGTTACACCAGACTCCTTCCCGAGGAAGACCGCTATCTCTTGACCAAGAACCAGTTCGACGACATGCTGGCGACCGCCCTGGGAGGTCGAGTTGCCGAGCAGCTAATATTCACCGAAATTACCACCGGCGCCAGTAACGATCTGGAGACCGCTACCCGAATCGCACTCCGCATGGTAAAGCAGTACGGGATGAGCGAACATCTGGGGCCCAGGACATTCGGACGCCGGGAGGAGTTGATATTTCTGGGGAAAGAGATACATGAGGAACGCGACTACAGCGACAAGATCGCCGAGGAAATAGACCAGGAAGTCAAGTCCCTCATACATCAGGGCTTTTCAAGAGCCCAGGATATCCTTGTAACGAATAAAGAAAAACTGACGGAAGTTGCCCAATACTTGATACAGAACGAATCGGTGGAGGGAGAAGCACTCCGACGCTTATTTGATGGCCCTACTGCTGAGGGAGCACCGCTGCCCGAGCCCGAGCCGGACCCCCAGCCTACGTCATCCCCTGCACCCGCTGCCAGGCGGATCCGTCGCCCCAGTCCAACGATGCCCAGCCCGACCATGCCAAGCCAGCACAGCCCCAACCCGGTTGATGAGAGTGACGGGGGCAACTGAGCGTACGATTACCCGTCGGGTCCGGTACCGGTCACTTTCCCAACATGCTCATTCCGGTCCACCAAGTCCCGCTGGAACCTACGTCTCGGCCAGCTCCTCCTCCAGAGGAAGTTGGCGAAAATAGATACCCCATCTTTGCGTCAATTCCTTGACACGGGGGTCTCGCAGTTCCATTAACTCCGTGAGAAATCCAGCCAGGGCGTGAGCAGGCATATATTCCTGTGAGCAGACCCAGCTTTTCTCAGCCGGCACCATGTAGACCAGCCCGCTTTGGTGCATGCAACTCACCTGAAGACGCGTTACACCGTCCCCTTGTTTGACGTTCAGGCCGTATTCAGCCATCCCCGGACCTCCGTTGCTCTCCTCTCCCAATTCCCTGTGCGCCATATATCTTACACTATTGTCCTTGTGATCCAGGTCTAAACAATGGAAAGTAAGGGGGCATGCTCGCTATTTCTGTTCCAATGTGGGGCCTTGGCCATATAATAGTCGCTACTTTCGTGGTAAAATTGATTGTTCTTCGAGAGGCGAAGTAGACCAGTCAAAGGCCAACACAAGCCAAACAAATGTATCAGCAGCCAAGAAGAGAGCCAGAAATAGACCTCGAGCAGATCCTGAACAAGGTTCGGGCTGTCCTATCGAGGTTTGGGGGGCGGGGTGGCGGGTCCGACCGGACCATCAGTTTAATAACTCTAGGGCTAGTGGGACTGGCACTTATATTGTGGCTGGCCACCGGGTTTTTCACCGTAAGCCCTGGTGAAAAGGGAGTCCTACGCACCTTTGGCAAATGTTGCAAGACAGAAGACGAAGGTCTCAAGTGGTGGTGGCCCGCCCCTATCGGTACACGCAACGTAGAGTCCGTCACGCGAATAAGAAGCATGGAGTTGGGGTTCAGTAGCGCCGGAGGGGTATCTCCGGTGACCATCCTTGAAGAGGGTCAGATGATCTCCGGTGACCTGAACATCGTTGACGTGCCGTTGGTAGTCCAGTACCAAGTACGGAATCCCGAGAAGTTCCTGTTCAATGTATCTGACCCCGGAGAGCAAATCGGGCAGATCCCATCAGGGACCCGAAACATACTGCCTGGCCGGCCCGAAGGACGTACGTTGAAGGACGCCACTGAGGCGGCCTTGCGCCTAGTAGTAGGTCAGAGGTCCATCGATGATGTCTTGCTAGGGAACAGGACGGAGGTCCAGCAGGAAACTCAAGTATTGCTTCAAAGTATACTAGACAGCTACGACTCGGGAATATTCATAACAGAGGTCCGGCTTCAGGACGTGAAAGCTCCGGAGCAAGTGCGGGATGCCTTTGACGACGTCCGGCGCGCCCGGCAAGACAGGGAAGCCAGCATAGAAGTTGCGAAGGCCTACGAACAGAACATTATTCCCAATGCCCGGGGTGATGCGGAGCAGATCATCAGAGACGCCGAGGCTTATAGAGAGCAGCGGATCGCCGAGGCCACAGGAAAGGCAAAGCAATTCGAGGCGATTCTCGCCGAATATACGAAATCCAAGGACGTGACTCGTCAGAGATTGTACCTCGAGGCCATTGAAGAGGTCCTGTCAAATATCACCAAGATTGTGGTCTCTCCGGATGCCGGGGGGGGGATAATTCTCAACGCGGGTGGTCAGATAGTGCCAGTTCCGGGCCTCTCTGGTTCCGGAACATCCTCGGGCGCACAGGACTCGGGTAGTTAGTAAGGAGCTGGACTAGGTCGGTTTTTATGAAGACGGCAGTAGCAGTTGTTGTGGCGATAATCCTGGTGCTCGTATTTCTTGGGCCCGGAAGCCAGGGCGCCCTTTATACAGTAGATGAAACGCAACTGGTGGTGGTGACACGCTTCGGAAAAATCCAGACAGTCCATACCCAGTCTGGGCTGAAAGTCAAGGTACCCTTTATTGATTCGGTAAATCAATTCGACAAGAGACTCCTTCGAGTAGACATACCTCCAGCCGGGTTCCGTGACGTAGACAAACAAAACCTGATTATTGACGCTTATGCCCGCTATCAAATAACTGACGCAAGAAAATTCTTCGAAAAGATGGGAAATCTTGCCGAAGCCGAAGACCGGATACAGAGGATAGTCGAACCGGCCCTCAGGGATGAAATCGCCAGAAGCACCACCCAGGATGTGATCGGCGCCCGGATAGAGGAAGAGGAGGGCGGAGAGAGGAATATAGTCGCGACCAACACCCGGCAGGAGATATTGGACAGGGTGTTCGCGGTATCCGCCAGGGCTGTAGGGCCGGAAGAGAATGACTTTGGGATAGAGATAAAGGACGTTCGGATAAAGCGGGCCGAGTTCCCCGAAGAAGCACTCGAGAACATTTACAACCGGATGCGTGCCGAGCGGATACGCATCTCTAATCAGTTCCGCGCTGAGGGCGATGAGGAAGCCGTCAAGATTCGCGCCGCCGCAAACAAAGACAGGACTATCCTCTTGGCCAAAGCCGAACGGGACAGCAATATCCTTCGCGGATCGGGTGATGCCGAAGCCATCAAGATATTCGCCGAGGCTCTGGAGAAAGACCCGGAGTTTTACTCCTTTGTCAGGAGCCTCGATGCGTACAAGAAGTTCCTGGCCACAAACACGACCTTAGTGCTCTCCTCTGAGGCGGAGCTATTCCAGTTCTTGCAAAACCCGGGGGGCAACCAAGACTCCAGTCAGTAGGAATTGGACGGGGGAAAGGGACCCATCCCCAATCCTTGAGTACTCCCAGCGATCTTACCTAGAAACATCCCAGGTCTTCTATGAATAGTATCGCAGAGCCTTCATATCGCTTGCGCTCGCCTTCCGGCTCGTCCAAGCGTAAAGGGTTTCTCGTTGGAGCGATGCGGATGGTATTGACACTCGCCAAAATGCCAGCCTATAATCAGGGTGAAGAATCTACAAGGCGGTGGCACCGTCCACAGCCTCGCCGCATTTGCCCCCTTTGTTCTTCCCGTTACCAACCGTCATTTCTCGTGGTAAAGGCACGCTTGCTCGTAAATGAGAGCTAAATATATTTTCGTGACCGGTGGAGTTGTAAGCTCCGTCGGTAAGGGAATCAGCGTCGCCGCTATCGGACGTATCCTCAAAGGGCGAGGGACCTCTGTCTCCGTCATGAAGCTGGACCCCTACCTGAACGTGGACCCCGGGACCATGTCACCCTACCAACACGGCGAGGTCTTCGTCACCACGGATGGGGGCGAGACCGACCTGGACCTGGGCCATTATGAGCGTTTCATAGACCTGGAGTTGACCAGGTCATCCAATCTGACTGCCGGGCAGCTGTATCTGACTCTGCTGGCCAGGGAGCGGAAAGGGGACTTCCTGGGGGGGACCATCCAGGCGGTCCCACACGTTACAAACGAGATAAAAGCCCGCATCTATGAACTGGCAGAAGAGACGGATGCGGATGTGATCGTAGTAGAAGTAGGTGGGACGGTAGGGGACATCGAGGGCCTTCCGTTCTTGGAAGCTATCCGCCAAATGCGGAACGAAGTGGGAAGGGACAACGTTTTCTACATCCACATCACACTGTTGCCCTACATGTCGGCAACCGGCGAGCTTAAAACGAAACCAACTCAGCACAGCGTAAAAGAGCTCCGGAGCATAGGAATCCAACCGGATGCGATCATCTGTCGAAGTGACTCCCCGATCCCTCCATCCATCAAGGACAAGATCTCCCTCTTCTGTGATGTACCCAAGGAAGCTGTGATCCCATTGATCACCGTACCAGGGGTTTACGAAGTGCCGCTTATCCTGGAAGAGTACGATCTGGGGGACTTGTTGGTGCGGTCCCTCGGGCTTACCGACTACGGCAAAGACCTGACTGAATGGGCCACCATGGTCGAACACATGAACCAACCGAAAGAAAAGCTGGCGATCGCGTTGGTCGGCAAGTACGTAGAGCTACCCGACTCGTACATCTCTGTGAAGGAAGCCCTTAAACATGCCGGTCTTTTTCACGACCGCGACATAGACATCCAGTGGATCCATTCCGAGGAGATCGAGAGGGATGGGCCCGACCCCTTCTTGAAAAGTGCGTGCGGTATTGTCGTGCCGGGCGGATTCGGACCCCGCGGGGTGGAGGGGATGATACAAACGGCCCGGTATGCACGCCAGAACCAGATCCCCTACCTGGGTCTGTGCCTGGGCCTCCAAGTGCTCGTAGTAGAACACGCAAGGAACGTACTGGGATTAGAGAACGCCAACTCGTCGGAGCTAGACCCTGATACCCCCCACCCAATCATCGATATAATGCCCGAGCAACGGGACGTAGTGGACATGGGCGGCACGATGCGCCTGGGCTCCTACCCCTGCCGGATGCTTGAGGGAACACTGGCCCACAAGGCTTATGCCGAGGATACTGTATACGAACGTCATAGACACCGCTTCGAGCTAAACAACGCTTATCGCGAGGCCCTGGAGAATACAGGGCTGCTAGCAGGAGGGGTCTCGCCAGACGGTAAGCTGGTAGAGATAGTGGAGTTGCAGGACCATCCCTTTATGGTCGGAGTCCAGTTCCACCCCGAATTCAGGTCCAGACCAGACCAGCCCCACCCACTTTTCAAGGAGTTCATCAATGCTGCCAAGGCAACCTTAAGGGAGGGCGCCCAGCCAGCTTTCCCTCTGGAATCGATGAACTAGACTGCCTATTATTGGATCGACTGTCACCCATCTATTCTCTATTCGCCTACACCCCTCCTATATAAGACAAGCATGAATCAATCTGCGCAAGCCAGTCGGTCCACCATAAACATGTAATCTTTGTTCTCTTGTATGCAATTAGCACAGGATGATTTAACCCAGTTGAAGGAAGTTTGATATGGAATTATTCCTGGACACAGCCAATATTGATGAAATTAGTGCGGGCGCCCGCCTCGGAGTGGTGCGTGGCGTAACTACCAACCCATCCCTCGCGGCCAAGGAAGGGATCGGGACATCCTCAGACTATAAGTCCGCGGTACAGGAAATAGCCCGCATGATAGACGGGCCCATTTCCGTGGAAGTGGTAAGCACTGACGTCGAAGGAATGATTACCGAAGGTAGGGATATAGCAGGCTGGATTCCGAACCCTTGGGTCAAACTTCCGAGCATACCGTCGGGGTTCGAGGCTATGGCAGTCCTCGCCAAGGACGGCATCAGAATCAACCAGACCCTCTGTTTCTCGGTGAACCAAGCCCTCTTTGGTTCCCAGGCAGGAGCGGCGGCTGTCAGCCCATTTGTAGGCCGGCTCGATGACGCCGGCAACGACGGGATGGAGGTAGTCGCGGACATCGTGTCAGTGTTCCAGCGCTACAAAATAAAGACCAAAGTGCTGGCGGCCAGTATTAGGCACCCAATGCACTGTGTAATGGCGGCCAAAGCCGGGGCCGACATCTCCACTGTTCCATACAAGATCCTCTTGCAGATGATGAATCATCCCTTGACGGACGTTGGACAATCCAAATTCCTTCAGGACTGGAAGAAAGCATCGTCCTGAGCCAATTGAATTTAAGATCGCTACCAAACCATAGGAGCCACTTATGACTGCCGAGAAGACACTCAACGTCGCAGAACTGGACGGTAAATCAAAGGACGAGCTTGTTTCTTTCGCTCAAGACTTGGGGATTGAAGACGGGACCGCCCTGTCAGGCCTCCGAAGGGAGGACGTCCTCAACCGGATCTTCCAAGCATACTCCGAGCAACAGGGCCTAATGGCAAGTGGAGTGCTGGATGTCATGCACGAAGGCTACGGCTTTCTTAGGCAAGGTGGACTGCGGCCCGCTGCTGGAGACGTGTACATCTCCCAGTCTCAGATAAGGCGATTCGGTCTAAGGACCGGAGACACCATCTCGGGACAAGTAAGGCCACCCAAGGATGGGGAGAGATATTTCGGGCTGGTGAGGGTTGAAAATGTCAACGGACTCGAACCCGACAACGCCCGGTCTCGCGCTGCTTTTGAATACCTGACTCCCATATTCCCGGAGAAACAGATCAAGCTCGAGACCGACCCAAAGAACCTCACGACCCGGATGATCGACCTGTTCTCTCCCATCGGCCTGGGGCAGAGAGGTCTCATAGTATCCCCACCCAAAGCCGGCAAGACCACTGTGTTAAAGCACATCGCCAACGGGGTCATTAGCAGCGTGCCCGATGCCGAACTCATGGTGGTGCTGATCGGCGAGCGCCCGGAAGAGGTAACTGACATGCGTCGGTCGGTAAGAGGCGACGTGTTCGCCTCCACATTCGATGAATCCGTCGAAGACCAGTGCAAGGTTGGTGAGCTGGCCCTAGAGCGGGCGAAGCGACTCGTGGAGACCGGTAAGGACGTAGTGATCCTAATGGACAGCATCACCAGGTTCACGAGGGCATACAATCTAGCAGCACCTACAAGCGGCCGCACGCTTTCCGGAGGCATAGACCCGGTAGCTCTGTACCCACCCAAACGGTTCTTCGGTGCAGCCAGGAACGTCGAATTTGGGGGTAGCCTTACGATAATCGCCAACTGCCTCGTGGATACCGGAAGCCGTATGGACGAGGTAATCTACGAGGAATTCAAAGGAACCGGCAACATGGAGCTGCACCTGGACCGGAGGCTGGCAGAGCGAAGGCACTTCCCGGCTATAGATATCCAACGCAGCGGGACCCGTCGAGAGGAGCTGTTCTTCGACGACTCCACGCTCAAACAGGTCGTGCTCCTAAGGCGCATGGTCTCGCTACTTTCCAGCGACTCTTTAAACAACTCCGATGCCACTGAGCGGGTGCTGGAGCGCCTTTCGAAGACCGCTACGAACCAGGAGTTCTTGACTAACCTTTCCAAGGACGCTTAATGCTTCACGATATGTCCACGCACGGTTCGTCCTTAGAAAAGTATCGAGGACACTATGTTGCTCCGCTTTTCGTGAACGGGGGAAGGGTTTCGTAACCTGCTATGTACACCCCCTTGACAACCGATTTAATTCTTAGTATCCTTCCGAAGGTTTCCTTGGAAGGAATTGGGCCTTTTTTAGTAAAGGGAACTGGGTGGCGGCGCGGGGCGTCCGTCGCCTATCGTCTGGGGGGCAGGTAGGCCTGTCCGATTTAGGTGACAATTACTAGGGCAACCACCTTGACAGTCAAAAGTATATGGTGCTATGAATATTGGCGATACATTCAGGCGAGGATCCTATATGCACTATTTTACGTATGTTCCGTCTGACGCGGATTCCCCATTCGGTCTCAGGGCCCGATATCCATCATCGGGCAGACAAGCGGGCCTTGGTATTGTGTTAGAGAAGGACTCATCAGGAGGGAGCAATCGATGAAAAGCAATCGACGGTGGTTTCAGATAGCAGGCACACTAAGTCTAGCAGGCTGCTGAAAAACTATTGGGGCCGGTCGACTTCATCTTGGGGACAGCGACAAGCGTAATAATCACCAAGAGTATTGATGTAGTCGTGACCTAATGACCCGTTATGGCCGGACGTCGTCGTGTTCCTGAGACCATCTACAGGGCAGTTTCACAGAGACCCCCTTTTTCCGCAGCCTGCTAGTGGCCTTGTTTTCATTGAGCTTGGTCTGGGTTATGGTCGTAGGTGCGGCCCACGATGCTGACGACATCGGAACTGTGGCAACTGACAAGCCAGTCGTCAGTCCGGACGAAGTGAACGTCGCCTCCGGCGACCGTACAGTCAGTATCAGAGTGGACTTCAGCGAGACGATTGACGGCCTGTCCGTAAATCCCAATGGCAGCGAGTTCACTGTGGCAGGCTTCACGGTGACCGGTGCCCAGCACTTCGCCGGGGCCAAAAATAGCGTCTTCCTGACGGTCACCCCTGACCTGAACCC